>NZ_CP136520.1:180000-2819481 GCF_032813545.1 Nodosilinea sp. E11
CCAATCACGGTCGCGGTGCTGCCCGCTAGTAACCCTAACGTTGAGATGACCCCCGATAGGGTCAGCATGACAAAAAAGCTGAGGGAGGGTACTGATTCTCGCCACAGCAACCGATTGAGGCTGGCTACTGATGTCGGTTTACTGACTAACCACTGCCAATCACCGCTGTTGCTCAGCCACAGCTTGCGCTTCTTGCGGCGCACTCGGGCTAGCATTTTTAGATATCGGTATCGCCGGGTCATCGCTTTGCAGGTGCTATGGATATAGCTCATTCTCTAGCAGTCGGTGCAAAAGGGGGTGGCGTTATCGCGAACTGAGGTGAAGTGATTCAGCGCTGGAGGGTGGACAGATGGGACGGCTAGCCCACAAGCTCAGCGGTACCCAACTTACAAGGCTAGAGGTCGTGCTAGGGTTGGCGCAGGTTAGCCTGGGTAGATAGACATGGCATTGCTCGAAAGTGCGATCGGCGGAATTGCAAAAACGGTGATCGAAACTGCCATCAAAACAGGCGGAGCCGTGGCTGGCCAGATCAAAGGAGCCTACAGCGAAACCCAAGCCAAGCAAAAAGCCTTTGAAGCCGCGCAAAACTATGTGCAGCGCTACGAAGCCAACCAATGCCAGGTCAAAGTCATGCCGGGGCTAATGAAAGAGCCTCTACCCCTCGAAGACATTTACACCGCTGTCAAACTGCTAGACGATGAGAGCATTCAATTCTTTGCCGCAGTTGATGATTTAGAAGCAACCTACCGCGCCAAGGGTAGACGTAGCTTTGGGTCTAGCGAATCTCCACGGCAAGACGGCATTCAGGTTGCCAATGCCGAGCAATACCTGATGGTGCTGGGCGGCCCTGGTATTGGCAAATCGACATTCCTGCGCAAAATCGGCCTAGAAGCGCTGCGCAAGAATGGGCAGATTCAGCGAGACTGCATTCCGGTGCTGATTGAGCTAAAGGAATTGCGGAATCAAGCTGTTGACCTCAAGCAAAAGATCGCCGCCGAGTTTGCCACCTGCGGCTTTCCAGAGGCAGAGGCTTTTACCGAAGCTTCGTTGGCCCAGGGCAAACTGCTAGTGCTGCTGGATGGGCTAGACGAAGTGCCCACCCAAAACCTCAACCGCGTAGTTGAGCACATCGAGAAATTTGTCGATGCCCACAGCACCAATGCCTTTGTGGCCTCTTGCCGCATTGCCGCCTATCGCGGTAGCCATGGCACCTTCTTCAAGCGCTTTACTGATGTTACTCTGGCAGAATTAGACGACGAGCAGATTGAGCAATTCATTCGTCGCTGGTTTCGTTCAGCCTTAGACCTAGATGCTGGCGTTGCCAATAACTATTGGGCACTGCTACAGAAAGACGAACATAAAGCTACTAAAGAGCTTGCCCAAACGCCGCTGCTGCTTGCTTTTTTATGCTTAGTATATGATTCGAAGCAGGTATTGCCAACCAAACTCAGCACTCTATATGGCGAAGCTTTAGATATTTTGTTGTCGGAATGGTCGGCTCAAAAGCGCTTAGAGCAAGACCCCATTTACGAGGGTTTTCATCCCGATCTAGAAAAGGTACTTCTTGGCCAGATTGCTTACGAGAGCTTCGAGCAAGATCAGCTTTTCTTTCTCAAAGACGACGTTACCCGGCGCATTAGCGAGTTTTTGGCTGATACCCTAGATGCACCCAAATACCTGGATGGAGCCGCCGTTCTACGAGCTATCGAGCGCCAGCAGGGCATTTTAGTAGAGCGCGCTACTAAAATCTATTCGTTCTCGCACCTAACGCTGCAAGAATATCTCACTGCTTTTCACATCAAAGAAGAAGGTCTAGACACTGAACTGATCGCCCATCACCTAACCGCTGGCCGCTGGCGAGAGGTGTTTTTCCTGGTGGCGGGGCTACAGGGCAATAAAGCAATCCAGCTTCTTCATGCGATTGAAGAGGCAGCGCGTGCCTATGTTGAACCGCATGTAAGACTGATAAAACTGATTCGCTGGTCTAATACCTGTACGGTAAATTCATCAGGACAATTTAGTCTTCTTGCCAAACGAGCAGTGGCTATTGCCAGCGCCATTTCTATCGATATTGCTGGTAATATCTCTATTGCTAGGAGCATAGCCAGAGTCAGCACTAGCGACATTTCTATCAACATCGTCATCACAATTGCCATAGATATTGCTGCCGCCATCGCCAGCGCCAGAGCTGATTACGTTGTGGCTAGTGGGGTCAAAGCCATTGTTAGAGCTATTCCCAGCAGCAGCCTATTGACCGAAATATTCAGCAGCCCTAAATCTTTACAGCTTCCAAGCGAGCTCAAACGTATGTCCAAGATCGCCCCTACCTTCAAAGCTCCAAATCAGGCTTGGCAGCATTGGGCCGATGAACTTGAGGCACTGTGGCTAGATGCTCTAGGTCTTACCCGAGAAGCATTGACGTTTGATTTAGAAGAAGCTATAGCCTTACAAAATTATCTCTACGCCACAGAGCTTTTACTGCGGTGCAAGGAGGCTGCCATTCGCATACCCAAGCAAGCCTGGGCCGAACTTGAAGATCGCTTGCTCACCTACCCCAGCTGATACAAAGCCACCCGGTAAAATCAAAGCACTATGTCCTCTGGTGAACTCTATGGCCGAAACCAAAATTGCCAGCATTACGCGCGATCCGTAGGATGGGCAAAGGGCAAAGCCCGTGCCCATTGCCCTGATGGTGGGGTGATAGGGTAAAAGCTGCGATCGCGCCCTGCACTCCCAACACAGCAGGTCGCTGATTGCAATAACGACAGGCTACACCCAGTAGAAGTATCAGCTCGGTAGATTGGGCAGAGCGCAGCGATCCGTAGGATGGGCAAAGGGCAAAGCCCGTGCCCATCACATTCAAATTCTTGATGATGGGCACGCTTCGCTTTGCCCATCCTACTTTTGTTACATTTGCTGGTTCATGGCAACCCTGGCCCAAAGCCAGCAAAAGAAACATCCCCATTCTTTGAAGCGCAGTAATTAAACGTAGGATAGGCAAAGGGCAAAGCCCGTGCCCATTGCATTCAAATTCTTGATGATGGGCACGCTTCGCTTTGCCCATCCTACTTTTGTTACATTTGCTGGTTCATGGCAACCTTGGCCCGAAGCCAGCAAAAGAAACATCTCCATTCTTTGAGGCGCAGTAATTAAACGTAGCAAAGGGCAAAGCCTGTGCCCATCACATTCCCCTAGCGAATTACTCAAACTCCAACTCGTCACATAGGAGTTTTGACAAAGGACTTGCTCCCCAATCAGCCGGATACAGACCCCACTCGACTGATCGCCTGAAAGAGCTATAGGGCCAGTCGGCAGGTGTTGTGCAATACCCATGCTTGACCGGGTTGTAGTGAATGTAGTCCATGTGCTGATTCCAGTCTGCCTCATCTCGGATGCAATGCTCCCAGAATCGCCGTTGCCAAACACCCTTCTCTCGCTTGAGTTTTTGGGAGGTACTGGTCACTTCAGCTTTTAGCCCTGCCGAAAACTTGCGTTTAATTACCATCCACCGACGCGAAAAGTCAGCGTCTCCGTCTGGTAAACGCCATAGGGTATGCAAATGGTCAGGCAACACCACAATTCCGTCAATACTAAACGGGTATTGCTCCATGCCATGCCTAAAAGCCACCCGCAGCCGATCAATATGATCAACCAGTAGAGGCTGTCGCCTTTCAGTAACGACTGTGAAAAAGTATGAGCCCCCAGGTTGGTAAAAGCGTCGGTAATCCATAAGGGTAGAAATCCCCAATTACCGATCACAATCACGGTCGAACACTTCTACTAACTCTTGATGATGGGCACGCTTCGCTTTGCCCATCCTACATTTGCTAAGGTAAGTTCTGGATAAGAACATACCCGCGTAGGATGGGCAAAGCGAAGCGTGCCCATCGGAACGAATGCCTAACGATGGGCACGGGCAAAGCCCTTTGCCCATCCTACGTTTGCTTCGCTTTGCTCATCATCGGGGCGATCGCTATAACTCCGAGAACTTCATTTTGTAGGGAATCTCTTCCACCGGCACGTTCTCGCTATCCCAGTCGTCGTAGCGCAGCTGGAGGCGTTTTTCTCCGGCGTAGCCCACCAGCTTGCCGCTGTAGTGCTTGGCCTCGGTGCCCAGGCTCTGAATGCGGATTTTGCCGTTAAACACCGTGGCGCGAGCTAGGTAGATCACCAGGTCATCCCGCGAGGGGCGATTCACTGTAGTGCTAGCAGTGAGGTGGCCCAGGCCGCGCTCATCCATCTCCTGGGCTAGAGCCATGGCCGTGTTGCGAATGCCGCGAATCGCTACGATCGCCGCCGCCACCGCCATGGTGATATCGACCCCCTCATCGGTCAAAATCTGCTGGTTCGACAAAAACTGAAAGTTGCGCTCCCCCAGGTCATTGCGAATGCGGCGGTGAATCAAATTCTCAGGCTGGTAGTGGGTCAGCGCTCCGACGATCGCCCCGCAGGCCGCCCGAGGTTCGCGCCAGGGCGACTCGCGGGTTTTGCCGTAGACTTGCTTGCCGTCTTCTTGAATGCGGCCCACGTGGGTTTTGAGGTCGATCGCCACCAGAGAAATTGACTGGGGGTTGCCCTCATAAACCCGGCGCTTCAGCTTTTCATCCAGCTCGTGGGCCACAGTGACATGGGCTAAGGTCGCGCCATTGTCGGTGCCGCCCCCGGCGGGAAAAAACGCCTCCAGTTTCAGTTCGCCAATTTCTGACAGGGTGGCAAAGCGAGAGGCGACCACATCACGGTAGCGCTTGGTAGCTTCGCCCTGGTGAATGCGATCGCCGCAGTTGGTGTAGGCCAGGGTCGTCACCGCGCTGGGCAGACTCATGTCGGCCCCGCAGGCCTGAATATCGGTGGGGCTAACTCCGGCAAATTGCAGTTCGTCGCGCAACAGTTGCAGTCCTTTGATCAGGGCGTAGCGATCGCTGACTAACTCATTTAAATAGTTGTGGTAGGCATTGCGCTCCATGCCAAAGCTGGCCGAGAGCTGCCAAAATCGCTCAATTCGCGCCTCGCTGGGGGCTGCGTCAAAGGGTAAAGCCATAGATGATAAACCCCTTCCGGTTCACGGACTGCATTAAATCATGCCACGACCAGCCCAGAATCCAGTCAAGCAAGCCAGAGATGAGGCTCAGCTAGGCCAATTCTGCCTGATGAGAGTCAACTATAACCCTCTGCGATCGCCCAGTCGGTCTTACCGATAGATTACGCGACGACGAGGCTAAGTCCAGTAGAGGATTTTGCCCTGGGGAAACCAGCGCGCGATCGCAGATTCAAAAAAGGTGCGTAGCTCGGTCATGGTGTCTTTGTCGTAGACATATTTAGTGCCGCCAAACTTGTTGCGCTTGGTGGTACGGGTTGACTCGTCGAGGTCAAGGCTGCTGTTGGGGTACCACTGCTCTAGCACCCCCTTAGACCCAGGGGTAAACCGGTGGGAAATCAGCTCAAAGGTGAGGTCGCAGTCAAAGTCGAGGGCACTGGCGGCGGCCTCTAGCAGCTGGCTGTACTCGTCTTGCCAGCCCTCAATCGGCATAATCGGGGCGATCACAAAGCCCACCGGGTAGCCGCCGCCGCCCCGCTCTACCGGCAGCGCCAGCTGGCGAATGGCCTGGAGCCGCTCGGCCACCGAGGCAGTGCCCCCCTCTAGCCGCCGCGATACCGAAGCGGCATTGATGCTAAAGCGGCAGCGGGTGTGGCCCCGGTGGGGCAGAGTTAGCAGGTCGTCAACCGAGTCAAACTTTGACACCCAGCGCAGGCGGGCACGATCGCGATCGCCAAAGTAGCGAATGCACTCAGCCAAGCTGCCAGTCAGGTGCTCAATGCCCAGGGGATCGGTGTAGCAACTGACCTCGTAGGTGGTGAGTCGGTCAGCGCTCTCGTAGTGCTTCAGGTTGTCTAAAATCTGCGGCAGGTTGGCATAGACTCGGATCACGGGCGGCCCCTGCAAACTGCCCGCCAGGTAGCAGTATTGGCAGTGGGCCGGGCAGCCCTGGGCCAGGTGAAACTGCCAGTCAGCCGAGGGCGGAATCGGCGTCAGCTTAAGCTGGCCCGCCGGGGCGGTGACTACGGCCAGGGTGCGCTTGGCGATCGCATAGGTCTCGCGCTCGGTATCCCCTCGCAGACCGCTCAGGCGGTTTTGCTTGAGAAAGTCTACCGGTAGATTGTGGGCCTGCACCCGCTCTAAAATGCGCTGCCCCCAGGGTTCATCTAGGGCGGCGGGGGTAAACAAAACCTGCTCTGGCAGCCAGCGACGATGGCGGTAGGCAGTAGTCAGGGTGGCGGGCTCGGTGCCCGGCAGGGTAGGTGCGATCGCAGAATCGTAAGTCAAAACAGGGAGCCAATAGAACAGCAAGACACAACAGCAACGCCATAGTCTCTCCTCAGCCTAAATAGCTTCTCAGGGCAAAAACATCACTCAGATTGCAGGTTCCGGTGACGAGGGAACGGGGCGATCGCCCCTTTTTCTCTAGCGAAGGGTTGCAGTTGATGAACGACGCTCTGGCTAAAGGCCGATGTCGTCGTGTATCCTGGCGAACGACTCTGATTTCTGTTGTTTTAGATACATTAATAGCGTTTATCTAAGGAAACCCATGGTTAACAAGTACTTACTGTCTACCCTAACCGCTGGTGCGCTAGCGATTACCCTGGCGGCCTGTGAGCCCAGGGCAACTACCCCAGAGGTGGTGCCGCCCACCACAGAAGCCCCAGGCCAAGCGCCGGGAACCACTGAAGTGGGCGATCGCGCCGACTACAACGAAGTGCCTGTCCCTGAAGACGACAGCACGGTGGGTACAGACCCCACCCAAATTGCCCTAGCAGTATTTGGCAGCACCGAGCCAGGGGAAGGTAACTTTACTGAATACGCAGACCTGATCGAAGAAACCGACGCTGGAGCCCTAGTGTTACTCACCCAAACCGGCCTGGCCGACGACTCGGTGAACGGCATGCGCTATCGCTTAGAGTTTGTGCCCGAAGGCGACCAATGGCGGCTCGACTGGGCCGGACAACAGGCCCGCTGTCAGCCAGGGCGAGGCTCTGAAGACTGGACCACTGACCTGTGCAATTAAGCAAAAGTTCACTCTCGTTAGCGAAGATTATTCTGCGTTAAGACTATTAAAGACTATTGAAGAGTGGCGGTTCCTCAGGCTCCATCGGCCTGAGGATTAAGGAGATCAGCCTTTCGGATATCCTTCTATGACAACCACTCAGCGCATTGGCATTCTCACTAGCGGCGGCGACTGCCCCGGCCTCAACGCCGTCATTCGAGCGGTGGTCAAATGCGCCAATCGGCGTGGGTGGGATGTGATTGGCATTCCCTATAGCACCGATGGCTTTATGCAGGTGGCCGACGGCCAGTACGACCCCGACCACCTGCGGCTCACCGACCACGGCTACGACATTCCCGGCATTTTGCAGGGGCTCGATGTGCTGCAATTTCTCAGCGGCACCATTCTGGGCTCGCTCAGCAAAAGCCGCTTCGACGGGCCTGACCAAATGGCCAAAATTTTGGCGGGCTACGAAAAACTCAACCTCGATGCGCTAATTGCGATCGGTGGCGACGGCAGCCTCGATATTATCTACGACCTAGCCCAGCGCGGCGGCTGGAACCTGATCGGTATTCCCAAGACCATCGATAATGATGTGCCGTTTACCGAAAAATCGATTGGCTTCAATACCGCTGTGCAGACAGTGAACAGCGCCCTCTACGACCTCACCTTTACCGCTGCCAGCCACGATCGCGTCATGGTGGTCGAAGTCATGGGCCGCGACGCCGGGCACCTGGCCCTCCACGGCGGTATCGCGGGCGGGGCCGATGTGATTTTAATTCCTGAGCTGGTGCCCGAACTCAACCCCCTAGTTGTTACTCAGATCTGTCAGCACATTGCCGATCTGCGCCAGCGGGGCCGCAAGTTTGCCCTCGTGGTTGTGGCTGAAGGTGTCCATGGCGAAGACGGCAAGCCTCAGCACCTGATTGGCGAATCGTTGGCGACGGCGATCGCCGAGCGCAGCCGCACCCTCTGCCAAACCGGCGATACCGCCTACTGCGATATGGACCGGGTCGAAACTCGCGCCATGGTGCTGGGCCACATTCAGCGCAGCGGCATTCCTACTGCTAGCGATCGCCTGCTGGCCTCAGCCTTTGGCCGCAAAGCCGTAGACCTAATCGCCGAAGGCCGCTACAACCGCCTGGTGGTGTGGGAGGCAGGCCGCGTGCGCTCTAAAGACCTAGGTGACGTGATTGCCACCGTGCGTGAGTGCCACCTGCGCGGCATCTGCCCCAGCCCGGTCGAAACCGATAGCACCATGGTCAAAGTGGCCCGATCGCTCGGCATCTATGTGGGCGACCCCGACACCCTGCCCGACCCCAAGGCCGTTATGCAGGAAGCGCAAGTCGTTTAAGCCCCTGCACCACAGGACAGTTGAGGCTGGCTCCCTGTAGTCTAATCTGAGCAGTCTCGACTAAGACCATGGTTGCCAAAGGCTTTTTCAACGACGTTTCTCTCTCAGCGATCATCGCGGGGTTTGTCACCGTGCTGGTAGGCTTTACCAGTTCAGCGGTGATTGTGTTTCAGGCCGCCCAGGCGTTCAGTGCCACCCCCGCCGAAATCGCGTCCTGGATGTGGGCCTTGGGGTTGGGCATGGGCTTGACCTGCATTGGCCTATCGCTGCGCTACCGTGCGCCAGTGGTCACCGCTTGGTCTACACCGGGGGCGGCCTTGCTGATTACCTCGGCAACGGGGGTGCCCATGGCCGAGGCGATCGGGGCGTTTTTGCTGTCGGGAATGCTGATTACCCTTGCTGGATTTAGCGGTTGGTTTGAACGGTTGATGAGTCGCATTCCCCTGGCGCTGGCAGCAGGAATGCTGGCCGGGGTACTGCTGCGCTTTGGGCTGGATGTGTTTACGGCCATGCAGACCCAATTTGCCATGACCTTTGCCATGTTTTGCACCTACTTAGCCATGCGCCGCGCCCAGCCGCGCTACGCCGTAGTGGCGGCATTGGGGGTTGGTATTGCGATCGCAGCGCTGCAAAACCTGATCCAGTTCGACAGCGTGAGCCTGCAACTGGCTAGGCCCGTCTTCACGGTTCCCCAGTTTTCGCTCGGGGCGACGATTGGTGTGGCTCTACCGCTGTTTGTGGTCACGATGGCCTCTCAAAATGTGCCGGGGGTTGCCGTGCTGCGGGCCTCTGGCTATGGCACCGTGCCGATCTCGCCCGTCATTGGCTGGACCGGAGCCGCAACGGTGGTGCTCGCCCCATTTGGTGCCTTTGCCCTCAATTTGGCCGCCATTACCGCCGCCATTTGCATGGGGCGTGAGGCCCACGAAGACCCCGGCAAGCGCTATGTAGCGGCGATCGCCGCCGGGTTTTTCTACCTGCTGATCGGCTTTTTTGGCGCTACCGTCGCCGCCCTATTAGCCGCCTTCCCGCCAGAACTGGTGCTGGCGATCGCCGGTCTGGCCCTGTTTGGTACCATCGGCAACGGCTTGTTTACCGCCCTGCAAAACGAAGGCGATCGCGAACCCGCCCTAATCACCTTCTTGGTCACCGCTTCGGGCATCACGCTCTTTGGCATCGGCTCTGCGTTTTGGGGGCTAGTTGCCGGTTTACTAGCCCTGATCGTGTTTCAGTTCAAGCGCCCATCGTTAAACTCATAACCCTTCATGTTTGCTCTGAGGCACAGAACCAAGGATTGCTGAACCAGCCCCTCAGCGCCGCCGTCGATACTCAAATTCTCGCAACCGCCGCTGAAATTGCTGCCAGTGGTCATTCATCTCGGCTAGAGAAACCTCGAAACGCTGGGCGGGCTGGTCAGCCAGGGCGATCGCCACCAGCCCCTTTTGTACCTCTAAGCCAAAGTCGGCATACACCTGAGTGGCCGCCGCGCGATAGGCCGCTATCTGCAAAAAATAATCTTCCAACCACTGGGGCTGCTTGGGGCGCAGCGCCGTCTTCCAGTCGCACAGGTACAACTCACCGTCAATCATCACCAGCGCATCGGGAAAGCCCACAAACCCCGCCCTGTGCCACACCGCCCCTTCCACCAGCAGCACCTCTTCTACCTGGGCCAGTACCGACTGAATCGAGGCCCAATAGCCTGCTAAATCAGCCGAAATTTCGACCGGTTTGCCATTGAGGTGGGCGGCAATTTGCTTGTGCAAGCGAGTGCCCGCCGAAGACGCGTTGCCCGAAATGCGCTGGGCTTCGTCAACGCCCACCCGCTGCCGCCAGCGCTGAAGCGCTTCTCGTGCCTCCTGGGGTTTGGTGGCCGACAGCACGGTTGTGACACCGGGATAACAGCGGCCCTCAACCTCGTAAAGCATTTTATGATCGCGACGCACCCGTTTGGCCGCATAGCGAGGAAGTCGATGCACCATAGCCAAAAATCCTATACCGTCACGAAAGCCAAAACCCATCGCCGAGCACTTGGAGCAACGGCAATGGGTTTTGGGCAAGATTGGGTGGGGTGTAGCAGCGATCGCCAGCGACCCGCTAAACGTTGAGCCCTTTCTTACTGCGCTTTAACTGCTTATAAAGCGTCTTAATTTGGTCGTAGGCTTCATCGGGTGAAAGCTTGCCGCCGGTTTGCAGACCAGAAATGTAGCCAATGCGGTGGGCGAATTCCTGCAAATTGGCATTAAACGTGAGTTGCTGGGGCGAAAACTCACCGTAATAGCGACTGCGGGGGCAGAGAAAATTGTCAATTTCGTTACGATTAGAAGAATTAGATTGGGTCATTGAGTCACCCCCATTTATTTTATTAACCTAATTATAATCTTCCCTTAACCAATGTCGATCGTATCAAGGCCCTCAGCGATCGCCCCCCTTCTCACGATAGAAAATGCTTTGGTATTACTATTTGCCTAACTAAGGCTGGTCGATTGAACGACCAGTATTGTCTCAGGCAGAGAGGCTAAGGCTGGGTTGGTGCAACTCCAAGGTTTGCTCTACCGCCCAGGTGTGCAGGTCTTGCAAAGCGCGATCGCGGTATTGGCCGTAGCGCTCTTTTTTGCCCCGCACTTTTACCGGCAGGGGCGGCAAAATGCCAAAGTTTGGCGGCATCGGCTGAAAGTGCTTCGGTTCGGCGGAGGTAATGAAATCGATCAGCGCCCCCAGCATCATCGTTGCAGGCAGGGTTAAGGGATCTTGCCCCAAGGCCAGCCGGGCTGCATTTGTCCCCGCTAGCCAGCCACCCGCCACCGCCGCCGTATAGCCCTCGGTACCCACCAGCTGCCCCGCCGCCAGCAAAGTTGAGCGAGCCTTAAATTGCATCGTGGCGTGCAGCAGCTCGGGCGAATTTAAAAACGTGTTGCGGTGCATCACGCCCATCCGCACAAATTCGGCCTTCTCCAACCCCGGAATCAGGCGGAACACCCGTACCTGTTCGCCCCAGCGCAGGTTGGTCTGAAAGCCCACCATGTTCCACAGCTGGCCGCCCTTATCTTCCTGGCGCAGCTGCACCACGGCGTAGGGTTTCTTGCTCTTGTTCTCGGGGGCTTTAAAGTCGCCCAGGCGGGCATCGAACAGACCCACGGGCTTGAGCGGGCCGTAGCGCATGGTGTCTTCGCCGCGCCGCGCCATTTCTTCGATGGGCAGACAGGCTTCAAAGAATTTTGCCGTCTCGCGCTCAAAGTCCTTAAGCTCGGCCTGCTCCGCGTTGCACAGCTCAGTCCAAAAGTGCAGGTACTGCTCCTTATTCATGGGGCAGTTGAGGTAGGCGGCTTCCCCGCGATCGTAGCGCGAGGCCATAAAGGCCACCGACTGGTCAATGCTTTCACCCACCACAATTGGGCTGGCGGCGTCGAAAAAGCTCATGTAGCCCTGGCCCGTGAACCGCTCTAGGTCTACCGATAGGGCTTCGCTGGTGAGGGGGCCAGTGGTCAGCACGGTAATGCCATCGTCGGGAATGCGGGTTACTTCATCTCGGCGCAGCTCGATTAGCGGGTGCTGCTCTAGGGTTGCGGTGAGATCTTGGCTAAAGATGCCGCGATCGACCGCCAGGGCACCCCCCGCCGGTACCTGGTGCTGGTCGGCCTTGCCGATGACCACTGAGCCTAGCTGCCGCAGTTCTTCGTGGAGCAGGCCCGAGGCGCGATCGCTCGACATTGCCCCAAAGGAGTTGCTGCACACCAGTTCGGCGACGTGCTCGCTGTGGTGGGCCGGGGAGGTTTTGTGGGGGCGCATTTCGTGCAGCACCACGGGCACCCCGGCCTGGGCAATCTGCCAGGCGGCCTCGGTACCGGCCAGCCCGCCGCCGATCACATGAATGGGGTCTGGGGTTTGCACTGCGTAGCCCTCAAAATTCAGCTTTTCTAGGATAACGATTCTAGCCGATTGAAGGCGTTGCAGTACTTCTATCGTGCAGGCAACGATGGGTCTGGCGGAGGGTATTGAAAGTGATCAGGATTAACATCTGCACAGAAACACAGGCTCACTGTGGCAAATTTCAATGGCAAACCTGGACAAAAGGTAGGCTGTGGACTCGAACAACCTAGATGTTCTTGGGGCACGGTGGCACCCAACCCCACAGTGGGCTGCCTAAGCCGATCCACCACGGGATCGTCAAACCTCTGTCACAGGTCTGCCATAGGGCTCGGTTACGCTCAAGGCTATCTACAGACTATAGGGTCTGACCCGGCGGCAGCAGACCCTCTGCCTTGGCATCCTGGAGATGCCGATACGCGCTGGTTTCAGCTTCCTACCGTTCTGTGGCTAGTACTCTAAACCTGCTGCTGTGCTATGCCTCAACTTCGCCACCCTTTGGCCCTCATGTCTAAAATTGCCGCCTGGTCACCCGCCCAAAAAGCCCTGGCCCTCACCTCAACGCTGACCCTGGTTGGGCTACCCGTTCTCACTACAGCCGCCTGGGCTACCTGGCAAGATAGCCCCAAGAGCGTTTTAGACGAAGCTTGGCAAATCGTCCATCGCTCCTACGTTGACCCCAATTTTAACCAGATAGACTGGATGCAAGAGCGGCAGTCACTGCTGGGTCAGGAATACACCTCTCCGGATGCGGCCTACGCAGCGCTGGAGGACGTGCTGGCGAAGCTCAATGACCCTTACACCCGGTTTATGACACCGGAGGAGTTTCAGGCGTTTTCGAGTCAGACCAGTGGGCAGTTGGTGGGAGTGGGCATGCGCCTTGCCCTTGAACCCGATACCGAAGCGCTGATGGTGGTGCAGCCCATTGAAGGCTCTCCGGCCATGGCCGCCAACGTGCAGTCGGGGGATCGTATCTTGCAGATCAATGGTGCCTCGACCCAGGGTATGACCGTAGAGGCCGCCGCCAGCCAAATTCGCGGTGAAGCGGGCACGACGGTAGAGTTGCTAATGCAGCGCAACGATACGGCCCCCTTTGCCGTTACCCTCACCCGCGCCCGTATTGACCTGCCGGTGGTCACCTCAGCCCTGCGAGAAACCGAGGGGCAGCGCATTGGCTACCTACGCCTGAGCGAGTTTAATGCTCAGTCTGCCGAACAGATGGAGCGGGCGATCAAAAACCTGGAGCAGCAGCAGGTCGAGGGCTATGTGCTCGATCTGCGCAACAATCCAGGGGGAATTTTAGGGCAGGCGATCGCGATCGCCCGCATGTGGATCGATGAGGGTCCGATCGTGCGCACCGTAGATCGGGCTGGCCAGGCCGAAGCGGTCAGCGCCAACCATACCGCTCTGACCGACAAACCGTTGGTGGTGTTGGTCAACGGCAACTCAGCCAGTGCTAGCGAGGTGCTCACCGGGGCGCTGCAAGACGATCGCCGGGCTACAGTGGTGGGCACGCAGACCTTTGGCAAAGCCCTGGTGCAGTCGGTCAACCGCCTGCGGGATGGCTCGGGCCTGAATGTCACCATCGCCCACTACTACACTCCTTCCGGGGCCGACATCAACCACAAAGGCATTACGCCCGACCTAGTGGCCGAGTCACCCGAAGCCGCCCAGCGAGAGCTGTGGATGCACCCCGATCGCATCGGCACTGAGCAAGATAGTCAGTACGTGGTGGCAATTGACCAACTGCGAGGGGCGATTGCGGCTAGATCGTCAACCCAGGCACGCCGCTAGCACTTGACCAAGCTGATTGTGACAGACTCTAAACGTTGAGGGGGTCAGGTGTCAGGTTCATAGCAGACCTAGAACCTGACACCTGATACCACATCCGATTTGGTAAACCCCGGTTCATAATCCAGGAACCCCGTAGGGGCGTAGCATGCTACGCCCCTACAAATCGGAGGTATTCGTTCAGGATTCAGGATGAAACCGCAGGGGCGAACGGCCGTTCGCCCAGCGGAATCGGGAGTAGCCAAGTAGGATTTGGTATCCCCTCAAATTCGCGCTGAATAAAGCTAACTAGCCTGGTGATGAGGGGCCAGGTCATGGCAAAGCTGCCGGATGGACTCAGCCGGAGACGAGAGGCCAGGCTGTGACACCCGCTGGTAGCTGCGGTAAGCGGCCTGAAACTGCCCCAAACGGTGCAGGGCCACGCTGCGAAAAAGCCAGGCCTGACGGTGGCTGGGCGATCGCCAGAGGGCCTGATTGCAACAGGTGAGTGCCGCCTCGGGTTGGTTGAGCAAGATGAACAGCACCGCCTTTTGCACCCAAAACCGAGGATCGGCCAACCCAGCCAATTCCTGGGCCTGCTCCAGACTTTGCAAGGCGTCATCGTAGAGGCCCAGGCAAGCCAGGGCATCAGCGCGGCTAGACCAGCTCTCAGCATCGTGGGGATGAACCGTCAGAGCTTGCCTAAACTGCGCTAGCGCCTCACGATAGCGGCCCATCTCTAGGAGGAGTTTGCCCCGTTCGCGGTGGTGCCGGGCCTCGGTTTCGTAGTCAAGGGCGGGAATCGGGCGGGGCGGACGGTGGCCAGTGGGCAGAATTTGGCGATCTCGAACGCACGTTTCCATAGCGTTTGTCCTTTTTGAGTGAGAGAAGCGATTGATTTGGTGACTAACGTTAATGACCCGATGTGGCAACGGTGTGTCAGGAGCATTTCAGCGATATTGCAGAGCTGAAAACGGGCTAGGTTGTCATACTGCCGCCATGGCAATGCCACAGCTCGCCCTTAAGCTAATACCGAATCCGAATTCCATACCCCGCCTCCCAAACGGCCAACCCGCAGGGGCGCACGCCATGCGCCCGGCTGAACCGGGAGTAGCCAAGCAGGATATAGTCACTATCAATCGCCCGTTGGGAGTGAAAGACGCCACCTATGCCCACCGCATTGTGTTTCCCCAGACCGTCAGCATCGTTACCCACGAAGCTGGGAAACGCTCTCTTGCTACATTACTGGGGCTAGTGTCAGAGCATCTTCCAAGTCATCGTTTCCCCGGCCCGCAGCGGCACCAGGCCAGCATCGACAAAGGGCAGCTCATCGGGAATCCGCCAGGTCGTTTTGCTCAGGGTAATGCGATCGCCATTGCGCGGCAGCTGGTAAAAGTCTGGCCCATAAAAGCTGGCAAACGCCTCCAGTTTATCGAGGGCGTCAACACTCTCAAACGCCTCCGCGTACAGTTCCATCGCGTGCAACGCCGAAAAACACCCCGCGCAGCCACAGGCGCTTTCTTTGCCATTACGGGGATGGGGGGCGCTATCGGTGCCCAGAAAAAACTTGGGATTGCCTGAGGTCGCCGCCTGCAAAAGTGCCTGCCGGTGGGTCTCGCGCTTCAAAATGGGCAGGCAGTAGTAGTGGGGCCGCAGGCCTCCTTGAAACAAACTATTGCGGTTAAACAACAGATGCTGGGGAGTGATCGTCGCGGCGATGTTGTCGGTCGCCAAGACAAACTCCACCGCATCGGCGGTAGTAATGTGCTCTAACACCACCCGCAATTGCGGGAATCGCTGCTTTAGGGGCATCAAGTGTTTCTCAATAAACACTTTCTCGCGATCGAACATATCCACCGCTGAATCGGTGACTTCACCGTGGAGCAACAGCGGCATATCAACCTGCTGCATCGCCTCAAAGACGCGATCGCACTTGCTGATCTCGGTGACGCCAGAGTCTGAATTGGTCGTCGCCCCAGCGGGGTAATACTTCACGGCTTTGACAAACTCAGCCGCCTTGGCCGCCACAATCTCTTCGGGGTCGGTGTTGTCAGTGAGGTAGAGAGTCATCAACGGCTCAAACGGCTGGCCCGCTGGCACCGCCGCCAGAATGCGATCGCGGTAAGCCGCCGCCTCAGCCACCGAGCGCACCGGGGGCTTCAAATTGGGCATGACAATGGCGCGAGAAAATTGCCGCACCGTGTGGGGCAGTACCGCATTCAGGGCCGCACCGTCGCGCAGATGCAGGTGCCAATCGTCGGGTCGAGTAATCGTCAGCGTTTCCATAGGTTCATCATTCCATTGTTTAAGCCTAAATAAATTGAGATTGTCGAACTAATATAGCTGTGGCCAGCCTGGTTAAGACCTCTCCCTTAAGAACGTTTGAACGTTCACACGTTCTCAGGGCTTCTGGATGTTCTAACCCAGATGATCATGGCTATAACGGCGTTAGACGATGCGATCGCCCCTTCGATCGGCCTAATTCGCTAGCAAGAGGCTTCTCTCGAAAGGTAGAGGACAGAACTAGGGCGGCGATCTAGTTTTGAGGAGTCGCCTACGGGAGAATTCCGATGGATTTACTGACCTGGGCCATTATTGCCTTAGTTGTAGCCGTTATTGCCGGAGCGTTGGGGTTTACCGGCATTGCCCGAGGAGCCGCCACTATCGCCCGCGTTCTGTTTGGTATTTTTCTGGTGATCGCTCTGATTTTGTTTGTGATGGTGGTATTGGGCGTAGGCCTCGCCACCTGAGCTTAAATCCTGCTGGGCAACGCTCAAACCTATACCCCCCAAGGCCTAGCTCAGCCGCACCACAGCCTCATTATCCAGCAGCGTATTGCCGGTAAGAATATCTTCTACCGTAATGCGCAGCAGCCGATCGCTGTCTACTTGAAACAGCACCCGCACCCGATCGCTGCCCGGAAACCCCGGCGGGTCGAGCTGAGCGATCGTGCGGGCTCCCTCGCGATCGTTGAGGGGTTGCACCGAGGGGGAATCGCCGCCGAGCTGCCGCGTCACCAGCCGACCGTTTTCAAAGTACACCTCGGTCTGGGTGCTGGCTGCCCCCAGCTCACCGACAATCAGCTCAATACTCGGCTGCTTTTCCACCGAAGCGCCTAGAGTAATTTCTACAGGCGCACTCATCGGGTAGGGCTGCCCCTGGGGCAAAATCGAGTGCCAGCCGTGGCGGTTGTTGCGCCGATCCCAGTAGCGCATGCCATAGCTATGGTAGAGAAAGTCTTCGACCGCTAAGCCCTGGGCAATTTGCAACGCCCCCTGGGCGACGGCTTCAAAGGGGCGATCGCACCTTACCTTCTCGGCTCCAAACCGCTCCGTCACCCACCGCTGCACCGCTGGAATCTGCGCCGTGCCCCCCACCAGCAGCACCGCATCAATGGCGTCGGCCCCCAGGCCCTGGCGTTGCCCCTGCTGCAATACCTGGCTGAGTCCCTTTTCTAACCGCTCAAAAAACTGGTTTTCGCTCAAAATGGCTTCAAACTGGTCGCGGCTCAGGGCCAAGTCGTAGGTGTCAAAGGTTTCGTCGTCAAAGTAGGCTTCTGCCGCCTCCAGTTGGTTAGACAGGGCAATTTTTAGCCGCTCTGCCAGGCGCTGCACCACCGCTCCGCCGGGCACTCCTTGAGTGGCGAAATGCTCTACTAACCACTGGTCAATGTCGGCTCCGCCCAGGTTTTCGCCCGCCTTGGCCAGCACCCGTGCCACCTCTGGCTTTTGAGCGCTGGTTTGCTCGGCTCCCTGGCCCCGCCACTTGAGCAAAAAGCCCGTCGGCTTTTTCTGGGCCGGGGCCACCAGCCGCACCAACGACCAATCGAGAGTGCCGCCGCCAAAGTCGAGCACCAGCAGGGTTTGCTCCCCCGTTAATCCGTAGCCCAGGGCCGCCGCCGTCGGCTCATCGATCAGCCGCACTTCTTTAAAATCTAGGGCAGCAGCCACATCCCCCAGCCACAGGCGGTAGGCCTCAAAGCTATCGACAGGCACCGTCAGCACCAGGCTGTCGTCGTCTCCCGCTACGGCCCGCACCTGGGTGAGCAGCGATCGCAGAAACCACTCCCCCAACTGCTCAAAGGAGAGAGTTGTGCCGTCAATATCGGGCAGAAACCCTTGCAGCGGCGTGCCAATGCCGCGCTTAATATTGGCAAAAAAGCGGGGATCAGCGGCAATATCGAGGCCGCGATCGCGCACCATCTGCCCCACCATCACGCCACCAGCAGCGGGCTGCTCTACATAGATCAGGCTCGGCACTAGGGGCGGCACCGTCGCCAAGCTCACGCTCAGCCCCGGCAGGGCTAGGGTCTCTGGGCTTTCTGTGACTGGGTTCCAACGAGCGACGACGGTATTGCTGGTGCCAAAATCAACCGCTAAGGCCATGGGGGCAGAAAAACGACAGTGCTTCCTATCCTATCGGGAGTGGGGATCACCCGGCAGCTGTTTCTCCTGCTCTGGGTCCCGGCGATCGGCTGGCCAAGATTTAACCACCACCAGCGCCAGCGTCAACACCGTAAGGGGAATCACAAACAGCAGCATGACTTGGCTATAGAGCCCCAGCTGGGCATGGTCTGCCGCCCTCAAGATCAGGTAGGTGACGTAGGCGACGTAGTAGCCGGTAAACAGCCCCCCCTCCCAGCGGGTAATCACATTGCCGGTCAGAAAAATGGGCAGACAAGCCAGCGCTACCGCCACCATCACCGGCAAGTCAAAATACAGCACCGAGTTGGGAATGCTGATGCCCGTCCCCGACGACACCGCCGTCACCCCCAGCACAGTCAAAATGTTGAAAATGTTGCTGCCGACGACGTTGCCCACTGCAATGTCACGCTCTCCCCGAAAGGTGGCCACCGCCGAGGTCGCCAGTTCCGGTAATGACGTTCCTGCTGCCACAATCGTCAGGCCAATGACCAATTGGCTCACCCCGAGGGCCTGGGCAATGCTCACCGCGCCCGTGACAAACCACTGCGACCCCCACACCAACGCCACCAGCCCCAACCCCATGTAGGCCAGGTTAGTGATCCAAGTCCATTTGCCCGGGGGCGTGGGGCCATACTCGCGATCGTATTCTGACTGCACCTCGGCATTGGTTTCGCGGCGACTTTGGTAGATCAAAAATAGAGTGTAAACCAGGCCCCCAATCAGCAAGATAATGCCGTCGCTCGGTTGCAGCAGCTGGTCTAGAGAAAACAACAGCAGCAGCGCCGAAATACCCACCATAATTGGCACATCGAGCCGAATCAGCTGCTGGGCCACCGGCAGCGGGGCCAACAAGGACGACAGCCCCAAAATCACCAGCACGTTGAAAATGTTGCTGCCGATCACGTTGCCTAGGGCAATGTCACCCTGGCCCGCTAGGCTAGACTGCACACTCACGGCCATCTCTGGGGCGCTAGTTCCGTAGGCGACAATGGTTAGGCCAATAATCAGCGGCGAAATTCCTAGCAGCCCGGCCAGTTTAGACGCGCCCCGCACCAGCGACTCGGCCCCCACCAGCAATAGCCCCCCACCCGCAATCAGCAATAGGATGGCAACGGTCATACTTGCAAGCTCACTCGCTAAACGCTCTACTTAAAGGTGAAAAGTGGCCCCCCGCTTAAGGCAGGCGGGTGCTTAACCCCGTTAAGGCCAACCTCTAGTATGTCTGATTCTGATCCATCTCTGTTGAAAGCCGCTGCCCTGGCCCCCTGGCGTAGCCCCCTGGCCCGCGCCCTGCACCGCAACCGCAGCCGCCCCGACAGTCGCTACTTTCAGCTTGCCACCGTTACCGCAGCAGGCCGTCCCACCAACCGCACCGTGGTCTTTCGGGGCTGGCTGCCCGATCGCAACACCCTGACCCTGGTCACCGATCAGCGCAGCGCCAAGGTGGCCGATATTGTGGCTCACCCCTGGGCCGAGGCCTGCTGGTATTTCACCTCCACCCGCGAGCAGTTTCGCCTGGCTGGCCCTATTCAGGTAGTGGGTGCCGCCGATGCGAATGCCGATCTCATGGGCGATCGGCAAAGGGCGTGGGACTCTCTCTCTGACAACGCCCGCCAGCAGTTTTATTGGCCCCATCCCGCCCAGCCCCGCGAGCCCGAGGCCGACTTTGCGCCCCGCGACGCTGGTGAGACTCCCCCCGCTGAGTTTTGCCTGGTGCTGCTCACACCCGAGCGCGTTGACCATCTCGAACTGCGTGGCGACCCCCAAACCCGCACGATTTATACTCGTCACCCGGTTGAGACTTGGCAGGTAGACGCTGTGAACCCTTGATAGTTAATGTCTCTGCTATAGCTAGCTGGCAGCACTACCCTACTACCACCCCTGAAGGGAGGCCTCTCCGCAATTTGGCTTAGCTTCCAGGGGTAATGATAGCTTTTTTATACTTGGGGAATACTGAAAGCACAGTTCTGTTTAGCAGAGCAGGCGACTGGGCTGCTGGGCTGTATTCCGGTTGTACAGGCTGAATGGCAACAATGCCTTCAGGCGGTCAGCGGATTTTTATCTCCATTGATTACCTTTAGGAGTTTGAGATGATTAAACCAAAAGCCCTGGGAATGGCAGCGTCGTTGGGTCTAGGCTTGGTGCTTGGAGTGGGAATGCTGGTTCCTAAAGCATCCGTGGCTCAAACCGTGACCATGGACGATGCGATGATTGAGCGCTGTGACGCAGAAGGTATTTCGCCGGAAGCCTGTGCCTGCTGGTTTGTGGCTATTGGAGAAGCTGAAGGATTAGATGAGCTAAGCGAATCAGACGTGGATGAATTGGCCCCTTACTACCAGGAGGAGCTAGCAGCCTGCATAGAAGCCAACGAATAATCGAGGGGTTTTGCGCTTAAAGGTGCGATCGCCGAGGTCGTAACCTAGAGCAAATCACCTCCGCCAATCAACTTTTTGGGGGCAATCAAGACCGAGACATTTCAGGTATGGGTAAGGGCACCGTTGGCACTATCCCTCCAGCGACCCGATTGCTAACGGTAGATCAAAACCCATTCATCATTGCTTGCCCCTGAGGGGATGACCCGATTTGTTCTTTAACCTTTGCCGCGCTCTGTATTTTGATACAGAGCGCGGCTTTTTGGATTTTCTTGGAGGATCCTGCTGGGCTAGCCCCGATTCAGCAGGGCGCACAGCCTAGCTGTCGGCTTTGCAGCTTTCGCCCGGTTAAATCGGGGGTGACCATACAAAATTTGTAGAATCCTTTAGTCTCCTGAAGAGCTATAGAACTGTTGCTGAGCCGGGCCGAGGGCCTGGGGATCTTCTTGTAGCCAAATCTGCCGAGGGGCACCAATTTGAATGTGATGTTGATCAAAAGCGATTTTGACCCGCCGCCGAAATTCCATTGACACCAGCCACTGCTTGAGCGGAATAGTTTTAATCCAGATCTGGATCACGATGCCGGTGTGAGAGATTTGCTGCACCCCAAAAAACTCATGGGTATCGAGAATCAACGGCTGCCACTGGGGGTCTTGGGCCATCTGGTCGGCAGTTTCTCGCACCACCGCCAGGGCGCGGTTGATATCGGTGTTGTAGGCGACTTCAAAATCGAGCGTCGCCCGCGACCAGTGACGGGTCAGGTTTCTGACGTGGGTAATGGAGCTATTGGGTAGAGTAATTAGCTGTCCCTGGGGGTTGCGTAGCTGGGTGATCCGCAGGTTGAGATTTTCTACAAATCCGTCGATATCGCCAATGATCACCACGTCACCAATGCGAAACTGGTCTTCGATCAAGATTAAAAACCCGTTGACCAGATCTTTAACTAGGTTTTGGGCCGCAAACGAAATCACCAGGGCCACTAGGGTGCCCAGGGCCAGCACCGATCCTGGTATGAGGTTGAGCCACTGCAAAACCCAGATCAGGCCCACGATATAAACCACCACCATTTTGACCCCCTTGATCACCTGGGCAATGGTGTTGATGCGCTGGAGGTTGGTGGAGGTCAGCGGCTGGCCCTTGGCAAATTTTTGAATAAAGCGATCGACGCCAAGATCAATTAGCTTGTCGATCAGCCCCACGACAAACCAGGTGAACAAAATCACCACCGGGGCCAAGACAATTGTTCTGGCAAATTGACGGGTTTGGGGAAACAGATTTAAGCTGTAGGCTGTGGCCAAAGCCCAGAGCGAAGCTGTGCCCCAGAACAGTAGCCAGCGCACCAGGCGCACGCCGTGTAGCTGTCGTTCTAGCTGGAAATGATAGTAGGCCCCCTGACCTAAGGGCGATGTTTGGTCAGGGGCAGACGCGTTGTTTCTGGTTTGATGATGGGCTTCAAATAGGGCAGACTCGGCAGCTTTGCGTTGGTACAGGCGGTTTTGGTAGCGCCCCAACTGTAGACGAATCAGCCACAGTACTAAGGTCAACCCTAGGGTCGCAGCCAGCACCTGCACCGTTGTCATGAGCTGTTGTTGCATTACCTCGGGCTGCCGCAGCATCAGGGCCTGGCGCAGCTCTTGGTCTAAAATGCTTTGCCACTGCTCGGCCAGCAGCGTTTCGCTCGTGGCATGGTATTGAGCATCGGTGTTGGTCACGGTCAGCAATACCCTAGCTTCGGCCAAGCCTGCATCTCTGACAAACAGGACGGGGTAGTTGTCAATTGGCTCAATCACGACCTGGAGGGTCTCTGGGTCTAGCTGGGCAGATGTCGCACCACGATCAGGAAACAGACGCTGTAAGTTGGATTCGATCTGTCTGGCGCGCACCTCCACCGGCATCTGCGTACCTACCTCAGCCCGATTTACCACCATGGGAGAGGCAATGCGGAAGAGGACTTGCCCATCGAGTTGTACGCCAGCTGATTCGAGAGTACCCCGCCGTTCGACATCGACAGGGAGGATTTCACTACTGCCCTCAGGGGTTGGTAGGGGAAAAAATTGGGCCACTACGCTGGTGGCAGCCATGGCTGGGCTGAATAGGAGAACGGTTATGAGGGTTAGACCGACCAAAATAACCCGGCGTAGAGCTTGGAGCCAACGGCGAGGACTAAGCATAATGACGCTGAAGGTAAACTTCAGCCATAACTTAACTCTAGTTAAGGTGTGTCAAGTCATCCTATCGATAGGTTATGGATGGGGGGGTTAGGTTTTGTCTATCTAGAAGGTGTCTAAAAAACGCTGAGGAAGCTGGCTTTATCTGACGCTTGATATAGGCAGGTCTGGGAGCGACGACACTACTATAAATCTTCCAGCCGTATTTTTGGACTAAACAAATGTCGTCTCAACTAGATCGCGATCGCCAACAGCTTGAAACACAGAACACCTCTCTTTTCGATCTCGTCTTTCGCGACAACAAAGGAGATATTGTGATTGCTCAAGCGCCAAATTTACCCGTTTTAGTGGGCTTAATCACTACATTTCTACAATTCTTGCTTCCTTCGGGCAATATTCACCTAGGTTTAAAATTGGTGGCGTTTGGCGCGTTGTTTACCTGGGCTTGGCAAGAACTATTTGAAGGGGTTAACTATTTTCGCCGTGGCCTGGGCTTGATTTCTCTAGGGGGGCTGCTGGCCCTCAGTCTTAAATTGGGTGGCATATAGGTTCAGGTTCATAAAAATTCCCTGCGATCGCTCTTAACGATCGCAGGGGTCTGACGATAAAAGCTATAGCAAACAACCGCAGCATAGCTATAGCTACTCAGGTTAGGACAAAGCCGTCATTTTCGCCCCGCCAATAGCTTGCTTAGCCACCAGAATGGCCATTTTCCTGCTGGTCAGAGGCGACTATTGGCTTGGCTGTTGCACCTCAGGTGACTGGCTAGCCGGATCTGCGATCGCGCCTGACGGGAAAGGCTGACGGCTAGGGGGCTGAACCACGGGCCGCTGGGGCACCGGTATCTGCGGCGACCCAATTTGGGGAACTGGAATGCCGGGTACAACCGTTGCTCGACCCGGCACAACGGTTCCGGTGGGAGCTGATGTTGCCCCAGTGGGAGCTGTTGTATCTGTAGGTGAGGTCGTCCCAATCGGTGCCGTTGTTTCTGCTGGAGCTGTTGCCCCAGGGGGTAAACCCGTTGCACCGGGGGTAGAGGTAGGCGCAGCTGGCGTTACGATTGTCCGCGTCGGGGCGACATTGCCTTGGGGCGCGGTAGGAGTACCCGCACCTCCCGGAGAAACACCTTGGGGCACCGTATTAGAGGCTCCACCGCTGTCGCAGAGATCGTCTAGGTTGATCACCTGCCCTGCAGAGTCAACCATGTAACAAAATCCTTGGGCCTGACTAGAGCTGGGCCACACGAGTGCGCCCACCAATAGACCAAGCCCCCCTGCAAGTTTCAACATCATCGGTCTCATCGTCTTCAGCGGCATAGGCGTACGGGTTTAGACTACCAACTTGACAAAAGGCACCGTATCGGCCATTCGGTAGAATCTAAAAGTTTAAACAGGCTGGTATGAGTTGAACCGTTGAAACAAAAACCCTCTGGCCCCATAGGGACCAGAGGTCAAAAGATGGTCTTGAGTCAAACTAAACAGCGTGAGTGCCAGGCTATTAGACTGAGCCTGCGGTAGCGGGCACGTTGCGGGCCGTCTCGTCATCAAGCTCCACTAGGCGGGCGCTGAGATCCCACAGTTTGCGAGCCTTAGCGTCGTCCTGGGCTTCATTCGAGACCTCCTGGGCGAAAGAGCGACGACCGGGCTTTTGGCGGTTGCCCCAGCTCCAGTACATGCCCGACTCTTTGAGTTCAGCGTCGGTGACCACATCGGCCACCCGCTCCCCGGCAAGCTTTTGGGTGACATAGCCGCCGGTCACATTCTTTTGGAACCAGGGGAAGATCGTCTGGAACGCCTTGAAGTGGTTGCGGAACAAAGGCGTATCAGCCACACAGCCGGGATACAGCGAGCTAAAGGTAATGCCGGTTTCATCGTGGTAGCGGCGGTGCAGCTCGCGCATGGTCAGCACGTTGCAGAGTTTGCTGTCTTTGTAGGCTTTGCCCGACTTGAATTTCTTGTTGTTGATCATCGAAATTGGGGCTTTGAACCCAGCTTCGAAGCCTTCTAAGTTGCCTAGGTCGGGCGGTGCAGGGATGGGAATCTTGCCGCCTAGCTCTTTGGGGTTGGCGGTTACAGTGCCGAGGATGATCAGGCGCTTGTCGGCAGCGGGGGATGCCTTGATATCATCGAGCAGCAGATTGCACAGCAGGAAATGGCCCAGGTGGTTGGTGGCGACGCTGATCTCGTAGCCGTCGTCACTGTACATCGGCTCTTTGAGCAGGGGGTAGTAGACCGCCGCGTTGCACACCAGCGATTCTAAACTACGCCCCGTGGCCCGAAAATCGCTGACAAACTGGCGCACGCTGGCCAGAGAGCCCAAATCGAGGTGAATGATGCTGTAGCGATCGCTCGGCATCCCAATTTCTTGCGCGACCTGCTTGGTTTTGTCGATATTGCGGCAGGCCATGACTACATGCCAACCGCGATCGGCTAGGGCCTTGGCGGCGTTTAGCCCTACCCCAGAGGACGCCCCGGTAACAATGACTGTTTTCTGCTGTTCCATAGCTATGTTTAAGACTGCAAAATCGCTTCTAGCATTCCAGTGTTAAGGATTGCACGAACAGCGATGCAGTGTCTTAATGTTTTTTGAGGTGTTGTTACATAGGGTTTAAGGTGTCGGGTGCCGGGTGTCAGGTTTAGGGTTTAAGGTTTAGGGCAAAACCTAGTACCTGAAACCTAGGACCTGAAACCCAGCACCAAGGCCCCGTCCCCCCTACCCAAACGAGTTTGCCCAATCCTTCGCCCAGTGCAGATGCTTGTGCACTTCCTCTAAGGTCTTAGCTTCGCTGTAGAGGCGCAGGACTGGCTCGGTGCCGCTAAAGCGGATCAGCAGCCAGCTGTCGTCGGCGAGGGTGAGTTTGTAGCCGTCGATGTCGAGAATGTGGGTGACGGCTTTGCCCGCGACTTCGGTGGGTGGGGCAGTGGCCAGGGTGTCTAGTAGTTTGGCCTGCACTTCCATGCTGGCCAGGGGCAGGTCAATGCGATCGTACTCAGAGAAGTAGCCAGTTTTTTCTTGCAGGCTGCGGTAGTAGTCGCTGAGGTCAAGCCCTGACGCCACGACGGCCTCTAATACATAGAGGGCCGACATCAGGGCATCGCGCTCGGGAATATGGTGGCCGTAGCCAATGCCGCCCGACTCTTCGCCGCCCAGCAGTACTTTGGCGTCTTGCATGCGATCGGCAATGTACTTGTAGCCCACGGGGGTTTGGTATAGCTCTAGCCCGTTCAGCTTGGCCACCGCCGGAATCAGGTTTGAGCCGCTGATGGTTTTGACGATTTCACCGCTGTAGCCCCGCCGCGACTTGAGGTGGTCAATCAGAATGGGAATGAGAATTTGAGAGCTAAGGAAGGTGCCGTTGCCATCGACAGCGGCAATGCGATCGCTGTCGCCATCAAAGACCAACCCCACCTTCACTCCCTGCTGCGTGGGATACTCCTCCACGGTCTCCAGCATTTCGCCCAGATACTTGGGCAGCGGCTCAGGCGGATTGCCGCCAAACAGTGGATCAGCCTCGCTGTGCAACTCATGAATGCTACCTTCGCCTAGTAGCCTTGGCAGCCCACCGCTGGCAGAACCGTACATGACATCGGCAAACACCGTCAGCTTGCCGCTGGAGATCGCACTCTGAATCGCCGCCACATCCACCTGGGCCTGGAGCGCTGTGCAGTAGTCGGGCCAGGGGTCAAAGGTTTCAAGCTTGCCCTTTTCACCTAGGGGAGTCGGGGGAGTGGGCAGCAGAGCCTCTACCTGCTGGGTCACCTCGGGCGACACCGACCCGCCAAAAGCTCCTTTGATCTTGAGCCCCGAGTAGGCCGGCGGGTTGTGGCTGGCCGTAATCACGATCGCACCCAACAGATTTTGATGCTTGGCAGCGTAGCTAAAGGCCGGAGTGGGGGCGTAGTCTTGGGAGAGGAGTACGTCAAAGCCCTGGGCCGTAATGGCCTCGGCAGCCGTGCGGGCAAATTCGGCGGCTAGAAAGCGGCGATCGTAGCCGACCGCGATGGTGCGGCTGCCGGTTGTAGCCCCAAAACAGTGGTGCAAGACATGGGCCGACACTGCTGCCACCTGAGCCACCCGCTCAAAGGTAAAGTCGGCGGCGATGATGCCGCGCCAGCCATCGGTGCCAAACTTAATCGGTTTCGGGGTCGCTGGAATGGGGCCAGAGGGTGCTGCCATAGCAGAATCCAAATGTCAGGGCAAAAGAGCAGATTTTCTCTGAGTTTACCCGCTTACTCAGGCGGTGACACGGCCAGAGCAGCGCCCCTACGGACAATTTATCCAACTGCCTGATTTTGCTGAGCAGTCTTGAAAGATGAACGAATCATCCTGAGGCGATTCTAAGTTTGTCAATGGTGGGGGCTGCCGTGCTACGCTATTTGAGTAAAAACGGGATGTAGCGCAGCTTGGTAGCGCACTTCGTTCGGGACGAAGGGGCCGTGGGTTCGAATCCCGCCATCCCGATTCTTCTAAAACCTACTGCGGAAGCGCCTTGTAGCCGACGCATCAACCTTTTGATGACCCTAACATATTGTCAATAGGGGGGGTGAGGTTGGCTACTTTTGGACGCTTTTGGACGTCTGAGTGGTAGGAAATTGGTAGGAAGATGACTACTATGCAACCCCCCGTAGCGGCACGCCCGACGCTGAGCCGCGACCTAGATAGAAGCCTTGTCAAGGTAGAAAGCGATAAAGGTAGGCTGAGATTACGCTTTACCTATGGAGGCACACGCCACTACATAGCCGTTGGCTTGCCTGATTCCCGAGTTAATCGCATCGTGGCCCAGCAGAAGGCGACTCAGATCGAACTGGATATTGCCTCCGGCAACTTCGATGAGACCCTCAAAAAGTACAAGCCACCCAAAGCTGCCGCTAGAAAGCGCGAAGCAACCACCGTGACTGGGCTATTTGAGAAATTCACAGCGGTTCAGACCAAAGCCAAAGACTTGCAGGTGGGCAGTCTGTGCCGCTATGGAGCTACGCAGCGACATTTAGACGCATTTTTCTCAACTAAGCCAGCAGACAATGTGGATGAGGGCAGTGCCGCCGCTTTTGCCGAGTACTTGCGAAAGCGAGTGGTCGAACGAACGGCCAAAGACTACTTAACCCTAGTTAAGTCCTGTTGGAACTGGGCTGAGCAGACACTCGGACAAAACCCCTGGGCATCCGTTCTAGAGAGAGTGAAACCAGCCCCTAAACAGAAGGTTAAGCCTTTTACATTGGCTGAGGTCCAAGCTATCTTGGCGGCGTTTAGAACGGATCGTTACTACCAGCACTACGCCGACTTCGTGACGTTCCTATTCGGTACAGGCTGTCGTTTTGGGGAAGCTGTAGCCCTAAAATGGAAGCATATTGCCGATGACTACTCAACGGTATGGATTGGCGAATCTGTTTCTAGAGGAGTCCGTAAGACCACCAAAACGGGGAAAGATCGGACGATAACCCTTACCCCCACGGTGGCAGAAATGCTATCTGCTAGAAAACCTACCAACGTAGATCCTGAAGCATCAGTTTTTCCATCGCCGAAGGGAAAGCTCCTCAACGACCATACCTTCCGTCGCCGAGCCTGGACCAAAATCTTGACCCGGCTCGAAATTACCTACCGGAAGCCTTACTCTACCCGCCATACTGCCATCAGCCATACTCTGGCTAATGGCGCAAATCCTCTAGCGGTAGCAGAGCAAACAGGTCACGATCCTCAAATTTTGTTCAAACATTATGCCTCCGTCATTCAGAAATCTGCTGTGATGGTGGAATTTTAAAGCGCTAACGTTATAGCTTGTGTCCAGCCCAAACTACCCTGCCCATGATGCTTAGGCCATTAGCTTTGCTAGACAGGTCTAAGGAAAAAGCTTCGTAGGCAGGGTTATCACTTAGCACCCGGAAGTTATTTTCGGGGATGTATTGCAAGCGCTTAATCAAAATTCGCTCATTTAGCTTAAACAGGAAAAGGCCATGGTCGATAGCCGCTAACTCCCTAACACGAGTATCTACTAGGACTAGGTCTCCGAGAACCAGGGTAGGCTCCATGCTTTCGTCCTGAACTTGGGTGAGGAGTAAGTGGTCATAAGACTTTGGGAACTCAGACTTTAGCCAGTCCGTCTGGAAAGCTAGCGGATCCTTATAGATATACTCTTTGGATTCTCCGTCTCCCAAGCTGTTGTGACCGGGCTGACCACCAGCCAGCCATTCTACGCTGACGTTTGCCGTGCGTGCTATGGCGAGCAGTGCAGGTCGGGTAGGTTCGCTTTGGCCGTTGAGGTATTGTCGCAAAACTGTGTCAGAGAAACCACAGCTTCGTGCAAATCCTCGAATGCTATTCTCTCCAACGGCCTGTTTTAAGCGTTGGGGGAAATCGTTTGAGTCGGTCAGTACCGCCTGCCCCTCATTAGAAGGCGTGTTATTCATCGCAAGTCCAGAGATTTAGTATTGCAAATTATAGCGCTTGACATGCGCGTTATTAATTGTTAGCTTCATCGATATACAAATTGATGGAGCTTTGTTGATCTTATGCACGTAGAGGACATTAAGGCAGCTCTTCGTAAGCAAGGCTGGACGTTGGCCGGTATTGCTAAGGAACTCGGTGTAGGGCCTTCTGCCATCTCCCACGCCCTGACAAGGCAACGGTCTCGCAGGGTTGAAAAAGTGATCGCGGCCAAGCTCGGCCTGTCTCCTCGGGAGATCTGGCCTCAACGTTATAAAGGAGGGGCAACCCATGAATCAGTTTGTCAGCAAGCAGGAAGCGTTACAGTACCTCAATCTCAGCAGCACTACCTTAAAAAAATACAGATTGCAGGGCCTGTTAATCGAGGGCATTCACTGGGTTCGCATTAATAGCCGCTGTACCCGCTACAACTTGGAGCTCATCAAAGATTGGCTCCAAAACCGCCATGACCCAGTGGCCCACCAACGGGCCATTGAGATTTATCAGGCCAGTTTGTTGAGTAACCAGCGAAAAGTTCCTCAGCGATCTAATCGTCGATAACCTCAGGGACATCAAGCTGCCTTGATATCTCGATAGTCCATCAAGTATGTGATGAAGAGCTAGGCTTAGCATCTCATTCTTGAGGCCTATGAAAAAACACCCTAACTACAACGCAGTAAGGGTGTCAGACTTTCTTTGTTTATTTTCTGAGCCAGGCCAATCAACATCCTGATGTGGTTTTCGCCGAACCGCCCAGGGCATTAATCTGCGGCTAGAAGTGGTGTCTTCAACTATAGCAAAGACATCGGAAATGTCTACCCTGGGCACAGTTAACGGTTAAAGCAGCCGGTTGATTGTGGTGGCCTGGCTCCTAAATTCAGGAGCTAACCATGGCACAGTACATTTACTCGGGGCGATCGCGCCCCTGTCCTATTTGTGGACGCACTAAAGACCAGGACTGCCGCTGGAATGGGGAGGTGGTGTTCTGCCACACCCACGTAGACCAGGATGGCGCGGTAGACGGCTACGTTTACCGAGGTGCGACAGCCGATGGCATGTGGGGGCAATACTTTGCAGCCACCGCCTCACCCGAGAAGCCGGTTCGACCCCAGCAGCGTCAGGATTACTTTTATCCGAGCCGAGCTGGGCAGCCCCTGGTAAAGGTGACGCGGGTAGATCGGGGCAACGGCGCGAAGTTTTTTGTCCAGTACCACTGGAATGGGCAGCAGTGGGTCAAAGGGTTGACCCCTGAGATTAGAGCCCAGGTGCCGATCTACCGCTACCAGAATGTCCAGAATGCCGTATCCATCGGTCAACCCATCTGGATGGTGGAGGGGGAAGGCTGCGCTGATGCCCTGTGGGCGATCGGCATTCCCGCGACAACTACTCTGGGTGGCTCGAAGAAGTACCGCAGCTATGGTGATTACCGTCAGGATTTGCAGGCGGCCCAACTGGTGCTGTGCCCAGATCGCGACCAGGTCGGCATTGCCCATATGGAGGAAGTTGCCCAGGACTTCCCCTCGGCCCAGTGGTGCTATCCCTACCCGGATAGTCTGCGCTGGCAGAACTTGCCGAAGCATGGCGGACTGGATGTGGTGGATTGGATTCACGATGGGGCCACAGCAGAGCAAATTCGGGCGGCGGTGCAAGACCGGCGGCAGCTGGAGGTCAGCTCTACTCAAGGCCCCGAGCGACTGTCTGTGCAAGCCTTGCAAGACCAGATTCGCACCTACCTGGTCACAAGCCCCACTAAACTGGCCCTGGCGGCGCAGGTGGTGCAGTGGCACCAGGAGACGGGGCTATCGGCTAGGGATATCGGCAACCTGGTCACTCTGGTGCAGGCGGAGCTGGAGCAAACCGAAGAGCGGGACGATCGCCGAGCTGAAATTCACCAGCTGCTCAAAATTGGCGACTACCAGCTGTGTCTAGGAGAGTATCTCCACGCTGACCTGGCGGAACCCTTAGAGCAGATCGCTGACTGGATTGGGGCGACGCCAGCGGCAATGCTGGTGACGCTACTGCCGGTAGCGGCGTCATTGCTGCGGGTCGGTACGGAGCTGGAGATTGACGCCGGGATGGGGTTCTCAGTGCCGCCAATTGTATTCACGGGATTGGTGGCCCCCTCGGGCAGCAAGAAGAGCCCGATTCAGAGGCAGATTTTGGGGCCGCTCTCGCTGCTTCAGGCGGAGGCGGATCAGGAGTATGAGTATGCCGCCTCGGAATATGAGGTTGATCTGCGGGATTGGGAGCAAACTAGGGCAGAGGATAGGGGCATTCGCCCGAGGAAGCCGATGCCACGGGAATACCACACCTCGGATGCGACACGGGAGGCGATCGCCCGAATCCAAGCCCAACAGCCGGAGCGGGGCATTTTGGTGACGCCGGATGAATTGGCAGGTCTGTTCAAGGGACAGAACCAGTATCGCAATGGCCGGGGCAATGATAAGGAGTCGCTGCTGACGGCCTTTGATGGCTCAGGGCTGAAGGTAGATCGAGCTAGTGGCCTGCGCATTAGCCTGCCGCGCACCAGTCTGAGCCTAACGGGGACGATTCAGCCCGATATTCTGCGGGAGATGATGGGGGATTGCTCGGATGCCAGTGGCCAGTGGGCCAGATTTTTGTGGTGTTTGCTGCCGCTGAAACCTGCGCCGTTTCCCCGGCGGACGGTGTGCCATGACGTATCGGAGCGGCTCTATGGCCTCTACCAGCAGTTGGAGGGGTTAACGGCTCAGTGCTACCGGCTGAGCCCTGAGGCCAAGGCATTATTTGCGGATTGGTATGACCAGCTGGATCAGCTGCGGGTGACGGAGACGCACCCAGGCTTGCAGGCAGTCTATTCCAAGATGCAGGGCTATACGGGGCGGCTGGCGCTGATTCTTCACTGCCTGAATGCAGCGGTGGAGGGGCATTTGCCGAATAATGCGGTGGATGCGGGCCAGATGCAGGCAGCGATTAAGCTGGGGCGTTGGTTCATTGGCCAGGTGAAGCTGCTCTATGCGGACGGCAATACGGTTGATGGGGCGCTGGAGCCGGTCTATACGAAGCTAATTCAGCTATCGCGGGTGCGGGGCTGGCTGCGAGCGAAGGATGTACGGAATTATGAGCGCAGTTTACGGAAGGCGGAGGTGGAGGTGATTCGCGCTCATTTTTTGGAGCTGGAGGCGATGGGGTATGGGGAAACTCAGGGGATGGGGAATCGGCTGCGGTGGCGGGCAACGGTAGACGCGGTAGACAGATTTGAGGAAACGGTAGACGGGGTGTCTACCGCTGAAAGTGTTGATGACTAAGGGTTGTAGCGAAACGGTAGACAAGTAGACAGGGTTTGCCAATGGGGAATTGCTAGGAAAGTGTCTACCGTCTACCGAAATGGCTGAAGAGATTGTGGATAAAGGCTTTTGCCCGGTAGACACTCTGTCTACCGGGCGTCTACCATGTCTACCGAAAATCGATTACTCCTCGTCGTTGTCTGTGAACAAACTCGTTAGATCGCGGTAGCCACTGACGACTCGCAAGATGTCTACTCTAGATTCGGTTGCGGTATAGAGAATGAGGCGTTGCTGATTCAGGGTATGAAGCGACGGCTCAAATCTTTGAAAACTCCTTCCGGATTGCGCAAATTCATACTGCCATTCAGCAACGCCGCCTAAGCTACGAGCACGTAGGCCAACACGGCGCGTGCAGCCTTAAAGCAATCTTCTTGATGACCACCGAGTGCACAGAGCCTGAGTTCACTAATCTCAAAGAAGAATTAGAAGAGTTAGGTTATAGGCTGAACGTAGTAGACGGCTGCACAAAAGAGCATCAGGATGCGAGACAACGCGCTTTCAATGATGCAATGACCACTGCTCAAGTAGGAGAGATCACATGCAGATCGAATTTCCCGACCATTTAGTACCTACCGTAGATAAGTCAGTGAAGGCTTTGAGTGACCAAGCCTTTTTATCAAGTGAGGACCGAACAGTACTTGTCCTACTTCGAGAACTGCAGCAAGCCATTAGTGTTAGCAAGAGCAAAGAGAAGTAATGGCTAAAATCATGACCCGCTGGGAGACTTTCTCATACGATGTCTTGGGCAACAAGCACGATGGGTACGAGGTCAACAACATCTACAGAGGTGAAGAAGTTGACCTAGCCCTTGAGTTAAAAGGCTACAACCAGGGCACCCCGCATGGCCCCCTAAATCCCCCAATTCTGAGGGGGCAAATCATACTTGCGTTAAGCAATGCCGAGAATGAGGTAGCTCTCCATTGAGATGCTGCGTAGCTCTGGGAGGATTTTGTCGCGTGGCCGCCCTAGATTAGGGAATTGGGTGATTCTGGCGAATTTGGCATCGAGCTTTGAGAGAAAGCGCTCGGCCTGCTGAAGCCCAGTCTGGCTAGCGATGTAGTCTGCAATGGCCTCAATGTCTTGAATGGCAGGCTGGGTTAGGTAAAACTGAGGGGCCATTATTCGGCGGAAGCGTGGCGAGACCGCAGATTTTCTCTAATTTGGGCCATGGCGGAAGAGCCTTCAACGAGTTCGCCACGTTGGGCTGCATCCCAGCCGACCTGGGCATCTTGCTGGAGTTCGGGGAGTCGCCCTTGATAGATATCGTCTTGCTGGTCGAGCAGGTGGATGCCTGCTGTGATGACGTCTAGGGCAGATTGGTATTTGCCAGCAGCGAGTTGGCGTTGGATGAGTTGCTCTAATTCAGGGGGAAGGACGATTTGCATAGTGGAGGTAGAAAAGCAAAAGTTCTGGTTTGATTTTAGCGTTATGGGATAAATGCACTGCTTTCACCCGAATTCAATTAGAAAAAACGCAGCAACTTGTAAATAGAAAACGGTGCCACACTTATAATTCGTTCAATTTTCCGAACCGAGTTGAGCAACAATTGAAAACCACTAAAAATATCCTGTTCAGTTTTCAGCTAACCGACTACCAAATTTTCAGATATTAGTGCTCTGCCATCTGTCCATGGCTCTTCAACAAGCGCCTCCTGAAACTTCTCATTGCTCAGGTTTGCATGTTCAAGAACAATAATTTGAAATTCAGGAAAAAACTCCTCGCAGAATTCATGCAAAAGGCTAAACATCCTTTCAACAGCAACAATATCAGCATTAGAACTCAAGGTTTCTTCAACCGTAATATTCTCCAAGGCTAAATACATATCTCTCGAAGGGAAATAGACTTGCGATGGTTGATCAAGTATCAAAAAACGAGGAACTGGTCTTTGTTTCTCTATAAAATGCTTGTGTAAAGCTAAGTGGGCGATCAGATGACATCCCAGCCAATTCTCACCGCTACCCATACGCTCCATTGGTATTGGTCTTTCTGGTCTATCTACAATCACAGTTAATTTCTTTAAGTCAAGACGATAAGGTGCCCCACAGTGTTCAAGTTCTAAATAGTTGGCCCAGTTAGTCATTTGCTGGCCAATTCTATTTAAGATCGATGACATGATTTCATCTTCTTCAACAGGATCGATCTGCGACTCAAAATCTTCAACCCTTCTGCGAGCTATATCAACATTTGTGCGCAACTCTGAAGTCTCGTCAGCAAAGCTAACAGATTCCAGATAGAGACTTATGCGACCTAAAACACGAGCAATTCGAACATTTAAGTCACGCATTCTTTGAGTTGCTTCTTCTTCTTCTAAAATTGCTTGTATAGCAATCTCGACTTCACCTATCTGTTGACGAATTTCTAGTCGTTCTTCCTTAAGCTGTTGTATATACTCTCTCAATTTAGGCTGTTTTCCTTCTACTATATGAACACTATTTCTTAAATCCTCTAATGAATTTTGTATTTCTAATGCAGAAGTTACAGGCTGTGAGAGTTCTGAGTTGCATAAGGGGCAAAGACGATTAGTACCATTATTATCATGTCTAAATAAATTGATTGATTCCAATCTTATTAGCTGTTGGTTGGCTTCATTTGAATAACCCTCTGCCTCTTTTACAAAAGATTCTGCGGCATCAATTTTCTCTTGCTTCCGCTTTAAATTTGTATATAACCCATCCCTTTCCAGTTGGAGGCCTGGAAAACGATCATCGACTATCGCAGGCAAATTAGTAGGTTCCCAGTCAAGAGACTGTCTTAGTAATAAGAGAATTTGCTCAGTGTTTTCAGTTTCAGCCTCTACTGAGATTAAACCAATTTGTTGAGCCTCTACTAAAAGTCTTCGGCCAACATCAGTTTGTTCGTTGGCAATAGACAAAGCCTCTTCTAATCTGCGCTGTGCAATTCTAAGCTCTCGACGGGCAACTCGTAACTCTTGCTCTAAGATAAGTTGATTTTCCTGGGTGATTCCCAAGAAATACGGTAGAGAATCCTTAATAGCTTGTGGAATAAACTGTTCTTGTTGCCTGTGAAATAAAAGCCGTCTATTAGCTATCTGGTTTTGATCCTGAAAAAGATAAAAAGTTGAGTGTCTAATGTCCACTCTTAGAGCATCTCTAGACTGTCCTGGATCTGGAGTGTTTTGATTCGCAGAAATTCCAATTAGATCTGAAAGAAAGCCTTTAAGAGTTTCGTCATTAGTATTAGGCTCTAAATCAGCTACTTCAGGGATTTCAATTGCTTCACTAATTTCATAATAGGCTTGACTTTGTGTTGTATTATACCCTGGAGGACTGGGTTTAGCGATAAATAGCTGACTACGAGGGAACTGTAGAAGAACTGCATACCAAGATACTGTATCTCGTATAATTCCCTCTGGAATTAGAAAAGTAGATCTCCCAAGGCAATAGTCTACAATATCAATAATAGCTGATTTACCGGTTCTTGATTTCCCAGTAATTATATTTACTTTGCCTATTTCAAAGTTTAGGATTCTTTTTTCACCCAATGAATTATAAAGAATAATCGATCTTATCTGCATTTTATGGACGAACTCCCCACATGGTGAAAAAAGATGCTGGATCTTGGATTTTGGCCATCCATTGGCCTAAAAACTCAGCAGTTCTAATGAGAGATTCTATTTCTGGACTATCTGTGTTGCTGCTCAAAGAACGTCGTATCCAGGTAACTGTTCCATCCTCTTGAAAAGATATTATCTGGGTCTGACACCCAAATAATATGGCTTCCTTAGTATAAGGAGTTAAATTTCTCACGCGATTCACGAAATCAATGCGAACCTCGGGATTTTCTCTCAACCATACATGGAGCTTAGTGCGTGTGGTAGTGGGTAAAGTTTGACGTGTTTGAATATGCAAAGTAATTGGAAGAACAAGAAATGCTAACGTGTACGGCATACCACGTCCACTTTCTCTCTCAAAGCCCCTAATGCTATATTGAATTAGCAAAGAGCAAAATGCAGGATTGAATAGATTAGCTATCTCAATAGGTCTTCTTTCCCATGGAAGCATAATGAGGTTCCTATGAAACCGGCAATAATTGGGTAAGCCTTTCAACAAATTTCGGATGCCAACATATAGTTGGTGACATCTGATCTGCCAGGATGTGGTAGCTTCCACGCATAACATATTCTTCAGAAACTTGTGGGCGTATTCGAATATCTGCTTTCTGATCCATCCAATTATATAGTTGACGCCCAAATTGTTGGTGCATTGTCTCGTTTTCGTCTTCAATAATTAATTCATCTTGGAGCATTAAGCGATATCGATCCCATTCATCAACTAACTTCTTCTCATAGTGTTCGATTTCATCACCAAATAACAGCTCCTCACGAGCCCATCTTGATCTTTGCTCAAATGCTCGGTAATAGTCTAGTATTGCTTTCTCTATGCGCTTGTTATTGATCGATATAGCTTTCAGTTGTATAACAAAGCGCCTAGTGTCTGCGTCAGCATCAGGTGGATTAGACGGTTCAGCATTAAAATAATCTATTGGCAATGCTTCAGGCTTAAACTGCTCTGCAATGTCTCGAATTTTGTCACTGACTTCAAATCCAGAAACTGGGACAGTAGACGCGCCGTTAAGATGGTTGATTATTTTGCTAAACCACCAGCCCTCTAACCTCTCATACAAGCTATCTAAATGATCTCGTCTTACAGAAAGTTTTATTCTATTTTTTATGTTCAAAACAACATTAATAATATTAGAAGAGTTGTCAATAATATGAATTGCGTTTACCAATTGCTCTTGTTGAGCTGGTGTCAGTTCATTGAAGGCGTCAAATGCTTTGGCAAGACTTTGGCTATCAGAGGTTTGCGCAATATTCCTCAACTGCTGTGTAGCAAGTTTGGGATTCCTGTGAAGTCCAGGCTTTAAAAGAAATGAGACTGAGTTGTCAGGGGCTACGCCTGTAGTAACGAGGGTCAGTAGCGTGTCAGAATTGACTGAGCCATCTTTCACAAAACTACTCCATACTCGAATAGTCTTCCAAAGATCACTGCTTCTGTCAGTAAGCGATGCTGGATTAGTATGATGCTTTAGTTGTAAGAGTTCAATGGGACTTCCTTGTTCCTCAAACGTGACGTCATCAAGGCTTTCAATAGAAACCTGTAATTCCTCTCGATTTTCTAGAATGAGGTCTAATGCATAGCGGACTTGGTAGAGATAACCAAGTGCTTGAGGCCCTGCTGAAAAACTTGAACTCATAATGTCTCAGCTTAATTAGCTCGGAAATCAAGGGGAGCAGACATAAAGTCTATAATCTTTCAAGAGGAGATGTCATAGTCTGAAGTTAGAAAACTTTAATCACATACCCAATTGATATCGGCGGCATATCTTGTTACTGATATTAATAAAACTTTGAGAGTTTATATCACTACCCCCTCAATCGCTTCTGCATCGTCTCCAACTTCCTCAAATCCGCCGCCCGCTTTCGCCGCTGGTAGCGCTCTTTCGCCACCCCATTCACCACCTGCATCGCCTTGGGGTGCTCCGCCAAGTAAAGGTACGCCGCCTCAAACCACACCTCCTTGGTGATCTTCTCATCCATACAGAGGTGGCGCAGGGCCTTATCAATCTCTTCTTCTAACCGGGTCGTCGTCCGCACTAGCTGCGGTAACTCCGCCTCATCATCTTGGCTAACAGACATACTGACGTCAACACCCGTAGACTCGCTAGAGTCACTATATCCCGACCCATTGCCCCCCACCGTCACTTGTTGAGGAGACTTCACAGGTAACTCTGCCCCCAACCCATCGGCACGGGGTGGCACACTCGGGCGCTGCCGCTGCATCAACCGTTCCAGCGCATCCTCAGCCATTCCCTTGCCCCTGTTCTAACGCCTCAATCAACCTGTGCAGCGGAAATTCCAGCTCCCCATAACCAATCTCTGCTAGCCGCCGCCCCTGCCGAATCGCCTGCTTGTAGCGCTCACTCTCCACAATTGACGGCAGCACCGGGATTGAGCCCGCCACCTGCTGCATGGCGGTTATGGCCTCTCGGCTATCTGTTGCCTGAGACCTACCAAACCATTTATCGCGAAACGGTAGCACCCCCAGCACCTGGCCCTTAAACGCCCGGATTCGCCCCATTTCCTCCAGCAGTTCTAGGCTGCGCAATAGTGAATTCACGCCCTTAGTCGATGCTTCTGCGGGAATCAGCACCCAGTCCGAGGCCCCCATCACCGACAAACAAATCTGGGTGCGCTGGGGCGGCGAGTCGATAATGCAAACGTCAAACACATCCTCCACGGCCTCCAGGGCATGGTGCAAAGCCAAGGCTCCCATCCCGATGGTGGCCAAGTATTCCTGGGCCTTGTGCAGCCCCTCATCGGCTGGAATCAAAAACAGATTCGCCGTCGCCAGCGGATAGATCCCATCGGCTGTTTCCACTTGGCCCTTCAGCACCTCTAGCAGGGTGGGCTCACTCGCTTGAACGTCATGGCCCAAATAAAAGGTCAAATTCGCTTGCGGATCGGCATCCACCATCAGCACCTTCTGGCCCCGGCTCGCCAGGAGCTGCCCCAGTAGCAGCGAGACCGACGTTTTCCCTTGCCCCCCAGAGAGCGACAAACAACTTACCGTCTTCATAGCTGTGTTTCACTCCTCGTATAACGCCCAGCTCCTGATCACCTCTACAAGGCTCGCCTTACCCAAACCCCTGCCGCCTTTAAGACTGTAAATTTAGAGGCATCAAGACGTATTGACGTCAATACACTTGACTTTGTGTCTATAAATCAGTTGTTGTGTCATTTTGTTAGTTGAAGCCTGACTATTGGGCTGAGAATATCTGCGGCATAAGGGAACCGAAGAAGATAAACTTACATCGCTTTTGGAAGTTTTTTATAGATCAATTTCGATTGCAACCATAGAGTTCTTGCGTGCAGCTAATCGTATTTATAATTGACAGTAAATTTTCGATTGATAGTGGCAATGCATGACTTCAGTATAAAAAGCATCTCCACTTTTAAAAGTCTACATAGATTGCTCAATAGCTTGATTAACATCACGCAAGATTACAGAATCAGACCCGATATTGGCTGTCTTGTATAGGCTTTAGACATAGCTTTGAGCTGTCTGAGCCTGAATCCACAATTTAGTTTCTCATTTCCCCACCGCTGAAAAATATTGCTATATTGATCAAATCTTTACGCAATTCGAGTTGAATACTTCACTCATTGGTGAGCACGCGAGTCATGTCATCTGACTGATTTCAGGAGACTTCAATCATCAGTCAGACTCAATTCATTTGAGCCATGAAAACTCTCTACGTTTTTCCGTTGATGGAACGACTGGTAGGTCGGATGAGTCCGCTTCCAACCCCGTCGCTATTTGTCGTAGCGTTCCTGGGCCTTACGCTAGATGTCCTCTTCCACGGCACTGCCTTACTCACGGTGCTTGCCGTGGCAGGGTTGACAGGCCTTGCCTGGAGGCGAGACATAATACCTTCCCGTTCCCTATCCAGGCGGGCATTTAAGACCCAGGGCTTTAGACGAAAGACCGGGCGGCTCCTGGGTTTAGGGCTGCTCTGGCTAATCACTCTACTGGCCTATCCCGCCCAGGCCCAGTTCTTTGGCGGAGCTGAAACCTGGATGACCACCAACTTTGGCACCGCTGCGGGCGACGCCATTCCCCTGGTGTTTAACGTGCTGCGGGGCCTGTTTTTGCTCTACGTCGGCATCTCTCTCGTGCGAGTAATCAACAGTGCTCGCAATGACGAGGATTGGCAAACTATTGCCCGCACGCCGCTGATCATCATCATTGCCGTCACCGCTGGCGATGTGCTGACGACGCTAATCACCGGCTAGTTGTCGCTGTGCGGCCATTCAGATCGAGGGTGCAGCTCTACACCGTTCTTTCAGCACTGCTAGCGGCTTATGACATCTCAATTTCGTCCCGTCAACTCCATTCTGGGGGCGCAACCCCGGTTAGGCCCGATTCCGGCAGACCAGATCATTCCCTGGTTCTGCATTACGGGGGCCTCCTATCTGTTGGGTCGAGGGTTCAGCCTCAGCTGGACTTCGATAGGTTTCATTGCCGCCTGGGGCATGTCTACCTGGTGGATTCTCACCGGGGGGCAGAGCTGGAAGTTCACCGCAAAATTTGTGCCGACTCCCACCTGGAGTCGCGGCTACGCCCGATATCTAAGGTTTACCCACGATGAAACAGACCATCGGCAAACACCGACTCAAGCTCGGCAGCCAGTTCGTCAGCACGTTGACGCCCTTTGAAGATGCGCTGCACCTCGCCGCCATGGTGCGAATCGAGCTGCGGGGGCGGCAGGTTGGAGCCTACGTCCTCGCGAAGGGCAAGAACCGCGAGCACCTCTGCTTTGTGTTTGGCTTTGACTGCCGGGGCATCCACAACACCCTGACCGATGAACAGGTGGAGATCGTCTTTGACCAACTGGAATCAGGGCTGAAGGATTTACCCAACGGTGAGCGGCTAACGATTCATCTGGGGTCGTTTTCGGCGGACTGCGATCGACAGCACGATCTAGCTCGATTATCTAGCGGTGCCCCCAGCGCTGCCCTCAAGTTCTTGCTCACCGCTGAACGTGCCCGAGTTCAGCAACTCACCCAGCAGGGCTTGCGCAAACCCAAGTTTCTGCGGCTGTACGTCACCTACACCGTCCAGAGCGGTGCCGAAGGAGCCCAGGACATCATCGAGAAGGTGATCAGCAGAGGCGAAACCCTGTGGAAGTCGTTCACGGGAGAGCTGCGCCAGGCCAAAAACCAGCGCCTGCAAACAGTGATCACCAAGGCCTTTACCGACGGTTTTTTGCTCTGGGAGCAGGTGCTCTCAACCAAGATGGGGCTCTCGGTCAAACCCTTGGGTGAATCGGATCTGTGGGCGCTGCTCTGGAGCCGCTTTAACGCCAGTGACCCCATCGACATCCCCCAGCTGATCATCCTGGATCAGGACGGCCTACACGAGCAGGTCAACTCGGACATTCACAGCACCACGCTACTAACTCGGGCCGGGGTACCCACCGCCGGGAAAACCTGGGTCAAGGTTAAAGGCCAGTATGCAGCCCCCCTCACCTTCTTGGAAAAACCAGGAGGCTGGGCCAGTGAATCAGCCCAGCTTCGCTACCTGTGGGAGATCCTCTCCCGCGAGACGGTCGCTGATACCGAAATCTTCTGCCAGCTGACGCGGGCCAACGAAACCCTGGTAAAAACCACCGTGCAGCGGATGCTGAAGCAGTCGAACCTGACGGCTACTTTGGCTGAAGATAGCCACTCAGTGGATGTGGCCGCTGAGCTGAAGATGAAACGCTCCATTGAGGCTCAAGAAGAACTCTTTGAGGGGGCTCTGCCGATCCATACCGCCGTTGTATTTCTGGTGCATCGCCCCACTCTGGAGCAGCTGGACGAAGCCTGTCGCTATATCCAAAGCTGCTTTCGCCGCCCGGCCTGGGTAGAGCGCGAGCAAGACTACGCCTGGAAAGTGTGGCTCCAAACCCTGCCGATTGTGTGGGAAGCGCTGATGGCGACTCCTTTTGGGCGACGGCAGCTCTACCTCACGGGCGAAGCACCGGGCCTGATGCCGCTGGTGGTAACCCAGCCCTGTGATAGGAGTGGCTTTGAACTAATCGCCGAGGAAGGGGGCCAACCCATCCACCTGGATTTGTTCAACCAGCACCAGAACCTAGGCCTGTTTGCCACCACCCGAGCCGGGAAATCAGTCTTGGTCTCTGGCATCCTCACCCAGGCGCTGGCCCATCGCTTCCCAGTAGTCGCGCTCGATTTCCCCAAACCCGATGGCTCCTCGACCTTCACCGATTACACCCAGCTGGTAGGTGGGGCGTACTTCGACATCTCCCGCGAGTCCAACAACCTGTTCGAGCTGCCAGATCTCCGTCACCTGCCCGGTGACGAGCGCAAAGAACGCCTCGACGACTTTCAGTCGTTTCTGGAGTCGGCGCTGCTGACCATGATTGTGGGCTCGGGGGCTAATAGCTCGGTGATGACCCAGACTATTCGCTCAATTCTGGTGCTGGCCCTCAACGCCTTCTTTGCCGATGCCTCAATTCAGCGACGCTACCTGGAGGCGATGGAAGGCCGCTTGGGTTCAACCGCCTGGGCACAGATGCCCACCCTGGCTGACTTTCTCGACTTCTGCACACCCGAACAGCTGGATCTGAACCAGGTGGGCGGCAATATCGCGAAGGCTCTGGACATGATCGATCTACGGCTCAGGTTCTGGCTCTCCAGTCGGGTGGGCCGAGCGATTTCTGCTCCCTCCAGCTTTCCCACCGATGCGCAATTGCTGGTTTTTGCTCTGCGGAATCTATCCAACGAAGAAGATGCCGCTGTGCTGGCCCTCTCGGCTTATGCCGCTGCCCTGCGGCGTGCCCTAGAAGCCCCAGCCTCTATCTTCTTCATCGATGAGGCCCCCATCCTGTTTGAGTTTGACGAAATTGGAGCCCTGATTGGCCGACTTTGCGCCAACGGTGCCAAAGCCGGGATTCGGGTGATCATCTCGGCTCAAGATCCTGACACGGTGCATAAATCGCCTGCCAGCGCCAAGATCTTTCAAAACCTAACCACTCGCCTGATTGGTCGTATTCAGCCCATGGCGGTGGATAGCTTTGAGCGCATTCTCAAATATCCCAAGGCTGTCATCAGCCGCAACGCCAGCGAGAGCTTCTTTCCCAAGCGGGAGGGGATTTACAGCCAGTGGCTCCTCGACAACAACGGCCTCTATACCTACTGCCGCTACTATCCCGCCTTCGCCCAGCTCGCTGCGGTGGCCAACAACCCCGATGAGCAGACGACCCGAGACTTGGTGCTGCGCCACGCCCCCGATACCTTCACCGGCCTGGCGGAGTTTGCCCGACTGCTGGTGCTCTCAATTCAGTCGGGTGAACCCCTTTCAGTGATCACCGAGCGCTGGTTTGCCGAGCGCAATCCCCATCCCGAAGTTCCCCTGTCTTCTTTCAAATCCCTACCCACTGGAGGTCATTCATGAACCCTCGCTTTCGCGTTGCCCTCATCCCTATCTTGGCCACTACCCTGCTGGTGGCACCTGTAAGACCCACCGCCGCCTCGCAAGTCGATACCACCTTCACTGACATCTTCGGTATCTTCCGCCAGGCCTTCGAGACCAGCAAAACCTATATCGAGCAAACCATCTCTGGCCTGCTCACCCCGCTGCCCGGTGATTTAGATGGCGTGATCCAAAACGCCCTAGGAGATCTGGGTCTGGTTGACCCCAATCGGGTACGTTCTGAAATCTCGACGGAACTCGCGACCATCCTGGAGGGCGATTTGGCCCAGTCCGACAGCATCTATGCGGGCATTGAAACCGCCAATGAAGTAGATCGGCAGCTCACCCGTGCCCAGGTCGATGCAGTGCTGGGCCAAACCGGGCAAGCCGCCACCCGCGACAAAATCACCTGGATTGAGGGCACCATCGGCCAGGTGCAGCAGCACGCTGACTCAGCCCAGACCGCTGTGTCTACCCAGGCGGCGATCAAGCAGATGGCCCAGCAAAATGCGCGTCAGTCAGAAATTCTAGGGGCGGTGCAGTCAGAACTGCTGCAATCTCGCCAGGACGCTCAGTTGACTAACCTCAACCTGGCCAACATGTCGCAAAACCTGGATCAAGAGGCCCGTGCCCGTCGCCTGCAAGAGCTGGGTAATGCCCTCGATACCCTGCAAATTAGCGCCCAGGCCCGTTTGTTTTAGACGTCTGTCAGTCATGACGTCAACTTGGATGTGAACCCCATGCTGCTGGATTGGCCCATCTCACCCATTGCCCAATTGCCCCGCGACACCGCCGACATCATTGAAGGCGGCGCTGTCGCATCCGAAGCCGTGGCTGAAAGCTGGAACCAGCTCTGGGAGAGCGTGCTTCAGGGTGGCCTTTACTTTGCCCTGGCTCGGGTGGGGGTCTTGTTCGCCGTGGCTACCCTGCTCTTGTTCATGACTCAGTGGACGCGGCAGATGGTGGAAGGGGAAAGCAGTCGCGCCTATGCCGACTTCATCTGGCCGCTGCTGGTGATTGTGCTGCTCTCTAACAATGGCGATCGCCTAGCGGCCATCACCCTGGACATCCGCAACTACATCAACCAGGTCAACCAGGACGTCTTGTCCTACACCGCTGCTGATATCCGACTGCAAGAGGCCTATCAGGCGGCTGTTCTAGAAGGCTCCGTGGAGCAGACCATTATCCAACGGCGCAACCAGTGCTATGAACTGCAAAACCCTGAAGAGCGGGCAAATTGCATTGAGCTAGCGGCGATTGAAGCCCGCGAGTTTATCGAAGACTACCGGGCTAGAACTGGTAATCCCAATGCTCTGTCCCGTGCATTGGAGGCGGCTCAGGCCGGGGACAATCCCCTCGATTCGGGTCTGCGGTTTGGGGGGGCGCTGATGGGTTCGGGCTTTCAGACCGTAACCCGAGGTCTGTTGATGGCGCTGCACATCGCCTTTCAGTGGCTAATTGAGGCCTCGCTGTTGCTGACCGCCACCCTGGGGCCGCTGGCCGTAGGCGGATCGTTGCTGCCGGTGGGGGCCAAACCGCTGTTCGCCTGGCTGACGGGGTTCTTCTCTTTGGCCATTGCCAAACTCAGCTTCAACATCCTCTCGGGCCTAGTCTCCCTTGCGGTGTTGAATGCCGGGGATTCTCACCCGCTGATTGCCCCTTTCTTCCTCGGCCTGCTGGCTCCCATTCTCTCGTTGGCCCTGGCGTCGGGCGGTGGCATGACGGTCTTTGGAGCCCTCACCAGTACTGCTGGGGTGATAGCAGGGACGGGGGCTATGGGTGGCATTGCTCGTGCCCCTGGCTACTCGGCCAGACGTCGAGCTTATCGCGTCCGTCGCTGACCTCACTCACAAAGGACATATCCCATGGTGCAGTTGATTGAGAAACGCAACACAAACTACCTGCCTCTGTTTGTCTTGGGCAGTGTGGGGTTGCAGCTGGTGATGCTGGTGGTCTTGTTTCTTCAGGCCGGTGCCTTGAGCCGTCTCAGCCGCCAAGATGCCCCCACCCTGGTGCAAATGCAGGACGGGCAGGCCATTCGAGTCGGCACTATGGGCTCTCGGGAGCGTACCCCAGAAACAATCCGGCGCTTTGTCAATGACACCCTGGTGCTGATGTTCAACTGGAGCGGTAGCCTGCCTGCCACCACGGCAGAAGAGGCCAGTCAGCCCAGGGCCGACCCCGGTCTACCGATTGAGGTGGAACGGGGCAGACGCAATATTGCCACCGCCAGTTGGCAGGCCAGCTTTGCCTTTTCGGAAGACTTCCGCCAGGACTTTCTGAAGCGGGTGGCCGAACTGACGCCACCGGGGGTCTTCACTGGCACGAGTCAGGTGGTGATGGTGATCAACCACGTCGGCAGCCCCGAGGTGGTTGGAGAGGGCCGCTGGAAGGTGGCGGTGGTGGCCCATCTGTATGTCTTTAACGACGCCAACGCCCTGGGGCAGGCGATCCCTTTTAACCGGGAGGTGTTTGTCGAGGCCGTCACCGCGCCAGCCGTGCCTGATGGCGACACCCCCTTGGAGCAGGCCATCTACAGCATTCGCCAAACTGGCCTGCAAATCTATGCCATCCGTGAACTTGACCGGGAGGACTTGTGATGACGACACCCAACAATCTGTGGGACGACCAAGAGATGGCCGACCTGGTTGGACTCCACCTACCAGAACCTGCCACTACCGAAGAACAGGATGCCTATCCAGTTGCACCCGCCACCACCCTGGAGCCAGAACCCCTTCTGGATGCTGAGGATATTGACGGGCAGGCCTTAGGCGATCGCAAGCCCAAACTATCTCTGGCGGCTAACCCCTTTACCAAGCTGGGTGTTGTCGCGGCTGGAACCGGTCTGGTGATCGGGGTTTTAGCCGTCTTCACCAGCGGGGTGATGAAAAACGACTCTCCACTGGCTGAAGAGGTGCAAGCCGATTTTCCAGAACCCATGGTTGAGGGAGAGGAGCTGAGTGCTACAGATGACCGGGGCCAGCTGCTCACCGATTTAGCGATGGGGCGTCAGCAGGCTGAACTGGAGGCCTTGGCCAATGAAGAGCCTACGGCTCAACCGGAAGCGCCAACGGCCAGAGAAACCCCTGAATTTTCTCCGGCTCCTCCACCCCCGTCACGACCGCCCCACACCGTTGCGGCGCGACCAGCCCCGGCACCGCTGCCGCCTCGACCAGCCCCCGTATCCTCTGCTGTTTCAGCCCGTCCTGTAGTTTCCCAACCGGTGGCCCAACCCGTCGTAGATCCAACGGAACGATGGCTAGCGCTGTCCCATTTGGGGAGCTACGGACAGGGCAGTCCCTTACCGCAGGAAACCTTTGCACCGCTAGTCACGGAGGCTCCAGCGCCAGTGGCTCAAGTCAGCACCCTACCCTCACCCCGTGCCATCAACCATGCCGAAGAATCGGCCATTCTCCAGGGCCAGCCGGTGGCATTGCCCCCGACATCGCCCCTGCTGCTGACTGGCACCCAAGCCCCCGCTGTACTGGAAACGCCGTTGATCTGGGCAGCAGAGACAGACAGCCCTCAGTTCGTGGTGCAGCTAACAGAACCCTTGCTGACTGCCGACGGAGAGATCGGCTTACCGGCAGACACGTCGCTGGTGGCACAGGTGGCATCGGTGGTGGACAGCGGCCTGGTGCAGCTAGCAGTGGTCTCGTTCATTCAGGCGGGTCAGGAGATCCCGCTGCCCGCTGGAACCGTTCAACTGCGGGGGGTGGAGGGCACCCCTCTGATCGCTCAGAAGTACGACGACCCAGGCATGGATATCGCTCGCATGGATGCCACGATGGCGGCTATGGCTGGGTTATCTCGGGCGGCGGGGTTAGTGAACCGGCCCAAAACATCCTCGGTTATCACCTCTGTTGGAGGCAGCGCGATCACCCAAGACACCGGAGAGCCCAACCTTCTGGCTGGAATTCTTGAAGGCGCGTTTGAGCAGCTATCAGGGCAGATGGAAGCGCGGAATCAGGCAGCGCTGGATGAAATCTTGAATCGTCCCGTCGTTTGGTATTTGCCAACCGGCACTGAGGTCGAACTGTACGTGAATCAAACGGTGGTGCTATGAAAATACGTTGGACTCCCTGGATTGTAGCTGGGGCGCTTTCTCTATCGGCTATCTCCTCCCACCCCGCCCAAGCCCAATCAGCCTATTCCGTTTCTGCCAGCCATGCCCAAGGGTTAACCGGCAGTCAGGCTCCAGTCATTCACCTATGGCCCGGCTATGGCACCAACCTGAGCTTTATCCCGACGAACGAAAGCATCGTGCGGGTGTGGATCGATGATCCGTCCCGAGTAGTCCTCGATTTTGATCAACCGCTCTGCCCCACCGCAGCGGACTCAGGTTGTGTCTCGGGTCGGCCTTCGGTGATTCATCTGAGACGGATTCAAGGGCTGTCCTTCGAGAATCTGCCCAGGGCCAGCGGCACGCTGCTGACGGTGATTACCGAGACGGCTGGAGGAGATCGCCGCCTCTACGAATTTCGCATCGCCTTCGGTACGGGCGAGCCCGATTACCACACTGTTGTGGTTAACCCCACTTCCCCCATCCATCCGCTATTAGGGCCAGGGGATGTGCGCCGAGGGCTTCAGGTGGCTGAATCCAGAGGACTGATCACTCCCAATCAGGACTTGTGGAACCGACTACAAACCTTTCTGCGGCTGACCCAAGGTGGCCTCGCCGTGCCTGCCGCCGCCGAGCAAGCTGGAGTCTCCCCAGAGGTGATCACCCGGCTGGCGCAGTGGGGGGCCAACGCCCGCGATGATCCGCCTTTGAACTCAACCGCTCTCTAGGTTCTCCACTCAGGTTAAAGCCATGACCTCATATTTTTTCAGGCGCAGGCGGCTATGGCGGCCTGTGATCGGGATTCTTGTTTTAATTTTGGCGATCGCGCTTCACGGCTGGCGGGTGCAACCCGCCCACTCCAGCCTCCAGCCAGGCTCACCAGTGCCGGTGATTCAGGATCAGATTTTAGGCACCAAGCCCGACTGGGTACAGATCACCCTGCGCACCCTGCCTGCGGCGCTGGAGTCTGGCTCGTTTGAGGCTCCAGCGGATCTGATCCGTCTCTTGGGCTACGACCCGTCGCGGGTCTGGCAGGCTGGGCAAACCGCTGACCAGTACATGCAGCTGGGCGATTTTCAGGAGAGCTTTCAGCTCCAGCAGTTCTCGCTGTATGAGATTGCCGCCCTGGTGGGTCTGGATTGGCCTGCCCTACGGCTGGCGGATTTTGCCCTGGTGGCATGGCAAACCCTGGGGGATTTGGTGCAGGCGCTGCCTGATTTAGCCAATCGACCAGTGGAGTCGGTGGCCCCGATCTCTGACCTACTCAAGGGACAAGTCGATCCGCAAACTGCGATCGCCGAGGTGCTTCAAGATGAGGCACTGGCGTCACTCAGCCTAGGAGACCTCGACCTGGAGCAGTACGGGCTAGGGGATATTCCAGGGTTGATCGAGGCCCCGCTGGAGAGCTTCCGCGACTGGCAGCAGTCCGTTATCGGCCAGGTGCCCGGTCTCGCGAATGTCCCCTTCGCCAACTTTCCCAACCCCATCGTGGAGCAAGGCGTGGTGGTGGGCCAGGTGGATGTGGTGTTTGGCCCGGCGGAAGGCAACCGCACTAACACCATCAGCGGCAGTTATGTGGAGGGGTTCAATGTGCCCTGTGACGCTGACTGCGCCCACCTCGAAATCGGGCAGCCCACCCTGGTGGAAGGTACCCAGTGGGTTTCCGGCAAGTACCAGCAGGTACGCGGCGGACGCGGGGCCTTGGCTGCCGCCAATGGCGGGGTTGAACCCACCGGTCGCCATCCCTTTGGCAATGCGTTCAAGGTGGCGGTGCTCGACACCGATGAGGCCTCTGGCACCGCTGAAACCGGGCTATATTTCCGCATGTGCGTTCGCAACCTGTTTGTGGACTTAGGCTGCACTCCCTACTTCATCGGCCCCATTCCCTGGCTGCCGGTGCAGGAAGAGGGCATGGTCTTCTTGGGCCAAATCAAGGAAGGCCTTTCCACCACCGATTCAGCCGACGTTGCAGCATCGAAAGGAATCGACCCGCAGACCGGCGAACCTAAACTCAACCCAGCACCTGTCACCAGGGCTTCAGGCTCTCCAGGTACTGCTACTGGGCGATTCATTCACCCCGCACCGGGCTATGGCGTCACCAGTAGTTTTGGCTATCGCACTCACCCAATCCATGGCGATCGCCGTCTCCACAGCGGCACCGACTTTGGCACTCCCACTGGCACCCTCATTCGAGCGGCTGACGGTGGGCAGGTCATCTTTGCTGGCATCAGCGGCTCCCTCACCAGTGGCTACGGCAGGCTCGTCATCATCAACCACGGCAATGGCGTAGAGACCTACTACGCCCATCTGCAAGGCTTTTTCGTGCAAGCGGGCGACATCATCGCCCAAGGCGATCCGGTCGGTCGCGCCAACAGTACGGGTTGGTCAACGGGGCCGCATTTGCACTTTGAGGTACGCCAGAACGGTCAGCCCCAGAACCCTATGAACTATCTCAGTTAAGGAGTTTAGCGATGAGACTTAACCGCACTGTCTTCGCTGGTTTAGCAGGCATCTGTCTGCTGCTGGTCGGTCTAATCTCTGTTGTGGGCCTGAATCTGGCTCGGGCGTCAGACCCCGTTCCAGAGGCGGTCTACGACTGCCTGCCGCCCCAGACCCAGATCACAAAACTCTGGGGCCGAGTTGAAACAGCCTCCGGCAGCTACTTCCTAATCGGGGCCGGTGAAGGCGAGACCTACCAGGAAGTGCTGATTTACCTGGATGCTCAAGCCGCCTGCCGATCGCTGCTACCGGAGGATGACCCGGTGCTGAGTCACTATATCCCGCTGAACCTGGCCCGCGAGTTAGCCCTCCAGCGCTACACCCAAGTGATGCAAGAACAGGGTGGGCGCGACGCCTATCAGCAGCAGTTGACCGAGTATCTGATGGCAGCCCCCGACGGTACCCGCAGTCAGTTTCCTGAAGAATACCTCTGGGCGCTAGAGCAACTGGGTATTGAGCTACCGCCCAACAGCTATGAGGTGCTGCGCTGATGCGTTACACCACCGAACAACCATCTCTGTTGGGGCAGGTGGATTCCACCTCTACTCAATCCATCTCCCAGCTGGTGACCTCACTCCAGTCCCGCCAGGGGCTCACCCTGCTCGGCTGTGCTGTGCTGATTGCCGCCTTCTCGCTAATGAGCCAAGGCAAGAAAGGGAAGCTCGCCACCAGCCGCTTTGGTGGCAGCCCCGAGAAAGCCGCTGCCCGCAAGCGTGCGGTACGACAGATTCAGGAGCGCAAACGCAACGCGGTTTCTCTCTACATTGGCAAGCCCACCCGCAAGCAAGATGCTCGGTCTCTCTATTTGCCCGACCTTCAGCGGGGCATCGCTGTTTGTGGAGGGCCAGGTTCTGGGAAAACCTTCAGCATCATCGACCCGCTGATTCGCTCCGCCCTTGACCAGGGTCTACCGGTAGCGATGTACGACTTCAAGTATCCGACCCAAAGTGCTCGACATGCCGCCTATGCCGCCAAGCTGGGCTATGACGTGCGCGTGCTGGCCCCTGGCTTTCCTGAATCCGAGGTGTGCAACCCCATTGACTTCCTCCGCAGCGAATCCGATGCCGAGATGGCGCGGCAAATCGCCACGGTGCTGAACAAAAACTTTCGGCTGATGACCCAGAGCAGCGAAGACGGATTCTTTGCCGCCGCTGGTGATCAGCTGACAGAAGCCCTGTTGATGCTGGCCAAATCCACCCAGCACCCCGACATCATGACCGCCCAGGCGGTGCTGGGGCTGACCAATTTGGGCAATCGGGTAGCGGCGGCTCACGGCATGAACAGCTGGATTCGAGTCTCCTTTAACCAGTTGATTGGGGTGAAAGATGCCGAGAAAACCGCCAGCGGCATTGTGGGCAGCGCCAGCGAGACCTTTACCCGCTTTATGAAAGAAGGGGTATTGGGGGCGTTCTGTGGTCAAACCTCTATCCCTCTCGATTTAACCGGCAAACAGCTGCTGATTCTGGGGATGGATCGAGAGCGGCGGGATGTGGTGGGGCCGCTAGTAGCCACGGTGCTGCACATGCTGGTCACCCGCAATGTGGCCCAGCGTCGGCAAGATCCGTTAGTTGTCGCGATTGACGAGTTGCCCACCCTTTACTTACCCACCCTGGTGCAGTGGCTGAACGAAAACCGGGAGGACGGTCTAGCGGTCATCCTTGGCTTTCAAAACCTGGTGCAGCTAGAGAAAACCTACGGTCGCGAGCTGGCCCGCGCCATCTTGGGGGCCTGTGCTACCAAAGCGGTCTTCAACCCCCAGGAATACGAAGCGGCCCGCATGTTCTCAGACTTTCTGGGGGATGAGGAAATTCAGCACAAGCAAAAATCCCGCAATCGCGGCGGCGGTAAGTCCAGCACCACCATCTCCGACCAGGAACGTACCCGCAAGCTATTTGAACCCAGCCAATTTTTACGCCTGCCACCAGGTAAATGCATCTTGATCAACCCCGGTTTTACCTCCCGAGGAGAAGCCGCGATTCCTATCCAGCAGGCAATCAAAATTCCCAAGGCTGATGTTCAAGCCAGCGAGGGGAGTAAAGCCCTGTGGGCCAAGATCCACGCTCGCCTCGTGCGCCGCAGCCCGCAGCGGATGCCCACTGCCGCTGATTTAGAAAAGCGGCGACAGATGGTGGAAGCGATGCTGCCCGAGCCTCAAGCCCCGGTCAACTCGGCCTACCCTGACCCCGCTGGCCTGATCGATAAATACAGCAGTTTGCTTTAGGAGACCTCCGATGACGACAACGATTCAATCCCCCGATCTCATGCTGGCCCAAACTCTGCGAGCCAAGCTGCCCGTGGATACGGTTACCGCCCTACTGGCTTACCCCAACATCGCCGCTGATCTGGCGTTGGTGCTAGATCAGCCGCCCTTGGGCGCTGACTACGTGCCCCGCGAGATTGAGTTGCTGTACGACGATGTGACGGTGTTTCACTGGCGGGATGGCCGGATTCATGCCCAGTGCGCCGATGTGGATATCGACTATACGCCAACGCTGGTGGAGTGGCTGATCGATGGCGACACTGCCTACTTTTCGGTTCAAGGCCTGGAGGTGATTAACCGCATCAAAATCATGCCCCTGATGGAGTTAGAAGGCCTAGACCCCTTAAAGGAGGAACCATGCAAGCCGTAGTGAATCCCGGAGAAGCGAAACAAATCGAGCAGGATTATGCTCACACTACCCTGGCCTCTAGCGAAATGGCAGCGGCCACGGCTCAATCGACTGCCGAGGCAGTACATGCCTTTATCCAGATGCTGCGCGAGCGGCTACAGGCGGCTCGACAGAAGGAGCAAGACCCGGAAACTGAAGCACAGGATGCTCAGTCTGAGGATGCTGTAGATCTGCCTCAAGCCGTCGCCGAGCCCATCGAAATCAAAATGGGCCGCGAGATTGTCTACCGCGAGGGCTATGCCGATAAAGACCCCGTCAACAAGCTCAATGCCAATACGCTAAAGCTGCTCCAGGCCGCAGTAGATGCGCCTCCGCAGCCGGGCGCTGAGGCAACTTCCGGAGCCAAAGGGACAATCAATATCAAAGCTGGAGATGAGCTGGTTTATCGGATGAGCAAAGGGGCGGTTGAAACCAACCGGCTAGAGCCTGATCAACTGGATCAGGCGAGCGTTTCTTCCCCTAGAGGCGTCCGGGAGGCGTCAACAGCAGCAGATCCCAAGTTGGCGGATGAGACTGTGCCCTCTATGCCGTCGCCTGTGTCCTCAGCAGAGGCCACTATAGAACCTGAGCCTAAGGAAAACCCGGCCCTTGTAACGGCTGTAGAACCAGAGCAACAACCAACCGCTAACCAGCCTGCACCTACCCGAGTTGCGGCTCAGCCTCTGGCCATGGCCTCCCCTAGGGTGGTCTCCATCCTCAACGTAATGGAGCGCCAGAACCAGCAGGTGGTCGAAAAAGCCACCCAGAAATGGATGCAGCAGACCACTCAGGTGATGCGGCGATCGTCCCAGCAGTTGACTGAACGGGTGGTGGCTCTGGCGGCGAATATCCGCAGTCGGCAGGTCGCCTCCACAGCGGTGGATTTGCTCCAAAAGTACGGTACCGCCTACAGCCCTGGTCGAGGCTTCTATGTGGCTGAGAACTACGTGGTCAGCTCTAAGGGCCGCATGGTCACCGTCTCAGACCGCGAAGGCATTGAACTGATGACGGCTCGCAAAACTCGATGGGGATTGGACATCCTCAAAAACGATATGGTGGCCTCCCAAGAGGCCGACTTCATGAAAGCCCGCCAGCAGATTCAGATCCAGGGAGTGGATGGGTTGTCACCAGAGCCTCCTATGCGGGTGCGACAGTTGGGCAACCTTGCACCAGCCGGGGACAGGGGCATCACCCGCGATCTCACCGCCCTGGCCCTGGCGAAAACCGCCCGCAAACTGCTCGATGTCACCGGCAGTCGCCCCAACGTGCAGGGCAAGCGGGTCTTCCAAGGGGGCAGCCAGTACCGGATTGAGGAGACCCCCAATAGCCTGAAAATTCAGGCGGGAGAGCGAGGTCAGATTCTCAGCATCGACAACGGCAAAATCAAGTCTGATCTCACTTCTAAGGATGTTGCTTATTTCCGGTTCATTGACCGGGAACTCAGCCAGGATTTGCAGCGGCATCAACCGGCGACAGTGACACCCCTGAACAGCCGACAACGCAGCCGCGCCGTGGGCATGGCCATGGGTGAGTAGGAATGGTAGAAGACGCCCAACAGCAGATGGTGAACCACTTCACTGCCCATTTCTTGGGCGGTGAAGGGTTTACGACGATCACCACCGCCCGACAACAGGCGGCGCTGGTGTTGGGCACGCCGGTCAAACCCGGCACGGCGCTGGCGAAGCAGGTGGATGAAGCGGTGGAGGGGGCGGTGGTGCGAGCAGCCCAGGGGATTCTTCAAGCCTCGCCTACCCCCCGCGACGCCTATGAGCGGCTGGTCGAATTGCACAACCGCCAGCCAGCCCTGAATGTTCGTTCCTCCACCAGCGTGTTGCAGCAGGCCTACAGCACGCCCATTCCCATCGCATTTTTAGCTTCTACCTTGGCGGGCATTACCCCAGAGACCACTGTCTACGAACCCTCCGCCGGGCATGGCGCATTGCTGGTGGGAACTGACCCCACTCAAGTAAGCGTCAATGAACTCAATCCAGACCGCGCCGCTGACTTGCGGGTTCAAGGCTACACCGTCACGGAGCATGACGCAGCGGAGTATCAGCCGGAACGTCTGCATAACGTGGTGATTGCTAACCCTCCCTTTGGCGCGGTGCGAGATGCACAGGGGCAGCGCAAGCGGTTCAAGTTGCCCGGCAACCTGCGGGGGACGACCCAGATTGATCAGGCGATCTCGTTCCAAGCTCTAGGGGCGATGAAGGACGATGGTCGCGCCGTGCTAATTCTGGGCGGCAAGCTGGGGGTAGACGCAGAGCTGCGGTCTGAGCGCTACAACAGCCTGGAAAGTCGAGGCTTCTTTTATGCCCTATATCAGCAGTACGCCGTTACCCAACACATTTCCATTTGGGGTGACCTGTACCGCAAACAGGGTGCGGGTTTTCCGATTGATTTGATTGTGATTGAAGGTCGAGGACGGTCTGAACGTCCGTTACCTGCCGCTGATGTCCCGATTATCTACAAGTCGTTTGCTGAACTTAAGGAGTTGATTCCCCATGAACCTATCCACCACGCCCGTATCTCCCTGGACGTACCCGTTCATGACCAGCAAGTACCCCAGCTTTCCCAATCTCTGGACGCTGGAGGGCCTGGGAACGCTATTCATCGTCAAGGTGCCACCAGCGCTAGAGCAACTGAGCGAAGCCACTTACCTGCAGTTGATGCAAACTCGACTGGACAGAATGATTCAGGCCTCCGTCTCGGAAACCTCCCAAATCGAGACGCAACAAGGGCTGGCCACGACCCTCAGCGAATTGGACTGGGCTCAGGAGATTCCGATACTGGAGCCGGACGAGGAGCCGGACTTGGCTCTGGAGTATTGGCGGCAGCAGTGGGCGGAAACCTTGATTCGGAGCAATTGGCGGTTTCAGGAACGACTGGGCCACTACGGGGGGATCTTTCCGGTAACGCCCGTAACCCCCAGCTATCCAGATTACCTGGACTGGCTGAGCCTGCACGACGAAACCACGCTAGAGGCGTGGCTGAACGAACTGAGCCTGTAGCCCTGCACCCAGACCTGATTATGAATACTCCTCTTTCAACCGGCGAGGCTGTGGCCCCGTCGGCAGACACCTATGATGTCCAGCCCCGGCAGGTGGCCTATGTGCCCAAAAGCAAAGGCTTTTCGACTCAAACCCTGATTCCCTTCAACATGGCCAGTGCGGCCCAGCAGGCACTGGAGTGCTTTGAGCAGCACCACGGCGACATTGATGAGTACCTGGCCACCCGACTGGGTTATGGTTCTGTTTCTGAACTCCACGGCTACTTCAGCGCTGAGCAGGTCGATGCCTCGGCCCTGGCGATCAGCAATATCGAGCGGGGGGCCGGGTTCATCACGGGCGACCAGACCGGCATTGGCAAGGGCCGCATCTGTGCCAGCATCATGCGCTATGCCCAGCAGCAGGCTAAGATCGCCCTATTCATAACTAAGGACAAACCCCTCTATGCCGACATGATGCGCGATGTAGGGGATATCGGGATGCGGCGGTTTTCGCCCTTCATTACCGATAGCGGTACTGAGATTCCGCTAGCCAATGGTGCGGCGCTGAAAACTGCCGGGGCCGCCAAGCAGAAGGCGGAAATGCAGGCGATGATTCAGCGGGGGAACCTGGGCCGCTACAGCGCGGTGTTCACCACCTACAGCCAGCTTCAGACCGTAGGAAAGAAGGAACCGTTACGGCGCACGTTCCTGAGACGGATGGCTCCAAATGCCATCTTGATTCTGGACGAGGCCCACCAGGCAGGGGGCAGTAAAGGGGGATGGAAAGAAGCGGGGCCACCGGATCGGGCGGATTTTGTGCGAGAGTTGATCGACCTGTCTTCGGGAGTGTTTTACTCGTCGGCGACCTATGCCAAACGGGCCGATGTGATGGATCTCTATGCTCGGCGCACTGACCTGCGGCTGGGCGTGAGCAGCATGACGGCGCTGGAGAATATCTTGACGCGGGGTGGAGTGCCGCTTCAGCAGATTGTCGCCAGCAAGTTTGTCGCCTCCGGGCAGATGCTGCGCCGCGAGCGCTCCTATGAGGGCATTTCGTTTCAAGCCAAGACGGTGCCGGTGGATCGGGAGGTAGCGGACGACTTCTCGGCGGCGATGCGGGCCATTAAGGATTTTGACCGGGCCAAGCAGAAGGCGGTGAAAGCGATCAGTAATGAGGCGAAGGCGGAAGCGAAGGCCTTGGGGCAGGATGGGGCGATTGGCGAGGTGGGAGCCAGGAGTACCAACTTCACCTCGTTGATGCACAACTGCATTGAGCAGGGTCTGTTGGCCCAAAAGGCGGATGCGACGGTGGAGGAAGCCATTGCGGCCCTCCAGAGGGGCGAAAAGCCTGTGATTACGGTAGCCAACACCATGGGCAGCTTCATCCAGGCCCATGCGGAGTCCCAAGATTTGAGCCCTGGGGATGCAATGAACTTGTCCTTTGGGGATCTGCTGGAGCGGTATCTGGAGCGATCTAGGGACGTGGTGGTGACAGACTACCAGGGCCACTCCACTCGGCTGCGACTCAGCGATGAGCAATTAGGCGGCGATGCCGTTCTGGCCTATGAAGAAGCGCTGGACTGTATTCGCGAGAGTGACTTCACCGGCATTCCCATCAGCCCGATTGACTATATTGAGCAGCAACTGGAGCGGGCGGGCTACCGGGTTACCGAAGTCACCGGGCGGACGGCGGGCATCGAGTATGGGGCCGATGGCACCATGGCCTACAAGGTTCGACTGGGGGAGGAAAAGAAGGCCAAGGGCAAGATCGATGCCGTGGCCCAGTTTAATGCGGGTGATGCGGATGTCATTCTGCTCAACTGCTCGGGTTCGACCGGGATTTCGCTCCATGCCTCAGAGAAGTTTGCTGACCAGCGGCCTCGCCACATGATTGTGGCCCAGTCGGAACGAGACATTAACGTGTTCATGCAGATGTTGGGGCGGGTGCATCGCACCGGACAGGTGGCGCTGCCTGCTTACACGCTGCTGATGGGAGATCTTCCAGCCGAAAAGCGACCGGGGGCAATCCTCTGTCGCAAGATGGCGAGCCTGAATGCCAACACCACAGCGGCACGGGAAACGGATATCTCGCTGAACACCGTCGTAGATTTCATGAACCCCTACGGGGAGCAGGTGGTGACGGAACTGCTGGCGGATGACCCAGACCTCAATGCCAAGCTAGATTTCCCCGCTGCTCAAACCGGGAACGATGCCTCGGATATTGCCCTGATCAAGAAGGTGACAGGGCGGATTCCGCTGTTGCCCATTGCTGAACAAGAAGCGGTCTACAGCCTGATTGAGTCGGAGTACCGCGACATGGTAGATCAGGCCAGGGCGATGGGGGAGAACATTCTGGAAGCGGATCAGCTGGATTTGGAGGCCAGGCCGCTGGCTCGGATGGAGGTGATGGCCGATGACAGCGAGACAGCCAGCGAGTTTACGGGGCCAGTGTATCTGGAGTTGGTGGAGGCGAAGAGTGAGAGCAAGCCGCTGACCCAGCTCCAGGCGATCGATGTGGTGCGGGAGTCGGTGGGGTTGGCGGAGGTGACGTCGGTGAAGACTCACGACTCGGATGCTCTGGCGGCAACAGCCCGTCAACAGACGGCAGCGACAATTACCGAGTTGGAAACGCAGACGAACCAGTATCGGCAGGCGGCAGTGGCCCAAAAGCAAGATAGCAAGGCGATTGAGAAGCTAAATGACCGCATTGAGCAGCAGCTCACGCATGTCTCTACAGTGCTAGAACAGTTCGTCCCAGGGACACCGCTGCGGCTGGTGACACCAGCTAGCAAGACCATTCTCTATGGGGTGGTGGCAGGGGCCGATGCCAAAAAGCGGTCAGGGAGCCCGGCGGCACCGAACCGCTGGAAGTTGAGGATTTTGGTGGCAGACTCAGCCCGGCAGATTACGGTGCCGCTGTCGAAGTTCAACACAGGGCGGAGCGGAGCGCTTGATGCCACGGTGCAAACCGAAGATTGGTTTGGCAATAGCGTCTACTCGCTGTTCGACATGCAGCAAGAGGCGGGGCGGGTCAACCGGCAGATCTTCACGGGGAACTTGATCAAGGCGTTTGAAAAGTATTCCAACGGGAAATTAGTGAACTATACCGACTATCGGGGCGAGGTCTGCCAAGGGCTGATTATGCCCAAGGGCTTTGATATTGAGTCTGAACTGACCAAGGAGCCGGTGGCGTTCAAAGAACCACAGCAAGTGTTTAGGTTTCTAACGGAGCTGACGAATCGGCAGGGGACGGTGAAAACCCTCGATGAGTTGTTGCTGCTAAAGCCCCAGCAGGCGGGGGAGGGGTTTATCCTACAAGCGCCGAAGTCGAAAGAGTCGGGCGGGCGGTACTACTTGGATGAAGACTTGATTGCGGCGGCGGGATCGGATTTTTATTCCGTGGCCGATCGCATGGAAGTGGTCATTCCCCCAGAACGGCTGGAGCGGGTGCTGGGGGTGGTGATGCACCAGCGGAACTATACCCTGGCGGCGTTTGAGTTTAAGGAGGTGGCGCGGCAGTTGATGGGGGTGTCGTTGCCGACGTTGGAGAAGGTGGAGGTGGAAGCGGTTAAACCCCCGATTGTTTCTCAGCCGGTTGCATCTGCAAATCAGCCCAGATCCGAGCCAGCCGTGGAAAGACCTGCGGTCGAAACTCCGGTGTCCCCACCCGCACCCAATCACCCCCCGATGGGTCAACTGGAGAAACGGATTCTACGGTTTTTGAGGAATGCCGGGATTGAGCAAGATGTGATGGCCTCCCAAGACTTTCACCAGCGGATTGAGAATGAGCCCTTCATTCCGCTGGTGGTGGAGCGACAGGGGGATGAGCTGTATTTGACCCATTACCTGACTCAGAACGGCGATATGTTCATCGACTCGGAGATGGTGTTTCGGGTGCGGGGCGAGGGGCATATCGAGTTTAAGGAGACAGCGGTACAGAGCCTGCGCGGTGGGGAGTCGCGGCTACCTGATCGCGCTTTTGCCCAAGTCTTCTCCAAAAACATTGTGCAGCAGGGGTTTGCAGAAGCTGCTCATGTCCAGCTTCAGGCTCAGGCAGCACCCGAAGTGGAGATGGTGACCCCGCAGGAATCGGAGGATGAGCGATCGCAGATGCCGAGTGATATACGGCAGTATCTGGAGGTGAAAGACCAGTACCCCGATGCGATCGTGCTGGTGCAGTCGCCGGATCAGCGGTTCTATGAGGCCTTTTTTGAAGGCGCTCGGCCCTTGATCGAGCATCTGGAGATGATTGGCACCAGCATGGAGTCTGGGGTGAAGGAACTCGGGCGGGTGCCGGTGGCGGGGTTTCCGGTGGGGAGTCTGCACAAATACTTGGATAAGCTGACCCAGCAGGGGGAGGTGGTGATTGCAGAGTTGGAGGGGGCGATCGCCATCCACCCCCATCATCCCCCCGAACCAACAGCCCTAGAAGAACCAACCCAAGCTCCTGTTGAACCGATTCCCCAACCCGAGACCCCAGCACCAGCGTCTAAGGAGCCTGAATTTCAGATACAAAATCTGTTTGATCTCGACCAGTTCAATGGGGCACCACAAAATGGACATAAGGAGCGCCAGACTGCCGATCCAGCCTGGACTGCTCTAGTGAAAGACCTTCAACCAACTGCGCCATTGTCAGAGGTGACCGCAGATCCGCCGATACCCCCGTTGTCTAGCCCCACGGTTCCAGAAGTAGCTGACCAGGGGCAACAGGCCAACGATGCAGCGCCCAAGGCACCAGAACCCTTTCCAGGGCAAGCCTTAGAGACTTTGCGGGACTGGTACCGCGCGGCCCGTGACTTGGGCCACGACCCGCTGCACCTAGAACAGATCAAGCAGTTAGGCCTTTCAGCCAAACAAGCCAATGGCGATGGTTTTGGCCTTGCGCCAAACCTACAGAAAGCGATGGCTCAAGATCTGGCTCAATATCAGGCGTTGCAGCAGCGGGGAGAATACGTGGCCCAAGCATCCCAAAAAATCTTGTCGGTGATCGGGCAGACCCGAGGCCCCCATACCCAGTTTCGCGGCAAAGTCTATGAACTGAAGCAGACCGCCGACCGGCTGACTGTCCGCCGAGTGACGCCTCAACCCCAAACTATTTTAGAAATGGCCCAGGGAAAAATTCAGCGCACAGTGGTGACGGCTGAAGACTGCCAGCGGTTTCAGCGATTTGTGCAGCGCCTAGAATCAGACCGTGTTCCCACTCCAACCTCAGCAGGACTTGAACGATGATGACCCTAGCCCCCTTGCCCGCCGACTACCGTCCCCAGTCCATCGTGATTTTGTGCGATGGGCAAAAGGCTGTGCATGTGGATGGCAACGAAATGCAGCTCGATGTGGAGTGGACGGCGGAGCGCGAACCCGAGCGCCTGGAGATGTTTTGGGATGGGGTATTGGTCTATGCCCTGGTGAACCAGCAGATTACGGTCAACCGTCTGGAGTTGGTCACGGGCGCTGTCCACCCTATGGAATGGATCTTTCAAACCCCAGCGGGCCAAGCCGATGAACTCAGCCCTTTGCACCACGTTTGATTGGCTCCGGGAGCAAGGACTGCCACCGCTGCCCGTGGCCCCAGCCTAAGACCCGACGCGCTACCCGGCCCGCAACCGGGATGGCAGCCTGAAACGCGACAAAGACGGGGCTCTGGTAGCCGCCTTCACCGGCAAGAACCCCAGCTATTTAAATGACTGGGGGGATTCTCCATCTGATTCAGCATACTCAGTACCAGGCTCGGATGCCGACTCAGACAGAGATTCAGGCCAGGGTGCCAACACCGCTGGTAGGGTTGGCACCCTAGGCGGTTGGCACAATCTGGTTTGGACTGATGTGGATGTGAAGCAGTTTGAGTCCCAGCAGGTCTGTGACCAGCGGATCGCCGATTGGCTTAGCCAATGCCCACTCTTACAGCATGCATTTGCCGAGCGCACCTCTCCCGGCAGCTGGTGGCGTTCCTTATTCTAATGAGAACTGCCATATATCCTCGCTAAGATTTGATTTTATAGAGTTGACTAATCACTGACTCTTTGACGCACTTTTTCTAATTCTTCTTGTATCCAAGCTGTATTAGGAGCTAGGTTTAAAGCATAAGTAAGGTCTGTGATCGCGTCTTCAAAACGACTAATGAATCGATAGGCTTGACCACGATAACCGTAAGCTAGAGGGTTCTCAGGATTGAGCACTATTGCTTGAGAATAATCAGAGATTGCTTTCTGGAACTGACCTAATTCAACATAGACAGCTCCGCGCTGAGTATATGCCATCTCAAGATCAATGCTTCCCCAGTTTTGGTTGGTTTGAATAGCTTGAGTAAAGCTTTCAGAGGCAGCTTCCCAATTATTCATTTCTCTGTAAGCCTCTCCTCGCCGAAAATAAGCACCAGAATAGTTGGGTGTGAGGTTGATTGCCTGGTCATACTCTGAAATTGCTTCTTCAAAATGACCTAATCTACCTAGAATATTCCCACGACCAACATAAATCTGAGAAATAACACTGACATTTTCAGGGGTAATGGCAACTGCTTGATCAAATGCTGAAAATGCCTCTTCATACTTACCAGATTCAAGATGTATGAAGCCTCGACGCACATAAGCTTGTGCAGCCATATTTGGATCATCTGCGCTCAAGGCAATTACTTGATCAATCGCGGCAGTTGCTTCTGGGTATTGACCTAGCTGACTATAAATCAATGCTTGATAGTTATAGGCACTGGTAATGTTTACAGCACCCCAATCTTGGTTGACCTGAATGGAGCGATCAAATGCTTCAAGTGCTTCTGATAGCCGACCCAGTGTTCGCAGAGCCTCGCCTCGATTGTGATGAGCAAGGGAGTAATTAGGTTTAAGATTGATTGCCTGGTCATACTCTGAAATTGCTTCTTCAAACCGACTCAGTCTACTTAGAGTGTTCCCACGACCAAGATAGGCAGTAAGAGCAACATCAATATTTTCAGGGGCAATGGCAATTGCTTGATCAAATGCTGAAAATGCCTCTTCCGGCTGACCAGATGCAAGATATATAAAGCCTCGAAGCAGATAAGCTTGTGCAGCCGTATTTGGATCATCTGCGCTGAAGACAATTACTTGATCAATCGCGGCAGTTGCTTCTGGGTATTGACCCAGCTGATTATAAATCAATGCTTGATAGTTATAGGCACTGGCAATGTTTACAGCACCCCAATCTTGGTTAACCTGAATAGCGCGATCAAATGCTTCAAGGGCTTCTGGTAGTCGACCTAGTGTTCGCAGAGCCTCTCCTCGATTGTGATAGGCAAGAGAGTAATTGGGGTTGAGGTTGACTGCCCGGTCATACTCTGAAATTGTTTCTTCAAACCGACCTAATCTGCCTAGAACATTTCCACGACCAACATAGGCAGTAGGAGCAACGTCGATGTTTTCAGGGGCAATGGCAATTGCTTGATTAAATGCTGAAAATGCCTCTTCCGGCTGACCAGATGCAAGATATATAAAGCCTCGAAGCAGATAAGCTTGTGCAGTCGTATTTGGATCATCTGCGCTGAAGACAATTACTTGATCAATCGCGACAGTGGCTTCTGGGTATTGACCCAGCTGATTATAAATCAATGCTTGATAATTATAGGCACTGGCAATGTTTACAGCACCCCAATCTTGGTTAACCTGAATAGCGCGATCAAATGCTTCAAGGGCTTCTGGTAGTTGACCTAGTGTTCGCAGAGCCTCACCTCGATTGTGATAAGCAAGGGAGTAATTGGGGTTGAGGTTGATTGCCCGGTCATACTCTGAAATTGCTTCTTCAAACCGACCCAATCTACTTAAAGTGTTCCCACGACCAAGATAGGCAGTAGGAGCAACATCAATATTTTCAGGGGCAATGGCAATTGCTTGATCAAATGTTGAAAACGCCTCTTCAGGCTGACCAGATGCAAGATGTATAAAGCCCCGCAGTATATAAGCTTGGGCAGTCTCATTTGGAGCATCTGAACTTAGGGCAATCGCCTGATCAACCTCGGCAATTGCTTCTGGGTATTGACCCAGCTGCATATAAATCGCTGCTCGATAGTTATAAGCGCTGGCAATGTTTACAGCACCCCAATCTTGGTTGACTTGAATAGCGCGATCAAATGCTTCAAGGGCTTTTGATAACCGACCTAGTTCTCGCAGAGTCTCTCCTCGATTGTGATGAGCCAGGGAGTAATTGGGGTTGAGGTTGACTGCCTGGTCATACTCTGAAATTGCTTCTTCAAATCGACCCAATCTACCTAGAGCATTCCCACGACCAATATAGGAAAGAGAAATGACATCGACATTGTCAGGAGCAGTGGCAATTGCTTGATCAAATACTGAAATTGCTTCTTCAGGCTGACCAGATTCAATATATATTAAGCCTTGCAGCACATAAGCTTGCACAGCCATTCTTGTATCATCTGAGCTTAATGCAATCGCCTTTTCAATCTCAGAAATTGCTTCTTCAAAATTACTTAAAAATAACTCTGTTATCCCTCTTGCAATATAAGCATAAGAATAGAATCTGTCGGGATTTAGAGCGACTATTCCGTGAGAATTTGGATCAATAGATAAAGCTTGTTCAATAGATGAAATTGCTTCTTGAGTCCGGCCAAGCCTCGATTGAGCAATTGCTTGACCAATATAAGCATAGGGATTTACTTTATCAGGACTCAGTGCCACCGCAGATTCAATATGGACAATTGCATTTTCCCATTCTCCTTTCTCCAGTAGAGCTAAACCTCTATAGGTTAGTAAATCTACATCGTTTGGATTTATTTTGAGTATTTGCTCTGTAATATTAAGAACTAACTGATTAATTTCCTCATCGAAAATATCAGTGTCGCCTGATGGTCGCAAATTCTGACTGCTTCTTGTGCCTCCACTAATGGCGGTAATATCAAATGTAGAAATGATAGAAAGAGAAAACCCTTCTTCGCCCGCTGTAAGAAGATTGCTAAGAGTGCTTTTGAGGTTTTCTAAAGCAGGCAAATAATCTGGATTTATCTCTAATGCTTTAGAGTAGGATATAAGGGATTCATCAAATTTATTAGCCTCCAGTAAAACATTGCCTTTGTTTGTCCAAGCCTGATAATATTCCTCGTTGAGCTCAATAGTATAGTCGTAAGCTTGGATTGCTTTGTCTACACTGCCTAGAGCTGCTAAAGCATTGCCTCTTCCAAAATGAGCTAAAAAGTTATGTGGCTCTAATGAAGACGTAACTTGCTCAAAATGCTCTAGGGCTTCTTCATGCTTTCCAATCTGATTCAGAAATTCACCTCGTACAATCCAAACAGCCGAATTCTCAGGATTTTCATCCAAAATCTTGGAAAGCTGCGCAAGAGCATCATTGCGAGTTTCCTCGTTGGCAAACTTCAATACAGCTTCAGTAACTGGAAAGACATCTTGTAAGTTCCGCCGTTGCTGCTCAGCTCTAGCCTGCTCTTGATTAGCTCTAGCTTGCTCTTGATTAGCTCTATCACGTTGCTCCCCCGCCTCCTTTGTAGTAATTTCAACCTCTTGCTTTGTACTCTGTAAAATTGTTTCCGCAAGTTCTAGTGCTAATTGGGTTCCCGTTAAATTTTGTTGAGTATAATTTAGGGTTTGCTGGGATTTTGCTACTACTGCTTCAAGGGTAGTGTTTTCTTTCGTTAACGTCCGGTTGCCGTTTTCTAGGCTATTGTTCTTGTCTTCTAACTCTACATTTTTTAATTCCGTTTCTTGCAGGTCAGCTACAGCATCCTTTTTCTCTTCAACCGCCTGCTCCCTTGCCTCAATGGCCTCCGCTCGTAAATCCACTGCTCTCCATGCCCCGAAAGCTAATACACTCAATAGGCTAAGGCCCACCCCAATTACCCAGCGGAAAAGTTGCCGGACCCGCTTCAATTCCTGTCGAGCTGTTTCTAACTGCTGATTAATGCGTTCTAATGCCTGATTTCGCTCTGCTAGCTTTTCATTCACCTGAATCACGGCTGCTCGGCTATATTCCAGTTCCTGCCGCAGCCCTAGCTTCTGGCTCTCCACCAAATACTGATAGTCTTGCTTGCTAAGGCTTCGCGCCTCAGCCCACTCCAATGCTGCCTCTAGCTTTGCTCCTCGCAGCAGGTAAGCATCTGATCGTGGTTTGCTCTGCAACCATGCATAGATATCCGCCGCATAGGGACGCCGGCGTGCAAAAGCCGCAGTTACCCAAGCTGTGGAGAAAATTGTTTCATAGATGCGGTTGTGAGGGTGTAGGGTACGATTATGCTCAATTACGATGCCTGAGAGGCGCAGCTCAATTTGCTCGGGACGACTGCTTGCCAGAACTGTTTCCCCAGATAAAATTTGCTGATATAGACCTAGCCGCTCTCCCACAGTCATCTCATCACGGAAGAGACGATCTCGTATAGTTCTTAAATGCTCTGGTACATCCTGCGCTTCCCAGTTATCAATAATTCGAACTTGCACTAGCTGTGAAACTGCTGTTTCTTCCTCACCAGCAGGAATCGTGCGCAGCGTTTGAGCCAATCGGCAAATCTTCTGGGTAAGGAAGGGTTGTCCGTTCGTCCAGCTAAGAATTGACTGCAGAACAGCTTCTGGGTTCTCGGCAATTTCTTCTAGCCCTCCCATGAGTGGTTCTGTCTCATTAAATTGAAAGCCCCGGAGAGAAATAGCGTGGCCAATATTGAATGGTGTACGAGTCTTATCTCGAATCAAATCTGAGGGAGTAGCAACACCGAGAAAGCAAAAGGTCAATCGTTTGTATTTGGGTAAGTCAGCTCGTTGATTATAAAAATCACGAATCAGGGTAAAGAAATCATCAAGGGAAAAGGATAGACTCTGAACGGTATCCACTTCATCAATGAAGATAGCGACGGGCTGAGAAAGCTCTTCAAGTAGAATCGTTTCAATAAATTCGCCAAATCGCTGTACTGCGGAGATATCATCCCGCTCGCGCCACCATTGACGGAAGTTAACGTGGGTCGTCAAGTCAAAACTATTCCAAAGCTTTCGGACAAAACCGGCATACCATTGGTCAGCCGTGACATTTTCATCTCCCCCAATCTGCGTCAGGTCAATCGCCGTACAGGACACTCCCTCCGCTTCTAGGCGCTGCATCACTTGCACTCGTAGGCTAGATTTCCCCATCTGCCGAGAATTCAACACATAGCAAAACTCCCCCGCTTTAAGCTTTTCGTACAGCTCATCATCCGCTTGCCGCTTTACATAGCTTGGTGCATCAGCGGGTAGACTACCCCCAACCTGATAGTCATAGCTCATGAGCTGGCCCTCCCTAAATTGAGTCGGTCAGAGAAATATTTTCGATACAGATCGCACCGGGGAATGACCTCATTGCCCCGCAAATGTACAATCCCCATGCTGTGAAGCTGAAATGCCTGAATCGGTTCTAGTCGGACAGGGCCAGCCGAAGCCACTACACGCTTTGTCGCCTCAGCCATCTCCTCTCGCTGCTCCAGATTCCACCAATGGCGACGCAAGTGGTCGCCATACGGCCCAGCTTCTGTTGGCGCGATGGTGAGCAATTTATCCAACGTCGTTTCCTCACGCGCCACTTGATATAGTGCCACTCGCACTAAATAAGGATGTCCCCCCACCATTTTCATTAGTCGGCTGATCGCTTCCTCATCCCAATTCAGTCCGTGCCTATGGGCCAGATCCAAAACCTGCTCTGGCAGAAATTCCGACAGCTCAATCGGTAAACCCACGTTAAACGGCGACTGGTTGATATTCATTGGAATGTAGACTTCGGTGGAGTGAACCACTACCAGCCTCAGCTTCTTCCACAAAGCATTTGTTTTAGCCGATTCGTGCCACGCCCGTAACAACCCCATAAAATCAGCCGCAATGTTGGGATACTCAAATACCATATCCACTTCATCCAAGCCCAACACCAGAGGCTTAGAGATTTCCGGTAGCAAATACTCCTCCAGATACGCCGTACAGTTGTCCTTACTACCAAAAATCTCGTCCCAGTAGTCATTGAGCTTATTGGGCAACCGTAGTCGCCGCCCCACACTGGCGCAAAACCATCGCAGAAACTTGTCTAAATCTGAAAAGATAGCGGCATCCGCTAATTGGAAGCTGAGAGGCACGGTTAGATACTCGCTCTCTTCCGCATAGCGCAAAATCCGGGACATCAAAGACGTTTTACCCATCTGACGCGGAGCCTTGATCCGGATTAACGCCCCTGGCTTCAGTACTGTTTCATAGCAATTCTTTTCTACCGGTGGCCGTTCTAAGTAATAGAGAGAGGCTAGATCCACCTGTCCACCTGGTAGCTCTGGCGGAGCCACAGGTGATGGCGGGGCATTCGGTTGTTCGGTCAGAGGCTCTGTAGTAGTCTCTGAGGCTGCGGATTCCTGAAAGGAAGTGTTGCGATCACCCAAAATGGCCAAAATTTCCTGCAAAATCTGAGCTGTATCTTCGTCAGACTTCCACTCTCGCTGCTGAATCCGGTTGAGATAGCCCCGCAAGTCGTAGTTCAGGGGAGAGGACAGCGGAAAATCCACTCGAATGGGAAGAATTCCTGGCCTCCCAGAGTCACGGGTGTCACGCAGCTCCTTCGCCCGTCGGACTTCCTCCGTCACCATCTCGCTCGTCGCTGACTTAGCCGACAGCAAAAGTAAAAAGTAATCGCACTGCTCTAGCTCTCGATCAACGCGCTGCGACCAGTTATCCCCCAATCGGATACTCTCTGCTGCCATGAAGACCTCATGACCTTCTACCTGGAGAGCCTGGTAAAACTTTTCAGCCAACTCATTGTCGGGCGGTTGGCTGCGATAGCTGATAAAAACTCGCGCCGATGTGGCTGGTTTCTCTGGAGGTGTGATTGATTGCTTGGGGTAATGAACCAGAGCGATCGCCCCACCCATACCCGCATGAATCACCTCCTGCCCACTAGTTCTCAGTTCCCGATCTACAAAGCCAAACAGGTCATTACTCGTGACCATCTCTTGCACCGCATTTTCGGCAGATAAGCCTCTCAAGATGGCTGCGGTAAAAATGCCATGGTCTTTTCCCTCCCGTGCCCGTTCAAAATCTCGGCAGGCCGCAATTAGACAAGAATTTTGCTTATGACTGAGGATTGTTTGAGTGGGTTGTAAAAGGCTCCGCTGCTCTTCCAACAAGGAACCGGCGTAGCAGCAGTCCATCATCACAACCAAGCTGCTCAGTTCCGCCTGGCCCATCAACTTATTCAACGAGGCAAAGGGAATTGCGTTCTGCCCATCTTTGCTCGCGTTAGAGGTAGCTAGATATCCGCTCTCTTCTCCAGTCAGCGCGTCAGACACACGGAAGCCATGTCCGGCGAAGTAGAAAATAGCCTCCTGGTTCTTAGCTCGCTCCCGAAAGAAGGATTTCAGTTCATTGCCAAGTTCAGTGTGGCTGAGGGGTTTATCAGGGGTAATCACCCACTGATTTTCCCCGACCAGCGTCCTGGGCAGACGCGTCACTCGGTACTGATGTTGCTCTAGCAGCCGGGCAACTGCCTCTGCATCCTTAGCCGCACTTTTTAAGTTGCCGAAGTGATCGTATCGGTCTAGACCGATGACAAGCGCGTACTTTGCCATAGCCCTGCTGGTGCAACTGCTAGGTAATCCCTTCAGCTGATAGTAGCCTCATTACGCTCAGGAGGCTGTATCAGCAGGTTACTCTTTAGATTCCGCAGCAGGAAACTTGCACTTGACCTGGATCTTGAACGTTCCCTCAGCCGATCCTTCAGCCAGGACAGGCATTCCCGCCTTTCCCGCAATCTTTAGATTGAACTCCAGGTTCATCTCCTCAATTTCTGCCAGGCTGAAGTTCACAAACGCCCCAATAGCGTACTTGGCATAGCCCCGGATGGTGCTGTGAACTTTTTTCATGTCGATGGTAGGTAAGCTGATGTCTCGATACCCTTCATCTCCATCAGGTTCTACATTAGCAAGCTCACCCGGCTCAATATAGAACTCGTATTCTTCACCGTCGTTATCTTTGACCACAAACTTCTGGATATCAGTCATGGGGTATCCTGGCAAGCATCTGGTGCGATTATCTCAGACTTATCGCTGATTCGCTCCGGGCACGGGCCTCGTTATCAGATGGGTTCTTAGGCAAGCAACTATAGCAGAAGCCATGGTTACAAGAACATTCATGATCGACAGAACCCTTTCCTGGAGGGCTTTATAGACTACCGCTCTAGATTTTTTTGATTTCTCTCCGCACCTCTTGAGGGGCTCCTTGTTGGCGTAAAGCTAGTTTGATCGGCAAGTCCCCAAAAACCCCTATCACTATTGAGATTTTGGAAGGGGAACTGGTTTGGGTCAAAGGGATTGCATCCAGATTCACTGGGGTTTTCCTTGGCCCTAGATTTTCTTGCTCGCTCAACCAGAGCATCCAGCTCCTCTGATGCGTAAAGCTTCAGGTCGTGCTTCACCCGGCTCACCGCCACATAAAAGCTCTCCCGCCCCACATAGCGATCCAACGCCCCAATCACCCGCTCCGCCGACTTGCCCTGGGCCGCATAGGTGGTGCTAACCAACGCATAGTCCAAATGCGCCAGCTCCGAACTCTCGAAGGATCCCACCTCTCCCCGCCCCCAGCGAATCAGCACTTGCCCATCTTCTAGCCCCACCACCTCAAACTCCTGGCCATTGCGTCGCCCCAGGGCATGGTCATTGCGCGTCCACCGCAGACGATCGCCCACTGCAACCTCTATCTCCTCCACCTCATACACCGACTTCCGCCGGATCTGGGCTGGATCCACCTGCAACGCCGCCCCGGATTGCCCCCGCAGCGTCAGCCCATTACTGTGACTATCCGTCGCCAGCACCTCGTAGCGCTGCCCCTTCTCCAACCCCAGCCGCTTGTAGCTGGCCTGGGGAATCAGCACATTCCCCGGCTGAAAGTGATGGGCATAGCTCGCCTGGGTCTCCGTCAAATCCCTTGCCTTCAGCCGCTTCATCGTCATGCTCTGGCCGAGGGTTCCTTCTGCCTTCAGACCATCGCGCACCAGCTGGGTAATCGCGAGCCGCTCCTGGTTCGTGCCCGCCAACAGCAGGGTCTTCTGGCGCTCATCTGGAGCCAAGGCCAGATAGTCGCGGGCGATCGCCGATGCCCTCGCCTCCTGACTACTCACCTGCTGGATGTAGGGCTTTAACTGTCGCACCCCCGCCGCAATCTCCCCAGCGGCAATCAGGTCTACCCCCGCCTTGATCTGCTGATTTTTCTGCCGCAAGGACTGGGTGAGGTAGGCCGTCGCCATCCCCGCCTGCTGCAAACTTTTGAACGGGTTCCCCGCCTCCACCGCCGACAGCTGCCGGATATCTCCCACCAAAATCACTCGGGCCTGCTCCGCCTGGGCCTTGGTCACCAGGGCCAGCGCATCCTTGGCACTCAAGAGCCCCGCTTCGTCTACGACCCAAACCTCGGGCTGAGCCGGGTTGGGTACCACCGGTTGAGCACACAGCAACGCCGCCACCGTTTCCACCGGCTGAATCTGGGCCGAGTCGCCCAACGACTTCGCCGCTTCTGCACTGGGGGCAAAGCCCCGGACGGTGTAGCCCTGGGACTCCGCAATCTGGCGAAACTGGTTCAGGGCATAGCTCTTCCCCGCCCCGGCCACCCCTTGCCAGGCAATGACGCGATCGCGGGTTGTAGCCGCCAACATCACGCCCTTCACCTGGCCCTCGGTCAGCCCCTGATCGCGCAGATGTGCTGCCACTAAGTCTGGAGAGGCGATCGCCCCCACCTCCCCCCGCCCATCCAATACCCTGCGAATGGTCTCCAACTCCCGCAGCACTGCTGTCTGGGTAGTCAGCCGATTGTCATGGGTATGAATCACCTCTGGATCGGTGTCCAAAGTCTGCTGTACGTCATCAAAGCACTGCTGCCCCAGATGGTTTTCCAGGACAAACCGCTCTACCTGCTCGCGATGGAACACCGCCTCCCGCTCGGCGCAGTGGGTGAGCCCGGCTTGGGTGGCTCGCTTCGGCTGGCTCTGCCAGTCCATCAGTTGGGCTTGAGGATGTTCCACCTTCAGCGCCTGGGCCTGCTGCTGCCAGTAGGTGCGCAGCTCTTCTCGGGGAATTTCTTTGCCCTTAGGGGCTCGGGTCATCAGGGTGGCCATCTCTCGCTCCTGGGCCGTCGCGTTCTCCTCCACCGCCGCCAGAATCTGCTCCCGCCGTTTAGAGAAGGTCTGGAGGTCTTCGGCTTGATACCCCCGGAGTTCAAACTGGCCGTTGGCCCTGGGCTCAATGCCATAGCCCAGGCGCTGCACCTCCACCGCTAGCTCGTTTTGGTAAATCATCCCCAACAGCTTTTGCTGCTTGAAGAGGATGTCATTGTGCAGCGACTGCCAGCGGCAATTGGCCAGTTGCGTGGCATTGATCATGACGCAGTGGGTGTGCATCTGCGGATCCTTCTCGCGGGAGGTGTCGTGGTGGAACTGGGCGATGATTAGGTTGCCGGTGCCAACTGCCTGCCTGCCCTCCGGCGTCCGCACTCGTGTTTGGGCATAACGCTCCTCGATAATGGCCAGGGTGCGAGTGACAGCTGTGCGATGGGCCTGCTCTATCGCTTCATCCCCCCCGACCAAAGCCGCCAGGCTGATGCTCTTGGGCGCACTAAAGGTCAAATCCAGCCCAGCCCGATGGCGCTCTGGGTCAATCTCTCGACCCGATAGGGTTTGGTGCCCTTGGGGATGGGAGCCATGGAGCAAGTTTTTGAAGTCGCCCCCCTGCACCTGGCCCGCTAGCCCCAGGCTCTTAGCCCCCTGCCCCCACCAACCAGAGTGGGCCTGGTTCTCTTCGCTGGTGTAGTAGTTCTCGGCGGTGTAGTAAGTTTCGCCCTGGTTGGCGCTGATCACTGTTAGGCTAAGCATGGCTGACCTCCTAGCCCTCTACCAAACCTTGGCGCTTGCGGATTTCCTGAATCAGCGCCTTACGATTCTCTAGCGCCTGTGGCCCCCGAGCATTGGCCTGCTCCAGGGCGATGGTCTCTAGCAAAATCTGGAGACCCTGAAACTGCACTTGTAGCAGCTCCATCCGAGCCTTCAGGTCATCCACCTGCCGCTCCAGTTCGCGGCGCTGCTGACCATCGCGCATCATCAGGCGAATGATGCTGGCGGCGGGCAGGCCCAGCCGATTGGCCTCTTTCTCGACCATCGCCGCCTCTTCAAGAGGCAGCGAGACGCTAAATCCTTTACCCATGAGCTTTTCCGTGAATTCGTCAGTGATTCGTAAACGACTGGCCATTGGCTCCCATGCCTGGAACCCCTGATATTGCGGGGTTTCAGCAACCCCCTGGCCCAGGGCTGGGCGTGGTGTGTGAAACGCGGAGCAACGAAACGCAGTGGAGTGGCGTAGCCCCCAGGGCAGCCCATCAGGCTTCTGCCGGGGCACTCCCTGGGGAGGATACAAGGGGCAATAAACTCTGTTTTAGCTCACAGAAAATACCGGTTCTGTTCAGCCTAGAGAGCTGCAAAGTTTGTTTTTATTCATCACTTAAATGATTGATTTTGTCTCTCATGGAAAGACCTCAACCAGCAAGTCGTGAATAAGTCGTTATCAAGTCGTGAATAAGCCGTGAATGACTCAGTGATTCTAGAACTCTGTCAGAGCCTGGCTAGACAAGTCGTTATCAAGCCGTGAATAAGTCGTGAATGAAATTCATCGGCCATCAAAACAATGATGTATTTTGCTGAAGATGACAATTCAGTCGTTATTAAGTCGTGAATAAAACCGGCGATTCAGAATACAGATATTCATCCACAGAATTGAAGGCCCTCTTTGCTCTTCAGGATGTTGATTAAACGCTGTCATTGGCATTCAAACTATGACCCAAATCATCCAGACCTACATCGACATGGGCAGTTCTGCCACCAAGTGCCTCTACTGGCAGGGCCAGCCATACCTACTGCACCTCGACCCTCAAGTAGCTCGTTTGAACCCGGCTCGGCTTGATCGGCTGATGCTGGGCGGGCTGACCAGCCAGGAACCGGAGGACAGTGCCTATGTGATAGTGGGCAACAGTGCCTATGCCATTGGGGCGTTAGCGATCGCCCAAAAAGGTGACTCGGGTCTGGCTCTGCCCAAGCGCGATCGCGCCGTCTACAAAATTCTGGCCACCCTTGGCGTCATCGCTGAGAAGACTCTGGTGGCTCAGGATTCCGACAGCTCGGGTTGTGAGTTCACCGCTCAACTGGGGCTGTTGCTGCCGCTGGAAGAATATTGGCAAGACCGTAAGGAGTTGAAAGCCCAGATTTTGGGAGCGATTTCAGACTTCAGCTTTCGGGGCCGGTCTTTGTTTGGACAGCTAGAGCGCATCGAGATGCAGCCAGAGGGGGCCGGGCTTTACCTAGCCAAGGGGTTGCAGCTGGCTAGAGCTGGGATAGGGATTCGCGACTCCACCGTCGTCGTCCTCATGTTTGGCCACCGCAATCTCTCGATCCTCACCTTCGAGAAGGGCAGCACGCCCCAGGAAACTAACAGCACCTCCCAGGGGCCAGGGTTCGTGGAATACCTGAAGCAGTGTGCCACCGAGCTGCCGGGGGTCGCGCCGGATGACCCAGCTCTACTGGAAGCGGTTTTGCAGGGGCATCCTACCTTCCACGTCCCAGGCCGCAAGGAAGCCCTCGATCTGGCTAAGGCTTGTAGCTATGCTCGGGAGTTTTATCTGGATCGGGTGAACCAGTTTTTGGTGGAGTGGCTGCCCTCGGCTGAAGTAGAGGTAATTGTCGGCGGGGGTGCTGCCTACTTTATTCGGCCAGAGCTGGAACAGTTTTTCGAGCAGCGTGGGCTTACCCAGCAGATCACCTGGGCCGAGGCCCTGAGACAGGAAATGACCGATGTGCTGCGAGGCCAGGAAGGCACAGCTGAACCCGACTTAATCACCAGCGTGCGCTGGGCCGATGTCTATGGGCTGTTCAAGACGTTTATGTACAGCGCCAAACCAACCCAGGCTCGCTAGCAGCACGGCCATCCCAAGACAACCGAGATAAGGAATTAGAGGAATGACCCAAACGTCAGAGACAAAGGCCCGAATTCAATACTCCAGCCGGGATGAGCTGGATGTGGCAGTGATTGGCTATTGCCGAGGGAGATCGCGTCATGACCTCCATGCCCGTATGCGAGCAGCGTTGAATGGCTGCTATGGGCCATTTGCGATGGCAGCGGTTCAAGCCCCCAAGGATGAGATCCGGCGGCAGGCTGTGCGATCAATTCAGCAGTTGACGACTCAGATTCTAGAAATCAAGGAACGGTTTCTGCCGGATTTGGAAGCCTTTGATAATTCGATAACGCTACCCAAGACAGCTCTCCCACTGGTTAAGCCATACCCACGACATCTACCATCGGCCAATAGCTCCATAGCATCTGCCCCAACAGCACCCATCAAAACCCTGACTGACCCAGGGCCGGTGGATCAGCCCCTGCGGGAGTTCTTGGGCGACGATGCCGCCATCATGGCGGGGCTCAATCCTTTTATCAATGACCTGACGTGAACCTGCCGCGACCCAGAACACCTATCTCCGTTGACCGCAAGACCCAGGAGCAGATTGCGGGAACGGCGGTGCTGCTGCTGGAGCGGTTTTGCCAAGGGCAGCACCGGGGGCAGCGGGTGTTCGAGGGCAAGCAGTTCTACACGATTGTGGAGCGGGGGCGCGATCTGAATATCGAGTTCAAGGGCAATGTCCACCACCTGCCAGAGACGATTCTCACGTTGCGATCGCACCGACAGGGTGGGCAAACGTTCTACAAAATTGAGTCCTGGCTAACCCAAGCAGATGTGCAGCGGTTCGCCCTGATTCGCCAGGAACTACAGCAGGATCTGGCGAGGAACAGCAAGGAGACATTGAATAAAACGCATCAAATAGATAAGTAGTCAAGCGGCTGGAGTCCATCATGCCCCCATCCAGTTCAGCCATCTGGCCTTTTAGAAGGTGACGTTTCCTTAACAGAGCACAAAATTATCCTTATTCCTCTAGTGAGGGGAAGTAGGTTGGACTGGGAACTCTAGCTGCCACAGGCATCTAGCCCCTATGCCCACTGAGTTTAACCCTGACCTATGTCCATTCTTGCCCCTGGTGCCCGTGTTGTTGTGCGTGATGCGGAATGGTTGGTGCGCTCTACCAAGCGGGCATCGAGTGGAGCCCAGGTCTTTGAGGCAGTAGGCATTAGCGACTTTATCAAGGGCAAGCGATCGCAGTTTATCTACGAGCTAGAGAAAGACCACCTGACGGTGCTTGACCCCAAGGATACGGGCCTGGTGGCGGATGACTCGGCAGGGTATCAGCGATCGCTCCTGTTTATCGAAGCGCACCTGCGGCAGACGGCCCCGACAGAGCCTGACCTGTATGTGGGCCACCAGGCGGCGATGGATGTGCTGCCCTTTCAGCTTGATCCGACCTTGAAGGCGCTGCGGATGCCCCGGCAGCGGTTGCTGATTGCCGATGCGGTGGGCCTGGGCAAGACCCTAGAAGCGGGTATTTTGGTGTCGGAGCTGATGCGGCGGGGACGGGCGCGGCGAATTTTGGTGATCACCACCAAGAGTATGCTGACCCAGTTCCAAAAGGAGTTTTGGACTCGGTTTACGATTCCCCTGGTGCGGCTGGATTCCATCGGCATTCAGCGAATTCGTACCCGGATTCCTACCAACCACAACCCCTTCCACTACTACGACAAAGCGATTGTTTCGGTAGATACTCTCAAGCAAGACCGGGAATACCGCACCTATATCGAACAGGCCCACTGGGATGTGATTGTGATTGACGAATGCCACAATGTGGCGCGTCGGGGTCGGGGGCAGAGTGCCTCCCTGCGATCGCAGCTAGCCGCCCGCCTCTCTACTCGATCCGACACGCTGATTATGCTTTCGGCTACCCCCCACGATGGCCGCCCCGAGAGCTTTGCCAGCTTGATGAATATGCTCGACCCAACGGCGATCGCCAATGAGGCCAGCTACACCAAAGACGACATTCGCGACCTCTACGTGCGGCGGTTCAAGAAGGATGTGGCGGCGCAGCTGTTGAAACATTTTCCAGAACGACAGGTGCAGGCAGTGGAAGCCCCGGCCTCCCCGACAGAGGAGCGGGCCTTTGACCAGCTGAATGCCTTGACCCTGGCCAAGACCGACGAAAAGTGCCAGGCTGGAAACTTGTTTAAGACCACCCTGCTCAAGGCCATGCTGTCGAGCCCGATGGCTTGCTTGCAGACAATTCAAACCCGCATTCGCAATCTTGAGAAGAAGCAAGACCTGGTCTTTGAGGGAGACCTAGCGGAGCTGCGAGAGCTAGAGACGGCGGTAGCCACCATTGCCACCGAGGACTTTGCTAAATATCAGACCCTGCTTAGGCTGATCATCCAGGCAGACGGCGGCGGCTTTGGCTGGAAGGGTAAGGACACCCGCGATCGCATCGTCATCTTTACCGAGCGGTTAGAAACCATGCGGTTTCTGGCCCGGCAGCTGGGGGAAGACCTGAAGCTCAAACCAGAGGCCATTGCCACTCTAGATGGCGGCATGAACGATGTGGATCAGATGGCGGTGATTGAGCAGTTTGGCAACGAGAAGTCGCCCCTGCGGCTGCTGGTGGCGACGGATGTAGCTTCGGAGGGCATCAACCTGCACTATCTCTCCCACCGGCTGATTCACTTCGATATCCCTTGGTCGCTGATGGCCCTCCAGCAGCGCAATGGCCGCATTGATCGCTACGGGCAAGAGCAGCAGCCCCAGATCCGCTACCTGCTCAGTCGCTCGCGTCATCCCCGCATGGATGAGGTGGAGCGGATTATTCGGGTGCTGCTGGTCAAAGATGAGCAGGCGGTGCAGAACATTGGCGACCCCTCGGCCTTTATGGGGGTGTTTGATGTGGATGAGGAGGTACGCATCACCGCTACCGCCATTGAACAGGGAGAAACGGCAGAGAGCTTCGACCAGCGGTTGACCCCCCAGGCCCAGGCCGACGACTTCGACCCCTTTGCTCTGTTTGACCAGGAGCCAGAGGTCAGCCAGGAAGCCGATGCTCAAGCTTCATTACGCCAGTGGCCTAGCCTGTTTGCCAGCGACTTTGACTATGCCTCGGCGGCGCTAGATGCCATTAGCCAGGGGGATGAGCTGCAAATTAATCGGGTGCCCGCCAAGGGCCTGATTGAGCTGACCATGCCCCAGGAGCTGCGCCAGCGCTACAGCCGCTTGCCCCGCGAAATTGTCCCTGCCCCCGATCAGCCGCTGATTCTCTGTAGCGATCCAAAGGCGATCGCCGCTGCCCTAGAAGAGGCCCGCCGCTCCGAAGACTCCTGGCCCGCGATGCAGTACCTCTGGGGGCTGCACCCGGTGGTGGAATGGCTCAGCGATCGCGCCATGACCACCTTTGGTCGCCACCAAGCCCCGGTGCTCACCCTGACCCAGGGAATCGGCACCCAGGAGGCGGTGTTTGTAATGGCGGGAGTTATTCCTAACCGGCGGGGGCAACCGGTGATCAACCGCTGGCTGAGTGTCGTGTTTCACCAGGGGCAGTTTCAGCGGGTCGAAGACTTTGATCAGACCTTGGCTCGCGCCAAGCTGGGCAAGCAACCCATCCCCAACCAGGGGCAGTCGGTGGATGAGGCGTTGCTGGAGCTGCGGGGTGTGGCCGTAGACCAGGCGACTAAAGCCCTCTTGGAAGAACGGCAGGCCTTCATGCAACGGCTAGAGCCGGAGCTAGAGCAGCAGCGCCAGCGGTTAGAGGCCCTGCGGGGCCGCCACTACGAACAGCTAGAGCTACGCTTTGGCGACGATGCCCGTCCCCAGGCGTTTGTGCAGGCCCGCAAAGATCGCGAGAAAAGCCGCATTGAACGTATTTTTGACGACCAGCGGCGCTGGGTAGAAGAGACGATGACTACTGAACCCGCTCCTTATATCAAAATCATTGCCGTTTTGAGGGGGGATGAGGCAGGCTTGCCGTGACAACCTCTGAACCTGATGAACCTCTCAGCTACAGCCCTATGCCTTTTACCCTTTTGTCAGGTAGCTCAGGTTTTATCTCAGCCCAGCTAAATCAACGAAAATCGGCCCACTCCTGCCCGCGATCGCACCCCTAGCCCTATGCCTCTCACCGGAATCACCAACGCCAACGAGTTTTACTCCAACCACTACCTGGATGCCATTCTGCAAGATGACATCAAAGGCGTAGCCCAGCGATGGCGCGAGATGGAGGAGGGATCCCCCCCTGCCCCCCTTGATAAGGGGGGTGAGGGCAAATCTCCGCCCAAACGGCTGGCAGCGCTCTCGGGTCGCTATTTTCGCCTGCGCGAGCAGTTTCGTAAGCAAAAATCTGCCGATGACCGATTGGCGACCCAGCGGGAATGGCTGGCGGAGTTTCTGCCGGTGCTGGGCTATGAGCTACAGCCCCAGCCCCAGGAGCTAGACGACGGGCAGATCATCCCGGTGGTGGCCCAAATGCAGAAGGCGAACGGGATGCCCCTGCTGTGGGTGCTGGAGGGTTTGCCAGAAGCCGACGAGGCGACGGATGTGCTGTCGTTGGGGGTAGCGGCAGATCCCCGGTTTCTTGAAGAAACCGGGGATCTAGACCCAGATCTCACCCTGGAAGACGTTGTCTCTGACCTGGTGTTTGCCCAGGAGGAGCCGCCTCGTTGGGTAATGCTGATCAGCATGGATCAGGTGACGCTGATTGATCGCTACAAGTGGAATGCCTCACGGCTGCTGAGCTTTGACCTGGGGGATATTCTCGCTCGCAAAGAGCCAGATACCCTACTGGCCACCGCGACCCTGCTGCACCGCGAGCACACCTGCCCCCCCGAGGGCACGCCCCTGCTCGATGAGCTGGATGAAAACTCCCACCGCCATGCCTACTCGGTGTCGGACGATTTGAAGTATGCCCTGCGGGAATCCATTGAGCTGCTGGGCAATGAGGCGGTGTGGTACCTGCGCAACAAGCTCAAGGAAGGGGTATTTAATGAGCGGCTGGATGCGGGCCAGCTTTCGCTGGAATGCCTGCGCTACATGTATCGGCTGCTGTTTCTCTTTTATATTGAGGCGCGGCGGGAGCTGGGCTATGCGCCGATGGATGCCGAGGTGTATCGGGAGGGCTACAGCCTGGAGTCGCTGCGCGATCTGGAGCAGGCGGATCTGCGCACGGCGGAAGACAGCGAGGGCTACTTTATTGATCTGTCGCTGACTCAGCTGTTTGGATTGGTGTGGCAGGGCTACCCGCCTCAGCTAGAAGAGCAGACCGTGCTCAACTTGAATGACGAAACCTTTATCTACGACACCTTTGAGCTAGCCCCCCTCAAGAGCCACCTGTTCGACCCGGCCCGCCTGCCCCTGCTGAACCGGGTGAAGTTTCGCAATGCCATCCTGCGCCGGGTGATTGAGCTGATGTCACTGTCGCGATCGCGGGGGCGGCAGCGGCGGGGGCGTATTTCCTACGCCCAGCTGGGCATTAACCAGTTGGGGGCGGTGTACGAGGCGCTGCTGTGTTTTCGCGGCTTTTTTGCCGAGGCCGACCTGTACGAGGTGAAGCGGGCCACCGACCCAGAGCCGAATGTGCTGGATGTGGGCTATTTCGTTAAGGCCGACGACCTGGAGAAGTACACCGAAGATGAGCGGGTCTACAACGCCGATGGCACTCCCCGCTGCTACCCCAAGGGCACGTTTATCTATCGACTGGCGGGTCGGGACAGGGAAAATTCGGCCTCTTACTACACGCCAGAATCGCTCACCCGCTGCCTGGTGAAGTACACGCTGAAGGAGCTGCTGAAGGACAAGACTGCCGACGACATCCTCAAGCTGCACATCTGCGAACCGGCCATGGGCAGTGCGGCGTTTTTGAATGAGGCGATTAACCAACTGGCAGAACGATACCTGGATCTAAAGCAGACGGAGCTAGACCAGCGCATTCCCCATGATGACTTTCTGCAAGAGAAGCAGAAGGTGAAGATGTACATCGCCGATCGCAGTGTGTTTGGTATTGACCTTAACCCGGTGGCGGTGGAGCTGGCGGAGGTGTCGCTGTGGCTGAACTGTATTTATGGGCCGCAGGCGGAGCCCAGCCCGGAAGCCCTCACCCCAGCCCTCTCCCAGGGGGAGAGGGAGCCGGAAAGCTCAGAACCCTCCTCGCCCTTTGGGAGAGGGGGGCAGGGGGGTGAGGGGGCAGGCCGCAAACGCGCCTTTGTGCCCTGGTTTGGTATGCAGCTCCATTGTGGCAATTCGCTGATTGGGGCGCGGCGGCAGGTGTACGACACCACGCTGATTCCCCGCCGCCCCCGGCAAAAGACCTACTGGTACGACCAGGAACCGAAGCGGGTGCTGCTGCCAGAGCCGATTCCGACGGGGCATGTGTATCACTTTTTGCTGCCTGATTTTGGCATGGCCGATTACAAGGACAAGGTGATCAAGTCTCTGGCTCCTAAGCAGATTGACCACATCAACACCTGGCGCAAGGAGTTTTGCAAAGAACCTTGGGAAGATTTTGATATTGATTGCCTGCTTTCCCTCAGCCAGCGCATTGATGCCCTCTGGCAGCGCCACGCCAAAGAACTGCGGGCGATGCGGCAGCGCACGACCGACCCGCTAGAAATTTGGGGTTTGAGTACCCAAGTACCGGGTGCCTCCGATGCACCTGGTACCTCGTCCACCCTCGGAATGAAGGATAAAATTTTGCTGCAAGAGCAGCACTCCGAAGGGGTGAGCCACTCTAGCGCCTATCGACGGCTGAAGCTGGTGATGGACTACTGGTGTGCCCTATGGTTTTGGCCCATTCAGCAGGGGGCGCTGCTGCCCAACCGGCAAGAATACCTGATGGAGCTGGCGGTGATTTTGGGCGATGTGGAAATGGCCCTGGAAGCGGAGAAGGAAGGGCAGTTGCCGCTGTTTCCTGAGACAAATGCGACTCAGGCGAAGGAGGTGGCGGCGAAGTATGGGTTTGTGAGTGTGCCGTCGCTGTGCGAACGATTCCCACGGTTGCAGTTGGTGAACCAGATTGCCCAGGAGAAACACTTTTTCCATTGGGAACTGGAGTTTGCTGATATTTTCACCGATAGTGGTGGGTTTGATTTGATCTTAGGGAATCCACCGTGGATCAAGGTCGAGTGGGCAGAAAGTGGTATTTTAAGTGACCATAATCCCTTAGTAAATTTAAGAGGGTTGACGGCAAATCAGCTTGCCGAAGAAAGAAACGAAATTTTTACCAAACAGGAAGCGCTGACTCTTTCATATCTAAACGAATATGTAACTCATGATGGGGCTCAAAATTTCTTTAATGGACATCAAAATTACCTTATCCTGAAAGGTCTTCAAACGAACTCTTATAAATGTTTCTTGCCACAATCTTGGCTTTTCTTAAGGATGCAAGGTGTATCAAGTTTTTTACATCCTGAAGGAGTTTATGACGACCCAAACGCCGGTTATCTTAGACAAAGTCTTTACTCTAAATTAGAGGCACACTTCCAATTTGATGAAATCAGGCGTTTTTTCTCCGGCACTGAAAATCGAAAACCCTTTAGCATAAATATATACAGACAAAGAGGCGACAACAACGAAATCACTATCAATTTTTTACATATAGCCAATCTATTTAGTAGTAAAACCATTGATGACTGCTTCGACTTCTCTGGAATTAATTTGGTCCCTGGAATTAAAGACGAAGATGATCAGTGGGAAACTACAGGGCATCCGAATCGGGTTATTCGAGTCAACAAAGAAGTATTACAACTGTTTGCTCATCTATATGATTCTGAAAGTACACCGCCAGAACATGCACGTTTACCTGCTTTACACGCGCAAGACCTTGTAAGTGTTTTACAAAGGATTGCTTCTAATTCGAGAAGATTAAGAGACCTTGAGCAGTACTATTTTATTACTCCTTCAACATGTTGGCATGAGGTCAGTTCTCAAAGGGATAAAGTCATCAAAAAGAAAACTTATTTTCCCGAAAATATAGAAAATTTAATTTTATCTGGACCACAAGTTCATATAGGAACTTTTATTAATAAAACCCCTAAAAAGCAATGCACAGCCAATAGCCACTATGACATCATAGATCCTTTAGTTATTCCCGACGACTATCTTCCAAGAACAAATTATACTCCTGCTTGTAGCTTTACAGAGTATTTAGAAAACATTCCAAAGATTAAGTGGGATGAGACAAAACCTATTACAGATTATTTTCGTTTGGCATTTCGAGGAATGTTATCCCAATCAGGTGAAAGAACCCTGATTGGTTCCTTACTTCCGACCAAAGCTCTACATACAAACTCTCTAAAAAGCTATAATTTTTCATTTCAAAAAGCTTCGGAATTTGTTACTTTTTTCGCTTTAACTGCATCAATTGTTATTGATTTTTTAATCAGGATAGTGGGTAAAAGTAACCTGCAACAGACACTTGACGACTTTCCCCTTGTTAATGACCGACGTTTAAGCACTTTACTGAAAATTAGGGTGCTTTCCCTCAATTGCCTCACCACCCACTACACCGATCTCTGGGCCAACTGCTACGACCCCGCCTTCACTACCGACACCTGGACCAAACCCGACCCCCGCCTCAGCAATAGCTTCTTCACCAACCTCACCCCCCACTGGCAGCGCCACGTCGCCCTCCGCACCGACTACACCCGCCGCCAAGCCCTCGTCGAAATCGACGTCCTCGCCGCCATGGCCCTCGGCCTCACCCTCGACGAACTGATCACCATCTACCGCGTCCAGTTCCCCGTCATGCGCCAGTACGAAAAAGAAACCTACTACGACCAAACCGGGCGCATCGTCTTCACCGTCAGCAAAGGCCTCCCCGGCGTCGGCTTCCCCCGCAAAGCCCCCCGTGGCGAAACCGGCTGGGAAGACATTCAGGATATGACCCACGGCACCGTCACCCGCACCATCACCGACGACACCCTCCCCGGTGGCCCCATCCAGCGCACCATCACCTACACCGCCCCGTTTGATAAGTGCGACAGAGAAACCGACTACCGCACCGCCTGGGCCGCGTTTGAACAGCGGCTAACTTGTCAATCCCTTACTGCTTCCAAAAAGGAAACGTGATATGGCTATTCATGGATGCTACCACTCCGTTCGTAGTGACATTAACACCATCAAAAACACACTCAATCTTACAGGGGAAGAACAGCAAGAAAGGGGATTGATGTTCGTTCTGAAAGAGATTGTTCAAAACGCAGATGATTGTGGAGCTGACCGATTAGGCTTTGGTGTGTCACAAGGATTGCCCCAAGCAAACCACTCTTTATTGCAAGGGCCAGCAATCATAGCGGTAAATAATGGCCCCTTTCATCTAACCGATGTAGAAGGCATAGGGGCTATTGGTCTCAGCACTAAAGAAAACGACAGCTCCGCAGTAGGCAAGTTTGGCCAAGGCCTAAAGACTGTATTTCTCATATGCGAAGCATTTTTCTACTTGCCAGGACCTCCAGGACCTAAGGTAGATCCAGGCGTGGAACCCAGGTATATGTACAACCCCTGGTACGTTAAACGGAACGACAGTCCTGTCGTAAGCTGGGACTCAGAAGAATTCTCCGAAACTGACGAACAATACATTATTGCTGAGCGCCAAAAATTGGGTTTGGCAGATGGATTCACTTTGTGGATTCCGCTACGCCAGCGAGAGCTGTGTCGGCGGCGCAATAATGGCAGGCCCAGAGCAATTGTCCCAAAATTTTTAGAAGACGATCCAGAATGGTTGGATCGAGAATTTCAGGGAAATCTGGCGAACGAGCTAGCAGATTTGATGCCCCTTTTGAAGTGTATAAGACGAATTGATCTTCACGATGGGAAAAGACTAGGCAGCATTCAATTTAGACAAGGATCGCAACAGTGCATAAAATCCTTTAGTCAACAAGAAGAGGTTTTGCCAAAGATCAAAGGACATATCGAATTTTCTAATGCAAATCTTTCTACTAACTATTATGGATATCAAAAACTTCTCAATAACGCTAATCTGTTAGCACTTAAAGAAAGAGATGATTGGCCGACGATTACTGCGATAGATGATTGGGACGAAGAAATTTCAGACAAACAGAAAGCAGAACCTCACTGTGCTGTAGTCTTGCAAACAAGAGCATCAGCCCATAAGAAGAGCCAACTCATCATTCGGTGGGCGGTTTTCCTGCCTACTGAAAAGGCACCCAGCGGAGACCTTGTCGAGGCCATACCGTTTACTTCAGTCGATGGTTCCAGCCAACATATTGTGCTGACCTTACACGGATTTTTCTTCTTGCAGAGCGATCGTCGCCAAATTTACAGCTGGTCTAGGGACGATAATGGAATCACTCAGGAATGGAACAAGATTCTCGCTGAACAGGGGACGCTGCGGTTGCTACTACCGACCTTAGAGAACTTTGCCCATGAGCGATCGCCCCAGTCTGTCAAAGTTCTGACTCAAGCCCTGGCAACCTCCAAGTTGTATGAGACATACCAGCAACACATTTGTGCTGAAGGTGTATGGCTCTGCATACTTAACTTCCATGAACAGCCAAGCCAACTACAGTGGCATTTTGAGAGGACCAAAACTGCTCAAAATCTTCTCACCATTCCAGAATCCACTTTCGAGCGACTGCCTGAGATATTCCCCACCCTGGCGGAGATATGCCGCGATCGCATCATCACCTTCCATGAGTGGCCTAGCCTGGCAGGCTCTGACTACCGCCCTCAATCATGGTCTCCAGATGATATTGGTTCGCTGCTCCGGGGCGCACAACGAAAGGCTGTTGAGATCTGCGTAGACAGTGACAACGTTGAAGTCCTCTGCACATTCCTGACCCATGCACTGCCGAGCCAGAAGATTAGTATCCCTGACGTTAGCCAACCACTAACCGAACTTCTCAGGAATGCCTTTGTAGGTGAGTCTTTTCAACCCGCAGACAATCTCAGAAAGCTAGTTGCGAAACTCCCAAGCCAACAAATTCTAGGTTTACCGAACGACCTACCAGAAACGCTCTACACACGTCTGCTACAACTTGCCACAGAGTGTCTACTGGTACCTGGAAACTTAGCCCCTTCAAACGATTTGCCTCAATTGTCGGAGCAGGATGCTTGTGAATTGCTCAAAACCTTAGTATCTGAGGTGAGCAACTCTGAAGCTGTAGAGCAGTTTGTGATCAAAATCTTTAATCAGGTGCAATCACCTGCTACGGAGAGTTGGCAGCAGATCCGACAGCTAGATCTGTTCAGAGTGAGTGAGATTGGCACAGATGAAAACTCGCCAGAATTTAGGCCATTTGACTGGATTACCCTAATGCAGCGCAAGAATCGCATCTTTTCTGACCGGGAGGGAACGGTACTGGCGAAATCACTAGCAGCAGCACTTCAGCAGCCTATCTTCTTTGTGCATACGCGAATTGAAAAGCACCACCTTCAAGTTTCAAACTGCACGATCTCATCTATCTTGGGTTCTTGGCTCAACCAGACTCAGCCTCCAGAACTCACACAAGCCGCAGAAAACCGAGTCCCCCTACTCCAAGAGATTCTGAAGCTCGACCTTATTAATCCACAAGTAAAGCAGGTAGCACGCTATCTTTTACATGGTGATTCAGCACAGCTTAAGAACGTCAACGACAACTTGTATCCAGACGATCATCATTCTGATCAATCACTCTGGTCCAGGATTCTTAGGCATCTATTAGGAGATAGTCACTCCTGGAAATTTATCGGTAAAGCTTTTTTGGAAATCTTGACGCCCCTAGCTCATGGGGCGCTTCATATTAAGTCTGCCGATAGTGAAGGCGTAACGGGCAGACTTCAAGAAATCATAAACTCCGGTATTGATACAGGTTTCATAAATTGGACGAGCTTCAATAAAGAAGATCGCGAAGGTATCATCCATCAATTACCCGTTGATTTGCTCAGACGACTATGCATTCATGAACCCCTGAATTGGAAGCCTGGGCAACCCCTGGCAGCCATTAATAGTGATAGCTATCTAGAACCCACCTCGAATGATTTCAAGATTTCACCAGAACTAGCTGAAGCACTGAAAATCACTTTAATTAGGCGCTGTGATCGCAGTTATGACATTGCACAAAAGCAAAGAAAGGTCAGTCCTCCTATTAGTGCAAGAGAAGTAGTAGAGCGTATACTAATGCGCAGCGATCGGGCGGAGCACTGGGAAACTATTATCGATGCTCTGAAGCATAGCTCTACTGAATGCCGCCAAATACTAAACCTGAAATCTACTCGATGGCTACCCCTGGCAGTAACCGCAAAAGTTTGTGCCCCAAATGAGGTCATCTACCTCCCAAAAATTCAAAACGAAGTAAAACAGCTATGTGAAGAGTTCAACTGGTTATACATTCCTGCTCAATGTTTACCCCAGAAAATCCAAAGAGAGGCGGAAGTTCTCTTCCCAAAACGTAAGCAGGCAATAAGCATGCTAGGTGAGATGTTATCCCTAAGCAGCGCAAGCATCTATCACGTAGGAGAGATCCCGTTAGATGAATTCAAAAATAGCAATCAATGGTCAGAGGCTTTTCAAGCTTTACCAGGAATAGTTGATGTCATGCCTGCCTTCATAGTGTTAGAAAAACTCAAGGATATTGATCTTGATAGTGCTTCTGAGCTGTTCTCAACTCTCGCAAAACCCATAGATTGCGAGAGGTTAATTACGATTCAGAGCGCTCTTTCTGAAGCTCACGTTACTTGTCAGAAAAACACCTTAAAAGAGTCAATACTCAGAACCTATGTTCAATATTTAAAGATTTCCGTACAACATTCTGAATGGTTGACGATTTTTCAGCAGATTCGTCTTATGAATAAGGTTGGCGAATGGAAAAGTGCCAGCCAGCTTTGTTCTAAAGAAACAGATTTCGATCCACGAGACATTGTAGACCCTGAGTTAGCAGATATTCTCCCTAAAGAGCAAATTAATATAGTACTAAATAGTACGGCTAGCGAAGCATATAGCGAAGTCAAATACGAAAATGCGGAAGTAAGTACACTAGAAGTTTTAAAAACATACTTCAAGCGCTGGCCTCGACAAACCAATAATTCTGTTGGAATTTTGCTTAAGTTTTTGGGTGGCAAGAATCCTAGTGAAATCAGCCAGATGGCTAATCACTATCTCCCTGAGATTAATTCAATACTCGAGGATCTAAATCTTCAAAATAAAAATATCAAAGATCTTAAAAATAGCATAGAAAGCCATTTATTTTTAGTTAATGAGAACCATGAAAACACAAAAGAAATTCCAAGCCTTCTTGGGACACCTTTTTTGGCCAGACTTCTTGACGAAACAGAAGCAGAAAGCCTTATTGTTGACTTCCAAAAAATTGTGATAGAAGGCAGGCCGCAAGTCAAGCTTGTACTCAGGCAGATTATAGATACACACGATGCAATCAGCCTGAATAGGTGGGCTAAAAGTAGCTTAAAACTGATCATAGAAAAAATTTATAAATACTCTGTCAAAAATTTTGACGATTTTTGGGACAAGTTACAAGAATCTTCTCCTCCTGAGATTGAGAAGACTCAGAGTATGCTCATCCGATATGCATTAGTGTCCTTAAGCAATCAACTTGGCTCTAGAGAAGGTAGTAAAATTAAAAAGGTTATTAGCGAAAGCTTTAGGCTAGATGAGCAAATAGAGGAATTAAAAGTTCTTTGGTCGAAATACCCAGAGCGGAAAGAACAATATGGCCGCCAGATGGGTAAGATTCATGAGTCTCTAAGTAGTAATAATCGGAAAATTCAAAAACTCATTGAATTAGATCAGAGTACACAAGATTGCTTTTTGAAGGGAGTTAAAGAACGCATAGCAAGAGCAACTTATAATACTTTATCTATACCTTTTGAGATATTTCAAAATGCCGACGATGCTTGTTTAGAACTTTATGAGATGAGCCAGCATGATGTCTCTAAATCTTTCCAAATTAGCTTAAATAATAGCACTCTTAGATTCTTACATTGGGGGAGAGCCATAAACCAGTATCAGTACAAAGGAAACAGCTTTAGAGAGAAAGGCTATGACAGAGACTTGTTAAAAATGCTCCTACTTAACTTTTCTGATAAAGCAGAGAACGTAACAGGAAAATTTGGTCTTGGCTTTAAGAGCATTTTTCTACTCACCTCCAAACCTCGAGTCATTAGTGATCGTCTTGGGTTTGATGTCATTGGAGGCATATATCCAAAGCAGTTATCAGAAGAAGAGTTCAGAAAAACTTCAGAACACTTAGGCGACGAAAAAAGCGGGACTCTAATTGAAGGTAAGGTTTCTGAAGAAGAAGCCCAACCTGTAGTGGAGGAGTTCATGAAATGTGCCCCATTATTGGGTGCTTTTTCTCGTTGGATCAAAGATATCAATATTCGACTTAAGCAAAATAAGTGGACTTGGAGCTGGAGCGAAGAACCTGTCATTAGAGCATCTGATGTATTTGTTGGAAAGAGTAGAAACCCCAAGGCTGGGAAATCTTTATCAGCGCTACTCTTAGGTGACTCAACACGACGATGTCTTATCGAGTTGGGATCGTCAGGTTGTGTCCAATTATCCAAAGATTATCCGACTTTTTGGGTAACTGTTCCAACAAGGAAAAAATTAGACCTTGGATTTGTGATCAATGCACCATTTCATCTTGATGTAGGCCGTTTGAGGCTAGATCTAAGTGGAAGTGGAAAATCACACAATGAGAAGTTAGCTAAAGAGCTTGGTCAACAATTTAGCCAAGCATTAGTTAGTCTCTTATCTCTAAATGACGAGGAGCTCCGTACTTCTCTTGATCTGAGCAGAGAGGCTACGAGGTTAACGTTCTGGGATAGTATTTGGGAGATCCTAGCTAAAAGCCTGAGCAATCAATCCTCTGTGAGTGATGAGATTAATCTTATAAAAGATATATTTTGGCCCAATAATTGTTGGTCAGTCGGCCTCGGTCTTGCTCGCTTATATACAGAAACAGAGTATGCTGCCCTACCAACAGGGCTTACAAAACCAGACGCTTTTAATTGCCTAACAAAGATTACTGATATTAGCTGGACACTGGACATATATTTAAGCCAGAATCTAAATGTTCTGACTAAAATACTGGAATGGCCTATTTTTCGAAAAGGAGAGTGTTTAATTCATCCGGGCCAGATTATCTCGTACGAGAATTTAGAAATTCTAAAAAGACTTGGATATTCGAATTCTGAGAAGACTAGAAAAATTAAAGAGCTGAGTCTTTCCAAAGCTCTTAGCCTTCAATTTAGTGATGCTAAAGTCTCAGTGGAGGCTAGTCATCAGGTCGAGCAACTATTCTCCAAAGAAGTCATAAAAGAATTCATAAATGATTCTCTCAAGGAACCAGAGAGGATGACTGTCGAGAAATTACTAAAAAGCCTGCTTTTCATGGCCCAAGATAAAAGTTGGCATCTATCACAAGATCTTTTGGCTGTTGAAAGCTCTGATGAAGGGTCTGAGGAGTATATGCTGTCTCAGTTTCTTCCTGACTCATATCATCTCCAAGAAGATTATGAACTAGGCTCTCTAGCCTTTTTCTATGCCTGTAGAGGCGACAGGGGCATTTCGACAGAAGCCATAGGTAAATGGATTTTAACCATATTGGCCAATGCAAATAGATCTGACAAGCATAGGCATTGTATTCAGTATTTAGTTTCTAGTAAAAATCGAGATGACGTCATTAATCACCTTAAAACTAAGGTATCGAAAAATACTTTGGCCCACATAATTCAAAACCAGAGTCAATCAGAGGAAAAATATGGCGTATCCATATATTCACTTCAAGATTTATTGTCTCGACTTTCTGTTTTAGATACTCCATCAAGCAAATCAGATGAAGAGGTGACGCATGTAGAGATAAAGCCAACTAGCTTGCCTTTATCTCCACAAAAAAGCACAAAAATTCTAGAGAGTATCTTTGAATGGTGGCAAAGTAGAAATAATACAAGTAACAGCTTGATCAAGCGATATGAGTCTAATATTTATCCGTCTAGAACTCTTGGGCTTAATACTCAGAACTGCCGTGAAAATGACAAAGTAACTACGCGCCGCTGGATCGAACTTTTCATGATATCTGCTTTCCACACCATAGGATGGTCGAAGCAGGAGGATCGAAATAGCTATCGAAGGTTCCTTGAACTCTGCGAACAGTGGAATTGGATGGAAGTCATGGTTGATGAAGATTCTATTCAGGTCGAATGGATTAAATTGCTTGATCAGTATTTTGCAGTTCCTCGAATTGGCGATCGACTTGAATATTATCAATATATTCGATATTATCCAGCTTTCTACGCATTTTCAAAATGGCACAAGGCCTATCGAACTAGTCTTCTTTCAGTAGAAGATGACAACAGGTACAAAGACAGAGTGCCGAATACAAGAAGGCGCGAAATAACTTTGCCTATTGAAATCATCTTAAATCCTCAGGTAAATCCTATGCTACAAGGCAGTGCCATTGGAATTGATGCACCACCAATAGGTAGTATTTTAGGTATTGGGTCTACTTTTTTGATCCGTGAACTTGTGCGAGCTGAAATCTTGACCAACTCTAAGATGTACCCTTACTCCTATGTACCTCTAAAGCGCGTAAGAGATCTTCTGGTTAAAATTGGCTGCGACTCTCTGAAAGAGACTAATAACGATAAGGCTGTGGATAGATCTGTGCAAATCCATAGGTTTTTGGTCAAACACCTTGGAGAAGAGAGAGCGACCTTCAACAAAGCCTTTGACCTTCCATTCCTAATGTTGCTTGCGGAAGATGCACCTATCCAGGAAAGGGTTCTGGGTTTTAGAATATAAAATGAATTAACGCTTTTTGTACCCTTTGATAGGGAAATATATGTGTTAACTATAAGAAATGCTTTACTACCTCAAGGTGTTTTGACATGTCGTTTGAAGCAGGTGATTACATTAGCCACAGTCTTTTTGGGCTAGGCGAAGTAATTCTTGACCGGGGTGAAACGGTCATTGTCCGCTTTCAGCAAGGCATTCAGGAGTGTGAGTCTAGTACCATTACCCCTTTAGCCTCTCTAGCGCAGACCATTGAATCAGGTACTTGGCAAGCGCCACTACCCGTTATCCTGCGCGGATTAGCCGCTACCATAGACTCTCTTAATGATCGCTGGAGCGTCTTTTCTCGTTCTAGGGTTAAGCTGCTACCCCACCAACTCTGGGTTTGTCGCAAAGTTCTAGAGCGCTGGCCTTTTCGCTGGCTCATTGCCGATGACGTAGGCCTAGGCAAAACAGTCGAAGCTGGGTTGATCCTATGGCCACTTATTTCCCGGAGAGTTGTACAGCGGGTCTTAATTCTGGCTCCAGCGTCTTTAGTCGAGCAGTGGGTACTTCGGCTACGAGAGATGTTTGACCTGCGATTCACCCCCTACACCGCAGAAGCTGATACACCTCGCAGCGGTTTTTGGGAGACCCATAACCAAGTAGTAGCCTCTTTGCAAACCCTTCGAGACGATCGACGGGGTCGCCATGATCGACTGCTTTCTTCACCAGAGTGGGATCTAATCATTGTTGACGAAGCTCACCACCTCAACGCCGATCAGGCTACTGGCACGACCCTTAGCTTCCGCCTCTTGCAAAAACTGAGCGACTACCAAAAAGTCCAGTCCATCATCTTTTTTACTGGCACCCCTCACCGGGGAAAAGATTACGGCTTTCTATCATTGCTCAAACTACTCCGCCCCGATCTTATTGATAGTGAAAAACAACCTCTAGAAACCTACTTGCCAGCCCTGCGCGACATCATGATTCGCAACAATAAACAGAATGTGACCGACCTGACAGGGCAACTACTGTTTTATGGGGTTAGCACTGAAGTGGTCACCTATCACTATTCCTCCGCTGAAACGGAGTTTTATAACACCCTCACTCAGTTTATCTTAGCTGGATTAGCCTACTCTTCCTCCCTTGGTGGCTTTGAGGGCAGAGCTGTCAACTTAGTGCTTACATCGCTTCAAAAATTAGCATCTAGTTCAGTAGCAGCTATTCGGTCAGCCCTGCGAAATCGGCTGCAAAATCTGCGATCGCGCCGTGAAGAACTGGGCAAATTACAATCTGTACGTCAACAAATTAAAGCCCTGCTCAATCCAGAAGATACAGCCGATTGTTCGGACGATGATATTGCAGCCTTAGACGAGCGAATTGTCGAGCTTTCTTTTAGGCTTTCTCTAACCGAGAACGAAGAAGAGTATTTGGAAACACTTGTTAGCCTTGCAGATTCTGTGACAGCAGAGACTCGCATTCAGCGAATTCTAGATTTGCTAGACAATCGTTTTGCTGACAGATCAGTTCTATTTTTCACAGAGTATAAGGCAACTCAGTCCCTTCTAATGACTGCTCTCATCCAACGCTATGGAGAAAATGCCGTCACCTTCATTAACGGCGATAGCGAAGCTCGAAACATCAATGGAGAAACTTTACGATGCCCTCGCGAGAGAGCCGTTAATCTCTTTAATTCTGGTAAAGCCAGATTTCTGGTCTCCACAGAAGCAGCTGGTGAGGGAGTCGATTTGCAGCAAAGTTGCTACACCCTAATCCATGTTGACATTCCCTGGAATCCAATGCGCCTTCATCAGAGGGTTGGCAGGCTCTATCGCTATGGTCAAACTCAATCAGTTGAAGTAATTACCCTTCGCAATCCTGACACGATAGAGGCTGATATTTGGGCCAAGCTTGAAGAGAAAATGCAGCGCATCCAGATGGCTCTCAGCGGAGTCATGGAAGAAAGAGAAGATCTCTTTCCCATGGTTCTTGGCATGACTTCTCCTTCTATTTGGACAGAGATTTTTTCCCAGGCTCCGACTGTACCAAAAGAAACACTCAGCTCTTGGTTTGATACCAAAACAAAACGCTTCGGTGGCAAAGATGCTTTAAATACAGTACGAGGACTGGTAGGGCACTGTGCAAGTTTTGACTACCACGATATTGCTAGCCAATTGCTCAATATAAATTTGCCAGCCTTGCAGCCTTTCTTCACGGGAATACTAACTTTTAATCATCGCCAGGCAAAAATATCAGAGGAAGGCTTAGCTTTTCGCACTCCAGAAGCTTGGTCTGGCATCGGCATAAAGGCCAACTATAGCGGACTCATGTTTGACCGTAATTTTGTCGGCCCCGATGCCGACCAGAAAATTGTTGGAGTTGGTAGTCCATTGTTAGAGTGTGCTCTAGAACAGGCAAGGGCGCTTGAAGCCTCTGTTGCACTACTGCCAAACAGTCTTCTGCCTAGCCCACTTATATTATTCAGTATCACTGATCGTGTAACTGAAAGCAGTGGCTCAATTCGTACCGTCATTGTTGGAGTTGATTTTGGAAAGCCTCCTCGGCTGCGTCAAGATTACGAAATCATCCATCTTCTTAATTCTCTTATGCAGCCATCTTTGAAGCGTGCTGAGCCTCCAGACGACGCTTTTATGTCAACTTCAGCCCTTCAAGCTTGGCTAAAGGAAGGTGAAAAATTAATAACCGATAATGCTGAAATTTTAGATTTACCCTTTCGCGTGCCAGATATCAATCCTCTGATACTGCTTTGCCCTGAGATTTCAAATAAACATTGCTAAAAATATCCCCTCAATCCAGAAAAGTGATGGTGCCAGTGCAGTAACAAGGCTGCATTCATATTGCCTTCATTAAAACTCCTAACAGCTTGCTAAGTCTGGTCACTTACCGTGTACTCCGGCAACAGTAAGTGTGTTTACTGACTGCTTTTGGGCACCCTTTAAGGTATGGCGATAAGCTATACCCCTACTAGCCCCACCACGGCCTCTTTCTCCATGCAACTGAGCACCATCCTCGACCAAATCGACATGGGCAGCATCGCCCTGCCTGAGTTCCAGCGCGGCTACGTCTGGAACCGTGATCAGGTTCGCAACCTGATGACCTCCCTCTACCGTCGGCACCCCGTCGGTAGCCTGCTCGTATGGGAGACCCAGACCGAGCAGGTGGCAGACCATGCCCGTGGGGATGGCAACCTAGCCGCTGGTACCGTCAAGCTGTTGTTGGATGGTCAACAGCGCATTACCTCCCTCTACGGCACTATTCGAGGTCGAGCACCCAAATTCTTTGACGGCAATGCTCAGGCCTTTACCGGGCTTTACTTTAACCTTGAAGACGAAATCTTCGCCTTCTATATGCCCACCCGCATGGATGGCAATCCGCTATGGGTTAGCGTCACCGAGCTGATGCAGCCCGAAGGGCTTGGGAAGGTCATGGCCTCGCTTTACGCCAACCCTGAGTACACGCCAAAAATGGCAAGCTTTATGGGCCGCCTCAACACGATAGACAGCATTAAGAGCCGCGAATTTCATATTGAATCGGTCACCGGGGCCGACAAAACCGTAGACGAAGTGGTGGATATCTTCAATAACGTCAACAGCGGCGGCACCAAGCTATCTAAAGGCGATCTGGCCCTGGCTCGCATCTGTGCCGCCTGGCCCGAGGCCCGCGACGAGCTGAAAACCCGATTGGACAAGTGGGGCCGGGCCGGGTTCTACTTTAAGCTCGACTGGTTTCTACGCTGCATCACCGCTGTCGTTACCAACGAGTCCTTGTTCTCGGCCCTCAAAGACGTCTCCACCGATCGCTTTAAGACAGGGCTATACGAAACTGAGCGCTCTATCGATACGCTGCTCAATATCATTGCCTCGCGCCTGGGCCTAGACCATGATCGCGTCCTGGGCAGTGTTTACTCCTTCCCGCTCATGACCCGCTATCTCGACCAGCGGGGTGGTCACTTCCCCAACCACCAAGAGCGCGACAAAATGCTCTACTGGTATGTCCATACCGCCATCTGGGGGCGATACTCTAGCCAAACCGAATCGACCCTCCGCAAAGACCTCGACGCCATCGATGGCCCAGATGGCAGCCTCGATCGCCTGATTGAGCAACTGCGGCAAAACCGAGGCGATCTAAGAATCAACGCCGGAGACTTTAGCGGCTGGAGCCTGGGCAACCGCTTTTACCCCATGCTCTACCTGCTTACCCGCGTTTGCGGTGCCCGCGATTGGGAAGACGACATCAACATCTCCCAACACATGCTCGGCAGGCTGAGCAATCTGGAAGTTCACCACATTTTTCCCAAGTCCAAGCTATACCAGCAGGGCTATGGTCGGGCCGAGGTGAATGCGATCGCAAACTTCACCTTCCTGACCAAAGAGACCAACCTCAAAGTCTCTAACCGCGACCCCTGGGAATACTTCGCCCACTACGAAGAAAAACACCCCGGCACCATCGCCTCCCACTGGATTCCGATGGATCGAGAGCTTTGGAAGTACGAAAACTATCGCGAGTTCCTCGCTGCCCGCCGCACCCTCCTGGCTAAAGCCGCCAATGACTTCCTCGACAGCCTCTATACCGGCACCATGCCTGAATCTGAGACTACGGCTTCTGTACTAGAGCGCGATGCCATCATTGTCCCTGGCGGCATTGCCGACGATGCCGAAGAACGAGCTCTGCAAGCCTGCAACCGCTGGGTGATCGAACAAGGGCTACCGGCAGGGGAGTTGGCTTATAACCTGGTCAATGCCGAGGGGGAGGCGATCGCCATTTTTGACCTGGCTTGGCCCGAGGGCATCCAGGCTGGGTACAGTCAACCCGTTGCCCTGCTGCTAGACGAAGGCAACGATACCGAAGAACTCGCCAACCGCGCTGGTTTTCTCTTCTTCACCGATATCGAACGCTTTGAGAACTACGTTCGCCACGACATCCTGGCTCTAGAGCCTACTAGCGAAAGAGTAGCTGTTCTGAGCTAATTCCAAAACTATAGTGGCCATTGTCCTGATGGTGCGGATCGGTGAGCGAACGTATTGGATATAGCTGGTTAACTGCCGATGATTCCCTCTGTAATCGCATCCGAAGTCCGCACCAGCGTCGAAGACTTTCTCAAAACCACCTTCCGCCATTCCACCCACAGCTTTGAAGGGTTGATGGATCGGTTCTTGGCCGAAGGCGAAAACTGCTTCAAAGGCCCCTACGTCTCGATTGCGCTGCCCTTTCGTTCGGGCACAGCAGGGGCCAGCTACTTCCCCGACGTGCCGATGGCGTTCCCGCCCCACCGCCACCAAGAACAAGCCTTTGAGCGCCTTAAAGCCCCCTTCTACAAATCGACCTTGATCGCCACGGGTACCGGCTCCGGTAAAACCGAGTGCTTTCTCATGCCCCTGCTTGATCACTGCGTTCAGCACCGTGGCGAGCCTGGCATCAAGGCCCTGCTGATCTACCCCATGAATGCCCTAGCCACCGACCAGGCGAAGCGCATTGCCAAGGCCATTCACGATAACCCCAAGCTCAATGGCTACGTCACCGCTGGCTTGTTTGTGGGCGAGTCAGAAAAAGAACCCCGAGCGGTGATGACCGAAGACGGCGTCATCACCGACAAAGACATCCTGCGCCACAACCCACCCGACATTTTGCTCACCAACTACAAAATGCTCGACTACCTGCTGGTGCGGCCCCGCGACAAGCCGCTGTGGGCGGGCAATGCCCCCGACACCCTGCGCTACCTGGTGGTAGACGAAATTCATACCTTTGATGGCGCTCAGGGCACCGATTTGGCCTGCCTGATTCGCCGTCTCAAGGCCCGACTACAAACCCCCAAAAACCATTTGGCCTGTGTGGGCACCTCCGCCACCCTGGGCGGCGGCGACAGCAAAACCGCTATGCTCAACTACGCCCGTGGCGTTTTTGATGAGCCCTTCGCAGATAAACCCTTCGACCCCGGCGTAATCGAAGAAGATCGGCTTTCTCCCGATGAGTTTTTGCAAGACATCATCCGCAGCAACGGCAATTCCCTCAGCCAAACAGACTTACTGGATTTTTTAGTAGAAGCCAGCGGTCAATCGCGCCCCGTACCCACCCTGGACGACCTGCCTACCCTCGACCCGGCTCACTACCACAGCCTAGAAGACTACCTAAACGCTCAGCACCAGCTTTGGTTAGGGCAGCCCATTGCTAAGGATTTTAAGGGTACAAACTGGCGGCTCGATCTGGGCAAACGAGATGGGCTGATTTCTCTACCCATCGTCATGAGGCTGCTGCCGCTGCTGGCAGCGGGGCCGATCAATCTCACTGAGCTGTGGGATCAGCTCCAGAGTAAGTTTCCTTTACCCGCCGATGCCACCCCCGCCTTCAAGACAGCCTTCCTGGATAGTTTGCTGGCCCTGATGGCGACAGCTCGACGCTCTGTGAAAACTCATGCAGGCGTTTTGCCTTGGGTTAACCTCCGAGTTCAGTTTTGGCAGCGGGAGCTGCGGCGCATGGTGGCCACTGTAGAGCCAGAACCTCGCCTGGTATTTGCCGATGATCAAAGCGCCGACGACAAAGCCAAAGTGTTGCCGGTGCTGAACTGTCGCGAGTGTGGCAGCACCGGCTGGGGCGGCTTGCGGAAGCAGATGGGCGATCGCACCATTGCCTGTGATCTGCAAGATTTCTACATTGCCTACTTTGGCCACAGCCCCTTAACCACGTTTGTGTTTCCGACAACAGCACAGGAAGCTAAAGAAAAAGGCTGGGACTGGTGGCAACTCTGTACCCAATGTCTTTCCCTCAACCGAGGCCACGGCAGCACCTGCACCGCCTGTGGTCACGACCAGCTGATTCCCGTTCTAGAACCCGACCTGGCGCGGGAAGTAAAAACCAAAGCGGGCAATACCCGCCGCGAGAGTCACCACGACTGCCCGTTTTGCGGGGCGAAAGACGGTCTATCGATTATTGGCTCACGGGCGGCCAGCCTCTCTAGCGTGGTGATTGGCACCCTATTTGGGTCAGCCTACAACAGCGATCGCAAACTGATCACCTTCTCCGACTCGGTGCAAGATGCCGCCCACCGGGCCGGGTTTTTCGGAGCCAGAACCTTCCGCACCACCCTGCGCACGGCCCTGGCCCAGTACTTAGATCAGCAGGTCAATCTGTCGAGTAGCGGCCAACCCCTTGACCAGGTGGTGACGTGCTTTCAACAGCATTGGCGCACCCAGTTGGGCAACGATGCCGACTACATCGCCACCTTCATGCCCACCGACATGCAGTGGCTGGGCGAATGGGAAGCCCTGCAAAACACCGGCAAGGTATCCCCCGCCCTGCTGGACTTTATCCAGCAGCGGCTGGATTGGGAAATTGTCGCCGATGTGGGGCTGCGCTCTACCATCGGGCGATCGCTGGAGCAGGTCGGCCTGTGCGCGGTACAGATCGACCCCGCCCGGCTCCAGAAAACCGTTGATTCCCTGCTGCCCCAGCTGCAAAACGAAGTAGGGGCGCTGCCCAACCTCGATGCCACCACCGTCACCCGGTTCCTGCTGGGGCTCCTGCGTCACCTGCGGCAGCGGGGCGGCATTCTGCACCCAGAGGCGGCCACCTATATTGAGCAAAACGGCAAACCGTTTCTGCTCCAGCGGCGCATCTTCATGCCGGGGTATGGCCCAGGCTCTCGCCTACCGATTTACCTGTCTGACCAAAGCAACACCTTTGAGAAGATCCTCAGCAAAGATCGGCTCACCTGGTGCTACCAGTGGGCCTTCAAGACCTTCTTCGACTGGTCAGAGCTATCCCTGGTGGCCGAACAGTTCTCGCTGATCTATGACCTGGTATTGGCAGAGTTGGTCAACCAACAGATTCTCGGTCTCCAGTACACCCGCAACAATCACCGAGTGTGGGGCCTGCTACCGCCAGCCCTGCACCTGCACACCGCCAGCGAGGCGCTGGCCTGCGATACCTGCGGCGACCCCTACAGCAGCACCCCCGACGAACTAGCCCTATGGGTGGGTATGCCCTGCCGCCAACCCAACTGTGCTGGGCATTACCAACCCTCATCCCAGTCCTCTCTCGACTTCTATAAAAACCTCTACCGACGAGGCGAAGTCTGGCGAATTTTTGCTCAAGAGCACACGGGCCTGCTAGAGCGGGAGGTGCGCGAAACCCTGGAAGATCGCTTTATCAATGGCACCCGTCGCAGCGATCCGAACCTGCTCTCGGCCACCTCGACCCTAGAAATGGGGATAAACATTGGCGACCTGTCCTCGACATTGCTCTGCTCGGTGCCCCCCACCCAGGCCAACTACCAGCAGCGCATAGGTCGGGCCGGACGGCGCGATGGCAATGCCTTTGTAGGGGCGATCGCCAACGGGCGACCCCACGATCTCTACTTCTGGGCCAACCCTCTAAAAATGATTGCCGGTGGAGTGGAGACCCCTGGCTTTTACCTGGATGCCTCTGCCATTCTGCAACGGCAGCTCACGGCCTACTGTCTCGATTGCTGGGTAGCCCAGGGGGCACAGCCCCAGGATTTGCCCGATCGCTTCTCCTTGGTGCTGGAGGCCGTCAAAAAGCAGGATATCGCTCGCTTTCCCTACAACTGGTTGGGCTATATCGAAACCCATCAGACCGCCCTGCTAACCGCGTTTTTTGAGTTATTCGCCGACCACATTACCAAACCTACCCAAGAGCAACTCAGTCTCTTTATGGAAAAAGGCGACCAGGAGGAAGGGGGCCTGCGCTGGCGCATTCTCAACCGGCTGACCGAAGTGGTGGAAGAACGCACCCGCCTGCAAAGCCAGATCGAACTGCTGCGGCGACGCCTTAAAGACAAAGAAGATGGCCCCAAAAGTCAGAACCACGACGAAGAGCTGGAGGAACTACGGCGGGAGAGATCGGGCTTCATGGATCTGGTGAAGAAGCTCAACAACAAAAGTACGCTCAACTTCTTCACGGACGAAGGGCTGCTGCCCAACTACGCCTTCCCTGAGGCAGGCGTCACGCTCAAATCGATCATCTGGCGAGAGCGGATGACGAAAGGAGATACCAGCCAGGGCAAATACGAAACCTTCTCCTTTGAGTATGAAAGACCGGGAGCGATCGCCATCGGCGAACTGGTGCCCTCCGGTACGTTCTATGCCGAGGGGCGGCGGGTCAACATCGACCAGATCGACCTCAACCTCTCCCAGATTGAAGAGTGGCGCTTTTGCCGCAACTGCTCCTACGCGGTCTCCACCCTAGACGAGGCGGCCAAGCGCAAAACCTGCCCCCGCTGTAGCGATGTGATGTGGTCGGACGAAGGCCGCAAGCGTAAGATGATTCGGCTGCGCCAGGTGATGGCCACCACGGGCGATCGCAGCAGCCGCATTGGCGACGATCGCGATGAGCGCACCCCAGCCTTCTTTACTAAATCGCTGCTGGCCGACTTCGACCCTGCCAACCGAGAAGAAACCTACGTATTCGACGACGAGGAATTTCCCTTTGGCTTCGAGTTCATCAAGACGGCGACCTTCCGAGAAGTAAACTTTGGCGAAGCCACTGCCCAGGGCGAAAAGGTCGAAATTGCGGGGGATGCCCGTCCCCGCCACGGGTTCAAGGTGTGCCGCCACTGTGGCAAGGTGCAAACCTCGAAAACCCAGTTTAAGCAGGGCAAATTCCAGCACACCCTCTCCTGCAACGCTAGAAATAAAGACGACGACAGCCAGTTCGCCGATATTCTCTACCTGTTTCGTCAGTTCGGGTCCGAGGCCATCCGCATTCTCATGCCGGTGGATATCCTCAACTTCCCCGAAAAGCTGCACTCCTTCATCGCCGCCCTACAGCTGGGCCTGAAGCTGCACTTCCAGGGCAACGTGGATCATTTGCGGGTGCTGATTAGCGAAGAACCCCAACCCAACGGCTCTCTGCGGCGTCCCTACCTATTTCTCTACGACACGGTACCCGGCGGCACTGGCTACCTAAAACAGCTGCTGCGCAACACCGACGACTTCATGGCGGTGCTAGAAAAGGCCCTGCAAGTGGCTGAAACCTGTGGGTGCGAAGACGGCTGCTACGAATGCCTGTTCGCCTACCGCAACAGTTTCGACCAGGATAAAACCAGCCGCACCGCTGCGGTGTCTATTCTCAAAGCCATTCTCAGCCGCAAAGATGCCTTGAAGCCCTCTGATACCAGCCTTTCTGGGGTCAAGCTAAACGCCCTGTTCGATAGCGTGCTCGAACAGCGGTTTGTGGAGGCCCTGCGCCGCTACCGCTATCGGGAGGAACCCACCATTGTCCGCAGTGAGGTAATCAACGGCAAGGCGGGGTACTTCGTCAAAATTGGTGACCAGGCTTGGAATGTAGAGCCCCAGGTCAACCTTGGCCCCGCCCAGGGAGTCGCAGTGCCCAGCCGAGCAGACTTTGTCTTTTGGCCTGCTAAAAATGTCGGTCAGCTCAAGCCCATCGTGATCTTTACTGATGGCTGGGAATACCACTGCGATCGCATCGGTCAGGACTTTCTCCAGCGCATGGCGATCGCCCAAAGCGACCAGTTCCACGTCTGGTCCCTCAGTTGGGCCGATGTGGAGGCTCAGTTCAACCCCCAGGAAAACACCGCTATTAACCTGCTACAGATGGGCATTAACGACCAGTTCCAGCACAACAGCCTGAAGCTGTTTGACCACTACGGCTGCCCTAGTCTCCACAAGCTCTCCCTAGAGTCCAGCTTTGTCTGGCTCACCCACTACCTGGCCAATCCTGACGATGCCCAGTGGACTGCCTTTGCCCTGGTCAGAACCTACGCCCATATTGAGCCCAAGCTCACGCCGGAGCAGGGTTGGGGGGATGAGGTGCGATCGCTGCTCGGCCATGACCTGACGGCCTTAGCCCAAGTAGACTCCCCCAACCGTCGGTTTGGCCAGTTTCAGTGGCACTCTATCGACGGGGTTCCCCTGGTCAAGTCCTACCTCTCCCTCGATCCCAGCCGCCATGCCCAGAAAGATCCCCAATCTGTCTTTGCCCTCACCTGGCTAGATGACCGCGATCGCCACACCGGAGAACCTGCCGTTCTCAAAGCCTGGCAGGGAGTACTGCGTCAATTCAACCTATTTCAGTTCCTACCTTTTAGCTATGTGCTCACAGACAGTAGCGCTACCACCATCCGGCCCGAGCTAGAGCATCTCATGCCCGCTTCCCCAGCCCCCCAATCAGCCCACCTGGTACTCGGAGCGCAGTGGCAGCAGATTGCAGAATTCACCGACCCAGCGGTTCATCCCTTACTGGAGCCCATGGCGCAGCACCACTTGCCCATCCCAGAACCTGGCTATGAGCTAGAAGACGAGGATGGCTCCGCGCTCACCGCCCCGGCAGAACTGGCCTGGCCGGAGTTCCAAATCGCCCTGCTGCTGGACGAGAGTGATCTGACCAGCTTTACCACCCAGGGTTGGAAGGCCTATTGCCTCGCCAATATCCAGGCCAACCCCAACCGCTTTTTTAAACAGTTCCAAACGCTCAGGGAGGCTGCTGCATGTTAGACCACGCCGTTCGATTAGTCATGTCCATCGACTTTCTCGATGCCTTCAGCCAGCTCCCTAAGCAGATCCAGGGTAAGACCTCGGCCTTCATCCAAAAATTCAAGCAAACCCCTACCAGTTCGGGCCTCAACTACGAGTCGATTCAGAATGCTACCGACCCCAACCTCAAGTCTCTGCGGGTCGACCAAACCTATCGCGCCATTGTTCGCAAGCCCGACTCTGGCAATGCCTACCTGTTGCTCTGGGTCGATAAGCATGATGACGCCTATGCCTGGGCACAGCGAAAAGTTTGTAAGGTGAACCCTGAATCGGGAGCCTTACAAATCATTGACGTTGAAGCCGCCTCTGCCCTGGAAAGTGAGCTATCCACCCACAAACAGCCCCAGGTCAAGGGACGGTTTGATGAGGTTCGCGATCGCCACCTGGTACGCCTGGGGGTGCCCGAAGAACTGCTGGGGGCGGTACGGGCCGTCGTCACCGATGCTGATGTGGATAAGCTGCTGCCTCGCCTGCCGGAAGAAGCCGCTGATGCCCTATTAATGCTGGCTTCCGGCTATGCCATTGAAGACGTGCTGACCCTGCAAGACAAACAGCAGGAGAAAACCGTAGACCCCAACGACATCGAGCGTGCCCTAGAGCAGGCTGACAGCCTGCGTCGGTTCCATGTCATCACGGACGATGACGAACTGCTAGAGATGCTGGCCGCTCCCCTCGATAAGTGGCGGGTCTTTCTCCATCCTAGCCAGCGGCGACTGATCAACCGCGACTGGAATGGCCCCGTTCGGGTGCTTGGAGGGGCAGGCACCGGCAAAACTGTGGTGGCTATGCACCGGGCCAAGTGGCTGGCGGAACATCGCTTCACCGACGCCAATGACCGCATCCTCTTCACCACCTTTACTCGCAACCTGGCCACCGATATCGAAGCCAACCTGCGCAAAATCTGTTCCCCCGAAGTGATGCGCCGCATTAAGGTAGAGAATCTCGACAGTTGGGTGGCAGCCTTTCTCAAGGCGGAGGGGGCACCGACTCGCATTGTCTACGGCAATGAACTAGATGACCTTTGGCAGCAGGTCTTTGCCGTGGGCATCGACCACCCCGAGGCCTTTTACAAAGACGAATGGCAGCAGGTCATTCAGCCCCAGAACATTACCAGCCCTCAGGAGTATTTCAAAGCCTCCCGTGTGGGACGCGGTACCCGTCTTAACCGGATGCAGCGGGCGGCTGTATGGCCTGTATTTGAAGAGTTCCGCGCCCTGATGAAGCAGAAGGGCCTGAAGGATCGCGAAGATGCCATGTACGATGCCTGTAGCTTGCTGAAGAATAAGCCAGAGGGCGATCGCCCCTTCCAGGCCGTCATCGTCGATGAAGCCCAAGACATGGGACCGGCGGATTTTTCCCTGATTCGGGCCTTGGTGCCCGCCAACTCCACCAGCAACGACATTTTCATCGTTGGCGACCCCCACCAGCGCATCTATGGCCGCAAAGTCACCCTCAGCCACTGCGGCATTGAGGTACGCGGGCGCTCCCGCAAACTCCGCCTCAACTATCGCACTACCGATGAGACCCGCAAGTGGGCCACGGCCCTCCTCTCTGGTCTCACCATGGATGATCTCGACGGCGGGCGCGACGACCTCACTGACTACCGCTCTCTCATGCACGGCGATGCCCCGTGGGTGCAAGGCTTCGACACCTTCCCCCAAGAGGTAGAGTTCATCCACAGCCAGCTCCAAACGTTAGACCAAGGCGATGTGCCGCTCTCTACCGTCTGCATTGTGGTGCGCAGTAACTCCCTCGCCAAAAACTACGAGTCTCAGCTTAAACACCTGGGCCTTCAGACTCGCCCCATTAGCCGCAGCGAGGCGGATAATCCGGCCCTACCTGGCGTTCGCATCGCTACTATGCACCGGGTCAAGGGGCTTCAGTTTGAGCATGTTTTTCTGGCGGGCCTCACCCAAGATCAGATGCCGCCCCAGAGTGCGATTTCTATGGCAGCGGACAAGGCTGCCCAAAATGCCGTCCTCAAAGCGGAACGGTGCTTGCTGCATGTATCGGCGACTCGGGCGAAGAAGGGAGTTTTTGTGACCTACCACGGACAGCCGAGTGATTTGTTGCCACTTGGCCAGTAGTTATGCCACTTTTGGAAAAATATAACCAGGGTCGGGGAGACGAAAGCATGAACGACCAGTTTCGGGACAAGTCTGGTAACCAACCTCAAAGTGATGACCTTGAGGAGTTGGATACTCTCCCGTCTAAATCTACCGAGGTGGAAACAAGAAAAGCAAAGACAGACGAATCAGCCTCAGATGATGAGTTTGATGACCTGGGAGTCGTGATCAACCGGGGGAATTACCAGGGACTACCCGGGTCACCATCAACAGCTATCCCCGGCAAAAAGTACATTTGCCCAATCCCAGGATGTACTACCCAGCCCTGGTTTCGGATGGGTTTGCGGACACCGCCCCTCTGTGAGGAGCATGGGGTCATGTTGGTAGCTACCTCCAATGAGGAATAAGCCATGACCTCGGCCAAATTTCTGGAAGGGTTTAGCGGTGGGTTAGCTGACCGCTGGCTGGGAGCTTTGTTTACTCCGGCCTTTGTCTTTTGGCTCGGGGGTGGTTTAACGGCTCTTCAAAAATTTGGCTGGCAAGCGTTTGAAGACTTTTTTATCAATCTGCCAGAGCCCTTACCCGTTGGCTTAGGGGTGTTGGCATTGCTGGTTGTTGCAGCCTCTGGGTTTGTAGCCCAGCAATTTGAGTTTACGGTGATTCGGCTGTTGGAGGGTTATTGGCCATCCTGGTGTCGCCCTTTATCACGATATTTGGTGAAGCGACAACAACGGCGATTTAAGCAGCTTGACCAACAGTGGCAAGACTTTAATCGGCGGGGATTGGCAACACTGACGCCAGAGGAACGCCAGGAGTACATTGAATTGGATTTGCAACTGTTGGAGTTCCCGGAACCAGGACGACTATTGCCGACGCGGTTAGGAAATATTTTGCGATCAGTAGAGGACCGCTGTGCACTGAAGTACGGGCTGGATGCAGTGATCTGCTGGCCCCGGCTATGGGTGGTGCTGCCTGAAGAGGTTAAAGGGGAATTATCAGCAGCACGGAATATCTTGAATTTGAATGCACGGTTATGGTTGTGGAGTGTGCTGTTCTTGCTATGGACTCCGTTGTTTTGGGTATGGTGGTCGTTGCCACTGGGGTTAGGGTCAGCATGGCTAGCACATCGATGGTTGGTTCAGACTGCGCAGGCCTATGGGGATTTGTTGGAGTCAGCGTTTGACATGTATCGATTCCAACTCTACGAGTCACTACGCTTACGATTGCCAACCAATCCGGCAGCGGAGAGGGACATGGGGAAAAGGCTAACGGAGTATTTGTGGCATGGTTCTAGTCAAGCTTTGCCGCTGTTTACAGACCTAGACTCAGACTACTAACAAATAGCGCCAACAGTTTATTACGGAGCGTCTGGAGTAATAATATGGAAACACCACCTGGCACCTATGAAGGCTTTAGCCAAGATAACCAAAAAGATATAGAAGAAAAGATTGCGCTATGTCAGAAGGCTTTGGAAGAAATTAATCGGCAGGAAGATCCTACTCTATGGTCTGCTTATCAAGCAGATTTGGGGGACAACCTGCTGATGAACTTCAAAGGAGATCGGGCGCAGCATATTGAAGATGCAATTGTGACATATCAAAGTGCTTTGCAAGAAATTTCCCTTGAGGGCAGTCCGGCAATGTGGTTGGGGGTAATGTATGCGCTGGCCATCGCGTATAGCATGCGCATTAAGGGGGAACAAATTAACAACGGCTCAGTAGCGATGAGTACTTATCAAAGAGCTGTACGAGCAAGAGTTGAAAAGGACATTATTCCCTTTTGGCCCGAGTCAGTTATTGCTTTTGCAGCTTATAGTGCTAGGTTCTTTACACAAGTATCAGAACTGCAAAACTGGCAAGGAGAGCAAGAAGCCAGGGCTACTTGTCAGACAGATCTGGGATATTGTCTATTCGTAAGTCCAGAGGAAAACAGAGCCCAAAATATTGAAGATGCCATCAAGGTATATCACCAAGCTTTGCCAGAAATAAACCGTGAGGCTAATCCGAAGATATGGGCTGAGTCAATGGTTTCATTAGCCAATGCTTACTTTGCAAGAATTAAAGGTGATAGGGCACACAATATCGGCATAGCTATTGATGTTATCGAACAAGTTCTACAAGTCAATGGTTTTGATACCTTATCGACACATTGGCTAGAGAATAGATTTCTTTGGGCTGCCATGCTAGCAGACCTGAGCGATAGCTTATTGACAAGTCATCAACCTATATCGGCAAGTAGCTTTGACACTGCTATTAATGCTTACCAAAAAGCCCTCTCAGTTTTCACAGTTAAAGAGAGACCCAAAGAGTGGGCTTTGCTTAAACTGAATTTGGCAAAGGCCTACTTTAGGAGCGAACATGGTGACCCTTCACAGAACATAAAGAAGGCCATTGTTGCTTGTGAAGAAGCGCAAAAGATTAGAATCCGTGAAACCATGCCAACAGAATGGCAGGAAGACAAGATGTTTTGGGCTGATTGTCAGGCGAAATTAGGCGGCATACTAACGATAAAAACTCAAGGTGACCGAGCAAAAAATATTGAAGATGGCATTGAGGCTTATCAAAAATCGCTGCAAGTGAGAACTCACGATAGCCTACCTGCTGAGTGGGCTAAATCAATGTACCGGTTAGCGACCACATATAAAAAACGTATTTGTGGCGACCAACTAGAGAATATTAAGATTGCTCTTTCCATTTGTGAGCAAATCTTGCAAGTAATGAGTCAAGACACTCTGCTTAGCAGTCAAGACAAAGAGACTTGGGTTAGCATCGTGAAGATTTTTTGGGTTGATTCACAAGAAGCATTAGGAGAGCGATTACTCAATACTTCTCAAGGTAATCGAGAGCAAAATATTGAAGATGCCATCTTTGCTTTCAGGCAATGCCTACAAGGAACGTCGCGAGAAAAAAAACCTTTAGAATGGGCAACTGCAATGAAGGAGTTGTCGGACGCGTACCTCGCTCGGATATCTGGTGATCAGGCACAAAATGTTGAAGTTGCCCTCGATGCTATTACACAGTGCTTAGAAGTGAGATCCCAGGAAGATGACCCTTTAGAGTGGGTGGCAGCTATGAACACGTTGGCAAGCGCTTATCTTATGCGTATTCGTGGCGACCAAGCTCAAAACCTCGAATTGGCTATTGAGACTTTTGAGACGTGTCTACGTGTAATAACAGAGGTACAAGAGAAAGGAGTTATCTATGGAACTAACGATGCCTATGGTTTCTTCGTCTGGGCTGCAGAAGACCACGAGGAGAGATCGTTTGGTTGGGCCTCCATTATGCACAACCTGGGCAATGCTTATTTTAGGCGCATACATGGTGACCGCGCTCAAAATACTGAGAGAGCCATCATAGCTTTGGAACAGAGTCTGCAAATCAGAACACAGGAAAAAAGGCCACTTGATTGGGCTCTCTCAACCGTTTCTCTGGCAAATGCTTACGTTTTTCGTATTCTTGGTGATCATGCTCAAAATATTGAGAAAGCTCTTGATGCTTATGAACAGGCTCTAAAGGTCATAACAAAAGATACAAGGCCGATTGATTGGGCTGCATTGAAGCACGATATAGGGCACGCGTTAAGTAGGCGTGTCTATGGAGAGCGTGCTCAAAATATCGAGGATGCTATTGAGTCTTACGAGCAGGCACTACAAGTCATAATGCAGGAGAAAAGGCAGAAGAAAAGGCAGATTGATTGGGCCAAAACGATAGATAATATTGGAAATGCTTACTTCCAGCGAGTTAATGATGATCGTGCTCAAAATATTGAAAAGGCGATAGCATTTCATAAACAAGCTTTACAAGCGTGGCAGAAGGAAACGCCGAATGATTTTAATTGGGCATTATCGAAGATTAATCTTGGAATAGCCTATACTCATCGAATTCAGGGCGAGCGTGCTCAAAACATTGAAGACGCTACAATAGCGTATTCTCAGGCCCTAGAAGTCTTTACTCCAAATACATATCCCAACCATTGTCGCCGTGCCGCCGATCTCTTTGCTGACCTCTCCGCGAGTCAGTCCAACTGGCCCAGAGCACAAGTGGCTTACAGAATAGCTCTCGACGCAAATGAAGTTCTTTACCAGTCATCCATATTTAAAGGTAGCCAGAATATTGAACTTTTTGTTAGTCGAGACCTTTATCGTCGTGCAGCTTATGCATACGCCAAAACAGACGATTTCAAAGCTGCTATTACTACCCTTGAACAAGGGCGTGCTCGTAATCTTAGAGAAGCTCTGCAACAAGACAGCTTCAAGCTAAAGGCCGTTAGCCAAATTAATCCTCAACTCCTTGAACAATACCAAAGAGCCAGTAATACACTTCGACAGCTAGAATTTACGGAGCATAATTATGGCTTTAACATTAATCAGCTTCGTACTAGTTTAGAAAGCTTAAAGTTTCAGGCCGCTACAACTCATCAAGCTTTGCAAGATTGCCTAAAGGAAATTCGTCAAAATCCTGGCTATGAATCTTTCCTGACATTGCCAACCTTTGAGGATATTGCCGCCACTATCCAATCAACTCAGCCATTAGTCTATTTGCTCCATACTTCAAACGGTAGCATTGCTCTCATATTAACTATTGATGGTATTACTGGTTTGTGGCTCAATAGTCTGACTGATGAAAAGCTGGTCGATCTTCTTGATAACATTTGGTTCAAAGCTTACAAACAGGTGCAAAGCAATCGCCAAGGCTGGCTCCAAATTCTCGATCAAGTAACTCAGTGTCTCTGGGATTGGGTTATGGCTCCTGTAGTCAACCACCTTCAGCAGCACCAGTTCCAAAGCGCCACCCTGATTCCCACCGGATATCTCAGCTTTCTGCCCCTCCACGCCGCTTGGACCGAAGACAGTTCCAGCCCCACAGGTCGCCGCTATGCCTTTGAAGCGATCCAGTTTACCTATTCTCCCAATGCCCTCTCCCTCAGCGCTGCCCGTGCTGTTGCTGAGCAAACTCCGGCGAATAAGCTCCTGGCTATTAACGAGCCACTCCCAGTCAACGCCAGCTACTTGCCCAGTTCCAGTTTTGAAACCGCCAAAGCCGTTTCCACCTTCCCTGGCAAAGGCAACTTTAAGATCCTTCAAAATGAAGCTGCCACTCCCGCTGCCGTTCTAGATGCTTTACCTAACTATTCCACAGTTCATCTCTCCTGCCACGGTTCCGCCAACTTCCAAACCCCTCTCGATAGCGGTTTACTCATGGCAAACGACGAAGTCCTGAGCTTACGCGACCTCCTTGACCTAAAACTCAAAGGACTCCGCCTCGCTATCCTTTCCGCTTGCGAAACCGGCATCCCCGGCACCGAACTCCCCGATGAAGTGATCAGCCTACCTACCGGCTTGCTCCAAGCTGGAGCTGCTGGTGTCATTTCTTCCCTCTGGTCAGTTTCCGATCTTAGTACCATGCTGCTGCTTAGCCGCTTCTACGACCTTTGGCGTCCTCAAAACCCCGACGCAACTCCCCTAGAACTTCCCGAAGCCCTGCGCCAAGCCCAAATCTGGCTCCGCGATAGCACCGGCCCTGATCTCACTCCCTACCTGCAAAACTCCCATCCAGAACTTGCCGCCAAGCTAGAGCAGGCCAAAGACCAACGCCCCTTTGCGCATCCCTTTTACTGGGCAGCTTTTACTTACATTGGTGTTTGACCTTATGGTTCTCTGCAAGGCAGTAGGGCGTCAAGGTATTTTCCATTCTGAGCAAACGGGTCCAGAACTCTGGTACGAACAACTTTCGCTCGTTTCCGGCATAGTGCTGATAAGTTATTCCGAAATAGGAGCGATCTGACAAGGCTGAGTCCTGGATCCCGCTAAAGACACAGATGCTGCAAGTTTGATAGTGATGGCAGGCCTCGCTAAACCTCCTGTGGATGCGCCTAACCATCCATCCCGGCGGCATCCCTTGCCTCCAAGGCCTCCCTCAAAAGCATTTCAACCACAAACGTAAACGATCGCTGCTCTCTGTCTGCGATCACCTGAATGGCTTCCCTCATCGGGTCTGGCAGGTAAATGCTGGTCTGGCGCTTCTGGGTAGTCATAGCCACTCTATCTAGCTCTAGAGCAAGCCTAGGTGAAGCGTTGCGATTAAGGGTAATCTACTCTAATCTAGAGTAGATTACCCTTAATATAAATAAGCATGCCCGCTAGTCAAGTTACCTCAGCCTTGTTTGGCGGCCAGGCTGATCTTCGCCAGCACCCAGGAGTTGCCCTCCCTATGGCTCAACCCTTTCCACACCAACGATTACGCCAGCTTCTGGTAATCCATCGAGCCCCCTGGTATGCCTTTAACTCTGGCCACCTGCACCTCCCGTCAGCGACGGACTTGCCTACCGCCTTCCCCCAGGTTGAAGCGCCCCACTTTCACTACGGCGATCGCCTCCGCTGGATTCCCCATGGCAACGCGACCGATTGGGGTCTGGTAATTGGTCGGTTCTACAGCTACGCCCCCCACCGTCGCCGCTGGCAATGGTGCTACCTGATCTGGCTCGATCTTGCTTCCCCCAGTGCCGCCTGGGTTAGGGCCGATATTGCCTGGGAAGACGACCTCGACCCCTTTGATGAGGAGCCTATCCGATGAATCCCCGCCCCCTTTCTCCCCGCGAACAGCACCTAATTGAGCGGTACAGCTACTGCCAACTAGGCATGACGCCCCAGCGGTTTTACGCCAAGTGGCAGGTCAGCCAGGAAGATATGGCCGCGATCTGCTCCCGGTCGGTCTCAACGGTGCGGGGCTGGTTTCGCAAAGGTCGCAGCTATCGCCGCCCCACCCCTGTAGACCTGCGCCATCTCGCGCTAATGGATTTTTTGCTGGACAACTTTGACCAGATCCCAGCAGACCTACGGCAGGCTCTCTGCTCTACCGAGCAGGAAGACGATCACACCTAACCCAAAATTGTCAATATCACCGTGCTCTGTTTTGGCGAAGCTCCCTTGGCTAGGGTGGCATCAACTGCACTGAAGTGAAGCGTCTTGGAGGACAGTCAAGTGAGCCAAGGACACCGAGTGATGGCCGATATCAAACGCATTCGAGCAGCGCTGGCAAACCAGGGCGATCGCCTGCAAAAGTTGCCCCGGCAGGCTGTTTGGATTGTGCATCGCAAGAGTGGCAAGTCCTATCGGCTGACCTATCTCTCTATTCCCCTCAATGCCTGGGCTTTGTACCCAACTGATAGGGAAGCATCTGAGCTTTTATGCAAGATCGAGCGGGCATTAAACTCAAGGGTTACCGCTGCTGGGGAGACGATGGAGTCTGGCAAGAAATATGAAGTAGTAGAGAAGGAGCAACACTACTTGCCTACTCAGCAGGGCCATTCTTCTGTTGCCCATGCTCTTAATACACCGACAACTTACAGTCAGCAGCTACATCCTTGGTGCATCGTTCAACATCTACCTCAAATGCAACGTCGGGTCGTGGCTCGATTTCGACGTCGCAATGATGCTGACGCACATATGAAAGTTTTGTACCGTCTGTCTCCCCTCGCCCAATACAGCATTATCTTTGATATGGAGATTCCCATCGGCTGAGGCATTTACGCTCAGTATTACAGGTGTTACTAGTTCTAAGAACAGCGGAAGTGGGTTAACGCGATAGGCTGAAGTTACCCCTGGGTTTACAACGGACTGATTTTAGCAATAACACTGGCTGGGTGCCGATGGGCAAACGCCTCAAGATCGTTTTCGGACGATAGCCACTGATTTGTTCGCGACGAGCTGAGGCAGATCGGCTAGCAGCAGGCGGAACTTGCCTGATCCTATCCGCGCCCGATGGAATCAGGCTTTGTCTAAGGTGGTAGTGGAAGAGCTAGACGGCACAGTGATTCCGAGTCCTACCGCCTTCGCATTTGTTTATCCGGCCTTCTATGAGTTTTGACTGCTAGTTTATGTTCCCGATCTCGCTGCTGATTGCCACCATCGCCCTAACTAACATTGAGTGAGCTATTCAATGTGTTTGCCGGGGCGACTGCACGGTGCTAGACGACCTCCATCCAGCCACAGCCCAGGTGGCCTATCAGCGATTGCCACCAACCTCAACGCCGTGGCCCAGCACCAGCCGCCCCAACCGGCCCAGGTTTCCCTGCGCGGCACTCTGATCAAGCTGGGCCTGGCCGAGGGGGCGGCTAACTTGTTTGACCGCATTACCATCACCGGGCGCAGCGGTCACCTGCTTCGCCAGGGTACCTACCTGAGTCTGCTGCCCAACCCGGTGCACAATTTCAATGCCACCCTGAGCTGGCTCACCGATGAGCCAGCTCAGCGCCACACCCTGCCGCCCCCGGTACCGGAACCTAGCCTGCGTCAAGTCTACCGCGCTGGGCGGCGGGCAGTGCGCTGGGGCTAGCGGTGGCGGTGGGTGGGGGGTTGATGTGGCGGGCGATCGCCCCAGCCCAGTTTGAACGCCTCTGGCAACCCACCGGCATTCCATCGCTGATTGATCAGGTGGATGAGCAAGAATCGTAAAACGGAAAATATACGGATCTTTGTGGCCTTTCTATGTTGGAGAGGATTATTATGCAGGCTAATCGTCGCCTATATGCCCTAAAGGGTTGATTAGTGTGCGAATGTTTCACCTGTGTACCCCGTAGGCAGAATATAGTCAGATTAGTTTGATTCAACAAGTCGTTAGCCGGCTCTGCGTTCACTAGCTCATCCGTGAGATCTCAATAGGGTGGTAACCCTGCGAAAGTTAGATTATTGTGGGTTAGAGCGTATGCATGAGCTGTTTGCAGAAACAGGAAAAGTAATTAAAAATAAATCATGATTGGCTGTCTGAAGTTCTTTGGATTTTTCATATTAGGACTCATATACCTTGTATTCTTAAGGGTAGCTCCTCAAACTGCACTCATCTTGGGTGCAGTATCGCTGGCAGGATATTTTCTTTGGTCAAAACAGCAAAAAATCAAAGCGGCAAAAGAAGCTGAGGAAAAGCGGCAAAAAGCAATCATTTTGGCAAGACAGCGAGAGGATTTGTACGAATACGACTCGTCCATCCAGGCTTCTCATAAAAGGGCAACAAACAACATATTCGAACATCCCGGTGAGTGGGCTAAGTCAATTCAAGAACGCTTGGAGGATGCCCAGAAGCGCCTGGAAGATGCCAAAATAGTTTTTAATGATGACGTTGATAGACTAACTCAATATCGAAAGCAGTTGCAATTCGATCTGTTGCCAAGGTATGAAGCAGCTATTAAACCCTTCTTCAACGAGCTTATGCTTAGGGAGCAAGACATTCCGACTCCTCAAGAACTAAAGGTTGCTGTTGACTTCAGGTATCCAACTGATTTGCAGCCTGCCGCGATTGAGAAAGATTTAAAGAATGTGCTTCAAGGCTATTCTCAGAGCATAGTCCATTCTTTAAACGGCAAGAATCTTACAAAGCTTCAAAAATCAGATGCAGCATCGATAGCAATTACCACAGCAATTCATGCGATATCATACCTATTTACGACCTCCCAGCAGCGTACGAAACTGGAGAAAGTTCAAGCAGATGTTGATGCTGTGTGCGAGCAGATTAGCGGAGCAATAAAAACCTACGGAACAGCTTCTGAGGGAGTTAAACATACAAAGTTCGTTCATGAAGTAGCTGCAAATTATACAAATCGCAATCTTGAAACTGCTACTCACCTATCTCGTACTGGGCAAAAACTGTCTGACCTTGATGAGTCAGAGCAACGAGCAATCGAAGATTGTTACAGAGGAGGGCAGTCCTTAAAGAAAATTATGCAACAGGACGTGATCAAACCTATCAACAGGAGCAACTAATAAATATGGATGACCAAATTGTGCAAGGTAATCAATATCTAGAGCTTATTGATAATCCACAACTCCGTGAGTACGTTCAACTCGCTATGCAGATCGCTCCGATTGCCCATCAGACATTAGGATTGGTTGATAAATCTCTAGATTTAGTCAAGCAACTTGATGACGAAAAAACAACCCGACAGTTAATTCGAGAGAATGCTGAGAATCAACGAATAATAATTGAGCGCCGAATGGATCAGTTGGACGCCGAATTAAGCGCAGATTTGGAAAGCAGTAAAAAAGTTATTGACGATAGCATGAGAGTCTTTGAGTGGATGGTTCAAAATGGGTTAGTTGATGCGGCTATGATTATACATGAGCGTGTTATTAGTATGCTTTCAGGTCGAGCAAGCATTGCTGCTGGTAAGTACAATCAAAATAATCCTGACGGACAAGTAACGTTTTACACTGCTGAAGGTTAGTAGGTATTGCTGATTTCGAGGTTACTTGCTGCTTCTGAAAGGTGCTGTCATTCGACTGATTTAAAGACTGAAGATTATTGTAATTCATGGGTGGGTAAGAGCTTGCCTCACCCACTCTAACCTCTGTCGAGTATCTATTGTATCGGGATGTTCAGCCCCCAATTGTACTTCACGAACTTGAAGTACCTTTTGCAAAAGAGGTTCTACGTCTGCATAGCGTTCCTGGGAATAGTACAAAACAGCCAGATTGTTTAAGCCACTAGTAGTGTCTAAGTGGTCAGCCCCAAATTGCATTTTACGAATTTGAATTACTTTCAAATAGAGCATCTCTGCTTCTTCATAACGCCCTTGAGAATCATACAAAAGGGCTAGGCTATTGTGACTAGCAGCTGTGTCAGGATGATCTTTGCCTAATTGTATTTCACGAATTTGGATTGCTCGTAGGTACAATGTTTCTGCCTCTGCGTAACGCTCTTGGATGCGGTACAAATATGCCAAGTTCCCCAGAATAATAGCCTTATCAACATGATCCTCCAATTGCGTTTCATGAATCTGGATTGCTTGTAGGTAGAAAGTTTCTGCCTTCGGGTAATCGCCTTGATCTTGAGACAACATTGCTAAACTGTTCAAAGTGCTTGCAGTATCAGGATGATTTCCTAATTCTGTTTCTCGAATTTTAAGTGCTTTTAGATAGAGAGACTCCGCTTCCCGGTAACGAGCCTGAGTACGATAGAAATATGCCAAATTTGCCAAACTGATTGCAGTATCGGGGTGATCGCCCAATTGTGCTTCTCGAATCTGGAGTGATCGCACATAAAGAGGTTCTGCCTCCTCATAGCGCCCCTGAGCTTCGCATAACACTGCTAAATTACTTAGACTGGTGGCGACATTGGGATGATTTGAGCCTAACTTCTGCTCCCAGATAATAAGTGAGCGCCAATAAAGCTCTTCTGCTTCAATTAGTCGCCCTTGCTCTCGATAAATTCCCGCCAAATTATTAAGGCAGATAGCTATATTAGGATGGTCATCCCCTAACTGTTTCTCCCAGATAGTCATTGTCCGCTGAACAAACTGTTCTGCCTCGCTGTATCGCTCTTGTATCTGGTAAAGTTGTGCCAAATTGTTGAGGCTTGTAGCAATATGGGGGTAGTCTTGGCCGAACTGCTCACAAATAATCATTGCCCGCTGTAATAACTGTTCTGTCTCGCTGTAGCGTCCTTGAGCCTGGTAGATCACTGCTAGATTGTTAAGGCTTGAAACAATATGAGGATGGTCTTGACCCAGTTGCTGCTCCCAGATAGCCAGCGAGCGTAGCAAGAGAGGTTCTGCCTTGCTGTAACGCCCCTGTTCTCGATAAAAATTTGCCAAATTGTTAAGGATTAGAGCCACATTAGGATGATCTTGACCCAGTTGCTGCTCCGAAATAGCCAGTGAGCGTAGCAAGAGAGACTCTGCTTCACTGTAGCGACTTTGAGCCAGGTAAAGTGCTGCCAGATTATTGAGATTTAAGGCCACATTAGGATGGTCTTGACCTAATTGCTGTTCCCAAATAGTTAGCGATTGGAGAAAGAGAGGTTCTGCCTCACCATAGCGCCCCTGTTCTCGATAAAAATTTGCCAAATTGTTGAGACTTAGAGCCACATTAGGATGATCTTGACCCAGTTGCTGCTTCGAGATAGCCAGTGAGCGTAGCAAGAGAGGCTCTGCTTCACTGTAGCGACTTTGAGCCAGGTAAAGTGTTGCCAGATTGCTGAGATTTAAGGCCACATTAGGATGGTCTTGACCTAACTGCTGTTCCCAAATAGTTAGCGATTGGAGAAAGAGAGGTTCTGCCTCACCATAGCGCCCCTGTTCTCGATAAATGTTTGCTAAATTGTTGAGACTTAGAGCCACGTTAGGATGATCTTTATCTAACTGTTGCTCGTAAATAGTTAGTGCTCGTCGGCAAAACTGTTCTGCTTCGTCGTAGCGTCCTTGCTTGAAGTAGAGCATTGCTAGATTGTTGACGCTAGTGGCGACAAAGGGATCGTCACTGCCTACTTGCTGTTCTTCGACAGAAAGTGATCGAAGGAAGAGAGATTCTGCTTCGTTATGGCGCCCCTGATCTAGGTAAACTGCTGCTAAATTACTGAGAGTATAAGTAAAATCGGAGGGATCATTGCCCTGCTGTTCGCGGATAGAGAGCGAACGTAGGAGAAGAGATTCTGCTTCGCTATAACGTCCTTGCTCTCGGTAGAGAATTCCCAGCACGTTGAGGCTATTAGCGACAGAGGAATCGTCAATGCCTAACTGTTGCTCTCGAATAGAAAGTGATCGCAGGAGAAGAGATTCTGCTTCGCTGTAACGTCCCTGCTCTTTATAGAGACTTCCCAGACAGCCCAGACTAGCGGCAAAAGCAAGGTGCTCAGATCCTAGTCGAGCTTCTGTAGCAGTACAGCATTGTTGTAACCATGGTAAAGCCTGAGCATAGTCTCCTTGTCCTTCATAGAAACGGGCAATTCCAATGAAGAGCCAAGGCAAATCAAAATCTTCCACCCAGGGAGACAATGCGGTTGCGGCTTCTACCAAATGGGGAAGCCCTGGTGCCACCTCCTGAATCTGAGTTAGCGTGGGCGCGGATGGAATCACTTTTGCCACTTTAGCTAGAACCTGACATAGAGATTGTTTAATCTCGTCCATCTCTGCTATCTGCTCCCGCTTCGCCACAAAAAACTCCCGAAGCAGCTGGTGGAGTTGATACATCCCTACCCCAGTCTGCTGTAACAAGTGTCTCCCTAATAATTGCTCATCCCGCAGATCTTCCAGGTCTTCCTCCTCCCAGTTCGGTAGACAGGCTTCCACCACCACCCACGGAATCTCTGCCAGAGCAAACAGACTCAGCAATCCCGCCAAAGACTGCCCTGCAGTATTCAAAGTGCCCCAACTTAACTCAAAGGCAGTGACCACATTCCGAGAAACAGTCATTTCTGGTGCCGCTTCCTTCAAGGCTTTCGCCTCTAAGCTTTTAGCCTGTAACCGTTTCCACAGTGTTGCTAAAGATATATCTGATTTACGTGCCAAGTACCGCCCTACCAACTCTAAACCCAAGGGCAAATAGCCCAGCCACTCACAGACACGTTTAGTTTCATCAATCTGCTGGTTAATGCGTTCATCCATCACTAGCGAATGGAGTAACTCCAGTGCTGATGCCTCTGTCAGCACCTCCAATAGAATTGTTTTCACTGGAGATCCCAACTTTAAACGGGTTGTTAGTAGTACCCGAAATCGGGGTTCTGCAGGTGGCAAAACAGGTTTCACTTTGGGATAGTTCTGATCCTGCTCAGTGCTCTCATCATAATTCCAGACATCATCAAAAATGACGAGTACGTTTCCCTCACGCCAATGTCGCCAGCACCACCGCACCTTGTCGTCTAATTCCAACTCATCTGGCGGTAATAAATCTAAGGCTGTCCGAGCAAAGGAGACAATTTGTGTACTCAAGTCTTGTTTTTCCCCTGCTCGCAACCAACAAATACCCCCCGGATAAGTCTCTTTGTCAAGATGACAGTAGGCATACTGCAATGCTAATTCTGTCTTACCCACCCCTCCCATACCAGCAATCGCCGAAATCGGCACCTTTGTTTCCCGTTGTACCTTTTCATGCAACCTTTTCAAATCGGAATCGCGCCCGACGAACCTAGAAGTTCCATAGGGTAAGTTGTGGGGAATTCCTGTCGCAGAACGCTGTGAGGCAGCATGATAATGAACTCCACCAAAGAAATTTTGATTATTGTCGCCCGTCTCGACAGAGTAATTTTCGCCACTTTGATTGATTTGTTGCATAATTCGATTGCTATTTCGAGCCGTGGGTATGGGTACCGCCAAAAAAGTTGGTGTTGTCCGGTCCGGTTTTAGTTTGGTAGTTAGTGCCACCGTAGTTGGTTTGGCTTATGCTGCTATTGTCTTGAATCTGGTTTAACGTAATCTCACGGGCGATCACTCGAATCTCTTCAGCAAACTCGGGCGATTCATCCATCACCACATCCAGGTTTTTACCAATAGCCTCCACGGCTGCTTTATCGCCTTCCTCTGCTTTGACAAGTGCCTCATCCAGTTTTTTCGATTTCCCTTGCAACCTTGTCACGATCCTTTGACGGAGAGTGTCCATTTGGGTGATCGCCTCTGTAGTAAACTTTTTAGCTAGCTCACCCGCACCAGACTCGATAAACTTTTGGAAGGCAAGGGTAGCGATTGTGGCAGCAGTCAATGATAAAGGGTCAGTCATTGGTCAAACTCCAAGGCTAGGGCTGTATAATTTTTACGAGAGTATCATTAATACTATTGAAGCCTTTACACTTAGAATTAGGCAACATTGTCGGGCGAACTAACTCTTTTAACTTCTAGCCCAGTTTGTGCAGCCTGAGCCATCCGAATCTTTTAGGTTGAGGCAGACGAGGCTAAGGTGTTTGTTTTTATACCTTTACTGATGAGTGGCAGGTTAAGCTTTTCTAGATTCTGTCAAGCGCTAGATATGGTGGATACAAAAGCATCAAACTCTAGATGTGCATCTGGATGATCAGGACGCTTTAGTAAGTATTTACACTCAATAAAGCTCAATGCTTTATCGGCGGGGGTATTCAGAAAAACCTGAAACCTAGTTGACAAGTGTGTTCTTGTCTTAACCTGCCACCCATCCCTCTACCGCTAGCTAACAAGTCGCCGCACTGGAATGCTGAAGCTGGTCAATTGATTTTCAAAGATTGTCTATGTCTGGTGAACTTGGTTATCAGGTTGCAATGCTCAGCCAATTGGAGACTACAGTCTAGCTTCATCGACAATGGAGAAGTGTATCTGCGGGCTGCCTATGGTGCAGAAGGTAGGCCTGATCGAGATAGGCGCTGCTCCATCCCTGGTGTGTTGTTCAACTCCTCCCCCACATACAGCGACGCACCGTAGCCCGGTTTCGACGGCGCAATGATGCTGGTGCTCATTTGAAGGCCCTGCGGCGGCTGAGTCCCTCGGCTCAGTAGTACACCGTTATGTTTGTATGTTTGATCCAGCTCCATCTGTCCCCGGCTTCACTCACGAGGGGCAGGGGGAGGTGTTTGCTTGAGGGGATAGAAAAGCATCAAGCCGTTCCCAACCCTATTGAATGGCTAAGTTTAGATAGCGAGCGTGGGAACTGCCGCTTCTTGCCCCATCTGTAGAATGTCTTTCGCCATTGTTTGAGAGGCCACATTCGCGATCGCCTGCCAGTCCTCTGTAGTAAACATCTGGGCGAGCATAGCGATCGCCTCAGCCTGAATCACCTTCTGTTCGTTGGGTACCGCCTGCTCTCCCTCTGCCAACAGCATCTCAATCCAGGCCGCTTGTTCGGGGGTGAGATGCCTTAGGTGACCATATAAGCATTTTTGCGCCTCCATGTAGACAGCTTCTAGACTCCGCCCAAGCTGCCACGACTCTAACCACCTCTTCAACTCCGGCAACAAGATGGATAGCACGCGCACATACCACCGCTGCCGCTGCAAAGCTTCCGGCGAAGCATCCTTGAGTAACTCCACATAAGGTTGTAGGCCCAGACCAGCCTCAACCGGCCCTTCCTCACTGGCGTGCTCCGCATCTGCTTCTCGAACCCAAGCCTCGTCATTGAGCAAGTCCATCAGGTTGCCCGTTTTTCTCAGTTGCTCAGCCAGGATTGCATCATTCATAAGTGATTGGATGAGTTAGAGCGTTAAAGCGGCGTACTCGAAGTATACCAATCCGTCTTTGTCCGAGTCAGGGCCGTAGTCCGGCATATTGTAACGTCGATAAAAAGCTTCCGCGCCCGGTAGCGCATGGAGACCGATGCGACCACCGTAACCTAACTCCACACTGCGCTGACGGGCAAAGAGTACAAGTGCCCGTCCGACCCCAATTAGATAGGGAGGATCTTCGAGTAACCGGCGATTCCACGGCGCAGAGGCTAAGTATTCGACATAGACCAGAGGAAACCGTTGCGGCAACCAGGAACGGTGCCATTGCGTTTCGAGCAAAATGACGCCTTGAAGTAGCGCCTCAAACTCGATGCCGTAGGCCTCGTAGCGATCATCATTGACAGCCAGTCGTAGCTTATAGGCCCAGTCCCAACTGGCGTCAGACTGCTGTGTCTCCCGCAGAATGCCTTCCCAGATGTCATCGATTTGCCCGGCGTGCTCCTGAGTTAACAGGCCTATTGTCGCCGTGACGATATCGTCTGGGGGTTTCGTTAATCGAATGGGACGGTTCATGGGCATCACATCGGAATGCCCTAAAGCTTATCAAGGCCTGTTCCCAACTCCATCAGCGGGGAACGAGATAACCTCTCCCCCATGGCTCGTCTCGGTGGGGAAACCAAGCTGAAAAGACCGCATCCAATGCGAGCCATGGATCCAATAAAGCAAGAGCATTGATCTCAAGGCCTGCTTTCCAGCGGTGAGTTTCTGGCCAGCATTGAGCAATTTTGGATCGAAAATGGATCGAAGGCTTTTTTGCAAAGTCTACAACCCTTTTAGAACATAGACTTTAGAGTTCAGATATCTACCACCGCACAGCAGGTGTCACAGTATAAGATAAACCGCTGGCCGCTGGTATAGACACCGACGTTATTGTGGGAATGAGGTAATGTAGCCAAACGGACATTTCAACCAGAGAATGGGCGAGAGCTACTCTGAGTAGCGAGCTACCGACCGATCTACACTAACCGTCGTTGTGGGTTATGGTCATCTGTTGGTCTGTTGTATGCGATCGCACGCTGTCCCCGGTTCCTCCTTCATCAAAAGGAACGACCTTCTTTCCCCCTCCATACACCAGCAACTAGCACAACTCAGCCTGAAGAAACAGCGTTAATTTGTGCCATGCATCGATAGCAGCAGCGGCGTGGTAAGACTCGCGCTCGTGGCAGAAGAAGCCGTGAGTGGCTTCGGGGTAAAGCTTCAGCGTGTAGGCTTTGTCGAGTTGCTGAAAGCGGGCCTCGATCTGCTGGATGCGATCGCGCCCAATGAACGGATCTTGCCCCCCAAAGACCAGCAGCATCGGCACAGTGATATCTTTCACGGCCTCGATCCACTCGTCCAGCACCATGCCGTAGAAGGGGGCAGCGGCGGCAATCTCTGAGGAAAAGCGGCAGGCGGTTAGAAAGGTGAGTCCACCCCCCAGGCAAAATCCAGTCACACCAATGCGTTCAGCATCTACTGTAGGCAAAGCTTTGAGATAGGCGATCGCGGCCTTCAGATCCTGCTCAACGGGCTGACCAAAATCCAGGCGATACATAGTGGCCATCGCCTGATCGACCTCGTCATAGCCAAAGGTGATGTCTTCGCCCTCTCGGTAGTACAGGTTGGGAGCCAGCACCGCATAGCCCTGCTGGGCCAGGCGAAGGGCAATATTGCGAATATGACGGGTCAAGCCAAAGGCTTCCATTAGGAGCAAAACAGCGGGCAGGCGTTGGTCAAAGACCGGCCCTGAAGGGCGATCGCTCTCGGCTGGCTGGCACAAAAAGGCAGGCATTTGTCCGTCTGAGGTGGTAACGATCACTTCGGCACATTCAACAGGCATGGTTGGTTCTCCCACAAAACCTGTTGTCAGCCTAGAAATTGGACTGGGCCAGCGGCTAGAACAAAACCGCCCACCCTTGGGATATTCCTGCCATCCCAAGTCCAGCTCGGGATCTGTGGTTTTTCTACCGGCAGAACTCCACTTCTGGACTTGAATGAGGTTGATTAACGTTGACGAAACTGAGTTGGAGTGACACCCACTAAGCGCTTAAAGCACCGTGTCAGATGGCTCTGATCGCAAAAGCCGACCCTGACGGCAATTTCTGCCAGGCTGAGTTCGCTGTGGCGCAGCAAAACCTGGGCCTGTTCTACCCGCCGCTGCAAGATGTATTGATGGGGTGAGAGCCCTTCACTTTGCTTGAACGAACGGGCAAAGTAAGCCGGACTAATTTGGGCGATCGCAGCCAATTCCACCAGTTTCAACTCCTGATGCAGATTGGCATCAACATACTCCTTGACCTGCTTTCGCTTTGTTTTGGAGAGTCCACCGGCAATGCTAGAGAGCCGGGGCTGAGTCACACAGTAGTCACGCAGCAGATGAATGGCCAGCGAAGTTTTCAGATTATCCACCAGCAAGGAACTGCCCAGCCCTCCCGATACCACTTCCGCCTTCAGCGCTAAGACCAGGCTTTGAATGAAGCTGTCTGCCGTATCCATAAACTGAGGCAGAAGCTGAATGCGATCGGGGTTCACCCAATCTTGCCCCACGTGCTGAAGCAGAGCTGGTTCCAGCGCCAGCACCATGAACTGAGCTTCACTATCCCAGCTACAGCGGTGAGCAACGCCAGCGGGAATGATGGCGAGGCCGTGTTGGGGGCGTTCTTCCCGCTGGCGCTGGCCGTCGAGCCAGCGATAGCCCGTGGGGTTGGTAGCAGCATTGGGGAGACCGATCGCGATCGCGTGCAGGGTATGCTGATGCTCTGCCGTAGCGAATTTGGGCTGTTGGTATAGCTCCAGGTGAATGTCGTCCCATCCCCTGCTAGACCACACCGCTGGTCGAGGCAGCAACCCTTCAGCTGGGTTAGCCTCTCGGTGATTGAGCACAGTAACGGACTCTGACACGCGCGCCATCCTTTGGTCTATGGTGATGAAGGAGCTTTCATGACTGGAATATCGGGCTCATCGGTCCAGTAGTCAGTGGCTTCGAACTTACCAACCCCAGGAATAGACCGCGACAGCCATTTGTCGGAATCAGGGTAATAGCAAGCATCATAGGGAAGATTCTCACCCATCATCAAAATATCAACTGTCTCGTTGGTGTGGTTGTAAAACTGATGGGCGATCCGCTCTCCGCGAGGGAATGAGATGGCGTCACCTTCGTTCATTTCAACGGTAGTCTCGCCGTACCGCAACAGGGCCTTGCCTTTAAGAATTAGGCAAAATTCGTCTTCATGGACATGGTAATGAAGTGGACAGGATAGGCTTTTGGGTTTGAGCCGTTCAACCACAACCCCAATGTGACCCTGTCGGCTATTCATTGAGGGCGTTAGCCGTTTAGACCAGCCGGTGTAATGTTCGGAGTGGTGGGCCTCTTTCCACTCTAGTTCGTTCATGTTCACAATCTTAGGGGTATCTGGCATAAATTTCCTGGTGACATAGAGTAACGATTGCTGTTGCGCTGACGGATTTGCCTACTCCTATTTATTCATGGGAATTTTCTTGTAGCACTTCCACTGTCGCTATAGCCCTGTAAACTCCAGACTGCTCTGCTGATGGCTCAATGGTCAAGGTACCCTGCCATGGTTGGCTAGCTTCGTCCTCTAACCTCCAAACTTTTTTAACGCTGCCATTAGTCTCTTCCCCGTAAGGACTCCATCCCGCTGATTCCCATTGAGCAGCATAGTGTTGAGCGATCGCCTCTGCGCTGAGTTCAGATTCAATTGTGGCGTCAACTTCCACAAAAGAATACTCATTAGGTTTACTGCCGCTAGCGGAGCTGCCTTGCGGAGTGACAATAGCTCCCACTGGAGGACTCAGCAACGGCATCGGCGATTTAAAGTCTGGCGGTTGATCACTGGCGCGGTCTGATCGACAGCTTGAATGATCGTCGGTAATAGGAACTAAATTAAGATCTAAGTCGGTTGAGTTGTCTGCTTGAGAAGATGCCGATACAAAAATGCCCTGAGTCTTATCTGCGCTGCAAAAAACAAGCTGATTATCCAGCCGCGCAGCGCTTGGGATAAATCCAGCCAGGTCTCCTGCGATAGGCGTGGGCTCCTGCCAACCCTGCGATTTCAGTTGCTGTCTATACTGAGCAGCTACAACCTCAGGAGGTTGAGGAACATTTAATAAGACTCTATAGAGATCAACATCGAATCCTTCAACGCGGTAGACCATACTGGCAAGTACGGTAGCCTGGTCGGGCAATGGAAGTTGTATAGGAAGGTCGTTGGGCAACTCATAAAGGAGTATTTGTTGGACCTCTAGAAAATCTGAACTTAGCAAACGTAAAACAATTTCGGCTGGTATAACATCATCATCATTTTCCTGAATCTGTCCTAACACCGGGAGTTGGGCACTGTTAAGCAGTGCAGCAGTTAGAGTAAGCGGCACCATGAATCGGTCAAGACGCATGAGTCAAACCTCAAAAGTAATTAAAGCGGACGGTTCTGAGTGCCTTCGCCAGGAGTGACAAACAGCACTGAACTGGGAGCATGAACCTTGGCCGTGTGCCATACCTCCTGGGGTACAATCACAAATTCCCCAGGTATGCTCATCTGTACCTTTGTTTCCCCAGAATCTTGCTCTAAGATAAATTCGACCTGGCCTGAGAGCAGACAAACAAATTCATCGCCAGCCGGGTGCATTTCCCAGGTGTCCCAATCTTGGGTAAAGGTATAGTGGGAAATTAGCTGCTTTCCTTTAAAGTCACCGAATTGCCGTTCTAAGTCTTCAAAGAAAGTGGCATTCACCGGAACAGGAATGGCGCTGCCATTTTCATCCATCACAACATACGTTGAATTAATGCTAAAAAGATTATTCATAATTGAGTTGCCACGAAACAACGAGTGGTCTTCATCATAATTTTCCTAATGTAGCGTTAAGTGTCGTTGAATCAATGCTGATGATCAGACCCTCAGCTATTTTCGTCACCTAATGTTTCCAGAGCGTTGCGAATAGCTCGCTCAACGGGAACATAGGAGGAGGGCGATTTACCCGTAAGCTCAAATGGTCTAGCTGCAAAAAGAGGTGGTTGAGCCATGAATCGAGGTTGAGATTCACGGTTGATCTGAGCAGCATGAACTAGGAACGGGTGGCAGAGGTAGACTATCCCTGCTTCCCCTGTGGCGAATACTTCAGGGCACTGCGTCGTAGCACTCAGTTGGGCACTCAGCTGGGCAAACGATAACCCTTCTTCTCCAGCAGGTGCGAGAATCTGAGCTACTTCACGATGCGAGCTAGCTCGGATTCGGGTGGGGGCACTCTGCTCACCCACATCTGAAAACAGAAACAGCATTAAAAGGGCGCGATCGCGGGAATACACGTTGATGCGGTACGACATAAAATCGTTAGGGTCTGAGTCTTTACCCGCAAAGCTGGCATCCACATGCCAACCGGTATCCCCAGTGTCTTCGTTCGTCGGAAATCGCACCGGAAAAGACCCTAAACTGCGCCTCGGCTGCCAGTTTCCCTCACCCACCAGTTGATCGAAAGCCCGATGCAGTTGAGGGGTGTTAGCGGCCTCTACAAACGGTGCCTGAGCATATTCCCCCAGCCAGACTACGGGCTTCTGCCAGGTCGACTTGTCCTCAGGAGCGCAGCCAACATCGGCCCAAAGAATTTCTCGGCACTGGTCGGCGAGTTGACGAGGGAACGCCTGCTCGACCTTCACGTAGCCATCGTTGATAAATTGTTCAATTTGCTGATTTGTTAGGCTCATCGGTCAATGTAATGGTCAAAGGTTAATCGTCTAGCTTGAACTCTGCCGTTCCATTTCGACCCGCAGGCGGTTTTCCTGCTCCCGCAGTTCTGGGGTAAACGCTTCGCCAAAGTCTTCATCGGCAAAAACGGGGCGAGTTTCGACTTCGCCGTCCTGAAAGGGGCTGCGCTTGACCCAGGCGATCGCGTCTGCCATCGACGGCACCTGCCAAATCCAGAAGCCAGCAATCAGTTCCTTGGTTTCGGTAAAGGGGCCATCGGTAACAGTGCGGTTTTTGCCAGAAAACTGCACCCGCACTCCCTTAGAACTGGGATGTAGTCCTTCACCAGCCAGCATTATTCCGGCGTTGACCAGTTCTTCGTTGAACTGGCCCATTTCGGTCAGCATCGCTTCGGTGGGCATAACCCCCGCTTCAGAGTCGGAGGTGGCTTTGACGAGAACCATAACTTTCATGGTGAAGTCTCCTGTTGAATGTTTTTTGGTGCTTAGCGCCAGAGTGAACAGAGCCTCAACCCTGGCTCTATTGCTTAGTCGAACAGAGAACGTCTAAATCGACAGGTCAATGGTTTTTGGGGTATTAGAAAATTGTTCAGTCGTCTATCGGCTCAACCCCCAGGCGCTCAAGCCGTGCTAGACCATCCTTCATAGCGTTTACCGCTTCCGGCGAGTGCCCCTGCCAATCGGTGATCTCGCCTGTAACCCTCAGCGGCTCACGCGATCGAAATGACTTGGTCGGATTGCCCCGAAACTTCTGATTGGTCAGGTTGGGGTCTTCTTCAATTGGGCCGGTCGGTTCCACGAGGTAAATTCTGCCGGGACCTTCACCGACCGCTAGCTCCGCTCCCCAGGTGGCGGCATCCAGCGTGCGGGTAAGATAGACATGGGGGGTGGTCCTGTCCCTATTGCCGAAGTTGGGGACGTAACCTGGCTGAATCAAATCCCCTGGTTTTAGATTAGCCCGAGTGCCGTGGTAAAGCGGCCAATCCGTAACCTCGCCTGTAACCCGCAACGGCTCGGGGGAGCGCCATGACATCGACGGATGTCCAGGAGACTGGTAATCGATCAGGTTGGAGGTATCTTCAATTTGACCAGTCGGCTCTACTCTGTAAACTCTGCCGGGACCGTCGCCGATCGCAAGTTCTGCCTCCCATATAGCTGCATCCAGATTTGGAGTCAGGTAGACATAGGGCGTCATCCTGTCCCGCTCACCAACGTCTGGAAGATGGCTGGGCTTGATCAGATCTCCTAGCTTCAGCTCAGCCCGTGTGCCATGGTAAAACCGCTGCGTCTGCGGGGTGCCGGTGGTGCTAAGAATGCCTGGGTTCATGTCTGTCTTCTCCTAATATCACCACGTTTCATTCGCCATCTTTTGGCGTCGAGTTAACTCTTTCTCACTCGGCCCGGTACTCGCGCTGGTCAAAGACTGGCCCAGGGCCATCGCATCGGGCTGGATATCACCATCGGGTACATAGGTGCTCATCACCACGCCAGTGGTCGAAACCTGAGAGCGCACGAGTCGCAGCGCAAAGGGCTTGGCCGTCTCGCCCAAGAGACGCTTGCCTCGCCCCAGCACCACTGGGAAAGTCCACAGGTTGTACTCGTCTATCAGGGATGCGGGCTGTAGTGTTTGAATCAAATGGCTGCTGCCGATAATTTGCAGGTCAGGGCCGGGTTGGGCTTTGAGCGCAATGATGGCCGAGACGACATCGCCGGAAAGCAGGGTCGAGTTGTGCCAATGGAGCGTCGTCAAGGTGCGCGAAGCCACGTACTTTTTGGTGGCATTGAACGTCTTTGCGATCGGGTGGTCGTCGGGCTGGTAGGGCCAGTACGCTTCGAATATCTCATAGGTTCTACGACCGAGCACCAGTTCCCGATCGCTACCGTCGAAACCCGCTGCTGAGAGGTCCATGCTCTCGTCCGATAAATTCCACATCCAGCCGCCCAGGGTAAAACCACCCGTTGGATCTTCTTCTGGGCCACCGGGTGCCTGCATGACGCCGTCAAGCGACACAAACGTAGATACAATCAGCCTTCTCATGGGAGCACTCCCGTCGTTGCTAAACTGATTTGCAAACTAGCCCAACGGCCTAGAACGTGATGCGTACGGCAGGTGTGCTGCGATTCGCTTCGCCATGGTAAACAGCTTCAATGTTGTTACCGTCAGGATCTAGAACAAAGGCGGCGTAATAGCCTGGGTGGTACCCGCGCTCTCCAGGGGCACCGTTATCTCTACCGCCGTGAGCCAGAGCCGCTTGATAAAACGCGTCTACCATGGCGCGATCGCGGGCCTGAAACGCTAAGTGATGGCGTCCGGTGAGTATCCCCTGCGCAGCTTCACTGTTGGAGGTTGAAACGAACAGCTCATCCGCCCAAAAGAATCCATCACCGGTGCCGCCCATCGGAATATTCAGGGCATCGAAGATCGCTGTGTAGAATGTCTGACTGGCGGCAAGGTCTTGCACGACTAGCTGAATGTGGTCGATCAAACGACCGCGATACACTTCCTGAGTTTCCATGTCCTGCTCCTATCGATTACAACTGCCAGAGACCGTGCTCATTACCGTTTTGAAGCGTGATCGGAGGCCGTATTCCGACTAATTCTGCTCGTCGGCAGCCCGCTCAATCTCGGCGATGTCAATCTTGACCATCTGCATCATGGCCTCCTGGGCTCGTCGAGCGCGTTCCCGGTCAGAATCATTAAGCAATTCGATCAGTCGGGTTGGAACGATCTGCCAGGAAAGCCCCCAGCGATCTTCGATCCAGCCACAGGCAACTTCTGAGCCACCATCCGCAAGGGCAGCCCATAGCCTGTCAACTTCAGCCTGATCGTCGCAGTAGATCTGGAACGACACGGCTTCAGTAAATGGAACCTGCGGGCCGCCGTTTAGCCCCATATATTTCACCCCTGCCAACGTAAATTCGACGGTCAGCACGGTATCGGCAGGCCCGCTCGGTGTGTCAGTCGGCGATTTCAAGACTCGGTCGATGCTCGAACCGGGAAGCAGCGAAACATAAAACTGTGCGGCGTCTTCGGCGTCGCCACTAAACCATAGACAGGGAACAACTTTCTGCATAATGGTCAATCTAATTGAGTGGGTTAACAGGTTTGTAAATCTGTTCAACGATAATGTTCTGCTGTATGAAGTAGTCGAACCGGGAGTCATCAAATCGACAGGTCAACCATATTTTTTTCGGCAGGTTCTACCACAAGTACATTGAGCGGCGAAGATATACCCCTCGTCGAGTTTGACTATGAGCAGCCAGGCTGAAGGCGGCGGTGCCAATACCGCAATCGCAGAGAATTTTAGGTTCAAATCCATGGGGCAAATAACCTCCTTTGCGTAGCGATCGCCAAAGCTGTCGGTACGCCCGACCATAGCCCAGAAGTTGAAGGTGCTGGTGCCACCATCCCGCAGCCTGATTGTAGGTTTTGGCGAGTCCTAAGTTAGTGGGATAAACCCGTTGAACTGAGACTTGCCACCAACCAACTGTCCATTCCATTGATCAATCTCCGAGTAGTGCGACTGTAATTACAAAGTCGCTCTCTATCTCAATTAAATCCCTGATCTAATGGATAGTCAGGAGGATAGTTGGCCAGACATAAATGACCTGTTTACTGCTGTAGAAGCTGCTGAATGTCCTCAGGAATTGAACTATTGTCCACATAATTAGGATTAGCCTTACCGCCTCTTAACTGTCTTACTTGCCCAAGCAGAAGTGTGAGAGGAAAAGCCAGCAAGGTCGGCATGAGTTGTCCTTTTATTTCCTTGAAATCCTGTTGTTGCCAGGCCAGGGTGAACATGTGCCAGTGGGCAATGGTGTGAGCGATCGCATCTCTCTGACCCAGCAGGTGAGCCCGCTGGAGAGCCGTCCAAGCCGCTTCAAAGTCTTGCTCTGCCGTGGCCGATTTTGCCCTAGCAAGTTCTGATTCAAAGTGTTGCCGGATAATTGCTTTCATCGGTTCCTCCGCTAAGGTTGAGGTGGGGTGGTGAGCTGCTGTAGCGTGAAATAGTAAGCCGGATCACCGGTCTTAAAGAGGCCAAACCAGGCGTCTAAAACGGGCTCGTCGTACAGATCGAGCGCTTTAAAGATGTGGTAGGCAAATTCGATGGGAGCCGTTGAATTGGCTGTAATCACGTTGTCGGCGGTGACGACAGGCTGGCTTTGGTAATGGGCTGCACCTCGATAGCCGGTGGCTTGCAGGTATTCGGCAGCATTGCTGGTATGGGGTCTGTCATCTAGAAGCCCGGCGCGGGCCAGTCCGGCGGTCGCTCCACAGATTGCTGCGATAGGGATGCCTGCTTGTAGAAAAGCCTTGGCTGTTTCTAAGATCTGGGTATTTTTGCCCTCATCCCAGGCTTCCCCACCGGGCAAAATCAGCATGGCACCGGCCTCCACTTCATCTAGGGATACATCGGGCAGAATAGTCATGCCGCCGATGGTGGTGATGGGGTCACTGGTTAGCCCCAACGTTTGTACGCCGTAGCGTCCGGGATGTTTTTGGTGGGCTGGGTTGTTGATGGCTGCGATCGCATAACCCGTCTCCCAATCGGCCAGGGTATCGAACACAAAAAGATAAACAATCTGTTTTTCCATAGAGAAATGCCTGCTGTACTTTGGCCCAGATCACCAGCGTTGTGATCAACTAGGCCCATGGCACACAGCCTCAATGTTGTGTCCATCGGGATCTAAGACAAAGGCACCATAATAATTGGGGTGGTAGTGAGTTCGTAGACCCGGAGCACCGTTATCTTGTCCCCCTGCTTCTAACGCAGCGGTGTAAAATGCCTGCACTACCTCATGGCTTTCGGCCCGAAAAGCAATATGAAGTCGAGGGGTATTGACATCTCCTTGGCCAACCCAAAAATCTGGATTCCCTTCTACACCAAAAAGACCTGCGGCAGAGTTAGTAGGAGAGGCACTAAACTCGCTTAAAAATTGATAACCCAGGGGGGCTAAAGCCTTCGCATAAAACGCTTTACTTTTCTCAAAATTGCTAACGTTGATGCCAACATGATCAATCATCACTTTCGCGGTCTATCTCGCTTGTAGGAGTCAGTTTGTGGAGTAAATTTAGTCTATCGAGGTCGCCCCTGAACGACCCTAACCAAAAGGATAGAAACTGAAGCTAGGGCAGCAACCCTAGATCCCTGGCTCTGGCGACGGCCTGGGTGCGATTGGCCACTTCTAATTTGCCGTAGATGTTGCGGGCGTGCCATTTGACGGCGGCGAGGCTGACGTATAGCTTATCGGCGATCGCCTGGTTGGTCATGCCCGTCGCTAGATAGGTTAATACCTCCAGTTCGCGATCGCTTAGGGGTTCCACCAACGGCTGAACCGCAGCAGGTTCCTGGGCTGCCTGCATCTCAAAGATTGCCAGCAATCTCGCTACTTCCTTAGTCTCAACCCGTTTGGAAGCAGCGCAGGAAAGCAGGTCTGCCATCGCTTTGCCTTCATCTAAAAACAGACGAATATCGCTGTCCTGATGGGGGATAGCTAGTGCCTGTTGCAGGCAGTCTAATGCGCGCGATCGCTCATCCTGTACCTGCCAAATCAGCGCCTGCAACAGCAGCGTCTCTATCAGGCGCAGGGTGCGCCCGCCCGCTTGGGCCTGGGCTTGCAGGCGGGTGAGCAATCGCAGGGCTGCTTGTAGCGGGGCCGATGCGGTCTGCCGGCCCTGGGCCAGCAGCACCCTGGCATAGGTTAAGTAGATCAGTTCAGCGGCGGTAGGACATCTCTTGGTGGTGTTGTAGTGCAGGTCATCGTCTACAGTCAGTCCGCAACTCTCCACCCAGGCGATCGCGGCACTGACATTGCCCTCAGCTACATACAGCCGAGCTTTGCAGGCTGCGACAGGAGGAATGGTTGGCCAAAGCCAGACCTGACAGCGTTCGGCCTGACGAATCGCTGCCCAGGCCGCCGCCAAATCTCCCTGGGCCTGACGCACCCGCGCCAGGGTGATGTAGCCCATCATCAGGCCGGGCTGCTGGTTTTCAATGGCGCGATCGATGCTTTGGCTGAGATGGTCGGCGGCGGCCTCTAGCTGGTTTTGCTGCCGCAGCAGATCGGCTAAAGCCACCTGAACCAGGACTCCGGCATAGGTGGCGAGCCAGCGCCGTTCGGTGGCCAGGTCCAGGCCCTGCTGGCAGAGGGCGGTAGCTTTAGCGAGCTGTCCGCGCAGGGCGAGAAACTGGGCCTGCAGGTAGAGCCCCGCGATCGCCGGATCTGCCGCCCCCCGCACACGACCAATTCGACTGACCTCCGGCAGCAACCGTCGGGCGGCATTGTAGTTGTCATCGACAAAATAGGTGACGCCCAGATTGAGAAGGATGAGCGATCGCAACCAGGAATAGTTTTGGGGTAACAGTTGCAGTGCCTTTTCCATCAAGGCGACTGACTCAATATTATTCCCCTGCTGCCGGGCCTTCATTCCCTTTAGAGCGACCACCAATCCCCAGAGCTGATCAGGGTTTTCCGTCTCGGATGTGTTCTCCTCCAGCAGTTGCTCCATCTGTTCAATCACAGCAACCGCCTCGGCGAACTGGGAAGCGGTAAACCCCACCCAGGACTTTGCCGCCAGCAGCCAGGGACGGGCCTGAACCAGGTCGGAGGGTAACGCCGCCAGGGCATCACTTAGCACGATGGCATCCAGTCGCGGGTTTTCGCTGGTCTGCATTTCCTGCTCGATCAGCTGGGCGGCGTAGTCAAAGGCACGGGCGGCGATCCCATGGTGCAGGGCATCGGCGATGTAGCCCTGGCGCTCATACCACTGGGCCGCGCGGCGGTGATAGTCCAAAACCAGATCCGGTTCCTCCCGCTGGAGCTGGTGGCGCAGGGCCTCGGCAAACAGGTGATGGTAGCGATACCAGGTGCGCTCGTCATCCAGCGGCACCACAAACAGGTTTTGCCGCTCTAGCTGCTCCAGGGCCTGAGTGCCGCTGACGGTAGCTGTATCCATCACGGCGGCACAGAGGCTACCGCACAGCTGCTCCAGAATTGCCGTTCGCAGCAGAAATTGCCGCACTGGGGGCGGTTGACGGTCTAACACCTCCTCCACCAGATAGTCCAGAACGTATCGCTGGGTGCCGCCAAAGGTTTTTAGCAGTGCCGTTGGTCTAGCCGATTCCCGGAGCGATAGCATGGCCAACTGTAGTCCTGCAATCCAGCCCTCGGTCTGCTGCTGGAGGGTCGCCACCTCGGCTTCGGTGAGGGATTGCGGAAGAGACTGTTGCAAAAAAGTGGTGGCTTCGGCCTCGGTAAAGCGGAGGTCAGCGGCCCGCAACTCCGTCAGCTGCGAGCGCACCCGCCAGCGGGCCAGGGGCAGGGGTGGATCGGTGCGAGTGGCGATCGCCACTCGCAACCCCGCAGGCAAATGCTCCAGCAAAAACCCCAGTCCCTCGTGGATAGCTGGAGTTGTGATCACGTGGTAGTCATCCAGCACCAGAATTAGCTCACTCTGCAGCTGGGCTAGCTCGTTCAAGAGCGGCGTCAAAAACGCCTCAAAGGGAATTGGTTCGGGCGATCGCACCATCGACAGCGTGGCCTCCCCCAGCGGCCCATCCGCCTTTTGCAGCGCTGCTACAACATAGCTCCAGAAGCGAGTAGGGTCGTTATCTCGCTCGTCTAGGGCCAGCCAGCTTACCGGCTGTTGGACCTGCTGCGCCCACTCGCCCAGGGCTGTCGTCTTACCAAAACCGGCCGGGGCAGATACCAAAATCAATCGGCTGCCCAACCCCTGCTGAAGGGTTTGCAGAATGCGATCGCGCCTCACCAGGTGCGATCGCGGCGACGGTTGGTGCAGCTTGGTCAGTAGAAGCGGGGTAGCCACGCATTCAGCCTGGGTCAACGCCAGAACATTATTACGGTAACGAATGGAGTTGCCCATCGCCTATCCTTTCAAGTAGTGAAATTCACAAATTCACCGCAGCGAACACTACAGTTGTGATGGAGTCCCGATCGCTAGCGTAAATAAGGCTGCTGCTATGAATGCGGCAAGGGTTCGAACATGGTTCCAGAATGTCCAGTTTGTTAGATAGCTAGTCCAGAGATTTGCCCCTTCAGGACTGTTGGGATTGGCAACGGCTAGCGCATTATTTAGCGGTACATTGAACACCATTGTGACACCAAAACAACCAATTAAATAGAACAAAGCGCTGACAAGCAAGTAAGCCGCACCAGGCTGTTGCCACCGGAAGATTGAAGAGACAATTAAAATTAAACAAACAACACCTGTACCCAGAAACGCAGTCATAAACCAGGGGTCAATGACCGTAACGTTAATAGATTGCATCGCGGCAATACCCTGGGCGGGTGGTTGTTGCGCCAAAGCTTTCATCACAAAAGTTGAAAAGGCAAAGAATATTCCAGCAATTAACCCACAGCCAAGGGCTGCCATTACTTTCAGGATATACAGATATGCAATCATCACCATGGGTCGAATTCCACTCCTTTATGCAGTAATTAGCTCAGCAATATTGTGCCTAGAATGATGTTGTTTCGGCTTTTTGAACTGATGGTGGGAGGGGGGATTCGTAAGGATTCTCCCTATCCCGATTGGACGGCACTCTGCCTCCGTCACTTTTGTCTGCTTAGAGCCAGGAATGACAATTGCTGACAGGCTAGTAAAGAAACACAAGGTGTTTCAGAACCACATGTCTGAAACGCGACGGCTGTCGCGGGGCAAATCAGCGAAACTGTCAAGACCATCGAAGTGATCGATCGGTAGATCAGCAATGGGCTCCGGCTCGGTCAACCGCAGATTGACGGCTGTCCAGTGTCGTCCGTCCTCCTTTGGAACGGTTGCGACATAGTGCGTCACGCAACCGCAAGTTTTGCAAAAGTGGAAGTCGATTGTGCCACCATCTGGCCGACGATAACTGGTCGTTTCGCCGGATGTGCGGATGTCATGGCCAATGTAGCCGTAGGCCCAGAGGACGCCATAACGGCGGCAAATCGTGCAGTTGCATGCCGTGACGGATTCGGGTGGTGTATCGAGCGTCCAAGCGACGCGCCCGCAGTGGCAAATCCCTTGCATCTTGGGAACTCCTTTTGTTAATTTTTCAGCACTCAACTTGATACAGCTAGAAGATTAGCGACTCTGTGCAACAGCCTTTGGCTCAATTACGGTGCGTCGGCGCTGTGCCGTCCAACGGTCCCAATTACCGGACACAGATAAACTTTGCAACTCACCAATCACTGGACTTTGTTCCGATGCATGGGGATTGTTAGCCTGTTTATTGAGCGTTTGAAGTTTAATCATCGACGGGCAACGTCCACCTGGGGTAAGTCCGATCCAATATCTCGCGCTGCTGCTTGAGATCAATTTGCGGCAATGTCCTTTCTACAAGATCGAGAACTTCCTCAATCAGTTGGCGTAGTTCATAAATTTCGCTTACAGCTTCAGCTTGAAAAACACGCTCTAGTCGGTTGAAAAAATTAGACGGTTTGATGCTCATTTCTTCAGCCCAGTAGCGTGTCCACTTGAAGCCGGGATGATAAATGCGGTTCAGCCCGAACAGGATGTTGAGCAGCCTTCGCACAATGGCGCACTTGTTCTCGTATAGCATCGGAATCTCAAGACGATCTGTCAAGATGTGTTGACCATCAAACGGGCGAAACTTCAGATGCTTTTGAACCATCGCAACTGCAAGTTCTTCAGGATAAGGAGAAAGCTGAGTTTGCCACTGTTTGATGCTGTCTTCGCCATGAAGAACCACTGCGCGTTGAAGATGAAATGCGATCGCTTGCTTCTCAAACACAAGCCCGTTTTGTGACACATCGTAACGCTCAACCAAATCAATCACGATGTTGTCGATTGTATCTCGCGCCCAATGACCTGCTTCGACTTTCATGCCAGACAGATAGAACTGCTCTAACCACCCCTGTGTCGCTTCCCCATACGGTTCAATTTCCCAGCCTGCGACACCAACACTTTGGGCTTTTGCTCGTAATTCTTTGTCAGACGGCAGTTGTGACCAGATAAACGCCAACTCAAGGTCAGAATACTGGTCTGAAATCCCTAATACTGCTGAGCCAAAGATGAAACACGCTTCAACTTTTGGATTAGCAGTAAAGGCAGGAGCAATTTTATGGGCTAAGGAAATTCGCCATACGCTGTGTTCATTCATGGTGAAGACTACAGTCCCTCTAACGCAACAATGAAGTACGCAGCAGGCTGACGTGCAGCGCCGCCCACTAAATGCTGTTGTTATGCCAAATCCTGATTGAATACCCCCGGTTTGTAGGGGCGTAGCATGCTACGCCCCTACGGGGTTCCTAATTACGAATCGGGGTTGACCACGCCGGATTTCGTATTAAGCATTATTTCATCGAGTGAAATCCAATCAGATTACCTTCAGTATCATGAGCCAGTGCGCAGAAACCATGTTCACCGATAGATGTTTTTGCCTGAAATATACTGCCGCCCTGTGCGGCAGCACGGTCGGCCTGCACCGCACAGTCATCACAGCCAAAATAAACCAGAGTGCCGCCGCCGCCAGGAGCAAAGCCATCCATCTTAACCAGCATGCCGCCTGCGCCGTAGTGGGTCATCCCAAGCTCTTTGTCCATGGGAAAAAACCACATATCCATCTCTATCTCAGGAGTCGAATTTGGCATTTGCTCAAGCTTGGTTTCGAGCACGGCTTCATAAAACGCTTTGGCGCGCGTCATGTCTTGCACGTAAATTTCGAAATGAACAACCGGATTGTTTTTCATCGAGTTTCTCCTGCTGATGGATTGTGGTTATCTATGCCTAACAAACTTTCTGTCGATCAAATCATTGTGTTGAAGGTGTCATCCACTGCACTAGCTGAATCACCACCCCGTTGGGGTCGGTTACCTGAAAGAATCGTTCGCCCCAGGCTTCGGTCTCAATGGGGGTGGTAATCGTCACTCCTTCGGTTTGTAGTCGGGCGTATTGGCGATCAATATCGTCTACAACAAAAACAACCAGCAGTCCATCGGCCCGATGCCCGCGCATAGAGACTGGTTTAAAGGTGGTTAGCTCGGTGTGCAAAAAGATCAGGTTAAATCCTGACTGCCTGACACATCTTTATACGGCCTCCCAGGGTGGTAGTTGGCAGCACAAGGACTGGATTCTAGAGAACCAGATGCGGTCATAGTACCGGACTTCAGCTTTTTTAGAGGCAAAGCAGGGTTCAGGGTCAACGGTGAATAGGGGGATGGGTTTGAGCAACGAACGCCCTTTGTTGACGGCTCCTTTGAGCCAGCGCAGGCCAATTTTGAGGTAACTGATGCCCCGAGTCCAATGAGGGTCAACCTGAGTGCGGAGGCCATCGAGCTGAACGGCCATGCCCTGGGTGGTGCCATAGAGGATGGCGACAGCCGCTACGAGATAGAGTCGTTCGAGGGCTGGAGCCGAGCGAATGCCGGAGGCTTCTAGCTCAAAGACCCCGGATTTTGAATCGAGGAAAAGCTCCTCGACTCGAAACCGAAGGGCATACTGCCACAGGGTATTGAGGGACGGCGGCTCATCGGTGATGACAGCCCAGGGCTCCTTGACGCCTTTGACGTTAGCCAGCACCAGGTTGCAGCGCCAGCGACCATCCGTCCACAGACCAATGCCCTCATAGAAACGGGCTTCGCCCTTGGGGGGCCACAGATAGCCGACTTCAATGGGATGACGGCGGGGGCCATGGACCACCACATCACTGGGTAAGCGCAAACAATAGTGCCAACGACTTTGGCTTAACCACTCCAGCAGGTCATGGTTGGCAAACCCTCGGTCGGCTAACAGCATCACATCAGGGTAGGGCTGCAACAGCCGATGGGCCAACCGCAACAGGGGGAGATATCGCTCCGTACTGACGGTGGCACTCGAATGCTCCAAAACCCGCCACAGCAGGGGCACCGCTCGTCCGCAGCAGGTCACCGACAAGTGAATCATGCAGTAGCGATTCCACAGCACCGTGGTATCGAGCGCCAAGTAGAGTCGTCGCCCTTTCCACCGATGGATGGCCGCTAGCACCAACGGCACGTACAGACTTTTGACCCGGACCCGACGATTGCCCATGAAGCGCTGCCATCGTCGTTCGGTGCTTTGCGCCTGGCGGGCGCGACTGGGTACATACGATTCCCACTCCGGTAGGCTCAACTGACCACTGCACACCAGCGCGGTCACCATCCAAGCCAGCGCCTTGAGGTGCCGCAGGTCACGGCGATGGCTATATTGACGCAGCAGTGGCAGCACTTGATCATAGAGGCAGGTGGTGGCTGACATGGTACAGACCCTGAGATGACGCAAATTTCAGCGTCTCATGTCACCTCACCCTTTTCCCCTCGCGTCACGAGGTTTCAAGCCTTTCACCTACTTCTGTCAGGCAGTCAGGGTTAAATCCAGCATCGGGCCGCGAGAGCGATACAAAGCCATCGGCTGACATGTCTTCTTTAAAGCCAAAATGGTCTTTTGCAAAGGCCGCCGATGCGGCTACATCATTCACGTTGAGCGAAATAGCTGAAGCCGTAATTTCCATAGATTCTCCTCAAATGGGTTAATGGTTGAGGACAAGTTCAGCACTCTCAGGAGCCGATGCTGGGGGCGGCTGGTGCTGCACAATATCAACCCCAATGCCGTTGGGGTCGATAACGACAAAATGGCGATCGCCCCAAGGTTCATCCCGCAGTTCCACCTCAATTGGTACCTCCATTGCCGCAATACGCTGATATTCGGCATTCGCATCTTTAACATCAATTGTTATCCACACCCCTTGGCCCAAAAACGGTGGCCGAAAGATGGGAGTCTGGGCTTCGAGGTTAGGCAGCATAAACCCCAACTCGCTTTGTCCCAGACGCAGTAAAACAAACCAGTCGCTATCGTAAATCACCTCACAATTAAACAGGCGACTGTAGAATGCTTTCGATGCTTCAAGTTTTTCGGTAATGATGCCAGACCACAGTTTCACAGACGGGTCTCCTCATAATGACTAAACGCAGGCCCTAGTTTAGAACCCGTTCACGGTCAGGGTCTTGTAAAAAAGCGACATGAGTTTGAAAAAATTGCCTCGGCGATAGCCCTGCCAGGCGCTTAAAGTCATGGCTCATATGACTTTGGTCAGAGTAATTCAGCTCAGCAGCAATGTGGGCCAACGATAATTCACCTGAAGAAGCCAGCCGTTGAGCCGTATGTTGAAAGCGCATAATTCTGGCAAACGTCTTGGCAGGCATCCCGACGGTCTCTAGAAAAACCCGCTCAAATTGTCGATGACTTTGCCCAAATATCTCTGCTGCTTCCCCAATGGGCACCGCACCGCGGGCTGCTTCAATCAAACGAATGGCATGATCAATCGGTTGCAGACGGGGCGACAGCTGGGCCACATAGGCCTCTAAAACCCGATTAAAATGTTGCACAATATTGCCCATCAGCACCGCCTCAGTGAACCGTTCCAGCGAAAACTTGAGCAGCCCCTGAGTAGCCTCATAGGTGTTGGTCAACTCATAAGCACTAGCTTGAATAAAATGACGGCTCTGCCCCGGCCTAAAGCGAATACCAAAATAATGACACTGCTGATCTAAGGGAATATCTACCCTGGCTGTTGTGGTGCCGTAGACCCAGCTATCGATCGATGTGCGGTCAACTCTAAAGGCGATATCTATGGCTCCATCAGGCACCGCAACGTAGGCCGGGCTAGAGTTATTTAAACATAGCCAGTAGTGGTTAACCACCCCCCGCAGCGCTGGTGACGGCGGAACAATCATCTCTTGTGCATTAAAGACCATAGCAGATCAGTAAAGTGGGGACATTCAACGCTGTTCAATAGTTCAATTTAGGTAAACACCTCATCTGCGGCTATCAAGTTTCTGGGCTGCTGTCAAAATCTTGCGATCAGTTTTTTCTGTCTCAGCGCAAAAATAATTCAGTGTAGTGCTTGCTTGGAGGAGCCGACAGCAGCAGGGTAATAAAATGCCAAATCTTTAACCCCATAGCGCACTCTACTGAACGAAAAGTCAGTACCCTTTGAGGCGCAATGATTCAATCATTTCGGCCATGCTCTGCTTAATTGACCGGCCTGCGGTGTCAATCACAATTGGGGCTGGCTGCCACGGCGCATAGGTTCGACAGAGCACATCCTGCCATGTCGGGAGTTTTAAACCAGCAATGTCGGTCGTTCGAGATTCGATTCGGGCCTGGTGCTCCTTGGTATCTGAGCAAACGATCTCGATCTCCACAAAAGGGCTGTTGGCCAAATCGGCAGTTTCGCGCCAGGCCCTTCGCGTGATGTCTAAAGGATTGACGGAATCTGCCACCACCGTTGCCCCTAGACGCAGGTTATCCAACGCTACGCCATAGGCCACTCCGTAGCCCTTAGGGCCAATATCGTCGATGCCCGCCCGCCGCATCGACTGCTCAATAGTATCGATGTGTAGGTAAACCGCCCCCCGCTGGCCCGCCAACCTAGACGATAGGGACGATTTTCCGGTGCCTGGAAGACCTGCAAATATATAAAGCATGACACCTCCTGACGGTGATGAGCCCTGGTTCAAACCGCAGCTAGAAGCAACCACTACTGATCGCTGAATTGCAAAGCAAGAAACCTAAAATTAATGAAGGCTAAGCAAGGGATTCATCGGGTGCGTCATCGCGGAGGGTGACGCACTCGATGAACTGTTTAGGCAACCGCTACTGACGGTGGTAGTTGGCCGTCATAAACTGCTGCCACTGGCCGTCATCGCCCAGGCAAAAGGAGGTCAGCACCCGGTGATCGGGGCTTTTGAATTCGATCACGTCCTTGTACTGGGCCATTTGACCTTCACCAGCCATAGATGGACCTTCAGAATGCAGGGTGAGCATCCGCTCACCAGCGTCAAGTTCGCCGTCGTAAATCCAGAGGTGGGTCATCATCGACCCCATCCAGGTGCCGACAAAGCGCTGTGTTTGAGGGTTGTAGCCAAGGGTCATAATAGTGGTGGCGGGGCTACCGCACATTTCACCCTGGCCTTCGGCGACCACCCAGAGGCCACCCACAGACTTGACGCTCTCAGTTCCAGTGGAGGTTTCCATAGGCTGGTCGGGGCCTGCCATGCCGTCAACTTCATAGGTCCAATCGCCGACAAGTTGTTGAAGCCACTGGTGTGCTTTTGTGGGCTGTTCTACTGCGGGTTCGGTTTGTTGTAGATCAGTTGTAGTAGTCATGGGGTTTCTCCTTGAGTGATCGCTTTTGAGGGTGAATGCCTGTGTGTCATAGCCAGCGATGACATGCAGACATCTGGTTTATGCGGTGAAAAGTTAAGCGCTGCGTAGATTCTTTTGAGAGAACTGATTCTCTGATGGTGGGCATTGCCCACCCTACAGCGTCCAGAATGTTTGAGCTAAATCGGGGGTTGCTTGCTTAGAAATCTCCTCAATGGACCGTCAGCGAGCTGGTTTCTCGACCGGGGTCTATTCGCAGTTGATCATCCAGGGAATGCCAAATTTATCGATTGCCATGCCAAACCGCTGTGCCCAGAAGGTTTTTTCAAGGGGCATTTGAATGGTGCCGCCTTCGGCCAGGGCTTGAAAGATGTGCTCGGCCTTATCGGGGTCGGGAATTTGCAGGGAAACCGAGAAGCCTTTGGGCGCATCGTACTGCCCCGGAGGACAGTCAGACCCCATGATCGCCCAGTCGCCAAAGGTCAGCTGGGTGTGCATAATTTTGTTGGCAAACTCGGGGGGCACTTCGGCCTCGGCGGGGGAACCGGCAAAGGTCATCATGTCACCAAGCTCTCCACCTAAGACCTGGTGGTAAAACTTGAAAGCAGCTTCGCACTGACCATCGAACATCAGGTAAGGGTTAACTTGCATAACGGTCTCCTTGAATGAATGACATCTCTGGCTCTACCCACTAGTCGAACGCCGGGACGCAAAATCGACAGGGCGACCAATATTTACCCCAAACAACGTATTGCCCAGCTAGGGAGACTGGACGTTGAACTCAGACCAGGTGGCTCGGTCTATCGCCTAGACCGAGCAGTCGTCGTCGCCAAAGCGGCGGTGCTCCAAAAATGTGAACCCCAGGCGCTGGTAAAAGCGGTGGGCGCGGGTGTTGCTGGTCAGCGGGTCAATGAGCACCGCCGTGACCTGGGGGTCGGCAAAGCAGCGAGCCAGGGCCAGCCGCATCATGGTGGTACCGTAGCCTTTGCCCAACTCGGTGGGTTCGCCAATCCAAATGTCGATCGCCCGCAGGTGATCGGCCACATCCCCCCAGTAGTGGCTGTCTTCTTGGTCCGGGTCAATAATTTGAATAAAGCCGATGGGGCGACCATCTAGCTCAGCAATCAGCTGCTCGCGCCAGGCGGGGGTGCGGGCTAGCTCGACATCCCAGCCCCAGTCATCAATACCAGCGGCAGCGATGTGTGGCTGCTTCTCCCAACGACGAAGTAGGCTCACATCAGCCAGGATGGCGGGCCGCAGGGCAAGGTTGCTTGACTCAGACATGGTGGGTACCGGCTGGTTCAACATTGGCTAACCGCCCAAACAGTTTAGTTCTTTTGTACTATTTTGCGGGCAGACGAAATAAATCTTCAAAGGCATTACGTCAGGCGGTAGTGAAGTCGCACCACGCCGTTGTCGTAGATCTTGCGATCGCACAGCGTCAGCGCCGTTTGCTGAATCTCGCCCCCAAACAGGGGAATACCTGCCCCCATCAAAAATGGGTTGACCTTCAGGATCAGGCGATCGATTAGGTGATGGGCAAAGAGTGTAGCCGCTAGATTTGCCCCACCGCAGAGCCAAATCCCCTGGCCTGGCTGATCTTTTAAGCGAGATATAAATCCAACGGCATCGTTGGAGATTAGCTCCACGTTTTTATCGGGACTAGTGGGCAGACTGCGCGAAAACACAAACTGATTGAGGTGGGTGTAAGGACTAGTCACACCTTCCTTAAGGCCGACGTCATAGGTCTTGCGGCCCATCAGCACCGTGTCAAACCACTTGTTCTGACTGGAGATACCCAGAGCATCACGAAAGTGAGTCGGCACCGTCTCAGGAAAGTCGCTAAATAAGTCGTTTAGATAGGCTTCATCTTGAGAAAAGCCGTCGTGGGAGCCGTCGTGGTGGGCAATGAACCCATCGACACTACAGGCGACAAAGTAGGTCAATTCTTTCATGCTGCTACTCTTTCTAAATTGAACTAGACATGTTCTTTCTCTTCTAGATGGCAGGGTTAAGCAACCCATCTAGTACGTAGACCACTCACCGCGCGACCTGATGTCCGTTCTCCACAGACTGAGCCGAGGCGATTGCTCACCAGCAAACCATACAGGTCAGAATCTGACACTTCACCGCTGACTATCCAGCGATCGCGCAGATGCCCCTCTTTGAGAAAGCCTAGGCGCTCTAAAGTCTTGGCAGAGGCTTGGTTCCTGGGATCAATTTCGGCCTCTATTCGATGCAGATTGAGTTCGCCAAAGGCATAGTCAATCAATACCGATAGCGCCTCGTGCATAAAACCTCGCCCCCAGGCCGAGCGTCCTAGGGCATAGCCCAACTCCGCCCGCCGACACTGATGGTTGAAGTTAAATAGGGTACAGGTGCCAATTAGCTGGGCATCGGCATTTTTCTCGATACCGAGCTGCAAATAGCTGCCGATACGACGCGCTTCGAAATCGTTAGCGATCGCATCCCTCGCCTCCCCTACATGTTCCCAGGGTGCGGTATTCCAATAGCGCATAACGGCGGTATCAGAAAAGATGGTGTAGAGCATCTCAGCATCGGTCTCGACGAGGGGACGCAGCAGCAGACGCTCGGTGTTTAACGTTACGTAAGGGATCATAAAACCTTCCGTGGTCATTTCGTAGGTAGCTCGTACCGCAAGGCAGCAGGCAAAAGTATGGGAGGAGATTTCAAGACAATCAAGATTTTTGCCCCAGCAAATAGGTGGATTACTTCAGACTCAAAGTACTAAATGTTTAGTTGTATTGTTCTGATGTTGAGGGTGAAAGGTAAGCCGCATATCCTCAAGTAAATGGCCTATTTAGGTTAGAAGACCTCATTTAGCTGCTGGTCGGCGAGTACCAAGCAGCTACCTGCGATATTGTGCAAACTGTTGCTAAAGCTTGAGGGGCATCATCGGATTTAGTTTGAATTTGCTGATTGGTTTATTCTCCTAATGTATGGCTGAGATGTACCTAACCGAAAGGATGGGCCTCCAAGAGTGCTGGCGGGAACACTCTTTGTTCTTGTGGCCCAGGCTATGACCGGGAGAGTTACTGTTGCCCCAGCCTTGGATCGCTGGGTTGTAGACCGCCAACCAGGGTGGCAGTGGCCAGTTGAGCCAACGACAAGATCTCTGCCTGCTCAGTAATGGGCAACTGGTGCTCAATCAGCAGCATAGCCAGACCGTGCACCAGCGACCAGGTCACCCAGGCCAGCTGACGCGGGTCGCCCGCCTTAACCAGCCCCGCCGATTGCCCGGCCACTATGGCCTCGACCATCACCGTAAATGCCTCGCGACCGACGGCGTTGAGCGTGGGATAGGCCGGGTTATCGGCCTGAAACGCGCCAAACATCACTCTGTAATGGGCCGGGTGGGCGATCGCAAACGCCACATAGGCTACCCCGCTAGCTCGCAGGCGCTGCAACGGGTCAGCGATCGCCGCCAACCCATTCGCTTGTAGATCTTCCAATAGCCGCTGAAAGCCCTCTTCGGCCACCGCTGCTAAGAGGGCTTCCTTATCGGCAAAGTGGCGATAGGGGGCGGCCTGAGACACCCCCACTCGGCGCGCCACCTCTCGCAGCGATACACCCCTGGCATCTTGCCGCTCGGCAACGATGGCCAGGGCGGCATCGACTAGAGCCTGGCGCAAGTCGCCATGGTGGTAAGCCGGTTTTGCCTGGGCTTTAGCCATTAAAAGCACCTGAAATCGCTTCAGCGTCAACATTACCACAAAATGTTGACGCTGTTAACACGCATGCGCTAATCTAATGTTAGCGACGATAACACTCCATGGAAATCTGGCAAAATCTCTGTGCCATATCAATAAGTCGTCGATACATTGGCTCATGCATGAGTGGGCGTATCCCACCAGAAAAGTGTATGGCTTTTTTGCTAATTAAAGACTTGTTTAGGAGGCATGATGAATTATTCTGTCTACCACCTTGATCTTCCCGAACATCCTGAGGTCGTTGTTTTTGTGAACGGGTTTATTGCTCGCGATCGCCCAGGCTTTTTCTGGCTCTGGAAAAGCCTGCTGTGGATTCGAACCGTTACGGCACAGGCAGAAGGCTGTGTACAAGTTAAAGCAGGTATTTGTGGTTTGAATGAAGTTGTCATGGTCAGCTACTGGAGTTCCGGCAGCAGCTTGAAAGGCTTTTTTAGAGGTGAAGCCCATCGAAAAATGATGCAATTTATTTCTAAAAATCCTCAGAGTTTGTGCTTGTACAATGAGACCTACAGCCCTTTGAAGAGCGGCAAGTACATTAATGAGCCACAAGGAATAGCGACTATGTATAGGCGTTTCCAGTAGTCTGCCAAGATTCTTAAAACAGGCTGTAGTGGGATAAAGCCTTGCTAATCGGGAGCGGGCACTGGCGGCTGAGAATTGCCAGTTAACGGTAGCCCGTTAGGCATTACGAGCCTCTTTCCAGGCAAAACCGTCTTGCTTCAGGACGCCAAAGGAGGGAGTGCGGCAATTCCAGCACTGCCGGGAGAGCATGGAGTATTTCAGGCGATCGCACCCCCTATTGCAGCTACAGCGGCGGGCTCACGGTTGTGGCTCCTGGTGGCGACACTAGCCAGGTGGCCATACACGGTTGACATCCTCACCACACCACTGGGTTTGATCCACTTCTACCCAGCACCTGCTTACTCCCAAGGAAATGGAGAAATGTTCATTTGAAAGCGATGGGAGTGTCGCTCTTCCATCACAGCTGAGTAATCGCTGATGAGATAACCCATTGCACGTTGGTGAAGGCTGAGGACGGCACTGGCGCTAGAACCGACGCCAGAGTCGAATCGCAATCAGCAACCTGTTAGAAGGACAATTGGAAATATACCTCCACACATCGATTGAGTTTTGGCTAAGCAGAGCTATCTTGGGAAAAGCCCTTTAAATTTTGGCTACCATAGCCATTGACAACCGGGCTAGGACGTTCTCTCAAACAGTCTAAGGGTGATGGCTATACGTGGTTTGCTGCCTCAGTGTTGGACACTGACACTCAAGGAAATCCGGCCTTCAGTGAAACGACGGTTCTAAATTTTGACCTTTGAGCAGCAATCAACCGCGATTCCCGCAGGGATTGCTTCGCGAATCGCCCGCTACACCCCTGGCACCCTGGGCAACGCCGGGCGACCGCTGAGCATTGCCATCACCCCTGGCACCCTGGGCAACGCCGGGCGACCGCTGAGCATTGCCGTCACCCCGCCGGGCCTGGGGCAACTACCCGGCGCTGAACGGCAGCAAATGGCCAACTACTGCGCCGCCGCTCAGGGCGGCATCATGGGCTACAAGGCGGCGGGGCTGGACAAAACCCGGATAGCAGTTTTGGGGCAGGCGATCGCCGTACTCAGCACCCTTCAAACCGATAACCCCCTGAGCATCGACCGGCTGATTTCATTCACTGCCGAGCAGGATCCACTACTGGTGAATGCGATCGGGGTGTTAGACCCGAAGCACTACAAAAAGCTGGCGGAAGACCTCCAGACCCCTAGCTTGATGGCTAGGCACCTCTTCAATCTCAGTGCGAACAACTGTCCACCGAGTAGCTGTTGGCCTCGTCTCACCCCCAAAAAACTCAGCTATCGGTGATCAATCTGGGCAGCCTAGGCGACAACGCCAGCATTCTGTTTTGGGTATCGCAGTTTTTGCTCAACCTCAACCGCTATGCCCAGCGGCATCCCTCGGGCCAGCTCCAGGCGGTGGTTTTGTTTGATGAGGCCGATCTGTACCTGCCTGCCCAGGGTAAACCTTCGACCAAAGAGCCGATGGAAAGCTTGTTGAAGCGAGCCCGCTCCGCTGGGCTGGGTATTTTGCTCGCTACACAGAGCCCTGGCGATCTGGACTACCGGTGTCGAGAGCAAATCTCCTCCTGGTTTGTCGGCAAAGTGAAGGAAAACACCGCCCTCAATAAGCTGAGGCCTATGCTCAGCAAAGCCAAGACAGATGTTACCAGCAAACTCGCCAACCAACAGGTCGGTGAGTTCTTCGCGATCCGTGCTGGGGAGGTCACCAGCCTGAAGGCAAACCTGTCATTGATTCGGGCTGAACAGGTACCGTTGGAAATGGTGCAAGCCCTAGCGGCCAGTTCTGTAAATCAGTAGATAGCTAACCGGCACGCGCTGCGATCCTGGAACCAGCTTTCAGGAGCAATCCCGAACGAACTGTCTGCTTTTGCTTGTTCATCCCCATCGTCGGGTACCCCTTTGAGCAAATTGCGGTAGGAAATTGGTAGGACGGTTTATTGAGAACGGCTATAATCGAGGGACAGAAGGGATTAGAAGATTTTCTGAACTTCGTTCGGGACGAAGGGGCCGTGGGTTCGAATCCCGCCATCCCGATTCTTTTGAAACCTACTGCGGAAGCGCCTTGTAGCCGACGCATCAACCTTTTGATGACCCTAACATATTGTCAATAGGGAGGGTGAGGTTGGCTACTTTTGGACGCTTTTGGACGTCTGAGTGGTAGGAAGATGACCACAATACACCCCCCGGTAGCGGCACGCCCGACGCTGAGCTACGACCTCGATAAAAGCCTTATCAAGGGAGAAAGCGATAAAGGCAGGCTGAGATTACGCTTTACCGATGGAGGCATACGCCACACCATAGCTGTTGGCTTGCCTGATTCCAAAGTTATGCGATCGCTCCAATGGTTACCGATGTATTATCATGTAGCATGCCTGTAAGAGTTTATTTGACCTCAGGCCCAGACCCCCATTAGTTATCCCTGCCAGCGCCATGAAGTTTTTTCTAAGCTACACCCCTTCACCCTGTCCCCACGTTTCGGTGATTAGCCTTAGACGTCAGCATGGCCAAAACACTCTTATCTGCGCAGAATCTCAGCTACGGGTTTGACCCGGCATCTTTGCTGTTTGAGCCCATTAACCTCAGTATTCAGGTCGGCGATCGCGTCGCCCTGGTAGGGCGCAACGGCAGTGGCAAATCTACCTTAATAAAAATTCTGGCAGGGCACCTACAACCTACGCTAGGAACCGTTTCGCGGTACGGATCGCTAGCCTACGTACCCCAAGCCAGCACCCTGGGGCCGACGGAGCCGACGGAGACCATTCTAGACACCCTTAGTGCTGCCTCAGAAGACTGGTGGTTTATCGACGAGTGCTTGCGGACTCAGTTCGAGACCCATTTAGATTTATCGCTGCCCACCGCTAGCTTGAGCGGTGGCGAACTGACCAAGCTGCTGCTGGCGATCGCCCTCGCGCCCGCCCCAGATATTCTGTTGCTCGATGAACCCACCAATCATCTAGATCTACTGGCTTTAGATCACCTCCGCCTCTGCCTGGAGCGGTTTCAGGGAGCGGTGGTGTTGGTCTCCCACAAGCCTCACTTTCTCGACCAGGTGGCCTCCACTACCTGGGAACTCACGCCTCAAGGGCTGAATGAATACGGCGGCAACTACACCCACTACCGCGAGCAAAAGCAAGCCTGCCAACGAGCAGCAGAACGCTCCCATGAGGTGGCCAGAAAAGCCCTAAAACGTGCCCAGGCGACAGCCCAAGCCGAGCAAAAACGAGCGGCCCAATCCCAACGAGGGGGTAAGCAAAAAGCTGAGAGTAGTGGCATGGGCAAGATGGCCCAGCATTATTTTGCCAATCGGGCCTCGGGCACGGCAGGCACGGCGGCTAAGCGCAATCAAGCGGCCGTGGAGCAAGCGGTTCGACAGGTGGCCCAGACCAAGGTGAGAACTACCAAGGCCACCACCATTCACCTGGCGGAAACCAGTCAAAAGCGCCGCACGTTACTAGAGATTCGCGATGGCCACCTCAGGGTCGGGGAGAGCGTGCTGGTCCGGGAGCTTCAGCTGCAAGTGGTTGTGGGCGATCGGATGGCGATCGCCGGGGCCAACGGCTCTGGCAAGTCCAGCTTGGTTAAAGCCATCTTTGCCACGGTTGAAACCGAGTCAATCCGGCTCGATGCGGCTGACCTGCGCCTGGCCGACCCTCTCGAGGTGGTGTACCTCGATCAGACCTATGAGTTGATTGATCGCCACGACAGCGTGTTGGGCAACATGCAAGCCACTAACCCGGCTCTGCCCTACCAACACCTGCGCCAGCAGCTGGGGCATTTCCTATTCTTTGACCAGGCGGTAGACAAACCCGCCTCGGCCCTGAGCGGGGGAGAACTGGCCCGACTAGCCCTGGCCATGATCAGCATTGCCAACCTTGACCTGCTAATTTTAGATGAGCCCACCAACAATTTAGATATTGAAACGGTTGAGACGATGATTGGGGCCATCAATGACTACCGGGGTGCGCTGTGGGTGATTTCTCACGATCTGGATTTTTTAAGCCAAATTGAGATCGACCGAGCGTTTCAGCTCAAGCACCAAACCCTTCAGCTCATGAACGCTCTGCCCCAGGCCACCAATGATGCGTGTTCAATACCGGGGTGCCCTGGCGATTCCTGATGTCTTTAGCAATGGATACCTATCTTCATAACCTCAGAAGACTTTTTGAGTCGCAGGCAAACCCTGACAGAGCCTTGCCGATGAAGCAATACATGCGGAACCAGTTTGAGTATTTGGGTATCCAGAGCCCTCAGCAAAAGGTTCTCCTGAAGCAGTTCATCTCAGACTATGGATTGCCTGAACGTGAACGACTAGACTCTGTCGTGCGGGAACTCTGGGATTGGCCGGCAAGAGAGTACCAATATGCAGCTCTTACGTTTCTGGACAAGTTACAAAAACAACTTGCCCCAGATGTGATTCCTCTGCTGCATCACTTGATTGTGACGAAGTCTTGGTGGGACACAGTAGACTCTATCGCCAGCCATCATGTGGGAAAACTGTTGAAGCAGTATCCTGACATTAGAGATGATGTAATTGATCAATGGCGAAAATCCGACAACCTCTGGTTACGCCGCACTACGATTCTGTTTCAGCTTGGATACAAGGGTGATACTGACGAAAGTTTACTATTCTCTTTGATTCGGGAAAACCAGGCTGATACCGAATTTTTCATTCAAAAGGCGATTGGCTGGGCACTTCGGGAATATTCCAAGACAGCTCCTGATGCTGTGCTGGCGTTTGTTGAGCAGGAACACTTAGCAGCACTGAGCAAACGGGAAGCTTTGAAGTGGATGAAGTCAAAGGAAACTATTCATGGCTTTTGAGATAGCAGAGCATCTGGCTTTGGGGCAGCCGCTCAGGGCAGAGCGCCCTTTCGCTTTTACTCATTACCGATGGGCATTTCTCTAATCAGAGCAGAGCATCACCTCATAGAACCAGGCATCTTCAGTATCATTGGCCGTCTCAACGACTGAGATCACATCTTCTAGCGTAGACCGTGCTTGTTCTACAAGAACTCACCAGGTAGTGAGGTTAGTAGATCGAATCGCGAAATTCTAGTCAGTGGTACTTTTCATAGCGTGGCAAGTTCGCATGAGTGAACCATGACTCTATAAAGTTAGCATTCCAGTGAAATTTTCTATCACCACTTTCAAATTATTAGATAGAGTAGAAAAGAAGTCCTAAAAGACTCCAGAATATTTTTCTGTGGGTCATTTAGCATTTTGCCCTGTTTTCTGTGGATAGTCAAAATTATGGCAGTGAAAGAGAAAGAAGCGTTGGTTGGCAAAGAGCTTCTGGCCAAGGTCAAAGAGAATGACGGGTTGAGCAAGCGAGAACTCGCTAGAGAGTGCGGCTACTACACCGTAGGCAAGGATGGACAGACTAGGGTAACGCTAGCCGAGTTCTATGATGCGTTGCTGTCGGCAAAGGGGATTCAGCTTGAACCTGAGAAAAGCAAAGATGGTAGAGGTCGGGAAGCATCCTATACCGTCACTGTTCACAAGAATGGTCAAATTGTGATTGGGGCGGCCTATACGAAAGAAATGGGCCTCAAGTCTGGGGATGAGTTTCAGATCAAGCTGGGCTACAAGCACATGCGATTGGTCAAGCTAGGCGAAGATGGCAACGAAGACGAAGCTTAATGGGTAGGTGATTCGACACTCCGGGGGAGTGGCGTTGCCAGCGTAGGGTGAATGACTGAGCGCCTTCGGTATAGTTCTGAAGGCTATGCTGCTAAATGTCATTGGCCCTTGCGATCGCATGCAATTTTTTCTATTGAAGGCTTCCTGTTCACCGAGTTACAAGCATCTACCTTAAACAGCAAAATCTCCTAGGACATTCATTAGCCTAGGAGGTTTTGTTGTTAAGGGCCATTGCCAAGACAGACGCTGCCGCAGAAGGTGATTGGGTTAGCTTCCCCCTGCCTCACTAGACTACAGAGCTTGTGAGGTATTCAACGACCTACGACTGTAATGTCACGCCACCCTTTTGGAGGAGTGTTTACACACCTTCAAAAGGGTATTTAGCTGCTTTCCAGGCTGGCAAGCCACCCTTTAGCTCAGCAACACGCTGGTATCCAGCCGTCCTCAATTGGTTGGCCGCCTCAGCGGTCACAGCCTCAGAATTGCCATAAATATAAATATCGCGCTCTTTCTCAAGACTGCCACCAATCGCAGCGGTCAGAGTCAGCAAAGGCATAGAGACTGAACCCTGAATCCGAGTTTCATTGAAATCTGCCCGATCTCGCACATCAATGATGGTCAATGCAGGCTCACCCCAGTCAAGACGAGACTTGAGCTCCTGAGCTGTTGCCTGAGGCTTGAGGGTAGGAGGAAATGCAGTGGCAAAAGCGTTCATAGAGGAGCCTTAGTTAAGAATGTAAAGACTAACCCCCTTAATGTAACGAACTTTTGAATTTTATAAAGTTTTCTTGACTATATCTCTGTTTGATTTTACTCAGGCAGCCTGTAGAAATTGCCTTTGGTTTGGCCCTCTCAAAATCAGCATCGTGCTGGCACTCATCATGGCCATAGCGGTCATCATCAACCCTATTTACAATCGCCTGGTGCCCGAGGAAGATTCCCCGCCGATCATGGCGATCGCCTCTGTTCGGCAAGACTATCTCGTTGGGGCATCCTCTCGCCTAGCCCAGCCGTGACCTGTTATTCCCTGCTGCAAACAACCTCACTGGCCACCCCTGGCCCAGGGGAGTTGCGCATAGGTTCCCGCCTCACGCCTTCGCGAGGGCAGGCACTACGCTAGGAATGCCCGGCTTTACCATCTGTTCTCGTAAATCATTTGGGCTAGGCTGGCGCGATTGGCTCTAGCAATAGCTGGGTTTATTGGTGCTATAGTGCGAAGTCTAAAACAGTCAGCCAGGCCGCTCGGGCCATCTACAACCATGGAGTTTCAGGCGATCGCGCAATCTTTAGCCGCAGCAGGCCGCTTTTTGGCCAGCCAAGGCTGGGCACCGGCTACCAGCGGCAACTATTCGGCCCGGCTGGCCGAGGGCCAGGTGGCCATCACCGTCTCGGGGCGCGACAAGGGGCAGCTCACCACCGCCGATATCATGGTGGTTGATGCCGCTGGGCGACCCCTGAGCCCAGGGCTGCGATCGTCTGCCGAAACCTTGCTGCACACCAGTTTGTACCAGGCCTATCCAGCGGTGGGGGCGGTACTGCACACCCACTCGATCGACTGCGTCAGCCTATCGCGCTGGCTGCTGGGCCGGGGGCAAGACACCCTGGTGTTAACAAACTATGAACTGCTCAAGGCACTGCCGGGAATTACCACCCATGATGGAGAAGTTGCCCTGCCGATCGTGGCCAATAGCCAGGATATGGTGGCCTTGAGTGACGCAGTGCTGGGGCGGTTGCAACCGTTGACCTGCCGGGTGGGCTACCTGATTGCCGGCCACGGGCTGTATAGCTGGGGGCCTACCATTGCCCAGGCGCAGATGGCGACCGAAGCCCTGGAGGTATTGATCAGCTGTGCCCTACAAGAGGCCCGTCTCGGTTAGCGCCAAACCGCCAGCCCGTTCCTTTTTCCCACCCCTAATTTCCACCCCTAAGAGGACACCAATCAATGACCTTACTCCGCATTTTTAGCGACCAGGATAGCGCAACTCTACTCGATGAATACCGCGATGCCGATGCGATCGCATCGGCCCTTGCCAGCGCTGGTGTGCGCTTTGAGCAGTGGCAAACCCAGGCTCCTTTGCCCCAGGCGGCTGAGCCAGAAGCGATCCTCGCCGCCTACGCCAAAGATATCGATCGCATTAAGGCCGAGGGCGGCTACGTCACCGCCGACGTAATTCGCATGCACCCCGAGCACCCCCAAAGGGCCGAGTTGCGGCAAAAATTTCTGGCTGAGCACATTCACAAAGAAGACGAGGTGCGCTTTTTTGTCGAGGGGCAGGCGGTGTTTTACCTGCACTTGGGCAACAAAATCTACGCCACCCTCTGCACTGCTGGCGATCTGATCGGCGTGCCCGCCAACACTCCCCACTGGTTTGACATGGGCGAGGCCCCCCAGTTTGCTGCCATTCGCCTGTTTTGCAACCCCGAGGGATGGGTGGCCCATTTTACTGATAGCCCCATCGCCCAAGGGTTTCCTGAGTACTCTGCGTTCGTGTAAGGCGGTTTCTGGGAAATAATTCCCAGGTGGTGGGCAGTGTCCATCCCACAGCGGCTACAGTCGCTGGCTGCAAGCTGGTGTCTTCTTCTCTAGAAATCTCTTAACTATGCTTTTACTTGAGGGGCGGCCCATCGGGGCGATCGTGCTCGATATCGAAGGCACCACCACCGACATTGCCTTCGTTAAAAATACGCTGTTCCCCTACGCCGAGAAGCGACTAGAGGGGTTTATGGCTGAGTTTGCCCCCACTGCCGAGGGGCAGGCAGTGCTCGACCAGGTGCGCGCTGAGGTGGGCGACCCAGACCTTAGCCAGGAGGCCTGCGTAGCCCAACTGCTGGCCTGGGCCAAAGCCGACCAAAAGGTGACCCCGCTCAAGGCCGTACAGGGCCTGATCTGGGACGAGGGTTACCGTGACAAAGCCTACTACAGTCACCTATACGACGATGCCGCCGCCTACATTCAAGAGTGGCATCGGCGGGAAGTGCCGCTCTATATCTATTCGTCTGGCTCGATCGCAGCCCAAAAACTGCTGTTTGCTCACACCATTAAGGGCGACCTAACTCCCTGCTTTCGGGGCTATTTTGACACCACTACCGGCTCTAAACTAGAGGCGACTTCTTACCAAAACATCGCCGAGACCCTGGGCATTGTGGCCGCAGAACTGCTGTTTTTGTCTGACCATCCCGGTGAGCTAGCGGCGGCGAGGCAGGCGGGCTGGCAGGTGTGCGCGGTGCAGCGCCCCGGCACGCCAGATTTTGCCGAGAGCCTCCGGGTAGTGACCGATTTTAGCCAACTGCCGCTGACCTTCAGTTAGGCAGTGGAAAGAGGTGTCGGGTGTTGAGTACACGGAGTCAGGTCCAAGGTGCCAAACAAGACCGTACCCCCCATCGTTCCCACGCTCCGCGTGGAGACGCCACTTCTGGCGCTCCAGCGCCCAGGGTATAGACGACGCTAGAGCGTCTGGGGGCACGTCTCGACGCTTTAGCGTCAGGACGATTGTTTCAGTACCAGGGGTCAACGGCGATTAGGCCTGGTTCACCGAGATAGTTGCGGGCACTAGAATAACGCCAATGCTTGGGGCTATCTACATAACCCCGCTTGACTGGATTGTTGTGAATGTACTCTAGCTTTTGCCGCATCATGGCCTCATTGAACAATAGCCCCAGCTGTTCAACAGTATCTCGACGGCTTCGGGCCGGGTAAAGACTGGCAGCCACTCCACTACGGTACAGGTAAGAAAGTGAGGGGCATCGGGTTCGGTAATGACGTAGCGACTGCGACCGATAGCAAGTGCTCTAATTCTGCTGCCCTAGGTTGCCCTCCATCCCTCCCCTCGTTTCCACGCGGAGCGTGGGAACGCCGCCCGTGGCGCTCCAGCGCCCTGGAGTAGATGACGCTGGAGCGTCTGGGGGGCAGGTCTCGACGCGCTAGCGTCGGGACGATGAGCCGATTACTCTAAGCAAATACCCAGAGCTTCGCGCTGGCCGGGGTTGGCGGTGAAGTAGCTCTCTAGCAGGTTGCACCCACGAGCTAGCAGGTCGTCTAGGCCATTGTCTAATCGCCAAATGCGGTGGGTAGTGTTGTCTAAGGAGGTAATAAGGTACTGGCCGTCGTCGCTGAAGCGATCAAAGTCTTTGTCAAAGTTAGTGGTCATGCGGCCCGTAAACTCTGCCAACAACTCACCTGCTAGGTTCCAGAGGGTAGTGGTGCCATATTCTGAGTCAGTGTAAAGCCCTTGCTCATCCGGGGTAAAGCCTCGGAAAACGCCCTCATAGCTGGCCTGCTCGGTGCCGCTGAGGCTCCACAGGCGGCTCTTGCCATCGCTATTGGAATCGGTCACCAGCCCTTGCTCATCCGGGGTAAAGCCTAGGAAAACGCCCTCATAGCTGGCCTGCTCGGTGCCGCTGAGGCTCCACAGGCGGCTCTTGCCATCGCTATTGGAATCGGTCACCAGCCCTTGCTCATCCGGGGTAAAGCCTAGGAAAACGCCCTCATAGCTGGCCTGCTCGGTGCCGCTGAGGCTCCACAGGCGGCTCTTGCCATCGCTATTGGAATCGGTCACCAGCCCTTGCTCATCCGGGGTAAAGCCTAGGAAAACGCCCTCATAGCTGGCCTGCTCGGTGCCGCTGAGGCTCCACAGGCGGCTCTTGCCATCGCTATTGGAATCGGTCACCAGCCCTTGCTCATCCGGGGTAAAGCCTAGGAAAACGCCCTCATAGCTGGCCTGCTCGGTGCCGCTGAGGCTCCACAGGCGGCTCTTGCCATCGCTATAGGAAACGGTCACCAGCCCTTGCTCATCCGGGGTAAAGCCTAGGAAAACGCCCTCATAGCTGGCCTGCTCGGTGCCGCTGAGGCTCCACAGGCGGCTCTTGCCATCGCTATTGGAATCGGTCACCAGCCCTTGCTCATCCGGGGTAAAGCCTAGGAAAACGCCCTCATAGCTGGCCTGCTCGGTGCCGCTGAGGCTCCACAGGCGGCTCTTGCCATCGCTATTGGAATCGGTCACCAGCCCTTGCTCATCCGGGGTAAAGCCTAGGAAAACGCCCTCATAGCTGGCCTGCTCGGTGCCGCTGAGGCTCCACAGGCGGCTCTTGCCATCGCTATAGGAAACGGTCACCAGCCCTTGCTCATCCGGGGTAAAGCCTAGGAAAACGCCCTCATAGCTGGCCTGCTCGGTGCCGCTGAGGCTCCACAGGCGGCTCTTGCCATCGCTATTGGAATCGGTCACCAGCCCTTGCTCATCCGGGGTAAAGCCTAGGAAAACGCCCTCATAGCTGGCCTGCTCGGTGCCGCTGAGGCTCCACAGGCGGCTCTTGCCATCGCTATTGGAATCGGTCACCAGCCCTTGCTCATCCGGGGTAAAGCCTAGGAAAAAGCCCTCATAGCTCCCCCCCTCGGTGAGAGTATTGGTGGTAACTCGCAGGGCCAATAGAGGGCTATAGGCGGGGTAGTTGGCCAGCGTGGCCAGGCTGCTTTTCGCATTGGCCTCGGGCAGCTTAGATTTTAGTTCGTATCCTATCTGCAAGGCTTCAATTAATCCTGCTGCTTGCCTAAAGCGAATATCTCCCAGCCGCAGCAAGGCATTGCCCCGCTGCTCAAGCTGGGTGCCCTCACGGGCAATTTGCTGCTGTCGCGCTGCCGCCTTTGCCTGTACTGCCGCGGCTTGAGCCTCCTGGGCTGCCGAGGCCCTGAGCTGCTCAGCTGCTGTTGCCGCTTTTTGGGCGGCGGCGGCCTGCTGTTGCGCCGCTTGCTGTTGTTCTACCGCTATGCCTTCGGCATTCTTTGCCGCCTCTACGGCTGCCTGAGCCAGTTTGACCTGTTCCAGAGCTTCTTTTGCCGCCTGGTCGGCCTGGCGCTGCCGTTCTACGGCCTCTTTAGCAGCCTTGTCGGCTTCTTCTCTAGCTAAATCAGCTTCTGCCTGGGCCTGGCGGGCACCCTCAACGTCTTGCTGGGCCTGGTCTGCCTGGGCATTTGCTGCCCGAGCAACACGCAGGGCCGATATAGCACTCGGCACAGCAATCAACACCCCCACCAAAGACGCGGCCAACAACCCCGAGCTAAACAGCAGACGCCGCCGCGCCTTTTGGTTAGCCACAGCCAGCTCTTCTTTCTCGGCTTCTGCTAACCGCCGCTGTCGCTTTTCTTCCTCCAGCTCGGCCATTAGCGCCTCTAGCTGGGGCGTTTGCTGCTGGTGAATAAACGCCGCCAAATAGTCATGCACCAGCTGGTACCGATCTTCCGGCGCTTCCGGCAACTGCACCACCAGCCCCGACTCCGTCAGCACTTGCAGCACCAGCCCAAAGGGGGCCACATCCACCGCCGCCTGGGCCGTCAATGCCTGCAACTCATTGGCCAGCTCAGACTTGCTTTTGCGCGGGCGCGTGCCCTTATCATCCGTCAGCAGATACAGCACCAGGTTCGCCAACTGCTGGTGGTGGGTCACTGGGCCACAGTCTTGCACCACATCGTTCAGGTACTGCTGCACCAGGGCCGCTTTAATGCTGGTTTCGGTATGGGGCCAGCCCTGGTAGGCCGCCAACGTATCAATCCCCTCCGCCTGTAGCTGAGAGCCCACAATTTGCAGCTCAATCGGGCGCACTTCCCCCGCCTCGGCCCCCAGGTCGGCCACCACCCGCTCCACCAGGTCGGGGGCCGGGGCGTAGGGCGTGGGCTGGGTTAGGTCATTAATCACCCCCCTGGCATCGTCAGGGCTAAAGTTGCCCAGGTAGTAGATCCACTTTTTATCGAGAATGTTGTTGTCAATAATCGCCAGGTCCGTCAGGCGATTGCACTCTAGCAGGTAGTGGGTATAGTCTTCGCGCAGCGACAGCACCACCTTAATAAACGGCATCGTCAAACAGTCGCCCAAAAACCTGTAAAAACGCAGACGATCCGCTGGCTGATCGCAGGCAAAAAAGAACTCCTCAAACTGGTCAAATATCAGCACTATCGCCCGATTTCGCTGGGTCTGCCGCCGCAGCCGGTCTAACACCATCCCCTCCTCGGAGGGGTGCTCTGGTTGCACTGACAAGTTGATTGGGGTGGGTAACGACTGGGCCGACCCACCCCTAGCCCCTCCGAGGAGGGGAAAGTCGTCCCCCGTCCCCTCTTGGGAGGGGTGCCCGAAGGGCGGGGTGGGTAAGTCTTCGGTATCAGTAGCGTTCTCGGCATCCAGGGTTTGCCCCACCCCTGGCCCCTCCCAGGAGGGGAGCGTAGCGAGCAAATCCTCCACCCAATTGCTATAGCTCCACAGCCGCACCGGTACCACCTGCCGCCCGCCAAACCGCTGCTGCTCCAGGGTAGGCACCAGCCCCGCCTCAATCAGCGAGCTTTTGCCCACCCCCGACGGCCCGTAGACAACGGTGAGCACAAATTCATCTTGCTCCAGCCGGGTCGTCAGCCGTTGCACGTCGTGCTTGCGGCCCGAGGCCATAATCAAATCGGGGCCGTGGTCGCCCGTGGGCAGCGCCGGATTCGTAATCTGCTGCTTGGGCTGTAGCCGCCCCGCCCCCACAAAGGCGCGAAAGTTAAACCGACTCTCGATCGCCTCTTTCTCTCGCCGCGTCTCAAACGCTTGCAGGTAGTGGCCCTGCTCAAAATAGCCTCGGCGCAGATACTCCAGTGTTTGGCTGTAGAGCTGCGGGTCGTACTCGGGTTGGGTAATGCGCTGCACCTGCTCCAGGGTTTGCACCGCCGCATCTACCTGCCCCTGCCCCATCTGGGCCTTGCCCAGCGAAAACACATACCAACTGCGATGAAAACTATGCACCCAGGCATAGAAATCGCGATCCGCCGCCGAGGTTTCGGCGTGGCTATCAGCAACCGGCTGAATCAACGCCAGGGCTGCTTCGGCGTGGCGCTGGGCGGCACCATAGTTCTCATGGGCCAGGTCAACCTCTGCCAAAAAGCCCTCGGCTCGCGCCTGACGAACTGGGTTGGCCTGGGCCTGATGCAGCAACCGCGCCCTGGCGGCAACGGTCTCCAGAGGTTCCCACGCTTCCAGACGGTGCAGGGCTTCGGCCCAGTAGTTGATGTAGCGAGCTATTAGCTCTGGCCGCTGGGCCTGGTCAAAGGTTTGTACGGCCTGTTCAAAATAGCGGCACGCCTGCTGGCAGGCCGGTTCAAACTCGCGGCGGTGGCGCACCGAGTAATTGCGCCACCACAGGCCCAGGTAAAACTGCCCATGGCCCACGTTTTCTTGCCATTGGGCGATAGATTCTGCTGAGCCATTCTGGCTGAGCAGCACTTGCCACTGGGCCAGGCTGCGCTCATAGTGCTCGCGGGCGGCGGGGGTATTGTGGTCGGCAATGCGGCCCTGCACAAACTCCAGAGCGGCAGCCTGGGCTGGAGTTAGAGCAATGTTGTGCTCTGCCAGAGCCGCCAGGCTGGTCTCTAGCTCTTGGCAGCGGGCCGAGCCGGGGGTGAGGCCCAGCTCCTGATTGCTAAGAAAGCGGTTCTCCCGCGATTCCACCACCTGCCGCCCCACGTCGGCAATCAGCTGATCTAAAAAGGCGAGAAAAAACTCGGGCGGCGTGGCAAAGGTAACCGAGTTGGCCCAGGTGTAGAAGTCTGGCGCGGTGCGAATCAGTTGCTTGAGGCCATCGTCGGTGAGCCACAGCACCAGCGGAAACGGAAACTGGCGAAACTCTTCGCGAATCTGGTTGGTGGCGGTGAGTAGCTGCCGCCGGTCGTGCACCCCATCCAGCCCGTAGACCATCAGGGCCTCGGGGGGTGGGCTGCCGATGGCGTTGCGAACGGTGGTGAAGAGAGTGGTGGTGCTGGGGTCGAGGGTCATTTCGGCAAAGGCAACACTGCACTGCTGCCGCAGCTGCTCGACCAGTTCGTGCCGCTGCTGGGTCGAGTTGCAGACTGCCAAAATTAGCTCAAACTCCCCCTGCGAAAATCGCAGCAGGCGACAAAGCTCATCCAGTGCTTGTTGGTTGTGGCGATCGATCTCAGAAGGCGAAACGTCAGGCATCGGGCGTGAGTTCCTTAGCAGCCAGCAGCACGGGGTTGAGGTCAAACCAGGTTTGTCCCGCATCCCGATATTCAAACACAAACAAACTCCGCAGCAGGGTTTGATATTCCCCCTCGCCCCGTACCGCCTTGGTGCGATGCACCTCCCGCAGCAGGCCCCATTCTTCAACCTCGATCGCCTTGGTTAGATCGCTCAGCCTCAGGCTAATTACCTGGTTGAGCAGTGCCTGGGAGAGTGGCGGGTCGGCTTTCTTGAGGCAGTCGTTGACCAGCACTAGCAGGTTTCTGACGTGGCCACCGCTAGCCAAACACAGGCGATCGAGGGTTTCCATAGAGCCAAATATTTGTCCCAGCTGTTCCAGGCGCTGGTCAGTCGGTAGGTCAGGAAAGGCGCGGGCCAAAATCATCTGACGCAGAGCCTCTAGCCCCGGTTCGCAGGGGCTGCCGTCGCGGTTTTGGGTGCGCACTATGGGCAGCACCTGGGGGCTAGCGCCAAACCGATTGGTGAGGTTTTCCTTTTCGTTAGAAAACGACAGCACCAGCGGGATGGTGTAGATCACGTGGCACCTCAGCTGCTTGAGCTGGTCGCCCCGGTCAACAAATAGGTACTCGGGCTGGCGACGATCTTGCACACGGGGCTTGTTGTCGATGCGATCGAGGTTATCGACAATTACCACTAGCCCGGCCTTGCCCTGGTCAAGTAGCTGCCGGTTGGCAGTGTCGATTAGCTCACCGTTGATGATGTCGAGAATGGTCTTAATGCGCGGCTCTAGGTGCTGGCGCAGTAGGGCTCGCACATCCTTGCTGTCTTTGGCCTTGGTGGTAATTTCGCCAATGCCAATCGAGAGCGAATAGGTGCCATCCTCAGCGCTAAAGCCGAGGTCACCGCCGACCTTGAGGCCACCCATCTCTGGAGACTTGATCTTTAGTCCGGTCACCTCAGAATTGAGCAGATCGGCGGTGCTTTTGATTAGCTGCTGAAAGCGGCTGGGGGACAGACGCAGCTTGGCCGCTTCCAAACTTTTGCTCACCTGCTTGGCGATCGCCAGCAGAATGTCGCTGATATCGACATCCCCCATATCTAAATCATCGGTGGACTCAAAATAGACCACCTGATAGCCCGCCGCCTCTAAATCGCGCTGGAGTCGAGAAAGCTCGGTTGATTTGCCGCAGCCAATGTGGCCGGTAAACAATTGGCAGGTCGGCTCTTGCCCCGACAAAATAATGGTGCGCTTCAGTTCCTGCACCAAATCGCTCCCTCGTACAGTCGAGAAGTCGATGTAGTACTGCTTGTCAGCTGGGGAAGTAAGGTTTAGGGTTTTGCTAGGGTTACAGGCCCGAAAAAACCGCCCTGCGTCAAATGTCATGGGTTTGCCGATGCCCCGTCGCTATAGGCTAACTGCCCAAACTATGGCGTATTTTCTCAAAAATAGGCACAAGAAGCCGTTGAAAATTAACGGATATCAGGTGTAGCGCTACTTTTGTAGCGCTAATGACCACAAAAGGGCAATGGCGGTCGCCTGTGCCTGTTTCATTCATTAAAACAACTCAGGCAAGCAGCAGGCAGAATTCAACCGTGAAACGTGAATTCCAAACCCCAACTACGCTATAGTCTGGGGCGAGTTCACCGCCCAAACCGCCATGCTAGAAAGCCTCATCTTGATTTTGCTAGTGGGCTTTTTTGCCGGACAGATAGCCGGGCGACTCAAGGCTCCGGCTCTCGTCGGCATGGTGCTGGCGGGCATTGCCCTCGGCCCCCAGGGGCAAAACCTACTGAGCCCTGGTGTGCTAGGCGCTGCTGACGGTCTGCGCACGATCGCCGTCATGGTCATTCTCATGAAAGCCGGGCTGGGGCTCGATCGCGAAAAACTGGCCCAGCAAGGCACAGTGGCCCTGCGGCTGGGGTTTTTGCCCGCCACCTGCGAGGCTGTAGCGGTGGCCCTGGCGGCGATTTGGCTGCTCAAGTTTGACTTCACCACAGGGTTGCTGCTGGGCTGCATTGTCGGGGCCGAGTCGCCAGCGGTAATTGTGCCTGCCATGCTGCGGCTCAAGAGCCTGGGCTGGGGAGTGGCCAAGGGCATTCCCGACGCAATCTTGACCGGCAGCGCCCTATCAGATGTGCTGCTGCTGCTGGTGTTTAGCCTGCTGCTGGCGTTTTTGGGTCAGGGGGGCGCTGGCGGCCTTAGCTTGGGGGGCATCACCCTGAGCCCCTGGCAGCTGTTGCCCTTTCAAATAGTGAGCCAGATTGGGCTCGGCTTGGCCCTGGGCTGGCTGCTGGCACGGCTGTTGGTGCTGGTGCTGGCAAAGCAAAACTGGACTCAAAACGCAGTGCAGGATGCCCTGGTGGCCGCTAGCTTAGCGCTGTTGCTAGTGGTAGCGGCGGCGGCGGTGCCAGTGTTTTCGGGCTATCTGGCGGTGATGGCCACGGGCTTTTTTCTGATTGAGTTTGACGCGCCTCTGGCCCGGCGGCTGCGGGGCGGCTTCGATGGCCTGTGGGTGGTCGCCCAGATTGTGCTGTTTGTGCTGCTGGGGGCCAGTATTCAGCTCACGGTGCTGGGCGATACGATCGCCGTAGGGCTGCTGATTTTGGCGATCGGCACGCTGCTGGGGCGGGGCCTGGGCTGGTACCTCTCGACGGTGGGTAGCAACTGGACCTGGCCCGAGCGGCTGTTTTTGCTGCCGGGCAACTCGGCCAAGGCCACGGTGCAGGCGGCGATTGGGGCCTTGCCCCTGGCCCAGGGCATTGCCGGGGGAGAAGAAATTCTGGCGATCGCCGCCCTCTCCATTCTAGTTACCGCCCCCTTGGGAGCCTGGGCGATTCCCACCTTTGCGCCGCGACTGCTGGAGCGGGGCGAAGTAGACCCCACTAAAGTGACCGTGGCCCGGCAAATTGTCATTTTGGCGGCGGTGGATACCTCCCCGATGGCGGCTCTGGTGCTGACCAAGGCTGCCGACCTGGCCCGCCGCAGCGACGGCGAGGTGGTAGTGCTCCACGTGGTGCAGGTAGACGATCCTAAGGCCGTGACGAGACTGCAAACCCTAGCTGAGAAGCTGCTGGCCGACATTCGCCACCAGGTCATTGTGCAACCGGGGGCGATCGCCGAAACCATTTTGACCACCGCCCAAACCCACGCTGTGGCAGAAATTGTGGTGGGTAAACGGGGCGATCGCCCGCTAGACGAGGTGTTGCTGGGCTCTGTGTCGCACACGGTGCTAACCACTAGCCCGCTACCGGTGCTGGTGGTCGATGCCTTCAGCTAATCACCCGATCAAGCCTTTGAACCCAGTTGGTGATCAGGGGCAAGGCTGCCCACCACTTCCCGCACACGGTAGATGGGGCGCTGCTGCGACTCGTGGTAGGTGCGCATTAGCAATTCGGCCAGCAGGCCAAAGCTAAACAACTGAATACCCGCCAGCAGCAGCACAACGGCAAGGACCAACAGGGGGCGATCGCCGATATCTTGATCAGCTAAAATCTTCACCAGGGTGAGGTAGACGCCTAGGGCAATTCCCACCGTCATCGACAACAGCCCCAAACTGCCAAAGACATGCATGGGCCGGGTGAGAAACTTTTTCATAAAGTAGACCGTGAGCATATCCATCACCACCCGCAGGGTGCGGCCCAGGCCATACTTGCTGGTGCCAAAGCGGCGGGCATGGTGGCTAACGGGCATTTCGGTAATTCGGGCTCCTTCGATAAAGGCTAGGGCAGGCAAAAAGCGGTGCAGTTCGCCGTAGAGGTTGAGATCGTGAATTACCTCGGCCCGGTAGGCCTTGAGGGAGCAGCCGTAGTCGTGCAGCTCAACACCAGTCACCCCACCGATCAGCCAGTTGGCAATCTTAGACGGAATCAGCCGGGTGAGGGTGTTGTCCTGGCGGTGTTTGCGCCAGCCGCTGACCAGGTCATAGCCCTCGTCGAGGCGATCGAGCAGGCGGGGAATGTCAGCGGGGTCATTCTGCAGGTCGCCATCCATGGTGATCACCACTCGGCCACGGGCGTAGTCAAACCCCGCCGCCATGGCAGCGGTTTGGCCGTAGTTGCGGCGCAAAATCACTGCCCGCAGCTGCGGGTACTGCTGGGCCAGGTCACGCAGGCGATCGCTCGACCCATCGGTCGAGCCGTCATCGACGCCAAGCAGCTCGTAGGTTTGGCCCAAGCCATTGAGCACATCAGTAATGGCGGTCACCAGGGCAGGCAGACTGTCGTACTCGTTGTATATGGGCACCACCACCGAAATCTCTACCGAATCAAGCTGACTAGAGGCAACGGACCGAGGCAAGGCTTGAGTAGAAGGGGGCATAGCAGGTCAAGGTAAAGGGTCAGGCCGACAAGACACACGCCGGTTTTTTTGAGCCTACAGGGGAGACCCCAATGGGGTACTCATGCCCAGCTTACCCCTGGTCGACGGGCCGGGGGCAGTAGCTCGCTACAATTCGCCCAGGGCGACGCAGTTGGCGGTGATAGGCAGCACTGACGGGGTGCGATAAGTCCTCTAAAGAATCGATGCCGATGCCATTGCGGCCCTGGTCTTTTCCTGAGCTGTGAATATAGCGACCCTCGCCCAGGTAGAGGGCAACGTGCTGGGTGCGCTCAGGGCTACCAAAAAAGACTAAATCTCCCGGTATCAGCTCATCCCAGCCGATGGGCTGCGTAAAGGCTTCTTGCTGGTACGAGTCACGGGGCAACCGAATGCCCACCGAGGCGAAGGCGGCTTGCATGAGCCCCGAGCAATCAAAGTTAGGGCCGACGGTGCCGCCCCATAGGTAGGTATTCGGGGTCGCCATGGCTCGCTGGGTAAAGGCAATCACCGCTGGCAGGCGGGGCGCTAGGGCTTGGCGATCGAGGCAAATGGGCTGATAAGCATGCTTTGCGGGGGTGAGGGTGACGCCATCGGCAGCGCTAATCCAGCCGGGGTAGTCGTCTTCGCAAAGCGCCACGGCCCAGGCAGTGGCAGTAGGTTGCGCTGGGGCCAGGCGCAGCTGCCGTCCCACCGCCGCCTGAGTCACCAATCCCTCTAGAGCGGCGGTTTTGTACAGATTTAGCGGCTGGCTACAGCGGTATTCTAGGCCAGAAGACAATACAACCATATTTGCAGTCGGCACTCTTTTTGCCTGGGGCACTCACTTTGTCTCGGGCACTCATCGGGGCGCTAGGGGGAAACGCTACGCTGAAGCCCTAAGTGGGCTTATCGCCAGTATTGCGTACATTGATCACCCGTTTTAGCACGCCAAACCAGAAGGTTGACCCCATCGAGATGGCAAAACCGCTCACCAGCCAGCCCAGTAGCCTGCGGGGAATAAATGGAATTGGCCAATTTTGCTCGGCGGCTAACTGCTGCTGCACCACCACCTCGTTGTACCCCAGGGGAAACGGGATGTCGTCTAGAGCTTGGTTGACCGCCGCTTGCACCTGGCCAATGCTCTCGTTGAAGTTGCCCGGAGATTGGGCTGCCAGTTGGTCGGCGGTCTGGGTAATGGAGCTGCGTAGAATCGGGTCTACGGCCAGGCGACTGGCGATGTGAAAGGAGTCGGCGTTGATCGATACGGCGGTGGCGATGCCAATCAGCAGGGCAACGGCTTTGGCATTGCGCTTGTAGACGCCGGTGGCCCGCTCCATGCCGCGGTCAAACCATTTTTCGAGCTCCAGGCCAAACAGCTTGACATCGTCGCGGGTGGCGTCGGCAGTGGCTTCTACCCGCCGGGCGATCGCCGTTAAACTGTCGTGCAGAGCCGGAGTAATGGGGGCCTGGCGCAACCGATCGATCAGGGCCTGGGCCTCGACGTTTCCCCCCTGGGCCAAATGTCTCAGCTCGTTGTAGGCAGGGCTGTTTTGATCAAAAATATCGAGCAACTGGGCCACGTTGGGCCGCAGTTTGCTGATTAAAGCCGACTTTTCGGTGGGGTTGCTGGCCAACCCGCGCCTGATGTAGTCGAGACGGCGCAAAAAGGTCTCGGTCAGGGGATGATTGTCAGGCAAAATATCCCTGGCCATCAGGCCAAACTCATCGAGCCGGTTGACCAGGCGGTCTAAACTCTCAGGCATGGAGACAATCCCCGCCCGAAAATCGGCCACAATGTGCTGGACCCCCTGCTCTAGCTGTTGCAGTTCAGTGTTGAGCAAAAACTCGTTGCCGGTGTTGGCCTTGAGGTCGCTGAGAATGCTGGCCACGGGAGTGAGGACGCGATCGCGGCCAAACCTATCAATGCGATCGTTGGCCAGCACCTGCCACAGATTGCCTAACTGCATGCGCTCCAGCAAGCTGTTGGCAAAGGCCTCCGGCGGGATGTAGGAAGGGCCGCTGGTTTTGCCGACGCCAAACACATTGCGTTGGCCCGTTAGTGTACGGTAGATGCGACCTATTAAATGGGAAATACGGCGAAACGATCGCGCGATCGACCCCTTGGCCTCTTGATCTAGGCTGCGAATCCAAGGGCTTTCGTAGAGGGCATCGGCCAGTGCCTGGGCCGATGCTTCTTTATCCCGCTCGTTACCCGCCAGCAGCACCTCGATCGACTGCTTGAGGTGCTCGGCTCGCCACTGCAAAAGTGTGCCAATAATTTCTTGCGCTTCACTCGCTAGTAAACTTAAAACAAAAAAGATAAAGACCAGCCCCAGAGCAATGTCTAAAACTATAGGAAAGTTCATAGACTAACCGTACAATCCCGTATTTTCAACACCCAGCCTATCTAGTGTCGGGGCGCTAGCCAAGGCCCTACCCCAAGTCTAGAAAATTAGCTCTCCCAGTCCTTAAAGACGCTTGAAGACAGCTAAAACCAAGTCCAATCAAGCCCAATCAAGCACCGAAAAATGGGCAAGCCAGCCTATCACAGACTTGGTTTGCCCATTGTACTCAAGCGTCTTAAAAACGGATCATACAGTCTATAAACCCGCTCTAAACCCGTTTAAGCCTGCTTAACGATACAGTCACCTATTCATCTTCATCACCTATCAGCGAACCGTTTTCTCCCAGTTGCTTCAGCCGAATGTGCTTACGGCCTAAGGTGATTTCAAACTCGTCGCCGGGCCTTAGGCCCATCTGCTTAGTGTAGGCAGAACCAATTAACAGGTTGCCGTTAGACTGCACTGTGATGCGAAAGCTAGCGCTGCGGCCCCCGCGTCCGTTGCCGTTTTGACTGCTATCAAGCTGAATGCCCTCTGCTTCGATCAGGGCATTGAGAAATTTCATCATATTGACCCTGGGGTTGCCCCCCTTAGTCAAGGTGTAGTAGCCGCAGGCCTTGGCCTTATCTTCTTTGCTGAGATTATCAAGTTCTTTGACCTTTTGCAGTAGCTCTTTGCCGATCAGGGGTTCTATCTGAGTTGCGTTAGCCATTAACTCTCTTCTCGTTCACAACGGTTTGCTCCAGACGTTTTGAGCAGAGGCAGCAAGACGGTTCTGCCTGGCTCTACTTTAATGACAATAGGCAAAATCATACTACAGCGAAATAGGTTTTTGCACTCTTTTTTTTAACTCTATAACATTGCCTCGGCTTAGCCTAAAATAAACCCCCTTTTCCTCTACTTAATACCGCTCAAAAAGATGAGCTTTTTCAATGATTTAGTCCCTTGGTTGGGGCTGAAGGCTTCCCGACCCCTGCTTTTAAGAGGGGCGCAGAGACCGTTCATGTGCCGTATTTGTCAAATGATTTGGAGGGCTGCTGCTATTAACCAGCCGTCTAACCAAGCTAGATTAACCCGGTCTAAGCGTAGGCTGGAGGCGGCCCCTAACTTACACTTAAAGAGGCGAAAGCCCAGTCCTTAAGCCACCACCGCGATCGCACCAGCGTCTTCAAAGGCTAACTTTCCCAAGGAGCCAAATTGGGCTATGAAATTGACCACTCGCGGCCACTACAGCGTTAAGGCGTTGCTTGACTTGGCTCTGCACCCCTCTCGGCAGCCCGTGTCTGTCAGTACTATTGCCGATCGCCAGGGGTTGCCGCCGCCCTACCTCGAAAAACTGTTGATTGACCTACGGCGGGCAGGTATTTTAGAGTCGGTGCGCGGCCCCCAGGGCGGCTACCGGTTGGCCAAACCCGCCGACCAGATTTCCTTGGGCCAAATTTTAGCGGCGGTAGGCGAACAGGTCGACCCGCTGCCACGCCACAGCCCTCAGTCCGACCAAGCTGAAGACTGGGTCACGTTTGCAGTATGGAACCGGCTATCTAAAAAACTTCAAGAAGCTCTCTATAGTATTTCTTTAGAAGATTTGTACTTTGATGCCCGCAGTTGGCAAGCTGCCCAGGGGGATGATGTCAGCTTTGTGGTTTAGCGACCTGGGCCTTAGCGTGGGGGTGCGAGCAATGGTGCTGGGGCTGGCCGCCGCCCTCGATCGCGTTGTGGGCGACCCTTGGGGCTGGCCCCATCCGGTGCAAGCGATCGGGCGGGTGATTAGCTGGGGGGCGATCGCGATTCAGCGGCTCAAACTGCCTCCCAGTGGCGAGCGGGGGTTGGGCGTGATCCTCGGTCTAAGCGTGATTTTTGCCAGTGGGCTAGTGGGCTGGGGAGCTGTGCATCTGGCGGGGATGCTTCATCCTGGGATTGGGTTAGTCTGCGAAGTCGTGCTTTTGGCTAGCTGCTTTGCGGGGCGCAGCCTGCGACAGGCCGCAGAGGATGTGCTCAAGCCGCTGGCCGCCAGAGACATCCCCACCGCGCGGCAGCAGCTGGCGCTCTACGTGGGCCGCGACACGGAGCACCTAGACGAGCCAGAAATCTTGCGGGCAGTGCTCGAAACCGTTAGCGAGAATGCCACCGACGGCGTGTTGGCCCCACTGTTTTACGCGCTGGTGGGGGCGTTTCTGCCTATGGGCAGCGTGCCAGTGGCCTTAGCCTACAAAGCCGCTAGCACCCTCGATTCGATGGTGGGCTACCGGGAAGCCCCCTACACCCACCTGGGCTGGTTTAGCGCTCAGCTAGAGGATCGCCTCACCTGGCTACCCTGCCGACTGACGGTGCTCACCATTGCCCTGCTGTCAGGGCACCCCCGCCAGGTGGTGCGCCTGTGCCGCCGCGATGCCCCCGCTGACCCTAGCCCCAATGCGGGTTGGAGCGAGTGCGCCTACGCCGCTGCCCTGGGGGTACAGCTGGGGGGCCAGAATATATATCGAGGCCAGATCAAAGAGAAGCCGCTGCTGGGAGATGCAGTGGTAGAGATTGGGCGCGATCGCATTCTTGCCGCCCTGGCCCTCACCCGCCGCGCCTTTTTACTGTGGCTGGGGCTGGGTGTCAGTGCTATGGTCACGGTAGCGTTATGGAATAATCAGTACATTAGTTTTTGAGTCAAGATCTCTCGGGGAGACGTCATTTTGGTCGCAGGAGTTGAGAACTTGCAGCTAACTACCGAAAAAGCTGCTGAGCGGCAGCGTAAGGCGCAGCTGGGCCAGTTTTTTACTCCCCCGGCGATCGCCCAATTTATGGCCAGTCTATTTACCCCAGGCTCAACAGACTGTTGCCGCCTCTTAGATGCAGGAGCTGGGGTTGGATCGCTATCCTCAGCGTTTTTAGATCGTTGGGTATCTGGCGACCTCACCTTCAATCGGGTTGAGCTAGATGCTTTTGAAATCGATCAAACCCTGCACAGTGCTCTGGCTCAAACCCTAACCAACTACCAGCAGCACCCCAATTTTTGCCCGACCATTCATCCCAATGACTTCATTCATGCGGCGGCTGACTGGCTCTCTGGCAATTTGTTTGCTACGGCGCTGCCTCAGTACACCCACGCTATTCTAAATCCGCCCTACAAAAAAATTAGAAGCGACTCGCCCCACCGTCTGGCTCTGCGGCGGGCTGGGGTTGAGACCGTCAATCTCTATTCAGCGTTTGTGGCCCTAGCGCTGGCGCTGCTGGGCGACGGAGGGCAACTGGTGGCTATCATCCCGCGCAGCTTTTGCAACGGCCCCTACTATCGCCCGTTTCGCCAGTTGGTGCTGGGCCAGGCGGCAATTCACCACATTCATCTATTTGAGTCGCGTACCCAGGCATTCAAAGACGATGCCGTACTGCAAGAAAATATCATCATCCGGCTAGAACGTGGCGGTTCCCAGGGGCCAGTTAGCGTGTCTACTTCCACCGATGACACCTTTGCCGATTTAGTGACCCACCAATATCCCTTTGGCCAAATTGTCTTACCTGGAGATCTGGAGCAATTTATTCATGTACCCACTTCTCCCGACAACGATGTTCTGACCACTGCCATGGCGGTGCAGCACTCGCTGGCACAACTGGGTCTCAAGGTTTCCACCGGACCAGTGGTTGATTTTCGCGTTAAGCCCTACCTGCGGGCCATGCCCGAGACCAACACGGTACCGCTGATCTACCCCATGCACTGTGTTGATGGCGGTGTGGTATGGCCGATTCCCAATGCCAAAAAGCCCAATGCCATTCAGCGCCACGTTGACACAGACAAGTGGCTCTATGCCAGCGGCTTCTACTGTGTCGTGCGGCGGTTTTCTGCTAAGGAAGAGAGGCGGCGCGTTATGGCCTGCGTAATTGACCCTGCGACCTTTGGCAATGCCGCGATGTTGGGCTTTGAAAATCATCTCAATGTCTTTCATGTCAATCGGGCAGGTCTGCCTCGGCCACTGGCCTATGGTCTAGCGCTATTTCTCAATACCACTGCCATAGACGATCACTTTCGGCGATTCAACGGTCATACTCAAGTCAATGCCACTGATCTAAGGCTGATTAAATACCCCAGCCTAGCCATGCTTACCAGACTGGGAGAATGGGCGATCGCTCAACCCAAGTTAACTCAGACCACCATTGATCGGCAGTTTGAGGCTGAAATGGCATGACCGATCAGGCTGATTACATTCTGGCGGCGAAACAAATTTTGGTTTCTCTAGGGCTACCAAGAGCACAGCAAAACGAGCGGTCTGCCCTAGCTCTACTGGCGTTACTCAACCTGACTCCGGGTAAAGCCTGGTGCGATGCGGAAAATCCACTCCTGGGAATCACGCCCATTATGGATTGGGTGAGGCAACACTACGGTAAAGACTACGCGCCTAATACCCGAGAAACGGTGCGTCGTCAGACCATGCATCAGTTTGTGGATGCAGGTATTGCCCTGTACAACCCAGACCAGCCTAATCGCCCGGTCAATAGCCCCAAGGCCGTTTATCAGATTGAACCTGCTGCGTTGACTTTGTTGCGCACGTTTGGTCAAGCAGCTTGGCATGACGCACTCATAAATTACCTGAGCGATCGCGAAACCCTGCTAGCCCGCTATGCCAAGGAGCGAGTGCATCACCAGGTGCCAGTGCAAATTGCTCCTGGAAAGCGGATTAGCCTCAGCCCCGGTGACCACAGCGAACTTATTAAGCAAGTGATTGAAGCCTTTGCCCCTCGCTTTGCTCCAGGCAGTGTGCTGGTCTATGCCGGAGATCCAGGGGATAAGTGGGGCTATTTTGACGCCGTTCTATTAGCAGAGCTTGGTGTTGTGGTTGATAGCCACGGCAAAATGCCAGACGTTGTGCTGCACTATCCGGCCAAAAATTGGCTACTGCTGGTGGAAGCCGTTACCAGCCACGGGCCAGTAGATGGCAAGCGCCGCAGTGAGTTAACCCAGTCATTTTCGGCCTCTATCGCTGGATTGGTCTATGTCACGGCCTTTCTCAGTCGCTCCATAATGGCCCGCTATCTCGCCGAAATTGCTTGGGAAACTGAGGTTTGGGTGGCCGATGCCCCTTCTCACTTAATTCACTTCAACGGCGAACGCTTCTTAGGGCCATACGCTGAACCCTAAGGTGTCCCGGCGCTACGCCGCCATTTTGGGCCTGACTCTAGGCGTTGGCCTGTTGGTGGGGGCCGCTTGGTTTGTGGACCAGTGGGAGGCGGCGCGACGACAGACCCAGTTTCAGCATTGACACATCGATAGCAGCGAGGGCCAGGGCACCACCGTCACCGTGCAGCTGCCCCTAGAGTGAAGGAACCCATCGACGGGGGGATGTGGCTGTGATCGACCCAGCGTAATGTAGACATTAAGAATACATTAGCCCTGGGCCGACTGAGATGCCTACAGGCTAAGCTCTGAGAGTATCCCAGGATTTGACTGTCTCACGTCTATTTGGCCTCCTCACAGGAGGATCATGAGGACTGTTGGGATAGGCCTAATCCCAGGGAAGCTCGCTATGTACTTCCTGCAGAATTTGGAGATTTGTCCTATCGCTAAAAAACAGAAAGCCATTGTCAACCGCGACATTAGAGACCCTGAAGTGCTGCTGATCACCCAGACAGGTGAAAATCTGGGCATCACCGACACTAGAGAAGCTCTCAGGATGGCCAAAGAGAGCAAGCTCGATCTGGTAGTCGTCTCCCCAAGTGAAGATGGCCCCTCCGTGGCCAAGATCATGGACTATGGCAAGCTTCAGTATCAGCAGAATAAGCGTCAGAAGCAGACTTCTCGCCCCTCCGTTAAAGAGGTCAAGTTTCGTCCCAACATTGGCGAGTCTGACTACACCTTGCGCATCAACCGAGCCACTGAGTGGTTGAGCAAAGGAGATTCGGTCAAGTTTTTAGTGCGGCTGCGGGGCCGAGAGCACCAGCACCGCGATCGCGCCACCGATCTGCTGAACCGGGTTGTAGAGGATCTGAACACCGCCGGTAAGGTGCAATCCTTCGACCACCGCGCCCTCACCCTGTTCCTCTCACCGTCATAACCGGTCGCCAGTACAATCTATCGCTGGCATAACCTGTTTCCAAAGAAAAGCAGGGGTCGCTTGACCCCTGCTTTTCTTTGGAAGACTGTTGCGTACTGAATCTACCTTGGCTATCCCCGGTGAGGCTGGGCAAACACCGTTTGCCCCTACACAAGCCGCCTGTTTGGAATCGGAGTTATATGATGCGAATTTAGTATTACCCTCGAGCCGGAGAGAAGAAAAGTCTTTGGAACAACAGTCTCACCGTCCCCTCCTTGGGAGGGGTAGGGGTGGGTTAGTTGACGCAAATATGGCAACTCATCGCATCTAGAGACTTACATATGCTGCCGTAGTTTTTACCCACCTCACCCTCTGGGCACCCCGCATTGGAAGGAGACAGCGGCACTTCGACCACATATCCCTAACACCCGAAACCTAGCACCTGAAACCCAAGCTAGGGTCAGGGGGTGCAATGGCAGGGTAGGCGTCGGCCCCGGCGTCAAGGCCCACCACCTTGTCGGAGCTGGTATCGCGGGCGGTCAGCATAAGTACGGGGGGGGTGAGGCCGCGATCGCGCACTCGCCGACATAGCCCGATGCCGTCGAGCTTAAGCAGGGTGACATCCTAACCGAGCCCTTTAGGCATGGTTCACAGGCTTTGGGGTCGAGTTATAGTGTGTCTTTACCGGTGTCAGGAGGCCTGCCGATGACTGTGAGCAGCACGGTTGTAGAAATTCTTACCGCTGAGGAATTGCGCCGCACCCTGAACCGGCTGTCCTCAGAAATTGTCGAGCGGGGGGGCGATCTCGATCGCCTCGTGCTGTTGGGTATTCATACCCGAGGGGTGCCGCTGGCTGACCTATTGGCCCAGCAAATTCAGCGGTTGGAGGGGGTAGCGCTACCGGTGGGGTCGATCGATATCACCCTATACCGCGACGACCTCGACAAAATTAGCACCCGCACCCCGGCCCGCACCGAGATTCCCTTTGATATCACCAATAAGGTAGTGGTGCTGGTAGATGACGTCATCTTTAGCGGGCGCACCATTCGTGCGGCCTTGAATGCGGTCATTGACTATGGGCGACCCAGCGCCATTCGCCTAGCGGTGTTGATCGACCGGGGCCATCGGGAGCTGCCAATTCACCCCGATTTTGTTGGCAAGGCGCTGCCGACGGCGAAGGATGAGTCGGTGAAGGTGTTTTTGCAAGCCTCCGATGGGCAGGATGGGGTGCAGCTGTTGAAGCCAGATTAACGGCGGCAACAGCGGGATGGCTCCAGGGTGTTACATCTGTTGTGCGATCGCGTCTAAAGCGGCCCATTCTTTCCTACGATAGGGAGCACTGATTTTCGCCATAGCCACCGTGACTGTACTGCCCGTTGCCCACGAGACCCAGACCCGCAAGGCCGACCATCTACGCATTTGCCTAGAGGGGCCAGTGCAATGTGCCCAGATCACTACTGGGTTAGAGCACTACCGGTTTACCCACTGCTGCCTGCCCGAGCTAGATTGGCACGATATTGACATTAGCACCACCTTTTTGGGCCACCGGTTAGGGGCACCGCTGTTGATCTCCTCAATGACCGGAGGCACCGAGGAGGCCCATCAGATCAACCGGCGGTTAGCGGTAGTGGCTCAGCACTACGGGCTGGCCATGGGGGTTGGCTCTCAGCGGGTGGGGGTAGAAAACCCTGACCTAATGAGTACGTTTGCGGTGAGGTCTCTAGCGCCCGATATCTTATTGCTGGCCAATCTGGGGGCTGTGCAACTCAACTATGGCTACGGTCTCGACCAGTGCCGCCGAGTGGTCGATCAGCTGGCGGCCAATGCCCTGATTTTGCACCTTAACCCCCTCCAGGAGGCGGTGCAGACCCGAGGCGACACCAACTTCAAGGGGCTGCTCAGCAAGATTGAGCAGCTCTGTGCGGCCCTGCCGGTGCCGGTAATCGTCAAAGAGGTAGGCAATGGCATTTCAGCGCCTCTCGTGCGGCGACTGGTCGAGGCTGGCGTAGCTGCGGTAGATGTGGCTGGGGCCGGGGGCACCTCCTGGGCCAGGGTAGAAAGTGAGCGGGCGATCGATGCCCACCAGCGACGGCTGGGGCAAACCTTTGGGGAGTGGGGATTGCCAACCGCTGACTGCCTTGTACGGGCCAGGGCTGTCTCTTCGACATTGCCGTTGATTGCCTCAGGCGGGCTACGCCACGGGCTCGATGTGGCGAAGACGCTGGCCCTGGGAGCCGATTTGGCCGGGCTGGCCATGCCTTTTTTGCGGGCGGCCAGCGAGTCAGAAGCGGCGGTGGCGGCTCTAGCGGATGTGCTCACGGCAGAGATCACGACGGTGCTATTTTGCACCGGGCAGGAGAATGTGGCCGGGCTGCGGCAGCCGGGGGTTTTAGAGCCGGTGTAACCCAAACCACTGTGACACAAAGCGCCCCGGCCAAATCCTGACCGGGGCGCTTTGTGTCAGCAAAACTATAGTAGGGGCACAGCATACTGTGCCCCTACAGGAGAATGGGCTGCTTACTTGGCAGCGGCAGCCTGGCGCTCCTTGGCTTCCTTGATCACTTCCTCAGCCACATTGCTGGGGCAGGGGGCGTAATGAGAGAACTCCATGGAGAACTGGCCCCGACCGGAGGTCATGGTGCGCAGGTCGCCAATGTAGCCAAACATTTCGCTCAGGGGCACATCGGCTTTGACGCGAACGCCGGTAGCGGCAGGATCTTGAGACTTGATCATGCCTCGGCGGCGGTTGAGGTCGCCAATCACATCGCCCATGTAGTCGTCGGGGGTAAACACGTCGACTTTCATGATCGGCTCTAGCAGCTGAGGGCCAGCCTTGGGCAGCGACTGACGGTAGGCAGCCTTGGCCGCAATTTCGAAGGCGATCGCCGACGAGTCTACGGCGTGGAAGCCACCGTCGGTGAGGGTGACCTTGAGGTCAACCACCGGGTAGCCCGCCAACGGCCCTCGGTCAATGCTGGTGGCAAAGCCTTTTTGCACCGCTGGCCAAAATTCGCGGGGCACGTTGCCGCCGGTCACCGCCGACTCGAACTGGAAGTTGGTGCCGACTTCACCCGGCTCGATCACGTAGTCGATCTTGGCGTACTGACCCGAACCACCCGACTGCTTCTTGTGGGTGTAGCTATCGACCAAGCGCTTGGTGATCGCCTCGCGGTAGGCTACCTGGGGCTTGCCTACTTCGACTTCGACGCCGTGGGTGCGCTTGAGGATGTCGACTTTAATGTCGAGGTGCAGTTCGCCCATCCCTTTCAGGATGACTTCGCCGCTCTCTTCGTCGGTTTCCACCTGGAAGGAGGGGTCTTCGGCCACCATCTTGCTGATCGCCATGCCCATTTTCTCGTTGTCACCCTTTTTCTTGGGATACACCGCAATGGAGATCACCGGGTCGGGGAAGACCATCGGTTCCAGGGTGGCGGGATCTTTGGGATCGCAGAGGGTGTGGCCGGTCTGCACGTTTTTCATGCCGATTAGGGCGACAATGTCGCCAGCCTGGGCTGACTCAACCTCTTCGCGATCGTTGGCGTGCATTTCGACCAGGCGGCTAATGCGCTCGGTCTTGCCGGTGAAGGTGTCGAGGATGGTGTCACCTTTTTTGAGCTGACCCGAGTAGATGCGGGTAAAGGTGAGCGCCCCAAAGCGATCGTCCATGATCTTAAAGGCCAGCGCCCGCAGGGGCTTGTCGGCATCGGCGTGGGCCAGCTTGCCAGTGGGGTTGCCCTCGAGGTCGATCTCGGGTTGAGCAGGCACTTCGAGGGGGTTGGGCAGGTAGTCAACCACCGCATCCAGCACCAGCTGTACTCCTTTGTTCTTAAAGGAGGAACCACAGTAGGTGGGGAAGAAGGCCAGATCACGGGTGCCCTTGCGAATGCAGGTCTTGATCTCATCGAGGGTGATCTCTTCACCTTCGAGGTACTTATTGAGAATGTCGTCGTCTTGCTCGACAGCCAGTTCGATCAGCGCCTCGCGGTACTCTTCGACCTGATCTTTCATGTCTTCGGGGACATCTGTGATCTCGTAGTTTTCAGGCTTGCCCGAGTCATCCCACACCCAGGCTTTGCGGGTGAGCAGATCGACAACGCCGATGAAGTCATTCTCAGTACCAATGGGCAGCACCATCACCAGAGGCTTGGCGGCCAGGACTTGGTCTACCTGTTTGACCACGCGGAAGAAGTCGGCCCCAATGCGATCGAGCTTGTTGACGTAGATGACACGAGACACCTTGGAGTCGTTGGCGTAGCGCCAGTTAGTCTCTGACTGAGGCTCTACCCCGCCCGAACCGCAGAACACACCAATGCCGCCGTCGAGCACCTTGAGGGAACGATAGACCTCAATGGTGAAGTCAACGTGGCCAGGGGTGTCGATGATGTTGAGCTGGTGATCTTTCCAAAAGCAGGTGGTGGCTGCCGACTGAATCGTGATCCCCCGTTCTTGCTCTTGCTCCATAAAGTCGGTGGTAGCGGCACCGTCGTGAACCTCACCGATCTTGTGGATGCGACCGGTGAGGGCGAGGATGCGCTCGGTGGTGGTGGTTTTGCCTGCGTCTACGTGGGCAAAAATACCAATATTGCGATAACGGGTGATGTCTTTAGCCATAACTGCTTCTCCGGATTCTGGGCGATGGGCCGCTGGTGACCATCTTCATGGGTTACTCAGACGGGGTCTGGGTTGTCGTTGGTAGCCTTGACAACAGAAAACTCTATCACGAGACCATGACGGGGAGTCTGAGCTGGAGCCGCGGCAACAACACCTAAGTATGAACTATTGTAAAACCCCCGGACGCATCCGTGACAGGGGGCAGCTTATTACTTAGGTTTATTGTTCCTAGCATAGCGGTCAGCGGGGCGGGAATGAGTGGTGAAAACCCATCATTCGCCGACAGTAGAAAACCGCTCGGAAAGATGACCCTTCTTTTTTTACAATGGTGGCCGATGCAGTGACGAGGTTAGGGGGGATTAAGACTATGGGCAGCGTTGCCGGTACAGATAGCCACACCGCCAGCGGCTACGTGGGAGCGGCGATTGTGGGCAGCAGCATTACGCTGTCATTTAAAGATTTCACCGCCGAGGGCGAGGCGCTGGAAGCGTTTTTGACTATCAATGGCAATATGACCAAGCGCCCCATGGCTCTAGGACTGCTGCCCGCCACCAGCGGGGCCTTCGACCTCTCGGTGCCAGAGGGGACGGATATTAGTCTGTTTAATACGGTGGTGATTTGCCCAGTGGGCTCTGAAGACCCGGTGGCAACGGCATCGGTGCCTTAGAGGATTTTGAGAAAAGAAGCTACCAGCTTTAACCCAGAGGCTGTCGCCACTGTAGGGTGGGCAGAGCCCACCATTGGGGAAACTATTTTCCAGAAGTCGTCCTAAGACCTCACTTGATCTTAATACCGAAGCCGACTTAGCTAGCCCCGGTTGGGCTGGACAAACACCGTTTGCCCCTACGCAATCCGCCTGTTTGGAATCGGGATTATGGGATTCTGATTTAGTAGTAGAGGCGTTGAGATGATCGTAGGAGCGTTGCGAAAAGAGGGTCGACTCCAGGTTGCAGACCCTTGAGAAGGCTAAACAATCGTGTCGGATACGATCGCAGGCGGCTGACTCTTTTGGCAAATTAACTGTAGGGGTGCGATCGCACTTTCCACCACCAGCAAACCACGCCCTGAGGGAGACCCAACGCTATGGATAAGCAAGACGACCAGGCCCGCGAACGCCTGACCCAGCAGCGCCAGCACGATGAGCATAGCCACGACGCGATGCGCACCCGTGCCGATGACGAACTTCACGAGGACTCTGAGTCGTCGGTAGAGGCTAAGGCCCGCCAAGCGATGGCGAACCAGGTTCGCCACGCACACCATGCTGCCGACAACCTGCGAGAGCGCAGTGAGGAAGAGTTGCACTAGCGCTTGGCGGTGGTCTTTGTCTCAAAGCCGTGCTTAAACCTGGCGACGTAGGCTAAACCGGGACGCAGGAACGCTAAACAAATCCCGGAAACGGGCCTGGCGCTCTTCCACAGGCTCGGGCGCATCGTACCAGAGGCTTTCGTAGTAGAAAAAGGCCACTCCTAACCCCTGGGCCGTCGATCGCATCACCTGAGCTTGAATCATCGACATCGGCATAGGCCGATTGCGTAACCCAGTCAAAATGCCAATGCCCACCGGAATTTGAGTTTGGGCCGTCTGGATTTCGGGCCGCAGCATTTGATCTGTAAAGCTGTTTATATCCCAGCGGTAGATCTGCACCAGCAGCTCATCCACCAGGCCACGGTTGATCCAGCCGACCCAATCTTGCAAAAACGAGTTGTAGGCCGTGTCATAGGGATTGGGCGACACCGAAAAGATCGCCTGGGGACGATGCTGTTTCACGGTCTGGTTGAGCTGAGCCACAAAGTCCGTAATCTTGTCCGCCCGCCAGCGCATCCAGGCCGGATCTCGAGGGTTACTCGGTACCGCCTGTCTGGTTTCTTGCCGGTATAGGGCCACGGTGTAAGGGTCATAACCAAAGTCGCTGGGCAGGGCCGTGTGGTCATCGAACTGAATGCCGTCAATGTCGTAGCGGACGGCAATTTCGGCCACCAGATTGGTGATGAATTGCTGCACTTCTGGCTTAAACGGGTTGAGCCACACCACTTCCCCAGCCGCACTGCCCGAGGTCTGGCTGCCGTTCTGGCGCTGGGTCAGCCAGTCGGGGTGAGCCATCACCAACTCGGACGACGGCGGGGCCATAAAGCCAAACTCAAACCAGGGGATGGCCAACAAGCCCTGACGGTGAGCTTGGTTAATCACGTCCGCCAGAATATCCTGCCCCGCAGCGCCTCGGTGAATGTAGGGTATCCCGGCTCGCTGGGCTACCACACTGGGGAAGAGAGCATAGCCCGAATTCCAGACCACGGGATAGACCGTATTGAAGTTGAGCTGAGACAACTCAGCCATGGCGCTCTGCACCCGAGCGGAATCCCGCAGGACATTGATATCGTTGGTGGTCAGCCACACCCCCCGAATTTTCTGGAAGCTCTGGGGAATCGGCGCAGTCTCCCACGGAGTATCTCCCCAAGGCACTGCCGGTGGCGAAAATGCGATCGCAGGCCCCCCCAGCATCACCACCGCCAGCAGCGCGGTCCAAAATAGCAGAATCCAGGGTTTGAGCTTGCGCTTGAGCTGAGACGGCATAGGGGAGAGTGGCGATTGGCTGTGGGCTATTCTATCGGCTTTGGCTTTGGACGCGATCGCCTTGATCCCGTCCTATTACTCAAGACATATCTCTATGCCGAAAACCCGGACGATTAATCAAACTCAAAAGTTGCACAATCGATAATAACAGGGGGCGCGATCGCTAGGCCTAGGGAGTTTTCGTTGTCCGCCTTGAATCGCTAAGTCTGCTGGCACGGGCCCCCTGGCCCACTACTTAACCATCTCTTACTGAATTAACTTCACAGCCTTGCCAGAGTATTGAATGATGGAGGTAGTGGATTTTTGCTATCCAAACTTGAGCAGTGGACTTGCTCTCTATAAAAAACCTTGCTTTGCTCCACGCTTCCCTGTCACCAGCCTATAGGACGAAACTCTATGACCAGCTTTCCCATTGACCTAGGCGCATACCAGCGAATTTCGTTAGATGCGTCTAATCCCACCCTCACCGACGAGCAGCGCAGCGCCCTGAAGGCCAACATTCAGCTGTGTCGGGATGCGATCGTGTTCTTCACTGCGACCGGTGCGGCGCGGGGTGTGGGCGGTCACACTGGCGGCCCCTACGACACCGTGCCCGAGGTGATGATTCTCGATGCCCTGTTTCGCGGCGCGGGCGACAAGTATGTGCCAATTTTCTTTGACGAAGCGGGTCACCGGGTGGCGACTCAGTACCTGATGTCGGTGCTCAACGGCGACATGCCCGCCGAGCAGCTGATGCAGTACCGCGCCGCCAACGAAAAGCTGCCCGGTCACCCCGAGCTAGGGCTGACCCCCGGCGTCAAGTTTAGCTCGGGTCGCCTGGGCCACATGTGGCCCTACGTCAACGGTGTGGCTCTGGCCAACCCCGGCAAAGTTGCTTTCTGCCTGGGTTCTGACGGTGCCCAGCAGGAGGGCGACGACGCTGAGGCGGCCCGCTTTGCGGTGGCCAACCACGTCAACGTCAAGATTTTGGTGGATGACAACGATGTCACCATTGCCGGTCACCCCTCCCAGTACATGGGCGGCTACAGCGTCAAGAAAACCCTGGAGGGCCACGGTCTGACGGTGCTGGAAGGCGACGGCGAAGATATCGACGGCCTCTACGCCAACATCTGCAAGGCGATCAACACCCCCGGCCCGGTGGCGGTGATCAACAAGCGGGCGATGGCGGTGGGCATTGAGGGCATTGAGGGCAGCACCCACGGCCACGATGTGATCTCGGTAAAAGCGGCGATCGCCTACCTGACCGCCAAGGGCCACACCGCAGCGGTCGAAATTCTTGAAGGCATCGAGACCCCCAAGAACACCTACGAGTTCATGGGCTCCAGCAAAAACGTGGGCGCGAACCGCAACGTGTTTGGCGACGCCATGGTCGAAGTGCTGGGTGAGATGGATGAAATGGCCCGTAAAGAGAGCGTGCTGGTAGTCGATAGCGACCTGGAGGGCTCCTGTGGTCTGGCCCAGATTCGCAAGGCCTACCCCGAGATCTTCATCAGCGGCGGCATTATGGAGCGGGGCAACCTGTCGGCGGCGGCGGGCTTCGGCATGGCCGAGGGCAAGCAGGGTGTATTCGCCACCTTCGCGGCCTTTTTAGAGATGTGCATCTCTGAAATCACCATGGCGCGGTTGAACTACTCCAACCTGCTGTGCCACTTCTCCCACTCGGGCATCGACGACATGGCCGACAACACCTGCCACTTCGGCCTCAACAACTTCTTTGCCGACAACGGCCTCGATGACGGCTACGACACCAAGCTCTACTTCCCCGCCGACCCCAACCAGATGAAGGCCTGCGTTAAGACGGTGTTCCACGACCCTGGTTTGCGCTTCATCTTCTCGACCCGCTCGAAGGTGCCGATGATTCTCGACACCGACGGCAACGAGTTCTTTGGCGGCGACTACACCTTTACCCCCGGTAAAGATGAGGTGATCCGCGAGGGCACCGCCGGCTATATCGTCACCTTTGGCGACTCCCTCTACCGCGCCCTCGATGCGGTAGAGCGGCTGAAGCAGGAAGGCATCGACGTGGGCCTGATTAACAAGTCCACCCTCAACGTGATCGATGAGGAGACTATGGCCAAGGTGGGCAAAGCGCCCTTTGTGCTGGTGACGGAAGCCTTCAACCGCAAGACCGGCCTGGGCAGCCGCTTTGGCTCTTGGCTGCTGGAGCGGGGCTACACGCCCAAGTTTGCCTTCATGGGCACCCACCACGAAGGCAGCGGCGGCCTATGGGAGCAGTTCATTCACCAGGGCATTGACCCCGATGGCATCATGGCCAAGGTGAAAGAACTGGTGGGCTAGATTCATGCATCCCCTCCTGGGAGGGGTGCCCGCAGGGCGGGGTGGGTTCCAGAGACTAGGTTGACCCACCCCTACCCCTCCCAGGAGGGGATTTGGTCAAGATCCCAGGGTTCTTAAAGAACCCTGGGATCTTTTGCTATAGGAGATTTCCTCAATGGCGAAGACAGAGCGGGAGAAGATGCTGGCCAATGAGCTGTACCGGGCGGCAGATGCGGAGTTGGTGGCGCTGCGGCGGCTGGCTCAGACTCAGCTGTGTCGATTTAACCACGCTCTGCCGGAGGAGGTAGAGGTGCGGGAGGGGGTGGTGCGATCGCTCTTTCACACCATTGGCCCCAATTTCGAGATTACGCCGCCCTTCTTCTGCGACTACGGTGGCCACATTCGTGCGGGCAAAAACCTCTACATCAACGCCCACTGCACTATTCTCGACTGCAACTGGGTCACCCTTGGCGACGACGTACTGATTGCGCCCAATGTACAGATCTATGCGGCCTACCACCCCACCGACCCGGCGGTGCGGCTGACGGGTCTAGAGTTGGCGGCCCCGATCACCATCGGCAACAATGTGTGGCTGGGCGGCGGTGCGATCGTCTGCCCTGGGGTGACCATTGGCGACAACACCACGATTGGCGCAGGCAGCGTGGTGACGAAAGCGATCCCTGCCAACGTGGTGGCGGCGGGTAACCCCTGTCGGATTGTTCGCCGCGTTTGAAACCTTCACAAGGATTGCCTTAGGGCGAGGGGAACACCAGGTTTCAAGTTAACTGAAACAGACAGCTGTTTGCATAATTTTTTTTACACTCTTTTCACTTTAGCAGCTCGGCTTCTATCCACAGGTTCTGTCGAACTTGCCACAGCTTTTTTAAAAACATTAGCTTTTTCTTCCCACCTCAGCTTTAGCGTTAATAAAGCCATATTTTTGTCAACCAAAGTTTGTCACTCTCTTCCGTTTGACAGTTTAGGGCACCAAGCTGGGTCATTACACTGCTAGTAACAGTTCCTGCCCATCTCGCTCAGTTTCTGTAATGAAAACTGTCAACTTTCCTATGTTTAAAAATACTCATTTTTCATCTACCCTACTGTTGGCAACGACCAGTATAAGTTTTCTAACTTTGGGTATAGCGTCTGTAGCTAACGCCATGCCTGAAATCCAGGTAGAAAGTGACGGCTCGGTCGAGGTCGATAATAATGCCTTTCAGTTGAGGACAGGGCCTAACCAAAATACCTCAAACATTCCAATGCCAAGGGGTCTAATTGAGCAGAGACAAGAGCGGGTTGCTCAACCGGTCAGGTCAGACCAACTAGCACCCAATTCAGTAGAAATTAGAGTTGATACCGATAACATAAACCAGCAGCTAGAGCCCGTAGTTCCAGGATTTGTTATAGTAGACGACTCTTTGCAGCTGTCGACCGAGTTTAATCTGCTTTATCTCCCTGGCCAGCACGACTATGGAGAGGGCATTCAACTGACGGTCTACGGCCCCGATGGCACCGTCAAGTCGACTGAGAGTGCCTTTGTTCGAGGCGATAGAGTTCAGACGGGCCCGGATGGACGAACCCTGCCCGAAGCGGCTCAACTTAATGTAGTTTATGGTTCGGAAGATACGGTTGAGCTCAGGGTTTTGAATTTAGTACGGGATGGTGATGAGCCTCAACAATCGGGTCTTTATTTCACTACCGATGGGAAGTTTGCTGTCGAAGACCAGTCTCCAGCTAACGGGAGTGATTTAGACTTTAACGACGGCCAATATTTTGAACTCTCTATGGGGCGAGGCGAAGCAGATCTTATCTCCGAGTCTCAATCGATTAGCAGCACGGTGAGCTACCGCACCGAAGTCATTGAGACACCCCTTTCCCCTCTGACTCGGCAGGAACAGGTGAGCGAAGTCAGCCGTTTGCAACTGGACCAAACGTTTACCGAAACAACTGAGGATCGGCTACCCGGACGAGTTGAACTAGTTAACTCAGAGGCTAACCTTTTGCCCCACGCGACTGGAGCCAGTACCGCCGATGGCACCCCGCTGATTTACGATCGCTATTATGCGGCAGCCCAAGTGCGGTTGGGCACCGATGGAGCCAGTCTAACGGGGCAACTATCTCCCTTAGCCGACAATCCTGCGGCTCCGCCAACGCTGATAACCGGAAGCCTAAATTTCAATCCTGGGGTAGTGGCAAACCAAGCTGGTCTTAGCGCCACGGTGGGGGTAACTCAGTTCTTTACCCCGACTCATCGCGATGCTGTTGATCGGTATGGCCGTCAGGTGGTTAACCCCGACCCCGATGGGCCGCGCCTCATACAGCCGACGGGGCTAATCAACAATACTCAGATCGTGGGGTTTGTACCACCCACTCCATTTCAGGCGGTTCCTGGTCAACGGCTTTCCTCATCGGCAGGTATTTATGAGTTGCCTGGCGATCAAGCTATTGTGATTGAACCTCCCGACCAAACCCTAGTAGGTCCAGGCAATGCTGCCTACACGCGCAATGTAGGGGGGCTGATTGTTGAACGAACCGATGGCACCGCCACGTTTTTGCCCCAGTGGAATGAGCAGGGATATGTAACCGAATCCACCAGGCTGGAGGCAGGCATGGCCCGTCAACTGATCTATGCCTTGGTGCCCCAGCAAGCGGGCCAAGACCTGCAATTGGGGCAAGAGTATGTCCTTTCAAACCCAGATGGGCAGAGGTATCGTACGACTGACGGCGGGTTTGAAGTGATTGCGGCCAACCAACATCCAGAAAATTTTCAGCAAGAACAGCCTAATGTTTATGCGGTCGAAGATACATTGCCGGGAGAAAACGCGGAAACAGCCCGCTTCAGCGGATTGCGAGGCCTTTACCGTCAGGTTCCGGATGGTCCATTAATCTCTACCTTCGATATCTCTCAGCCCGATCAGGTTGATGCTCGAGTGGGTAATCAGATCTCTACCCCAGACAGGCTGCTGCCCGGCAGCGGGGGGCAGGCAGGCTATTCAAAGACGACCTTTGCGGGGGGGCTATACGTGAGAGGTGAGCTGGCTCTGGGGTTGGGAAACCAAGAAGATGTTGCCACCACTACGGCATCGACCTATCGGCGTCAGCTCGACATGACCTACAGGCAAACAACAACCAATGTTTTAGCGATTCCCCAAACGCAGGTAAACACCCACACCACTGAACTTACCTCTCGGCAGATAGAAACAACTCGCCAAACCGGAGACGCAGAGTTTGATATCGATGCCGACGGCATACTGAGCAACATTAACTCTCGCCTCAATGAGGCTGAAACATCAACCCTGGTTGAGACCATTGAAGGCCCAACCATGGCTGATACGACGCTCCGTTCTGGGCCAGAGTACCTGGTCGCATCGACCACTGAGATCTCCTCGGAGGAGGTCTTAGTTGACAGCACCAGTCTGATCGATCGCCAGAGCGTCACCGAGAGAGAGACCTACCCGAATCTAACTCCCCTGCGCGGTGAGCTAGCGATCGGTGGAGTGCTCAATATAGGCAATACGCCATGGACGCCAGCGGCTAACGTTCTACGGGCTGAACTCTTTACCCAGGGAACTGTAATCGGGCAGGGGCAGGGCGGGGCTGCCACTGGCTGGCGCGTTGAAGCCTTGTTCAACCCCTTTGGGGAACAGCAGCGCCCTGCTTACTACTACAACTTAGCTAATCGCCTAACCCCCATTTATCAAACCGTGCCATTGCTGGATGAAAGCGGTGATCAAGTGATGACGCAGCTGGCTAATGCCGACGGTCAACCGCTACCAGTAGGGACCTATCAATTTGTCTACGATGAGGCTGGCGATCGCATCCTTGAAACCGTAGGGACAGGGCGGCCGGTTGGCCCTGGCATCTACCTAAGGGTTGAAGATGAATTTAATCGGGATGGTGGGCTATCGGTCTTTGGCGGCATTAAGTTCGACCTGTAGGCTCTAGGCTAGCTAAGGTTCTTGATAGCTGACCACGCGCACGGTGGCTCCTGAAGGCTCTTGGCTAAAAATCAGCACACCTGCGGCATCGGAGCGGGCGGGCACAAAGTCGAAGGTGGTGGTGGCGATCTCATCGTCGGGAGCCGTATCAAGGCTGCCTTCGACGGTGACCTCAGCGGCGGTGGCGTCGCCTTCATTTTTGATGGTGACGGGCAAATAGTAGTGACCGTTGGCGGTGCGCACTGGGCCACGCTCTACGGTAAATTCAGCGGGTTTGAGGGATGGGTTGAGCCATACCGACACCACCGTGGCCACCACCCCCGCCAGCAGCGCTAGGGAAATGCCCAGGGAAAACCATTCGGCGCGATTGCGGATCGGTTCAGACATAGGGGGTGACGGGGGCAATGAAGAGGGGTGTAACGAGATGCGGTAAAGAGCGTAACGGGGTTATACGGCCAAACGGCCCGCCGCACCACCGATGGTGGAGGGCAAGCCCAAGACGATGACATAGCTCACCCACTGGTTGACGGGGTCACCCACCCGAATCACCTGAAACAACCACAGCATCAGCATTGAGATTGCCAGGGAGATCAGGTAGGCAGCCAGGGTTTCGCTGATCGGGCTTTGGAAAAAACCAGGCTGCGATCGCCGCTGCCGCTGAGCACCAAAATTGGCCTGAAACACAATGATGTACGACAGCAGCAGCGAGCTGGCCATAATCAACAGCAGTCGGGTGGGCGAGAGCGAACTGGCAATCATCGGAATCTCATCGGTGGGGGCAATGGAAGACCCCACGACGATGGCCCCCAGCAGGGCCGCCCCGGCATCGGATAGGGTGCTGCGCCAGGGGTCGGGCCGTTTAGGTGAGTCGTCATCGTTGCCGTCAGCTCTCAGCAACAGGTTATTGGCAATGCCCACGCCAATGGCAAAGGGCAGCGATAGGGTAATCACTCGACCCAATACCGCGTCTACCCCGGTTTCAAGCCGCAGGATGCCAAGCAGCGCCAAACTCAGGGCGGCGGTAAACAGCGCGATCGCCAGCCCCTCGACACTCTCGGCCAAAATTTGCAGTCGGCTGCGGGGTTGTTCAGCACGAAACCCGCCTTTAATATTCAGCAGCACCAGAGCTAGATAGGCAATGCCCAATATCAGCATCATGCGCGGCGGCGCGGTAAAGTTGCCCTTCCACCACACCTCCATGGTGTAGAGAAAGGGGGCACCAAACAAAAACGCCCCCGCAATGCCGCGCATCAGGTCGTTAAATTCGGTCTGCCAATCTTGGGCGTGGGGTCGGGCCATGAATTGTGGCGCAGTACTTAGGTTGAAAGCATTGGGGCAAGATTCAGCATAGCCCAAGGCCGAATCCCTCTGCTAGACATGCTTTAGGTAGTTTGCAGGGCAGCAACCTGCGATCGCATCGGCATCGACGCCTGCGCCCCCGGCACCCTCACCGAGGCAGCGGCGACGGCGGTGGCAAACTCGACGGCGTCCTCCAGGGCCATGCCTTCAGACAGAGCCACAGCCAGGCCGCCGTTAAAGGCATCCCCCGCCGCCACCGTATCCACTGCGTTGACCGCCAGGGCGGGCTGGTGCCAGGTGCGGTCTGCCGTGGCAACTACTGCCCCCTGGTCGCCCAGCTTCACGATTACCAGATCAATGCCTCGCTGCACTAGCTGACGAGCCGCTTCAGTGGCCGAGGGCAGGTCGGTTACCTGTAGCCCCGTGAGTTGACTGGCCTCGGTCTGGTTGGGGGTGAGAATATCTACGGTTTCAAAGAACTCGGGCGGCACATCGTCGCGGGCCGGAGCGGGGTCCACAATTACCGTTGCCCCCTGGGCCTGGGCCGCTTGGGCAGCAGCGATCACCGCTGGCAGGGGCACTTCAAACTGAAGCAGAAGCATATCCCCTGGCTGTAGTTGGGCCACGAGGCGATCGCAATCCTCGCCATCTACCTGGCCGTTGGCACCGGGCACGACCACGATGGTGTTGTGGCCGGCGTCATCTACGGCGATCGCCGCTACCCCCGTCGGCCCCGCCGCCGCCGTCGCTACCCCACGGGTCTCGACCCCTGCCGCCTGCAACCCTTCGATGAGCTGACGGCCAAAGGCATCGTCTCCCACCCGACCCACCATCGTCGTGGCGGCCCCCAACCGCGCCGCCGCCACTGCCTGGTTGGCCCCTTTACCGCCGGGTAGAGTAGCAAAGTCGCTGCCCAGAATGGTCTCCCCCAACTGGGGCAGGCGCGGCGTGCGGCAGACCAGATCCATATTCAGGCTACCGAAGACGTGGATGGTTTTGGGTGATGGGTTGAGGGACATTGGTAAAGGCGTTTGGAACGTTTGGAACGTTTGAACGTTCGAACGTTTACAGGTTTAAGCGGGTTTAGATAGAGCGTTTAAAGAGGGTCAACGGATTCTAAAACAGATCCTCCCCATCACCCCCATCGTCATCGGGGCGACCGTAGGGCGACGGGGGGCGATCGCTGCTCCAGGCCCACCAGGGCATTTCACACTCGCCACAGTGATAAAACTCTTGCCATTTGCGGCGATGGTCAAGACCATAAACGGGCGATCGCCGATTGATCCAGACCGCTTTGGCCTGGCGACTCTCGGCCCCACACTGGGGGCAACAAAATTGGGTAGCGTGGCTAGCAGACTCGGCCCAGTCGGGCGGAATAGGAGAAAAAGCTTCCATAGCGCAGGGCGGGGGGTCACATCTATTATGGGGCAGGCTGGAGGGAAGGTTTTGGGTTTCAGGTTTCGGCATCCCCTCCTGGGAGGGGCAGGGGTAGGTTATCCGGGTTTCGGGTCGCGACCTGACACCTGATACCCCTTCCCTCAATTAAGTTCTAGAACGAGGCGCTTCGTCGGAGGTGTTCTTCGGCATAATCGGTGGCAGGCTCGTGATTTTTGGGCCATAAGGAGCATGGGCACACGATGGCACTGCGTTTAATTTCGCTGCTGGGAATATTTGGGTTTTGCTTTATCGCCTGGCTAGGCTCTGAGGATCGGCGGCGGGTGCCCTGGCGGTTGATAGTGTGGGGCATTGGCATTCAGCTGGTAGTGGGGCTGCTGATTTTCTTGCTGCCCGTAACGCGGGAGGCGGTGGTGTGGCTGAGTTCTATTCTCAATGCCTTAATTGATGCCTCTGATGCCGGGGCGCGGTTTTTGTTTGGCCCGATTTTTGTGCCCGACTTTAACCAGCCGGTTGGCCCCGCCGGGGCAGGGCGATGGATTGCGCGGGCGCTGACGCCTGCTTTTACTGCCGTACCGGGCGATCGCCTGGGGGCCGACAATCTCAATTTGGGCTATATCTTTGCCTTTCGTTCGCTGCCCCAGGTGGTGTTCTTTGCGGCGATCTTCTCGCTGCTCTACGGTCTGGGCGTTGTACAGCCGATTGTGCGGGTGTTTGCCCGGTTTTTTCGCTGGGCGATGCGCCTCAGCGGGGCCGAGGCCTTGGCGGGAGCAGCAAATATTTTTGTTGGCATTGAGTCTGCGATCGCCATCAAACCCTTCCTCGAGCGCATGACCCGCAGCGAGCTGTGCGCCATTTTGGCCTCCATGTTTGGCTCGATTGCCTCCACGGTGCTGGGCCTCTACGCCGGGTACCTGCGGCCCATTTTCCCATCCATTGCCGGGCACCTAATGTCGGCCTCGGTGCTGACAATTCCGGCAGCCTTTGTGCTGGCCAAAATTTTGGTGCCCGAGCAGGCGGTGCCCGACACCCTGGGCAAAGTGCCTGAGCTAGAGCTGGTGGAAGAAGAACGCCGCAGCCCCATGGATAGCCTGATCTTAGGTGCCCTCGACGGGGTGAAAATGGCGGTGGGTATTGTCGCGGCGCTGATTGCCATTCTGGGCCTGATTGCCCTACTCGATCTGGTGTTTGCCAATCTGGCCAACCTGGCCACCAACGACTTTGCCCTCTGGCGGGCGATCGGCCAGGTGTTTAGCGTGATCACGCTGCAAAACATCATGGGGGCGCTGTTTTTGCCCCTCACCTTTCTCACCGGGGTGTCGCTCGATTGGCCCGAGCTGTGGCTGTCGTCGCAGCTAATTGGGCGGCGACTGCTCGAAACCGCGATTCCGCCCTACATTGGTCTGGCCAACGCGGCGGCGGCTGGAACATTGAGCGATCGCGCCCTGGTGATCGTCAGCTACGTGCTCTGTGGCTTCGCTCACCTGCCCTCGGTGGGCATTTTTGTCGGCGGGCTGGCGGGCATTGTGCCCTCGCGGCGCAAAGACATCAGTGAGCTGGCTTGGAAGGCACTGTGGGCGGGCACTCTGGCGACGCTGATGACCGGCTGTGTGGCGGGTCTATTTTTCTACGACGGGGCGGCGGTGCTGGGTCGGTAGCCCCTTGCACCGAGTGCATCCCACTTTTATAGCTGTAGCCAGTCTGGTTAAGACATTTTCCCTAAAAACGTTTGAACGCTCGAACATTTCTAAGGTATCTGGATGTCCTAACCCAAGTGGTAGGGTAGGCAGTGCCCACCATTGAAGAAACTATTTTCCAGAAATCGCCTTAGCGTTTTTATGAGCAATGCTTAAGAAACGTTGGTTCACTCTCCCACCATTTTTGCTGGTATGGTTGCCGACTTGTATTGGTGCCGCAGTGGATTTCTCCGCCTTCGCGAAAATACGTGTCCCAGTCGTCGATAAAGTGACAGACTAAACCCAGCGGGTTTAAGACTTCTCTCACGTAGGCTTCAAAGTAGCATTGCTCATTCACCCTGGGACCAAAGGGTTTAGGAATAGCCAAGTGCTGATTGAGAACCAGCATATTGACCATATTGGGAAAGAACGAGATGGCGCGATCGCCTTCGTTTTCGAACAGTGCTGGCAACTCGATGATATCTGCTTCGTCTAAACCCAGCTCTTGCTTTAAAACCTCCCGATTCCAGTTAATGTAGGATTGAAACCGCTGATTGTGAGCGGCTAGGTCCTTATCAGCTAGAACCTCTGCCACGCTAATGGCAGCCGGCTTTTGATCAAGTTGCTTACCCTGCCGCAGCAGTGCCTGGTCATGCCCTTGATGGTGCAATGCGTTAAGTAGGTCATAGCATTTATCAGGGCTGGCCAAAAGTAGTTTAAACCCTTTAGAATTGGGCGCAGCGACGAAGTTCATAAACTCGTCGATATGCCCCACGCTTAACCAGTCAGAGAAAAGCTCAAAGGGAGCCTGGATTTTTTGGGCATAGAAAAAATCTCGTAAAACTTTCAGCTTGCGGCGCGGTTTTTCCATAATTTCTGGACGCGTACCCCCAAACATGAGGCGGCCAAAGGGGTAGGTGACGCCATTGGCAGTCACGGGTGGAGAAACCTCTAAATTGCCAAAGGAGCCTAGTTTTGTTGCCTCATGGCGGCTCTTGCGAATCACATAGCCAAACCGGCTGCTGATCACCTGGCGCTTAGCTAGGTGGTCTAGGCCGCGATCGCGGGGCGAATCAAAGATGACGTGAACGGATTGGCCTGGCGCTTGGGTATAGCCAATTTCAATTTCATCTCGCATCCACGGATCATCGTCGTGGAACTCAAAGGGTACCGGATCTAGCTGAGCACCCGCCTGACTGACCACTTTTCTCAGGTCTTCGATGAAGTCTTCGTTGTCGCCCTTAGAGAGACGAGAGACAAAAACCATAGTCGGCGATAGGGTGTTTGGCGTCATCATCCAGGGCGCGACGCGAAAAACTACGCGATCGCTGTAAAGAATCTCTCCATCTTTGAGCAGACTCAGCGTGATCTCAATCAGGCCATCGAAATCAATATCGGGAAAACTAATCCCCTTCACAAAAAAGAGAATATCTTGATCGGTGCGCTCCAGTTTTGCCTGGGCTTGTTTAGGGCCAATCAGCTCATCGCCAATTTGATTGAGTTCGTCGTAGATGCAGAGGCGTTGGGCCTGATCTTGACTCACCGACAGATACATTTCACAGCCCGGTGGTAGGTCGCTCGGCCCAGCTCGGCGCGCAATCATAAAGCTCGCATCTTTGAGATTTAGCAGGGCTGTTCCCTGATCTCTATCGGTGTACTCACTGTCAGAGTGAACGTGGTCGCGATCGGTATGGACCAGCAGAATGGCTCCCTGACCGTTAGTTCCCCACTGCCAATCTCCCTTGGCGGGGTTATTTTCGTCCACAACGCCGTCGCGGTCGGCATCCACATCTAAACAAATTCGCAGGCAAGTAAACTTGAGGCAAACTCGACTCAGTTGAGCACCCCCCTCAGCCTGAAATGTGATCTCTAGGCAGCGGTCTTGGGGGCGATCGCTAAAGGTTCTCGCTAAGAGGGCAATTTTGGAAACTTGTTGAAGGGAAACCAGCGCGGGTGGATCAAGTAGCTGGTTTGACTCAGCGTAAATTTCAATTTCTCCCTGGGTTTTAAGGCTGGCGGTTATGGCTTCAGCCGGAGCCAGATCGGCCAAGACAATTTGCAGCGGCTGACCCACTACTAAGACATCCGCATGACTTCTGGTCTTTGCCTGAGATCGCAAGGAAGGTTCGCTAAACGCTTCAGGCAGAGACAGATTTCTCATTATTGATTGTTGATTTATATAACCCATACGCTTTTAGCTTCTCATAGGGGCTTTGGCGTTATATCCTCCCTAATGGAGAGACCTTTGCCCTTTTGGGACAAGTTGGTAAGCCCAAGCAGAATGGGGTAGGGGCGGGCTAGCATTCGCCCAAACGGACTAGGGGCTTGGGCCGGTCTGGGTACAGCGAGTAGGCCAATCAGCCCGATACCCGCCAAAATAGAAAGGCGATGTCGTCGATAGCTGGCTTATTTCTATGGAACTTGAACGCATTCTGGCAGAGGCTTTGGCGGGAGGCGACCTCGCCCCGGCTGAGGGGGTGACCCTGTTGCACCAGCGCGAGCCAGCCGCCCTAGAGGCCATTCGCCGCACCGCAGACACCCTGCGCCAGCGCCAGGTAGGCGATACCGTCACCTACGTGGTTAACCGCAACATCAACTACACCAACATTTGCGAGCAGCACTGTAGCTTCTGCGCCTTTCGCCGCGATCGCAACGACGAAGGGGCCTACTGGCTCGACTTTGCCCCCATTCTCGAAAAGGCCACCGAGGCTGTAGCGCTGGGGGCCACCGAAATCTGTATGCAGGGGGGACTCAACCCCTACGCCAAAATCGACGGCACCTCGCTGAATTATTACCTCAAGCTGGTCGACACCATCAAAGGGGCATTCCCGGCGCTGCACCTGCATGCCTTCTCGCCCCAGGAGGTTGAGTTTATCGCCCGCCAGGACGGTCTCAGCTACCGCAATGTGCTGCTGGCTCTGCGAGACGCGGGGGTAGGGTCGCTGCCGGGCACCGCCGCCGAGGTGCTAGACGACGCCGTGCGTCGGGTGCTCTGCCCCGAGAAAATCAATACCGCCACCTGGCTTGAGATTGTCGGTTTGGCCCACTCGGTGGGCCTGCCCACCACCAGCACGATGCTCTCGGGCCACATCGAAACCCCGGCCCAGCAGATCGCCCACCTAGAGCATCTACGCCAGCTCCAGTGCCGTGCTTTAGAGGCTGGTTACAGTGCGGCGATTACCGAATTTATTGTGCTGCCCTTTGTGGGGCAAGAGGCCCCTAAACCACTGCGCCGTCGGGTGGGCCGCGACCAGCCGGTGCTGGCCGATGCGCTGTTGCTGATGGCGGTGGCCCGCATCTACCTGGGCAACTGGATTGTCAACCACCAGCCCAGTTGGGTAAAGCTGGGGCTGGCTGGGGCCACCGAGGCGCTTACCTGGGGCTGCAATGACATCGGCGGCACCCTGATGGAAGAGCACATCACCACTATGGCCGGTGCCCAGGGAGGAACCGGGATGACCGTGGATGAGTTGCGGGGGGCGATCGCATCGCTCAATCGCCCGGCCCAGCCCCGCGACACCCTCTATGGCCGGGTCAATTACAGAGGAGATGCGTCCTCGGTGGGCAGCCGCTCAGGCTCAGCAGGAACCCTAGGCCCGGCGGGCAAATCAGGCTCGGCGGGAAACACCGACCCAGCTCGGCAGTCGCGCAGCCAGAGCCTCACCGCCTGACCAATAATGCCGTCGCTACTCTCTTGGGGTGGGGTGGGGGGCCGCCCTAAGGGGCGATCGCTGCCGGTGTAGCTACCCAGGCTAGAGTACAGCAGCGCCAGCCGCCAGCCCTCAGGGGTCTGGGCCAAAAATAACCAGTGGTAGTGTTGCAGCGAAACCGAACGATTTTGCCGATACTGCCGCTCTAGGGTGGTAAAAAACACCTGCTGTAGGGTGGAGTCAGGTTGGGTGCTACCGTCGGGCACGAGCGCCTCTAGGTCGAGGGGCGTGAGGTCGGGGAGACTAGCCACCAGCATCAGGGTGGTGGCCTCCGCCGGGCGACGCGATAGATTGAGGTTGCGGCTAGCCACCCGGTTGGCATAGCTGGGTAAATCTTGAAGCAGCCGGGTGGCCAACGGCTGAAGTTCGGTGGGGCAAAGGTTGTCGCGCCTGAGATAGACCGGATTCTCAGGGGCGGGGGCCGAGACCTGGGCCTGCCCCAAGCCAGGTAAAACCACCAGCCAGGTGATGCCGAGACATATAGACCAAGCCCTCAGGTAGACCGCAGGGCAAGACTTACCCCGCGACACTGACGCTACAGGGCAGCGCATTCGTCACAGATGCGCTGAAACGCAGTAACCGGGTCGGGGTCGGCGGTAATCGGTCGGCCAATCACCAGGTAGTCGGCCCCGGCTTGCAGAGCCTGGGCAGGGGTGAGGGTGCGGCGCTGGTCTTGGCTGCTGGCCCAGCTAGGGCGCACGCCAGGGCACACCAGAGTAAAGTCAGCGGGCAAAAACCGCCGTAGCTGACTGGCTTCCTGGGGCGAGCACACCACGCCCCCCAGGCCGCTGTCTTTGGCCAGCAGAGACATTTGCAGCGCGTAGTTGGTCGCTTCGAGCGGAATTTTGAGTTCTACGGCTAGGGTACTGGGAGAAATGCTGGTTAGCAGGGTGACTCCCAGCAGCATCGGCGGGTAGACCCCGGCAGATTCGGCCCCCGCCATCGCCGCTTCCTGGGCAGCCATTAAGGCCTCCTGGCCCGCCGCTACATGGACAGTCATCAGGTCAACCCCGTAGCGCCCCGCTGCGGCACAGGCCCCGGCCATGGTGTTGGGAATATCGTGAAATTTGAGATCGAGAAAGATGCGCTTTTGCCGAGCCTTGAGTTCGGCCAGTAACCCTGGCCCGGCGCTGACAAATAGCTCTAGCCCCACCTTCCAAAAGCTGACCTGGGGCATGGCGTCTACCCAGGCCAGTGCCATCTGGGCCGAGGGCACATCGAGGGGCACAATAATGCGCTGGTCGATAAAGCTGGGGTCAGGGGTCATGGCAGCACCTAGGGCAACAATTACGCCGGGCGTACCAGCATTAGGGTTTGGCCAAACTCTACGGGTTGACCGTTTTCAACCATAATTTCGACGATTTCGCCGCTGACTTCGGCCTCTAGTTCGTTCATTAGCTTCATCGCTTCGATGATGCACACGGTCTGCCCGCTGGTGATGCGATCGCCGATCCCGACAAAAGCTGGCTCCTCTGGGGCGGGAGAACGGTAAAACGTCCCCACCATGGGCGAATTGATGGAGACCAAATCGCTGCCCTTGCCGGGGGGAGTAGCGGGGGGAGCCGCTGGGGCGGCAGGCGACGGCTCGGCAGGCGGCGGAGCGCTGGCGGTAGTAGCCTCTACGGCCGGAGCCACCGCTGCCATGACTGAACCTAGAGCGATAGCCCCTGGTTTGCGCAGGGTAAGCTCAAAATCGGTGCTTTTGAGGGTGAGTTCGACAATGTCGCTCTGGTTGAGGGCGGTGACTAACTCTCTTAGATCGGTGACGCTTAGTTCCACGGCGAAAGTCTCGTAGGGGGTAATGGGCCTCAGATTAAGGGGCCAAGGGCTCGGGTGTCAGCGGCAGTACGGCTGACGTCCCTAGAGAGGGTAACGGGCAGGGCCGCCGCTTACTCACGACCTAGGTAGGCATCGGTGCGGGTGTCTACCTTAATTTTTTCGCCAATCGAAATGAACAGAGGCACCATGACCTGGGCTCCAGTTTCGAGGATGGCGGGCTTGGTGCCGCCAGTGGCGGTGTCGCCCTTCACCCCCGGATCGGTTTGGGTGACCTCAAGCACAATGGAGTTGGGCAATTCTACCTCTAGAATTTGACCGTTCCAGCTGATCACGCTGACGCTCATTTCTTCTTTGAGATATTTCACCTGGCTACCGATTTCATCGGTTGTGAGGCGCACTTCCTCATAGGTTTCCATATCCATGAACACCAGGTCTTCGCCGTCGCGGTAGGTGTGCTGCATGTCTTTCTTCTCGATCACCGCCTGGGGCACGGTTTCACCAGCCCGAAAGGTTTTCTCAACGGTGTTGCCGCTTTTGACATTTTTTAGTTTGGTGCGCACAAAGGCCGATCCCTTACCGGGCTTGACGTGGAGAAATTCGACCACGCGCCAGACCGATCCGTCTAGCTCAATTGAAGTACCGGTGCGAAAATCATTACTGGAAATCATGGCGCTAGCTTACGGTAGGCAGTCTAAGTTTTGGCACTTCATTTTACCCCCCTGCGGCCATTTCCCACAGATTTTACCCTCAACCCTGGCCAATCTGTAGAAGGACCTAAAGCGAATGGCCGGAGCGTCTAAATAATAGAGGAATAGAGGCGGATCCGGGAAGTTCTGACTGGCTGACCCTGGGCAATGGCCTGGGGCGTTCCAGAGTATGACAAGATTGTAGGGGCGCAGTGCGTCACACGGAGACCGGTCGTCCGGGCGGAGATAAAGGAATTATGGCTAAGCAAACAAGCGCAATGATGGGTAAACAGCAGAGGTTAATCTGGCCACGGCTGATGCAGCTGGGCCTGGGGCTGGTGATTACCGCAGGAGTGTGGCTGAGCAGCCTGTCTCCGGCCCAGGCTATGCCTGTGGGGCCGCTAGCCTACCTGCCACCGGGCAATGCCATTACCGATGGTAAGGCGCTGTTGCGCTACTCGCTGCCCATCGACAATCCTGAGATTCGGGCGGTGCAGGGCACCCTGGAGGGGTTGTCGCAGTGGCTGCGCAGCAAACGCTGGGGACCGATCAGCAAAGATATTACTAAGATCGAGCGCACCTTGACCCGCAGTCGTGAGACGATGCTGGCGGCGGTGCCTGCGGGCAAACGAGCGGCCGCGATCAGCTACCTCGATGACATTCAGGCCCAGCTCCTGCCCCTGCAAGAGGCCGTTGATCTGCGCGATCGCGAAACCGTATGGCTCAAGCGAGCGGCCATGCTAGAAGATGTCAGCCGCATTGAAGAGCTGATGGTCAAAGAGTTTCCCTACGAGGTGCCCGAAGAGTACAGCAGTTTGCCCCAGCTCAAAGGGCGGGCCACGGTCGAGGTGACGACCAACAAAGGTAGCCTGCAAGCGGTGATCGATGGCTATAGCGCCCCGGTGACCGGCGGCAATTTTGTTGACCTAGTGCAGCGCGGCTTCTACGACGGCATGGAGTTTACCCGCGCTGAAGACAACTACGTACTGCAAACCGGCGACCCTGCTGGTCCCGAAGATGGCTTTGTTGATCCCAAGACCAAAGCCTATCGAGCGGTGCCCCTGGAGATTTTGGTGAAGGGTGATGAGGCCCCCGTCTACGGCACCACCCTAGAGGAGATTGGGCGCTTTTTAGACGCGCCCGTGCTGCCATTTTCGGCCTTTGGCACCCTGGGTATGGCCCGCCCCAACACTGACCCCAACGGCGGTTCTTCGCAGTTTTTCTTCTTCTTGTTTGAGCCCGAGATGACCCCCGCTGGCCTCAACCTGCTCGATGGCCGCTACTCGGTCTTTGGCTATGTAGTCGAAAACAAAGAACTCCTGGAGCAACTCACCCAGGGCGATCGCATTGAGTCGATTCGGGTGGTTTCTGGGGGCGATAACTTGGTGCAGCCGACCTAGGGAAGTGGTACTGAATTTCCTATGGCAAATTCGCAAACCGTGGCTGAGCTGGGAGAGTTGGGGCTGCTGAAGCGGCTGTTTCGCTACTGCCCTGGGTCGGTGGTGGGCGATGACGGAGCAGTGGTGACCCTGCCTCCCGACCGGCAGTTGGTGGTCACCACCGATGTGCTGGTGGATGGGGTGCACTTTAGCGATCGCACCACCTCCCCGGCTGATGTGGGCTGGCGAGCTGTGGCAGCTAATCTCTCAGACTTGGCGGCGATGGGGGCGGTGCCGGAGGGCATTACCGTGGGCCTGAGCTTACCGGGGGCTACGCCGCTGGCCTGGGTCGAAGGGCTTTACCAGGGAATGGCCGACTGCCTAGAGCGCTGGGGTGGGGTGGTGCTGGGGGGTGACCTGTGCCGGGCCGATACGGTCAGCGTGGCCATTACCGCTCTAGGGAACGTGGTGCCTCAGCGGGCGCTTTACCGTCACCGCGCCCAGCCAGGGCAGGCGATTGTGGTCACGGGCTACCACGGGCTGTCGCGGGCAGGGCTAGCGCTGTTATTAAAGTCTGAACCAGGCACTCCTCCTGCCGCGACCGATGGCGATCGCTGGGTAGCAGCCCATCAACGACCTCAGCCCCGGTTTGATGCGATCGCCGTCCTAGACGACCTGCTGGGCGAAGGCAATACCGCTGCGATCGCCGCTATGGATTCTAGCGATGGTTTGGCCAACGCGGTGCTGCACCTGTGTCAGGCCAGCGGTGTGGGGGCTCAGCTTAACGAGACCGACCTGCCGATCGATCCGGCCCTGGGGGCTTGGGTGGGCCAGGCCCAGGCCATAGACTGGTGCCTTTACGGCGGCGAAGACTTTGAGCTGGTACTGTGTTTGCCCTGGCCCCTGGCCGAGGCCCTATGCGATCGGCTAGGGCACCCGTGCCGTATTGTCGGCAAAACCACCACCGCTCCTGCCGTCGAACTCTGGCCTGCCGAGGGCACAGCCCCGACCGTGCTCAGCTTTAGTCAAGGGTTTCAACACTTTGCCTGAGGGGTGGGCAATGGAAATCCGGCTAGAACGTTTGGGGATTATGCTAAATCCTGAATGAATACCCCCGATTTGTAGGGGCGTAGCATGCTACGCCCCTACGGGGTTCCTAATTATGAACCGGGGTTTACCAAATCGGATTTGCTCTAAAAATAGATTTTTATCGTTGGGGGTGCCGCGTCAGCGGTATGGACAACGGGTATTAGATCGTCCTGGAGCGAGGCTCTAACGGCCTGCTACCCAAGCCGACTCTACCGCTGTATTTCCTGAAGCAGGCTGATAATTGCAGCAGTTGCTTGAGTGAGGACACGTTGACAGGCGGAATCTTCTGGTAGGGGCAGTGCAGTGCAATCCCCCTAGGTCAAACCTGTTCTAAACCCAATAGATGTTTGCAATAAACAATAGTGTCAGGACGCTCTGCCCTACCCACTGGTGAGGTTTAATGGGGAGAGATTGACCGCTGCTTGGATCCACTATTACCCATGACTGCCCCCGATCAGGAAGATCTCCGGGTCTTCTGCCGCGACGACGAGGCTTTTGCTCAACTCCAGCAGGTGCTGAGCCAGCGCGAGATGACTCGAGAGCAGTACCTGCAAACCATGGCTCAGCAAACCCAGCAGACCCAGGCCCTAGAAGCCCAGCGCCAGGCGGCTGAAGCGGCCAGTCAGGCGAAGAGCCGCTTTCTCGCCATGATCAGCCACGAGCTTCGTACCCCGCTCAACTCAATTTTGGGCCTTTCAGCTTTGCTGTCGCGGCAGGTGGTGGGTCCGCTCAACGCCAAGCAGCTTGAATACCTCAACTACATCAACGGCAGCGGTGAACATCTACTGGCGATCATTAGCGATATTCTTGACCTCTCTAAGGTGGAGGCGGGCCAAGAGCACCTGCGGCTGACCGAGGTATCGCTGCCCGATCTGTGTCAGTCTTGTTTGGCCATGGTGCAGCCCCGCGCCACCGAGAAAACTCTCACGCTGACTCACCAGGTAGCCGCCGATGCCACTACCTGCACCGCCGATGAGCGCCGCCTGCGCCAAATGCTGCTGAATCTGTTGACCAATGCCATCAAGTTTACGTCCCAGGGCCAGGTGACTCTGACTGTGCAGCGCTGCGACGCCCTGATCGAGTTTCGGGTCGAAGACACCGGCATTGGCATTCCGGCCAACCAGCTAGAACACATTTTTCAGCCCTTTACTCAGATCGATCGCGACCTCGATCGCCAGTATGACGGCGCTGGCTTGGGGCTAGCCCTGACCCGTCAGTTGGCCCAGCTCCATGGGGGCCATCTGCGGGTTGAGTCGGCGGAGGGCCAGGGGAGCCAGTTCTTGCTGTACTTGCCCCGGCAGGGGGGGGATAGGGCGGGCACAATGGTTTCAACTACATCAGCCCCAACCACCCAGCACAGAGATGTCCAACGGTTAATGGTGATCGATTGCGACCTTGACCACCACCAGCCGCTCTTTGCCTACGTCAGGGCCTGCGGTTGGCAGGTCGACGGCTACCAGAGCTGGCCAGAGGTGCATCACCACCTGCGTCAGCTCCCGCTCCACCTATTGCCCCAACTGCTGGTGGTGGGCGATCGCGAAGCCGACAACCCGGCACTGCTGGAGCAGTTGCAACAGATCAGGCCACCCCGGCTACCCCAACCGATCAAAGTGGCCATTCTCTATGCAGAGCAGGCTCCCAAACTGGCAACCGAGGCCTACATTGTCGATGCCTGCATTCAGCTGCCGCTCACGATCCCCAAGCTAGAGCGGATGCTGTCGCTCTAGCTTGGGGCCTCAGCTCGCCATGGTGACTCGCCACAGATCACTCAGGGGTCGCCTTGCGATCGCCCGCTGCGGCCCCAAAGCCTCGCACCATCCAGAGCCCTAGCCCCACTGGCACCACCACCGTAGCCCAGCCCAAAGCCAGCGCCCAGGCAGGGTAGCCTTCGTAGGGGGTGCGCAGATCGGTCGAGAGCTGGGTAGCCAGCAGAATGGCGAGCACACCGGGCACCAGCCACTTAATTGACCAGTTCCACCAGCGCCCGATCTGCCACTGGCTAACCTCATTGATGTAGCGCCGCAGCAGTTCGGCCCCAAACACCCAGCCACCTAAAATAGCCATTCCCAGGGCCATCAGCATGGCGTTGTAGCTCACTACAAAGTGATCGACGATGTCGAGGAAGTAGAGCCCCGCCCGGGTTGTGTAGAGCAGACCGACGCCAAAGGCCGCCAGGCAGACCCACCCGGCCACCTGGGTGTTTTTAAGCTCTGGCTTGATGTCGAGAATGGTGGCGATCGCCGGTTCGACCAGAGAAAAGGCGCTGTCGATGCCCAGGGTCAGCAGCATAAAGAAAAACAACGCACTAAACAGCCCCGGCAGCGGCATCAGACTGAGCGCCTGGGGAAACACCACAAAGGCCAACCCCGGCCCCGACGTGGTGACCTCTGCCACCGAGGTATTAGCGCTCCAGGCCATATAGCCCAGCACCGCAAACACCACAAACCCAGCAAACAAGCTAATTGCCATATCCGCCAGGGCTGTAATCCACGATGACTGAACGATATCTTCGTCAGGGTTTTTGTAGCTGGCGTAGGTAAGCATGATTGCAAAGGCCACCGACAGGGTGAGAAACGCCTGGGAAGCCGCCGCCGTCCACACCTCCGGTGACAGCATGGCACTCCATACCGGGGTGATATAGAGCTGCCAACCGGGCCAAAACCCCGGCAGCATTACCGATCGCACAAACAATACCCCCAGCACTGCCACCGGAATCGGCACCGTATAGAGCACAACTTTGCCCACGCTCTTCGGCCCCTGCCAAATGCAGAAATAGATCATCAGCCAGATCACCGCCAGGGCTGCCACCACGGGCCAGTTAAAGCCCCCCAGTTGGCCCACCCCGTCGCTAATTTGCAACACATTGCCAAAGAAATAGCCCTCGGGGTCGTCGGCCCATGCAACCGCAAACGATCGCAGCAGGTAGAGCAAACACCAGGCCATCACTACCGCGTAGTAGGCCACCACCAAAAAGGCTGAAATTACCCCCAACAGCCCCACACCTCCAAAGGCCGGGTGCATGTGGCGCAGCGATTTAATCGGCCCCCGCTGCATGCGCTGGCCAATGGCCAACTCTAATATCAAAATTGGGGTCGCCATCACCACAAAGGCAATTAGGTAGGGGATGAGGAAGGCCCCACCGCCGTACTGCCCCGCCAGGTAGGGGAACCGCCACACGTTCCCCAGGCCCACCGCCGAACCGACAGCGGCCAAAATAAACACGGTCTGTGACGACCATTTATTGTCGTGCGCCATAGCTTTTCCTCAATCGGGTCTCCTTAAATCAGGTCTGCCAAATGGGTTTATGCACCATAAAATGCGGGCTCAACCCTCAACAAAATCGCGAAAACAATCTTTAACCAGGACCGCAATCTGTTAAGAATTACTCGTTAGAGCCATCTGCTACAGCAGCGCCAGCAAATGGTTAGCCAGCACTTCGGGAGCCGAGAGGTAAGGGTTGTGACGGGTATCTAAGGTGATGACCGAAGCACAGGGCAGGGCGGTGGTCATGCGCCGCTGGGGCGCTGAGCTAATGGTGCGATCGCGCAAACCCTCGATATGCACCCGTGGCACCTGGCCAAAGTTCTCAGGTGTGGTGGGCACAGAAGTAGCAAGCAGGACCAAGAGCTGAGGCACACAGCACAGTTTTTTTGAATATAATCTATACGTGCAATGCATACGTCATGTGTACGGCGCAAGAATACAGAGATTAACGGGAGAATGCTTTTGTCATCTCAGTCACTCTCAAAGAAGCAAAAATTTATCAACTCCATAGTATTTGGTTATGGAGCCACCACAAGAGCTTTAGACTCTTTAATCGGAAAATTCAAAAGAATATTATTTTATCAAAACCGAAAAATTACTGAAACTTTCGCAGATCCACTAATTGACCTAAAGCCACAAAATAGACCCAAAGTTCTAATAGGAATTGCACATATTACCTCTCCTCAAGAATCCAAGGATTTCTTAGGTGTTGGAGCTGATAAAGTTGAGCGCCTTCGGCGCACCCTGGATGGTTTATTAAGCAGCTTTGCCCATTGCGACTTAAAAATCACTGTACATACTTTGCCCGACAGAAATATTGTCAGCGGCTTGCCTCTATACCAGCAAGAATGTATTGATACTATTAGCTCGCCTAACTGTGATCCGATGTATGTGGGATACAGAATTCAGGATGAACTGGTCACTCATGTTAATGAATATGACTGGTTTATGTTGATTGAAGATGACATTGTAATTTCAGACGGGTGGTTTCTAAATAAAATCGAAAAATTTAATCAATTTAGTGGCAGAAATAAGTATTTACTATTTCCAAATCGCTACGAGATGGATGAGAGCAGAAAAAGCTATATTGACCTTACAATTGACCACGATATCGCTTGGGATCGCACATCAGCTATTCAGCTAGACGGTGTAAAGTTTTCTCAATGTACTAATCCTCACTCGGGTATGTACTGCCTGTCGCGATCGCAGTTAGAATTCTGGATAAAATCAGGACGATCATGGAACAACCAAACGATCATGGTTGGTCCATTAGAAAGTGCTGCGACCTTCTGCTTGATGGAGTGTTTTACGATTTATAAGCCGCATCCTCAAAATTTGAATTATCTGGAAGTAGGCCATTTTGATACTAAATATTCAAAGATGTATCCAGGTTCTTCTCCTTTTATCGTGTCTGCAATCCCCTCCTCAAAGTCGTAATTCTGAGCTAACTTTGCTGACCTGTGGCGTGCCGAGGGCACCCAGCCCCTGCTCACCCTGCACGGCCACGACAACCGGGTGCTAGCGGTCACCTTTGATCCCACAGGTCGACTGCTGGCCAGCGCCAGCGCCGATGGCAGCATCAACCTGTGGGAGTTGCCCTCGGGCCGTTTGCTCGCCAACCTGGGAGGCCACACCAACGGCGTCTGCTCGGTCAGCTTTAGCGGCGACGGCAGCCGCCTGGCCAGCACCAGCATGGATGGCACCGTGCGAATTTGGAATCTGCAGATCCACCAGTGCGATCGCATTCTCACTGAGCACAGCGGTTGAGTGTGGGCGGTGGCCTTTGCTCCCCAGGGCAATCGCTTGGTCAGCGGCAGTGCCGACGCCACCATCCGCCTCTGGAATACCACCACCGGAGCTTGTCTGCGGGTGCTGCGGGGCGATCGCCCCTACAAAGGATTAGACATCACCGGGGTCACAGGGCTGACCGACGCCCAGAAACGAATCCTCAAGGCCCTGGGGGCGGGTGAGGGGTGAGGGAACAGGAATTGACTAAACTACACCGTTCAGTTAAATTCAGGGTAGCAATGCATCTACCCTGTTTCGGGCGATTGGCTGACACTGCATTTTGCTTCCCTTCGCTATCTTTGCCCCGGCAACGCCTATGTCTATCGACTCTGATCAACCCTGGCGAAAGCCGAGTTTTTGGCTTTTGATTGGTGCTCTGCTGATTGTGGGCACCGGCTCTACTCTGGCCGTCCGCAACATCATGCAGACTCGTCAGGCGGCCCGAGAGCAGGCCGAGCTACCGCCGCCTCGCCAGGTCAAGGTGGTGGCCCTGGGCCGAGTCGAGCCCGCCAGTCGAGTGGTGAATGTAGCGGCCTCTGAGGCAGGTCGCATTGATCGCCTAGAGGTGCAAAAGGGCGATCGCGTGGAGCAGGGCCAAATTCTTGCCTACCTCGACCTGTACGACGTGCGCCGGGCCGAGCGCGACTTTGCGGCCAGCCAGCTCGCCGAGGCCCGCGCCCAGCTTGCCGCTGAGACCACCCTGGGCAACTCCCAGGTGCAGGAGGCCAGCACCCGAGTGGGGCAGATCGACGGGCCGCAGCAGGCCGCGATCGCTGCCCAAACATCCGCTATTGCTAGCCTTCAGGCCGAGCTAGACGTAGCCGAAATTGACCTGGCCCGGTTTCAGCAGCTCAATGAATCGGGGGCGATTTCCCGCCAAGAACTAGACCGCCAGCGGGCCACTGTCGAGCGTCTGCGGGCCGATCTGGGCAACGCCACCGCCACTCGCCAGCGCCTAGAGCAGACCCGTCTCAGTGACATTCAAAACGCCCAGGCCCAGGTGGTCTCGGCCCGCGCCACCACCAGCCGCGCTCAGGTGGCCAGCCGGGTTGACTCCGCCGCCCAAAACCTGGCTCTGGCCGAGGCCCAGTTGGCCCGCACGGTAGTGCGATCGCCCCAGGCCGGGCAGGTGCTCGATATCTTTGCCTACCCCGGTGAAGCGGTATCGCAATCCGGCGGGCCAATTCTCGCCCTGGGGGATACCCGCCAAATGGTGGTAGTGGCCGAGGTCTACGAAACCGATATCGGCCTGGTGCGTTTGGGGCAGCCTGTCACCATCACCAGCCGCAATGGGGCCTTTAGCGACATCCTCACCGGCACTGTCAGCGAAATCGGTCTGCAAATCGCCAAAAACGACGTGCTTGACGACGACCCCGCCGCCAACGCCGACGCCCGCGTTGTGGAAGTGCGGGTGGCGGTTGACCAAAGCGAGGCGGTGGCTGCGCTCACCAATCTCCAGGTTGATGTTGCCATTGACATTGAGCAGTAGGGGGCGGCGATGAAACTCCCTGCTCTGCCCCGCATTCCCCTGGCTTGGTACAACCTGCGCCACGATCGCCCTCGCCTACTGGTGGCTGTCGCTGGCGTCACCTTTGCGGTGCTGCTGATGTTTATGAACCTGGGCTTTTTGGGTGCTCTGGTCAGCACCACCACCAATTTCTATGACCAGTTCAACGGCGATATTTTTCTGATCTCGCCGCAGTCGCTAGAAATCAGCTCCACCAAGGCCTTCCCCCGCGAGCGGCTGTACCAGGCGGCGGGCATTGAGGGGGTGCAGCAGACGATGCCTCTCTACGCTGAGTACGCCCTCTGGAAAAACCCCGAAACGAGTCTCAGCCGGGCGCTATTTGTTTACGCCTTTAACCCCACCGACCCGGTGTTTCTGATGCCCGAGCTCAACACTGAAGAGGGGCGACGGGCTCTTCAGCAACCGAACAGTGCTTTTATTGACCGGCGATCGCGCCCTGAGTTTGGCCTCCAAACCGTGGGGCTCGAAACTGAAGCCGATCGCCGCCGCATTACCATCGTCGGCCAGTATGACCTAGGTGGTGGCTTTGCCGCCGACGGCACCTTGATCATGAGTGATCAAAACTTTCGTCGCTACTTTGCGCCTCGCTCCCTCAATCAGATCAACCTGGGCTTGGTGCTGCTGGAGCCAGGGGCCGATGCCCAGCGGGTCAAAGCCACTCTGCAAAGCCAGTTGCCCGCCGATGTTGAGGTCTACACTAAGCCCGAAATTATTCGCAAAGAGAGCCAATTTTGGATTCAGACCACCTCCATTGGCTTTATTTTTGGCCTGGGGGTGCTGGTCTCGTTCATCGTCGGCACGGTGATTGTCTACCAAATTCTCTACACCGACATTCGCGATCATCTAAGAGAATACGCGACCCTAAAGGCGATCGGTTACAGCGGTGGCTACCTGTTTAAAACCGTTATTCAAGAGGCCATTTTGCTAGCTCTGATGGGTTATGTGCCGGGGCTAATTTTGGCGCTGGGGCTCTACACCATGGCCTACAACGCTACGGCGGGCACGCTGCCTATGCAGATGACCCTCTTTCGCGTGTTTTTTGTCTTTACCCTGACGGTGCTGATGTGCGCGCTATCGGGGCTAATTTCTGTCCGTAAAGCCGTTACCGCCGACCCAGCCGAGGTATTCGCATGAAGTTTAGATTTTGGATTTGGAATGTTGGCAGAATTCTTAGGCGAGTAGGGAGCATCACAGCGCAGACCCAATCCCCCCAATCCCTTGCGGTCAAAGACGCTCCCCGTAGGGTGGGCAATGCCCACCACCCACCCTCGCCCAGCTAGAACACCCCAGCAAATACCCCGTTTAGTTTCAAAGGCTAATGGTGGGCATTGCCCACCCTACCCATCCACCCATGACCCATGACGCGAACTCCGCTAGCCCTGCTCAACCTGGTGCACGATCGCAAAAAGTTTCTCACTTCGATGGCGGGGGTAGCCTTTGCGGTGCTGCTGATGTTTCTGTTTACCGGGTTTAAAAACGCTCTCTACGACAGCCAGACCCAGTTGCTCAGCCGACTCAATGGTGAAATTGTGATCATTAATCGGCTCAAAGAAAATATGTTTGTGCCCCGCGCCTTTGCCCGCCGTCGCCTGTATCAGGCCCAGGCCTTCGACGGCGTGGAGGGGGCCTACGCCCTCTACCTTAGCGACGCCCGCTGGAAGAATCCTGAGACCCGCAGAACCCGTCCGGTACGCGTGATTGCCTACAACCCCTCCGACCCAGTGTTGCCCATGGCCGAGGTCTTGGCCCGGCAGCAGGAGCTGCGCCTGCCCAATACGGCGATGATTGACAGCCGCTCCCGCGACGAGGTTGGCCCCCGCGAAACCGGTGTCATCACCGAACTGGCCGATCGCGAAATTTGCATTGTCGGCACCTTTAGCCTGGGCACCGACTTCGCCTCGGGCAACGGCAACTTGATCATGAGCGACCAAAACTTCCTCCGCTTTTTTGCCAATCGTGGCCCCGAAGAAACTGAGCGCAGCTTTGCCACTGCCGATATTGGCCTGCTGCGGGTTGCCCCTGGTGCCGATATCGATACTCTGGTGCAAACTCTGCGCGACAGCTTGCCCCAGGACGTGCTGATTTTGCCCATGGCTGGCCCCGAAGGGTTTATCGCCCGCGAGCGCACCTACTGGGAAGAAAACACCAACATCGGCTTTGTGTTTTCGCTGTTGACCACCATGGGGTTTGTGGTCGGCATTATTTTGGTCTACCAAATTCTCTACACCGACGTGGCTGACCACTGGTCGGAGTACGCCACCCTGAAGGCGATCGGCTACGACAATACCTACCTGTTTGGGGTGGTGATTCAAGAGGCAATTATTCTTTCAGTGCTGGGGTTTATTCCTGGCCTGCTGATTAGTGCCCTGTTCTACAACCTGGGGGCAGCAGTCACCGGTCTGCTATTTCAGTTGACCCTACAGCGAGTCGCTAACATTTACATCATGACCTTTATTATGTGCCTGATTTCCGGTGCCATTGCGGTACGCAAGGTGCAGCGCACTGACCCTGCGGAGGTATTTGGGCTATGACTGCACCATCCTTGTCCCCTGATTCGCTGCCCGCCGCCGTCGAGGCGTCGATTCAGGTGCGCCACCTCAATTATTTCTTTGGCAAGGGCGATCTGCGCAAGCAGGTGCTGTTTGATATCAGCCTCGATCTGCACCCCGGTCAGATTGTAATTATGACCGGCCCCTCCGGCTCGGGCAAAACTACCCTGCTGACCTTAATTGGGGCACTGCGATCGGCCACCGACGGCAGTTTGCAGGTGCTGGGCCAAGAACTGGTGGGGTTGGGCGATCGCCGGCTGGTCGAGATTCGCCGCAATATCGGCTTTATCTTTCAGGCCCACAACCTGTTTGAGTCTCTAACGGCCGCCCAAAATGTAGAAATGGCGGTGGAGCTGACCGGCAACTTTCGCGGCAAGCGCCAGCAGGCGGTGGATATTCTCAGCCAGGTGGGGCTGGCCGAGCGGGCCGACTATAAACCGGCAGCACTGAGCGGCGGGCAAAAGCAGCGGGTGGCGATCGCCCGCGCCCTGGTCAACCAGCCCCAGCTAATTCTGGCTGACGAACCCACCGCCGCCCTCGACAAACAGTCGGGCCGCGACGTGGTGACGCTGATGCAGCACCTGGCCCAAGAAAAAGGCTGCACCATTCTCATGGTCACCCACGACAACCGCATTCTCGACGTGGCCGATCGCATCATTAACCTGGTGGATGGGCGGCTGGAGTCAGACGAAAGCCCCCAGCAGTTTGTCGATAGCCACGCCCCCAAAACCCTCGACCAGAAGATGTTCATTATGTAGGGCAATCTGAAAGTGAGCTGCTCCACCCATCTGCTCCACCCAAAGGAGATGGTGGGTACTGCCCACCCTACGACACTAAGGTTCATCCACCCACCCACCCATCCACTCCCCACCCCTTCACTCTTCACTCCCCACTCCCATGCCCATCTCCTTCGCCAGCACCGTCCAAGCCCTTACCTACACCAAAGTCGCCGACTACCTACAAACCGCCGATCTATTTAGAGAAAGCCTGCGGGCCTACGCCGACATCCCTCGCTTTGACATTCTCTACGGCTCTACCCTGATCGAAGTTGAGGTGCTGCCCTGGGAAGTGCACCCCTGGGAAAAAGCCGACCTGGCCACGGTAAGGGCCACCAGCTGCGTCACCATCGGCAGCACCATTGACAAAGACCTGATGCACTTTTTGCTCACCGAAAACCGTCGTATGCGCTTTGGGGCCTTTCATCTCGACGACGCCAACCAGGTGCTGTTTGCTGAAAGCGTCCTCGGCGGCGAACATATGGATCTGCGGGAGCTACAGACCTGCATTCTCTCGGTAGTCACCATCGCCGACACCTACGACGACATTATTGCCCAGCGCTTTGGTGGCCAGCGGGCGATCGATCGAGTCACAGTCTGACCTGGGCTCAGTCGATCCTCAGCAAGAGCCTCGCCAATTAATCCAGGTCCAGCGCCATTCCCGCGAAGACGGGAATCTGCTATGGAGTAGTTGATTTAGCCGGTACTTTGTTTGAAGGCACTCCTTGACGCTGTGAAGGAGATCCGTGGCCTGTCCCACCATGCCTCGTTCTGTTGAAGAGCCAGACTGCTCTTAATATAACTTTATGCAAAGTTGGTGAATCGCGCGATTTTGCCGTGCCCCTTGGCTTTGAGTCTGGGTTGAGCGGTTATTTTGAACGTGAGCCTCCCACAACCTTTCCAAACGTGCTACCGTTACTCCAGAGATATAGAGATCGGTTTGCAGCATTTGTTTCTAGTATTAACGCGTTTTTCCGTTTTTCCATTGACAGATTCCTCTCCGAAATTTTGCTCTACAAGCCCTTTAATTTTTGGAGACCAATTATGTCAATCTACGTAGGCAATCTGTCTTACGACGTTACCAGCGAAGATCTAACCTCGATCTTTGCGGAGTATGGCTCGGTTAAGCGAGTTCAGCTTCCCACCGATCGCGAAACCGGTCGCATGCGCGGCTTTGGTTTTGTGGAAATGAGCGCTGACTCTGAGGAAGCGACCGCTATTGAAGCTCTTGACGGAGCTGAGTGGATGGGTCGTGACCTTAAAGTCAACAAAGCCAAGCCCCGCGAAGATCGCAGCGGTGGCGGCTCCTTTGGTGGTGGTGGCGGTGGCCGCAGAGGTGGCGGTGACAGCTTCTCTCGTGGCGGTTACTAAGCTCTGAAGCTACTTTAGGGTTGTGAGAGCCTAGTTGTAGAGACTAGGTGCTTAACCTAATAACTGGAAAGGGTTCAAGCCACAGGCTCGAACCCTTTTTAGTCGTCCTGTGGCTTGGGTGCATCTGGAGGTCGATCCAATTGCCGCCAGACAAAACTGTAGGAGCGTAGGCGTAGCCGGGCCAGAGACTCTACGGCATTCGCCCTGCTGAACTGAGGGTAACCCAACAGGATTTACTATTACTGAGATCTTTAGGTGATTTTATACACAGTCATGGCAAAAAGCCCCCTTGATGAAGGGGGCGGGACAAGTTAGTGAAAGTCATCAGAAGTAGGGCTTGATTTAGAGGGTTTCGACCGTTTCAGCGTAGGCATCGCCATCAAAGGGCTGAACCCCAATTTCGGGGTAGCTGTTATCGTCGGGGCCAAATATTCTACCGATCGGCTCGGCAAAATATTGCATTAACCCATCAAAAAAGTAGCCAAAAACAGAGAGCTTCAGACCTTTCATGACTGGCACCTCGCGGCTAAAGGAATAAATTTAGGCAGAGTCTGTAGCAATGCGGTGTAGCGACAATCAGGTTTTGTTTGGTGTAACCTGATACTTAAATGCTATGGGATCAACGGCAGCCTTCACCCTGATGGTGACCATTCTTTACAGCGGTTGGCAAGTTGTAATATATGGATTGCACTAGTTGATGATCAGACTAAGCAGTAAGGAGATTATTCTGTGAGACGCAGTTACGCAGCAATCGCTATCTTGTGCGGAGTAATTGGCGGCTGGACGGTGGTGCCCAGTGCCCAAGGGGCGGTTGCAGAGCCTCAGGTTGGGGCGGGCTTCTTACTCCAGCCTGAGGCGACTCTATGGATAGCTCAAAACAGCGGCAACGGGTTGAGCACGGCCCAGCAAGATCAAGTTGATGACCTGCTGCGCCAGGGGCAAACCAAGGTGTCGGCGCGAGACTATGCTGGGGCGATCGCAATCTATCAGCAGGCGGCAGCGATCGATCGCCAAAACCCACGCTTATTTTCGGGCATTGGCTACCTTCATGTGCAGCAGGGCAACTATAGCGAGGCGATTGAGGCCTACCGCCGGGCGATCGCTCTAGACGGTAACAACCTGGCCTTTCGCTATGGCCTGGCCCATAGCCAGTACAAAAATAACCAGTTTGATGAGGCTCTGGCAACCTACCAGGGCATTCTTTCGACCAACCCGCGAGAGGTAAATGCTCATTTGGGCATTGGCGGCATTCAGCTGGAGCGTAACGACTACGACGGTGCCCTCGCCACCTACCAAACCTTGGCCCGCATTGCCCCGGGCAACGCCCAGGCGTATGAAGCCCTAGGCGCGCTGTACCTGCAGCAAGAAAACTACGACCAGGCACTCACCTACTTAAATCAGGGACTGCGGGCTAACCCTAACAACGGTGACCTGTACGTCAGCGTAGCCAATATTTACCTGAGGCAGGATCGCCGGACTGAGGCCGCTGAAAACCTGCGCCAGGCCCTGCGGGTCGCCCCCCAAAATGCCCAGGCTCAACACCAGACTGGGTATTTGCTCTACCAGGCGGGCGATCGCGAGGCCGCCTATGACTACTTGGTGCGGGCAGTGCGCCTCAACCCCGACCTCGTGGCCGCCCACGCCCTGCTGGGCGAGTTGCTGCTGGAACGTGGCCAATACCTGCAAGCGGTGCTCTCCTACCGCAAGGTGGTCGATGCGCTGCCCGACGATCCAGCGGCCTTCTATAATCTCAGCCTGGCGCTCCATGGCCAGGGGTTAGAGGCTCAGGCCCTCTCAAACCTTGAGTTGGCCGCCATTCTATACGCGCGCCAGGGGGATACGGCAGGGGCCGCCCGAGCCCGCGAACTCATGGCCTTTTGGGGCTTTGGGCGGTAACCCATGCCTGAAGGCCCAGAAATTCGTCGGGCTGCCGATAACATCCATCGGGCGATCGCAGGCAATATTGCCTGCGATGTGTTTTTCGCCTTCGACCACCTCAAACCCTTTGAGGCTGAACTGGTCGGCAGTACGGTGGTGGCAGTCAAACCCTACGGCAAAGCCATGGTCACCTACTTTGACAGTGGGTGGGCGGTCTACAGCCACAACCAGCTCTACGGTAAATGGGTCACTTGCAAACCTAACGCCACTACACTCACCGGTCGTCAGCTGCGGTTCGCGGTTCATACCCCTCGCCGTTGGGCACTGCTCTACAGCGCCTCAGAGATTGAGGTGCTGACCGCCGAGGCAGTGCCCAGCCATCCCTACATCGTTAAACTCGGCCCCGATACCCTCGATGTCAACCTCACCCCCGATCGGGTGGCAGAACGTACCCTCAGCCAGCCATTTCACCGTCGCCAGTTTGCCACCCTGCTGCTCGATCAGAGCTTTTTGGGCGGAATCGGCAACTATCTCCGCACCGAAATTTTATATGTGGCGGGCATTCACCCTAGCCAGCGCCCGATAGACTGTAGCGCCGTGCAGATTGCCGCCTTTGCCAAGGCAGCCCTGGCCTTGCCCCAGCAGTCTTACCGTCACAGTGGCATTACCAACGACCTGGCCCTAGCCGCTCAGCTTAAGCAGACCGGCTACCGTCGTCGCGAGTATCGCCATTGGGCCTTTGGCCGACTGGGCCAGCCCTGTCATCGCTGCGGTGACACCATCACTAAGATTACGATTGGCGGCAGGCGCTGCTATGTCTGCCCGAGTTGCCAGCCGGTTAACCGCTAGTCACCGACAACCCATCTAGCAATACCGAAGGGGTGTAGCAAGAACCGTTCCATTCAGCATCGCTGCCCAGCTCAACGCTATCCTTGAGCGCGCTATAGATATTGCCGGCCACCATCGTGTCTTTAATGCGGCCCACCAGTTCGCCCCGGTGAATGCGGTAGCCCAGGTCAACATTGACCGAAAAGTCACCGGCAATGCCAGGGCCACCGCCCAAAATTTGATCAACCAAAATGCCATTGTCAATGGTAGCGATCAGCTCAGCTAGGGATTGGGTGCCCGGCTGCACCAGACTGTTGTACAGGCCAGGGGTGGGATAACTGCCCAGGCCGGGGCGAAAGCCATTGCCTGTAGAACCAGCCCCCAGGGTGCGGCCAACGGCGCGATCGCAGTAAAACAACTTGACTACCCCATGCTCAATAAACACCAGTTTTTGAGTGGGTGCACCCTCGTCATCAAAGGGACAGCTAAACGGCCCCGCCTCTGGGTCTTGAAATAGCGTGATCCGAGGGGAGACCATCTGCTCCCCCAAGGCATTGCTCCAGGGCGACGATCGCTCCACCACCCGTTTACCACTCAGCGCCGACTGCAGCGTACCCCACACCATATCGGCGGCTTTAGCCGTGAATACCACCGGCATTCGCCCCGTATCAACCGCCGCCGCTGATTCGGCCCAGGCTAGTCGCTGCAAGACCTGATCGACCAAGGCATCACTATCTAGACTGTTGCGCTGGGTTTGGCCGTCGCTAACGCTCAAAAAATCGTCGCCCCGTACCCAGTCTGCCGACAGATAACTGCTGAGGGTGGCATCGCTGTAGCGGCAGTCGAGCCCCTGGGTATTGAGAATGCGTGTGGTTTCTACATCGCACTCTACATCTACGCCACAGATGACCTCCGGGTAGACGCTGCGGATGCGATCAATCATGGCTTGCCCCCACTCAATCAGCTGCTCTACCGGCACCTCTTGGCCCATATCGGGATAGTGGTGGCTGGTGCCCGCAACCAGATCAACGGTTTCCGGGTCATTGAGGGCGCTAATGGCCAGGGCTTTTTCAACGATAGAAATGGGGTCCACGTTGCCGTAGGCCACCGCTAGCCCTGGGCGTCCATTCACCCATAGCCGCAGGGCCGTACCTAAGGCCGCAGAACTTTCGAGCTGCTTGAGCCGGTTGGCTTCAAAAAAAACCGGGCGCGATCGCGATCGCGATTGCAGCACCTCTGCGGCTTCAGCACCATGCTGTAGGGCCAAGTCGATCAGTTTTTCAGCTAGCGAATTGTCGTTTAGACCAAGCACCATAGCAGTCGTCAGTTGGCAGGAGCGTACACAGAGCCTCTTCATCTTCCCGGATTGCGGCCCCCCTGCAAAGAGCGCAGTTAGAGATCCTGGGCGACAAACCTCCCATTTTTCTCAGTTTTTTGTCTAGATTCGCTAGCAGGTGCTATTCAACGCTAGAATAGCTAAGCCCCTTTGGAGAGGTGGCAGAGTGGTTGAATGCGGCAGTCTCGAAAACTGTTTGAGGGTCAAACCTCACGGGGGTTCGAATCCCCCCCTCTCCGTTGATTTGAAAGGCTTTCTGCCTTGCGGTTGCTCACTAACTAGACAGCAGTTAAAGCAGCTTTTTATGCTAGAAATGCCTTTTGAGTTGATGCCATTGGGTCTCAATCTGATTCATCTCCGGCCAGTATGGGGGCCGTTGAAAGAAATCCAGACCTTGAGCCTGCCAGATGGGCAGCCGCTCTTGCACCGCCTTACTGGTATGGATTAAGGCATTATCCTGAACAATTACGGTAGCGATACCGGTGCGCTGAAACAAATGGTGCGCTCCTCCGCCTATCGGTGCTGCTCCAATGCAGCCATCACCACCGATAGGCATTGCGGTGGACGCCCATCCCACAGCCCATACAGACCCTCTTGCTGCCACCGATTGACATGGTTGAAACCACCGTGATGCGCGGTCTTTCAGCGTACCTCGATCCCTACGGTTAATTCCGCTCACCTACTTACCTCGTCGAGGCATTGCAGTGCCATGTCCTGACAAATCGGGGGTAGACAGATAGGATTTGGTATTCTCAAAAGTTTTCAGCCTGGTCAATTCTCTAAGCACTGATTTGGCAATCGGGGGGGATTGAAGTTTTTGAAGGTGCCCAGGTATCGTAGTAGACACAATCAAAGCAAACATCATGTAGTAACTGTCACACCAGCCCAATAACACAGCCCCAATTAACACAGCCCCAATTAACACAGCCCCAATTAACACAGCCCCAATTAACACAGCCTAGAATGAAAATTCTGTTGATCGAAGATGATCTGTCGGTTAGTGAATGGTTGGTAGAAACCCTCAGTGCCCATCGCTATGCCGTCGATGCGATCGCCGATGGGGCCGCTGGGTTAACCATGGCCCTGGGTTGGCCCTACGACCTGGTGATTTTAGACTGGGTGCTACCCTCGCTTGATGGGATTGAGGTCTGCCGTCGCCTGCGATCGCAGGGGGTTCGCACCCCGGTGCTGATGCTGACCGTGCGAGGGGCCAATGCCGATATTGTGGCGGGGTTAGATGCCGGAGCCGATGACTACCTGGCGAAAAGCAGCGATGCCACCCAACTGCTAGCCCGAGTGCGGGCCTTACTACGCCGCCGCGATCGCACGACCACCCCGGTTCTAGAGTGGGGTGAGCTATGCCTCGACCCCGCCCTCACCCAGGTCACCTACCAGGGGCAGCCCGTGCCCTGCCGCCCCAAGGAATACGAACTGCTAGAGCTATTTTTGCGCTCTCCCCAGCGGTTGCTGACCCGCAGCGCCATTATCGACCACCTGTGGCCCATGGATGATCCTCCGGTAGAGGGTTCGGTAACCAACCTGATCAAAGACCTGCGCCAGCGACTCAAGCGCAACGGGCTGACCGCCAACCCCATTGAGACAGTACATGGGCTAGGGTATCGGCTGAAGCTAGCCCCGGCGGTAGAGACCCCAGCGATCGCAGCTGATCCTGGCGCAGCTAACCCCGTCGCAGCGGCCCCCGGTGACGTCTCACTCCCCCTCGATCGCATCATTCAGCAGGCTACCCAGCGGTTTCGGGCGTCCCTAACCCAACGGCTAACGGTATTAGAAGAGGCCGCTCAGGCCCTAGAGCATAGTACCTTCGATGCCCAGCAGCGGCAGCTAGCCTGCCTCGAAGCCCACAAACTGGCGGGGGGGCTGGGGCTGTTTGGCTATACCGAAGCGGCGGCGGTGGCCGAAGCCATGGAGGCGCTGCTGCAATCGACCCAGCCCTGCTCTCAGTTACCCCAGCAGCTCGAAGCTCTCAAACAATGTCTAACGCTCTCCTCCCAAGCGGAACTGACGGCGGGGGTAGGGGCCGAACCATTGTCTCCCTGCTAGCGATCGCCTAATCTAACTGGCATCACATCCATCTTTTGGGGTTTAGCACTATGCCCATTCCCCTATCTTGCCACCCCCAGCCCAACCCGAGTCGATCGCGACCCTGGGGCCTAAACACAGGGCTGATCGGGGTTGGGCTAGGCCTCATGGCGCTAGGGGGCTACCTGGCTTACCAAAATCTGGCCGATAGTCGGCGTCACTTGCTCCTGCTGGCGCTGCTGGGAGGTGCGATCGCCCTGGGTCTGCTGTTTACCCAGGCACTCCTGGCCCAATTGCGAACCTTTAACCAGATCAGTCGCCAGCTGGCGGCGGGCAATTTTGACCAACGGTTGCCCACCCATGGCTCTATCCGTGAGCTAAACGATCTGGCCGAGTCATGGAACCAGATGGCCGATCATCTCCAGCAGTCCCTAGCGTGCCTCCAGACAACCCTCAATGAGTCTGAAGCCAAGTTTGCAACTATCTTTCGCACCAGCCCCGACCCCATCGCCATTGCCACCCTGGCCGACGGCCGCCTGCTAGAGGTCAACGACAGTTTAACAAGACTATTGGGCTACAGCCGCTCAGAGTTGATTGGCCACACCGCCCTAGAACTTAACCTCTGGCACAGCCCAGACGCGCGCAGTCACTACCGATCGCAGTTGAACGCTCAGGGCCATCTGAACAATGTTGAGGTACAGTTGCGCACCAAAACCGGACAGATCAAAACTGGGCTGCTTTCCTGCGAGGTGCAGCTGCTAGAGGGGCAAAACTGCGTAATTTCGGTGCTAAAAGACATTAGCGAACGAGAGCGGCTGGAAACCGAACGCCGCCAGGCTGCCGCTCAGTTGCGTAAAACCGAACAATGGCTGGAGCAGTATAGCCAGGTGTCTCCCAGCATGATTTATACCTTTGTCAAAACACCTGAGGGAGAGGGCTGGTTTGAGTACATCAGCGCTGCCGTCGAAGTTATCGGCGAAATCACCGTCGAACAAGCCCTCCAGGATGCCGATTTAGTCAGAGGTCTCATTCACCCTGAAGATCGGGCTGACTGTTGCGCGACCGAGGCAGAGAGCGAGCAGTTCCTCCAGCCCTTTTCCCACCAGTGTCGCATTTTGACTCCCTCGGGCACGCTCAAATGGGTGCACATTCAGGCGCAGCCAGAACGGCGGACCCAGGGGCAGTTGGCGTGGCATGGTGTGATGGTCGATATTAGTTCTCACCAGCGGTCAGAGACTGCTCTGCACCAAAGCGAGGCCCGCTTCCGACAGCTGGCGGAAACCGTGCGGGAGGGCTTTTTTATCTACGAAATTCAAGCCGACCTATACTCCTATACCAACCCGTCCTATGGGGTGGTGTTGGGCATTACTGCGCCGCAACCGTTCTACAAGGGCACAAACTACTGGCTCGATCGGGTGCATGAAGGCGATCGCGATCGCCTCCTTGCCGCCCTCCAGCGAGAGCGCCAGGGCGAGAACTTTGACGAAGAATATCGCTACCTGCGCCCCGATGGCCAACTGCGCTGGCTACGATCCAAGGCCTTTCCGCTGCGCGATCAGACGGGCAATGTGGTGCGCATTGTCGGCACGGTGGAAGACATCAGCGATCGCAAACAGACTGAAATCGCCCTGCAAGAGAGCGAAGATCGTTTTCGCCGTGCCTTTGACAATGCCCCCTACGGGATTTATCTGGTGTCGGCCACCGGTCAGTTTGTGCAGGCTAACCCCTGCTACTGCAACCTCTTGGGCTATAGCGAAGCCGAGCTACTCACCCTTACCTTTAAAGACATCACTCACCCCGACGACTGGGCCGCCGACTGGGCCGAGTTTCAGCGCATGATGGCCGGAGAAACCCACACCTACCGGCTCGAAAAGCGCTACCTCACCAAGCAGGGAACGGTGATTCCAGTGGTGGTCAACGCTGCGCCCATCTACGATGCTGCCGGGCAGCTGCTGTATGCGGTGGGCCATGTCCAAGACAGTCGCGATCGCCTCGCCATCGACCGCATGAAAGACGAGTTTATCTCCGTCGTCAGCCACGAGTTGCGCACACCCATTACCTCCATTCAAGGAGCGCTGGTATTGCTGGGGGCCGGCATCTACACCGATCGCCCCGAAAAAGCTCAGCGCATGCTCAACATTGCCATCAGCAACAGCGATCGCCTGGTGCGTCTGGTAGACGACATCTTGAGTTTTGAGCGTCTAGAGTCGGGCCGGGTGCAACTCGAACCAGAGTTTTGCCAGATCAGAGACCTGATACACCAGGCGATCGACAGTGTGCAGGCCCTGGCCGATCAGTCGGGCATTACCCTGGTGACTAGCCCGCTGAGCGCCGTGCTTTGGGCTGCCCCCGACGCGATCATTCAGGTGCTCACCAATCTGCTCAGTAACGCGATCAAGTTTTCGGCAGCGGGGGAAACGGTGCAATTGCAGGCGACGATATCGAATGCAGGAGCCCTTGCGCCTACCCAAAATCCCGCAGTGATCTTCTCCGTTTGCGATCGCGGCCGGGGCATTCCCCCTGAGAAACTGACGGCGATCTTCGGCCAGTTTCAGCAGGTCGATGCCTCTGACTCACGGCGGCGGGGCGGTACGGGGCTAGGTCTAGCCATCTGTAAGCGCATTGTCGAACAGCACCAGGGCCGCATTTGGGTCGAAAGCCAGGTGGGCCAGGGCAGCACCTTCTACGTTGCGCTGCCCCTCAAACGGGAGCAACCCCATGCCTAAATGCGTTTTGGTAATCGACGACGAGGAAGACATTCGATTGATCGTTCAAGTCGCCCTAGCCGAACTGGGCGGATGGCAGACCCTAGGGGCCGCCTCGGGGGCTGAAGGGCTCAAGCTAGCCCAAGAACAGGCCATTGACGCGATTTTGCTGGATATTTCCATGCCCGATATGGATGGCTTTGAGCTGTACGATCGGGTGCAAAACCACCCAGCCACCCAAGGCATTCCAGTGGTGGTGCTGACCTCTAAGGTGCTGGCCCGCGATCGCGATCGCTTTTCTACCCTAGCGATCGCCGGGGTGATCACCAAACCCTTCAACCCACTCACCCTGGCTCAGCAGATCGCTGGTTTACTGGGGTGGTAGGGCAATAGCGCTGGCCTCTAGCTTGCAGGATTCATGCTTTTAGAGAAACGTCTGTACTGACCCAATAGACCCACACCATCCGGTGAGTTTCTAATCCTATGACTTTCCTATAGTCTTCTACTACTGTTAGGCTCAGTCATCTCAACTTTCCTGGTCCTAAAATGGATCAACCTTTTAGGACTAGGTCGTTCCTTTCATAGCACATCAGAGGGTACCGCCATGCCCAAACAGTCTATTCTTCTGATTGAGCATGAGACCCATCTGAGATATATTTTGAGCGACTGCCTGAGTGAGCTTGGCGGCTGGGAAGTGACTCCTTCAACCTCTATTCAGGAGGGTATTCAGCTATGTGAAAAAAAGCGGCCCGACGTTATCTTGATGGATGCATCGGCCCCTGAACCAGAGGCGTTGATCCTAATTGAGAAACTCAAACAGTATTCGTCTACCCAGGCCGTGCCGATTGTGTTGATTAGTGCGTTGGCTAACTGGCTTACGCCTAAAGAGTTCCATCAGATGGGTTTTGGGGGAGCTATCGGCAAGCCTTTTAACCCATCTACTCTATCGGCCCAGATTTTTCACTTAGCGAGCCTCAAAAGCGCGAAACGTTAGCTTTGCTCAACAGGTTTTTAGTTGAGTTTTTGGCGGACAGCAGCTAAAGACAACTCTAGCTGTCGTCTGCCTCGAACTCGATGCTCAAGTCTGACTGAATCTTATTAGGAGAACATTAATGTCTACGTTAACCGTTTGGAAATTTCAAACTCCCGATGGAGCCGAAAAAGCCCTGGCCAAGCTGGGAGACTTGCAAAAGCAAGAGATTGTCAAGGTGCTTGATGCAGCGATCGTCACTTGGCCCGTGGGGCGCAAAAAGCCCAAGACCAACCAGGCCGTCAGCACGGTAGGTGTTGGTGCCCTAGGTGGTGCCTTTTGGGGCATGCTGTTTGGCCTCATTTTTTTGGTGCCGGTGTTTGGCATGCTAGTGGGTGCGGCAGCAGGTGCGCTGTCAGGCAAGTTTACCGACTACGGCATCAACGACGACTTCATTAAAGACCTCCGCGAAAAGGTCACCGAGGGTACCTCGGCCCTGTTCCTCCTCACCGGCCAGGTGACGGTGGATAAGGTCAGCGAAGCCTTTGCCCCCGACGAGGTAGGTGAACTGATTCAATCCAACCTCAGTACAGAGCAAGAGGCCAAACTGCGCGAAGACTTCGGCGCTGAGCTGTAAGTACTCTCATCTTCCGGGGGCTGGGTGGGCTAGCCCACCCCCCGCAGCGATCGCCCTCCCTAATCCATTGTCCCCCCGCTGGCGGCATCAACGGCAGCTTTTGCAATCGCTCGATCGCAGTCTGCAAGTAGGTAGAGCCTGGCTTCAAGGGTGGTCTGAGTCGATAGTTCTTGGCAACCTGTCTACCGATGCACCGCACCGTCTTTTGAGAATTTCGATGATTAAATCCGTTTACTCGTTGTTGAGGGCTCGTGCCGTCTTTGCAGCTTTGGGATTAGCCCTCATCGCTCCGGCAACGACCCAGGCTCAGATTCCCAATCGCCCCGCCCCGACCAACCTATCTCAGGGTCGCGGCGTGGCTCAGGGGGCCTCCTTTAACCGAGGCCGCAATGCCAATGTGACGCTCAACCTCGATGGCGAAAACTTTGGCCTAGAGCTGACCGAGATTTTGCCGTCGAACGTGCGCGGTCAGTCGCCAGCGCGGGTGCAGTATCGTGGGGCCATTACCCGGCGCACCAATGACCCGACCAATGCCAACAGCTTTAGCCTGTTCACCCGAGTACGCAGCTTTGACTCTTCGGCCAACCTGCGGATTATCACCAACACCACCGGCACCTGCCGGATTGAGGTGTTTAACTCGCGGGTGCTCTCCAGCGATTGCAGCACGATCGCCGACAACAGCAAGACCGAGTTTTTAGGGCTAGAGCAGTTTTAGATAGTTGTTAATTTTAAGTTTTGAGGCTTGAATCAACCCCACAATTCAAACCTCAACCGTCAAAACTTACTCAATTCCAGCCATAGAGTGGGTACTGCCCGCCCTACCGATCCTATTAATGGTGGGCAAAGCCCGCCCTACCGAAAGACATACCATGTTTAACAAAGATCGACCGAGCCGCCGGGAGCAGCGCAAAGAGGAGCGGGAGGTATTTGGTCGCCGGGGCAGCGCCACCCAGTACCGCCTGCGGGAGAGTCTGTTTTCCATCGGCGACGATTTTTGGATTGAAGACAGCCAGGGTCAGCGGGTTTTCAAAGTAGACGGCAAGCTGCTGCGCATTCGCAACACTCTCTTCTTTGAAGACATGCAGGGTAACCGGGTGTGCAAAATCCAAGAAAAGTTACTCACCATCAAAGACACCATGACCATTGAAGGGGCCAACGATGAACCCCTGGCTACGGTGAAGAAAGCGCTGATATCGCCCCTGCGCGATCGCTGGACGGTCAAAGTCGGCAACGGCCCCGATCTCGCCGTGCGAGGCAACGTGCTCGACTACGAATACACCATTGGCGAAGACGGGCGCAAAGTGGCCGAAATTTCCAAACGCTGGTTTAGGATCGCCAACACCTACGGCGTGCAGATCGAGCCCTCCCAGAACGACATTTTAATTTTGGCTGTCACCGTGGCCCTGGATCGCATGGCCCACCCCTAGGTCCATGTTGTTAATCTGACAATTATCTTTTGAGTGCCACCTGAGGTATCGGTGCAGTGCGCTGTTTTAGCAGCATAACGTTGATTGAGAAGGCGGACGCTTGAAAGAAATACACTAGCCAAGCTGCGATACCCACAATCTTAGCGCTGTCTTCCCAAAAGAATCCGTTTATATCCGGCAAATGAAGTTGATCTAGACCAATAGATATAGCAAAGAACACAAACGCCATAACTAACAACAGGTAGTCTGTACGGCGAATAATTGACTGAAACCGGACTAAGAAAGCTAGTACAGCACTCGCATAAACCAAATAAACTATTTTCTCAACCGAGTCCGGAAAGACTTCATCATGGAGCATGAAGACATCGTCAAACCCTAACAAAAGAGACAAGAAGCCTGAAGCTACAAGAAAATTTCGCAGTTTAGAACTCTCGCCATGACATCCTACTAAATAGCCTGCAAACAGGGGAATTGCTGCCGCTGCTGCCCACAAAAAAATCCCGAATTGAGATGCCATGCCAACATAAACTTCACCTCCTAAAAACATTACTGGATCTCTCAGTAAAGCTTCAGGAGGAATATCTTTCCATACGCGTAAAAATACAACTAAACCAATAGGAATAGACGAGATGGCGATAACTAGAGCTAGGGAAAATAGGTTCTTGTGAATCTGTGAGTATAGGTCAGATAATCGTGGCATGACTTTTTGGGCCGATTTAATTGTGAAGGTCGGAAAAACAACCTGCTAAGCTAGGTCGCCGCTCATTCGTTTGCTTAATCTGGGTTTAACCTTAATTCAGCCAAGCCTTAATGTGGCAACTAGAAGGCGAAGAGTTTGTAAAGGTTTCGTGAGTTTTCGTCAGGGAGATTCAAACAAGCATTTGAATCTCAAAGTGCGTCTGCCAGCCAAGCTGCGTCCCTGTCTAGCAAAGATCGGCCTAGCCGCCGGACTACCGCCACCCAGTACCGGGGGCGGGGTAAGCTTCTTTGCCTTCAGCAATAACTTTTGGCTTGAAGGGCAACGTGCTCGACTACGAATACACCATCGACGAAGATAGCCGCAAAGTATCGGGTGGTAGGCGACAGTGCCCACCATCCACCCAGAGTTGTCCCCAGATCCAACTGTGAAATGGCCTGCTGGAAGGGATAGCTACGCGCCGAGGTTAACGGTGGGCAGTGCCCACCCTAACCAATTCATCCCTTATAACGAGACAGGGGTGGCCCTGAGTATCCCCTCCGACAATTCAATAGGAAACGCTAATGATTACTCGCCAAGACCTTAAGGAACTGCAAGGCCTCACCAAGGTGCCTGCCCTATCGCTGCTGTTGCCCACTCACCGCACCTCCCCCGACAACAAGCAAGACCCCATCCGGGTTAAAAACCTGGTCAAAGAGGCTACCGATCGCCTCTCTGAAGAGTTCTCGACCCGTGAGCTAGAACCGCTGCTGAAGAATCTCGACGAGCTGGTGGAGGACATCGACTACGATTATGCCCTCGACGGGCTGGCCCTATTTGTCGCCCACGATTTTGCCAAAAAGTTTTATTTGCCCTTCACCGTGCCCAAGCGGGTAATTATTGACCAGAGCTTCGCCACCCGCGACCTGGTCTACGGCCTGCACCGCGCCCAGCGCTACTGGGTGTTTTTGCTCAGCCAAAACGCCAGCCGTCTGCTGGCAGGCACCGGTGAAACCCTAGAAGAGGTCAACAACAAAGACTTTCCATTGCAAATGGATGGGCCTGGAGCCACCACGGCCCCGCCTGATTTGGCCGACTCGGCCTACGTTGACGATCGCCATCGTCGCTTCTTTCAATCGGTCGATCGCGCCTTTACGGCCTACGCCGACAACGACTCGCTACCAATTATTGTGGGCGGTGTGATTCGTCAGATCTCCTTCTTTCAAGAGGTGTCGCAGTACACCTCGCAGATTGCCGGCACCATCACCGGCAACTTTGACAGTGCCACCGAGGCTGAGCTCATGCCTCAGGTGTGGCCAATTGTGCAGGAAGTACGCGCCAAGCAGCGCACCGACGCTCTAGCCGCCCTCGACACCGCCATGGGCGAGAAAAAAGTGGCCTCTGCTCTAGAGGAAATCTGGCAGGCCGCCCACGAAGGGCGCGGTCAACTGCTGCTGGTCGAAAACGGCTACCGCATCCCCGCCGTAGTCGATGACAAGGGCGGTCTTCAGGTTGTCGATGAAAAAGGCGGCACCGACGTGATGGACGACGCCATCGACGAAATCATCGAAGCGGTTCTCGCCAAGGGCGGTGAAGTCATGCTGATGGACGACGGTGTCCTGGCCGACTACGATCGCATTGCCCTGACGCTGCGCTACTAAATGAGCGCTGAGTTATGAGGTTTGAGTTGTGGCCCCCCATTCAAACCTCATAACCCAAAAGTTAAGCCTTAATTCTCTTAAACACCATGCATAGAAACCGCCGCCACCAACCCACTCGGCTTCGTCCCGCCGCCGTCTCCACCGATGGGGGAGCCTCACTCGCTCCGCTTAACGCTGTCGGTGCCCTGACTGATCACAAGTTGCAAACTGCTAAAGCCAAACTACTGGGTACGGTTGATGCTGCTGAATAGATGGCGGTTTTCTCAGCGAAATCAGAATGCTCCCGCGAGTTCGTCTACCCTAGCCGGTGAGGCCACCCCACCCATCTCCACCGGCCAGTTGCCCGCTCCCGATCGCATCAAGGCCCTGGTGCACGACGCCTATGATCGCTTCAAAACTATCGACGAAGGCGCGATCGCCGACTATATTCCTGCCCTAGCCCAGGTGCCCCGTGACCTATTTGGCCTCTGTGTGGTGGGTACCAACGGCGCGATCCACAGCATAGGGGACATCGACTATGAGTTTTCGATTCAGAGTGTGTCGAAGCCCTTTGTGTTTGCCCTGATCTGTCAGGCAATTGGTGAAGATGCCGCCCAGGAAACCCTGGGGGTCAACAGCACCGGCCAATCCTTCAACTCGGTCATCGCCCTAGAGCGCATCGGCGAGGGCACCAATAACCCCATGGTCAATGCGGGGGCGATCGCCACCACCAGCCTGGCCCCTGGCAACACCGCTGAGGCCAAGTGGCGGTTCATTCAGGAGCAGCTGTCGCGGTTTGCGGGCCGCTCCCTCAGCCTCAACCAGGCGGTCTACGCATCCGAAGCTGCCAATAATCAGCGAAACACCGACATTGCCAAGCTGCTACAGGCCTACGATCGCATCTTCTTCGACCCGGTAGAAGCCACCGATATTTACACCAGGCAATGCTCCCTCAACGTCACCGCGCAAGATCTGGCGGTGATGGCCGCAACCTTAGCCAACGGCGGCGTCAACCCCGTCACCCACGATGCCATCATCGACCCGATTCACTGCCAGCACGTACTTGCCGTCATGGTCACCGCCGGACTCTACGAAAACTCTGGCGACTGGCTCTACGAAACCGGACTACCCGGCAAAAGCGGCGTCAGCGGCGGGTTGCTGACCGTCGCCCCCGGCAAGGGTGGCCTCGCCACCTTCGCTCCACCGCTAGATGAGGCAGGCACCAGCATTAAAGGGCAGTTGGTAACGCAGTTTTTGTCAGAACGGCTCGGTCTTAACCTGTTTGCCTCCCGTCCCCTGACGCCAGCCAAAGCCCCCCTCAACTCAGCTGAAACCATTCCCTAACTAAAACGTTCAAACCGCTGAATGTCTAGCCGTTAGGCATAGCATAACTAGCTCATGCATCTGGGATACTTGAAGTCTGTAAAAACAGATACTTTAGGAACATCTCCATGGGTACCGATCAACAACCCGGCGCGCTAGTTATCATTGGCGGCGCAGAAGATAAAGAAGGCGACTGCACCGTACTGCGCGAATTCGTCCGCGCCGCCGGCGGTATCAAAGCCCGGATTGCGGTTATGACTGCGGCCACTAGCCTGCCCGGCGAAGTTGGCGACGAGTATATTCGTGTGTTTGAGCGCATCGGGGCCGAGTCGGTAGAGATCGTCAATACCGAACGCCGCGAAGACTCTGAACGCGAAGATGGCATTCGCAAAGTGTCAGAGGCCACCGGCATCTTTTTCACCGGGGGCGATCAGTCACGGATTGTTGACTTGATTAAGGACACTCCCCTAGACGAAGTCATTCACCAGCGCCACCGAGAAGGGGCCGTGATTGGCGGCACCAGCGCCGGGGCCGCCATGATGCCCGACGAGATGATTGTGGGCGGTTTGTCAGTGTCTAACCCCAGCGTCGATGCGGTCGAGATGGGGCCAGGCATGGGCTTTTTGCCGGGCATTGTGGTCGATCAGCACTTTGCCCAGCGGGGGCGATTGGGTCGCCTGCTGGCGGGCCTGGTGCTACAACCGGCAGTGCTGGGGTTAGGAATTGACGAAGATACGGGCATTATCGTAGAAGGCGATGAGTTTACCGTGATTGGACGCGGGGCAGTTACGGTGGTGGATGAAACCAGTGCTACCCACAACAACCTGGAAGGTCTGCTCCACGATGAACCGATCGCACTGTGTGGTGTTAAGCTGCACATTTTACCCCAGGGCTATCGGTTTAATCTAAAGACTCACCAGCCACTGGTGTAAGTCCCCATCGCAACTAACCATGACCACCCTGATCAACCCCGCCCCCATCTCGACTCCCGTCAAAACGATCTATACCGGCGATGTTGTTCAGGGGGTACCCGTGATCAGTCATCTGGGGGTGGCCGATCTACCGGCGGGCCAGACCCATCGGTTCTTCTTTCAGGGGGTGCAGATGGGCACGGGGCAGCACTGGTATGTGCCGGTGCTGGTGGCTAAGGGCATCGGCACCTCCCCTGGGAAACCTGGGGCTGGTCCCTGTATTGCTCTGGTGGCAGGGGTGCACGGCGATGAAGTCAGCGGCATCGACGCCGTGCAGCGAGTGATGGCCCAGATCGATCCGGCGGCGATGACCGGGACGGTGATTGCGGTGCTGGGCGTATCGCGCCCGGCCCTAGAATATACGCGCTCACTATGGCCCAGCGCCCAGCAGGGGGGGGTGGGTATCGACATGAACCGGGTGTGGCCCGGCGATGAAGCCGCCGACAATGCCGCAGCCCGCCACGCCGGGCTGCTGTGGCATCGGCTGTTTATGCCCAATGTAGAAGCGGTGCTCGACTACCACACAATCACGACAGGTAGTGCGTTTACGGTATTTTTGTTTGCCGATATGCGCCAGCCAGCGGTGCGTCAGATGGCCGAACTTTTCCCCGTAGAGCACATTAAAGATGACCCAGGCCTAGGCGGCACCCTAGAGACGGCCTTTATCGAAGCGGGTATTCCGGCGCTGACCATTGAAATTGGTGAGGGCCGTCGCTTTGAACCCAACAAAATTGCCCTGGCGGTAGAGGGCAGCCTCAACGTGCTGAAACACTACGGCATGGTAGATGGCCCCCTAGGGCGCACCGCCGCCGACGTCGGCACCGTGTTTGGCGATACCCTAGAGACCATTCGAGCGACGGTGGGCGGGTTTTTAGAATTGCTGGTGGGGCTGCGCGATCGCGTCATTCCCGGCCAGCTCCTAGCGCTCCAGCGCAATGCCTTTGGCGATGTAGTGGCCGAATACCGCGCTACCGTCGCTGGCGAGGTGGCGGTGGTGGCCCGCGACGCCCTCTGCGAACCCGGCGCACGGGTGGTGCAGATTCTCTACAGTCGGGGCAGTGGGCTTTGATTCACGACGACTAAATTTATTGGGCTACCCCCAATTTCACTGGGCGAACCGCCGTAAGACCTCCGGCCAGGCTATACCAACGCCCCTACAGGTTGACCGGTTCGGTCTCGGGGGTATGGAACTCGGATTCAGTATAAAAGGGCTTTTTGGGCATCAAATGGCTCCCAAGTTGCTCCTTCAAATTATAGGAAAATCATAGGAAGGTTTAACCTTAAAGTTACGTTACCTAAGCTTAGAAAATTCTGTTGCCAGCAGGCTTGCTGTGATCATTACTGTACTATCAGCAATGATCACAGCTTGTGCATCAGTGCATTTTTATACAAAATCCGAATTGCATAACTCCGATTCCTAAACAGTCAACCTGTAGGGGCAAATAGCATTCGCCCTACTGAATCCGGGGTAACCAATCAGGATTTGGTATTAAACCATTGCATTTTTGAACCTGCGAAAGAACATTTAAGTAATGAGGCTGGCAAAATGACAACCGACTTTATGGCAACTGAAGACCTTAAAAAGTCAACTAATTGGATCATTTTCTTGAGCATCGTGCTCATTGTGCTGGGCCTGTTGGCGATTATTTCACCGATGGTCGCCTCTGCTTTCTTCACCGCCATGATGGGGTGGATTGCCCTATTCAGCGGTGGGGTAATGATTATCCAATCCTTTCGATCGCACCCCGTTCGAGGGTTTTGGCTCAACCTGATTGTTGGTATTTTTTACGCCGTGGCGGGGCTTTATATTCTGTTTAACCTCGGGGCAGCCATACTGGCACTGACCCTGGCCTTTGGGGTTTTGTTCGTGGTTGAGGGGGTTTTTACCATCATCATGGGCTTTACCCAAAAGGCAGGGCGCAGTATGTCGTGGCTAGTGGTGCTCAACGGCGTGGTGACGCTGATTCTTGGCATCATGGTGCTCAACCGTTGGCCCGTTAGCGCCCTGTGGCTGATTGGCCTATACGTAGGCATTAGCCTATTCTTCAGCGGCATTAGCCTGCTAGCCGCCGCCCTGGCTGCCCGCAAGCTCATCACTGACACCCCGCCCGTAGCCGAGGTCTAAACCCTGCATACCCTCAACGTTTAGGGGCATTGCAGTGCAATGCCCCTAGGCGGTCTCACGCCCTTGCGGCCGACGCGGGTTTTATAGCCATGATCACCTGACATCCGGAAGTCCTAAGCACGTTTGAACGTTCAAACGTGCTTAAGGGAGATGTCTTAGCCAGGCTGGCTACAGCTATAACCCCTAGAACTGGCGGCGCGAAAAAATGGCGATCGCCACCGTGAGCAGCAGTGCTGTGTAGAGCACCCCGTAGAGCGCATGCCCCCCTAGTTCTAGGGGGGTGGGCAGCAACCCTAGGCCGTAGGCGGCTTCGTTACGCAGGTTGAGGCGCTCTAGGTCGGGCAAGACTAGGTAGAGCGCGTTGGTCAAGCGCTGCACCGCTGGGGTTTCGCTGAGTTCGCCAAAGGCCACCAGGTCTTGGCTGAGGTGCCCCATCAGGTACACCGCAAAGGTGAGTAGGGTGGCCAGCAGCGAGCTAGTAAACACGCCAAACACAATGGCCACTGCCACCAGCAAGGCCGCCTCTAAAGTCATAAAGACTAGGGCCAACACCGTGCTGCCCAAAGAGAACGACACCCCGGTAGCCCCTAGCACCACCACAAAAATGAGTCCCAGCGCCGCAATCAACACCGCCAGCACCGCCGTTAGGCCCAGGTGTTTACCAATAATAAACTCGGCCCGACTCACGGGCTTGGCAATCAGCACTAGCACCGTGCGCTTCTCAATCTCTTTGTTGATTAAGCCGGTGCCCACAAACACAGCCACAATCACGCTGAGCAGATGAATACCCGCCAGCCCCAGGTCGATCAAAATTTTGTGCTCGGCCCCGGCGGCGATGTCGGGCAGCAGCACGGCGGCAATCACCATCAACAGGGCAAACAGAGCCACTAGATAGAGAATGCGATCGCGAATGACCTCTAGAAATACCGTGCGAGCAATGACGCCGATGCGAGATAGCACCATTGATGTTGAGCCTCCTGTTAACCTCACGACTAGCTTCTCCGTTGTGTCTGTCTAGGGTGCCCAGCCTGGCGCGGTGTTTCTAGGTTGCAGGTAAGGCTGGCCCACTGGGTTGTGCTATACCCCGGTGGTGCACCTTCAACATTGGCCAGGGTGCCCCGGCTGACGGGCATCAATTGACAGGTTTTTTCTAGGTAGTAGCCGTTTTGGTTGGCGGCAGGCCCTGACCAAATCGCCCACAGCTTTAGGGTGTAGCCCTCTCCATTCGTCAGAGGTTGTAGGTCGAGCCGCCACAGCGAATCTTCGAGGGAGGGATCACGACCCATCTGGGTTTGGACTCGCCGCTGGATCGCCTGCCGCTGGCCATCTAGGTTAAGCAACCAGCGCTCTACCGAGGGCCAGGGTTTATTATTGACCTCCTCTCGCAGCAGCTCTTCGGCCACAGTGAGATGGGTCACCCCCGCCGGCAGGGCAATGGTCTGCCCCGGTAGGCGGTAGACAAAGGCACTATTCTCAACGCTGTCGGCCACCAGGCTAGGGTAGTCGCGCACCCAAGACTGAATACGAAAGTAAAACTGAAACCAGCTGCTAAACAACAGGCTGAGACAAAACAGCAGCACTAGCTGCTGCCGTACCGGCGGCGATGGTGTTTTAAGCTCGAGATCCCAGCTGACTAACTGAGGAATGGCCATCACCGCAAAGGAGACCAGAGGCCAGACTACCAGGGCGGGCTGAAGCCACCGACCGCCCCAGGAACCAAACAAAAACATGCACAAAATAGCTCCCGACACCCAGGGGGCGATCGGTATCCCAAAGGGGCGAATTTTGTTGGCCTCTAGAGCCCACCCAATTCCCAACGCCAGGCAGATCCAGCTCAGGGTGGCGGTCAGCCCCACGGTAAAGGCCGTGGCCCCCAGGGCTCGGGCCAGCAGCGACACCAGCCACGAAAACAGGCTGAGGTAAATCACGGTCTGCCAGGCAAAATAGCGCGGCGGCAGCAGCAGATCTTTGAGCGACTCTAGAAATTGACGCAGTAGAGCTACCATCCGATCACTCCAATCTGGGTTACCAGCAGTAGCACAACCAAAATAGCGGTAAAGCTGACGGCATTGGCCTCTAGTACGGCGAGGGCGCGGGGCGAGTGGCCGCGCTGGCCTTCAATTTGGGCGCGCCTGGCTCGTTCGTAGCGCTGGGTGCGGTTGCTTTCAATCACCTCAGGAGTATTCTCTGGGGGGGCCTGGCCCAGCAGCCGTAGGAGCCAGATTAACCCCTGAAGCTTAATCCAATAGGTGGCAAAAAACGCGGCGATCGCCACTACCACCACCACCACCGGCAGCACATCCTGCCAGCCGTTGGGGTAAAACCGATTAAACAGCACATAGCTAATCACTTGACTACGCAGCGACAGGGGCAGCAAGGCTTCAAGGGCCAAGAACACGATCCAGCCTAGGCTGGTGGCCAACAGGTTAAGGGTGGCTGAGTACTGCATACTGGTGCGGTAGCCGAGGCGCAGCTGTTGGCGTAGCACCATCGCTTCGAGCACAATGGCCATCATGAGCAGCAGGCTCTGAAAGGCGATCGCCCGCAGGGGCATAATGCCCAGTTCTGACAGCAGGTTGGTGGTTGGCATGGGGCGCTGAAGGTGGGTCGTAGCAGCCGACCCCTAACCAGGGATAGGCCGGTGCACTCTCAAGGGTATAACCTTGGCCCGGCTTTCGCTAAGATTTTAGGCCGGGCCATCTTCAGAAAACGCACTGACCGGCTGTAACCCACAAAACGCAACACTCAATACTCATCACCCATACACTCATCACCCATGGTTAGAACCGGCATTGGCATTCGGACGGCTCAGCAGGGCAACGAGCGGCTCACAGGGCAAATTCACGTCTACGACGGCGAGGGCAAAGGCAAGTCGCAGGTCGCCCTCGGCGTTGTATTGCGCTCTATTGGTCTGGGCATTCAGAACTTTTTAGAAAGCCGGGTGCTGCTGCTGCGGTTTCTCAAAGGGCCGGGGCGCACCTACGATGAAGATGCTGCCATCGAGGCGCTGCAGCGAGGCTTTCCTCACCTGATCGATCAGGTGCGCACCGGGCGGGCCGAGTTTTTTGGCCCAGAAGAAATTACTAAGTTCGACAAGCAGGAGGCTCAGCGGGGCTGGGATGTGGCCAAGGGGGCGATCGCATCGGGCCTTTACTCGGTCGTGGTGCTCGACGAAATTAACCCGGTGCTCGACCTGGGCTTGCTCGACATTGATGAAGTCGCCAAAACCCTGCGCAACAAGCCCGACCACTTAGAGATTATTGCCACCGGGCGCGGTGCACCCCAGCCCCTGCTCGATGTGGCCAACCTGCACTCGGAAATGAAGCCCCAACCCAAACCCCAGGGCATTGAAGGGATTGAAGGGATTGAGATCTACACCGGCTCGGGAAAGGGCAAATCGACCAGCGCTCTGGGCAAAGCACTCCAGGCAATTGGTCGCGGCATCAGCCAAGATCTCTCCCACCGAGTACTGATTATCCAGTGGCTAAAGGGGGGCAATGGCTATACCGAAGACGCAGCGATCGCCGCTCTGCACAAAATTTATCCCAACCTGGTAGACCACCAGCGCTGTGGCCGCGATGCCATTGTCTGGCGCGGTCAGCAGCAAGAAATTGACTACGTCGAAGCCGAGCGCGGTTGGGAAATTGCTCGCACTGCGATCGCTTCAGGCCTCTACAAAACCATCATTCTCGATGAGCTTAATCCCACCGTTGATCTAGAACTGCTGCCTGAAGAACCCATTCTGCAAGCGCTGCTGCGCAAACCGCGCGGCACTGAGATTATCATCACCGGACGCTGCAAAAACCGGCCAGCCTACTTTGAGCTGGCCAGCACCCATTCTGAAGTGTTTAACCACAAGCACTATGCCGAAAAAGGCATAGACCTCAAGCGCGGCGTAGATTTCTAAACCGATTTAACCTTGGCCACGGCGGTGGTGAGCTGCTAAGCGTTCTTCATAGGATCGCAGCAGCCCGTGATTGTCGGCTTCACTCAACCCATAAAAGCCGGTTTCTTGGTCGTAGATCGTGGCACCCTGCTGGGGTCGGTCGGGATGGGTGGCGGTGCGGTAGGCCCCTTCGGCAGGGCGATCGTGGCCTTCTATGGGTTCCATACGGCGCAGATCACCGGGGATGGCCGCTGTCTGTACGCCGCTATCGGTAGAGGCATAACCGCTGTTCGAGGGAATGTAATTGTGGCCTAAAAATTGACGATTAGAGCGACCCTGAGCAATCGGCTGATACACACTGCGCACTTGCTCTTCGTAATGCTGGTCGACGACCATATCATCGTCATATTCAGGCAGGTGCTCTACCTGAGACTTGCTTAGACCATCCACATAAATACGGGTTTGGCTGTAGTCAAACTGAGCTAGGCCAATGGGCAGCAATACGGTTTTGCCAAAAATCCACGGTCCTGTATCTACAACCAAATAGCGAAAGCTTCCCCCATCATCTACCAGCAGATCCTTGGCTGTACCGACCTTATCGTCACCCTGAGCATAGACAGAATAGGAGTCAATTTTATCCATCTGCCCGTCTGCCACGGTCTCCCGGTAGCTAGGATAGTAATCTTTGAGGTGATGTAGGGCCATAGGGCGCTTCCTTAAAATTGGTTATTGAGCTCAATGGTAATGAGCGTGGTTTTCAGCGCCATCGCCCATGGGACGGACGACTCTACCGTCAGAGGGCAGGGATTCATGCTCTAGGCGGCTCAAGGAACCTTATCGGGTGGGAGTTGATTGGATGATTGAAGCGTTAACGGGTGGGAAGTGGGAATCGATCGATCTGAGCCATGATGCAGACTGAACCAACCCTTGAGACGGATGTGGTGCTGGTGGGCGGCGGTCACACCCATGCCCTGGTGCTGCGGCGGTGGGGCATGGCTCCTATTCCTGGGGTACGGCTAACCTTGATTACTGACCTGGTAGATACGCCCTACTCAGGAATGCTGCCCAGCTACGTTGCTGGCCGCTACAGCTTTGACGAAGCTCATATTGACTTGCGACCGCTAACCCGCTTTGCCCAGTGCCGCCTGGTGGTCGATCGCGCCACGGGGCTTGACCTGGCCCAGCAGCGGGTGCACTGCGCCCACCATCCGCCCTTGGCCTACGATGTACTGTCAATCGACACGGGCAGCACTCCGGCCACACTGACGGTACCCGGCGCGGCAGAATATGCGATCGCCGCCAAACCCGTACCTGCCCTGCTCCACCAGTGGCAACAGTTTTTAGCAGCGGTGAGAGCCGAGCCCGCTAGGCCGATTACCCTGGCGGTGGTCGGTGGCGGGGTGGGGGGTGTAGAGCTCACCATTGGCCTGCACGAGCGGCTAGGGGCACTGCTGACAGAGTTGCATCAACCGCTATCTAACCTATCCCTACACCTGTTTCACCGAGGCGCAGAATTAGCTCCCGAACGCAACCGATGGACCCGCCGACGGCTGGAGCGGCGGCTGCGATCGCGCGGCATTCAGGTACACCTCAGCGACCCGGTACAGGCCATTACTGAGGATGCCACGACCGGGCAGCGCCTGGTGCAAGCCGCCTCGGGGCTGTCGGTTGAGTGCGATCGCGTCTTTTGGGTGACCAGCGCCAGCGCCCCCGATTGGCTTCAGACCGCTGGCCTCTCGCTGACCGACCAGGGGTTTATTGCCGTGGGCGACACCCTGCAAACCCTCTCCCACCCCAATGTGTTTGCCGCTGGCGATGTGGCCACCATGGTGCACCATCCCCGCCCCAAGGCTGGGGTGTTTGCCGTGCGCCAGGGGCCACCCCTGACCGACAACCTGCGCCGCTACGTGCAGGGCCAAACGCTCAAATCGTTTAGGCCCCAAAAGCAGTTTCTCACCCTGATCGAGACGGGGGAAGGGCGGGCGATCGCCTCCCGCGGCCCTTTTGCCCTAGAAACATCCCTGGCCCACCGCTGGAAAGACCACATCGATCGCAAATTCATGGCCCGCTTCCGCGACCTGCCTGTGGGCGAAATGTCCACCCCCCACCCGCCCACCCCTTCCCCTCTTCACTTCCTCACCCCTTCACCCCCTCACCCACCCGCCCACCCCCCTTGCGCCGGCTGCGGCTCGAAGGTTGGCAGCACCGCCCTGGCCGAAGCGCTCCGCCGGGTGCGTCAAGACTGGCCTGAGGTGGTTAGCGACGCCGTACTGATTGGTCTGGAGGCCCCCGACGATGCAGCCGTAGTCACCGTGCCGCCAGGGCAGGTGATGGTGCACACCGTCGATTATTTCGCCGCCCTGGTCGATGACCCGTTTATCTTTGCTCAGATTTGCCTCAAGCACTGCCTGGGAGATCTCTATGCCATGGGTGCCCAGCCCCACAGCGTGCTGGCCCTGGTGCAGGTGCCCTACGCCACCCCCCCCAAGCAGGCCGAGATGCTCTACCAAATTCTGGCCGGCACCACTAAAGGACTGCTGGCCAGCGACACTCCCTTAGTGGGCGGCCACAGCACCGTTGGCCCCCAGATGGCCCTGGGGTTTGCCTGCAACGGGGTGGCCGACCCGGCTCAACTGCTGCGTAAAAGCGGCATGCAGCCCGGTGACGCCCTAATTCTCACCCAGCCCCTGGGCACAGGAACGCTGTTTGCGGCCGATATGCAGGGCAACGCCAAGGGGCGATGGATGGAGGGGGCGATCGCCTCTATGCTCACCCCCAACCGGGCTGCCGCCAACATCTTTCGCGCCCACGGGGTCACCGCCTGCACCGATGTCACCGGCTTTGGCCTGGCCGGGCACCTGCTCGAAATGGCGCGCGCCTCTGGGGTTGCCGCGACCCTAACCCTCAATGCGCTCCCCGTGCTGGCTGGAGCCGCCGATACCCTGGCCGCAGGATTCCTCAGCACTCTCCATCCCCAAAATCTTCAGGCCGCCGCGTCGATCGAACCGGCAGGGGCCAATCATCCCCTCTACCCGCTGTTATTCGATCCCCAAACCGCAGGCGGGCTGCTAGCCGCTGTGCCCGCCGCTGTAGCTCAATCCTGTCTAGGCGAACTTCGCCGCCACGGCTATCCTGCCGCCGCGCTAATCGGAGAGGTCAAGCCTCAAACCTCGGCCTACCGCCTAGCTCTAGACTCAGGGGAATCGGGGACAACCCAGCAGAATTTAGGATTAGACCAGTAGACCCTAATATTTTGCCAACCGAATAGTGAAAGGCTCAACGGTCTGGGGTTCAAGGGTCTGGGGTTCAAGGGTCAAGGTTTCAGGTTTATAGCCATAGTCCCTTGGGTTAGGACATCTAGAAACCCTAGAAACGTTCGAACGTTCAAACGTTCTTAGGAGACATGTCTTAACCGGACTGGCTACAGCTATACAACCAGCCTTGAACCATGCACCGCAACCCCTGAGCCCTCACTCAGCCGTCATTTTTGGCTGGGCAGACGACTAGACCGCCGCCGCTTTGTAGGCAGCCCAGCCGCCGTAGCTCGAAATATCGGGCCAGCCGTGCTCGTCAATTAGCTCTTTGGGATACAGGAATGCGATCGCCGTGCCCCCATCCACCAGCTTCACCTCGTGGGGATACATGTGGGGGGGCTCATTGTCTTTCAGATAGGTGTATTGCTCCGGCGTCATGGCATAGAGTTCACCCGGAATCGAAATCCCACCCGACTCAACCTCGTAAATACCAGGGTGCCAGCCATCTTTGACCGCATGTAAGCGGTACATTGGGGCCGTCTGGGCTGCACTCACAAACTCTGCACCTTGCAGGTTCTGGTTGTCGGGCTGACCGCGCAGGGCCGAGCCGCAGATAAAGACCGTAACGTTTCCTGGGGTATCAGTCATGGCGAGCGTTCCAGTGCCGGAGATAGCATTAAGAGGTTTTCAATACATCACCTTAAAGGATCACGCTACTTCAAACACACGTTTGATCACTTCAGAATCCAATCATCCCCTGACCTAAGCGAGGCGGCCATTGGGTTCTAGCAGTGCCAGGGTGTAGTTAGAGGGTTCGATCACCAGCAGCGTTTCATCGCCACGGCGGGCCAGCTTAGCGGCAATGTCCAACACCTTAGCTGCGTCAATATCTTGCTTAAAAAAGCTGTAGTAGCGATTGTTGTGGGTCAATGCCATCAGGGGTTTAGTCACATCGGGCACCAGCAGCCGGCAGGTCTGGTAGGCGGTTTCATCGGCTACCAAAAGGCAGGGGTGGGGGCCAAAGACAGGTCGAATGCTGTAGCCTGGATGACGCTTGGGGGGAGCATAGCGGGCCTCTGGCTCGTAGGCCCAGATAGAAAAGCCTCGGGGCGTTCGGGTGAGAGCAGCGGTGTGATCGCGCTTGCTTAAGCGCGTCATGATCTCCAGAGCTTTTTTGGCCTCGGGCACAGTTTTGAAAAAGCTGTAGAACTGATTGTCTACATAGATAGCCGACAGTCGATGGTCAACATCCGGCACCTGAATGTGACAGGGAGTATAGAGATCGCGGTCAAATAGCAGCTTGCAAGAGAGGGCTGGCGTGGGCATAGTCACCAGAGAATCGTGGGCATTGAGGAGAGGAGAGACGCTCATAGGGTAGAAGAAAGTGCGGTAAGTGAGGCAGTTAATTGGGGTGAAAACCCGGACAATATGTAGGTTTATTTAACAGAATCGGGGATTTTCAGTAATTTCCCAATGTTGAAATAACGGAGCTTTACCTGCCACATAATTTCTTAGGCAAGGGAAATTACGGAGGCGGCGGCGATTTCGTAACAAAGCGCAACCTCAACCCAGTCTATCGCCACTGCCGTCCAGGTCAAGGGCAAAGCTAGAATCCAAGGGCAGGACAAGGGTTATGGCCCAACGATTCCTGATAGGGTGTAAAAGCTAGACCACACCCTTTGTTATGACGGCCACAGTAGATTCCCCAATTCCAGTTGTCTTTCCCCTGGCGGCGGTAGTCGAACAGGGAGCGATCAAAATGGCGCTGCTGTTGGCGGCGGTAGACCCCAACCTTGGCGGAGTGGTGATCGCAGGGCGGCGGGGAACGGCTAAGTCGGTGATGGCGCGGGCGCTGCACCAGCTGCTGCCCCCCATTGAGGTGGTTGAAGACTCGTGCTGCAATGCTGACCCCATCGACCCGCGCCTGTGGGACGATCAAACCCGCGATCGCTTTGGTCAGAGCCCTGAACAACCCACGCCAGGCGAGGTGCCGACCCGCGTGGTACCGGCCCCCTTTGTGCAGATTCCCCTGGGGGTGACCGAAGACCGCCTGCTGGGTTCGGTAGACGTGGCCCGCTCCATTCAGGCGGGGGAAAGCGTGTTTCAACCGGGGCTGCTGGCGGCGTCTAACCGGGGCGTGCTGTACGTCGATGACATCAACCTGCTAGATGACCAGGTGGCGAACCTGCTGCTGGCGGCTCTCACCGCCCGCCGCAACCAGATCGAGCGGGAGGGTCTAAGCTTTCAACATCCCTGTGAACCGCTGCTGATTGCCACCTATAACCCCGAGGCTGGCCCCCTGCGTGAGCACCTGCTCGATCGCATCGCCATTGCCCTGTCGGCAGACAGCGCCATGACCCTGGCCGATCGCGTCACAGCCGTTGAGCAGTCGACCCAGTTCGCCAACGATCCCCAGGCCGTCATTGCCGCCTACGCCGACGAAATTGATGCCCTCAAAACCCAAATCATTCTGGCCCGCGAGTGGCTCAAAGAGGTCACCATCAGCCGTGAGCAGATTCAGTACCTGGTGACTGAGGCCCTGCGGGGAGGCATTCAGGGCCACCGGGCCGAGCTGTTTGCGGTGCGGGTGGCCAAGGCCCACGCCGCGCTAGAGGGCCGGGCGGCCGTGACTGCCGATGACCTGCGCGTGGCGGTCGAACTGGTGATTGTGCCGCGATCGCAGCTGCCCCAAGACCTACCCGAAGAACCGCCGCCGCCACCGCCGCCGCCACCCACCAACGAAGACCAAGACGAGCCCCAGGACAACACCGAAGACCAAGATAAGGAAGACGACCAGGAGGACGACACCCCCGACGAAGACGACAGCCCTCCCACCATTCCTGAGGAGTTTGTGTTTGACCCCGAGGGAGTGATTCTCGACCCCTCTATGCTGCTGTTTGCCCAGACGATGGGCCGCCAGGGTAAGTCGGGCAATGCCAACCTAATTTTTTCTGAGGAGCGAGGCCGCTACATCAAGCCCTTTCTGCCCCAGGGGCCAGTGCGTCGCATTGCCGTCGATGCCACCCTGAGAGCCGCTGCCCCTTACCAAAAATCGCGGCGCGAGCGCGAGCCCAACCGCAAGGTGATCGTCGAGCAGGGCGACATTCGCGCTAAGCGCCTGGCCCGCAAGGCTGGGTCGCTGATTATCTTTGTAGTCGATGCCTCAGGCTCGATGGCCCTCAACCGCATGCAGAGCGCCAAGGGTGCCGTGCTTGAGCTGCTGACCGAGGCCTATCAAAACCGCGATCAGGTAGCGCTGATTCCCTTTCGGGGGGAGCAGGCGGAGGTGCTGCTGCCGCCTACCCGGTCTATCGCCATGGCCCGACGACGGCTCGAACGCATGCCCTGCGGCGGCGGATCACCCCTGGCCCACGGCCTTACCCAAGCGGTAAGAGTGGGCACCAATGCCCAGCAGTCTGGCGATGTGGGTAGCGTGGTGATTATTGCGATCACCGATGGCCGGGGCAACGTTCCTCTGGCTCGATCCCTAGGTGAGGTGCCCGACCCTGAAGCCCCTAAGCCTGACATTAAACAAGAACTGCTGGAGATTGCTGGGCGCATCCGTGGAGTTGGCTATCAGCTGCTAATTATTGATACTGAGCGCAAGTTTGTCTCCACCGGCTTTGGCAAAGAGCTAGCCAAGACGGCTGGCGGTCGCTATTATCAGTTACCCAAGGCAACAGATCAGGCGATTGCCTCTATGGCTCGGGGCGCGATCGCCGATATGAAGACTGGGTAAATGGCGCTAATTGTATTCCCTGTATAGGTCATCGTTGGCGTCAGTTGGGCAATATGTAGGGGAGCATCGGGACTTGTGCCCCTTGTCAAGAGGCTGCCTATCCCTACTGTGTACCATTGCGAGTCGCCATGGAACGTCGAGTGTCATCCTTATCCCAGGGGCAGCGCCTGCTAGCCGCCATTATGATTACCGATGCGGTAGGTTTCAGCACCCGTATGTCGGTAGAGGAAGAACGCACTCTGCGGCTGATTGACCGCGACTTGACCCTAATTAGCGACATCTGCCGAGAATTCGGCGGCACGGTGCTCAAATCGACTGGCGATGGTCTACTGATTTACTTTCTCAGTGCCGTAGAGGCGGTATCGTGCGGCCTAGAAATGCAGCGGCGGTTGGTCGATCTAGCGGAGGGGCTAGAGCCGGATCAGTACCTTGACCACCGCATTGGGGTGCACCTGGGTGATATTTTGGTCAGCGAACAAGACGTGATGGGCAACGGCGTCAATGTCACCGCTCGCTTGCAGACCTACTCCAAGCCCAGAGGGCTGTGTGTCTCGCGCACCATTTACGATGTCGTCAAAGCGCGGCTTAATCTTCATGCCACGTTTTTAGGGCCGCTGCACCTCAAAAATATCGAAGAGCCCGTGCCCGCCTACCAGCTTGCCCTCCAGGCGGAAGACACTGAGACTAGCCCCCACGGCTCAGAAGACCACACCTGCACCCTACCCATGACCACCGAGGCGCTGCTGGCCAACGCCGTGCGCACGCTCAGCACCCACACCCACAGCCTGCGCATTAAAAAGCTGGTGTTTGCCGCCTATCAAAAAACTTGGGAAAACGATCCGACGGTGCTGGAGCAGTTCGATCTGCAATCGCTGCTGCTGTCACTGCGCGATCGCTACCCCGCGATTCACGATCTAGAAGAGCAGCTTCAGCGGATAGTCGATGGGCTCAACCGTCAAGATCTCTATACTGAGATGGCAAAAATAGTGGTGAAGCAGCTGCAACCCTGGTACGGGCGATCGCTGTTTCAGAACCCTGAGGGCACGGGCGACTTTACCCAACTCACCGTGCGTTCTGTGGAAGAACGCTGCCACACCATTGCCGAACAACTTGATCAAAACCCCGAATCCCTGCGCTTGCGCAAGCTGATCTACTGTCTCTGCTACAACAATTGGGAAAATGACCCCAGCCGCCTCAGCGAACTGTACCTGCCGGGGCTGATTCAGCAGATTTTGACCGTGGCCCCTAAACCCCAGGATCTGCGCTATCGCCTAGACCGCATTGTGAAGCATCTCAACCGCCGACAGCAGTACGCGCAATTGGCCAACCAAATTGTGGTCAACTTTCAGGGGCTGTATCAAAGCCAAGCCGATGCCATTGCCCTAGCGGAGGCCTCGCCGAGAGACGAGGCGAATCCTGTAGCCGACGCCTCTGGCCCCTCAGGCAATAATGCCGGGAGTAACAGTGCCGGGAGCAACAGTGCCGGGAACAACAGCGCCGAGGGCAGCTACACCACCCTCACCAGTCTGGCTAGCCCAGGGGCCCATGCCAACCAATCACCCGACATGACCACCCTCCAAGGCACCCTGGATAACCCCCTAGGAGGGGAGGCTGACGACCGAGGACCACGGCGCGATCGCGCTTTTCTATTTGACCTCCGGGGCGATATTATTCAGTACGCCAATCCCCTGCGAGCCAAGATTTTGCTCTATTCTTGCCTAAACGGCCCCTTTGGCTACACCGCCCAAGACTGGTCAAGTCTCAGCCGCCAAACCCTCGATGATCTGCTCCAGAAAACCTTTGATTACTGCCCCACCTATGCTGATTTAGACAGCAAGCTCAGTATTATTGCCCATTGCCTGGGCCGGGCTGGCGACGGCGGGCAGGTGGCTAGCGCCATTAGCCAGGCCATGCGCGCCTACTACCCCCAAGACCCCAATGACGTCCTTGCCCCTCTCGCCCCTGAGGGGGCCGCAGCCCAAACGCCGCCTCTAGCTGAAGCCAATCCTGACGTCACTCCTGAGCCATTTAGCCCTGGCGATCGCCCCGCTATTGTGGCCCGTGCTTCTTCCCGATCTTCTGCCTAAGCCCCTGGTTCTCGCTATGAACGCCCGCGAACTGCTCGATGCCTATGCCCGTGGCGATATGGATTTTAAGGGTAAAACTTTGGTAGGAATTGACCTAGCCGGGGCAGATCTGATTGGGGCCAACATGGTGCAGGTCGATCTAGAAAACGCCAACCTGATGCTGGCCTTTTTGACCCGAGTACGGTTTCGCCAAGCCAATTTGTCGCGGGCGCGGCTGGGAGGGGCCAACCTTAACCAGGCCGACCTGTCGGCGGCGATGCTGTGCGATGCCGACCTGCACGGTGCTAGCTTGCAGGGGGCCGACCTGCGCAGCGCTAATATGACCCTGGCCGACCTGCTCGACGCCAACCTCACCGGAGCCGACCTGCGCAACGCCGATCTCAGCGGGGCCAACCTCACCGGAGCCTGCCTGCGGGGAGCCAACCTGCGCCAGGAAAACCGCAAATACTCGACCATCCTGCGGGGGGCCAAGCTGCATCGGGCTGACCTACGGGGCACCAACTTATCGGGCGCTGACCTGGCCTACGTCGATCTCAGTGGGGCCAACCTCAGCGAAGCAGTGCTGCGCGATGCCAACCTCAAGGGGGCAAACCTAAAAGGAGCACTGCTGCGCAACGCCAATCTCAGCGACGTCGACCTCAGCAACAGTTGCCTAGAGTCTGCCGATCTTACCCACTGCCGCTTTCCCCGCAGCAACCTCAGCCAGGCCAACCTCAATGGCGTCAGCGCCAAGGGGGCTGACTTTACCGGAGCCGTCATGGCCCAGGCCCAACTGGATGACTGTCTTCTGGCCGATGCTCGCTTTAGTCGGGCCGACCTGGCTCGCGTCACCTTCCGTCGGTCTATTCTCACCAAAGCCCTTCTGGTAGAAGCCTACCTGGGCCGGGCCGACCTCACCGATGCCGACCTGACCGAGGCGATTCTAGATCGGGCCGAAATTAGCAGCACCACCCTAGTCAATGTGACGCTGACGGGGGCCACCATGCCCGATGGTAGTATTTATGGTTGAACAGGGGCGATCGCCCCGGTGGTTTGAGGTCTGAGCTTTGAAATTTAACTCATCGAAGCTACAACGGTGGGCACAGCTACTCAAGCAACAGGCCTACCGCTGCTGTCTCATGGCCCAGGTGTGGCTGTGGGATACACTGCTGACCACTGCGGCCTGGATTGAGCAAACCGCTGCCCCCCTGCGGCGGGTGGTAGCGGCGGGTGATCTCAGTCGACTGCGGCACGATCTGCTAGAAGAATCTCAGCTAAGCTGGCACTACCTGGTGCTGGTGGTGGGGTCTTGCATTATTGCGACGCTGGGTTTGCTGGCCAACAGTACTGCCGTGATTATCGGCGCAATGCTGATTGCCCCGCTGATGTTGCCGATTCGGGGGGCCGCCTTTGGCATCATTGAGGCCGACCGGGTATTGATGCGATCGAGCATTTTGGCCCTGATCGTCGGCTCGGTGTTGTCGGTGACGATTTCGGCAACGCTAGGCAGGTTGACCGGGGTGGTGCAGTTTGGCAGTGAGGTGATGGCCCGCACTCAGCCAACGCTGCTAGATCTAGGCATTGCCGTGGCGGCTGGGGCGCTGGCTGGGGTGGCCAAGGTTGAACCAAAAATCGCAGGTACCGTGGCAGGTACGGCGATCGCCGTGGCCTTGATGCCGCCGATTTGCGTAGTTGGCCTATGGCTGGGCCAGGGCAATCTAGAGCTGAGCCTGGGAGCGCTGCTGCTCTACATGACCAACCTGTTTGGTATTACCCTGGCCTGCATGGTGGCCTTTGTTCTGTTTGGCTATTCGATGATGCACCAGGCTCGCCGCCCCCTGGGCATTACCCTGATGTTTACGGCCTTGCTGGTGCTGCCGTTGGGAGCAAGTACCCTGCGGCTGCTTCAGCAAAACCAACTCGAAGCCAACGTCAGAACGGCCCTGCTCGATCGCACCGTCACCTTTCAACGCCTGACGCTGGTGGATATGAGCACCAACTGGCTAACCACTCCGCCAGAAATCTCGCTCACGGTACGGGCCTCAGAGCCGGTGTCGCCGACGCAAGTACAGCTATTAGAAGAATTTTTGGCGCGGGAGATGGGGCGCGACTATCGGCTCGTTTTTTTGGTTAGCCAGGTGGCAGCGGTCACCAGTAGCCCACCCGATGAGACCGATGTGGTCGAGTAGGGCTGCCTTAATTGGCTAAGTCCGGGTACTCGGTCACCTCAAACTCAAAGCAGTGCCGCCCCTGGGGATGCTGCCAACGGGCGGCGTCGGGGTTGAAGTTGGTATTTCTCAGCCGGTGGGTGCTGCTGTCGGTGTCGAAGGTGGCGCACAGTTCAAAGGTGCGATCGCCCAGCCGCTCATACTCGTAGGGCTGGTTGGTCAGCGGGTCATTCCTCAGTTCGTTTGGATCTAGAGTCGTGGGCAGCTCAAAGCTGTTGGTCTCCGCTAGGTAGCGGTCGTGAAGGCGCTGGGCGATCGCGGCCACATCCTGCAATCGCTGGCGATCGGCGGCAATGTCGCGCTGCCGTCCTGGCGTGCCCAGCACCCAAAACCCAGCGGCGATCGCTAGCCCTACCGCCACCGTAGCCGCCCCAGTAAACATTCGATCAAAGGTCTTGTGACTCACACGTTCGCTATTCATGGGCCAAACTCTCTTGGTTTAACCGGAGAACCTTAGGGGCAGGCTTGCGCCGAATCCAGTCGAAGTAGTACCACAGCACGCCGCCATCGAGCACCAGCACCACCAGCACCTTGAGCAAAAAGCGCGGCGTCAGCTCGCCCCGCAAAAACGAGGTCAAAAACGCAATCACCGCGCCAATGGCAATGATGGTGGCGATTAGCAGCGTGAGATACGTCAACCATTTGCGCACCCCCGAAAAATACTTTTCGCGGTGGGCTGCCAGGTCGTAGTTGATCTGCCGCATTAGCCCCAGATACACCGGATAGGCCACGATCAGGCGAGCCAAAGCAAAGGCCACCTGCCACGACGGGTCGTTGTAGTAGTTGTTCAAACGGTCGGGAATGAGATGGTTGATAAAGATAAACGCCATCTCTCCCAGGGCTTGCAGCCAAATGCCCAGGGTGACAAATGCCAGCAGATAAAAAAACGCATCGCGCGCCAGTTCGGCTGATGCGCCCTGGGGTGTGGGCAGCGGGCGACCCAGCAGCCCTTCGTAAACTTCAAAAAAGGCCCGCTCGACCTCGCGGGAGGGCCAGCCGTAGTCGCGCAAGAGTTTGCTAATGAACTCGTCGGAGGTGCCGCGATCGCGCGCCAGCAAAATGAACTGCACTAGCTCACTGCGGCGATCGGGGGGTGCGGGAAGGTCTGTACTCATGGGCCTACGGTAATACGCGGCGAATGACCTCACTATACTCAGCGATCCACCTGTTTAACTGGCCTATAAAACCCAAAAACGCATAGATTCGCCTGGTTATAGCCAGAATGCTTAGGGAAAGCGGTGTTTGCCCTGCTCAGCGGCGAATCCATTTGGTGAGTATGCGGATAGGTTGGCCGGTGATGGGATCAAGCTGGGGCTTGCTCCAGGCACGGGGTTCGGCAAAGCCGATGCTGTGGAGATGGGCGATGACGAGTTCCATGCCGCTGGCGGTGCCGATCAGCATGACGCGCACGGGTTCGCGTGGGTCAATGGGCTCTGGGCCGGGTGGGTTGTCGGAAGGGGGCTGGCTGTAAATTTCGCTGTTGGGGATGAAGTCCGACATGGCGATCGGTAAATAAGGGACGAAAGGGATCCAGACCTCCGAGTTTTTGCAAAACTCGGAGGTCTTTTGCCGCAAGCATCTCCACGAAGGGTGCGAAACCCTCCGCAAGATAGGATCCAGATCCCAGGGTTTTTGCAAAACCCTGGGATCTTTTGCTGCAAGAATCTCCACGAAGGGTGCGAAACCCCCACGAGATGGGATCCAGATCCCAGGGTTTTTGCAAAACCCTGGGATCTTTTGCTGCAAGAAGCCAACAAAGGGAGAAAAATCCCCTTGCAAGGTGAGAAACTGAGCTAACGAATCAGCCGCAAAACTTATATGCCATCGTGACATGTCATTTTGTCTTAGTCAAGATGTTTTGTTGTCGTGGCGAAATGTCTCGACATGCCAGAAAGCAGCCCAAAAGAGCCCAAGCCAGAGTCAGCCCTGAAGCAACTGAGAGACCGCCTAGGCCTGACGCAGGAAGAGTTGTCTCGCCGCTGTGGAATACCGCTGCGAACCTATGTGCGCTGGGAGACTGGAGAAGCTACGCCAAGGCCGACGATTCCGCAGGTGAAGGCACTGTGTAGGGAATTGGGGGTTGCGATCGAGGATTTACCTGATGAGTTTGGGCCATCAGGTTAATATAAATTGTTATTGGAATGAAAGGATTCATAAAATAGTAACTATCCTCTAGCCAAATTGAAGGCTAAAGTATAAATCATAGTCTCTTGACTCAAAAATTGTGATAAACCAATTACTAGAGCTTCTTAATCAAGGATGGGTTGGCTCTCTCTTAGGAATTATTGGCCTCATTGCAACGTTTTTAACTATTGAAAATTCACAAAAAAGAAAAGCACTGGCCTATGACATTAAAACCGTGCATCTCATAAAAGATTTTCAATATCAAATTAATGAGCTAAAAATATTGTATAAAGACAAAGAAATCAAAAACCTTTCAGTGTCTCTGATACTAATCTGGAATGATGGAAAGGAAGTAATAAGAAAGAGTGATTTAGCTGAAGGGGATCCTATTAGACTGTGTTTATATCATGGGGAATTTATTGATAAGGCTTTGCTGTCTCATTCTGAAGAAAGAAATCAAATCAAGATGAGGTTGAAATCTAGCAATGAACTTCTACTAAGCTTTGAATATCTTTCTCGCGGCGACAAAGCCGTGATTCAAGTTTTTCACTCAGGCCTGACAGATCTAAAAGGCTCAATAATAGGATCTTTTGATGAACCCATCAGAAAACAGCCTGGGAGTTCTTTAGTGATTTCACTAGCAAGAATAGTATGGATCTATATTCCTTTGCTTACTTCTATTTTGTTGCATTCTAACTTCATGAGGGTTTCTAAATTTTTTATCAATAATTTCCCCGTCTTCGTAGTTGACTCTATATTTTTCAATTTCTACACTTTGTATTTTTTGATTGTTTGTCTTCTTCCCTTTGTCATTTTTGCAATTATCTGCCAGAACTTTCCATTTGGAAAATACAACGCTTTCCTTGATGGGGTTGGGGAGAAGTATCTGGGAATCGTTCATTGGCCTGATGATGCCGGAGAGTCTGTTTTCGGAAAGAGTCTGTCTCGTTCTGTATTTCGGCTGCATTAATTTTTGTCTAGAGCGCAGAACATTGGGCTCTACTACCGTGCCACCCAACCGACCTTTGAAACTACGACCTAGATGTGGCTGAAGACTAGAGGGACGATCGCCCCAGGCGGTCGATTGTCGCGATCGCCAACACATCCCTGTAGGGGCATTGCAGTGTGTCACGCGCTGTAAGGTTGTGGCCCCATCGGCGATATAAGGTTATGCCCCCAGATGCACCTCAAATAGATTCCCATTGCCACAGGAATGACAGATAGGGATCATTGCAAACCAAACGTCCTAAAGATATCGGCTATGGCTCTAGCGGCAGGCATTTCCGTTTTTACGGGAATCCGGGTTAACCATGGGTTGTTTCCTAAGGCCCTGGGCCGACAAAAGCGTTCAGAATGACCTGGGTTACCCTCCATGGCAAAACTTCGACGTTACATTCAGTCGTAAAACACCACTCAAATCAACACCAAACGGCATTGACAATCACCGACAGCCACCCTTGTAGCACCGCTTTTTAACCCTTTTTGAATAGAAATTAACCTTTATGGGTGTCCTGCCAGAGCGATCGCCAGCTTGTTAGGATCGATAGCACATCCATAGCAATGGGAGATTCTATGACTCGCTTTCTCGTAGCCGTAGTCGATGGTGCCAGGGCTTGCTTCTTCAGCTTAGAACCCCTAGCGGCACCGGAGCTAGAATCTGGCCCCGATTTGATGGAGCGCGGTGAATTGCTCAACCCCGCCATTGAAATGGCCGGGCAAGATCTGTGGGCCAACACCAAAACCGGTCGCAATCGGGGGAACGGCAGCCGTGGCCACAGCTACGACGATCACCGGAGCAATCACTTGGTTGAGTTTGAACGCCGCTTTGCCCTGGCCATTGGGGCTCAGATAGACCATCTCATGGTCCACTACGATCTAAACACCCTAGTGCTGGTGGCAGAGCCCCAAATTTTGGGTCTTTTGCGCGAATGCGCGGCGGGCACCTATGGGCGATCTCACCAGGTGCAAGAACTAGCCAAAGACCTGTGCTGGATGAAACCCCGCCAGCTACAGGAATACTTGGCCCAACGAGGGGTGCTGCCTACCCGCCAGGTAGCCCTAGCCGTTGGGCGAACGCCCCAGCGCTGAGCCAAGTCTCCTGCCTCTGTAGACGGGAACGGTCTATATCGCTGGCTATAGCAGATTGAGCTGAGACTCAATCTTTGCGATAGCTAGGCCTGATCAAAGCCACCTAAGGCCAGGGGTTGACTGACCAGAGCCAAGGCCTCGGCCAGCGGTAGGGGGTGGCTAAACAAAAAGCCCTGGCCAATGTCGCAGCCCATAGTTTGCAGGGTCGCCATCTGGGCCGGGGTTTCTATGCCCTCGGCCACGGTGGGTAAGCCTAGCTGGTGGGCAATGTCGATAATTGAGCCGACCAAGATTTTGGCGCGATCGCTGGTGCACAGCTTGTGAATAAACGATCGATCAATTTTCAAACAGTCAATCTCACAGCGCTCTAGGTAATTGAGGCTAGAGTAGCCCGTGCCAAAATCGTCGAGCGAGACCTCAAAGCCAGCGGCGCGGCATTTTCCGATCGCATCAATGGCCTCAATCTCGTTTAAAAAGATCCGCTCTGTGACCTCTAACTTAATCTGTTGGGCATTTACTCCATGGCGGTGGGTACAGGCCAGAAGTCGATCAAAGAAATTGGCCTGTTGAAACTGTCTAGCTGAAATATTGATACTAATAAAAAAGTCGCTGTGCTCTAAACCTAAGTAATCAAACTGATGTTGAAAGTGACGCAGATCGGCGCAGGAATGCTCTAAAATCCAGTCGCCCATGGGCAAAATTAGCGAGGTCTCTTCGGCCAAGGCAACGAACTGTTGAGGGGCCACCATACCGCGTTGGGGGCAGGGCCATCGTAGCAGCGATTCGAACCCAACAATTTTGCGCGTGTTTAAATCTAAAAGGGGCTGATACACCAGCGAGAGTTCGTCATTCCGCACCGCACTTTGTAGGTCCGACTCTAGCTTAATGTCGTCTAAAATTTGCTGGTACTGCTGGCTTCTCACGTAGGCCGTCTCAGGTACAGCTGGTCTGGGCAAGCCAATATGGGGATTGGTCAAGGTCTTGAGATAGGCGTTGTAGGCACGATTGCGGTGAAGGGACACCGCAAGGAGCAACCGCACCATGGGCGATGATGACTCAATGCGCTCTGCCACCTGGGCGGCTGACACCACAATGCAACGGCAGGGGCCAATGGCCTTGGCCGAGGCAGAGCGAGTCGAGGCATCAATAATGCCCATCTCTCCAAAAAAATCGCCGGGACCTAACACATTGAGTTGAAGAGAATCATGGCCGGTGCCAACAAAAATTTCGACATAGCCAGACTCAATGATATAGGCTTTATCGGCAGAATTGCCCTCTGAAAAAATAGTTTCACCAGCATTAAAAAGACGAGTATTACAATCTGGAAATACAGCAATATCGGTTATTAGGGCATTGTGCTCATTAACCGTTGGGTTGGTTTCCATAGTGGCCGGTACCCCAGAGGGTAAAGAACTGGATAAAGCCGTGACTTTTTTCATAACAGGAACAAGTTTGGGAGCCTTACTCTAGCATCCCTTATTTATCTGAGGTCGTTCATAGACCAACTATGAAGTGTCAGTGTTTATTGTGAAAAGTTGTAGTCAATCACAGGATTATCGTAGAGCTGTCACACCTCGCTGTGATCTATATCACAACAGCTTAAGGCTGAATTGTCTAGCACTTAACCGGCGATCGGCAATATCGCTCGGCCTGATCCAGGTTCCCTGGTAGGCTAAGGGCACCCAAAGCACCCACCTAGACCCCGTACCGCCATGACCAATGCCTTGCCTCTGCCCCGCCGTTCTAGCCAGGTCACCGTAGTCGGGGCTGGCAACGTGGGTAGCACATTAGCCCAGCGCTTGCTCGAACGTAACCTGGCCGATGTCGTGCTGGTCGATATTGTGGCTGGGCGCCCCCAGGGGGTAGCCCTTGACCTCTCCCAGGCGGCGGGCAGCGAGGGCCACAACCGCACCATTGTGGGCACCAACGACTACCAAGACACCGCCAACTCAGACATTGTGGTAATTACCGCTGGGCTGCCCCGCCGCCCCGGCATGACCCGCGACGACCTTACCCAGGTCAACGGCAAGATTGTGGTCGATACTCTGCGCCAGGCGCTGGCCGTATCACCTGGGGCCAGCGTAATTGTAGTTACCAATCCGCTCGATGTGATGACTTACTTAGCCTGGCGGGTTAGCGGCTTGCCGCCTCAGCAGGTCATGGGCATGGCCGGGGTGCTCGACTCGGCCCGGTTCCAAACCTTCATTGCCTGGGAGTTGGGGGTGCCTCCCCAGGATGTCTCGGCGATGGTGTTGGGTGGCCACGGCGACCTGATGGTGCCTCTGCCCAGCTACACCACCGTCAGCGGCATTCCGGTGGCTGAGCTGATGCCGGCCTCCCGCTTGCAGGCGTTAATCGATCGCACTCGCAACGGTGGCGCTGAAATTGTGCAACTGCTCAAGCAGGGAGGGGCTTACTATGCCCCAGCCTCTTCTGCCTGTGTGATGGTCGAGGCCATCTTGCGCAATCAGCGGCGAATTTTGCCCCTGGCTGCCCACCTCACGGGCCAGTACGGCCTAGAAGATCTCTGTCTGGGAGTGCCCTGTCGTCTAGGCCAGACCGGCATTGAAGCAATTCTAGAACTGTCGCTTACCCCGACAGAGCAGGCGGCCCTAGAGCGATCGGCAGCGGCGGTTAAAGAGCAGCTGCAGCAGGCCCTGGCGCTCTTAGAATCGTGATCTATGCCATTTAGCCACGGCTAGGGGCTTAGCTTTGGCTCTGGGCCAGGGGGTAATGTGCCTAACCCATCTAGGGAGCCTGAGGCTCAACCTGAGTTACCCTAAACACCTGTTGATCTAAACCCCATGACCTCCACTGCCTTGCCCGAGTTCTTGCGTTATTCTGCCGATCACTACTGGCTAAAAAACGCCCGATTGCCCCTGGTCTGCTTAGATGACTCGGTGCCCTGGAAGACGGCGATCGCAGCCTTAGCCGCCCCACCCGTTTCCGAAGATCTAGTGGCTGCCCATATAGAAATTGAGCATGGACGCATTGCGGCGATTGTGCCCGCCAGTCAGGCCCTGAACCCAGCGCAACCGGCCTGGGACCTGCGCCAGGGTCTAGTATGGCCCTGCTTTGTCGACTGCCATACCCACCTTGACAAAGGCCAAACCTGGTTTCGCCACCCCAACCCCGACGGCACCTTTGACTCAGCCCTAGCGGCCGCCAGCGCCGACCAGCGCCACTGGAGCGCCGCCGACCTCTACCCTCGCATGGACTTTGGGCTGCGGTGTAGCTATGCCCACGGCACCCAGGCGGTGCGCACCCATTTAGATGCCCTCAATGGGCAGGCCGACATTAGCTTTGCGGTGTTTGATCGGCTGCGGCAGGAGTGGGCAGGCAAAATTGCCCTCCAAGCCGTGTCCCTGGTGTCGATGGACTACTACGATGACCCCGCCGCCGAGACCTTGGCCGATACCGTTGCCCGCTACGGCGGTATTCTAGGCGGCGTAATCTACCCCCAACCCGGTATTGAAGCCCAGATCGATCGCGCCTTTGCCCTGGCTGAAGCTCGGGGGCTAGACCTCGACTTTCATGTCGATGAGAGCCTTGACCCCGAGGCCGAGGGGTTGCGCATCGTAGCCGAAACCAAGCTGCGGCGAGGGTTTAGGGGCCGGGTTAACTGCGGTCACTGCTGTAGTCTGTCGGTACAGGCCAGCGATCGCGCCCAATCTACCCTCGCTCGGCTCAAAGCCGCCGACATTAGCGTCGTCAGCCTACCCCTGTGCAATCTCTATCTGCAAGACCGACAGCCCGGCACCATGCCCCGCTACCGAGGGGTTACCCTACTGCCCGAGCTGCGCCAGTTTGAGGTGGCCGTCGCCCTAGCCAGCGACAACTGCCGCGATGCCTTTTTTGCCTACGGCGACCACGACATGGTGGAGGTGTTTACCCATTCGGTTCGTATTGGCCAGCTCGATCGCCCCATCGGCGACTGGCCCCTGGCGGTAACCCGCACCCCAGCAAAAATTATGGGTCTAGAGGCTGGGTTGATCGGGGTAGGTCGCCCCGCCGATTTAGTTCTGTTCAAAGCTCGCAGCTTTAGCGAGCTGCTGTCGCGGCCCCAGGGCGATCGCAGGGTGCTGCGCCAGGGTACCGCCATCGACACCACCCCGCCCGACTACGCCGAACTCGATGCCCTGATGGGTCTAAGCTAAATCGGTGGTTGCAATTAAACGTAGGATGGGGCAAAGGGCCATACCCGTGCCCATCGCCCTGATGATGGGCACGCGATGCTTTGCCCATCCTACGCGGGGTTTATATTTAATTGAGCCTTCCTACTTAGCCGCGGGGAACCTTACCCCCAACAACCTGGAAAACCGAACCCCGCTCTAACCCTAGGTTTGCTAGGCTTGAGCCACAACTAGATTGAGCGTTGTCTGCCCTGGCTTTAGCCGCACCCGCTGCGACCCTCAGGGCCAGAGTTGACTACAATAAAATCGCTCTGCAGAGCAAGATTAGGCGCAGGTTTATAGGAGGACGGGAATGGCTGCTACGGGCTTTAAAGACTATTACGCCGTGTTGGGGGTTAGCCGCACCGCGGATGCCGACGATATTAAGCAGTCGTTTCGCAAACTAGCCCGCAAGTACCACCCCGACGTTAACCCCAACGACAAAACCGCCGAGGCCAAGTTTAAGGAGGTCAGTGAAGCCTACGAGGTGCTCTCTGACCCCGACAAGCGGAAGAAGTATGACCAGTATGGGCAATACTGGCAGCAGGCCAGCCGGGCTGGGGCCGGCACCCCCTACGGTAGCCCGGGCGACATGGGCGGTTTTGACTTTAGCAACTATGGCAGCTTCGATGAGTTTATCAACGAACTGCTGGGCCGCTTTGCCACCTCTGGCGGCAGTGGCCGCACTTACCCCTACGGCACCCCGGCAGGCGGGCCGAGCGGGGCAGGGTTTGGCTATGACCCCAGTGTCGGTCAATCCTTTGATCAGGAGGCCTCCATTCGCCTCACCTTTAGTGAAGCCTTCCACGGAGCCCAAAAGCGACTACGCATTGGCAATGACAATGTTGAGGTGCGCATTCCCCCAGGGGCAAAACAGGGCAGCAAAATTCGACTCAAGGGCAAAGGCCCCCTCAACCCTTACACCAAGCAGCCCGCCGATATTTATCTAGTCGTGCAGCTCGATACTCACAGCTTCTTTAAGCTAGAAGGCGATAGCCTCACCGCTGAGGTGCCCATTGCCCCCGACGAAGCCGTGTTGGGCGGCAAAATTGATGTGCCCACCCCCGATGGCAGCGTGACTATGAACCTACCGGCAGGCACTCGCTCGGGCCAGAGCCTGCGGCTGCGGGGGAAGGGCTGGCCTCGCCCCAAGGGCGATCGCGGCGACCTGCTGATCAAAGTTGTGATCACCCCACCCGCTAGCCTCAGCGACAGCGAGCGTCAGCTCTACGAGCAAATTCGCCAGAGCCGCACCGTTAGCCCCCGCCAAAGCTTGGTCAACAACCATCTCTAATACCGAATCCGAATTCCATACCCCCAATATCCAACCAGCCAACCGTAGGGGCGCATGGCATGCGCCCTGCCGAACCGGGGGTTAACCAAACAGGATTTAGTATAGAACCCAGCAACAAAAAGCCCCAGGGGCTTCCTTAGAGAAGCATCCTAGGGCTGGCTTAGCCGAGACAGGACTGAGCGCTTAAATCTCCTCAGCCCGGCTGAGGTCGCCGTAGAGTAGGCTCAGCAGGGCACCGCAGCCCAGCAGTTTTAGGGCTTCAAGGCCAAAGTAGAGGCCGTGCATTTGGTTCATGGCGGCGGGCACTTCAAGGGTGGTGGCAAAGGGGTCTAGGGCGGTGCCCAGGGCACCCATGGCCGGGGCCACGGCGTAGGTGAGCACTAGGGTCACTGCCAGTAGGCCTAGGCCTAGCTCCATGGCCCAGCGGCTGCGTAGGCCGCTAGCGACAACAGGCCGCTGGGGGCGAGACTGGCGAGCTACCAACAGCCCGGTCAAAATGACTCCGGCACACAGTAGTTCTAAACGGTTAAACACCCAAAACATGGCGTAGCCCGTCGAGCCAAAGTCAGGCTGGCTCATCATGCCCCCCACAAACAAACCGGGCATAATGACAAAATCCATCAGCAGACTGCTGCTGAACCAAAACATCAGCGCAAACAAAACCGCTCCCACCCAGCGGGTGGGCCGAGCAGCGGCAGGGTTAGACAGGGTATTCATCAATGTATGCCTTGTGAAATGATGATGAGTGAAGCGGGATGAAGCACTCGCTATTCAGCTGAGTTCTTTATTTATCAATGATTTCAGCCTAGCTAACTTTGCTGGCTACTGGTGTGAACTATTCTTTCAGCGACGCTATTTTTTCGCCGTTGTAATGTTGCGATACAAAGGCTGAGAGCGTTGCAGAATAGGGCTCTAGGGGCAGTGTAGGGAGAGTTAGGTGAATCAGCGCGAGAAAAATCGTAACGTGCTGTTATAAACGCCGGTTGAGTCGCCTCTGTTCCCTGGGGCGGAGCCGCATTGGTGAGTCTCTCAGCAATGCCCACTAAGCTAAGGGACTTTTGAAAAATGGTTTCTTTAAGGGTGGGCAGTGCCCATCATACAGCGGCTACAGTCACTGGATTGAGGCTGGTATCTTCTTTCCTGGAAACCGCCTAAGGCTGGGAATGTTGGCCGTGGTATAGCTGTAGCCAGTCTGGTTAAGACATTTATCTCTAGAACGTTCAAACGTTCAAACGTTCTGCAGGTTTTGGATGTTCTAACCTAGGTGACTATGGCCATACAAAGACGATGGCTATCTTTGACTACCATTCACCCACCCTCGCTGTTCTCACGGAAATCGACAGACTACCCGACCCAAAATATTGGTCTGGGCAACCAGGCCAAAGTCACGGCTGTCGGTGCTGGCTGCTGCGTTGAGCCCCTTTAAGAAACAGCCGTCAGCATCCACATACACCACCCATTTGATCAGCCATAGCTCTGGTTGGCGGGGATGGCGGGCCACCACCAAGTCTCCCGGTTGGGGTACTTGTTGACGATAGGCGGTGGGATCGATCAAAACTTCGCTGCCCGCCTCTAGCAAAGGCAGCATGGACTCGCCAACTACGCGCAACCGCCGCCGCTGACGCAGTAGCCACAGCACTACATCGGTGACCTGACTGCGGCGCAACTGCGACGGCGGAGTAACGGCAAAAGCATGATTCACTAGCAACGAACCGGAACGTTAAGCCACAACGTTGAGGTACAAAACGGAGAAGGGATAGAGCCACCTAAGCTTGGATGGCTCTATCCCTTCTCCTCCAGCTAAGCTTAACTAGCTAGCGGTGTACCAAGAGACATCGCGGTTCTTGGTAGCCCAAAACATTGTGTGGACCTTCTGCACCGCTTCCATCAGTTCGGTCGCGTGCTGTACGCTGACCTCTACTTTGCAGGCCGAGCAGAGCTTGGCGGCTTTCCAGAAGGTGTCGTGCAGGTCGGGGAACTGCTCTAGGTGTACAGGCTTAAAGTAGTCGGTCCAGAGAACCAGCAGTTCGTCTTTGGCGATTTGGGCCTGCTCTTCTTTAATGGCAGTAAAGCGGGCAAAGGTGTTGTGGTAAGCCACAGAAGCCGCCTTGTCGCCGCTGGTGGGCTGCTCTAGATCGACTAGTTTTTTGGTCATTGACAGCACCGCTTCGGCGGCTACCCGAGCCGAAGACGGGTCGTAAACGCCGCAGGGGCCATCGCAGTGGGCGTGTACCTCAGCAGCGGGGAACCATGCCTGTAGCTTGGCAATTGCTTGATTGAGCATAATCATCCTGGTAGTGAATGGGTAAAAGCGTTGAAACCGAAACTTTCCGCGATTTCTATGGCCTCTGGCCTCACTTGCCCCCTCACCCGCTCTGGATTAAGCATCCCTATGCCAGGCAGGGGGATTGGTCGGGCCACGTTTCACATTGTTAACGCTATTGAGCCCTTCCGCAACCTTTGCCCTGGCTTTGGTCGGCAGATTTATCGCTGTAGCCAGTCCGGTTAAGACATTTCTCCTAAGAACGTTTGAACATTCGAACATTCGGTTTCTGGATGTCCTAACCCGGTGACTATGGCTATAACTCCAGGTCTAGCGGCTTGAGAGTTGCGATCGCGCCTGCTTTGCAGTACTTTTGTACGACTTCGGATTAAGTTGCTGGGCTGTTTTACCGGTTGGAGAGCTATGGCTGTTTATCGACTGCGTTTTTGGCGGCGATCGCTCGCGTTATTGGCCCTGGGCCTCGGTCTGGCTGGCTGTGGTGATCTACTGCTCGTCACTCGTTGGCGCACCCCTGTCGACCTCTCGACCTTACCCCCCTGCGTCGACGATGACTGCAACTGCGGCGATTTTGCCGCCCAGGCCCAGGCGCAAGCGGTGCTAGACGCCTTTGCAGGCGACCCCTACGGCCTCGATGGTGACGGCAATGGTCAGGCCTGTGAGCGACTGCCCACGGTGCTGCCACCCTCCGATCCGCCAGCGCCAGCCTCAACTAACCCGCACCTGGCGCTGGGCAATCCTAGCCAGGCGGCTACTACCAACCCCAACAATTACTTAATTCAGCGGGATCAGTATGTTCTCAGCTATAACCGCGATCGCAACGGGTTGAACTGGGCCAGTTGGGAGGTCGATGCCGCCTGGCTTGGCTCTGTGGGGCGTCAAGACAACTTTCGCCCCGACGGTGGACTGCCCGCCGGATTTTATCAGGTTACCCCTAACGACTACCGGGGCAGTGGCTACGATCGTGGCCATGTGGTGCCCTCAGGCGATCGCACCCGCACCGTGGCCGATAACGCCGCCACATTTTTAATGACCAATATCATGCCCCAGGCCCCCGAAAACAACCGTGGCCCCTGGCGAGAACTGGAAGAATACGGGCGATCGCTCGTCTATCAATACGATCGCAGCCTGCATGTCTTTGCCGGGGCCTATGGTAGCCAAGGTGATGTGGGCAACCGGGCGATCGCCATCCCCTCGCGTCTATGGAAAATCGTGGTGGTCTACGATCAGCTTAGCGATGGCAGCCTAGAGGTCAGTGGCGACACCCAAATCATTGCTGTAGATCTGCCCAACACAAATCAAGTGGTGTCAGACTGGCGTCATTATCAAACCTCGATCCAGCGCATTGAGATAGCAACGGGCTACACCTTTCTAGAAAACCTGCCCCCAGCGCTCCAGACTACGCTAAAAGCGAACGCTGGCCAGTAGCTCAGACACTGCATTCCAGGAGTGATGATGATCGCCTATAATGGCAAGGAGATCCCTATGTTATTGGGTTCTTAATATGTAAGATAGTTGATTTAGTGGATTACCATTTCAAATTTTGCGAGGTAGCAGATATTTAAAGTATGGGTTAATTGATTATTTTATTTTTGACTAAAACAGCTATAAAAGTCTGGGACATCTATTTTTGTGGTTAATCCAATGGTCTTTGGCTGATGTTGTCCGCTAAGTCTTAAGCTTACTTAGGCCTACCTTTGACATTAGGTTCATCTGAGTTCACGGGCTAGAGCCCTGATCTAAACATTGCTCCTATCAGCTCTAAGGCTAGCTCGTCCCCTAGATCGCTCATCAGTTTTCAGCTGTTGCATTTATCCTTGGCCTCGGGTGCTAGTGGTGTTTAGGGCAAGGCGTTGTCAGGCAGCATCGGCTAGCTAAGGCCACTCTCTAGCTTTTTCAAAGAGAACCCGCTAAACTCTTACCCTTGATGCTTACCTGAGGAGGTTAGTCTGCTTCATCATTAGTTCGTTGGCTGGTTTGGGTTAAGAAACCAGCTTCATCTCAAATGTCTATAGAAAACTGATCAATTTAATTACTCTTAGTTTTTTTATGTCTAACAGGTACGGTTTAAAGCGGCTGTCTATATTTGTAGACGGCAATAATATGTTCTATGCTCAGCAAAAAAATGGCTGGTTTTTTGACCCCAAACGAGTATTGGAGTATTTCCTAGGATTAGACGGAGGCGCTACCCTAGTCAATGCCTTTTGGTATACCGGCCTCAAAGACCCCCAAGACCAGCGAGGCTTTCGAGATGCCCTGATCAGCTTAGGCTATACCGTTCGTACTAAAATCCTCAAAGAATACTACGACGATACTTCAGGACGATATTCCCAAAAAGCCAACCTTGATATTGAAATTGCCATCGACATGTTTAACACGGTCGATCAATACGATGAAGTGGTTTTATTTAGTGGGGATGGCGACTTCGAACGAGCCATTGAACTACTGCGATCGAAAAATACCCACATCACAGTGGTCTCGACGGAAGGGATGATTGCCCGCGAACTGCGGAATGCCACAGATCGCTACATCGATCTCAACAGCGTCCGCAAATACATTGAAAAAGACTGAGGGGCTAAGCAGCCAAGCTCAAACCCCACAGGATTTAGCCGGCAGGTGTTTTGAGCCCTTTCTTCAAACAAAGTTGAAAAGGGCTCGGTCCTGCGATCGCCCTGCGCTGCTATACTAATTGACTGTGAATATCTCTTGCTTGCCGATGTGGCTCAGTGGTAGAGCACTCGATTCGTAATCGAGCGGTCGCGGGTTCAAATCCCGCCATCGGCTTTTAGTGGCAATAGGCATTTTGCCCATTTGACAATGGGGCCAAATCTGGGTCAAGGCTGCTGCCGCTTTGGAACCGCTAGGTAGAATATCTGCCGCCTAACGTTTCCCGAAGATTGAGTTGATCCGACTACAAGTTCAGCCTTGCTCTGTGTCTACTCCGCGATCGCTGACTCAACGGTGCCAACAGATTGAGTTGGCGGGGCGGTAGGTTTGGAGTTGGGCTCAGTCGTTGCCGTTGCGGGCGCGGGGGTGAACTCTGGCGGTAGTGAGCCACCCCCGGTTCAGCAGGACGCATGCCACGCGCCCCTAGGGGTTGGCCTTTTGGGAATCGGGGTTTTGTGAGTTGGATTTGGTATCAGACCCAGGGCTAGCGGGCCACGGTCTGCCGAGCGCTGACATTGCTGTTAATCCACAAGGCTGCGAGACGCCCCCTCGACGTGAGCGATAAACTCGTAGAGTTTTTGATTTGAGGAACTATTGAGCGATGACCGCAACGGTATCTCCCGGTTCCTTTGAACAGCGGTTGGATAACGCCTCCCTGACCCGCGCTATGGCGTTGCTCTGGGTGCTCTCGGCGGGGCTGATTGCTCTAGACGGGTTTGATTTTTTTGTGATCGGGGTCGCCCTTCCCTTCCTGAAGCGAGATTTTGGCCTGGATGCCACCACCCTGGGGGCGGTGGCTACGGCAGCGGTGGTGGGTTCCCTGGTGGGTTCCCTCACCCTGGGGCCAATTACTGACCGGGTGGGGCGCAAACCGATGCTAATTGTCGATGTGCTGCTGTTTGTGGTGGCGACGGCAGGCACGGCCCTGGCCTGGAATGTCGCTTCGCTGATTGCGTTTCGCTTTCTGGTAGGGGTGGCGATCGGGGCCGACTACCCGATCAGCGTCGCCTACATCACCGAAAATGTCCCCGCCCGCTACCGGGGGCGATTGGTGATTGGAGCCTTTACCTTTCAGGCGGTGGGGGCCATGCTGGGGGCGCTGACCGGAGTGGTGGTCATATCTCTGTACCAGGTGTTCTATCCCGATCCGGAACCCATGGCGGTGCAGTATGCCTGGCGCTGGATGCTAGGGGTGGGGGTACTCTTGGCAGTTCTAGTGGCGGCGGTGCGGCTGAGCGTTCAGCTAGAAAGCCCACGGTACTACATTAGCCGGGGTGAGTATGACAAGGCTTCGGCAGCCGCCAGCCAACTTTTGGGAGACGCGATCGTCATTACAGCTGAGGGTGAACCGCCCCCAGAGACCGAGCCCACAACCCTGGCCACGCTGTTTACCCCGCTCCATCGGCGCAGTACGCTGCTGGCCTCCCTGCCATGGTTTTTGCAAGATATTGCCACCTACGGCATCGGCATTTTTACCCCGGCCATTATCGCCATGCTGGCCCTGTCTACGGAAACTAATTTCATGGTGCAGGAGATGAATGCGGCCAAAGGGGCGGCGCTGGTGGATGTGTTTTTGATCGTCGGGTTTCTCGGTGCCGTGGCCCTAGTGGATCGCCTGGGGCGCATTCGCCTTCAAATCATCGGCTTTGGGGGCATGGCGGTGGGGCTGCTGCTGCTGGCCGCTTCGGGGTTAGTCTCGCCAGATCAGGGGGCCGCAACAGGGCTGGTGTTGGCTGGGTTTGTAGTGTTCAACCTGATGATGAATGCTGGCCCCAATGCCACCACCTTTTTACTCTCGGGAGAGGTGTTTCCGACTCACCTGCGGGCCACGGGGGCCGGGTTTGCGGCGGCCTTTGCCAAGGCGGGGGCGGTGCTGGGCACCTTTGTGCTGCCCATTGCGGCCAAATCCTGGGGGATTTCGCCCTTACTGATGGGCTTGGCGGTGATCTGTGGGCTGGCGGCAGCACTTACCTACCGCTTCCGCATTGAAACCACGGGCCAATCCCTAGAGGCGGTGCAGGACTGGGAGCGATCGCTATCTCTCACCCCACCCTCCCAAGGCGGCTAAACCCTATGGAGGCTCCACTGGAGTTGCGCGAACGGGCGATCGCCTCCAACTATTCCCTACTATTTGGCTAGCCTGCCCCACGGAATTGACGGAAATTCCTCAAGATGATGCCAAATCCCACTTTTCTCAGCCCTAATCGGTCCGATGCCTGATTTTAACCCCCAAGACGAACTTGCTCGCGATCGCAACCACCTGGCCGCCGATCGCTCCCTGCTATCCTTTGCGCGCAGCAGTCTCACCCTAATCGGCTTCGGGGTAGGGATTGATCAAGTGGTCAGCGCCATTGCTCCGGCTGGACGCTTTATCGACCTTTGGGCCTACGGCCTCAGCCTGCTGTTGGTGGGCCTGGGCGTTGTCACCCTGGCCCTCGCCATCCGCGATTATCAAGGAGAAATGCAGCGGCTGCAGGCTCCGGTGTATCGCTATACCCCCCGTCCAGCCCTAGGGAGCACGACCGGCCTGGCGGTGCTGGTCGTAGGCACCCTGGCCTTCCTTTGGTTGGGGCTACAACTATGACCTTGGAGGTGCTGCGATGATTCCGTTGGCGGGTGGGTACCGCCCACCAGAGGAGAGGGGCTTCCCCGCCAGTCATCCTGAATCAAGTGCTTTTAAATCAAAAACAGCGTGGCTACCAGACCAGCTAGCCCCAACATCACAATGCCGACTACCACCACCCGGTTCAAAGCCCCCACCGACAGCATCAAATAGTCGGGCCGCTCAATACTGTTTACGGCTAACCGATGTTGAATCAACGCTATGCCCAACAACACCAGCCCCAACCCTACAAATCCCATGCCAATCAGCGTGGCTGTCTCCTTGGTGATGGCCGGTTCCAGATTAGGAAATCGCCGTCGCAAACTGCGAAAAATTTGGTCAAAGGCAACCCCAAAACCGATCAAACTGAGGCAGATTCCCAACCAGGCATTAATGGTTCGTTCCGCCGCCGCCCGATTGCGTTCCTTCGCCAATTCATTAGTCGTATTAATCGGGTTTTGAGGCCTTGAATCTGTCATGGCGATCGCAGCTTTTTGGGGTGGCATGATCATAATCCCCATTTGTTCCGAGAATAGAGGGCAGACCCACCGGTCTGCTCCTACCCCCTTACCCCCTATTCCCCATGACCCCACCCAACAACCCCGCCACCGAACTCGCCAAAGAACGCAACCGCGCCGCCGAAGAACGCACCCTAATGGCCTGGATTCGCACATCCCTCGCGCTCATTGGGTTTGGCTTTGGAATTGAACGCATTGTGGCCGCCATCTACCAAGCCCTGGGCGATGCCGTTAACCCGCTACGGCTGTCGCGCATTTTGGGCCTGTCCTTCGTAGCTCTAGGCACCTTTGCCATGCTGTTTGCCGCCCTCGACCACCAACGCCAACTCAAACGCATCCAGCGCAACGACCTGGTTTACCAATCCCGCCAATCCCCTGCCCTGGTGGTAGCCTACATCCTCACCGGACTCGGGGCGATCGCCTTCCTCGGCGTGCTGATCAGCCCCCTACTGACCTAACCCTCATCTCTCCACCTCCCCCTGGCCAACACCCTATTTGCCGCGCTGTTGGTGTTTGTTCTGGGCATCAGCATTGTGGTAACGAGAGCCAAAACCTTCCACAGCTCCCCAATCCTACTTGGCTACCCCCGATTCTACTGGGCGAAGGGCAGTAAGGCCTCCGGCCAGGCTATGCCAACGCCCCTACGGGTTAACCGGTTGGTCTCGGGGGTATGGAACTCGGATTGGATATTAGAGCCACTGCGGGCCGAGACAGGGGTGAAAACTAAGCTTGCTACAGGAGACGCAAGCCCAGTTTTCAATCAAACAAGCCTTCTACAGTTTGGCGAAAGACAATCAGGGCATGGGTGTCTTGAAAGGGTTTTAAGGCTTCAATGAGCTGGTTGGAGAGGTCGGCGGAGACTAGGGTTTTAAGCTCAATATTGGTGTTATAGCCAGCAATATCACCCATGCGTCTACCATGGCTGCCAGCGCCCTGGGCGGGTACCAGGGTGTAGCCCGAGACTTGCAGTTCGGTGAGTAGATTGATCAGCCGATTTTGCAGAACAGCTTCACCAATGATCGTAACGAGAGTGCCTTTGGTTAGAGAAGATGACATAGTTAAAAGCCTCCAGGCTAAGTTGTGTTGAAATGGATTTTCTAAAAACTAGCCTCAGCCAGAAATACGACGCCCAAGATCAGAAAATATTGTTGAAGAGGCGAATCTTTGGCAATATCAGCTGATCTTGGCTGGGTATTTTATGATCTGACCATGGAGCGAGAGTCTCTTTTAGGATGACAGACTGATGTTTAATCTTTAGTTTAAATGGGTGGAAAATGATGCCGACGTTTCAAGCAGGCAATCTACTGACCAGTTTAGCGTTGTTTGGGTTAGCTCACCGGTCTCAATTGGCTAGCGGCTGCAACAGAGAGAGTCCAGCCCAGCTAGACAAACGTCGCGATCGCAATGGGGAGCTGAGTCGTCATACTGTTTGTATCTAACTGTTTGTCTCAAACTGTTTGTATCTAAAATGACTCAGATCGGTGCTCAGCACAATTAGTTTTAGCCACAGCTCACCCTAAGTATGCTTCTCCCGCCTCCCGCCGATGACGCCCCACCAGTCTCTATCCAGTCAGAAGAGTTGTTCCCGGTGGTGGCGATTGGGGCATCGGCGGGAGGGCTAGAGGCCTTTACCCAACTGATTAGCCATCTGCCCGCCACCACGGGAATGGCCTTTGTGCTGGTGCAGCACCTCGACCCCAGCCAGCCCAGCCTGCTGAGCGAAATCATGGGCCGCACCACCGAGATGCCAGTGCTGGAGGTGACCGATGGGGTGGCGATCGCCCCCAACCAGGTCTACGTTATTCCCCCCAATGCGGCGATGACCATTGTGGCGGGCGAGCTGCGGCTGCAACCCCGACCGCGATCGCGCACCGGCAGCCACACCATCGACAGATTCTTTAGCGCCCTGGCCCAGGAGCGGGGCACCAAAGCCATTGGCGTGGTGCTCTCGGGGGCCGATGGCGATGGCACCCTGGGCCTGGAGGCGATCAAGGCGGCGGGGGGCATCACCTTTTCGCAGTCGGAGGCGTCGGCCAAATTTAGCAGCATGCCCCATATGGCGATCGCCACTGGGCAAGTCGATTTCATTCAACCGCCGGAGGAGATTGCCCACACCCTGGCTAGCCTCAGCGAGCACCCCTATGTCAGCATCTCCAGCCCGGCGGAGCCAGCAGCACCCCAGGAAAGCAACCCTAGCACCGACGCCCTAGCCGCCATTCTCGCCCAGATGAAGCGAGCCACCAAGGTCGACTTTGCCCAATACAAGCCCACCACCGTGAAACGGCGCATCTTTCGCCGTATGGCCCTGCACCATCTAGAAAGCCTAGAGAGCTACGGTCAGTACCTGCGGGCTAACCCCAAAGAGGTGCAGGCGCTGCACCAGGAAATTTTGATTGGTGTGACCAGTTTTTTCCGCGATCGGGAGGTGTTTACGGCTCTGGAGCAAATGGTGTTTCCGGCTCTACTGCGCGATACTCAACGAGTGGCCCAAGAGGGCCAACGCAACCCCGACCAACCCCTGCGCATTTGGGTAGCGGGCTGCTCGACCGGCGAAGAGGCCTACTCCATTGCCATTTGCCTGCTGGAGTACCTGGGTCGCCACAGCGCTAGCCCGCCGATTCAAATTTTTGCCACCGATGTCAGCGAGTTGGCCATTGAGGTGGCCCGCTTTGGCTGGTACTCGCCCAGCCAGGTCAGCGATGTGTCGCCGGAGCGGTTGCAGCGGTTTTTTGTGCCCGCTGACGGTGGCTACCAAATCAACAAAGTGGTGCGGGAGCTGTGCGTTTTTGCCTGCCAAAATTTAATCACCGACCCGCCCTTTTCGCGGCTGGATTTAATTAGCTGCCGCAATGTGTTGATTTACTTTGGGGCGGCGTTGCAAAGCAAGGTGCTGCCCATGTTTCACTACGGGCTTAAGCCCGACGGTTTTTTGCTGCTGGGGTCATCGGAGACGGTGGGGGAGTTTAGCGCCCTATTTTCGCTAGTGGACAGCCGCTATAAACTCTACGCCAAGCAGTCGTCATCGCTGCCCTTGAGCTTTGACTTTGACCCCACTGCCTACACCCCCAACCCCCAGCCCCCCCGACCCGACCCACCTCGCGATCGCAGTCAAGACATTGACCTCTACGCTCTGGCCGACCAAACGGTGCTCAATCGCTATGGCCCGGCAGGGGTGCTGGTGAACGACCGGCTGGAGATTTTGCAGTTTCGGGGGCAGACCGGGGCCTATCTGGAGCCGGCCCCCGGTCGCGCCAGCCTCAATTTGCTCACCATGGCCAAAGGAGGGCTGCGGCTCGACCTGCGCACGGCTCTCTACGAGGCTCAGCAAACGGGCCAGGCGGTGCAGCGGCGATCGCTGCAGCTGACGACGGGCGATCGCCCCCACGCGGTGCAGATCGAGATTGTGCCCCTAGAGCCCCAGCCTGCGGGCAAGGCCTACTACCTGGTGCTGTTTACTGATGGTCTGGAGGGGGGCGTTAGCGAGGTTCCTGCCGCAGATGGCGACCCCGCCGCGACCCTAGAGATCAAGCAGTATTTGCAGGAAAACCTCGCGCTCCAGCAGGATCTCGACACCACCCGATCGCACCTGCAATCGATCATCCAAGAGCAGGAGGCCACCAACCAGGATTTGCGGGCCGCCAACGAAGAAATTCTCTCCAGCAACGAAGAGCTGCAAAGCACTAACGAAGAGCTGCAAACCGCCAAGGAAGAAATTCAGGCTACCAACGAAGAACTCAGCACCATCAACGACGAACTCTACCGCCGCAACGCCGAGACCACCCGGATCAGCGACGACTTTCAAAACCTGCTCAGCAGCATTCATATTCCCATTCTGATGCTGGAAGATGACCTGCGCATTCGCCGCTTCACCCCCACCGCCGCCGCCCTATTTAACCTGATTCCCGGCGATGTGGGCCGCCCCCTGGGAGACATCAACCACCGCCTGATGGTGAGTGACCTGGAAGCCAGAATTTTGAACGTGATCACCACCCTGGAGCAGAGCAGCCAGGAGGTGCAGGATCGGTCGGGCCACTGGTACGACCTGCGGATTCGCCCCTACCGTACCCTCGACAACCGCATTGACGGTGCCGTAGTGGTGCTGGTGGATATCGACAGCCTGCGGCGCGCCGCTGACCAGCTGCGCCAGGCCCGCGACTACGCCGACGCCATTGTGCAGACCGTGCGCGAAGCTCTGGTGGTGCTCGACCACGATCTGCAGGTGGTGACGGCCAATCGGCAGTTTTATCAGACCTTTCAGGTCAGCCCCAGCGACACCGAGGGGCGATCGATCTTTGCGCTGGGCAACGGCCAGTGGGATATTCCTCAGCTGCGATCGCTGCTCTACGACCTGCTGCCCCAAGACTTGCAGGTCAACGACTTTGAAGTGGTGCACAGCTTTGAAACCATTGGCCCCCAGACCATGCGGCTCAATGCCCGCAAAATGACCCAGGTCAACGGCGACGATTTGGTGCTGCTGGCGATTGAAACCGGGGGCGATCGCACCGCTAACGGCGGATAAAAGATATTCCCAAAAAATAGTTTGATTTAATGTATGAAAAGTATAGCCATAGTCACTTGGGTTAGGACATCCAGAAACCCTAGAAACGTTCGAATGTTCAAACGTTCTTGGAGAAAATATCTTAACCGGCCTGGCTACAGCTACAAGGTGAAATCAACAGCAAAAAACCAACCTGGCTGCAGGCTGACATCTACCCCATATACCTCGTAGGGGTATTGCAGTGCAATGCCCCTACGAGGTATATGTTTCGAATCGGGGGGGGTTGGGTTTGGTTTGGTACAACTGGCGAAGAAAGAGCTAGGATAACTCTGGCACAAAAATACCCAGATTTTTGCATCATTCCCAGAGTGCAGGGCCTACGCCCCTAAATGGAGGTATCTGCTTCTTTAAAAATCCCCTAAGTCCGCCGATGGCTATACTTGGCGAAATATATTGATATAATAAAGAGACTAAGAAGTAAGCGCTTTTTAAGCTGAAATCAAACTTTTAAGGCAGGTGCTGCTAGCCGCATTTTTTTTGGATGATCAACCATCCTGGGAAGCTGACCCAATGGGTATCTCGCATCAAATTGAGGCTGTCTACCAACGTGCTCTGCGGCTGCGCGAGCAGGCCACTACCAACCCTGTCGATCCATCGCTGCTAAATTTGGCCCTTGACAACCTCTACCTCGTGCTCGAAGAGCTCCAGGCGGTAGATGCCGAGCTGCACCAGCAAAACCAAAGACTCAGCGCCACCCGAGGCGAGGTAGACCTCGAACGCCAGCGCTATCGCACCCTGTTTGAGCTAGCTCCCGATGGCTACTTAGTCACCGACAGCAAAGGAAAAATCTATCACGCCAACCGAGCAGCAGAGAGTTTATTTGCCCTCCCCCAGACGGGGCTGGTGGGCAAACCCCTAGTGGTGCTGATCGAGCAGGGCGACTGGCCAGAGTTTCAGCGGCGGCTGGCTCAGCCCCACCCCGCTACACCCTGGGAAGTCATGCTCAAATCGCGGCAGCAGGAGCCAGTTACGGTGGCGATCACCACCAATTTCCTCAAAGACAGCCGCCAAGGGGTGACCACTATTCTTTGGTTGCTGCGAGACGTTTCTCAGCAGCGCCGCCTAGAGCAGCAGCAACCGACAGCCCACACCGATCTCGACGATCTAATCGCTGCCCGCATCGCAGAACTCACCCAGGCCAATGCCCAACTACGTCAAGACCTCAACAACTGTCGTCAGGGCAGATCGCAATGAGCACAATGTTTGAGCGCATTGATGCCGTGCAGCAACGGGCGCTGCTGCTGCACCAGCAGGCCAGCGCGTCGCCCATTCGGCCTGAGCTAGTGGCCTTAGCCCTAGAAGACCTCAACCTGGTGCTTGAAGAATTGCGCACCGCCCACGAGGATCTGCTTCAGCAAAATCAGGCCCTGGCCGACTACCGCCAGCAGCTAGAAACCGAGCGGCAACGCTACCAAGACCTGTTTAACCTCGCCCCCGACGGCTACCTGGTGACCAATGCCAAGGGCCTTATTCAGGCGGGGAATGTGGCGATCGCCGCCCTGCTGCGACTGCCCCAGACGTCACTGGTAGGCAAACCCATGGTGCTATTTTTCCCGGTCCAGCACCGTCGTGCCTTCTATGCCCTGCTGGCCCAGATCAACCGTTCCAGCCAGCCCTTACCCACCAAAACTTGGGAAACCCAGATTGCACCCCGAGAGGGTACAGCCATCAATGTGGCCATGACCGTTTCCATCAGCCACGAGAATGGCGAAGCCCGCCTGCGCTGGTTGGTGCGAGACATCACCCAAAAAAAGCAGGCCGAAGCTAAAATTCACCGTCAGGCCTTCTACGACCTGCTTACCGGTCTACCCAACCGCGCCTTTCTCGATACCTATTTGCCCAAGGTGCTGGCCCAGGCCAATCGTCAACAGACCCAGGTGGCAGTAGCTTTTTTAGACCTTGACCGATTCAAAGCCATCAACGACAGCCTGGGCCACGGCGTAGGCGACCAAATGCTGCACCAAGTGGCCCAGCGCCTGGCCCGCTGCCTGCGCGAGGAAGATTTGCTGGTGCGCTGGGGCGGTGATGAGTTTATTTTAGTGATCTCTCGGCTGACAGCGACAGAGTCGGTGGAGCACACCTGCGATCGCATTTTAGAGAGCCTGCAACCCTCCTTCGCGGTCAATGCCCACCAACTGCACATTGGCACCAGCATTGGCATCGCCCTCTTTCCTCAAAATGGCACCGACCCAACCACCCTGCTGCGCCACGCCGACCAAGCTCTGTATCAGGCCAAAAACCAGGGCCGCAATACCTACCGTTTTTACCAGTCGGAGTTAAACGTCAACTGCATTGGCGATAGCGAACCAAGCTAGGCCTTAAGCAAGCTGATTGTGACAGGCTCTAAACGGTGAGGGGGTCAGCTTCCAGCTCTCAGGTTTATGGCAGCTCTGAAACCCGAAACCCAACAACCTGCCACCTTTGGCTTAGCAGATTACTAATAGAGTTAACCTTAGACATTGACTTAGCCGGTGAGCTCTAGGTAACGGGGGTGGACCTCAGGCGTCAAGGCTGGCGTTGATACCGATGGGGAAGCTGACTGTTACCGTAGTTTCTTGGTTTAGCGTGCTGACGATGGAAATCTGCCCCCCGAGCAGATCTACACATTTTTTGACGATGGTTAGACCCAGGCCTACACCCTGGATATTTTCAGCATTGGCGGCCCGATAAAATGACTCTAGTATGCGATCTTGATCGGCCTCTGGAATGCCAATTCCCTGATCTTGGATGATAAAGAAAAAGCACTTAGAGTCACAGCCAATCTGAAGTTTGATGTTTGGATTAGCAGGGGAAAATTTAATCGCATTGCTCAATAGATTGAGTAATATTTTGGTAATCAATCGAGCATCGGTAGTTTGGAACTGGCAGTCAGCCGCTAAGAGAACCTGAATGTCATGGCTAGGCGATTGGCTTGGGGACAGACTAGCGATTGCACCTTGGGCGATCGCCTTCAGATCGACTACACCCAACTCCGGGTTGCGATTGCCAAACTCCAAATAGTTCAAAAAAATCACATCGTCGATCAAGTCAGTCATCCGCTGAATAGCCGCTTGAATACGGAAAAAATGCTTTTGCCGCAGTGGCACAGTCAGCTGATCGGCGTAGTTTTCTAGCACCCCCACCGAGCTACTAATAATCGCCATCGGCGTGCGATATTCGTGGGAAATAGCGGTGATAATTTGAGACTTAAGCTGACTGAGCGCCTGTTCTTGATCGAGGGCTTGCTTGAGCTGCTGACCCAAGGTTTGCAATTGCCGGTTGGCCTGGGTAATTTCGGTCGTGCGCTGGGCAATGCGGGTTTCTAGCTCCTGGTTGATCTGCTGCAGAGCAGTTTCAGCCTTTTCGCGATCAGCGATCTCGCTCTGTAGCTGCTGATTTTGCGCATGGAGCTGCCGCTGCATGCGAACCAGGCGCAGCTGGTGCTCAATGCGGACCACTACCTCTTCAATTTCAAAGGGTTTGGTAATGTAATCTTCGCCTCCTACGGCAAACGCCCTCACCTTGTCGAGAGGTTCGTCAAGGGCGCTGAGAAAAATTACTGGAATAGCCTGGGTGCGCCCATCGGCCTTGAGCTGTTGACAAATCTCAAAGCCGGTTATATCCGGCATAATGATGTCGAGCAGAATCAGGTCGGGGGGGTTGACCACGGCCACATCAAAGGTGAGTTCGCCCTTGATCACCTTACGAACTTTGTACCCCTGGTCGTTCAGTAAATTGGCCAGCAGCCTCAAGTTATCGGCACGGTCATCGACGACTAAAATATCGCCTTTGGGGAATGAATCGTGGTCGTAGGGCATAGCAGCAGCTAGGTGGGGGACTTAGGTACAGGCTCCAGACCAGCGAGGTTAGTGCCTCTGCTGACGATAGAAAAAGCGACGGCACAGGGGGCCAGCCCTAGACACAAGACCCGGTGGAGGTGAATACAGGAACAAGCAGCCATAAAACCTCAGAGTTCAATGAGGGGATAGGAATGAGGGGATAGAGAATACGGCGGGGACAGACACGATCGCAAGCCTCTAGGGTTGAGAGATTAGCGCTGGCTCAGCAGCGGTGAGCCGCACAATCTCGTCTAGGCGAAAGTCATTGACTAGTTCAGTCAGCCCCCGAGCCAGGGTGTCCTCCTGGCTGTCGAGTTGAGCCACCAGGGCATAGATGTGATCTTCGTCTGCGCCCCGCGCCGCCAGGTGAAGCTGGGCAATCCAGGACTGAGACTGACGGGCCAAGGCCGTAGCGATCGCCGCCTGACTAGGGCTAGGAACCACTGCCGTCGAGGTAACGGTATCGGTGTAGATATACTCTAGGGCCAGATACTGGGCGAGGCGATCGAGCAGCACCACTTCGTCGATGGGTTTGCGCACCAGGTCATTACAGCCTGCGCTGAAAATATTGGCCCGCTCGTCTTCAAACACGCTGGCGGTAACAGCAATAATGGGGGTCTTCTCGCCCCCGGCCATGGCCTTAATCGCCCGTGTCGCCGCATAGCCATTCATCACCGGCATACGAATGTCCATCAAGATCAGGTGGGGCTGCCGCTGTTGCCATTGCACAATGGCCTGTTCACCATTTTCAGCTTCGTCAATTTCAAAGCCCAGGGGGTTTAAGAGCTGACGCAAAAACTGGCGGTTCTCCCAGTGATCATCGACAACCAGCAGGCGATAGGTGGGAGAACCGGGCACGACCCCCACCACCTGCCGTTTGGGGGCCGGCTCAGAAACAATAGCTGAGGCTGGGGCAACGGCGATCGCAACTTGAAAACAGCTACCCTGGCCAACGGTGCTCTCTACCTCCAGCCGTCCCCCCATCAGCTCAACGAACTGGCGGCTGATGGCCAGTCCTAGCCCCGTGCCTTCCTGGGCGTTACGCCCGGTTTCACTCTGTACAAACGGGGTAAACAGAGTACCGATTTCGTCCGCCGCAATGCCCGCCCCGGTATCCACCACCTCAAACCTCAGCGGCTGAGCCCCCGGCTGGGCCTCAGCTGTCGTCACCCGCAGGGTCACTGATCCGGCTTGGGTAAACTTAATCGCATTGCCCAGCAAGTTGAGCAACACCTGACGCAGCTTGCGTTCATCGCCGGTTATCCACTGGGGCACTTCGGCAGCGCAGTGGTACTCCAGGGTCAGCCGCTTGTCTTCGGCCCGCAAACCCTGCATTTCGATCAGGGCTTCGAGCATGGCATGGAGGTCAAAGGGGGCTTCGCTCAGGGTGAGCTGACCCGCCTCAATTTTGGCCATGTCGAGCACGTCGTTGATTAGCGACAGCAGATGTTCGCCGCTGCGGTGAATAATGCTCAGGGTTTCCCGCTGCTCAGTCAGACGACTCAGCTGGCTCTGCACTTGGGCGCGGTTCAAGTCTCGCAGCATGACCTGAGAAAAACCGAGAATGGCATTCAAGGGGGTACGCAGCTCATGGCTCATACTGGCTAGAAAGTCGCTTTTGGCGCGATTGGCCTGCTCTGCCGACTCTTTGGCCTGCTGTAGTTCGATCGTGCGGGTTTGAACCCGGTGTTCTAAGGTCTCGTTGAGCTGGGTGAGGGCGGTCTCGGTCTGCCGCTGGGAAATTGCACCGCCGATGCTGCCTGCGATCGCCATTAAAGCCGCCTGGGTGTTGGGGTTCCACTGGCGGGGTTGGTGGCAGTCGTCAAAGCCAGCAAAGCCCCAAAAATAGTCGCGAATGAAGATAGGCACCACCAAAATTGACTGAATGCCCTGGGGCTCTAACAGCTGGCGCTCGGTGGCAGGGAAGTCTTTGATCACCCCCAAAATAGGCTGCTCCTGGCGCAGGGTGTCGTACCAGCGGGGCAAAATTTGCTGATATGGCAAATTTTGCAGCTCTGGATTGTCGATCTCTGGCGTCACTCCGGGGGCCACCCACTCCCAGCGCTGGCTGCTAGCCATACCCTTGGTTTCTGCGTGGAGATGGTTTTCAAAAACGTAGATGCGATCGACGTCGGTGGCTTGGCCTAGGGCCGCCAGCGCCAGTTGTACAGCGGCATTGGCGTCTTTGACCGTCAGCAGTCGGTTGGTGGCGATCGCAATGCCCTGGAGCAGGCGATCGCTGGGAGACAGGGGGGCAGACGCGTGCTCAGCAGCCATCAGGGATCTCTAAAGTATTCGCATAGATCTAGCTTCTCGTTCCTGTCACCCCTTGACATCCGCAACCCTGAGGGAGTTTCGTTGCGGCTGACTACGCAAAAATACTGATGCTTGTCTGGGTAAACCTAGCGATATTCACGGAGAAATTGAGGCCCCATTGGGCGGGGAATGCATTGAGGGTAGGGTTTAAAGGCTGGCAATTAGAGGATTCTGTTCCCCACCCCGCCGATAGCCGGAGCCATCAACGTCCCAGTGCCATCCTGACCGGTTTTAGATCAAACCGTATAATCACGCAGACAGGGTGGCTTTACTTGCGTAGCAGCACCTAGATAGTCATAGGGGCCGAGGCCTGAGCGAAATGCCCGATGAGTGGGATTCGATCACCCGACCATTGAGAGAGCACATCCGCATCAAATAGTCACATCTAGGACATTCCGTCTCGATAATTTCCCGGCGCGGACACAAGATTGGCTCGGCTGACGATTGAAGGGAAAAATTACGCAGACTTTCGCACCCACAGTCGGGGCAGCGGGTGATCAGCGGTTGACACTGCATAGTAAGCACCTCAGAGACAGACAATCACGTTTGATGAGATTAAAAGACAGTGCGCTGAACAGCGGGTTGAGATGTTTAAATTGTGTCTCAATTGCAAAGTGCGCGAATCAGCAAATACGACGGTTCTTGAATTCCGTAGATTTACCCCACATTGGCCCAAACTAACCACCCAGTTTGCACGGGTTTCTACGGAGCTCGCCAACCCGTCCTGCGCCCAACCATCCCTCAGCGATCGGGTCAAAGTTGCAATTGGGGCCAACAGTCCTAACTCACCGGCCCCAGCGGCCTCTGAGACCAAATTCGAATTACATACCCCCAATTCCCAACCGGTCAACCGGTAGGGGCGTTGGCATAGCCTGGCCGGAGGCCTTACCACCGTTCGCTCAGCAAAATCGGGGGTAGCCAAGTCGGCTTCGGTATGACCACGCCAGTAAACCTACTTAGGTGACAGCTCCGGGACAACACTGATGTTGAACCTGAGGGGGCATCGCTAGTGCGCGATCGCCGTCTGAAGCGCTGGTTTTGATGTCTTGGGCCTGAGGTTTTGGGATAGAAGCGCTGGAAGAGGAGCAGATCGCTCGCCGATCGGGGCCAAGTCTGTTGAATACTAGTAAAGGTAATACGTCTGGGTTAGTAACTGGGGGAAAGCTGTGCACTTTCAGTCTGTGATAGCAACGCTGAATGACTTTTGGGCCAAGCAGGGTTGCGTAATTATGCAGCCCTACGATACAGAGAAGGGTGCGGGCACCAAGAGTCCTCATACGTTTTTGCGGGCGCTAGGCCCAGAGCCGTGGGCGGTGGCCTACGCAGAGCCCTGCCGACGACCCGCAGATGGGCGCTATGGCGAGAACCCGAACCGCTATCAGCATTACTTTCAGTACCAGGTTTTGATCAAGCCGTCCCCTGATGATATTCAGGAGACCTATATAGAGTCGTTGCGGGCGCTAGGTATTAAGCCCGAAGACCATGACATTCGGTTTGTAGAGGATAACTGGGAAGATGCGGCGGTCGGTGCCTGGGGCGTGGGCTGGGAGGTGTGGCTAGACGGTATGGAGATTACCCAGTTCACCTATTTTCAGCAGTGCGGAGGAATTGACTGCCGCCCGGTCTCCATCGAGCTGACCTACGGGTTGGAGCGATTGACCATGTATTTGCAGGAGGTAGATGCGATCGCCAAAATTCAGTGGAATGACCAGCTGACCTACGGCGACATCTATATGCAAGCAGAAATTGAGAACTCAACCTACAACTTTGAGGCCTCTAACCCTGAGCTGTTATTCACGCTGTTTGACCTATACCAGCAGGAGGCCGAGCAACTGATGGATCGGGGGCTGGTGCTGCCGAGTTACGACTACGTGCTGAAGTGCTCTCACACCTTCAACCTGCTAGATGCGCGGGGGGTCATTTCGGTCACCGAGCGGACCCGATACATTCGCCAAGTGCGAGGGTTAGCGCGGCGGGTAGCCCAGCTGTACCTAGAGCAGCGCGAAAAGCTGGGGTTCCCACTGCTGGAAGGCAGCCAGCAGAACGTGGCTTAGCCATGGTTGGTAGCGTACAGGGACTCTGACTGAGGGCTTCAGGTGCTAGGTGTCGGGTTTCAGGCACCGTTGGCTAACCACGGTTGCGATCGGTGAATGGCCCTCTTCTGTACGCCTTGTGGGATAGGCCTCTTGCCTGTCTAGACTAGACAGGCAAGAGGCCTATCCCACCAACCTATGAGCCCTTTGAATAAACCCCCATTCCTTAGGCGGCTTGACGCAGCACTGTGCCTAGGGCTTGCAATAGCGTATCGACATGCTCTGGCTGACTGTTGTAGCCCATCAGGCCAATACGCCACACTTTGCCGCCCAGTTCTCCGAGGCCGCCGCCGACTTCAATGTTGTAGTCGGCCATGAGCTGGCGACCTACGGCCTTGGCATCAACGCCATCGGGCACCCGCACGGTGGTTAGCGTGGGTAAGCGCAGTGATTCTTCGACGTGACAGGTGAGGCCGAGGTCGGCGAGCCCAGCCCAGAAGTAGGTGGCGGTCTGCTGGTGGCGCTGCCAACGGGCTTCTAACCCTTCTTCGGCCACCAGGCGGAGGGCTTCACGCAGGGCATAGGTGAGATTAACCGGAGCAGTGTGATGGTAGACGCGCTCTGGCCCCCAATATTTGCGCAGCAGAGCGGCATCGAGGTACCAGTTGGCGACAGGCTGACGCCGCCGCTCTAGTTTGGCGACAGCGCGGGGGCTCATGGTAAAGGGAGAAATGCCAGGGGCACAGCTCAGGCCCTTTTGGCTACAGCTGTAGGCAAGGTCGACCTGCCAGTCGTCTAGAAAAATAGGCACGCCGCCTAAGCTAGTGACGGTATCGACCACCAGCAGACAGTCGTGGGCGGCGCAGGCGGCCCCTAGCCCTTCGAGGGGTTGGCGCACACCGGTCGAGGTTTCAGCATGGACGATCGCCAGTACGGCGGGCCGATGTTGGTCTAGGGCAGCGGTCAACTCCTCTAAGGTAAAGGCTTCGCCCCAGGGGCGGTGAATAGTGACAACGTCAGCCCCGTAGCGCTGGGCCATATCGACGAGGCGATGGCCAAAATAGCCCTTAACGCAGACAAGAACGCGATCGCCCGGTTCCACCGCATTGGCCAGGGTAGCTTCCATAGCCGCCGACCCGGTGCCAGCTACCGCGTAGGTGAGCGGGTTGGCGGTCTGCCAGGTATAGCGCAAAAGGTCTTGCACCTCATCCATCATGGCTAAGTAGGCCGTGTCGAGGTGGCCAATCGGCTGCTGGTTCATAGCGGCGATCACCTGGGGGTCGGCATTGGAGGGGCCAGGCCCAAGCAACAGTCGCCGGGGTACGGCTAAGGGAGCAATAGAGGCTGGTGGAGCCAGGCGGACAGAGCCATTGGGGGAAAGGGTGGTTGCCATGAGTAACACTGAACATGAATAGGACAAAGGGGTTGGTCGGCGGGGCTAGCCTGGTTTCATTCTCCTATGGATGCGGTATTCTGTAGCGTCAAACACCGCTGGTGGCGGTCAGCATCACTGATGGGCTGCTTTACCCTAAGGGGACTTCCGAACAACTTCTCACTAATGGTGGGCACTGCCCACCCTACAGTGGCTGACGAGCGCTGGGTTACCCTTACCCTAACGGTTTGGGCGTAGCCTCTAGGGTTGACAGGGCTTCTCCGGGAGAAACTTGCAGCCACACCACAAACAATGCTCCAGGGCCAGGGGGGTAGGCGGCGGCCTCGGGTGGCACCCAGGGAGTACCCTGCACAGGGCTGATCAAATCGAGGTGACCGCCCATGCTCAACACTAGGTCTTGCACGATCGCCAACCCCAGACCCGTACCGGGAATATCGCCCAGGGCCTGAATGCCGCGAAAGTGACGGGTAAAGAGCTGGGGCTGATCTGCTGCCGGAATGCCCGCTCCCGTATCGCCGACAGCAATGCCTTGGAAAACCTGGTCATCTAAACGCTGCAACAACCCCGCTGTCACCCAAATCAACGCCCCCGGCGGCGAATATTTAAGGGCGTTGTCGAGCAGGTTATGGAGCACTTCGCCCAGGGCGGCGGGGTCAAGCCAAACCTGGGGCAAGGGGGTTGGAATGTGGTGCACCAGGTGCAGGCCCCGCTCCTGGGCCAAGGGCAGCGTAGACTGCATCAGCGGTAGAGCGACATCGGCGATCGCCCCTGGTTTGACGATGAGCGATCGCCCTAGACCATGGCCCTGGGCAGGGGCGATCGCCAGCACTTCGGCTGAGCCTGACCAATTTTTTCCCTCGCCCGACGCCGCATTCGCAGCCGCCTCTCCCGGCAAAAGCAACCCACTAACCGGGGGCATGGTTGCCTTACCCAGAGCTTCATCGCCCTCAGCCACGGCGGCGTCAAAGTGCTCAGCCAGATCTTGCAATCGGCGACTCTCGCGCACAATGCCCTCGGCAATGGGGCGGTTGGTGTCTTCGGCGGGGAGGCGTTTGACCATCAGCTTGCCAAAGGTTTGCAGCGCCGTCAGCGGATTGCGAAACTGGTGGAGCAGATCGTGGAAGGTTTCTGACTGATCGGCCTGGCTGAGCTGGCGCTGGTTGAGCTGGCGCTGGAGCCACTGACTGCGCTGGTCCATCACGCAGGCGATCGCCAGGGTGCTGGCCACCTGCTCCGCCTGCTGGTAGTCGTCGGGGGTCCAGGGGCTAGATTCACGGGTGCTGACCAGCATACCTAGCACCACCCCTTCGTGGGCCAGGGGCAAGACCAGCGGGTACGCCGCTGGTTCAGAGTCTAACTCCGAAGCGGGGGCCGGATCCAACCCTGGGGACAGTGACACCTCAACATCCCCAAAGGCCTCGTAGAGCTGAGGGGGGTAAACCGGTAACGCCTGATCTAGACCTGACGCCCGGTGGAGCCAACCTTGGGGCTGTACAGCCGCCTGAGGCGACGATAAGCCATCTTTAGGCTCATCGCCAATTTCGGAAACCGCCGCCAGCCCATCTCTCAGGCCGATCCACAGGTCGGCGTTCTCTGGGTAAGCCACCAGGGGCACCAGGGTAGGGCTGAGGGATTCTGCCGTGGCCTCAGCCAGGTATACCACCGTCGAAACGGCCCCCAAGGCCTGAGTTAGCAAGAGCACCTGGGATTGGCACAGGGTGATAAATTCGGAACTAGGAGAGCCAAGCATGGCGGAGCAACATAAGAGTCTGACGGAATAAAAATTAAAGTTTTGTCAATTTTTTAACAATTCTGTTCAGGGCGATCGCCTGCAAATACCCTTGTATCCTTTACAAGCCCTGGTGTGTAGGGCCTTTAGCCAGTTTTTTAAGAGAAGTTGAAATTCTTATTTTGAGCCTATATACTTGGCCTGGTTAACAAATTTTGTAACCGAAACTACATCCAAATATCCACTGAGAGGGAGGTAGGCAACTTGGCAAGGAGACGCAAGCGTAAGAGTCGTCGTCGCTTAGAAGGCCGTCGAATTTTAGAAGCTGTTCCTCAGTATAGTATTGAGAGCGGCAACGAAAAACCCGTTACCGCAGCTCGGAATTTTATTCATTCCGAGGGCATCGCCCCCCCAGCCCTGCTGCTGGTCAAACGGAATGAGCATACTACCGACCGGTACTTTTGGGCCGAAAAGGGTTTGTTTGGTGCCCAGTATGTGGAAGAGAATCATTTTCTCTTTCCCAGTCTGAGGGTGCTGCTGGGCGAAGAGGAAGAGGATGCCTCAGCCCTGGAGACCTTGACTCACTAGATTGCACGGGTTGCAGGGAACACCGACGCTAACGACGTCAGCAAAACCCGCAGTCTAAAGTAGTCTAAATAGGACAAAAGCCAGCCTATAGTAGGCTGGCTTTTTTTTAGCCTTGGCGACCTAGGGTCTGCTCTAGGGCAATGAGTTCGTCGCGGTGGGCCGTAATCGTCACCGTGGCTGTTGGTACCGGTGACGCTGAGGCCGCGTTGGGCTGCACCGCTAAAATAATCTCTTCATCGCGATCGGAGCCACGCCAGTAAAACCATCCTGCCGCTGGGGCCAGCCCTAACAACGCGAGAAACCCCGTACTGTAAGCCGGCCACAGATTGGTCAGCACCAGGGCAAAGCACAGGGCACCGACGGCGGCTAACAGCGTTAAGAACCCTGCAAGGAAGAGGCTGGGGCGAACCCGCCCTCGCAACACAATGCGCTGGGCCTCGGCCTCAGCAGCAGCAACTGCGTAGGACCGCCCCTCAAAATAGGTGGTTAACTCTTGGAGTAATGCCAAAGGCTCCATAGGTTTCACCAGCGTTCGCGTTTCGAGGCGAGCTTTGGTAGAGGCCCGAATAAAAAAGACTAACCCCACCATCATCAGCAGGGTTAGAACTAAGGTGGAATAGGTTACGGTTTCGGTCACGGCTGGGCCAAAGCAGAGGTACCTTTCTAGGGTACGGAATCTTGAGACATTCCGATCGGCCTGGCCAGCCGAACTTAGAGCCTAGGAGATGAAAAGGCTGGGCTTTGGTTGTAGGCTGGCCGCACTGGATCGCCCATATAGGTTTTCCAGAATTCGGCCAGTTCTTCAGCCTGTAGTCGCCAGTCGGGGTTCAGGCGATACATACGGCGGGGGCGGCCTCGACCCTCTACTTTTTTCCAGTAGCCATCAATGGCCTTTTCGTCCTCCAGAAACTTAAGCGCCCCGTAAAGCACTGTGTCAGATAGACGATAATGAGGGTAGTGCAGGGTTAACCACTGGATCAGCTCGGTGCCGTAGGAGTCTTGCTGGAGCAACACCGATAGCACATAGCAAACAGCAAGCTCTTTATTTAGATAGATGGGCGGTGGATCCTCGAAGAACTGATAAATATCCTCAAATTTCATGGGATCGCTCCAGATATGTTAAATTTTGCCTGCTTTATGCAGGCCAGGGTTAAAAGCAACCGATTTAGCCGCCAACGAATAGGCTAATTCTAAACACAGGTGATCCCCACGGTATCGAAGTAGGGCCATATGGTAACTATCTGCAAATTTTTTTAGACATTATTAAATATTCGCCACCAAGGATAATTTGGACTGGATCCTCAAAGGCCTAGCGGCGATCGCGATCGCGCAATCCAGTACTGTTTTCTAAGGGCAAGGCAGGACGATTGGTTTGAAATAGAATACGGCCATCGCTCACCGCCGCCAGGTGAATTTGCACCGGCCCGGCGGTAAAAATATCGGTCGCGGCAATGGCCTGTAGGTCTACGGTCTGGCCCAGCTGCTGGACAGTTTCGAGAAAGCTCAGAATAGTTTCAGGGCGATTGTCAGCCACTTGCAGGGTATCGCTGACCACACCGTCTTGACGGGCCCGAAACTGGGCGGCGGCCAGCAGCAGGTTGAGCCGCTCGACTAGCTGGCGATCGCCAAAGGGCGGCGACTCTAGAGCGACGGTGGCTAACCGCTCTCCCTGGGCGTAAACCTGCTGATTGGGCGTAGCGTCAATAAACACCTGGACACAGGGCTCGCCCCCCTGCACTACACAGGGTTCACCCGTAATATAGTTGGCCGCAGACAGCAGGCGCACCACATAATCTTCACCACTGGCCAAACGGCTAATCAGCGCCTCTACTTCCCGATTGCCAATCAACAAAATTTGCTGGTCGATAAAGGCTCCGGGGGCAATGGCCCGAGCCACCAGCCGATTGGCCTCGATTAGAAAACTGGCGACAAACTCCTCGGCCTGGGCTCGATTTTCAGCCCGCCCCTGGCCTACCAAAATTTCTTGGTTGCGATTGAGGGCAATGTTGCCGCGAAAGAGGCCCTGAAATTGGTTTTGCAGATCGGCAACCTGCTGCTCTAAAAAGTCTTGTTCAACTTCGAGATCGGCCAGGAGTTGCTCTCGCTGGGCGATTTGCTGATCGCGCTGGGCAATCTGTTGGTCTAGTTCAGAGATCGCGCGATCGCGCTGGGCAATCTGGCTACCAATGGCGGCCTGCTGCTGGAGCAGGTTATCGCGCTGCACCCGCAGCACATCGGTAGACTGGCGCAGGGTGGCGGCCTGCTGCGAAACCGCGTCGAGTTGGCTCTGGGTCTGGCGCAGTTGGCCCTCGGTGGCTTCCTGCTGAGCTACGGCCTGATTGAGCGACTGGTTAATCTCTTGCAGCCGGCTCAAGGCCCGCTGTCGCTCGTCGGTCGCCGACTCCAGATCGGCCTCAACGCTTGATTGGGTGGCCTGGGCTTGGGCCAGATCAGCTTCGGCATTGGCCAGGTCGGCCTGAATTCTACCCAGCTCAAACACCCCGGTGCGCAGTTGACTACTCACCCCAAACAGCAGCGCTAGGGTAGATGCTGAGATGACGCTGCCGGTCGCGATGCTGACAAGGGTAGCGGTTTGCCTGGGACGCAGGTTAAATAGACTCAGGCGGGCTTTACCAACCCGGGTGCCCACGCGATCGCCAATGGTCGCAATCATGCCCCCCAGCATTAACACCGCCAAAATTAGTACGTAACCAGAAACCATGCACCTGCCACAGGGGAGTTTGCATTTACTCTACTGCATGGGTTAAGGCCTTGTACGCCTTAATCGTGTCAACGGCGACCTGTCTACCTAATCGGTTTACCTAAGCTGCCGGTCTGAGCCGCCGGCTTAGACCGGCAGCTGCAAGCTCAAACGGAGCTTAAGTAAACTGCTGACTGAGGTTGACGGGGTCGTGGACGGTGATCTTCTTCTTATATATGGAGATCATGCCCTCCTGGCGCAGATCGCCCAGCAGGCGGGTTACGGTCACACGGGTAGAGCCAATGGCCTCGGCGATCGCCTGGTGAGACAGCTTGAGATCGATGGTAATGCCATCCTGGCTAGGCACCCCAAAGTCACGGCATAGAATCAGCAGAAAGCTGACCAGGCGAGAGCCCATGTCGCGGTGGGCCAGGGTCTCAATCATCATTTCAGTCTGCAAAATGCGAGACGAGAGACCTCGCAGCATCAGCAGCGCCAGTTCAGGGTTTTCTTCTAGGGCCTGCTCAACCTGCTCGATGGGCACCGACAGCAGCTCAACCGGTGTAAAGGCAACGGAGTGATAGAAGCGATCGGAACGGTTGCCCGTAATCAACGACAGCACCCCAAACACGCTATTTTCACGCAGGAGAGCCACGGTGATTTCTTCGCCAGCCTCATACACCCGCGACAGCTTAACCGCCCCTTTCAACAAAAAGTAAACCCGTTCTGCCGGGTCGCCGGGGAAAAAAATCGTTTTGCCCCGTTCGTAGGACTCAACCACCGGAGGAAAGGCTCCCCCAGATAGCTGGCGAAAAACATTGGCAAGGGGCTTATCTTGAGTCACTACCATATTGTTCTGCTAAGAGCGTCACAGAAATCACCTGTACTGAACCAGACAACTACAGCCCTAAACCGAGCGCCAGGCCCCAATTACAGAGCGCTACTTGGGCACCAAGCATAGAGCAGTTTGAGCGGTCTGGGACATCTAAATAATGCAAACGTTCCATGACTTTAAAACACTTAACCTCAACTCCCCGGGGCGCGTTTGTATAACACACTACTTTGTTGACCTCTGAGCCAGAATTTGCGCTCATCCCTATACCCGACCAAAAAAGTCGGGTATATTTGACCAACGCTTGTCACCAGTGTTACGTTCTGAATAACTTAAGCAGACCAACTACTGTCCATCGAGAAGCCCTAGAGAAAACGCCATGACGCAGTCCATTGAACGCTCCATCGCTGCAAAGCCCACTTTTTCAGCCCTCAAATGCCGTGAGTGCGGTGAAACTTACGATCTAGGTGCCAGGCACGTGTGCGAAGACGTGTGCTTTGGTCCCCTAGAAGTAGCCTATGACTACGACGCGATTCGCCAGCGGGTTACCCGCGAAACGATTCAGGCGGGTCCTTTGTCGATCTGGCGCTACAAAGACTTTCTACCGGTTGAGGGCAGCAACCCCATCGATGTCGGTACGGGCATGACGCCCTTGGTGCGGGCCAACCGTCTGGCGCGACGCCTAGGGCTCAAAGAACTCTATATAAAGAATGACGCTGTCAACATGCCCACCCTGAGCTTTAAAGATCGGGTGGTGTCGGTGGCGTTGACTCGGGCTCGGGAACTGGGCTTTACCACGGTCTCTTGCGCTAGCACCGGTAACCTGGCCAACTCTACTGCGGCGATCGCTGCCCATGCTGGTCTCGACTGCTGTGTCTTCATCCCCTCCGATCTAGAAGCCGGTAAAGTGCTGGGCACCCTGATCTACAACCCCACGGTAATGGCCGTGCAGGGCAACTATGACCAGGTCAACCGGCTCTGCTCTGAGGTGGCCAACACCCACGGCTGGGGGTTTGTAAACATTAATCTGCGCCCCTACTACTCTGAAGGCTCTAAGACCTTGGGCTATGAAGTGGCCGAACAGTTGGGCTGGCGCTTGCCTGACCACATTGTGGCTCCCCTGGCCTCAGGGTCGCTGTTCACCAAGATTTACAAGGGCTTCCAGGAGTTCGTCAAGGTGGGCCTAGTCGATGACAAGCCCGTGCGTTTTAGCGGTGCCCAGGCTGAAGGCTGCTCGCCCATTGCCCAAGCCTTTAAAGAAGGTCGAGATTTTGTCACCCCGGTGAAGCCCAACACCATTGCTAAATCGATCGCCATTGGCAACCCCGCCGACGGCATCTATGCCCTCGATATTGCCCGCAAGACCAACGGCAATATTGAGTCGGTCACCGATGCCGAAGTGATCGCTGGCATGAAGCTACTGGCCGAAACCGAAGGCATCTTTACCGAAACCGCCGGGGGCACAACCATTGCGGTGCTACAAAAGCTCGTAGAAGCCGGTAAGATTGATCCCGACGAATCGACTGTTGTCTACATTACCGGCAACGGTCTGAAGACGCAGGAGGCGGTGCAGGGCTATATTGGCGAACCGTTCACCATTGAGCCCAAGCTCGACAGCTTTGAGCGTGCCCTAGAGCGTTCGCGCACCCTTGAGCGCCTGGAATGGCAGCAAGTGTCCGTTTAGGTGCCGTCCACCTATAAAGGTCTCAGGCTTTAGGTCTAGGGTTTAAGGTGGGGGCTGTACCTCCCGTCAGACCCTGCACCTAAAGCCCTGAGCGCCACCGCAAATTAGTTTTTCCCGATTCATTCATTCACACCTATGGCTGTAAAAGTACTCATTCCTACCCCGCTGCAAAAGTTCACTAAAGAGCAGGCCACCATCGAGTGCGATGGCGGCAATATTGTTGAGCTACTCGATCACCTAGAGAGCAACTGTCCTGGCATTAAGGCCCGGCTCTGCGACGACTCTGGCGAGTTGCGCCGGTTTGTCAACTTCTACGTCAACAGCGAAGATATTCGTTTTCTCGACGGCAAAGACACCGCCCTGAGCGATGGAGACGAGGTCAGCATCGTACCTGCTGTGGCGGGCGGCTGATCTCCCTGACTAGACCGATGGCAACTTAAGTTGGACTGCATTGTAAACCCCCAAGAGAATCAATCTCTTGGGGGTTTTTGTAGGATTTTTTTGGGCTTGCGATCGCTGGTGATCTATAGCTGTAGCCGGTCTGGTGAAGACATTTTCCCTAAAAACGTTTGAACGTTCGAACGTTTCTAAGGTATCTGGAGGTCCTAAACCCAAGTGACTACGGCTATATCTATGGCGATCTGGCCTGGGAAATAGGTGGATCGGACTGGCCTGGATCGCGGCGATCGCCAGGTAATTGCCCCAGAGTGCTTACTCTAGGACTGCTGAAACCCCCTATGATTAACGTATCAACTTTATTTGAAATATAGTGTTTTCAGGATAGCTGTCGTTAGGTTGGTTAGGCATCAAGCAGTCCCAAAATCGTCCAAACATTTAAACGCTGATTTTGGCAATGCCTTAGCCAGACGGGTTACAGCCATCCGCCGTCCCTTGCTTCGACGTGAACCATGTCAACGAATCAACCCCATGCCACCCCCAACCCAAAAGCCTATAACGCTGGGGGACAGTTGAGCTTTTTTGAACGTTACCTGACGGTGTGGGTGGCGCTTTGCATTCTGGCAGGCATCGCCCTCGGACGCCTGTTTCCGGGGGTAGCCGTCGCCCTGGATCGAATGAGCGTCTACCAGGTGTCGGTGCCCATTGCCGTCTGTCTCTTTTTCATGATGTACCCCATCATGGTGAAGATCGATTTTTCTCAAGCGCAGCGGGCCGCCCAAACCCCCAAACCGGTGCTATTGACCCTGGTGGTGAACTGGCTGATTAAGCCCTTCACTATGGTGCTGTTTGCTCAGTTCTTTTTGGGGGGGATCTTTCGTCCTCTACTAACGAGCACCGAAATGATTCGCGGTGGCGAAATTGCCTTAGCCGATTCCTACATTGCCGGGACAATTTTGTTAGGCATTGCCCCCTGCACCGCCATGGTGCTGATGTGGGGCTATCTCTCGTTTAGCAACCAGGGGCTGACCTTGGTGATGGTAGCCATCAACTCTCTGGCTATGCTGTTTCTCTATGCGCCCTTGGGACGGTGGCTGTTGGCCGCCAACAATCTGGCGGTACCCTGGCAGACCATTGTGCTATCGGTGCTGATTTATGTGGGGTTGCCCCTGCTGGCGGGGGCGGTCTCCCGCAGCTGGATTTTGCGCCACCGGGGAAGGGCCTGGTTTGACCAGGTGTTTCTCAAATACCTGAGCCCAGTGGCGACGATCGCGCTGTTGACCACCCTGGTGCTGCTGTTTGCCTTTAAGGGCGATTTGATTGTTCGTCACCCGCTGCATATTCTGCTGATCGCAGTGCCCTTGTTTATTCAGACCAACTTCATTTTTCTGATCACCTATGTGACTGGGCAAAAGCTCGGGCTGGTCTATGAGGATGCAGCCCCAGCGGCATTGATTGGGGCGAGTAACCACTTTGAGGTGGCGATCGCCACCGCCGTTACCCTGTTTGGTCTCAACTCTGGAGCCGCCCTGGCCACCGTCGTTGGCGTACTGATCGAAGTGCCGGTCATGCTCATGCTGGTGGAGGTGTGCAAGCGTACCGCCTTTTGGTTTCCCCGAGAGCCTGAAAAGGCTACTCTCCCCGATCCCCGCTGCCTCAGACCCCTCGGGTAAACCTGAGTTCCTCTGGGCGCACCTATCGGGGACAGTTAGTGGGTGTCCACTTTCAGGTGCAGATTCACTAAACGTGGGGTGTCAGGCGTCAGGTATCAGGTTCATGGCAGACCCGACATCTGACACCTTGAACCCTATAGCCTATTACCTCTGGCTTGGCAGACTACTAGCTCGTGAGGTTAAAACCCAGCGTCGGAGTCGGTCCAGATTTCGCAGGGCTCTATGCTACAGCCCACCATCACCAGCTGAATTAAAAACTCGCCCTCGTAGGGGGCGACGACTACAGGAATAGCATCGTCTAAAGTGTCTGACGCCACGAGTTCGCCAGAGACAGCATCGTAGAGAAACATGTCTAGGTCGTAGCAGTCGTCGTCGCAGATGGCATGGACCACTTCATCGGCTAGCAGGTAGCCGTCGTAGACAATCTCTTCACCACTGCTCAGCCAATCTACTCGAGATTGGGCCTGGGCCAAAGGTGCTGTGCTGGCGATCGCGATCGCCCCTAGGGTCATGGCTGCCGCCAGCTTTACTCCATACTGAGCCCGTTCATGCGCCATAGTGTGTCTCTCCAATTGATCAAGGTGTGCGCCAGAGCAAGATGTCACCTATCGCTCTGAGGCTATAGAGCTAAATTTCCCTCAAAAGCAGCGAATAGAACCCTAAAATGACCAATCTCTACAGAGTATTTACAATTAGCTTTAGAAAAATTGTCCTTAGGTGCTCTAGGGGAGTGCTCTAGCCCGAATTATTCTCGAGAACAGACGTTAAAGGCCGTCATTGCTGCGTAGAGTCATTGCTGCGTAGAGTCATTCCCGCGAAAGCGTAGGACGGGACTCTAGCCAGGAGTGGGTTGCTTTGCATAGATGCCCGTTTTCGCGGGAATAATGGGCATTGCCCTAGGGTTATAAACCATGCAGGCTAAGGCAGTTGCACCAACACCCAGCCGCGCACCTGCCCCAGGCGGGCCGTGTCGGCAGGCAGCTCGGCCAAATCGATCGAGGCTACCCAGGCGTAGCTGCCAGAGGGCAGCGTGCGCCAGTCGTCGGTCGCGACGCCGGGCTGGGGGGTGTAAAACGTGAGCAGCACCGCATCTTCATCGGCTCCGCTGACCGAGCGAAACACCGCATTAATGGGGTGTTCTGCCACAATCGCTTGCAGCGGTGGCGTGATCATCGCCAGTTTGACATCGGGGTTGTAGTTGCCCCACAGCCCGGTGGCATAGAGCATAGCAATTACCCCCCACGGCCCCAGTAGCCAGCCCCCCTGCCAGCGGGCCGGATGGCGCTGATCAGTGCGGCGATCGCGCCAGTAGACCCCCAGGGGCACCAGCCAGCCCAACCCCCCAGCCAGGGCTAACAGGGCATAGCTGCTGAGGTGATCTAAGGGAAACCTTTGGGGCCATAGCAGGGCCACCCCAGCAGCCCCTACGAGCACCGCGCCCAGGCCACCCAAACCTAGGCTCAACCCCTTAACCCACTGGGGCTGAGGGCGCGCAGCATAGCTCTGCCCCAGGGTGGTTAGGGTCAAGGCGGCCAGCAGAGCGACAAAGGGCAGCAGTTGCAGGGGATAGTACCAGGTGCGGGTTTTAAACAGGGTCAGCAGCCCAAATAGCACTAGGGGATAGCCCAGCCACAGCCCCTTGCGCCGGTAGGGCGATCGCCACCCCAGCCACACCCCCGGCACCGCCAAAAATGGCCAGGGAAAAGCATTGGCTGGAATATTCCAGAAATAATACAAAGGCCCAGCGTCGTGAAACGCTTCCTGGGCGAGGTTGAGCAACAGACCAAAGGTGCGCTCTAGGGGGAGGGAACCGTAGCGCTGAACACTGAGGGCTAGCCAGGCGATCGCCGGTACCAGACCCAACCCCAAGCCTAGATAGAGGCCGGGGTTAAGCAAATGACGGTGGCGGCGATGGTCTAACACCAGGTAGGGCACCAGGGCTGCCACCACCGGAATTACCATAATGCTCTTGAGCATAAAGCCCAGGCCCACGGTGGTGCCCGCCAGCAGCCCCCAGCCAAAGCGCCGGCGGGGGCTGGCTTCGGCTTGCAGCAAAGCCCAAATGCCCAGCAGTTCGAGAGCGGTCAGGGGCACATCTTGAATGGCCAACCGCGAGGCCTGCATCCAGATCGGGGTGGCGGCAAGAATGGCGGCCCCCCAAAACCCAATCGATGCCGTCAGGCACTGCCGCCCAATGCGGTAGGTGAGCATCACCGCCCCCCAGCAGGCGATCGCGCCGGGCAGTCGCGCCGCCCATTCACTGACCCCAAACAGCTTGTAGGAGGCTGCAATCAGCCACTGAATGCCCATCATGCGATCGTGTATCGGTTCGCCCCACCACTGTTGAGTAACCCAATCCCCCGTCGTCACGATCCACCGGGCCTGCTGGGCATACCACCCCTCATCGTGGGGCATCAGGCTTTGCAAGGGGCTGCGCAGCAGCAGCAGCAGACCCACCCACAGGCTGAGCACCAGGTAGGGGGCCAGCGCCGATTTACTCAAGGTGGCGCTAAACCGCTGGGTTGGGGGGTTGGGGAGCGATCGCATAGATAGGCTGGACAACGTTAACCCCCATCCTCCCATATCCCATACTATGGACGGGTGAGTCGGGGCCAGGGGCTGCCCCAGCGGTTTCGCCAGCGGCAATGACTGCCTAAAATTAGGCCCAGGCTACAGCTCAGAGGGAGATATAGGGTTGGCAAGCATCGATCGGCACAATCAAGAAATGCTCAAGAATGCTGAGGCTTGGCAGCAAAAGCCAGCCCTCAGGGCCATCTACCAGACCTTCCACCGGGCGATCGCTGCCCACCTGGCCCCGATTTCCCAGCCCACTGTCGAACTGGGCTCGGGCGTAGCCGACATTCAACGGGTGATTCCGGGCTGTATCCGCACTGACATTTTTCCGAACCCCTGGATTGATCGAGTGGAAAATGCCTACGCGCTCTCCTTTGCCGCAGATAGCCTGGCCAACCTGATTCTCTTTGATGTGTTTCATCACCTGCGCTACCCTGGCACTGCTCTGCAAGAATTTTGGCGGGTGCTGGCCCCCGGCGGGCGAGTAATTTTGTTTGAACCCTGCGTCAGCCTGCTCGGGCTATTGGTCTACGGCGTACTGCATCCCGAGCCGCTGGCGCTGAACCAGGCGATTGAGTGGCAGGCTCCCCCAGCCTGGCAAGCCAATCAGCTCGACTACTATGCTGCCCAGGGCAACGCCAGCCGAATTTTTCTTCGAGCACATCTAAAGTTCGATCTGCAAGGTTTTCACCTGATCAAAACCCAGCGCTATGCGGCAATTTCCTATGTGGCCTCGGGTGGTTACTCCAAACCCCAGCTGTATCCCAACGATTGGATGCCGCTGATGGCGGCGATCGATCGCCTCTGTAACCATGTCCCCTGGATCTTGGCTACCCGCCTGCTGGTCGTTCTAGAGAAGCCCGTCTAGCCCCTGATCGCCAATGGGTGAGGGTAAGACTGTGTGATGGCCAAAGGCTATTGGCCCGCCTTCTATGACCTGGGCAAACCCAACGATGACGAGGGCAAACGACATCAATGCCCAGCGAGTCGCCCAGGCTGGGGTAACCATCACCATTTGGTATTAGGGGTAAATCTGCGGATAGTCGCCGGGTTCGACAAACTCCTCTGCGGTGGCGCTGCATGCTTGATAGCGAAAGGTTTCTAGCTCTAGCCTGCCCTCAGACCAGCGATAGTCGGCGAGAGAGCCACAGTCTCCTAGGCCGCGCGCCTTGCTAAAGATGGTCAAGACCCCCGGCTCAGGATCAAAGGTAGCCAATCCTCCCACGGTGGTTTCGCTGGTGCGCCCAAAGGCTCCAGTTTCGTCGGGGGCGAAGCCGTCTAGGCTCAGCGGTTGCCACGAGCCATCGGCCTGGTAGGCGACGTAGGCATAGACCAGCTGGTAGGCCGCTTGGGCGCAGACCAGTTCGACCAAGGCCCAATCGCCCAGGGCATAGACCTGAGACTCGGCTTGGGTGACCTCGGGCTGAAAGAAGCCGTCGCACAAATCGAGGCTTTCGACCTGGTCGTAGACGGTCTGAAAGATCACCTCATCGGCGGGCAGTTGGCCCGACTCGGGCTCGGCGGGGGCGGGGGGGGCCGGGGCATTGCAGGCGGCGATCGCAAACATAGCCAAGGTCGCAAGGGTCAGGCGCTGGGTGTGGTTCACGGGTAGATCTCCGGGGTGCGATCGCCAGTTGGGGCCGCCTCTGGTGGGCTAGCCATTATTTTGCCATCATCCTACGACCCTGACTTTTGGGCCAGGCTTTGTAGACGAAACCAGAACTGTCCTTAAAGGCCCACGCTTGCCTTGCTAAACCCTCCTCCTGCACAGCAAAAACGGTTCTAAAGTACTGCTATAGATGGATTGATTGGGAGTTAAGAGGCCTTAGAGTTTGAGCCAAAGCTAACGTTATCAACGGCTGAGCCCATGCTGTTCAGGCAGTCTTCCTGCTCTACGATTCGACATCAGCCTCAGATCAGTCATCCTTGGTTCGGTGGCCCCTTTAGGCAAACATTGCTCTATGGACAGCTCAGCCCGGATGCGAGCAGTCTTACCTGCGATCGCCGGGGTCAGCAATGTTGATTATGGCAAATTCCGATAGTCTGCAAGGGACGACCAATTACCCTGGCATCATTCTCATTGTCAATCGGGTTAATGGCGAAGGCGAACACTACGAATCGCTCTTGCAGTTAGCGGGGATGACCGCTGGGGTGGTGAGCGAGTCTTACGATGGCCCCATCCTAGAGCATTGTCAGACTCAAGTAGTAGAGGGCATTTTAGTCGAGTGCTATGCCCCCGATCGCCGAGGTCTGGAGTTGATTCGCCACATCAACACCCAGCTGGGCGACCAGTGCCCACCCCTGATTGCCATCGACAGCAACGACGCCTACCTAGCCATGGCGGCCATCAAGGCGGGAGCGACCGATTATCTCGTCAGAGGCCAGTTTACGGCTGACCAACTCCGGCAGGCGCTGCGACCGGCACCGGAGGCGGCTGATCAACCGAGCGAGCCCGAGTATTACGAGCAAGAGCACTATAAGCGAGACCGGTTTTTGGCGGTAGGGTCAGATCTAGAGGCGATCGCAGGCCGCGACGGCTATTTTCACTGGGTAAGCCCTACCTTTGAGCGTATTTTGGGCTGGACACCGGCCGAAATGACGGCTCGTCCCTGGGTGGAGTTTCTGCACCCCGACGACATACAACTCTCGGTGATTGAGGCAGAACGTCTGCTGGCGGGCCGTGAAGTGTTGGCCTTTGAAAACCGCTATCGCCACAAAGACGGCACCTATCGTTGGCTGCTGTGGCGCTGCCAGTGGGACATCGATCAGCAGGTCAGCTATGGCACCGCCGTAGACATTAGCGCGCTCAAACAATCGGAAGTCGCCCTCAACGAAAGCCACCACCTTCTAGAAGAGCAATCCCACCGGTTCGAAGCCATGCTGTCAACTATTAGCGACTTTGTTTACCTGTTTGACCGCGAGGGCCGCTTTGTTTTTGCCAACCAACCTTTGCTCGACTTGTGGGGCCTCACCCTAGCCGATGTCGTCGGCAAGAACTTCTACGACCTCCATTACCCCGAGATGCTAGCGGCCAAACATCAGGCGGAGATTGAGCGGGTGTTTGCCACCGCTGAGATCGTCAAAGATGAAACAGCCTATACCAGCCCCACGGGCGTCGGTGGCATTTACGAGTATATTTTTATGCCCCTGATCGAACCAGCGGGGGTCGTTCAGGCCGTGGTAGGTTCGACCCGCAACATTACCGATCGCAAACGCGATGAAGCGGCGCTGCAAGCCAGTGAAGAACGGTTTCGGCTGACGGCTAACACCGTGCCAGAAATCATTTGGATTACCGACCACCGTGGGCAGGTTGAGTTTGTCAATCAGCAGTGGAGTGCCTACACGGGCGCGGCCTACGAACCAACCACCGCAGTGGAAGCTCTAGTCAGTTTTGTGCATCCTGACGATGTGCCCCTGACCCTGGACGCCTTCAATCAAGCACTTCAGACCGGGGAGTTGTTTCGGGTTGAACACCGGCTGCGATCGGCGGCGGGCTTCTATCGCTGGTTTTTGGTGCAGGCCGAGCCCTATCGCGATCCCCAGGGAGGCGAAATTCGGCGATGGTTTGGCACTTTAGTCGATATTCACGATCTGAAGCTAGCCGAGGCGGCCCTACGCACGTCAGAAGCTAAATATCGATCGCTGTTCAACTCTATGGACGAAGGTTTTTGTATTTTGGAAGTCATCTTTGATGAGCAGCAACAGGCGATCGACTATCGCTATGTCGAAATTAACCCCGCCTTTGAGCACCAGACTGGGTTGAGCAATGCCTTGGGTAAATCTGTTCGCGAGCTGGTGCCCAATATAGAGCCGTTTTGGTTTGACACCTACGGTCAGGTAGCCCTCACAGGAGAACCCACCCGGTTTGAAGATTATGCCGAGTCGATGGGGCGGTGGTTTGACGTCAATGCCTTCCGCATTGGCAAGCCCTACGAGCGGCGGGTCGCCGTTCTCTTCAACGATATTACTGAGACCAAGCAGACCGCTGAGCAGCTGCATCGCTCTGCCCAACTCGATGCCTTTCGCGTCACCCTATTCGATGCCCTACGAGTGCTGAGCGACCCCATTAGCGTGCAGGCGACGGCTTGTCGACTGTTGGGAGAAGCGTTGAACGCCAGTCAAGTCTATTACTACGAGTACAACGAAGACGCTGGCTCAGGCATTGTGCAAGATACCTATCAACAAGCCGGTGAAAATTCCCTGGTGGGGGCATACCAGTTTGCAGATTTCCCCGCTACCCATACGTTGCTCAACACCGGCCAGCTGCTGGTTTTGCCTGACATTGCCAATGCAGCAGTCTTGCCTTCTCAGGAGCGCGCCCGGCTCCACCAGTTGGGGTTGGCCGCCCTGGCCAGTGTGCCCCTGGTCAAGCGCCGCCGCCTGGTGGCGGTCTTCAATGTTGGGCAGTCGTCACCCCGCGATTGGACTCCTTTAGAAATTGCCTTCATTCAAGAGACGGCAGAACGCACCTGGGCCGCCGTGGCGCGGGCACGGGCTGAGACGCGCTTGAGCAACAGCGAAGCCCAGTTTCGGCTACTGGTCACCACCAGTTCCGATACGCTGTACAAGATGAGTGCCGACTGGAGCAAGCGATGCACCCTCGACGGTCAAGATTTTTTGGCCGTCCCTGACCAGTCCCAGCGAACCTGGCTGGAGCAGTGGGTTCCTGCTGATGACCAGCCCCAGGTGATGGCGGCCATTGACCACGCGATTCGCGCTAAATGCTCCTTTGAGTTAGAACACCGGATCAAGCGGACAGATGGCACCGTGGGGTGGACGCTGTCGCGGGCTGTGCCGCTGCTAAATGAGTACAACGAGATTGTGGAATGGTTTGGGGCGGCAAGCGATGTCACCGAGCGCAAACAGTTGCTAGAACGCGAACAGGCCGCTCGGCAACAGGCAGAGCGGGCCAATCGCACTAAGGATGAGTTTTTGGCGATTCTGTCCCACGAGTTGCGATCGCCCCTCAACCCAATTTTAGGCTGGGCTAAGCTGCTCCAGACTAAAACCCTCGACGAGGCCAAAACCAATCGGGCCTTGGCTACTATCGAGCGCAATGCCAAACTTCAGGCAGAGTTGATCGACGACCTGTTAGATGTGGCCAAAATTCTGCGAGGGAAGCTCGAAATCAGCGATCGCTCGATCAATCTTGCCTCGGTGATCGAAGCGGCCATCGACGTGGTAAGAACCGCGATTCAGGCCAAGGCCATTCGGTTAAAGACTACCCTCAACGAGGACTGTCTGGTGCGGGGCGACAGCGTTCGCCTACAGCAGATCATTTGGAATTTGCTGTCGAATGCGGTCAAGTTCACCCCCCAGGGGGGACAGATCGACATTCAGCTAGAACCGGTCGACTACTGTGCCCAGATCACCATTACCGATACCGGCAAAGGTATCAGTCCAGGGTTTTTGCCGCAGCTATTTGACTCCTTTCGCCAGGAAGATGTGTCGATTACTCGCCAGTACGGCGGTCTGGGCCTGGGCCTCTCGATTGTTAAATATCTGGTCGAAGCCCACGGCGGCAACATTGTTGCCAGCAGCCCAGGCGAGGGGCTCGGGGCCACCTTTACCCTCCAGCTACCGCTAATGGAAGACTCTGCCCAGGGACCGCTAGTGGCCCCGAATGCTCCTAGGACCATTGATCTGAGCGGCATTAAGGTGCTCACCGTTGACGACAGCCCCGACACCCGCGACTTGCTCGTCACCCTGCTCGAACAGTATGGCGCGGAGGTCAGAGCCGAGGCCGGGGCCTCGGCGGCCTTACCCCAGCTCACCCGCTGGAGGCCCGATGTGCTGGTGTGTGATATTGGCATGCCCGATATGGATGGCTATACGCTGATCCAGCAGATTCGCCGCTTGCCCACGGAGCAAGGGGGACAAATACCGGCGATCGCCGTCACCGCCTATGCCCGAGCAGACGATCAGCAACGCGCCCTAGACTATGGCTTTCAAAAGCATCTCTCCAAGCCGATTGAACCCGATCAGCTGCTCAGGGCTGTGGCTGACCTAGCCTGAATTACATTAGATATAACCATAGTCACTTGGGTTAGGACATCCAGATACCTTAGAAACGTTCGAATGTTCAAACGTTTTTAGGGAAAATGTCTTAACCAGACTGGCTACAGCTATACCCCTGGTTCAGCCAGTCGCACAGCGGTGCACCCCTACAGATTGGCCTTTTGGGTATCGGGGGTATGGAATTCGCATTCGGTATAGTGCCGTTAGCGGGCGTTACTGTTTTCAACATGGTGCTCATACCAATTCAGCAACGGGGTTGAGCTAATACCGTGCAGCGTGACCGAAATGGCCACGGTTATAAAGGTAACCCAGGCGATCAGTTCTCCCGTCTCGCCCTCAAGCCCCTGCCCCAGGGCATAGGTTAAGTAGTAGAGCGACCCCACACCGCGAATGCCAAACCAGCCAAAGAACCACCGGGTGGAGGGGTGGAGCGACGACCCCAGGGTGCTCACCCAGGCTCCCAGCGGACGAATTACAAACAGCAGTGAACCGGCAATCAGCAACGCTGGAGCCGCGAACCGCAGGATGGGCTCAATGCGCAGCAGCGACCCTAGCAGTAAGATAGTGCCGACTTCGGTCAGTTTTTCGAGTCGCTCCATAAACCGCAGCCGGGAGGCTGATTGCTCTGGGCTAAGACCCTGGCGATACATCACCACCCCGGCAACAAACACCGCTAAAAACCCGTAGCCGTGCGCTAGCTCAGCCAGAGCATAGCTGATCAAAATGGTGCTGAGGCCGACAAAGTCTTCCATGAGCTCGTCAACGGTGTGGTGTTTGGCAAAATGCTGCTCTAGCCAGCAAATGCCTCGGGCTACACCAATGCCCACCACCAAACCAGCCGCGATCGCCCAGATCAGATCGACGGCCACCCATTGCCCAAACCAGCTTTGCCAGTTGTCGTTTTCTATCCAGTGCAGCCCAAAGTAGACAAACGGAAAAGCCAGGGCATCGTTGAGGCCACCCTCGGAGGTAAGTCCAAAGCGCAATTCGTTGTAGTCTTGGGGGTCGTCGAGCTGCACTTCAGAGGCTAAAACCGGGTCGGTGGGGGCCAAAATTGCCCCTAGCAAAATGCTGGCTCCCCAGTCTAGAGCTAAGAAGAAATGGCCGATGGCCGCGATCGCAAAAATGGAAATCGGCATCAAAAAGCCAATCAATCGAATGGTAGAGTTCCAGGCTAAGGCATTGAGCGGGCGGTTCATTTTAAGGCCACAGCTAAACAGAGAAACTAAGACCACAAACTCTGTCAAGCGTTCTAAAAGCTCAGTATCGGGCCGCACCTGCACCAGATTAAAACCGTAGGGGCTGAGCAAAACCCCCACAATCAAATAAATCAAGGCGTAGGATAGGGGCAACTTTTCGATCCACCCAGATCCCAGAGTTACCGCCAGTAGCAATATGCCAATTACCAGCAGATCGAGAATATAAATATCCACAGGTGTTGAGTACCCAATTAATTTAAGTGCAAAAACCCCGATTTAAGTGCAGCCCGACGGGGTGAGAGGCAAGACTATAAGTGCTCAACATGGGCTTGGTCTAATACTGAATCCTGAATGAATACCCCCGATTTGTAGGGACGTAGCATGCTACGCCCCTACGAGGTTCCTGACTATGAACCGGGGTTTACCAAATCGGATTTGGTATAAGACCCATAAATCTTCGTTTCTTCACTCTAAAAGCTAGCCTTAGGGCTTAACAGCCACTTCCGGTAGATCTTTGCCCAGCCGCCGTAAATCGCAAGGTGATTTACGGCGGCGACCTCAGTGCGATCGCCGCTGGGGGACGGTCTACCGGCAGGGTAAGCCCTCAGCCCATCGGGCAGGCCCATATGTCATGATTGATCGTCTGTGCCCCTTGAGCCCTGGCCTCACCCTACCCTATGCTGCGCCTTAGCCAAATCAAACTGCCCCTCGACCACCCTGAAGCTGCCCTAGAAAAGGCAATTCTTAAAAAGCTGCATCTAGCAGCGGCAGACCTGAGCGGCTTCACTATCGTTAAGCGCAGCTACGATGCCCGCAAAAAAGGCAACATCACCCTGGTCTACATTGTGGATGTAGACACGCCCAAGGAAAAAGCCCTGCTCAAGCGGTTTAGGCAAGACGCCACCGTGGTGCCCACGCCCGATACAACCTACCGCCCGGTGGCCCACGCTCCCGAAGGGTTTGAGCACCGCCCGATTGTGATTGGCATGGGGCCTTGCGGCATGTTTGCGGGGTTGATGCTAGCGCAAATGGGGTTTAGGCCGATTATTCTAGAGCGAGGTAAGTCGGTGCGCGATCGCAGCGTTGACACCTTTGGCTTTTGGCTGAAGAAAACTCTCAACCCCGAGTCAAACGCGCAGTTTGGCGAAGGTGGCGCGGGCACCTTCTCCGACGGCAAGCTCTACAGCCAGGTGAGCGACCCTCAGCACTATGGCCACAAGGTGCTCACCGAGTTGGTGAATGCTGGGGCCAACCCCGAAATTCTCTATATCAATAAGCCCCACATTGGCACCTACCGCCTGGTCAAAATCGTGCAGACCATGCGCGCGAATATCGAAGCCTTGGGCGGCGAGATCCGCTTTCAAACGCGGGTGGTCGATCTGGACATCGACCAGGGCCAGGTGCGCGGCGTGCGGCTAGAGAATGGCGACTACCTGGCCAGCGACCATGTGGTGCTGGCGGTGGGCCACAGCGCCCGCGACACGTTTCAGATGCTGCACGAGCGAGGGGTCTACCTTGAGGCCAAGCCCTTTTCCATCGGCTTTCGGGTCGAGCATCCCCAATCGCTGATCGATCGCTGCCGTCTGGGTGACCAGGCCGGGCACCCCCGACTGGGGGCCGCCGACTATAAGCTGGTGCACCACTGCGAAAATGGGCGATCGGTCTATAGCTTCTGCATGTGCCCCGGCGGCAAGGTGGTGGCGGCAGCCTCCGAGCCAGGGCGGCTAGTGACCAACGGTATGAGCGAATACGCCCGCGATGAATCCAACGCCAATAGTGCGATCGTGGTTGGCATTACCCCTGAAGACTACCCACCGGGGCCGTTAGGGGGCATTGCCCTCCAGCGGCAGATCGAAGAACGGGCCTTTGCCCTGGGGGGCGGCACTTACGAGGCACCGGGGCAGTTAGTGGGCGACTTTTTGGCGAACCGTCCGTCTACCGCCTTTGGCCAGGTGACGCCCTCCTACAAGCCGGGGGTAAAGCTGGGGGATTTGAGCGCGAGTTTGCCCGACTATGCGATCGCCGCTCTACGCGAAGCCATTCCCGCCTTTGATCACAAAATTCGTGGATTTGCGATGGCCGACGCGGTGCTCACCGGCATCGAAACCCGCACCTCGTCGCCCATTCGCATCAAGCGCAACGACCGCTTTGAGAGCCTCAATACCGCTGGGCTCTACCCGGCGGGCGAGGGGGCAGGCTATGCGGGGGGCATTTTGTCGGCGGGCATCGACGGCATTCGGGTGGCGGAGGCCGTCGCCCTGAGCTTAGTTAACGGGTGAGGTGGGCATCGAGAGGCGGCACTTAGGTTCTGGGGGTAGAACGCCGTGAGGGAGGCTTGCGGCGAGAGGGGCGGTGCTCAGGCTCTAGCGTATCGGGGTGCTGAGCCTCTAGCAAAAAGACCCGCCGCCCATCGGTGATGCGGTAGAGGGTGGTGCAGGTGCAGGTGTGCCCCTCAGCCCTCAGTTCGGTAGCCCGTTCGGTGCAGGCGGCCTCGGCCTGTTCCACTTCTTCCCAGTCGGTTTCGAGAAATATTTCCTGGATCAAACTCATAGGTTCGCTCAACGACATCCACTGTACTGATTCTGACCTTAAATGGGTGCTATGGCCGAGAAATAGGTGGTTTTTGCCCAGCTTAGACCGGCTCCAGCCGCCATTGACCTGCACCCTAACGCTTGGGTTTGGCCGAGGCCACCGCCCGCGACTCGATCAAAAACTCGGGAATATCGTCGAGGGCCGCCGCCTCAAGGGCGTACTGTTCACACACCAGGCTGAGGCGGTTGCCGCCACTGGCCATGGCGTTGACCGAGTGGGTCAGATCACCCTGAAAGTGCAGCAGCATGCCCGCTTGGGGTTTGATCTGCGCCACTCGCTGCCGCCCTCGCTGCAACACCAGTTCGCCGCTGTCCAAGTCGGCGGGCACCTGCACGTAGAGCACGCTCACCTGCTGAGGCGGGTCAATGGTTTTGCAGTACGACCTGAGCGATCGATCGATATGGGGATCAACCCGTGACCCCTGCTTCAGCAGCAGCGGGTTGAGATAAAAGGCGTTGCAGTCGGGCAGCAACGCCCGGTCGAGGTAGGGCTTAAACAAGGGAAACTGGCGATCGACCTCGGCCCGCCCCGCTGGGGTAAACACGACCGAGAACCCTTTGGTACCCACAAAATCACGGTTGAGATTATTGGTGGCAAAGTAGCGGCAGGCCTGAATTGCCCCCCGCAGGTTGTGCAGGTAGGGTTGGGCAAAGGCGTCGGGCTGGCAGCGGTAGTAGGTCATGGCTGGCGATCGCCAGCGGCGAGCATCGAAGTCACAGGTTTTTCGGTCTTATCTGGTTTCGGATCTGAATCTAGATTGCTCAGGGATGTTCGGCAAAGGGGGTGGGCGGAGTGTCGGCGGCAAAGGTAACCACGGTGTAGGGGTCTACCCGGTTGCCCATTTCCATCCCCGGTGCGCCCACGGGCATGCCGGGGGCGGCAATGCCGAGAATGTCGGGGCGCTCCCGGAGCAAGCGCTGCACGTCTGCCGCTGGCACATGGCCTTCAATCCGGTAGTTCTCTAAGATGGCCGTGTGGCAAGAGGCCAACTCCTCCGGTACACCGTACTGGGCTTTGATCACCGCCATGTCGTCGGTGACGATCGACTGCACCTCAAACCCAGCTGCTTCCATGTGCTCGACCCAGTGACCGCAGCAGCGACAGCTGGGGCTACGGTACACCGTCAGCGCTGACTCTGCCGCTAGGGCCGGGCTGCTTGGCCACAGCAAAAGCGCGATCGCCCCCACCAGCGCCACTGTTAGCAATCGAGTCAGCCAGCCACGCCAAGTCCTTACCACATTGCTCTCCCCACCTAAGTCGCCTGAATTAAGGGTCTGAAGAGTACTAGCTTAGCCCATCGCTACGGTCGTCATCATTGAGCGATCGCAGGCTCAGCGCCAGCTCACCAAAGGGGCCTCACCCGGCCCTGGGGCAAGCCGATCTGCAGGGGAACGCGTGGTGCTGGTCGTCTCAAGCGACGGTCTCCGCCGGATAACTCCGCGCTATAACAAGGGAGTCTTCATCTCGGCTTTACTTCCATGGCAGATTCATTTCAACGTCAGGGCAACACCACTGAGCACCTACTGACCACCCCCCAAGGCAGTCACCCCTACACCGCCTCCGCCCAGTGGCAAACCCTTTACGAAAACGATAAGCCGGTGGCTGAGCTATTCCATGTGGCCTACACCATTGCCGAGCAAGACCCGGCCAAGCGCCCCATTACCTTTGTGTTCAACGGTGGTCCTGGGGCGGCCTCGGCCTACTTGCACATGGGCGCTCTGGGGCCACGGCGGGTAGTGTTTAACCCCGACGGCAGCCTGCCTCGCCCCCCGGTGCAAGTGGCCGACAACGCCGAGAGCTGGCTCAGCTTTAGCGACCTGGTGTTTATCGATCCCCTGGGTACTGGCTTCAGCCGCACCTTGCCCAAGGAGGGTGAAAAAGCCGATGCGTCTGACGAAAAATCGGCCAAGGCCGACAAAGAGGCTGACAAATCAGACGACAAGCCCGACGAAAAAGCCAAAAAATTCTGGGCGGTCGATCGCGACCTCAATAGCCTGGGCGAATTTATTCAGACCTACCTGTCAGCCCACCACCGCTGGCTGTCGCCCGTATTCATTGCTGGCGAAAGCTACGGCGGGTTTCGGGTGGCTAAACTCTGTCGCAAGCTTCAGCAAGACTACGGCGTGGGTCTGTGTGGGGCCATTCTGATTTCACCAGTGATGGAATTTATGCTGCTGGAGGGCAATGACTACAGCCTCAGCGGCTGGGCAACGGTGATTCCGTCGATGGCCGCGACGGCAGCTTACCACGGGCGGGTCAACACTACCGACAGCCCCGCCGCCCACGGGGCTAAAGCCGCCGACTTTGCCCGCAAGACTTTAATTCCTCTGCTGGCCCTGGGCAGCACAGCCCCCGCCGAAGACCAGCAACGCGTGTTTGGCGAACTGGCTGCCCTAATTGGCCTCGCGCCTGAGATCGTACAGCGCCACCGGGGCCGCATCGACATTACTATATTTGCCCGCGAGCTGCTGAGAGAACAACAGCGAATTTTGGGCCTCTACGATGGCTCAGTCACCGCCATTGACCCCTTCCCCGATCGCCTGCTGAGCGAAGGCACCGACCCCACCCTGGAGGGGATCGATCGCATGTTTACCGGCGCGATCAACAGCCATCTGCGCTCTACCCTGGGGGTCGATACCAGCCTTACCTACAACTTGCTCAGCTTTGAGGTGTTCAAAGCCTGGGAGTTTTTGCCCGAGAGCGACTACCGCCAGGGCTTTGCTGGCTCTGTGGATGACCTGCGGGTGGGCATGGCCCTCAACCCCTACCTCCAGGTCTACATTACCCACGGCATCTACGACCTGGTAACGCCCTATTTTTCCTCAGAGCACCTGAAGGATTTGATGAACCTCAACGATGAGCTGCGCCCCAACCTCACTTTGCGCCATTTTCAGGGGGGCCACATGTTCTATACCTGGGAGGAGTCGCGGCGACAGTGGTTTGACAACATGCAGAGGTTTTATCACCAGGCAATGGGCAAATAGACATCCCTCGGCTGAACACTTGCAGTCATCAAACCGAATTTAGCTCCCTAATGGTGGGCGGTGCCCACCATTAGGGAGAAAGTTTTCCAAAAGTCTCCTTAACCCGCTTATACCCAATCCTATCTGTATACCCTCGATTTGTAGGGGCAATGCCCCCACGAGGTATCGGTTTCAAATCAGGGTTTTGTGGGTGAGATTGCCTATTAACTATGGAAGTTGCCAAAAAAAACCGACAGACCCTGGCGGGCTTGTCGGTTTGGTTGTGTGTTCCCTGTAGATGACTCGGCTAAAGTTGAGTCAACCTCAGTATTGCTGGAAGGTTCCCGGAAACCTAGCCAATTTGTCACGTGCGGCGGTGAGATTGATCACAAAGTTCAGCAATTTAACTGATGCCAATACCCCAATTAATTCAATACATAGTAGCGCCGCCCCATGACTCGATTGCACCGTAGCGACTTTGAAGCAAAAATAGGGCATAGAGGGGCAAACGCTAAGTCGAAGGGAAACACTACCATGACCAAATTACCCATGGAGCCAGCCGAAGCCCTAGCCAGTATCGCCATGGTGGCGATCGCCGCCGATGGCTACCTGGCCCACCAGGAAGGGCAAGACATGACTATGTTGCTGTCGCGCATGGCGCTGTTTAGCAGCTACTCCGCCGATGCCCTCCAGCGTCTGTTTAATTTGGTGCTCAACCGCCTCAAGCAAGAGGGGCCAGGGGTGCTAGTCAACGAGGCCAAGGCCGCCCTGCCCCAAGATTTGCGAGAGACAGCCTTTGCGATCGCCACCGATCTGGTGCTCTCCGATCGCACCGTCACCCCCCAAGAGCAGGCCTTTTTAGAAGACCTCTACCGCATTCTAGATATTCCCAGTGCCCTGGCCCAGCAGATAGTGCAGGTCATGACGATCAAAAATCGCGGTTAGATGGCACCCTAAGTTGCCGCCTCAGCCCGCTCAAACCCCAGCTGAATCAGCCTGTCTACTAACGCCTCAAAGGAAACCCCGCTGGCCTCCCACATCATGGGGTACATGCTGGTGGCGGTGAAGCCGGGGAACGTATTGATCTCGTTGATCAGCACCTCCCCGGTGGCCTCCACGTAGAAAAAATCTACCCGAGAGATGCCGGTGGCATCTACCGCCTGAAAGGCCGTTACCGCCATCGACTGAATGCGCTGGGCGATCGCCTCGGGCACCTGGGCCGGGATGGTGTGCTGAGACTGGCCGCTGGTGTATTTGGTCTCGTAGTCGTAGAAGCTGCTCTGAAAGGTAATTTCGCCCACCAGAGAGGCTTGGGGATTGTGGTTGCCCAGCACGGCGCACTCAACTTCGCGGGCCACCACCCCAGTTTCGACAATGATGCGGCGATCGTAGCTGGCGGCGCTGTCGAGGGCCGCTTCGAGTTCTTTGCGGCTGGTAGCCTTAGCAATGCCCACCGACGAACCCAGGTTGGCAGGTTTGACAAAGCAGGGGTAGCCCAGCTCGGTTTCGATGCGATCGCACAATTTTGGAAATACGCAGGGGTTTGACCACACCTCAGCCCGATCTACGGCCAGGTACTTGACCTGGGGCAGACCGGCCTGGGCAAAGGCCGTTTTCATGGCAATTTTGTCCATGCCGACTGCCGAGCCCAGCACCCCAGAGCCAACAAAGGGCTGCTGCATTAGGGTAAACAGGCCCTGCACCGTACCATCTTCACCGTTGGGGCCGTGGAGTACCGGAAACCAAATGTCGATCGCATCGACCTGGTCAAACTGGGGCAGGCGCAGGCGAGGCGTTGCGGCTGGGGTCGTGGCCTGGGGGGGCACTCCGGCGGCCAACACCGCTGCCGCCTCAGCCCCGGCCTGCCAAACACCATCTTTGCGAATGTAGACGGGCAGCACAGTGTACTTGTCGGCGTTGGTGCCGCTGGCCAGGGCGCGGGCGATCGCCATCGCCGAACAAATCGACACCTCATGCTCCCCCGAACAGCCGCCAAACACTAACCCTACCGTTACGGTTGCCATAGCTTGCCTACCTTCGCGCCAATTGCGGATAAGGTATCACAGAAGCGATCGCCTGCCCCATGGCCCAAGCCATCCCGGCGCAAAAAAAAGCCTTGAGATCCCTCCAGGTATCTCAAGGCTTAACAATCAGGGTGCATCTACCTTTCCTTAATACGTTGAGGAAGCTAACCATCCGGACAGTTATTTATTTTTTGGGTCGCTAGGTTTGCTCCGGGAAGAATTAAATGGTCCAGGGCTGCGGTCGATCGGTCATCACAGTGCATAATGCCATTGATACAAGGTGTGGCAGAGTGAGCGGTGAAATACTTTTTTCTTTCTGACGGTTGGGTGACAGGCCGAGTGTGGGAGTTTGGTGGTCTGTGGAATGAGATCGGCTGGCAGCGCAAGCCCCACATGCGTCGCCTAAATCTGTCGATTCAAGAACAGGGCGAAACCCTTTGGCTCTATCAGGTCGAAGAGACCGTGCTAATGGTCGAGGTTAAACCCGAAAATGAAATCGGTAGCCCCATTGGGCAGGTGGTGCTCAAACGGCTGATCACGGCCGAGCAGGTGATTGATCGCCTCTGCGCCGCCAACAGCGACATGGCCAACGAAAATTTGCACGAAAAGGCCTAGGGCTGGTCTCCATAGCTAGGTGAGGATTGCTAACGTCTTTGCTAACCTGAGGCCCCAATCCTCCTAGACTAGATATAGCAACTAGATACCGACAAGCGATCGCCCTAGGCATGACAAGCTGGGGCGATCGCTTGTCGGTCGGTTGCATACCCTCCGTTTGCACCAAACTATTTGCATCACCCATTTCACCTCATTTATCTCTCACCGTAGTTAAGGACATAGGGCGTTGGCGGTATTAGCAATTGTGCTGCTGCTGGTGGCAGCTTACCTCTTAGGTTCCATTCCCACTGGTTATTTGGTAGCCAAGTGGCTCAAAGGCATCGACATTCGCCAGCACGGGTCGGGAGGCACCGGGGCCACCAACGTGCTGAGAACGGTCGGCAAAGGGGCGGCGATCGCCGTGCTGGCGATCGATCTGCTCAAGGGGCTACTGGCGGTGCTGTTAGTGGCCGCCGTGTGGCCGACGTTCGCCGCCCTACTCCCCGAGGCGGCAGCATGGCAACCCTGGCTCACCATGCTGGCTGGCCTCATGGCCCTGGTGGGCCACAGCAAATCGGTCTGGATTAACTTTACCGGCGGTAAGTCGGCTGCCTCGGGGCTGGGAGTCTTAATCGGCCTGGCCTGGCCGGTAGCCCTAGGGGCAGCGGCAGCCTTTGCAATTACCCTAGCCCTTAGCCGCATGGTGTCTTTGGGGTCGATCGCGGCCGCGATCGCCACCGTAGTGCTGATGGTAGTCACCGGCCAGCCGCTGCCCTACGCCGTGTTGGGCACCCTGGGCGCGGTCTATGTAATTCTGCGCCACCGCAGCAACATCGATCGCATGCTGGCCGGCACCGAACCCCGCCTTGGGCAGCAGCCCTCTAACCTCAGCTAGGGGCTAAGCCACAAAAAAACCTCCAGGGCTAAGCTCTGGAGGTTTAAGAGAAGTCAGGAATTCCGAAGGTGTCGAAAAACTCTCAGAGCCGAGTCAGGCCTAGAGCGCCAAGCCGGGGGGTAAAATCACCTGGTCAATGGCGTGGATGATGCCGTTGCTAGCTTGAATGTCGGCTTCAGTCACCATGGCCTGGTTGACCATCACATCGCCCGTAGCGTCGTCAACTTGCAGGGCAATAGTTTCACCCGAAGCACTGGGTACATCCCCAGTGGTCACCGCAGAGGCAGGCACTTCCCCATCGACTACGTGGTAGGTCAAGACTTGGCGCAGCACGTCTTGGTTCTCAGGCAGCAGCAGCTGGTCTAGGGTACCGTCGGGTAGCGCGTCAAAGGCGGCGTTGGTGGGCGCAAACAGAGTAATCGGGCCACTGGTGGCCAGGGCTTCGGTCAGCCCGGCAGCCTCAACAGCCTCGACTAGGGTGCTAAAGTCGCTTTCGCTGGCAGCCACGTCAAGAACACTGTTGCCGTCACCAGCGGTCTCGTAGCCAGCAGCAGGCGCTTCGGTCGTGGCTGAATCCTGAGCAGGCGTAGTACCGGCGGTGGTGTCGGTGGTGTCGGTACCGCAGGCTGCTAGCAGAGCCGCAGCACCAACGCTGGCAAACCCAACAGCCCAACGCTTAGCCATGGACGAACGCTTATTAATCATCGGGAATAGTCCTTACACTCGAAACTGCATGCACCAGGGTGCAAAGTACAAAACTAAGTCGGGAGTCACCCCGCAAGAGCACTTAACGTACCTTAACGATCGCGCCTAAAGCGTCCCTCCCCCCAAAGTTAGAACCCGCTTGTTCCCGCAGGGGGCAACAATCTACCCTAGGGTGGAGGGAGGGGTGTCGCACAGTTTCTGACAACCAGCCTCACAGGTCTGAAGCGGTGCTGTCTAACTCTGGCCCCGCTTCGGCGGCTATCCGCTGCTGGCGCTGGGTTTGCAGAGCTAGCAAGATCTGCTGGTGGCGATCGCGGCTAATCGGGTAACGGTAGCAAAACCACAGCCCTACTACTAGCAGCAGTGCGGGCAGCGGACCAATCAATAGACGGATGGCGTTGAGCGCAGCGGCAGGCTGACTGTCGGCGTTGGCGACATAGCCAGTCCAGCCCAGCACCTGCCCCGAGATAAACAGAGCGATCGCCAGCCCCAGCTTTTGCAAGAACACCAGGGCGCTAAAGTACAGCCCCTCCCGCCGCAGGCCGGTGTTGAGTTCGTCTAGGTCAACCACGTCGGGCAGCATGGCAAAGGGCACCATATACAACGTGGCCACCCCAATCCCGGCAATCACGCCGAGACTATACATCCAGACCACCTGCCCCGGCTGCACCGTGGCCAACCCGCCCAGGGCCAAAGCCGCCAGGGGAGCCCCCATCAGAAACACGGTACGCTTACCGGTGCGCTTGGCCACCCAGTCCCAGCCCCAGAGCATGGCGATCGCAGTACCCTGCACAGCCAGCGCCATCTGGGCAAAGTGGGTGGCGGGCAACCCCATCCAGGCCCCGACAAAGTAGGGCAGCATGGCGGCGGTCACCTGCACACTCATCCAGCCGCAGAGATAGAGGCCCAAAACCTGGCGAAAGGCCGAGTTGCTAAACACGCTGCGCAGCTGGGGCAGCAGGGCTGGGCTCTGGGTGTCGGTAGCCAGCCGAGGCCGTCCAGCCTGCACCTGCCAGTAGCGGCGGTAGGTGCCCGCCACGCACAGGCCAATAATCACCACCGCCAAACTCGCCGACAGCGCCCCCAAAATAATGTACTGGCGGGCCGGGTCGGCCACTCGGGCAAATACCGCCTGGGCCATCAGCAGCGCCACAATGCTGCCGCCAATGCTAAAGGCCGACTTCATGCCGATCAGATCGGTGCGCTCGTCGTAGTCGTCGGCCAGTTCTGCCGCCAGGGCCGTATAAGGCAACTGCACGGTAGTAAAGGCGGCAAAGGCAAAGAGCGACAGCACAATATAGTAGGCAAAAATGCCCCACTGACTGGCAAAGGGCGGCACCGTCCACAGCAGCACCGACGAGATCGCCAGCGGAATCACCCCCCCCAGCATCCAGGGGTAGCGGCGGCCCCACGGCGACACGGTGCGATCGCTCAGCCAGCCAATTAACGGATCATTAATCGCATCCCAAAAGCGGCCAAACAGCAGCACTGCCCCCGCCAGAGCCGGGCTTAACCCCGCCACCGTAGTAAAAAAATACAGCACAAAAAACGCAGACAGGCTGGCCGGCACCGCCGCCGCCAGCTCACCTACGCCGTAGAACACTTTTACCGAAAACGGCAGCGGCGGTAGCTTAGACAACGGGGTAACTCCAGGAGAGACTAAGAGCATTAGGGCCTCATCATCCCACAGGTTTCATCCAGATGTAGGGCTTTAGAATCGTTGGCCAGTCGCCGCGATAAGATAGCGGCGATACCAAGTGGAGAGGCTCACCTTGGCCAGGGCAATAGGACTCAAATTGCTGATCATTGGGTTAGTGCTAGCTACCGGGGTCGCCTGCGATCGCCAGAGTTTAACGGGTGACCCGCCCCCCTCTGCTCCCCTTAATGCTCCCGGCCCGCCACCGCCCCCAGACGGAGCGTTTCTAGCGCAAATGGCCCCCGACCAAACCAGCCAGCTCACTAGCCTGGGGGTAGATGTGGTGGTGCCCGGCGAGGTGCCGCCCGCCTTTGCGATCGTAGAAATGCGGATTGACCAGGGCGACCCTGGCCCCGCCTACCTAGTGGTCTACCAAAATGATCTTAACCAGTGCTTTGCCGTCGAATTTGCCGCCGATGGCATTGGTGACCCGCTACCCACCGAAAACCGCCTTCCCCTTCAGCCGCCGCTGTTTGGCGATCAGGGCTACGGCCTCAACTACGGCCCCTTTGCCGAAGCCGATATGCAGAGCCAGTTCCCTGAACCCAACCTCTTCACCGACTGGATGCTAGGCCCCTCCGGTGCCTACCGCTTGATTGGGGCCACCTACATTGGCGACCTGTTTGAGTCTCTGGGCAACTGCGAAGACGTCAGCCCCGAGGTGGCCGTGGCCCTGGCCGAATCGTTTACGGTGCTGAGTGCTGACCCGATGGGGGCCGACTAGGAGACAGCGCCAGTCCCCTGCGCTGATCCCGGTATCGTGAGAGAATAAATCTTTATAAATTGCACTCTCAGCTTAGGACGTTTGGCATGGCCGAAATTCAGTTTGCCCGTGGCATTGCAGAACCCGTAATTCCCGATGTTCGCCTCACCCGCGCTAAGGATGGTTCAGACGGTACGGCCACCTTTTATTTCGACTATCCCCAGGCGCTCTCGCAGCAGGAAGGGGTGGAGATCACCGGCATGTATCTCGTTGACGAAGAAGGGGAACTGGTGACCCGAGACGTCAACGGCAAGTTCATCAATGGCGAACCCGCAGGCATTGAAGCGATCTACGTGATGAAAAGCGAAGCCGATTGGGATCGCTTTATGCGGTTTATGAACCGCTACGCTGAACAAAACGGTCTGGGTTTCACCAAGAGCTAGTTGCCCTGACTATGGCCCATCCCCAGCCTTTATCGCGACCGGTGGGTTGTGCGGTCGTCACAGTGAGCGACACCCGTACAGTCGAGAGCGATCGCAGCGGGCAGATCTTGCAAACCCTGCTCACCACGGCGGGGCATTTGGTCCACGACTACCGCATCGTGCCCGACGAGCCCGATCGCATTGCTGCACTCTGCCAAACCCTGGCCCAGCGGGCCGACATAGACTGCATCTTGCTCACAGGCGGTACCGGCATTGCCTCCCGCGACACCACCTACGATGCCGTCGCGGCCCTGCTAGAAAAAACCCTGCCGGGGTTTGGCGAACTGTTTCGTCAGCTCAGCTTTGCCGAAATTGGTTCTCGCGCCATGGCCTCCCGCGCGGTGGCGGGGGTTTATCAGGCCAAACTGCTGTTTTCTTTGCCTGGTTCTAGCAAAGCCGTCACCCTGGCCATGGAGGCGCTGATTTTGCCAGAGCTTCCCCATCTGGTGAGTGTGCTGCAAACCTAAGGGGGCGGTCAATCCAAAGAGCAAGATTTTGGTGTAGAGGGTCAGACTCCGAGCCTTTACACCCCCTGTCCCTTTTTTACCCAACGCTATGACCTCTGCCTCGGCTCCCTCATCCCAGTGGGCGCGCCTGCTCAAAAATCAGGGTACCTGGGTGGGGTCGTTTACCCAGCTTTCTCCCACTGGCGAGGTGCAGCAAGATATCCCGTCGGAGGTGGCTCTGCTGCCCCTCAACGGAGGCAACACCCTGCGCCAAACTATTCGCAAATATCCCCCCGACCAGCCCCTAAGCGAAACCGTCCTGGAGTATAGCTCCCTGGGGCGAGGGGTCTTGTTTTGTGAAACCGGGGCCTTTTCCCAGGGCTCGATTCAGCGCAGCCCGGTGAGCGAGTTTGGAGCCGAGCTGGGCCTCATCCACGGAACCGAGCGGCTGCGGCTAGCTCAGATTTTTCCTAAACAGCCTACCCTGGGCAGCCTGACGCTAATTCGTGAACAGTGTCAGGGCAGCGCCCCGACTATGCGCCCCGATCTATCGGTAAATCAGCTGTTGGGGACTTGGGTGGGCCAGGCAGAAACCGTGTTTCCCGACTGGCAACCTCCGCAGACCATGGCGACTCGCCTAGAGATTCAGCCAGCCGGGGGCAATGGCATCATCCAACAGCTCACTTTTGGTGACAGCCCACCGCTGCAAACCCAGGGGCAGGCGGTGGGGGCTACCCTGCGCTTTGACCAGGGCCGCCAGCCTGTCACGGTGCTGCTATTGCCGGGCGGGGCCTCAGCCACCTTTCCCTCCTCTCTTCAGTCGGGTCAGCCGTTTTTTCTAGAAGTGGGCTGGCTGATTAGTTCCACCCTGCGGCAGCGACTAATCCGCACCTACAATGCCCAAGGTACCTGGGAAAGCCTCACCCTAGTCATTGAGCAGAAACTCCCGTAATCTGAAGTCCGATTACTTATAGCTGTGGCCAGCCTGGTTAAGACATCTCCCTTAAGAACGTTTGAACGTTCAAACGTTTTTTGGGCTTCTGGATGTCCTAACCCAGGTGATCATGGCTATAACTTACAGAAAACGGCCTGCCTGTCGTTCCCGCAGAGACGAAAATCCATCCTGGAGTCACGTATCCACCATGGATGCCCACTTCCGTGGGAATGATAGCTTGCTGTGACATCCTGATCCTGACACCGGCCCCGCTAAACCTCCGCCCACTGCCGCAGCAAATTAGCCCGAGTCTTTGCCAGCAGGTCAAACTCGCGGGTTTTACCACAGCGCTCAAACAGCGTTTGGCAGACGGTATCTAGATCAAACAAGATTTCCCGCTCGGCGGGGTCGCGCACTAGACTCTGCACCCAGCTCACGGCGGCTAGGCGCACGCCTCTGGTCACGGTCTCGACCCGGTGCAGGGTGGAGGACGGATACACCACCATAGCTCCAGCATCGAGCTTAAACGCCTGCTCCCCCTGGGGGCTATCGATCACCAGTTCGCCACCGTCGTAGGTGGCTGGGTCACTGAGAAAGAGGGTCAACGATACGTCCGATCGCATCGGTTGGCCCTGAGCAACCATCAGAGCATTGTCGGTATGGGTTCCATAGGCCATCCCCGGGTCGTAGCGGCTGATCAACATTGGGTGAATGAGCCGGGGCCGCACGGCAATTTGAAATAGGGGATGGCGTTGGAGGGCAGCCAAAATCAGCGCTCGAATCGGCTCTAGTTCTGGGGCCTCTCTGGGCAGTTGGCGGTTGTGCTTGACCGCTTGGGCATGCCAGCCTGCGGTGGTTTTACCGTCTACGAAGGCCGCCTTGGCTAGGCTAGCGGCGATAGTTTGCAGATCATCAGCAGAGAGAACGTCGCCAATGCAGAGAATCATAGGGGGTTAACAAACAAGCGTGGGGGAAGGGGACTGGGTTTTGGGGACTGGGTTTCAGAAACCAGTGGGTTAGGGCGTGCCCACAGGGCTATAGATATCAGGAATGATTAGCATAAGCCATACCAGACGGCACTGACCAGCGGTGAGTCAACCCTCACCAAACCAGGCTTTGTATAATTTGCTCCCGCTTAAGCTTGACAATGGATCGCAAATACGAGTGAATGCTTCTTGATAGTGTTTTGCAATAAAGACCTATGGGTACTCGATTAAAACAACCCACCGGCACCGCTTGTGTGACTGGCAATAACAGCGCCTCACCCTGGGACGCAAGGGGTTAGCGATGGGCGATCGCCGGTTGGGCCTGGTGGAACAGGCAAACCTTTACCTGAAAAACTATGCTCACGCCACCATTGGCCAGGCGGCGTTGCATACCTTGAAAATCGAGCCAATGCTGCGGGACTTGAGCGAATGGTGACGCTGGAAAAACCTTCCAAACCTTCTATACAGACTGTTCGAGCGGCGCAGGGGCCATACCGGCTAACTCTGGCCCTGGGGCTGCTGCTGCTGGGGTTGGCCCTGGTGGTAGGGCTGTCCCTGACTCAGGGTTCGGTGGCCATGACGGGGCCAGAGCTGTGGGCGGCACTGCTGCGCCAGGGCAATGCTACTCACCAAGTGATTTTGTGGGATCTGCGGCTGCCTCGGCTAGTGGCGGCACTGCTGGTGGGGGCGGCCCTGGGCGTTTCGGGGGCATTGCTTCAGGGCATGCTGCGCAATGGGTTGGCCAGTCCGTTTTTGCTGGGGATATCGTCGGGGGCGGGGCTGGTGGTGGTGCTGGTGGTCACCCTGGGTCTGTGGCAGGTGTGGGTGCCCCTGGGGGCCTGGCTAGGGGCGATCGCCACCACGGCCCTGGTCTACCTGCTGGCCTACCGCCGAGGCAGGCTGTCAGTGGAGCGGTTAATTTTGGGCGGGGTCGCCTTTAGCTCATTCTTTGGGGCCATTCAGTCACTGATGCTGCTGATGGCGCAGGATAGCCGCATTCAGGCGGCGCTGAACTGGCTGATCGGCAGCTTTAACGGCCGGGGCTGGGCAGAGGTGCGACTGGTGGGGCCGGGGCTGGTGGTGGCTCTGGTAGCCGGCTGTCTGCTGGCCCGCCAGGTGAACCTGTTGAACCTGGGGGATGACCTGGCGGTGGGCTTGGGTACGTCGCTGGTGCGATCGCGCCTGTTAATCGGGGCTGCCGCTACCTTTCTGGCCGCCGGGGCCGCCAGCATTGCCGGGCTGGTGGGCTTTGTAGGACTGATTGTGCCCCACGGCGTGCGGCTGCTGGTGGGCACCGACTACCGGCTGGTGCTGCCGTTTTCGGCGCTCGGGGGTGCCCTGGTGCTGGCGGCGGCAGACCTGGCGGCGCGCTCTGGCCCGGTAGAACTGCCGGTGGGGGTGGTGACGGCCTTTCTGGGGGCACCCGTATTTATTTGGCTGCTATCTCGCCGCAATAACCTGGCAGGAGGACGCTGAGATGCCTTTAGAATCCCGTAATTTGTCTGGTGGCTACGACCAGCGCCCTATAGTCCACAGCGTTAATTTGGCGGTGGAGCCGGGGGAATGGCTATGCCTGGTGGGGGCCAACGGCTCGGGCAAGTCTACCCTGCTGCGGCTGCTCAGCCGAGTGCTTAAACCCCAGGGGGGTAGCGTTATTCTGGCAGGTCGAGACCTGCACAGTCTGTCGCCCACGGCGGTGGCCCAGCGGCTAGCCCTGCTGCCCCAGCAGCAAACTCTACCCGAGGGGTTGACCGTACAGCAGTTGGTCAGCCTGGGGCGATCGCCCCACCAGCCCTGGTGGCAGTGGGATCTCGATGCCAAAGGCCAGCACCAGGTGGCCCAGGCGCTGGCCTGGACAGAGATCGAGCAGTATCGCGATCGCCCCGTGGCCGAGCTTTCTGGCGGCGAACGCCAGCGGGCCTTTCTCGCCCTGGCCCTGGCCCAAAACCCCCAGGTGCTGCTGCTAGATGAGCCGACTACGTTTTTAGATATTCACTACCAGCTTCAGCTGCTGGAACTGCTGAAGCGGTTGAACCGAGAGCGATCGCTCTCAATCATCACCGTGCTGCACGACATTAATTTGGCGGCGCGGTACTGCGATCGCATGGCAATGCTGCGCCAGGGTTTTCTCTGGGCGATCGGCCCGCCCCCTGAAGTGCTGACGCCTGAGAACCTGCGACAGGTGTTTCAGGTAGAGGTGGAGATTTTGGCGACCCCCTTCGGCCAGCAGGTGTTTCCTGTCGCCGCTAGCGATCGGAGTGCAGAACCCGGTTTTTGCAGCGATCGCCCGCCGTCTTTAGCTCAGCCCTAGGCCAAACACCTGGTTTCTCCCCCAAACCCATCCCCGCCTCGGAGGGGTGCCCGGAGGGCGGGGTGGGTTGCGGAATCTGGACGAACCCACCCCTGCCCCTCCCAGGAGGGGATATAAACCCACCCCTGCCCCTCCCAGGAGGGGATATAACCCACCCCTACCCCTCCTGGGAGGGGATGCAACCCACCCCTGCCCCTCCGAGGAGGGGATGCAGATGTCGCTTTAGAAGCCCGGTTTCTGGCCCCTGAGTTTCCCTTTCAAGCCCTAGCTTTTGTTTTTCCGTGAGGAGTGTAGAGATGTTTAAGCAATTTTTATTGAGAATTTTTCTTGTTTGTAGTACGCCACTGTTACTAGTGCTGCTCTGGGATGTAGCCCATGCAGCGTCTGTCGAACCTAAGGGAGCCCAGGAGTCGGGCGAACTCTCTCACTTAGCTAATGACGACTCTTCCTATCAGTCTCTGGCCCAACCCCTAGCCGAACATGCACCGGTTGCTGCCGCTGAGCCTAGCCCAGCCCCCCTCGCGGCCCAGCCCGCGCTCCCCCCGCTGCTCTCAGAAGTCGAAACCTCGGAGGTCACCAGCGCTGCCCTACTACCTGCCCCTGACACCCGATACCCGATACCCGACACCCTGCCCCAAACACCCGACACCCTCGCCCAAACCGCCAACGATCTACCCGAGGTCGAGTTCACCCCCGGCGGCACCCTGCGCATTACTGTCACCGGCACCCGTACCCCTCGCGCTGTGGACGCGCTGCCCGCGACTGTCACCGTGTTTGAACTGGAAGACTTTGAGTTCTACCAAATTCAGGGCCTCGACGACCTGCTGCGCTACGAGCCGGGGGTGTCGGCGGCGGGGGCGCTCCAGCGCTACGGCACCCAAGACGTGACCATTCGCGGCATTGGGGGCAACCGCATTCTGTTTCAGCTCGACGGCATTCGCCTGCCTGACCAGTTTTCTTTCGGCAATGCGCCGCCGCGCGGCTTTCGGGTAGGACGGGGTGACTATGTCGATTTTGCCACCCTACAAGCCGTAGAAGTGCTGCGCGGTCCGGCCTCCACCCTCTACGGCAGCGATGCCCTCGGCGGGGTGATCAGCTTTCGCTCGCTGCAACCCAGCGATCTGCTGGGGCCAGACGACAGCGTGGCCGGGGATGTGTTTAGCACCTACAGCAGCGCCGTGGGCGGCCTAGAGTCGGCAGCGCGCATCGCCTTTAGAAATGAGGACGTAGAAAGCGTGTTTGTGCTGAGCCGCCGCGACGGGCGCGAACTGAGCAACTTTGCCCCCTCCCGGTTCACCGATAGCATCGACATTGGTGATACCAACTTCTACGGCAACGTGGTCTATTTCCCCGATGAGGTCAGCTCCCTCAGCCTGATTTTCGAAGACGTGAACCGTCGCACCGCCTACGGGCTGGCCCCCGGCAATGTCGACCCCCTGGCCCTGAGTTCTAGCGGCGAAAACCGGATCGATCGCACCCGCCTCAGTCTGTCCTACGAGTTTGACGACCTTGACAGCGAGTCATTCTTACAATTTGCTCGGGGACAACTCTACTACCAGGTGGCCAACACGACCGAAGTGGTGCAGGAGCTACGGCCCACAGGCACCGGGCCGGGGTTTGCCGGTTCGCCGGTACGGCGCAACAGCAACAACCAGTTCATCACCAACACCTACGGCGGCGAGGTGCAGTTGCGCAGTGACTTTGCCACGGGCAATGTCGATCACCGCCTTACCTACGGGGTCGATGTGTCACAGACCTTTAACTCTAGGCCGCGCGATCGCATCCAGACCAACCTAGTGACGGGAGCCGTCACCAACGTCTTTGGCACCGGGGCCGACCAAATTTTTCCAATTAAAGACTTTGCCGATGCCAACACCCTGCGCCTGGGCTTTTACGTGCAGGATGAGATGGCGATCGGGCCGCTGAATGTGATCGCTGGGCTGCGCTTTGACCACTACGACCTGCAAACCATTGACGACGGCATCTTTCGTGGCCAAACCGTAGACCTGACCGCCTCGGCCCTGTCGCCGCGAGTGGCGGTGCTGTACGAAGCTACCCCCGAAATTTCCTTCTACGGTCAGTATGCACGGGGCTTTCGGGCACCGCTCTACAGCGAGATTACCGGCAGCTTTACCAACCTGGCCGGGGCCTTCTTTAAGTATGAAACCCTCTCCAACCCCAATCTCCAGCCCGAGTCGAGCAACAGCTTTGAAGTGGGGGTGCGGGGCAACTTCCCTCAGTGGAATGCTCGCTTGACCGGCTTTTACAACACCTACAACAACTTCATCGCCGCCGAACAGCAGGTGGGCACCCGCTGCCTAATTGCCGCCGCCTTCTGCCCGCCCACCCAGCGAGTCAGCCAGTTTCAGGCGATCAACATTGGCAGCGCTCGCATCTACGGCGTCGAGTTTGGTGGCGAATATCGCTTTAGCCCTGACCCCAGCGGCTTTAGCCTGCTGGCCAGCCTCGCCTTTGCCCAGGGCGATGACCTCACCACAAATCGGCCTCTGACCACGGTGGACCCCTTCAGCGCTGTAGCGGGGCTGCGCTACCAGGCCCCCGAAGACCGCTGGCGGGCCGAGCTGATCGGCACCTTTGTCGGTCGTGCCCGAGTGCCCGATGGTAACACTAACTTTGTGCCCGATGCCTACGCCCTGGTAGATGCGATCGCCGCCTACAATGTCACCCCGGCCCTGGGCCTCAATCTCGGCCTCTACAACCTGCTGAATACCGAGTACTACCAGTATTCTGAAGTGCGCGATCGCCCCAACAACGAAGCGATCTCTCAATTTAGCCAGGCAGGCACCAATGTGCGCCTGGGGTTAAATTACCGGTTTTAAAAATTATTTTGCCTAGGAGAACTAGGGTGCATTGCGGCGCAGGATTGGCCGCCAAAGCCTCGTCCATAGCCGCAAATGCCCCCTACCCATCTACCCCCTACCCATCCACCCATGAAACATCCCTTTCTCCTCCCCCTCATCCTCTTCCCCCTCGCTGCCTGTAGCGGTCAAAACGCTCCCTCAGCGGCGGTTGCACCCGAGACCACTGACAATCGGATTGTCGCCCTTACCTCTCTCAGTGCCGATCTGATACAGACCCTGGATGACGATGCCCTGGTGGGCATTCCTGGCAACACCCTGCTGCGGGATGATGCCCGGTTTGAGGGCCTGCCTACCGTCAGCGAGGGGCGCACCGAACCTGACCTGGAGCAGATTGTGGCCCTAGAGCCCACCCTGGTGATCGGTGCCGCAGGGTTTCACGATCGCACCCTGCAACGACTCGACGAACTGGGCATTGCCACCCTCACCACCGAAGTAAATAGCTGGGACGATCTGCGATCGCTGACCGAATCCCTATCCGCCCTGGTGGAAGCTGACCCCCAACCCCTGCGCGATCGCTACGATGCCTGCTTGGCCATGGCCCCAGACACCAGCCCCACCACCTTAGTGTTGGTCAGCCGTCAGCCCCTGCTCACGCCCAACAACAGCAGCTGGGCCGGCGATTTTTTAGCCCAGTTCAACGTGACTAACGTCGCCGCCGACCTCCAGGGCGACAGCCCCTTCCAGGGCTACATCACGCTACCCGAAGAAAAGGTGCTAGATGCCAATCCAGAGGTTTTACTTGTGGTCGATGCGGGCGAAAACCTGCTCGATCAGCTCAAGGGTGAACCCTTCTGGAGCCAGCTCAAGGCCACCCAGCAAGACCAGGTGTACAGCTTTGACTACTTTGGCCTGGTCAACCCCGGCAGCCTGGCCAGCATTGAGCAGACCTGCACCCAGCTCGGCGCACTATTTTAGAGTGGTACCTCTGTCACAAGCGATGATGGGTCGCCTATGGCGCTAGGCCTGCTGCCATAACGGCACAAACCGCTAGAGCCCACCGAGGAGACGGCCAGTGGGACGATTACTAAGTTTGATAATGATTATCATTTCTAAGCGATTTAGTATTTTATCTTGCTGGGGTAGTGATTTGTAAAACCTCTATGTCTTTAATGGTTGGTGCATTGTTGATTGATCAGGCTGAGCGTAATCAAATTGATGAGGCCGCCTTTGTAGAGAGCATTCGTCAGTCTCTGCCCTACGCCTGGGGCATTGTTGAGCAACTAGCGCACACCGTCGATAGCCAAGGGGCAGACTGGGCCGATCATGCCGTGGCTCCACCCAGTGAACAGGCACGGGGGCAACTGCTGCGGATGGTTGGCGGAGACGCCATTCGGGGAGCCGTAGAGCGTCACTTCCAGCTCAAACTCGCATTCCAAAATTGCCATCGGCTAGCGGTCTTTCGCCCGGAGGCCCTTGAGTCTGAGATCTACCGCGACTTTGTCTCTGTTCGTAGCCAAATTTTGAACCAAACCCCCGAGATGCGAGACTGCTAGATCGATTCCCAACAGGAACCCCCTAGGGGGTTCCTGTTGGGAATCGGGGTTCTGTAGTTCAGATTAGGTAGAGCTTCTAGACGGTACCCTCAGGGGATCGTCTAGCTGGTCGAGCGAGAGCACCTGCTTGGCATTAGACGGTCACCGACTTAGCCCCCACGGGTTCCGCCAGGGCAGCGGCGCGAAAAGAGTCAACGGAGACTAAACGGCTGGCAGCAGCATCCCAAAGAATGAACCTTGCACAGTTGGGCATATCCACCAGACGGAGCGTTTTAACCTGCGTCAGGAGGTGACTATTTTTGTGGTAGCAGGCCTTGATGTAATAGTTAGGAATTCTCTCTGAGAGATGGTGAATGTTGTGATAGCCAATATCTGCGGTAAACCAGTTTAGAACAGGTGGCAGTTGAAGATACGTGCTGCCTTCAACGGCCCCCAAAACATAGTCCCAGGTTTCAGTTTTATGGGCATAGGCATCTTCAAAAATATGCTGAACAAAAAAGATCCAAATGAAAATAGTGGCAGAGAGCGTTAGGACAATGGAATATAGGCCCAAAAAGAGCCCAAACCCTAGCCAATATCCCAACATCAGGCAACCCCCAATGACGCAGACATTGTTCAGCAGCAAATCCCAAAATTCTGCGGCTGACAGCCAGTGTCGCGATCGATGCTTGGCGACAATGTCTGACCAGCTAAGGTCAGGGTTTTGCCGCCAGGTCGTCCAGGCATAGCTCACAAATTCATAGATGCCAGCCACCAGGGTGAGTCTCGGCTTAATGGCCAGATAGAAAAACCCTCCAGGAATAGCCATGAGGGGCTGCCGTAGCCTTTCATAGAGCTTTTGGTCTGATGGGCTGAGCTTAGAAAACTCATCAGTAGAGAGAAAATCGGCAACGCCCCGATATCGCTCCCAGTCTCCATTCGTTTTGTGATGATAGGCGTGATCCCTAGACCAACCGTACTGGGGAATAGCGTTGATTAGGCCCAGCATAAAACCAACAATTCGGTTGGCTCGTTTTGACCGAAAGAGCGAGTAGTGGCCGCAGTCGTGCATCAGCGAAAAGCTGCGGAGGGCAAAAAGCACAATTAAACCCACAATCGGCGGCAGCAACCACAGAGAAATGGAGGCTGCTTTGATGGCTAATACCCACAGAACCAGATAAGGAACTAGGGTATTGAGAATTTGCCAGGTTGCCAGCCAGTCATTGCTCTCCATGTAGGGCTTGAGGATAAAATCAGATTTTTTGATTTGGGTTTTCATTAGGTAAAATTCTGCTATGGATGGCATTTTTGTTGGGCATCTAAATACCTGTCCCTAAGTAAATCTCCAGGAACCCCGGTCAGCGAGCCGCTAGAGGGTATCTGCGATCGCCGATGAGAGATTGCAGCAGTATCTTGCTGCGTGAGGTACAGTTCGATGCTTAGAAATTAGTGGTTTTGCGGCGAGCCACGTACCCGACTAACTTCAAAAATGCTGTAGATCGCCTTGAAAGCGCTTAGCTTTGACGTGCTATGCCTCTGCAATGGAGAACTCCTCCCGTTTTGGGGCCTGTTTTTGAAAAAGACAAGCATGGCTGTAGGAAGGTGTGATTGGCAAGTTTGTGGGGTTAGGCGATAGGGCATAGTCATCCGATTCTAACAGCAAGATCGAGTTGGTTTCTGGGTGCTGGCGATCTGCAGCCTTGCAAGGATAGGGTGACCGAAACGACCCAGCCGGGTACCGGGTCGGCCCCACGGGTAAACGGGGGGTAAACAGCTCCGGCAAGAGCCAATTGCGGTGGCGGCTATCCCTCTCCCCCGCATTGCTCTGATTCCAAGACAAGTGGTAGGCTCCGGGTCTCAAAGTGCCAGTAAAGCACTTGCACCGAGTGGATCTTGAACCATGATGAATCGAAGACTGAGCCTGTCAAGGCTATCCTTAGGAGCCGTCTTGCTGGGTCAGATGTTAGTCGGGTGCGGCTCTGGCTCTCAGGAATCCGCTGAGGTTTCAAACACTGCCGGGCGATCGCAGACCGGCTCAGCCGAGCAAATTGTGCTGACCATTGGCGGCGAAAGCGACGAGGGCTATGACCCGACCTTGGGCTGGGGCCGCTACGGGTCGCCCCTATTTCAGAGCACGCTGCTGAGACGCGACGAAAACCTCGACATTGTCAATGACCTGGCGACCGACTACACCGTCAGCGAGGATCGGTTGACCTGGACAGTGACAATTCGCGATGACGTGGTGTTTTCTGATGGCGAACCGCTGACTGCCGCCGATGTCGCCTATACCTTTAACAAAGCCGCCGAAAGCGGCGGTCTGACCGATGTGACCATGCTAGAGGAGGCCGTTGCCACCGACGACACCACCGTTGAACTCCGGCTCAGGCAGCCCCAGAGCACCTTTGTGAATCGGCTGATTACCCTGGGCATTGTGCCCGAGCACGCCCACGGCCCCGACTACGCCCGCAACCCCATTGGGTCTGGCCCCTACCAACTAGTGCAGTGGAGTGAGGGGCAGCAGCTGATTGTTGAAGCCAACCCCAACTACTACGGCGATGCCCCAGGCATTCAGCGGCTGGTGTTTTTGTTTGTGGAAGAAGATGGGGCCTTTGCGGCAGCGCGCTCGGGGCAGTCTCAGGTGGCAAGTGTGCCGCAGTCGCTAGCAGTGCAAAGCATTGAGGGCATGACCCTATACAACGTGACCAGCGTCGATAACCGGGGGCTGATGTTTCCCTACGAACCGGCCACAGGCCGCACGACCCCCAACGGCGACCCGATTGGTAACGACGTCACCGCCGATCTGGCGATTCGGCAGGCGATAAACTTTGCCATTGACCGCCAGGCGCTGGTAGACGGCGTGCTAGAAGGCTACGGCTCGCCCGCCTACGGACCGGTGAGCGGGCTGGCCTGGGACGAACCCAAGGCCGCCATTAAGGATGGTGACCCAGACCGGGCCAAGGAGATTTTAGCGGCAGCGGGCTGGGCCGATAGCAATGGCGACGGTGTGCTAGAGAAAGAGGGGCTCAGAGCTGAGTTCACCATTCTCTACCCGGCCAACGACAGCACCCGGCAGGCCCTGGCCCTGTCTGCGGCAGAAATGATCAAGCCCATCGGCATTCAAGCCAATGTGGAGGGCAAGGGCTGGAGTGAAATTACCCCGGCGATGCACAGCAATGTGGTGTTGTTTGGCTGGGGCAGCCACGACCAGACCGAAATCTACAACCTCTACCACAGCCAATCTGCCCAGGGAGATTTTAACAACGCGGGGTACTACGCCAACTCGGTCATTGACAGCACCCTAGATTTGGCCATGGGCGCACCGACGGAGGCAGAGGCGATCGCATTTTGGCAAGCCGCTCAGTGGGATGGCAACCAGGGCTTTACAGCTCAGGGCGATGCCGCCTGGGCCTGGCTGGTCAACCTCGACCACACCTACTTCGTCAGCGATTGTCTAGATATTGGCCAACCCCAGGTTGAACCCCACGGCCACGGCTGGCCGATTACCGCCAACATTGCCGAGTGGAGATGGACATGCAATTAAGAGCCATTTTGCTCTTCGCTCTGCAAAAGTTACTGCGGCTGGGGCTGCTGCTGCTGGCGGTGGCGGTGTTTACCTTTGTGCTGCTCAGCCTGTCGCCCATCGACCCCCTGCAAGCCTACATTGGGGCCGACATGATGCAAATTAGCCCCGAGCAGCGCGAGCTGATCGCTGAGCGCTGGGGGCTAGACCAGCCGATGATCGTGCGGTTTTGGGACTGGCTGGGGCAGCTGATGCAGGGCAACTGGGGCACCTCGCTGGTGTTTAATCAGCCGGTGGCCACCGTGATTGCTACCCGGTTTCAGGCGTCGTTGCAGATGCTGGCGATCGCCTGGTTGCTCTCGGGCCTGTTAGGGCTAGGCATGGGTATTTTAGCCGGGGCGCTAGCGGGGAGTTGGTGCGATCGCGCCATTCGCCTCTATGCCTACACCCTGGCCTCGGCCCCCACCTTTTGGGTAGCGCTGCTGCTGCTGATTACCTTCTCGGTATCGCTCAGGCTGACCCCGATCTGCTGCGCCGCCCCCCCCGGTGTGCTGGCCGCAGACATTACCCTCGGGCAGCACTTGCACCATCTACTGCTGCCCGCCATTACCCTCAGCATCATCGGCATTGCCAACATTGCTCTGCACACCCGACAAAAGCTGATTGACATCTTAAATAGTGACTACGTGCTGTTTGCCCGCGCCCAGGGCGAGAGCCTGGGGGGCATCATTCGCCACCACGGCCTCCGCAACATTATTCTGCCGGCGCTGACCCTGCAATTTGCCTCTTTGAGCGAACTGTTTGGCGGCTCGGTACTGGTGGAACAGGTGTTTGCCTACCCAGGGCTGGGGGCAGCAACGGTACAGGCGGCCCTGCGTAGCGATGTGCCGTTGCTGGTGGGCATTGTGTTCTTTAGTGCCCTGTTTGTCTACACCGGCAACACCCTGGCCGATCTGGCCTACCCCCTCGTCGATCCCCGTATTCGGCTAGGAGGTTGGCAATCATGACTACTACAGCTCCGGTTTCAACCCCGGTTCTACGCTCCCAAGGCAGTCGGCGACAACGGACCCTCTGGGGCATTGCCCTCTGTGCCCTGGTGCTGCTGGCCATCATCGTCAGCCCCTGGGTAATCGGCGACAGTGGCCTCAGCCCGGTGCTGATTCAGCGCAACCAGCCGCCGTCTTTTGCTCATCCCTTCGGTACCGACTGGCTGGGTCGAGATATGCTCAGCCGTTCGCTCCACGGCATGTCGCTGAGTTTGCAGGTGGGCCTGCTGGCGGCGGGCATCAGCGCCCTGATTGGCACCGGTCTGGGCTTGGCGGCGGGCACCCTCGGCGGCTGGATCGATGCCGTCATCACCTGGATTGTCGATGTTTTCTTCAGCTTGCCCCACCTGGTGCTGCTGATTTTGATCGCCTTTGCGGTGGGGGGCGGCACCCAGGGTGTGATTATCGCCGTGGCCCTGACCCACTGGACCAGCCTGGCGCGGGTGATTCGCGCCGAAGTATTGCAGGTGACCAGTTCTGACTATGTGCACCTGTCTCGCCGCTTTGGCCAGTCGTCGCTGTGGATTGCCCGCCACCACATGGTGCCCCACGTGATCCCACAGCTGCTGGTGGGGCTAATTTTGCTGTTCCCCCACGCGATTTTGCACGAGGCAGCGCTGTCGTTTATTGGCATTGGCCTGTCGCCCCACATTCCGGCGATCGGCATTATTTTGGCCGAGTCAATGCGCCACCTCTCGACCGGCTACTGGTGGCTGGGGGTAATGCCGGGGCTGCTGCTATTGCTCTCGGTCAAAGCCTTCGACTGGCTGGGGGAAAATGTGCGATCGCTGCTCGATCCGAAGACGAGTCAGGGGTAGCGAGAGAACCTGTGCTGCCGGATGCAACGCTCGTGGGCATTCCGGTTACCGGAAACGGTGCATCGTACCAAAGTTGCTGGTGGGCAATGCCCACCCTACGGCTGCTGATACCCGAAACCCATCCACTCCTTCACTCCTTCGCTTCTTCACTCCTTCACTCCTTCACTCCTTCACTCCCCCATGCTCTCCATCGCCAACCTCAGCATCACCTTCACCCAGTACGACCAGGGGCTGCGCCGCAAGCAGTTGACGGTGATTACTGATCTAGATTTGACCGTAGAGGCCGGGGAAGTGGTGGCGGTGGTCGGGGCCAGCGGGTCGGGGAAGAGCCTCTTGGCCCATGCCCTACTGGGGATCTTGCCGGAGAACGCTCACCTGAGCGGGACGATGCAGTTTCAGGGGGCACCCCTGACCCCAGAGCGGTGTCGAGCGCTGCGGGGCAAGGCGATCGCGCTGGTGCCTCAGTCGGTGGGTTACTTAGACCCATTGATGACGGTGGGTCAGCAGGTGCAGCGGGTGGGGCGATTGAATGGGCTGTCAGCAGGGGCGGCTCGGGTGGCGGTCGATCGCACCTTTGCCCGCTACGAGTTGCCCGCCACGACCCGGCAGCGCTACCCGTTTCAGCTATCGGGGGGAATGGCGCGGCGGGTGCTGGTCTCAACGGCGGTGGTGACCCAGGCCGACTTGGTAATTGCCGATGAGCCGACGCCAGGGCTGCACCCTGATGTGGTGACCGAGACCCTCAACCACCTGCGGGAACTGGCCCAGGGTGGGCGGGGAGTGATTTTGATTACCCACGATATTGAAGCAGCGCTTCAGGTGGCCGATCGGGTGGCGGTGTTCTATGCGGGCACTACGGTGGAGATTGCGGCGGCTAAAGACTTCGCTACCGGCAATCTGCGCCACCCTTATACTCAGGCGCTATGGCGATCGCTACCGCAGAACGAGTTTGTGCCGGTGCCAGGAAATCAGCCAAGTCCAGAGCAGTTGCCCGGGGGGTGTCTGTTTAGCGATCGCTGCCCCTGGGTCACCGCTGAGTGCAGGCAGGATCGTCCTGCATCACGATTAGTCCGTCAAGGTTGGGTGAGGTGTATTCATGCTGAAGGGTAATGGGCTTTGGTTTCGCTACGGGGCTCATTTGCCCTGGGTGGTGCAAGATCGTTCGCTGTCGGTGGCCCCAGGGCAGGTCGTGGGGCTGATGGCCCCATCGGGCTACGGCAAAACCACCCTGGGCAAGCTGCTGGCAGGCTATTTGGCCCCCACACGCGGCCAGATCACCCTGGATGAACAGCCACTCCCCACCCGTGGCTATTGCCCGGTGCAGCTTGTTTTTCAGAACCCAGAACTGGCAGTGAACCCCCGCTGGCGCATCGATCGCATCTTGCGCGAAGGGCACCCGCCCCAGATGCACCACCTCGATGCCCTGGGCATTCACCCCGGCTGGCTAACCCGCTACCCCCACGAGCTGAGCGGGGGAGAGTTGCAGCGAGTCGCGATCGCCCGGGTGCTCAACCGCCAGACCCGCTACCTGATTGCCGACGAAATGACGGCGATGCTAGACGCCAATACCCAGGCTTTGATCTGGCAGGTGATTCTAGAGTTTGCCCGCCAAAATCAGGTGGGGGTGATCGCCATTAGCCACGACAAACCCCTACTAGAGCGGTTGTGCCACGGCGATCAAAGCACTCAAGTAGACCGTGGCCCCGCCAAGCCGGGCTTAAATCATCGCATTCTAGACCTGGCTGGCGACCCGGTCCAAACCCATGACACTAGCCTGGAAAGGGTGCTTTAACCGTTGGCCTTACCCCACCTCTTTATGCCGAGGGTCGGTGAATCACCACCCTCGGCTGAGAAAGCCTGGCGCAGATTCTTGGAAGGCTGCCATAAAAAACACTTATCCCTCTGGCGCGATCACCACCCCTCAACCCGTAAATCTACATATAGACTTAATAATATCGCTCAAGGCAAAAGCATAGACTTCTATCTTTTGCTCGCCATCAATGGCAGGCTTGAGCGATCAGTCTCTCTCCTTGAGACAGGCTCTATTACAGGTGATGCTAAATTCTACTTGGCTACCCCCAAGTCCACTGGGCGAACGGCGGTAAGGCCTCTGGCCAGGCTATGCCAACGCCCCTACAGGTTGACCGGTTGGGTATCGGGGGTATGGAACTCGGATTCGGGATGAATTGCTAACAGGTGTTTTCGTAGCGGCGGGCTCTGGCCTGCCACCATCACACACATTCGATCAGCATGGAGCGGACACCATGAACAAGTTTGACTCAACTCAATTGCAAACCAGATTTAACAACACCAGCGAAGGCTGGTTAGTGCAGGTCTATAGCGGCGATCGCCGCCTGCTCTGCGTGCTGGAGCCGTCCCACGCCTGGACTTTTTTGTTGGGCTGTGGGTTCGGGCTCCTGTTGGCGGTGGGGTGGTTTAACCTCGCCACTGCCAGTGCGTCCACAACCCATGTACCGGCGTCAACGCCTGCCGAGATGTGGATTGATTAGTTCTCAATTGGTGACGCTGCTGACTTGACGCATGAATTTGGGTAGGAGCAAACGGCCGTTTGCTCCTACGGCGATCCTCCCATTACCCAATACACACAAACCCTGGATCGGCCTCCGATTGTCCAGGGACAAGCGGTTGCGGATGCGATTGGGGCCAACGACAGGTGCATTGAGGAAACTCTGCGATCGCGATTTACATTAGCCATGTCTATGCCGAAATTGCTCATTAAAAAGAAAAACTTATGACATGGATTTGACATTGCATTGGAAATCCATGTTGCAGAGCGAAAAATCCTAAAATTTTCAGGATAGACTTAAGCACATAGAGATTCGGTTACTGATAGAAAGGGGTCTATGAAGGGTGGTGCAGGCCAGCGACACCCTCAAGCTCCATTCGGTCAGCGGTAATCTCTAGGCACCCTGTCGACAGGTTCTCCCGTAACACCTGTGCTGTGGGGATGAAGCGCTACATCCCCACTTTCTCCAACTTTTTAAAGCTCACCTATCCCAGTAATCACCCCTTGTTAGAGGGGGCGGAAGGAGGTATTCGTGGATTTCTTGTCTGATTTTTTAGCGAGATTTGGGGCGCAGTTGCAGTCGCCGACGCTCGGCTTTTTGATTGGCGGTATCGTCATTGCCGCTCTCGGTAGCGAACTGGCCATTCCCGATGCAATCTATAAGTTCATCGTTTTCATGCTGCTGATCAAAGTCGGTCTGACCGGCGGCATGGCCATTCGCAATGCTAGCCTGGCGGAAATGCTGCTGCCCGCGCTGTTCGCCATGGTGACGGGAATCGTGATCGTGCTAATTGGGCGCTACGTGTTTGCCAAACTGCCGGGCATCCGAGTCGTGGATGCCGTTGCGACCGGAGGCTTGTTCGGTGCCGTGAGTGGTTCTACCATGGTCGCCGGCATCACGGTACTGGAAGGGCAAGGCCTCGAATACGAAGCCTGGGCCGGTGCCCTCTATCCTTTCATGGACATTCCGGCGCTGGTGACGGCGATCGTCGTAGCCAGCATCTATACCAGCCGGCAGAAGCGCGAAAAGTATCTCAAAAACGAGAAATATCTCGGCAAAGAGGAGTATATCGGGATGCAGCCGGTTGCCGCAGGCGGGGCTGCCATCGACCAACCGGTTGCCGCCGGTGGGTATTCCACCAGCGATCAACGCAGTTCTGGCGGGTACTCAGGCGAGTCGGGCGGTAGCTCAGGCGGGTATGCCAAGGGGCCAGGCGGTGCCTCTAGTAACCGAGTCAAAATTTGGCCCATCGTGAAGGAAAGCCTCCAGGGATCTGCCCTGTCGGCACTGCTGCTCGGTCTCGCCCTCGGCATTCTCACCCGGCCTGAAAGTGTCTACGAGAGCTTCTACGATCCCCTCTTCCGTGGTCTGCTTTCGATTCTGATGCTGATCATGGGTATGGAGGCCTGGGCAAGGGCCAACGAGCTGCGCAAGGTAGCTCAGTGGTACGCCCTCTACGCCTTTGTGGCACCCTTTCTGCATGGGTTTATTGCCTTCGGTCTTGGCATGGTTGCCCACTATGCAACGGGGTTCAGTGCTGGCGGCGTCGCACTCTTGGCCATCATTGCTGCCTCCAGTTCAGACATCTCAGGGCCGCCCACCCTGCGGGCTGGCATCCCGTCGGCTAATCCATCCGCCTACATCGGTGCGTCTACGGCCATTGGCACACCCGTTGCGATCGCCCTCTGCATACCGCTCTTCGTTGGGCTGGCCCAGGCCATGACAGGTGGCTAAGTCCAAACGGCTTCGGTCTGCCGGTGCTCTCCTAACCCGGCAAACACCCGTAGGGGCAAACGGTTGTTTGCCAATACAGAGACGTTCTTACCGTAGGGGAAAACGGTTGTTTGCCCAATGCAGAGACGTTCTTTTCGAGAAACGGTCTAAGTAGTTCAATGAATACAGTTGTAAGGAGGTAATCAATATGGCCAAGCCAGCCAAAAAGCTCGTGATCATCACAGAGAAATTGCTGCTGAAAAAGGTCGCCCAAATCATCGACGAAGCCGGAGCTACCGGTTATACAGTGTTAGAAACTGGCGGTAAAGGCAGCCGCAGCGTGCGATCGTCGGGGCAACCCAGCGTTTCCGACACGACCTCAAATATAAAGTTCGAGGTGCTCACCGAAAATCAGGATATGGCCATGAAGATTTCGGATCGAGTAGCCGCCGAGTTTTTCAACGACTATGCGGGCATCGCCTATATCTGTGATGCGGAGGTACTGTACGCGCACCAGTTCTGTGGCCCAGACGGCTGTTGAATTGAGATGACGAAAACCGAAAAAGCGGGGGCATGCCCCCGCTTTTTTGTCTGCCTGATGTTGGAACACGGTTCGTGAGACTGTAGGAATTTTTCTAGGGCGCGATCGCCGCGATCATCACGCTGTTAGACTTGACCACGGCATAGACCTCCTTGCCCACGGCCAGCCTCATGCGTTCCACCGACGACACGGTGATGATTGCCACTAGCTCCACACCGGGGGCGACGGCCAGGGTGAGTTCGGCGTTGACGCCATCGATGGCGATCGCAGCGATCTTGCCCCGCAGCAGGTTGCGGGCGCTGATGGCAAAATCGCGCTGCACCTGCAAAAACTCTTGGGCTTCGCGATCGCTGGCAAACGGCGCAGGACTCTCTGGCACGGCGGTATCAGACTGTCGCTGCTCCAGACTGCGTACTAGCTCCCGCAGAATATCGGTTTTGCTGCGCTGGGTGCGCTGGCAATAGTCGTCAAGAATTTTGCGCTCGTCCTCAGAGGCTTGAAACGTGATCCAGCCTTGGCTTTTTCGCGGCATGACAAAACCAGAGTAGGGTAATTGACTATACCAACCCAGTTGGTATAGTTGGGTTATGCTTGGGCACAAGGTTTACCCACGCTGCAGAACGGTAAACCCATCCCCAATTCTCCCTAAAGATCATGAAAAGACGAAACTTTTTGCTCCTGGCTGGCACAGTCGGGCTCAGCCTGGCTATGGTTAGAGCCCTTCAGGCCCTGCCAGACCCCAGCCCCAGCCCCTCCCCCGTGCTGGTCGCGGCAGCGGCTAGTCTCCAAGAAGCCCTCCAGGCGGTAGCAACCGACTTTGAGGCCCAGCATCCCACCATTGATGTCACTTTCACCTTCGGCTCCTCCGGGGCCTTGCAACAGCAGATCGAACAGGGTGCCCCCGTGGACCTATTCATTTCGGCGGGGGTCGCCCAGATGGATGCCCTGGCGACTAAGGGGCTGCTGGTGCCCGACAGCCGCCAAACCCTGATTGGCAATCGCTTGGTGCTGATTGCCCCCGCCGGGTCGGCCCCGGAGCTTAAGACGTTTCAAGATCTGTCCGCCGATGCTTTTAAGCAGATCGCCGTTGGGGAATTTCGCAGTGTGCCCGCTGGACAGTACGCCGAACAGGTGCTCAACTATCTAGGCCTGTTGCCCACAGTGCAGCCCAAGCTGGTGTATGCCAACAACGTGCGGGCGGTGCTGGCCGCCGTCGAGGCGGGCCATGCGGAGGCGGGCCTGGTCTACGCCACCGATGCGGCCCTAGCCCCTGGGGTCAGACTAGTGGCCACCGCTGCCCCCGAGTGGCACAAACCCATTACCTACCCGATCGCCCAATTACAGCAGGCCACCCACCCCGAGGCAGCCCAGACCTTTGCCCACTACCTGGCCAGCGAGGCGGCCCAGGCAGTATTCGCCGACTTTGGCTTTACGGTTTGGGAGTAACCCCATGCCCACCGACCTCTCTCCTCTCTGGATCTCCCTCAGGGTTGCCAGCCTGGCGACCTTGATTGCCTTCTTCACCGGCGTTGCCGTCGCCTACTGGATGCTGGGCGATCGCGGCCCTGGCAAATCGTTACTGGAAGGCATCTTTGTTGCGCCGCTGGTGCTGCCGCCGACGGTGGTGGGGTTTTTACTGCTGCTGGTGTTTGGCCGCAATGGTCCCCTGGGGCAGCTGCTGCAATCTCTGGGAATGCGGATCATCTTTACCTGGTACGGGGCGGCGATCGCAGCGACGGTGGTAGCGTTTCCGCTGATGTATCGCACCGCGTTGGGAGCCTTTGAGCAGATTGACCCGGCCTTGCTACAGGTGGCGCGCACCCTGGGGGCCAGGGAGGGGCGGATTTTCTGGCGAATTTTGCTGCCGCTGGCGGGGCCGGGGCTGCTGGCGGGGCTGACGCTCTCCTTTGCCCGCGCCCTGGGGGAGTTTGGCGCGACGCTGATGGTGGCGGGGAATATTCCGGGCCGCACCCAGACTATGCCAATGGCGATCTATTTTGCGGTGGAGGCGGGAGCGATGGCCGAAGCCTGGGGCTGGGTGGCGATCATTCTGACGGTGTCGCTGTCGGGAATTTTGGCCGCAAATGTCTGGCAGGGACAGCAGCGGCGGGGAGGCAAGAGCGAAAAACAAAAAACAAAAAACGAAGGTTCCCTGTCTGCGGGTCAGTTGGTTGAGGAACATGGCTTACCAGCGGTGCATTGCTTCGCTAATGCACCTTACAGACCCACCCCTAGCCCCTCCCAAGAGGGGAATTGGACAATCCCAAATCCGCAATCGCCAATCTACAACTCCCATAGACCCACCCCTAGTCCCTCCCATGAGGGGAACCGAACACCGAACACCGGACACCGAACACCGAACACCGAACACCCCCTACTCATCCACCCATCCACCCATCCACCCCTTTCCCCTTCCCTCTCCGTCACGATCCACAAGCCCCTCGCCACCTTCCCGCTGGATACAGCCTTCACCGCTGGCGCTGACGCCTTGGGCCTTCTCGGCTCCTCTGGGTCGGGCAAGTCGATGACGCTGCGGTGCATTGCCGGGGTAGAGACGCCCGAGCGGGGGCAGATTGTGCTGAATGGACGGGTGCTGTTTGACAGCGATCGCGGCATTAACCTGCCCAGTTACCAGCGGCGGGTGGGGTTGTTGTTTCAGACCTACGCGCTGTTTCCCCACCTCACCATTGCTGAGAATATTGGCTTTGGCTTGCAGCATTTGCCTAGGGTGGAGCGATCGCAGCGAGTGAGCATCTGGCTGGGGGCGATGCAGTTGCAGGGGCTGGGCGATCGCTACCCGCAGCAGCTCAGTGGTGGGCAGCAGCAGCGGGTGGCCCTGGCCCGCGCCCTGGCCCCAGAACCAGAGGTGCTACTACTGGATGAACCCCTCTCGGCCCTCGATACCTACCTGCGCAGCCAGGTGGAGCAGCAGTTGATCGCCACCCTAGCGGGGTACCAGGGGGTGACGCTGTTCGTCACCCACAACCTGGAGGAGGTGTTTCGGGTGTGCCCCCAGATCATGGTGATGGCGGCGGGCCGAGCGGTGGCGGCAGGCAATCGCCACCAGGTGTTTGAGCAGCCGGGGAGTGCGATCGCAGCTCAGATCACCGGCTGCAAAAATATCGCTAGGGCTACTCCAGCTTCGGCAACCACAATTGACGTACCCGCCTGGGGCTGCACCCTTGAGGCATCTGGCCCCATCCCCCAAAACCTCACCCATGTGGGGTTTCGCGCTCACCACATTGAGCTAGTAGAGGGTTGCGATCGCCCCAATACCTTTCCTGCCTGGGTAATGGCCGCCAGCGAAACGCCCCACCGCATCACCCTGTTTCTCAGGCTCCAGCCGCCATCCAGTAATGGCGATCGCAATCCTCACTCCTCCGTCAATATCCCCTGTGACCAGGTATACCCGCTACAAGCAGAGTTATTCAGAGAGAAGTGGCAAGCTCTAGAGCAAAACCCGATGCCCTGGTATGTCTACTTAGCCCCTGAGAAGCTTCTACTACTCAGTGATGACGAACTCATCGTGGCTACGGACTAAGCGTAGGCTACCGCTTGCGGGCGACAATATTGAAAATATGCCAGTGTTTCTCTTCACCCAGGGCAGTTCTGCCGGGGTGATTTTCTTCTTCTAGCCATTCCACCTCGAAAGGGGCTAGCAGTTGGTCTACCTGATCTCGACGGTGGTGGTTCATATCCCCATAGACGGCCCAAGAGTCTTGATCGCCAAAAAGATGGCCGCAGAAGCGCCCGCCGGGGGCCAGGGCCAGCACAATTTCTTCCCACAGGCGGGGGAAATGCTCCGGTGGACAGAACGGCAGGCAAAAGCTGGCGTTAATCAGGCTGACATCGGGCGGTAGGGTGAGCGTCTCAAACCGCTGCACCCGAGTTTCAAGCCCGGTGCGATCGATATCCGATCGCTGTCGTAGGCGGGCGATCGCCTCGGGTTCGCCATCAATGGCCAGCACCCGCCACCCCTGACGCAGCAGTTCGGCGGTGTCGCGGCCATCGCCACAGCCCAGATCGACTGCAAACGGCGGTAGAGATGTGGCCTGGGCATAAAACCCTAACGCTTGGAGTAGGGTGTCGCGGGGGGGGCGGCCTTCTACCGCCTGATAGTACTGATTCCACTTAGGTTCAAAGTTCATGGCTAGGCGCGCTGGTGGAGGTGGGTCAGACAGAGGCCAGCGGTTCAAAAAATCACACATGGGGTTTGGGCTAGGCTAGCCCCTCCGTAGCGAAAGTTTAGCGGATGGTGGCGGGGCAGGTTTCTAGATCGAGGGGAATTGTTGGGGACAATGCCCCAGGCGTTAACCCAAGCCACTGGTCAATCAAAGCGAGGTCAAACCCTGCACAGCGCTGGTCACCCACCTCTAGCAGCGGGCGACGAATTAAGCAGCGGTCGAGCACCATCAGCTCTAGGGCCATATCGGCGTCGAGCCAGCCCGGTACCACTAGGCCGATGGTGATGGCCGGGGCAGTAGTGTTAAACCACTGGGGCACCGGCAGCCCAGCAAAGAAGGGACGGAGGCGATCGCAGGTCCAGGGTTCTAGCAGCAAGTTGCGGGCTATCACCTGGTGCCCGGCGGCCTCTAGCAGCCGCTTTTGGCGGGTGTTGTTGATGCAGTCGGGCTTTTCGTAGAACGTGACGGTGGCCATGGGGCAACCTCCTTGAAGGGCTTGACACTAAAACGGCTAAGCAAGAACGGATCGGACTCAAACGGGTAGCGGGACTGGGACTGGGCATAGCCGCGATTCCTACACCGGTTGAAGAGCCACTGGCCCTAGATCGGCCAACAACGAGGGAGCCGGGGGGTCCAAGTCTTTGAACAGAACGGTGCTGAGGTAGCGTTCGCCATAGCTGGGCTGAATGGCGACAATTAGCTTGTCAGCATTCTCAGGCCGTTTGCCCACCTGGATGGCAGCTGCACCAGGGGGGTGCGGCCAATTAGATCGGTGATGTCGTGGGCGATGGTCATGGGGGTGAAGGGGTGAAGGGGTGAAGGGGTGAAGGGGTGAAGGGGTGAAGGGGTGAAGGGGTGAAGGGGTGAAGGGGTGAAGGGGTGAAGGGTGGGCAGTGCCCACCAATGCCCTTTTGCAGGACAGGCCTAGACAGCTTGGGACAATCTAAGGGCCGAACGGCGATCGCTAGCTCAAGAGTATCACCTATCTATATCTATAAAGCGATAAATCGATTAAATGATTAAGCATTGGTAGCGATTATCTTCTTTGTCAAGCTCATCCTGCTATGCGATTAGCCTCGGCGGGATGGCAGCGGAAATCAAGCCAGGAGCCCTGCCTGCATCAGACAGAGTCTTGCTGTTCCTTATGTGGCGGCGGGCAGGGAGCAAGCCGGAGCCTGCCAGAGGGTGTCATGTTCTACCATGGCATTGAGAATAATCACCAGTTTGTGCATGCAGGCCACCAGGGCAACCTTTTTGAGTTTTCCCCGCTGCAGCAGGCGCTGGTAGTAATCGCGAATGACCGGATTATGGCGAGTGGCGACTAACGCGGCCATGTAGAGGCCTGTGCGCACGGTGGCTCGACCGCCGCTAATCATCCGCTTACCCCGCATCTGGCCGCTATCGCGGTTGAACGGGGCGAGGCCACACAAGCTGGCTAGGCGCTTCGCTGAGATCTGTCCTAACTCGGGGAGTGAGGCCAAGAGGAGCCCCGTCGTCACAGCCCCAATACCCGGCACACTGGTGAGGATCTCGCGGGTGCGCTGCCACTGATCGCTCTGGGCGATGAGCTGCTCAATCTGGGTATCGAGGTCTTGGATCTGTTGCTTGAGCCAGTCAATATGCTGCTCAATGCTCTGACCCGTCCTGGCTCGTGCTGAGCGTTGCCGGGCTTTTTCGGCACTCATCATCTCGACGAGTTGCTGCCGTCGCGTGACGAGGTCTTGAAGGTGTTGACTGGCCTCACTCGCCATCGCCCGTACCTCTGGACGGATGGCATCGGCAAAGTGAGCCAACACCTCGGCATCAATTTTGTCTGTTTTAGCCATGCGCCCCGTGGCCCGGGCAAAATCACGCACTTGACGTGGATTCACCACAACGGCGGGCCAGCCCTCCGCCATCAACGTTCGCGCCGCCAGGGCTTGATAGCCCCCGGTCGCTTCCAGCACAATCAGACTCGTCTCGCAACGAAACGCCGTTAACGCCTGTAGCAACTCTCTTAAACCAGAGTCACTGTTGGCCACCTGAACGCTTAATCCAAGTGGACGGACGTACACATCTAAGGTGCGCTTGGATACGTCAATGCCAACCCATTGATGCGCTTGTGATAGTTCAGTCATGGTTGTATCCACCCGTGTAGGAGGTTAATCTGACATTACTCGTCCTTGCTCGATACGGAGTCTAAGCTCCTGGCGATTTTGCGAGTTAACTTCAGAGGTGTGCAGCGACCCATGCTACGTTCGGTTTTGGACAACCTAGGGTGGGACGGTCTGCCACACACCTCTAAAGATACAAGGGTGGGCACTGCCCACCGCCTGCTCGGGCAATCAAGCGAGTTGCGTCTGCCGATCTGGTTAGACGGCTCTGAGGTAAGAAGCAGCTCAGTCTCCCATGGCAGGATAGTCTGCTTACTGGCGAGAGGTTAAGGTGGGCAATGCCCACCCTACGGGTTAGGCGATCGCCGGAAAATCCGCCTTCAGAATCTCTAGCCAATTGGCAATGCGATCGTCGGTTTTCTCGCTTTCGTTCACCTCATCGAGGGGCAGGCCGACAAATTTGCCATCGCGAATGGCGGTGGATTTTTCAAAGGAGTAATCATCCGCCGAAACGGCCCCCACGATGGTGGCACCCAGCGCTTTGAACTGGTCGTACATCAGGCCCAGAGCCCCGACAAAATGCTTGCTATGGCCTTCGCAGTCGCCGGGGCCAAACAGGGCAATGGTTTTACCCGAAAAGTCGGGCTTGTCCATTTCCATGTCAAACATCGGTTCGCGCCAGTCGTTTTGCAACTCGCCCGCGCCCCAAGTAGAGCAACCCAAAATCAGGTAGTCGTACTTGAGCAGATCATCTACATCGTCAAAATCAGCTTCCATGCTGTAGAGATCGCAATTGTCTTCACCGATCGCATCCCGGATTTTTTCAGCAATTTCTTCGGTGACGCCGGAGGTGCTGCCGTAGAACAGTCCAATGGTTGCCATGGGTTTACTCCTAGGAAATAGGTGTCAGGTTTTAGGTGTCAGGTACCAGGTGTCGGCATCCCCTCCTGGGAGGGGTAGGGGTGGGTGATTCCGGGTGTCCAGGGTAAGGTGGGCACTGCCCACCATGAGAAAACTGTTTTACAGAAACTAGATGCTCTCTGGCATCTCAGGTTGGGCCTGTCAAACGCACATAGATCACGCTAACCAGCGATGGCGGTAGGGTCAAATGGCCATCTTCGGTACTGACCATAAAATTGGGGTAGCGCTGGGTGACAGCGATCGCTTTGCCCTGATCCAACCCCAGAGATTGCAGATGGGAAAGGGTCGATGGATCGGTACGGGTGAAGCGGGAAATGGTGCCGCGATCGCCCACATTGAGCACCTGCAACGACGCTCCCGAAATCGTAAAACCGCTAAACATAACACCACTCCAAAAGAGAAGATTTAGCCAACCAGAAGCTAACCGTAGGGTGCATCCGCGCAGCGATGCACCAAAGCCATTGTGGCAAGTATCAATTACACCAAATACGCTTCCATATGGGTCTTAATCGTGCAATCCGATCGCGGATAGGACGAACACAACACAATGAAACCCTTAGCAATTTGGTCATCGTCTAAGAAGGATTGATCGTCTTGATTAATCTCGCCTTCCACCAGCTTGCCGACGCAGCTAGAGCAAGCCCCCGACCGGCAGGAGAAGGGCAACTCAATATCATTTTCTTCCGCCGCATCAATGATGTAGGTGTCTTCATCCACCGGAATGGTGATGTCGATATTGCGCTTTTTGTTGATCAGTCGAACTTGATAGGTTGTAGTCATGGTGGGACTCCTTTGGCGTGGAGAGGTGAATGGGATAGGGGACAGGGAATAGGTGACAGGTAACAGGTAGCAGGGATATTCCTCTTCCCCCTTCCCTATCACCTCTTTCCTAAGAACAGGGCACTCCGGCTGGGCTGCAATCGCCCGCCGCCTGGAAGGATTTGCCGCAGCCGCAGGTGTCAGTGGCGTTGGGGTTGGTGAACTTAAAGCCGCTCTCTAGTAGGCTCTCGATGTAGTCCACCACAATGCCTTCCAGCAGGGGGGCACTTTTGGGGTCAATAAAAACTTTGAGACTGCCCGACTCCACAACTTCATCGTCGGGTTTAGGGGCGTTGGCAATTTTGATGTCGTACTCGTAGCCGTTGCAGCCGCCATCTTTCACCGCCAGGCGCACGCCCCGGCTAGGGGTATAGTCTGGGGTGCCGCGAATGAAGGTCCGCAGGCGCAGTTCGGCGAGTTCGGTAATGGTGATGGTCATGGCGGGTGGATGGGTAAGGGGTGGATGGGTAGGGGGTGGATGGGTAGGGGGTGGATGGGTAGGGGGTGGATAGGGATGAGTTAGCGATTGTGAAGGACGTCATCCCCTCCTGGGAGGGGCAGGGGTGGGTCTATCCCGTAGCGATTATCTTCTTTGTCAAGCTCATCCTGCTATGCGATTAGCCTCGGCGGGATGGCAGCGGAAATCAAGCCAGGAGCCCTGCCTGCATCAGACAGAGTCTTGCTGTTCCTTATGTGGCGGCGGGCAGGGAGCAAGCCGGAGCCTGCCAGAGGGTGTCATGTTCTACCATGGCATTGAGAATAATCACCAGTTTGTGCATGCAGGCCACCAGGGCAACCTTTTTGAGTTTTCCCCGCTGCAGCAGGCGCTGGTAGTAATCGCGAATGACCGGATTATGGCGAGTGGCGACTAACGCGGCCATGTAGAGGCCTGTGCGCACGGTGGCTCGACCGCCGCTAATCATCCGCTTACCCCGCATCTGGCCGCTATCGCGGTTGAACGGGGCGAGGCCACACAAGCTGGCTAGGCGCTTCGCTGAGATCTGTCCTAACTCGGGGAGTGAGGCCAAGAGGAGCCCCGTCGTCACAGCCCCAATACCCGGCACACTGGTGAGGATCTCGCGGGTGCGCTGCCACTGATCGCTCTGGGCGATGAGCTGCTCAATCTGGGTATCGAGGTCTTGGATCTGTTGCTTGAGCCAGTCAATATGCTGCTCAATGCTCTGACCCGTCCTGGCTCGTGCTGAGCGTTGCCGGGCTTTTTCGGCACTCATCATCTCGACGAGTTGCTGCCGTCGCGTGACGAGGTCTTGAAGGTGTTGACTGGCCTCACTCGCCATCGCCCGTACCTCTGGACGGATGGCATCGGCAAAGTGAGCCAACACCTCGGCATCAATTTTGTCTGTTTTAGCCATGCGCCCCGTGGCCCGGGCAAAATCACGCACTTGACGTGGATTCACCACAACGGCGGGCCAGCCCTCCGCCATCAACGTTCGCGCCGCCAGGGCTTGATAGCCCCCGGTCGCTTCCAGCACAATCAGACTCGTCTCGCGACGAAACGCCGTTAACGCCTGTAGCAACTCTCTTAAACCAGAGTCACTGTTGGCCACCTGAACGCTTAATCCAAGTGGACGGACGTACACATCTAAGGTGCGCTTGGATACGTCAATGCCAACCCATTGATGCGCTTGTGATAGTTCAGTCATGGTTGTATCCACCCGTGTAGGAGGTTAATCTGACATCACTCGTCCTTGCTCGATACGGAGTCTAAGCTCCTGGCGATTTTGCGAGTTAACTTCAGAGGTGTGCAGCGACCCATGCTACGTTCGGTTTTGGACAACCTAGGGTGGGACGGTCTGCCACACACCTCTAAAGATACAAGGGTGGGCATTGCCCACCACCATCTCAGGGGGGATAGCGAGGATAGAGCATGGTTCACCTCCGGGCTAGGGTTAGAGACAGGGTGCGATCGCCCCCCACTTTCACCCCGCTGCACACTGGGCAATCGGGGTCGTGGTAGGCGCGACGTTTGGCAAACTCCGCCCGAGCCAAATCCATGGTCAACAATTGCCCCAGCAGGGGTTCGCCCAGGCCCGTGATCACCTTGATCGCCTCCAGAGCCGCCAGACAGGCCAGGGTGCCCGACACCGCCCCCAGCACTCCAAACCCCCAGCGATCCCACTCGGGTTTTTCGGGAAACAGGCACGACAGACAGGGCGTTTCGCCCGGAACCACGGTGATCAGGTAGGCCTCCATGGCATTCATGGCAGATTCGACCATGGGCTTGCGCGATCGCACACAGGCCGCATTCAGCAGATCCCGCTCTTTGAAATCAAAGGCGCAATCGAGGGCAATGTCGGCCTGCTGTACTAGAGCGTCGATATTCTCGGCGGTGACGTAGTCGCACACCGTATCGATGCGAATATCCGGGTTAAACGCCGCCAGAGTCTGCTGGGCCTTAAACACCCGGGGCTGGCCCACCCAGTCATCGGTCATCAGAATCTGGCGGTTCATGTCCTCCCGCAGCAGGTCGCCGCCCCGCACCAGGATCAGTCGCCCCACCCCCGCCGCCGCCAGGTACAGCGCAGCGGTGCCCCCCAGCCCCCCCACCCCCGTCACCAGGGCGGTGGTCGCCTTTAGCCGTTCCTGCGCCGCCGGGCCGAAGCCAGGGAGCTGCATTTGGCGGCGGTAGCGATCGAGTTCTGTGGGGGAGAGGGGCATGGGAAATGGGGGGGGGTGGATGGGTGGATGGGTTGGAGGGTGGATGAAGGGAACCAATTTTGAACTTTCAATTTTGAACTTTGAATTCAAAGTTCAAAATTCAAAACCTTCCTACTCCACCTCAATTTCAGACATCAGCACTACATTGCTGGGCTTTTGGTTGAACACTTTGAACAACTTTTGAGCCTGGGGTGACGACGACTGAAACAGGCTGTAGGCCTCTTGCAGCAGTTCCCGATACTGGTTGAAGGTGGCGGTGTCATCCATATCTGGGGAATCAACGCCCGTTTCTTTCATTAACCGGGAGAACTTTTGCAGAATGTGCAGCCGGTTAACGTTGAGAAATTGGGGGTCGTAGGGGAGGCCAAAAAAGGCAAAGTAGTCTTCGGCCTGGGTGATTTGGTTGAAGTTAGTGATGGTGGATTTCATGGGGCTTGCTCCAGGGTGGTTAACTGTGCTCTGAGGTCGCGGAGTTGGCAGTAAATCTCGTAGGTGTGGGCCGCTATATCGGGTAACAAATCCAGGTCGGCGGGTAGGCCTTCGGCAACGTCGTGGAGATCCATCTTGAGTTGACCGGCTTTGCTGTTGAGCCGCTTAATCTGGGTTTTGAGGGCATCAATAGTGATCGGATCGGTGATGGGAGGCATGGCATTACAGGTCGCAGACGGTGGGGTATTGGCGGGCTAAATCAATGCCTTTGGCGACGAGTTTTTCGCCTTCGGCGCTGAGTGTTTCGAGGGAATCGAAGCCAAAACGCTGGGCATCGCGCAGCGTTTTGCTGACCAAAATTAGTCGTCCTGAGAAGATCAGCGCCCAGCCAAAGCCTTCGTGGCTGAGGTCGATTACCACCTGGGAGAGTTGGCCGGTTTCGGCTTCAATGCGGTAGGCGATCGCCCGATAGAACGCCATAATTCGGCTCTGGGTGATAGGGTCTACCTCGCCTTCTACAGAAATTTGGCGCTTTTGGGCCTTGGTGAGGACGTAGGGCTTGAGCAGTAGCCCATCGGCCCAGTGGCGAAAGGTGCCGTAGGGGTCGTTGGCGCGGATCTGCTGCACCATGGCCTTGAGAAAGGGCGAGCTATCTATCACCAGGGCAGAGTCAAGGGTAGCGGCGGTAGTCATAGGGTTACTTCCTCTTCGGTTTCAACGTAGGCGTCGGTAAAGTTGGGGGTGGTCTTTTGGCCCAGGGCTTTGCGTAGCCAGGGCGGCGGGCTGCCCTGGAGGGTCCGCATGAGCTGGGCCAGCATGGCCTCAATTTCGTCTTCTTCGGAGTTGGATTTCATTGGGGTAATGCGGTGGTTGATTAACCGGGCTGCCGCACTGCCACCAATGTCGGCTACGTAGACGATGGTGCAGCCCGCCAGCGCCTTGAGCTTGGGTTCTAGCTTGTCCTCGTTGCCGTCTTCCTTGAGCTCACCGCCAAAGGTGAGGGTTTCGAGGAAGGTGTACCCGTCGAGGGTGAGGTCGTAAACGTCGATCTGGCTGGCCCAGCCAAAGTGGGCGTTGATATGAACGTTGTCTTTGGTTGCGAAGGCTATTTTCATGGGTAGGCTCCTTTTACGGTTTGCGGTTTACGGTTTGCGGTTTACGGTTTGCGGTCTACGGTTTGCGGTTTGCGGTCTACGGTTTGCGGTTTGCAGCTAACGGTTTTGGGTTTTGGGTCTAGGTTTTGGGCTGCCCCGTGAACCGTAAACCGTGCCCCGTGAACCTGAAACCCGACACCCAATCCCCTCTATCCCTTCCCCTCCCGCCACTGATGCACCAGTGCATGGGTGCGTTCTTCGTCGGCTTCAAGCAGCAGGTTACCGATCGCAAACAGCAGATCCAGGGTGCCGCGATAGCCGACGGTGCAGCGGTGGCCGTTGCCCAAGTGCCCTAGCATCGGGAAGCCGTGCAGGTAGAGGGGAATGCCCAGGCGACGGGCGATCGGGCGGGCTTTGGAGTTGGTGATCCACAGATCGGCGGTGGCGGCCATATCCGTGAGGTCTTCAAAGTCGCCGATGTAAACCTGCTCGATGGGGAGATCCTTCAGTAGGGGCGAGGGGGCAGCGGTGACGGCGGCCTGAATTTCGGCTCCGGTGCTGTGCAGCCACCAGGCGACGTTGTGCAGCAGGTCGGGTTCGAGGGCGATCGCCACCTTTTTGCGGCCAAAGAAAAAGTGAGTGTCAAGCATGGCATCCTGCACCTGGCGACGCTGGCGCAGGTACTTGGCGGGTACGGGCTGGCCACTGATTTGGGCGAGGGTGTGGAGGAATTCATCCACGGCACCAAGGCCGCTGAGCTGAGGGAAGGTCTGGGCGGGGGTGCCGAAGCGATCGGTGAGGATTTCTGCGGCTTTGGTCATGCTGCCGCCCAGGGCCAGGGTGAGAGCGGAGCGGCCTACGGCCTTGAGTTCGGCCACGGTGGTGCCGCCCGTGGCGGTGGTGGCGAAGTCGGCATCTTCTAGGTGGCCGTCTAGGGAGGTGGAAAGATCGGGGACTGCGATCGCCCTCAAACCAAACGCCTCAACAATCTCCTTCAGCTCCGCCACATCCCCAGGGCCAAAGGCGGCACTGGCCAGCAGGGTTACCTGCTTGGGGTTCACGTCCCCTGGTTCCGGCAGGGTCTGCACCAGGCTCTCCACCGCCGCCGCAAAGCCATCCTCCAAGCTGCCCTTGTAGTCGGGGGTGGAGGCCAACACGATCGGCACGGTGACTTCAGGATTCGCCTGGTGGAAGTCGCGCAGAATGCCCTGCATATCATCGCCTCGGGTTTCCGTCAGGCCGGTGGTAAACAGGCCCACTAGCTCCGGCTGAGAGGTCTTAATCACCGTCAACAGACCGCTGTGCACATTGTCATCGCCCCCCAGCACGGTGCTGACCTCGCTCATCGCCGTGGTGGCCAGAGGAATTGCCTCCTGAAAGTGGTTGACCAGCATCACCTTGGCAAAGGCGGTACAGCCCTGGGACCCGTGGAATAGCGGCATCGCCCCCTGAATACCGAGGAAGGCCAGGGCCGCCCCCAGGGGTTGACTCTGCTTCAGCGGGTTGACAGCCACCGCCTTGCGGCGAGCGATGATTTTGGTGGGAGGGTCGGCGGGTAGGTGGGTGGATGCGTGGATGCGTGGATGGGTGGATGCGTGAAGAGGTAAAGAGGTAAAGAGGTGCTGAGGTAAGTTATCGCCGTCACCCTTTACTTCTTCACCCTTTACTTCTTCACCCTTCACTTCTTCACCCTTCACTTCTTTAACCTTCACCCCTTCACCTTCCCAAGGCGCTTCCCGCCGCACCTCCGCCCACACCGGGCTGTGCAGACTCTCATCCAGTTCCTTCGCCATCTCCAGCAGGCCGCCGTAGCCAGAGTAGGGGTTGTGGCGTTCCTGGTTGATGTGCAGAAAGGGAATGCGGGCTTTAAGGGCGGTGTACTGGTTGCGGCCTCCGGCGATCAGCATGTCGGCGTTGGTTTTTTCGATCACCTTCAGCAGTTCGGCGGCTCCGCCTTTTTCCAGCATGATGCCGTCCTGGCCCAGCAGGGTTTTGATCCGGGCTTTGTCTTCTTCGGTGCTCTTTTTGCTGCTGGTGGCGACCACTTTAATGCCCAAATCTTGGGCCGCCGAGATGATCGACCAGCTTTTGACGCCACCGGTGTAGAGGACAACGCGCTTGCCCAGAAGTCTTTCCCGGTAGGGCGCGAGCTGTTCGTTTAATTTGGCGGTTTCTTCGGCAATCACGGTTTCCACGCGGGCCTGCATGGCGGCGGCGCCGAGTTTGGCTGCGATCGCCCGCAGGCAGTGGTTCATATCTGCCACCCCGTAGAACGACTCCTCTATATAAGGAATGCCGTAGCGGTCCTGCATCTTGTGGGCCAGGTTGATCAGCGCCTTGGAGCAGATCATCACGTTGAGCTTGGCCCGGTGGGCGTAGGCCACCTCCTGGTAGCGGGCGTCGCCGGTAATTTTGGAGAGCACCCGAATGCCCACTTTCTCGAACAGGGGCAGCACGCCCCACAGCTCCCCGGCGATGTTGTACTCGCCAATCAGATTAATGTCGTAGGGGGTGGTGGTTTCGGGCTCTGCCGTGCCGATCACATGCTCCAGCAGGGCTTCCCCGGCCAGGCGGTTGCCCAGGTTCTTGCTGCCGACAAAGCCGGGGGATTGGATCGGCACCACGGGCAGTCCCAGAGCCTCCCCTGCCGCCTTGCACACCGCCTCCAGGTCATCGCCAATCAGCGCCGTCACGCAAGTGGAGTAGACAAACACGGCGGCGGGGCTGTAGCGCTCCTGCACATCCTGAATCGCCTTGTACAGCTTTTTCTCGCCGCCAAAGATAATGTCGTTTTCGCTCAGGTCGGTGGTGAAGCCCATTTTGTAGAGCGTGTCGCCCGATGACAGGCTACCCCGCCCGCCCCAGGAGTTTCCCGCACAGGCGATCGGCCCGTGCACCAGGTGGGCGACATCGGTAATCGGCACCAGGGCAATGCTGGCCCCATCAAAGGCACAGCCCCCCTGGGCGGCACCAGGCTTAGCTTGCTGCTGGCACACCTTGTTGTGACCTTTGCCACTTTTCTTGTGGTTGTGCTCGCAACCCGGCTGGGTCAGGAGGTCTGTCATGGTGGCTTTGGTGGAAGGCATGGCAGGGAGGGGGTGAAGGGGTGGGGAGTGAAGAGTGAAGGGTGTCGTCCCCTCCTGGGAGGGGTGCCCGGAGGGCGGGGTGGGTTGCAGGGTTTGGGGAGACCCACCCCTACCCCTCCCAGGAGGGGATGATGGTCTTTTCTTGGTTGGTGAGGGCCGTAGGGTGCATTCGCGAAGCAATGCACCATTACTCTTGGGCCGAGGTGAATGGTGGGCAGTGCCCCCCTACGGGGTTGAGGTTGAGGGCAACGGCAAAGGGTGATGGTGGGCGGTGCCCACCCTACAGGAGGATTACCAGGTGTCGTCGTCGTCTTGGGGAATGAGGGGTGGGCGGGGTTCGGTGAGTTCCAGTTCGCGGCTGAGGCAGCCGACGACGTAGTTGCTCTCCAAAAAATGCACTGAGTAAATGTAGGCCCGTTGCAGGTAGGTGCCGAGGCCGACGATGTAGCCGATGTCGCCCTTCTTCGCCAGGTGAGCCCCCACCTCCTGGCCGGGGAAGGTGCCATCGTTGCGGATTAGCTTCAGCACTCGGACGCGATCGCCCATCTCAAACACAGGGGGGGAATCGATTTCGATCTCTTCAGAAAGGCGCATGGGAACTGGGGGGTGAAGGGTCGAGGGGTAGGGGCGCACTGCGGTGCGCCCCCAGGGGGAACCTAGCGAATCAGGTCAAAGGAGATGTCCGTCTTCGAAGGCACGATGGTCTTGCGATCGAGTTCTTCCAGAATGGTGTTCACAATCCAGTTGAACTGGTTGATCGCGCCCTGGTAGCCCAGGGTGGCGTAGCGGTGCATGTGGTGGCGATCGAAGATCGGGTAGCCAATCCGCACCAGGGGGGTGCCGGTGTCGCGCCACAGGTACTTGCCGTAGCTGTTGCCAATCAGCAGATCCACGGGCTCGGTGAACATCAGCGATCGCAGGTGCCACAGGTCCTTGCCGCCCCAGACGGTGCCGTTTTGGCCGTAGGGGCTGTTGGTCAGCAGCTCGCGGGCTTCGGCCTCAAACTCGTCGTTGCTGTTGGTGACCACAATGTGGGTGGGCTCCGCCCCCATCTCCAGCAGGAACTGGATCAGGCTCAGCACATGGTCGGGGTCGCCGTAGAGGGCGATCTTCTTGCCGTGGATCCAGGCTTGAGAGTCGGTCAGAGCATCCACCGCCCGGCCCCGCTCCTGCTGTAGTTCCAGCGGAATCGGCTTGCCGGTAATCGCCGACAGGGTCATCAAGAACTCATCGGTGCCCTTAATGCCAAAGGGCCGGAAATTGTAGGTCTTTTGCCCCCACTCCTTGGCGATGTACTCCTGGGTCTTGGGCGTCGTGTACTTCTGGAAGAACACCGTGCCCTCGGCGTTGATGCTGTCGGCGGTCTCAGCCAAAGTGGTGAGACCGTTGTACATCTTAAATTCGCCCGTGTTGGGAGAGTCAAAGGTGTCCGAGTTGTCTGACAGGACGGTGTAGTCGATGCCAAACAGGCCCAAGATCCGCTTCAGTTCGCGAATATTGCCGATGTAGGGGTCAAAACCCAGGTTGAAGTTGAACTTGCCGTTGGTGGTTTCCGACCTTTCGTCCTTGGTCAGGGTTTTGAGAATGCTTTTCAGCATGTTGTCGTAGCCGGTGATGTGGGAGCCCACAAAGCTAGGGGTGTGGGCCGCCGGCACCGGCAGGTCTTCGGGAATGTGCCCTTCATTCTTGGCGGTGGTAATGTACGCGCCAATGTCATCCCCAATCACCTCGGCCATACAGGTGGTGCAGAGGGCGATCATCTTGGGCTTGTAGAGGGTGTAGGAGTTTTCCAGACCCGACTTCAGGTTGCTGAGGCCGCCAAACACCGCCGCATCTTCAGTCATCGACGAGGACACCGCCTGGAAGGGCTCTTTGTAGTTACGGGTGAGGTGGCTGCGGAAGTAGGCCACGCAGCCCTGGGAACCATGACTGTAGGGCAGCGTATCTTCAAACCCGGCGGCCACAAATAGCGCCCCCAGAGGTTGGCAGGCTTTGGCGGGGTTAATGGTCAGGGCTTCGCGGGCAAAGTTCTTTTCCCGGTATTCCCAGCCTTTGGTCCATTCGGCGGTTTCGGCCACCAGGTCGCGGCTGTGGGCTCCTTCAAACTGGCGCTTGTACTCAAACAGGTCTTGATAGGGAGCGGTGTGGAACAGTTCAAAGTGGTCCTTGACCTGGCCCAGGTCTTCGCCCCCGCAGGAGGGGGTGGGGATGGTGTTGTCGAGATTGTCAGTCATGGTGCTCTCCTTGGGGGAGGGGAAGGGTGGATGGGGGGGAGGTAGGAGGGTGGATGAGTGGGAGGGTGGATGAGTGGGAGGGTGGATGAGTGGGAGGGTGGATCAACGTGACCCATCTATCCATCCACCCATCTACCCATCCACTCTTAAGCCCAAGGCGGGTTGATCAGCGCCCAGGTGGGGTTGTTGATCGCCATGTCCATATCGCGGGCGAAGACTTCAAAGCCGTCGTAGCCGTGGTAGGGGCCGGAGTAATCCCAGGAGTGCATCTGGCGGAAGGGAAGGGCCATTTTCTGGAAGACGTACTTCTCTTTGATGCCAGCGGCGATCAGGTCGGGCTTGAGTTCTTTGGCAAATTCCTCAAACTCGTAGCCGCTGATGTCGTCGTAGATGACGGTGCCTTCGTTGACGTATTCGGCGGTGCGTTTGTAGTCGTCGCCGTGGCCAAACTCGTAGCCGGTGCCGATCACATCCATGCCCAGGTCGGTAAAGGCGGGCACGACGTGGCGGGGGCGCAGGCCGCCGACCATCATCATCACCTTCTTGCCTTCTAGGCGGGCGCGATACTTGGCGGCGATCGCATCCATGCGCGGCTGGTACTTGGCAATCACCTCTTCAGCCTTGGCCTGAATGGTTTCGTCAAACTGGGCGGCAATCTTGCGCAGCGACTTGGCGATCTGGGTGGGGCCAAAGAAGTTGTACTCCAGCCAGCCAATGCCATACTTCTCTTCCATGAACCGGCAGATGTAGTTCATCGACCGATAGCAGTGGATCAAGTTGAGCTTAGCTAGCGGTGTCATCACCACTTCATTGAAGGTGCCATCCCCAGAGAACTGGCTGATCACCCGCAGACCGATTTCTTCTAGCAGCATGCGGCTGGGCCAGGCGTCCCCACCGATGTTGTAGTCCCCGATGATGTTGACATCGTAGGGGCCGGGCTCAAAGCCCTCGGGCAGTTTGCGGTACTCGTCGGCCTTGGGCAGTACCCAGTCGCGCACGGTGTCGTTGGCAATGTGGTGGCCCAGGGATTGGGACACGCCCCGGAACCCTTCGCAGCGCACCGGAATCACGGGCTTGCCGGTTTCCTTGGCCTTGGCCCGAGCGACGGCTTCAATGTCATCGCCGATCAGGCCCACCGGACATTCCGATTCAATGGTGGTGCCCTGGCTGAGGGGGAACAGTTCGCCCAGTTCGTCGATTAGTTTGGCCAACTTTTTGTCGCCGCCAAACACAATGTCGCGCTCCTGGAAGTCGGAGGTGAACTGCATGGTGCCGAAGGTATCGACCCCGGTGGTGCCAATGTAGTAGTTGCGGCGGCCCGACCAGGAGTAGTAGCCGCAGCCCACCGGACCGTGGCTGATGTGGATCATATCTTTGACCGGCCCCCAGACCACCCCTTTAGCGCCTGCGTAGGCACAACCACGGGTGGTCATTACACCGGGGACGGACTTTTTGTTGGACTTCACGCCGCAGTCGGCCTTTTCGGCTTCCTGCACGCTGATGTGCTTGGCCCGCAGTTTTTTGGCTTTGTCGGGGTAGGCCTCTAGCACCTCATCAATCAGTGCCTTTCTGTCTTCTACGGTAGTCATGGTGCCCTCTCGGGTAGGGGTGGATGGGTAGCGGTAGCGGGTAGGTGGGTGGATGGGTGGGTGGGTGAGTGAGTGAGTGGATGGGTAGATGGGTGGGAAGAGATCCCAGGGTTCTTCTGGGGTGAACCGGTAAATCTGGCTATTGGCCAAGAACCCTGGGATCTGATGCAACGGAACCTAAACCGTCGCCAGAGCCTTATCGGCCTCCAGCGCTTTCTGGTACTCTTCGTCGCCATCGAGGATGCCGAATTCGATCAACAGCTCCTCCAGCTCATCCATAGAGATGGGCGTGGGGATGGTGAGCTTTTTGTTGTTGATGATCTTGTCGGCCAGTTGGTTGTATTCCCCGGCTTGCTTGCTGTCGGGGGCGTACTCGTTCACCGTCATGCGGCGCAGTTCGGCGTGCTGCACGATGTTGTCGCGGGGGACAAAGTGAATCATCTGGGTGTTGAGTCGTCGGGCTAGTTCTTCGATTAGCTCAACTTCTTTGTCGGTATTGCGGCTATTGCAGATCAGGCCGCCCAGTCGCACACCGCCCGATTGGGCATACTTCAGAACGCCTCGGGCGATGTTATTGGCCGCATACATGGCCATCATTTCGCCGGAAACGACGATGTAGATTTCCTGGGCTTTGCCTTCCCGAATGGGCATAGCGAAACCGCCGCAAACTACGTCGCCCAGTACGTCGTAGGAGACGAAATCCAGGTCTTCGTAAGCGCCTTCTTCTTCGAGGAAGTTGATGGCGGTGATAATACCCCGACCGGCACAGCCGACGCCGGGCTCAGGACCGCCCGACTCAACGCACTTGACGCCGCGATAGCCGACTTGCAGCACCTGCTCAAGTTCCACATCTTCAACGGCACCGAGTTCGGCGGCCAGTTGCAGCACCGAGGTTTGGGCCTTGCTGTGCAGCATCAGGCGGGTGGAGTCAGCCTTGGGGTCGCAACCCACAATCATGATCCGCTGGCCTTTTTCGGCCATAGCGGCCAGGGTGTTTTGCGAGGTGGTGGATTTGCCAATGCCGCCTTTTCCGTAAAATGCAATCTGTCTCATGGGGATGGTCTCCTAGGTTTGGAATTCGGGTTGAGTGGACACGGAACGTTGAAAACTCGGAGCAGGCAAGGGCCTGGGGGGAAGGCCGGGGGGTCGCGTCCGGCGTGGGGGAGGGAGGGGTGCATGGGGGATGGGGGTGAAGGGTGAAGGGTGAAGGGTGAAGGGTGAAGGGTGGATGGGTGGATGGGTGGATGGGTGGATGAGTGGATGGGTGGATGAGTAGGGTGTGGATGGGGGTTGTCCGGTTCCCCTCTTGGGAGGGGCTAGGGGTGGGTCTGAGAGAATTTGGGATTGGCGATTTCGGATTTTGGAGAGGACCCGTAGGGTGCATTCGCGAAGCAATGCACCACTGGAGAAGCTGGAATTAGATCGCCTCGACGGTGAGCGTCGGTAACACCAGCCGTTGCAGCTTGGCCTCGATCGCATACTTCAACGTCTCGGTACTGCTGGCGCAGGAGCCGCAGGCCCCGTAGAGCTTGACCAAAACGCGATCGCCCTGAACGTCGTGTAGACTCACATCGCCGCCGTCGGCAATCAACACCGGGCGCACCTCCTCCTCGATCACCTGCTGGATGCGCATGATTTTTTCCAGGTTGGTGAGGGGGGTAGGGGAGTGGGCGGGTGGATGGGTGGATGGGCGGATGGGTGGTTGGGTGCTCTGTTCCTTGGCGACGGCCAGTGCGGCGGCGCGGACGGTTTCGGCGGACTGTTGGGCATCTAAAATCAGGTCTTCGATGTTGGCTAGGCAAGAGCCGCAGCCGCCCCCAGCCTTCACGTAGTTGGTGACTTGTTCCACGGTGCTCAGGTCGTTTTCGGCGATCGCCCGCCTAATCTTCGTCTCGGTGATGCCGTAGCAGGCGCAGACCAGGGTGCCTTCATCGTCCTCATGGTGCTCGATTTCAATGCCGCGATACTTATAGATCGCTGCCTCCAGCGCTTCCTGGCCCATCACCGAGCAGTGCATTTTCGCCTCCGGCAGACCGCCCAAGAAATCGGCGATGTCCTGGTTGGTGATGTGCAGCGCCTGGTCGAGGGTGCGGCCTTTGATGATTTCGGTCAGGGCAGAGGAGGAGGCGATCGCACTCGTACAGCCAAAGGTCTGAAACCGCGCATCCAAAATGCTGTCGGTGGAGGGCTGAATCTTCAGGTGCAGCCGCAGGGCGTCGCCGCAGGCAATGCTGCCCACTTCGCCGTAGACCACCGCCACATCGGGCTCAGCCGAGTCAGCGATCGCACCCTGGTTGATCGGGTTATAGAAGAGTTCGAGTACCTTTTCGGAGTAGTCCCACATGGCGGTTTCGGGGGTGAGGGGTGGAAGGGTAGGGGGTTAAGGGTGAAGGGTGAGGGGTGAGGGGTGAGGGGTGGGTGAAGAGTGAAGGGTGAAGGGTGAAGGGTGGATGATCAGACTTCTTCACGTCTTCACGTCTTCACTTCCTCACGTCGCCAAAGCGACATCTCGCTCCTGCAACCACTCCGCCTGATCGTTGTTAAAGGGCGACAGGGCGCGGAGCCGTTCCACAATCTCGGGCATGACGGTGAGCACCTGGCGGATTTCGGCTTCGGTGGTGTAGCGGGAGAGGCTAAAGCGAATCGAGCCGTGGAGGATGGTGTAGGGCAGGCCCATGGCGGTGAGGACGTGGGAGGGGTCGAGGCTGCCGGAGGTGCAGGCGGAACCGGAGGAGGCGCAGATGCCCTCGCGGTTGAGCATGAACAGAATCGCCTCGCCCTCGATGTACTTAAAACCGATGTTGGTGGTGTTGGGCAGGCGGGGGGCACCGCCGCCGTTGACCACGGTGTCGGGGATGGTGGCGAGAATGCCGTATTCCAGCAGGTCTCGTAGCTCGGCCTCGCGTTTGGTGTGGGCCAGGTGGGTTTGGGCCAGTTCGGCGGCTTTGCCTAGGGCCACGATCGCAGGCACATTGTGGGTACCGGCCCGGCGACCCCGCTCCTGATGGCCTCCCAGCAGGAAGGGCCGAAAGCGGAAGCCTTTGCGGACGTACAGCACCCCGATGCCCTTGGGGGCGTGGAGCTTGTGGCCCGAGAGGGTGAGCAGGTCGATGGTGCTGGTGGCCAAGTTAATGGGCACTTTGCCCACTGCCTGGACGGCATCGACGTGGAAGGTAGCACCATAGGCTTTGGCAATTTCCCCAATCTGCTCCACCGGAAAAATTACCCCGGTTTCGTTGTTGGCATACATGGTGGTGACCAGGGCGGTGCCGCCGGTCATGGTTGCCTCTAGCTCCATCAGATCCAGCTCGCCGCGCTCATCTACCGAGAGGTAGGTGACGGTGTAGCCCCGCTTCTCCAGGTGCTTGCATACCGCCAGAATGGCCGCGTGCTCCACCGCCGTGGTGACAATGTGGCGCTTCTCCGGCTGGGCCGCCAGGGCCGCATGAATAGCGGTGTTGTTGCCCTCACTGCCGCAGCTGTTGAAGATAATCTCCGTCGGTTCTGCACCCAGCAGGGTCGCAACTTGTTCGCGGGCAGTCTCAATCACCGCCCCCACCTGGCCGCCAAAGCTGTGCATCGACGAGGGGTTACCGTACAGCTCGCTCAGGTAGGGCAGCATCGCCGCCAAGACCTCGGGGTCGGTGCGGGTGGTGGCGTTGTTGTCGAGATAGGTGACCATGGCGGGTGGGGGAGTGAAGGGTGAAGGGTGAAGGGGTGGATGGGTGGAGCCGTAGGGTGCATTCGCGAAGCAATGCACCATCAAGCCTTGTCGCGAAGCAATGCACCATTACGCTGTCGTCGCCTGCAATCGCTGCACAGCCTGGGCATAGCCATCGAACCAGGTGCGCCAATAGCCCGACTGCGGCGCGCCCTGGAGCCTCGCCACCATGCGGGTGTAGGTGGCAAACCACGACTCCCAGTAGTCCCCCATCGCCTCCGAGGAGGAGGTGAGCGACACCGCCGCTACCCCACTGGTCAGGGGCACACAGCCCTCATTGGTGGGGCAGGTGGCCCAGCACTGGGGCACCCCGTAGGAGCCCTGGCACTGGTTGCAGCGATCGATCGCAATCCAGAAAGCCGTACCATCGGTCTGAATCGCCCCGGTTGGGCAGGCTGAGAGGCAACGCTGACAACCGATACAGCTTTGAGTGATGGAGTAGGGCATGGGAGGAGCCTCTGGGAAGTGGGGAGTGGGGAGTGGGGAGTGGATGGGTGGATGGGTGGATGGGTGGATGGGTGGATGGGTGGATGGGTGGATGGGTGGATGGGTGGATGGGTGGATGGGGTAAAGGGTGAAGAGGTGAAGGGTAAAGAGGAGGGGTGGTGGGGTGGTGGGTGGTGGGGAGAAACTGTCTTCTCACACTTCACCCTTCACTTCTTCACCTCTTCACCTCTTCACTTCCTCACCGCTTCAGCACATGCTCGTCGTAGAACCTGCGAGCCACGGTCTCAATCACGTCGTAGTCTTCCATGACCACCAACCCAGCTTCCTGCAATCGCTTGCTGGGGCAGGGGCCAACCTTAGACGCCAGCACCGCTTTGCAATCGGCAATGGTGTCGATGATGCCGGTGAGCATCGCCTCTTCGCCGTAGCCGCCCTGGCAGTAGTCAGCGACTTTGCGGTGGCTGATGAACTTGGCCCCGGCGGCGTCCACTTCGTAAATCATGAATTCCTTGGCGTGGCCGAAGTGTTGGTTCACGATGCCACCGCCCTTGGTGGCCACAGCAACTAGAACCTTGGGCGAATCCTCCGACAGGCTGCCGGGAATGCGGGCGGCGGATTCCTTCTTGGCTTCAACGGCAGCCTTGGCCTGCTCAATGCTGATGTGGACGGCCTGGCGGGTTTCCAGGCTGTAGTCCACGGGCATTTCCATGAACTTTTCTTTGGTAAACTCCTGGCTGCGGTCTTCGCCCAGCAGGCCCACGGCGTCGGCGCGGCACTGGCGGCAGTGGCGCATCAGCTTCAGGTTGCCAGCGCAGTTGTCCTGCACCTGCTTCAGTTCCTTGGGCTTAGGGCCACGCTGCCCATTCAGGCCAAAGTAGGTGCCGTGCTCCGGGGCCGAAATCAGCGGCATAATGTTGTGCAAAAATGCGCCCCGCTCCCGAATGGCGGCATTCACCTCGGGCATGTGCTCGTCGTTGATGCCGGGAATGAGTACCGAATTGACCTTGCAGAGAATGTCGGCATCCTGAAGGGCTTTTAACCCCTCCATCTGCCGCTCGTGGAGGATGCGTACCCCCTCAATGCCCCGGTAGCGCTTGCGGCGGTAGTGCACCCAGGGGTAAATCTTCTCGCCGATCGCCGGGTCAACCATATTAATAGTGATCGTGACGTGGTCCACATTCAGGGCTTTGATGCGATCGACATAGTCCGGCAGCATCAGACCGTTGGTGGAAAGGCAGAGCTTGATATCGGGAGCCTGCTCGGCAATTAGCTCAAAGGTGCGGAAGGTTTTTTCGGGGTTGGCCAGGGGGTCGCCCGGGCCAGCGATGCCCAGCACCGTCATTTGAGGAATTTTGCCTGCGACCACCAATACTTTGTGAGCGGCTTCTTCGGGGGTGAGCAGCTCGCTGACTACACCAGGGCGGCTTTCGTTGGCGCAGTCGTACTTGCGGTTGCAGTAGTTGCACTGGATGTTGCAGGCGGGAGCCACCGCCACGTGCATGCGGGCATAGTGGTGGTGGGCCTCTTCGCTATAGCAGGGGTGCTTGTCGATGCGGGCCTGCATGCTCTCGCTGAGGGCGGTGTCGGTTTTGGTGGTGCAGCCCGTGGTGGTCGTGCTACAGCCGCCGCCCGCCGGTTTGACCAGGGTTTTGGTTTTGGTCAGGGTAATGTCCAGATCGGGCGTCGCGGTGGGCGCGGAGGTCAGGGCAGAATCGGGCGGTGGCGTCATGGGTTTGGGGAGGTAGGGGTGGGCGGGCGGGTGGCGGCGGGTAGGGTGGGCACTGCCCACCAACCAATCAGGCTTGAAACATAGAACCTGGGCCTAGAACCTGGACGTTCCGCCGCTGGCCGATGGGTGGCCCCCATATCAGGGGAGCGGAACCCATCGGTCAGTGCACCTCGTTGTCTCTGCCCGGCGATTTCCCTGGGTGGGTGGTGTGGGTGAAATCGCTGGGGCGTTCGATCGCAGGTTGGGGGTTTTCAGAGGGCAAAGCGTCGAGATAAATGGCTTTAACCAAGCCGGGGTGGACGTTGCTATCTGGAGGGAACCCTTGATTTAGCGAGCGAGTAACGCTGGGGTGCTCGGCGTTGAAAGAGTTATAGCAACGGGGTAACCGCCCCCAGAGAGGGGGTGCCCGATAGGATTTATTGAATGATTAGCGCTGTACTCAAAGGCTGAACCCCTTGAGGTGGCGGAGTTCAATCTTTTTTTAAAGTTTGGGGACGAGTATTTTACCCATCCTGCCCTGGTATTTTTTTGGTTCGTGCCGGTATTTCTGCACTCAGTCCAAAGGCTTTACAGACAAGGGTTAAAGCCTAAATAAACCCAAAACAGAGAGGCTTTTTTGAGTACTCAATCAGGCTATTTTTGCAAAGCTCGTTACAGATTAAAGGATGGTTTTAAAAAAGTAAATTTTGAGTTTGTATCCATTCTTTCTCTATTAAATAGAGAACAGTATCGAGCTTAACAGTTCTAATGTTAAGCAACGTAAACGGTCTTTGTCTGGAGTGAGCAGTGTCTGCCACCAGCCGCGACTGAGACCAAATTCTATTGGTATATCCCCTGGTCTGTCGTAGGGGCATTGCATGCAATCCCCTACGAAGTATCGGTTTCCAATTGGATTCAGTCAGTCGGATTGGATATGAGGCAAGCCTTGGAAACCCTTTGAGCTAAATCTGCGACTGGTTTGATCTGAATTCTTCATTCTCCTTAGTCAACCCTTGGGGGGCAGACCAGAGGCCTATCCCACAGTTGGTTAAGCCTTCGAGATTGGGAGCCTTTGGAGAAATTCTTGTGGGATAGCCATGCCGACTATCCAGCTGCCGCTAAGCTACGCCTGAGCAACGGAGGAGGTTAAGAGGACAGAGCGCATTTGTAGGGCGATCGCATCACCCATGCATCTCAACCCTGCCCTGGCGGCAAATTGTTAAGGATTGCCGAATTAAATAGAGAAGGTTTTGCCAAGTCTGCTACAGTTTCTAGAATGAAAACGTGGATTAAACCCTGGGATAACCGTACTCTGAGTGCAAAATTCCAACGAATTCCCCAGTCTTAAAAACTGAGTAAACGCCTGATGCGGTAAGGCATTTGCCTTGAGTGCACAATACTCAGCCCTGGCTGTAAAAATACTCATTCCCAAGTTCAAAAATACTCGTCCCCTGGCCCTACACAAACTTCAAAAGCTACGTTCTCTAGGGATTGAGCGATTGAGTACAGCGCTAATAGTTTTAGTAAGTTTGGATAGGGCGGGCCGGCGCAGACCACATTTTGACCATTGCTATAAGCAGAGAAACAACCGCCCCTCCGAGCCATGTTTCTCCCCCTGTCTCGCTTCTCTACCCGGTTTTCTGTCGATGTCGCCGCCCTGCGGCAACGTCTGCCTCTGCTGGAGGCTCTGCTCGATGACTACGCCATCATTTTTGAGCGCGACCCGGCGGCAACCCACTGGCTGGAGGTGCTGTGCTGTTATCCCGGTCTGCACGCGCTGGCGGCCCATCGCCTGGCCCACGGGTTGCGCGATCGCGGCATCCCCTTCTTACCCCGGCTCATCGCCCACCTCAGCCGCTTTTTCACTGGCATTGACATTCACCCCGGCGCCCACCTTGGCCGGGGTGTCTTTATAGACCACGGCCTGGGTGTGGTGATTGGTGAAACCGCGATTGTCGGTGACTACTGTCTGATCTATCAAGGCGTCACCCTGGGCGGCACCGGCAAAGAAACCGGCCAGCGTCACCCTATTGTCGGCCACCACGTGGTGCTTGGGGCTGGGGCTACGGTCTTAGGCCGCATTACCATCGGCGACTACGCCCGCGTTGGGGCCGGGGCTGTGGTACTGCGCCCGGTGCCCGCCCACTGCACCGCCGTGGGGGTGCCCAGCCGCAACGTGTGCCGCTGCAACACCCAAACCGCGCCCCTAGAGCACAGCCAACTGCCCGATGTCACCGCCGCCACCCTGCGATCGCTGCTCGATCGCATCGAAGCCCTCGAAACTCAGCTGAGCGATCTCAAACAGTCCCCCACCCACCCATACCTACTGGAGCTAGTGCCATGAATCAGTCCCCTACCGTACCCAGCTGGGGGCAGACGGTGTCAGTCCGGCGGTGCGATCGCTGGTCGATCCACCACCGTCTGCAAGAGCTGAATATCCCCTGCGCCTGCCCCGCCGACGGCACCCTGCGCGTCGACGTCAACCACGCTTTGGCGCTGCTGCTAGTCCGCAGCGCCGTACGCCAGTTTTCTACCTCCCGCCAGGAAGGCATCGATTGGCTAGAGCGGTGTTGGCAAACCCAAGTGACCTGTGTTGCGAATTCATGAATTGGGTTTCAGGTTTCAGGTTCTGGGTTTCAGGTTTCAGGTTTTGGGTTTCAGGTTTCAGGTTCTAAATACCCAATACCCGATACCCGACACCTAACACCCGACACCCATCCACCCCCTCACTCATCCACCCATCCACCCCTACCGGAGTCCTCCCATGTCCACTACCCCAGCTACGACCGCAACCCTCGTCCGCGCCTTTGGCGAGGTTGGCCCCAACCCTGTTGGCTTTGAGCTTGATGTCACCGCCGCCATTTGCGAAGGGCTGAATCTGGCCTACGCCAGCTTTCAGGCTCTCTATTTTCAATATCAAAAGCAGCACTTTGTCGTAGAAGGCGCTGAATTTTACTCGGTGCACGAGTTCTTTCAGGAGAGCTATAGTACCGCCCAGAGCAATGCCCACGACCTGGCCGAACGGCTCAACGGTCTCGGCGGCATTCCCGCTGGCACCTTCGCCACTCTGGCCGATCTGTGCTGCTTTACCCCTGAGCCCGATGGGGCCTACACCTGCCGCCAAATGCTCGAAAACGATCTGGCCGCCGAGCTAGCGGTGATTGCCCTGCTGCGTCGCCTTTCGGCCCAGGCCGAGAGTTTGGGCGATCGCGCCACCCGCTACCTCTACGACGAAATTCTGCTCAAAACCGAAGATCGTACCTTCCATGTCGATCACTTTCTCACCCACGACAGTTTGACGCTGGCGTTTGTGGATGGGTGAAGGGTAGTCGGGTAGGGGGTAGACGGGTGGATGGGGCATGTTGCTCTCATCCACTCTCCCACCCATCCACTCTCCCACTCTCCCACCCATCCACTCTCCCACCCTCCCTCCCATCCACCCTCCCACCATGATCTACATCAACGACACCACCCTTCGCGACGGCGAACAGGCCGCTGGCGTTGCCTTTGGCCTTGAAGAAAAGGTTGCCATTGCCAAGTTTCTCGATGCTATCGGCGTCCAGGAGCTAGAGGTGGGCATTCCCGCCATGGGGCAAGACGAGGCCAGAGCGATTCGCGCGATCGCAGACCTCGGCCTTAACGCCCACCTGCTGGGCTGGAGCCGGGCCGTCTTGTCAGACATTCAAGCTTCGATCCACTGTGGTCTGAAGCGGGTGCACATCTCTATCCCGGTGTCTGAAATCCAGATTCAGGTGAAGTTTCAGGGCCGCTGGCTGGCCGCTCTGGAACAACTGCGCGACGCCATTTCCTTTGCCCGCGACCACGGGCTGGCGGTGAGCGTCGGGGGCGAAGACAGCTCCCGCGCCGACGACAGCTTTTTGATCGACGCCGCCCAGTATGCCCAGGAGTGGGGGGCCTTTCGGTTTCGCTTTTGCGACACCGTTGGCATTCTCGACCCCTTTGCCACCTACGACAAAGTACAAAAGCTGGTCAACGCCCTAGACATTCCGGTGGAAATGCACACCCACAACGACCTGGGCCTAGCTACCGCCAACGCCCTGGCTGGGGTGCGGGCCGGGGCCACCTCGGTCAACACCACAGTGAATGGGCTGGGCGAACGGGCCGGCAATGCCGCTCTCGAAGAAGTGGTCATGGCGATGAAACACCTCTATGGCCTCAAAACCGGTCTCAAAACCCAGCACTTTTTAGAACTCTCCCGTTTTGTGGCCAAAACCGTCAACTGCGCGGTGCCACCCTGGAAGGCGATCGTGGGCGACAACACCTTTGCCCACGAGTCGGGCATCCACGCCCACGGCGTGCTGCACAACCCCGCCACTTACGAGCCCTTCGACCCCAGCGAAGTCGGTCGCCAGCGCAGTTTAGTCGTCGGCAAACACTCCGGTCGCCACCTGATCAACCGAGTGCTCTCTACCCAGGGCATTCACCTCGATGCCGATCGCAGCCAGTCAGTCCTCGATAGCGTGCGCGATCGCGCCGTCTCCTTAAAACGCAGCCTCACCATCGATGAGCTACTCAGCGTCGTCGCTTCGCACGGGTAGATAGGTGGATGGGTGGATGAGATATTTACCCACTCTCCTTCAACCTCAAACCTTCAACCTTCAACCCCAAACCTTCAACCTTCAACCTCAAACCTTCAACCTCAAACCTCAAACCTTCAACCTTCAACCCCAATGAAAGTAATGCTCCGCACCAATGCCGCCGGTAAGCTCCTGGTTTACGTGGCCAAAAAAGACCTCGAAGAAGAAGTTGTGTCTCAAACGACGGGTGACAACGCCCAGATATTCACTCTGTCGAACGGATGGGAACTCTCGATTACTGGCCTCAGCGACCCGATCAAAACGCCCCAGACCGTTGACGCTAGAAAGTTGAACTGAATGCCCGCCAAGACCCCTGGGTTCTTCTGGGCAATGCATAAGCTAACTCGCTACCCATTCAAGAACCCTGGGGTCTCTCTCCATCCAAGAACCCTGGGGTCTCTCTCCGTCACCATCCCACCATTTCACCATCCCACCACCCCACCACCCCACCGCCCCACCGCCTAAAGGAGATTCCCCATGTCCGACACCACCTCACTGCCCCCCTGGATGTTTAACCTGGATGGCACCTTTTTGGGCTTCGTTGAAGCCGACCCGATCAAAGTCAAAACTATTTGCCTGGAGGTCGATGGCGAAGTGCTGGCGATTAAATTGCGCAAAGAAGTGCGGGCTTTGCTGCGATCGCGGCTGCAACCCGGCGACTACCTACGCTGCATTGGCCGTAGCGAACTCGATGGCGACATCATCAAGCTCAAGGCCTATCAAGTGTTTACCCTGCTGCCGCCATTACCCAAAACCTGCACCCTGCCCAGCCCGGTGACCCCGTCAACCCAGCAAAGCGCCACCCAGCCTGCCAGAACGCTCAAAATTCGCATGTGCCGCAAGTCAGGTTGCCAAAAGCGGGGCGGCAAACAACTCGCCGAAGCCCTAGGTCAGGCCCTGCGCGATCGCAATCTGCACACCCAGGTCGAAATTCAGTACACCGGCTGCCAAAAACACTGCTCTGAGGCCCCCACCTTTACCGTTGACCCAGGGCACCACCGCTACAGCCGGGTGCAGCCCTCACGGCTACCCGCGATTCTCGATCGCCACTTTACCCCCACCAAGCCCAATTCACGGTAGTCGAGTTTTGGGTTTACGGTTTACGACCAACCTGACACCTTGAACCCCAAACCTTCCCTTCAAACCCATCAAAATCAAAGCCGTTCTCTACCCCACTAACGTGACGACGCAGAGAAGAAGACATGTACTTTATTGAACGATTAATACGACTTTGAAATGAGGTCAAAAAACCATCAACATAGGCGGCTGAATACCGTAATACTAACCACCAATTCTCGGGCGGAAAAGTCCAGCCTGAACCTATTCTGGGCGATTAAAAAGAAATGATTAAACCGTATCCAGAGGCATAAAATCTGGTAGATTCGGTTGCTATTTCTGGTAGGGTCAATTGCTCAAAAGGGGGTTGATTATGGCTTATACCGTCAAAGAAGGCTGCATCGCCTGCGATAGCTGCCGCCCAGAGTGCCCCAACGATGCCATTAAGACTGCTGCCGATGGCTACTGGATCGACCCTACCCTGTGCGATCGCTGTGAAGATCTAGCCGTGCCCCGCTGTGTCGAGGCCTGCACCATTGGCTCTCTAGCCCCACTCAAACCCAAAAAAGGCCGTAACAAAAGCACCCTACTACCCGCCGCCATTCCCAGCATTTTTCTCAACGGCAAAACTACCCCCTTCGCCTCATCAATGGTGGTGTGGGAGGCCTGTAACATTTTGGCTCAGCGCCAGTCGCTGCCTTGGCAGGGCGATCGCGATCATCACCTCTACTACCAGCGAGACATCCATCGGGGGCAAGGCAGCATGGCGTTTCGCCTCGCCGCCAACCCCGAAGACCCAGCTTCGCCTCCGCTCGACTCCGAGCAGGGCTTGGCCGCTTTAGCCCAGTTTGACCTACGGGCCGCCTGTCTCCACCTGATCTTTGCCGCCTACGCCACCACCACCGACAGCCCCTGGGCAGAGCCCTTTGTGCTCAATGACCAGCACATTGAGCAATACCTGGGCCTCACGAAGCGCAAAGACCTGACTAAGCTCGAAAAGCTTACCCTGATCAAAACCCTGGTCTACCAGGTGTGTCAGCTACGGGTCAGCCTCGACTGGCCGCGTCAGGGCAAGGTCCAGGGGTTTGCTCTCCCCGAACACGCAGTTTGGCAGTTGCACCACACCCAGTACTACTTTGAGACCGACGCCGAAGGGTGCCGCCACCTCATTGGGCTAAGCTTTACCCTTCAGCCTGGCATTTGGGCCAAGCACTTTCTCAACCGGCAAGACTATCGCAAGCAAACCGCCTTTTACCAGTACGGCACCCTGCCCCAGAGCCTGCTCACCGAGGTGATGGGCAGTTGGCAGCAGCACGAAGGGGCAATGCGACTGCTGCTGTGGCTGGTGTTTAAGCTGCGCCTGGGCACCGACCACCGCATGACCGTGCGCACCCTGCTGCGCATTGCCTACGGCGAAGATCGGCTGACCGCTGCCATTACTGTGCGCGGTGCCCACAAGCGACTGCTCAAAACCTTTGAAAACGACCTGGAGGCCCTCTACCACTACGGCCTCAAACCCCGCTTTGACCCCGAAACCTATGGTCCCGACATTCAGCCACTGTGGGCCAGGGTGGCCGAAATTCCTGACGATGCCGATGCCGCCCTCGACTTTTGGGCTGACGATGCCAACCGCGACCTCAGCCTTACCGATCGCGCCCCCCGCGACAAGTGGCAGCGCCTGCTCAACGCCCGCCTGCTGGGATTTGAGCTATCGGAAGACTGGCAGCAGAGCGTGCGCAAACCTAAAGCCAAACGCCGCCGCCAGCCCAAGCCCGAACCTACCACCGACCGCCTCTCCAGCAGCGCCATCAAGGCGGCCCGTCAGCAGCTTAACCTCAGCCAGCGGGCACTGGCCCAGCGGCTGGGCAAAAGCCAAAGCTGGATTCGCGATGTAGAAAACGGTCGCTTTAGCATTGGCCCCAGCGATCGCGCCCTGCTGCGACAAACCCTGGGCCTCAGCTAGCAGACCAATCTGGCAGTGAGGCGAGGCGGCAGCCTCTTAAAGGTTGATATAGCTGTAGCCAGGTCGGTTAAGACATTTCCTCTAAAAACGTTTGAACGTTCGAACGTTTCTAGGGTTCTGGATGTCCTAACCCAGGTGACTATAGCTATACCTGGTCAAAGCCGACTTATACCGAATCCTAACTGAATCCTCCGATTCGTAGGGGCATAGCATACTGCGCCCCTACGGGGTTCCTGATTATGAATCGGGGTTTCCCAACTTGGATGTCCTATTAGACAAAACCTATCCCCTAGCTGAACTGGGTCAATAGCTTGAGCAAGTTTCGGGTGCGTGGGGTCAGCAGGGTGCGGCGGTAGGCATCGGCGGCTTTTTTGATCGCCTCCGCCTGGGTGGGGTAGGGGTGAATGACACCGCTAATGGCGCTCAGCCCTTGCCCTGTCACGATCGCCAGGGTAATCTCGCTGATCATTTCTCCGGCGTGGCCCGCGACGATGGTGGCCCCCAAGATCTTGTCAGAGCCTTTTTTGTGCAGAATTTTCAAGAACCCCTCACTCTCACCGTCGGCCAGGGCGCGGTCTACCGAGTCGAAGGGAATCGTGATGGTGTCGGTGTCGAGGCCCTGCTGCTTGGCCTCGTGGGCGTACAGCCCCACGTGGGCAATTTCGGGGTCGGTATAGGTGACCCAGGGCATCACCAGACTGCTGAGCTTGCTGCGACCGAGGCCAAAGGGGGCAAACAGGGCATTTTTAATCACAATCCGGGCGGCGGCATCGGCGGCGTGGGTAAATTTCCAGTCCATGCAGATGTCACCAGCGGCAAAGATGCGAGGGTTGGTGGTTTGCAGATGGTCATTAACCACCACCCCTCGGCGGCGATCGTACTCCACACCGACGGCCTCCAGGTTGAGACCATCTACATTGGGCACTCGCCCGGCCCCCACCAACACCTGATCGACGGTCACGGTCTTAGACGACTCTGCCCCAGGCTGACGGTAGTGCAGCACCTTGCCTGTGGCGGTGGCCTCGACTCGCTCTAGCTGGGCCTCTAGCACCAGATCCAGCCCCTCCCGAATCAGTTGGTTTTGAACGATGTCGGCGGCATCGGCATCTTCGCGGTTGAGCAGGTGATCGTGGTTGTGCAGCAGCGTCACGTCGCTGCCCAGCCGGTGAAAGGCCTGGGCGAGTTCGCAGCCGATGGGGCCGCCGCCAATTACCGCCAGGCGATCGGGGCGATCGGTGAGCGAAAACACGGTTTCATTGGTCAAAAAGCCAGCCTCAGCCAGCCCTGGCACCTCAGGCCGGTGGGCGCGGGCTCCGGTGGCAATCACGGCCTTTTTGAAACGCAGCCGCTGGTCACCTACGGTCACCGTGTCACCATCAGCAAATTGGGCCGCGCCCAAAAATACGTCAATGCCCAGGTCACTAAAGCGCTTTACCGAGTCGTGGTGGCTAATGTCGGCGCGAATCTGGCGCATGCGATCCATGACGGCGGCAAAGTCTACCTCGATCTGATCTGGCGGCTGAATGCCAAAGGCCGCCGCCTGTTTCATCTCCGCCACCACCCGCGACGAACGAATGATGCACTTCGACGGCACACAGCCCACGTTGAGGCAGTCGCCCCCCATCAAGCTTTTCTCAACGAGAGCCACCTTGAGCCCCAGGCCCAGGCCCGCCGCCCCTGCGGCCACCACCAACCCTGCCGTACCCGCCCCAATCACGACTAGGTCGTAGCGCTGGGCCGGGGTGGGGTTTACCCAGTCGGGGGGGTGAGCGTGGGCTTGCAGGGTTTGGTTGTAGCGGTTGAGGGGCTCTAGCGCCGGTTCAAGATTGAAGGAATGGGAGGTCATATTAGAGGAAGTAACAGTAGAGAAGTAACAGTAGAAATAACGGTTTGCGGGCTAACCCCAGAGCCACTCTCAGGGTAATCAATTTTGAGGGGTGTCTAGGCGGAGTTCAGACGGTCTGGGGCCATACTCTTTGAAGAAATGCCCAAAACTAGAGGGAAGACCCTAACAGAGCGAGCTAGGTGAACTAACCCTACCGGGTCTAGCTGAGCGCAGGCTGAGGGAGACCTGAGCATAGACCCACAGACAGAGAAACGATCGCCCAAGCAGGTTGCTGAGGCGATCGCTAAAGACATCGTTGGTATCGGTGTTGGTATCGGTCGAAGGGTATCGCTCGAAGCCGTTGAAGCTAGACCGTAGTTTGGGGGCTAGGGACTGGGCTTTGGCTTGGTTCGTATACCACCTGGGGGATAGGAACGGGGTAATGTAAGCCGTTCTGAGGCACCTTTGGCGGCTCGTACATGCGCCCTGGCTGACGGCTTTGAGCAAACGCTCTATTGTCTACTGACTTAGGAGACCCGTAGAAGCTCTGTTTACGAGACTCGTAGGTGGTTTGATAGAGGGTTTGTCGTACTCCATTGCCGTTGGTTTTGGCTAAGCTGGGCGGCTCTATGCCTTGGGAAGGACGGTAGAGGTAGTCAGCAAAGTCCTGCTCCATGGTGAGCAGCGGCGGTAGATCGATCTGGGGTGCTTCGTAGCAAACCGCCAGCAGCGGCTTGGGTTCTGAATGCACCGGGTTTTGGTAGACCAGGGCAGGGTTTTCGCTGACAGCGACCCTATTTTGCCGCCAGTTGGCCCAGGTTTTACTGAGGTCAAAGCCCATGGCCCGCTGATAGTGCCAAAGCCCTCCCTGCAAGAAGAAAAAGGCTAGATAAAAGTGAGCATTGGCCAACCAGGTACGGGAAGAATAGCCCGATTCAACCGCACCACTGGGGTCATAGTAGGAGGGCAAAAACGCCGACTTGAGCTCTAGGGGTGGCCCATAAAACTCGGTGGGGTAGGCCAGGGTATTAAAGCCGCAGTAGTAGGAGGCCGCAAACCCGGCCAGGGCAATGCCAAACAGTGAGTAGGCTAAAATGCCGTCGCCCGAGAAGAGAAACCGCTGCTGTACCCACTTAAAGGGCGGCACCAGAATGTGCCAAGCCCCCCCTAGAATCAGCAGCACCGCCACATAAATGTGGCCGCCCACCAGGTCTTCTAGGTTGTTGACATCAAACAGATGGGTGCGATAGCTCCAGATGGTGCCGAAGTCGAGGGTGGGGTCTGTGACCAGGCGCACTTCGCCAATATTGGCGTCGTACAGCCCACCCAAGGCCATGGCCCTGACCACCAGCAGCAGCGCACCCAGGCCCAAAATTATCAGGTGATGCCCCAGAATCAAGCCCAATTGTTTGGCATCATCCCACTCAAAGTGAAACTTGGCGGCTCTACCGCCGGCCGTCGCCAGGCTCTGACCCAGGCGAGCCCAGTGGAAGTAAGCTCCACCGGCCAGCACCCCAGCCGCGACAATGTGCACTACCCCAATGGCAAACAGGGGAAAGGTATCGGCGATCGCCCCGCCCGAAGCCATCCCCCAGCCCTGGGTAGCCAGATGGGGCAGCAAAATTAGCCCTTGGGCATACATCGGGGCATCGGGGGAGTAAACCGCCAATTCAAACAGGGTAAACACCCCCGCCCAAAGCATGATCAACGCAGCCTGAGCCACGTGGGCCACAATGAAGGTATTAGATAGGTCAATAAATCGGGCGTTACCCGCCCACCAGGGATATTGCTCCTGGGTTTTGTGAACAGCGTTGATAGCCATAATTTAAACGTTATGGAAGTGGTCAACAAGGTAAAAACAATCGATGCAAGCCTTAGGCGCAAGGTCTGAGCGTGAAGCAAACCCTTGCACCTACCGCTTGCACCTTCTCCCTTACACCTAGCCCAGCCCCGAAATAATATGGTCTAGGTACACATCCATTTCTTGACCAGCATCAGCACCCACTCGTTGGGTCACCACTTCTTTCATAGCTTGAATAGCTTGAATGGTAGGCTCAATGGGCACCCCCAGAGAGTCATAGGTTTCCTTGAGGCCATTCAGCACTCGCTCATCCAAAATAGAGGCATCTGCCGCCAGCATGGCATAGGTGGCGTAGCGCAGAAAATAGGTCAAATCGCGCAGACAAGCCGCATAGCGCCGGGTAGGATACATGTTGCCTCCAGGGCAAGTGATGTCTCCGTAAAGCAGGCTTTTGGCTACCGTTTCACTGATAATGCTGGCAGCACTTTCGCCAATTTGGCTAGCCGCTTTTACCCGTAGCGTACCGCTTTGAAAATATTTTTTTAGGGCCTCTAGCTCAGCCGCCTCTAGATAGCTACCTTTCTCATCGGCGGGGTTAATCGCAGCAGTAATGGTATCTTGCATGGTTCGTCCTATCTACAGCAAATAAATCAAGTTGGTCAAAGTTTTTACTCAAATTCAAGCGCCTAAAACGCCCGAATGAGCTGATCAAAGTAGGGAGCAGCCAAAGCGCCTTCCTCAGAGCTCAATAGGCCCATTGCCACCTCTTTGAGGCAGCGCATCGCTAGCTTCAGGTTGGCAAGCGGCACCCCCAGGGAGACATACATATCTCGCATGCCGTCTAGGCCAATGTCTTCTAAGGGCTTAGAGTTGCCCGCCAAGACACAGTAGCTGACCAGGCGAATATACCAGCCCTGATCGCGCTGACAGAGGGCGGTTTTTTGAGGATTTCCGCTATTGCTCGGGGTATTGGGGCACTGCGCCCAGAATCGCTTGCTGCCCTCATCGACGATTTTCTGCTCGCTAGCGGCCAGCTTCTGTGAAGCGCTGATGCGGGTCGTACCATTACCAAAAAAATCTTGTAGCTTTGTCAGTTCAGCACTGCTGAGAAAACGGTTAGCTTCGTCCGACTGAGCGATTACCTTAGCCACAATACTCATGCCTAAAAATCCTCCTAGGTAAAAAGAAAAGCCTAATTAAATAGGCAGCCAAAGACAACTTTCCTAATCGAGATTACGCTTACGATGCAAGCCAAATTCACTCAACGAGCCGGCGATCGCCAAACCAAATTGAGCCAAACTACACAGCACGCTCTCTAATTAGCCAAAAGACACCGACACCTGAGCCCCTCAGGATGAAAAAATTCATCAATTTAGTCATTGCCGGGAGAAAAACCAGCACCTAAAAGAGCCAAATATCGAGCGATTCCCTTCATCTGGTTTATTCGTTAAAAACAAATAAAACCGAAAGTCATCTATCACCTAAAGATAAAAGCTAGCCGCCACCATTCAGCAATCTTCTTCAAAAATCATACACATAAGTACAAGTATATTTACCTATGCAAAAATAATTTTGCTATTTTCTATGATCAACCTAAAAAATATAATGGATAGCTGTTCGCAGGTTAATAAACTACTCCAGATTATGTGGTATGCCAGCCTGGGCTAAGTTTGATACCCCCAGTGGGTGATTCGCAGTAGTACCGCTCAACCATCTGCGCGGAATTTTCCTAGGCTGAAATTAGTCGCTCGGTAGATCTGGTGATCGTCGCTAGGGCTGTAGTTATTTGCCAACCTGTACCAAAGCCCTAGGCCACCGCTGGCGCGTCGTTGGCGGCCTCAACCAAGCGGCGGCTCAGATTGGCTTGCAGGTAAACCCTTTGGCCCAGCTCAATAGCCAGCGATTTGTCGAGCCGTGGAAAGCCGAAACCGGCCAGACCGTGCGCTTTGACTAGAGATGACAGTTCAAGCAGCCAGACCCGCCCAGCGATCGCTGGTCTAGAGACCGATGCGATCGCCCCAGCCCTGGCCGCCAACACGTTGCCAACCGAATCGTGCCTGTCTTAGGGTTTTGGGCGCGGCCCCTCACGGGGGCTTATTTGTTAACAAGTAATTAAATTATGAGAAAGCTGCCCCTCAAACGAGGGAGATGGCCTCAGAAAAAGCTGCATATCTAAGGTTTTATCTCAAAGGTTTGGTGTCCAAAATTATTCTACTAAGATTAAAAAAGAGCGGCGAAGCGACTCTGACCCTAACAGTGGCATTAGAGAAAACTAGCTAGAAGCTAAGCACAAAAACAACCTATAGGTTGTTAAACAAAGGTCGCTTGGCTCGTGCTCTAACTGGCCCCAGGCAATTGTTTAAAGGTTTTTTAAAGGTTTGCAAATTTAGATTTTCACTCACTTCAATCTTAAATACGAACCATAGATACACCGTTATTCTGCTCAAGTCAGTTTTGCTGGGTTAGCTGACAGATTGCTGACTTATTCTTAGCCTCGCTGCCAACGAGCCATCCATGATTCGAACTCATCACCACGAGGAATGACAATGATTGCCGAAAATGTGCCCCTCCTAAACAAGCTTGATAACGACAGTAAAGCCATCCCCCACAGCTCCAAGGCCCAAAACAGCTTTGCAGGCGGGATCTGGCAGACCACCATCGACGTGCGCGACTTTATTCAGCGCCACTACACCCCCTACACCGGGGACGGTACTTTTCTGGCAGCCGTTACCCCCCGCACCGAGAGCCTCTGGGCCAAGGTCAAAGACCTGATGGCGATCGAGCGCGAAAAGGGCGTGCTCGATGCCGATACCGCCGTGGCCTCAGGCATTACCAGCCACGCCCCCGGCTACATCGATCGCGATCTAGAACAGATCGTCGGCCTGCAAACCGATCAGCCGCTGAAGCGCGCCATCATGCCCTTCGGCGGCATTCGCGTGGTAGAGGCGGGGCTGAACGCCTATGGGTACGAGCTAGACCCAGGCACCAAAGAAACCTTTACCCGCTACCGCAAGACCCACAACGACGGCGTATTCGACGCCTACACCGCCGAAATGCGCCGCTGCCGCAAGTCGGGCATTATTACGGGCTTGCCCGATGCCTACGGACGGGGGCGGATCATCGGCGACTACCGACGGGTGGCACTGTACGGATGCGATCGCCTGATCGCCGACAAGCAGGCCCAAAAGACCAGCCTCGAACTCGACACCCTCGACGAGGCCACCATTCGCCTACGCGAAGAACTCTCCGACCAGATCAAAGCCCTGCAAGAGCTAAAAGATCTGGGCACCGCCTACGGCCTCGACCTGGCCCGCCCCGCCGTCACCGCTCAAGAAGCAGTGCAGTGGCTCTACATGGGCTACCTGGGGGCAGTCAAAGAGCAGAACGGCGCGGCCATGTCCCTGGGGCGGGTGTCCACCTTCCTCGACATCTACTTCGAGCGGGATCTCCAGGCTGGGCGACTCACCGAAGTCGAAGCCCAGGAAATCATCGACCACTTTGTCATGAAGCTGCGCCTGGTGCGGTTTTTGCGTACCCCCGACTACAACCAATTGTTCAGCGGCGACCCCACCTGGGTGACCGAGTGCATTGGCGGCATGGGCGTCGATGGTCGGCCCCTGGTGACTAAGACCAGCTTCCGCATTCTGCACACCCTGATCAACCTCGGCCCCGCCCCCGAGCCCAACCTGACGGTGCTCTGGTCGGAGCGGCTGCCCGAAGCCTTTAAGCACTACTGCGCCGAGGTGTCGATCCAAACCAGCTCGATTCAGTACGAGAACGACGACCTGATGCGGCCCTACTGGGGCGACGACTACGGCATCGCCTGCTGCGTCTCCGCCATGCGGATCGGCAAGCAGATGCAGTTCTTTGGGGCGCGGGTGAATATGGCCAAGTGCCTGCTCTACGCCATCAACGGCGGCAAAGACGAGCACTCCGGCGGCCAGATCGCCCCGGCCTACGCCCCGATTACCGGCGATGTGCTCGACTACGCCGAGGTGTGGCCCCGCTTTGTGCAAATGATGGCCTGGCTGGCAAAAACCTACGCCAACACCATGAACGTGATCCACTACATGCACGACAAGTACTGCTACGAGCGGCTGGAGATGGCCCTCCACGATCGCGACGTGCTGCGTACCATGGCCTACGGCATGGCGGGCCTGTCGGTGGTGGCCGATAGCCTGTCGGCGATCCAGCACGCCCGTGTGCGGGTGGTGCGCGATGAGCGGGGCCTGGCGGTGGACTACATCGTCGATGGCGACTTTCCCAAGTACGGCAACAACGATGACCGGGTAGATGCGATCGCCGTCCAACTCGTCCAAACCTTCATGGCCGAACTGCGCAAGCACCAGACCTACCGCAACGCCGTGCCCACCCAGTCGATCCTCACGATCACCTCCAACGTGGTCTACGGCAAGAAGACCGGGAATACCCCCGACGGTCGCCGGGACGGTGAGCCCTTTGCCCCAGGGGCCAACCCCATGCACGGCAGGGATACGAATGGGGCGATCGCCTCGTTGGCCTCGGTAGCCAAGCTGCCCTACGCCGACGCTCAGGATGGGATTTCCAACACCTTCTCCATTGTGCCGGGGGCGCTGGGGAGAACCGAGGGCGATCGCATCAGCAACCTAGCCGCCCTGCTCGATGGTTACGTGCGCGACGGTGGCTTCCACCTCAATGTCAACGTGTTTAACCGCGAGACCTTGCTCGATGCCATGGATCACCCCGAGCTATACCCGCAGCTCACCATCCGGGTCTCGGGCTACGCGGTGAACTTCATCAAACTCACCCGAGAACAGCAGCTCGATGTGATCAACCGCACCTTCCACGAACGCTGCTAACCCCCAAGCCCCTCTCCGCCACCCCACCATCCTGTCCCCTCTTGGGAGGGGTGCCCGGAGGGCGGGGTGGGCCTGTGAGAATTTCAGATTGGCGATCTTCGTTTTTGGATGAGTGAGTGAGTCTCGTAGCCCGTAGGGTGGGCACTGCCCACCATCCCCTCTAGCTTCCACCCTCAACTCTCCAATGGCCCAATCTCATTTCCCCTACCCATTGCTACAACTCACGCTCTTCTTAATTGATCAAAGCGAGGGTGATTGGTTTTAGCCATGATCAAAGGTGGGCATTGCCCACCCTACCCTTCACCCTTCACCCATCCACCCATCTACCCATCCACCCATCCACCCCACCTCTTCACCCTTCACCCTTCACCCTTCACCCTTCACCCCATGTCCCCCCCCCTCCCCACCCGCACCCAAACGGGCCGCATCCACTCCATCGAAACCTGCGGCACCGTCGATGGCCCCGGCATTCGCTTTGTGGTGTTTACCCAGGGCTGCCCCCTGCGCTGCCTCTACTGCCACAACCCCGACTGCCAGGAGATCCACGGCGGCACGGTGATGACGGTGGATGAGATCATGACCCAAATCGAACACACCAAAAACTACCTGCGTAACGGCGGTGTCACCGTCAGCGGCGGCGAACCGCTAATGCAACCCGAGTTTGTTGCCGAAATCTTTCGCCGCTGCCACGAACTGGGGTTGCACACGGCCTTAGACACCTCCGGTTATGTACAGCTTGAATCGGCAAAACCCGTATTAGAAAATACCGATTTAGTTTTATTAGATATCAAATCTTACAATTCTGACCTATTTCACAAAGTCACCAGCGTTTCTATCGAACCTACGCTAAATTTTGCGCGTTATTTAGCAGACATTAACCAGCCCACCTGGATACGGTTTGTGTTGGTTCCTGGCCTCACTGATCCTGAAGAAAATGTGGTGGGTTTGGCCGAATTTGTGGGCACCCTAGATAATGTTGAAAGGGTCGAAGTTTTGCCCTTTCACAAGCTGGGAGAATACAAATGGCAACAATTGGGTTTGCCCTATATCTTGGGCGATATTCAACCCCCTACCCCCGCACTGGTTGAGCATGTTATTCATATATTTCGTGCCCAGGGCTTAACGGCTGTTTAAGATTTGATTTCCCTCCCCCAGGAGATTGCATGAATATAGTCACAACACCCTTAACCACTTGCCACTGATGACGATGGAGGTTGTGCGATATGCGATCGCGGATGATTTTTGAGATAAACGACTTCCTTTTACAAAAAAATCTCAGCGGTGCATTGCGGCTCAAGCAACGGTTTGGGGTGACTAGCTCAGGATTGAGCAGCCGCGAATGCACCCTACGGCAAGCCAATTTTTCATTCTTCTACCTGCCTCGTACAAGCTTTACCCTATATCTTTTTCCCATCTCCAGCCCATCTCAGGAGGACACTATGTCCGTAACCAATCTGACTGAACTCGAAGCCCTGATTCAACAGGTCAAAGCCGCCCAGGCGCAGTACGCCACCTTTACCCAAGAACAGGTCGATCACATCTTTCGTGCCGCTGCGCTGGCCGCCAATGCCCAGCGCATTCCCCTGGCCAAAATGGCCGTGGCCGAAACGGGCATGGGCGTGGTCGAAGACAAGGTAATTAAAAATCACTTCGCTTCAGAATATATCTACAACAAGTACAAGCACGAAAAGACCTGCGGCACCCTCGAAAAAGATGAGGGTTTTGGGATTGAAAAAATTGCCGAACCCGTGGGCATTTTGGCGGGGGTTGTGCCCACCACCAACCCCACTTCGACCGCTTTATTCAAAGCGCTGATCGCCCTTAAAACCCGCAATGCGATCATCTTTTCCCCCCACCCCAGGGCCAAGCAGTGCAGCATTGCCGCCGCCAAGGTTGTGCGCGATGCGGCTGAGGCTGCCGGTGCCCCCGCCGGGCTGATCGGCTGGATTGACGAACCCACCGTGGATCTCTCCCAAGCGCTGATGCAGCACCCCGATATCAAGCTAATTCTCGCCACGGGTGGCCCCGGCATGGTGAAGGCGGCCTACTCCTCGGGCAACCCCTCCTTGGGGGTGGGGGCGGGCAACACCCCAGCGGTGATCGATGCTAGCGCCGACTTGCCCATGGCGGTCAGCTCCATTTTGATCAGCAAGACCTTCGACAACGGCATGATCTGCGCCTCAGAGCAGTCGGTCGTCGTGGTTGATGCCATCTACGCGCAGGCCAAGGCCGAATTTTTGGCCCGAGGGGCCTACGTCATGGATGCCGAAGAAGCCGAGGCGGTGCGGCGGATCATTCTTAAGGATGGGCGGCTGAATGCGGGCATTGTCGGCCAGTCGGTGGAGGCGATCGCCGCCCTGGCGGGGTTCACCGTGCCCGAGGGGGCCAAGGTGCTGATGGGTGAGGTGAGCGAGGTGGGTGCGGGCGAACCCTTTTCCTACGAAAAGCTGTGCCCGATTTTGGGCTTTTACCGCGCCAAGGACTTCCATGCTGCGGTAGAGACGGCGGCGGCGCTGGTGCAGTTTGGCGGCAAGGGCCACACCTCGGTGCTCTACACCAACCCTGCCAACCTCGACGACATTGCCTACTTTGAGAACGCCATCCAGACCTCACGGGTGTTGATCAATACGCCCTCGTCCCAGGGGGCGATCGGTGACCTGTACAACTTTAAGCTCGACCCCTCGCTGACCCTGGGCTGCGGCACCTGGGGCGGCAACTCGGTGTCTGAGAATGTCGGCCCCCACCATCTGCTCAACATCAAGACCGTCACCCAGCGGCGAGAGAATATGCTGTGGTTCCGGGTGCCGCCGAAGATCTACTTCAAGTCGGGCTGTCTGCCCGTGGCTCTGCGGGAGCTGGCAGGGAAAAAACGGGCCTTTTTGATTACCGACAAACCGCTGTTTGACCTGGGTATGCTGCACCAAATCACCCAGGTGCTCGACGAAGTGGGCGTAGAGTGGGATGTGTTTCACGATGTGGAGCCCGACCCCACCCTAACTAATGTGAACCAGGGCCTGGAGCGGCTGCGGCGGTTTGAGCCCGATGTGCTGATTGCCATCGGCGGCGGCTCTCCCATGGATGCCGCCAAGGTGATGTGGCTGATGTACGAACAGCCCCAGATCGAGTTTGAGGGGCTGGCGATGCGGTTTATGGATATCCGCAAGCGGGTCTACGAGCTGCCCGCCCTGGGCCAGAAGGCGCAGCTGATCTGCATTCCCACCACCTCGGGAACGGGCTCGGAGGTCACCCCCTTTGCGGTGGTTACCGACGATCGCGTCGGCATTAAGTACCCCCTGGCGGACTACGCCCTGACGCCCAATGTGGCCATTGTTGACCCAGCCCTGACCCTGCACATGCCCCGCAGCCTCACCGCCTTTGGCGGCATCGACGCCCTCACCCACGCCCTGGAGTCCTACGTGTCGATTATGGCCAGCGACTTTACCGACGGGCTGGCGCTGCAAGCGATCAAGCTGCTGATGGAGTACCTGCCTCGGGCCTACAAAAACGGCGCGGCAGACCCCGAAGCGCGGGAAAAAGTCCACTACGCCGCCACGATCGCTGGGATGGCCTTTGCCAACGCCTTCCTGGGCGTGTGCCACTCCCTAGCCCACAAGCTGGGGTCCACGTTCCACGTGCCCCACGGCCTAGCCAACGCCCTGATGATCAGTCACGTGATCCGCTACAACGCCACCGATGCGCCCTTTAAGCAGGCGATCTTCCCGCAGTATCGGTTCCCCAATGCCAAGCATCGCTACGCGGAAATTGCCGACCACCTGGGTCTGGGGGGCATTACCGACGATGAGAAGGTGACGCGGCTGGTGGATGCGATCGAGGATCTAAAGCAGCAGGTGGAGATTCCCCTCACCATTCGCGAAACCCTGAATGCGTCGGAGCAGGATTTCTACGATCACCTGGAGCTGATGTCTGAGCAGGCTTTTGACGACCAGTGCACCGGGGCCAACCCCCGCTACCCGCTGATCCGCGACATGAAGGAGCTGTACACCCTGGCCTACGGCGGCTGCCGGGTCGATGCCACCCTGTACCACCAACCCGACCTGGCCCCTGAGCTGACGACGGTGTAGCCCCTCTCCCCAGGGAGAGGGGAGCTGTAGGGTGGGCATTGCCCACCAAGGTCTAAGGCCTACACGCCAAGACCACGCTCACCAAGGTTGAGGGCCACACCCCAAGATAAAAGTGGGCATTGCCCACCCTACGTAGCTTGGCAAGGGGGGCAAGCTACGTAGGTAGGGTGGGCATTGCCCACCAAGGTCTAAGGACTCTACCTCCAAGACCACGCTGATCGAGGTTAAGGGCTACACCCTAGGGTTAAAGGTGGGCAATGCCCACCCTACGTAGCTACACCCTAAGGTAAAGGTGGGCATTGCTACGCAGTCAAAGCCTACGAGCCAAGACCACGCTGACCAAGGTTGAGGGCCATACTCCAAGGTAAAGGTGGGCATTGCCCACCCTACGTAGCCATCGATCTAAAATTGCCAATCGAAGATTAGTAGACCGTGTCTGCCCCATGAGGACTTAACCATGCTGACCTGCCCCGATCCGGTGATGGATCTTTGGAAGACTGGGATTCATCCCCTCGATCCGATCTTTGCCCCCCGGTCTGTAGCGGTGGTCGGCGCGACTGAGCGCCCTGGCAGCGTGGGTCGTACAGTGCTGTGGAACTTAATCAGCCATCCCTTTGGCGGCACGGTCTACCCGATCAACCCCAAACGGCACAATGTGTTGGGTATTCAGGCATACGATCGCATCGCCTCTCTCCCCGAAGTGCCCGATCTGGCAATTATTGCTATCCCTGCCCCTGGGGTGCCTGCGGTAGTGCAGGAATGTGTCAATAGGGGAGTGAAGGGGGCAATTATTCTCTCGGCAGGGTTTAAGGAAATTGGCCCAGCGGGAATTGAGCTAGAGCGACAGATTCAGGCGATCGCCCAGGGACGCCTGCGGCTGATTGGCCCCAACTGCTTGGGCATTCAAAATCCGCTCACCGGGCTAAATGCCACCTTCGCCAGTCAAATGGCCGGGCGGGGCAATGTGGGCTTTATTAGCCAGAGTGGGGCCTTGTGCACCTCCATTCTCGACTGGAGCCTGCGGGAGAATGTGGGCTTTAGCGCCTTTATCTCCCTGGGCTCGATGCTCGATGTGGGCTGGGGCGATCTGATCGACTACCTGGGCGACGACCCCCACACCCACAGCATTGTGATCTACATGGAGTCGATTGGCGATGCGCGGGCGTTTCTGTCGGCGGCGCGGGAGGTGGCCCTGAGCAAGCCGATCATTGTGATCAAGGCGGGGCGCACCCAGGCGGCGGCCCAGGCGGCGGCCTCCCACACCGGGTCTTTGACCGGCAGTGACGCCGTGCTGGATGCGGCCTTTCGCCGCTGCGGCGTGCTGCGGGTTGATCGCATCGAAGAACTGTTTGATGCCGCCGAGGTGCTGGCCAAGCAGCCTCGCCCGCGTGGGCCGCGCCTGAGCATGATCACCAATGCCGGTGGCCCCGGCGTGCTGGCTACCGATGCCCTCATTCAGGCCGGGGGTACCTTGGCAGATCTGTCGGCTTCCAGTCTAGAGAGCCTAAACCAGACCCTACCCAGCCACTGGAGCCACAGCAACCCCATCGATATTCTGGGCGATGCCGAGCCCGATCGCTTTGCCCAGGCGCTCAAGGCCACCCTCGCCGATCCAGAAAGTGACGGCTGCCTGGTGGTGCTGACCCCCCAGTCGATGACTGACCCCACCCAGACCGCCCAAGCGGTGGTCGATACCTGGCAAACCAGCGGCTCGACCCGGCCTCTGCTGGCTAGTTGGATGGGCGGGCGGGAAGTCGACGATGGCGAGGCCATCTTAAACCAGGCGGGTGTTCCCACCTATCGCTACCCTGACCAGGCGGCGCGGCTGTTTGGGCTGCTGTGGCGGCACAGCTATGCCCTGAAGGGTCTCTACGAAACGCCGGCCCTCACCCACAACCACGGCATCGATCGCGCCACTGTCGCCACCCTTCTGCATAAGGCTAAAGCGGCTGGGCAGACAATGCTTGCCGAGGCCGACTCGAAGGCGCTGCTGGCGGCCTACGGCATACCGGTAGTGCCCACCCAGATTGCGACGACGGGGACGGCGGCGATCGCCGCTGCCGACAGCCTGGGTTACCCCGTGGTGCTCAAACTCTACAGCCACACCCTCACCCACAAAACCGATGTCGGCGGCGTGCAGCTCAACCTCGACAGCAGCCATGCCGTGGCCCGCGCCTTCGATCGCATTGCCACTAGCGTCACCGAAAAGGCCGGTGCCGAGCATTTCCAGGGGGTCACCGTGCAGCCGATGATCCGCGTCGATGGCTACGAGCTGATTTTGGGCAGCAGCCAAGACCCGCAGTTTGGCCCGGTGCTGCTGTTTGGCAGCGGTGGCCAGCTCGTGGAGGTGTTTCAAGACAGCGCGATCGCCCTGCCCCCCCTCAACAGCACCCTGGCCCGTCGCCTGATGGAGCAAACCCTGATCTACAAAGCTCTCCAGGGGGTGCGAGGCCGAGCGGCGGTCGATCTAGATGCCCTAGAGCAAATTTTGGTGCGCTTTAGCCAGCTAGTGGCCGAGCAGCCCGACATTGAGGCGATCGACATTAACCCACTACTGGCCTCACCCAATGGTCTGCTGGCGCTGGATGCGCGGGTGATTTTGCGATCGCCCAACTCACCTTCTATTCCCCTCGCCATTCGCCCCTACCCCACCCAATACATCTGGCCCTGGCGCGACGGCATCACCATTCGCCCCATTCGCCCCGAAGATGAACCGCTCATCATCGACTTTCACCACGGTGTATCTGACCACAGCGCCTACCTGCGCTACTTCCACGCGATGAAATACAGCACCCGAGTGGCCCACGATCGCCTTACCCGCATCTGCTTTAACGACTACGATCGCGAAATTGCCCTGGTGGCCGAAGTGGTCAACCCCGAGCCCAAAATTCTAGCGGTGGCCCGTCTCACCCAAAAGCACGGCCTGCCCGAGGCCGAGTTTGCCATGCTCGTCGCCGACCCCCACCAGCGTCAGGGCATTGGCACCGCACTGCTCAGCCGCTTAGTCGATGTCGCCCGCGCTGAGCAACTGCACCGCATCACAGGCGAGATTTTGGCCGAGAATGACGGCATGCAGCACCTCTGTAGGCGCATTGGGTTTCAGCTTAAGCCCACGGCAGAACCCGGCATCATATCGGCCACCCTCGAACTCCCAGTAGAGAGATAAGGTCATTCCCGTTTTCACGGGATCTAGGCGAAGCAACCTACTCCCGACTTGATTCTCACCTCTGTGGGAATGATACCGACTCCTGAATGAATCCCCCCGATTTGTAGGGGTGTAGCATGCTACGCCCCTACGGGGTTCCTGATGATGAGCCGGGGTTTCCCAACTCGGATTGGGTATGACAGTCTTCAGCGCCTGTTCTCGTGAATAGTTCGAGCTAACGCAATAGACGTTTGCAATATGTCAGCAGAAAGATGCTTTTCTGCTGACCTTCCGGTAAAAAATAAGCTATAGCTTTGGCCTGGCTAGGAGCCTGCGGCAGACCTAGCCTCTTTGCTGTGGCATTCAGGGGTTAAGTTCGGGTGTCATACCAAATCCGAGGTCCAAACCCCCCGGATCAAAACCGGTATCCCGCAGGGGCAAACGGTTGTTTGCCCTTCACCAACTGGGGGCAAACTCTCCCGTACCTGAATGCGCCAACCTCTCAAAAAACCCCTAAACAAACCTATGAACTCCTCCGGATTGTCTCGACAGCAGCCCAAAAAGTGGATCGAGCGGTTGGCTCGCTTTGGCTATGCAGCAAAAGGGATTGTCTACATGCTAGTGGGTATTTTAGCCTTCCAAGCCGCTATTAATTGGGGCGGTAGAGCCACCAGCACCGAGGGCGCTTTTCTCACTATTGCCACCCAACCGTTTGGCAAAATTTTGCTCTTATTAATTGTGGCGGGGTTAGCCAGTTATGTGATTTGGCAACTGGTACAGGCGGCTTTCGACCCAGAGCATGACGATAGCGGATTTAGCACCATTAGCCGTCGCATAGCCTACGCTACCGGCGGTTTTGTCTATGGCAGCCTAGCCCTATTTGCCCTCCGAGTCGTGTTCAATCAGCCGACTAACGGCAGCGACTCTAGTGGGCAGCAAGCGGCTACTCTGCTATCGCAACCCTTTGGTCAGTGGCTGGTGGGGGCCATGGGAGCGTCCTTCGTGGCCTACGGTTTTTTCTATTTTTACAGGGCCTATTCTACTGATTTTCGGCGTCACCTCAAGTTGTTTGAAATGAGCGCCAAAGAAGAAATGTGGTCGACTCGGATTGGCCGCTTTGGGCTGACCGCTAAAGGTGTGGTGTCGGTGATTATTGGGTACTTCTTTATTCAGGCTGCCCTGGCTGCTGACCCTAGCCAGGCCAAAAATACTGAAGGAGCGCTGCAAACCATCCAGCAGCAGCCCTATGGGGGGTGGTTGATGGGGTTAGTCGCCCTAGGCTTAGTCGCCTACGGCATCCATATGGGATTCCAGGCTCGCTACCGGCGCATATCGCCCTAAATTCTCTAGTTCTAGTTCAAGAGCTGGCCCACTGAAGCCGGGGGAACGATGGTTCCCCCGGCTTCAGCCTTATTGGGTAGGTGAGAACAGTCTGGGTAGCCCCGTGCGATCGCGATGGTTACTAGGGCCTAGACCACGGCTAAAATTACACCACTCCCCTAGGATGGGCTAGCCCCGCCTCTGAATCAGGCGCTGCCTTGAACCAGATAACCCCACAAGCCCAGAATAGGCGATAGTTTGGTCATAATTGCACTACCAAGTCTTATTTAATGCTTTGAATAATTCATTCGGAGTGGTTTATTCTTTGATTTTTATAAGCAATTTATATCAACTCAGAAAATAATTTTATGGGTGAAATCATTGGTAAAAACAAGATGTATCTCGGTTTACAGTCTCTAGCTGAGCTTGGTGGAATAAATGGGCTTCAGATGAGTTGATGCAGGAAAAATATGCGCTACTTACTAGGTTGGTCTCGGAAAAAGTTTGCGTCAGGCCTATTAATAACCTCTGTCATTTTCATGGGGGCTTGTTCGTCAGGAGAGGTGAGTTCCAACGGTGAGTCTACAGCTTCGGGAAGTAATTCTGGCAAGGTGATTCGCATTGCGATCGGCACCCAAGATCAGGTAATCAATACAGCCGTTGGTGGAGCAACAGTGCGCGAGTTAGAACTGTTGGAAAAGCATTTGCCTACCGATGGCAAGTATGAAGGGGTGAAGTATGACATTCAGTGGTCGAGCTATACCTCTGGCCCGCCCATCACCAATAAAATGCTGGCCAATCAGCTCGATATTGGCCTGATGGGTGATTTTCCAGCCGTGATCAATCTGATCAAATTTCAGCAAGAAGCCAAGGATGCCAACTCAGTTTTTATTGGCACTCTAGCCTATAGCCCAACGGGTGCGGGCAATGCCGTTGTTGTGCCCAAAGATAGCACAGCTACCTCCCTAGCCGACCTAAAAGGTGGCACCATCTCGGTGCCTTTTGGCTCTGCCGCCCACGGCATGGTGCTCAATGCTCTCACCGCCGCTGGCCTCGATCCAGAAACCGATGTAGAGCTGATTAGCCAGGCTCCCGAGGTGGGGGGAGCGAGCTTGCGCACCGGGCAAATTGATGCCCATGCCGATTTTGTCCCCTTTGGTGAACTGTTCCCTTTTCGCGGCTTTGCTAAGAAAATTTTTGATGGTGCTCAAACCGGTGTGCCGACACTCCACGGCATTACGGTACGCTCTGATTTCGCGGAAGAACATCCAGAAATTGTTGTGGCCTATTTGAAGGCGGTGCTAGAAGCTAATCAAATGTTTAGGGAAGATCCCGAGGGAATTTCTACTCAAATCGAAGGGTGGTCTGGGGTCGATAAAGAAGTGGTGTATATGTTTTTAGGCCCCTCTGGCCTACAGCCCCTCGACCCCACCATTGGAGATGTGCAAATTAGCGCGTTGAAAAACAGCATTGCCACTCTAACCAGCCTAGGCCGCCTTGAAAACCCCGTTGACCCTGAAGAGGTGACTAACTGGATTGATGAGAGCTACTTGCTCCAGGCGATGGAGGAAATGGGTTTAGCTTACGATGAGGTGATCGCCACCGCCGAGGCCTACCAAATTACCGGTGAAGATGCCCTCACCGGAGAAGCTATTACTGACCCTAAACGGGCTGCTCAGTTTTGGGCTCAAGGAGAAGAGACGGTCAGAAGCTTTGCCTCTATTGCCAATATGGTCAAAGCCCTAGTTGAACTTCAGGCCGAGGGGCAGGCGGCTAACGTGATGTTTGTCCACGACTACAACAACGGCTGGAAACTGTTTGCTGAAAATTCCTACTTTGTCAGCAATGGCGATGAGGTCGCCGCCTTTCTCGTCGAGGCGGATGCTCAAGCCTATGCCGCCTCGACCGGGGGGCAAATGACGGCCTTTAGAGGCCTACAGGATCTCTATGCAGCGCGCCAGCCAATGCTGGTTGGGGCTCAGCGCTAGGGGCTTTGGCCCACCTTCGCCACGGCAGGATAACGGCCTTAGGCGACTTCTGGAAAACTTTCTTCCTGATGGTGGGCAGTGCCCCCCCTAGGGTGGCTTCTGAAATAACTACAGCAGGGCGAGTCATAGCACGCGCTGACAGACCGCTGCACCTAGGGGCACGCAGTGCAGGTCATAGGGAACAGAATCGTGAGATCGGCTTGCCCTACTGTGGCTTTCAGCTAATACGCATTGATGTGATTGAGAGGCAAACCATGGCGGTTTCGGTTTCACGGGTAGGGTATCCACGCTGGCTAGGGCAAATGGGTGAGGGTTTAAACGCCATCTTTTTGTCTAACCGTTCGGCCCGGCGGCTGCTGTCTCTGGTGCTATTTTTTGGCATTTGGCAGTTGCTTTGTGTGATCAATTTCAAGTTTTTTGTTGACTTTCAGTTTGTGCCATCACCGTTAGAAGTTTTGAAAGCCACGTTAGCCTTCTTTACTTCTAGCCCCTGGGTACATTTTCGCTCTAGCATCATGCGGGTGTTAGTTGGCTTTGCCTTGGCTTCGACCTCAGGTGTGCTGCTGGGGGTGTTGATTGGTTGGTTTGCGGCGATCGAAGATTTGCTGCTGCCGCCCCTAGAATTGTTGCGCCCGATTCCGGCGGTGGCTTGGATTCCGCTAGCGATTTTGATGTTTCCCAATGCCGAGAGTGGCATGGTATTTCTGACGTTTGTAGGGGCCTTTTTTCCCATTTTGATTAGCACGATCAATGGGGTTGAGAGCACCCTCAGCGATACAGTGCTGATGCGAGTGGGGCAGTGTTTAGGCGCTAAACCCTGGCACATGTTTAAAGATATTGTGGTGCCGGGGTCGCTGCCCAGCATTGCCAGCGGGCTGACCATCGGCATGGGCAATGCCTGGTTTTGTCTGGTAACGGCGGAAATTTTAGCGGGTCGCTACGGCATTGGCTATATCACCTGGGAGTCCTACGTCACCTCTAACTATCCGCCGATTGTAATGGGGATGCTGCTGATGGGGATGCTGGGGGCGTTTAGCTCCTGGGCCGTGAGCCAAGGCATGGGGGCGCTGATGCCCTGGCGGGTGGTGAAGAAGCAGGGCACCGTCTAAAGAAGACTCAGGGTTTTAGGGGTTAGGTTTGACAGCCTGTAGGGTGGGCAATGCCCACCATCTTTCCTCCGCTGCTGAAGAGGAGATTGCCCACCACGTTATGCAGCCATAACCCTCAAATTGCGATTGGCAAAGACTTTTTTGATGCTACTCAAAAGGACGACTAAGACGTAATGATGACGCAGTTAGAGCAACGACAGACCACCAAAGGGGCCGTTCAGGTGGAGGGGCTATCGGTCACTTTTCGCAGCCGTGGCCAAGAGATTCATGTGCTGAATCAAATTCAGATGGGCATTAAGCCAGGGGAGTTTATCTGTTTACTGGGGCCTTCGGGGTGCGGCAAATCGACGCTGCTAAATGTAATTGCCGGGTTTATTAAACCCACAGCGGGCTATGTGATGGTAGATCAGGCTCCGATTACTCGACCTGGAGCCGATCGCGGTTTTGTGTTTCAGCAATATTCGCTATTGCCCTGGAAGACGGCGTTTCAAAATATTGAGCTAGGACTAAAAATTCGGGGGATGGCGAAGGGCGATCGCACTGAACTGGTCCACGACTACCTCAATCGGGTGGGGCTCTACAAGCACCGCAACAGCTATCCTCACCAGATGTCAGGGGGTATGCAGCAGCGGGCCAGCATTGTGCGGGCGCTGGTCAACTCGCCCTCGGTGCTGCTGATGGATGAGCCCTTTGCGGCCCTCGATGCTCAAACCCGCCACATGATGCAGGAGCTGCTGCTGGATATCTGGGAAGACCTGAAAACCACGGTAATTTTTGTCACCCACGACATTGAGGAGGCGATCTTTTTGGGCGATCGCATCTGCATTATGGGCGTGCAGCCAGGGCACATCAAAGCCGAGCTGCCGATTGGGCTGCGTCGCCCTCGCCACTTTGACGACACGCTCTCGGCAGAGTTTGTCAATCTGCACCGTCAGGTATTTGAGTGCATCCGCGAAGAAACCCTGAAAAGCATGGAAGGCTGCCTGTAGGGGCAAACGGCGTTTGCCCTGCCCAATGGGGGTGAAGCTATCGACCCTGGGATGGTGCATCGCTGCGCGGATGCACCCTACGATTTTTGTTCTTATGCAGGATTAAAATCAAAGCGACGCGATCGCGCGCTCCAAAAACTCCGGCTGCATCCAGCGATCGAGGTTGATCTGCCCCAAGTGTTCTTGCCCGGCAATCTGCCCCAGCTGCTGGATGTGGGCCTGGAGCCAGTCGGTACGCAGTTGGGTTTCCGGCAGGTAGACCACATCGGCCTGATCGCTGGCGCTAGAGCGCAGGGTTTTGGTGACAATGGCGGCATCCATATTCACCCAGCGGCTGACCAGAGTGGTAGCCATGGGCTGGGTGGCGTACCAGTATTGAGCGGCCAGCAGCGATCGCAGGTAGGCCACGGCAATTTCGGGATACTGTTCGGCCAGGGCAGCGCGAATCACCACACCGTGAAACGTGGGCAGACCGTCTAAACTTTCGTGCAGCAGGCGACGAAACTGGCCCTTGTGTTTGGCGATTTCATGGAACGGGGCGAAGTAAGCGTAGCCATCGACAGGGACGGCATGGCGGCTGGAGCGCTGGGGGCTGGCGCTGTCGATAGAAGTGAGGGTGACGGCATTGAGAATCTGGCGGTGGTGGAGCGATCGCATCACCATACCGTGGGCCGCCGAGCCAAAAGGTACCGCAATCACCCGCCCCGCTAAATCATCGATGCAGTCGAGGGTCGAGTGCTGCGGCACAATAATGTCGTTGCCGGTGCCATCTAAGTTGCTGGCCACAAAGCTAATTAAGCGGGTGCCCGCCGCCGGGGCGGTGCTGTCACCGGGTGCCGCACTGAGCAACAGCGGGTAATCGCCCAGCACGCCAATGTCAATCTGCTGCGCTTCTAGCCCAGCCACAATCGGTGCCCCAGAGCTGTAGTCAGACCAGTGAAGCCGATACTGCACCCCGCTGTAGCGGCCCTCGCGGGGCAGAAAATGCTCTAGCAGCCCCAGCCGCTGAATAATTAGCCCGGCGGTTACGGTTTGGATAGTGCGGTTTTGGGTGCCGATGGTGAGAGTGATCGTCTCGGTGCCGCTGGCAGACCCAGAGCGCACCAAAAAGTTGGGAGCCTGGAACCGGGGTGCTTTTTGGCCCGTCGCTGGCGTTGTAGCCGGTGGCTGCGCCAACGGGTTTGGGGTAGATAATCGCTGGGAAAGTTTTCCCTCGGTGACGCCGGGCTGGCTCTGTACCAGGGTCATAAACTGACGAATCGGCTCTAGCCCAAGGCCACCTCGGCTGGCTGGCTGCCCGGTCAACCCTAAGGCTCGCCCAAGGCGCTTAGCCATCAGCAAAAACAGGGGCGTACCCAGGGCAAATTCTTCTAGGGGAATGCGACGCATTAGCCCAGCCTCACACTCCACTTGAAATTCAAAGTCTGAGGCAAACCCCAGGTAGTGGCCCTGGAGCAAGTAAGTGCGCATTAAGCTCGACGCATCCACGATTTCGACATGGGCAAAATCGGTCAGATTTAACCCCAGTTCTTGCATGCGCTTTTGCAGCATAATCCGACCCGGAAGGCCCTCAGGAGGCAATACCCAGGACTGATCGGTGAGTTCTTTTAGGCTTAGCCAGGGTCGTTGAGCAAGCTGATGGCTGCTAGACACTATTAGTGAATAGTTGACGGAGCCAATAGCCAATCCTAAAATCTCATCGAAAGCCGCAAAACTTAGATCTGAAATACCCAGATCGATCTCCCCAGCCTTGATAGCACGAAACAGGGATTCGATCGCATCAAACTGCAAGCATTTAGTTTGCACATCGGGGTATATCCGACGATATTCGTACAGCACTGATGGCAGCCAGCTACTTAAAGCATCAGGCATGCAGCCAATTTTTAAAGTACTAAACTTACCCTGCTTAATTTCTTCAATCTCAGCCACCAGTCGGCTTTCTAGATCGACCAAATTAGGGCCTTCTTCTAGTAGGTATGCTCCTGCCTGGGTTAGCTCTATCCGTCGCCCTAGGCGTTTGAATAAAGGGGTTTCGAGCGCAGATTCTAGACACTTAATTTTGGCGCTCACCGCTGGCTGGGTCAAGTTTAATGTATCAGCTGCCTCGGTGAAGCTCAGACATCGAGCGACCTCTAGAAATACTTTGAGCTGGTAAATCTCCATATCAATTTATTTAACCCAAGTGGTTTTCAGGAACAGCTTCAATACTGCGATCGCTCTTATCTAATTATATTACTTTTTGCCTTAAAAGACAGGAATTATAAACCGTAGATCAGGCCACAAAAATCCTATAAAGCATCTAAATATATCAGACGATTCAATCTCATTTAGTTTTTTTATGAGTATATAGAAGGCTGTGATGAGTAAACCGTAGCTGTTGCTACAAACGGCATTGATTGACCTTGGGAGTCTCCCTTAAGCTGGGGTGCAAAGGCCCAGAAGCCAAGGGGTAGCTATCCGTTTTTAAGCATTAGCTAATCCCTAACAATTTGATTTCACTGCCGTTTAAACCGAGGACGTGGTTACGTGAACATTCAGTATCTTAAAACTGATTTTCTAGTCGTCGGCGGTGGCACCGCTGGCACCATGGCAGGTATTAAGGCCAAGCAGGCCAGCCCCGACAGCGACGTGCTGATTTTAGAAAAAGCCAACATTCGCCGCAGCGGCGCGATCGCCATGGGTATGGACGGAGTCAACACCGCCGTCATCCCCGGCAACTCCACCCCCGAGCAGTACGTGCGCGAAATCACTATCGCTAACGACGGCATCGTCAACCAAAAAGCCGTCTACGAAACCGGGCGGCTGGGCTTTGAGGTGATTCAAGAGCTAGAGAGCTGGGGCGTCAAATTTCAAAAAGACCACGAGGGCAACTACGACCTCAAGCAGGTGCACCGGGTGGGCAAATACGTGCTGCCCATGCCCGAGGGCAAAGACCTGAAAAAAATTCTCGCCCGCCAGGTCAAGCGCCACAAGGTCAACGTCACCAACCGCGTCATGGCCACCCGCGTCATGGTGCAAAACGGTCGCGTCACCGGGGCGGTGGGCCTTGATGTGCGCAACGGCAACATGGTGGTGATTCAAGCCAAGGCGGTGGTGCTGTGCACCGGGGCCTGCGGTCGCCTGGGGCTGCCCGCCTCCGGCTACCTCTACGGCACCTACGAAAACCCCACCAACGCGGGCGACGGCTACTCCATGGCCTACCACGCCGGGGCCGAACTCACCAACATCGAGTGCTTCCAGATCAACCCGCTGATCAAAGACTACAACGGCCCCGCCTGCGCCTACGTGGCTAGCCCCTTTGGAGCCTACACCGCCAACGCCGAGGGCCACCGCTTCATCAACTGCGACTACTGGAGCGGCCAGATGATGCTAGAGGTCTACAAAGAGCTGCACTCCGGCAAAGGCCCGGTACACCTGAAGATGTACCACCTCGACGACGACACCATCAACGAAATCGAAACCATTCTGTGGGATAACGAACGGCCCAGCCGAGGCCGCTTCCACGAGGGCCGGGGCGAAAGCTACCGCACCCACGGCGTCGAGATGAACATTTCTGAGATTGGCCTGTGTAGCGGCCACAGCGCCTCGGGCGTCTGGGTGAACGAGCGGGCCGAAACCACCGTCCCCGGCCTGTATGCGGCAGGCGACATGGCCAGCGTGCCCCACAACTACATGATCGGGGCCTTTGTCTATGGCCGGATCGCGGGCGAAAACGCCATGGACTACGTGCGCGACCTGGAGCATATGGAACCCGACGCCGAGTTTCTCGCCGCCGAGCAGGCCCGCATTTATGCCCCCCTGCAACAGCCCGACGGCGTGCCCCACACCCAGATCGAGTACAAACTGCGCCGCCTGGTCAACGACTACCTGCAACCGCCCAAGTCGCCCCACAACATGGACATCGGCCTGCAAAAGTTTGTCGCCTACGAAGACACCCTCGGCCTGATGGGAGCCCGCGACCCCCACGAGCTGATGCGCTGTATGGAAGTGCATTTCATCCGCGACTGCGCCGAGATGGCCGCCCGCGCCTCCCTCTTCCGCAAAGAAACCCGCTGGGGACTGTACCACTACCGCCTCGACTACCCCGAAAAGAACAACGAGGAGTGGTTCTGCCACGTCAACCTAAAGAAAGGCGAAACCGGCCACATGGAGCTGTTTAAGCGCGCCGTTGAGCCCTACATCGTCGATGTCGATTTAGTCGAAGAAGTCTACGATGTCGCCGTCCGGTAGGGTGGGCACTGCCCACCATCCCCCTGGGCTGCACCCAGTAACTCCGTAGGTTGGGTGCAACGAAGTGAAACCCAACACCAAGCACTGGGAGGGGCAGGGGTGGGTTAGCCCAGTCTCTGGAACCCACCCCGCCCTCCGGGCACCCCTCCGAGGAGGGGACGGTGATTTTTCATAGCTCCTATCCACGTTCTACATAACCAAAACTATGGCCTTAACATCCCAACGTGTTGACGTACCCGTGATTGTCGATGAATCGAAATGCCTCGAAAAGTGCAACGCCTGCATCGAGGTTTGCCCCCTGGATGTATTGGTAAAGAACCCCGACACCGGCAAAGCCTACATGAAGTACGACGAGTGCTGGTTCTGCCTGCCCTGCGAGAAGGAATGCCCAACTGGGGCGATTACGGTGCAGATTCCTTTCCTATTGAGGTAGGTGGGTTGGTGGGTAGGCGGGTCAAGCAAACACTCATCCACCCATCCCCCCATCCCCCCCCAATCCCCCAATCCCCAATCCCTGCCGTCATTTTGGAACCCTTAGCCATGTACGCCACCGATATGGACCCCGAAGTTGCCCAGTGGGTTGAACTGCTGCGATCGCCCGATCTTGACGAGCGCCTGGTCGCCGTCAAAACCCTGCAACACCTGGGCGACGAAGATGCGATCGAGCCTTTAATCGGGGCGCTCTACGACGAAAACCCCACGGTGCAAGAGATCGCCATCACCACCCTGTGGGAATTTGCCAACCCGGTCGCCATCAACCCATTGATCGAGTGCCTTAGCTCACCCCACGAGAATGTCCGAAATGAGGCGCTATCGGCGCTGAAAGAACTGGTCTCCACCAACGACCTGATGAAGCTGCTGGATGTGTTGCAGGTGGGCAATGTCCACGCCCAGCTCAACGTGCTGGTGCTGTTGCGCAAAATCCACGATGCCCAGGCGCTGCCCTACATCATGCCGTTCTTTAAATCGGAGAACCCCGAGCTGCGGGAGGCGGCGGTGATCACTCTGCGCTACTTGAACCAGGTGGTGCGTTGCGAACCGGCCCTGGCCCTGGCGAAAGATCCAGTAGAAGCGGTGCGGCGGGCAACGACACTCACCCTGGGCCATTTGAGCGATGCCGAGGTGGTGCCGCTGCTGTGCGAACTGCTGACCAGTGACCCCGACTGGCAAGTGCGGCGCAATGCGGCCCAGTCCCTCGATATTTTGGCGGACCCGGCGGCGGTTCCGGCTCTAGTCACCGCGATGGATGACCCCGAATGGCAGGTGCGTAAGTTCACCGCTCGGGCATTGCAGAAAACCCCGGACGTACAGGCTCTCCCGGTGCTGATCAAGTCTCTAGCCGACGAGTATTCTGACGTGCGGCGCGATGCCGCCACCGCATTGGGCAAACTGGCCGACACCAACGCCCTACCCGCCCTGCAACAGACCCTCAACGACCCCGATATGGACGTGCGGATTTTCTCCCAACGGGCCATTGATGCGATCCAGAAGTCTCAGCCAGAAACCTCCCATGTCTAGCCACACTTCCCCGTTTCATCGCGCTGCTGAGGCCCCCGCTGAAGTGGCTCCCAGTGCCGAGGCGATCGCCCGCAAGGCCGAAGTCATCGCCCAGCTCAAAACCCTACGCGAACCTACCCTGGGCAACGACCTCGTAAGCCTGGGCATGGTACGCAACCTGCAAGTGGTAGACGACTACGTCTACCTGCGGCTCTACGTGGGCCGTCACCAGCTGGGCCTACAAGAGCAAGTACAAAACAGCCTAAGCCAGCTGCCCTGGTGCAAAAAAGCCTACGCTCAGCTCTGCACCATTCCTGGGGTGCGCACCACCCTGGCGGTGTCGAGCGGTAAGGGCGGCGTCGGCAAATCGACCACCGCTGTAAACCTGGCAGCGGCCCTGGCCAAAACTGGGGCCAAGGTGGGGCTGCTCGATGCCGACATCTACGGCCCCAACGTGCCCCAAATGCTGGGTCTAGGCCATTCTGAAGTGCGCGTGATCGACACCCCAGATGGCCAGCGGTTTGTGCCCCTAGAGGCCCACGGCATCAAGCTAATGTCGGTGGGGCTGCTGGCCAAGGGCGACCATCCCCTGGCCTGGCGCGGCCCGGTCATGCATAAAATTCTCACCCAGTTTCTTCACGAGGTGGCCTGGGGCGAGCTAGATTACCTGCTGATCGATCTGCCCCCCGGCACCGGCGATGCCCAAATCACCATCGTCCAAGAAAGCCCGATCTGTGGTGTGGTGATGGTGACGACCCCGCAGCAGGTGGCCGTCTCCGATGTGCGCCGCAGTGTCCACATGTTTCGCCAGGTAGGTGTGCCGGTGCTGGGTCTGGTGGAAAATATGAGCTATCTGCTCTGCGGCCACTGCGGTGAACCGACACCGATCTTCGGCAGCGGCGGCGGTGCTCAGATCGCCACCGAACTCTCGGTGCCCCTGTGGGGCCAGGTGCCCATCGACCCCCGCATCTGCGAACAGGGCGATGCCGGTGTGCCCCTGCCCATGAAGCTGCCCGATGCCCCCCTGAGCCAGATTTTTGAGCAAATTGCCCTGGGGTTGAATGCCACCTTTGGCGTGGCGACGGCGGCGTTGGCAGCGGTGTGTTGATCGATCCACCGTAGAGTGGCACTGCCCACCACCCTTAAATGCCAATCGCCCCACCATTGGTTTGGGCAAACACCGTTTGCCCCTACGACCCACCTACCCATCCACCCATCCACCCCCTTCCCCCTTCCCCCTTCCCTCTTCCGGATCCCCACCGATACCTCACTCCTGACTTAACCTGGTCAATCGGGGGATCCTTTTCTAATGTTTGCACTGGCAGGAGACAAGCCCATGGGCATCGAGATCTGGCTGATGAGTCTGGGGGTGGTGGCGATCGCCGGTTTTACCCGAGGCTTCTCAGGCTTTGGCTCAGGGCTAATTCTCGCTCCAGCCCTGAGTTTGCTGTTCCACCCGCAGCTGGTAGTGGCCACCGTGCTCCTGATCGAAATGACGGCTGGGGCTGGGTTAGTCCCCGGCGCTGTGCAAACGACCAAGTGGCGGCAGGTCTTGCCGTTGGTGCTCAGCGCCATAGTGATGGTGCCGGTGGGAGCGCACTTTCTGGCGCTGCTAGAGCCAACCCTGCTGCGCCGCATCATCGGCGGGCTGATTTTGGGCTTTGTGCTGCTGTTGTTGAGCGGCAAAAGCCGCTACACCCATCCCCACCTGGCCTTGACCTCGGGGGTTGGTGCCCTGAGTGGTTTTTTGACGGGGTTGGCGGGCATCGGCGGCCCTCCCATCGTGCTCTACCAGATGTCTAGCAGCAACCTGGCTGCCGCTAACCGGGCTAACTTTATCGTATTTTTTGCCCTCATCCAGCTGATTGCTCTGGGATCTTACTGGGCCAGCGGCCTGATCTCGGTAGCGGTCGGGGGCCTATTTATCCGCTTGTTGCCGGCATTTTTTCTAGGGCAAATGCTGGGGCAGCTGTGCTTCAAACGGGTTAATGAAGCGCTCTTTCGCCGCTTTGTCATGGGGCTATTGCTGACGGTGGCAGTACTGGCGCTGGTGGCCTGAGAACAACTTACAACCGGTTTTTAATCATGAAACTATCGTCTAAGTCTGACCCAGGGGTGTCTGCCCTTGGCCCTGTTTCTAGTGGCTGGAAAACCCAGGGGATTTCGGTTTTGCCTGGGCTATTGCTGACGACCCTGATTGCGGCGATCGCCCTAGGGTTAGATCGACTGAGCAGCCTGCATACCCTCAACCCGCTGCTGATTGCCGTGCTGCTGGGCATGGGCTGGCGACAGTGGGGCGTGGTGCCTGCCGCCTATCGCACCGGCATCAAGTTTGCGATGAAGCGGGTGCTGCGGCTGGCGGTGATTTTGCTGGGCCTGCGGCTGAGCCTGGCGGAGGTGATGGCCGTCGGTCCCTGGGGGTTGGGCCTAGTCACCCTTGGCACCGTCAGCACCTTTTATCTGACCTGCTGGCTGGGTAAGCGGCTGGGCGTTAACCCCCGCCTAGCTCAGCTGATTGCCGCAGGTACCTCAATTTGCGGCGCGTCAGCAGTGGTAGCAACCAACCCGGTGATCGAGGGTTCTGAAGAAGATATGACCTATGCGATCGCCACCATTACCGGCTTTGGCACCCTGGCTATGCTCACCTATCCGCTGGTGGGCAGCCTATTGCAGCTTAGCCCCTCGGCCTTTGGCCTTTGGTGTGGAGCCTCAGTACATGAGGTAGCGCAGGTGATCGCTACCGCTTTTCAAAACGGCGACCTCAGCGGTGAGGTCGCCACCATCACCAAGCTCTCTCGCGTGCTGCTGATCGTACCGATTATTCTCAGCCTCGGCTGGCAGGCCCAGCGCCCTGACCATGGCAGTCAGCCTGCCCGCCCGCTGCCCATTCCCTGGTTTGTGCTGTTCTTTTGCCTGTTGGTCGGGGTCAACAGTTTGGGGCTAGTGGCGGCCCCCATCAAGGCCGTCGTCCTCAGCGGCAACCAAGTGTTGCTCTGTATGGCGATGGTGGCCATGGGGCTAGAAACAAAGCTGTCTAATCTGACTCAGCTTGGCCTCAGGCCAGTTTACTTAGCTGGGCTTTCGTGGTTGTTTTTGGCGGGAATTAGCCTGGCCATGATCTATTTGAGTCAGATTTAGTCGCTAGTGCCAGCCTTAAGTCTGAGTAACTGAAAAACCGGCAAACCCTTACAGGTTGGCAGGTTGAGAGGCTGCCTCTGCACTATTACGGGCGCTTGCCCGCCTAAACCTCTAACTAAGTTGCCTCTAGGTATGCCTTTAGACGAGAAGCAACTATAACCTTAGAGGGTCTCGCGAGAATGGCCTTTTTCGCTAATTTAATATCACAAAGCAACAGGGCAATCGCTCGCCTGCTGAAAATGTGGAGATGATAAAGTATGAATATTCTAGCTTGGATTGTATTAGGTCTAGTAGCTGGCGCAATTGCTAAAGCTATTTACCCCGGCCGCCAAAGCGGTGGTATCCTAGGTACTCTCATCCTAGGTGTAATTGGTGCATTTGTGGGAGGCAGCCTTTACAGCTTGTTTACCACAGGAACGTTAGCCCTCACGGCAACCGGTTTGAGCATTGGCGGTATTGTAATCGCCGTTTTGGGTGCAATCGTTGCCCTATTTATCTACTATGCAGCGACCAAGCGCACTGTCTAATTAACAGCATTCGCTGACTGCTAAGTAGATAAGCATAGACCAACTGAAGTCCAGTCTTTGTTGCGGCCATCTGTCCGCATACTGTAGGATAAAACTTCGGTATACCATTTAGGGCATTGGTTCTCCCTACGCCAATTTAGGGCAGCTTGAAAGATAGTTGCCCTAAATTGCTTTTTGTCTACTTGCAGATAGTTTCTTATTATTGTATTCATGAGGTTTCGTGTGAATGATCGACTAAACCAAGCTGAGGGTTTAAAACAAAATTTATATACTTTTGTGCTAGATGCTGAGGGCGATTTAGCCACAGCGTTAGAAAGCTACAGCGCTGACCAACTGAAGCACTGGTCCGAAACCAATTTACAAGGCATTAGCCGATCTGAGTTGGCGATCGATATGTTTTTGACCGAAGGTCAGGTCTACAACGAATCAGTACTAGATATTTTTATAAAAAACCAACCTAATTTATCCTCCTCCGATCAATCTTTAGTTAAACGCTGGCAAGAGACCTTTAATGGTCTATTTAAGGTGCTCCAGGTAGCCGGCGATCGCTACGAGCTAATGAACTGGCTAACCGAGAAGTGCTACTGGGCCGAGCCGAATAGTTCCCAGTCAGCCAGCGATCTGGCGCGGCTTAGCCCAGGCGAGATCATTGTCACGCGTCTGCTGCCTATCGACAGCGACGCCTGGACGTTTTCAGGACCTTTGATGATGCTCGGCAAACTGGGAAAACCAAAGCTAGCAGTGGCCATTGGCAACTTCAAAAATTGGTTCCCCAACTATCTGTATGGCGATGCCCCAGAGCTGTTAGAAGAAGCCTGGCAATCGGTAGAGCGCTACCACCATGATTTTGTTGAGTTTTTCGGGGGAGACGAAATTACTCTGTCAGGATACGAACTAAACAAAAAACTGAAAGAATACCAAGACATTACCACCGAGCGTCGCTTGGCAGAGGCCGGAATCGACAGTTCTAAATCTCTCAAAGAGTTGGCAGATCAGGCCGGTATCTCTGAAGAAGAGATGACTGAGTCGGTAGAATCGTTGGGAGAAGACGGACGAACCGTAGGCAAGCTGCTCAAGCATGACAAATCCTTAAAAATGGTCATGCCGCCGGTCAACTTGCCCGACGAACTGCGGCGGGCAGAAGCCGTGACGGTGTTTGTTCACCCCCGCTGGGGCCAAACGCTCTTAAAAGACTACACCCGCCTAGTCGAACTGTTTGAAGCGACCGATGAAGCGTCGCTGGCGAAGCAGGATAAGATCATCCAAAAATATCTCAAAGAAGATACGGTAAATGTCTATGTTTGGCACCGCTTTGCGGAAGAAAATGCTGATCCTTTGTTGGCCTCGTTAGGGCGATGCCTCGATCGCCCAGCGCTAACTGTAACTGACCTAGACGACGCTTTAGCCCAAGCCGGTAAACCGTTGCAGCCAACCCTGCCAGAAATTGCCAATGTGCCCATGCACTTGCATAATTTGTTTCAGGAAGCACTGCAAGAAGTGAACCAGAGTTCTTCAAAGAAAAAGTCAAAGGGTAAAAAGAAGCAAAAGACAGGCTTCGCCCTCTAGTGGGTACTCTTTCTGGCCTTTGACAGGCTTAGCCGGTAGGTCGCGACCCACCGGCCATAGTTCAGGAAGCTAGAGCTTATACCAAATCCAAATTACATACCCCCAATTCCCAAAAGGCCAAACCGTAGGAGCGCATGGCATGCGCCCTGCTAGCTCGGGGGTAACCAAAAATGATGTTGGCTATGGCTATAGTTGAAAAAGACTATTTGAGATTAATCAATGGGGTTGCAATAGACTCTTTACACTAGACCAAACACCTCTTCTGCTGAAGTCGGGTGTAGGCCAATGGTGTCTGCCAGTTCTGCTGTAGTCAGCCCCCGCCGCAGCGCTGGAATAAAGCCCTGAATTATTTCTGAGGCGTTGTCACCCACGATGTGCAGGCCCAAAATCTCTTGAGAGCGGGCATTGACCACCAGTTTAATCATCGCCTTGTGATCTTGGGGCGACAACTGGTAGCGCAGCGGCGTAAACCGAGAACAGTGGACTTCAATGTCTAGGTCAGTATGGGCTCTAGCTTCGGCTTCGCTATAGCCAACGGTAGCGGCCTGGGGAGAGCAAAAAACGGCTGAGGGTACCCAGCGGTAGGAGACGGCCTGGGGCTGATCAGTGAATAGGGTTTTGGCGGCGGCAGCGCCTTCGGCCCTGGCGACGGGGGTCAGGGGCAGGCGATCGGTACAGTCGCCGATCGCAAAGATCGACGGCTGAGAGGTGCGGCTGTAGTCATCCACTGCGATCGCACCGTCCTCAACCTTGACCCCAGCAGCCTCTAGGTTTAAGCCTGTCATATTGGGCGATCGCCCCAGTGCCAGCAGCAGGGTGTCGGCCAGCAGGGTGTCTTCACACTTGCCGGAGAGGCTGACATGCAGGCCACTTTGGTCGGGTTTAATCGATTCGAGGGCTGTTTCGGGCATGAGCCGAATGCCTTGATCGATCAGACTCTGGTGCAGGGTTTGACGAATATCGTGATCAAAGCCGGGCAGAATCAATTCGTTTTTGTCAATTAGCGTCACTTGGCAGCCCAGGGTGGCAAACACATCGCTAAACTCGGCCCCAATGTAGCCGCCGCCTACAATGGTTAGCTGCTCGGGTAGAGTCTCTAGGCGAAACATGTCGCGGGACGTGAGGCCGCAGTCAATGCCCGGCAGGTCGGGTTTAACCGGTTCTGCGCCCGTAGCAATAATTACGTTGTCAGCCGTAACCGTGCGATCGCCCACCGTTAGCTGGTGGGGGTCAACAAACTGAGCTGAGCTGTGGAGCACCGTAACCCCCGCCTTAGCCAGCTTTGACTGATAAGACTGTCGTAGCTCAGCCAGTTGTTGATCGATGGCAGTTCTCAGGGCAAGCCAGTCAAACTGGCCACTGGGGTTAACCCAACCATAGCTTTTTGCCAGACACTGCTGCCGGGCAAAGTCGGCGGCAAACACCATAAATTTTTTAGGGATGCAGCCCCGATTGACACAGGTGCCCCCCAAGTAGTTCGGGTCTGCGATCGCCACCCGCGTCCCATACCTGGCCGCCGCTTGAGCCGCCGCCAAACCCGCCGACCCGGCTCCAATCACCAACAGATCATAATCAAACATGGATCAATCTACTTTCTCTAAACTCTCTGGGGGCTGGGTGATTTCTGTGCCAAGGGGGTCGGTTTTGATTAAATAGCAGGGAGACTGTGCCGATGCCACAACAGTCTGACCACCCACATAGGTATCTGTGGTGAGTTCGCGTTGCACGATGCCGGTAGCTTGGCCATTAGCGGTATACCAACAAACCCGATCCCCCGGCCGAAGAATTTGAGCCATAGGAGCCTCTTTATCAACAACATAAACGTCCAGTGCCCCTTTTTTAGCTTAGAGGCAAGACCTAGCCTTACCGATCTGCCATTGGGCATAACCCCCCATTTCAACGGTCATAAGCGGGGAGATAGGCTGTTTTCCAACAAGCTGTTATTTTGCATGGGTCTTGAGATTGGCAAAGCTCTTAACCAGCGACACCGGCAGGGCGGCTGATCGGTGCACCTGTTTTTGCAGGTGAGTGACCTGGTATTTGTGAGTCGTCAGTGGCGTTTCATCGCCACAAGAGCCAAAGACAGTGCAGCTCAAATCGGGGTCAAGTTGAATCAGGGCCTGCCAATGGCAGGTCTCTCCCCAGGTAAAACTGACCTGCCATGGGGAAAGGTCTGAGGCGTTAGACAACGAATCGACCGTCGCGCCTGCAACCGCGAGGGTATAATCCACCGGCTGCTCTAGCCAGGACCACCCCTGCTGCTGCCACAGCAACCGCTCTAGGATCTGGACTGGCTCTGGCAGCAGCGCCCAGCCGCGATAGATGCGAGACAGCAGTGCCAGAGAGCCCTGGCGCAGCAGGAGCGATCGGCAATCGCCTAGGGTGAGGGCACCGTAGTAGCGCCCCTCAGGAAAATCGATCAGGGTGGGGGCAAACCGGTGGCCACCGATGTGGCTGACTTGCCAAAGGTGAATACCGTGGTTTGGCAACCGCTGAAGCTGGTGAAATTCGTTGACGAGGGCTGAGGTCTGGCGGTAGAGCGGGTAGCCGTAGCGACCACAGCAGCGATCGCGCCGCCCGTGAGTACAGATAAACAGGTGCCGCCCCAGCAGGGGACGAGCCATTTGGGGCCATGTACCCTGGGACCGGGCGGTGAAATAGTCTGCTATAGCCGCCGTCAGCCGATCGGGGCTCACCCCTTCCATCTGCATGGCTTGATAAGTCTGCAAATTGCGCTCAGGGGCTTCAAAAAACAGAAGACGACGCGGTTGCTGGCACCGGACCTGGGCAGAGGGCGGCACAGGTTGACCGGTGAATAAGAGAAACCGGGTACCGGGCCACTGCTTAGCCCACCGCTTCATTTGAGCCGCCAGATCGGCGGGCAGACCGCAAGACTGGTCCATCACCTCAGCCCAGGGGTGAGGGCACTCAATCAGCACAAACCGGCGGGTGAGCGGCGCGGTTCCAATCAACGACTCACCCTGTTGCTGGGCAAAAACAGCGCAGGAGCTGACCATGGCAATGGCACACCGTATATATTCAACAGAATTTAATGATATCTATTCTCAATAATATAACCAATTTCCAGCTCCTGTCACCCGCTATAGGAAAGATTTGGAAGGTCAAATGAATCCTCTTAACCGGTAAAAACTGCGCTTAACCAACCTTTAGGGCTAACTAAAGCAGTTTTCCAGCGACCAATGAGCTGACTTCAAGCTGACTATAGATGCTATAGATAGACGCAAGGCCTTTATCCTTGATAGGAATTGATCTTTATTGATACAGTACCGTAGCCCGCAGGAAGGTCTGTATTCCTGGTCTATCCATCACCGTGCATCTTCTTGGAGTCTCGCCCATGACCTTTCAGTTTGGAATTGAGCATGAAGTAGCCTTTCTCAAGGCCGACGAGTCCTTTGCCGATTTTTCCAACACAACCTTTGCCGATTGGGACGCCATTATCCAAACGCTGCCCCACTATCCCAACGACCATCTCAGCCTCCGCAGCGGCGACCTCGGAATTCGCAGCAAGCGCTGGTATGTTGAGGGGTTTGAGCGATTTTCGCCCCAAGGCGAGTTTTTAGACTGTATTCCCAAAGGCATTGAGATTCGCACGACTCTGCAAGGGAGTATCGCCGGAGCCGTGGCCGAATTAGAGGCAAATTTTGATCATCTGTGCCGGGCAGCCCAACCCCAGGGGTTGAAGCCCATTTTGACCAGTTTTAATCCTCAGCACAGCGTCTATTTGCCCCAGCCGCCGCTCAATGCTTACGAACAAACTCTGCTCAATCGCTCACCCGAAGAACAGACCGAAGTACTCGCTATGGTGACCTACGGACCTGACCTCAATCTCTCGGGGTGGCATCTGTCGATCCCAGCGCTGATTGAGCTGGGTCAAAAGCTGACATACTACAGCCCTTTCATCGTTCCCTTCAGCTTCAGCGCTCCGGTAGCGGAGGGCCAGTTGTGGGCTGGGTTGTCGCGGCGCACCTACGAGCGCACGGGGGCGCGCCCTGCGGTATTGGTGTTTGTCGACCCAGCAACACCGGCCAACCAGCTACCGCCCCCGACCCGGCCCTCGCTGATCAAGCCAGCCCGCACGGCCACAGAGATCGGTCGAATTGAATTTAAAGCCTTTGATAGCTGCGGTGATTTTGCCCTCTATGGCACCCTGCTTACCCTGCTGAAGGGGCTGATTCTAGATCAAACCTTACCGGGACGCGCCTGGATACCCGATCGCACCCTCCATCAACAGGCGGCGCTCCACGGATTTGCCCACCCTACTATCGCTGCCGGAGCCGAGCAGGTCTTAGCCGCGATCGCCCCGGTGCTGGAGGCTTCAGAGCAGGCTGCCCTGGCCCAACTCCGCCAGATGTACGATCAGCAAGACTGCACCGCTACCAGGGTTAAGCAAGCCGTGGCGGCTGGCGCTGACTGGCGATTGGCCATGCAACGTCAGTATCGACCCTTACGGGTTAGCGCCAGCGCCGCTCCCTATCCCCAACTCAGGGTAGGTTAGGTAGGGCGTCATCCAGACGTTACAAATTAGCCCTCCTACCCAGTTGAGCCACTGTATGCAACAGGTCTACCACTACGAGTTTGTTGTGCCAAGTGAGGTGGTCGATGGCAACGGCCACGTCAACAACGTCGCCTACGTGCAGTGGATGCAGGATGTCGCCATTGCCCACGCTACCAGCGTCGGCTGCACTGCCGAAACCCAGGCGCTGGGGGCCACCTGGGTGGCGCGATCGCATCAAATCACCTATCTGCGCCCGGCCTTTGCGGGCGATCGCATTCGCCTGGCCACCTGGGTCTCTACCCTACGCAAAGCCCGCAGCACTCGTCACTACAAGTTTTTGCGCCTCAGCGACGACACCGTGCTGTCGACCGGCGCTACCGAGTGGGTGTTTGTCGATGCCATTACCCATCGCCCCCGCACCATTCCCGCTTCGGTTTCAGGCTGCTTTGACGTAGTAGCCGACCCAGAAAACGGCTAAGCGCCGCAGTATCTCGCCGGACCGACCCCACCCGTTTTAGCCAGGGCTAGGCCTCCAACGCTCTAGTCAAGCGCGGAGGCCCAAGGCGCAGGTTCTCTAGGGCGCGGCCCCTAGAAGGGGATGTCGTCGTAGCTGGGGTTAGCAGCGGGTTCGGCAGGGGTTGGCATTGGGGCCGGGGTCGCCACTGGGCGAGAGGCCGCCGGGCTGGGGGTAGCCGATGGGGCTGGCACGGCGGCAGGCGGGGCCATGGGCATGGTGCTCAGTTCACCTACGTTGTAGATGCGCTGCACGGTCATTTCTACCTGTTTTTCTTTGAACCCCTCCGAGCGCTCGACTACATTCATAGCCAAACGACCTTCGAGCATGACCCGCTGCCCGGCCTGGTACTGGGCCTGAATGTCTTGAGCCAGGTTGCCCCAGCCCACTACCTTCATTTGAGAGGAGGGGTCACCTTCTCTCAGACCGGGAAACTGCACCATAAATTCGGCCACTGGGGTTTGGTTGTCAGAGGTGTAGCGCAGCTGGGGCGACTGCAGAATCTCGGCCATGATCAGGCAATTGTTCATAGTGGCATGGGCTCCTTGATCCCCTGTTCTTTGTCGATGAAGGTCTGAACGTGATCCTGATACTTGGTGATAGTGCCGTCAAGCCATTCCCGGTTTTGGCTGTTGGCGTAGATGTGCACCAGCGGTTCGCCAGCATCGGGCAGTACCAGCACCCAGTCATCGGGGTTGTCACCCAAAATTTTAACCCCATCAATCAGCTCTAGGCGCTCAGGCGGGTTTTCTTCAACTAAGTAGCGCATCAGTGCCCCCTTCACTGTCCAGGGGCAGCGCAGGGTTTGCATACGGTAGGCCATGCGGGGCAGCTCTGACCAGATTTGCCCCAGCGATCGCTGCTGCAAGCTCAAAATCTCAATGAGCTTGGCAATGCAGAACATGGCGTCGAAACCGGGGTGTAGCTCAGGGAAGATAAAGCCCATTTCGCCACTGCCCCCCAGCACCACATTAGGGTTGGTCTGGCAGGCTTCCATTAGCGCGGTGGGGTTGGCCTTGGTGCGAATCACCTGACCGTCGTGGCGGCGGGCAATGTGCTCAATCACGCCGGAGGTGTGCACCGGCACAACGATGGTGCCCCGCGGATGGGTGGTCAGCATCATGTGGGCCATCAGTGCGGTGAGCACTTCGCCGCGAATGCGGGTACCGACCTCATCGACCAAAATCAGCTGCTCACCATTGGCTGACACCTGGGCTCCAAAGGTGGCTCGCAGCGACTGCACCACCTGGCCCAGCTGCCCCAGCATCATCTCGCGCTCGTCGTTAGAGAGAGCCATTTGGCGCAGGCTGGCATTGAGCACCACGGCGTCACAGTCAAACTTGCCGAGAATCTGCGGCAGCACCGCTCCGGAGACGGCATAGAGGTAGTCGATCACCACCTTGGCCTGACTGTTGGTCACCGCCTCAATGTTGAGGTGCTTTTCAAAGGCCGTAGTGTAGGTCGAGACAACCCCCGAGGGGTAGGTGACGGTGCCGATCTCGTGGATGGCGGCTCGCCGCAGGTCTTCTTTGAAGTAGGCCCCTTCAATTTTCTTCTCTTTGCCCTTGGGAATGTCGATGCCGTGCTCGTCAAAGAACTCAATTAGCACGTAGTCGGGGCGATTGGGGTGCAGGCGGACGTGAATGCCCCCGGCCACACCCATTTGGGCCAGCACGCTGCGGGCCACCGGAATGGCGGTCGCTTCGAGGTTTTGAATGTTGACGCCGACGGACATGAGACCGGCAATCAGCGATCGCGACACCATGCGCGAAATACTGCGCTGATCGCGCGACACCGTGACGTGGGAGCCCTGTTTGAGGGTAGACCCGTAGGCCGCCCCCAGCTTGACCGCAAACTCAGGGGTGATGTCGATATTGGCCAGGCCAGCTACCCCCCGCTGGCCAAACAAATTGCGCTGAGCAGTATTGCCCCAGATAAGGTTGATGTTCAACGTTGCACCTGACTCGATTTGCTTACTCGGCCAGACCCGCACGCCAGGGCTAATTTGCGCCTCCTCACCCACCGTAGACAGGGGGCCAATCACCGCCCCCTCAAGCACATGGGATCGGCGATCTACCCGCGCCCCCCGGGCAATGCTACAGGCCCTGAGGTGCACCTCATCACCGATAATGGCTCCATTCCAAACGATGGGCCGTTTGAGATCGGCATCGTTGCCAATGGTGACGTTATCGCCAATCACGGTGCCCGCTTCGAGCACCGTGCGCGCGCCAATCCGGCAGTTGTTGCCAATCATCACCGGCGGGTGGATCTGAACCGTTGGATCTATCTGAGTATTTTCGCCGATCCACACGTCGGGAGATGTCTCTGAGTATGCATAATCGACCACCACTTTGCGGTGTAGGGCATCGTACTGGGCTTCGCGGTAGGCCTCTAGGTGACCGACATCGCACCAGTAACCGTCGGCGACGTAGCCAAAGATCGGCTCACCCTTCTCTAGCAGCAGAGGAAACAGGTCTTTAGAAAAGTCAGACTCTTCGTTATCGGGCAGGTAGTCGAGCACCTCGGGTTCGAGAATGTAGGTGCCAGTGTTGACGGTGTCAGAAAAAATTTCGCTGGTAGAGGGCTTCTCTAAAAACCGCTTGATGCGGCAGTCTTCGTCGGTGATCACCACCCCAAATTCGATCGGGTTGGGCACCCGCGTCAGCACTAGGGTAGCCTTAGAGCCCTTTTGCTTATGGAACTCAATGGCGGCTTTGAGGTCAAAGTCGGTCACGCTGTCGCCGCTAATCACCAAAAATGTCTCAGTCAGTAGGTCGGCGATATTCTTCACGCAGCCCGCTGTGCCCAAGGGTTGGTCTTCTTCGACGGCGTAGGTCATCTGCACGCCAAAGTCACGGCCATCGCTAAAGTGGTTGCGCATGACATCGGGCAAGTAAAACAGGGTCGCAATCACCTCGTTGATGCCGTTGCGTTTGAGTAGGTTGACGATGTGTTCGGCAATGGGGCGATTGAGAATGGGCACCATTGGCTTGGGTAAATCACAGGTTAGGGGCCGTAGACGAGTCCCTGAACCACCAGCCATAAGCACTGCGCGCATACCTTCTCCTTCCTGCTGTTAACAATCCCTGATGCCATACCCAACCTTGGGTAGATGCCCCAAAGAATACACTGACCTGGACACCCATTATTTGAAACCGGGTCTGCCCCATCCGAAGATAGACTAGAGTAAATGCACTTCTGCTATCTCTATCCCAGGTTGGATCTATTGGTTTACCTCCAGGGGATTACGTCCAGAGCGATCGCATTAACTAAAATGCACCCCTTCCGGTCGATTGAGCTGGCCTGTCCTCAAAATAGGCACGGCAACCCGGGGCAACGTTGGTATTGTAGAAGCATAGGCGACCCGGGTAGAAAGGAGCAGTGACTATGAGTACATTGATCGTGCTTTTGTTGGCCAGTATCTATGGCGGCGGTGCCTTTAAGTTTTGGACAGGGTTTAACCGCACCAACTTTTCTGAGGGCAAGGTGAAGTTTACGGTGCTGTGGCCAGTGTTTTTGGCCCTCAACAAGTCCTACCGCGAAAACTTTAGCCGAGCCTTGAAAGGATGAGCCAGGACAAGAGCAGCCGCCTGCCCACCGAGGCCTCTCCCTGGGGGCCGCTGGTGCAGGCCGTGGGTCGACGCTACGACCACGAATTTAGCGGTAAGGCCTTTGATCTGCCGCCTGAGGTAGAAGAGATGCCGGTGTTCCAAGACTGGATCGCAGGCACGCTGACGCCTCGGATTTCGACCCCCTTTTGGGAAGCGGTCAAACCCCGCAAGCGCGATCGCTGTCTCGACATTGGCTGCGGCATCAGCTTTTTGATCTATCCCTGGCGCGACTGGGATGCCCTGTTTCACGGCCACGACATGAGCTCGGTGGCCTGCCAGGCGTTAACCTCCCGTGGCCCTCAGCTCAATTCGAAGCTGTTTAAGGGGGTAACCCAAGGGCCGGCCCATCGGCTGGAGTATGAACCCCACTCCTTCGATATGGCGATCGCCACCGGGGTCAGCTGCTACTATCCCGCCGACTACTGGGCCACGGTGCTGCAACAGGTGAAAAAGGTTCTCAAGCCCGGCGGCTGGTTTTTGTTTGACGCCCTCAACCCCGACGCCGAACTGGCCGAGGCCTGGGCCATTCTCGAAACCTACCTGGGTGCTGAAGTCTACCTAGAAGCTCTCGATCGCTGGCCTGCGTTGGTGAAGGCAGAGGGCGGGCGCGTCGTTTCAACCAAAGACTACGAACTGTTTCGCCTATTTAAGGTGAAGTGGGACGGGTAGTTTGCGCTACTATTAGCGGCGATATTGGCTGAGTGGCGACAGTTGCCCAGGAGAGATCGCATGGGGTCGGGTTCAGGCTATTCGAAAGTAGGGCTAGTGCTGATGGTAGGGCTGATCGCCCTGGGGGGGTGCCGCCGGGCTGAGGTCGGCGATGCCCCAGCCGCTGTACCCCCGGTCGCCGCTGAGGCCGACAATGCCCCGATCGCTGAACTGGTAGTCGATGATGGCTTTCGCTCAACCCCCATCAACCCGCCCCGAACCGCCCAGTTGACCACCCAGGCGTCGGGCTCACAGATCAATTTGCGATCGCAGCCCACCACCCAATCTGACGCCCAGGGCTATGGTCTCGGCGGCGACGCCATTACCCTGCTGCATCTGGCCGAGGGTGAGGGCGGTTTTAGCTGGTACTACGTAAAATTTGCCCAGTCGGAGGCCGAGGGCTGGGTGCGGGGCGACTTTGTCGATACCAGTCAGCAGGCCACCGTCCCGCCCGCTGACTTAGCCCCCGGCACGGCCCCCGCAGTCGGCCCTGGGCCATGCAACGACAGCAACCGCCCAGAGGCCTTCTTCGAGACCAAGTCCTTTAGAATTCACCTGTGCCAGACGGCCCAGGGGCTGAGCTATGTGGGCATCAACAAAACCAGCAACGACACGCTGATCACCACCGACGTGCGTGAAAACCAGGGCACCTACATTGCCATTGACGGCAACTACCAGTACCACATCAACGACAAATCCCTATCGGTCTACCAGATCAACAGCGGCAGCTACAGTCAGCTCGAAGGCGAAGACGTGATCCGCCACGAGCGGTTCTTGTATTGATTTTTAGAGGTTCTTAGAAAAAAGAAGATCCCCGTTTTATCCGGCGCTTGTAGCTACCGTAGGGTGGGCACCGCCCACCATGGGCAAAGGTCTCCAGCAGTCAACTTAAACTCAGCCCCTGACGGCAGACAACAACGACACCGCCAGGTTCTAGCCGGGCGGAATTTCGTCGCGGGCAGGAACCCGTCCGGGTGAAGTCATCGTGCCGGGCTGGGGCTGGACGGGAGATTCACCGCCGCCTGGGGCAGCCCCCTCAAACTCGCCAGGGGCTTCAAACTCGCCGGGGGGGCTTAGCTGCACCGGGTTGGCGTTGGGGTTACCCACCGGGGCCACCGGTTGGGCCAGCTCTTGGTGAATGGTTTCGGTCATACGGCGAATCAGTTCGCTGGCGCGGCCATCGTTGGTGGGGCGCTGCACCAACACCGCCAGGCTGTAGCGCCTGCCGTTGGGCACGTCGACTACGGCCATATCACCCAGCAAGCTGCCAATGTCGCCGGTTTTGTTGGCAGTCAATGACTGATCTCGAATGCCGGAGGGAATCAGGCTGTCATTTTGGGTGCGCTGCATGATGCTAAACAGGCGATCGCGCGATCGCGCCGTCACCAGCCCCCCCTGGTCAATGAGGGCCATAATCAGTGCCAGGTCTTTGGCACTGGTGGTGTTAGTGCCCTCTAAATCGGGCAGAGGGTTGCGCAGCAGGGTATGCTCTAGGCCCCAGTCAGCAAAGGTTTGGTTGAGGGCCTCAATCCCCCCCAGGGCCGCAATCATCATATTGGTAGCGGTATTGTCGCTGACCACGATCATGCGGGTAGCAATCTCTAGAGCGGTGTATTCAGTGCCTACCGGCTCGCCGCGCAGGGTACCTGAGCCCCCGGCCATATACTCCTCTTGCAGCGTCAGAGATTGGTTCAGCGACATGGTGCCCGCATCGACCTGCTGCAAAAAGGCCACTAAAATTGGCACCTTGATGGTGCTGGCTGCGGCCACTGGCTCAGCTCCATTTAGGTCAACATATTGGCCCGAATCGAGATCGACAGCAAAGGCCACCGGGGTGAGGCCAGGGGTCAGGGTGGCTAGCTCCCCTAGCTCCCCCGTCAGACGAGACATCTCGCTGGTAAGGCGAAGGTCATTCACGGTGGTGGCCGACCCGTGGGTTAACGCGCCGCCCCCTCGGGGGGTTGGGGTTTCGCGGGCAGCAGAGGCCGCCCCATCGCGAGAAGAGGCCACATTGCTGGGGCTAAGCACCGATAGCAGAGTACCGGCGATCGCCGCGACCCCCACCCCTAAAATAATGAGACGAATGAGATAAAGCAGGGGCAGCGGCGGGTTAGCCAAGCGCCGTCGGGCCGTGGCAGCCCGCGATCGCCGCGCCGGGGCCATTGGGTCTAAGGGTTGGCCGGGGCGTGCGCCGTCGATCGGGGGGGCCGGGGGCATACCCAGGGCTTCGCCAGAACGATCTTTAGACCGCTGCCGAGGGCGCGATCGCAGGGGGGTGACGTTAGGCGGCAGCCCTGCCGTTCCCATGGCGCTGGTGCCCAAAGCGGCCGCCGTACTGGCTGGTAAGACCTGGCCTGGAATACCCTGGCCCTGAATGCTGTGGGGATGCATTTGGAGCGGTGCGGGGCCAGGTTGGGGAGCGCGGGGCCTCGGGGGCGGGCCAGCCGCCGGTCGCTCTACCCGAGGAGGAGCAGCTAAAGGGGGGGCGGGACGTTGGGGGGCGGGACGTTGAGGAGCGGGGCCACGCTTAAAACTAGGCAGCGAGGCATTGGGATTGCGGGGGGGCGAGGGCACGGTGGGCTCAGGTTCAACGGGGGTGCTGCCAAAGTCGGGGGTAAGCTGCTGGTGCTGCCGCCACTGGTTCCGCCGTCGCGCCAGAGGCGAAGGCCGCTGTAGCCCATCGCTTCCCCAAGCAGTTGATTCCGATTCCCCGGGTAGCTGAAGCCCCCCTTGTTCGCCCCTAACTCGGGCAGGGGCGGTTTCACCCCAGGGCGACCCAGCCTCAGGACGTCCCGCAGGCGATGAAAATGGTTTTTGAGAATCGTCGTACTGTCCCATGTGCCTTGCTCGCGCCATGTGTGCCATTGCCCCTGCCCCAGCCAAACCCTCAGCCCCAGGCTCAGTCTTGCTGAGAACACCTATCTGTCGCCCAGTTCACCTGGCGAAGAACGCCCCTAAGCATAGCCAACTCCTGACTATCTGGCCCAGCTCGATGCAGCAATCGCCGCAGTTTTGCCATCCGACTCGGAGCGGTATGGGGGTAAAGATAACCGATTTTTAGCAAAAGGGATTCTAAATCTCGATAAAACCCCTCCATTTGGTCAAAGGGGGCCAAAGGCCCCGCCGGGGCGGCCACCGCCCTTGGGGCAAACGGTTCTATCAGAGCCGCACTCAGGGCCGCCCGGTGAAGCAAATAGCTACACACGGCAACAGCCTGGGCCAGGTTTAAAGAGGGGTAGGCATCGGTGGCGGGAATGCGCACCCAGCGCTGGGCAAAGACCAGTTCCTCATTGCTCAGCCCCCGATCTTCAGGGCCAAACACCAGGGCAGCATTGACGCGATCGCCAGGCTCGGTGGGCAGTAGCCAGGGCAAAGCAGTCTCTGGCGAATCGAGCGGTTGGGCCTGGGGGTGCAGGCGACCCGTCGTTGCCACCGTCCGCTCACACCCCGCTAAGGCGTCAGGTAGCGTTGACACAATGGTGGCTGCCGCCAGCACGTCCCCGCCATGTACCGCCATCCGCCGCGCCTCCTCTGAGGTGGGGTCACAGTGGGGGTTGACCAACACCAGCTGAGCCAGCCCCATATTCTTCATCACCCGCGCCGCCGCGCCGACGTTGAGCGGCCCCGCTGGCTCGACTAAGACGATGCGGACTTGGTCGAGCTGCCAGAGGGTCATGGGAGGTGGAGGGGTGGAGGGGTGGAGGGGTGGAGGGTGGAGGGGTGGAGGGGTGGAGGGGTGGAGGGGTGAAGGGGTGAGTACTTAAACACTACACCTCCCTACGCCCTACGCCGTTTCGTCTTCGAACCGATAGCCTACCCCTGTAACGGTTTTCACAAAGGTGGGCTGAGACGAGTCGGGTTCAACTTTCTTGCGCAGGCGGGCAATGTGGGTGTCGACCACCCGTTCGTCACCAAAGAAGTCTTCACCCCAGAGTTTTTCAATCAGGTGGTGACGGCTCCACACCCGGCCTGGGTAGCTCATAAAGGTAGCCAGCAGGTCAAATTCTAGGGGCGTGAGGTCTAACAGTTCGGGATGGCTGCCCTCAAGACGGTGGGCGGTGCGCTGGTCGAGATCAAGGCTAAAGTGGGCGGTGCGGTAGGTCTGGGTGGGGGCGTCTTGGCTATGGCGCAGGCTGCGGCGCAGAAGGGCACGCACGCGGGCCACTAGTTCTCGCGGGCTGAAGGGTTTGACGAGGTAGTCGTCGGCTCCGGTAGAGAGGCCAATGATCCGGTCAATTTCTTCACCCCGAGCAGTGAGCATGAGAATGTAGGGATCTTTAGCCCCTGGCCCCTGGCGAATTCGGGTACACACTTCTAAGCCGTCGAGCTTGGGCAGCATGACATCGAGAATAATTAGATCGGGCTGGAGGGTCTGCTGATAGCGAAGGGCGGTTTCGCCGTCTTCACACACCTCACAGGTAAAGCCTTCTTTTTCGAGGTAGAGCCGAATTAGTCGGGCAATTTCGGCTTCGTCTTCCACAATTAAAATCAGCACCGTGACCTCTCGCTCCCTATCAGCCCAAGATATCTTGCCCCAGAATATCAACCTTGAACTAGCATACTCACTAAGCGTGTTCCAGCTCACCACCTGGTCGGGGTTTTGCGATCCAAGCCTCCTGGGCTTGAGTTTGGCCCCTTTGGTCGAGCGATTTTCCGGTGTCCTATGACCTCACTATCACCGTCTACCTACACGGGCTTTGCCCCCCTTCAGCAGGCCTTTGCAGGCTATCTGAAAGAGACCAACCTGTATCCTAGGCTGACTGCGATCGAGTGCTCAGAGCGGCTAGGGCGGCTGTTGCTGGTGGCCGAGCACCCAGGCTCTGAGGTCAGCGAACCCAACCCCCTGCTAAAAGAATTAGAATCGGCCTTCTGCGAACTGGTGCCGATGGTGGGTCTGCCCGAGGCCGACTGGGCCAGGGTTACTTCACTCTCGGTCCGGATCTATCTAAAGCTTAAGGCGGCTCCCCAGCCCTACGCCATTCACACCTTTACCTGGCAGCCTGAAGACGCGGTGCGGATTTTATTTCCCCCAGAGTTGCCCGATCTAGAGTTAAGCGATGACTATGATCAGCCTGAACTGGGCCAAGCGGCTAGCCAAGAGCAGCCTCCAGAGGTGCCAATCAAGGCTGAGGGTGAGGTCGAGGCGGCGATCGCCGATCAATCCAGCCCTGAAAGCGCTAACGGCAGTGGGGTTTTACCGTTCGGCAGTCCGTTCAGCGATGCGGCGTTGGCCCTGCCCGATGCAGCGGTTCAATCGCCCGATGGGCCAAGCTGGTCTGACCGGCGGCAAGCCTGGAGCCGCCAGGGGCTGCGATCGCTGCGTCACTACTGGAGCTATGGCCTGGCAGCCTTGATCTTGGTTGGCAGTGGTGCCTTTGTCTACGCGCTGACCCGGCCCTGCGTGGTCGGGAGCTGCGATCGCCTAGACCAGGCCACCGAGTTTTACGATCTGGCCCAGGCCACCCTGGCTGGCAGCCCCACGGGCGACGATCTAGTCACCGCTCAATCAGACCTGCAGGCTGCCATCGACCTGCTGACCCCAGTGCCCACCTGGTCGTCGTACTACGAGGTCGCCCAGGTCGATTTGCAGCGCTACCAGAACAGCATTGCTGCGCTCAATGCCATTAACCAGGCCCAGGCCCTAGCCAGTGAAGCGGCCAACCTCAGCCAAAACCCACCCCACCCCGTCGAGCGCTGGGTCAAAATCCACCTGCTCTGGAAACAGGCGATCGACCGGTTGGCAACTATTCCCGCCAATAGCCCCGCCTTTGACTACAGCCAGCAAAAACTGCGCGAATACCGCACCAACCACAGCGCCATTGGTCGCCGCGTTGTGGCCGAAGAAGAAGCCGAGGCCAACTTTAGCACCGCCATTCAGACCGGCAACCTGGCCCGCCAGCGGATGGATACCGCTAACTCTTTAGCGGGCTGGCAGCTAGCCACCAAAGAATGGCAGGCCGCGATCAAGGGGCTGTCGCTGATTCCCCAGGGCACTATGGTCTACGACGAGGCCCAAGCCCAGCTCAGAGACTATCAGCAGCAGCTCAGCCGGGTCACCAACCGATCTACCCTCGAAGAAGCCGGAGCCCATAATTACCATCAGGCTGTTCAGGCCGCCCGCGCCGCCGCCGCCTACGAAGCCAAAAGCCAGTGGACTATGGCCGTAGCCCAGTGGCGACAGGCCGTAGCCAGCGCCCAGCAAATTCCAACCGACACCATTTTGGCCGCAGAGGGCGGAGTGCTGCTAGAGACCTATCAGCCTGCCCTGGCCAACGCCCAAAACCGTCTGCAAACCGCCGTGGCCCTGCAAACTCTGACCACTACCCTGGCCCAGCTCTGTGAATCTTCAGCGACCCCCTGCACCGTGCGCGAAGACCCCAGCCAAATTCGGGTGGTGCTCTCAAGTCAGTTTGCCGAACCCCTGCGCCAGGCCATCACGCCCCCCGCCGCCGACGGCACCTTTGCCTTTACCAATCAGCTCAACCCCACTGCTCAGCAGCTGATCGAGCAAATTATTACCACGAGTCACCGGATCGATCGCCAGGTGGCAGTGTACGACGCCCGTGGCGGCTTTGTGGCTCGCTATCGACCTGATTTAGGTGGGTTCATAAGGAATTAACCCCGCCCTAAGCCCTCTAGTGGTCTCGCCCAAAAGCACTAGCCCACCATTAGGAAAGGGCGAGCTTGACCTGATTTTTGCCGCTCTGCTTCGCGATATAAAGGGCGGTGTCAGCTTGCTGGTAGCTATGGGTTAACCCCAGAGTTGGGGTGAGTTCGCTCAGGCCCATGCTGGCCGACACCAGCGATCGCACCTGATGGAGCGGCACATCGGGCAGCTGAATCTGCTGAATCTGATCGCGAATCGTTTCGGCCTTTTCCTGGGCTTCTAGCGGGGTACACCCCACCATCAGCACGGCAAACTCGTCGCCGCCAATGCGGGCTGCCAGGTCAATAGAGCGAATCTGCTGGCGCAACACCTCAGCGACCGCTTGCAACAGCTGATCGCCTGCCCTGTGGCCATAGGTGTCGTTGATGGCTTTAAACCCATCTAGATCGAGCAAAATCAATGTGTGCACGATCGCCGCTGATTGGTAGGCCAGAGCCACCAGGGTCGACTCTAGACCGCGACGATTGGCGAGGTGGGTCAGCGGGTCTTGCTCGGCCAGCTTGCGGGTGGTGACCAAATCTTTGTGGGTATTGAGCAATTGAGGCACGAGTTCCTTCAGCTGCCACGCGGTGTAGAGGCTAACTATAGCGGTAACCCAAGACCACCATCCCTCTAGCCAGTAGTTGGCGTGCCAGATATTCCAAACGCGAATGCCGTGGCCAATGCCGCAGCTAAAGATAAAGGCGGCAAACAGCAGCAGTACGGGGCGAATTTGAGCGTCAATGTGCTGCCGGTTGAGCATCATCAGCAGCGGTATCGAAAAATAGGCCACCATCACCGCTAGATCGCTGACTGTATGGAGAGACGTCAGCCATGGATCCCATAAAAAGCAGGAACCGTGAGGCATTAGAGCAATCATGGATATGCAGGTGTAGAAACGAAGGGAACACCGAACTAAATTCGATAGCCACATTAACCTGGTCTAAGCTGATCGAGGCTGTAACACTGCCTCTGCCGACGACTGCCCCAACTATCGATTACCCAAGCCTGGCCCACCAGGGTAGAAAAACCAAACCTTCGAGAGAGGGGTTTTGCCAGTACACTCGGGGTGGTTGTATGGCTTTTCTATAACGTTCATGGCTTTGTTGCAAACCCCGCTATATTCTGCCTGTCTTGCTCAAGCGGCCCGCATGACTGAGTTTGCTGGGTGGTCGATGCCGGTGCAGTTTGGCGGCATTAAACAAGAACACCAAGCCGTGCGCGATCGCGCGGGGCTGTTTGATATTTCCCACATGGGCAAGTTTAAGCTCACGGGGCCGGGGGTAATCGCAGCGCTCCAGCGCCTAGTGCCCTCTAACCTAGAGCGGCTCAACCCTGGCCAGGCCCAGTACACCGTCTTGCTCAACCCCCAGGGCGGCATCATTGACGACCTGATTGTGTACCTCAAGTCGCCCCTGGGGGCGACGATCGAAACCGTAGCGCTGATTGTCAACGCCGCCACCACCGCCAAAGACAAAACCTGGATTTTGGAGCACCTGGCCGGCAGCGGCATTGACCTGGTAGACGAATCGCGCGATCGCGCCCTGATCTCGCTCCAAGGCCCCGCCGCCGCCCAGATCTTGCAGCCCCACAGTGCTCTCGACCTCACCACCCTGGGCCGCTTTGCCCACCAAGACACCCTGCTGCTGGGGCAGCCCGCCTGGGTGGCGCGCACCGGCTATACCGGCGAAGACGGCTTTGAACTCATGAGCGACCCCGCTACCGCCCTGGCCCTCTGGCAGACCCTAACCGAGGCCGGTGTAGCCCCCTGCGGCCTTGGCGCGCGCGATACTCTGCGCCTAGAGGCAGCCATGGCCCTCTACGGCCAAGACATTGACGACACCACCAGCCCCCTCGAAGCGGGCCTGGGCTGGCTGGTGCACCTCGACGAAAAAGGCGAGTTTATTGGGCGATCGCACCTAGAAGCCCAAAAAGCCCAGGGGGTGAGTCGCCGCCTGGTAGGGCTGACCATGGAGGGCCGCCACATCGCCCGCCACGGCTACCCGGTGCTCCACCAGGGCACCGCCGTTGGCATCGTCACCAGCGGCACCCAGGCCCCCACCCTCAATCTGCCCATTGCCCTGGCCTACGTGCCCCCCGCCCTGGCCAAGGTCGGGCAGCCCCTTGAGGTCGAAGTCCGGGGCGTACCGCGCATCGCAACGGTGGTAAAGCGGCCCTTTTATCGAGCGCAGTGATATGGTTGCGCCAAAACCGTCGACTCATGGCACACTGGCACTGGATTCTACTGACGGTGTCCACCCACTCGGTTTCCCCTATTTTTCTCGGCGATGTGAGGTTTTGCTATGGCATTTGACTATCCCGAAACGCTGAAATATCTCGACAGCCACGAATATGCCCGCGCCGATGAAGACGAAGGCATTGTGACCGTTGGCATTACGGCCTTTGCTATTGACCAGCTGGGCGACATTGTCTTTTTAGAACTGCCCGAGGTGGGCGATAGCCTCGAAAAAGGGGAAAAATTTGGCACCGTTGAGTCGGTTAAGGCCGTAGAAGAGCTGAAGGCCCCAGCCAGCGGCGAGGTGCTCGAACGCAACGAAGCCCTGATTGAATCCCCCGAACAGATTGGCGACGACCCCTACGGCGATGGCTGGCTGATTAAGATTAGAGCGAGCGATCTAGACGATCTAGACGATGCCCTCACCGCCGATGAGTATAAAGATCAGGTGGGTGGCTAGGGCCGGTAGCCCCCGATCGCAGCAGACGATTACGTTTCAGCGAGACCCGGCTATACTAGGGCTGACTTTCACCATGTCTTTGGTTGAGTATGCTAGGGGTAACCCTAGCGCAGCGATTGCAAAGCCTTGGAAACTGTAGGAAGCAGGCATGGCCTCAGACCCAAACATCTCTGAGCGACAGTCTCACCCCAGCACCGGGAGACCCCGACCAAGGCCGGGCCAACCCCTGGTGCCACCCGAAGGTTTAGCGACGGGCAGTGCGCCTGGGTCTCCCCTCGACTATCGATCGCCCGACTATGGGACTCCAGAGCCAGAGATGCGGCCACCGCGCTACGACCCTTTGGCCGACCTGCGTCGAGGCCGAGAGGGTAAGCAGGGCAAACCGGCTCAGCTCCCCCCAGGCCCTCGCCCCAACCGCCCGCCACTGGTGCAGCGATTGGCCAAGTCCTGGCCTCTGTGGTCGGTGGGGCTGCTGGTCATGGTGACGGGGGTAGGGGTGTTGTCAGCGGTCAGCCTGTTTCGCATTCCTAACCTGCCTAACTGCCGCGCCATATTTTGGCCCACGGCGGCGGCCAGCACCCGCCTACAGTGCGCCGAAGCCTACGCTGAGCAAGGCACCGTCGAGGGCTATTTAGAGGCGATCGCCCTGCTGGAGTCGCTGCCCACCGACCATCCGCTGCGGGGCGAGGTAGATCTGCGCATCGAAACCTGGTCAGAAAACATTTTGGCCTTGGCCGAAACCACCTTTCAAGCAGGCGATCTGGGGGAAGCGATCGCGATCGCCCGCCGCATTCCCAACCACACCGCAGCGGCCCAGGCGGTCAACCAGCAGGTCAGTGAGTGGAACCAGATCTGGAAAGAGGCCGAAACCATTTACCAGGCCGCCGAAGCCGATCTCAAAGCGCTGGCTTTTCAAGACGCATTTGCCAAGGCGATTCAACTGCTCACCGTGGGTAACACCTACTGGGAAACGACCAAGTACGAAGAGCTAACGACTAAAATTACCGCTTCCCGCGAAGACCTCAACACCCTGGGGCGTGCCAAAGAACTGGCCCGCCAGCGCACCCTCAAAGCCATGGAAGAGGCCCTGACCATTGCCCAAAGCATTCCGAGCACCAGCCCGGTCTATGGTGAGGCTCAGTCGGTGATTCGGGGCTTTGGCCGTGACCTGCTGGCCATGGCTGAAACCGCCCTTGAGCAGCGCGATGCCACGGCGGCGGGGCAAATGCTGGAGGCCATTCCGGCGGTGCTGGGTATGGGCGCTGAAATCGCCGACATGCGCACCTTAATCGATGCCAGTCAGCTGGCCTGGCAGGGAGGCATCACCGGGCTAGAGGGGGGCATTGTGCGGCTCCAGAGCGTCAGCGCCGATCGCCCGCTCTACGGCAAAGCGCAGTCGCTGATGCGCCGTTGGCAGGCTGAGGTCCAGGGGCGAACGCAGCTAGAGTGGGCTCGCCAGGTGGCCCTGCCCGGCACCATAGCCGACCTTCAGGCCGCCATTATTGAAGCGCAGCAGGTGGAGCGTAACAACCCCGCCTGGGACGACACCGCCGCCCAGATTAGCCGCTGGCGCAGCCAGATTGAAACCGCCGAAGATCGGCCCATTCTCAGCCTGGCGCGACAGCAGGCCCAGGGCGGCGATCTAGCCAGCGCGATCGCCACCGCCCGCCAGATTGGCTCAGGCCGTGCCCTCTACGACGAAGCCCAGGGCGAGATTGGCACTTGGCGGGGCAACCTCCAGCGAGCCGAAGATGGCCCCCTGCTGGCCCAGGCCCGTCAGCTCGCTGCCCAGGGGCGGCTCAGCGAGGCCATAGCCGTGGCCTCGCGGATTGGCTCCGGGCGAGCCCTGCACAGCGAAGCCCAGACCAGCATTCAGGGCTGGCGCAGTCAGCTGGCTGGGCAGCAGCAGCTCCAGTCTGCCTACCAAGCGGCCCAGACCGGCACCGTCAGTGCCTTAGCTGAGGCGGTAAGGCTGGCTCAGCAGGTGCCCGACAGTAGCCCCCAGCGAGCCGAAGCCACCCAGGCGCTCACTCGCTGGAGCTGGGATATTTTGCGCCTGGCCGAAACCGAAGCCGCCGTTAACCCCAGCCGAGCGATCGCGATCGCCGAAGCCGTGCCCGCCCAGACCGAGGCCTACGCCCAGGCCCAGCTGCGCCTGCGGGAGTGGCGGGCTAATTTGACCCCCCAGGGGGGATTCACTCTACCCTAGAGCCAAGCACAGGAGCGGGCAATCTCGCCTAAGCGGTTGATCGATAGGGGCCATACTCCACTAAGATTTTCTAAGTATTGGCGGTTGTTTCGCTCCTACCTGTGCACGGCTCAATGTCTGATTCGGAGAAAATCCCAGAGATCCTCAAGCTAATTGACATTCTCGATGGGCTAGAAACGTTAATTGATGTCGCCCCCAACGAAGACGTGGAGGACATCCTAGAAGAGGCGTGGCTGCAAATCAGCGATACCTTCCCCGACGACTTTAAGGCGGCCACCCAGCACGATGCCGGCGCTGAGGGACTGCGCCGCTATCTCAAGGTCAAAACTTTTTTTGAGAACCCCTCTGAGCGCTCCATTGGGGCCTCAGACCTAGAAGAGTATTACCGCAGCTACATTGCCGCCGAAGAAGACGAAGAGCCGACCGACTTTTTCTTTCCTGAATAAGCCCTGGCCTGAATAAGTCAGAGGAAGTCCGATTAATTATAGCGATGGCCCTTGCGCTTAGAACATCAGCCTCTGCTCCGGTTATAGCTGTAGCGAGTCTGGTTGAGACAGTTCTTAGATGAACGTTCAAACGTTTGAACGTTTTTAGGGAAAATGTCTTAACCAGACTGGCTACAGCTATATCAGGCAGGGTAGAGGTTAGGGCTGAAGGGGGACGGCAGCCAGCAGCGCCTCAGCGACCTCGGTGGCCAGCGGTTTAGCAAACCAGTAGCCCTGGCCCAGTTCACAGCCGAGCTGGGCTAGATGCTCAAGCTGGGCCTGGGTTTCAACTCCTTCGGCGATCGCCGCTAAACCCAAGCGGTTGCTGAGGGTAATGATAGTTTCCACAATGTCTGAGTTGCGACGGCTGGCCTCCATGTCCATCACAAAGGAGCGATCGATCTTTAAGGCATCGACCGGGAGCTGGTGCAGATAGCTCAAGGATGAGTAGCCCGTGCCAAAGTCATCGATAGTCACGGTAAATCCGTAGGTTTTAAGCTGTCGTAGCAGCCGCACCATGGCCTGAATGTCTTCGATCAGGGTACTTTCGGTAATTTCGAGGTTGAGGTGGTGACCCCGGAGGCCGGTTTTAGCCAAAATATGGCGCAGATCGTCGATCAGATCGGTTCGCAGCAGGTCTTTAACCGAAAAGTTCACGCTCACGGTCAGGTTGGCACGGTGGGGATAGCGCTGGTGCCATTGGGCCAGTTGCCGAGTGGCCTCGGCTAGCACCCAGCGATCGAGGGGCACAATCAGCCCGGTTTCTTCGGCAATGGGAATAAAGCTGTCGGGGGCGATCAAGCCTCGCTCGGGGTGCTGCCACCGCACCAGAGCCTCAAACCCTTGAATTTCTTGGGTGGCGAGGTGAAAAATGGGCTGATAGTAGAGCACTAGCTCGGCCCGGTCAATGGCGTGGCGCAACTCTTGTTCGAGTTGGAGACGTTGCAGGGCTTGTAGATGCATGGACTCGTCAAACACCACGTAGCAGCCCCGCCCCTTGGCCTTGGCCTGATACATGGCAATATCGGCATCGCGTAGGGGCTCGGGCGGCTGCTCGTAGTTACGCAGGTCCATGACAATGCCCAGGCTGGCATTGAGCACAATCTGGCGTCCGCCTACCACCAGGGGGGCTTGCAGTTCTTGCAGCAGCCGTTCGGCAAGCTCCACGGGCTCTTGTAAAGTCGTCACATGTTCGAGCAATAGCACAAACTCATCGCCCCCCAGCCGGGCGGCCAGGTCACTGGCGCGAATTAGCGATCGCAGCTTTTGGGCGACGACAACTAGCACTTCGTCCCCCGCTAGATGCCCGAGGCTGTCGTTAATCACCTTGAAATGGTCTAGATCGAGAAATAGCACCGCAAACTGGGCCGGGGGATGGCGACGGGCGCGCTGGATGGCCAGATCGAGCCGCTGCAAGAGAAAGTTGCGATTGGGCAGCTGGGTCAGGGCATCGTGGAGGCTGTTGTAGAGCATCTGGTCGGCCACCCGCTGGTGCTCGGCCTCCGCCAGGCGGCGATTAGTGATGTCGGTGTAGGTGCCGCTCATGCGGCGAGGGCGGTGGGCATCATCCCAATCGACAACTTTGCCCCGGTCGAGCACCCAGACCCAGTGTCCGAGCTGATGGCGCAGCCGAAACTCGCACTCATAGATCGGCGTTTCGCCAGCGAAGTGGCGCTGGAGCGCGATCGTTTTGCCGACCCGATCATCGGGGTGCAAAAACCGCTGCCAGGTGTCGATGCGAGTCGGGATAATTTGACTGGGGGTATAGCCGATCAGGGCGGCGCAGCCATCGCTTGTCCACACCTTACCCGTTTGCACCTGCCAATCCCAAATACCGATGCCCGAGCCCTCAATGGCGAGTTGAAGCAGTTCTTTGGTGCGTTTTAGCTCGGTGAGAGCCTGCCTGCGATCGCAGCGGCTTTGGGCTTCCCGCACTTCCCGGCGCACGGCCTCGACCAGGCGAGAGAGGTTATCTTTCATCACGTAGTCGTGGGCTCCTGCCCGCATCATGGCGACGGCGGTAGCCTCCCCCACGGTGCCCGACACCACGATAAACGGCAGGTCGTAGCCGTTCTGCTGCAAAATATTGAGGGCCGCCGGGGCTTTAAACTGAGGTAGCTGAAAGTCTGAAAACACCACGTCCCAGCAGTCGTTGTCTAGGGCCGCCTGAAACTCTGCCGCCGTCTGCACCTGCTGCCAGGTGGGGGTAAATCCACCTCGGCGCAGCTCCCGCAGTAGCAGCAGCAGATCGTCCTCGGAGTCTTCGACAATCAGCACTCGAAGCGGCTCAGCAGCAGTCATGGCAGGGTAGGTGGCAGCTCACTTATCAATGCCCAATACAACCCGAGCTGACGCACAGCCTCGGTAAATTCATCTATGTTTACAGGTTTGCGCACGTAGCTATTGGCCCCCAAACTGTAGCTGTTAATGATATCGCGGTCTTCACTGGAGGAGGAAAGCACCACCACCGGCAGCAGACAGGTGCGATCGCCCGCCCGAATTTGGCGCAGCACCTCTAGGCCATCGACTTTGGGCAGCTTGAGGTCGAGCATCACTACACAGGGTAAACAGTCAGGGCCAAACAACCGCTGCAAAGCTGCTTCGCCGTTGCGGACCACAACCACTGGGTTGGTCAAATTGCTCCGCTTCAGCGCCCGCAGGGTGAGCCGCTCATCGTCGGGATTATCTTCGACCAGCAAGATAGGGCGTAGACCATAGCGAGTTGTCATCATGGCCAATTCTCTAGGGGGGACGCGATCTGGGGCAGGGTGAAGTAAAACGTGGCCCCCTGTTCTACGGCAGCCTGGGCCCACACCCGCCCGCCGTGGCGACCAATCACCCGCTGCACCGTAGCCAGGCCAATGCCCGTGCCCGGAAATTCATCGGTATTGTGCAGTCGCTGAAACACGCCAAACAGCTTGTCGGCATAGGCCATATCAAAGCCCGCCCCATCGTCGCGCAGGTAGTAGACCGGTTCCCCGGCCTGATTAACTACGCCAAATTCTAGGCGAGCGGTGGGGTGGTGGGCGGTAAACTTCCAGGCGTTTTCGACCAGGTTGGCGATCGCCATTCCCATGAGCGTGGGGTCAGCACTGACGACCAGGTCAGGGGCAATGGCCACGGCCACCTGGCGATCGGGGGCCGTAGCTTGAAGGTCTTGAACCTGCGATTGCACCAGACGGCTGAGGTTAACCGGAGCGTAGACCATCGCCGATCGCGACAGCCGCGACAGCCGCAGCAGATCCTCAATCAGACCGCCCATGCGGTTCACGTTGTAGCGAATGCGATCGAAGTAATCTCGCCCCTCGGGGCCAAACTGATCGCCGAAGTCTTCAATTAGGGCTAAGCTAAACCCGTCAATGGCCCGCAGGGGGGCGCGCAGGTCATGGGAAACCGAGTAGGCAAAGGCTTCCAGCTCACGGTTTGAGGCTTCGAGCTGGGCGGTGGTGCGCAACATCTGCTGTTCGGCCAGCTTGCGATCGGTAATGTCGTAGTTAATGCCGATGATGCTCAGAGGCTGCCCCTGGGCATCGCGGCGGACCAGTGCGCTGGAGTGAATCCATCCCAGGCTGCCATCGCCCCGCCAAATGCGAAACTCGATATCGTAGACGCGATCGCTGTCTAAAAGCGCCTGGTGTCCCGCTTCCACCCGCTGCAGATCGTCAGGATGAACGTGGGTGCACCAGTCTTGGTAGGTGGCCGATCGCCCTAGCCGAGCAAAACCGTATAGATCGATCAAACACTGATCCCAAATAATGTTGTCAGTGCTTAGATCCCGTTCCCAGCTGCCAATCTGCCCCGATTCAAGCGCTAGGCTCAGCCGCAACGACAGCGTTTCCTGCTCTAAGCGGGTCTTCAGGCTCAACTCTAAGCTGCTCCAAAGGGCCTGGGGGGTCAGCTCAGCCCGATAAATATAGTCGGCTGCGCCCAGCTTCATCGCCTCAAGGGCGCTGCGTTCTTGCCCTGGTTCCACCAGCACTACTACGGGCAAGGGACGCTGGGCCTGGCTTTTGCCCAGCGTTGTCAAAAAGTCTAAGGCCCCGTCACTGGGCCAGGTGAGATCGAGCAAAATGCCGTCAGCGCCACCGTGCTGCCAGAGAGCCAGCCCCTGAGGCAATGTCTTGGCTTCTAAAACAGGATAGACACTGGCCACCTCGTCGCTCTGCCCACTCAGACGGGTGCGATCGGGATGTTGAGTGACCACCAGCACGACCAGGGGGTGCTGATGGTCACTCAACTCGCTGAGTGATGGTGGGCTAGCATCGGCCAGCAAGCGGTGAGACTGAAAATTGGCCATAGACAAACCGGGCAACCCTGGGGAATGAGCTTGACCACCTACCGTCGGCGGCGGTAGCCTGCGCTCCTTTAGCCTACCCCGGCTGTCCTAGGGTCGTAATGTAAATGACGGCTTCATCGGCGGGGATCCCCAGCACATCGTTGACCTGGTCATCGTAGAACCCACCGATGCCACTTACCCCTAACCCCAGACGCGTGGCGGCCAAATTCAGTCGCTGCCCCAAATGCCCGGCATCCATATGGAGGTAGCGATAGACGCGATCGCCGTAGGCCGCTACCGCCCCAGCCAAATCAGCGGTGTGAAACACGACAGCAGCGGCATCGCGGCCCAGTTCTTGCCCCAGACAGAGATAGTGCAACTCGCGGCGAAAGGTCTTGAATCGCACCTGGCGCAATTCTTCGCTGCGGGGAGCATAGTAATAGCAGCCATCATCTAGCCCCTCTACCCCACAGGTGACCACAAAGGTATGCACTAGGGTGCGATCGCCGTAGTCGGGGTCAGGGTCTAAGCCCTGGTCGCGGTAGTGATGGGGCTGGTAGGTAAAGTCTAAAAGCTGCTTCAAAGTATCTAGGGCGATCGATCCACCGCTAAAACGCCGGGTCGATCGCCGCTTAAACAGGGCCGTTTCGAGCTGCTCCATATGGGCACCCCAGTCGAGGGAGCTAGTAGCCATGGGCACCCGCAGCCCAAAGGGCAGGTTGTATTTATCTTCTAGGGTATCGGCGGGCTGGGGGGTATCGCCCGTGGGGCGCATGGTCCAATTGGGCACCTCGGCCTGAGGCTCAATTTCGGTGACCTGGTGAAAGTAGCTTAGCAACTCACCATCGGGCACCGTCGGAAAGTCAGTCTGGGGCGCGGTGGCAAAGGCCACTTGGGCGCAGGGCAGGTTTTGCTCCACCGTCAGCAGGTCGGCTAGAGGCAGCACCGCCAGGGCACCCTCCACCGCCGGGTCGAGGTAGAGCAGTTTGGCAATGGCGCGATCGGCAAAGCTAGCAATCAGGTGGGGGCGGTAGTCGACGATGGCGCTGGCCAGTTCGACATTGCCCAACAGATGACCAATATCGAGGCAAATGCGCCGGTAGGCCCGGTCTTGGTAGCGCCACGCAGAGCGATAAAACATCCCCGTCACCACCAGGGCCAGGTGAGTAGACTCTAGGGTCGGGTGCCAGAAACAGGCCTCTTGCAGCCCCTGCCACACATGGTCTTCCCAGTAGCGCCAGAGGGTGTGGCTGCGAGCCTGGTAGTTATAGAGCCCAGCGGGCAGCAGCCGAGTACCGCGCGAAATCAGGTAGACTTCCGCCGGGTAGAGCCCCCCCGCCGATGGTGCCGATCGCAGGTAGAAGGTCTGCCCCGTCACCGTGGGAAACTTGGCCGTCAGCCCGTAGGCATTAATCAGCAGCCTAGACAGCCGCATCCAGTCCAGCTGCTCGCTACCTTTGCCGGGGCTGTCCTCCTCTAGGTAGGGCTTGAGATCGATCTCGGCCCCCACGCGATAGGTCTTAAACGGGCTGGGCTGACGACTGTAGTCGAGGGGCCGCGCCTTAGTGGTCAAAGTATCAGGATCGTACTTAGTACGGCTGTGATAGTGCTGGGCAATGGAAACCAAGGCATCGGGCATGGCCAGAGACATAGAGTAGCGATCGCAAACCACCGCAGCGGTTGTCTAAATTCTATCCAAGCCTAGGGGATTGGGAATGGCCAATCGGGAGAGTGGAGCCAGTGAGCGGTAAGCGCGGGGTGGGTAGCCTAGACGGACCCAAACAATTCACTGTCCTTAGATCTGCAGATCGGCAGCGGGACCGTAGCTTTGGAGTTACTCCGCCAGAACCTGAAGAGATTCTTAACGCTCTGTTGTTGCAAAACGTTAAGCGCTTACAGTGTTTCTGTCGTTTAGTTAAGCAGAAATACTTAGGCGCTAAGCCTGGTTTCGACACCAATGGATCGATTTACTAAAGAGGCCCTACTAGGAGCCTATCAAAAGGGTGAGCGGGGGTTTTCGGCGATCAATTTGGCCGGCCTCCATTTATTTGAGGCAGATTTGCGCCAGATCAACTTGCAGGGTAGCTGTCTAGACGAAAGCTACATGCCCTACGGCAACCTCAGCCTGGCCAACCTGCGGGGGGCCAGCCTGGTGAGGGCTCAGCTAGGCGACATTAATTTCTACGGGGCTGACCTAAGCGAGGCAGTGCTGGTTGGGGCCGACCTGGGCCGGGCCGACCTGCGAGGGGCTAACCTGAGCCAGGCCAATCTTGAAGGAGCCAATCTGAGCGGGGCCGACCTGCGCCAGGCCAGCTTAATCAAGGCTAATCTAACCGGCGTTAACCTCAGTGGGGCCAAGCTGGAGGGAGCTAACCTCGCCAACGCTAACCTCAACCGCTGCAACCTGTTCCGGGCCGTGGGGGCAGACCTCACCGACAGCTGCTGCGATCGCACCACCATCTTGCCCAACGGCTACAACTATGGCTTCTAGCGGTGGTCAACCCCAGCGCAAATGTTCCTAGGCTGTGCCCTAACCCTTTGAAGTATCAGGTATCCTAGGCATATTCCATTAGGAAAGTCCTGATGAGGCAGCCCATGCGTTCCCTGGCCGATGTTCCCCGCCCCTTATTACTGTTGGCGCTGATGTGGATCAGCGGTGGGGTAGTGGTGCGGTCTGGGTTGCCCGCACGGGCTGCGACCCCAGATACCCCCAGTCTGGCCGCCCAAGCCATTGTTCCCAGGGTGGCCCAGGCCCCAAATGCTAGGCTGCTGGCCCAGGTGGCCACTACCGCCGAGCTAGAGCGCCTGAGCACAGAAACCGATCTGGCCTTTCGCCGGGCTACCACTCTGTTTTTTGTCATGCTGGGCACGCTACTGCTGCTGCTGGGCATCGGGGTGGCGATGCTGTGGCTGCTGCGGCGATCGGTGATTCAAGAAGTGTCTGTGGTGGTGCGCAACCAGATCAACGACATCACCGATTTAGAAACCAAGATTCAAACCGCCACCCGCGATCTCGACTATATTTTGGCCCAGGCCAAAGAACGCGCCGCTGAGCTCGACAGCCGCACCGATCGCTTTCAGGAAGAAGCCGTCACCAAAAAGCAGGTGCTCAATCGGCTGGTGGATGACTTGGCTGAGTTTAAGGCCCGCACCATCAACGACTGGCAGTCAACCCTGAGCGACTTGCAGGTCAAGCTAGAGTCTACCGAGGCCAATTTTGTCGGGCACCTCACCGGGCTGCGGGCCACCGCCGATGACGAAATCACCACCCTGCGCAAAGACACCCAGCTCCAGCGCGATGTCGTGTTTCGCACCCTCGAAGAAAACCAGACCGGTTTTTTGCGCGACGTCAACCGCCTGCGCAGCGATGTAGAAGTGCACCAGGATGCGGTGCTGCAAAAAATTGGCAACGCCGAAACCAGCTTTAGCGACCAGATGGGCACCCTGACTTTGGCCATGCAGGAAGAGCGCGATCGCGTTATGGCGGCCCTCGCCGACCTGCGCCAGCAGCTTACTACCCAGGCCAGCGACCAGGTAGAGCGCCAGGCTGCCGCCATTGCCGAGGCCCTAGAGGCCCTGCGCCAAACCAGTCTCACCCGCCTCCAGAGCCAAACCGAAGACATCAGTCGTCAGCTCAGCGAGCTGCAAGTCAGCGCCCTGGGCGAACGCGACTTGGCCCTGCAAACTATTCAGCGCTCCATCGACGAATTTACCCCACGCTTTGCCAACCTGCGCAGCGAGGTCGATGCCCAGCGCAGCCGCATTTTGGCCGATCTCAGCCGCCAGGCCGACGAGTTTTTGGCCCAGTTTGGCGGTCTCAAAATCGATATTGAAAACCGACAAAATACGCTGTTGGGCGATCTGCGGCAGGCCGCAGACGACGCACTAGAGCGGTTCACCACCGCGCGCACAGAGGTGGATGCCCGCCAGCACAACACCCTCGACGACTTTCAGCGCACCGCCCAGGAATTGCAGAGTCGACTCAGTCAGATGGCCACTGAGGCCGAAATTCAGCGCTCTACCCTGTTGGCCGATGTAGAGGGAACCGCCAACGCCTTTCGCCAGCAGGTGCGGGTGTTGCAGGAGGCAGCAGGTGAGCAGCAGCTTCAGGTCATCGATAGCCTGCGATCGCTAGAAACGGCCTTTACCGAACAGCTGGGGCAGGTGCGGGAGGTCATCTTTACCCGCCGCGATCGCGTTCTCGATAAAATCGACAGCTTTGACACCCGCCTCAGCGAAGACCTGGCCACCCTAGGTACCACCACCGCCGAGCGAGAGGCCGCCGCCCGCACCCAGCTCGATGGCCTGATGGCCGAGATGGCCGAGCGCTTTGCCCAGCTTGAGGCCGACATTGAGGCCGGGCGCGAGGTCACCCTGGGTCGCCTGGGCGACTTGCAGCAGAGCTACCGGGTGCGCCTAGAGGCGATCGCCGCCGAGGCCCAGCACCAAAAAGACGACATTATGCAGCGGCTGGGCGAAGTCTCGCCCCAGTACCTGGCCGACTCGTTTATGAGCGAGGCCAGACAGCAGTTTGCCACCCTCACCGACAAACTCACCCGCCTCGAAACCAACCGGCCCCAGCTCTTTCTCACTGCCGACGAATACATTGGCCAGGGCGATCGCTATCTCGCGGCGGGCGACTATGCCCTAGCGGTGGCCGAATACGACAAAGCCCTAGAGATTCAGCCGGTCAACACCCAGGTGTGGCTCAACCGCGCCCAGGCTCAGCAGGCCCTAGAGCAGCTTGAGTCCGCCGTTGATTCGCTCGATCATGCCCTGGAGCTAGAGCCCAAGCACACTGGCGCTCTGCTGCAAAAGGGGCTGATTTTGCGGGAACTGCGCCGCCACGAAGACGCCCTGACGGTGTTTGACCAGCTCACCGCCATCACCCCCAACGACGCCAAAGCCTGGCTTAACCGGGGCATGGTGCTGAGCCGGCTGAAGCGCCGCGAAGACGCCATTACCGCCTTCGACCGAGCCCTAGAGATTCACCCCGAATACCACGAAGCCTGGGTCAACCGAGGCGTATCCTACGGTATTTTGCAGCAGCACGAGGAAGCCTTTAACTCCTTTGATAAAGCCGTAGAGTATCAGGCCAACGATGCGATCGCCTGGCTCAACCGGGGACTCTCGCTGATTGAGCTAGAGCGCTACGACGACGCTTTGGCCAGCTTCGACAAAGCCACCCGCTTCAACCCCGATGCCCCCAAAGCCTGGGATAACCGGGGGCTGGCCCTGGTCAAACTAGGCCGCGATGACGATGCGATCAAGAGCTTTGATCAGGCGATCGCCCTCGACCCCGACTATCCCAAAGCCCACTACAACAAAGCCCTTTGCTACGCCCTCCAGCGCCAGTTTGACAACGCCATGGAAGCGCTACAGCAGGCCGTGCGCCTCGACCCTGACTACCGCGAAGAGGCACGCACCGAGCCCGCTTTTGACGAACTTTGGAGCGATAACTGGTTCCGTGAGCTAGTGGAAGCTTAGCGCCTCCCCCGATAGGAGCTGAGCACTCTAGCCTGCATGATTCGTAACGCTAGGGACATGCCCGTCATTCCCGCCTCTGCGGGAATCCACCCTGAAATAATACTAAATCTGACTTGGCTAGCCCCGGTGGGGTTGAGCAAACACCGTTTGCCCCTACGTCATCCGCCGGCTGGGTATCGGGGTTATAGCCATCGCCAAAACCGTCAGGATATGACCAATACCCCTAAAGCGATGGCTATACGCCACTGCGCTGGGAGCTTGGCGTCAGGCCATAGACACAGCAGAGAGCAGTTCCTGAACCAAGTTGGGGACGTTGCCTAGCGCCTGCTGAGCCAGCATGGTGGTGATCGTTGTGCTGTCTCTAGGGGGCGAGAAGTAGTAACCCTGCATCTTAATACAACCCAGCTTCTGTAGTGACGTCATGTCTTCTAAGGTTTCAACGCCTTCGACAATCACATCGAGGTTCAGCTTCTCAGCCATGATTAAAATGGCTTCGCTCATAGCCCAGTTTTTGTTGCGAATAAACGATCGATCGATCTTGAGCGTGTCAAAGGGCAGGTCTTGCAGACGCCCCAGGGAGGAATAGCCCGTGCCAAAGTCATCGATATAGAGCTGAATGCCAAGCCGCCGTAAGTCAGCCAGGGTATTGAGGGCCAGGGTTTTGTTTTCAATCAGGGCACTCTCGGTCACCTCGATCTTCAGGCTGCTAGGGGCGATGCTATGGCGTTGCAAAATTTGATCGATCTGAGCCGCTAACTGGGGCTGGAGCAGCTGTACCGCAGACAGGTTGACGCTCATGGTCAGGGGCGAGGGCGAGGGAAACTCACTTTGCCATCGATTTAGCTGCTGGCAGGCCTGCTCTAGCAGGAAAAGACCTAGAGAATAGATCAGGCCGGTTTTTTCGGCCAGCGGCACAAACACCTCAGGGGAAATATCTCCACGGCTGCTATGGCGCCAGCGGGCTAGGGCTTCTAGACCAATAATTTGATGGGTATCGGTAGCCACAATGGGCTGATAGGCCAGATAAATTTCCTGCTGGGCTACGGCTTGGTGAAGCTCATTCTCTAGTTGCAGCGAGTCTATCTCGGCGTTAGAGAGGAGGGTGAGCAGCTGCACTGGGTGAGTTTCTAGGGCATTGGCCAGGCGAGTCAACCGGTCGGCGTTGTTGATTGCGATCGTCAGCAGTCGTTGCCCATCATCTGACAAGGAGCCCGATTGTTGATACCCAAGCAGCTTGAGCGCCCCTTGAATTGAGGTGAGCGGGGTTCTAAGCTCGTGGCAGATTAACAGTGAAATATCGTCAAAGGGATGGGCACAGTCAATCGCTAAAGTAGGGTCTTCAGTGGCTTCGGCGGGATGAGTCAAGGTAGGGTAGGCCATGGCAGATGCTGAACAACATAGCAACGGGGGCAGGGGGCGAGGGGGCGTTAGCTAACGAGGCAGGGGACAGGAGCGGGGATGGAGGGCATCCGCGATCGCATCTCGACCCACACCGTGTAGTGGGTTTTAGAGACCGTAATGCAGACCTTGAATCCTTTGTTACTCTCTTCGGTGGCTTTAGCATGGGCCTGGGTACGGTCGACGCTATCAAATTTCTGCAAGATCATATAAAAATCGTTGCGGTAGAGCATGCCGACATGAATGCCTTCATGCCAAAATTTGAAGGGGGAGACCAAATTTTCGACCACAATTAAGGGGAGCACGGGCTGTTCTGGTGATAGCTACCCTGTAAGACTAAAAAAAGAATGTGACACCTTTGTGAACAGGGCTGCCCAGTTTAGATGGCAATCGCTACATTTGGCCGACCCAGCCCATTACCACCCCAATACTGATTCTATCTGGCCGCCTAAAAGGGCTGGGTCAAAGGGCTTAATTAATACGGCCTTAGCCCCGGCTTCTACATAAGCAGGTTGGGTCGCCAATCGAATCGTAGCTGTCAATAAAATGACTGGAATCTTACAGGTATTTATGTTTTCGTTTAGCTTAACCAGGGTGGCTAGGCCATCTACCTTAGGCATCATCACATCGAGCAGAATGGCGTCGGGGTGGTAGGTTGAGGCTAGAGTTACACCCTCCTCACCAGAGGCAGCGGTGGCTACATCCCAGTTTTTAGTTATTTCTAGACTAACCTTAGCAATTTCCCGCACATCGGCTTCGTCATCGATAATCAAAATACGTTTGGCGGCCATAGTCATAAGCTCTGTAAGATGTTGTAAAAACCCTGATACAATTGGCCATTTCTAGTTCCTAGGTCTGCCGCCGACTCGCTTAGGGCAGGCTCAGCCAGTCATTGCAGGGAGCCGCGCGACCACTGGCCTGGTTATAGAGCGATTGCAGCGTTTGGCCATCGGCAGGAAAGGTCGCTGCACCTAGAACAAGGTCTATAGTGCCCAACGCCCCAATGCCCAACGCCATAGTGCCCAGCGCCAAGGAATAGGAACGGAGCGGCTCTACTAACTGCGGTGCAAGGGTGCGACGCAGCCAGGTTTGGGCCCCAGCCCCGTCGGTGCCCCACAGGCTCAGCAGAAACTCGCGCGGCCCCCAGCAGGAAGTCACCTCAGCCTGACCACCTAAGCCCAGCAACCCTTGGCCCAGAGTGGCCATTAGAGCAGTTTCGTCGCCCTTGTCTAGGCCATGCTGGGCGGAGCAATCCTCGGGAACGGGAGGGCTGGGACGCAACTGCACCACCACCACCGTCACGGGCTGTTGCTGACGCTGGGCTAGGCTCAGCAACAGCTCTAGCTCGATGGTGGCTTTCTGGCGATTGGCCAAGCCGGTGCGGGGATCGGTGCCCGCCAGGGTTTGCAGCAGACGACCGCGCTCAACCCGATGAAAAATACGGCTCACCAGTTCCGGCTCAATCACCGGTTTAGGCAGATAGTCATCGGCTCCGGCCTGGTAGAGCCGGTAGAGAGTGGCAGCATCACGGCAGGCGGTCAGGCAGACAATCGGGAGGGTCTGCCAGCGATCGCTCTGGCGCAGCTGGTGGCACAGGTCAAGGCCGTGGAGAAGCGGCATATCGAGGTCTAACAGCAGCAGGTCAGGCGGGTTAGCGGTCAGAGTAGCCAGGGTCTGGCAGGGGTCTTGGAGCACCGCCACATCGACCCCCCAGGGGGTTAGGAGGGTTTGTAGCTGGGCCAAGATCATCGGGTCGTCGTCGACGGCAACTACCCGCACCCGATCGCCCTGGGTCGGCGGTAGGGGCACTATGGCCGGTTGGGGTGCCGGTTGGAGTGCCGGTTGGGGTGCCCCTGGAGGATGGCCTGGAGCGGCGGCATCGAGCGGCGGCGGCGATCGCAGCAGCTGCTCCAGTTGGGTAACCAGGCCGCAAAAGGTTTTGCTCTGGGCCAGGTTGGGCTGTTGGAGCCAGTCTTCGAGGCGACGAGCCAGGGTTGTCCCGGCTCCATAGCCAAACAGCCCCAGGGTGCCGGCCAGTTTGTGGGCTGCGCCTAGGGCCGCCGTCTGCACCTCAGGAGACAACTGGTGGTTGTCTAGGGCGGTAACAGCGTGGTGCAGCGCCGCCATGCGTTCGTCAATGGTGGGGCGAAAGCGCTCAAGGGCAGCGATCGCTGCGGCCCGGGCCGCGGCAGCCTGATCGGCGGTTACGGTTGGGGCAGCGGCGGCTGGAGCACCGGACTGATCGGGGCATGGGTCGGGGTCGGGGCCTGAATCTGCCGCAATGTCAGGTTTTAGTCGATAGCCCATACCATAGACATTTTCGATTAGGTCGTTGGCCCCAGCCTGCTTGAGCTTGCGCCGTAGCCGCTTAATGTGAGTGCGAATGGTTTCTTCCCCAGGCGATTCGTCTATACTCCAGAGCCGCTCCAGCAGCACGGTGTTGCTAAAGATGCGATCGCGATTGCGCAGAAATAGCTCTAGCAGACCATACTCCTTGGGGGAGAGCACCACCCCCCGGCCAGCCACCGTCACCAGGCCCGCGTTGGGGTCGAGCTGTAGATCGCCCCAGCGCAAAACCGGATCACTCACCAGGGTTGGTCGCCGCAGCAGCGCCCGCAGGCGGGCCGTTAGTTCGGCCAGAGTATAGGGCTTGACCAGGTAGTCGTCAGCCCCAGCATTTAGCCCCATGACTTTATCGCTGCTGCTGCTGCGCCCCGTCAGCAGCAAGATCGCGCCAGAATAGCCCACCTGGCGTAGCCGCTGACACAGCGATACCCCGTCTAATCCCGGCAAATTGATATCTAGAACAATCAGATCGTAGGGATTGGCAGTGGCATATTCCCACCCCGATAGGCCGTTAGTGGTGGTGTCGACGACATAGTTTTGGGCGAGGAGATCAGCGGTGAGCTGCTGAATCAATAGGTCATCGTCGTCAACAAGAAGAATTTTCATAGCGCTCACCACCTCAACGAGATCTTAACCGTCTCACCACCAACTGCACCCTAAGCAAAAGTACTGGCCTAAGGGCCAAGGCAATGACCCAACGATCCTCGGCTAGCGGTTTAGCCCGAGTCAGCTCAGCCAGGCTAGCGTTAAAGTACAGAGGATGATTCGTCCTTAGGTAGCCAGCAGTAGCCAGGTTGATCCGATCCGCTAATTCAGTGGAACAAATGTAGCGACGCTGCTCGGCGGCTCTCCACCAACGTCGGCCCTGAGACTCGTTGGGCTTAGCCTCAGTTTACTGGAGGAGTCGACCCGCCATGGCCCAGGGGCTGTAGGCGGGAGAATGCTCTTGAGAGCTTTACATTGGCCTTTACGTTTTAAGTCTATTGGCTGGTTAATGCTTTACCGTTTAGGGAAAAATAGTGATGAATACACGATTATTAATTAACCTCGTACCAGGGCGCTTAACGGCTCTGCTATCCATAACCAAGCACAGCTCCGGAGAAAACGTTGATGGCCAGGGGGTTAGTCGCAACGACCTCAACTAGGGGTAGTTATTTAAAGGTAGTTATTAAGGTTTTATAAACTTGAGAAATTACTTGGGATCAATGCAGGAGCCCCCCCATGAACTCCCCTAACAATGGCACTGCCAGTAACGGTAGCAACGGCGCTGCCAGTGACACCGCGCAGGGCGATATCTTGATTGTGGATGACACTCCCGATAACCTGCGCTTGCTCTCGGCCATTCTCAGCCGCAATCACCTCGGTGTACGCAAAGCACTTACGGGACAGTGGGCCATTACGGCGGCTCAGACAGCACCGCCAGATTTGATTTTGCTAGACATCAAAATGCCTGAGATGAGCGGCTATGAGGTCTGCGAACGGCTGAAGGCCGACCCCAAAACCCAGGCGGTGCCGATCATCTTTATCAGCGCCCTTGACGATGCGATCGATAAGGTCAAAGCCTTTGCGGCTGGCGGGGCTGACTATATTACCAAACCCTTTCAAGAGGCCGAGGTGTTGGCTCGCATTGCCCACCAGCTAGAACTGCGGCGGCTGCAACGGCAGCTCGTCGATCAAAACGAAGAGCTGATGCGATCGAATCGAGAGCTAGAGCAATTTGCCTCGATAGTGTCCCACGACCTCCAACAGCCGTTGCAGAGCATTATGGGCTATGCCAAGCTGATGGGTTTAGCCTATCCCCCCATCCAGCAGTCGCCAGCTCAGCCCTACCTCGACAATATTTTGACCGCTAGCGATCGCATGCAGCAGATGATTCAAGACTGGCTAACCTACGCCCAGGCAGGGCAGTGGGTACCCGCCTTTACTCCCGTCGATGGCAACATGCTGCTGCACCAGGTCAAGCTCAATCTCAAGGTGGCCCTCACCGACGCCCAGGCTGAGTTGAGCTATGGCCATTTACCAACGGTGATGGGTAGTGACGTACAGCTGTTGCAGCTGTTTCAAAATCTGATTGGCAACGCCCTCAAGTTTTCTCGGCCAGGCACCGTACCCCAGATCACGGTTACCGCCGAGGCCGAGGCCGCAGGCTGGCGGTTTGGCATTCACGACAATGGCATTGGCATTGCGCCAGAGCACCTGGGGCAAATTTTTGAAGCTTTTCACCGCCTTCACAGTGCCGAAACCTACGCCGGTAGCGGCATTGGCCTAGCCACCTGTCAAAAGATCGTCGAGCTTCACGGAGGTCGCATTTGGGCTGAGTCACAGCTAGATCAGGGCAGCACGTTTTACTTTACCCTTCAGGCTGCTCCGCCCTCTGAGGTGGTCTACATCCCCAGTCAGTCCAACGTTGTCAAATATATCGCTTGACCCCGATGGGGAGATCTCTTCTGAAACCTGCTATGCGTACCGGTACGATTCTCTGCCTCAGCGACCATCCCCCAGTGCTACAGGACTTACAGGCTCAGCTCGCGGGGGTATTGGCGGAGGTGTCGCTGGCTCTAGCCACAACAGCGGCAGCGGCGATCGCCCAGGTAGATGACTGCCTAAGCCAGGGCATTGACATCCCTCTGGCCATTGTCGACCAAAGCTTGGCGACAGCCACCTGGTTTCAGACTTTTTATGATCGCGTTCCCCAGGCGCTCACCCTGGTGCTGGGTGAACCGCCCTCCTGTGAAACTACCCCGATTCCCGCAGGGCACCTCTATCGCTGCCTGCCCGTTCCGTGGACGCAGGGCGACCTTGAGTTTACGGTAACTGCGGCCCTGCGCTGCTATGACCAGGAGCGGCAGCTGGCGCAGCTGCGGGCTACCCCGGCGGAGGGGCCATTGGTCCTAGACACCAGCGAGAATAAGGGTGAAGCAGCCGAGCGCAGGTACCTTGAGACCCAGATCAGCCAGAACGAGCTGTGGCGGCGGCTCAGCCTCGACTTGACGGGCATTGGGACCTGGAGCTGGTGCCCGGCCACGGGCGAGTACGACTGGAACCTCAAGATGCTCGAGCTGCTCGAGCTGCCCCTGGGGCTAGAGAACATTGGTCAGCACTGGCGCGATCGCCTTCACCCAGACGATCGCGATCGCGTGGTTGCCACCATCGACACCGCCCTGGCTACGGGGGAATCCTTTTCCGAAGACTATCGCTATTACCTGAGCGATGGTGCCCTGGTCTGGCTCAGGCTCAAGGGGCAGGGGATTTACAGCCCAACCGGCGATCTAGAACGAGTCTTAGGCATCACCCAAAATATTACCCAGACCAAGCAGACAGAGCTGGCCCTAGCCCAGGTGCAAGAACGCTACCAACGGGCGACCCAGGCGGCTCGGGCCGGAGTGTGGGAGCTCACCATTGCCACCCAGACTGGCTACCTCGACCCCAGCATTAAGGCACTGGTTGGCTATGCCGATGCCGACATTGATGACCGTCTCGATCAGTGGCTCACACTGCTGCACCCCGAGGATCGTACGCCTCTGAGTGAGGCCATTCAAGGGGTTATCAGTGGCAACCAGACCGAGTTTCGGATGGAGTACCGCCTACTGCACAGCGATGGATCGGTCATTTGGGTACTGTCGCGGGGGCAGCTTAAGCGAGACGCGCAGGGCCAGCCAGAACTCTTCTTTGGCACCACTACCGATATTACCGGCCTCAAACGGGCTGAACTGGCGCTCAAACAGCTCAACGCCGAGTTAGAGCAGCGGGTTAACGAGCGCACCCAGGCTTTGCAAGCTAGCGAAGAGCGCCTGCGCTGCACCTTTGAGCAGGTGGCCTTGGGCATTATCGAGACAACCTTAGATGGGCACATTGTGCAGGTCAACCAAAAGTTCTGTGCCACAGTCGGCTACACCGCTGCCGATCTGCTGACCAAAACCTGTATGGATCTAGTGCACCCCGACGATCTTGAAGCCACCTTGGCCCACATGCAGCGCCTGCTGGCGGGCACAGCCACTCACATCACCCTAGAAAAGCGCTATCTCCATGCCGACCAGCGAGCTGTGTGGGTTAATCTATCGGCCTCGCTAATATATGGTGACGACGGTCAGCCTCGATATTTTTTGGGGGTGGTCAACGATATTAGCGATCGCAAGCAGGCTGAACAGGCACTGCAAGAATCGCGCAACAGAATGCAGCTGGTGCTAGACACCATTCCTCAGCGGGTTTTTTGGAAAGATCGGCACTCGCGGTTTTTAGGATGCAATCTGGCCTTTGCCCGAGATTTTTCGCTGTCTCCGACCCAAATCGTGGGCCGAACTGACGCCGATCTCTGCTTTGCCGTCAATGCCGCCCGTTACCAGGCGGAAGACGCCCAGATTCTCTCTGGCCAAAGCTCCAAGCTGAGCTATGAAGAGCTGCTCTCAACCGCCAACGGCACCAATATTTGGACGCGCACCAGCAAGGTGCCCCTCACAAACACCGACGGCGAGGTGATTGGCGTACTGGGCTGCTACGAAGACATTACCGACTTTAAACAGGTAGAAGCCTCCCTGCGGCAGCTCAACCAAGACCTAGAGCAGCGGGTGCAAGAACGCACCTGGGAGCTTGAGCAGGCCGTCAAAATCTCTGAGGAGGCCAACCGGGCCAAGAGCACCTTTCTCGCCAATATGAGCCACGAGTTGCGCACTCCCCTCAACGCCATTTTGGGTTTTTCTCAGCTAATGGCCTGCGATGCCGCGATCAGCGAAGACAACCGCCAATCGCTCAGCATTATCAACCGCAGCGGCGAGCACCTGCTGGGCCTGATCAACGACATTCTCGAAATGACCAAAATTGAGGCGGGCCAGGTCAGTCTCAAGGTTGTTGGCTTTGACCTAGACGCCCTGGTCAGTGCTCTAACCGATATGTTTGATCTGCGGGCTCGCAACAAAGGGTTGAGCTTAACCGTTGGCCGTGACCCCACGCTGCCCCGCTACCTCAAAGCCGACGAGCCCAAGCTGCATCAGGTGCTCATTAACCTAGTCAGCAATGCCATTAAATTTACCCACCAGGGGCAGGTGCGGGTTGGGGTCACCTCCGCCAACCCGCTGCTCACCCCGCCCCATGTTGGCGATCCGCTGTCGCTGGTGTTTAGCGTGATCGATACGGGCATTGGCATTGCCCCCACCGACTGTGCCCAGCTCTTTGAGCCCTTTGTACAGGTTGGCCAGGGGGGCAATGGGTTGGGGGGAACTGGGCTAGGGCTCACCATTAGCCGCCAATTTGTCCAACTGCTGGGAGGCGAAATTACCGTTGAGAGCCACCTCGGTCAGGGCACCCGGTTTGTCGTCACCCTGCCCGTGGAGGTGGCCGACACCATTGACAATGCCACTGTCGTACCAACGGCTCGGGTAACCGGTTTAGCCCCAGGGCAACCTAGCTACCGAATTTTGGTAGTCGATGACGACGACAACCACCGCCACCTGCTGTCCCAGCTGCTGCGATCGGTGGGCTTTGAGGTCTCTGAGGCCAACAATGGCCAGGAGGCAATCGACCGCTGGCAACGCTGGCAGCCCCAGCTGATCTGGCTCGATATGCGTATGCCCGTGTTGAGTGGCTACGAGGCCGCCCAATACATTCGCGCCCAGGAGGAAAGCTGTAGCCAGCCTCCCACTAAAATCATTGCCCTCACCGCCAACGCCTTTGAAGACGAGCGCGCCCGTGCCCTTGACATTGGCTGCGACGATTTTGTGCGTAAGCCCTTTCAAATTGACTATCTGCTGGCCAAGCTGGTCGAACACCTCCAGGTGCAGTACACCTATGGCCCCGACCCTAGGGATCAAGGGGCTGCCCCACCCCCGGACGACATCGACGGGGTCGCCGCCCTGCGCCGTCTCCCTGTTTCCTTACTCACCCAGTTGCATCAGGCCATTCTCCAGCTTGACAGCGATCAACTGGCCCAACTCATTGCTCAGATCGCGCCTGACCACGGCCCCCTGGCGGCCCTGCTCACCCGCCAGCTCGACGCCTACGCCTTCGACACCCTACATACTCTATTGCAGCAGGCTCAGCAGGGTTAGCGATCGCCCTTCTCGGTACCATGGCCCACCCCCATCAGGTAAAGCAGGGCCATGCGCACGGCCACACCGCTGGTGACCTGGTCCCCAATTAGACTCAGCTCCGGGTCATCCATCAGATCGGAGCTAATTTCTACGCCTCGGTTGACCGGGCCAGGGTGCAGCACCTTGACCGTGGGCTGGCAGGCAGCAATGCGATCGCGGGTAATGCCAAAGCCCTGGTGGTATTCTCGCAAACTGGGCAGCAGGTGCTGGGCCATGCGCTCTTTTTGCAGGCGCAGGGTCATGACAAAGTCGGCCCCCTCTAGGGCCGGGGCCAGGGTGCTGTGCTGGGTAATGGCGCGAGGAATATTGAGGGGCGACTGGGTCTTAAACGCCTCAGCGAAGCCGGGGGGCAGCAGCGTAGGGGGAGCCGCCAAATGCACCTCAGCCCCGCAGGCGGTCAGACACCACAGGTTAGAGCGGGCCACCCGCGAGTGCAAAATGTCGCCCACCAAGGCAATTTTCTTGCCCGCCAGCAACGCTGCCGTCGGTTGTTCCGGATTTAGGGTCAGCCCCAGTGTGAATAGATCGAGTAGCGCTTGGGACGGGTGAGCATGGAGGCCATCGCCCCCATTGAGCACCCCTACGCCAGTATTGAGCCGGTCCATCTCGGCGGCGATTACCTGGGGTACTCCGGCCTCCTGGTGGCGAATCACCATCAGGTTGGTACCCATGGCTAGGTAGGTCTTGGCGGTGTCTAGAATGGTCTCACCCTTAGTCAGCGACGACGTGCCGGGGGCAAAATTGAGCACATCTGCCGACAGGCGCTTAGCAGCTAGCTCAAAGCTGCTGCGGGTGCGAGTTGAGGGCTCAAAAAACATGTTGGTGACTACCACCCCCTGGAGAGCGGGCACCTTACGAGTGCGGCGCGATAGCACCTGCCAAAAGCTCACCGCCGTTTCCATCACCGTTTCTAACTCTGCCGCCGTAAAATCGGCCAGCGACAAGATATGTCGTCGATTCCAGGAAGCACTTACCATGACCCGTTGTCTAAGCCCAGTGAAACACCGTCATCACCATACCTGGCCTTGGGCCTCTGGCGTCATTGGCTTCGTTATTCTGGGCCTGATAGGCGGCTGCACTGGCAGCCAAGACACCCTCCTCAGCGACCAACCCCCGGCCACTCCCCCTTCACCGCCGCCAGAACACCTTGCTGTACCCACAGATGCTGCGGCCTCTGCCCCCGAGAATGCCCCCGAAAGCGCCCCCGACAACGCTGGCACGGGTCGGTTTCTCGCCTCGCTCTCCAGCCCAGCCCCTACCCTACTGGCGGCCAGCCACACGGTGCAGGCCCGCGCCCGGCGGCTGGTAATCCCCACCGACCCGGTGGCGGTCGATCTCTACACCCTCGACTCTACCTGCGATCGCTACCAGATTGAACCCATTCAGGTACCCCGGGCCCAGAGTATGGAACACACCGTGGCTCTAATTTTGGCAGAGCAAGCCAGTCCCAGTCTCGGCCTTTCGGGCTACCGGGTGAGCTTTGCCCCGGAAACCAAAACCGTCACCATTGACCTGCGAGTGGCCCGCGACGCAGGGCGGGTGCTGCAATCGCTGTCGATGTGCGAGCAAAGGGCGCTGCTGGGCAGTTTGCGAGAAACCCTAATCAACCAGCCCGACTGGCAGATCGAGGCGGTGACCTTTACCAACCGAGGCCATGCCCTACTTCTGTAGGTGAAATCTATCGCTCTGCGGCTATTTTTTGCGGTGGGCTAGTTTTGCGGGTTGAGTCGGTTGGCAATCAGGGCGACGACAATCATCGGCAGCGATACCCCAAGGCAGATCAGCCATTGGTTGAGGGTTAGGGGCGCAGTAGAGAACAGGAAGTTCATCAGGCCCACCTGGCTAAAGATGATTTGAAAGATAATCGCCACCACAATGCCGTAGCCGATCGCCGAGACATCGCCCAGGGGCACCTTGAGCCCGCGCAGGCGAGCCGCCACCGAGGCCCAAAACTGGCTGATGCTGAGCAAGTAGATAATTCGCCCGGCCACCAGAGCCTGAATCGCCATAGTGCGAGCCAGGGGAATGTCGCCCGTGGTGCGGCGAATCCACTCAAACATACCGAAGATCAAAATCCAGTTGAATACTGAGATTAAGACGATGCGCTTGAGCAAGTCTTTGGAGAGCAGCGGCTCGTTGGGGTTGCGCGGCGGACGATTCATTAAATTGTGCGACTTGGGCTCAAAGGCCAAGGGCACGGTCATGGCGATGGAGTTGACCATGTTCAGCCACAGCACTTGTAGCGAGAGAATCGGCAGTACGTCGCCGCGCCCGATCAGCACGCTGAGCAGAATGGTCATTGACTCGCCACCGTTGACCGGCAGAATGAAGGCGATCGCCTTCATCAGGTTGCGAAACACATTGCGCCCCTCTTCCACCGCCGCCTCAATCGAGGCAAAGTTATCGTCGGTGAGAATCATATCGGCGGCTTCTTTGGCCACCTCGGTACCGGCATTGCCCATGGCGATGCCAATGTCGGCCTGTTTTAGGGCGGGGGCATCGTTGACGCCGTCGCCGGTCATCGCCACAATGTGGCCCTTCGATTGCAGGGCCTCCACCAGGCGCAGCTTTTGCTCAGGGGCGACGCGGGCAAACACGGCCCCATTCTGCACGGCGTTGGTGAGTTCCGACTGTTCTAACTGGGCCAGGTCTCGACCGGTGTAGGCGATTACCTCGTCGAGCATGCTCAGGTTCATGCGATCGGCGATCGCTGCGGCTGTCACCTTATGGTCGCCCGTGATCATCTTCACCTCAATGCCTGCGGTCTTGCAGGCCTGCACCGCCTTGATCGCCTCGGCGCGGGGCGGGTCGATCATGCCCTGGAGGCCCAAGAAGGCCATGCCTTCTTTTAGATCTGCGTGGTCAATGTGGTGGCCGCGAAAGGCCTTGCCCGCAAAGGCCAGCACCCGCAACCCCCGCGAGGCCATGCGCTCAGCCTGTAGCAAAATGCGATCGCGCCCTGCATCATCGAGGGGGGCAGCGGTACCGTCAGAGCCCAGCAGGCGATCGCAGCGGCCCACCACCGCCTCCACCGAACCCTTCGCCAGCAGCCACTGGCCCTCGGTATCCTGCTGGTGCAGGGTGGCCATGTACTGAAACTCAGACTCGAAGGGGATGCTGTCGATGCGCGGGTAGCTGTGGTTGAGCTCTGTGCGGTCAAACTTAGCCTTGCGGGCGGCCACCAGCAGCGCCCCCTCGGTGGGGTCGCCCACCACGCCCCAGGCGCGATCTTTGTGCTCTAGTTCGGAATCATTGCAGAGCATGCCCACGATCAGGCACTGGCGCAGAGGCGCAGGCATGGCATCGAGGGGTAACGGGTTATCTTCGCCGTCGCGCAGTTCGCCGTGGGGGTTGTAGCCCTCGCCGGTCAGATCGTAGTGGCGATCGCCCGCGTAGATACTCTGTACCGTCATTTGGTTTTCGGTCAGGGTGCCGGTTTTATCAGAGCAGATCACCGTGGCGCTGCCCAGGGTTTCGACCGCAGGCAGCTTGCGCACAATGGCGTTGCGGCGGGCCATGCGCGACACCCCAATCGCCAGGGTAATGGTGACCACAGCGGGCAACCCCTCAGGAATGGCGCTCACCGCCAGGGCCACGGCAGCCTCAAACATTTGCAGCGGCGAGTTGCCCCAAGCCATCCCCACCGCAAAGGTCAGGGCCGCCACGCCCAAAATGACGTAGAGCAGGGTTTTGCTAAAGCGGTCAAACTTGCGGGTCAGGGGCGTGACCAGAGTAGTGCTCTCGTTCATCAGCTTCGAGATCCGCCCGGTTTCGGTATTGAGACCGGTTTCGACCACAATGCCTTCGCCCTGACCAAAGGTGACAAAGCTGCCCGCGTAGGCCATGTTGTGGCGCTCGGCTAGGGGCGTATCGGCGGCCAGCGATTCTAAATGGGGCTGCTTTTCCACCGCCACCGACTCGCCGGTCAGGCTCGACTCGTTGATTTGCAGGGTGCGGCCCCGCAGCAGGCGTAGATCGGCGGGCACCTTGTCGCCGGAGGTCAGCAGCACAATGTCGCCGGGCACCAGATCCCGCGACGACACCTGCATCTGCTGGCCGTCACGGCGCACCATGGCATCGGTGGTGACGGAGGAAGCCAGGGCTGCGATCGCGTTTTCGGCCTTAGACTCTTGCACAAAGCCGATGATGGCGTTGATCACCGTCACGCCCCAGATCACCCCGGCGTTTACCCAGGAGCCTAGCAGCGCCTTGATTAGACCGGCAATCAGCAGAATGTAGAGCAGCGGCTGATTAAATTGCAGCAAAAACAAGACGATCGCGGGCTTGCCTGCCTTACCCTTTAGCTCGTTGGCCCCGTAGCGCTCTAGCCGAGACTGGGCCTCCTGGGCTGACAGCCCAGTCTCGGGGTCAACCCCTAGCTGCTGGGTAATCTTTTGGCCTTCAAGCTGGTGCCAGATCAGGGTGGGGCGGTCTTGGGGTTTGGGGGTCGAAAGCTGTTGAGTCACAGCTAGAGTCTCCGTCGGTGGGCAGGATGCGCCTAGGCTTCAGGCGACTTCTGGAAAACTTTCTCCCTAATGGTGGGCAGTGCCCACCCTACGGTGGCTACAGTCGTCGGATACAGCGGGGAGCTTCTTTTCTAGAAATCTCCTTAAGAGCCTGGTCACTCAAATCAGCCAAAAGGAAGGGGCTAATTTATTACCCTAGTCCAATTTCTAAACCTGGGCTTCCATCGACAGACGTAGCCAAGAGAGATTGGGGGAGAGCGCCAGAATAAGCCCAGGCCAATACCTCTACGGTAAGGGGTAGGGCTTGGCCCAGACCGGGTTCGACACCAGAATTAACTCTCGCAGCGGCAGGCGAGATACCCTCGACGCCACCCGAGGATTGCCTAAATTGGGCTATCCTAACTACCGTGCCGCAGAGCCATGACACCTAGGGAAAGCCATGATTAACGAGGCCGCCCAAGCACAACTGCAAACGCTGCTCGAGGCAGGCCGCTTTGACGCAGCCCAGGCCTTGCTGAAGCCGATGCAGTCTGCTGACGTAGCCGACGCCATTGACGAGCTGCCCGAAACCCTTCAGGCGGTGGCCTTTCGCCTGTTGCCCAAGGATGAGGCGATCGAGGTATACGAGTATTTGCCGGGGCGAGTGCAGCAGTCGCTGCTCGAAGACTTTAAAAACCCCGAGCTGCTAGAAATCATCGATCGCATGTCGCCCGACGATCGCGCCCGGCTGTTCGACGAACTGCCTGCCAAGGTGGTGAAGCGGCTCACTCAGCAGCTCAGCCCCGCCGAGCGTGAGGCCACCGCCCGCCTACTGGGCTACCCCCCCGACAGCGCCGGGCGGATTATGACCTCAGAGTTTGTGGCCCTGCGCGAAACCTTCACCGTCGAGCAGGCCCTCGATCGCATTCGCCACCTGGCCGAAACCTCCGAGACCATCTACACCCTCTACGTGCTCGACGATTCTCGCCACCTAATTGGTGCCCTCTCGCTGCGCGATCTGGTGGTAGCCCAGCCCGATCGGACCCTACAAGACCTGATGCGGCGCGAGATGGTCTACGTGCACACCGACACCGACCAAGAAGAAGCGGCCCGCCTGATTCAGCGCTACGACTTTTTGGCGCTGCCCGTGGTCGATAGCGAGCAGCGCCTAGTCGGCATTGTCACGATTGATGACCTGATGGACGTGCTCGAAGCCGAGGGCACCGAAGACATCTATACCGCAGGCGGGGTGCAGAGCGGCGGCGACAGCTACTTTCAAACCAATCTGATCACCGTGGCGCGCAAGCGAGTGGTGTGGCTGTTTATTTTGCTAATTACCAACACCGGCACCAGCGCCGTGATCAAAGGGCAGGAAGAACTGCTTGAACAGGTGGTGATTTTGGCGGCGTTCATTCCGCTGCTAATTGACGCCGGGGGCAACGTCGGTGCCCAATCGTCAACAGTGGTGATTCGCGGCTTAAATACTGACGAAGTCAGGTCGTCGCAAATGGTGAATATCGTCTGGCGCGAAACCCTAGCCGGAGCCATGCTGGGGGTGCTGCTGGGTATCGCCGTCACGGTGTGGGCCTACTTCCTCCAGGGCGACTGGGGTGTGGCCCTGTCGGTGGGCATTAGCCTGATTGCAATTTCGGTGCTGGCCTCCTTCGCGGGGTCGGCCCTGCCGTTTTTGTTTAAGGCACTCAAATTTGACCCCGCGCTGATGTCGGCCCCTTTCATTACCACGGCGGTAGATGTGCTCGGGGTGCTGATCTATCTCAATGTGGCGGGGGCAATTTTGGGGATTTAGGGGGCGGGGGCGGGGGCTAGGTGGCAGGTTGCCAAGTCGGAACCCGAACAACCCACCCTTGCCCCTCCCAGGAGGGGATACCCGATACCCGAACAACCCACCCCTGCCCCTCCCAGGAGGGGATACCCAATACCCAATACCCGATACCCGGAACCCGAACAACCCACCCCTGCCCCTCCCAGGAGGGGATACCCGATACCCAATACCCGAACCCATACCCATGTCCCACCCAACCGCGATTGTGTTACTTTCTGGTGGCCTCGACTCGGCTACCGCTGCCGCTCAGGCGATCGCCGATGGCTTTGCCCTCACCGCTCTGTCTTTCAACTATGGTCAGCGGCACCAGCGAGAGCTAGAGGCGGCGAAGGCGGTGGCACAGCATTTTGCGATCGCCGATCACCGCTTTATCGATGTCAACCTGGCCCAGTGGGGCGCGTCATCGCTCACCGACTTGACCCAGACCCTGCCCCAGGCAGCCCCCCAAGCTGACATTGAGGCGGGCATTCCCTCCACCTATGTGCCGGGGCGCAATACGGTGTTTATCGCCCTGGCTCTGGCTCTGGCTGAAGCCAAGGGGGCCAAAGCGGTGTACCTGGGTATCAACGCGGTCGATTATTCCGGCTATCCCGACTGTCGGCCTGAGTACCTGGCGGCGTTTCAGCAGCTGGCGCAGCTTTCGTCCAAGGCGGGGCTAGAGGGTCATGCGCCCCAGCTCGTGGCCCCCCTGGTGACAGACTCTAAAGTGGATATTGTGCGGCGGGCTGTGGCGCTGGGGGTACCGATCGCCGCAACCTGGTCATGCTACGAGGGTGGGGCTGTGCCCTGTGGGCGCTGTGACTCGTGCCGAATTCGCGATCGCGCCTTGATCGAAGCGGGCTATCCCGAGTTGGCCAGCCCCATCGTGAGCCAGGCATGCCCCTAGTTTTTTGACAGTGCCCGTAGGGGAATGTGGCACAGTGTAATAAGCTGCATGGCAGGCCCTGCCCTCAGATAGTAGACAACGCTTGCACAACCCCTCTGTACCCTCGCCTATGCCCTGGCCTCGAATAATTAGCGGATTGGTCGCCATTGTGGTTGCCCTGACCATGATTGGGCTGGGGGGTTGGTACTTTACCCTGGGGTTTGGGGTGCTGATCTTTTTGGGTCAGCTCGAAATTTTTGCGCTAGTCAAGGCAAAGGGCATTTTGCCGGCGACCAAAACTACCCTGGTCGTCAGCCAGCTGTTGCTCATCACCGCCCACCTGTCACCCAACCTGGCCGATGCGCTGCTGCCCATCAGCGGTACCTTTATCTGTTTTTATTTGCTGTTTCAACCCCAGGTCGCCACGATTGCCGACGTGGCAGCATCGATTTTGGGCCTGTTCTACGGTGGCTACCTACCCAGCTTTTGGGTGCGCCTAAGAGATCTCGGCGATGCCAGTGCAACCGCTCTGCCCCTAGGCGGCTATTGGCCCGAGACCTGGCCCCCTGACCTCAATGCGCTTCCCTATGGGCTAGTGATCACCCTGCTGGCCTTTGCCTGTATCTGGGCCTCCGACATTGGGGCCTACACCGCCGGAAAAATGATTGGCCGCACGCCGCTGTCAAACATCAGCCCGAAGAAAACTGTAGAGGGGGCAGCTTTTGGCATGCTGGGCAGTACGGTCGTAGCCATTGTCGGCAGCTACTGGCTGCAATGGCCTTTCTGGCTAATGACTGGAGCTGCTCTAGGCCTCATGGTGGGTACCTCTAGCCTACTGGGCGACCTAACCGAATCGCTGATGAAAAGAGATGCCGGGGTCAAAGACTCTGGAGCCCTGATCCCCGGCCACGGCGGTATTCTAGACCGCACCGATAGCTATGTGTTTACGGGCGCACTGGTGTACTTTTTTGTTACCCTGCTGCTGCCCACGCTTTCTCAGGGTTAGCGACCCCGCATTTCCCAAAAGTTAAGCTCTTGGCGGATGCGATCGCGCTCCTGGGGCGATGCAAACCGCAGCTGGTGGCGCAGTTCGCCAATTACCTGCCGCCGCTCACCCGAATTTTTAGGTTCCATCATTTCGACTCCAAACTGTAGCGATAGTTACAGTTTAGCCGAGGTAAGCGTGCAGTAAAGGCTCCCTTACAATTCTTTGGATGTAGAGGCGTAGCATGCTACGCCCCTACGGGGTTCCTGACTTTAGGATCGGGCAGCTTAGTGGTGATCAGCGCCGCCGCCAGCACAAACAGACTCGACACCCATAGGCAGCCCACCAGGCCAAACCACTGGTAAAACAGCCCCGAGGTAATCGTGCCCAGCAGCCGCCCGCCCGAGTTGGCCATGTAGTAAAAGCCCACATTCAGGGTCACGTCTTTGTCTTCGGTGTAGGCCAGTACCAGGTAGGAGTGCACCGCTGAGTTGAAAGCAAACACAATGCCGAACCCAATCAGGCCCACCGTCACCGCGATGTCGCCGCGCACGCCTAACCTCAGCATTAGGGCAATAAAGGCGGGAATCGCCGTCAACATTGAGGTCCAAAACAGAATCGTCTTGGCCCTGGGCACCACTTTCCCGGCGCTGTTTTTTCGTAATAGCTGGGGTGCTAAAAACTGCACCATGCCGTAGCCAATTACCCAAATGGCCATATAGGTGCCCACCTGCATAAACCGCCAGCCCAGCACCTCGTACAAAAATACCGGCAGTGCCACCACAAACCACACGTCCCGCGAGCCGAACAAAAAGAACCGCGCCGCCGACAGCACGTTGATCTCCTTGCTCTTAGAAAACAGCTGGCGAAAGGTCACTTTTTTGCCAATCTTGCCCATGCCCGCAGGCAGCAGCGACCCAGAGATCAAAATTACCCCCAGCACCGCCGCCTGAATCAGCAGTGCCGGGCGAAAGCCCACCCCCTCCAGCAGGGCCGCCCCCACAAAGAAACCCACCCCCTTCAGCGCATTTTTTGACCCGGTCAGCACCGCCACCCATTTAAACAGCCGCGATTCGGCCTCTTTGGGCACCACCAGGCGAATGGCGCTCTTAGAACTCATCTTGGTCAGGTCTTTGGCAACGCCCGAAAATGCCTGGGTCAGCATCACAAAACCCACCTGCACCGGCACCGCCCAGTCGGCGTTCAAAAAGCTCAGCATCACCAGGGCAAAAATTTGCAGGGCAATGCCGCCGTAGAGGGTCTGCCGAATGCCCACCTGGGAGCCAATCCAGCCGCCCAGAAAATTGGTCACCACACCAAAAATTTCGTAGAAGAGAAACAGCATGGCGATCTCAAAGGGCGTGTAGCCCAGCACATGAAAGTGCAGCAGCACCATCATCCGCAGGGCACCGTCGGTGATGGTAAAGCCCCAGTAGGCGGCAGTGATGATCGCGTAGTTGCGCAGGCTCTCAGGCTTGAAGGTGGAGGGAGTCATAGAGGTAGGGTGGGCACTGCCCACCATTCAATAAGAGGTAGAGGTAGGGTGGGCACTGCCCACCATTCGATAGTGCTGCTGACCAGAACAATAAGGCTGCTGTCCAGAATTCGCACCAGAGCTAGGGGATCAGAGGCTCTGGGCCACCTTGCGGGCCAGCTCGGCCATGCGGCAGGAGTAGCCCCACTCGTTGTCGTACCAGGCGAGAATTTTCACCTGGGTGTCATCCACTACCAGGGTAGAAAGGGCATCGACAATGGCAGAACGCGGATCATCTTTGTAGTCCACCGACACCAGGGGCCGGGTTTCGTAGCCAAGAATGCCGTGGAGTGGGCCATCGGCAGCGGCTTTGAGCAGCTGGTTCACCTCCTCGACGGTGGTGGGGAGCGCCACTTCAAACACGCAGTCGGTCAGCGACGCATTGAGCAAAGGCACCCGCACCGCTAAACCATTTAGTTTGCCGGCCAGTTCGGGGTAGATCAGGGCGATCGCTGTCGCCGACCCCGTCGTCGTCGGAATCAGCGACAGGCCCGTGGCCCTGGCACGGCGCAGGTCTTTGTGGGGGGCGTCGACAATGGTTTGGGTGTTGGTGTGGTTATGCACGGTGGTAATCACCCCGTGGCGAATGCCCAGTCCTTCGTGGATGACTTTGACCACCGGGGCCAGACAATTGGTGGTGCAGGAGGCCGCTGTTAGCAGGTGGTGCTCTACCGGGTTGTACAGGTGGTCGTTAATGCCGTAGACCACGTTGAGCGCCCCCTGTTTGACCGGAGCGGCAACAATCACTTTTTTGACGCCCTTGTCGTAGTAGGGGGCCAGGGTTTCGGTGGTGCGAAACTTGCCGGAGCACTCTAGCACCAGGTCTACGCCATAGTCGGCCCAGGGCACGGCTCCGGGGGATGCACCGCTGCTGACGCTGAGGGGCACACCGTCGATGGTGACCTTTTCGCTGCCCACGGCCTCGACATCGCGAGCCCATCGCCCGTGGACGGAGTCAAACTTGAGCAGGTGCGCCGCCGCCTCAGCCCCCCCCTTGATCTCGTTGATGTGGACAAACTCCAGCTCGGGGAAGGCCCAGCCCGCCCGCAGCACCAGCCGCCCAATGCGACCAAACCCATTGATAGCCACTCTAACCATGCGTTTTATTCCCTTAGCGATCGCATCAAAACCCAAGCAAACGGTTCAGTGGCCAAAATCCATTCCCCCTGACCAACCTGCCTCATTTCAAAAAAAGTTGATGCTTCGATTATTTCAACAAAATTTGATTTGTCAAGTTGTGCAGACTACATCCCCTGGGGTTCGAGCGATCGCCGCTCTGTGCTTACCAGAGCCATCGGTGCCCTGCGGCACGCTAGTGGGCGTACGCGCGGCGCATATGGTCGCAGGTGACATGGTTTGTGGTCTCTGGAAGACCGCGATCGCATGCCAAAAACCCTTTATTTAACCTAACAGTGGCAGTTTTGCCCCGGTCGTTGGAGTAAAATCTCGACACACCGTTGAGGCTGGACCAATGCTAGATCGCTTCTGGGAAGTGCTGGGGTACGTCTTTGCCCTCAACGACGAAGCCTTTCGCATTGCCACCACGCTACCGGCGGGGAGACGTTTGGCGCTGCTGGTAGTGCTACTGGCGGGCCTCTCCCAGGGCATTGGCCAGAGCATTATTTTGTTTGTCAATCAGGTGCGACCCGCCCGGTTTGGGCTCAGCCTGGTGATTAATGCGGTGCTGTTTGCCTTTGGCTTTTTGGCCCTGGTACTGAGCACCTGGCTGGTCACCCTGGCCCCCTGGTCCCAGAGTTTGCCCCTGAGGCCCCTGGTGACGGTGCTGGGGTTGGCCTACGCACCGCTGTTGTTTAGTTTTTTAGGGGCGCTGCCCTACCTGGGCATGCCCATTCTCAACCTGCTGTCGGTGTGGCACCTGCTGGCGATGGTCGTGGGGTTTGGGGCGATCGCAAATCTTGGCCTCAGCAACGCCTTCAACTACGTAGTTTTGGGCTGGGTGATGCTGCAAATTTTGCAAACTACCGTGGGGCAACCGCTGGCCAGCCTGGGCAAGCGCATTGCCAACCGGGCCGCCGGAGTAGACCTCGTCACGAACCGTCGCGACCTGGCCGATTCGTACCGCGAAAACCTAGCCCAAACCCCCACCCGCTGGCAGGAGGAATTTACCCAACGCATCAGCGCCTTTAGCCAGGGGAATGTGGTGGCGGCAGTCACGGGAGAACCTACGGCCCTGGCAACAGCAGGCGGCGGTGCTGTGATGTCTGTAGACCCTGGCCCCAATGGCGAACGACTGTGGCCCCACTTCAAACCCTTCCTGGGGCTGCTGGCCATGGCCGTGCTGACGGTGGTGGTGCTGGCGCTGCTGCGCCCAATTCGCGAGTGGTGGTTTGGCTGGCTGGGCGGGCTGCCCAACCTGGTACTGCTAGGGCTCAACTTTCTGTGGATTGGCATTGTCGCCTTAGTGGTAGCTGGGCTGTTGGCCCCCCTCGAAACCCTGGGCTGGTGGGCGGGCTGGTACGACGACGAGGTCAACACCACCGTCAACGCGGGCGAACTGGCAGAGCCAGTGGCCGACCCCAGCCAGGTCAGCCGCTACGTGGTGTATCTCGACGGCATTGGCATTTCCAGCTTTGAGTACCTACCCGACATCGAAGAATTTCTCGACACCCTGGCCCCACACATGCCCCAGGGCGTGGCGCTGATTCGCGGCATCATGCCCTACTCGGTAATGAACGCGCCCCTGGACGAAGACCGCCCCCTGTCGTTTCTATGGCGCTACGCCGACAAGCTGCGTTTCGCTAACCCCATGAGCGTGCTGGGCCTACTGGTCAACATTCGCAACGTGCTAATTGTGGGGGTGTCTGCCGACAAGCGCTACGGGCCGCTCTATAACCAGGGCATTGCCCAGGTGGTGTTTAACGGCCTGGTCAAGAATGGCTACCGGGTGGGCAGCGGCATCCCCGTCACCCTGATGGGCTACAGCGGCGGCGGACAGATGTCTTGCGCCAGCGCCCCCTACCTGAAGCGCGCCCTGGGTGCCCCCATCGACGTGATTTCGTTAGGCGGGGTGATCAGCGCCAACATCAATCTGCTCCAGCTGGAGCACCTCTACCACCTGTCGGGAGAGAAAGATGTGGTCGAAAAGCTCGGCCCCAAGATTTTTCCCGGTCGCTGGCCGCTGTTTCCCCTCTCCTTCTGGAACCGGGCGAAGCGGCGGGGCAAAGTTTCCTTCGTTTCGCTGGGGCCGGTGGGGCACCAGGTGCCGGGGGGCATTCTCGACCCCAACCTGATTCTGCCCGATGGCCGCAGTTCCCTGGCGCAGACCATCGACACCATCAACGCCATTCTGCGCGGCGACATGCTTGAGGCCGAGCTAGAGCGGGGCGGCAAAGCCAACAACTACGACATTTTTGCCGCTCACCCCCTGGTGCAGTACCAGCACTACCCCCTCGATCAGCGGCCCGATCCGGCCCTGTACCTACCCCTGGGCGACTGGGTAGGACGGCTGATTTTACCCGCTAAAGCGGAACGGTTTGGCGGGGTCTTCTACGAAATTCACCACACGCCGGAGGATCATCGGGGCCTGGTGGGTCAGGTGGTCAAGCTGCGCTGGTCTGACCAGCCCCTCACCCAGCAGATGGTGCAGGCGGTCACCCACGACGTGCATTTTAGCGCCGATGCTGAGTACGCCAGCCGCGTTGGCGGTGTGATCAACCCCGTGCGGCTGAACCACTGGCTGCGGGTCGACCCGCTAGAATCTCTGGCCGGGTCGCTGCCGGACGACGACCTGATCGCGGTGGTCGAAAACCCCCAGGTGGTGCTGGATAAAAGCGGGGTGACGCTCTTGATCAACACCCAGCCGATGGAGGTGACCGGGCGCTACTACGGTCTGGTGCAGTTTGTGGAGCCGGTGGCAGGTACTGACCAGTGGCGGGTACGCCACTTTAGCCGGACCCGTCGCGCCTTTGACGGGCCTGAGGACCGGGTCAGCCTCCCCCCCGTCGCCACCATGGATGTCTATGGCAGCGAACCATCGACAACGCGGGATCTAGAAAAATCGCCCTACAACGAGTCGGGTTGGTACATCTACGGGGCGCAGAACGCCAGTGGCACCTTTGTGGTGCAGGCCCTCGGTCCCCGCGCCCTGTTTCGCCTCCAGCCCGATCGCGTTGTGTTTGGTGGGGCAAAACCGGCTTACCGCTACATTCGCAAAGAATCGTGGGCCGATGTGGTGGCCCAGAAGGGCCGGGTTAGCTCGGTGCTCTGTACGGCGCGGGATAACGGTCGCCCGGAGGCGATCGCAGCGGCGATTGACGAGTGGCAGGTGGGCGATCGCGCCCTCATCCTGCACACCTACGGCGGCATTGGCGGCAACCACAAAGAACCCTCCGCCGCCACGCCAATTTTCTTTGGCCACTTTGCCTATGGGCGGGCTGAAGTAGTGCACGACCCCTTAGCCGACGAAAAGCGATTTGAGATTCGCTACTACCAGGTCTACGCCCACAACATCGATGGGCTAATTGCGGGCACGATTCATTGGTCGCGGTACCAGGGCGATCGCCAGCGGGGCTGGCTGGGCACCCGCCCCACCTGCGATATTGTGGTCAAGCTCGACGCCTTTAGCCGCTTCTACTACTTCAATGACGAGCGCCGCTCTCCCCTGGGCCGCATGGAAGCTCACCTGCAAGCGATGACCGCCCGCTACCGCATTGGCGACGGCACCGGCGGCACCTTCGTTGGTCCGTCCAACAACTGCTCCCAAGACTCGAACCAGGCGCTGTTTGCCAGTTTGCAGGGCACCAGCCAAAGCCTCAGCCACCATATCGAAGCCCTGGTCACTCAATACCCCGACCAGGCTGCCCCCCTGCGCCAGCTTGCCGCCTTTGGCAACGATCTCAAAGACACCCTGCAACCCCTGGGCGGTCTGCGCCCCGCCTGGGAGAAAAACGAATTTAACCTGGGCAGCTCCATCGAAGACGAGCCCATTCGCAACTTGATCATGGGCCTGGGTAGCTGGCGCACGGTGTTTCCCCGCAAGGCCAGCGATGTGGTGGTGCACAAGTTTCTCAAGTACGGCGCATCGGCCTGGGTGCTGCGGACTAGCCAGGTGGGCGGCCACGACCCCGACATCGAACCGATCGCACCAATGACGTTTTAGGCGGTGACCTAGCATCCCTGCGGTGCATTGCTTCGCGAATGCACCCTACAAGACTTTAAAGATTAGGCTTGACGCTGCACTAGCGGCGAGGAGTGTAGGCGGTGACCTAGCATCCCTGCGGTGCATTGCTTCGCGAATGCACCCTACAAGACTTTAAAAATTAGGCTTGACGCTGTACTAGCGGCGAGGAGTGGTTGACTTTAGCAACTTTTATGTTGTTAAACTAAATGAGTATTTCTACTGAATAATGCTGCTATGACCCAGCAACTGCCCAGCACCAAGGGAATTACCCTCCATCAAATGGAGGTGTTTGAAGCGGTTGCGCGCCACGGCAGCTATACCAAAGCCGCTGAGGAGCTGTATTTGAGCCAGCCAACGGTGTCAATACAGGTTAAGCAATTGTCTAAGACTATTGGGTTGCCCCTGTTTGAGATGATGGGCAAAAAGCTCTATCTGACTCCCGCTGGCGATGCCCTGCTCTCCACCTGTCGTCAAATTTTGGCTCAGCTGTCGACCCTCGACGATGCCCTACTAGAATTTCAGGGGCTAGAGCGGGGGACCGTCAAAGTGGCCACCGTTGAAAGCGGCAAAACCGCCTTGATCAAACAGCTCAAGCCGTTTATGGATAGCTACCCTGGGTTAGAGCTATCGCTGTATATCGGCAACCATCGGCAGTTGCTGTCGCGGCTGCAAAATAATGAGGATGATATCTATTTGTTTAGCCTGCCTCCGGCCCTAAACGGGGTTGAGGTGTTTCCCTGTATGGAGGTACCGCTGCACCTGGTCACCCACCGGCAGCATCCCCTGGCAGAGCAAGCGGTGGTGACACCCCAGCAGTTGGCTCAGGAGTCGTGGATTTTGAGCGAATGGGGGTCGGCCAGCCGCCAGCTATTGGAGGAATTTTTTGCAGCCCAGTCGATCAAGGTGCGCCGCCGGCTAGAGTTGAGCAGCTATGAGGCGATTAAGGCCAGCATCTATGCGGGGTTAGGTATTGCGGTGCTGCCCGCATCGAGTTTGTCTCAGGCCGAACTCGACGCTGACCTAGCGATCTTGCCAGTGCCTGAATTCGCCCTGCGAAAGCAATGGCATTTGGCTTATCTCAAGGGTAAGTACCTCTCGCCGGGGGCCAAGGTCTTTTTAGACCATGTGCTACAACGCTATGCCATTCCTGGTTCGAAAGTTTGAACGCCTAGGGCCGTGGCTATAATCAATCAGCGATGACTCTGGCCTTGATGCTGGAGTTGAGCCGTTCGACCGGAGGCATCAGCGATGAGCATCACCCCAGCCGAGGCTTTTCCGGCCTCCAAGCCCAAGCTGACGACGGTGGGACGGTTTATGCAGTACTTTGCCCCATATCGCCAAGAGCTGCCGATCGCACTGTTGCTAGTTGCCATTGGGGCTACGACCCAGGCGATCGGGCCGCTGCTGATTGGCTGGTCCATCGACAATCTGATTCTGCAAGGCAACCTGCCGGGCCTGCTGTGGATGCTGGTGGCGTTGAGTGTGACCTATCTGGTGGGCGTCTGGGCCATTCGGGGACAAATTTGGCGCATGGGCGGCATTGTGCAGCGGCGGCTGGGGCAGCTACGGCAGGATATTTTTGACAAGATCCAGAGTTTGCCGGTGAGCTTTTTTGATCGCAGCGAAGCGGGCGATCTGATGAGCCGCCTGCTCAACGATGTGAACACGGTGAATCAGGCCTTTGGTCTAACTATTCCCCAGGTGCTGGGCCAGACCTTTAGTTTGGTAGGCATCATCATCGCCATGCTGTCGATCAATGTGCAGCTGGGGCTACTGAGCAACCTGGTGGTGCCACTGATGATTTTTACCACGGGGTTTTTCTCGCGCTGGGCCAGAAGCCGTTTTCGCCTCACCCGGCAAACCATCGGCGACCTGTCGGCCAAGCTGGAAGAAGACATTGGCAGTGTGCGCGAGGCCCAGGCCTTTAACCGCACCCAGCTCAACATTGAAGAATTTGACAGTCTCAATGCCGCCAACCGCAAGGCCAATGTGCAGGCGGTGGCGGTGACGGCGGCGTTTTTGCCCTCCATCGACTTTCTCAACACCCTGGCCACCGCTGGGGTGATGGCCTACGGCGGCTACCTGGCGGTAACCGGGGTGATGACGGTGGGCACGGTGACGGCCTTTGTGCTCTACGTACAGCAATTCTTTCGGCCTATCCAGATTCTCAGCCAGTTTTATACCCAGGCTCAGTCGGCCCTGGCGGGGCTCGATCGCATTTTTCTGCTGCTCGACGAGCCAGCCAATCTGCACGATGCGCCCAACGCCACCGAAATGCCGCCGATTGAAGGCGAGGTGCGGTTTGAGGCGGTGGGGTTTGGCTACACCCCCAACCAGCAGGTGCTGAAGGGCATTGACCTCTGCGCCCAGCCGGGGCAAATGGTGGCACTGGTGGGGCCGACGGGGGCGGGCAAAAGCACGATCATCAACCTGATTATGCGGTTCTACGATGTGTCGGCGGGCGCGGTACGCATTGACGGGGTCGATGTGCGCCAGGTTACCCAGGCCAGCCTGCGCCGCCAGATTGGCATTGTGCTGCAAGATAACCTGCTGTTTAGCGGCACTGTGGCCGAGAATATTGCCTTTGGCGTGCCCCAGGCCAGCCAGGCCGACATTGAAGCAGCGGCCCAGGCGGCGAATGTGCACGAGTTTATTACCTCCCTGCCCCAGGGCTACAGCACCCGCCTGGGGGAGCGGGGCACACCCCTGAGCCAGGGGCAGCGGCAGTTGGTAAGCATTGCCCGAGCCGTGCTCATAGACCCACGAATTTTGCTGCTGGATGAGGCGACGAGCAGCATTGATACGCGCACCGAAGGGCTGGTGCAGGATGCGATCGCCACCTTACTCCACAACCGCACCAGCTTTGTGATTGCTCACCGCCTCAGTACGGTGACCCAGGCCGACCAGGTGCTGGTAATTCAGCAGGGCGAGATTGTTGAGCAGGGCACCCACACGGAGCTAATGGCTCTCAATGGCATCTACAGCAACCTCTACAGTTTGCAGCTAGGGGCTGATTGAGGCGATTGGCGGCTAGGGTAGAGTGCGATCGCCCCAGAGACCTTTAAAGCAAAAAAATCCCCTGGGGGCAGCTAAGACTAAGATCTTAGCTGTCCCCAGGGGGTATACCAAATCCGTCGCTGCCCCACGCTTTTACGGGGCAGCGATCGCGTTATCTTAGCGCTTGCCCAGCCACTTGGCGGCGATCGCGCCGACAGCAGCACCCACCAGCGGGTTGCTGAAGAATTTCATAATCGTCGGCTGATCGGCCAGCACATCTTGGAAGATATCGGGGTGGCTGTGGTAGGTGAAGGCAGCCAGCTTGGTAACATCGTCTTCGTTCATGCGGCTAGCGTGGTGGGTCGATAGCCCCAGCTGCTTCTCCAGATCGCGATCGCTCAGGCCACGTCCTTTGAGGTGCTTGAACAGATCACGGGCCACGTCGTCGCGCTCGTGGGGCTTGATCTGAGAAATTGCCTTACGCAGTTCGGGCTCCATCTGGCTAGAGGGAATGCGATCGGGGTGAAACCCACGGCCAATCATTTCGCGACGCTCATCGCGAGACGACCGTTTGGCAAAATCGTCAAAGTTGGCGTACTCTTTCTCAGGCGTGGTGGCCTTTTCGTCAATGCCGTGAACGTTGCCACCGGCCAAGTCATTCATGATTTGGCGTTTGTAGTCTTTGCTGCTAGTCATGAGAGTCTCCTAATTGGGTTGCGGTTTCGCCAATCGCCTATCGGTATTCGACCTGGCGGGTGGTGTCGTCGTAGTTGGCGGTTAAAATCAGCTCTTTGTCGGGGGCATAGACCAACACACTCAGGTCGCGGTTAGGGAATTTTTTGTGGAACCCCTGCACCAGCGACTGGGCCAAAGGCTTAACTTCCCGAGGGGCCACATCAGGGGAGATGACGACACCGAGTTTATCGTTGTCGCGCACAAAGGCATCGCTAACGAGCCCACGAGCGGTTTCCATCACCCAGCGGCCATAGCTTTCGCCGCTGGCTGTATCGCCACGCTCAAGTTGGCTGTAGGCGGGGGCGAGACTGGGAGCAGTGCTGGTTTGGGTCGCGCTGCCGCAGGCACTGGTGGTCAACAAAATTACCCCCAGGCATAGGGCAATTACCCCTCGTCGAATCGATTTCAAAATAGTCACAGGTTTTTCCTCAACGGGTGCAGTACAGTCAACGGTCTAGGCAACGGTTGGGCCGCAGGTTGGACGCTACCTAGCGCCTAGGCCCTAGCGGCGATCGCCCTGGGGATAGCCCTGATCCATCGGGTGGTCGACCCGGTTGTAGGGGTTGTCTCGACCAGGGGCAACGCTCAGGTCGTGGTTGGGGTCGCCATTGAAGGTGGCGTTGGGAGACCCGGCGCGAGCAGCGGTGGCGTCATCGGCCACAGGATAAACACCCCAGTCTTCGATGCCAGCGGTTCTGAGGGTACGCTCAGCGCGGGCAATCTCAGGTTCGGTGTCTTTGAGCATGATCAGGTAATCGCCCTGGTGAACCCGGTCGCGGTAGTGCTTAGCCCGGTGTTCAGGAATGCCCATGCCCACTAAGGCTCCGACTAAACCGCCTGCAGCGGCACCCGCCGCTCCGCCTGCCAGCGCCGCTAGGGCAGTGGCAGCTTCCCCAGCCAGTAATGCCGGGCCGATGCCAGGAATCACTAGGGTACCGAGACCTACCAGCAGGCCGGTGACACCACCGAGCACACCGCCAGTCACCGCTCCCACTGCGCCACCGGTATCGGCATGGTTGCCTGCTTCGTTGTTGACGCTGACACCTGCGATCGCGTTTTGGCGTTCGGCGTCTCTGGCAATGACCGAAACATGGCTCATCCTAAAGCCAGAGTCGCTCAGGGCCTGGAGGGCCGATGCTGTGGTGGGGCGATCGCGGAAAACGCCCACCGCTCGTCTGTGAATATGTTGCGAAGCCATTAATGCTTCCTCCTCTGATGCGAAGCCGACAACCGTTGCGAATCGGGTTGTGAATCTAGCAACCGTTGTACTTCTACTGGTTTAACGGGTAAAGCAGCCTGGTTTCATCGTTCCTTAGAAGTATTGAAGATTACAGAAAGGCAGAGATTGACGCTCTAACCCAACATCGCCGACTTCACCCCCTAGTCCCAATGCCATAGAGCACATCAAGCAGCGCATACAAAATCCGCTTTGAACCCACAAAAAAAGGCCAGGCCGGAAACGGCTGCATCCGCCCATCGGCAAACATCAGGCAGGCGTAGATCATCGGCCAAACCCCCATCAGCCAAAAAATCGCCAGCAGATAGGCATTGATTTCACCCCACTGTAAAGTCACTAACCGTTGGGCAAAAGACCAGGTGTAGGGGCGATCGAGCGGGGCCAACCAAAGGGTATAGATGATAAAACTTATCCAAATTCCGGCTAGGATAACCCGTCTAGCCACGGTGCTTGCTGCTATTTCTTGATCCCACAGACTTGTTAATAAACTTGATTGTGTAGGAGAGAAACGGGCTTTGTGCTCTATCTCAGTAATGGCCCTAAATCATCAGCGATACCTAATCGAAATCACATAACCCCGACTCAAAAAAGGCAAAACCATGGGGGCAAAGAGCTTTTGCCCAGAGGCATTGGGAATAGCTAAGCAGAATTTTTGATCAGTAGGCATGAATGGACAGGCCAAGGGTAAAAAGCCTATACATGTCGTTCTAACCATAGACACTCACTGCTTTGTCTATCTTAAGAAGGCTGCTTCTACCTAAGGGTTCTGCCTAGGGAGGGACGTTGCAGGGTGCGTTTTTGCTTAGGCTACTGAGACCACGGGGCAATCAAATAAATTCTCAAAAGCTGATTATTTTGGCCCCTTGTTTTTGGCCCCTTGTTTCTGGTAAAGAAAGGACTCATATGATGAAAAGTTGGTTTTCTTTTGGTTTAAAGGCTATTGCAAAACCTTTGGCCGCAATGGTTGTGGGTGTCATGGTACTGTTTGGGTTCTCTCAAACGGCTGCCCTTGCTCAACCCATGCCCACCACCCCAGCACCCACCTCGCTGATTGCGCTGGCAGCTTCGTCTCGCTTTGCAGCCAACAAAGAACTTGAAGGACAAGAGCCGATCATTTCAGAATCTCGGTTAGAAGAAATGCGAGAGCAGCGGCGGGAGTGGCAAAGCGAAGCCTCGGCAGCGGCGGCAGCAGCCCTAGACAACACCACCACTGAAGACACGGTAGGTGGCACGGTTAAAGACAAGCTAAACCTAGAAGAAATCACCGAAGAAAACGAAATTGTCGGCAGAATCAAAAATTCTCAGGACAAATAAATCGGGGTCAATAAGTTAGTTATTCATAGATAACCCCTGCTCTGGGCTTAGCCAGAGCAGGGGTTATCTATTTCACCCCTGAGTTACGCCTTAAGAAAGATTAGCTTGGGGCCTTAGCTCTGTAGCATGAAGCCGTGTCAGCCGTGGCTCTTTCTGGTCACTGCTCCTGGTAATTGGTTTAGGAATCAATCTTTGCCAGGCTCTACCGGAGTCTGCTGGCACCGAGCTACTGCAATAACAGGACATTGATTTTTGCCATGCTAAACATTTTAACGATACTGATGACTCCAATTCGCTCTCTGCTAAGGGCTCTCCCCCTGAGCCGTGCTCTAGCGGTGGGTCTAGCCGGGTTGCTCATGGCGCTGGCGATCGCCCCCGCCCCAGCCCTGGCCGCCCGAGACAACCCAACCCTGCCCCGCGAGATCAACAAAACCTTGCAAGACGACGACTCTGACCGGCCTAAAACCATGGGCGAGTGGCAGGCCGAAGCTCGTGAGACCGAGGGCCGGCCCCTAGAGCGGGCCAAGCGAATTGTCGAAGAGTCTGCTGATGCGGTTAAAGACTGGGCTGAGCTTTACCCCGATGTGGCCGAGAGAAGCATTCCCGCCCTTCAGGATAACTAGGCCCTTGCTCAGGGCCCTTGCTCAGGACAGACTGATCTGTTTAGGCCGAGTCGCACCGGAATCATTGACGTAATCGAAGAGGAGGCACCGATGCCAATTCGCACACTTTTTGTGGCGTTATCTCTGTTCGTCTTAGCTGGGTTTTTAGGCTTTCAGCTAGAACTCACGATCCCGACTCGACCCCCTGATTTGGCGGCCACCTACACGCCGATTACCCAGGCCGCCCCAGCGGCCTGGGTTCCTATGATGTTTTGGGCCACAGGGTCAGCCAGGCCGACGCCGCCCAACTGTTGCAGACCGAAGCCGGACAGCAGCAGCTTTCGCCCAACAATGCCCATCCTACGCGGGTTTTATATTTAATTGAGCCTTCCTACTTAGCTATAACTCAAAAAGTCCACCCATTAAAACGGGTGGACTTTTTTAAGCGTATTGATGTCTTATAGCAAGATTTATCTATTTGATTGCGTAGGAGCATTGTCGTGCAATGCCCCTACGGATTATCGGTTACAAATCGGGGTTGTATAACTCAGATTTGGCATTGTCCAGGGTGACTATGCACCGATAAAAGTACGACATCAATTAGATTGTCACGGCCTCAATATCTATTCATAAACTTCAGCTTCGGCTTCTTTTTTCTTTTGCTCTTTCTTTTTGGCTCCTTTTTCGTTAAGGTTATCGACGAATTCTGTGATTCGCTCTTCGTTCTTTTCGGCGTAGGACTTATTCTTTTCGTCAGTCATAGGATTAACCTCAGTGATTGAGCTGGCGTAATCGACAGATACAATCTATTCAACATTCTCGGCGTCACCCTCTACTGAATGAGTGATTTGGAAACAAAGCTGAAGCATTGTCAGGATGCTTGACTAGCGATCGCAGTAGCGTTGTCTATCCTAGGTCAAACGACAACGACTTCTTATCAAAGGTAGCGATCGCGCCCAATACACCGCCCGCATTAGATAGATTTGTTTTGCCCTACCGCCAGAACTATTGCGTTTGATAGATGGCTAAAAACCAATATCTTGCGATAGTGGGCACGGGCCTAGCCTACAAAAATCCACCCAGAAACCTCTGTAGAAGATTTTGAGTAATGCTAATGGTAGGGGCGTGAATTATGGTGCAGTTCAGTTATCATGCGTCCCACGAGCAGTTTCCTCCTAGTCTGCTGCTAACCTATGCGCAGCAGGCAGAACAAGCGGGATTTCAAGCCATTACCTGTTCCGACCACTTTCACCCCTGGAGCGAACGTCAGGGTGAAAGCGGCTTTGCTTGGTCGTGGTTGGGGGCGGCTATGCAGGCCGCGTCGCTGCCTTTTGGGGTGGTCTGTGCGCCAGGACAGCGCTACCACCCGGCCATCATTGCCCAGGCAGCAGCCACCCTGGGGGAAATGTTTCCCGATCGCTTTTGGGTCGCCCTGGGCAGCGGGCAGGCTATGAACGAAGCCATTACTGGCCCTACCTGGCCGATTAAAGCCCAGCGTAATGCCCGGCTTAAAGAATGTGTAGACATCATGCGCGCCCTGTGGGCAGGCGAAACCGTCACCCACCACGGGCTGGTCTGTGTTGAAGAAGCCAAACTCTACACTCGAGCGGCCCATCCCCCCCAAATTATGGGCGCGGCCATTACCCCCAAAACCGCTGAGTGGGTGGGCGGCTGGGCCGATGGGTTAATCACCATTTCTCACCCCCACGACAAACTGCGGCAGGTGGTTGAGGCCTTTCGGCGCGGTGGCGGCGAGGACAAACCGATGTATCTCAAGGTGCAACTCTCCTACGCCGAAGATGACGAAACCGCCTTGACCGGGGCCTACGACCAGTGGCGCACCAATATTTTTGACAGCCCGGTGCAGACCGATTTTAGGCACCCCCAGCAGTTTGATGCCGCTGCCAGTTTTGTAAAGCCGGAGGATATGTATGACCACGTACGCATTGCCGCTGACCCCCAGCAGCATATTGACTGGTTGCAGAAGGATATAGACCTGGGGTTTGAGACGATTTCGTTGCACAACGTCAATCGAGGTCAGCAACGGTTTATTGATGTCTTTGGCGAGCAGATTTTGCCTGCGCTTCAGTCAGTCAGGCCACGAGAGTAATTGGGATGGGTCTGGGGCTGTTTAGCCGGGCAACGTCAACATTCTTGCCCCTGCCCTCTGATCAATCGTGGATGTGGCTGGGTTGGATTAGGAAGAAGAATAGGTTGGATTAGGAAATTGCCATGCTAGATCTTTGGTATAAGAATGCGATTATTTATTGTCTCGACATCGAGACCTATAGGGATGGCAACGGCGACGGGGTAGGCGACTTTGTGGGGCTGACCCAGCGCCTAGATTATTTATCAGGGTTGGGCATTACCTGTGTTTGGCTAATGCCGTTTTACCCCTCCCCCAACAAAGACAACGGCTACGACGTAATGGATTACTACAGCGTCGATCCTCGGTTGGGCAGCCTCGGTGATTTTGTGGAATTTTCTCGCCAGGCGGAGGAGCGGGGTATTCGCGTCATTGTCGATCTAGTGGTCAACCACACGTCCGATCAACATCCTTGGTTTCAAACGGCCCTGCAAGATAAAAACTCTAAATATTGGGACTATTACCTGTGGTCAAAGGAAGAACCCGAAGACATTGAAGAAGACATTATGTTTCCGGGGCTGCAAGATACTACCTGGACCTATGCGCCTGAGGCCGAAGCTTACTACGCCCACCGGTTTTACGACCATCAGGCCGATCTAAATATTACCAACCCGGCGGTGAGGGAAGAAATTCAGAAAATTATGGGATTCTGGCTACAGCTAGGGGTCTCTGGATTTCGTATCGACGCGGCCTCCCACCTAATCGAACTGCGCCAGGCCGACAACCTATTTGAAAAGGTTGACGATCCGTTTATTTACATTGACGAAATGCGCGATTTCCTCTCCTGGCGGCGGGGCGATGCGATTTTACTGGCCGAAGCCAACGAACCTGTCGAAGAATTGCACCACTACTTCGACGGTGGCGATCGCATGCAGATGCTGTTTAACTTCTGGAGTAATCAGCATTTCTTTTTAGCCCTGACGCGCGGGGAGGCCGCCCCTCTAATTCAGTCGTTTAAAGACCTGCCCTCTGTGCCTAAAATTGGGCAGTGGGCCAACTTCATCCGCAACCACGACGAGTTGACCCTAAACCACCTGTCCGACGATCAGCAAGACGAAATTGCGGCGGCAATGGCCCCCGATCGCGACACCATGTGGGTTTTCGATCGCGGTATTCGCCGCCGGTTTGCCCCCATGGTCGATGGCGACCCACAACGACTCAAGCTCACCTACAGCCTGCTGCTGACTATGCCGGGGACCCCGGTGCTCAACTACGGCGAGGAGTTGGGGATGGGTGACGATCTCACCCTTGATGAGCGCAAGCCCGCGCGCACCCCCATGCATTGGTCTACGGCACCGAACGGCGGGTTTTCGACGGCCCCTGCCGACCAACTGGTGTTGCCGGTCATTGCTGAGGGTGACTACGGCTACAAACAGATCAATGTCACGACCCAGCAGCAAGATGCTGAGTCCCTCTTGAACTGGATGGAGCGGGCCATTCGACTGCGGAAAGAATGCCCTGCCTTTGGCTGGGGTAAATGGCAAATTTTAGAGGTAGATCAGCCGAGCATTTTTGCCCATCGCTGCGAGTGGCAAGGCCATGTGGTGATTGCGGTCCACAACCTCAGTCAAGCCGATTGTGAGGCGACCTTAACCCTGCCAGAAGACGGGGGCCGCTGCTTGATTGATCTGTTTACCGATCAATCGACCGAGGTGAGCCAACAGTCTTCCTACACAATGCAATTAGCGGGGTATGGCTACTGTTGGCTGCAAGCCTGTGAGAAAACCGGGTAGCGCCTGGGCTGCCTAGGAGGTTGTCGCCTATGAACTGTCGTCGGCTAGTTTACTTAACCCTCGGGCTGGTGCTGGCGCTGGCGTTGACCTGGTTCAAAGTGCCCGCCACCATAGTGCCCCCGATCGCGCCTTCAGACCCGGTGACGGTGTATGTGGTCGAATCGGGCCTCCATGCTCGCCTGGTGGTACCCCTGGGCGATCGCTGGGTGCAGTACGGCTTTGGCGACTGGGACTACTACGCCCGCCACCGCCAGGATCTCTACCATGCGGTGAGAGCTTTAATCTGGCCCACGCCAGGAGCCCTCGGCTGGGGAAACATTGAGTCTCTCGATCACTTTCGGGCGATCGCCGAACCGCGAGGATTTCGGTTTTTGACCTTTGCCGCCTCTGCGGCCCACACCAGCCAGCTCATCGCCGATCTGGGCAACCGTTTTGAGCGACAAACGGCAGCGGGGCACGTGTTTAACCCCAAGACCAATCTCAACCTGGCCCAAGATGAACGCATCTATGCAATTTGGCACAACAGCAACCACGAGCTGGCCCAATGGCTAGAGGCATTAGATTGTCGTGTTGAGCATCTATGGCTTTGGAGAGAGTTCCATCTAGCTTCAGCCCATTGATAGGTAACCCTTGGGCGGGCTCTCCCCTAACAAGTAAGAGGCATAGGTATAAGCCACCAGCCAATTTAGCGATGGTTGGTTGACCGTACCGGTCGCAGTTATAGATTTGCCCCTGAGCCCTACCCCCCGAGTCTCCACCGTTTAGGACAATACCTGTGGTTCCTCTGCACGATAACAACCCAACCAAAATTAAGCCCTGGGTGAACTATGGCCTGATTGCTATCAATATCTTGGTGTTTATCTACGCTCTGACCCTGTCGCCCGAGCAGTTGCAGGGGTTCTTTCAAACCTTTGCGATCGTGCCTAGCCAGCTAACCGCTAGCTTTCAGAGTGGTAATGTAGCCGCGATCGCCGGGCAGTCGCTAACCCTAATCACCTCCCAGTTTCTCCATGGGGGGTTTCTGCATTTGGGCGGCAACATGCTGTTTCTCTGGGTGTTTGGCAACAACATTGAAGAGAAGCTGGGGCGGGTCTCCTTTTTGTTTTTTTACCTGACCTGTGGAGCCTTGGCGGGGCTGGCTCAGTGGGCACTCTCGATGCAGTCTGACATCCCGATGGTGGGGGCTAGCGGGGCGATCGCGGGGGTTTTGGGAGCCTACATTTTGCGCTTTCCCAAGGCCCGCATTCTGACGCTGATTCCCCTAGGTATTTTCATTACTACGTTCCGCATCCCGGCCATATTTTTTCTGGGGTTTTGGTTTTTTCAGCAGACGCTCTATGGCTTTGCCAGCCTGCAAGCCACCACCAGCATCGACTCGGGCGGCGTTGCCTACTGGGCTCACGCGGGTGGCTTTGTAGTGGGGCTAGTTCTAGCCCCAGTGCTTGGACTATTTCGATCCTCGTCCCCTGGCCCCGGTCGTGGTCGGCTGAGATCATGACTCAAGGGGTGCGATCGCCCCTGCCGCCTCACGGCCCCCCAGCTCACAACGGGCCTGAGCCCTGTTTTTTGAACTCTCTAACACTCTGTTTTTTTACGCAAACTTCGAGGTTAACGCGATGAAACGTTTGACGCGTCCGGTTAAATTTTTGCTCTGTAGCCTGGCGGCCCTGGTGTTGCTGCTGGCCTGCCAGCAAGTGCCCCAGGCCCAAACCGATGCCCCGGCCCCCAATCAGGCTGAAGCAAGCCCGATCGCCTTCCCCGATCGCCTGCTGGCCACCCCAGCAGAACTGCCGCCCCTACCCTACGACTACGCCGCCCTAGAAGCCGCCATTGATGCCGAGACCATGCGGCTGCACCACGACAAGCACCACGCGGCCTACGTCAACAACCTCAATGAAGCCTTAGCCGACTACCCCGACCTGCGCGGACAGAGTGTCGAAGCGCTGCTGAGCGATCTTGATGCCATTCCCGAAGACATTCGCACCACCGTACGCAACAACGGCGGCGGCCACCTCAACCACACCATCTTTTGGCAGATCATGAGCCCCGAGGGCGGCGGCGAACCTACCGGCGAGATCGCCCAGGCCATTGAGCAGACCTTTGGCAGCTTTGCCGAATTTCAGACGCAGTTTAATGAAGCCGGTAGCGATCGCTTTGGCAGCGGCTGGGTCTGGCTGGTGAGCAACGACGACGGCGACCTCGAAATTGTCGATACCGCCAACCAAGACAGCCCGATCATAGATGGGCAGTACCCAATCATGGGCAACGACGTGTGGGAGCACGCCTACTACCTGCGCTACCAAAACGAACGCGGCGAGTACCTAGAAAACTGGTGGAACGTGGTCAACTGGCCCGAAATCAATCGACGCTACCAGGTGGCTACCCAGCAGACCACCTAAGGGCGGTCGAGCAGGTCGGCGATCGCCAACACAACAGTCTCGGGTTCGATGGGTTTGGATAGGTGGCGTTGAAAACCACTGTCGAGGGCTTTTTGAGCATCTTCGTCGCGCACGTAGGCGGTGAGGGCGATCGCCTTTACCTGCCCCCCTTGCTCGACCGGTAGGGCACGAATCTGGCGCATCAACCCGTAGCCGTCTAGATGGGGCATGCCAATATCGCTGACGACAACATCGGGTTGGAAGCGAATTAGGGTGCTCAGCGCATCAGCCGCCGATGTCAGACTTGTCACCTCAGCCCCATACTCCTCTAGCAGCAGGGTAAGCAGGGCTAACGCGTCGGGGTTGTCGTCAATGGCCATCACCCGTACGCCCGTGAGGTCGATCGGCTTGGCTGAGGCACGGGGGGCCAAGTAGCTCGGCCTAGAGCTGAGCAGCGGCAGCTTCACCGTAAAGGTAGCCCCCTGGCCCTCACCGGGGCTGTCGGCGACGATAGTGCCGCCGTGGGCTTCGACCAAGTAACGTACGATCGCTAGCCCCAGGCCCAGACCGCCAAATTGGCGAGTAATGGAGGTGTCTTCTTGGCAAAAAGAGTCAAAAATATGGGGCAAAAACTCTGGGCCAATACCCCGCCCTGTATCGGTAACCTTCAGCTCAGCCCAGTGGTCGACCTGCCGCAGTTGCAGGTCAATGCGGCCATTTTCGGGGGTAAACTTCACAGCATTGGTCAGCAAATTCCAGACAATTTGCTGAAGACGCGCCCCATCCCCCTGGAGAGGGCCAAGATCGTGCAGGTCAGTGGTGATGTGAATCGCCTTCGCATCGGCAGCCGACTGAACAGTTTCGATCGCCGCTTCGATAATAAAAACCGGATCGACCGGGGCGGGTTCGATCTTGAGTTTGCCGCGCAAAATCTTGGCAATATCTAACAAGTCATCAATCAGCTGAGTTTGCAACTTGGCGTTGCGCTCAATGGTGGCCAGGGCGCGGGCGGTTTTATCGGCATCCATTTTTTTGGTTTGCAGCAGCTTGGCCCAGCCTAAAATGGGGTTGAGAGGCGACCGCAGCTCATGGGATAAAATCGCCAAAAATTCGTCTTTAATGCGGTTGGCGCGCTCGGCGGCGGTACGGGCCAGGCGCTCTTGCTGGAGCAGGCGTTCGCGTTCGGCTTCGGCTCGTTTTTGCGGGGTGATATCTAAGACCGTACCGAGAAACCGCAGGGGCGTGCCATCGGCGGCAAAATAGACTTGCCCTTTGGCTTTAACCCACCGTTCTGCCCCCGCTTGAGGCACAAGAATACGATACTCGACGTTGAACTTGCCGCCACTCGAAACCGTTTGAATGGCTTGCACGATCTGGCGAATGCGATCGCGATCGTCGGGATGCAGACCCTCAAAAAATCGCTCAATGCTGATGTCAGCCTCGGGCGGCAGGCCAAAAATAGCTTTACAGCCTGCATTCCAGGTAAGCACGTTGGTGGTTAGGTTCCAGTCCCAGGTGCCCATTTGGGCCGACTCGATCGCCATTCGCAGGCGGTCTTCGCTTTCTCGCAGATCCGTTATGGCCCTCTGGCGTTCGGCCTCAATCTGCACCCGCTCGCTGATATCTACCGCTGCGCAGGTGATACCCACAATCCCCTGCTCACCATCGCGAATAGGGTCGATGGTCAAGTCGTAATAGCCAACTTGGCCATTGGTGACAATCTTGACCTCTTCTCGCACGGTCACTCCGGTGGCGATTACCTGACGTTTGAGCTGGGTTAGGTGGGCAGCGGTCTCGGGGGCCCCAAGGTCGACATCTCGCTTGCCAATCACATCGTCTACCGAGAGACCTAGGGTGGGGTTATAGATCCAGGTGTAGCGCAGATCTAGGTCTTGATTAAACAGCGTGATCGGCGCACTTTTAAGGGCCACATTGAGCCGTTCGGTGGCCTGCTGCAGATTGAGTTCTGCCTGTTTGCGATCGGTAATGTCGATGTCAATGCCCGTCATGTGTGACGGGGTATCTGTGGCACTGTAGAAAACTTTGCCCAGACTCATGATCCAACAGACGGTGCCGTCGGGTCTGATCACTCGCAGCTCAACGTTGTATTCTTCGCGTTGATAGACAGCGCGGTGCAGGGCTTGTTGCACCGATTGCAAATCGTCTGGATGCACTAGGCCTATCACGGTTTCGTAGGTGTTTAAACTGTCGGGAGCCAAGCCAAACAGGGTTTTCAAATTTTCAGAAAATCGCACTTCACCGGTTTGAATATTCCAGTCAAAACTACCCATTTTGGCAGCAGCCATGGCCAGACTGAGGTGCTCCTGGTTGCGCTTCAAGATTTTTGCATTCTGCTTGAGTTCGGTAATATCTCGCCAGGCAATAATGCCGCCAGTAACGTCGCCCGTCTGATTGTAAATAGGCCCAGCGTTACACAAAATTGTGATGGTTTTTCCCGCTGCGTTTTGCAGCAGCCATTCTTCATTGGTTACCACCTCGCCCTGCTGCACAGCCCGAGTCAAGGGCAATGCCTCAGGGGGGGCCAAGGTGCCATCGAGGCCAAAAATCTGCCAGGTTTCTGGATGGTCAGAATAGGGAATGTCTCCCAACTCGTCTAGGGTGCGGCCCGTTAGGTATTGGCCGTAGCGGCTGACTTGGCGAATGCGCACATCGGGGGCATCGGCAATGGTAATGCCCTCAGGAATATATTCCATCAAGGCCTGGAGAGTCTGTTGGCCAGCTTCTGCCTCCTGAATTTTTTGCTCTAGGGCGGCTTCGATGCGTTTGCGATCGCTGATGTTAGCCAGCGCCCCCGGAAAAGCAACAGCATTGCCCTCGCTGTCGTACTCGACCTGCCCGCGGGCAATCACCCAGTGGGTTTCGCCGCCGGCATAGCCAATGCGAAACTCAGCAGCACAGCCGTCTCCGGTGGCGATCGCCTGTTTAATCGCCGCCGTCACCCGCTCCCGATCGTCGGGGTGAATCAGGCCGATAAATTTCTCTAGGCGCACCCCGGCAGCGACGCGATTGGGGTTGAGGCCAAACAGCTCGGCAAAGCTGCGGTTGGCCGTCACCCGATTTTTGGGAATATTCCAGCGCCAGGTGTACACCGACCCAGCAGCCAGCGCGGACTCTAACTGAATGTGAGCCTCTCGCAACTGGCGCTCGGCCCGGTTGCGATCGCGCAGAACTGCCTTTTGCTTGCTGATGTCAACGGTGGACCCCACCACCCGCACCACCTGCCCCTGCAGATCGCGCACCAGGCGGCCTCGCTCCCAGACATCGACCCAGTGCCCAAGCTGATGGCGCACCCGATATTCTGACTCGTATAACTGGCTATCATCGGCAAACAGCTCGGCCATGTAGGCCTTTAATCGCGCCCGATCGTCGGGATGAATGCGGTCTTCCCACCAGCTGGAGGTGGGCGGGGCCTGCTCGGCGGCCACCCCAATCAAATTGAAAAGCTGCTCTGAACGATAAACGCGATCGGGAGCCTCTAGGCTGACCTCGCTGACGTCAAACACCATGCCATTGACCGCCTGAATCACCAGGCGCAGGCGGTCTTCTAGCTGCTTTTGGTCATGGACATCGGTGATAGTGCCAGCCCAACCGGTGATCTGGCCATCACGATTTTGGGTTGGCCCGCCTCGGGTGACAAACCAGCGGTAGGCACCATCGTGGCGGCGCAGCCGGTGCTCAATTTTAAAGCTTTGACCAGCGGCGATCGCCGTTATCCACTGAGCGACGGTAGAGTCACAGTCGTCGGGGTATAGGGGGCCAGCCTGGGGCCAGGGAAGGGCCTCATCGGCCCCTTGGCCAGTGTACTCATACCAGCAGGGGTTCCAGTAGGTGATCGTTCCAGCGGCATCGGCCAGCCAGACAATCTGGGGCAGCACATCGGCCAAGGCGTGAGAGTAGAGCGGGCTGGGACCAGCTGCCGAGAACTGCGCCGTTTGCAGCGATCGCCGCAGCACCGCCGGAGTGATTTGTGCGCTGACCAAATAATCGGCGGCTCCGGCCTTCAGGGCAGCCACCGCCCTGAGGAGATCGTCATCCCCAATCAGAATGATCGGCGGGCAGGCCGGTTGAAGCTGGTGCTGCACGCGATGCAGCAAGTCAACGCCATCGACCGAGCTAGGGTGAGTATCAATCAAAATGCCGCAGAGCGCTGGCTGTTGGGCAAGACTGGCTAGCGGCCCATCGTAGGGGTGTTCAACCAGCCGATAACGCTCTTCCCCTTCCTTTTGAAGCATAGACCCATAGACCTTACCCTGCCCCTGCTTGTCACTGATCAACAAAACTGTGCGCTCGGGGGTTGTCATGGGACGGGGTTTAAATATTACTTAGGCCTGAAGATGAGGGCTGAGACTAACCGATTGACCTACTGCAAATGTTAACGCTCGTTCTGAGAAGACAAACGGCAGAGAAAAACCTGCTTTGACCCAATAATAGGACCAAACAAGAGTTAGGTCCGCCGCTACAAATCACTATAGAGCTTATCGGTTGGTCTAGCCTTAAGAAATATATCTAAAGGTATAACCTGTTGCCAGGTGGCTGATAGCACATTAGCTCGATCTATAGATCTATAAAAATCTAAAACAGTAGGTTGCCGCGACTCATACCACATTATGAGCCACGGTTTAGCTAAAGAGGCTACTCTCTAAAATCTACCCCCCGAACTCTACCTGGGGAGTGGTACAGACAAGCCAGTTGACGAAGTAAAAATAAAGAGCAAAAGCTTGATTAGGACTACATTTATGAAATTGAATCGTGTTATGCCCCGGCTAGCCGGTCTAGGTCGCTGGGTAGCGACGACGGTATTTTGCCTGGCTGCGATCGCCTTCACCTGGCAAATGCCGATTTTCTCTAACCTCTCGGCTCTGGCTGCTCCTGGGTCTAGCCTAATTGCCTCTGCCGATGCCGGCGATCAGATCAAAGGGGCTGCTGAAGACATTAAAGATGGTTCTAAAAGCCTAATTCGTAACACCGAAGACAATGTTAAAGGTGCAGCCAGAAAAAATGCCGCTAAGGTCGACGAAGCTGACGACCAGGGCAGCTTTGTAGAGCGCAAAGCCAAGAGCGATCGCAATCGCATTGAGCAGCGGGCTGAAGCTGATGCTGACCGCACCGAGCGCGCTGCCGAAAAGTCTATGAACGCCGTTGAGCGGGCCGTAGACAACATCAAAGACGCGTTCAGCGACTAAGCAAGCGTTTAATTAGCCCTATTTTGTTGGGGCATCAGCTACTGCTTATACCCAGGTTCTCAATCAACTTGTCTGTATAAGCAGTAGCCTCAACGAGAAACGTAAAAGGGTTGAAATCGCACCTACCGGCTGAATAAAATTCCCTTTAAAGTTAACGATTAACATGAAGTCAAATTAACAAACCGGCAGACCATGGCTGGCCTGTCATTGCCGCAAAGGCAGGAATTCACCCTGGAGAACTTATTCACAATGGATTGCTCCTTCTACCCCCTTTCATTCTCGCATTTATGGGAATGACCCATTAGAACTTTTGAAACGCACCTGAAGCGGACCTGATACAACGCAGCCGTTAGCAGCCCAAAAAACTAAAAACTATTGTTTCATCATCTCTATGCTCAGCCCCAAACAGGTTTGGCGTTTGTTAAAAGAGGCCTTCAAAGCCTGGAATCAAGATCAGGCATCGCGGTTGGCCGCCGCCTTGGCTTACTACACCTTATTTTCTCTAGCGCCGCTGCTGCTGCTGACGATCGCGATCGCCAGCCTATTTTTCGATAACACGGCGGTGCGCGAACAGTTGCTAGGGCAGGTGCAATCGCTAGTGGGTACAGCCAGTGCCGATTTTGTCAGCACGGTGCTCGACAATGCCAATCAGCCCGGTAGCAACTCGGGCTGGGTTGCCTCGGGGGTGAGTTTAGTGCTGGTGCTGGTGGGGGCCACTGGGGTGCTGGCCCAGCTGCAACAGTCCCTCAATATCATCTGGAATATTTCCGTACGCCCTGACGTCGGTGTGTTCAACATCCTGCGCCAGCGGCTCCTGTCGTTGGGGATGATCATTGTGATTGGTTTTTTGCTGCTGGTCTCCCTGGTGATGAGCGCGCTGATCTCTGGATTTTCGGGCTATCTCTACACCTTGCTGCCTGGCCTCGATGCCCTGGTGCAACTGCTCAATTTTGCGGTGGCCTTTGGCCTCACCACCCTACTGTTTGCCTTAATCTTTAAGTACTTGCCCGATGCGGTGATTAGCTGGGGCGATGTCTGGTTTGGGGCGGCGGCGACAGCGCTACTGTTTTCAATTGGCAAATATTTGATTGGTCTGTACCTAGGCAACAGCGGCTTTGCTTCTTCCTACGGGGCGGCAGGGTCGGTGATTGTTTTGCTGGTTTGGGTGTTTTATTCGGCCCAAATTTTGTTTTACGGGGCCGAACTCACCCAAATCTATAGCGGCCGCTTTGGCTCCCAAATTAGGCCCAATCAATACGCGACCCAGCACGATTCTCTACCTCAAACCCCGTCAGATTCAGCGTAGCGACTATGACTATTTGGTTCAACAATCACAAAGATACCCTGAGGGGCATTCTGGCCGTCTGCATGGTGGTGGCTGGGGTACTGCATTTTGTGCAGCCCGATCCCTTTATTCGCATTGTGCCAGGGTTTTTACCCGCTCCAGCGACCCTGGTTTATCTCAGTGGTGTAATCGAGATTTTGCTGGGTCTGGGGTTGCTCTGGCCCCCGGTCCGTCAGCTCTCGGCTTGGGGATTAGTGGTGCTATTTATTGCGGTTTATCCTGCCAACCTCAATATGGCGATTAACCATATCCCCATTGCGGGGGTTCCCGATACCTGGTGGTTTCACGCCATTCGGTTGCCGTTTCAGTTTGTGCTGATTGCCTGGGCCTACTGGTTTACCCGCCCCGAAGTACCCCAGCTGTCCTAAGCCGATGTTCTCAGCCCCATGACGTCTCTCTCTCCTGTTTCCTGGTTAGCGGTGGCAGGCCATCTGGCCGTAGCCCTGGTTTTAGGCGCTGTGATCGGCCTCGATCGCGAGTACAGCCACAAAGCTGCTGGCCTGAGAACCAATATGCTGGTATCCCTGGGGTCGGCTTTATTTATTGCGGCCACCATTCAAAGCGGTATGGCCGAGGTGGAAGGCACGGCCCTGCCGCGCACGCTGCAAGGCATCATCACCGGGGTGGGGTTTGTCGGGGCCGGCTCCATTTTGCGAGAAGACCGGGTGCGGGGGCTGACCTCGGCTACCGCCGTGTGGGTATCGGCGGGGGCGGGTGTGGCCGCTGGGCTAGGTCTGTGGCAATTAGGCCTTTTAGGCACGGGGTTTGCGTTGATTGTTCTGCGGGTGGTGAAATGGGCCGAAGACCAAATTTAACCTCCCCATGGCCCTTTCTAGCGCCACGCTGTCAACGAGTAGGGTCTATGCAACGGTTGGGGATCCCTAGCCTTGGCCATAGTGCCTCAAGCTTATAGATACGCCCAAAAATCTACCGGTCGAACGATAGGGCTGCGCCCAGGGCATTGCTAAGGTGGTCTAGATGTGGGTGCCAACGGCCTGTCAACAATCGTTATTGTCGCTGACCAGTCGCTGGATTTTGCCGCTAGACCTTAACGTTTGACCTTAACTCTTGCAATGAACCAGAAAAACATGAGTCAGAAATCCACGGATGCTGCCGAGATGGCTCAGGCTCACGCCATCGATGAAGCACCTCCCCCGCCCAATGAGCAGGTGATCCATCTTCCCCCGGCTCGGGCAGCAGCCGAGGCGGCGCGCACGGGTCTAGAGGATGACAGCGCCATGGTTGGGGCTACCGTACCCAACCACGAATCTATGGCTGCGGGCGGCCCCACCACAGCTGGTGACCCCGACGCCATGATCGAGCAAGCTAAAGTGGTGGGTGAAGAGGCGATCGGCGGCACTACGCCGACCCCGGACCAAAATAACGTCGATGACATTGCTGCGGCTGTGGGAATTGACGTTAAGCCTGAGCATCCCCTAGCCATTAAAGACGAGATGGATCGCCGCGATCGCCAGCGGTTTGAACTCGATCCTGATTCTAAAGACGCGGCGTTGTAATCCTCTACTGCCATGGCCTATCGATTTGTTGCCGACAGCACTGTAGAAGCTAATGTTCAGCGCGTTTTTAGCGAACAGCTGGGCAAAGCGGTTGAGCAACTCAGCGAAAATTTTCAGAAGCAGCCTGAGCAAGCCGTTCATAACGCCCGAAAATGTCTAAAAAAGTCGCGATCGCTGCTGCGCTTAGTGCGCAAGTCGATAGATAAATCGATTTATCAGCAGGAGAGCCAACGCCTGCGAGATGTGGGGCGATCGCTGGCTCCGGCCCGCGACAGCGCTGTCTACCCAGCCACCCTCAGCACCCTCCTCGACACCTACGGGCTCACCCTCGACGTCAACAGCTTTTCTACTTTAAAAACGGGCTTAGTTGATCTCTACAACGTTCAGCTAGACAACCTCAGCGATCGCGAGCAATTCATTGCGGCGGTAATGACCGACCTAGAGGCAAGTCAAACTAACCTCAGCCAGGTAGCGCTCAAGCAAACTGGGTGGAAAGCGGTTGCCAAAAACCTGCGCCATATCTATTCTCAAGGACAGCAAAACTTCGATCAGGCCTATAACGACGGCGACGATGACGACTTCCACAACTGGCGCAAACGAGTCAAAGATTTGTGGTATTGCACCTGTTTGTTGCAGTCGCTGTGGCCCCCGATTATGAAAGCCTTTGAGTCAGAACTCCACGAACTGGCCGATCTTCTGGGAGACGACCACGACATTGCTGCCCTAAGGCAGTTTTTAACTCACCATGCCAAAGAGGTCGGGGTTAAAGACGTACATATGCAGGTGTTGGTGCCGTTGATGGGGCATCGTCAAACCAAGCTGCACCGACGGGCCAAAACGTTGGGTCAAAAGCTCTATGGCGAAACGCCAAAAGCCTTCAGCGATCGCATGGCCAGTTACTGGCACGCTTAATGCTCGCTAAATGTGGTAAATCAGTTCAGGAGATGGCCGTAATGACGGGATAAGAGAACATTGCAACACACCTTGAAACAGTTGGCCCATTTGTGGATGCAGGGGGTGCACCCTCGGTTGATGTCTTTTGTGACCACCGTTGGCGTGCTGTGGTTAGGGTTTTGCCTGCTGTTGTTGCTGGGCTTGGCTGAACTCGCCGACGAGGTCTTAGAACAAGAGTCTTTTTTGCTCGATGAAGCCACGCTGTTGTGGATCAATCAATTCACTCACCCCTGGCTCGATCGAGTGATGCTGGCGGCTACCCGCCTGGGTGACCCCAGCACGGTGGTTCCCTTAGCCTGCATTGGGTTTAGCCTGCTCCTGTGGCGGCGAGAGTGGCGAGTGGCTACTCTGTTTGCGATTGCCTGTACAGGGGGAGCCGTTCTGAGCATTGGGCTGAAGTTGTTTTTTAGCAAGCCCCGGCCCCAGCTCTGGCCCCAGCTGATTACCGAACACACCTACAGCTTCCCCAGTGGCCACGCCCTCGGGTCGATGGTTTTGTATGGCTTTTCGTCCTACCTGCTGGTCCAATATTTTCCCCAGTGGCGGGGGCTGATCTATGGGCTAGCCACCCTGCTGATCGGGGCGATTGGCCTGAGCCGCATTTACCTGGGGGTACACTGGCCGACCGACGTACTGGCGGGCTACGCCATTGGTTTTCTATGGATTAGCGGCTGCATTGCGCTATTGAAACTCAAACAGGTTCAGCGGGCCAGTTAAGCCGTTCAGTCTGGAAGCCGGTAAAGTCAACTGTTATAGCCATAGTCACTTGGGTTAGGACATCTAGATACCTTAGAAACGTTCGAACGTTCAAGCGTTTCTAAGGAAAATGTCCTAACCAGACTGGCTACAGCTATAGGTCTCACCCCCCTTCATCTCTTTCCCATGTTCAACTGGATTGTCACCTGGATTGAATCTCTCGGCTATGCCGGCATCTTTGGCTTGATGGTGCTAGAGCATCTTTTTCCGCCCATTCCGTCAGAATTAGTGATGCCTCTAGCGGGTTTTGTTAGCAGCAACAGTACCCAGATGAACCTAGCCGGGGTGATTTTAGCCGGAACCTTAGGGTCGCTGGTGGGGGCATCGGCCTGGTATGGGGTTGGTTTATTAATTAGCCACGACCAGCTCATGGGCTGGGTAAAACGCTATGGCCGGTGGTTGACGATCAAGCCCCAAGATCTTGAAAAAGCGATTGACTTCTTTAAAAATAGTGGCGGCAGCTGGGTGGTAGGCGTAGGCCGGGTCGTACCAGGAATACGCACCTATGTCTCAGTACCGGCAGGGCTGAGCCACATGCCGCTGTTGCCCTACCTGGGCTATTCGGCGCTGGGTACGGCGCTGTGGACCGGGGCGCTGGCCGCAGCGGGCTATGGGTTAGGGGATCGGTTTGAGCAAGTGCAGCACTTTATTGGTCCTGTGAGCAAAGTGGTGCTGATTAGCGGGGCGATCGCCCTAGGAATATGGCTGATTAAGCGCTATCGCCGTCAGCCTAAAGTTTGATACTAACTAACCGACTGGCTCAGCCATAATCTACATTCAGCTATAGGCAAAGGCCCCCCTTAAGCATGAGGTTGAGAGTAGAACTCTGTGGTCTACTGATACTACTAGGTTGAAATCTAGGCTGAGTTTTAAAGCAGGCTTTTAGTTCCTTGCACCGCAGGATTAACTGTATTAGCGGGTGCGAAACTACCACATGCATTCTCTAGCTATAGATTCAACTTTTGTATGGCTGCCTAGGGGATTGAGCCAGCTTTTTTATGGCTAGCTCCGTTCTAAACCATTTCTCCACAGCCCAATTAAATCCGGTTGATTGCGTTCTAGGCTAATCGAGCATTGGTCTAGAGTTTGGCGGCTGTATGCTGCGATCGCCCAAAACGCGCCATCGCATTACCGGGCTTTAAAGCACCACTTTGTTAATTTGAGGATTGCCTTATGAAAACCTTACGCAAGCAACGCTCCACCCTAGGCTTTAAAGGCGGCGCAGTGGCTTTAGCCCTGTCGGCCTTTGCCATCACCGCTTGCCAAACCCCTAACGACACTGCCGGCACCACCGACACCCAGCCCACCACCCAACAGCCTGCCACTGACCAGCAGGCCACCGATCCCGATGATGCCAATATTCAAGTAGGCGATCTAGCCGGCAACCTTGAAGACTATCTTGGTCAGAGCGTTTCGGTGCGGGGCGACGTTGTTGAAGCCGTGGGTCAAAATGCCTTAATCCTTCGTGGCGATGGTCTGTTTGGTGGCGACGATGTCGTTGTGTTTAATGCCACTGGCGAACCCATTGTGCTGACTGAAGCCGGCGCTACCGAGCGACTCCAGGTCACTGGCGAAGTACGCCAAGTCGTGATTGGCGAAATCGCCCAGCAGTATGGTTTAACCTTAGACGAAGCCACCTACGGTGACTACGAAAATCAACCGGCCATTATTGCTGAGAGCGTGGCCTTGGCTCCCGAACCCGGCGAAATTAGCGATAACCCTGAGGCATTCTACAACCGAGTCATTGCCGTAGAGGGTGAAGTTGGCGAACAGTACGACAACAATACCTTTACCATTTCTGGGGCAGGCTTGTTTGGTGGCTCTGATGTGCTTGTTGTGGGCGACCAAGCTAACATGGCTAACTTAGGCGACGACTTTGAAGTGGTTATCTTGGGTACTTTGCGACCCTTCAACGCCGCTGAGCTAGAGCGCGAGTACAACCTAACCTGGGACGACAACCTGCGTCAGAGCATTGAATCTGACTACGGGGATGAGTCCATTTTGGTAGCTGAACAGGTCTTCCCCCTGGGTCGCTAAGTTCAACCAGACCTAGGTACACTATGTACCCATTACGGGTAACTCGGTCCTAAGTCTAGAAACAATAGAGCCCCAGTGGCCAATGTCTGGGCGCATTCAAGAATTAGAGCGTTAACTAGTTCTTGAATGCGCCTATTTTCTTATTTTAGTGATGCGGAGATCAAAGATGACTAGCTTGCCAGAACAACCAGACCCCCTCCACCCGCCTCAACCGTCTGAGCCCGAGCTACCACCCATAGCCCCAGAGGTGCCTGAGCAGCCCGAACAACCTGAAATTCCTCCCTCACCAGAACCACCGGCAGTGCCCCCTTTGCCCCAAGAGCCCGAAATTCCTCAGTGGCCTCAAGGCCCAGAAGTGCCGCCGCTGCCTGGGCCACCCGGCGAGCCAGATCTACCCCCAACTCCTGCAGTGCCCAATTCGCCCGAGCCACCTGGCATAATCGCGTCGGGCGTTGTTGAGCAAAACCTCGGGGGACGAGGTTTGTGAGTTAAACAGGCCAACCCGCTTCAACTATCTCCTCAACTCAATCAGCGTAGAGGCGTTAGGGCAGTGCCCTAACGCCTCTACGCTAGCTAATAGTTCTACACACTTTACCGGCCTGTGCTGAAGGATTAGGTCGGCTTACCCGATACCAGACGTGGCTTACCGCTTCACAATAATCCAAACGGCGTGGATGATACCAGGAATATAGCCCAGCAGAGTCAACAAAATATTGATCCAGAATTGGGGACCAATGCCCACTTGAAGAAACACTCCTAGGGGTGGGAGAAAGATGGCTGCCAAAAGCCTAAGTAAATCCATGATTAGTGAACCTCCAATCCCAATGTATTTTTTACCTTCATCCAATCTAAATCAGAGGGCATAGCTTTTTCATCATCCCCAAGAGCAGACTATTCCCTACCAAAAGGTAGTGATTTGCCAAGTTATTTCGACGGGGAGATGTCATTTGAGACTGGCCATGAAAACCTATAAGAAGGGGCTGTTAGAGATAGAGAAAATAGATTCTCATCGGCCTGGGAACGACGTAGGCACCTGCAAACGTGGGATGCACTCGGGGTTGAAACTAGTAAACTTCAAAAAATTGCCCAAAAATTATTTTTGTTGCAAGGAACCTTCTAGTGAGATTTGGCCATTGGTTAAGCTTAGTAATTGTGGGGGTTTGCCTTTACATACTTTGGGTAATCCGCAATGTTCTGCTGCTGGTGCTGGCCGCCGTAGTTTTAGTAGTTGTGCTAAATCGAGCTGTAGTTGCCCTGCAGAAATACTTACCCAATCGCCGTGCCGCAGTTTTTGTAATTTTTAGTTCCGCGCTACTCTTGCTAGGGCTATTTGGTGGTCTTGTGATTCCACCCTTTATTACTCAACTCCAGGCATTAGGCGATCTGACTCCCCTGGTGCTCAACCAAGTCTATACCTGGTTTGTGGACCTAGCTGATTCAGTACCAGGATTTTCTATTCAAAATTATCAAGACCTTGAGAATATTTTTAGGCAAATCCAGGCGCTCAATCTAGACATAATCTTTGGACGGTTTTTTAGGTTATTTTCCAATACGCTAGCGATCGCCTTCAACCTGCTACTTTTGCTAATGCTGGTCCTGATGATGCTGCTAAACCCAGTTTCATACCAGCAGCTTCTACTGCAACTCTTTCCCCATTCCCTGCGCCCCCAGGTGCGTCAGGTTTTAGATAACTGCGAAGCGGCGCTTTCAAGCTGGTTTATCGGTATTTTTGTCACTATGGTGGCTGTGGCACTGATGAGCCTTGCCGGTCTGTGGATGCTTGACATTCCCTTTGCCTTAGCCAATGGCATTCTGGCCGGGCTGCTGGCGTTTATTCCTAACCTGGGGCCGTTGATTAGCGTACTGCCGCCGGTTGCCCTGGCCCTGCTCGAATCTCCCTGGAAAGCGATCGCAGTAGTTGTGCTCTACCTAGTGATTTATCAGGTCGCAGGTCGTTGGCTGACAGCCCGAGTTATGCCTCGGCGCGTGGCTCTATTACCCGCTGTAACGCTGTTGGCCCAAATCTTCTTTACGGCATTCTTTGGGTTGCTGGGGCTAGTGCTGGCGCTGCCGCTAACTCTGATTATTCAGCAGTGGCTGAAAGCATTTTGGTTTGAGCGGGTTTTAGAACAGCATTGAGCTAGAAAACGGCTGGTTTGTCATTCTCGCAGAGGCAAGCATCAGGTGTATCCCAGCTTTGTAAAGGGGCTACGTCATTCCCACGCAGGTGGGAATTCCTTGTAGAGTAGGCTTATCCGGCGTAGATTCTCGCCCCACACCTTCACGGGGACAGGTTCTGCAGGGGACTGACAGGTCAGCGACCCGTCAGAGCAATGAATTTGCCAATTCGGGACACCCCCCGAGAGTCCACCTTGGAGTACCTTAGCCACGATAGATTCCCACGGCTGTAGGAATGACAGTTTAAAACCACTTAGGCGGACTTGATATAACGAGTAATATTGAATCCGATTTGGCTAGCCCCGGTTGGGTTAGGCAAACACCGTTGGCCTCTACCTACTCCGCCGGTTGGGAATCGGGGGTACAGGACTCGGATTTGCTATAGCTTTGGTCATCCAGGTTAGGACAGAGCCGTCATTCCCGTGTCAACGGGAATCCACTAGCTTGTCATTGCTCTCGAATGGATTCCCGCCGACGCGGGAATAACAGACAGGGATCGTTACAAGCAAAATGTCCTAGTGATGTTGGCTATGGCTATATAAACAAAAAATTGGGGTTAAAGGCGATCGCCCCCAATCCACCCTGACGATCGCCAAAGGGCATCACTCGTTTGGCAAAATCTTAAACGGCCACCGAGGGGACAAAACTCTTCGGTGGCCCCAAAAACCTACTTAAGCTGATAATCGGGGTCGATCCAGCATTGGGGCAGGGCTTCACCCGAAGGAAATTGCAGCTGCGACTTAGGAAAGGCCTGGGGAGGCTGTTCTTCTTCACCAGCTTGCTGCCGACCTAGCACCTGATCATGGACGGGGTTGAACAATTCACTGGGGTCAAGCACCTGAATTAAGGTTTGGCTTTGAGTATCTTTAACAAACATAGAGGTTTCCGCCGGGTAAGCGGTGCCATCTGTGGGCATTAGCGGGGCTAGTTGGTGCTAGCTACTCGTTAATCACCAAAAATAGTCACCATTATTACGTTCAAGCTTATCGAGCCGGCAGCCCAGAGGCTTCTGCCGGAGGAGATAAACCGGACCCAAAAAAGGTTGAGAACAGATAGGTGCTCACTTTAGCCAACTAGGGCTTAACAAGACGTAATTACGGCTTCTACCTAGAAGAGCAACAACATGTATTAATAATTTCTATCTTGAGGTAGATCATCTTTTCTATAAGAAGACTGATTATGGGTCAGGGCTAGGGGTAGAGTAGGTCACCTAGTGAAATGATCGTTCAGTTCTAACAGTCGTTGACTCATTGTAATAGCGGTCACTGCGGACCGGGATAAAACGGGAGTTCGTGGAGAATAGAATGCATCATCAGCGACTAACCCAGGCTGGTTTTTTGGGTGAGAGCCCCATGGCGATGCGATTGCGATCGCGCGACTGGTCCAATGCTCCCCTTGGGCAGCCGGCCCATTGGCCTGCCGGGCTAAAAACTAGCCTGAGCCTTTTACTCAACAGCGACAGGCCGATGGTCTGCGTATGGGGCCGCGATCGCTGGGTCTTCTACAACGATGCCTGTGCAGCGCTGAGCGTACCGGGCCACAGCTGGCCTGTGGGGGAACCTCTGACCCGCTATGAAGCGAAAGACTGGCAGCCCCTAGCCACGGGCGTTGACCAGGTACTTAGCACCGGGCAACCGCTGTCGCTAGCGGTAAATCCAGAGGGGAGCCCGCTGATGGCCAACCACGGCTGGGCCTTTAGCGCCATTTGGCAAACTACCGACCAGGTTGAGGGGGTGTTTGCCACCGCCCTCGCCCCCACCCCAGACCCCCAAGTCTCAAAGCACTTTATCGATCGCCGTCGCCCCACGGCGGCTAGCCTGCGAGAAAGCGAGGCCCGATTTCGCCACCTAGCCGACAACATTTCTCAGCTGGTATGGATGGCCGACCCCAGCGGCTCAATCTTTTGGTACAACCAGCGCTGGGTCAACTTTACAGGGCTGCCGCTAGATGCTTTGCAGGGTCAGGGTTGGCAGCAGCTGCATCACCCTGACCACATCGATCGGGTCATGGCAAAGATCGATCACTGCTTTGCCAACGGCGACCTGTGGGAAGACACCTTTCCCCTACGCAGCAAAGACGGGGAATATCACTGGTTTCTCTCGCGCGGCACCCCGGTGTGCGACGAGCAGGGAAAAGTGCTGCGCTGGGTAGGCACGAACACCGACATTACTGAATTTAGAGAGACTGAAAGAGCCCTCAAGCAGGCTACCGAACGACTGAATATTGCCCTCAAGAGCGCCCCCATTACGCTGTTTAGCCAAGACCAGGATCTGCGCTATACCTGGGTCTACAACCCCACCCATGACTACACCGTTGACCAAATGCTTGGGCAGCGCGATCGCGACCTGGTGTCTGCCGAGGCCGCCGATCGACTCACCGCGCTCAAACGGCAGGTGCTCGACAATGGGGTAGCCCTGCGGGCCGAGGTGCAGGTCGATCAGCTCTACTACGACCTCACCATTGACCCCATTCGCGATCAGCAGGGGAACATTGTGGGAGTGACCTGCGCGGCGGTAGACATTAGCGAGCGGGCCAAACTCACCGCCGAGCATCTGCAAGCTGAGCAGACCCTGCGCCAGAGCGAAGAACAGTTGCGGATGGCCCAGACCGCCGCTGGTGCCGGTCTTTGGGATTGGGATTTGACGGACAACACCGTAATTTGGTCGGAAGAGTACTATCACCTCTATGGCTTAGACCTGGGCGTCACTCCCTCCTACGAAAATTGGTTGGCCGCTGTGCTGCCCGCCGACCGGCCCTACATCGAGCGCAAAACCCGTGAGGCCATCGAGCAGGGTAAAAATCTCAAGGTCAGCTTTCGCGTTCAGCACCCGCAAGAGGGACAGCGCTGGCTGATGGTGCGGGGGCAAACCTTTTACGACGCGGCGGGTAACCCAGTGCGGATAACGGGCATTGCGATGAATGTCACCGAGCAAAAGCGGTTTGAGCAGGCCCTCGTCGAAAGCGAAGCCCGAGCGAGAACCCAGGCCGAAGAACTGGCGGCCCTGATGGAAGCCACCCCTGCCGCGATCTGGATTGCCCACGATGGCGATTGCCGTCTGATGACCGCCAACCGCATGGGTCACGATCTGATGCTCACCGAGCCCGGCAAGCCGTTTAGCCTCACTTCTGCCGAGAATGAGTTTTTGCTGTCGTTTAAGCCCTATAGGCAGGGGCAACTGATGGCACCCCAAGACCTGCCCATGCAAAAGGCGATGCGAATCCGGCAGGAGGTGACTGACGAAATTGAGTTGGTCTATGCCGACGGCACCGTGCGCCACATCTACGGCAAGGCGGTGCCGCTCTACGACCTGGAGGGGATAGTGCGTGGGGCGATCGGTGGGTTTACCGAGATTACGGCGATTAAGCAGAGCGAACAAGAACGCGAACAACTGCTCCAGCGCGAACGCATTGCCCGAGAGGAAGCCGAGCAGGCCAACCGCCTCAAGGATCAGTTTTTGGCGGTGCTCTCCCACGAGCTTAGATCGCCCCTCAACCCGATCTTGGGCTGGTCAAAGCTGCTGCAAACCCGTCGCTTTGACGAGGCCAAAACCGCCCAGGCCCTGGCTACAATCGAGCGCAACGCCCTGCTACAAGCCCAGTTAGTCGATGACCTGCTCGATCTAGCGAAGATTTTGCGCGGCAAAATTCAGTTCACCCCCATCCCAGTCAAGCTGGCGGGGGTGATTGAGTCTGCCCTGGAGACAGTCAAGGGGGCGGCAGCGGCCAAGGCGATCGCCCTGACAATCGACCTCGACGCCACGGTACAGGCCAGTGGCGACGCGGCCCGTCTGCAACAAATTGTGGGCAATTTGCTCTCTAACGCCATCAAGTTTACGCCCCAGGCGGGCCAGGTCACCGTTACCCTGCACGCCGTTGACAGCCAGGCCGAAATTACCGTGGCCGATACGGGCATTGGCATCAGTGCCGAGTTCTTGCCCTACCTGTTTGAGTCATTTCGCCAGGAAGATATCTCGATTACTCGCCAGCACGGTGGGCTGGGGCTAGGGCTGGCGATCGTGCGCCAGCTGGTCGAAATTCACGGTGGCACGATTGCGGCCCGCAGCCCAGGCGAGGGCCAGGGGGCAACGTTTACGGTGCGGTTACCCAAGCTGGTGGCCAAAGCCCGGCCTGGCCCGTCGGTCTCTCTCCCCCTGGCGGCCCCCGACCTGCGGGGTATTTGCGTCTTTTCGGTCGATGACTCCGCCGATACCCGCGAGTTGCTGACGGTGCTGCTGAGTCAGTATGGGGCCGAAGTGGTGACCATTGGTTCGGCCGCCGAAGTGCTCGATCGCCTGCAACACCAGCAACCCGATGTGTTGATCAGCGATATTGGCATGCCCGAAATCGACGGCTACAGCCTAATTCGCCAAATTCGCAGCTTGCCCCCCGACCAGGGCGGCAACATTCCGGCGATCGCGCTCACCGCCTACGCCCGCTACGAAGACCAGCAAGAGTCGCTGGCCAGTGGCTACCAGCGCCACCTGGCCAAACCCCTCGATATCGAAAAGCTGGTGCAAACGGTGATTGAGCTAACCCAGCGATCTCGCGCCTAGGCCACCCTCAGCTGCTGAAGCACCGCCTGAGCCGCCGCCTCGGAGGAGGCCGGATTTTGGCCGGTGATCAAGTTGCGATCGCACAGGACGTAGGGCTGCCAATCGTCGGTTTTTGAGTAGTTGCCGCCGTTGGCTTTCAGCATATCTTCGACCAAAAAGGGCACCACGTCAGTGAGGCCCACGGCGGCTTCTTCGCTGTTGGTAAAGCCAGTGACTGAGCAGTTTTTCACCAGGGGCGAGCCATCGGTGGCCTTGGCATGGCGCAGCACGGCGGGGGCATGGCAGACGGCGGCCACGGGTTTACCGGCGGCAGCGCAGGCTTCGATCAGGGCGATAGAGTGAGGATCGTCGGCCAAATCCCAGAGGGGGCCGTGGCCGCCGGGGTAAAACACGGCATCGTACCCCTCAGCGGTGATGCTCGACAGCACAGCGGTGTTGGCCAGAGCGGCTTGGGTCTCGGGGTCTTGGCGAAAGCGATCGGTGGCCTTGGTCTGGGCGTCGGGGGCATCGCTTTTGGGGTCTAAGGGCGGCTGTCCCCCCTGGGGTGAGGCCAAGGTGATGTCGGCTCCGGCATCTTTAAACACGTAATAGGGGGCGGCAAATTCTTCGAGCCAAAAGCCTGTTTTTTGGCCAGTGGTGCCCAGCTGAGCGTGGGAGGTGAGAATCATTAAAATTTTCATAGCAAGGAGGTCGTAAGGGTGGGCAAAGGGGCTGAGCAGTTAGTCATTGGTGCCAGGGCTGATCAGATCGACCATGACATTACCTAGCTGAGCAATGTCTAGGGGTTTAGAGAGGTGGCGCTGAAACCCAGCGGCCAGGGCGCGATCGCGATTTTGGTCGCCCACGTAGGCCGTGAGGGCGATCGCCGGAATGTTGCCGCCCTGGTCGGGGGGCTGCTGCCGCAGGGCTTGAATCAGCATGTAGCCATCCTGGTCGGGCATGCCAATGTCGCTAATCAGCAGGTCGGGGTGGTGCTGTTTGACCATCCGCAGCCCGGCCTGGGCCGAGCTCGCGGTTAGCACCTCTATATCGTAGTCTTGCAGCGAGAGGGTGAGCATGTGCAGCGAGTCTAGATCGTCATCGACGATTAGAACCTTACGCCCAGCCAAGTCAACGGGGCCAGACGACTGCCGCTGCTGGTGGGGCAGAGAACCTGGCGCTTGCAGGGGGAATCGCACTGTAAAGGTCGCCCCCTGACCTTCCCCAGGGCTATCGACCAACACATCACCCCCGTGCTGCTCGGTGAGGTAGCGCACAATGGCCAGGCCTAGCCCTAACCCGCCAAAGGCGCGGGTGCTGCTGCTGTCGGCCTGACGAAAGCGCTCAAACACGTAGGGCAAGAAATCAGCGCTAATGCCCTGGCCGGTATCGTTGACTTCTACCACAGCGTGGTGGTGGTCTTGGTAGAGCCGAACGGTGACCTCACCACCCTCGGGAGTAAACTTGACGGCGTTAGACAGCAGGTTCCAGACAATCTGCTGGAGGCGGTTGTCGTCGCCAGCGATCGGCCCCACGGTGGTATCTAGGTCGGTGTGCAGGGCAATGGCCTTAGCTTTAGCCGAGAGCTGCACGGTCTCTAAGGAGGCGTTAATCACACTGACTAGATCGATCGGCTGAATGTCGAGCCGCAGCTTGCCCCGCAAAATCCGCGATACATCTAGCAGGTCTTCGATCAGCTCGGCCTGAATCTTGGCGTTGCGCTCAATGGTCTCTAGGGCCTGGGCACGGGTGGCCTCGTCTAGAGGGCGCGATCGCATCAGGGCCAGCCAGCCCAAAATGGGGTTGAGCGGCGTGCGCAGCTCGTGGGAAAGCATCGCCAAAAACTCATCTTTGATTCGGTTGGCTGCCTCTGCCTCCGAACGGGCCACGCGCTCTTGGGTCAGGGCGCGATCGCGCTCTGCTAGCGCCATTCTCTGGTCATGAATATCGGTAGACGAGCCAAACCACCGCAACACTTCACCGCCCTCCCCCTCCAGGGGAAAAGCCCGCACCAGGTGCCAGCGATACTGGCCATCTGCCGCCCGCAGCGGTCGGGCCTCTAGGGTGAGCGGCTGCCCCGTTTGCAGCGACTCAGTCCAGGCCTGCTCACAGAGCTGGCGCTCGTCGGGGTGCAGCACCGCCAGCCACCCCTGAGCAAAACTCTGGGCCGATGACAGCCCCGTGTAGTCATACCAGCGCTGGTTGCAATATTCGAGCTGGCCATCGGGTCTGGCCGTCCAAAACATTTGCGGCATCGAGTTAGCCAGGGTGCGAAAGTGTAGCTCACTACGCCGCAGGGCCTTCTCCGCCTGCTTTTGCTCCGTCACATCAGAGTTGATTTCTAAAATAGTGTCTGGCTGACCCGCCGTGGTCGGCTGTAGCGTCCAGCGACTATGGATTAAAATAGTGCGGCCCTGGCGGGTCGTTTGCTTCAACTCCCCTATCCAATGCCCGTGGTGCAACACCGCCGCCCGAACCGTTTCTAGCGATTCAGGGAAAACGGTTTTGAGTAGCTCGGGGGCCGATCGCCCCATCACCTCCTCTGCAGACCAGCCATAGCGCCGCGCCGCGCCCTGGTTCCAGTAGGCAATCTTGCCGCTATCGAGCTCTCGAATAATAATGCCGTCATTGGCCAGGTTCAGCATTTGCATCTGCTGAGTCAGCCGACGCTCGTCATTTTTTTGATTGGTCAGGTCGCGAAAATAAATAGCCAGCCCGTTGGCCATGGGGTTGATGTGCATTTCAAACAGGCGATCAGGATGCACCACCCCTAGGGTTTCAACCACCACTGGGCGCCGGGTAGCCATCGCCTGACGAAAGGATTTTCCCATGCTGCTGCCCTCTAGGGTAGGCATCACCTCCCAGACAGCATGGCCCAGCAAAGTATCGAGGGGCTGCTGAAGCAAACGTTGGGCTTCGGGGTTGACGTACACAAAGCGCCACTGCAAATCTAAGGCATAAAACCCTTCGGTGATACTTTCTAAAATAGCCGTTATCCACTGGTTAGTCTCACTCAGTGAAGTTTCACTTTCTCGCAGCTGCAAGTAGCTTTGATCTAAGTACCGATTTGCCACTCTCAACGAGCCACACAAAATACTAATGACAGTATTTTGAACCAAAAATACCCCCAGACGGATTAGTGCTGGCAACCCGAGACTAAAGGTATATTGTGGCTCCATAAAGAAGTAGCCACTAATAAACGTAGAAAGCACTGTAGTGATGACGCCACACTCAATGCCACCCCACCAAGACGCCACCACCACAGCCCCGTTAAATAGCAAAAATGGCGTCATTATCATATCTGCAATTGGGTCAAGCAGACCCATGAGCACAAGAGCTGTGGCTGTACTAAGTACTGCTATGCCAAATGCTCTAGCGCTTAAATGAAACAGTGGGGGATTCATCACCATTTAACGGTATAGATGCTTTAGAAATTAAAGACTGCCTTCACCTGTGCATTGAATAAACTAAGTTGCGTCACAAGCTAAGAAAGCTGGGTAAACCGTAGAGTTAAGCAACAGTACCGAATCCAGGAAATAAGTTAAGGAATCTTAATATTTAGCTTCTAACATTATAGGGAGTTCTAGATTTTGTCGTCTACCGCCAGGTAGACATCGCTTTTAAGTTAGCCTTCCAGGCCGATTAAAGTCCTAGATTGTCGGTTGTCGTCGGTTGCCGAGGGGTATCTATAGCAATGCCCGATGGGTTTGACTGGTGAGCTAATGCCAGGGACAAAGAGCGAGTAAATGTTGGCTGCATTGCAGCGGCATCGCGATCGCAGACCAAAGACTCTAGAGGCTGCCCTAGATTGATCTGAACTCAATCTGACAACAACTATAGGGTACGCCATTTTAGGGCTTAAAGATTACAGAACCTATTACAGAAACAATATTCTCTACAATCGGCGGCGACATTATTTGTGAGTTAAATTTCGTAAAATTTTATTAGAAAGGGGTTCATCCTAAAGAAAGATAACCTGGCTAAACAGCGTCGATAGAGTGAGGTTGAGTGATAAGCTGCCGATTCTCTAAACGAGTAGCTAAGCTTTAAAGGCTCTAATCTTTGTCACTACTCGGCCAAGGCTTTAAAGCTACTCAAAAATGATGGTTTGTCGGCCTGTATGCAGTATGAAGGAGATTAGCCCATGCCCATTACCCCCGATCAAATTCCGGCTCAAACCCAAAGTCGCACCCCGGCCCTAGAGTCTGAAATGGTGCCTCGGCCCCAGTACGATGACCCCAACTACAAAGGGAGTGGCAAGCTCAAAGACAAAGTCGCCCTGATTACGGGTGGTGACAGCGGCATTGGTCGCTCGGTGGCGGTTTATTACGCGAAAGAAGGAGCCGATGTTGCGATCGTCTACCTTGACGAACACGACGACGCCAAAGAAACTCAGCAGGCCGTCGAAGACTACGGGCGACGGTGTTTACTGATTCCTGGTGATATTCGCGGGGAAGAGTTTTGCCGTGAGGCGGTGAATAAAACCGTAAAGGAGTTTGGCAAACTCGATATTTTGGTTAACAATGCCGCCGTTCAATACCAAGAACCTAGCCTTGACGAAATTGACGCGGCCCGGCTCGGCGATGTGTTTGCCACCAATATCTTTTCGATGTTTTACTTTGCCAAAGCCGCTACTCCCCATATGAAACCAGGTAGCTCAATTATCAACACCACCTCGGTAAATGCTTACAAAGGCAATGCTAGCTTGCTGAGCTACTCCACCACTAAGGGGGCAATTTTGGCCTTTACCCGTTCCTTAGCCGAGCCGATGCTGGAGAAAGGCATTCGCGTCAATGGTGTGGCTCCTGGCCCGATCTGGACCCCGTTTATTCCCGATGCATTTTCGGGTGACGATGTCTCAAATTTCGGCAAACAGGTGCCCATGGGTCGCCCTGGGCAGCCCATGGAAGTAGCCCCGAGCTTTGTTTTCTTAGCTTCTGAGGATGCATCTTACATCGCGGGTCAAGTGCTGCACCCCAATGGTGGCGTGGTGGTAAACGGCTAATCTAACTCACAAAATCCCAATTCCCAACAGGCAAACCGGCAAACCGCAGGGGCGCATGCCATGCGCCCAGTGGAATTGGGGGAACCAAGTCAGATTTACGGTTACCCACAGCATTGCTGGCCACAACTAGATGCCAACCCAAAAACCGGTGCCGATCGCTAAAGTGATCGGCACCGGTTTTGATCAAGCCATCAAAGAGCGGTCATTACCTTAAGAAATTCCTCAGATAGACAGGTGGTTGAGGTACTTTTTTGGCGGAAAAGCACTCCAGCCAGAAAATAGATGCGCTCTGAAAAGAATGCCTGACGCTGGCGCTTCAGCCGAGCGATCGAATCTCTGACCTTGGGTTCACAACTGTAGTAGCCAAACTTGAGCGGAGTGACCATGAAGTCAACCACTTCATAGCCCAGTTGGATCGCGTAGTTAACGGTATCAACCGGGTTTGAATAAGCAGAAATCATCACCATGACCTGCTCGCAGCCGTGGGCTAAAAGCTGATTGGTAATCGCGGCCCCATCGTTGCCGCCGTGAAGCGACGGCATATAGAGTTGGTTGTCGGGGGCTGGCAAATAGGGAGGGTTGGCAATCAAGTAGCGAGCGGTGGCTGGGGTATGGTCAAAAAAGCAGGCGTTTTTGACCTGATAGTAAGGGGTAAGACCATACTGCTCAATTCTGCGCTGGGCGAGTTGGTGAGCGTCTGGGTTGAGTTCATAGCCTTGCACTAGGCCCTGAAAAGAACTGCTGAGCAAAGCCTGAATGACCGGGCTACCGTCTCCGGCACCAAACTCAATAATGGGTTCGGGGGTAGGCCCTTGGGAGAACACCATTTTCTCTAGGCACTGAGCATAGAACTGTGACTCTTCAGGACAAAAGAACACCTGATTGGGAGACTTGACCTCAACTGTAGCGTCGGCGATCAGCAAACTTTTGTTCATAGCAAGGGTTGGGTAAAAGAGGGATGGGTAGGTTGGCCAATTATCACGTTATCGGGTGGTTGCCTCAGGCAGGCTCGGTGAAACGATGGCGGGCAGGGGCTCAGTGGCCTGTCTAATTTGCTGAATAATGGCGTTGCCAGCGCGATCGCCAATCAGTTTCTCCTGGGCGTAACCCAGCAAAAGTTCCCAGGCCTGGTCGGGGTATTGTTCGGCTAGGGGCAGCGCCACATCCTCTAGCATCCACAGGCCGTGGCGCTCGTCTTCTTTGATGTGCAAAGCCCAGTAGCCCGACGAATCTTCGCTGAGGTTTAAGCGCTGAGCGGCGATTAAATAATCGGTGTAGATCGACGGACCAGCGATTTCAAAGTAAGTGAGTCCACCGTTGTAGCGCAGAAAGTAACGCTTGCATTCAGTCAGCAAAAAGTTGTGGTTAATGCTGGCGAGCAGCTGCCAAGGGGCCAGATCAAAATACCCTTCGGCCTGGGTATTGAGGTGCATGTCGGCCATCATTTTGGCAAAGAAGGTAGAGTGCTTGCGGGCTAGGCGACCGTTGCCATATTCCTCTAGCAGCACCCGAATCAAGGTTGCCTGTACTTCGTTACTCGCGCCTCCCAAAATGCGAGACATGCGGCTGGCTTCTACTAACCCATCGAGGGAGGCGATCGCCAACAGTCGCCGGTAGCCCTCTCGATCTAGCTCGTCGCGCAGAAACCGCTTATTGTCAGTAATTTCGGGGTCAAGGTCGGTTTCGTACCAAGCTCTGAGGGTTTGCTGCACCGGTTGCTGCTGCAACTGCTCAATATCTAGCTGCTTTAGCTCCCAGGTTTGCCAAACTGACTCAATGCGATCGCGCAGCCACTGCAAGTAAAACGAACGCTCGTTTTTGTAGTGGTTAAGGCTGTCGTACCAAAACAGATTGAGGCGGTTAATGCGATATAAAATGCGCTGCAAGAACCGATGGGCCGTGTCGTCACCCGGTTGAGCGGGGTCACCATATGCGAGGGAAAGGGCCGCTGCGATCGCCGCTTCTAGGCTCTCCACTCGTTGGGGTGACTGGTTCACCTGCTGGTCTAAATTGTCAAGGTTTAGCAGATCGACAAACTGATTTTCAGCAGTCAAAAAATCAATATTTTCAGCGATTGATGAGCCAAAATTTGCATTGTGCTCCTTCAAGTTTCGATTAGCTACGGCGGTAAACATGGAGGCATCCTAAGAAATATCTATTTTGCTTGGCCAGGAGCTGATCTGCGTCGTCCAGTCATCGCTAACCAGAGCTAAGCACGTTTTTCTATGGTAGCCAGTCGATAATTTTATTCTATCCGCCTAGGGATATAACCCTTGCCCTCTATAGTTTGAAGGTCGTTGCTCTATAACAGCCCTGCGCGAATTAGGCTGACATAGCGACTCATCCTACGCACCATTAAGACGCTTTACTTAACCATCCCTGGCCTCAACCTTTACATCCCGTTGATGAGACTTATCAGAACAAAGGTTTTGGATTCTGCATTTTAGTCATCAAGTTTTTAGGTATCAGGAATATTTAGCTGGCTGAGGCCAGGTATCGAAGAAAGCGCGTGTTTATCTATCTCAAGACGCCTGTAGCTCCGTCATCGGAGTGATTCTTCCTCCATTCCAGGAGTTTATGATGGGTGATGCGGCAACCACTGCGGCTGTCTATCCCACTTTTTAACTAGATTTTCTGTTTTAAAGGATCACTATGCAAGGTAATTGCTTGGCAGCAATTCCCAGTTTTTCTGCTGCAAAACTGGATCACACTGTAACCCAGCCGCCCCCTGTACTGCTTGCTAAACCGCCGCTGGCCCAAACCCGAGTTTCTGTAATTGTGCCTGTGCGCAACGAAGCCGCCACCCTACAAAAAACGTTGCTAGCCCTGGCTAACCAAGTTGATTTCAACGGTGATCCGTTAGATAGCCGCACCTACGAAGTGATTGTCTTTGCCAACAACTGTACCGATCGATCGGCGGCGATCGCCCGTCGTTTTGGGCGGCAACATAGTGAGTTCCAACTGCATATTTTGGAGCAAACCCTGCCAGCCAGTGAGGCCAATATTGGGCGAGTGCGCCAGCTACTCATGGATGAAGCCTACCGTCGATTCATTGGGCTGGGACGACCCCAGGGAATTATTGCCTCTACCGACGGCGACAGCGAGGTCGATTGCTGCTGGGTGGCTGCCATTTTGCACGAAATAGCCGGCGGGGCCGATGCCGTGGGTGGCCGGACGGTGATTCACCAGGCAGAGCGAGCGGCTTTAGATCGAGCGACCAAGGCCTCTTATCTACGCTTTGTGGGATACCGATATTTGATTAAGCAGCTTGAAGACTGTCTTGACCCCGACCCCTTTGATCCGGCCCCCCGGCACTATCAATTTTTTGGGGCTAACTTTGCCGTCACCCACACTATGTATGCTTTGGCGGGGGGGATGCCCCCGGTGCACACCTCTGAGGATGTGGCCTTTCACAACGCGGCGGTTGCCGCCGGGGCTAAGGTGCGCCACAGCCTGTTAATGCGGGTGACAACGTCGGCTCGCCACGAGGGCCGTGCTACTCAGGGCCTAGCCGATCGCCTCAGCCAGTTTCAAACATTAGGGCAGCGGCGGCAGTCGTTTTTAGTCGAGCCAGCGGCGGCCATCGAGGCCAAACTGCTGGCCCGTCGCGATCTACGCCGCTATTGGATGCAGATAACTAACGACCAGCCGGAGTCTGATCTGACAGCCCAGCGGCTAGTCCGGTTGGCTAACCAATTAGCGGTGCCCAAGCTGGAGTTGCACCAAGCCCTTGAGCAGTCGTTGACCCTGGGCGAACTGTTTCAGCGGGTCGAGCATTGTCAGCAGCGGTCGGGGCTTTGGCAGCAACGGTGGACAGCAGTACCGATTGAAGGAGCGATCGCCGATCTGCGTCTGTGCTTAAACCGGTGGCGGCAGCCGGTCGATCGCCCGCCCTTAGGGCAAATGGCGGCGTTGAGGGCTAAAGCGGGCCTGGTTGACGTAGCGCTAGCCGACTAAAGGAGCGCTAGGGGCGTTCGTAGAGGTCTAGGCGGTAGTCGGCAGTGCGATCGCCCGCCAGGTGAGTCAACCGTGACTTGGCAAACGCTTGAAACGCATTGTGCACATCGTCGCCCCGCAGAGGATAGCTGGGGGCCTCGTGCAGCCAATGCACCAGCAGCAGATGCCCACCGGGGCGTAGCGATTGGTAGATCTGCTGTTGAGCCCGGTGCAAATCGGCGCGACACCAGTAATAGCCAACCTCAGACAGCACCACCAGATCAAAGCGCTGATCGGGGTATTCCTCGGGCACATTCATCAGCGCTAAGCGCACCTGGGGCAAGTGCCGGCAGCGTTCTTGGGCTCGCTGTTGGGCCAGGGCCGAAATATCAACCGATAGCAGGGCATCGCAGCGGTGGGCCAACTGCTCGGTGAGTACGCCGATCGATCCGCCAATCTCAAAGGCTGAGGCGTAGCGCGGTTTGGGCAGGGCAGCCAGGGTGGCGGCATACTTAGCGGCTTCGTAATCGCTGGTTTCAAACCGCCAGGGATCGGGGTCGGCCTGGTAGAGGCGATCAAAAAAGTCGGCGGCTAGGGACTGTTCACGAACGGGGTCAGTCATGGGGTGTGCTTTAAGGAACTGTGCTCTAAGTAGCTCTACGTAGGGTGGGCACCGCCCACCAGTCGGGAGAAAGTTTTCCAGAAGTCGCCTTAAGGAATGTGCTCCAGGTAAATTTCCCAAGGGTGGAGAAAGTTAGCAATCAACTCCGGGGTGAGGCGAAAGCCGGTGGGGTCGTCGTCAATCAGGTCGGTAGTTTGGGAACGGTAGCAGTAAATCGCCTGCTGCTTGAGAGCAAGGTGGGGGGCGATGTCGAGCCGCCAGGCGCGATAGCGATCGCCCAGGGGCTGGCGCTGGCGCGGGTCCCAATCCCAAATCGGGTATTCGATCAGGCGGGGTGGCTGGGGCAAACCGGCGATCGCCCCCTGCACAAGCTGCCAACTGGCGCGGTGGTCGCGGTGGGGGTCAAACTGGTAGGGCACAAAAATAGTGCGGGGAGCCACCCGATGTAGGTAGGCCCGGCATTGCTCTAGGGCCGTTTGGGCCAGCGGCGAGGCCTGGGCCAGCCCCGCCGCCAAGTCGATGGGCGGCACTGAGCCATCGGGCAGGCCCAAAAAAGTAACGGCCTCGGCCTTAACCCGAAGCAAGGCCAGAGCCTGGCAGGTTTCGGCCTGGCGCACCTGCCGCAGCCGGGGAGCGGGGTAGCGCTGCGATCGCGGATGGGAGTTAGCCCCATCGCTGACCACCAGCACCTGAACCGGGTAACCTCGCGATCGCAGCTGGGCAATCGCTCCCCCACAGCCCAGGGTTTCGTCGTCGGGGTGAGGGGCCACCACCACCACCGGGGCGAGGGGCAGATCGTCGAGGGAGCCCAGGGGCAGCTGAGCGATCGCCTCGAAGGGGGCCAGGGGCGTCATCTCTAGCGGTGCCATAGGCGATCGGCGGGGGTGGTCTGGGTGAGCACGTAGGCCCCGGCTCCGGCTATGGCGGCGTCGTAGGCGGGCTGCCGCAGGTAGAGGGTGAGATCGCGTGTCACCCGCTCTAGGGCATGGGGCGACATCAGCCCCCGCGTGCCCACAGAGCGCTGGCACAGTTGCATAGTGTCTATGCAGATCTGCTCGATGGCGGTGCGCATCATATTGGCGTAGGCCACCAGTTGGTCAGGGCAGGCCTCGCCATCCCGTGGGCTGCCGCCAAACTGCGGATCGTAGGCGACGAGACGATCTGCCGCTCCGCGCAGCCAGAGGTTGCCACTCTCGATCGCGATCGCCATTTGCCCCAGCCGCTCCTGCTGGTAGGGGTGCTCAGTGCGCTGTTCGCCTTGCAGGTATTGGCGGGTGAGGTCAAACAGGGCTTCGGCTCCGCCCAACTGCACGGCGGCAAAGCGCACGACGCCAGCGGTCAGCCAGGGCTGACGCAGGTAGTCGCCGGGCTGACCAATCAACGCGGTGGCCCCCAGCTCAACGCCACTAAAGTCAATTTTGTAGCTGGCGGTGGCCCGCATACCTAATGGCTGCCACCAACTGCGATCGCAGCTAGTCTGCACCTGATCCATCGGCACGATACACATCTGCCAGGTGCCGTCGGGCAGCTTGCCGTTGACGAAGGGCCGTTCTACATAGCCCCCTCCGGAGCAAAAGGTTTTTGCCCCCTCTAGACGGTAGCGGCCCCCACCTAGAGGCAAAATTCGCAGTCCTTCGGCATCTTCAGCATTCCAAACGCCAAATAGCTTGTGCTGATCGCGGGCCTCACGACCGTAGCGATCGATTTGCTCAGCGGTGCCAAAGGTCTGAATCAGCTGAAGGGCATTCACATGGCCCTCGTACACCCGACCAATGGCCAAATTGCCCCGGCCAACGTGCTTGAGCAGCCGCAGTAGGTCGTAGGTGGTCGCCGCGTCAGTGCCTAAGCCACAGCCACCCAGTCCTCGGACTAAGGGAGCTGCCAAAAAGCCAGCCGCCGCCAGTTGCTCAAACTCCGCTGCCGGAAACGCCCCAGAACAATCGACCGCCGCCGCCCGTGCTGCAAAGTCGTCGGCCAACTGACTGGCTAACTGCAACAGTTCGGCGATCGCCGGTTCAGGCGCTAGCCCAGGCGCTACTGTAGTCGTTAAAAGTTCAGCAGTAATAGCAAAACCTCCTACAAAACCGGTTGTCAATGCCCAGCCAAAACCCACACCGTACCCATGGTGCAAGCTAGTAATTGCCCCACAATCATGGCAGAGTCCTGCTCCACCCTCCTCTATCGGGAGAAATATTTAGAGGCTGTTTAAACCTAGCTGAAAGACCTTGGGTCAAATTGCTTGGAGCCGTTTACGCCACGTTCTTTCTAGGGCTTGGTCAAGGTCCAGGAAATAGACTTACGGGGAGCCTCGCCTAAGGCTTTTCGCAACTCATCGTTAGACTCAAACTGAAGTTTTTTCAGATCGCAGGCATCGACCATAACGGTAAATTTATCACAGGAAAAGGGCCAGGGTGTCACCCCCAGATCGCCCGATTCTAGCTGATGAATGGTGTAGCGCTTGTTGTCAGGGCCATTGGTAATTTCTAACTGGCGGCCCCCAACCGGAATCTGGCGCTGGGACAAAATCAACGAGAGGCGATCGCACCAACGCATAAACGTATAGGCCGATTCTGCGTCCTTAGGGCTCACCTTTAGCTCCTTTTGCCATTGGGCCTGGCGCTGGCGTTGCTCGTCGAGAAAGTCAGCCATCTTAGCATCTTTCTCAGCCAAACCCTGGTTTAAAAAACACAGGTGCATAGAAATTAGCATAGCCACCCAACGCCCATGATAGAGCGCGTCATCGGCATGTTTGCTTAATTTTTCTAAGGGAGATTCTTTTTCTAGGGTGAAGTCGAGCGGTGCACCCGCTTCGGTGAGTTGGTCTTCTTCCCACTCTTTTTCGAGGTTATCGTGGTAAGCGATCGCCGCAATGGTTTCGTAGAGCCGATAGGTCTGTTTACTAAAGTCCCAATGGCCAGCAATTTGAGCGGCCAAAAGAGCATGGGCACGGTGGTAAATAATTTCCCAACCGTCGGATTGAAGATTGACGATCATAGTGCTTAAAGTTCAAATGTATGTAGAAAACAACGCCAAGGTGGGGGTACATCCCCCTTTTACAGGTGCCTAAGTCATTCCCACACCAGGGGGAATCCAGCCAGCAACATGGCCGCTATGGATTCCCATCTGCACGGGACTAACAAACTAGCTCAATGATGAATTTTCAAACTCGGGATGCAGTTAAGGTGCGTCACCCTGGGCAATGACGTACTTTACTCAATAAAACACTGGATTATAAACCCCACACATCAGACAGGGCTGAGGGTTCAACCTCGCTATCGTTCTGCATGATCACGCTGAAGGTACCATCGGTTTCTAACACAATGGCCGCCACCTGCTCTAGGGCAGCGCCTCCCTGAGAACGGACTGCAGCGCGTACTTCACCTTCGGTGACCCGTTCCCGCTGCAGGGCCTCTTTTCTGAGTTCGCCCTGCCAGAGCAACAGCGTCGGGTGTCCTTTGATCCACTGCTGAAAAGGCCGCGATCGCACCGAGAGCCAGGTAAACACAAACTGCCAACCAATCAATAGCCCTAAACCCAACGCTCCCTGGGCCAGCGGTATATCGGTTGAGAGCAGCACCGTAGCCAAAATTGACCCTAGGGCCACCGTCACGACAAAGTCAAAGGCATTCCACTTTGACAGCGTTCGCTTGCCCGACAGTCGCAGCAATACAATCAGGGCTAAGTAGGCCAGACTGCCGATTATTAGGGTGTGAATCAGCGGGTTATTGGAAGCTGCAAACTCGCAAATCATAGAGCTTTAGGATTAGTTGGACACAAATTAATTCTCATACCCAATCCGAATTACATAACCCCGATTCCCAAAAGACCAACCTTTAGGGGCGAACCGCTGTTCGCTCAGGGGTATCGGGGGTAGCCAAGCAAGATTGGGTAGTAGAGGGCGCATACAACGGTTGACAGATCCCCAGCGGTGCCCAGTCAAGCGCTATCCAGACAAAAGCCATCTGCTTCTGTCTGGATAGTCGTTTTAGGATCTGGCCTTTGGGCCGTATTAGCTGCGGGGAGCAGCGCGATCGACGGCATTGGCTGCGCCGTTAACTACGCCTCGGGCATTGTCAGCAGCATTTTCGGCGGCGCGCTGGGTCGATGCACCAATGTTTTCGGCAGCTTGCTTAGCCGATTGGCCGACATCTTCAACTCGCTCTCCGACAGACTTATCGATATTCTGCTGAATGCGTTGATTAGCCTCGCGGATCATGCGATCGGCTTTGGCATCGGCGGCGCTAGTATCCATGTCGGTATCTTTGTGGGGATACATGCCCTCGGTCTTGGCCGAGTTAGCCGCTGGATTGAGATCGCGAGCAGAACTATTGCCGGGGGCCGCTGCTTGGGTGGTACCACAGGCGGTGGTCATAAACACCACTACACCGGCTAGAAAAACGATCATCCACTGCCGCCAGACGGTAGGGTTAAACAGGTTTTTTAGAGTTTGCATAACATGCTCCTTTTAGAAGCTTAACAACAGGGGGGTCAGTGGTTTAGGCATCAGAAAAGAGTGACTAAAAACCAGTGACAAAAGGCGATAACTAGCCTATGGGCTACATTTGGCTTTGTAGGCTCTGCTTGCTCTCCTTGAAGCGCCGACCTAGCTGCTGGCGATCGCTGTCAGATAGGTTTTTGCGCATAGAGGCAAACATGGTGCTCTCTTCCTGACGAGTGTGATCGCCCACCATAGCCTTGAGCTGTTTAACTTTGGCCATGAACGGTTCGCCGGTAGAGGGCATGGCTTTCATCTCGTTCAGCAGGGTTTCCATTTCGGCCTGCTCGCTGTATAGCTCTTGGGTATCGTCATTGCCGTAGAACGACTGCACCGCCGGATAAACGACGTCTTCTTCGGCTTTGGCATGCACCAGCAGGTCTTTGTAGAGTTGACCAAACAAAACCTTGATCTGCTCAGCGTTATCGGCGTTGCGAATTTCGCTCATCAGAGTCTTGGCCTTCTGGTGATCCATAAAGATCAGATCGAGCACGTCAGCAGAGGTGGCATCGGACGATTGGGTGGCAACGCTACCCACAACGCCCGTTGCTGCAGCAACCGCATCCTGCACCCGAGCCCACAGGCCCTGTTGGGGTTCTTGCCCAGTGAGCTCTAGGGTGCCGAGGTATTCGAGCATGCCCTTGAGCTGCTCTTGGTGGGCGCGGTTCTCAAAGTTGACAGTATTGAGGGGGGCCAGGGCGGCTTCTACATCTTGCCCCACGACCTGAGCGGCTTTGTGCACTACCAGACCCGAGACTACCTGACCATGCTTGAGCAATTCGTGCTGAGCCATTTTTTCGTAGAGGGTAAGCTCAGAACGGGAGAGAGTATCTTTGGCCTGGCTGACAAACTCCTGCACAGTGGCCTTGGGCTCAGCCTGAATGCCGTATTGAGTAATAGCAGTTTCGACTATATCTAAGTTTTTTTGGTCATCTTCAAGCATATCTTCCAGACGCTTGCGCAGATGGCCATCGCTGCACTGGCTGAGAAATTGCTCTTCATTTTCAATGATTAGGCCTTGGATCACCTTAATGTCGGCTAGTTTTTCGGCGATCGCAGTGCGTTTTTGATCGGTCAATGTAGCAGGCATAGAAATAAGGACTCCATTGGGGGTTCTTTCACAGTCTAGGGACTTTAGATTAGGTGGGTATCTGTCGCTAGGGCTGACTTAGCCGTTCGAGCAAATCGCTTAGCCTATTTCTTTGGAGCGAGACTAGATTGGATTTAAAACCTAGGCATTTTGCCTACCCAGGTGAGCGGCCCGCTCCAGAAAATTTAGATAATTCACCCAGACAGGCCATAGCCCTCTCCAAGGCCTAGGTAACGTCGCCCCAGCAACCATTGAATCTGATCCCCAAGCGGCTTAAAAAATCATTCATCTGGGCGATGAGGTCGGTCAATCAACCCGTTTAGCGTCATTAGCAACGGTCTACAAAAATATAGAGAACATCAAGCATGAGTCTTGTCTTAGAGCAAATAAAAACCCCAGGGTTAGCCCAGCTATCTTATATAGTTGGCGACGATGCGGCGGGGGTTGCTGCCGTTATTGATCCACGCCGAGACATCGAGATCTATTTAGAGCGATCGCGCCAGCTAGGCCTGCGCTTAACCCATGCGATCGAAACCCACATTCACGCCGATTTTGTCTCCGGCTCCAGGGAACTGCAAGCGCGTTTGGGCATTCCCATTTTGGCGGGGCAGAGTGACGATTACCAGTTTGATTACCAACCGCTGCTTCCCGAGACCAGCCTAGACCTTGGCCAGATTACTCTGACAGCCATCCATACCCCTGGGCACACTCCCGAGCACATTAGCCTGCTGCTGGCCGATGCCCAGCAGGGAGATGAGCCCTTTGCGATTTTTACCGGCGATTTTGTCTTTAACCTCGATGTCGGTCGCCCTGACTTGCTAGGCAGTGACACCAGCCGCACCCTGGCTAAACAGCTCTACCATTCACTGTTTGATCGGCTGATGCCCCTGGGCGATCGCCTCGAGATCTACCCCTGCCACGGAGCGGGGTCGGCCTGCGGCACCTCCATTGGCGATCGCACCCAAACCACCATTGGCAACGAGCGACGGTTTAGCCCCGCCTTTCAATCGCGTAGCGAAGCAGAGTTTGTCGACTGGTTACTGGGCGATCTGCCCGAGCCACCCCGCCACTATGCCCGCCTCAAAAAAGTTAACGCCGCTGGACCGCCCCTTCAGGGTTGCTTTCAGACCCCCCAGGCAATGTCGGTGGAGCTGTTTCAACAACAGATGGAACATCCCGACACCCTAATCATCGATACCCGGTCGATGCTGGGCTTTGGCGGGGGCCATATTCCTGGAGCGATCAACATTGGGTTAGGGCCTGCGTTTCCCACCTGGGTGGGCTGGCTCATCGAGCCAGATACCTCAATTCTGCTCATTACCGAAGGGCCAGAGCAGCTTCAGCAAGCTAGCGAACATCTCTTTCGCCTAGGCTATGACCGGGTAAGTGGCTATCTCCATGGGGGCATGACGGCCTGGCTAAACCAGGGATTGCCCCTACAACGCATTACCCAAATGCCGGTATGTGAGCTCTATGACCAACTCGACCGCGACGATCTGCTCATTCTCGATGTGCGTAGTGACCAGGAGTTCTTAAAGGGCGCAGTGCCCCATGCCCAGCACCTCTATTTGCCCTATTTAGAAAAAGAGCTGTCTCGGCTAGATCACACTAAGGCTGTGGCTACCTACTGCGGCAGCGGCTATCGGGCCTCAATCGCCGCCAGCCTGCTGCAAAAGTACGGCTTTGCCTCGGTGATCAATATTCCGGGGTCTTGGAGCGCTTGGCGATCGGCCAATCTGCCGGTCGAGCAACCCAAGACAACCGCGATGCCCAAGGTTGCCCTATAGCGGTCGGGGGGTGATCTACAATCACCTCCCGCCAAGCTGGGTCATAGCTATCGTTATGGCCCTAGCAAAAACTAAAAACGTATTCAACCAACGACCGCTACCGTTAGTTACCCACCGTGATGTGGGTGCTATCGACGGCGCGAGTGCCATCGACGGCGCTGGCTATAGCAACAACGCGCTCTAAAAGAGTGCGATCGCTCACCTGCCCTGCCAGCGCAACGGTGCTCCCGTGTTGACTTAGAGTCACAGTATCTACAGCCTTAAGGGTTGGATCGTGGTCTAGAGCCTCAGCCACCCGCCGCACCAGGCCATAGTCGTCATACTCTCCCTCTAGGCCCATGCACTCCGGCGGCGGTGGCGGCGTGTGCATCCCCGCTTTTTCGCGCAACTCACTGTCGTAGGTATTGGTGAGGCCCGGGGTCATCGCCTGGTGCTGTGCCCCCGTGGTAACGGCCAAATCACACTGATCAAAATCGATCTGGTTGTGCCAAGTCATAATTAAAAGTGGTTTACTAATGGACTGTTAAAAGAGCATTTCTGGATAGCGGTATAAAGTAAAATTTCAACGTCTCAGGTAGGGGCAAACCACCGTTTACCCCTACCCAAAATTCAGGCTTCAGTTCAGCAACACCGTTAAAAGAGGCTTCAACGGGCTAATCCTAGGCAGGGCTTCGCCTGCCGCGATGTCTATCGCTCTAGAGTTTCTCCAGGGCCAACAATACCGACTTTGTGGCGAAAGGTTAGCTCGCCACCAAACCAACCGCTGGCCAACAACAGCACTGCCACCGTGCAAGACAAAATCAGCCCTAGGGGAACAATTGGAGCGGCTGGGTCGCCCAACCGCAGCAGAACGTTGATGAGGCTGAGCACCATGGCCCCAATGTTGAGCACCATGTGGGCCCACCCCGCCCGGCGGTTACGTACCCGAGGAATTTTGATAAAGTCGGCCATGCCCGTAACGGCAGCGCCGACCCCGGCTAATACCCCTAACCCTAGCAGCCAAACCCCAGCCCTCGCCCAAAAGAAATCTTGGGTGAGCAAATAGCCCAGGTCAGTGCCGGCAGCCGCACTTAAAAAAGCAACCGGAAAAATGACGATGATGGGATGGATAGGATGGCCAAAAATTGCCACTGAACTGGTAATGCCTGTGCCGTGATATTCGGTTGCCCGACTGTCAATCAGCGGGGGCAGGTTAGGATACGGCACCGAATTAGACTGATTTTGGTAATCTTGAGCATCCATAACAGTGTCCTTTAGAATAACGTTTGTCACCTCACAGGGTCGGCTAAAGCCAGGCTAGTGCCCCTGCTATGACCCCATGCCGACGGCAGACTTAAAGCGGTCTTTCAGCCAGTTGCCGGCTTCCTTGAGGTTGTAGCTCAGGGGTTCTTGCACCGACAAAAACACTCGCGCACAGTTGCGCCCTGGCATCCCTGAAATCGAGCCGCCGGGGTGAGTGCCGGCCCCTGTCAAAAACAAACCGTCAATCGGAGTTTGGTAGTTGGCTAGCTCAGGTAGCGGTCGAAAGAACACCATCTGGTCGAGGCTCATGTCGATGTGGTAGTGGTTGCCCTTGCGGACGCCAATCCGCTGAGTCAGCTCAGCGGGGCTTTCTACTCGCCGCGCGATCACCGACTGTTTGAGGTTGGGGGCGTAGTCGGCCAGCTTGTCGAGCACGCGATCGGCGACTTTATGCTTAAGTTCGTCGGTCCAGCCGGTGCCGAATAGCCCCGTGCCCTCAGCCCCTTTGACCTGGTAGGGGGCAAAGAACTCAATCCATAGAGTGTGTTGCCCGGGGGGGGCCATGGAGGGATCGAGCACCGTAGGCACCACCACATACAGCGATGGGTCGTGGTCAGGAATCAGCCCTTGCATGGGCATGGTGTGAGCCGTCTGCACTTGATCGACCGAGTCAGCAATCAAGACTGAGCCAATCAGGTACTCATCCTGGTGGTCGTGGGCCTCAAAGCGGGGCATTTCTGACAGAGCGCAATCGATTTTGAGAATGCCTTCATTGTTGTTGACAATGCGGCGATCGAGGCGTTCGCCTAGGCCGGGGGCAAAGGCTTGGCTATCAGCCGCCGGCACCAAATCTTGGAAGAGGCGCTGGGCATCAATATTTGAAATCACCCCTTTGGTGGCCCGATATTCTTGCCCCCCGGCAACTCGCACCCCATCAACTCGCCCTTCACTGCTGATCAATAACCGCTCTACGGACTGATCACAGAGAATGGTACCGTCGTGGTCTTGCACCATGCGCACTAACGCATCGACTAGGGCACCGGTGCCGCCCCGGGGACGAGCTACCCCTGGGTTGTGGCGCAGCCCCATCATCATTGAGCCGACGGCTAGGGTCTTTTCGGAGGGGGGGCCACCCAGCTCTGAGGCCAACCGGGCCAGGGGAGCTTTAACCAATTCAGTGTCAAACCACTCATTCAGCGTGTTTTCGGGGCTGTTGAGCATGGTGCGCACCAGATCTAGCGTCTGATCAACACCACCCAAGATCGACAGCAGATCTTTTAAGTTATGCATCCCGTAGTTGCCCAGAATATCGATGATCGATTTTGGCGGGGCGTTAAAGATGGGGGTGATAGCCTGAGTGAGAGTATCCCAAAAGGCGATAAATTCTTTATATTTTTCTGCATCTCGGGTGCTGTAGCGGGCAATTTCAGCACAGGTTTTATCGACAGAGCGGTGGGCCAAAAATGCCTTCCCGTCGGCCTGAGGGCAAAAGGCCACCGGGTCGCAGAATAGATACTCTAGGCCGTAGCGTTCTAGCTCTAGCTCATCGACGACAGGGCCAAGGTGAATAAACTCATGATCAATGGCACAGAGGTTGAAATGAAAGCCGGGAGCTTCCTCTGGCATAGCTTCTTCGGTAGTGGCCGCTCCACCCGGAATGGAGCGCTTTTCTAACAGCAAGACACTGTAGCCTGCCTTCAACAAATACCCGGCGCAAACCAAGCCATTGTGACCTGCACCAATAATAATGACATCAAACGTTTGCATAGGAGGAGGGTTTACAATGATAACCTGATGGTAAGGAATCTCAGTTTAAAAGCGACCTATCTCTGGAAGTAGATCTAGCTCAGAATGTCGTCAAGATGCTCCGTCACAGATGCTGCCAAGAGAGTGCTAATTTTGTCTATTTTTGCTAAAAAAAGAGGACTTTTGACCTGCACTATAAAACCCCCTGCCACCTAAGGCAACAGGGGGAATAAGCTGAGCCAATCTGTTTGCTAAAACAGCGTAGACCCTTAACTAGCCGCCATAGTTTTGGTCAAATGCTTGCGAATTTCTTGTATTTGCTCTGCTTCAGTTTGCTTGAGCTGGTTGAACAGCTCAACGCATTCTTCTGAATTGGCTTCGCGAGCATCTTGAATGTATTTATCGTAGGCTTTCAGGGCCTCGGCTTTGTTCTGCATGACGGTCAGCCAATCGTATTCAAGGTTGCTGACAACGGGCTGAGATTGGGCGCTGTTAGCCATAAGAGATCACCTCTGAATGCTATGGTTTACTGTGGCTTTTGGAGCAAGGCTGCTCCATCTCTCGAAAGGCAGTTTTTGCCTCAAGCTGAGGGAGGAGAGCCGGGGTGCGATCGCCCCTGCTCATCCCCTCCGGCTCATCGTCTAGACAACCGCTCTAGTCGGAGTGGGGCGCATTGGCCGTGGGCAAGTCACTGGCCTCAGGATCAGAACTACTGGGCACATGGCCTTCGGCGGTTGAAGACTTGCCACCCCCAGCCGCGTTAGGCCCTTCGCCAGCATTAGCGTTGCGGGCTTCTTCCTTCGAGATTTCTGGGTTTTGGTGCAACGCCGCTGTCCGAGCCCCCGGATTCTCGGCCACGTCGTCGGTTAGGATATCGGATTGGTTTGACTGATCTTCTGCCATGGAACTGACTCCTGATAGGTTGAAAACCCAAAGGTACTTAGTTAGCACCCTGTCTTGTGCGAAACCATTCTGCGAAACTGACGATGCCCTGTCCTTCGTTACGCCGCTGTCTCGAAGGGTTTGAGCACGACCTTGATGCAGTTCTCTTCTTTGTCGCGGAAAATTTTGTAGGCTCGGGGCGCTTCCTCTAGGGGAAGTCGGTGGGTAATGAGAAAGCTGGGGTCAATATCGCCCTGCTGTACGCGTTCTAACAGGGGTTTGAGATATTTGTGTACGTGGGTTTGGCCCGATCGCATGGTCAAGCCCTTATTCACAAACGCGCCCATAGGCATTTTGTCGATAAACCCGCCGTAGACGCCGGGCACAGAGATTTTGCCCCCCTTGCGGCAAGCGGCGATCGCCTGGCGTAGCACCTGAGGCCGTCCAGTTTCTAACCGCACCGCTTGTTTGACGGTGTCGTAGAGGGCCATGGGGCCAGTGCCGTGGGCCTCCATTCCAACAGCATCAATACAGCAGTCGGGGCCACGGCCACCGGTCATTTCCTTCAAGGCTTCCCCGGCATCCAGCTCTTCGTAGTTGAGAATTTCGGCCCCACCGGCTTGGGCTAGGGCCAACCGCTCAGGGACGCGATCGATCGCGATCACCCGCTCGGCCCCAAGCATAAAGGCGCTGCGAATGGCAAACTGACCAACCGGACCACAGCCCCACACTGCCACGACTTCGCCGGGCTGAATGTCGCAGTTTTCGGCAGCCATGTAGCCGGTGGGGAAAATATCGGTGAGAAACAGCACCTGCTCATCGGTAAGACCATCGGGCACCTTGAGCGGCCCAACATCGGCGAAGGGCACCCGCACGTACTCGGCTTGCCCCCCGGCATAGCCCCCCATCAGGTGGGAGTAGCCAAACAACCCCGAGGGCGAATGACCATAGAATTTTTCGGCCATCCAGGCGTTGGGGTTAGAGTTGTCACACAACGACCACAGATCGCGCTCACAAAAAAAGCAGCTACCACAGGAGATAGTGAAGGGAATGACCACGCGATCGCCCGCTTTGAGGTTGGTGACGCTTGGCCCCGTCTCTACCACTTCCCCCATAAACTCGTGGCCGAGAATATCGCCCGACTGCATAGTCGGAATAAAGCCATCATAGAGGTGCAGGTCAGACCCACAGATAGCCGTAGAAGTAACTTTGACGATCGCATCACGCGGATTTAAAAGTTTAGGGTCGGGCACAGTATCGACCCGTACATCGTGGGTGCCGTGCCAGCAAACAGCTTTCATCACAGTTCTCCTGAGGTAGTTTATGGATTGGCTTAGGCCTATTGGCTTGGGCCTATTGGGTGTCGGTCATGTAGCGATCGAAGGTCGGGTTTTTCTCAGGTTGAATGTCGCTGCGGGGCGCAACATCGCCTGCCCCGTCGGCGGAGAGGCCGGGCACCAGAGTTTTGATCGTGCCAACAAGGCCGCGCTCGGGCTCTGGAGTTTGCTGGCTAGCCTTGCCGTTGCGATCGATCGCAGTGCGATCGACGCCGCCCTGAAACGTTTCTTTACTGAGGGGGTTGTAGGTTTGACGAATGGGGCCAGCCTCGTACGCGTCAGACCCATTGGCGGCTTGGGCGCTGGGCGCGTAGAGCCCAACTACCAGCGCCACCGAGAGAATGGTCAACGCCAGCCTACGGCCCAATGTTCTAAGCGCACCTAGCTGGAGAGAATATTGGGCCGAGCAGAGAAATTGAAGCAAATTATTCATTCGAACTATAGCTAAAAACGTCAAAAATCATTGCAGCCAACCGCTTAAGCTCCCGTAGATTGACCTTCCGTGGTGGCAATTTCTCCCGCTTCCATCAATTGTTTGAAGCGATTGAGGTCATCGCCAATCTGCTGCTCGGGTTCTTCGCCAAACAACTTGGCGATCGCAGCGGCCATGACGCCGCCCGGCAGCTCATACTCCATCACCACTTTGACTTCGGTGCCTCGGTTACCAGTGGCCGGTTGAAACCGTACAAAGCCTGAGTGGTCCACTTCGGCATCTTCGGCAGAAGCCCAGGCAATCAGGTGGTCGGGCTGATCGTTGACAATCACGGCATCCCATTCAATGCTCTGATCGAGGGGAGCGTTGACTACCCAGTGAGAGCGACTGTCATCAAACACCTGCACCGACTTGATGTGGCGCATAAACTCGGGCAAATTTTCGAGCCGCCGCCAGTAGCTGTAGAGTTCTGACGCCGGGCGGTTGATGGTGACCGTTTTTTCTACCCGAATGGCTTTGTCAAGGCCGGCAGCCTCGCCGACCTGCTTTAGGGTGCTTTTCTTTTGCGCTCCCTGGTAGACTAAACCACCACCGGCTACGGCCATCAGCACCCCCCGCAGCGATCGCTGCTGCAAGCCACCGAGCACGAGTGCGCTGCCGCCGATAATCGACGTCCACTGCTCTAGACTGCTAGCTTCGGTGTCTGTAGAAGAATGGGTGCTCATTGCGTTTTCCATAGCAAGACCTTTGATTGGGCAACAGGGCGATCGGTGGGTAAGGGAAGACAGACTGAGCAGACTGGAAAACTCGGCTCCCAACCCTCCTCAGAGGATTTCTGCTTTGGGCCTGAAACTCCTAGTCTTTATACCCCCGGTTTGTAGGGGCATTGCAGTGCAATGCCCCCTACGAGGTATCGGTTTCGAATCGGAGTTGTGTGACTCGGATTTTGGATAACAGGCAGAAAATTACCCTACAGCCGGGAAGAGTTGTCAGTGCTGAGTTCAGTACTGGCAGTAGACCCGTCCTTGAGAAAAGCAGGCGCTTTTTTGTCTAAATAGCTGCCAATGAAAGTGTTGACTGCCGACAGCACCACAGGCCCTACCAAAAAGCCGATAATGCCATGGACGTAGAAACCAGGCACCACTAGAGAAGCCAGCCACAGGCACAGACCATTCAGAATGAATGAAAAGGCCCCAAAGCTGATCGCATTGATGGGCACAGTTAGGGTTTGTAGCGCTGGTTTAAGCACAGCGTTGACTACCCCTACCGCAGCCGCAGCGATCGCAGCGGCAGTCAGCGTGTTAATGGTGACACCGGGCACAATTAGGTCAACGACTAGCAAGCTGAGGGCCGTAGCCAGACCTGATAAAAGAATGCTCCACATAATCCATCTCCAAGGTTTACAAACGACAACGTATCAATTGACCCATATCAACCAGTGCGTTGCTGTGGTCAAGCTGAAGCACTAAATCTAAAAGCAAAAGAGGAGTAGGTGAGCTTAATCAAACAAACGCTCCCGTAGAAGGCGCTGTAGCGAGTCGATAGGTTTAAGCTTGGGGCGTCCCAAGGGCAACAACGCTACGACAATTAAGACTTTTCCCTTATCTTTGCCTGCAAAATGCCTCACCTGTTCTCAAGATAAAAATGAATTGGAGTATTGGTGTCTACTGTTTGATAGATAAATAGATAAAACACACCTATAAATTAATGCCACAGATAAGGTCACAGAAGTAGCGCCCCACAGACAGGAGGCAAAATTAATTAAGCTTGGCTCTCAAAAATCTTTTTACAAAAAATAATACCGAGTGGAGATGTGCGATCGATAAGTTATGCCCTTGGGCGTATGGGTCTTCTTTCGGCTGAGAGATACAGGCCAAAGTTTTGTTGTTTACACTACTAATCGACATTAGTGAATGCCCAACCACACGGTGGCCTTTTCTATTACTTTTTTTGGAGTAAGCCCATGATGATTTCTTTAGAAACTGGAATGCTAGTCCTCGGTTTAGGGGTAGCGATCGCCCTGCTGAGCCGTCTACCTAAAACGGTAAATGGCAGCTTGGTAGCCCTAACCTGTCTAGCAGTTGTACTAGTTGGCTTTACTCAGCCCGCTCTAGCGGGTGCAGTTAACGGCGATGTTTTATCTAATGAGCAGAAAGATCTCAACGAAACACTTCAGACAACGCCTAACGACAATCAATACCAAGGTATTGAGTATGCCGATGTCAAAGGCACACCCTTAGGCGATCAAGACATCACCGATCGAGTTGAGCGCCAGGTTCCTGAAAATCTGAAAGTCAGCGTTTCTAATGGTTCGGTACGACTGTCGGGTAAAGTCTCTGACCGCAGCACGGCCCAAGCCATCATTAACGATGTCAAAGCCATTCCTGGAGTGCACGAAGTCGCCTATGACCTCGGCCTAAAAAGCTAGACTAAGCTCAGATTAAACTAAGTGTATAAAAGCGACGGCAGAACTCTGCCGTCGCTTTTTGTATAAACACCAGGACTCTGTGGCGTAAGTTGACCCACGCTCCCAAACCCTGACACCTGATATGACGTCCGATTGATTAGCCCATAGAAACCGGCTGATACCCAACCCGAACGACATAACCCCAATTTCCAATCGGCAAAACCGGAGAGGCGCTGGCATGCGCCCAGTAGAATCGGGAGTAACTAAGTAGGATTTACGATTACCTGTCATTCCCGCCGAGGCAGGCATCCACCCTAAAGTAACTTATCCGTAATGGATTCCCACGAAAGTGGGAATGACAGATTAGGAGCACTTCAGTGGGCCTGATAAATACCCTCGATTCTCAAACGGCCAACCCGTAGGGGCTCATGGCATGCGCCCAGTTGAACCGGGGGTAGTCAGGTATAATACCAATCGTCCATGTCGCCAAGACGATACCCCCAACGATGAAAATTGTAGGGTGCATCCGCGCAGCGATGCACCGTCTCAGGGTTATTTTTAGAGCAAATCCGAGTCACATAATCCCGATTCCCAACAGGCGGATTACGTAGGGGCAAATGGTGTTTGCCCAACCCAACCGGGGCTAGCCAAATCGGATTCAGTATAAGACACGAGCAAGATAGGACACGATCCAGTCTGCGAGTCTAGAGAAATCTGAGCAAAAAAAAGGTAGGCTTAGGCCTACCGAATTCACTATCTGCTGCGTTGATGGTTCTACGTTGATAACGGGTTTAGCGAGGGGCTACACCATAGGAGCGAGGGCTGCGAGCACCCACAGCGGCACCGGCCATAGCGGCAACCAAACCAAGCAAAGAACCCAGGGCAAAAGACCAACCGACAGTGGCGGCATTACCCGCAATGTCTTGGGCCTGCTGAGCCGTTATGTTTGGATCTTGAACTGCACCCGGGTTTGTGCCGGGCAGCTGGTTAGGAAATTGATTGATCACGGCATCAGCCCCTTGGGCGGCAATACCAAACGCACCGGTTACGCCACTGGTCAAGAGCCAAGCGCTAACGGCCAGCGTAGTAGCCCATAGAATAGCGCCATTGAGCAGGGCAGTTTTGCTGTTCATGGGGCCACAGGCACGAGCCGTAACCCACCCACCCAGAAATAGGGCGATCAGCAGGCTGATAATGGACCAAATACCAACGGCAGCCCCAACACCACTGGCGTCACTCTGAGGCGTGCCGGTATTTGCTAAGGTGGTCAGCCCAACGGCTGCACCGAGACCAGTCAATACAAGTTGGGTTGCGATCGCAACGACAAGTCCTGCAAAAATGGGACCCCAGCGCACTAAGTCATGGTACTCAGCGACGGGTACAGTAGTAGTTGTGGTATCAACTCGAACGTTGGGGTCGTCCCTATAGGCTCCGGGTTCGTTCCTGTAGGCTCCGGGCTCATTAGTGTAAGACATGGTTCTCTTTCCTTTCAATTCTTATCGATTGAGACTGAATTTCGGTGAATTCTTGCCCACTACTCTATGCCGTACCCCAATTGCGCCCATCTATCTAGAGGCGCATAAGAGACACCAGTAAGCTGACCTAAAGTCATAGATCGTTTTATTGACATTTATTTAGTTATCATGGCCACCTTTCAGGTGCCGTTTTCGGCTTTGAGATATCGGTTAAAACCGTTCAGGCTCTAAGTATGGAGCCTTGGTCACCGCTTTTTAGATGTCTCTAATTGGGCCGTAAGAATTTTGGGCCATTAGAGAGATGGTAATTGCCTCTCTCGGGCGATGTTGTCCGCCTACCTAGATCGTTACGCTGAATCCAGTTGTAAATAGTTGGATAAACTATGGATACTCAAAATTCCCAGAACACCGAGCAACCTACTGACGAACAACGCTCTGAGCAGCGTCAGCCCATTCATCAACCTTTAACCCCTGAAGAAGTCTCACCTGAGCAAAAAGCGGCCCACAAAAAGGCGTTAGAAGAGCATGATCTAGTGCTCAACCCAGGCGATATGGTAGATGGTGAAAAGACTCTCCAAGAGAAGTCTCAACAGGTTGCCGTTGACACTGGCGACATTACAGGCGATCGCATCGTTGTGCCGACCTACTTTGTTGTAGATGATCCTGAAGAAGGCCAAAAAGCTCTGCACCACATCAAAGACGCCGAAGAGATTTCTGACGTGATTCGTCAGGCCCGCGTTGACGAATCGGGCGAACGAACCTGGAACTAGTCTTTGTCATAGTGATGGCCTGACTGAAAAGCATAGTCAGGCCATCACTATAGCTACCAAATTAAATTTTAATCAGCAATAAGCTACCCTACCGTCGCAACAACTAGGGTAGCTATATAAAGTCTATTTTAATCATCATCAGCCTATTTAACTCTTACTTATAGCAGATACCCTTTTTACTCTAAACTTAAACAATAATAAAACTCATGTACGCGAGAACTTCGCCTGCTGCGAGGCTCCTAGCCGGAGGTCTGATCATACCGGCAGGCAGACCACAATGCGAGCACATCTACTTTTCTGGATACCTCTAGGTCTTGCTTTTGTTTAATCCGGCATTTTTCGGTTTTGCAACAGGTTGCAGATCTGACTCTAACCACCTAGACGAGACCTCGCTAGCTGCCTTTTCGGCACTCTGCTACAGCCAGGTTAGCGCATAGGGCAGGTTGAAGTTCCGTCTTCAAAACATTAAGGATCTAATCCATGCAAACCGTTGAATGGTGGCAAAACGCCGTAATTTATCAGATCGTTCCCTGGAGTTTTTTAGACACCGATGGCGATGGTCGGGGTAACTTAAACGGCATTATCGATAAGCTCGACTATATCTCGGCCCTAGGAGTCGATGCGATCTGGCTCACGCCAATTTACGAATCGCCGATGGACGATTTGGGCTATGACATCACCGATATGCTCGATATTGATCCGGTAATTGGCGATCTAGATGTCTTTGACAAACTGCTAGCGCTAACCCACGCCCGTGGTCTGCGCATGGTGGTTGACCAGGTGTGGGGCCATACCAGCGATCGCCACTTTTGGTTTTTAGAGAGCAGCGAGAGCCGTGATAATCCCAAATCTGATTGGTATATTTGGGCTGATCCTAAGCCCGATGGTTCGCCGCCCAATAATTGGCTTTCGGCCTTTAATGGTGATTCGGCCTGGGCTTGGGAACCCAAGCGCGAACAATATTTTCTGTTTCACTTTTTGCGCAGCCAACCCAAGCTCAACTGGGAAAACCCCGACGTGGTAGAAGCCATTCTCAGCCGGGCAAAATTCTGGCTCGATCGCGGTGTAGACGGCTTTCGCCTCGATGCACCTAACTTTTTTCTCCACGATCCTGAACTGCGCGATGAGCCATTGCGGGGCGAGGGCTGCCCTCATCCCGACGGCATTCACCCCGACAACCCAATGGCCAAGCTGATGTTTGAAAACAGCTTTTGTCGGCCCGAGGCCCTGGATATTCTCAAGCCGGTACGCGAGCTGATCGATCAATATCCCAGCACCGTTACCCTGGCTGAGGTAACCCTGTGCGAAGACTCGATTGTGCTATCGAGTGAGTATGTAAAGGGGAGCGATCGCGCCCACCTGGCTTACAATAGCGCCCTGCTGGTGGAAGAACCGATCAGCGCCCAACTCATGCGCCGCACCCTCGAAAAAGTGCAGCAGCACTTTACCAACGGCGGCAACTGTTGGATGGTGGGCAACCATGACTACGGTCGCCTGCGCAGTCGCTGGCTGGGCCACGACGCCAATGGCACCCCCTACCCCGAAACCTTTTATCATCAGGCGGCGGCCATGCTAGTGGCCATGCCGGGTGCCCTCTGCCTCTACCAGGGCGACGAATTGGGGTTGAGCGAGGCCCGCATTCCTGAAGATATTCCGGTCAGCCAAATTCAAGACCCCTTTGGTAAAGCCCTCTACCCTGCCGTCGTGGGCCGAGATGGGTCACGTACCCCCATGCCTTGGCAGGCCAACGCCGTCAGCGCCGGGTTTTCAAGCCGCGAAGACACCTGGCTACCCGTTCCCCAGGCCCACCACGGCTTTGCGGTAGATGTGCAAAACCAAGACCCCAGTTCGCTGCTCAACACCTGGCGCGGCCTGCTGCACTGGCGCAAAGATCAGCCCGCCCTGATGCAGGGCGAGTGTCACATTCTTGAGACCGAAGAGCCCTTCTTTGCCTTTATTCGGGAGGCTCCCCAGCAGCGCCTGCTGTGCATCTTTAACCTCAGCGCAGAGACAACCCATTTCGATCTGCCCGAAGACATGCTGAGCTGCACCACGGCAACCGGCATTAGCTCAGCAGCCAAGCGCAACGATGGCATGCTACGCCTGCGCGGCTATGGCTATTTCTTTGGCAACTTACAGCCCTCTATACCGCCGGCCTATAGCGGTAGCGATCGCGATCGTGAGGCCGCTTCTCCCAACCCCTCGGCGGGCGATCGGGCCAAAACCGAGAAAGCTAAAACCGAGATCACCCAGGCCACATCCCAACCCAATGCTCAGGCCGCTTCAATTGCTGTTACTTAGATAAGGTTTACCCTATGGCTTTTCAATCAGACTGGTGGCGTAGCGCTGTCATCTACCAAATTTATCCACGCAGTTTTGCCGACAGCAATGGTGACGGCATTGGCGATCTGCCTGGTATTCTGCAAAAGCTCGACTACGTCGCCAGTCTCGGAGTAGATGCCCTCTGGATTTCGCCCTTCTTTAAGTCCCCCATGAAGGACTTTGGCTACGATATCTCCGACTACCGGGCGGTAGACCCCCTATTTGGCACCCTTGACGACTTCAAAGCCATTTTGGCGGCGGCCCACGATCGCGACCTTAAGGTGCTCATCGACCAGGTGTGGAACCACACCTCCGACGAGCACGCCTGGTTTGCCGAAAGTCGAACCAGCCGCGACAATGCCAAAGCCGACTGGTACGTGTGGGCCGATGCAAAACCTGACGGCACCCCGCCTAACAACTGGCTGTCTACCTTTGGCGGCAGCGCCTGGGCCTGGGAACCGCAGCGGCAGCAGTACTACTTGCACAACTTCTTAGACAGCCAGCCCGACCTCAACTGGTACAACCCAGCCGTGGTCGAGGCCATCTTAGACACCGCTCGGTTCTGGCTCGATCTAGGGGTCGACGGCTTTCGCCTCGATGTGGTCAACTTTTTCACCTACGATCGCAGCCTTCAAGACAACCCCATGCGGCCCCCCGAGATCCCGCGTCCGGCGGGGGCGACCCAGAGCGATCCGTTCTTTGCGCAGATTAATCTCTATAACTTTTGCCAGCCCGACACCATTGCTCTGCTCAAGCCCATTCGAGAGCTGACTGACCACTACGGAGCCACTACCCTAGCCGAAATCAGCAGTGCCGAAGATGCCCTGACCACCTCCCGAGACTACGTCAACGGCGATGACCGGCTGCACATGGCCTACAACTCGTCGCTAATGACCGATGAGCCGCTCACCGTGCAGCGCATCGAGCACCTGATTCGCCAGGTAGAAACCCTGTTCGATCGCGGCATCATTTGCTGGACCGCAGGCACCCACGATTTTCCCCGGCTCAAGAACCGCTGGAGTAAATATCAGCCCAGCAGCGAATTTCTTCAGGAGGCCTTTGACCACATGTTTGCCGCCCTGATGCTCTCTCTGCGCGGCAGCTGCTGCATTTACCAAGGTGAAGAACTGGGCCTCACCCAGGCCGAGATTCCCCATGCTCAGATGAAAGACCCCTTTGGCATCCAGGGTTACCCCCATGTGCTGGGCCGCGATGGGTCGCGCACACCTATGCCCTGGGTAAAAACTGCGCCCCAGGCCGGGTTTACCACCCACAGCGAACCCTGGCTGCCGATTCCTCAGCAGCACCGCCAGGCGGCGGTCGATGGTCAAGAGGCTGACCCTAACTCGCTGCTCAACAAGTATCGGCGACTCATTCACTGGCGCAACCGGCAGCCTGCCCTCAAGCAGGGCCGAGTGCAATTGCTGTCGCTGAGCGACGATCGCCTGCTGGGGTTCGTACGCCAAAGCGAGGACCAGGCCCTGCTCTGCATGTTTAACCTCAGCCCCGAGACAGTCTACCAAGACATGACTGACCTACCCCAGGGGCATCCCACCGGGGAGATTGTCTTCAGCGATCGCAGCTACCACGACACCCTAGAGCTGCCGCCCTTTGGCGTCTATTTTGCGGCGCTTGAGCCAGGTACTGACTGGCAGAACTAAAGCCTCTGACATAGAAACCGTCTGGCTATAGCCATAGTCACCTGGGTTAGGACATCCAGAACCCTAAGAACGTTCGAAGTTCAAACGCTCTTAGGGGAAAGGTCTTAACCAAACTGGTTACAGCTATAAAACCCCGGTTTCTCTGTCACTTATCTCTGTTACTTATAAGGGCACACTTACGTTTTGGCCTAGAAACCGGGGTTTTGTACCGGCGTTCTAGGCCTATTTTTACTGGATTTCTGTATCGAAATTAGTAACCGCGCCCTGGGCTTGAGGTCGCCGTGGCACAGTAAATGGACATAACCCTTCTAAGCGTGTGAGGCAACCAGGTGAGTCCAATGACAATGAAACACTATGCTCCTAAACGACTGACAGCGGTGGCGCTGATGTCAATGGCCCTAGCCGCAGGGCTGAGCTTTACCCCTAGATTTACCCCCACGGCGATCGCCCAGGAGATCACAATGAGAACGCTAATGGTAACCGGCCAGGGCGAAGAGTCGGTGCCCACCACTAAAACCCAGGTCGATTTGGGGGTTGATGTGCAAGGTACCGATGCCGCCGCCGTACAGCGCGAAGTGGCCCAGCGTACCGCAGCAGTGGTCGAGCTGCTGCGATCGCGCCAAGTCGAAAAACTCGAAACCACCGGCATTCAGCTCAGCCCCCGCTACAACTACGAAAATGGCCGCTCTGAGGTCATCGGCTACAGCGGCAGCAACACCGTCCAATTTCGCATGCCCACCGAGCGCGTCGGCACCCTGCTCGATGACGCCGTCAATGCCGGGGCCAACCAAATTCGCGGCATTAGCTTTGTCGCCGACGATGCCGCCCTCGAAGCCGCCCGCCAGGCCGCCCTTCGCAATGCCGTAGACGATGCCCAAGCCCAGGCCAATACGGTGCTCAACAGCCTCAATCTCAGACCCGAAGAAGTGGTCAGCATCCAGATCAACGGCGCTGCATCGCCGCCGCCGGTACCCATGCCCCGTGTCGCGGAGTATAGCCGTGCCCAAGCCGACGTAGCCACCCCCGTCGTCGGTGGTGAGCAAACGGTGCAGGCTCAGGTCACCCTGCAAATTCGCTACTAGAGCCCCCGTTGTCTGGGCGGAGTACCCGACCCAACCCTAAGATCCCCCTGGGCTGGCGGCGTGAACGGGGTCAGGTTGGGTAGGGTTTTCTGGACGCACGGTAGCAATGGCTGGCGTGGGGCGCTGGTGGTGGTCTAACGGAGAAATAGCCACAGGCTTACCCGTCTGAATGGACTGGTGCAGCGCCTCAATAATGCGAATGTCATTGAGCCCTTCTAAACCCGAGGGCTCAAGATCGGTGTCTTGCAGAATGCTATCGGCAAAATAGTCGAACTCTCCCGCCAGTTGACTATGGGAAGCAAAGGTACGCGTCTCAGTTTCGCCATCGATCGTGAGATGGTGGGTTCTTTCGCCCTGCCAGCTGTAGGCGGGTTCTAGGCGCAGATCGCCCTGGGTGCCTATCACCCGGTAGGTTGAGACCTTACTCGCGCCAAAGCTAACGGTAAAGGTGGCCAGCCGCTGGTGCGGAAAGCAGAGAATAACGCTGGTCATTTCATTGACTTCGGCAAAGCGCGCTTCGCCATTGTTGGCGGCTACGGCAAACACCTCGACCGGTTCATCTTGAAAGAGATACCGCGCTGCGTTGATGCAGTAGATGCCAATATCTTCTAAACTGCCGCCGCCCGTCGCCTGTTGTAGACGAGTATTGCCCTGCTCTACCTGCTGAGAAAAGACGGAGTTGAAGATGCGGGGGTCACCAATTTGCCCCGACTGCACTATTTCTATTGCCTGCAAATTGGCCGGATCGAGATGCAAGCGGTAGGCAATCATCAGCTTGACGCCGTTGCGCTGGCAGGCCTCAATCATCTGCTCACCCTCAGCGGGGGTCGTAGCCATAGGTTTTTCACACAGTACGTGAATGCCCTGGTTAGCGGCCCGCACGGTGTACTCACAGTGCAGGTGGTTGGGCAGAGCGATGTAAACAGCGTCGATCGCCCCGCTGGTGAGGCAGTCTTCGTACTGGTCGTAGCTGTAGGTGTGGGCAATGCCGTATTGCTGACTGAGTTCCTTCAGTTTGGTGGGGTCGTCAGAAACCAAAGCCACAACTTCAGACTTCTCGGTGCTAGGAAACGCGGGCAGGGCCGCCACCTGGGCAAACCAACCCAGGCCCACGACTGCGTAGCGAATTTTGCGGTGCTCTGCTTGAGCAGACTGGCTCTGGCCGTTAGTGGTGGGTTGGGGAGGTGTCATGGGGGTTCCGAGCGTTGCTAGAGGAGTTTTAGGGCGCGGTCTGGAGCATGGTTGAAGACACGCCTACCCTTCAGCCTAAAAACTGCAACGGCTCTCAACCTCTAGCTAAGGGGGCACCTAGGCTAGGACCAAGGGGGAAGTTTTAGGGCAATGGCTGGCCACGGCCTCGGTCAGGCCGAGGGGTTGGCCTGGTGCTGAGCGATCGCAGCGAGCCGGTCAGGGTCGAGAATAGTGATTTCGCCACCCCGCTGGTAGGCCACTGCGCCATTGAGCTGCTTAAACAGACGCACACATTCTTCGTAGGTGATGCCAATGCTGCGGGCGATCTGGTAATAGGTGAGGTGCGATCGCAGGCGTTGACCCTGGGGCACCGGCTCGGTGCCCGCCCTAGCCGCAAAATAGTCTAGATAGTGAATCAACCGCACGATCGCCCGCTCAGACACCAGCCCATGCACCCGGTCGTGCAGATGCTGCAGCCGCTGGTTAAAGATACTCAGCAGGTGCAGCGCCAATTCGGGGGCCTGGCGAAACCCCTCAAGCAGAGCCTCTCGCTGAATGGTCAGCACCTCAATGGGCTCCATCGCTGTCGCGGTGGCTGGGGCCTGGCCATTGCCAAACAGGGCCGGGGCCGCAAACATCTGATCGGCCCACAGCAGCCGCAAAATCGTCTCCTTGCCCGATTCAGAGGCCTTGGTTAAGCGCAGAGACCCCGTCACCAGCAGGTAAAGGCAGGCAGGCAAGGCATCGCCCTCATGAAACACAATCTCGCTGGTGTCGTAGGCTTTAATGCGGCTGTGCTCAGCTAACTGCACCAGCAGGGCGGGCTCTAAGTCTTTAAATAGAGCACTGTTCTGAAGCTGCTGAACATCTACCGGCATAGTGCAACGCTGCTTGAAAAAGCTGGGTCAAACCTTCATTACACCACAGCCCTATCGAGCGCGATGGTTGAGCGAGCCAGCCCCAAGCATTGAAACCCAGCCAGCCTGACCTTCGCGGGACTGCCGGACCACCCTTAGCCAAAGCCAATTTTTGTCATGGTTTGTGAACTTATCCGCTAGATAGCTGCTTTTTGGCCAGCATTTAGTAAAAATGGATACAGAAAAAAGCTTTCTATCTTCTCTGCGACAGCGCAGATGGATCCTTGTCAGCCCGATAGGAACCGAGCCTATGGCCCTCCAACTGAATTCTCAAACCGAAGCCGCGATCGCCGCCAGCCGCCCCACCGCGAACTGGAATCTGGTCTGCCACATTACCTACACCCGCGACACCTGGGTCAAGCTGCTGCACTCGCCCACCGAGTATGCAGCGGATGAAGCCAAGTTGCTGTGCCAGGAGTCGGCTGACGCCTGGGTGGCCTGGGTGCCCGACCACGGAGAAGTGGTGCTCGACAGACGCCATTTCTACTGTTGATAACTTCAGGGGCAGCCCATTTGGGTGACGCCCTCCCAGAAAATCCAGCCATTATAGCTATAGCCGACCCTATGTAGGACGTTTCATAGCTATATCAGTTGTTCTATCCCTGATCCTCTGCCATTTTTTTGTACATTTTGTTGGGCGTTGAAACCGACGCCAAATCTGCGCCATGGATAGCCAATCCCCCACCGACTGGGACGAGATGTTTGAGTACCTACCCGGCACAGTCGTGGAGCTAGACGACCAGCCGGGCCTACTCTACGAAATTGATTGCTACGAGGCCGCGATGGTACCGCCGATCTGGCTCGTGAATGACCCCCGTCCCCGCTACCCCCACGAGCTGCGGATTGTGTCGCGCCAGCTTGCCCAGGTGTGCGCCCTAGACCTTCAGCCCGCCTAGCGCTGCCGGAGCAGTTTTGCTTGCCAATTTTGCGATAGCAGTGGACAGTTCGCCAAGGCGACGGCGGCTGGGTTGTCGCGATCGTGGTGCATGATCTGGTTAGCGCGGGCAATGGTCCACTGAGGAAAAGGGCGATCGCACAGCAGCACCTCTAACCCTGGTTGCACCAGGCCCGCTTGCAGCACTCGAAAATACCACCCCGTGCGGCCATTGGCCTTCACTTGCAGGGCCAGATCGGCAACTCGCCAGCGGCGGGAGAGTTTCCAGCAGGGCTGCCGGGGCTGCGACACCTGCACCCTGGCCTCGCCGATTTGATAGACATCACCAACGCAGACCGTCGCTTCGGTCTGCCCCACGATCGTAAAGTTTTCGCCAAAGGCACCGGGCGGCAGGTCGGGGCGGTCGAGCTGCGATCGCCAGTAGTTGTAGTGGTCGCCACTGTAGGCCAGCACGGCTTTGTCAAGGCCACCGTGGTTCTTGAGGTCGGCCTGGCCATCGCCAGCCAGATTGGTGAGGCTGAGCCATCGCTCTCCCTCTACGGGCGTCTTAAAAAAACCGGTAGTCCAGGTTTGCTCCATGGGGTCGGAGGCATGGTCGGTGCCCAGGGTCTGGGGCAGGCCAACCTGAATGGTTGCAACTTGAGGGGTCATCGCACGGATCTCGCATCACCGGAGTTAGCTTAACCCAGGAGCCATGGGCTACTAAATGCAGCTAGGCACCTGTTATAGAATTGATACCAAATCCTGCTGGGTTACCCCCGATTCCGGCAGGGCGCATGGCCTGCGCCCCTACGAGTTGGCCTGTTGGGAATCGGGGGTATGGGGATTCGGATTCGGTATAAGGCACTTTTCCGGTATTCACTATGGCTTCTCTAGCCCATGGAGTGGTAATTGGTGGCAGTGTGGCCGGTTTGCTAGCGGCGCGGGTGTTGCTCAACCACGCCGATCGGGTGACGCTGCTAGAGCGCGATCGCCTACCCACTGCCCCCGGCCCCCGGCCCGGCATTCCCCAGGCTCAGCATGTCCATGCCTTGCTGCTGCGGGGGCAGCAGATTTTAGAGACACTGTTTCCCAGCCTAACTGCCGACCTAACTGCCCAGGGAGCCCTGCGCCTAGACTGGACCGCAGACTGGCAGTTTCTCACCGCTTGGGACTGGATGCCCCAGCATGTGTCACACCTAGAGGGCCTGATCTGTAGTCGGCCCCTGCTGGAGTGGTACCTGCGCGATCGCCTGTTGCAAATGCCGGGCTTTGAGCTACAAGCCGCCACCACCGTCACTGGCCTGGTGTTTGAAGGAAAAGCCGCCCGCGTCACTGGGGTGGTACTGGCAGAAGACGGAGGTGACCAAACCCTTGCCGCCGATTGGGTGGTCGATGCCTCGGGCCGCAACTCTAAGCTGGTCGACTGGCTGGCAGCTCAGGGTTTACAACGCCCCCCTGCCACCACCGTCAACTCCTTTTTAGGCTACGCCAGTCGCTGGTACCAGCGACCCTCCCACAGGCCTCCCAAGGGCATCATTGTGGCGTCTCAGCCGGGAGTGACTCGGCGGGGCGGGGTGCTCTATCCGGTAGAGGGCGATCGCTGTGTGGTCACCCTCAGCGGCATCGAAAAAGACTATCCCCCAGCCGATGAGGCCGGATTTCTGGCCTTTGCCCAGAGTTTGCGCGATCCATCCATAGCCCAGGCCATGCAGGATTGGGAGCCGATCTCGCCCATTCACAGCTACCGCCGCACCGACAACCACTGGCGTCATTACGAGCAGCTTGCCGATCTACCTGATGGAGTGGTCGCCCTAGGCGATGCTGTCTGTGCGTTTAACCCGGTTTACGGCCAAGGTATGACCGCCGCCGCCCTGGGCGCAACTCTGTTAGATCGCTGTTTGCAGCGTTCTGCCACAAGCGGGCAGGGCCGTCGGTTTCAAAAGCAGTTAGCTCAAGAGCTACTGTCTCCCTGGCTGATGGCCACAGGCGAAGATTTTCGCTGGCCGATGACGACCGGCGATCGCCCCGGTTGGCTAAGTCGACAATTCCAGCGCTACTTTGACCGGGTGACCCAGGCCGCCAACCACGACCCTCAAATTCACTGCGCTTTTATTGAGGTGGCCCACCTGACCAAACCACCCACCCACCTCCTCGCCCCCCGCATTGCCTGGAAAGCGCTGACCTTGCCCTAGTCCTCTGCGGCGTAAATGCAGCACTCTGATTCGGGTCTCAGGTGCTCGGTTTCAGGTGTCAGGAATGGGTAGCCAATTAACGCCAGGCTGTACTAGGCCCAGTAGCCAGGGCAAATTCACGATTAAACAGGGGCCAGCCTGTCCGATCGCTCGATAACGCAAAAAGCTGTCTAGGCAGCATAGACACCACCGCACCTACCAGGCGAACAAGATTCATAGCCCGGAGTCAGTTTTTGACTAATGCTAGTCTGACAAGAGGGAATCTGTAGAATTTTGCCCCTTTTAACAAATCAATCCCCAATCGTTTTGCGGCCACAGCAGCATTGCAAAGCAGCCTTACTTAAGGTTTTTTTGCAGCGTTATCAGGTATTAAATCTGGGTTGTAGAGGTAAATAACTGCGAGAATAGAGTTAGTTAGGGAGCAATCAGAGGGCATCCTTAACAGATGCAGTTTGAACAAATGCAGTTTGGTTAGACACCCCCATGAAATTCTTCGGTAAATGTCTTGAAGAAGAATACCCCTGCGACTTGACGCCCAACATTCGAGCGCAGGCCATCTCAGCCTACCCCCGTCCTCAGCTTCAGCGTTCTCAATGGACCTCGCTGAATGGCTCCTGGAAGTTCACCTACGATGACGAAGGGCGCTATGCACGACCCAACGATGTCAAAGCGTGGAATCAGACTATCGAAGTTCCCTTCGCTCCCGAATCTATCCGCAGTGGTATTCATGACCAGGGGTTTCATCCAAATTGCTGGTACGAGCGAGAGTTTGAAGTATTAGCCGAGGGGGATGGTCAAAAACCAGCCAAAGGCCAACGCGTCCTGCTCCACTTTGGCGCGGTCGATTACCGGGCGCGGGTGTGGGTCAACGGCGAGTTTATGATTGACCACGAGGGCGGCCACACCCCCTTCTCGATGGATATCACCTCTGTCCTGCGCCCCGATGGCCGGCAGACCGTAACCCTCTGGGCCGCAGACGACCCCCACGACTTGGCCAAACCCCGAGGTAAGCAAGACTGGCAGCAGAACCCTCACAGCATCTGGTATCCCCGCACCAGCGGCATTTGGCAAACGGTGTGGCTAGAAGAAGTTCCGGCTACCTATATCGATCGCATCAAGTGGACTCCTCATTTCGAGCGCTGGGAAATTGGCTTTGAGGGCTTTGTTTCTGGCGACTCACAAAAGGAAATGCACTTAAAGGTGCGGTTGACCGTGGGCAAACAACTCCTGGTCAACGATATGTATGAGGTGCTGAATGGCGAAATTCACCGCCGCATCGCCCTCTCCGACCCCGGTATTGATGACTATCGCAATGAGTTGCTGTGGAGCCCTGAGAAGCCAACGCTGATCGATGCCCAGATTCAACTGTGGTGCGAGGGGCAGATGGTAGATGAGGTGCGATCGTATACCGCCATGCGGACGGTGAGCATTCAGCGCGATCGCTTTATGCTCAACGGCCATCCCTACTATCTGCGGCTGGTGCTCGACCAGGGCTACTGGGAAGACACCCTGATGACCGCCCCTTCCGATGACGCCCTGCGCCGCGATGTGGAACTGGTTAAGCAAATGGGCTTCAACGGCGTGCGTAAGCACCAGAAAATTGAAGACCCCCGCTTTCTGTACTGGGCCGATGTGCTGGGGCTAATGGTCTGGGAAGAAATGCCCAGTGCCTACCGCTTTACCCCCAAGGCGGTGGAACGGCTGACGAAGGAATGGACAGAGGTGATTGAGCGCGATGCCAGTCATCCCTGCATTGTGGTCTGGGTGCCGTTCAACGAGTCCTGGGGTGTGCCCGACCTGACGGCAACCCCGGCCCATCGTCACTGTGTTCAGGCACTGTACCACCTGACCAAAACCCTCGACCCCACCCGCCCGGTAATCGGCAACGATGGCTGGGAAAGTACGGCCACCGATATTCTGGCGATCCACGACTACGACACCCAACCCCACAGCGTGGCAAAACGCTACGGGCCTGAGGTAAAGCTGACGGATCTGTTCGATCGGCAGCGTCCCGGCGGTCGGGTGCTGACCCTAGACGGCTACCCCCACCAAGGACAGCCGATTATGCTGACCGAGTTTGGCGGCATTGCCTGTACCAAACCCGAAGAACAGAACAGCACCTGGGGCTATGCCCGCTCCGACAATGCCCTGGAGTTTCAGCGGCAGTATGCGGCGCTGCTGCAAACGGTGAATCGGGTGGAAATGTTTAGTGGTTTCTGCTACACCCAACTGACCGATACCTTTCAGGAGGCCAACGGGCTGTTATACATCGATCGCACGCCAAAATTCCCTATCGAGGCGATCGCATCTGCCACTTTGGGTAGGGGGATGGGGGAGGATGCTCCGTCTATGCTGCAAGAGTCTGCAAAAGTAGCACAGGCCCAAATGGAACATGCATTCCCAGACGCTTTTGAAGCCAGATGGGCGCAACCTCACCCTGTACAGCCGCTCACCCATTGCGGCGGGAATAATCGCGCCTAGTCCGAGTAGTGAACCCGTTCAGGCCAATCCCCACCTCCGCTGGCACCCGCTGCGGGGGGAATGGGTGGCCTATGCCAGCCATCGCCAGGGGCGCACCTTCATGCCGCCCCCCGAGTACAACCCGCTGGCTCCTACCAAAGACCCGCAGTTCCCTACAGAGCTACCCCAGGGCAACTACGATATTGCGGTATTTGACAATCGCTTTCCGTCGCTGATTTCGTCAGCGACGGATGCGCCGCATGAAATTGTGGACACGGTGCCCGCCAACGGTGCCTGTGAGGTGGTGGTGTTTACCCAAGACCCCCAGGCGGCCCTGAGTTCGCTACCGCTAGACCATATTGAGCTGCTGTTTCAGGTGTGGGGCGATCGCACCCAGGCCATCAGCCAGCATTCCCACATTCAGTACGTCCTCCCCTTTGAGAATAAAGGGGTCGAAGTGGGGGTGACGCTGCACCATCCCCACGGGCAAATTTACGCCTATCCCTTTGTGCCGCCAGTGCCAGCTCGCATGGGAGCGTGTCAGCAGGAGCATTATCAGCAGCACCAGCGAGGATTGTTAGAGGATTTGATTCAGGCGGAGATTGAGGATGATCAGCGGATTTTGTATCGGGATGAGTGGGCGATCGCCTTTGTTCCCGTATGCGCCCGCTATCCCTATGAAGTCTGGATTGCCCCAATTCAACCCGTGGCCACCTTTCAGGCTCTAACGCCCAATCAACGGACGGGCTTAGCCCGAGCGCTAAAGACCGTGACCCTAAAATACGACGGCCTGTGGCAGCGCCCATTTCCCTACCTGATGGCCTGGTTTCAAGCACCCGTGAATGGAGAAGCCCACCCAGAATGGCACCTTCACGCTCAATTTTATCCCCCCTATCGCACCTCTGACCGGCTCAAGTATTTAGCCGGAACCGAACTGGCGGCGGGCATGTTTGCCAATGATGCGCTGCCGGAAGAAAAAGCCAAGGAATTGCAGGCCGTTAAGGTTGAGCTGGAAGAAGTCACGCGTGTTTAATGTTGAGTCCTACCTGGCTACGCCCGATTAGTAGGGGCATTGCAGTGCAATGCCCCTACGGGGTGCCTGTTTTAAATCGGGGTTTCTCATGGCAGATTTCGTATTAAGGGAGGTCTTTACTTTGGCTAAACGAAGCAGCCGCTGTAGGGTGGGCACTGCCCACCATTAGGGAAACTGTTTTTCAGAAGTCGCCTGAGCAATGAGTCATCATTAACCACTGAGCAGAGCAATTTATGCCATGAATCGGTTAGAAGAAATTTCTGAAAAATTGGCCGTGCTGCGGCATACGCTCCAGCAAACGGACGCCGCCGGAATTCGTTTGCGGGGCACCGATTGGTTTGCCTGGGCGACGGCTGGAGGTTCCAACACGGTGCTGTTGGCCGCTGAAACGGGGGTGGCGGAGGTACTGGTAACGCCCACCAATGCCTGGGTGCTGACCGATGAAATCGAGGCCCAGCGGCTGAAAGATGAGGAACTACCCGAGGGGTCTCCCTACCAGCTTCAGGTCAACCCCTGGGCAGAAGACTCTGCGCGGGAAGCCTTTGTGCGGGAGGCGACGGGGGGCGGCCAGGTGCTGAGTGACAAGCCAAAACAATCCTCTGAAGCTGCCCTACCCGCATCCCTCATTCACCACCGCAGGGTGATGTTGCCCAGCGAACTCGATCGCTATCGCCAGGTGGGACGGCTGGCCAGCGAAGCGATGACCGAGGTGTTAACCCGAGCCCAACCGACCTGGACAGAAGACCAATTGGCGGGAGCGGGGGCAGAAGCGATGTGGTCTAGGGGGCTACATCCGGTGCTGACGCTAGCTGCGGGCGATCGCCGCCTTCCCCTCTACCGCCACCCCCTACCCAGCGGCGAAACCCTGGGTCGCCAGGCGATGCTGGTGTTTTGTGCGCGAGGGCATGGGCTGATTGTCAGCCTGACCCGCTTTGTGTTCTTCGAGAAATTATCGGAGGCGGACCGGCAACGCCATCGCACGATCGCTGAGATTGAAGCCGTTGCCCTGGCTCACTCCCAGGTGGATGCGCCGCTGAATGAGATCCATCAGACATTGGCCACGGCCTACGAACAGCACGGGTTCCCTAACGCGATTCGGGAACACCACCAGGGGGGCACCGCTGGCTATGGGGCGCGGGAAGTGATCGCGACCGCAGAGACGGGCGATCGCCTCGCTGCTGCCATGATCCTGGCCTGGAACCCCAGCATTCCAGGGGCCAAGGTTGAGGACACCTTTGTTTTGCACGCCGATAACCGCTTGGAAAACCTGAGTTTTGACCCCCAGTTTCCCCACCAGGAGATTGCCGGACGGCTGCGATCGATGCCCCTGGAGCGCGCCTGATGAACTATACCCAGATTTTCAACGCCGCCCCCGCCGTAGAAGCCCTCGCCCCCGGACGGGTGAACCTGCTGGGCGAACACACCGACTACAACGATGGGTTTGTGCTGCCCACCGCCATTCCCCAGCACACCACCGTTGCCATTGGTTTCAGCCCCGACGATCGCCACCATTTTTACTCTGCTGAATTAGAGGAACGGGTGGACTTCGACCCCGCAGGTGCTTCTCCCGAGGGCTTTGCCCGCTACATTGACGGCTGCATTCGCGTTTTGGCAGCCGCCGGGCACAAAATTCCGCCTTTAAATATCTTCGTCACGTCGTCCGTTCCCATCGGTTCTGGGCTATCCAGTAGTGCAGCGCTGGAGGTGGCCACCCTAAGGGGATTGCGATCGCTCCTCCACCTCCCCTTAGACGATGTGGAGATCGCCCAGCTCGGTCAGCAGGCCGAAATCCAGTATGCCGGGGTGAGCTGCGGCATTCTCGACCAGATGGCCTCCAGCCTGGCCGATACCGATCACATGCTGTTTCTCGATACCCGCACCCTCGATCGCCAAATTTTGCCCTTCCCCCCAGGCGCAGAGATTGTCGTGATCGACAGTGGCGTGGCGCGATCGCTGGCCACCAGCGGCTACAACCAGCGCCGGGCCGAATGCGAAGCCGCCGCCGACCAACTCGGCGTCAAAGCCCTGCGCGACATCACCGACCCCCAGCAGGCCGAGCCATTGCCTGAACCTCTCCGCCAGCGTGCCCGCCATGTGATCACCGAAAATAACCGGGTACTGAAAGCCCTAGAGGGCATTACCGCCGCCGCCTTCGGGAAGCTAATGAACGATTCCCACGCCAGCCTGCGCGACGACTACGAAGTCTCTGTCCCCGCCCTCGACACCCTGGTAGACATCCTTCAAACTACCCCCGATGTCTTGGGTGCCCGCCTCACTGGAGCTGGATTTGGCGGAGCCTGTGTAGCCCTGGTGACCGAGGGCAGAGGGGAGGCGATCGCCCAATCCACCCTTGACCAGTACAACCGCACCGGCAACCACGGACACATCCTCGTTAGCTAAACCGCCATGAACAGCAAACCACCCCAAACCCACTTGAAAACCCTGTCTCCTTCCGCTGAGGAAGATATCGAAGGGGCCATTGCAGAGGCGATCGAAGCGGCCCATCTACTGCTTTCGTCCCTAGAAAATCAAGTTAAACTGGGGTTCTTCACGGCTCCAGCCGAAACCAAAATTGTGCGATCCGACGAGCCACCATCGCCCCTCGAAGACGACCGATTTTCGACCGACTGGCTCTAATCCCGAATCCGACTTGGCTAGCCCCGGCTGGGCCAGGCAAACACCATTTGCCCCTACGCAATCAGCCCATTGAGCATCGGGGTTATGGGATTCGGAGATGGTACAACTCCTCCAGCATAGCCATCCACCAAAAGAAATTGAGATTTTTGAAGAATCCACAGAATCATAGGCATTCCGACTCTGCTAATGGGGAGAATAGAAATATAGCTAAGGGTACATTTTGTTCTGCTCACTGAATCTCAGCAGCAGGATGTCATCCCTAACTCTCCCTTTAGCGCCTTGCAAAATGATTCAAAGCATTCCCACAACAACATTTAATTCAACCGATTTAGATCAACTTGCAGCAGACTTAAATCGCGATGGAATTTGCATCATTCGTGGATTATTTGATCGTACCCTAATTGACGACTGGAAAGCTGCCTTTGATGCCCTATTTCATCAGCGGCAGCAACAACCCGGTGGTGTTGCCCCCCGAGGCACCGCTCGCGGCTACGTTACTCTGCCCTGGGTTACCCCATTTGCCAATCCGGGCGTCTTCGCCAACCCGACTATTCTAGGTATTCTCGATCGCGTCTTTTATCAGGAATATAAGCTGGTACAGTTGGCCGCTGATGTTCCCATGCAGGGGTCAGAGTATCAGGATATTCACCGCGACTTTCGCCCCCTCTTTTCTGACCAGATCGTGACGCCGCTCTATGCCCTGGCGGTCAACTTTCCCCTGGTCGAAGTCACCGCCGACAACGGCCCCTTTGAGATGGCGCGGGGCACCCATGTCATGTCTCGCGAAGCAGGCCTAGTCAAAATTCAAGCGGGCGAAATTGCGATGGAGCAGTTTTATATGCAGCCGGGAGATGTGATGGTGCGATCGCCCCTGGCCCTCCACCGGGGCACCCCCAACCGCACTCCTGAACCCCGCCCGATGGTGGTGATGGGGTACGTCATGCACTGGCTTCATACCCACAAGGTAGATTTAACCCTAGAGCAAGCCTACTACAATGGGCTATCGCCAGAACACCAGCAGTTGCTGCGGTGTAACACCGTCGAGCAGCTATCCGACAACGCCACAGAAACCTATGTAAAGTTCGAATATTAGGCGGTTCAGGGTTCAAGGATTCCCTCGAACCTTGAACCCTGAACTTTAAGCCTCCAACCCCACCCACCTGTCACCTTTAGTTTGACAGACTAATCAATTGGGTCAAACCATGGCTACGCAAACCTATATCAATCCGGTTTACCCCAAGTATTTTGCCGACCCGTTTGTGTGGCAACACCAGGGGATTTACTATGCGATCGGTACAGGGCCAGCGGAAGCCGCTGGAGAGGTGGATGAGCTTCATCAACAGCGGGTTTTTCCCCTGCTGCAATCCGAGGACTTGGTGCAGTGGCAACCTGCCGGGAATGCTTTGCTGCGGCCCGATCCAACCTTGGGAGACAACTTTTGGGCACCAGAAGTAGCGCACCATGAGGGCACTTTCTACCTCTACTATTCGGTTGGCCATGGCGATAAAAACCACCAGCTACGGGTGGCCACCAGCGCCGACCCGCTGGGGCCTTATCAGGATGTCGGCGAGTCGTTAATCGATCCAAAAACCTGTGCCTTTGCCATTGATCCCAGCCCTTTTCAGGACGACGATGGGCAGTGGTATCTCTTCTACGCCCAGGATTTTTTGGATACGGTGCAGGGGGTGCGGGCGGGCACGGCCCTGGTGGTCGATCGCCTCTCAACCATGACCACCCTCGCCGCAGAACCCAGAGTCGTGCTGCGGGCACGGCACGACTGGCAGCGGTTTTTGGCCGATCGCCCCATGTACGGCGGCACCTACGATTGGCATACCTTAGAAGGCCCCTGCGTGCGAAAGCAGGGCGATCGCTACTACTGCTTCTATAGCGGTGGACGGTGGGAAACGGACAGCTACGGCGTTGACTACGGTGTGGCCGATCACGTTCTGGGGCCATACTCAGACAGTGGGAATGAGCAAGGGCCACGGGTGCTGCGATCGCGGCCCGGTTCTGTGCTCGGCCCCGGCCACAACTCGATCGCCCTACATCCTGACAACCAATCCGAGTACTTGGTTTACCATGCCTGGGATCCAGCAATGACCGCACGACGGCTCTGTATCGATCGACTGCTGTGGACAGAGGCAGGCCCTCGATGTAAAGGGCCAACCTGGACCCCCCAAGCGTTTTAGTTGGCTTCGAAACAGGGTATTGGAATGCCATCCAACATCACCACGGGTAATGCCTATAGCGATGGAGCAAACCGGCGAGGCTGGTTTGTAGGCTCGTTTATCACCCCATCTGACAGTCCCCGCTCGACCGCCGCACTGGAAGTTAAATGGGGCGTTCATCAAGCGGGCGATCGCCGTTCTGAATGGACAGAACCCGCCGACACCACGACCCTCTCTATCCTGGTTAGCGGTCGCTTTTGCCTACAGTTCCCCGAGGGCGACATCTTGCTGGCCGCTCAGGGAGACTATGTCCTCTGGCTTCCTGGTGTAGCCCATTGCTGGTGGGCAGAAAAAGATTCTGTAGTAGTTACCGTTCGGTGGTAAGCAGACGAGTCGGAGGCCCAGTTCACAAAAAACGGTCATTCGAGTCTTATAAATACATGACCTTTGGTTGTTTAAACTTCTACCAAAAGAGATGTTTCCAATCAAAACAAACCTCCTACTCTAAAGGTGTCAGCCCCACTAGCGATCTTTAGCGATGCCTGAAGTGGCGGATGAGATTGAATACTTTTCAAAACTGAAAATCGATTGTTGTTTTAGCAAAAAGCTATGCAATCCATAGAGTTTCGCCTTAAATCTTACCGGCACTAGCTCTAAGCAAAAGCCACAATTTTAAGAGCATTAGTTTGCCAAACTTTTGGACTGAGAGGTGAAAATGTCAACCCACTACGTTTCAGAAAGCTCTTTAAATAGAAGATTTCCTGAAAAAAATTCGCTAGAAGATCAGTCTCATTCAGAGAAAATTACCACATCTCTTGGTTTACGGTGGCCTGAAGGTACAAAGCTAGACCCCCCAGTGCCTGAAATACCAGATTTGATTTGCTTCTCTCATCTCCGGTGGGATTTTGTTTACCAGCGACCCCAACATTTGCTTAACCGCTGTGCCCAGGCTCGCCGGGTTTTTATTGTGGAGGAGGCGATCGCTGTTCCTGACGAAACCTCCTGGCTCGACCTGAGTCAGCGTGAGAGTGGTGTATGGATCGTTGTTCCCCATATGTCCGAAAGCCTCAGCGACGAGGCTTTTATCCTCTCCTTGCAACAGTTGTTGAGCACCCTGTTGGCCGAGGCTCAAATGCAACAGCCGATCCACTGGTATTACACACCCATGGCGGTGCCGTTTACCCAACATTTGCCGTCTTCCGCTGTGGTGTACGACTGTATGGACGAGCTTTCTGCTTTCAGGGGAGCCCATCCCCAACTGCAAGCCTGGGAAGCCCAATTATTTAAGCTGGCGGATCTCGTCTTTACGGGGGGCCATAGCCTCTACGAGGCCAAGCGGCACCAACATACCAGCGTCCATGCCTTCCCCAGCAGCATTGAAGCGGTCCACTTTGCCCAAGCTCGCCAGCCCCTACCAGAGCCCCCCGATCAAGCCCATATTCCTCATCCCCGGTTGGGATTTTATGGGGTGATCGACGAACGGATGGATCTGGAATTGCTGGATGGCATTGCCCAGGCGCGGCCCGACTGGCATTTGGTCATGGTTGGCCCGATCGCCAAAATTGACGAGGCTTCCCTCCCCCAGCGTCCCAACATTCACTATCTCGGGGGCAAGTCCTATCCAGAATTGCCCAGCTATCTAGCCGGTTGGGATGTGGCTCTGCTGCCCTTTGCCCGCAATGAATCGACCCGGTTCATCAGCCCGACCAAAACGCCGGAGTACCTGGCCGCTGGCAAACCCGTGGTGTCTACCTCGATTCGGGATGTGGTGCGGCCCTACGGCGATGAGAAATTGGTGCACATTGCCGATACGGTACCGGAATTTGTGGAGGCGATCGCCACCGCTCTTGATCCCCAGCAAACCCCTGCCGATTGGCTCGACCGGGTGGATGAGTTTCTCGCCCAAACCTCCTGGGATCTGACCTGGGAAGCCATGAATGAGCGAATTGAGGCAGCGATCGCCGCCAATGCTCGCCAGCCCCTTCGATCTAAGACCGCCCCATCCAAGACCACTCAATCCAAGACCCAATATCCGACGGCGATCGCCGCCGATCTTGACCAGCTAGCGATCTAATGTTCACCGCAGGGAGTAGCCCCCATGTTCGACTATTTAATTGTTGGTGCTGGATTTGCTGGCAGTGTTTTAGCAGAGCGCTTAGCCAGTCAGCAGGATAAGAAAATTTTGATTGTAGACACCCGCAACCACATTGGTGGTAATGCCTACGATCACTACAACGAAGATGGAATTTTAGTTCACAAATACGGCCCCCACATCTTTCATACCAATTCCCGAGATGTGTTCGAATATTTGTCTACCTTTACCCAGTGGCGACGTTACGAGCACCGTGTTCTCGCCAGTGTGGATGGTCAATTGGTGCCAATCCCCATTAATCTCGACACCATTAACAAGCTGTACGGATTGAAGCTAACCGCCTTTGAGGTGCAGGAATTTCTAGATTCTCTAGCCGAACCTAAGGAGTACATTCGCACCTCTGAAGATGTGGTGGTGAGCAAAGTCGGGCGAGAACTGTACGAAAAATTCTTCCGCAACTACACCCGCAAACAGTGGGGCATTGATCCCTCGGAGCTAGATAAATCGGTGACCGCCCGTGTCCCCACCCGTACCAACCGGGACGATCGCTACTTCACCGATACCTACCAGGCCATGCCGCTCCACGGCTACACCCGTATGTTCGAGCAGATGTTGACCCACCCCAACATCAAAATCATGCTCAACACCGATTATCGGGAAATTCAAGACATCATTCCCTACAGAGAAATGATTTACACCGGCCCGGTGGATGGCTTCTTTGATTATTGCTACGGCAAGCTGCCCTATCGATCCCTCGAATTCAAACATGAAACATTGAACGAGGAGGTGCATCAGCCCCAGGCCGTAGTCAACTACCCCAACGAACACCTCTATACCCGGGTGACCGAGTTCAAATATTTGACCGGGCAAGAACACCTCAAAACCAGTATTGTCTACGAATATCCCCAGGCGGAGGGCGATCCCTACTATCCTGTGCCGCGCCCCGAAAATGCCGAGCTCTACAAGCAGTACAAAGCCCTAGCCGAGGCCGAACCGGGGGTTCACTTTGTGGGACGGCTGGCCACCTACAAGTATTACAACATGGATCAGGTGGTGGCTCAGGCCTTAGCACTCCACGCCCAACTGTCGGACCGCTCTACCTGGCACCCCAGAGCAGAAAGCCTGCCTGCGAAGAAATCAGCCGCCCCCACGACCAATGGCAACGGTAACGGCACCTTTAAGTCTCCTTCCAGCAATGGCTCCAGCCGTTCTGCTACTCCTGTAGCGGCAGGTAAAGCCGAACAAAATGGCAAATCCCGTTGAGCAAATTGCCTATTGAACCGAGTGAGTATGTGATGAGTGCAAACCAGGTTTCACCCCAGCTAGAACTGTGGGGTGGCGTTGAATGTACCGTGAACCGGGTGGGCGATCGCTACTTTGACCAGCTCCAGCGCAACGGTCACGATACCCGCATCGAAGACCTCGATTGCTTTGCCGACCTGGGCATTCAGGCGATCCGCTATCCCATTCTGTGGGAACGCACCGCCCCCAACGGCCCCGAGCAGGCCGATTGGCGCTGGGCCGACGAGCGGTTGAGCTACCTGAAGGATATCGGTGTGCGTCCAATTGTGGGTCTGATCCACCACGGCAGCGGCCCGCCCCATACCAGCCTGTTAGACCCAGAGTTTGCCACCGGGCTAGCTCAGTTTGCCGAGGCCGTGGCCCGCCGCTACCCTTGGCTGGAATACTACACCCCGGTCAATGAGCCCCTGACCACCGCCCGCTTCAGCGGGTTGTACGGCCACTGGTACCCCCATGCCCAAGACGACCAGAGCTTTATTCGAGCCCTGCTGAATCAGTGCCGGGGGGTGGCGCTATCCATGCAGGCCATTCGCCGCATCAATCCGGCGGCCAAGCTGGTGCAGACCGAGGATCTGGGCAAGGTATTTGGCACGCCGCTGTTAGACTACCAGGTGGCCTTTGAAAATGCGCGGCGATGGTTATCCTTTGACCTGCTCTGCGGTCGGGTAGACCAGCACCACGAGCTGTGGGGCTATTTGCGCTACGTCGGTGTGGAGGAATCTGACCTCGCCTGGTTTCTCGATCATCCCTGCCCGCCCGATATTGTTGGCATTAACCGCTATTTGACCAGCGATCGCTTCCTAGATGAACGGCTCGATCGCTACCCACCCCACACCCACGGCAGCAACGGCCAGCACCAATACGCCGATGTAGAAGCGGTGCGGGTTTGCGCCGATGGCATTTGCCCCGCCGAGACCCTGCTGAAGGAAGTCTGGGAACGCTACCACCGCCCGATCGCCATTACCGAAGTGCACCTGGGCTGCACCCGCGAGGAGCAACTGCGCTGGTTCAAGGAAATTTGGGAGGCCGTCCAGCACCTGCGCCAGGAGGGGGTAGACCTGCGGGCCGTCACCGCCTGGTCGCTGCTCGGAGCCTACGACTGGAATAGCCTGGTGACCCGCAACGAGTGCTTTTATGAACCGGGCGTGTTTGACCTGCGGCCCCCATGCAGCAGCATTTTGCGATCGCCCTCACCCCGCCCCACCGCGATCGCCACCATGCTCCGCCACCTATCTCAAGGCAAACCTTACAATCACCCCCTGCTAGAAGTCCCCGGCTGGTGGAACCGCAGCGATCGCCTGCTTTATCCGCCCGTTGCTTGCGGTCATACTGCTTCTCACACTCCAGAAGAGTCTGCCGATTTCCCATCCACCCGCCCACTCGCCCACCCATCTACCCACCCACCCATCCACCCGTCCCCCCTCCTGATTACCGGAGCGACCGGCACCCTTGGTCAAGCCTTTGCTCGCATCTGTGACGTGCGGGGCATTCCTTACCGCCTACTGAGCCGCCAGGAGATGGATATTACCCATCCCACCATGGTTGAGCAGGTGCTAGATGACATGCGGCCATGGGCGGTAATTAACGCAGCGGGATATGTACGCGTCGATGATGCGGAGCAAGAGGCTGACCTATGCCTGAGCATTAATGCGGATGGGGCCGCTATTTTGGCGGAGAATTGTGCCCAACGCAATATTGGGCTGATCACCTTTTCCTCGGATCTGGTGTTTGATGGCGATCGCCATCAGCCTTACTTAGAGAGTGATTCAGTCGCTCCCTTAAATGTCTACGGCCATAGCAAAGCCCAAGCAGAACGACGGGTGTTACATCACTATCCCGATTCTTTAGTCATTCGTACCAGTGCGTTTTTTGGCCCTTGGGATGACTACAACTTCTTGACAGTTGCCCTACGCACCCTGAGGGCAGGACAGCCGTTTTTGGCGGCGGCAGATGCGATCGTCTCTCCCACCTATGTTCCCGATCTAGTGCATGCCAGCCTCGACCTGCTGATCGATGGCGAGTACGGCCTCTGGCACCTGGCCAATCCAGGGGCGATCGCCTGGGCTGACCTGGCTCGTCAGACGGCGCAACTGGCCGGGTTAGATGCCTCCGCTATTCAATCTTGCTCCACCCAGAGCTTCGGCTATGCGGCATCTCGCCCCGCCTACAGCGTGCTCAGCAGCGAGCGGGGAGTGTTGCTGCCCAACCTCGACCGGGCGATCGCTCAATATTTGCATGATTGCGATCGGGTTTGTGTGTAGAAATAGTCTTTTTCCTATCACTCAAAACCTTAAGATTTTGGGTGATAAATTATTTCGTCAAAACAAATTCTAGGAACAGTAGAACACCCGACTTTTTCTTGCCATTGGGGATATGGTCTATACCTCTTAAAGCAGTCGCCATTAAAGGGCAAAGGACGCTATTCTCAAAAATACCACTTTAAAAAATACAAAAGAAATAAATGACCATAAAAATGAGCCCCTCAACCCTCCATAGCCCATCAATGGCAAGCATTGAAAATCGCCTATCTAACGCTTCTGATCTGGTTTGTTTTTCCCACTTGCGGTGGGAGCTTCTAGAACAGCGATCGCAGCAAATTCTAGGTGATTACGCTCAAGAGCAGCGGGTCTTTTTTATTGAAGAACCTGTTGTTGAATTTATTGATTCGTGGTGGATTGATGTCCACCAGAACGAGTGTGGTGTATGGGTAGTTGTGCCCCATGTGCTCGACTGGGTCAGCGACGAATTACGTAAAGCCATGGGCCAGAGCTTGATAGACGAGCTATTTGAACAATTTGCGATCGTCACGCCAACCCTCTGGTACTCCACCCCTTCCGCTCCGCTACCCTTAACCCACCATCTAAAATTTTCTAACCGTCGTGCACAGCCGTTCTCAGACAGTAAATTTTCCTCAGCTAAACTCGATCTAACTCAAGACCCTTTACAGCTGTTCAGGGCTGGGACAGTTCGAGAACAGATCCCCAACGGCTAACGCCTCCGGCAAGTACGATAATGCGGTTGACTTAGAAAGGAGTAAGGTGACTTACTATCTGTCACCGTACAAAACTGTATGGGCGATACTGGACTCGAACCAGTGACATCCTGCTTGTAAGGCAGGCGCTCTACCAACTGAGCTAATCGCCCGTGCTGCATTTGCAGTTTTATATCTTATCAGAGGATAGGCACCGTTTCAATCAATTTTCCAAAAAACTACCCAGCACTTGAAAGAGCAACTGGGTCTCTGCAGCGGAGCCTTAGTATTGGTCGTCAAAATAGTGATACCAGACCCAATTACCTGCGGTCGTCACCGCCAAAACGATGCCACCGCCCAGCCAGCCGAGGGTGGGGTTGTAGCCGCTACGGGCCAGGTTAGTCATCCATAGGTGCGTGAGATCGCTGCCCACCAGCCCATCGGCGATCGCAGGAAAGAGATACATCATGGCCGCACCCACCAGCAGCCACCCCACCATAGAGACTAAAAGAAACACAGTTTTTGCCGTTGATTGGCTGCCAATCATAGAGATTCAAATCCCCTAACGTTCCATATCTTCTAGGGCCTTAGGTACCGCAGCGGTGAGCACTTCGCAGCCGCCCTCGGTCACCAGCACATCGTCTTCAATGCGGATGCCAATGCCTCGCCAGCGATCGTCGATCTGGGGCTGGCCTTCGACCGGCTCGTAGGTGGGTGAGATGTAGATGCCTGGCTCCACCGTGACCACGTTGCCCACCTCAAAAGGTTTCCAAGTTTTGTCGGGGTTGCGTAGAATGCCCGCATCGTGAACGTCTAGGCCCAAAAAGTGGCCGGTGCCGTGCATGAAGAAAGCTTTGTGCTTTTTCTCTTCGATCAGAGTGTCTACGCTGCCCGCCAGCAAACCCAGTTCCACTAGCCCTTCGGTGATAGTGCGGGTAGCAGCATCGTGGAACTGGTTGAAGGGGGCACCGGGCCTGACAGCCTCAATGGCCCGCAGCTGCGCCTCCAGCACCAGCTCGTACAAAATCCGCTGCTCATCGCTGAAGCGCCCCCCCACCGGGAAGGTGCGAGTGATGTCGGCGTTGTAGTAGTCGTAGGCGCAGCCTGCATCGATCAGCAGCAGGTCGCCGTCCTGCATCTGGCAGTTGTTCTCAACGTAGTGCAGAATGCAGGCGTTGGCACCGGCAGCCACAATCGAAGTATAGGCTGGCCCCATCGCCCCTTCTAGGCGAAAGATATGCTCCATCTCCGCCTGAATTTCGTACTCGAAGCGACCGGGGCGAGCGATCTCAAGGGCGTGATTGTGGGCCTTAGCCGCGATCGCGATCGCCCTTTTTAGCCGATCAATCTCCTCAACGGACTTCACCCGCCGCAGGCTTTGCATCATCAGACCGGCATCTTCGAGCGCCACCGGGCCAGTGCCACGCTTGTAGTAGGTAGCCAGCAACCGCTGCCAGTGGCGCAGCATGCGCTGGTTCATAGCCTCATCGTAACCAAGGTGGTAATAGAGGCGATCGGCTTTGTCTAAATACTTGGGCAGGTGCTCATCCAGTTCGGCGATCGGGTAGGCCGCATCGGCCCCAAACTGCGCTTTGGCCTGCTCAACCCCAACCCGGTAGCCCGACCAGGTTTCTTTTTCTGGATCCTTAGGTCGAACAAACAGCACAAATTTGTGCTCCTCGTGGTGGGGGGCCAGCACCGCCACTGCCCCCGGCTCGTTAAACCCCGTCAAGTAGTAAAAGTTGCTGTCTTGACGAAAGGGATAATCCACATCGTTGTGCATCACCGCTGGGGGAGCGCTGGCGAACACAGCGGTACTACCGCCAATCAAATCCATCACCCGCTGGCGACGTTGGCTATACACATTGGTCATCACAACAGCTTAAACCCCAAGATCAGTGACCCAGCAGAACGCCCTAGGATGGCTATAAACAAGTGCATTTAAGCAAGTATTACCTGTTTTACCATCCTTGGCAAAGCACTGGCCGCCCCTTCCCCCACCCGTGGGGTCTGATCTGGGGCCTTAACCGTTGCCCCTAGGCCCTGGGGTACTGGTAAACCTGAATGCGCATACCCTCACTAGGCAAATCATTGGGGCGCACGCCTAGAGAACCACTGGCGGCTCGGGTCACCGGGGTGCCCGGCATGAGGGCCAAAAAGTTATCAACGGGGTCAAGATCGCAGCTTTCACCGGCTACCGAAGACGAGTAATGGGTCGGAATCACAATCTTAGGTCTAAGAACCTGCACCGCCTGTACAGCTTCAGCCGCCGTGTAGGCCTTCGGCCCACCCCCGACAGGCACCAGCATAATATCAGGGCGACCTAGCAAAATCTGCTGTTCTACCCCTAGCGGTGCAGCGGCTCCGCCCATATGGACAATAGTGACGCCCCCTTGGGTCCATTTCCAAATGGTATTAGTGCCAAAGCGACGGCCCCCTTGGCGATCGTGAGGGGTAAGAATGCCCTGCACCCGCAGGTTGTCAAAATCATATACCCCTGGATCAGTCAGTACACGGGGCTCACCGGTCAACTCGTTGAGATAGCCCTCGTCAAACAGGCGGCTGCTGATCATGACAATATCAGCGGGCACAGCCGGAGAAGGGAAGCCAGCTGTACAGCCAAGGCGGCGGAAAGGGTTCACCAAAATACGTCGTCCGCCACCAGTAAATAGAAAAGACGTATGGCCAAGGCTGCGCACAGTAACCCCTGCGGCTTGGGCCTGGGCGGCTGGGCCGACTAGCCCAATTCCCAGACTAGCCCCTAGGCCCGCCCCTGCATAACCCAGTAGTTTTCGCCGTTGCATGACTCTCTTACTCCTGCACGTATAACTTTGGCTAGCCTAGTGTAGACCTCAAACCACCGGTATTTCCCCCTAATTTGGGCCAGCAGTTCAGCTGTACACTCCGCTTGAAGGTGCAATTTCAGATGGGGTCCCTAGTTTAGCCAGAGGGTTAACATTGGGCCGGTAAAGATGGGGCACCCAGCAGGCTAGCCGTTATTTTGCAGCAAGTTGAACTGGCGTAGCACCTTCAGGTTGTCGGGGGTCAACATTTCTTGCAGGTTAGCCACATCTTTTAGCAGGCGAATTTCGCGGGCATACTCCTGCTTCAACACATTGATGTAGCGATCGCGATCAGCTTCGGTTTTGGCTTGGCCCAGCATGTGCAAAGCCAGGTTGACATTGCCTAGGGGTTCGCGCAGATCTTCGGAGAGCTTGCTCAGCAAGTTTTCTTGCATGGTGGCCAGTTCGGTGTTGTCATGCAGTTGCTGGGTTAGGGTTTTAGCGCGTTCGGCTTCATCTCGGTAGGGCTGCATTAGAGCAGCATTGCGCTCTAGCCGGGTGCGAATCGCCCGCAGCACTTCCTGGGGGCGAAAGGGTTTAGTCAGGTAGTCATCGGCCCCAAGATCCATCCCCTCGCGCTGGTCAAGACGGTCGGCTTTGGCCGTCAAAAAGATAAACGGAATGGTTTGGGTCGTTGGGGTTTCCCGTAGCACCTTAACAACTTCAAATCCATCCATCTCTGGCATCATCACGTCGCAGAGAATGAGATCGGGCCGATGCTCTAGGGCTGCTTCAACCCCCTGGCGACCATTGTGGGCGATGACCACCGCGTAGTTCTCAAGGGTCAAAATATCCTGTAGGTTATCGAGTACCGACGGCTCGTCTTCGATAATCAGAATTTTGGTCATGGCGATATCCTTAGGGGCAGCTAAGCCTAAATACTCTTCTGAGTTTGCCCAATTTTGAGGGTTTGGACGCGATGCCTTCATCAATCTGTTCTTTCATACAGATAACCATCCTCACCGAGCGAGCTAGATAACCGCTCAAGGTGGGCTTCATCCGCCGTTATTGGGATAGGGTCGATGACTCTAGTAACCAACGAGGAAACCCCAGGGTGAAGGTAGTGCCCACGTCAACAGAGCTATGACAGATAATGTCGCCCTGGTGTAGCTCAACCAGCTTTTTGACAATAGAAAGCCCCAGACCGGTGCCAGGGATATTGCCAACATTGCGGGCGCGGTGGAAGGACTGAAACAGATGCTTAAGGTCTTCGGGAGGAATGCCAATCCCTCGATCTTGGATTTCGATAGTGATGCGATCGCCTTGATAGGCAATGCGCAGGTCTACCTCGCTATCGGGGTAGGAATATTTGAGCGCGTTGGAGAGCAGGTTGGTGAGTATTTGACGCAGCAACCGTTGGTCAAACATCAGCAGCCTTGAGCCGGCGAGATCGACCTCCAGGCCAATGCGAGAATTGCCGTCGCTGAGGTTGAGATCGTCAATTAGATCTTGGCAGAAATCGTCAATTGCCACAGGCACTAACTTGAGCTGAAGCTTGCCCGCCTCCACCCGGCTGAGCATGAGCACATCTTCTAACAGCTGGGTCATATGGACCACAGAGTCTTGGATACGGGCAAGGTGCTTGTGCTGTTTGGCTGTATCAAGGCGATCGCCATAGTCTTGCAAGATGCCCGCCGAAGAGGCAATCACCCCCAGGGGCGTGCGGAACTCATGGGAGGTCATCGAGACAAAGCGCGATTTGAGGTCGTTAAGCTCCCGCTCGGTTTCCAGGGCTCTGCGCATCTCAGCCTCGGCCTGCTTGCGCTCGGTTTCTAGCTGGGCCTTATCGCTAATATCTTGACAAACGCAAACCAGCCCGACGCCATCAATTTGGGTTAAAGACACCTCTTGAGGAAAAGTAGAACCGTCGCGGCGCGAGGCGATCGCCTCTCCGCGCCAGTGGTGATGCTCGGCCAAGTAGGGAAATACCGCTTGCTCAAAGCGATTAATTTCGGCGTCAGAGTAGAGGCAGTGCCAACTTTGCCCCAGCAGATCGCCGGGTTCAAGGCCAAACAGCCTACAGTGAGCCGTATTCACAAAGATGTAGCTGCCCTGGCTATCTAAAATAGCGATGCCATCGCTAGCGGCCTCAATGGCAGCAAGCTGCTGCTGCATCGACTGTTCGGCTCGCTGGCGCTCGGTAACGTTGCGAAAAATGCCCCGAGTGGCCACCCGGACTCCATTCTCAATGCGCACATTAACACTGCCTTGCAGCAAAATTTCTTCGCCTGTCTTCGTCATCAGGGCCATTTCCACAGGGTCGATGGCGGTACAGTCACCCTGCAAAAGGGTTTGAAAAAGCTGCTGATAGTGCGGAATACAGCTAGGACTCAGCACATCAAAAATGGTGTATCCCTCAATCTCAGCCTGGGTATATCCCAACGTATTTAGCCAGGCCTGGTTGACAAACAGCAGACGACCATCGGCCATAGAGATGCTCTGGATCAGGTCACTGGCATTGTCAAAAAAGTCTTGGAGGAGTTCTTTACTCTCCCGCAGGGCCACCTCCGCCAGCTTGCGGGCGTTGATGTCGCGACAGACGCAAATCAGGTCACCATTGGCGCTCAGGGTGAGCGAAACATCTTCATAAAAGGTAGTGCCATCTTTACGAGTAGCTACGGCCTCGCCTCGCCAGTGCCCCTGGGCTGCCAGCGCAGGAAAGACCTCGGCGGCAAAGCGATTAATTTCGGCTTCAGAATAGAGTATCTGCCAGGACTGCCCCAGCAGTTCCTCGACCGAGTCATAGCCAAATAGACCGACATGGGCCTGGTTAAGGTACTGATACTGGCCTTCTCGCAGAACAGCGATGCCGTCGATGGCGGTTTCAATGGCGAGTAACTGACGGCTAATTTGTTCTTCGGCCTGCTTGCGGTAGGTGACATCGGAGATCACCGCCAAAAATATTTTCTCGGCTTCGCGTTCAATTAGCTGTAGGTGTACATCCACAGGGTAACAGCTGCCGTCAGCGCGCTGATGAACCATCTCAAAGCTGAGTTTCTCAGTTTCGTGGCGGCGGAGGGGAGCGCTCAGAGCCGCAAACTCGGTTTCGGAGAGCTGAGGCTCAATGTCGAACAGCGTCATCTGCTGCATATGTTCTAGGGAGTACCCCAGGTTGTCTAGGGCTCCATAGTTGACATAGCTAAATCGCAGGGTGTCGGCGTCAAAGATGTAGATTTCATTCAGGCTGGCTTCTAGAATGCTGAGGAGGCGGGTGCGTTCTGCTTCTGCCCGTTTGCGGATAGTAATATCTTCAATTTCAGCGACGAAATGTAAGGGTTGCGCCTCCCGATCGCGAACGGTACTCACGCGCACAATCGCATCAATCGTGGTGCCATCTTTGTGAAGGTAGCGCTTTTCGAGTTCGAAGGTTTGGATTTTGCCTGCGGCCAGCTGCTCCATAGCCTGCTGGCTAGCCGCGCGATCGTCGGGATGGGTAAGGCTGTTGAAAGCCTGCGCGGTTAGCTCTGCCGGGGTATAGCCCAGCATGGTGCAGAGGGCTTGATTGACCGTGAGAAACTTACCCGTGAGATCGGTGGTGGTGATACCAATGGGGGCACTGTCGATGGTTAGGCGCAGTAGCTCTTCGCTGTGCCGTAGCTGTTCCTGACTCCTGAGCAGGGCGGCGTTGCTCGCCAGGAGAGCGGTATTGCTAGCGGAGAGTTCGCTAGTGCGGGCCTCAACCCGTGCCTCTAAGTCTTGGTTAAGCTGATAGAGAGCATCAATGGATTGCTGACGCTCAAGTTCGGCGGCGGCACGGGCGGCAAAGATTCTCAAGATGCCTTCGACGTGGGGCATGTTGTCGATAGGCTTGTCGTCTAAGATGCACAGGGTGCCAATGGGCTGGCCCTGGGTGTTGAGCAGGGCAACGCCACAGTAGCTCTCGGCCCCTAGAAATGCAATTTGCTCATTGGCGAAATGGTCTGATAGGTGGCTGGAGCAGCAGTAGACCTGCTGCTGGAGGGTGAGTTTGCAGGGAAGATGGGTGAGATCAAAGCTGATATTGGGCCGCAGCTGGTTCTGGGAGTATAGAGCGAGGGTTTGCCCCTGGTCACGGTCACAGGTGGTCACCAGGGCGTGCCGCACATTTAGAGCGGTGGCTAGGTGTTCGACCAGAGCTTCGAAGAAGTGTTCTCCGGTGACAGAGGCAGTGCCTTCTACCAGGCTTTGAAGCGCGGCGGTGGCCTGTTTCTCGGCATATTCTAGCCGCTTGCGTTCGCTGATATCGCGCACAATGCAGAGCACTTCATTGGGGCCGGAGACGGCGATCCGGGCTTCTTCGTAGAGCGTCTTGCCGTCTGTCTCGTCCTCATACTCATACTCATAAACCTGGGTTTGCCCAGTGGCTAGAGCCTGCTGGATATAGCCCATCCGCTCTTGGGCGAGGCTTTCGGGTAGGGCTTGATAGATGCTTCGGCCCACCATAGTGGTGAAGGGTTGAATCACTTTAAACCCGTAGGAGGGTAAAAAGTCGAGGTAGGTGCCATCCCCTTTAATCCGAATCATCAGGTCAGGAATGGTATCGAGGAGCGCTCGATTGGTATCTTCGCTCTTGCGCAGGGCCGCTTCGGCCTGGCGGGTTTCGGTGATATCAATGCCGGTGCCGATGATATAGTCGACCTGGCCCTGGTCATCGAGCAGGGTGGAGTGGGTCCAGGCGATCAGGCGGCGATCGCCGGTTTTGGTCAGCCAGTAATGTTCTGACACCCCTCGGGAGCGGTTGGACAAGACATCGTCAATCAGATTTTGGATAGGGTCACGGTCTTCGGGCGCAACCAAAAACTCTGAGACCCGTCGGCCTTGTACCTCGGCTAAGCAATATCCGGTCAGCTGCTGGCAGGTATGGTTAAACTGCACAATCTGCCCCTGGTGGTCAGAGACGACAACCAGGGCTCCGGCAGCGTGCAAAATCGCACTGGCAAAGTTACGCTCCTGTTTGAGTTCCTGTTCGGCCTGCCGTCGTTCTTGAATCTCGGCTTGGGCCTGCTGGTAGAGCTGGCTTTGCTGAATGGCAATGGCTAGCTGGGTGCTGAGGCGATCGAGTAGGTCGAGGTTGTGGTACTCCCACGCCTTGGCCGCCGCGCATTGGTGGGCCTCTAGCAGGCCCCACAACTGATTGTTAATCACGATGGGGACAATCAAATATCCCTTAATCTGTAGCGACTCTAAAACTGCAAGGTGATCGGGGCTGAGATTGGCCTGATAGATGTCATCGACAATCTGCTGGCGATGCCCGAGGGAGTCGGTCTCTACCCATTGGAGAAAGCAAACATCGCGGCAGTGGCTCCCCAGGGTAGGGCGCCAGGGGGGATCTACGGCTTCGGCGGTAACGGTGCCCTGCCGCTCGTTGTCAAACTTGTAGATCACAACGCGATCGCATTCTAAAAATCGCTTTACCTCCTGCACTGACGAAGTCAAAATAGGGCTGAGATCAAGCGCCTGGCTGATCTGGCGGGCAAAGCTGGCGAGAAATTCTTCGCGATCGGCGCGTTTCTTGAGCTCAGCCGTGCGCTCAACTACCTGCTGCTCTAGGGTCTGGTTGCGACTGTGGAGCAGCTCTAACTTTTCGGCTTCGAGCTGGTGAACGCGCTCTTGCAAAATCTCGAGGGTTTCGTAGATTTCGCCAGCGCTAAAAATATTCAACATGCTGGTTTGGGTGATCAACCCAGTCAGATGTCCCTCGCGATCGGTAATCACCAGCCGCCGAATCCGCTTTTCCTGCATGAGCTGATGAGCCATCCACAGGCTGTCTTGGGGATACAGGCAGCATAGGGGTGCACTCATCACCGTTGCTGCCGATAGCGTCGCCAGGTTGAGACCTAAACACTGAAATTGAACGATGTCGCGCTCAGTAACAATACCGATGGGTTGGGGTGCCCCGCCAGCAGGATGCGGAGCCACAATGACGACGCAGCTAACGCGGCCATTGGCCATCTGGCGAGCAATCTCTAAAACAGAGGTGGTGGGTTGCGCCTGCACCACCTGCGGCTGCATCACTTCTTCAATCTGCCGCAGGCGCAGCAGATCGAGCAGCTTAAGCAGCTGCCGCAAACTCTGGGGCGTCACCACCCCCAGCAGTTTCCCCTGCGGATCGCCCCCTTGCCGATCGACAATGGGCAAATGGCGAATGTGATGGCGCTGCATAAATTGCAGGGTCGGGAAAACATCCGTCAATTGCTCTAGGCCCCAGGTAATGACTGGGGTCGTCATCACATCAGCCACCGTCAGGCCTTGTGCCGAGCGCCCCTGGGCTGCCAACCGCACCAAGTCACGTTCGGTACAAATGCCGACTACCTGACCCTCAGCCATGACGATCGCACAGCTTTCTGCGGTCGCAGCGGTAATCTGACCAGACCCATCGGCGATCGAGCAGGCACTATGCTGAGCCTGGCCAATGCCGGCTATCACCTCCATCAGCGGTGCTTCAGGACCAAAGATAACTGGGTTCGGGAGAATGGCATCGGTGAGGGCAGAGCCCGTCCCTTGAACACCAGAAGCACTGAGGGAAGGCAGCATAGGTGTGCTTGTAACCATGACAGGACGAATCAGGCGCGTTAGCTAAGTAAACCCCAGCGCTCGAAGCACTGAACTTTTCAAGCTTATCTGCTGTTTTTGAGAGTTTGAAGGTTCTGTCGTGATTTGTGAACTTTGCGGCCAGGCCCAAAGCCGCTACCCAAGCCCGCTTGGTTACCGCCTAGGTAGCTCGACGAATGCCCAGATCGCTCCAAAAGCGTGGCAAAAGCGTGGCAAAAATCCTGCGGAACTACGGCGCATCGCTGAGCAGTGATGATCAATCCACTGGGCGGCCATAGTGCCACTGACAGAGATCTTGATCGTTAAGCATGGCGGTAGCACAATCGATCGCCAGGGGTTTGGCAAAGAGATATCCCTGACCAAAATCGCACCTTGATGCTTGCAAAAGCAGCAGATGTTGGCCAGTTTCAATGCCTTCGGCCACTACCTTAACCCCCAGATTGTGGGCGAGACCAATAATAGATTGCACGATACTGAGTCCGGTAGTTTCGTTGGCACTGCCCATGCCTGTGACAAAGGAGCGATCGATTTTGAGGGCATCAATGGGAAAGCGGTTGAGATAACTCAGGGAAGAATAGCCAGTGCCAAAATCGTCAATACAGACCTGCACTCCTAGGGTTCTAAGCTGGTTAAAGATAGCGATCGCCGACTCGCTATTTTCCATCACAATGCTTTCTGTGATTTCGAGCTTAATTTGACAGGGATTGAGTCCGTATCGCATCAACAACACCTCAATGTTATCGACCAGGCTAGGATCAGCCAACTGCTTAGCAGAAATATTAATATTTATCGCAAAACCCGGCTCTAGTTTGAAGTGATGATTCCAGGTGGCAAGCTGCTGACACGCTGACTGTAGCGCCCAATAGCCAATTTCAGTGATCAGGCCATTTTCTTCTGATTGAGGAATAAAATCGTGCGGCCCCAGTAGACCTCGATCGGGATGCAGCCAGCGAATGAGCGCCTCAAACCCGACTAACTTCTGGCGCTTGAGATTGACGATGGGTTGATACATCAGTCTAAATTCTTGCTTTTGAATGGCGCGCTTGAGATCGCCGTTTAGCTTGAGGTTGTCCTTAGCTTGATTGCGCATGTGATCGTTAAACACGGCAAACTGAGCCCGTCCGGAGAGCTTTGCCTGGTACATCGCGGTATCGGCATCCCGCAGAATCTCGTCTACGCTCTGGTAGCCCAGATCGCTGGTGGCAACCCCAATGCTGGCGCTGGGAAAGAGCTCATAACCGTTGAGCACCAGCGGTTTTTCGATTTCTGCCTGCAGCCGCTTGGCCACTTCAATGGCTTCGTCTAGGTGGTTAATCTCTTCTAACAAAATGGCAAATTCATCGCCACCGAGGCGGGCAATCAAATCGTGGGGGCGCACACTGACTTGAAGGCGCTGGGCGATCTGAACTAAAAACCGATCGCCAATTAAATGTCCAAAACTGTCGTTAACTAGCTTAAAGCGATCTAAATCGACAAACAGAACGGCATATTTGGCTGCATAATTTTGATTACTAAATTGCTGAATCAGCCGGGAAACTCTATTTTTAAACAGAGTGCGGTTGGGCAACTGGGTTAACGCATCGTGACGCACCTCGTGCAGCAGCTTTGCCTCTAGAGAGCTTTGCCGAACAATCGGTTCGATCCGGGCTATTAACCCTCCCTGGGCACTCAAAAAAATTTCGATTTCACAAAAGATACCCTCTTTCTCAAGATTGAGTTCGCTAATTAGGGTGTGGGGCTGCTGCGATCGCAGTACCTGATAAATAGCCTCCGTCACCTTAGGCATGTCGTCGGGTAAAACGATAGCCGTTAGGCTCTGGTGAATAAAGCCTTTCAGCAAAGGATATAGACTCTGATTTTGCAACTCCACCACTTCTTTCATGGCTTGGATCTGCCCAGTCTCGCTCAGACAGAGCGTGACGCTGTTGTAGGGCCGAGGATCTCTATTTTTTTCGAGGAGTGTTTCGAGGTAGGCCGAGGTATCGCAAAAATTCACCAGCTTTTCGACTAGGGTAAAGCTCCAGGCCGCCGCCGAAGCAGTGGGCAAAACCACAAAAAAGGCGTATACCCCCTGGCAGAAAGTAATCACATCCCCCGATTGCAGCCGCTGGTGACTGCATGCCTGCCGGTTGACGTACAAACCGTTGATGCTTTTGCGGGATTTGCCATCACCATCGGTGATGTAATAATTTGCCCCCAAGCGGTAGAGCACAGCGTGGTGCCGCGATACGCCTCTGGCATAAATAATGATGTCGTTGCTGGCATGACGCCCTAGACAGCTGCGTTCACCTGCGATCGGGTAAGTTTTCACCCCGGTAGCCTGCTTGACGATCAGCGCGCAGTGGGGCTCTCCGGTGCCGCCAGGGGTGTCGGCCAAGCCTAGTAATGAGGACAGATTGCCCTCAAGATCGTAAGCGCTCGTGGGTAGTTCGCTAAGCTGGGTTGGTTTCATGGGCGGTGACGGTTAGATAGAGCAATAAAACCAACTCTGCCCAGAGTGCGGGAGTAGTGGTTTCTAAGGTTTGGGCGGGCTGGGTTGACGAGGTCGGTGAAGGACGAGGCGAGAGCACTTTTACCGGCAAGAATACGTAGCGGGTCGGGGTTGGGCCGTAGGGGTGAGGCGATCGCCCAGATAGGCTTGGGAAGCGCTGCTGCTATGGGCCGGTTGTGCACCAACAGCGTGGGTAACCTGACCGACACCACCTGCATTCTCGTTGAGGCTAGGGCTAGAAGAGGGTTCACCGTTTGGATCGCGAAGGGAACAACGCATGGGCTCAAGATTGGCAAGGACAAGTCAAATGGCCTAGGCGACTTGCAGGTGTAGGGGCTGCAAGCGGTCGGGTTGGCGGTTTACGGTGGGTAGCAGTTCTAGTTCTGGTTTTGGCTCTAGTTCTAGCTCTGGCTCTGGGACACCATAGAGGCTTTGGGCCAGCGGCGATCGCAGGTTGACCCAAGCCGTGTACTGCTGTTTTGAGACCGTCAGCAGCAGCCCCGTCGTCGTCGCATACTCTTGGTCAAGACGCTGAAAAAACTGCTGTCGACTTTTGAGCGAAGTACTAAATAGCTGGGCAAATAGCTCATTGCGGAAACTCATGCCGGTGGCGATCTGTTGGTTGTGCCAAAACTTAAAGGGCCTAATTTGGTCTTCTGCAATCAGTAGCGTATCCATGGTGTTGTACAGTGCCAACGGGGTAATTGATGCGGCTAAAACCGTTGCGATCGCCCCCCGTGATGACGTCATCCTAGGGGGCTGTTGCAATACCCTAACCAGGGGTAATGGCACGGCTGGGGTCGCTGTTCAGCGGTGACATTAAAACGGTCTTGAGTCAGATAAATCCAGCCGAGCCAAGCATAAATGTTTGCTGGTGGCGGGACCCAGGGTCTAGATCTAGGCTGAGCAAAGCTGGCAGTAGAGCTAGCAGAAAACTATGCGTAAACGTCATTGCCTCAACTAGGTTTGTTTATCTCACCTTAGAAAAAAATTGATGGTTTGATAAACGGATTTATTCGGAAGTTCAGTCAAATTCAAGTTGCTGAAAATTACTTAGGTGGTTAAGTTATAAGACCGTAATTCTACGGAACTCTAGGCAAGGGGTCGCTGGAGCCTATCCCCATGCCCCCAGCCAGGCCATAGGTAGCTACAGCAGGAAGCGTCAGGATTATGGGACTGGAATTTAGGAATCCTCTCTGGCCACTAGTACTTGACCAAGCTGATTGCGACAGGTTTTAAACGTTGAGGGTTTCAGGTGCAGGGTTCAAGATTTAATCTCTGCCATGAGCCTTAAACCCACTAACCTGTCACCTTTAGCTTGGCAGACAACTAGTCTCTGGCTACTTCCTTGTTAGCCTTCCGCCGATTAGCACCAGTCTGGCGCAAGTGATCTATGATCAGGTGCAGTGGGACATAGTCTATCGCCACACACTATCACCCCAGACTACTGCCACAAACGTTAGCCCCTGCGCGATCTTTCAACTCCCTCTGTGCCGGTGACGTTTGCCGTTTTAGTTGCCAACCACCCTGCACCCCCAATGCCCCCATGGCCACCTCCCCCGCTCAATTCCAAAATCGCACCGATGCTGGACGGCAGCTAGCGGCACTGCTCAAACCCTACGCCCACCACCCTGGCGGGCTGGTGTTGGGGCTGCCCCGAGGCGGTGTGCCCATTGCCTATGAGGTGGCCCAGGCTTTGGGGTTGCCCTGGGATATTTGCCTGGTGCGCAAACTGGGGGTGCCCGACCACCGGGAACTGGCCATGGGGGCGATCGCATCGAGCGGCGTGCAGGTGCTCAATGACGAGGTTTTAAACCGATTACAGATTGCGCCCTCTACGGTGTCTGCCGTGACTGCCACCGAGCTGCAAGAATTGCAGCGCCGCGATCGCGTCTACCGGGGCGAGCGGCCTCAGCCGACCCTGCGCGATCGCACCCTAATTCTGGTTGATGACGGCATTGCCACAGGGCTGACCATGCGAGCTGCGATCGCCGTGCTCAAACCTCAGCAGCCCGCCCGCCTGATTGTGGCCGTCCCTGTGGCCCCACCTGAGACCTACCGCACGCTTCAGGCGGAGGTCGATGAGGTGGTGTGCTTGGCCCTGCCTGACGACCTCCATGCCATTAGCCTGTGGTACGCCGATTTTGCCCAACTGACCGATGCAGAAGTGTGTGAGCTGTTGACCCAATCACCCCGCCCTCTGCACGCCTAACCCGTAACTAAATCTGTAACCAGCGCCGTCGGCCTGCCCAGACTGCTTAGGGTAGAGGTATCAACGTTAGTGTGGTGTCTCCTATGCCCCGTTATCCCGTTACTAAACCTAAAATGCTGCCTGCGATCGCCGGTCTATGGGTGCTTGGCCTGGTGGTTGGTTCACAGCTAGCAGTGGCCTGTCAGCCCAGCCCTCCCCCCGCTGCCGACGGCAATGGCGATATCGTCACGCCCAGCCCCGAGCCCCAACCCTTGCCCGTCGACGGAGACCAGGCGGAGGTAGACGCTGTACTCACTCCGGCGGTGCGCGATCGCATTCTGCAAACCGTGGCTGCCGAGGTTAATCGCCCCGCCGCCGCTTTGCGCATTGCCGACGCCGAAACCACCACCTGGGATGGCTGCATGGGCGTCTACGTCCCCGACCAAATGTGTACCATGATCGCGATCTTTGGCCTGCGGGTGGTTGTCACCGATGGCGACCAGAGCTGGGTCTACCACACCCAGCAAAATGGTGAGAATGTCGTTCAAAACCCCACCGCCAGCGGCAGTCGCAACGGCCTGATTGTCGATTTGATTCCTACCCTTGACCCAGAGCCCACTCCTGAGGGCGTGGTTTTTCGCTCGGTAGAGTCGGGCAGTTTGGCGGGCGGGCAGCGCGAGGTGGTGCTGTTTAGCGACGGGCGACTGGTGCACCAAACCAACGATACCGTAGTAGCCGAGACGCGCCTCTCCCCAGAGCAGGTGGCCGATTTTGAGCAAATGCTGAGCCAGCAGCGGTTTCCCAACCTGCATCGTATGCGCTACATTACCGACGCCGCCTTTGCCGACTACCCCACTGTGCGGCTCTCCGCTGGCTATCTCCAAACCGAATACATCGATCTGGCCCTAGACGATGCCCCGCCTGCCCTCCAGGCGATCGTGGAAGCATGGAGCGACTTGACCCAGCCGCTGATGAACTGAGCTACCCCCAAGTCCACTGGGCGAACCGCTGTTCGCCCCTACAGGGCGGTGGGCTAGACCTCAAGGGGCTAGCCCACCGCTCACATTGTTAACAACCGGCGTCGCCTTGCACCGGCAGGTCTAGCGTCGTACCGTTGTGCTGAAGTTGCAGAGTACCCTCCACCGCGACCGACTCAATTTCTCCTGGTTCGCCGAGGGTGGTCTCGACTTGAACCTGCAGGGCATTGTCTGGGCTGGCAAAGGTTTGCGATCGCTGCTGGCCGTAAAACTCTTCCCCCGCTGCGGCGGTGCGGCGGAGGCGAACAAACTCGCCATCGAGCTTCATCAGGGCACCCTGGTGGCCAGCAGCGTCGGGTAACCCGTTAAAAAATAAGAATTCCGTTGGCTGCTGGCCATCGGCTTGGTGCCAGAGGGTCATGCCGCAGCCACCGCTACCCTGGGCAAACAGTTCGTCGAGGGTGAACCCCTCCACTTGAAGGGACGGTTGCGATCGCTCCGGGGGAGCCGAGACCGTGTCCCCAGCGTTGGTCGTCGGTCGATCTAGGGTGGGGGTACAGGCGGCGATCGCACTACCCCACCCCACGACCAACAACAGCAGAAAAGACCTTTTTGGTCTGCGGTGGATCATGCCATTACCTCTCTTTTGATCGATCATGAATAATCCGGGTTAGGGCTGTTGGGTTGGGGCAGCCAGAAAATCGATTGGGCCTACCCCTTGACTCTACAGTTCACTAGAGGCTTCAAGATAGAGTGACTTACCCATTCACTATCACAAACGAAGAGGTTCCCATGACGATTCAACTAACGGTGCCTAACCTGGCCTGCTCCGCCTGTGTCGAAACCGTCACCAAAGCCATTCAGGCCGTTGACGCCGACGCCCAGGTGGCCGCCGACCCCAAAACCAAACTGGTCAATGTGACCACCGCCGCCTCCGAAACCGCGATCAAACAAGCCATTACCACCGCCGGTTACACCGTGGCCTAACCCCACAGACCACTCACCCTTGGAGGCGGAAACCGATGAAACATCAAATCCTTAAACTGCAGGGCATGAGCTGTGCGGCCTGCGCCAGCAACATCGAAACAGCGATTCGGGAGGTGCCCGGTGTAGCTACGTGCAGCGTCAACTTTGGCGCGGAGCAGGCCGCCATCACCTACGACCCCCGCCAGACCAACCTCACCCACATTCAGGCGGCGGTGGATGACGCGGGCTATGGGGCTCAGCCGATCAGCGATGACCCCCTAGCCGCCGAGGACGATGCCGAACGCCGCGATCGCGCCGCCAAACACCGCGAACTCACCCGCAAGGTGATCGTCAGCCTGGCCATTGGCGGCGTGCTGATGGTGGGTGGTCTGCCGATGATGACCGGCATCCCCATGCCGTTTATTCCAATGTGGCTGCACAACCCCTGGTTTCAGCTGGTGGTGACGCTGCCGGTAATGCTGTGGGCCGGCAGCCACTTTTTTGTCAACGCCTGGAAGTCGTTTAAGCGCCGCACCGCCACCATGGACACACTGGTGGCCGTGGGCACCGGCACCGCCTACCTATACTCCCTGTTCCCAACGCTGTATCCCCAGTGGTTCCTCGCCCAGGGGCTCAGCCCCGATGTGTACTTTGAGATTTCTGCCATCATCATCGCCCTAATTTTGCTGGGCAACCTGCTCGAAAACCGGGCCAAGGGCCAGACCTCCGAGGCCATTCGCCAGCTCATGGGGTTACAGGCCAAAACGGCACGGGTGATTCGCGATGGCCAGGCGTTTGACTTGCCCATCGCCGAGGTGGTGGTGGGCGACGTGATTTTGGTGCGCCCCGGCGAAAAAATTCCGGTGGATGGCGAGATCATCGACGGCGCATCTACTCTTGATGAGGCCATGGTGACCGGCGAAAGCGTCCCTGTGCAGAAGACGGTGGGCGATGAGGTGATCGGCGCAACCCTGAACAAGACCGGCAGCTTCAAATTTCGGACCACCCGCGTCGGCAAAGACACGTTTTTAGCTCAGATCGTCAAGCTGGTGCAGCAGGCCCAGGGGTCAAAGGCCCCGATTCAGCAGCTGGCCGACCGGGTGACCGGCTGGTTTGTACCGGCGGTAATTGCCGTGGCCATTCTCACCTTTGTGGTCTGGTTCAATGTCATGGGCAACCTCAGCATGGCGCTGATCACCACCGTTGGGGTGCTGATTTTGGCCTGCCCCTGTGCCCTAGGCCTGGCAACACCAACCTCGATTATGGTCGGCACAGGCAAGGGAGCCGAGCACGGCATTTTGGTGAAAGGGGCCGACAGCCTAGAGCTAGCCCACAAGATTCAAACCCTTGTGCTAGACAAGACCGGCACCATCACCCAGGGCCAGCCCACCGTGACCGACTACCTGACGGTCAACGGCACTGCCACCGAACTGCACCTGCTGAAACTGGCAGCAACCCTAGAGCGCAACTCCGAGCATCCCCTGGCCGAGGCGGTGGTCAACTACGCCCAGGCCCAAGGGGTGAGCCTAGAGGAGGCCCAACAGTTTGAAGCCGTGGCGGGCAGCGGCGTGCAGGGGGTCGTCGCCGGGCAATCTGTGCAGATCGGCACCCACCGCTGGATGCAGGAACTGGGCATCGCCACCGATCGCCTGCAAACCCAGTGGGACCAGCTCGAATCGCTAGGTCGTACCGTGGTGTGGTTGGCGGTAGACAGCCAGGTAGAAGCTCTCTTGGCGATCGCCGACGCGGTCAAACCCTCCTCCATTCAGGCGATTGCCATCCTGCAACGCATGGGCCTAGAGGTGGTGATGCTGACCGGCGACAACCGCCGCACCGCCGAAGCGATAGCCCGCGAAGTCGGCATCACCCGCATCTTTGCCGAAGTGCGCCCCGATCAAAAAGCCGCCCAGGTTGAAAGCCTCCAGCGGGAAGGCAAGGTCGTGGCCATGGTGGGCGACGGCATCAACGATGCCCCAGCCCTGGCCCAGGCCGATGTGGGCATGGCGATTGGTACAGGCACCGATGTGGCGATCGCCGCCAGCGACATCACCCTAATCTCCGGCGACCTGCACGGCATTGTCACCGCCATCCAGCTCTCCCGCGCCACCATGGCCAACATTCGCCAAAACCTATTCTTTGCCTTCATCTACAACGTCGCGGGCATCCCGATCGCCGCCGGCATTCTCTACCCCGTCTTTGGCTGGCTGCTCAACCCGATCATCGCCGGAGCAGCCATGGCCTTTAGCTCGGTGTCAGTAGTGACCAACGCGCTGCGGCTGCGGAACTTTCGCCCCAGGTTGGGGTAGGTGGGAGGGTAGATGGGTGGGAGGGTAGGCGGGTAGGCGGGTAGGTGGGCAGGTGGGCAGGTGGGCAGGTGGATTCTCGCCCTCTCATCTACTCATCCCTTCCCTCCTTCACCCCTTCCCTCCTTCACCCCTTCCCTCCTTCACCCCCTCTCTCCTTCACCCCCTCTCTCCTTCACCCCTTCACTCCTTCACCCCTTCACCCCTTCCCTCCCCACCCATCCACTCATCCACCCATCTACCCTCTCACCCTCCCTCCTCAAGGAGCACCCCAATGACCACCCTCTACCTGACGACGCTCGCCAGCCTTGGCCTGGCCCTCGCTACCGCTACCGCCACCCCAGCCCAGCTCAATCACAGCATGGGAAATGATCCCACGATGGAGCGAACGGGGCAGTTTCAGCGGGTTGATCAACCCTTGGGGCTGAAAGTGGCGGTGACCGGGGCGGGCTTAGGCCTCATCGGCCTTGAGCTGTGGTGGTTTTTACTGAGCAAGCCGAAGTCGCGCCAGGCCAGCGTCACGGGCGACCGGCAAGAGGTGACGGTGACTGTCGATGGGGGCTACGACCCCAACCATATTGTCGTGCAGGCAGGGCAGCCGGTGCGACTCAACTTCTACCGCAAAGACCCCAGCAGTTGCTTAGCAGAGGTGCGTTTCCCGGCCTTTCGCATTGCCCAGGGGCTGCCGGTAAATCAAACGACGGCGATCGAGTTTACGCCAACGCAGCCGGGCCGCTACGAGTTTGCCTGCGGCATGAATATGGTGCGCGGCACGGTAGAAGTGGTGGCAAACGGAGGCGATCCCAGCTCACCCTAATCTACAGAGTTGGATGGCTGAGGAACGAGGGCAATTTTGCCGGGACACAGTTGTGTATACACGAGAGCCTTCAGGTAGAGGAGTTTAGGGTGAGGGTTACACAACTGGGAGTCACCCAGCTCTGCTCTCTTCTAATCCTTAGGACGGATATGATTTTGGGGTTTGTTTGCAAGGATAGATTGGATTGGGTTTTTGGCAGGTAATACATCTATTTAGAGTTAGATCGAGTTATCGTCTGGATCAGCTTTAGTTGGCCCCTTGATGCAACGACGGCTTCTCCCCAAAAACTCGGTTTTGCTGGTATATTAACCCATTCATCCAATTTCGAAGGCTTTCTCCATGGCCAAGGTGCCACGAGATAAACACAATACTCCCCGATTTTGGAACGAAATTACGCCAGAATCTGTAGAGAAAAATCTACCCTCCACCGCCTGGCGGCATGAGGCTACCGTTAACAAGCAGATTCAGGTTTATGCCCAACTGTACCTGCTGCAGCAGCTGATGGATTCGCTGCCGGTCTGTGTGTCCTACATAGACAAAAATCGCTGTTATCAGTATGCCAATAGCACCTATCAAGCCTGGTTTGGCGTCAACCCCGAAGACATCTATGGTCACCCCTTAGAGTCAGTGATTGGGCCAGCCGCCTATCAACTGCTCAAAGCCCATGTCGATCGCGCCCTGGCGGGGGAGCGGGTAGTCTATGAAAGCGTCATGCCCTACAAGGTTGGGGGCAGCCGTTACGTGCAGGGCACCCTGGTACCCGACCACAGCACTGAGGGGGGGGTGCAGGGATATTTTGCCTTGATTCAAGACCTCAGCGATCGCAAAGCGGCAGAACTGGCCCTTCAACGCAAAGCCGAGCGAGAGCAAACCCTTTGGCAAATCACCCAGCGCATTCGGCAAACCTTAGATCTACAGAGCATTCTAGCCACCGCCACTGAGGAAGTACAGCGCTACCTACAGGTCGATCGCACCTTCATTTTTCAGTTCACCTCCGACCACACGGGAGAAATTATTCAGGTTACGACCCAGCCCACCTGCCCTGTACCCTCTGCCATTCAACAGTGGCAGGCGGATAGGCTACGGCACCTCTGCCGCGATCGCTATGGCCAGGGTTCTGCCTGGGCCATCCCCGATCTGAGCACCGAGTTAGAGGATTTGTGCCTCAATCCTTGGATCAAGCCGATGGCGGCTAAGTCAGCGATCATTGTTCCGATTCTGCAACCCCAGCCCGAACAGAGCAGCCATTTCTGGGGGTTCTTGATTGTGCAAACCTGTGCCGACTACCGCCAGTGGGAGCCCGGCGAAGCCGAGTTGCTAGAACAGGTGGCCGACCAACTGGCGATCGCGGTGCAGCAGGCTGATCTCTTGGCCCAGGTGCAGAGCCAGGCCCAGCGCCTAGCCGAAGCCAACCAGGCCCTAGAGCAGGCCAACCAGCGCCTCAACGACCTCAGCCACCGCGATGAGCTTACCCAGATTGCCAACCGTCGCCATTTTGATGCGGCCCTTCAGCGCGAATGGAAGCGTTTGGGTCGCAGCCGAGCGCCCCTGTCGCTGATTATGTTTGATGTCGATCACTTCAAGCAGTTCAACGACTGCCACGGTCACCCCGCTGGCGATCGCTGCTTAATCGAGGTTGCTCAAGCCAGTCAGCAAGTGGTCAATCGCCCGCCCGATATCGTCGCCCGCTACGGCGGTGAAGAATTTGCGGTGATTTTGCCCCACACCGACCTCGCCGGGGCAATTACCCTGGCCGAAACCATTCGTAGCCGCATTCGCGACCTCAACATTGTGAATTTCAAAACGGCCACTGAGACGGTTTATGTCACGATCAGCTTGGGTGTAGCCTGCCAAATTCCCAGCCGCGACACGTCGCTTCAAACCCTAATTTCTGCCGCCGACCAGGCCCTCTACCGGGCGAAACAAGAGGGCCGCAACCGGGTAGTCTGCTGGGAGTAAACCACCGAAGTCGGCGATCGGCACATACTCCTCTAGCTGCTGCACGCCACGGCTTACAACAACTAATACGAAATCCGGCATGGCTACCCCCGATTGGTTGAGGGCAAACAACCGTTTGCCCCTACGGGTTGGCCCGTTGGGAACTGGGGTATGGAATTCGGATTCGGTATAAGATTTTCAGGGAAAAAGATACCAGCTTCAATCCAGCGACTGTAGCCGCTGTAAGTTGGGCACTGCCCACCATTAGGGAAGCTCTTTTTCAGAAGTCTCCTCGGCTGCCCCACGAGCGGTCATGATTTGGTGATGTTTAGGCCCCTGCGCCTTGGTTTGCAGCCGGTATAGTCTGGGGTGGCGACGCATCTAGGAGCAGACTGTGCAGGGATTTTTGATCGTGGTTTTGGGGTCGCTGTGCCTGGCTCTGCAAAATGTGGTTTTGCGGGTCATTTTTTCTGAAAGCACCATTCTGGGGCAAATCAGCTGGGGTGGGTTAATTCCACCGACCCTCTCTAACTCCCTGTTAGTCTTGCACATGAGAACGCTGCTGATTTTACCGGCGATAGCGGTGCTCTCCTACCGGCTGTATCCTGCTACCACCCAGGCCCTGCGGCAGTTATTGCAGCCCCAGCAGCGGTCTACTCTGGGGCTGGCGATCAGCAGCAGCAGCTTTTTGTATCTGGCCCTGGCTCTATTGTTTATTGCGATCGCTAGCATTCCGGCTGGGGTGGCCACTGTGCTATTTTTTATGCACCCGATCATCACTGGACTGCTGGCCTGGAAGGTCTTTGGCCATCGGCCTAGCCGTCTGCGGATGGGGGTGACCCTCGGCGTGCTGCTGGGCAGTGTTTTGGTGGTGCCTAGTTTTGTTGATGCCCCAGGCAGTTCCCTGGGGCTGGGAGTAGGCGCTGCCCTGGGGGCCAGCGTTGCCTATGCCGTGCAGGGCATTCAAGCTCAAATTTGCTTTCGCCATATTCATCCCGTGCCCTTTACCCTCATCAACTTTGGCGTCATGGCGATCCTGTCGACCCTGAGCCTGGGGGTGATTCAAATTGAGGTGCCCGCCGACCAATGGGGTGCACTGTGGTGGCTGAGCCTAATCACAGCGGGCCTAACCTTGCTCGGTCAGCTTTGCTACAACATTGGCATTCACCTGGTGCGGGCCGCCTCCATGTCGATTGTGGCGGTCAGCAATCCGGTCTTGACCGTCGCGATCGCCTGGGTCGTTTTGCAAGAAAGCCTTCAGATCCGGCAGACGCTGGGCATTGTGTTGGTGATTGCCAGCATTGTCACCCTGGGCCAAGAGCACAGGCAGAACAGCAATGCCTCCACCACTTAAAGCCAAATTGTTATATCAAGCACTAACATAGGCCAGAAGCTGTGTTAAGATTTGTAACATAAGCTTGAACGATTAAAGCTTTTACACATTCGGAGATTGACGATTATGGAAAGCACCGAAAGCAAGTTTGGGTTTGTTAACTTTGCCGAAACCTGGAATGGTCGTCTGGCAATGCTGGGCTTCGTGATTGGGGTCGCGACCGAGCTGGTGACCGGCCAGGGCATTTTGGCTCAGATCGGTCTGATGTAGGCCATTTGGTGTAAATCTTTCTGAGCCGGGGTGTGCAGTCGCACACCCCGGCTTTGTTATATATCTGGTTTAGGCTGGTCGCTAGCGATCGCTCTTCAGCCCTTGGGCCACCGGGTCAAACCCCTGGGGAAAATGGGTCTCCTGAGGATCGTAGTCAGCGGCGGCTAGCAGGGTACCGCCCAAGTTAGCGGTCATCAGATTAGTGCCAATCAGCATAGCCCCTCGCAGATCGGCGCTAGCAAGGTTGGCTTCGGCCAGGTTGGCATAGCTCAGATCGGCTCCTCGCAAGTTAGCGCTACTCAGATCGCTACCGCTGAGGTCGGTATAGCTGAGGTCGGCCCCTTTGAGGTCGGCTCCGGCCAGGTCAACCTCTGACAAAATAACGTTGGCAAAGTCGCGCTGCCCATTGGCGTAGGCACGTAACAGATCGGTAGCGGTGGCTATATCGGTGGCGGGCTGAGTCATGGCAAAGACTAACTTGACCTCTTCAGCTTAGGGGGTAGCTGCTGAGGTACACCACAGTTGTAATCATCTTTTAAGCGAACTGGGCTAACCAGCAGTTAGTTCTGGTAGGGGCAAACGGTGTTTGCCCATCCTCACCAGGGGGAGCCAAGGCGCATTGCAGGATTAGAGGCTTGACGCGATCGCTATATGCCGTGGCGCTGTCCCAGTTTTTAACTATGCAAGGGTTGATGCCCTGAGCGCCATGGCGATCGCTGTAGTTGCCCCGCCCCGCCGCACCGAGAATTGGCCCAGCGGCGTGGGCCGAAAGGCGGGCTCTGGCGGTATGCTTAGTCCGTCGGGTTGAGCTATTCCAGCCCCGATTGAGTTGTTTATGACCTTTTCTCCGGCTTTAGCGGCAGCTTTGTTTGTTCCGGCTACGGTGGGGCTGCTCTACCAGACCGTGCAGCCTAACCCGTGGCCCTACCGTCTGCTAGCCCTATCGCTGATGTTGATGAGCCTAGAGCAAGCCCATATGGCCAGGGTTGACCTGCGCAATGTCGATGGGGTGGGGCTGCGATCGCCCGATGCCCGACTGAACCATTTTAGGCGCGTGGTGATGCTAACCATCGCCGGTCAGGTGGCCGGTTTCTCAGTGGCGGCCCTAGGCCATCTGGGCTGGGGGCTGGGGTTGATTTTGGTCAGTGTGCTGGGATTTAACCTGGCGGCGACCATTCGCCTAGAGCCGGCCAGTCGCCAACCCATTCAAGCGGCGGGCTGGCGATCGCGCCTTGAGGTGCTGATCTTAGATGCGATCGCCCTAGCGCTGGCGGTGCTATGGATTGCCCAACGCGCCCAAGGCTGGGTGGCGGGGGGCCTGTTTGCCATCACCCTAGTCTACGGCGGCAGCAAACTCTTGGCTTACGCCACCGCCGCCCTCGGCCCTGGGGCGACCCCCAACACCACTAGCTCAGCGGTCCATGTCGCCCACACCGCTCAAGAGCATCCACAGCCCCCCCAGCAAAATCAGTAGGGCTAGCCCGCCCATCAGCCCGTCTAGCCAGGGGGTTGCGTCCATTAGATATCTCCCTCTCCTTCAAACAATGTGTCTAGGGGCATGGCCGCTAGGTTCAATGATTCTTGCAGATAGCGCGACACCACGTCAGATTGGCCGTGGGTGACGTAGACCGTCTTAGCGCCCGTATCTTGCACAGTTTGAATCAAGCCGGGCCAGTCGGCATGGTCAGAGAGCACAAAACCCCGCTCGTAGCCCCGCCGCCGCCGCGCTCCCCGCACCGCCATCCATCCCGAGGCAAAGGCGGTCTGAGGGTGCTTAAAGCGTTTCATCCAGCTAGAGCGGTGGCCCGAGGGCGGGGCCAGCACCAGGTCGCCCTGGTAGCTGTGGGTGCGAGGCATCTCTGAGGTGCAGATCGTCGGCACCATTTTGACCCCTTGCTCCCGGTAGATCTCGGTTAGGGCATGAATGGCACCGTGCACGTAGACCGTCTGATCGGTAATTTTCGCCAGCTCACTCAGCACTCGCTGGGCCTTGCCAAAGGCATAGCAAAACAAAATTGAGGGGCGCTCTAAATCACTCTGCCACCAGTCGTAGATGCGGCGGGTAGTGGTCGCACCGCTCTCCCATCGATAGATCGGCAGCCCGAAGGTAGCCTCGGTAATAAACGTGTCGCAGGGCACCACCTCGAAGGGGGTGCAGGAGGGATCGGCACAGCGCTTGTAGTCGCCCGATACCACCCAAACCTCATCCCGGTGTTCTACCCGAATTTGGGCCGACCCCAGCACATGCCCCGCCGGGTGAAACGATACCCAGGTGTCGCCCAGCTTGAGGCGATCGCCATACTCTACCCCCTGAAGCCGAATGTCTTCGCCCAGCCGGCGGCGCAAAATGCCCTCTGACTGGCCAGTGGCAATGTACTGGGTAGAGCCAGCCCGGGCATGGTCGCTATGGGCGTGGGTAATCAACGCCGTTGACACCCCTCGCCAGGGGTCAATAAAAAAGTCACCGGTTTCGCAGTAGAGCCCCTCGGGGCGCACGGTAATTAATGGCATGGGGGCGCAAGTAAAGCTTAGGGACGAACCAACCCTAGGGACAAACAAACACTAGGGACGAATATTTTCATAGTGAATCAACTGGCGAATACTTGCCTCAGATACCTTGAGCCGCCGCGCCATCTCGGCCTCAATGGTAGAGGGGGTCTGTAAGGGCAAGTAGAAGTCGAGGGTGCGAGGCACCGGCTGCACCACCGTGACCTCAACTCGGGTAAAGGGGCGATCGCGGTTGATCGTCGCATTAATGCTCAAAATGCCTGTCTCTCGAACGGCGGCATTGGGAGCCAGCACCAGCGGCTGAATGGGGCGACCAGACACCGCCAAGTAGTGCTGCGACCAGCCCAGACCCGCCAGCCACAAGGCTACTCCCAGCAACCCCAGGGGCAGCCAAAACTCTAGGCCAGAACGAGCAATCAGACGTTTGAGCATAAACTATGCCGAGGGGAATGCCAGCGAGAGGTATCGCTATAGCTGACACCATTAGGACGTTTTGCTTACAACAATCCCTGGCTGTCATTCCCGTTTCCACGGGAATCCATTCAAGGATATGGCGGGCTAGTGGATTCCCGCCTCCGCAGGAATGACGGCTCTGCCCTAACCGGATTGGCTATAGCGATAAGCAAGAGAGGTGACGAGGGCATGGGCAATGGGGATTACTTCCGCCTACTTCACTTTAGTAAACTAGAGGTGACTTAGCCGGAGCACCAGGGGCGATGAGAATTTTACTGGCCGAAGATAACCCCGACCAGCTAGAACCCATGCAAACCGCCTTAGAGCGCGAGCATCACATTGTCGATCCGGCGGAGGATGGCACCATCGCCGCCGAAATGCTGGTCGCTCACACCTACGACCTGTTGATTCTCGACTGGATGCTGCCGGGGATGAGCGGCTTAGATCTGTGCCGGCAATATCGCCAAAGCGGCGGCAAAGCACCGGTCTTAATCTTGACGGCGCGGGGCAGCCTCAAAGACCGGGTGACGGGGCTAGACTCTGGGGCCGACGACTACCTGGTCAAGCCCGTTAGCCTGCTCGAACTGCTGGCCCGAGTGCGGGCCTTGGGCCGACGCCTGCCCCAGTGGCAGGGCGATGTGGTTACCCTGGCCGATGTCAGCCTCTACGTCAGCAGCCTGGAGCTCGAGCGATCGGGTAAACGGGTCAAGCTCTCAAAACGGGAGTTTCAGCTTTTAGACTATCTGCTGCGCCATCCCCACCAGGTGCTGACCCACACTCAGCTAGAGCAGGCGCTCTGGGCGCTAGGCACCGAACCCGAGAGCAACGCCCTCTCCAAGCTGGTGCGGCGGCTGCGGTTGCGGCTCGAAACCCTGGGCATCGACACCTGGATTGAAACCGTCTACGGCATGGGCTATCGCCTCAGCGTGCCAGAGCTGTGTGGCTAGTCTGGGGGTCGCGGTTTAGTCTTTTTTCTCTAGCCGAAATAACAGAATCACCACGGCGATCACCGCTAGCTGCACACCCAGGTTAGGTAAGGCCCCGCTGACATCGCGCCCGGCCAGCAGCTGGGTGAAAAAAACAAACGCACCGATCGCCCCCGAGGCCCCCACGGCCCCATAGACAAACTTGCGCAGCCCCTTGTAGGGGGCTTTGGCCTCAGCCCTAAGGCGAGCATATTTTTCGGGGTTCATGCCCGGCGGCGGCTGGTCGGGCAGCTGGTCGGGGTGGCTATAGTCGGGAGGCATGGGCGGGCAGGCATTCAAGGACGACATACTGTCATCCTACAGGCTGTTACCCGAGCGAGGGTGCCCGCCAACGCCAGAGAACCAGCCCAGCCCCCAGCGACCCGCCACGACTCCAACCAGCAGAAGCATGGGATGCTTAGCCACCGTACCTTAACGACTAGGCCTGCCCGCCCGGCTGGCAAAGGTCTGCTGAAGCTTTTCTACCCGCTGGCTGGCGGTCTCAGGCGGTGGTGCAATCCACAGCGATTCGTAGAAGAAGAACGACATGCCAGCGTAGGCGCGATCGCGCACCGCCGCCATCTGATCCGCAATGAAGTCCATCCGCACCGGAGCCGCCCGCAGCCCGCTGAGAATGCCGATGCTAACCGGAATTCTGCGCCGCGCCGCCTGAATCGATGGCTTGTTCATCTCCCACATAAAGCGGTTTTGGTCACTGCGATAGACCTGCACTATCAGCTCGTCAACCAGGCCTCGGTTCACCCAGGTAGGCCAGTCTTGCAGGTAGTTGGTGTAGGCAAAGGGGTAGGGGTTGGGCGAAATCGACACCACTGCGTTGGGTCGCCGCGCCTTCACCAGCTTATAGACTTCATCGAGAAAGTCAGAGATTTTGTTGGCCCGCCAGGCCATCCACTCAGGGTCTTGGGGGTTGTTCGAGGGAGCACGCCCACCGTGCTCGGCCCGATAGAGGTTGATGGTGTAGGGATCGTAGCCAAAGTCCACCGGCAGACCCAGGTGGTCGTCAAACTGAAAGCCATCCACCTCGTAGTTGCTGACTAGATCGTTGATCAGCTCCAGCTGAAACTTCTGTACCTGGGGGTGAAAGGGGTTCATCCAGCGGCGCGGAATCACGTTGCCCTCCATCCAGATACCGGGGTCGGTTACCGGCACATCCTCAGGGAAATCGCCAGGGGGAAACTCCAGATCGGCCTGGGCGACCCACTGCTCGGCTCGGTGTTTTTCCCGCGCCAGATCGCTGGCTTTTGTCAGATCGGGGGCAGCGGCTAGCTGGGGGCCGACTTTTGGTTGGCTAGATCGACTGGGAGTCAAAGGTTCTAGCTGTTTTTGGGTAAACCAGTCGGGGTGGCGACGGTAAAGCTCATAGTTGGCTGGGGCCATAAAGCCAAACTCAAACCAGGGCACCACCGCCATGCCTCGGGCGTGGCCAAACTCGATTGCCTCCTGCATCATGTCGCGATCGCTCTCGGAAGCTGGCCCAGGGGCACGCAGGTCGCCCATTAAGTGCTGGCTCACCCCCAGTTCGCGCTTGGCGGTGGCGCTGGGGTAGAGGGTGTGACCGTAGTTCCACACGACGGGGTAGAGGGTGTTGAAATTGAGGTCGGCCAAACGGTTCACCGCCGTTTGCAGCGCCTCCGTCGAAAACAGCACCTGGCTATCGATGTTGGTCAGCCAAACGCCACGAGTTTCGCGGAGAGGCGATGCCACGGCAGGGGTCTGGGCCTCGGCCACCCAGGCCGGATCGATCCACCGTCGCAACGCTGGATTGGGGGCCGCCCGGCACACCAGCGCCGCCGCTTCTCCCCGCGTCAGCCGCTGGGTTGGGTAAATGCGGTTGGCCTGGGGATAGTTGACCACCACGCCCAGGGCCAGGGCAGCGGCTACCCCCTCGCGGGCGTACTCAGGCACCCGACGACCATCTTCTAAACTGGCGTTAATCAGGGTGTTAGCCGCAATTTGATAGGTGCCGCCCAGCTTAGTGGCCAGGGCCATAATGCCCTCGGCCCGCACCAGGGGGCGATCGCGCTGAAAGTACTGGTCGGGGTAGTGGGCCGCCACCGACGGGGCCGTGGCGATGCCCAGCGCCCGCTCTAGCGGATTGGCCCAGTTCCCCGGCTGGGCCGGAGGACTAATTTGGTTGAGCAACGCCACATAGTCACCCCAGAGAATGGGGTCATTGGGGTAAAACAGCCCGTTGCGATCGGGGGTAACCATTCGCGCCTGGGCCAGGGCAGTAATGCAATCTTTGGCCCAATGGGTTTGAATATCGGTAGGAATGACCGGTAGCGGCAGAACAGGCCCCTCCTGCTCACGGGCCGGAAACTGCTTGGGAGCGGCAGGGGCCAAGGCCGGGGGAGTCAACGCCAGCAGCGGCAGCACTCCCGGCCCAGCCAGCGCCAGCAGCAGCGCCGTGGCAAAACACACCAGCGATCGCAGCCACCCTTTACCCGGCCATCTACCCAGAAACCGTTTAGCCATTCCCTTCATCCGCCTCAACCTCCGCTCCGTTTAGCCTGGTAGCCCTTGGCCACCAGAAGTTCGACTAGTTTTTGGGCATGGTCGCCCTGAATTTCAATCACATTGTCTTTGGCCGTGCCCCCTGTACCACACTGGGCCTTGAGCTGCTTAGCCAGGGCCGTCAGCGAGGCGGGCGTATGCTGAAAGCCCGTGATCACCGTCACGGTTTTGCCACCCCGCCCCTTACGGCTCACCTGTACCCGCACAGTTTGCTGATTCGGCGGGCGATCAGGCACCCCCCGTGCCATCGGGTCAGCCGCAGAGCCAAACTCACGGTAGACGTGGCGTTCTCCCTTCTGGGAGGCTCCCCCAGCATCGCCACCCCCAGCATTACCCTTAGAACTCGATTTACCCTTAGCCATAGCCATTCAGTAGACTGCCTGCATTTATAGCATTTGGGATGGGGGCGAGGATCGGGGGGGCGGGTTGAGGTGTGGTGGGGGGGGTAGGTTCGAGTTTCGAGTTTCGAGGTTGGCGGCAGTTCCCATCCATACGCTTAAACCCGACACCCAACACCCGACACCGTGTCCCCCCCCGGACTCGCTACACTAAATACACCCCCGTCTACCCACCCCTATGCAACTTCACCTTAAGGTCTGGCGACAGGCCCACGCCCATGCTCCCGGCCAGTTTGAAAACCATACCGTAGCCGATGCTCATCCCGATATGTCGTTTCTAGAGCTGCTGGATGTGCTCAATGAGCAGCTGATTCACGCGGGGGCTGAGCCGGTAGAGTTTGACCACGACTGTCGCGAGGGTATCTGCGGCACCTGCGGGGTGATGATCAACGGCAAGGCCCACGGCGGGCTGCCCCAGACCGCTACCTGCCAGCTCTACCTGCGCCACTTCAAAGATGGCGACGAAATTACGATCGAGCCCTGGCGAGCCAAAGGGTTTCCGGTGATCAAAGATCTGGTGGTTGATCGAGCGGCGTTCGATCGCATCATTATGGCCGGGGGCTATATTTCGGTCAAAACTGGCTCTGCCCCCGAGGCCAACGCCATCCCCATCGCCAAGGTCAACGCCGATGCCGCCTTTGACTATGCCGCCTGCATTGGCTGCGGGGCCTGCGTAGCGGCCTGCCCCAACGCTTCGGCCAGCCTGTTTACGGCAGCCAAAGTAGCCCACCTGGCCCTGCTGCCCCAGGGCCACCCCGAACGCCAGCGGCGGGTCTTGGCTATGGGCGATCAAATGGCAGCGGAGGGCTTTGGCGACTGCTCAAACCACGGCGAATGTCAGGCGGTGTGCCCCAAGGGCATCTCGATCGATGCGATCGCCACCATGCGCCGCGAATATCTGCGGGCGATGACCGGGCTATAGCATTTACGCCAGCCGGGTCAGGCCGCTGAGGCAAGGGCGATCGCTACTGCTCCCGCCAGATCCGAATGGTGCCATCCCAGCCCGCACTGACCAGCGTTTTCCCGTCCGGGGCAAAATCGACTCCCCACACCCAGCCTTCGTGGCCCTGCAGAATGTTGATCAGGCGACCCTGCTCCATATCCCACAGACGAATGGTGCTGTCGTTACTAGCAGTGGCCAGCAGTTTGCCGTCGGGGCTAAATTTGATGGCATTGACCGGAGCCGAGTGGGCTTTAAAGCAGGTAGTCTCGCGACCGCTATTGAGCTTCCAAAACCGCACGGTGCAGTCGGCGCTAGAGCTGGCTAATAGCCAGTTGTTGGGGCTGGCATCTACCGCCAAGACCTCGCCAGTGTGACCGCTCAGCACATGATTGCTGCCCCGGCCCTTGAGGCGATAGAGCCGAATGGTCTTGTCTTGGCTACCACTGATCAAAGTGGTGCCGTCATAGCTGACCGCGATCGCACGGACCCAGTGAGTATGGCCATTAAACTGATGAATCAGGGTTTGATCACTCAACCGCCAGACGCAGATGGTGTAGTCTTGACCACCGCTAAACAAGTACTTGCCGCTGGGGCTAAAGGCCACCGCCCGCACCCAGCTACTGTGGCCGCCGAGCTGCCCCAAGACACGACCAGTGGCGAAATCCCACAGCTGAATGGTGCTGTCATTGCTGACGCTGGCACAGCAAGTGCGATCGGGGCTGACAGCTACCGCCCGTACCCAGGCCCGATGCCCCTCGATAATCTGCATGGTATGGCCCGTCGAGAGATTCCAGACCCGCACGGTTTTGTCACCACTGCCGCTGATGATAAAGTTGCCGCAGGCGCTGACAGCCACCGATCGCACCCAGCTGCTGTGGCCCGTGAGCACAGCGGCACAGGCCCACCGGGCCGGGCGGAATAGAGCACTGGCGTCGGCAGCGGGTTTAGCAGCAGCAGTCCGAGTTGAGGCGGTGGCCATATCCACCAGTTCAAAGGCAGAAGACTCATCGGCCGGATCGCCCTGGGGTAAAGATTCGGGGGGCATGGTAAGGGTACGGATCGACATGGCTACTATCGGTCGTTGGTCACGGTCAATTGGACAAACTGAGGCTAGTCTGATCAATCCACCGTGCACTACACCCTGCCAGCATCCTATTCCGAAATGTGAGGGGCGGCCAGGTTACCAGGTTATAGGTAAGTTGACTATACCTTGATAATTTATGTAATCTTGCCCTGCCCATCTCAGGCAATGCTGCCCCGTTTACGGGCCTCTTTATAGGAGGTGCCTACATTCTTGAGCCCAGCCCGAATCATTTCTTGCTCTAGTAAGGCAAAAAACCGGCTGCGATCGCCCCCTTTGACCACCGCCTGGTTGTGGGCCTCGGCCAGCGTCACCGGATAGCCGTAGCCTTTTTGCACTTGGGTCAGCACCATGCTCAGGGCGACCTCGCACAGGGCGGCGTCGGCCATCACCCACTGGGGCACTTCCACCCGCGCCACCTCGGGGCCAACGTTGAGGTAGCAAAAATACACCCGGTGGTTGCCGTAGAGGTCAAGAATGCTAGCGGTGCTGCGCCAGAAGGGGCTGCGCTCGCCTGGGGCTAGCTCAGTGGCCCAAAAGGTGGCGTCCCGCAGGGGCAAAAACCGACCGCAGGGGGCGCGGTCGACCCGGCTACCGCCGCTGTTGGCCCCGTCGCTGTCCCCGTCGCCACTACAGTGGGTCTGGCAATCAGGTTGCAGAAACGGGCAGGCGGCAAACCGCAAAAAGTTCATTGCTTCACCGCTGCGGCTGGCGCTGAGGTAGCCCACCAAGGGAATGTTTTGCCGTCGCAGCCGATCCCAGGCGTCGAGGATGGGGGGCAGAATGCGATCGCGGGCTTCCCCCGGCAGCGCCTCCAGAAACCAGTAGATCAGCGACCCATCCACCAGGGCCAGCACCGGCACCCGATCAGCCAGGGAACTGTCTTCCCCCAAACTTGACTGTACCGCTTCTCCCAGCTCCGCCAGCACCACCGCTTCGGCGACGGTGCGGCGGTGGCCCATCCACTCTTCGGTGCTGATGCCCCACTGCCGTGACTGGTAGAGGTCTTCGGCCCGGTACACCACCTCAGGCAGGCTATCGAGCAATGGAAATCGGCCCTGGCCGTAGTGCAGCACCACTCGACCGGTGTTGATCAAATAGCAGTAGGCAATCTCGTGGTGGCTGGGGGAGATCTGCGACCCATCGGTGGCGATCACCGTGTGGGCTTCGGGGGCGACAGCGACGGCAATGCGGGTGGTGAGGGGTTCGGTCGGCTGGGCGGCGGTAAAAGGGGCGCGATCGCCCCAGGTTTCTGCCTGAGAGACTAGGTCGGCTTGGCGAGTGGATGCGATCGTCAGCAGCCCTCGGGCCGCCACCACTCGATCCTGAGCGGCAGCCGCCTCCAGACTCAGGTGCTGGCTAATGCCCTGCATCTGCCGGGCCAGCTTCATCAGGTCAAGCATGGCAGCACTCCTTTGGTACACCCATACTAAAGCAAAATCCAGCGATGAAACCGGGGTGGTACCACATCCGAGGTAAACCCCGGTTCATAATCAGGCCCCCCGTAGGGGCGTAGCCCGATAGGATTCAGCATGAGACCCAAGCCGGCAGAGAGACCTCAGCGCTAAGACGGCAGGGCAAACTTGTCTAGCAGACCCAGACAGGGCTTAGCGATCGGGTAGGCGTAGTCGCGCACCTTGCTGGTGCCCAACCCCAGCGCGACCACGGCCTCCACCAGCTTTACCCCGGCAGTCACCCCTTCAATCACGGGCACCCCCAAATTGGCGGCTAACTCAGCGGCCAGGTCCGCCATGCCACCACAGCCGAGCACAATGGCCTCGGCTTCGTCCTCAACTAGAGCCAGGCGGCACTCCTGCAAGATCTGGTCGTAGGCAGTGCTGCCCGACTCTTCTAGGGCCAGCACCGCCACCTCGGCAGCGCGAATGCCGGCGCAGTGGGCGGTCATACCGTAGCTCGTGACTAGGTGCTGGGCAATGCCCTTGGTGCGCCCCAGGGTGGTAACAATCGAGAACCGGGGGGCTACCAGACTAGCCACATGCATCGCCGCCTCGGCAATGCCAATCACCGGTCCCCGAGCTAGCTCTCGGGCCGCCCCCAGCCCCGGATCGCCAAAACAGGCAATCACATAGCCATCCATGCCAGCCGCTTCCCCCCGCCGGATCTCATCGAGCACGCCAATTACACTCAGGGCTTCATCGTAGTGCCCCTCAATCGAAACCGGCCCCATGGTCGGGTTGCAGGCCAAAATTTCGGTAGTGGGTGCGGCCACCTGGCGAGCGGCCACACCAATCTTCTCGGTCATGGTCGCCGTGGTGTTTGGGTTGATCACGCTAATTTTCATCGGTATCCAGTGCCTCTAGGTGCTAAAGCTGCCTTCTTAGCATCCTCGACGGCGCAACTCTGTCAAACTGACAACCCCCGTAAGTCAGCCTTATCTATCGAAGCTGCTCATGGCTACATGAAAATCATGCTTTGTAGTTTTAGATACAGAAGAATTAGGCTGACAGTGTAGCCACAACAGGAGTTTACCGATGAAGCCCACCTACACCGCTCAAGTCTACCCTCGCTTCTATGTCTCAAACGGGTCAGACTACACTCTACAAGCGCTGGGCGAAGTCATTAAAACCTTGTACCGCACCGTGGCCGGTCGCCTAGGGGCTTCGAACGAACCCTACGCCTGGGCCACCTCTGACCCTGAAGGGCAACCCCAGTGGCATGCCATTGACCCGATCACCGGGCAAACCATTCGCGGTGCCTCTGATCAAGCCCTGCGCACCTGGCTCGACCATCTCTATGCTCAGCGCTAATTCTCGACGCTGACCCATCGTTTACGGAGGGTTAGCGATGCACCAGCAATAGGCTAGCAATCCCTGTCTCAGTAACTCCAAAGCCGCAGTTCTTGAAAGAACTGCGGCTTTTAAAATTCTGTGTAACGGCTTACTTACGGCGATGCCTAGTTTGCATGATTTATCACCTTGGGGAAATGTCTGTCACTAGCGCGTCCCTGCATCGGGGCATCTGCTTTTCCAGAGATCAAAGAAGGTCCAGAGATCTCTATAAAAGAGGCTCTTTAGGCCCCTTAAAGTCCACTTTGAATTAACACTCAATGAGCAAACGTCTAGACTTTGACGACCTTCCTGCTTAGAAATGTGATCTCATATACAGAAGACCAGCGAAACTCTTTGTATACAGAATACATATTCGGATTTAGATGGGACTACATCAGTCATTTAGGTCTAAACGTTTCACCTGTGGTTTGCAGGTGTCAACCAGGTTGTAGCAGGGTTTCACAACTGCTTAGGCCCTGTTCTTTTTGCTGTCTATTGTCCGGCTTTTCGAGTCTTCTAGGAGTGGTGGCAGAGTGAATCAACGCTTGATCAATCGGGTATCGCGTCGGTCTGTGCTAGGGGCAGGACTGTTTTTAGGGGCCAGCTGGGCGCTAAAAGGCTGTGAAGCTTCGGTCAACCAAGGCCCCGCCGCTACAGACGCCAATGGCGGCGAATCGGTGGGCGGAGAACTGGTGGTGGCCTCCTTTCCAGGGACGACCGACAGTCTGTTTCGGGAGGGCTTAGCCCCCGTAGTTGCAGACCAAACCGGGGTAAGAATCAGCGCCCAACCCCTCTTGGCCTTTGAGCAGATCGCTCGGGTTAAAGCCTCCCCCAACAATCCTCCCTTTGATGTCTTGATTTTGGATGACGGTCAGAATGCGATCGCCCTGGCGGAAGATCTAGTTCAGCCCTTCCCCGTCGACCAAAGCCCCAACAGCAGTGATGTAGCATCCGGTTTTCTAAGCGATCAGGGCCTGGCCCCGATCTTCTATGCCCAGGGCATTGTGCTGGCCTACAACACCGAGCGGGTACAGACCCCACCCACGTCTTGGGAGGTGATGCTTGACCCCAACCTCAATGCCCAACTGGGTTTAGTCAGCCTCAATAGCATCTTGGGCACCTCCTTCATGGTGGAAATGGCCAAGGCGCGCGGGGGCAGCGAGTCTAACATTGAGCCCGCCTTTGAGGCGGTAGCGGAAATGCTACCTCGGGTGAATGGAGTAGCCGCCAACCCAGGGGCGCTGCTGACCCTCTTCCAGCAGGGCGAAGTGGATGTAGCGCCGATGTGGCACAACGATGTGCTCAATCTGATAGAGCGGGGTATACCCCTGGCGATCGCCAACTTAGAAACGGGCATCGCCGCCGCCCGCTACAGTCTCAACATCGTCAAAAACCCGTCTGCTGGGCTAGATCGAGCCGTGGCCTACGTGAATGCCATGCTCAGCCCCGAGGCCCAGTCTCAGGTAGTGGGTGAACCCTATTTCTACATTCCCTCCAACACCACGGTGCCCTTTCCCCCCGAGCTCACAGAGACCATGGGGATTTCGTCGGTGGATGACTTTATCTCCCTGGCCCACAACCTCGACTGGGCCACCATTAACCCCCAGCGGGCCGACTGGATCGAGCGCTTTAACCAGACCGTGCAGGCCTAAAGCAATGGTAATCTCAGGCACCCCAGACATGCTCACCCTGGTGACGGCAGAGATGGAGAACCCCGCTCCCTATCACCTGCTCACCAGTGTGGTGGCTCCCCGGCCAATTGCCTGGGTGTCTACCATCAGCGCGGCGGGGGTGCCCAATTTGGCCCCCTACTCATTTTTTAATGCGGTGGCCGGGTTTCCTCCCACGATTATGTTTTCGGTGGCCTACCGGCGCAGCGAACCCAAAGAAAAAGACACGCTGATCAACGTTAAGGAAATTGGGGAGTTTGTGTGTCACGTGGTCGATGAATCGCTGGCCGAGGCGATGGTCAAAACAGCCGTGGATCTGCCCTACGGCACCAGTGAATTTGATGCCGTAGGGCTCAAAACTGTACCCGCCACCGAGGTTCGTCCCCCCCGACTGGAAGCGGCATCGGTAGCGATGGAATGTCGGGTGACGCAAATTGTGCCGGTAGTGGGGGCCACCAATGTGATGGTGCTGGGTGAGGTGCTGCGGTTTCACATTCGCAAAGATTTATACAGAAGCGATCTGGGGTTAGTGGATACGGTGCAGATGCAGCCGGTGACCCGGTTGGGAGGGCCAGTGGAATACACCAAAATTGGCGAATTAATTCGTTTGCAAACGCCTAAAAGCTTGGCATGAAAATTTTGAGATCACAGGTTGAGATCACAGGTTGTTGAGAGCAGGATCTGACGGTCTGAGTTAAGCCAGTTTAACCCTGCTGCCGTTGTTTGCCGGAATGATGAAATTTCCCTTTGGAGAGAGATCTAATGCAATCGGTTCAAACCAGCCACACTACCGCCTCTGATGCGATCGCACCAGAGGTCGGGGTCGACTCACACAGCCTCTCCCTCTCCCAGGTGATGCACCAGTTTGGCTCCTTTATGGCACTCAAAGACATTAACCTCTCCATTCGGCCCGGGGAGTTTGTGTCGCTGCTGGGGCCGAGCGGCTGCGGCAAAACCACCCTGCTGCGAATTATCTCGGGCTTTCTCGACCCCACCGCAGGCAACGTGCTGATCGATGGCCAGTCGGTGAGGGGACTGTCTCCCAGCCAGCGGGGCACGGGCATTGTGTTTCAGAACTACGCCCTGTTTCCCCACATGACTGTGTGGGACAACGTCGCCTACGGGCTGCGGGCCGGGGGCAAGCTATCGCGCGGCCAGATTGCCAACCGGGTGGGCGAAATGCTCGATATGGTGCAGTTGAGCCCGATGGCCAAGCGGGTGCCCAGCGAACTGTCTGGCGGGCAGCAGCAGCGGGTGGCGATCGCCCGCGCCCTGGCCGTAGAACCCCGCATCATGCTGCTCGATGAACCCTTTAGTGCCCTCGACAAGAGCCTGCGCCTTGACATGCAGATCGAGATTCGCCGCATCCTGGGCGATCGCGGCATTACCGCTATTCTGGTCACCCACGATCAGGAAGAGGCGATGAGCATGTCCGATCGCATCGCGGTGCTCTCCGGCGGCGAAATTCACCAGTTCGATACCCCCACTAACCTTTACGATCGCCCCGCCACCCACTTTGTCAGCTCCTTTGTGGGGGTCTGCAACCACCTTCCCGGCGAGGTGCTGGGTCGTTCTGAGGCGGGCTACTTGGTACGGGTTCTCGACGGTGAGCTAGAGGTAACCACCGACCAGCCCCTGGCCCCCCGCAGCAAAGTCACCCTCGCGGTGCGGCCCGAAAACCTGCGGGTGCAGACCCAGCCCCACCGCCACACCCTCACCGGCACCGTGGCTATGTGTCTGCCCCTGGGGGCGGTGATGACCTACGACGTCACCCTGGCGGATGACCTACACATCAAACTCACCCAGACCCGTACCCTGGGCAGTCAGCCGCTGGTAGCGGGCGATCGCATCCACCTCGATCTAGTTTCACCCAGCGCCTGCGCCGTTTTCCCAGCCTAGGCCGCTCAGATCAGCGCCATCCAAGCTATCTACCGTCGTTGAAGGAATACTATGGCCAAACATCAGACCTTCCACCTCAGCCGCCGTACATTGCTGGGGGCCGGTCTCTTTGCGGGTACCAGTCTGCTGATTAAAGCCTGCGATGCTACGCCCACAGCCTCCAATGGCGGTGGGGCGGGTGGTGACGATACGAGTGGCGGCGGTGGCCGATCCGACCTGGTGGTGACCACCTTCGCTGGCAGTTGGGAGCAGCTCTACCGAGATGTGATTGTTCCGGCCTACCAGGCGACGGCGGGGGGCAGCGCCAACCTGGTGACGATGGTCTCTCTAGAGCAGGTGGCCCAGCTAACGGCAGCCCCCCAGAGCCCCCCCTTCGATATCGCCCTGATCGACGAAGGCCCCTTCAATGCGGCCTCCAAGGATTTATTTGTGCCCGTGCCCTCAGAGCTGCTGAGCAACTACGACCAAGTGGCCCCAGAACTCCAGAGCACCGACGGTTGGGCACCCACCACGGGCATTCAGGTAATTGGGCTGGCCTACAACCCCAACGAGGTGTCTACCCCGCCCACATCCTGGGAAGATCTCTACGACCCGCAGTACCGGGGCCGGGTGTCGATGCAGGGCATGCAGACCACCCAGGGCACCTCTGTGATGGTGCAGCTAGCCAAACTGCGGGGCGGCAGCGAGTCTGACATCGAACCGGCCTTTCAAGCCCTAGAGCAAGAGCTGCGGCCCAACTTGGCGGGGCTAGCGGCAAATTCGGGAGCGTTGGCCACCCTCTTTCAGCAGGGGGAAATTGCCCTGGCTCCCCATGACCTCAACAACGTGATGGCTCTCCAGGCGCGCGGGGTAGAGATTGAGTGGGTGGCTCCCCAGGAGGGAGCGATCGCCATGCGGCCCTCCCAGCAAATTGTGGCCAACACCACCGCCGACCTCGCTAGCGCTGCCGCCTTTATCGATGCCAGCCTAAGTCTAGAAGTGCAAACGGCTATGGCTCAGGCCCCCTACAATTTTCTGCCGGTCAACCGCAACGTCGAGCTATCGGGGGTTTTAGCCGAGAAATTTGGCTCTACTCTCGACGACGCCCTCAGCACTTTGGTGTTTTTGGACTGGTCGCAAATTAACCCCCAACGGGCCGAATGGATCGAGCGTTTCGATCGCGCCATTCAAATCTAAGTTGCGCTCCGTCAGGCCTCGCTGTCTGGCCTGTTTTACTGACTGCACCATCTCCACCCCGACCTCCGGAACCCATGAATATCAGTCAACTCTTGAAGCCCCAACCGGGCCAACTGGCCCTACCGTTGGCCATCTTCCTTCAGCTGTTTTACGTGGTGCCCCTGGTGATCCTAATTGCCACCAGTTTTCAGGGCGACGGCGGGGCTGTCTCCTTTGATAATTACTCCAAGTTTTTTGGCAGCAGCGTTAACGTCAAAGCCCTCACCGATACCTTTTTGCTCGGTGTTCAAGTCACCGTCGCCTGCCTGATCATCGGCTACCCGGTGGCCTACTTCTACGTCAACGCCCCAGCGGCCTGGAAGGGGATTCTGACCTTTCTCATCATGCTGCCGCTGCTGACTAGCGCGGTGGTGCGCACCTTTGGCTGGGTGGTCATCCTCGGTCGCCAGGGGTTAATCAACACCGCCCTGCTCAATCTAGGCATTATCGAAACGCCGATTCGGCTGCTGTTTAGCCACAACGGCGTGCTCATCGCCCTGACCCAGATCTGGCTGCCAATGATGGTGCTGCCCATCGTCGCCTCCCTCTCTCAAATCGACTCGCGGTTGGCGGCGGCCTCCAAAAGCCTAGGCGGTGGGGCCTGGCGCACCTTCTGGCAGATCACCTTCCCCCTCACCCTGCCGGGGATGATCTCCGGGGCGCTGCTGGTGTTTGCTCTAACGGTGAGTTCCTTCGTTACCCCCTCGATCATCGGTGGCGGTCAGTTGATCTACCTACCGACGCTGATTTACCAGCAGGGCATTGTGCTGCTCAACCAGCCCTTTGCGGCGGCGGTTTCTACCCTGCTGCTGATCATGGTGATCGCGGTGGTGGTGCTGCTGAGTGCCCTGGGCAAACGCAGTCGCCGCTACATTCGCTAGTCCTTAGGCCCCGTTGTTAGGAGTTGTCATGTCATCCACAGTTGTTAAGCCCAAGGTCCGGCCTGCCCAGGATTCTACGGCCTCCCTGCGCCAGCTCGACAGCGTTTCATTTCAGTTGGTGATGCAGATCATGGCCTGGCTGGGTCTGCTGATTTTGACCGCCCCCACGATCATCGTGTTGCTGGCGTCGTTTAGCTCCTCGGCCACGCTGCAATTTCCACCGCCGGGGTTCTCCTTGCAGTGGTACCTGGCCTTATTTAATTTCCCTGAGCTGCGGGCAGCGGCGCTCAATAGCTTTCAGGTGGCGCTGATCACCGCTATCGTCTGCGTGGTGCTGGGGGTGGCGGCCTGCCTGGCCATGATCAGCAGCCGGGGCCGCTGGGTGACAGTGATGGATGCCCTGGTGATGTCGCCCCTGGCGCTGCCGGGGGTGGCTCTGGGCCTGGGGATGATGTCGTTCTTTGCGATGACAGGGGTGCGCCTGTCGCTGTTTACCCTGATTGTGGGTCACATCGTCATCTGTACTCCCTATGTGGTGCGCAACGTGCTGGCCAGTCTCACCCAGCTGGGTTCCTCCCTCCAGGAGGCCTCCATGGCTCTGGGGGCCAACCCCGCCTACACCTTCTTTAAGGTGACCCTGCCGCTGATCAAGCCGGGGGTGCTGATTGGGGCATTTATGGCTTTTCTCACCTCCTTCGACAATGTGGCAGTAACCCTGTTTTTGTCTGATGCCAGAACAGAAATGCTGCCCATCCGCATGTGGTCAATGATTGAGAACGACCTAGACGTGCGAGCGGCGGCCATCTCCGGCGTGTTGATCTTTCTCACTGCTCTGCTGATGATTGCCATGGAAAGGGCGTCGGGTCTGTCGAAGGCGCTGATCGGCAACCGCGCCCAGTAAGCGCGCCCAGTAAGCGCGCCCAGTAAGCGCGCCCAGTAAGCGCGCCCAGCATGAGCACTGGAGCAATAGTCCTGACTCTGCCCAGCGGGGGTGTTCCGCTGGGTTTTCTCACGCTAGGGCCCACCCAGACGACCTTGCCATTGGGTACCGCCGGGGTAAGCAGGTGATGCACTGGGCCAATGGGCAGGTCGTTATGGCTCCTGATCTAGGGTCTCCGGCGGCGATCGCCAACTATCACCTACAGAGGCCAAGCTAAAAATTTTGGCCAGGATCCTCCCCCTACGGATGCCACTTGGGCTGCCATCGGTATACTGTCGTTTGGCTTATGTCGTGGTTGTGTTTTGATTGTGCTTATGGAGTCGAGATGGCTGACGTTGGGACTTACCTCCGGGGCGATCGCCACGTTAGGTGCCCTGGTTGCCGTTGCCCCTGCCCGGGCGGCCACGCTACAGTACTGGGCCTTCGACGCCCAAACTAATCAGCTGGTGTTTACCACCGACAGCGAGGTGCAACCTCGGGCACAGCTGCTGGTCAACCCCACCCGGATTGTGGTCGATCTGCCCAATACGCAGCTCGGCAGCCGTAGCGCCCCCCAAACCGTCGGCGGGGCCGTGCGCGAGGTGCGGGCTGGCCAGTTCGACAGCCAAACCGCCCGCATCGTCATCGAACTCTCGTCGGGCTACAGTCTCAACCCTCAAGATGTGCGAGTTCAGGGCATTCGTCCGAACCAATGGGCGGTGCAGTTGCCGGCCCTCAGTCAAACGGCGGCTCCTCCCACGGGCGCAATCCCTGCCCCCTCGGCCACGACCAACCAGGTACAGGGCAACACAGGTACTGGCGCCCAGGCCACTCTCAATGGGGTAGTCACCACGGGCGACGGTTTTTTACTGCGGCTCAGTGGTGAAGCGCCCACCCCCACCGTGCAGTTCACCACCGACGGAGCCGATAATCGCTTTGCCATTGTCGACCTGCCCAACACCGCCGTCGCCGCCGACCTCAACCCCAACGCTCTGCCCAACTACCGCTACAGCATCATCACCTGGGATGTCGCCCAGCAGCCTACCAGCCCCCCCTCTACCCGCATCACCCTCAAGCTAGCGCCCACCAGCCCTGACTGGCGGGCCTTGCGCAACAACAGCGGCGTTATTTTGCTGCCCCCCAGCGGTGTGCCAATCAGCAGTGTGTCCGATGAACCGCCGCCGCTGGCGGCGGCTCCCAGCCAGCCAGCTCCGGCCCAGCCAGCCCCAGCCCAGCCCGCACCGGCTCAACCTGCTCCGGCCCAAGCGCCACCGACTAACCCCACACCACCCCCCACTCGGTCTGTCGAACCGCCTCGGCTACCTTCGGCCCCCAGTGGGCGAGTGGTGGTAGCCATCGATCCCGGCCACGGTGGCCGTGACCCTGGGGCAGTAGGTATTGGCGGTCTGCAAGAAAAACAGGTGATTTTTCCGATTTCGCTGCGGGTGGCTGAGCTGCTCGAAAGCCAGGGAGTCATGGTGGTGATGACCCGACGCGAGGATGTGGCGGTAGATTTGCAGACCCGCGCCGCCATTGCCAACCGCGCCCAGGCCAATGTGTTTGTCAGCATTCACGCCAATGCCATCAGCATGAGCCGCCCCGATGTCAACGGCATTGAGACCTACTTCTCAGCTGAGAGTGGGCGGCGGCTGGCGGCGACTCTCCAGGCCAGTATGCTGGCGGCGACCGGGATGCGCGATCGCGGCGTTAAGCAGGCCCGCTTTTTGGTACTGCGGGCCAGCACCATGCCCGCCGCCCTAGTCGAAGTCGGCTTTGTTACCGGTGCTCAAGATGCCCCTCGTCTGGCCGACCCTGCCTGGCGCGAAACCATGGCCCAGGCGATCGCTCGCGGCATTTTGCAATACCTCCAGCAGGGGGGGTAGGGCCATGGCCTACTGGTTCAACGGGCAGCTCTGCCAAGACAGTGAGATTGCCCTGACGGTGAATGACCCGGCTTTGCTCTACGGCGCCACGGTGTTTACCACCCTGCGAATCTACGGCCAGAGCCTCGATCATCCCCTGACCCAGTGGCAGGCCCATCAGCAGCGCCTAGCCCAGGCCCTTGAAGTCTTTGGCTGGCCCTGCCTCGACTGGAATGGCCTCCGGCAAGGGGCCGAAGCCCTATTACAGACCTATCCCGTTTTGCGGCTCACCTGCCTCCCCGACGGTCGCGCCCTAGTGACCGGTCGCGACCTGCCCGCAGACTTAGCCACGATGCAGAGTCAGGGCATCGTGGCCTGGGTCGCCCGAGGGGATCGCTATCAACGCCCCTTGCCCGCCTACAAAACCGGTAACTACCTGGGAGCGTGGCTCGCGCTCCAGGCCGCCGCCCAGCACGGGGCCAGAGAAGCCATCCTGGTCGATGCCCAAGGGCAATGGCTGGAAACCAGCACCGGCAACCTCTGGGGCTGGGCCAACGGCCACTGGCACACCCCCGGCGGGACGAGCCTGCTGGCGGGCATCGGGCGTCAGCTGCTGCTAGAGCATCTAGAGCACCAGGGAGACCGCGTCAACCGAGCACCCTGGCCACCAGGAATAATTCGGCGGTTTGAGGCTCTGGCCTATAGCAATTCAGCAGTGCAGGTGGTACCGATACACACAGTTTTGGGCGATCGCAGTAGACTGGAACTTAACCCGCAGCACCCAGCCCTAGAGGCTTTACGGGCTGCATTTGAACCCAATAGCACCTAAGTTTTGTATTCGATTAGCCCTTTCCGACAGATGACGTTAACATAAGTTAATAACCTTCTAATCATTTGAGGCTTGTTTAAGCTTTAGCCCCAGAAACCGATTTACTCGAAACAGTTCACCCCAAGACGTTAGTGGAGGCATTACCCCGGTGAATAAACGGTGGAGAAATGCAGGTTTGTATGCCCTGCTGGTCGTTGTAGTGATTGCGCTAGCAACGGCCATTTTTGACGGTTCTGGTCCTGAAACCCAGACCATGCGGTATAGCCAGTTTCTAGACGCGGTGCAAAACAACCAGATCGAGCGCGTCAGCATCAGCGCCGATCGCACCCGTGCCCGCTTTACCGACCCCGAAGGCAACGGCCAGGTGATTGTCAACCTGCCCAACGACCAAGACCTGATCAGCACCCTAGAAACCAACAACGTCGACATCGTGGTCATGCCCCAGAGCGACGACAGCGTTTGGGTGCGGGCCTTTAGCACTCTGCTGATTCCCATTTTGCTGCTAGGGGTACTGTTCTTTGTACTGCGCCGCGCCCAGAGTGGCCCCGGCAGCCAGGCCATGAACTTTGGTAAATCCAAAGCTCGGGTGCAGATGGAGCCTCAAACCCAGGTCACCTTTGGCGATGTAGCCGGCATTGAGCAGGCCAAGCTCGAGCTGACCGAAGTCGTTGACTTCCTCAAGAACGCCGATCGCTTCACCGCCGTCGGTGCCAAGATTCCTAAGGGTGTGCTGCTGGTCGGCCCTCCCGGTACCGGTAAAACTCTGCTGGCCAAGGCCGTAGCCGGTGAAGCGGGCGTGCCCTTCTTCTCCATCTCCGGTTCTGAGTTCGTCGAAATGTTTGTCGGTGTGGGTGCTTCCCGCGTCCGCGACCTGTTCGAGCAGGCCAAGGCCAACGCCCCCTGTATCGTGTTTATCGACGAGATTGACGCCGTCGGTCGTCAGCGGGGCGCAGGCCTTGGCGGCGGCAACGATGAGCGTGAGCAAACCCTCAACCAGTTGCTCACCGAGATGGATGGCTTTGAGGGCAATACCGGCATTATCATCATTGCCGCTACCAACCGTCCCGATGTACTCGATGCGGCTCTGCTACGCCCCGGTCGCTTTGACCGTCAGGTGGTGGTCGATCGCCCCGACTACGCTGGTCGCCTCGAAATTCTCAACGTCCACGCTCGCGGCAAGACATTCTCTAAGGATGTTGACCTCCAGAAGATCGCCCGTCGTACCCCTGGCTTTACCGGGGCCGACTTGTCGAACCTGCTGAACGAGGCCGCTATTCTCGCCGCCCGCCGCAACCTCACCGAAATTTCGATGGATGAGGTCAACGATGCGATCGATCGCGTCCTGGCTGGCCCCGAGAAGAAAGACCGGGTGATGAGCGAAAAGCGCAAAGAGCTAGTCGCTTACCACGAAGCCGGTCACGCCCTAGTCGGTGCCCTAATGCCCGACTACGACCCCGTACAGAAAATCAGCATCATCCCTCGCGGTCGAGCCGGTGGTCTGACCTGGTTTACCCCCAGCGAAGATCGCCTAGAGTCGGGCCTCTACTCCCGCTCCTATCTGCAAAATCAGATGGCCGTGGCCCTGGGTGGCCGCATCGCTGAAGAGATCATCTTTGGTGAAGAAGAAGTTACCACAGGCGCTTCTAACGACCTCCAGCAGGTGGCCCGCGTTGCCCGCCAGATGGTCACCCGCTTTGGCATGAGCGACAAACTCGGCCCCGTGGCCCTGGGTCGTCAGCAGGGCAATATGTTCCTGGGCCGCGACATCGCCGCCGAGCGCGATTTCTCTGAAGAAACTGCTGCCACCATCGACTCCGAGGTGCGTAGTCTGGTCGACCAGGCCTACCTGCGGGCCAAGCAGGTGCTCACCAACAACCGCCACGTGCTAGACCAACTGGCTCGTATGCTGGTTGACAAAGAGACTGTAGATTCGGAAGAACTTCAGCATCTGCTCGCTACCAACGATGTCAGCATGGCTTCCATCGTGTAGACCCGGCTGAAGCAAATTTAGACCTCAGGGATGCCCATAATGGGCATCCTTTTTTTTGGGTTACGCCTTCGTTAAGGCCACGCTGTAGGGCGAATCCTTTTCACGGCACATTGTCCGCGACTTATAGCTGTAGCCAGTTCGGTTAAGACATGTCTCCTCAGAACGTGAACGTTCGAACGTTTCTAGGGTTTCTGGATGTCTTAACCCAAGTGACTATAGCCATACTAATACTGAATTTGACTTGGCTAGCCCCGGTTGGGCTGGGCAAACACGTTTGCCCCTACGCAATCTGCCTGTTTAGGATCGGGGTTATGCGATTTGGATTTGGGTGGAACTCGGATTCTGTATCACCCCTGATTCGGCAGGGCAAATTCCGTTTGCCCCTACAGTTTGACCTCTTGGGATCCGGGTTTATGCGATCCGAGTTTGGTATTACCCAGCCGGGACAAACCCATAGTCAGATTAACGTTCAATCTATAGCCACGCTATCCCTCCAGTGTGGCCAGCAGATCGCAGATGACCTGGCCATGCTGCTGCACCGCTTGTAAGCAAGGTATCTGCTCTGCCCCTAGGGTATGATTTTGAGCCAGGTCATCGGCACAGGCCAGGATAGTATTAGCCGCACAGGTCATAGACCTCAGCGAAAACTCTGACGGTGCTGGCTGATTAGCGACACTTTGGGTCAGAGTTTCTAGCTGGCTTTGCTGAGCCATAACCTGTTGCCGCAGCTGTTGGATAGTGAGTTGATGCCGCACTCGGGCCTGCACTTCATCGGCCTGAAAAGGCTTGGTAATGTAATCAACTCCTCCAGCCTCAAAGGCTCGGGCTTTATCAACCGCCTCATCTAAAGCACTGAGAAAAATGATCGGAATGTGCTGTGTTATCGCATCGGCCTTGAGCTGTCGACAGACCTCAAACCCATCCATGGTTGGCATGCGAATATCTAGCAAAATAACGTCGGGTGGAGCCGCCTTTGCACCCACTAAGGCCATAGGGCCGTTTCTTACCGCCCTGACTCGATGACCCTCGCGGGAAAGAGTGTCAGATAAAACGCGAAGATTATCAGCCAGATCATCCACGATGAGGATATCGCCGGGAGAAGTAAGGATATTAAAAGCCATAAATGAAACCAAGAAGAAATTTGGTTCTAATAATTAGAGTATCTGAACTCTTCTTACAGCAATCTGGATAGGTCTATGTGCGCATAGCGGGAATCTGGGCCTTGAGGCAAGAGGCCTATCTCTCAAATGTTATTCGCTAAGTCTATCTAACTAAGTAAATCAATCTCACTAACCCTAGCGCTAAATCACTACAAACTTAGCCACATAGCACTTTAGAAGCCTGATTAAATGGATTATTTTAGGCCATTTAACTGACAGCCATTTAACTGGAGTGAAGGGTTACATCTCGGCTTTACAGATATCATGCTTCACTTCGCTATCGCTATGTTCAGAAGCCTGTTCTTGCGCGAGGGCTGAGAGCCTTCGCTACAAGCCGTTTCGTTGCTTCTCTAAATTTGTTTTACGAATCGGATGACAAACGTGAGCTGCACTTGGGGTGAAGGCAAGAACCGTAACTTAACCGCGCAATTCTACAGCCTTCACAGTCCAGAGAGGAGCGTTATAGGCTGCAAAGCACGGCAAATTAGCCGTCGACCAAAGTCTTTAATCTTTGGACAATAACCTAAAAAAACAAACCATGGTGAAAATACGTTTGATCAACAACATTCTTTAAAGAAAACTCACAATAGTATTTAGAAACTTTCAGGACTGTACTCAGAATCAGCATTTTTCAAATGGCTATCCATCATACATAAAACTTATATGGAATGGATAAGGTTCACATGTTTGGGCTCAGCACGATATCCACAGCAGCATCAGTACAGTAGATCTAAAAAACCGGTTGATTCATTGCTGTTCTAAGGGCATGACTAATTTTCTGGTCCGAACATTAAGTTTCTGGACCGGCGTTCTAGGCCTGGGGATGGGTTGGGGCTGAACTGGCTGTGGCTTGCTGAAGCAGTGCGTGGATGCTGTCAAAGGCAAAATCGTCTAGATAGTGGTGAAGCAGTGCAGCCAGAGGACCATAGTCGGCACTGAGGCAGGCAATATGCTGGGAGAGTGTATCGTTGTCGAGTTTGAGGGTGGCGTCGTAGAGTTGGGCCAGACAGTCTGAGGGAAGGGTGCGCAGGGCGGCGATCGCATCGGTTTCGGTCATGAGGGCAGCGGGGGCGGCCGCAGCCTCTGAACCATAGGTATACTGCACCCCAAGATGCTCGGCTAGCTTCCCCAAGACGTGGTTTAACTGAAAGGGTTTGCGCACAAAGTCATCGCACCCGATCTCAATGGCTACGGCGCGATCTTCCTCAAAGGCATTGGCGGTCAGGGCAATGATTTTGGTAGTGGGACAGGGCGCAGTCTGTTCTTGGCGGCGAATGTGCTGGGCCACATCGTAACCGCCCATACTTGGCATACGCATATCGAGCCAGATCAGCTGGGGCTGCCAACTGTGCCAGAGGGCGATCGCCCCATGACCATCTCTGGCTTCAGAGACCTCAAAGCCTACAGAACTCAGCAGTTGAACCAGCAACAGGCGATGGCTGTCATCGTCATCAACCACCAAAATTCGGTAGCTGGGTTGCCCAGGAGCTAGCTCGGCAACCTGGGCCGATGGCAACACCGGCTTAGCAGCCTCAACCCCTTCGGCGACTGGTATAGGCAGCGTAAAAGCAAAAATAGACCCCACCCCTAATTGGCTCTCGACCGTCAGCTTACCCCCCAGCAATTCCACAAACTGGTGGCTAATCGACAGCCCCAGACCGGTGCCCTCAAACACCTGCGTCCCTTGGTTGGCCTGCACAAACGGGGCAAACAGTTGGCCGAGATGCTCAGGGCTAATGCCGATACCGGTATCGCTAACGGTAAACGTCAGCCATTGATCTAGATCAGGGGCTGGGCTAGGGAGATCGAGCTGAGCCGGAGCGACCTGTAGGCGGACTTGCCCCCGAAGCGTAAATTTAATCGCGTTGCCCAGCAGATTAATCAGCACCTGACGCAGCTTGGGTTCGTCGCTGCGCCAATAGCACGGGAGATCGGGGTGGCGATCGATGATCAGCTCTAGCCCTTTGCTCTTAGCAGGCACGTAAAACATCTCCCTCAGCGTTGCCAACAGGGTATCTAGATCGAAGCAAAGGGGATTGAGGCTGACCTGACCGGCCTCAATCTTGGCCATTTCTAAAATGTCATTGATCAGGCTGAGGAGGTGCTCGCCGCTGCGGTTAATAATCGCTAAAGACTGATGGTTGCGGCTGCCCAGGGCGGTGTCGCGGGCCATGAGTTGGGCAAAGCCGAGGATCGCGTTGAGGGGGGTGCGCAGCTCGTGGCTCATGTTGGCCAAAAACGTGCTCTTGGCGCGGCTGGCCGACTCAGCGGCTTCCATAGCCTGCTGAAGAGCCTGGGTGCGATTTTGTACCCGCTGCTCTAGCTCAGCGTTGAGCTGGCGGAGGGCGGCTTCAGCCTGCTTGCGATCGGTAATGTCTTCGTAGCAGCCCAGTACACCAATGATCTCGCCATCGGGGCTAGTGAGGGGCACCTTGCTAATCCGAATCCAAATATTGGGCTTGTTGGGGGTAGCCAGTAGTTCTTCGTAGCCTATGTGGGCCGCTTGGGCAGAGATGATCTGCATGTCTTCAGCGCGATAACGGGCGGCGCTGGCGGCTAGGGGGAGCTCGGCGTCGCCCTGACCAATCACCTGGTTGGGGGTAAGGGCTAGGTCATCGGCAAAGGCACGATTACAGCCCAGATAGCGCGATTCACAATCTTTCCAAAACATCCGCTGGGGAATGGTGTCGAGCACTAGCTGCAATAGATTGCGCGATTCTTGCAGGGCCAGTTCGGCCTGCTGGCGCTCGGCTTCGCTGCGTTTGCGATCGCGAATATCGCGACACACAGTAGCCAGGCACAACGGCTGGTCAGACTGAGGATCGCGAACTTGAAAGATCACCTGATCAACGACAATGGCTTCGCCGGTTTGAAGATGCCGGAGGACAGATTCACCGCGCCAGCAGCCCTGGCTCATGGCTGTAGGCAATGCGACTTCCACCAGCTGTGCTACCATCTCGGGGCAATAAAACTCAGTAATAGACGGATACAAAGCCTCAGTTGCCGCTAGCCCGACCAGTTGTCGTCCCGCCCGGTTAATGTAAAGCGTCTCGCCGCTGAGGCTAGCGGTACCAACAAAATCAATGCTGTTTTCAACAATAGCGGCAACTTTTTGCAGATCTTGAGTGCGCTGCTGCATCCGCAACTCCAGGTCGGCGTTGAGCTGTTGTAGCGCTAGTTCAGCCTCTTTGATCCGGGTAATGTCGGCCACCCGCACCAGCACCATAGCCGTTCCGGCCACTGTTAGCGGCTTGGCGGCCAGGTTTCCCCAAAAGTGCTGGCCTTTGAGGCTGACATACTCTACCTCAGCACTCCAAACCCCCTCTTGCTTTAGAGCATGGCGCGATTCTGCCAGTTTGTCATCGCTAAAGGGCTGACGCTGCAATGGGCTGCAAGGCCGACCAATCAGCCGAGCTTTGGTCTCAGCCTCAAATAGCACAACGGCGCGATCGTTACAGTCAATCACTAAATCGGTCTCAGGATTGACCAGAAACAGCGCATCGGCCGAGGCGTTAAACAGCGCTTCCCACAGTTCGCGGCTGCGGCGGCGATCTAACTGGGCCTGCTTGTGCTCAGTAATATCGCGAACGAAACCATTCCACTGGAGGTCGCCGTTGGGCCGTTGAGAGACGTTGAGGGCCTCGACTCGAACCCACTTCAGCTCACCACTGGGGGTAATAATACGGTGCTCAACCTGAAAGCCCAGCTCAGGATGCTGCATGGCGTCTGCTAAACCCGCAACCACCAGCGACACATCCTCGGGATGCGTCAAATCCCAGATCGCCCTAGATGACGCGATCACGGCGGCGGCGGGGACACCGTAGAGGACTTCGCAACCCGGACTTATGTAGGTGAAGGCATCGGTGCCATCAGCCCGAGACAGATAGCGGTACACCACACCTGGCAAGTTTTCGGCCAGTTGCCGAAAGTGGGTCTCGCTCTCCTGCTGGGCCAGCTTGGCAATTTTGCGATCGCTGATGTCACGCACCATCGCCAGCACCTGATCGGCCTGATAGGGTACCAGACGCACCTCTTCGTACTGGAGGCGATCGCCAAAGCGCAGCTGCTGCTCAAAGCACAGTCTTTCCCCGGTGGCCAGGGTGTGGGCAATGCCGTCTAGCCACCTCTGGGCCACCTCTGGCGGCAAGATATCCCCAACGTAGGCTCCGATCAGAGCAGATCGATCGAGGGGCAAGATTGTGCCAACAAATTGGTTGCTACAAAAGTCAACGTACTGCCCTTGGGCAGTCACCACCGTCATAATGTCGGGCACCGCTGAGAGAATAGCCCGCTTTTGCGCTTCGCTAGTCTGCAAGGCCAGGGAGGCGGCCCCGTCCTCGATTGGGTCAAGATCAGCGGCGATGAGGGGCTGGGCGGCCAGATCGGTCCGCAGCTGGGCCAACTCTTGATCTTGGCGGTAGCGCCGCAGGGCTTCTACAAGGGTCAGCCGCAGATCGACGTCATCCGGCGGCGGTACCAGGCAGCGATAGAGCTGCCCGCCAGGAATCAGCTCGACCACCGGCTCCAGCGGGGCCGACGATCGCAGCAGCACCATCAGCGCCTGGGGAAAGGCACTGTAGAGAACTTCCAACCAGGCCGCGTCGGCCAGGGACTGGTGGGCTACCACCAGCGGTATCTCCCCAGCGGTGGTGACAAGGGCCTCAATTTGAGCGATCGCCGCTGACCCGGTGGCAGCCACAGCCACGCCACAGTCTAACCCCGCCACGGCCAGCTGAGCGATCAGCACGGGCGGCAGCAGCGGATTGTCATCAACGCAGAGAACGGTGGCCATACCCATAGAAATTGATATTGATTATCAGTCCTTTACTGCTTATAGCTAGAGTAATTGCTAAAAACAGGACAGTTAGCTCCTTTCAGCACGTTTCTCACAGGCGATCGCGATCGGCCCATATATAGCTGTAGCCAGTTTGGTTAAGACATTTCCCCTAAGAACGTTTGAACGTTCGAACGCTCTTAGGTTTCTGGATGTCCTAACCCAGGTGACTATGGCTATACCACCCTCACCTTTGCCATGGCATTCCCTACTCTTCTTAGCTAGATTGCCCCGATAAATGGGCCGATGGGCAACGGCTAAAGTATTGCCCATTACCGGCTCAGCCCAATTCAGACCCGGAGGGTTCTTCACCAACCCACTATTCCAAGGTTAGACAGAACATGATTTGGCCCTACTGGCCCTGAGCTAGGGGCTAAGCATCAGGCGTTGCCCCCTCGATTAGCTCCAAAATCAGATCAAATTGATAGTTGATTGCCCAGTGGTGCAGCCAGTCACCCAGGGCAGCATCTTCGGTTGGCAGATCCTCAAGCAGGGTCAAAATGGCTCTATCATCCCCTTTGGCAGCGGCCACTCGCAGTCGCTCACGCCAGGTGCTGGGTAACGCCATCAGGTGCTCTGCCTCAGGCGGGGAAGTGGCTGCCAGAGTAGATGAATTGTCGGCGGTAGGAAAATGGTAGGTCAGGGTCTGACAACTGCCCTTGACCTCTAGGTCAAAGTGAAAACAGCTGCCTTCACCTGGGTGGCTATGACAGCATAACTCTCCTCCTAGCAGGCGCACATACTCTTGGCAAATAAACAGACCCAGGCCACTACCCCGCTGCGATCGCTGCCCCGGCTCCAACTGCTCAAACGGGCAAAACAGCCGACCGAGATCGTGGCAGTCAATTCCAGGGCCGGTATCGGTGACGGTAAACGTCAGGGTGTAATCGCCAGTTGCCTCAGGTAAAGCAACTGGGCTGAGATCATCGGTTGGACCTGAGTGCTGGGGTTGGCCGACCAGGCGCAGCGTCACCTGCCCCGCCGTCGTAAACTTGAAGGCGTTTTCTAGCAGGTTAAGTAGAATTTGACGCAGCTTAGTTTCGTCGGTATAAACCAGCTGAGGGATCGGAACCTGGAGATCAAACCTCAGCGCTACCGCTGGCTGCCCTCTCCAGGCAGAAAACTGGGTCTGAAGATCCTGCAACAGCTCCCCTAGATCAAACCAGCTAGGGGTAGCGGCTAACTGCCCCTCGCCATCGAGTTTAGACGCTAGCAGCAGATTGTTGATCTGAGCCAGCAGATAGTCGGCGCTGTGGCGCATGCTGGTCAGCGAGGCCTGATGTTGAGCCGAGAGGGCGGCATCTTTTTGCATCACCTGAATGAACCCCAGCACAATGTTTAAAGGGGTGCGTAACTGGTGGCTCATGTTGGCCAAAAAGACATTTTTAGACTGGTTTGCGGCCTCAGCAGCCACCTTGGCCGTGGCCAACTCAGCGGTGCGCTGGGTCACCCGGTTTTCCAGTTGAGCAAAAGTATCGGCCACTTGGGCTGCCATTTGGTTAAAGGCACTAGCCAAAGTTTTTAACTCGCGAATGCCCTGCACCTCTACGGTTTGGGTGCGATCGCCATGGGCGATCGCCCGGCTAGCCTGGGCCAGATTGGCAATAGGACGATTGATCCAGCGGTCAGTGAGCAGCGCCAGCAACACCGCCACGGCCACCGACAGCAGTGCCAGCAGCAGCGTGGTACGGGCAAAAGCATCTGCCTGGGACAAAAAATCAGCCTCAGGTACCACCACCACCACCACCCAGTCGAGGCCTAAATCATCCTGCCAGGGCGTCACGCTGACAAACTGCCGCCCCGAGCCGAGCCGCAGCGTCATGGTTGCAGAGGCAGCAGTTTCGAGCAATCTGCCCTGGATGAGACGCTCAGCGGTGGCCCGCACCAGCGGATTAGCGCTCTGAGTAGCCAACTGGCGCTGGGCTTGGCCATCGACCACCGTATAGGGGGGGTGGCCATCGGAACTAGCTACCAGCAGTCCACTAGGCTCCACAATAAAAATTTGGGTCGAAGGACTCACGTGAACGGTGCTCAAGAACTGACTTATATGAGTTAGCAACAGGTCAGTTCCCATCACACCCATGAGCTGGCCCTGGGCATCGTAGAGAGGCTGGCTGGCCGAAATCGAGAGCACATTGGGCTGGTCATCCCAGGCATAGACTGGGCTCCAGAGGGGGTGCCCCGCCACTGCGGCCTCGGCATACCACGCCTCCGATTGAATCGGGTCAGCAGGGTCAATTGCCTCAACCTGGGTGCGGTGGCCCTCGGCATCGGTTTGGTAAATGGTCATCTGCTTTAGGTTATCGCGGCGGGTTTCGTTAATCACCAAGGTGCCGTTGTCGAGCCGCTCAACGCCAATAAACTCTCCAGCCTGATTGCCGTAATTAAGATAGTCAACGGGGTAGATCTGCATCTGCTGCCAAAAAAATCGCCCCATCTGCTCAAAATCATTCAGATCTAGCAGCCCAGTCTCAACTGCAGCTACGTGGCTAGCATTGAGGCGAGCCGCTCCCGATAGCTGGTGATCCACGTAGGCTAAAACTCGATCTGTAGTTTCTTCTCGCAGGCTGGTGGCCAGATCTGCGACGGTGATCTGCCGATACTGAACCGTTACCCAACTGGTCAGGCCGAGCACCGTCAGCATCTGAAGCAGGTAGGGCAATTCCAGCACGGCCACAAGCGGCAACCGCTGAAGTAAACGGGCAGTTTTAGCAAAAACCTGAACGATAGTAATCTCCATGCTCATTGAGAGCGGCAAAAGGAAGCAGGAACTGAAACCTCAACTCGCAAGGGAAGCCCTAGGTTGAGCAACCTAGGGAGGACTGGACGATAAACAAGCTAAGATACTGTCAAACTGGAAGCTCTGAGCCCAAGCCGAGAGGGTTTGCACAACGGCTTGGGGGGCCTCATCCATCTGGTCTAGTAGCTGCACCAGACGACGATCTGAGCCAGACATAGCGGCATGAGTCAGGGCTTGCTGCCAATCGACGGGCATAGTCTGAAGCCATTGCGCCATCTCCGCTGGGTCAAGGCGCTGGGGCGGTGGCGTCTCCGTCGCATTGGGGTCTACGATTCCGTAGAGATAGCGAACGGGTAGATAGTCGGCAATTTTTTCCAATATTGCCTGAATTTGAAAGGGTTTGCGCACAAAGTCGTCACAGCCAGCCGCCAAAATCTTAGCTCGCTCTTCTTCGAAGGGGCTGGCCGTCAGGGCAACAATCACCGGCCTAGGCGTGAGGGAGAGGGCTTTAATCTGGCGGGTCGCCGTGTAGCCATCAAGGTAGGGCATGCGAATATCCATCCAGATCAGATGGGGTTGCCAGAGTTGGGCTTTTTCGACCGCTTCCCGGCCATCTTGAGCCGCTTGGACGTCAAACCCCACGGACTGGAGCAACCGCACCAACAGGTATCGATTGGCGGAGTGATCTTCTACTACCAGGATCCGATAGGGCGGCTGCCCTGGAGCCAGTTTAAGAATGGGGGCTGGTGTAGAAGCTGGGGTCTGGTCTAACTCCTCAATCACTTGTACGGGCAGGGTAAACGCAAACGCTGAACCGCAATCGATCTGAGTTTCGACGGTCAGATCGCCCCCCATCAGGCGAACGAGTTGTTGGCTCAGCGGTAGCCCGAGGCCACTACCCTGATAGGCTGCCCCCAGACCAGTTTTGGACCATTGCAATCCGGCATCGGTTTGGGTAAAGGGCTCAAACAGTTTGTCAAGATCCGCCTGGACAATGCCTGGGCCAGTATCGATCACGGTAAATTCTAGAGCGGCATTAGCCTGGGGATGGGCTATCGTTGGGGGCAGCGGCAGTGCGGGGCTGACCCGCAATATCACCCAACCAGATGGCGTAAATTTGATGGCGTTGTTCAGGAGATTGATCAGCGTTTGGCGCAGCTTACCTTCGTCGGTGGCAATGTAAGTAGGTAGGGCCGGGTCACAGTCAAAGGTGAGGTGTAGGCCCTTGGCCTCAGCCTGGAGTATTAGCATAGCCTCTAGGCTAATGAGCAAATCAGACAGGTTGAACGCACTGATATTTAAAGAGGCACGCCCTGCTTCAATTTTTGACAGCTCTAGCACGTCGTTAATCAGGGCCAGTAGATGCTCGCCGCTGTGGCTGACAATCTCTAGATAATTTCTCGTCTCACTGTCGAGATGACAGTCGCGGGTAATCAGCTGGGAAAACCCAATGATGGTGTTGAGGGGGGTGCGTAGTTCATGACTCATATTGGCCAAAAACATACTTTTGGCACGGTTAGCCCTATCGGCAGCTTCTCGGGCCTGGCGGAGGGCATCTTCAGCCTGCTGGCGTTCTAGCTCTGCTGCGGCCCGAGCGGCAAAAATGCGCAGGATCAGCTCTCGAGTTTGATCGTCTACCATAGGCCGATCGTCGATCACGGCCAAGTGGCCGATCACCCCCCCCGCTCGATTGACGAGGGGAATGCCCAAAAAGCTCTCAGCGGCTAGCTCCTGCAAATGGGTGTTGGTGGGGTAAAGCGCCTGGACCTGGCAAGGGACATACACCACTTCCCCCGCCAGCACTCGCTCGCAGGGGGTATCAATGAGGTCGTACTGGTAGCATTCTGCCAGTACTCCATTTTGCCAAAAGGCCAGGGCACTGACTTGGCGATCATCGGTAGGTAGGCGCTGAGCGACCAAGGCACAACGCACTTGCAGAATATCGGCCAGGTAACGCACCAGCGATTCAAAAAAGTCGTGGCCGGTTTTGGCTGCGGTGCCTTCTACCATCAGCCGCAGCGATTCTTCCTGACGTTTGGTCTGGCTCAGGTCTTCGACCACGCCCACCAGGCGATATACCTCTCCCTCGGCATCGCGAATCGGGAAGGCCCGCACCCGCACCCAAGCCTGCTGCCCCTGAGGCTGCACGATGCGAAATTCTTCGTCGTAGCTGAAGTTGGCTAGAGCGGCGGCATCGCTGCGGTCGGGCAAGCGACTACAGATCCGTCTGCGATCGCTGGGGTGTACGGCCTCAATCCAGGCGGCGGGGTTTTCGTACAGCTCACTACAGCTTCGGCCCCAAATGCTCTCATAGGCTGGCGAAACGTAGCAGAACTGGCGCTTTTGGGGCTCATAGATCCAAAACACGCTGTCGATGTATTCCGCTAGCTGACGAAACTTTTGCTCGCTGGCTAGGAGTTCAGCTTTGGCCTGCTGCTGCTGTTGCTCCAGCCGATGGGTGCTAATCACCTTACTAATGCTCTGGGCCATCAGCTCAATGATTTCGGTTTCGTGCTGTTTAAAGCCCTGGGGCCGGGGTGCGGTGTCAAAAAAACAAAGACTACCGTAAACGTCACCCTCTACGACAATCGGTGTGCCCAGGTAGGCCTCCAGCTTGAGCTGCTGATAGATCGGATGCGTCCTGAGTTCAGGAATCGCCCCCACATGGTCAAAGCTCACCGTAATCTGATGCCGAATCGCCATGCCACAGAAGGTATCGTCGAGGCTACAGCGCAGATCGGGTTCGAGGCCCGGCAGGTTGGCCACCATGGCCTTAGCCACGTAGTCAGGCCCATCAATGCGGCCCACAATTCCGCCGCTAAACCCCAACATTCGGCACCCGGTGCGGAGATAGTCGGACAACAACTCATCAAAACTGGCAAACCGAGTCAGGCTGAGGCGGTGGAGTTCTTTAAGGCTGCGACTAAAGTAGCCGAGGGATTCAGAGTTGTCTATCAGGCGGGCCGTCACCTGTTGCAGATTGGCCTCGGCTAGGGTGCGATCGCGAATCTCCTGTTGAAGCTGTTGATTTTGAGCTACCGTCTGGCGCTGCAGGGCATGAATCGTCAGTTGGTTGGCCACCCGCACCACCAGTTCTTCTACCTGAAAAGGTCTGGCTAAGTAATCGGCGGCCCCTGCATCAAACGCTTTAACCTTATCAGCCACATCCCCTAAAGCGCTGAGAAAAATCACTGGAATGGACTGGGTAGCAGCATCGGCTTTGAGGCATTGGCACAGGGCGTAGCCATCCATCCCAGGCATTCGAATATCCAGCAAAATCAGGTCGGGTTGCATAGCCCGTACCCCAGTCAACGCCATTTCTCCACTTCTGACACAGCGCACCCCATAGCCCTGCTGCTGAAGCACCCTCGACAAAAGCTTCAAATTTTCGAGGGAGTCATCGACAACCAGGATGGTTACATCAGCCGGGGCTGGGGCGTAGTGGCCCATGACAGAAGCAGGGGCAGGTCTAAACATGACCAGGGGCATAGATATACTCTACAGCCAGATAGTCAGCTATCTTTTGCAGCAGGCTATCAGACCGCAGGGGCCTAGCCACCGCGTCGTCAAAGCCGGCCTGAAGGAGAGCCCGGTATCCCCCCTCTATTCTCTCCGCTAGGGCAATGATTTTTGCGGGCACAAACAACTCTGCCGGAGTCTCGGGCTGTAGCTGACGCTGTTCAATGGTGCGCAAGTGCCGCACAGTTTCAGCCCCATCCATCTCGGCCATGGCCATCTCCATCAAGATTAAATGGGGCTGCCAACTGGCCCAAGCCAGAATAGCCTCTTGCCCGCTCGTGGCTACCTGAAGCTCAAACCCGAGCGGTGCCAGCAGAGTCTGAAGCAGCACACGCCTTTTCCAGTCATCATCTACGATCAAAATTCGGTAGGGGGGGTGACCAGGGGCTAGCGCGATCGCCCGTCGCGCCTCTCGATCTGCAAAAACAGGCTCTAACGGAGGATCGCTCAGCCTATCGTGAACAATAGCTTGAGCAAGCAGCCAATCGATGGTGTAAACAAGGTCCATCTCAGAGAACTGGGTACTGGGTAAACAGGCATCGCCCCCCCAACTGAGCCAGGCATCGATCGCTAAGGTTTGACTAGGCTCCAGAACGATAACCGCTTTAGCCATTGGCCACTGAGATTTTAGAGCCGCTAGGCCGTCGAGCCCTAGGCTGCTACCCAGTACCATCACCACCGGGGGGCCAATGATAGGGGGAGCAGAACCGCTAGACTGCTCCCCAAAGATTAGGCGGTAGCCACTTTTACATCCTAGCCACCGCCGCAAAAGGGCATTATCCGCGGGGCCACAGGCTATGCATAACACAGTGATTGGGGTTAAAGCTGAGAAAGATTGCATAAGGGCAGAAATAACTGTGAGAGCCTGGCCCAGGTTCTAAGAGCTGAAAATTCGTCAACCCTGCAAAATGAGCCCTGCTCCCACAGTTAAAGTGTCAATTTCAGGAACAGTTCCATCATGGAAATTAACTGTGACAATCTTGTGAAACCGGAAACCTTTTTCTGGCGAGCCTGTTTTTACCCGTTGGGGGAACCCCGGCAATAACGACCCAGTCGTCTGCCAAGCCAACGGGGATAGGTGAGTGGGTTCAAGGTGTCGGGTGTCGGGTCTCGGGTATAGTTGGCCGACTGATACTGCAGAGGACTAGGCGGTTCTGTCTGCTAAATAGCGTTTGAACTACTGAGACAAATTTGGTTGCCCCCCTGGGCTTTAGCCTGGTAAAGCGCGCTATCGGCCTCTGCCAATAACTGATCTGCCGTGCCTGTCGGCAGGGGAATTTGGCTTGCCACTCCCAAACTCAGGCTCACCCGCTCACACTCTGGCTGCGGAACCCCTAACCGAAGGCTGGCGATCGCCCTCTGGATCTGCTCAGCAACTTGAGCCGCACCCTGCCTAGTCGTATGGGGCAGCACAATGGCGAACTCTTCGCCCCCGTAGCGAGCGACCATGTCGGCGGGGCGCTTGACGACAGCGGCTATGACCTCGGCTACCCGCCGCAGACATTCGTCGCCAATGGCATGGCCACAGAGATCGTTAAATCGCTTAAACCGATCAATATCGCCCATGATTAGCGATAGGGGCTGCTGCATTCGGGCTAGCCGCTGCCACTCCATCTGAAGATACTGGTCAAAGGCTCGCCGATTAGACACCTGGGTTAGTCCATCCTGGGTGGTTAAGATTTGAAGCTCTCTGATCGTGGCCTGCATTTGGGCGACCACCTGTTTGTACTGAGTCATGTTGCTAAGCCGGGCAACTAGACCATCGCCCAAGCGACTGGCCATCAGCTCAAACCACAACGGAATCTCGCCGTTGGGTTGACAGAGTAGTTCGCACTGTAACGACTCATGCTGTTCTACCACTTGAACAAATAGATTAAACACATCGTCACTGTGGGGGTTGTCAGCCAGGATCTCAGAAAGGGTGACACCCGCCAACTCAACGGGCGATCGCCCCACCCAGTCGGCCAGGGCAGCATTGCCCATCAACCACTGAAAATCTTCAATGTCTCCTTGCTGGTTACGGGTGGTTTTAAAGGCGGCCACACCCTCGGCTAGAGAATTGAGTACCTGACTGAGCAGTTGGTATGACTGCTCTATATGGATTAGCGATCGCTGTTGTTCACAATTCTCATGGCGAAGGCGATCGTTTTCGACCTGAAGCTGTTGCTGCTGCCGCTGCACCTGAAGCTGATAACGCACGCGAGCCAGCACTTCATCAATTTGGTAGGGTTTGGCAATGTAGTCGACGCCCCCTAGGTTGAAGGCCCGCACCTTATCGCGGGTGTCGTCGGACACGCTGAGGAAGATAACAGGAATGTCGCGGGTTCTGGCGTCGCCCTTAAGCCTTTGGCAAAGTTCGTAGCCATTCATCTGGGGCATACGAATATCTAGCAGCACCAAATCGGGGAGGGTTTCCTGTAGCCGATTAAGGGCCAGGGCTGCACTTTTAGCACAACGTACCAAATATCCGGCTGCCGACAAAGCCAGCAGCAGCAGCCGCAAATTATTGGGGGTATCGTCGACGACTAAGATTTCCTTTGGCTCCGTGATCATTAGGTTCTCAAAGGCTTGACTGTCTGACATATTTCGGGAACTAACTCAGTGATGGCATGGTGACGGTGCTTTTCATTCCTCCAGCTTAAAAGAGGGCTACCGGTGAGCCCAGATCGAGTAGAGATATGGTGTAAGTACCACAGCTTAAGGGGACTTAGAGCGGAAGTATGCCAGTTCAGCTACATCTCCACCGGCCTTGCCGCTCAAGCACCTAGAGTGCAATCAGTCGCCCTGCTACTCCCGACCCTAGCGGTGAAAACGCACAAGATTCACGATCTAGGCCCATTACCGGTCCAGCCCAGCGCCACAGTTCCGGTAACGACCCACCCTTAGTGTTCACAGAAAAGCCACATTTATTTTCTAGAGTGATACTGAAGCCTTCCCCTCAGCAGATCGGATCACTCCAGACCCCGTTAATCGCTAAAGCTGCCGCTCCATCCTGCGAACGCCCCCATTTCAGGACGCGATCGTGCCGCCAACTTCTTCCAGTGTCCCTGGTTAATTCCTTGTTTAGTCGCATTGCGTAGAATTTTCATGGCTCTTTTTCCTCCAGCTCAGCCCGCTAACAATACGACCTTAGCCACTCGCGACTTAATCCATCCCACCCACGATTCGTCCCTACGCATCTGCCACGAACTGAGAACCCCACTGACATCGATACAAGGGGCGCTAAAACTTTTGGGAGGTCAGCATTTTGGAGCACTATCCGATGATGGGCAGCGGCTGCTGGCCATTGCGATCAACAACACCGATCGACTAGTCCGCCTAGCCGATGCCCTAGAGGTGACGCCTACCCCTCTGTTGACGGTGCTTTCTGATTCAAAAATCGAGCTGCTACAGCTCGAAAATGACCTACACAAAGCAGTAGAGCAAGAAGAACTATTTTTGCTCTACCAACCCATTGTTTCACTTGAAACCAATCAAATTATTGGCTTTGAGGCCTTAGCTCGATGGCAGCACAGCACCCGGGGTGTCATTTCGCCAGAAATTTTTATTCCATTGGCAGAGAAAACTGGCTTAATCTATGCCATGGGATTCTCTTTACTAAAGCAAGCCTGTCATCAGTTACGGCGATGGCAAACAGAATTCCCCTCTATTTCTCCCCTTAGTATCAGTGTCAATCTTTCCGCTTTACAGTTATTACAGCCTGGACTCCCGGAGCAAATCGATCAGATTCTTAAGCAAACTCATATCTCTCCCATTAGTCTAAAGCTAGAGATCACTGAAAGCGCTCTGATTGAAAATAAACGTTTAGCACTAGAGACTCTAGTACAGTTACAGCAGATTGGCATACAGCTTTATATTGATGACTTTGGTACTGGCTACTCGTCCTTAGGTCGCCTACAAGAGCTTCCCTTCGACACCCTAAAGCTCGATCGATCCTTTATTCATAGCAAAAATTGGGCCATGAGTGAAGCTATTTTGATACTTGCCCAAAGACTAAATTTAGATGTCATAGTTGAAGGAGTAGAGACTTTAGAAGATTTTCTTTGCCTCAAAAAGCTGGGCTGCAAAAAAATGCAGGGATATTTTTTCTCTAGGCCTATGGATGAGATCACGATCTCGTCTATGCTGATGGGACAGATGTTAGAAAACAGATCTAGCGTTGCCGGCAACTCTATGCCGGCCTGCGATTACCACCAAAATCCCAAAGCCGATACAGTCCCTAGAGCCTAGGAATAAAGGCATAGCCTCGACTTAAAAACTGCGACTACCGACATCCTCAGTCTTGAGTTGCGATCTACAAAAAACCTAGACATTTTGATAAAAAATTAGGTAAGCTTTGTCTCCGTCGGTGCTCTACGAAATGAAATCTACCCAGAAAAATGATCTTTGTCCGTTAACCCAGTCAACTCTAACGGCTCTAACACTTACCATTAAAGATGGTAACGATGAGATCACAGTGACCCTGGGAAAAAACTATTACTCAATTGGGCGCGACTCAGACAAAGATATCCGGTTGTCTTCCCCAGGTGTGTCTCGTTCCCATGCCAGCTTAGTTTTGCTAGATGGTAGCTACTACATTGTAGATGGCGATCCAGAATTTGGCCCTAGCAAAAACGGCATTTTGGTCAACGGCAAGATTGTTAAAAAGAAAAAACTTAACGTCGGTGACGTAATTACATTTTGTCGTGGAGTTTGCGCCGAAATAACAACTCATGATGTTGATACAGCTGATCAAGAAAATAGTGGTCAATACGCTTTTCAAAGCAAAGCTTCTATCTCAAATTCGGCCCCAATAAGCTGTGGATCACAGCCTAAGATTGGCTTTTTTTCTGGCTTTCCCGATCTCATCATTAGTCTTGATCCAGACGGCCACATACTAGGATTTCAAAATGCCACCGATCCTGAGCTACCACAGCTATCCTCTCGCCATCTTGGGCAATCTGTGGCCGAGTGTTTTTCAATCAATTTTGCCATTAATTTGTTTAAACACATTCGCCAATTAGAAAATTCGCAGGTTGCCAAAGAATTTGAATCCTCCTTACCTGTAGGTAATCAGTTTTTGTTTTGCGAAGCTAGAATTTACTCTAGCCTTAATCACCAAAAAGTTGTAATCATTCGAAATATAAACGAGCGGAAAAAACTAGAGAAAAAAATCCTGATGGAGGCTGCTCACGACAGTCTTACCGGGCTTCCCAGTCGTAATCTTTTCATGGAAAAAGTTGCGATTTCTGTGTCGTTAAAGAAGCGAAAGAAAAGCTATAATTTCGCCGTAATGTTTATTGATCTAGATCGCTTCAAAATAATTAACGATAGCCTTGGTCATCTGGCTGGAGATCAGCTGCTGGTTGATGTTGCCATCAGGCTCAAAGACTGCCTTCGACCTCAGGATACTGTGGCGCGGCTAGGGGGCGACGAATTTGCTATTTTGCTACACGACATCCAAACCGTTGATGATGCGGTTGAAGTAGCAGAAAGAATTCAAGTAAAGCTCTCTCTACCGCTCACGCTAGAAAATAGAGAAATTTTTCCCAGCGCCAGCATTGGCATAGCTTTTAGCAAGACAGTTTATAATAATGTCGAAGAAATTATTAAAGATGCCGATATTGCGATGTATCGATCAAAAGCTTCTGGTCGATCTCAATACACTGTTTTCGAACATGCAGATAATGATAAGATGCTGGGGTTTTTACAGCTCGACAGTGCTCTTAAGCGAGCTATTGAGCGCCAAGAATTTGTGCTTCACTATCAACCCATATTCGAGCTCAAAACTCAGAAAATGATTGGGCTAGAAGCTTTAATCCGATGGCTTCATCCTCAAAAAGGGCTACTTGAGCCTCATCATTTTTTTGGGCAAGCTGAAGAAACCGGGCTAACGGATGCGATCGGCAAATGGACTTTACAGCAATCTCTCAAGCAGCTTAGAGAGTGGGAAAGCAAACTTGCCCATAGTTTCCCCCTATTTTTGAGTATCAATATTTCCAAGCGCCAATTTTCTGCTCCTGATTTTCTAGATACTATTTACCACGTAATGGGTAAATACCAATTTGGTGCCCACAGACTAAAGCTAGAAATAGCCGAATCTACTATCATGGCCAACATTCAATCCTCGATCGCTATCCTCAAGGAGCTAGAAAAAATAGGCATTAAGATTTTCATTGATGACTTTGGCACTGGCTATTCATCTCTTAGCTATTTACATGATTTACCCATTGATGCTCTCAAAATCGATAAATCATTCATAAATGGCATGGATAATGATGCAACCAGCACAGGATTTACGATTATTCAGTCCATCATTGGGCTAGCCCACAACCTAGGAGTTGAAGTGATCGCAGAAGGAATAGAGTGCACCCGCCATGTAGCCTGGCTAAGATCATTCAACTGTGACTATGGGCAAGGATTTTACTTTGGAAAACCTGTTTCATCCCAAGAGATTACACCACTTATCAAGGCTGAAGCCAAGGATTGGTGCATCTCACACACTAACTAGAACAATTGCTAGCTTGGTACGTTTTCAGGGGGATTTTATATGCGTTACTCGTCTAGAATTTCAAGTTACCAATCCAACTCTTCCATACCTAAACGCTGGCGTCCTAAAGCTGAGGATACGTGTGACTTTAGCGCTGACGACGTATCTCGTAGCCTAGGAAAGCTGATTGGCCACGGCTCAGATGGCCAGCCCAAACCGACTGATCTAGAGCAACTGCCAGAGTCTTATTTAGCGGATTAGAGTCACAGACTTCCATAAAACAATGCCTGAGGTGTGTTAGGTAGAGCCGTGAAGCGGGTAAGGTTAAGTAAAACGCATCTGCCGCCCTTGGCTATAGGTTTGAGCAAAACTGCACATGGCCAAAACTATCCCTCCTCCAAGTTCACATCATTTCTCCAATGGGATAATTGATGGATAACCAATAGTTAGGCATTGCTGTGCGTCAACGTCGTGAGTCAACCCGTTCTGTGGGCTCTACACTGCTGCTGTCCCTGGTTCTACAGGCTGCGGCGGTTGCAGGCCTGATTGGAGTACTGCTGGTTAACTCGCTAGCGACGGCAGAGAGCAGTCTCACTTTGGCGATCGCACTGTGTGCTGGCCTAGAGGCAGTCGCCCTGAGTCTAACCATTGGCCAACGCACTGCTGCAAAGCCGATGGCTGCCGCCACTGGCCCAGGTCAGGCAATCGCCGCCACCCTTCAGTCTGCGGAAGCTCGCTATCTCTCGATCTTAGAAGAGCAAACAGAGCTGATTGCCCGCTTCAAACCAGACGGCAGCATAATTTTTGTCAATGATGCCTACTGTCGCTATTTTGGCCTGCCCAGGGCAAACCTAGAAGGGCGCAGCTATGAGCCTAGGGTGTACCCCGCCGATCAGCCGGTAATCAATCGATGCCTAGCGGCGCTGTCGCCAGATCACCCGATCAGCACGGTCGAAAACCGCGTATATGCCAAAGGGGAAGTCCGGTGGACCAAGTGGACCAACAAAGCCCTCTATGACGAACAAGGCCACCTGATAGAGCTACAGTCGGTAGGGCAAGATATTCACGATCGCAAGCAGGCCGAACTGGCGCTGGCCGCCAGTGAAACCCGCTTTCAACGCCTAGTAGCCGCGTCTCCGGCGGTGATTTACACCGTGATCGAAGGTGCGACAGGCATTGTCCGGTTTGAGTACCTGAGCCCGGCGGCTGAGGAGATTCATGAGATTTCGGTAGCCGATCTGTTACAGAACGGATCGTTGATCTCTGAGCAAATGCATCCCGACGATCGAGAGCGGTACCGCAAGGCCTACAGCGCTAGTCTAGCGGCGATGGAAACGTTTACGTGCGAGTGGCGGATTATCACTCCCTCGGGCAAAACCAAGTGGCTTAAAGCCAGCTCTCGTCCAGAGCAGCGCCCCAATGGTGAGGTGGCCTGGCACGGCATCATTTTAGACATTAGCGAACGCAAGCGAGCTGAGCTAGAGCGCAGCACCCTACAAGCGGCCCTGTTAGAGGCTCAGCAGGTCGCCCACATTGGCAACTGGGAGTTTGATCTGACCAGCCAAACAATCACCTGGTCTCCCGAACTCTTTCACATGTTTGGCCTCGACCCAGCTCAGGGTGAGCCGACCTATGCCGACTACCTGCAATTGATTCATCCCGACGATGTCGAACTGTTGCAGCAGTTGGTTAACCAAGCCGCCATAGCCGGAACACCCTATCGTCTCGACTATCGGGCACTCTTGCCTGACGGCTCTATGCGCTACCACGAGGGGCGCGGCAGAGTTGAGCGCGATCGCAACGGCCAAGTGGTGCGGCTGTTTGGGACTGCCCTCGACATCACCGATCGCAAGCTGAGCGAAATAGCCCTCCAAGCCAGCCAACTGCGGCTACAGCTAGCTCTCGACAGCAGCGGCACCGGCACCTGGGACTGGAATATGCAGACCAATCAGGTGGTGTTTGATGAAAAGCAGTGGAAAGCCTTTCTGGGCTTTGATCCAGATGAACCCCTCAGCAACAGCATCACTGAGTGGGACAACCGGATTCATCCCGAAGACAAAGCCCAGCTGCAGGCGGATGTCAGTCAGCATATCGCGGGCCACACCGAGATCTATGAAAGCACCCACCGCATTCGCTGCCAAGATGGCAGCTATAAATGGAATTCGGTGCAGGGAAAAATCATTGAGTGGGACGAGCAGGGCAATCCGGTCAGGTTTATTGGCATCTATCGCGATATTAGCGACAGCAAGCGGGCGGCAGAGGCCCTACAGACCAGTGAGGCTAGGTTTCGGGGCATCTTTGAGCAAGCGGCAGTGGGCATCAACCAGGCAGATGCCTCAGGGCAGTTCATCCAAGCCAATCAATATTTCTGCGATCTATTGGGCTACACCCAAGCTGAGTTACTGAGCCTGAATTTTCGAGATGTTACCCACCCCGACGATTTAAACCCAGCTTCAATATCTCGTCTCTTTACGGGAGAGTTAGAATTCGTCACCATCGAGAAGCGCTATCGCCACAAGCAGGGTGACTGGATCTGGACTCAAGCGACGCTGTCGGCCATCCGAGATGGAGCCGGGCAGGTCGTCTCTGATCTGGCGATCGTGGTAGATATTCGCGATCTGAGATGGGCCAACGCCGCGCTACAAGCCAGTGAAGCCCGACTCCGCGCTATTTTTGACCAGGCTCTAGCAGGAATTAATCAAGTCGATACGCTGGGGCAATTTACAGAAGCCAATCAGTATTTTTGCGATCTGCTGGGCTATTCCAGAGCAGAATTGCTGGCCCTCACAATCGAAGATCTCATCCACCCGGAGGATTTCGCCCAGTACCGAGAGCCAGTCGCGCAGATTTTGCGCGGTGAGATTGACAACCTCAGACTAGAAAGACGCCAGCGCCACAAAAATGGCGACTGGATTTGGACGGAGACCATGATTTCTCTGCTGCGCGATGAAGACGGACAGATCGTCGGCAATTTGGCGGTGGTGATCGATATTCGCGATCGCAAACAGGCCGAACAGACCATTCGCCTGCAAGCCGAGCGCGAGACCCTGCTGCGGGAAATCACCCAGCACATTCGCCAATCGCTAGATCTTCAAACTATTTTCAACACCGCCTGCCAAGAGATTCGCGCCTGTCTCCAGGCTGACCGGGTGGGAATTTTTAAGTTTTATTCTCACGCTGACTACAACGCCGGTGAGCTGGTGGCCGAGGCTGTGGTCAATGACTTCGCACCTGCGATCGCCAGTCCCATTCGCGATCACTGCTTTGGAGCAAGACAGGCGGCGTTCTACACCAAAGGTCACTACTCTATCGCCAATGACATCTACCAAGATGACTTAGAACCCTGCTATGTCGAGCTTCTAGCCCAGCTTCAGGTACGCGCCAACCTGGTGATACCGTTGCTCTGTGGCGATCGTCTGTGGGGGCTGCTGTGTATTCATCAGTGTAGTGGCCCTCGCCAATGGCTCGAGACCGACATTGAACTAGGACAGCAGTTGGCCAACCAGTTGGCGATCGCCATTCAGCAGTCCATTTTGGTTGAGCAGTTGCAATCAGAACTCACCGAGCGACAGCAGGCCCAGCAGGCCCTCACCGAGCGCAACCAAGAGCTTGCCATTGCCAACCAAGAGTTGAGCCGCGCCACCCGTCTCAAAGATGAGTTCTTAGCCAACATGAGCCACGAGTTGCGCACCCCCCTCAACGTCATTCTAGGCTTTGCCCAAATCTTAAACGCCGATCTCTCCCTCCAAGCCCAGCAGCGCGACTATATCCGCATCATGCACCGCAGCGGCGACCATCTTCTGCACCTGATTAACGACATTCTCGATCTGTCTAAAATTTCCGCTAACCGCATCACCCTTGAGCCCGAAAGCACCGATCTTTTCAGTTTGCTCCACGACATCCAAGCCATGTTCCAAGAGCAGGCCGAAGACAAAGATCTCCGCTTCAACCTGGCGCTAGCACCCGATCTGCCCCAGTACATCATTGTTGACCCCCAAAAACTGCGTCAAGTGCTCATCAATCTGCTGGGCAATGCTGTCAAATTTACCGAAGAAGGTAGCATCGTTCTACGGGTTGCCCGTTTACCCGCCGATGGCGGCAGGTTTGAGCCCGATTCAGACGCCGTCATCCATCTGTCCTTTAGCGTTGAAGACACGGGCATCGGCATCGCTCCCACTGAACTCACAGCGATCTTTGATGCCTTTACCCAGGCCAAAGCCGGCAAAATTTCTTTAGAAGGTACCGGCCTGGGGCTGACGATCAGCCGCAGTCTAGTGCACTTAATGGGGGGTGAACTGACCGTTAGAAGCACTCAAGGCCAGGGCAGCACCTTTTGTTTCTCGCTGCCCTTTGCGCTGGGCAGGGCCGAAGATGTCGCCCTAGACAACGATCTCGGTCCAGTGATTGGCCTGGCCCCAGGGCAGCCCACCTACCGCATTTTAGTTGTGGACGACCAGCCCGAAAACCGCTATTTGCTAGTGGCGGCCCTCTCCCAAATTGGGCTGGTGGTAGAAGAGGCTAGCAGTGGAGCCGAGGCAATCGCCCGCTGGCGGCAGTGGCAGCCCCACCTGATCTGGATGGATCTACGCATGCCAGACCAAGATGGCTGTGACACGACCCGCCGCATTCGGTCAGAGGCGAAGGCTAGCGGCCTTCCTGACCCCATCATCATCGCTCTGACAGCCCAGGCTTCTAACGATGAGCGCAGCCAGGCCTTTGCCGCAGGCTGCGATGACTTTTTGAGCAAACCCGTTCAGCTTGATCAGTTGCTGGGCAAAATAACCGACCACCTGGGCCTGCAATATCGCCACGCCGAATCACCAGAACCTCAAATCTCCTCTCGCCTCGACGCCAGTGCCCTTCAAGTCATGCCACCCGACTGGATCGCCGCTCTTTATCAGACGGCGTTACTCTGCGATAGCTACGATACGGCTCGACTCATTCAGCAAATTCCGGCTGAGCATACTGAGTTGATCAATCGCCTCAGTCGATGTCTGGAGGAGTACAAGTTTGAAGTAATCTTACGACTGACCCAGCCCCACCTTGAAGCCACGGCCTAAACCACCACTGAGCCCAATTCGCCCCTGGCAAACCTGGCGTGAACCCATCGACTAGCCCCAAACCCTGTTTACAAAAGCAACCCTTTTGGTTGGTTGGGGCAGTGAGCCGGGAATAATCGAGGGTGACAGCGTATCCTTAGACGGTAGAGACAATTAGGTGTGGTGAGTCGGTCTAGCACGATGGTCAAACAAATCCTGGTGATTGACGACGAAGACGATATTCGTGAAATTGCTAAGGTCAGTCTCCAGATCTCGAAGCAGTGGCAAGTGCTGACGGCCTGTTCTGGGCAAGAAGGGGTGGCGATCGCCACCGCATACCAGCCCGATGCCATTTTACTAGACGTCATCATGCCCGACGTAGATGGCCTGACCACCCTTGACACCCTCAAAAAAACCCCGGCGACTCAGCGCATTCCGGTGATCATGTTGACGGCAACGGGCGGTATTGTCTCTGATCAACAATACGCTGAGCTCGGGGCCCAGGCCATCATGGCCAAACCCTTTGACCCCGGCCTACTAGGGGATCAAATTGCCGCAGCTCTGCACTGGGATAGCGACTAGCGCTAACGCTTGCCAACCCCAGCATCAGTCGCGCCCCCGAGCCTACGCCATATCGCCATAACGGAAACCCATTTGAGAGCAGTTACGGGCTAGTGGATTTCCGCTCCACGCCTTCGCGAGGGCAGGCTCTACACAGGAATGACGGCTTTGGCCTAACCTGATTGGCTTTAGCTATAGTAGACATTTCACCGGTTTTGTCCATCAATCAACATTTTGATTAACCCCCAAATCTGGCAACCCTCCACAGAGATGTCACATTTGAGCTTTACGCTTTAGGCACAGGAGTTCATTTAGCCATCAAACACAGTCGGTTAGGATTTTAGCAGCAAGGTCTATCTGCGTTGTTCATCCACCGTTGCCAGGAGAGCTAAGCTTAGAGAAACTTGTCATACCGCTGATATTAGCCTCACCCTAACCCAGATGAACTCAAGCGCAGAGAGCAACTACAGTGGCAACATTCTGATCGTAGATGATTCCCCTGACAATCTACGAGTTTTATCTACTAGCCTGACTAATATAGGCTATAAGGTTCGCTGTGTTACCAATGGCGAAATGGCTCTGCTCAGCATTAACTCTTGTCCGCCAGATCTTATTTTGCTCGACATTTGCATGCCTGTTTTAGATGGGTATGCCGTCTGCCAAAAAATCAAAGCCAACCCCAGCACAAAAGATATTCCTATTATCTTCTTAAGTGCGCTTGACAATGTAGTAGACAAAGTTAAGGCCTTTCAAATGGGGGGTGCTGACTACGTCACCAAGCCTTTTCATACGGAGGAAATATTAGCGCGAATTGCCAACCAGCTCACTATCCAACGGTTACAACATCAGCTGGCAACGCAAAACCAAAAGTTGAAACAGGAAATTGAGGCCCACAAAAAGACTGAATCAGCCTTACAGGATGCTAAAGAGGCTGCCGAAATCGCCAATCATGCAAAAAGCAATTTTATAGCTCGCATGAGCCACGAGCTTCGGACCCCTTTAAACAGCATATTAGGGTTTTCTGGGCTAATGAATAACAGCTTAGCTCTTTCTCCAGAGCATAAAGACTATGTTAAAAGTATTTATCAGAGCGCTCGTCTTCTTCTACAAATTATCAACCAAATTTTAAGCATCACCAAAGGAGAATCCAATCAAATTTCTCTCAGTGAGCAGACCTTTGACCTATATTCATTCTTAAAATCTATAGCGTCAGATTGGCAGTTTCAGGCTCAGAAAAAGGGGCTTAATTTCGATCTTTCCCTCAGCTCCAGCGTACCTAGACTTATTCGAGCAGATGTCAGCAAGTTGCGCCAAATTGTGCTACAGCTTCTAAAGAATTCCGTGCAGTTTACGGATTCAGGACAGGTCAGTCTGCGGGTGATGACCGAGGATAGCGGCTGGGGAAAATTGCCTCCTCTTGATTGCACTAAAAAGGGAGCAAGACACAACCCCATCCTTCTGTTTTTTGAAATTGAAGACACTGGTTCTGGAATCGCTGACTACGAGATGAGCCGTCTTTTTCAAGCTTTTTCACAAACTGAGTCAGGACAACGATCAGAGCGTGGGGTCGGTCTTGGCCTCTATATCAGCCATCAATATCTTCAGGCAATCGGCGGCAATATAACGCTGTCGAGTACTCCCGGCCAGGGGACAAACGTGCGTTTCTATGTTCCCGTTGAAGTAGTGCCCTTAGAACTAGCTCCAGAAGTGCAGGTTCAACCCATAGAGCTAGGGACTTACAGCAATGTTTTCCCAAAAAACCCTGTAGTCTCGCCTAGTGACGTTGAAGGTATGATAATTAAAACATTAGGGGAAGGATTGTCGACAGCCTGGGTCAACCGGCTCAATAGAGCTGCCATTCAAGGATCCGACCACCAAATTGCCAAGCTAATTCAGGATATTCCAGGCACTCAATCATCTCTAGTTGCTGCACTTTCAGAATGGAATCGAAATTTTCAGTTTGACCAAATTATTACGATTACTCAACGGATTTTGGAGGGTTCTAACGTAACTTCTAACTATGGGTTCATGGCGACAGACCCCAAAGGCTAAGACCGCATCTTCAATAGGAACGTTGCTTAATAGAGTTATTGTTTGCCAAAGCCTGCAATGCCTACCCATGGATAGTTCGCCCAGTGATGTTTTAGCCCTAACCCAGGACGCTGCCTATGACTAAGCGACTTAGTCAGCATCTATGGCGGCTACTTTCAGGTGCGATCGCGGCCACAGCGATCGCATTATTGCTTCAGGTACAGATTTTTCAGTCCCTAGAGCAGATAGCTTACCGTTGCCTCTTTGACCTGCGCGGCCCGGTGCCCGTCGATGAGCGCGTCGTGATCATCGCCATTGACGATGTCAGCCTGAGAGAGTTAGGGCGTTTCCCCTGGCCACGCCACTACTATACGCAGTTGCTCGATCAACTCACGACCTACCGGGTCAGTGTGGTGGTGATGAACCTGCTGTGGTCAGAACCCAGCCCCGATGATGCGGCATTAGCCCAGGCCATCCAACGGCAGGGGGCTACGGTGCTGGCCCAGGCCTGGGATGCCGAAGGAGACATGCTCAAGCCGGTGCCCATTTTAGATCAATCGGCGATCGCCACGGGTCACATTTTGCGGCAGGAAGACACCGACGGGTTAGTGCGTCAAGTCAATCCTCTGCTACAGAGCCAGCCAGCCTTAGGGTTTGCGGCAATCCAAGCCTACAACCTAGTGGCGGGCTCGGTTTTTCTTCCCGATATGGCGGCCCCCCTCTGGCTCAACTGGCCTGGCCCCGCTGCCCAGATTGACACCTATTCATTTATCGATGTGCTGCGAGGCCGCATTGATGCCCAAGTCTTTCGTAACAAAATCGTGCTAGTCGGCGCAACGGCGGCGGGACTCGACCCCCTCGTCAACCCCTTTGATCGCAACCCGCCGACCAGTGGGCTATACCTTCATGCCACCGCAATCGATAACCTACTACAAAACAGTGCGCTGCGCCCTTTGGGTAGCCTGCAATTTTGGCTGCTCTTACTGCTCAGTGCGCCCAGCGTTAGCTGGCTGCTGACAGGCTGGAATACCCGCCAACAGCTGTTGGCCATGGTCGGTCTATGCGGCGGGTGGGGACTGCTCAGCCTATTGCTGTTTCACGCTAACTACTGGCTACCCACGGCCGCTCCCATCAGTCTATTTATCCTGACTGCGGCTACGGTTGCCCTCTGCGATCGCCTCCGCGAAGACTACCTACTGCGGCGTCAGGTGACTTACCTCTGGCACCACTATCACCAAGACCTGCCCGCCGATACCCAGGCAGGCTGGACATCTACCCAAAAGCCCCCCCGACCCAAAGGTGCGCTGTCTCAGGTAGCCCAACTAGCCGATCTGGCCCAACAGCTAGGGCGATCTCAGGCGATGCAAATTGCGATCGCCCGCAGTTTGCCGATGGGCCTAATGGCCGTAGATGGAGAGGGCCTGATCTGGTTCTGCAACCCCGTTGCCACTCAGCTGTTTCAGACGACCGTGGGCAGCCTAATTCATCCGGCGGTCGTGCCCCACTGGCTGAGTGCAACTCAGTGGCAAACCAGTCTCGACAAGTTAGGCTTCGGCAACAGCGTCCGCTATAGCGATCTACACCGGAGCGATCGCTGGTTTGATCTAATTCTTCAGCCCTTACCCTCCCAAAGTGCCCTGCACCCCTTTACGGGCAACGCCTCCAACCCTAGTTTTTTGCTGATCTTAGAAGAAATTACTAACCACAAACAGGCCGAGGCCGCCCTACAAGAGGCCAAAGAAGCTGCCCTGCGGGAGGCCGAGCGCAGTGCGGCAGCCAGTCGCGCTAAAGGCGATTTTTTAGCCCACATGAGCCATGAGCTTCGCACCCCACTCAACGTCATTCTGGGTTTTACCCAAGTGATTAGCCACGATCAGGCGCTGTCCATTGACCACCGCACCCACCTCAAAATTATTAATCGCAGCGGCCAGCATCTATTGAGCATGATTAACGACGTTTTAGAAATTTCTAAAATTGAGGCGGGCAGAATTCAACTCAATAAAACCAGATTTGATCTGTTTCACCTGTTAAATGACCTAGAGGTCATGGTCAGTGCAAAAGCCCAGGCCAAACACCTAAACTTGGCCTTTGAACCGGCCGCCAATGTCCCGCGTTACATTGCTACCGACGAAGGGAAACTACGTCAGATTCTATTGAATCTGCTCGGCAACGCCATCAAATTTACTGAAGTTGGACGCATCACCCTGCGGGTTAGACCGACAAAGTCTTCACCCTCTACCTCGCCTATGACTCTAGTTTTTGAGGTCGAGGACACCGGTATAGGCATTGCAGCTGAGGCCCTTGAGCAGTTATTTCACCCCTTTACCCAGGTCAACCCAGATCAGCTAACCCACGGCGGTGCTGGCCTGGGCCTGGCCATCAGCCAGACCTTTGTGCGCCTCATGGGGGGGGATATTACCGTACACAGCATCCCTAACCAAGGAAGCGTCTTCAAATTTCACATCCAGGTTGATCTGGCTAAGGCTCCCCACCCAGCAGACCAGGTTTCTAACAAACGGGTGATCGCCCTGGCCCCTGGTCAACCCACTTATCGCATTCTGATCGTTGAAGACCTGTGGGAGAATAGTCAGATCTTGGTCAAACTGCTTGAGCCTCTGGGTTTTGACCTATGCCATGCCAAGGATGGTCAAGCTGGCATTAACCTTTGGAAGCAATGGCATCCTCACTTAATCTTAATGGATCTGCGAATGCCGGTGATGGACGGCATTAAGGCAACTCAAACTATCCGCGCTATTGAGTACAGTAGAGGGATAGATAATAACCAAGCTGACGTGACAACCATCCAGCGGGACGAGAATAGAGCCTATCTAGAGATGTCATCCCTATCTGCCCTTGCCTTCGTTCGCACCAAGATCATTGCCCTCACCGCCAGCCCGTTTGAGGAAACCAAAGCCAATGCGATCGCAATCGGCTGTGATGATTTTTTGCGCAAACCGATTCAAGAAAGCCTTCTATTAGCCAAAATAGCTGAACATTTGAATGTGCAGTATCTTTACAAAAATCAAGACATAGCAACAGAAGTTCAGTCTTCCTTCACTCACTCAACGCTGCTATCACCTGAGGCCGTTGAAGAAGCGCTTTCACAAATGCCAAGAACCTGGATTCAACAACTGCATGATCTAACAATCAAGGGAGCCGATCGGCTTATGCTCAAGCTAGTTTCAGAGATTCCTAAAGAGCATGATGACATGGCAAAAACCCTTATCCATTGGATAGAAAATTTTAATTTTGACGAAATCATTCAACTCACTAAATCAAAGTTAAACTAGCCAAAACTTAAAAATTTTGATTAAAAACAACTTTTAATTCTTTATCTAACTCAAAGTCATAGCATGGTCAACTATTCAGCAGGCGATCTACAAGAAGACATTTTATTAGTAGATGATACCCCCGACAATTTACGGGTGCTATCGGCCATGCTCACTCACCAGGGCTATGAGGTTCGGAAGGCTTTGAATGGCCCACGAGCGATCGCATCGGTGCAGTCAGACCCACCTGATTTAATTTTGCTCGATATTAAGATGCCGGGCATGGACGGCTATGCCGTTTGCCAACAGTTAAAGGCCGACCCTAACACCTGCGATGTGCCAGTTATTTTTATTAGCGCGTTAGATGATGCTCTAGATAAAGTTAAAGCCTTTGCCGTAGGCGGGGTAGATTACATTACTAAGCCTTTTCAAGAAATGGAGGTCTTGGCTCGCATTGAGCATCAGCTCTGTATTCAACGACTCAAGCAACAGCTCTTAGAGCACAATCAAGAATTAGTGCGTTCTAATCGAGAGCTTCAGCAATTTGCCTACGTGGTCTCCCACGACCTTCAGCAACCGCTACAGAGCATTACCGGTTTTGTCAAAGTCTTGCTGCTAAAGTATGAAAACGACTTTGATGAAATGGCCATTGACTACCTCAGTCGGGTGCAAAAATCGGGCGATCGCATGCAGCATCTAATTCAAGATTTGCTGTCTTACTCTAAGGTAGGCTCCCAAAACCAGGAGATGAAGCCGGTTGATCTTAATGCCGTGTTTAATCAAGTTCTAGACAATCTGAACAGCACGATTATCAAGAATCAGGCTGCTCTAACCTGTGATCCACTTCCCCTAGTGGTGGGATATGAAATGCAGCTGGTCCAGCTGATGCAAAACCTCATCGATAATGCCATCAAGTTTGTTAGTCCCGGTGTGACTCCTGAGATTAGAATATCTGCTGCTCAGCAAAAAAAATACTGGTTGTTCGAAATTCATGACAACGGCATTGGGATTGACTCACAAGATCTCGAAAAAGTTTTTGATATTTTTCATCGCGATAAGGCTGCAAAAATCTATCCCGGCACGGGTATTGGCTTAGCCACCTGCAAAAAAATTGTCGAGAATCATGGTGGCAAATTGTGGGCCACATCACAGCTGGGTAAAGGCACCACGTTTCATTTCACGATTAAAGGTTCTTAACCTCAAGCGATCGATAAAATCCAGCAGCCAGACCAAATTTGACCTGCAAAACCCCGATTCCCAAAAGGCCAATTCGTAGGGGCACATGGCATGCGCCCTGCTGAACCGGGGGTAACCAAATAGGATTTAGTCTTAAGGGCAATCGTTGTCTGCTCCAGCGGCTCTGGAGTCATCAGGAAAGGGCTACCACGCCCATGGTTTAGCCGCCGTGTTAATCAACCCAGAAGATATCATCCGCTTTGGGTTCGGTTAACGCTTCGGTTGGCAGACCTGGAGTTGGCTTTGGCAGGCGGGGTTGTGCCCGAGCCACCTCCGGTGCTGAGTGAGGCTGAGCGGCTTGGCTGGTGCGATCGCCCCCATTCGGTTGCTTCCGCTTGATAAAAGCCGACGACGTAGACTCCTCCGGTGCCAGCGATCGCAGAAACCAATCTAGGGTCTCTTGAGAGAGCCAGCCGCGTAAAACCGCCAGCGCCCCAATTCTCAACCCCGCCTGCTTCTGTTCCTTCAGCAGAGCGTCTATCTGTTGCGAGTCCAACAGCCCCGCCTACTGAAAGTAATAGCCAATGGGGCTGTTTCGGCTGCCCGTAGCGAGCTTTGGCCACTGTTCAGCAAAAAACTCAATGGCGTCGCGCTTGACCCACCCGCGCAGCTCAAGAATGTCGCCAAGTCTCAGATCAGGCTGCCATTGCTGATCTTGAAGCACCACCTCAAGCTGGGCCTGAGAGAGCAATCCTGCCCGCCGCAACAGTTCGCCGAGAGGTCTAGTTTCAGGTTGAGTTGGCATGGCTAAACGGGTGTAAACACAAAATAAACTTCTATACTAGAAAACCCTGAAACCATTGATTTCTCATACTCTTTTTGAAGGCAAGAATTTTTAAAGTTGTATACTGCTCAGAGTTGAAGTAATTTTGGGCGATCTATTCTGAAAAATAAAGTTGTATACCGTGGGGCAGGCAGCTGCCAGGATACAAGCAATAGACTCGATAAGCCATCTTAATCGTAAGTAAGACTCTTGGGGGGTGGCAAGAGAATCTTCGGTGTAGCCTCTGCTTGGCAGGAATAGTAGGTTTGATATGCCAAGACCAACTCTGGGGAAATATTTGACGCTGGTGGAGTTCTGCACCTGTACCCAGACCTACCAGCGGTACGCAGATCAGATTGACCCGTTTCCTAAGAATCTGGATGAGACGATGCCAGCTCTAGAGGCGCTGTGTCAGCACCTTGTGGATCCAGTGATTGAAGCATTTGGGCGCGATTCTCCCTCGGAGAGGCTACGCCAACGCTTTTAGCTCACCTACGGCTTTTGCTCAATAGATCTGAAGCGGTGGCTGGCGAAGAAAGACCCGCTGACAAGGAAAAAGCACGGTATCGCTACCCCCAGTCTGGATCAGCACATGGCCCATGAGGTGAATCGGAATGGGCGGTACTACTGCGATTCCCATAGGGATCGCTTCGCGAATCGCCTGGGGGCCGCCTGTGATTTCCGTATTCTCGACCTGCCCAGTGATGAACTGGTGGCCTGGATTGTGACCCAGGGACTGCCGTTTGACTCCCTCTACTTCTATGGAGCAGATCGCCCTATCCACATCAGCTACGGCCCCCAACACAAGCGGGATATTTGGACATTTACCCCCAAGGGAACACCCATCCGGTATTCCGTAAACTCCGGTGCTTAAAGGGCCAACCCGACGATCGCCGTGCCCACACCCCCGATCGTCGCCCATTCAGCATGTTGATTCTGTTAACTCCTGCGGTTATGTTGCTGTCGCCGGATCTACCCTGGGAACTCTGAAAGGGTTATCCCGGAAGGCCAGCATGTTTACGCAGAACCGAAAGTTTCGCATTGGCGGTTACCAGGCGGGGCAAAAACCAGACAACGTTAAGCATCACCAGGTGGGGCGATTTGAGAAAGAGCAGCTACCGGGTCGAGTTGATTTGCGCGGGCACATGACCGAGGTGGAGGAGCAGGTGGGCAACAGTTGCGTAGCCAATGCCTTTGTGGGGGCCTACGAGTATCTGGCCAAGCGCGACCTGGGCGATGCCGCCGACGTAAGTCGTCTATTTGTGTACTACAACGCGCGATCGCAGACCGGCAGTCACAACGAAGACGGTGGCACCCAAATGTACTGTGCGATCGAAACCCTGATGCAGCACGGCGCCTGCTCCGAAGACCTCTGGCCCAATGACGAAGAGCTGATCTTTACCGAGCCGGATACTGGCGCCTACGACCACGCCGCCAATTTCAAAATTATTGAAGCTGAGGCTATTGATACGGATCTAGACCTCTGGCGGCATACGCTGGCCGAAGGCTACCCGATCGCCTTTGCCCTCAACACCTTTGAGTCGTTTGACGAAGCCACCCGCAACAAAGGCCGAGTGCCCCAGCCCAAACGCTCTGACAATGTGCGCGAAACTCACGGCTGGCACGCCATGCTGTGCGTTGGCTACTCCGATAAAGACCGCTTTTTTATTGTGCGCAACTCTTGGGGGTCAGAGTGGGGCGATCGCGGCTACTGCTATGTTCCCTACGACTACGTCATCCACGACGACTACAACGGTCACGATTCATGGATTATAAAATCGCTCAGCGATCTCGACTTTAGTGCCGACGTTTGGGAAGACGACGAGTCCTTCTTCGCCGACGACTGCTCACTCTTGCTGTACGACTTTTATATCCACACCGAAGACCCCGAGGGCTTTACAGAGGCGCTTGAGGCCCTCTGTCTAACCTACGTCGAAAGCGAAGACAACTACTACTTTGACTACGGGTATGAGGAAGACGAAGGCAGCCCCTATTTGCTCAATATTCTCAACTTTGACCTTAGCGTTGAAGACGGCACCGAATTTGTCGCCGAGCTAGATGCCCTCTGCCAAGAATACGCCGCCGATGAATCCTACGGCTTCAGCTACGGCAGTAGCGAAAACGATGAGTCGGAAGAGGAAGAATCTGAAGACGAAGGGTACGAAGACGAGGAATCGGAGGAAGAGGAGTACGAAGACGAGGAATCAGAGGAAGATTGTGCTGAGGACGAAGAGGAATCTGAAGAAGCCGAAGAATCGGAAGGCGAAGAGTTTGAAGATGAGGAAGAGTATGAGGATGAAGACTACAGCGAGGAAGAATAGTTTGTCTAAATTCCGCGACGTTGCTGAAATGGTAGCCGTTCCTTAGCAAAAGGAGGGTGGGCTCGGTAGGTGCCTAATCCTGAATTCGCATTGAGAAACCCTGATTCAACGATTAATCTGCTGCCTTCCGCCGCACCACTCGGTATCCGCGCGAATCTACCCCGTGATCAAGTAAGCACTGCTCCCAGCCGCGCCGGTCGAAAATGGCTTTCACATCCTCCAGTAGGTCCCACTTTTGCTCCTGCTGGCTGAGCTTGGCGAACTTGGCGTATGGGTGAGCCGGTTACGCATTCTGATAATTTGGGGCCAGGGGATCTGCGGAATGGTGGCTTGGCGTTCTTTGGTGATCTTAGCGGCAGCTTCGCCAACGATTTCAATGGCTTTCACTACCGCTAGTAATAGCATGGCATCAGCATCAAGGGAGACATTGCTTTTGCCTTCCATGAAGGTTAGCGCTTGTTTCGCGGCGTCGAGCATGTGCCTAAGCCGAATATCGTCATTGAGCGCTGTCATACTGCACCACGGCGGTCTGGAGAACCTGCTCTCTAAAATATTGACTGAGGTCTTTTGGGGTGCGCAGGTCGGCTTTGCGATGAATGATTTCGGACAGCTCTAGCTCAATGCCTGCTAGGCGAATAAGGCCAGGGATATGGTTCGGATCAAACTCAACTAAGAAATCGACAGCTCTCTCTGGCTGAAAATCCTTCCGGAGCACAGAACCAAATACCGATAGCTTACGAATATGGTGGTGTTGACAAAAGCGCCTGATGGCCATTTGGGGAAGTTCGATTTGCATGACTGAGCTACCAAAAATAGCCTGGTGCTATCGAAGTCTGTCTTTGCTTTGGATCGTACTCCAAAGTATAGTCGCGCGCGATCGCCCCTGCCCCCGTAACCGCTCTACTTCTTCGGCGCGAATCTCGGTGTCGGTGGAAAGCAGGATGACCTGGTGGCTAGCTTAGGAAAGATCAGATCGCCGTTGTGGTCGTAGAGGCTGAGGCGAAGGGTGTCGGTGTCGATCTGCACTCGGTGGACGAAGTCGGGTTTGCGGAGTAGGTAGAGGAAGTGTTTGGTGACGAGGTCTTCGAGGTGGTTGAGTTTGTGGAGTTTGAGTTTTTGTTTAAAGATGGCCAGTGTTTGTTTTACTTTGGCGGCGGACTGGAGTAGGTGATCGGTGTTTTTGAGGTCGATGGCGAGTTGGCTGTAGGTGGCTAGGTCTTTTTTGGTGCGATCGATCGCCTGGTTGATTTGGTTGAGAAAGTCGGCGTAGGCGAGGGTGCCCCGGTTGGAGCATTGGGCGCGTTGACCGTAGAGGACGAGGCGCAGGGCATCCATGAGGGTGGTTTTGCCGCCGCCGTTGAGCCCGCCGATGAGGATGATGGGGCGGTGGGCATTGCCTACGGTGTGGGGTCGCAGGTTGAGCCGGTGCCGCCCGCCGTAGGGGCCGAAGTTTTGCAGGGTGAGATCGAGGAAAATCATAGGGTTTGTAAGTACTCCCTCACTTGGCGCACAAAATTTTCAGCCTGCACATAGCACTCATTGGCTGCTTCTATAGAAGACTCGATCAGATCGGCATAGTCGGCCTCTAGTCGCTGCTCAAAGGTATGATGCAGCCACATAGACATTTCTTTGCTAAAAATTCCTGTCTTGACAAACTCACGATCAAATAAAGAAATTGCCCCTTTGTGCTTTGACGTGCCAAGCTGTCGTGTGACGAGCAGTGCCAAGACAGCATAAAACATGGCGTAGTAGCAACGATTGATGGAGTCAGAATAAAGGTCTTGCTCAAACAAAAGCTGCCCAGCGTCTAGGGCATTTTGAGCCTGCTGAAGTCGCGCTTTAACCAGAGCACCAATATCGTCTGACTGGCTCATGCAGCAATACCTTCTGCGAGGATGTTGTGAACGAGAGGGCTGGCTGTATAAGGGCTGGCCTCAAACTGCTGGCGGGAATATTTGACTGTGGTAATAACCACGTCATGGTAAAAGCCAACTTCCCACGCTATATCGCTAATGGCTTTCCAAATGGTGCGGTCTAATTTATCTACAACGACACAAATATCAAAGTCTGAATCGGGCTGGGCGCTGCCTTTGGCCCGTGAGCCAAACGCCCAAATGCTGGCATGGGGAAATTGGGCACGGATTTTGCTGGCAAATTCTGTCAAAATCTTTTGGTCGTGTGCTGACAGCATAATATGTTGCAGAGATTGACCCGCAGCCTTTTAAGAATGACTCAATTGTACCTGGGGAACCCTTACCACCTTTACCGCCTCTACTCTTCTTCGCTTGAAGGGGGTACTTGACCGTATTTGAGAGTGGCCCAGGCGGTTTGAAAGGTCTCGACATCGCCGGTTTCTTCGGCGATTTTGAGGTCGCGAATGGTTTCGGCTCGCTGGATAGCAGGGACTTTGGCGAGGGCGCTGGTTTCAAAGCAGGCTTGTAGGGCTTTGTAGATGCCGGTGCGGCGGCTCATGGTTTGGTATTTGCGCTCGGTGTCGAGGAGTTTGGCGACGAGTTCGAGATACATGGGGTCGTTGTCGCAGAGGGTGATGAGAATGGCCCACTCGTCGGGGCCGAGGGTGGTGGTGTCGGCGTTAGGGCGGGGATCGTGGATTTTTTGGCTGGTGATTTTGTGATAAATTACTGCTGCTACTCTCTGGGCAGATACTTTACCAACGCTTTCATCACCTCATGGGGCTGGAACTGCAACGGCCTGTCAGCATTAGGGGCGCTGAGAAAGTCTGTCCACTCAAAGATTTTGGCAAAGCCGAGCTGGTGGAGGGCAACGACGATGGAGCTTACCGACTGCTTGCTGCCAATGACGAGGATTTTGACGGGTTCGCGATCGGGGTGGGGGTAACTGTGGAGCTTGAGGGTGAGTTCGAGGTGAACCGGCCCGGAAGATTCGGGGTTGAGAATGCGGGCACTGTAGCGGGCGGAGGGGGATTGGTCTTGCATAATCTTGTCAACCATTAGGACGTTGCGAGGTAATTTACCCTGCCTGAAGGTTGACTGTCAACCACTAGGATGTGTCTGGATGGGTAAAACTCTGAAACCATGAACGCATGGGAAAAGCAGGCAAAGCGCTCAAGCAGGTTTTAGAGGATTACAGCATCAGCCAGTTTGCGCTGGCGGTGGCTATGGATGTGGAACGCAACAACGTCTATCGATGGGTCAACGAAAAGCGCGATCCAACGGCTGAAACAGTTTTGGAAATCGTCAGAGCCCTGAAAGCACTTAATCCTGATGCGGCGAAAAAGTTTGGAGAGTTATACATAGAGAATGAATACTAGCTAGCTATCTTCCATTCAGTTCTATGCCAAGCTAAAGCATTCAAATCAGGAAAGAATTCCTCATCGTGGGGCAAAAGTATCTCCTGATTATGATATTCCTGAATGAAGCGCAAGTCGGAGGGTGCATCTTCGTCAAGCCACCCTTGCTTGATTAAAATTCGGTAATCACTATCAATGCCGAACCAACCATGATCAAATGCCCAATGATGGTTTTTACATAGTGAAATTCCATTTGAATAGTTGTCATCTTTGAATTTTGCAAATGGCTTAATGTGTGCACCGCCTACAATATTACTTTCATCGCCAGCAACAATTCTTAGCTGACAAAATGAACATCTATAGTTGTATAGATTGACTACATTTCTTCTAAAAGTTGTGTCGCGAACAGCCTCGAAAATTACATCTGACTTAGCTATATCTAAATCGCTTACTAGGGGTAGTTCGTAATTCTTTTCCAAGCCCGAGTATGTGAAATTCTTAAACGGGTTGACACCCATCAATTTTTCGACCTTAGAGAGTTGGCTAGAAAACCAGGCATCTACCAAAGCTGAAATCAATGCATTTCTAGAGATAGATGATTGAAGATAGTTGAATAATTCTTCATCAAGATAAGCATATTCAACATTTTCTCGAAGCAGGTTGATTCGGTTAAGCCTACTACCAGACTCAAGAACAACTTCTCTTCCTGATTTAGGGAATAAATGCCAAAAAGGATCGCTTGAGCGACTCATGAAAAAGAATGGCTGTGCCAGATCTGCTTGATAATGCGAAGGGCTTAACTGACTTCTGTATTTTACAAATATTGATATTAAGGATGGCGTTAGATAAATTCTATTTTCCTGAATATAATTTCTTTCTATTAGCTCAAAAACAGTCAAAAGAAGCAAGGGTTGATAAGGAGTCAACCCCTTACTGGCGTTTACCCTCAAGGATTTAATTCGGCGAATATAGTAATTCAGGTCTTTAGCCACTAGCCATGAAATCTCCTAGATAATGCCTTTGAGTTGCAGTGAAGCTTTGATTTTCTCTAGAGCAATCATAGGCTTCCTAAATTCTTGAGTCTTTGAGATTGCCTCGATTTCATCTAGTCTACCAGGGAACCACCAGCCAACTAAGACAGACAACAGACTTTTTCTCGTTTCTTTAGTACACAAGAAATCGAATAGATTCTCGTCAAGGTACGCAAAATTTACTGCTCGTTTTACTTCAGAGAGTGTCCTCAGTTTCACCTTTGAAGAAACTACTTTTTCATGTCCTGAATTTGGCATTAGATGCCAGAACTTCCCACTTCTCATATGAAAGTATGGGCGAGATATATCAGGATTGTGAGACTCTGAACCTAGATAACTCCAATACTTTAAGAATCTCTGGTTTAGGAACTGCGTAAGGTAAATCTCATTTTCATTGATCTCTTGGTTGCCAATCATTTCAATAATAGCAAGCAGCAAAATGGGTTTATGTGGCGCAACCCCATGCACACGATCTACCCGTATCGTCTGAAACTTCCGAGAATAGTAGTAGAGAGCCTTAAGCTTTTCAGGAGGCAAGGGCAAAAATGATGCTGAGGGAACTAAAGGAATGATAGAACATCCATGTCCTCTAGATCAAAGGTTCTATCTAATGACTTTATGAATAGAAATATTTGTTTCGAGATGTCGCCAACGCCGCCAAATTTGTCTTCCAAAAGCTCAAAGCCGCCATTAGCATATTCCTCAAAGATACGAGCCTTTTCCTGAACTTGCTCATCACTACTACTCAAAATATTCGGGTTTTGAGTTTCAGTAATAGCAATTAGATCTATAAGGCCGCGATTCTTAAATTGATCACCTGGTATTGGGTCTGGATCACGCTTTGACGCTTGCTCAAATGGCACACGATTTTTCTTGCTAAATCCAAAAGCTGCTGCAAATGTTACTACGTCTGCATAAGTCTGAAAAGGCCCAGTCGATCCCTCCCCTGCCCTGAGCGCCTTCACTAGCTTCGACTTATCCTTCGCAACCTTAATTCGTATATCTGCCATTTTTTTAGAAGTAAAGAGTAGAGTCTAAGCAAGCAACGGAACAGCACCAATTCCACGCTGCCCTTTACAAATTAGCCATCATTAACGTTAAGACCATTTAGCCTTCCTGGGTGTTTTGGCTAAACAGCTCCAGCAGCCAGCGAGTGATGGTTGCATCATCCTCACGCTGAGATCGCTCCAGCGCCATCTCCAGCGTCGTCATCGCCAACCCCGGCAACACCCGAGACTCATCGACTTGCCCACTGCGGCGCTCAGCAATCTCAAAGGCAATCACCTGGGCCGCCTGCACATCCACCACCCAATATTCGGCGCTGCCCAGCCGCTCATACAGCAGCCGCTTTTTGCCCAAGTCGTCATTTAGCGTGGTCGAGGCAATTTCTATCACCAGCTGAGGCGCACCGTGTGTCAATACATCAATCGGTCGATTGTCGCGCGGCGGCAGGTCAAACCCCTGGCCCACATAAAAAGCAATATCGGGCTGGGCATCTTGCAAACCTGTTTTGCGTATGGTGGTGTTGGTCAGCTCCACCATACGCAAGCCTCTGAGGGTGGCAAATAGCACCACCAGGGTAGAAATAATCGAATTTTCTCTCCCGTGCAGCGGCCCCAATGGTGCCATTTCTAGCCTCATATAGCCTGAATCAAAATAGCAACGAGCCTCTTCTAGTGCTGGATCTTCAAGGATATGAAGATACTCGGCCCACTGGATCGATACCCATTGATCAGTGGCGATGGGCTGGGATGTCGGGGTCGTGCTGACCATAACAGTATTCTCTGCAAAAGCAGATCCCAGGGTTCTTTGAGAACCCTGGGATCTAAACTCAGGGCGATGCTCCTATTCTACTGTCACACTCTTGGCCAGGTTGCGGGGCTGGTCAACGTCTAGACCGCGCCGCGCCGCGATGTGGTAGGCCAGCAGTTGCAGCGGTATCACCGCCACAATCGGCGACAGCAGCTCGTCCACGACGGGCACCGGCAGCAGCCGATCGAAGGTGTCGGCAGCATCGGCATCGTTCATCGGTACCACGCCGATCAGCTGGGCGTCACGGGCCTTGGCCTCCTGGGCATTAGAGAGCACCTTGTCGTAGACGCTGCCGGGCATGGCGATCGCCACCACCGGCACCTTGGCATCGAGCAAGGCGATCGGCCCGTGCTTCATTTCGCCAGCGGGGTAACCCTCAGCGTGAATGTAGCTGATCTCCTTGAGCTTTAGCGCCCCTTCGAGGGCAATGGGGAAGTTGATGCCCCGGCCCAAAAAGATAAAGTCCTGGGTTTCATTAAACTCGTGGGCGAGTTCTTCGATGTAGCGCTCCTGGCTTTCGAGCACCTGCTCGATGTAAGCGGGCAACTGGTGCAGCCCGTTGAGGATCGCCTCAATGCGATCGCCCGTTAGGGTCTGGCGACGATAGGCCAGATCGATCGCCAAGAAGTAAAAGGCCATCACCTGGGCGGTGAAGGTCTTGGTCGCCGCCACGCCGATCTCAATGCCCGCGTGGGTGTCGATGATGTGGGGCACTAGCCGCGACAGTGAGCTTTCGGGCCGGTTGGTGATGCCTAGCATGCGGGGAGCAAAGCGGGGGTCGGGGTGGGCCGCCCGTCGGGTCTGCTCCATCTCCAAAGCGGCCAGGGTGTCGGCGGTTTCGCCCGACTGGGTAACGCCTACAGTCAGGGTGTGAGGAATCAGCGGCGTGGGCGAGTAGCGAAACTCGGAGGCGTACTGCACCATCACCGGCAGGTTGGCCAACTCTTCGATCAGGTATTTGCCCACCAGGGCGGCGTGCCAGCTAGTGCCGCAGGCGACAATTTGCAGGTGCTCTAGGCCAGTGAGCAACTCGTCGGGCAGGCCCAGGCTCATGGGGGAGAGGGGAGTGCTGGTGCTGTCCGTCGTCCAGGCGCTGTTGATGTAGGTTTCGAGGGCGGTACGCACCACACCGGGCTGCTCGTAGATCTCCTTGAGCATGAAGTGCTTGAACCCCTGCTTCTCCACCATGATCGGGTTCCAGTTGAGGGTGATCGGGTGCTTGCGCTGGCGATCGCCCGCAAAGTTGTACACCTCTACCCCCAGGGGCGTCAGGCTGGCCAGTTCGCCATTTTCCATCGGCAGCACGGCGCGGGTGTAGGGCACGATCGCCGGAGTGTCGCTGGCGCAGAAAAACTCGCCCTGGCCAAAACCAATCACCAGCGGGGCCTGCTGGCGCACCACCACCAACTCGTCAGGAAAATCGGCGGAGACAATGGCGAGGGCAAAGGCCCCTTGCAGGTCTTGGGCGGCCAGACGGGTGGCCTCTAGCAGGCGCGATCGCCCCTGGGCAGTCGCTTCACTCACCTGCCCCAGGTAGACAGCAATTAAGTGGGGCACCACTTCGGTGTCGGTGTCGGAGGCAAACTGTACGCCCTGGGCTTTGAGGGTTTCGCGCAGCTCGCGGTAGTTCTCGATGATGCCGTTTTGCACCACGGCCAGGCGACCGGTGGCATCGCGGTGGGGGTGGGCGTTGTACTCTTCGGGTTTGCCGTGGGTGGCCCAGCGGGTGTGGCCAATGCCCAGACGGGCGGGGTTGTCTTGGCCGTCGAGCTTGTCTTGCAGGTTTTGCAGTTTGCCCTTGGCCCGCACACAGTGCAGGTCGTCTTCGTACACGGTGGCCAGGCCAGCCGAGTCATAGCCGCGATATTCGAGCTTACGCAGGCCATCCATTAAGATGTCGGCGGCGGGCCGGGTGCCGATATATCCCACAATGCCACACATACGCTGTCTCCTTAGGTAACTGCCTGGGGTTACGGGCGGGTGTCTCGGATCAGACTGACACTATAGAATACACGGTGAGTCGGTGACTGCGATCTGGCCAGACGATTTCAACCCGGCCTAAGCGGGAGGGGCCAGAGCAACTAAAACAGCCCAGCGGCTTCGTCAAGGGGTAGCGGGTTGCCCAGCAGATAGCCCTGAGCTTTGTTGACCCGAAGCTGTTGCAGGACGTTTAACTCGGCCTGGGTTTCTACCCCCTCAGCGACAATACTGCTGCCGGTTTCGCGGGCAAAGCCCACCAGGGCCGCCGTTAGCGCCCGCCGAGTAGGGTCAGTATCGATATGGCGAATCAGGCTAATGTCGAGCTTAATGATGTCGGGGTTGAGCTGAAGAATATGCAGAAAACTGGCGTAGCCTGCCCCAGCATCGTCAACTGCCAGGCGAATGCCGCGATCGCGCAGGGAAGCCAAGCATTCATCAAACTGTGAATAGTCAGGAATCGCCACGTGCTCGGTCACTTCGAGCACCAGCCGACGGAGCGGCACATTTTCCAGCGCCCGATGAATCGCACCATTGAGAATAGTTTCAGGCGATACGTTGAGTGAAATGTAGATCGCTTCGGGGATGCGATCGAGGGCCACCAGGGCTTTGGCGATCGCCGCGATCTCCATCTGTTCGCCAAAGCCGACCTGAGCGGCCTCGGCAAACCAGGTATCTGGGCTGCGAATGGGCTGATCCCAAAACCGGGTCAGCGCCTCAAAGCCAATGATTCTGTTTTTCTCTAGGTCAACGATGGGCTGATAGACCACAGAAAACAACTCTGCCTCTAGCATGGCCGTGACCCGCTCGATCATTTCTCGCCGGTCTACGTTGGCCGTGAGGTCGCGGGCAATTTGGCGGGAGGCAAACTCAGCAAACAGGTGCATAATGGCCAGGTCGCGATCGCCCAAACTCAGGTCTGGCCGGGTACTAAAGCAGCAGAAGGTGCCGTAGACCTGGCCATTGTCAAGGCGAATAGGCACGCTGAGATGAGCCCCTACCGGCAGATCGGTGGTGACCGCCAGCTCTAACGCCGCTGGAACGGTGGTGGCATCTTGAATCAGCTCGGGCAGCCGACCATCGACCACGCGCTGGCAATAGCTCTCCTCCAGCGGGTTTGAGTCGCCCACATTGATAATTGAGGTCTCCAGCCCCGAATCCACATAGCGAAACCAGCGTCGGCCCTCCGCAAACTCAGAGACAAAGGCCACCTCCATGCCTAGGTACTGGCGAATGGCACCCAGAGCATCTAAAACAACTTCATCAATCGACCGCTCTGCTGAATTGGCGGCTGCCAAAAACATGTAGGGTATCAGCGAGAGCTTACCAGAGGGCTTCGTCGAATCCAAAATCGATTGTTCGTCCATTCAGTAGCACTCTCCGTAGCACTCTGTTTCAATCACTACAGACGATCTCAGATTAAAATAGGCCAAATAGTTTAAAGAGGCACTTTAAGGATCCTATTTTTGGGAATAAAAATGAAATTTATGCTGAATTTCCCCTTAGATCCTCTAAAATAGGCCCTTTTTCTCCTTTTTAAGCAGGATAAAGGAGATCGGCAGGTGACTAAAAGCAACCGTCAATCGCTTTCCCAATCTCCCTAAAGGGTACCTCTGACCAATCTTAGAACTCCATAACATTATCAGCACATTTGCGAGGGCGAAACAACGGCAAAATTTATGCTGAAAGAAAGAGATCTCGGCAATTAATCGCCATAGACCAGCCTAAGTCTGCGGGGGGGATTTCCAAACTGAAAGGATCTCGGTGGGGATGCCGCTACAAAAACACAGGCCAGAGCCCAGGTGCTAAATCGAAGCCATAGAGATCACGACTCTTGCCCTAGACCACTGCCACCAGGGCCAGCAGATCGGCCTCGCTGAGAATGGCAATGCCCAGCCCCTCAGCCTTGGCAAGCTTGGATCCCGCTTTTTCGCCAGCGACCAGATAGTCCGTGGCTTTGCTGACGCTGCTAGTCACTTTGCCGCCCGCCGCCTCAATGATGGCACTGGCCTCAGGGCGAGTAAGGGTGGGCAAGGTACCGGTGAGCACAAAGGTTTTACCCACCAGGAGACCAGCGGCGGCTTGGGTCTGGTCGGCAGGGCTGGCGGCAAGTTGCAGGCCCGCTTGCCGCAGGCGATCGATCAGCGTTTGGTTGGCGGGTACGGCAAACCACTGGGCCACGGCCTGGGCAATCTCAGGGCCAATCGTGTGGACGGATTCAATCTCGTCGGGGCTGGCAGCGGCCAGAGCCTCTACTGTAGGAAAGCGCTGGGCTAGGGTCTTGGCGTTGACAGTACCCACGTGGCGAATGCCGAGCGCGTAGAGCACCGAGGCCCAGGGGCGGGCAGTGGAGGCGGCGATCGCATTCACCAAATTCTGCGCCGACTTCTGCCCCATGCGATCGAGTGGCAGCAGGTTCTCCACCGTCAGCCCATAGAGGTCGGCCACCGACTGCACCAGCCCCTGCTCCACCAGCTGCTTTACCCACTTTTCGCCCAGGCCCTCAATGTCGAGGGCATCGCGCCTGGCCCAGTGAATGATCGCCCCCTGCACGATCGCCGGACAGGAGCTATTGATGCAGCGGGTGACTGCGCCATCGTCGGGTCTGACCAGGGCGCTGCGGCACTGGGGGCAGTGGGTGGGCATGGTGACTTTGATTGCGTTCTCAGGTCGCAGTTCCCTCAACACCCGCACCACTTCAGGGATGATCTCCCCAGCCTTGCGCACGATGATGGTGTCACCCTGGTGAATATCCAGCTCGGCCAAGCGATCGGCGTTGTGCAGGGTGGCACGGGCGACGGTGGTGCCCGCCAGCGGTACCGGGCGCAACTCGGCCACGGGGGTGACGGCTCCGGTACGGCCTACCTGAAAGCTGACGGTTTCAAGCACAGTGGGCACTTCCTCGGCGGGGTACTTCAGCGCCACGGCCCAGCGGGGAAACTTTTGGGTGAAACCCAGCCGCTGCTGAAGGGCAAAGTCGTTGAGCTTGACCACCACGCCATCAGTCAGGTACTGGAGCCGGGTGCGCTTAGTATCCCACTCGTTGAAGTAGGTCTGCACATCGGTTTCTGACTGGCAGAGCTGACGGTTGGGGTTAACGCGAAAACCGAGGGTCTTGAGGAATTCGAGGGCCTGCCATTGGCTTGTAATTTGATCTGGCGCAGAGGGCATCTGCGCCAGATCAAACTCACTTGAATAAACCGTGTAAGCAAAAAAATCGAGCCTGCGGGCGGCAACAATGCGAGAGTCGAGCTGGCGCAGGGTACCGGCAGCGGCGTTGCGGGGGTTGGCAAACAGGGCTTCACCGCGCCCGGCACGTTCAGCATTGATCTGCTCAAACACATCCAGCGGCAAAAAAGCTTCGCCGCGCACTTCAGCCACCGGGGGCGGGTTGTCAATAGCCAACCGTAGGGGGATAGAGCGAATGGTGCGCACGTTGGGGGTGATGTCTTCGCCAGAGACACCGTCGCCTCGGGTGACGCCGCGCACCAGTACCCCGTTTTCGTAGGTGAGGGCCAGGGCGTTGCCGTCGATTTTGAGTTCGGCGACGTACTCGACCTTGCCGACCTCGGGGGCCTGCCTGCGCCAGCGGTCTTCCCAGGCCCGAAATTCGGCTAGGTCAAAGGCATTCTCTAGGCTGTAGAGGGGGATGTTGTGGCGAACGGAGGTGAACTGGGCGGCGGGCTTTTCGCCGACGCGCTGGGTGGGGCTGTCAGGGGTAATCAGCTCGGGGTGAGCGGCTTCGAGGTCTTGCAGCTCGCGGTAGAGGCGATCGTAGACTTCGTCGGGCAGGTCGGGGGCATCGAGTACGTAGTAGGCGTAGCTGGCAGCCTGGAGCTGCGCCCTGAGGGACTGCACTCTGGCGGCGGTGGTGTCGTCTGCGGCCTGGTTCATGGCTCGGTTCTCTACAATTGCCCGGTGGCTAGTGTAGCGCCGCTAGGCCTCCGATGCAGCTGCATATCTTTTAACCGCCATATCTCCATGACACCGCCTCAGGTTGATTGCGTAAACTAGAGACACGGAAATCTGAGGCAGCTATGAATACTCAGCTGGTCAATTCTATTATTGAGGTAGTTCGGGCCTTGCCTACGGAGGAGCAAACTGCTCTACTGGAAACCCTCAACAGCCTTTTTCAGCCGCTGGGGGATGAGGGTGCGATCGAAGCTATCTGCGCAAATAGTTGGCTAGGCATGACTGCTGAAACTGCTGTCATAACAAATCATGATTTAACTAGCCAATCTCAAGATATTGTTCTTCAGATCGATGATTTGCGTACAAAACTCTTCAAATCTTATGGCGAATTCTCTGACAGCACCGATTTGATTCGTGAAGATCGAGAGGAACAATCATAAGCAACCCGATTTGAAAAGAGCTAACCTGCCAAAACTTTGCTCATGGCCCACTTGTAAACCGTTATGCGCCATTCCTAATTTTAGATGTAGCTAAAATAGAACGCTGTACTTGAATAGGTATATTTAATGTTGTAGCTAGTTTTTGTCGATCTTTATAACCTATATCGTGCATATAACAATGGCGTAAAACTATATGCTTAAGAAGACGGTCACAAATTGGGTTCTTGGCGAAATCATCATGAATCTTTTGAATTTTTCGGAAATCCAGTCTTTTTTCAAACTGCAATTCAATTATTTCTTGTATTAACTTTAATGCAGGCGTATCTCCATCCTCAGTAACTTTTATGTAGATTTCACGACCTTTAAAGGAACCTAGGGAGAAAGCCGCCTTATTTAAAATTGCTAAAATAGCCATGTAATTAAGTGTGACATAAAAAGTCTCTGCCTTCTTCGCAATTTCCTTGTCTGGAATATCTGGAGATTGATCCAAAGTTCTTTGTATTTTTCTTATTGCTTCTTCTTGCATGTATTCCGAAGATTTGAGCAGAAGATTCAGAAATCGCAATGAGACTAGGAGCGATTCTTCATATATAGACTCTAATGATTTTCGCTCTAAAGAGCCAATTCTATTTCGAAGCATTTGGCCACAGACTTCGGTTGCCCGAAAAGCTTTGTTAACTTTATTTATGAAATCCGAGAGATCTTCATCCTCAGAATGAATCAGTTCTTCACCATCTCTCTGCTCGACCAAATCTTTTTGTTCGTCTATTCTTAACCGCTCTTCTCTCGAATCCCGACTTTCCAAAATAATTTCAGGTATCTCATTTATAAATTCACGAAGAAAAGATAGGGATTTTGATTCCAATGTAGCAGGCTCTTCGTCTGAAAAAATATCCATAATTGAGTACAATATTTCATCCAAAATCCACGGATCTTTGGAGTGATGTGTCAAAAATAAGACTACATTGGATGACTTTTCGAGATGTATAGTATCAATCAAACGTCTTATTTCGTCTTTTGCTTTGTCTCCTTTGCTAAGAGAGTCAGCCAAATTCTTTGCCGCAAAAAAGTAAAATAAGTAGCGATAGCGAAACTTAATTCCCTTATCAGTTTTTCTAAGAATACTTGAGTTAATTAAGTCATCAACTATCTTTTTCTGATCAACAGGCAAAAAATCCTTGGAATAGCTTTCAAAAAACAAACCGAGTTCATCAAAGGTAAGACTAGTTGAAGGAGATTTCAGAAGTCTACCACCAAGTTCTGATAATATATTTAGGTAAGCATCAAAATCAATTGGCCTTACGTGTACACGCTCTAATGCTTGGTAAATTAAGTATTGATAACAATGCCCGTAAGATGTTAGCTCAAGTCTTTGCACTGTTACCAATTCAAAAGATTGCAAAAGCATTAAAATATAGAATGGTTTTGCAGGCACTATATTCTTATGAACAAGTGAATCAACATGAAGTCTCAGTTCATCCACTCTTGCCCAAAAATGTCTGTCTTCGGCTTCTTCTGTTAGTTCTAACTCAACCCACTTTTCGACAAGAGCCCCGCGACGAACATTTCCAAATGGAAGGATTTGAAACTTTTTATATTCATCGAGGCTCGACAAATCTAGAGCTGCAAACTGAAAAGCATCTTCTGCAAAGAAGATACTACTTGGAAAAATAGAATTAATAATAGATATAAATTTATTTTTAGCCGTCTTTCGAAGCTTGCTAGATGAGATGTCATCTATAATACAGATCCTACCTTCGCTTGATAGATAATCCTCATAACTCAAGTTCGGATACGTATCTAAAACTACGCTTCTAACCATATCTTCTGCATTAGAACCCTTGATTAATGAGCCTTCTATAATTATTGGCAACAAGTTGGATTCATACGCATCTAGAAACAGTTTTCTCGCAAATGTTGTCTTTCCAGATTGCTCATCTCCGAAAATAACTATTCTACTGTCGTGACCTAGGATTCTCTCCCCTTTAACGTCAGGTTGAACAGATTCAGTGGATTCACTAATGACCTTTAGGTCAGGGAAAACAAAGAAATCATCTAATGACACTTCCTCGCGGCTTCTGTGGGGAAACTTTATTCCAGTATCTCTAAGAGATTGCAAAAGCTTCTTTTGAACTTCCATATTCAAAACTCCTGCAGTACTCTGATGATTTAGATCTGTTGAGGAAGTAATTTTTTTTTAGCTTTCTCAATACAACCAATAAAAGTAGGAAAATACTTTACTAAAAATTTTTCTGTGTCAAGCTCTGCTTCACAAGCAATGCCAACAAATGGAGGAAAAGAAGAGATAACGCCTTTAAGCTTTAAGGCTGCTGAATCATTAGAATGATTAAGCTTATCCCTAATTTCAACAAGAATTCCTATTGCGTCGGCAAGTTTCTCTCCAGGAAGTATATCGTTAGAGTTCTCTATTAGACTGACCTGCTGAGTTATTTCTTTAACAGCGATGTCTGCTTCTGTCTCAGGTATCTGAAGAAATCTACTCTGATTTGCTAGAGTCTCCCAGTATTCTATTTCATACTTTCTGATCTCTGGCTTGCATTGTATTCTTATACGTTGTTCAAGCCTCACTTTTTCATCTGCTGACGCTAATATCTTTGCTTGTTCTAAGCCATATAACTGTTCGCGTAGAAGAGCGAGATGTTCCTCGATCACCTGGATACGATTTTTGTCTATCAACTTATTTTTCTCAACCTATATCGAGCAATATATATTTAGTAGTATAAGTTATAACTTATACATTGCCTCGTAAAGAAAAGGTAAATATTTGCAGTAACTATTTAAGGATACTATAGATATCTCTATAGGGTTGGCCCAGCTAATATTGACAGCCGTAGAAACTTGGGAGCCAAGATAATGTCTGAGTTTGTTTTCCGCTTCCCTATGCTTATTGCTAGGGTTACTACTAACCCCTAGTTCCTATCTCCTATGCCTTCCTCCACCTTTGCCTACCCCCTCAGCCCCCAGCACGACCAAGTCGATACCTACCACGGCGTAACGGTGCCCGACCCCTATCGCTGGCTCGAAGACCCCCAGTCGCCTGCCAGCCGCGAGTGGATTGCGGCCCAAAATACGGTCACCGACGGCTATCTGCAAACGCTGTCGAAGCGGGGAGAGATCAACGATCGCCTCACCCAGATCTGGAACTACGAGCGCTATAGCACTCCTTTTAAGCGGGGCGGGCGCTACTTTTATTTCAAAAACGACGGGCTGCAAAACCAGAGCGTGCTCTACACCCTGCCCAGCCTGGAGGCCGCGCCGCGCGTCTTGCTTGACCCTAACACCCTGTCGGAGGACGGTACGGTGTCGCTCAGCGGCATGGCGGTGAGCGAGAATGGGGCCTACCTGGCCTACGGCCTATCCTCGGGCGGATCCGACTGGGTCGAGTGGCACGTGCGAGATATTGAAACTGGCAAAGACACCGACGACCGGCTGAAATGGGTGAAATTTTCCGGCGCATCCTGGAGCCATGATCATGCGGGCTTTTTCTACAGTCGCTACGACGAACCGGATGAAACCACGAAGCTGGAGGCGATTAACTATTACCAAAAGCTCTATTACCACCGCATTGGCACCCCCCAAAGCGAAGACCTGCTGGTCTACGAGCGCCCCGACCAAAAGGAGTGGGGCTTTGGCGGTGGCGTCACTGAAGACGGGCGCTACCTGATCATCTCAGTGTGGAAGGGGACTGACCCTAACAACCTGGTGTTTTACAAAGACCTGAGCGATCCCAAAAACCCGGTGGTGGAGCTGATTTCTGAATTTGAGGCCAGCTACAGCTTTGTCGATAACGAGGGGTCGCTGTTCTGGTTTACGACGGATTTGGATGCGCCGAAGGGGCGACTGATTGCGATCGACATTGCCCAGCCGGAGAAGGATCACTGGCGGGAGATCATCCCCGAAAGCGAGGACACCCTGGAGGGGGTAGGCCTGCTGAACAATCAATTCGTGGTCGATTATTTGAAAGATGCCTACACCACGATTCGCATTTTTTCGCTCTCAGGCGAGCTGGTGCGCGAAGTCGAGCTGCCGGGGATTGGCTCGGCGGGAGGCTTTGACGGCAAGCGCGAAGACACCGAAACCTTCTACAGCTTCACCAGCTTTACGGTGCCCCCTGCCATCTACCGCTACGACATGGTGACCGGCGAGAGCACCCTCTACCGCCAGCCCCAGGTCGATTTTGACCCCAGTGCCTACACCACTACCCAGGTGTTTTACGCCAGCAAAGACGGCACCCGCGTGCCCATGTTCATCACTCACAAAACCGGGATTAAGCTGAACGGGCAAAACCCGACCCTGCTCTACGGCTACGGCGGCTTTAGCATTTCGCTGACGCCGTCGTTTTCGGTCAGCAACCTAGTGTGGATGGAGATGGGCGGGGTGTACGCGGTGCCGAACCTGCGCGGCGGCGGCGAGTACGGGGAAGACTGGCACCTAGCTGGCACCAAGTTGAACAAGCAGAACGTATTCGACGACTTTATGGCGGCGGCGGAATGGCTGATCGCGGAGGGCTATACCTCGGCGAAGAAATTGGCGATCGCAGGGGGTAGCAACGGCGGCCTGCTAGTGGGGGCCTGCATGACCCAGCGCCCCGATCTGTTTGCGGCGGCGCTGCCCGCTGTTGGGGTGATGGACATGCTGCGGTTTAACCAGTTCACCATTGGCTGGGCCTGGGAGTCAGACTACGGCTCACCCGAAAATGAGGACGAGTTTAAGGTGCTCTACGGTTATTCACCACTGCACAACCTTAAATCCGGGACGGCCTACCCGGCGACGATGATTACCACCGCAGACCACGATGACCGGGTGGTACCGGCCCACAGCTTTAAGTTTGCGGCAGCGCTGCAAGCAGCTCACGGGGGTGAGGCTCCGGTTCTGATTCGCATTGAGACGAAGGCGGGCCACGGAGCGGGGAAGCCGACGGCAAAGGTGATCGAAGAGGTGTCGGATAAGTGGGCGTTTTTGGCGGCGAATTTGGGGATGTAAGGGGTGGAGGGGTGAAGGGGTGAAGGGGTGAAGGGGTGAAGGGGTGGAGGGGTAAGAAACAATGGGCTGGGCAAACGGTGTTTGCCCCTACGCAATCCGCCTGTTTGGAATTGAGGTTATGCGATTCGGATTTGGTATTGCCCCACCCATCTACCCCCTTAGGGCCGCACGATGAACGGATTGTCGATGCGGGGCGATCGCAGCTGAAGCACCAGGGCCTGGTACACCGCCGCGCAGACATCGGCGCGGCTGGCTACCCGGTTGGGGTTGAGCTGAGCAATATCGGGCACGTTGACCACCAGGGCCAGTTGGGTGGCCTTGGCGATGCTGTTGGTGGCATAGTCGGGAATGGTGCTGCGATCGCGGTATCGACTGAGCAGCGCCAGATTGCCGGGCTGATTGGGCAGCAGGGCCAGCCCGGCCACCAGGGCCACCCACACCTGGGCGCGCAGCAGCGGCGTCTCTGGCCCAAAGGTTTGGTCGGGAAAGCCCGAGAGAAACCCGCCCCGGTAGGCAATTTGAATGGCGTTGGCGGCCCAGTAGCTCGACGGCACATCGCGAAATAGCTGCGCTGGTCGGCGGGGGGCGGGGGCAAAGGTGCGGCTGACCAAGGCGGCAAACTGAGCCCGAGTCATGGGCTGGCTGGGGTTAAAGCGGCCGGCCTCATCGCCCTGCACCAGGCCGAGGTTGAGCAAACCCTGGATAAAATCGAGCGCCCAGTGGGTTTGAATATCGGGAAAGGAGCCTCGGGTCATCGGGGTAGGGGGGGTAACAACAGTAGTGAGTCGGGGCGCTTTCTCTAGGGCCACCAGACCCTGGTAGATCAGCACCGCCACCTCGGCGCGGGTCATGGTTTCGAGGGGGCGTAGCTGGTCGGGCTGGGGGTGGTTGATCACGAGCCCCGCCTGGGTGGCGCTGGCCAGGGCATCGATCCCATAGCTGGGAATTTGGGCGCGATCGCTATAGACCCCTAGCCCGCTGGCGGGGGCCGGCGCGAGCTGAAGCCCTGTGGCCACCGCCACGATTGCCTGTACCCGCACCATGCCCTGGTCAGGCCGAAAGGTCTGGTCGGGGTAGCCCCCCAAAAACCCCAGTTGCTGGGCCTGGTCAATGGCGCTTGCGGCCCAGTGGGTTGCAGGCACATCGACAAAGCTGACCGCACCGCGCACTGGGATGCGATCGCCGTAGCTAGCGGTCACCAGAGCCGCAAACTGGGCGCGGTTGATCGCTACCTGGGGGCGGTAGGTGCCGTCACTGTAACCTTTGACCAGACCGCGATCGGCCAGGGCCTCAATATAGGCCGAGGCCCAGTGATGGCTCAGATCGCTAAACCGGGTGGCCATGGGGGAGGCAAACCCAGGCGACCCAAACTCTTCAGCGGGGGCGGGCGGGGGCGAAATCGCTGGGGGAACGGAGCTAGCTAGCAAACTGGGCGGCACCGCCGCCGGGTCGAGGCGACGACTGGCCCCCAAGGTCACCGCTCCGATCAAGGCCTGGGGCAGCACATCGTTGCCGACCAGCGTTAGCGGCTGGCGGCTGTCATTGCGCAGGTCGGCCTGGCGGTTGTAGCGCAGAATGTTGCCCGCCGGGTCATCGGCCTGGCCCAGGTCGGGGCGGCCTGTGTCTTGCACCACCAGACCCGCGACCTGATTTTGCACTAGGCGATTTTGCCGCAGCACCGGGCTGGCTGACCCGCTCACCTGCACCCCCACCTGGTTCCCCGAGCACTGGCAGCCGCGAATCAGCGGGGCAGCGGTGTGGCTGAGGTAAATGCCGGTGCCGCAGCGTTCTACACTACAGTCTTGCAGGTCGCCACGGGCCTGGTCGATCAGGCTCAGACCGCGATCGCCGCAGTCTTCTACCCGAGTATTGGCCACCAGGGGCCGAGCAGCCCCCGCCACCTGCAGCCCCACCCTGCACTGGCTGAGGCGACAGGCCCGCACCACAGCCGCCCCCGAGTTTATCAAAATGCCGATGCCCTGGGGGTTTTGCACGCTTACCCCCCGCAGCTGGCTCTCGCCCTGCAGCACCAGCCCCACCGAAATACCGCCCGGGCCAGCTCCGCCACCTACCACTACAATGCCCTGGCCCTGGGTGGCTTCTTGCCCGGCAACCATGATCTGGTCGGGCACCGTAATTGGAAACCGCTCCCCGGTAGCGGCACTGTAGGTGCCAGGGGCCAGTTTAATCAGCGTGCTGCCCTGGGCCGCGCCGAGGGCCGCCCCAAGGGTTCTGTAGGGGAGATGGGGGCGACCCGAGGGTTCATCTACCCCTCGGCTGGGGTCCACATCGAGGGTTTTTGCAGGGGTGTCCAACGGAGAATGTCCTAACAGCAGCACGAAATACAGCGGTTGGCTCAGAATACCGTTATGATCTAGCCAGTTAAAAGGATAGGGCGAAAAGTTGTGATCGCGGTTGCCGTTAGCCTAAATCTAGTCATTGCGCTGTTCTGCTTTTACCTGGCCTGGCGGCTGTGGCGACTGACCCAAACCCTGGCTGCCGTAGCCGATGCCCTGGGGCAGTGGGAGCAAAAAACCCACAAAATTCTCAACCCGGCGGCTACTCCATCCCTGATTTTGCGGGGGCAAACCGGCACAGCCCGCCTGCGGCACAGCTACGATCGCTTGCAGGTACAGGTGCAACGGCTCAATCAGGTGATGGCCGTCATCCAGGTTTTACCCTTAGTGGGTCGCTGGGTCGGCCTGAGTCGGCGACAGCTTTCAATCAGACCCAGGGTTAAGGTAGCTCGGGCAAAATAACGATAGGATTGCCTTAGTTCCTGGCTAGAGAACGGTTAGGATCAGCGGCTTGGGTACCCATAGGAAACAAATACCATGAGCGAAAAGCAATCGGGAGGATTTATTGGTGGCTTAGTACTAGGGGCCGCCATGGGGGCTGTGGCTGGTTTGTTAGTAGCCCCTCGCACTGGCCGCGAAACTCGCCGCATTCTCAAGAAATCGGCTGATGCCCTACCAGAATTGGTGGAGGATCTCTCAACTACGGTACATCTCCAGGCCGATCGCCTATCGGAAACCGCCTTGGTCAACTGGGAGCATACCCTGACTCGCTTAAAGGAGGCGATCGCCGCTGGGCAAGAAGCCAGCCGTCAGGAGTATGAGCAGCTCAGCCAACCGGCTCCTGTGGTCAGCAACGGTTCTAGCCAAGATTAGGAGTGTTTGTTTTGGCCGACCCGCTGTTTTGGCTAGCTCTGTCGTTTTTGCTGGTCGTCGTCAGTTTGACGGCGGTGCTGGTGGTCGCTATTCCTGCCCTGCGCGAACTGGGCCGGGCGGCCCGCAGTGCCGAAAAAATGTTTGATACCCTGGGTCGCGAGTTGCCCCCCACCCTAGAGGCAATTCGGCTAACGGGGTTAGAAATTACTGAACTCACCGATGACCTCACCGATGGTGTGCAGAGCGCTGGGCAGGTCGTGCAGCAGGTCAACCAAAGCGTGACCTCGGCCCAGGTAGGGGCTCAGCGGCTAAATACCAGCACCAAAAGCTTACTGGCCGGGGCCAAGGCCGCTTGGCAAACCTGGACTGGGGAGCCGCCCGCCCGCCCAAAACGGTCGAAACCCAAGCGGTTTAGCTCAGCCCCGGCCAATGCCGATCCATCGTCATTCCGCCCTAGCCCTGAAGCCGCCCTGGGCGATCGCCAGTCTGCCGAGACAACTCCCTCTCCCGCCGAGCCAGAGACTAATGGTGAAGGGGGCAGCGATCGCCCCCAGCTAGAGCCAACCTCGCTCCATGCCGCCCCAGAGGCTGGGCTAGTCTCTCCCGGCCCCGATGACTTACCCCAGTTTTTGCCGAAGCAACCTATTCAAGGCGATTACTAAGCGCCCCCAGTCGCTGGGCCGGGGTCTGGGGCCAGAGCCGCAGATTTTACCTGAGATTCTAAAATTGCACCGTAGAGGGGGCTGGTGGCCATCAGGTGTTCGTGGGTGCCCTGGGCGACTAGGCGGCCCTGGTCCATCAGCAAAATGCGATCGGCGGTGCGCACGGTGCTAATTCGCTGGGCCACCACAAAGGCGGTGCAGGTGCGACGGCGCATCAGATCGTCGAGGGCCGCCTGAATTTGGGCGGCGGTTTGAGCATCGACGGCGGAGGTGCTGTCGTCGAGAATCAACACGCTGTAGTCGGTCAGCAGGGTGCGGGCGATCGCAATCCGCTGCTTTTGCCCCCCCGAGAGACCCACCCCCCGCTCGCCAACTAGGGTGTCATAGCCCTCGGGCAGGGTCATGACAAAGTCGTGGATCTGGGCAGCTTTGGCGACCTCAATCACCTGGTCGAGGCTGGCCTCAGCTTTGGCGTAGGTAATGTTAGAAAAAATGGTGCCCGAGAACAGGGTGGTCTCTTGAAAGACCGTACTGATGTGCGATCGCAGACTCTCTAGGGTAAAATCTCGCACATCGCGCCCGTCGATACGCACCGCCCCCGCTGTCACATCGTAGAAGCGGGGAATTAGGTTGGTGACGGTGCTCTTGCCCGAACCAGTCATGCCCAGAATAGCAATCAGCTCATTGGGCTTCGTTTCGAAAGAAATCTGGCAGAGGGCTGGGGCCGTGGCCCCAGGGTAGCGAAACGACACATTCTCGAAGGTGATCCGACCGGCGCAGGTGGTAAAGGGAATGGCCTGGGGGCGATCGCGAATTTCTACCTCAGCGTCGAGCACTTCGTAGACCCGCTCGGCGGAAGAGGAGGCCTGGGCGATCGCCGGAGCCGCAAAGCCAATCAGCAAAATCGGCTGCAAAATCAGCAGCAGGTAAGCGTTAAACGCCACCAGCTCGCCCACCGAAAATTGCTGGTTGATCACCGCTGCGCCGCCGTAGCCGACCACCACCACAATCACCAGGTTGCTCACCAAAAAAATGAAGGGAAAGGTGTTGCGAATGGCTCGAATAGTCTTCATGTTGGCGGCCACTAGCTCGCCGTTGAGCTGGGTGTAGCGATCGCTTTCGATCTCCTCCCGCACAAAGGCTTTGACCACCCGCACCCCCAGCAGATTTTCTTGCAGCACGCCGTTGAGCTCACTCAACTGCTCCTGCACCTGGCGAAACAGCAAATTATTTTGGTTAAAGAACCGCGCCATCAGCCATCCGGCGATGGGCACTACGGTCAGGCTAATGAGTGCCAGCCGCCAGTTCATCACCAGTAAAATCGTGGCGATCGCCAGCAGCGTCACCACACCGCTAATCACCTGCACCAGGCTGGTACTTAAAAACGTGCGAATCTGCTCAATATCGCTGGTCACCCGAGTCAGCAACTGCGACGTCTGCGACTGATCGTGATAGCTAAAGCTCAGGGTTTGAATTTTGCTAAAAATGCGGTTGCGCAGATCGTAGACCACGCTTTGAGACATCGCCTCGGCACAAAAGCTCTGACCAAAGTTAAACAACCCTCGGGCCAGGGCAGCCACCACCAGCCCCACCCCACTTTGCAGCACCACCGTTAGATTGCCTTCGGCAATGCCTTGATCGATCGCCCAACGAAATAGCTGGGGCGTAGCCGCGTAGGCCGCCACCAGCAGCAGGGCACTGGCCAGCGCCCCCAGCGTCAGCCAAGGGTGAGCCCCCAAACTATTCAGTACCCGCTGGAGGGGCTGCCGCGTAGGCGCGGCTTGGGGCTGAGACTGAACCAATTGCCTGCTCCTAATAACGTTGCTTGACTCGGCTTTGAAGATGGCGTGAGGAGATTTCTAAGCAATTCAAAGCTCCCAGTACTGACCTCCAGGGCTGGCCCCCTACCGTCCAACCTCTAATCCCCAAGGTCTGATCGGCTCCCCCTTCAGGGGCTAGAATTTTCCCATTGACGCGCACTGACGGCAACTGTATCTTAGCCATGGTTACCCCTTCGATCAATCTGGCCCCCCGGCGACAGTGCCGGAACTGTCGGTTCAATGCCCGTAGCCCCTATTTGGTTTGTGCGGTGCATCCCAGCGGGCCATCGCAGCGCCAATGTCCAGATTTTGAGTCGTTAACCCCTGTCGTTGAGCAGCCCAGGGTCTACCCCGCCGCCGTGGAAGCCGACTGGATGCAGTTCTGGGGACCAACCGAGGCAGAGTGGTTAGCCTTCTGGAATGCTGAGGACTAGTCCGGATCCCGAATTCACAGCCCCAATCGCACCCCCTGAACAGCCCAGGGCTGAAATTACCGCTAACCCCAGCCCATCTTCCTGTCGTTTCTTCCCCGTCTCTATGGCAGATTCTATCCCTGACCGATCGTCTAGTGCTGCCCCACCGGCTCCGTCGGTGCTACCCGCAGCAACTGCCACCGACGAGGATCTATGGGCCGTTGCTGAGCACCATCTTGTCCGCTACGGAGGCAGCTTTGCGCCTCGGCTAATTCAGCGGGCGCGGGGCAGCTACCTGTACGACCGTCAGGGCCGTCAGATTCTCGACTTTACCTCGGGGCAAATGTGCGCCACCCTGGGCCACAACCATCCCGATGTCGTCCAGGCGATTCACAAGGCCTGCACAGAGGTGCTGCACCTGTTTAGCGGCATGCTGTCTCCGGCGGTGATCGAACTGGCCGACTCGCTCTGCGGAATGCTGCCGCCGCCCCTGCAAAAGGCGCTGTTTCTCAACACCGGCAGTGAGGCCAACGAGGCCGCCCTGCGCATGGCCAAGCTGCATACCGGCGGCTTTGAGGTGGTGGGGTTGAGCGCCTCTTGGCACGGCATGACCGCCGGGGCCAGCGCCAGCACCTTTGTGTCAGCCCGCAAGGGCTATGGCCCAACGATTCCGGGCAACCTGGCTTTGCCCACGCCCAACTGCTACCGCTGCCCCATTCGCCACTGCCAAGACCAGTGCGACATGACCTGCCTGGAGGTGGGGTTTGAGCTGGTCGATAGCCAGTCGGTGGGGGCCTACGCCGCTGTGATTGCCGAACCAGTGCTCAGCGCCGGGGGGGTAGTGGTGCCGCCCCCCGGTTATTTTCAGCGGTTGCAGAGCTATTGCCAAGCCCGCGGCATGGTGCTGATTTTAGACGAAGCCCAGACCGCCTTTGGTCGCCTGGGCAGCCTTTTTGCCTTTGAGCAACTGGGTATAGTGCCCGATATTTTGACCCTATCGAAAACCCTGGGCGGCGGTCTGCCCCTGGCGGCCACCGTCACCAGCGAGGCGATCGAAACCCATTGCTACGAGCAGGGCTTTATCTACTACACCTCCCACGTGTCTGACCCCATGCCAGCGGAGGTGGGGTTGGCGGTGCTGCGGGTGCTGACCAGCCAAAATCTGGTGGCCCAGGCCGCGACCCAAGGGGCCTACCTCAAGCAGGGGCTACTGGCGCTGCAAGACCGCTACGACATCATTGGTGATGTGCGTGGGCAAGGGCTGCTATTGGGGGTAGAGTTGGTCAAAAACCGCGATCGTCGCGAACCCGACCCCGACACTGGGGCCGCCATTACCCGCCGCTGCTTAGAACTGGGACTGAGCATGAACATTACCGCCCTGCCCGGCATGGGGAGCGTGTGGCGCATTGCTCCACCCCTGACCGTGACCACGGCCGAGCTAGACCAGGGGCTAGCGATTTTAGAGCAGGCTATTGGCGACTGTATAGGTAGCAGGAGTTAGGATTCCCTCAGGCTCCCCATTTTGAGTAACCCCTAACACCATGGCGGTGGCCCAATGGCCTATAGTGCTCTCTGATTAAATTTCTGGAGAGACCCATGAGCGGACTTGGTGGACTGAACAAAGCGCCGAATGGTGTGGTGTTGGGCATGGTGCAACTCCAGTTGCCCAATGTGGTTACCCCTGATGATCTGGCCGCCCAGACCCGGCGCATTGTCGCGATGGTTGGCAAGGCCCGCCGCAACCTGCCCACGATGGATCTAGTGGTGTTTCCAGAATATTCGCTCCACGGGCTGTCGATGGATACTAACCCCGAGATCATGTGTCGCCTAGATGGCCCCGAAGTAGGGGCTTTTCGCCAAGCCTGCATCGATCACGACATCTGGGGCTGCTTCTCGATCATGGAGTACAACCCTGAGGGTAACCCCTACAACAGCGGCCTGATCATCGACAACCTGGGCGAGATCAAACTCTACTACCGCAAGCTCCACCCCTGGGTGCCCGTAGAACCCTGGGAGCCGGGGAACCTGGGCATTCCCGTGTGCGAAGGCCCCAACGGCAGCAAGATCGCCCTGATCATCTGCCACGACGGCATGTTCCCCGAGATGGCCCGCGAATGTGCCTACAAAGGAGCCGAAATCATGATTCGCACGGCAGGTTACACCGCCCCGATTCGCCACTCTTGGCGGATTACTAACCAGACCAATGCCTTCTGTAACCTGATGGTCACGGCCTCGGTCTGCATGTGCGGCACCGATGGCACCTTTGACTCGATGGGTGAAGGCATGATCGTCAACTTCGACGGCGAACCTCTGGTGATGGGTAGCCACCGCCCCGACGAAATTATCACCGCCGAGGTGCGCCCCGACTTAGTACGCGAGGCCCGCATTCACTGGGGAGTCGAGAACAATATCTATCAGTTTGGCCACCGGGGCTATGTGGCGGTCAAAGGCGGTGCCCAAGACTGCCCCTACACCTACATGAAAGACATGGTAGATGGATCTTATCGCCTGCCCTGGGAGGCAGAGGTGGTGCATACCGACGGCACGTCCTGCGGTTTCTCCACCCCGACTCGGGTCTATCGCGGTGAAGAGCTGCCACCTGCCTTAGACAAGGTAATGCCCTAGCCAGGGCCAGCGGTTCCCCATCTCCTGGTATAGCCGTGGTTATCGCTCTAGCAGGAGGGGGTGAGGTAAATACTCCGTTACCTTGCAAAGAACGGGTATAGGAGAGGGTGCACCTCGCTAAGGCGTGGGTGCCCTCGTCCGCTGCCCCATTGCAATAAAAGGATATTTACATGACAACTTACACCACCTCCACCAATGGCCCCAACCAGGCCCTCGCTCAGTTCAACAAGTTAGAGGTAGACGAGCAACTAGCCTTGCTCTGGTTTGTCTATGAGCAGATGGGCGAGTCAATTACCACTGCGGCCCCAGGCTCTGCTTCCCCCGAAATTGCCACTGGTCTCTATGATCAAGTGAAGGCGCTTGATCAACAGCAGCAGCTCGATGCCATGCGCGCGATCGCCCGAAAAGAGCAGTCGCACCAGATCAGCCGTGAATATGGTTCGCTGAGTGCCAACACCCAGTTGGCCTTCTGGTACTACCTAGCCCAGGGTATGGATAGCGGCGATATCATTCCTATGCCAGACGACTACGAGCTGTCTGACGCTGGGCGAGACTTGCTGGCCGCCCTCGAAACTATGGATTTCGAAGCCCAAATTACTCTTCTGCGCGATGCTGCTAACAGCATGGGCAGCGAACCCAGCAGCGGCGCTAGCATCTAGTAGGCCTGGCGCTAGATGACCATTATTGAGCACCAGAGTACCTGAGGGGAGCGAAGGGACTGACGCTGGCAGGGCAGCATCAGTCCCTTCGCCCTTTTTTGGGTCAGCTAGGTGTCAAGTTTTAGGAACGGTTGGCTGGACCATACCAAATCCTATCGGTATAACCCTCAATGTGTAGGGGCATTGCAGTGCAATGCCCCTGCGAGGTATCGCCTTCGAATCGGGGGGTTGTAGGTCGGATTCAGTATTAGGCCGCAGAGTACTAGGTGGCATAAATCATTTTCCGCGTCATACCGCCATCTACAACAAAGTTTTGCCCGGTGACAAAGCCTGCCGCCTCTGACAGCAAAAAGTTGACCAGTTCTGCCACATCCTGGGCCTGGCCCACCCGTCCGACCGGATGCTGCTGCTGGTCGCTTGGGCTGAGGTTAGCCGCCTGGGATGGATGTTGTTGGGCACTGACATCAATCCAGCCTGGGCTAATGCAGTTGACCCGAATGTCTGGGCCTAGGCTCACGGCCAAGGCGTGGGTAAGCGCCACAAGGCCGCCCTTTGAAGCCGCGTAGGCTTCGGAGTCAGGTTCAGACTGAAGAGCACGGGTGGAGGCGATGTTGACGATCGCCCCCTTAGTCTGCCGCAAATGGGGCACGGTATGCTTGGCCATCAAAAAGCCGCCGGTTAAATTGGTAGCAATCCAGCGATTCCAGTCGGCTAGGGTCAACGCTTCGACCGGACCACTGTGGGGATTGGCAATGCCAGCATTGTTAACCAAGCCATCGAGCTGGCCAAATTGCTCTAGAACCGACCGAACACAGCGCTCAACATCCTTTTCCTGGGAGACATCACAACGCATCACCCTGAAGGACTCGCGAAATTGGGCCAGGGCGGCCTGGGCAGCGGTGCTGGAAGAAGGATTAATGTCAGCGATCGCCACGTGCCAGCCCTGGGTAAGCAGGTGCTCAGCAATACCAAAACCAATGCCCTGTGCCCCTCCTGTGACTAGCGCAACGGGCTTCTGTTCCAGCTGATGCATAGCAGTGACCTCAGAGAAGTAAGCCTCTGATCAGCTTAAAGGGTTAGTTAAAAAGTTGCAGAGCGATAATCTCGTTCGACCAATCTCCTATAACCAACACTAGCCCATCCCAAAACATCAGCGCTTGGCCCCTAACAGCAGAAAATCCGGTGCGATGCACAAATAAGGGGGGTCGAGTAACTCCCTGAGCGCGATTGACTGAGTTACTTCTACACCGCACGCCTGGTTTAGGAGCCGCGAGACTAGCGCTAGGGCTATTGGCCTTTTGTTCATCTCAAACATTGAGATTATCGGGGAGATGAGGCACTAAGGACTATGCCCTTTTGCAATAAAATCTATTTTTACTTTGCTAATTGGGTGAAATTAATAGCGCATTTTAGAACCAAGCAATTACAATCAGGGTAGTATTTACTTGAGGCCTGATTTTCTTGGGGTTTTAGTTAGATCAGCCCAAGAAGAAACCCCTTACTGTAGCAATGTCAGCAATCCATTCTTGACATTTCAGCGCTTTTGTACTCATTACAGGACGATTTAGACTATGGCGGTAAAAAGCAAAGAGCCCTTAACTGGCAAAGAACTGCTTACCAAGGTCAAAGAAAACGATGGCCTCACGAAACGTGAACTCGCTAAAGAGTGTGGCTACTACACGGTGGGCAAAGAAGGTCAGACTCGCGTAAACTTAGCTGAATTTTATGACGCTCTTCTGTCGGCCAAGGGCATTCAGCTTGAGCCCGAGAAGAGTAAGGATGGCAGAGGTCGGGAAGCATCCTATAACGTCACCGTCCACAAAAATGGCCAAATTGTGATTGGTGCAGCCTATACCCAAGAAATGGGTCTTAAATCGGGCGATGAATTCAAAATCAAGCTGGGCTACAAGCATATTCACTTGGTTAAGCTAGATGATGAAGGCAACGAAGACCAATCGTAACCACAGGTTAGGACGTGGATCTAGGCGATTGGCCCAAAGGGCTGTTTAACTGACAAATCTCTAGAGATTAAGTTGGGTGAAGCGAGGCTTGTTGACTGACAAACTTCAATGGCAGATGGGCAAAACGCAGGAGCACCCAATACCAGAGCTAGTTTAGTTGGGCTCTACCAACGCGCCACCTAACTTAAGACGGTGCAAGGGCTTTGTCGGCCAAGCAGCCCCAAACATGGGTGATACCAAATCCGAATCGTACAACCCCGATTTCTAACAGGCGGATTGCTTAGGGACAAACACCGTTTGCCCAGTCCAACCTGGCTCGCCAAGTCGGATTCGGTATTAGCAATGCTCTTAGCCCTTACTCAGAGATTGAAGGCTAAGGTCTCTATGCCTCACGAGGACGATGCGCCCTGCCAAGCAGCCCCCCGACACAAAGCTGTCAGGGGGCTGCTTGGGCTCAACCCTTGGTTAGACTCAAAGCCCAAAGGGCTGGGGCTGAAGGGCAAGCTGGCTGGCGATCGCATCGTAGAGGCGATCGCTCACCAGGGTGTGGGCCTCATCGGTGAGCCCCACGGGGCTTTTAAAGGCCTGCCCTGCGAAGGTGGCGTAGAGGGGGTAAAAATTTAAGACCTGGGCATTGGCAGACAGTTGGCTAGCCTGGTTGGCTGCTGCGGCCAAGCCTTCATACCCCGTACGCATTTGTTCAAGGTAGCTATTGTCTAGCTCTGCCAAAATTGCCGATTCCTCAGGCGTCAATGTCTCGGGTTGGCGGGTCGAAATTTCCGGTTCAATGCCAATGATCAACCGTTTTTGGTTGGCAGACGCCCAGCGCACCATCTGCCGTAGGTGGTTGCCATAGCGCTGAACGCGCTGATCGAGTTCGGCGGAGTCGGCGGGCAGGCGATCGCTTAACGTTGCATCGAGGGTAGGGGCGTAGAGATTGAGGGGCTCCACCAACTGTTGCTCCGACTGCTGCCGCTGCAAACCATAGTGCTTAACACCCTGAACAATATAAAGCTGATTAAACCAAGCGGCTACCTGATCACCCAGCCCGGCCCCAAAGCCCTGCCCACCACTGGTCAAATACTGCTCTAGACCAGGCACATCGCTGCCTCGGTCAGTGCTGGGCAACATCAGATCGGCGTAGCCCCCCATGACCACGACAAAATCTGGGTTGTAGGCCGCTACTTGTTGGGTCAGCAGGGCCAAATCATTGCCCGAGGCATAGCCGGGCACGGCGGCATTGATCACCCGGTACTGACCATCGCGAATGCGCGGCGGTAGCGCCAGCGCTGCTTGCACCTGGTCAGCCCGAAAGGGCAACGCACTGGGCTGAAATTGGTTCGGATTAGCTCGTTGCTGGGCGACTCGCTCATTGAGGCGGGTTTCGAGCTTGCTGGTAAAGGTAGTCTGATTGTTAGAGCTGAGCTGACCAAAAGCCGTTGACCCCCCCAATACAAAAATTCGGATCTCGCCTGCCGGTTTTGAACTCGGCACGGGTTCAGTTTCGCGAAAGCCGTTTTCGTTAATCTGCCAAAAGTCGCTTTGTTGGTTAGCCGCCAATCGATAGCCCACCAGGGGATCGCGTACCGCTTTTAGCTCACCGCTATCGGGTAACCCCATGTATGGTTGCCCGGCTTTATCGACAAATCGGAGTTGGTAGGAGTTGATCGCACCTGCGGCTTGAGCACCAGTGAAGCGATCGCTAGTGCCGGTGGCATGGGTCACAATCCGGGTTAAAAACTCTAACCCGACAGGAATGCCAATCAGCAATAGAAGAACCAACGCCCACCGTAACGGCCGCCGCGATGATCTCTTCCTGTATTGGTAACTGCTGTACATAGACTTCGCCACTCTCAAGTCGTACACATCAATGCGCGAATAGCAGAACGATTGTAGGCGATCGCTGCCCCTTCACCGCTGCCCCTTCGCCTCAATGGCACTCAAGGCACCCTTACTCCCCTGCCTACGCCCATCGTTCATTCAAGTTGGCACTAGCGCATTTAGACGCTAAACCACCACAAGATGTTCCACAACTCATCAATTCTTCAAACAGCTATTCCCGACAATTCAAGCATATCTACTGCTTTAAAGGTAGTTACCACCGGTAGAAAAGAGTTATCCCAAGCGCGATCGTCTCTTTCTACAGTTGCCCAAACCACCTAGATAACCATGCTGAAAAGCTGATAGTGACGCCAATCCAGCAAAACACCCAGACGCTCGCGATGCGTTGCCAGTCAATAAAGACGCTCTCTCAAAACCATAAAACCTGCCGTTTTATCAGCATGATTAACATCATCATGATTGCTTCATAATGGCCATCAATTCTAATTCACTATTGCCCAGATTGACCTTAAGAGACCTTGGTCACAAAGCTGTCACATTTAGCTTTTATGATTGAAACCGGTCAAGCCCCCAACCTAATACGTGATGTTATGAATAGTTTGAGCACCATGCAAAATTACTATCCTTGGAATGCCAAAACTCTAGTAGAGTGGCTCAATGATGAATTTTGCTTCAACGATTTCCAAAAATTAGAGGACACCTTAAACATACCGAAGCATATAGCTAAAGCTTGGCTAACTGAGCCCTTTCCTTCTATCACTCTGGCCCAAATTCGCCTAATTGCACAATACAGGGGTTGGAAGTTAGATCAAATGATTGAGTGGCTTGAACTCAAGCCTGCCCACGTTCAAGAACTCATTGACTACGACATTTCCCAGAGAAACTAGAAATTGCTCTAGCCCCTATCTAAACCACTGATTTCAATCAGTTTAGGTAGGGGTATTTTTTTAAGTTTTTTCTAGTTTGCGAGCATACTCCCATGAAGGGTAGTGAGGAGATAAAGCATAGCTTGCCCATAGCGTTTTAGCTCTTGTAGCCGCAGGATTTGTTCTGTGCTCAGGATAGGGTTTCGACTTAAGGAATCGGCATAGGACAGTATAGTGTCAACGGCTTGGTGGGCTGCATCGAAGGAGGATCCAGCGTCATCAAACGGGTGACGTCGGGCGGAGCAGATCTGCTCCCATTAACGCCATTGATCAATGTCTTACGGCTCTAACCCGATGCCCTGCGCTAGAGAGGATATCAAATAAAATGCGAAGGTTATCGACTAGATCATCAATGATGAGAATGTCACCCTGGGAAATAGAAACATTAAGTGTCATAGCTTCAGGCAACAGCTAGTTCAGCGATAGTAGCTTGCCAGGTTTCTAGGGCATTCAGTCGAGGCAGAGATGACAGTAGTGAGAGCCAGCTATAGTCATAGTCACTTGGGTTAGAACATCCAACCCTAGAAACGTTCGAACGTTCTTAGGAAAAATGTCTTAACCAGACTGGCTACAGCTATATTTCAGACTCACCCAAGTTTTTTAAGAAATAAATTTTGACTGCCGCCAGCACAATCTCACAAACGAATCACCTCTTCTGGAAAATCAATTTAATTAGTTTTGAAGTTTTAGAAGCATTCTCAGAACAGCAAACTGGAGGATCTTTGGGAGTACATCTTAGCTTAGAATAATTTACCGTGGATTGAAAAAGTATCGTTAATGTTTCCATGCAACGCCTATATCCTGAAGGCTTCTGTACTCTAAATATTTCTTACTTCAAGCACCTCTTTTGTAGCTCTTGATTGCATCCATGAATCACCCAAAAGCCATCAGAGCTGTAATCGTTCTCTGACATGGGCATTGAGGACTAATACTAAATCCCGATTGGCTACCCCCGATTCTACTGGGCGAACAGCGGTAAAGCCTCTGGCCAGGCTGTGCCAACGCCCTTACAGGCTGGCCGGTTGGGAATCGGGGGTCATGGAATTCGAATTCGATATAAAACAGCATCTTGTGATCACTGATTAACCAATCAGCTATCCATCGCCTGCTGGATCAGGTCGTGGATGGTGTCGAAGGCAAAACTATCGAGATGCCGGTGGATCAGATCAGCTAGGGCATTTAGGCTAGGAGGAAATTGGTTCGCTAACTGGGCAAGTTGTTCGCTGTCGAGTTTAAGAGTGGCGTCGTAAAGCTGGGCGATCGCCGAACTAGGCAAGGCTCGTAGGGCGGCGATCGCAGCGGTAGTAGACATGGGCTCAGCGGCGATCGCCACTGGCGCTGAGTCGTAGGTGTACTGCACACCCAAATGCTCGGCTATCTTAACCAACACATGGTTTAGCTGAAAGGGTTTGCGCACAAAATCATCGCAGCCTACGCTCAGGGCCTGAGCCCGGTCTTCTTCAAAGGCATTGGCGGTGAGGGCAATAATTTTGGGGGCAGGTAGATTAGCGGCTTGGGTTTGAGTGCGAATGTGCCGAGCCACCTGATCACCGCTGAGTATAGGCATGCGCATGTCGAGCCAGATTAGCTGAGGTTGACAATCTAACCACAGGGCGAGCGCTTCCTGCCCATCGCGGGCTTCCCAAACCTCAAAGCCAACGGAGCGCAGCAGTTGGGTGAGCAGATGGCGGTGGGTGCGATCGTCGTCTGCCACCAAAATGCGGTAGGGGGGTTGGCCTGGAGCCAGTTGGGTAATGGGGGGGAGTGCCGGGCTGAGCTCAGCGTCATCGACTCTGTCGACCACCTGCATAGGTAGGGTAAAGGCAAAGGTAGACCCCTGGCCCAGCTGGCTCTCTACGGTGAGGGTACCCCCCAACAGCTGCACAAACTGACGACTGATCGATAGCCCGAGACCGGTGCCCTCGTGAACCCGAGTTCTCTGGGTAATTTGCACAAAGGGATCGAGTAGACAGTCGAGGTTTTCGGCGGCGATGCCAATGCCCGTATCGCTGACCGCAAAGGCGATCGCTAGGTTGGTACCAGGGGCTAGGCAATCGATCGGGACAGGCACAGGGGTGACTCGCAAACAGACCTGACCGCTGTCGGTAAACTTGATCGCGTTGCCCAGAAGGTTAATGAGCACCTGGCGTAATTTGGGTTGATCGCTGCTGAGGTAGCAGGGCAAAGCCGGATGGCGGTCGATAATGAGCTTTAGCCCTTTGGTGCTAGCTCGCAGATGAAACAGCTCTGCCAAGGTGTTTAGCAAGATATCTAGATCAAAGCAGAGCGGATTAAAACTTACCTGCCCAGCCTCAATTTTTGCCATCTCAAGAATGTCGTTAATGAGGTCAAGCAGGTGCTCACCGCTGCGGTTGATAATTTCTAACGATTGCCGATCGCTGGGACTAAGGGCATGGTCGCGGGCCATGAGCTGGGAGAACCCTAAAATGGCATTGAGCGGGGTGCGCAGTTCGTGACTCATGTTAGCTAAAAACGTGCTTTTTGCCTGGCTGGCCGACTGGGCAATCTCAGTGGCCTGTTGCAGGGCCTGGGTGCGCTCTTGCACCCGCTGCTCTAGCTCCTGGTTGAGGGTTTGGAGCGATGCTTCGACCTGTTTGCGATCGCTGATGTCTTCGTAACAACCGAGGACGCCAATAATATCGCCCTCGGCATTGCTAATCGGTACTTTGCTAGTGCGAATCCAGGTTTCTTCATCGTTAGCATTGTTGGTGAGTTCTTCGTAGCCCAATTCTGGGATTTGCGTGGTCATCACCCTGACGTCGTCGCGGCGGTAGTCTTCGGCGTAGGCCGCCCAGGGCAGTTCTAAATCAGTTTTGCCAATAATCTGTTCGGGGGTCAGGTTAAAGTCGTTGGCAAAGGCGTAGTTGCAGCCCAAAAAGCGGGAGTAACGATCTTTCCAAAAGATACGTAGGGGAACGGTATCTAGCACCAGTTGCAGCATGGTGCGCGATTCTTGGAGAGCCTGCTCGGCCTGCTTGCGATCGCTGATATCGTTGACGACCCCCAGCAGATAGCGAGGCTGACCTAACCCATCTTGCACTAGAGAAACGGCCAAGCTGACCCAAACCATGGCCTGGTCGCTGCGCAGGTAGCGCTTCTCCATCATGAAGGTTGAAATTTCACCGCTGAGCAAACGCTGCACGTTGGCATTGTCATGCGACATATCGTCGGGATGGGTCAGATCTAGATATGTTTTTGAAGCCAGCTCTGGAGCTGAGTAACCGACTAGATCACAAAATTTTTGGTTAGCCTGCACAATGCGGCCGTTTAGGTCGGCCTCAACGATGCCCATAGCGGCCTGCTCAAAGATGCCGCGAAAACGTTCTTCGCTCTGCCGCAAGGCGATCGCCGCCCGCTGACGCTCGTTGTCAAGCCGCGAGCGATCGCGCATATCGCGGCAAATGGTGGCCAGGCACAGCGGCTCGTGGGAGTTGGAATCGCGAATGAGGAAAATTACCTGCTCGACCACAATGTCTTCGCCAGTTTGATGGTGCCGGAGAGTAGATTCGCCTCGCCAGCAGCCCTGGTTTAGCGCGGTAGGCAGTGCCTCCTCTACGAGGTGGGTGACAGCAGCTGGGTTGTGAAGATTGACGATGGGGGTATTGATGATCGAAGCTGCCGATCGCCCGATTAGCCGCTGCCCCGCTTGGTTGAGGTAGAGGGTATCGCCGCTGAGGCTAGCGGTGCCAATCAGGTCAGTGCTGTTCTCCACAATGGCGGCAAGTTTTTGAAGTTCTTGAGTGCGCTGCTGCACCCGCTGTTCTAGCTCGTCGTTGAGTTGCTGGAGGGCTAGCTCAGCGGTTTTACGCGGCGTGATGTCGTAGGCAGCCCCTGCCATGCGCAACAGCTCACCGTCGGCACTGTAGATGCCCTGCCCGCTGTCGGCAATCCACCGCTGGGTGCCATCGGGCAGCAGCACCCGATATTCGTGCTGAAACGTCCGCCCTGCGCCGATCGCCTGATCAATCTCTTGCTGCACAGCGGCGCGATCGTCAGGGTGAATGGTCTGGAACCAGCGGTCGTGGGTCAGCGGCTCCGCCCTGGGCTCTAGGCCTATGAGCTGATAGGCGATGTCATTCCACGTCAGCTGGTTGGCGCAGGCATCCCAGTTCCAAAGGCCGATGCGGCCAAACTTTAGGGCAATCTGAAGCTGCTCCTGACTTTGCTGTAAGGCGGCCTCAATGCGCTTGCGATCGCTGATGTCGACCATCACGCCCATCATTTTGATCGGCTGACCGCTGTCGTTATAAATGCCCTGGCCTCGGGTTAGCACCCACCGTTCATCGCCGTTGGGCCACACCACCCGATATTCCACATCGAGCAGACTGTGGGTATCTAGGGCTTGGGCAAAGGCCTGCTCGGCCTGGGCCAGATCGTCGGGGTGGACGGCCTGACACCAGGTGGCGTAGTTACTGGGGTGTATCCCAGGAGTCAGCCCCATCAGGTGGTAGTGGCTGTCGCTCCAGAGAGCCTGGCCCGAAGCCACCTCAAACTCCCAACTGCCGGTGTGGGTAAGCTCTAGGGCCAGCTGGCGGTGCTGTTCGCTAGCCCTGAGGGCGGCCTCAATGCGCTTGCGATCGCTAATGTCGCTGACCCGCACCAGCATCATTGCCGACCCTGTTACGGTGATCAGGTTGGTGGCTAAATTGCCCCAAAACAGGTTTCCTTTGAGGCTGACATACTCCACCTCAGCACTCCAAAATCCATGCTCGGCAATGATTTGGCGAGCCTCGGTCAGTTCTGCCTCGGTAAAGGGCTGCCGTTGCAACTGGTTGCCTTGAATGCCAATCAGGGACGCTTTAGTCTCGGCTTGAAATAGCTCTACGGCGCGATCGTTGCAGTCAACAATCAAACGGGTGTGAGTATCGACTAAAAACAGTCCATCGCTCGATTGGTTAAACACAGCTTCCAGCAGCTCGCGGTTGCGGCGCAGTTCTAGCTGGGTCTGTTGATGCTGGGTAATGTCGTGCATAAACCCGTACCACACCAGATCCCCATTCGCTAGCTGCTGGGGGACCGATGTCTTCACCTCCAGCCACTTCAGCTCACCGTCAGGGGTGGTAATTCGACACTTTCCTTGAAAGGTCTCCTCTGGATGCTGAGCAGAATGGGCAACATGGGCAATCCACATCGGCACATCCTCGGGATGAACCAGATCCCATAGAGCCTGGGCTGTCGTCAAAAGCGCCTCAGCCTTGAGGCCAAAGAGGGCTTCACAGCCAGAGCTGACATAGGTAAAGGCGTCGGTGCCGTCGGCATGGCGCACGTAGCGATGCACCACCCCCGGCAAGTTCTTGGTCAGTTGCTGAAAGAATAGTTGGTCCTCTGGGGGAGCAAGATCGGCGGTTTGGCGATCGCCCCGTTCTGCCGGCTGCTGTTGGGCCGCCATCAGTTGGGCCTGCATCTGCGCCAGCTGCTGCTCGTAGTGGTAGCGCCGCAGGGCTTCGGTTACCGTTAGTTGTAGATCGGCCTCAGTCCAGGGTGACCTCAGACAGCGGTAGAGCTGGCCCGAGGGAATCAACGCCGCGATCGCTCCACCATCGGTGCCATCCGTTGACTCCAGCAGCAACACTGTCAGCGCTTGGGGAAACCAACGGTAGAGGGTCTGGATGCCAGCGGAGTCGATCAGCCCCTGGCGGGCAATCACCAGGGGCACAGAGGTGTGGGTAGTTCCCAGGGTTTCGATCTGAGCTGCCGCCTGGGCAGTGGTCAGAGCCAGGGCTAGGTCATAGCCGGGATTTTCCTCTGCTAGCTGAGCCCGTAGTAGCTGTGGCGTCAGCGGATGGTGATCAATGCAGAGAATGGTAGCCATGGGATGGAGACATCCAGGGGAGATTGAGAACACGAGTTACAGCCGCAGGCCCTGAGCCCTTGACTATCTGGTTGATGCAGTTCCAGTCACGTCAACGATCAAGTTATAGCCCGAGCATACCCTGGTCAAGTCAGCGGCCACCGCTGATCAGGATAAAGCTTTAGATGCTGTGATCGGCCTTTAGCCAGCACCTCACAGGAGCTAACCACCCCGCCAGCGGCGGGGCAAAACAGGCAATCTTTAGTTTTCCCGCCCTGAGCAGTCAAAGCTCTCCTGGGACACCGCCTGAATGAGATCGAGGATTTGATCGAACTGAAAGTCGGTGGCCCAGTAGCGCAGCCAGTCGCCCAGGGCCGCCCGCTCCGCTGGAATGGTTCGGGTGAGAGCCAAAACGGTGCCGTCGTCGCCGATGGTGGCGGCCAGTTCGAGCTGATCGCGCCAGACTCTCGGCATGGCTACGAAATCATCACTCAGCGGAGGTGGGCACAGAGAGGCCGGGGTGGGGGGCACCTCGGCGGTAGCGTCGATCGCCGTTAGGGTCTGCACACTGCCCTGGGCAGCAATGGTAAATTCAAATCGGCTTCCCTGGCCGGGCTGACTCTGGCAGCGGAGGTCGCCCCCCAGTAGCCGCACATACTCTTGACAGATAAACAGGCCTAAACCACTGCCCCGCTGCGATCGCTGGCCCGGTGCCGACTGCTCAAAGGGGTTAAACAATCGCTCTAGATCAGCGTGGTCAATGCCAGATCCCGTATCGGTCACCACAAAGGTCAGATGGTACTGACTGACAGCACTGGGCAATTGGCCCAGAGAAGCGGTTGGATCGCCAGCGCCCACTTCAATGGGGTTAATGATCTGTAGGGTCACTTGCCCAGAGACAGTAAACTTAAACGCGTTTTCTAGCAAATTTGCCAAAATTTGGTACAGCTTGGCTTCGTCGGTGCAAATTTGCCGGGGCGGTTGCCCTTCGAGAGTTACCCGAAACTCCACGACCGGATGGATCTGGTGAGCCGAAAACTGCTCCTGGAGGTTTTCTAGCAGCAGCCCCAGATCAAGCCAAGCGGGGGTGACAGTTGCCCCTTCGTCAGTATCGAGCTTAGAGGCCAACAGCAGGTTGTTGATCTGCGCCAACAGGTAGTCAGCGCTGCGGCGCATACTGGCTAGGGCCTCTTGGTGCCTAGCAGGAATGGTGGCGTCATGCTGCATGACCTGAATAAACCCCAAAATGATATTTAACGGGGTGCGCAGCTGGTGGCTCATGTTAGCCAAAAACAGGATTTTAGACTCGTTTGCCGCCTCGGCAGCCACTTTGGCTGTGGCCAGTTCAGTGGTGCGTTCAACCACTCGACGTTCCATTTCGGTAAACGCGGCGTCCATCTGGGCCACCATTTGGTTAAAGGCACCGGCCAGCATTCTTACCTCTCGAATGCCCTGCATCTCCACAGTTTGGGTGCGATCGCCCTTAGCGATCGCCCGACTGGCGATCGCCATCTGCCCAATGGGGCGATTAATCCAGCGGACGGCGAGCAGGGCCAGCAGTAGCGTCACCGACAGTAATAGCAGAGCCAGCAGCAGGGCAGTGCGGATATAGGCATCCACCTGGGCCTGAAAGTCAGACTCAGGCACCACCACCACCACTAGCCAGTCGAGGCCGAGATCATCTTGCCAGGGTGTCAGGCTGACAAACTGACGAGTTCGCCCTAGCCAAAAAGCAAAGGTCGTAGGGCCAGCAGTAGTCAACTGGTCACGGCGGATCAGCTGCTCAGCCGTAGCCTGAACCCGCGGATTGAAGCTGCGGATGGCGGGCCGTCGCTGGGAATGGCCATCGACCACTTCAAAGGGAGCCACCCCATCAGAGCTGGCCACCAGCATCCCACTGCGTTCCACAATAAAAATTTCGGTCGAGGGGCTGACCTGAATGGCTTGCAAAAAGCGGTTGATTTGAGTCAACACCAGATCAGCCCCCATCACCCCGATCAACTCGCCTTGGGGGGTATAGAGAGGGTGGCTAGCCGAAATCGAGAGCACATCGGGCTGATCCTCCCAGGCATAAATCTGACTCCACACGGGTTGCTTGGCAAGGGCGGCATCGGCGTACCAAGCCTCCTCCTGATTGGACTCGGGGGCAGCGATAGACTCTGCTTGAGTCCGGTTCCCCCGGGCATCAGTTTGATAAATAGTCATCTGTTCGAGATTGTCCCGCCGGGTTTCGTTAATCACCAGGGTGCCATCGGCAGAGCGCTCAACCCCAATAAACTCTCCCGCCTGGTTGCCATAGTTGAGATAGTCGATGGGGTAAAGCTGCATCTGCTGCCAGAAAAACCGCCCCATCTGCTCAAAATTTTCTAGGTCTATCAACCCGGTCTCAACGGCGGCCACATGGGTTCGATTGAGCCGAGTCGCGACTAGGAGCTGGTGGTCAACATAGGCCAAAACTCGTTCCGTAGTCTCTTCTCGCAGGTTAGCGGCCAGTTCGGCGACGGTGACCCGTCGATACTCCATCATCACCCAGCCGGTAAGGCCGACCACCGTCAGCATTTGCAACAGGTAGGGTACCTCTAGCACTGCAACGAGAGGCAACCGCTGAATTAGGCGGGTAGCTTTGGTCAAGAACTGGATGATGGCGGTCTCCGGGCTAGTTAGGAGCAGTTAACCCCCAGTTCAGCAGGGTGCATACTAGGCGGCCCTACAGTTTTGCGTTTGGGACTTGGGGGTATGCAATTCGGATTTGGGATCAGGAATCCAGCTGTTGGAATATTCTGGCTAAAGACTTCAGATTCTCTAAGAGGTCCTTCACGATCAAGATAGTTTCAGGGGCTAAAGCTGGATCGCAAGAGGTCATAGCCATAGCAGGATTAGATCTAATCAGGACGATTTCGAGCAAACGCCAGCGCCCCAAAGCAAGCACTTAGGGCCTCTAGACCAATGACTAGGCAGTGCTCATCAGGACCATCGACTCAGTTAGCCTGGTCGAGCACAGTCTGTACTAACGTCAAAATGGTTTCAAAATCAAACTCCTGAATCCTAGCCCGCAGGGCCTCAGCTAAAGGAGCCTGATCTGCAGGCAGGGCCTCCAATAAAGCCAGTAGGTTATCGGCATCGAGCTTGACTGTGGCCTCGTGTAACTGACGCTGCCACTGCATGGGCATAAACGCTAGACAGTTTGGAGGTAGTGCCGAGGCCGGAGCGACGGAGTCGTTTTTTTGCCAAAGTTGCTCCGCCTGGCCGAGGTCGGCAGCATAGGTGTATTGGACAGCTAAATGGTCAGCTAGTTTCTCTAAAATCAGGTGAGGCCGAAGCGGCTTTGAGACTACATCGTTACAGCCAGCGGCGATCGCCCTAAAGCGCTCCACCTCTGTGCCGTCTGTCAGGGCAATGATTTTAGTCGGCACAAATAAGTCTGCTGGGGTCTCGGGCTGTAGCTGTGTTTGCTCGATGGTGCGCAGGCGGCAGGTAGTTTCGTAGCCGTCCATCTCAGCCATAGCCAGGCTCATCCAGATCAAGTGGGGTTGCCAATCGGCCCACATGGGGATGGCCTCCTGACCGCTGGTCGCCACTTGTAGCTCAAACCCCAGAGGAGCCAACAGGGTCTGCAGCAGCACCCGGTTAGTCCAATTATCGTCTACGATCAACAGACGATAGGTGGGTTGGCCAGCAGCGAGGGCAACCGCGCGCCGATCTGAGGGTCGGGGGGCAACAGCGGCTTCTGTCTTGGCCATGCCGAGCATGCCATTGATTAGAGCTAGCAGATGCTCACCGCTGCTATGAATAATGTCCAGCCCTTCCCGCTGCTGGTCTGATAGAGTTGCATCTTGAGAGAGCATCTGGCTAAAGCCCAAAATCGCGTTGAGCGGATTGCGCAGACCATGCCCCAAATCGGTGATCAGGCGACGGTTGATCTGGTTAGCAGCCTCGGCGGCCTCCTTGGCTTGGCGCAGTGCAGCAGTACGAGCGGCCACCTGGCGATCGACGGCTCGGGCTTGGGTCAGTAGCCGCTGCACACTATAGGTGAGCCGCGCCCCAGAGAAGCTGTCGTTCATTAAATAATCGTCGGCTCCTCGGTTTAACCAACTGGCAGCGGTGTTGGCTTGGGCTGGGTCAAGGATGACGACCACCCTGGCCGTCGGCCACTGAGCCGCTAGGGCTGGGAGACTCTCAATGCCGGCTTGGCTACCGAGTAAAATAATCGTCGGCTGCCCAGTAGAATCAAGGTCAAAGCTGTCGGGGCTTTCCCAAAAGATCAGACGATAGAAGCGTTTGTCGCCTAACCACTGCTGAAAGAGTGAACCATTGACGGGGCCGCAGGCAATGCACAAAATGGTAGCTGGGTAGGTAGTTGCAGAGGGTTGCATAGCGTAAGTCGGTAGAAGGGGCGCGATGGCCGACATCCTGTGGGGTCTAGGGAAATCAGCCAACACCCCCACCTATTGAGACAGTCGACTAGTGTTAAGACCATCTCTATAGTGGGAAATAACTGTGACAATCTTGTGAAACCAAGCGGCCATTGTCTTCCCTAGGCAGGGGACGCTAGTATTCGTCATTACCAGTGATACTGTATACAGCACGGTTGGTTGATGACCGCTTGCGAACGCAATGAAGGCCTTTATGGTGACACCCCTTGCCATCAACTTTCGAGCCGCCACTCCCCAAGAAGATGGGGTGATTGCCCAGCACTTTTACAACCTGTGGCGCGACCTGGGCATAGCCGACGCCGTGATTGTGCCCCAGTGGCCCACCCTGTGCACCGAGTTCATAGTCCACGCCCGCCAGCACCTGCATTACCAAGCCTTTGTAGCCGAGATGGAGGGGGCTATTATTGGCTCTGCCGGAGGGCAGCGCTTCGCTGGGCTGTACCCCTGGATTATCTCCCCTAGCGATCGCCAGTACGGCTACATCTGGGGTGTCTATGTGGAGCCTGACTATCGCCATCGGGGCATCGCCACCCAGCTAACCCAACTGACCGTGGAGCATTTGCAGAGCATCGGCTGCACCAAAATAGTGCTAAACGCCGCCCCCAAGGCCCGCCCGCTCTACCAGCGCCTCGGCTTTAGCGACAGCAATTTGATGGAACTTGATCTGAGCGCAACCAAACTCCCATGACTCTCCCTCTAACTCTAGAATCTAACCAGCTGGCGGACTATCTTGCCCCCTCGGCAGTGATCGATTGGCAGCATCGGAGCATTGTGCTCCTAGGGCAATCTCTGACTCAAGGCGTTTCCTCTATATCGGAACAGGTCAGGGTGATGTACGAGTGGGTGCGCGATCGCATCTCCCACACCTACGACATTGGTGATCCGCGCGTCACCTGCACCGCCTCAGACGTGCTGTACCAGGGCCATGGTTTCTGCTTTGCCAAGGCCCACCTGCTGGCGGCACTGCTGCGCAGTTGCGGTATTCCCACTGGGTTCTGCTACCAGCGCCTTGTGTTCGACGATGCCCAGCCCGACCGATTTACCCTGCATGGCCTGAATGCGGTTTACCTGCCAGAGTTAGACCGCTGGGTGCGGCTAGATGCTCGAGGCAATAAACCCGGCGTCCAGGCCGAATTTGCAGCCTCACAAGAACAGCTTGCCTTCCCGATCCGTTCTCACTGGGGCGAAGTCGATTATCCTGCCCTCTACCCCCAGCCCCACCCCAAAATCATCACCGCCCTGCAAACGTACCCCACCGCCACCGCCCTCATCGCCCACCTCCCCGCGACCCTCTAAGCCGATCTATATCCACGACCCCCGTCAGCCGCCTGCGGCGCATCTGCGATCAGGGGGCGATCTATCAGTGAGGTCGGCAACGTGAATAGGTAGTGCTGGTATTGACCGACTTTCACCCTACATCTCAGCCTTCGATTAGGGCGATGGTGGGGACAACAAAATGAATCTACCCCCTTGGTTAAGTTCCTGTAACACAGCCAGTTTTGTTGCCGGGCGGGCATTCTAACCGCAGAGAATAGCTACGCTCGGGGGTGTAGAGGCAATTGGTTCGGTAGGCTCTAGGCTTTTGTACCGTTGGCATTACAACCTCCTAAAGTGACTATGGCTTTACTGACAGGGATCGAATATGCAAACATTGGGGCCAACAAAAAATCATATAAGGGACTCATCACGACCTAGTCAAACCGGACATCAGCGAGGACTATTGGGTTTAGTTACTCTGCTAGTCTTGGGCGTTTTGGGCAACTATTTTCGTTGGTCGTTGTTCTTTCATATTGACTTTTTATTTGGCACTATAGCGGTGTGGCTAGTGCTCAGCTTTTATGGGCTACGTTGGGGTGCGATCGCCGCTCTCGTAGCCGCTAGCTACACCTATTTCCTTTGGAATCATCCCTACGCCATTATTATTTTCACTGCTGAATTTTTATTTGTGGGCGGGCTTTATCGCCGTCGTCCTCAAAATAATCTGGCACTGCTCGACGCTCTATATTGGGTGATTCTGGGAATCCCGTTGGTTTGGCTATTTTACAACCAAGTTCTGGGGCTAAACGCCAACCAAACCCAGATTATTATGCTCAAACAGTCGGTTAACGGCATTTTTAATGCTCTAGGGGCTAGCCTACTGTTAACGTATACCCCTGTCTACCGCTGGTTAAATCGGCCCCAGATCAACAGTGCACTGTCGTTACAGCACACCCTATTTAACTTACTGGTTGCCTTTGTCTTTTTTCCCTCGCTAATTTTGATGGCGTTTGATAGTTACCGCCAGGTAGCCGCTATTGTCGCCGAAGAGCACATTCATCTAGAACTGATTGCTCAACCTCTGGCCACTCAAATTGATAACTGGTATCAGCAACATACCCAAGCCACCGCTACCCTAGCGACTCTAGCCACTCAAACAGCGGTAGTTGCCCCTTTAACGGTTCAAGAGCAATCAACCCTGCAGGCCAAAACTAAAATTATTCAATTACTGATGCCCGACTTTGAGCATCTAGTGATTACTAACAATGCTAGAGAGGTAGTAGCCGAGGCAACCCATGTCGGACATCCTTTCTCTTTTCCCATGCTTGACCGTCTAGCGACCCAAGCCATCACACCTTCGCTAACGTTGGTCCCTTCTGAAGGGGGTCTTGTTCAGGAAAATATGGTGCTGCTGAGCCAGCCTGTACTTAACCAGGGGATCATTCAAGGGCGAGTCTGGGGTGAAATCAACTTGAGGGTGCTGCACACCCTCCTAACTCAAGCCATCCGCGATACCAACCTCCAAGTTAGTCTCATTGATCAGCACCAGCAAGTGCTGATCAGCACCGACCCCGATCGGCCCTGGGGCACAGCCTTCAACCTGCGACAAACCGGGGAAATCGTTCCCCTATCAGGTCAAGCCAATGCCTACCAATGGTTACCACCCCTGGGAAGCACCCTATACGCCCAGCGGTGGAACAACTCACGCTTTGTGCTAGAGGCACCCCTCACAGCCCTGTCAGAATGGACGCTAGTGCTCGAGTCATCGGCCCAGCCCTACGTTTATTTCATGCAGCAGAAGCACATTGAAGCTTTATTGCTTCTCATGCTTGTGGCGGGGCTAGCCTTAGCGAGTGCCACCTGGCTTAGCCAACGGTTTGTCAGTCCGCTGTTTGAGCTGGCCCAGGTCACCACCAACCTGCCTACCCAGGTGCTAGAACAGCAGGCTATTCGGTGGCCCAGCAGCCCGGTGGTCGAGCTGCGATCGCTAGTGCACAACTTCCAGCAGATGGCCACCACCCTGACCCAAAAATTTCAGGAGTTGCAGCAGGCCAAACAACGCGCCGAAGTGGCTAACCAAGCCAAAAGCGAGTTTCTAGCCAATATGAGCCACGAGTTGCGCACCCCCCTCAACGCCATTTTGGGCTTTGCCGATCTGCTGCATCGTCAACCAGCCCTAGTTGAGCACCAGCGAGAACTGGCCCTGATCAGATCTAGCGGTGAGCATCTGCTCGACCTGATTAACGACGTGCTCGACCTCGCCAAAATTGAGGCAGGACGCTTCAGCCTCTACGAAACTGCCTTCAACCTCCATGACCTGATCGCCAACCTAGATAGCCTATTTCACCAGCGAGCCGACATCCAAAACCTGCGATTTTGGGTAGAACTCTCCGCCGATCTGCCGCAATTCATTCATGCCGATGAGCGCAAACTGCGCCAGGTGCTGATGAACCTGCTCAACAACGCCATCAAATTTACCAAAACAGGGCAGGTCACCCTACGGGCCTCTCTAACCCCTGGCGCTACCGACGGTGACCAAAGCTGCTGGTTGCGCTTAGAGGTTAGCGATACTGGCCCCGGCATTGCCTCGGAGGAGATTGGACTGCTGTTTCAGGCCTTTTCTCAAACCGAGACAGGACGCGCTAGCCAGATGGGCACCGGGCTAGGGCTACGCATTAGCGACCAGTTTATCAAACTCATGGGCGGCAGCATCATTGTAGAAAGTCAACTGGGAGCCGGTTCACGCTTCATTGTTACGGTGCCGGTACAGCAGACCACCTCGGCCCAACTTACGCCCCAGGTTATACCCCGCTCAGCCATTGGCCTCGCCCCTAACCAACCGCAATACCGCCTGCTGGTCGTCGATGATGAGCTGAGCAATCGCCTCCTCCTCGTAAAAATTCTTACCGATCTAGGGTTTGCTGTACGAGAAGCCAGTGACGGACAGCAGGCGATCGCCATTTGGCAGAGCTGGCAACCTCAGCTGATTTGGATGGATATGCGCATGCCCGTCATGGATGGCTACGAAGCCACTCGCCACATTAAGGCGCAAATGCAGGGCCAAGCCACTGCTATTATTGCTCTCACCGCCAGCGTTTTTGATGAAGAAAAATCTTTAGTGCTCGCCGTTGGCTGCGATGATTTTGTTAGAAAGCCGTTCCAGACGGGAGCCATTGTCGACAAGCTAGCCCAACACCTCGGGGTGCAATTTATCTACGCCGATTTAGAAACCCCGGCCCCAACGCCCAACTCCACCTTAGGAGTTCTGGAGTTATCGGTCGAGAGCCTATCTCACATGTCTAAGCCCTGGCGTGACCAATTGCATAAAGCTGCTACTCAAGCCGATCAAAAAGCCTTATTTCAGCTGCTCGAAGCCCTACCCAGCGAACCCGCGCAACTTTGTCAAATCCTCAACGCTTGGGTAACCAACTTCCAGTTTGATAGAATTATTACCCTTACTGACAGCGAAGATGATTAGCATTCGCGTTTCTAACCCTACCATTCTGATAGTAGACGACATTGCCGAAAATCTACATCTGCTGACGCGCGAGCTAACGGATCAGGGCTACGAAACCCGAGGGGTATTGACCGGGACCATGGCCTTAACGGTGGCCCGATCTACTCCCATTGATCTGATTTTGCTTGACATTATGCTGCCCGACATGGATGGCTACACCGTCTGCGAACTCCTTAAAATAGATCCTGCTACCCAGACTATTCCAGTTATTTTTCTCAGTGCTTTAGATGAAGCTATCGACAAGGTCAAAGCCTTTGCCGTCGGTGGCGTAGATTACATCACTAAGCCCTTCAAAACCGTAGAAATTGTTGCCAGAATTAACACTCAGCTGAGTCTCAGGCAGGCCCAGCTTAAACTTCAGCAGTTTAACCAAGAACTCGAACATCAGGTAGAACAGCGCACCTCTGAGCTTGCTATAGCCAATCAATTGCTGCAAGCCGAAATTCAGGTGCGGCAGCAGACTGAACAAGACCTGCGTCTCAGCGAGATGCGCTATCGGTTGATTGCCGACAACATGGGTGATTTGGTTTGCCTGCATAGCACTGATGGCCAGCTTCTATACGTTAGCCCGTCTATACAGACGCTGCTCGGCTATCAATCTGATAAACTCTTAGGCAAAAATCTTTTAGATTTTTGCCATCCTGACGATCGCCAGTGTATTCATATTCACTTTAAAGAACCCCTAGGATCAGCAGAATCGGTCACCAGTTGCTATCGACTACGGTGTCAGTCGGGACGCTACCTATGGCTCGAAACCCTAGCCAAGCCAGTGATAAATGAAACGGGCCAGGTGACGGGTATCGTAACTAGTTCGAGGGATGTGACCCGTCGAGTCAAAATTGAAAAACAGCTGCGCTACGACTCTCTGCACGATGCGTTGACCCATTTGCCCAATCGCGATTGGCTGGCAAAGCGGCTAGAGCTAGAACTTTTGCAATGTCGTCGTTACAAGACTAGCCAGTTTGGCTTACTCATGATCGACTTAGACCGCTTTAAGGCCGTTAACGATAGCTTAGGCCATCTTACCGGTGACAAGTTACTCATTACCGTTGCCAGTCTACTCAAAAAATGTGTCCGAGATATTGACATGGTATCGCGCTGGGGGGGCGATGAATTTGTCATTCTCTTAGATAAAATTGTGGATATTAAAGAAGCCATTCAGGTGGCAGAGCGGATTAAAGCTACGTTAGAAAATCCCATCGAAGTCGATGGCAAGGTTATTTTCACCTCTGCCAGCATTGGCATTTTGATGGGCAATGGCACTTACCAAGACAGCAATGAAATTTTTAGAGATGTAGACATTGCTTTGTATCGGGCTAAAGAATCGGGACGTAACCGCTACGAAGTTTTTGGTTTAGAAATGTATCAGGCGGCGATCGCTCTACTCAATCTAGAGAATGATTTACGCTTAGCCATTCAGCAGCAGGCCTTTATCACTCATTATCAACCGATCTACTCACTAAAATCCAAAAAACTGCTGGGGTTTGAGGCGCTGGTACGGTGGCAACATCATAACCGCGGGATGATCATGCCAGGCAGCTTTATTGATTTAGCTGAAGATACGGGTCTAATTAAAGCGATCGGTGGACAAGTTTTTCGCCAGGTTTGCGAGGCCATAAAGGTTTGGGAGAGCCAGTACGAGCTAGACAAAGATTTTCGGGTCAGTATTAATGTTTCGGGTCAACAGTTTCGCGATGTGACCTTTATTGACACCCTCGATCAAATTTCAAAAGAAACTGGGGTAAAAGGACATCGCCTCAAACTAGAAATTACCGAAAGAATTTTGCTTGAGCAATCTGAAAGCATTGCCCACACCCTGGCCGCCATTAGTAACCGAGGCATGCAGCTGAGCATTGACGACTTTGGCACGGGCTACTCATCGCTGCGATACCTCAGTCAATTTGCTGTGCAAACGCTAAAAATTGACCGCTCCTTTATTAACCAAATGCGGCCTCAAAAGCAAGGCATTGTGCAAGCTATTATTGACCTGGCTCACAATCTAGAGATGGACTGCATTGCCGAAGGAGTTGAAACTGAGGAGCAGCTCACCCAACTGCAGCAACTGGGCTGTGAGGCCGCCCAGGGCTACCTATTTTCTCGGCCTCTCCCGCTAGAACAAACTAGCCAGGTTCTTAAGAACTGGCACAGCCAATCGGCGGAGTCATTCAACCCAGTGGCCCATTGAGCAGATACCCAGTGGCCCACTGGGCTCAGGTCCCTCGCTCGGCCATCGTAATGCGATTGCCCAACTGGCGAATCGTCTGAGCCAGATCTAGATCGCGCTTTAGCTGCTTTTCGATTTTGGTGCAGCTATAGAGCACTGTAGTATGGTCTTTACCACCAAAGGCATCGCCAATTTTGGGCAGGCTGAGATCGGTATGCCGCCGCATCAGATACATGCCTACCTGACGTGCCTGACTAATTTCGCGACGCCGCGACGCACCTTTGAGATCATCTACCGATACGCCAAACTGCTCAGCCACCGCCGCAATCACCGCTCCAGGTGAGGCTTCAATTTTGTCGACAGGGGGGTTGAGCACTGTCATCAAGTGCTCAACCGTCATGGGCAGCCCCGAAATAGAGGTGTAAGCGATCGCACGAATTAGCGCCCCTTCTAGCTCGCGAATATTAGAGGTGTAGCTAGCGGCGATATACTCGATTGCCTCTCGGGGCAGCTGCACCTGCTCGTATTCTGCCTTCTTTTGCAAAATAGCAATACGAGTTTCATAGTCGGGGGGCTGAATGTCCGCAATCAACCCCATGGAAAACCGCGAGATCAATCGGTCTTGTAAACGCATGATCTGGTTAGGGGGACGGTCTGAGACCAGCACAATTTGCTTGCCCGCCTCGTGGAGCGTATTGAAGGTGTGAAAAAACTCTTCCTGGGTGTACTCCTTGCCCTCAATAAATTGAATGTCATCCACCAGCAGAATATCGACGTCCCGGTAGTGGGAGCGAAAATGCTGCATACTGTCACGGCGAATGGCCGTGATCAGGTCGTTGGTAAATTGCTCGGTGGAGACGTAGGCCACCCGCGCCTGGGGGGCAATTTCCTGGCGGTAGTGGCCGATCGACTGCATGAGATGGGTCTTACCCAGCCCCACCCCGCCGCAGAGAAACAGCGGGTTAAACTCGCGGCCCGGCGACTCGGCCACGGCTAGGGCGGCAGCGTGGGCCATGCGGTTGTTGGCTCCCACCACAAAGCGCGAAAACACGGCTTTGGGATTGAGGTCGTTGTAGTTTTCCTGGGTCGCGACGGGCGATTCTGCCGGGGCCTGACGGGTAGGCAAAGTAGGGCGGCTGGGCCAGGCCTGGGTCTGGGAGGGCCAATCAACTTCAGCCATGGGCAGCAGCGCGGCAGACCCATTGTCGCTGTCGGGTACCACCGTCACCTGCAGCTCAATCGCTTTGCCCAGAATGTTGTTGACCACTTGGGTAATGGTACCGGCATAGTGCTTTTGTACCCAGTTGCGGGCAAAGGGGTTTGGGGTTGAGATAACCAGGGCGCGATCGCTCAGGGTTTGCGCCTGGGCGGGCTTGATCCAGGTTTCAAAGGTAGGACGGCTCAGCTCCACCTGAAGCTGACTCAGTACCTCTTCCCACAACCGATTCAGGGCCTGATCCACGGTTTACCTCTTAAACACATGCTGCCCAAGGGCAGTGATATCAAACAAATGAGAAACGCGAACCTCAAGCAAGACTGCCATCTTGACCATCCCAGAGCAGCCTGAGGCCAGACCCTCTTCTAGAATTAGACACCCTCAGGGTAAGGCCCCTGATCAATTGGGCAGCAGCAATCCGCTAGCTGCCTTGGCCAAAGCCAAGCTAGCCCCACGGCACAGTAAAGCATTCTAAGGCTAGGACATCTGTTCAAGAGTTGTAATGCCCCGGGGGTAGTGCCAGGTAGTGCCAGAAGCTTTAATGCTAGGGAATCTATAGGGTACTAGATATATAGGCAAAAAGTGTCCTCAGTTCTACATCTAGCGTTTCAATCAAAGGCGGATCCTGTATGCCTGTTTGAGACGCAGGTTTAGGGTAACCCGTTGGTCTATTGAAGCACAGGATCTCAGCCCTGAGGGCTGATGTATACAATGACTAAAGCATTTCTCAATAGGGCTACGCTGCTACCCCATCCCCCCCTCACCAAGCGCCTATGTCAGTCTCTCAGACCCAAGATTCCAACGTTCCTGACCCTGTGATCACTCTAGGGCATCCGGTGTTGCGACAGGCGGCCCAGCCGGTGGTATCGGTCAATGCCCCCCAGGTACAGCGGCTCATTGAGCGGTTGTTAAGGGCAGTGCGATCGGCCCACGGCGTCGGCATCGCCGCTCCCCAATTGGGCGCGTCACTCCAAATTTTAGTCATCGCCTCGCGGCCTAACCTGCGCTACCCCAAGGCCCCGCTCATGGAGCCTACGGTGCTGATTAACCCCCGACTGGTCGCAGCCAGTGAGGCTACAGAACTGGGCTGGGAAGGCTGCCTCAGCGTACCGGGGGTGCGGGGCCGCGTAGCCCGCCACCAAACTGTTGAGGTCGATTACCTAGACCGCCAGGGGCAACCCCAGCGCCAGGTGTGGGACGGCTTTGTCGCCCGCATTTTTCAGCACGAGGCCGATCACCTGGCGGGCAAACTGTTTCTCGATCGCCTCGAGGCAGAAACCGACCTGCTCTCCGAAGCCGCCTACCAGGCCATCGAAATCGCCTCAATGGGTGAAGGGGCGCATGATTAGTCAATCAGCCGTAGGGCAAACCTACAGCCGCGATCGCCTATTTCTAAACCATAAAACATCCCACAGGATCAGGACCATCCCCCATCATTCTATTAACCTGGTACCTCTGCCTGGAGATCTCTAGGTAGGTGTTCTAACCGGACTAAGCCCAAAGGAGGCCGTTTGAGTTCTCAGCCACAGCCCCACATTGTGCATCTCGACCTGTTAGACACCGACTACGCCAAAATTGCGGCGGGAGAACCGATCCCCGACGACAAAAAGCAGCGGCTCTCCCAAGACAGCTATGACTTTAATCGCCTGGGTAAACATATTGCCCGCTACCGCTACGGCAATCTCGACCAGCAGAGCCAAGACGACATTCTCTGCACCCTGGGCACCACGGCCGGGCTATTTACCCTGGCCGATGTTGAAGATATGAACGATCGCCTGCGCCAGACGGGCCGTTTTTATCTCACCCCCGGCGAGCGCCAACAGGTGATCAACTGGCTAGCCGATGAGTTGGGGGTCGATCTCACCGGGGGATGAGGGCTGAGAGCAAGGATCGGGAGTGAGACGTACGGCAACTCCAAACCCTTTAAGCCCAAACCCCTCAGGTCCATAGAATTCTCTCTGACCAAGAAATAGATCGCAGCCTGGTTCCTATAACTCAATGTAAACGAGTGTTTCAATCGAGTTACAACCCGAGAGAGTGGCCCGAAATGCCTGAAATCCCGTGATAGGATTCATCCGTAGCTTTTTACATAAGTGGAGTAGGCACCCTTGGTACTTCGGGTAGCAGTAGTAGGATCAGGTCCGGCAGGCTCCTCGGCAGCCGAGACGTTAGTTAAAGCCGGTATTGAAACGTACCTATTCGAGCGCAAGCTCGACAACGCCAAACCCTGCGGCGGGGCCATTCCCCTGTGCATGGTCGATGAGTTTGACTTGCCGCCCGAAATCATCGATCGCCGCGTGCGCAAGATGAAGATGATCTCCCCCTCCAATGTGGAGGTCAATATTGGCAGCACCCTCAAAGACGATGAATACATCGGCATGTGCCGTCGTGAGGTAATGGATGGCTTCCTGCGCGATCGCGCTGCCAAGCACGGAGCCAAGCTGATCAACGGCACCGTCCACACCCTCGAAATTCCCACCACTGAGAGCGGGGCCTACACCCTGCACTACACCGAGCACCGCGAAGACGGGCTGGTGGGCGATAACAAGTCGCTGCAAGTGGATCTGGTGATCGGGGCCGATGGGGCCAACTCCCGCGTCGCTAAGGCAATCAAGGCAGGCGACTACAACTATGCGATCGCCTTCCAGGAGCGCATTCGCCTGCCCGAAGACAAGATGGCCTACTACGAAGACCTGGCCGAAATGTACGTGGGCAACGACGTCTCCCCCGACTTCTACGCCTGGGTGTTCCCCAAGTACGACCACGTGGCCGTAGGTACCGGCACCATGCGGGTGAACCAGGCCCAAATTAAGAAGCTCCAGGCGGGCATTCGCGCCCGCGCCGCTAAGCGCCTAGAAGGCGGCGAAATCATCAAGGTGGAAGCTCACCCCATCCCTGAGCATCCCAGACCCCGCCGTGTGGTGGGTCGCGTGGCCCTGGTGGGCGATGCCGCCGGTACCGTCACCAAATCCTCCGGCGAGGGCATCTACTTCGCGGCTAAGTCGGCCCGCATGTGCGCCGAAACCATTGTGGAATTCTCTAACAATGGGGCTCGCATTCCCACCGAGGCCGACCTCAAGGTCTACCTCAAGCGCTGGGACAAGCAGTACGGCATCACCTACAAAGTGCTAGACCTGCTGCAAACGGTGTTCTACCGTTCCGACGCCACCCGCGAGGCCTTTGTCGAAATGTGCTCTGACATTGATGTGCAGAAGCTCACCTTCGACAGCTATCTCTACAAGACCGTGGTACCCGCCAACCCCCTGGTGCAGATGAAAATCACCGCCAAGACCGTGGGTAGCCTGATTCGTGGCCATGCCCTGGCTCCTACCCGCAGCTGGTAGACCGCCGGGTTCCATTCCTTTCTAACCCCCCAATCAACTGGCCTTGGCCCATGCTGCCAAGGCCAGTTTTTGTAGCTGGGTTCGATGGGCAAGCCTGCCGATCACCCAATTCACATCACGGGCCAGCGCTACCTAGATCAAAGGTGCCTGAATCATGGCGAATTCAGGCACCTTTGATCAGCCGCTTTTTCTCAGTCTAATCAGGCTACTTGCCCATGCCCAGCTGCTGAGCTTTTTGGTAGACCTTGCCTTCGGTCAGCAGCGAGGGAGCAATCACCACCTCCACCTGCTGCATTTCTTTGAGGTCTTTAGCGCCTAGGGTGCCCATGCTGGTTTGCAGCGCCCCCAAGAAGTTGTGGGTGCCGTCGTCTAGGCCAGCGGGGCCGCGCAGAATTTGCTCTAAGCTGCCCGTGGTGCCCACCTTGATGCGAGTGCCGCGAGGCAGCACCGGGCTAGGGGTAGCCATGCCCCAGTGAAAGCCACGACCCGGCGCTTCAGCGGCGCGGGCAAAAGGCGAGCCAATCATGACGCCATCGGCCCCGCAGGCGATGCACTTACAGATGTCGCCACCCGTAACCAGGCCGCCGTCGGCGACGATCGCCACGTAGCGACCCGTTTCGGCAAAGAAGTCGTCACGGGCAGCGGCGCAGTCGGCCACTGCCGTCGCCTGGGGAATACCAATGCCCAGCACCCCGCGAGAGGTACAGGCCGCCCCAGGGCCAATGCCGACCATCACAGCGGCCGCCCCAGCCTTCATCAGGTTGAGAGCCACCTCGTAGGTGACGCAGTTGCCCAAGATCACCGGCATCGGCATCTCAGCACAGAAGGCCGCCAGATCAAGCGGGCTAATGTCGGCAGGCGACAGGTGGGCCGTAGAGACGACGGTGGCCTGCACGAAGACCAGGTCTGCCCCCGCTTCGGCCACGGTTTTGCCAAACCGGGCGGCCCCTGCCGGCGTCAGGCTCACTGCGGCCACACCGCCGCCTGCTTTAATCGCCTGAATGCGTTTGGTGATCAGTTCTGGCTTGATGGGTTCGGCGTAGAGAGTTTGCATCAGACCTACAAACTCGTCTTTACCCACCGAAGCAATTTGATCGAGAATGGGGTTGGGATCGTCGTAGCGGGTTTGAATGCCTTCTAGATTGAGTACCCCCAACGCCCCTAGCTGCGACAGCCGAATGGCCATCTCCACGTCCACAACCCCATCCATAGCGCTGGCGATAATGGGAATTTCGCGCTCGACACCGCCAATGTGCCACCGGGTGTTAGCCAGGCTTGGGTCTAGGGTTCTCGGCCCCGGTACCAGGGCAATTTCATCAATGCCGTATGCTCTGCGGACTACTTTGCCGCGACCAAGTTGTATATTCACGTCCTACCTTTACCCTCTGGACCAAAACCATTAGGCTAGCCTAGCAAAAAAGAATTCTCGCCGTATAGCTATTGGTTAAAACCCCGGTGCCAGCGAGGATAACTATATCGAGTGATAATATTGGTCAGACTCAGGCCGGACCACCACAGTTTTTGAGGGAAATAAAGGGTTGTGAACTTGTCGTCGCTGACGTTTTTGCGCAAAATGCGATCGCCCAACCGCCAGTTTGCCGTGATTGGGCTGGGGCGCTTTGGTCGCGCAGTGTGCGGTACCCTTAACAACCTGGGCTACGAAGTGCTGGCCGCCGATACCGACGAGCGCCGGGTTAGCCAAGCCCTCACCGACCAGATTGCCGCCCACGCCCTTCAGCTCGACACCACTCAGCCTTCGGCTCTGCGCGAGGCCGGCATTACCGACTTCGATACGGTCATTGTGGCGATCGGCAACTATGTAGAAGAAAGCATTATTACCACCCTCAACCTCAAAGAGGCGGGGGTTAAAAACGTGGTGGCCAAGGCGTCGTCAGAGATCCACGGCAAGCTGCTCGATCGCGTCGGGGCCGACCATGTGGTGTTCCCTGAGCACGAGATGGGCTGCGAATTGGCGCGATCGCTCACCTCCCCCGGCATTCTCGATCGCTTTGAGATCGACCCCAACCACTGCATTGCCGAAATTATCGTGCCCCAGGCCTTTCATCAAAAAACCATTGTTGACCTTGACCTGCGCAACCGTTACGAGCTGACTCTGCTGGCCATTAGCCAAGAAAACGAGCCTGACCAATTTGAAATCAACCCTAGCCCAGTCACCCGGCTCAAGGCGGGGGGGCTAATGGTAGTGATCGGCAGCAACAAAGGTTTAGAGCGTCTACCGGTATAGCCCCTAGGAGTCCTTCGATGCGAGTAATTGGTCTGATCAGCGGCACCTCCGTCGATGGCATAGACGCGGCACTCGTAGACGTGGGTGGGCAGGGCTACGAGATTACCCTAACCTGGATAGAGGGGCTGACCTGGCCCTACCCCGCTGAGCTTCAGCAGCAGGTTTTAGCCCTCTGTGCTGGAGAAGCTGTCAGTCTAGAAAACCTGGCGTGTTTAGACGATGCCGTAGCCCACAGCTTTGCCGACGCGGCCCAGGCGTTAATGGCCCAGGCTGGCCCCGCTGAGTTGGTGGCCTCCCACGGGCAAACGGTATTTCACCGCCCGGTAGGTCGTCCGCCCCTGAGGCACCAGGGGCCAATGCAGCTGGGTTACACACTGCAACTGGGGCGCGGGGCCGTACTGGCCCAAAGATTAGGCCTGCCTACGGTCAGCAACTTTCGCCAAGCCGATATCGAGGCTGGCGGCGAAGGTGCTCCCCTGGCCCCGGTGTTAGACCTCTGTCTGCTCAGTCACCCTAGCGAGCGGCGATGCGTGCAAAACCTGGGCGGTATTGGCAATGTCGCCTATCTCCCTCCCTGGAATCGCCAGGGCAGTCCGCCCAAGGTGCTGGGGTGGGATACTGGGCCGGCCAATTCTCTGATCGACATTGCTATCCACACCCTATCTGAAGGCACGCTTACCTACGACCTTGACGGAGCCTGGGCCGCTCAAGGTACCCCTTGTTTAGCCCTAGTCAACGAGTGGCTAGAGCACCCCTACTTTATGCAGCCACCACCAAAATCTACCGGGCGCGAGCTGTTTGGGTGGGAGTTTTTTCAGCGATGTCACCAGGCGGCTCAGCGACAAGGCCTCGGTACTGTAGACCTGATCGCGACGCTAACGGAGTTCACTGCCGCTTCGGTGGCCCAAGAATATCGCGCCTTTTTGCCGACCCTGCCCGACCGGGTGCTGGTGAGCGGCGGCGGTAGCCACAATCCAGTGTTGATGGCCCGCCTCCAGGCCCGCCTGCCTGAGTGCCCCGTGCAGGCCACCGATGCAGTGGGTCTATCGGCCAGCTACAAAGAGGCGATCGCCTTCGCCGTACTGGGCTACTGGCAACGCCAGGGTTTTCCAGGTAATCTGCCTGCGGTCACCGGGGCAACCCGTCCAGCCGTGCTGGGGCACTGGAGCAATCCTCCCTTTGCCCCCTAGGGGGGTTGCCCCGCCCCATACCCCAGTCTGGGCAATTGGGCGTATGCTTGAGAAGCACAGGACAGAGTACAGTAGACCAGGCTAACTCTAAGCAAATAGGGCATTGGGTAGCCTTGGGAAGGCGAATGACCGGGGGAGCAGTGTGTAGTGCATAGCTTTTTAATTGAGCCTGGGCGGTGGACCTTGCAGGGCCACTGGATGGAGCGCGATCGACTGCCCACCCCGGTCAAAGGCAAGATTTTGATTGCCTGGAGTCGCGATGACTGGTTCACCATGGTGATGAAGCTCATGCTGCCCGAAACAGAACCGGCAGAAATGGCGCTTCAATATCGGGGACGGCTCACCAGCGGCGATTGCCAATATACCTTTGTGCTTCAGCACAGCCTGCTGGGTCGGGTAGAAGGCGAGGGTTGGGTCGCTCCCGACTCCATCATTCAACGGTACTGGGCTCTGGGCGATCGCCAACGCCGCACTGGGTTTGAGACCCTCTACCGACTCGATAACGAGCGCTACCACCTCTCCAGCGGCATCATGACCGGGCATTATTTGACCAGTGCAATGGAGGCCACCCTGCATCTACAAAATGCCCCTCCCCCAGGCCTATAGTCGCCCCCAAACATCGTTCCCGCAGAATGCACTACAGTGGAAACAAGACCTTTTGGCCCCGGCTGGGCATATTAATTCTAGATACTAAACTCACGGCTTCCTTTAGCCTGAGGCATGGTCAAAGTCGTCATCGGGGCAGCTTAAATCTATCGGGTTTAGACCTACCCCTCCCCTCACCCATTATTCCTACAAAGGTTAGGGTACTCTAGCTCTCTATCCAACGGTTGCCAAACCCAACAGTGCTTTTACCTAGTTAGTAGCTAGTAGCTATGCCTCAATACTCAGGTTGCACTTCATCCCGCTAGACTTGCTTCCCCCGCCCCTCAGACCAACTATTGCCCGCCGTTTAGTCCCCCCCTGCCCTCTGGTTCCCATCGTTTATGGCTGATTCAAACCTGGGTTGTAAATTAGCAAACCGCTATGAGCTATTAGAACCGATTGGCCAGGGTTCAATGGGGCGAGTATATCTAGCTGAAGACCTACTGTTGGGCAGTGTTAAAGTTGCCATCAAGCTACTCTCCCAGACGCTGCCTGGCGAACAGATGCGCGATCGCTTCATGCAAGAGGCCATGACCTGCGCCCAACTAGGCCAAAAAAGCATTCACGTGGTGCGCGTCACCGACTATGGGGTCAGCGACGAAGATGTGCCCTTCTACGTCATGGAGTACCTCCAGGGACAAAGCCTCAGCCACATGGTCAACCTCCAACCCTTGCCCATTCCTCGGTTCTTAGGGCTGATACGACAGATTTGTCTAGGGTTGCAAGCCGCCCATGAAGGCATCATTCTCAAAAGCCAGCCTGAGCCGGTGCCCATTATTCACCGCGACATCAAGCCCAGCAACATCATGATCGTGCAAGACCCCACTCTGGGGGAGCTGGCCAAAATTCTAGACTTTGGCATCGCCAAGCTAGTGCAGATCGACAGCGATCAAACCAACTGCTTTATGGGTACCCTGGCCTACGCTTCCCCTGAGCAAATGGAAGGCCGCGACCTCGATGGCCGATCCGATATCTATAGTCTTGGGGTGATGATGTTTCAAATGCTCACAGGCCATTTACCCCTGCGGGCTAGCAGCCATACCTTTGGCGGTTGGTATAAGATGCATCAGACCCAGGCTCCCAAGCGCATGGGTGATGTCGCCAGCAGTATTAAGATCCCCAAGCTGCTCGAAGACTTAGTGATGGACTGCATGGGTAAGCTGCCCACGGAGCGTCCTCAGAGTACCCAAGAGATTTTGCAACGCTTAGAACCGCTTCAGGCGCGCTACGTCGATGGTTTTCGCATTAGCCAGCGGATTAGTACCACCCTCAATCGGTTGCCGGTCACTCGGCAACCGATCGAAGCTAAAGCGGTGCAAGAAGACCAGATGTGCCGACTCATGGTGTGGCCAACCACTAAACCAATTGCTGAAATTGTCTTTCCCCACGCGCTACCCACTAGCCAAGGCCCCTTAGTCACCCTATGGGCTATGCTGCCCGAAGCCGAGGTTAATCGTCGGTTGATTAGCACTCGCTACAACACGTTTATCTGCACCATGGCCCCCCATCCGATGATGCTCTGGCTCACGGTGCTGTACAGCAGTGCCCATGGCGCGCGCTGGCTCCCCTGCTACCTCGACCTCAAAACTTCCCTGGGCCAAGACATGGCTGGGCTGCTAGGCAAGACCGGTACCTACAAACTACTCTTATTTGCCCTAGAAAACCCGCGCCGCTGTGTCCATGTGCTGACCTGCACCGTCTCTGATCCCCAGCGCAGCCTGCTGCAAGAGTGGGCGCTTACCGCCCGCAGCCGTCCTTCGACCGGGGCCACGGCCACCAGCCGCGACCTACTGCGCAACGAGCTCCAAAACAAGCTCAAGCCCAAAGTTTTGCAAAAGCTAGAATCTATCTACGTTGATACCGGATCCAATCTTTACGACTGATTCCCTATCTAGGTTTAGCCTGCCCCACCTCTAATTGGGAAAGAACAACACCGGATGCCAGCTACCGCGCAAAATTTCACGGGTGAGACTGGGGGCTGACCACTTGAGAATGCCGCCAATACTCCGGGAACAGGCGGCGATCGCCCCTACATCATGCATCTCGGCAGTTTTAAGAATTTCTTCGATGGGGCTACCCTCCACAATCGTAGTATTGACTACCAGGTTTAGCGCCGCCAGCTCCGACTGAAGCTTGTCTAGCTCTTGCTGGGCCTGCTCCATAGGATTGTCGCCCAGCAGCTCTCGACGCACATTTTCATCAATCACCCATAGCAGGCGCACCCGTTCTAGCACTGAGTTAGGATTGGTTTTGACTTGATGATGAATTTTTTTGATCAGGGTTTTGCCCCCATCGCTGCCGTCATAGGGCACGAGCAGATAGCGGAACAGGTGGTTACAGCGAAGCTCTAGCTCAGCAGTGGTATAGGTTGAGACTAGCTGAGGCCGCAAGATCATCAGGGGCGTGCCGGTTTTTTCGGCCAAGCGGGCGGTAGTACTACCAAATAGCTTTTCTTCGAGCATGGTGCGGGTGGGCGTACCCAGAAAAATCACGTCTGACTGGTGTTGTTTAGCCAAGCGCAAAATACTTTCGCTGGCGCGGCCCATCTGCACGTCAATGGTCACATCAATATTGCTAGGAACCTCTCGCAGCAGCGCTTGCAGACGCTGGCGAGGCTTTTCTAGCAGCTCTGGGTCTTCTCGCGGAATTTCGCGCCCGCTTTCCACTGAAACGTTGTGAAAAAATACCAATGACTTAAACCCACCGCCCGCTAAACTCGGCACAAATTGGGCCAGGCGATACATGCTATCGGTAAAGTCAGTGCAAATAAGCGCGCGCTGAAACATAGATCCCCCGTTCAGGTGCAACAAGCGTCTAGAATGAGCTGAGCTGAGCTCCTTTGAGCAGAAGCGCCTAGCCCAATGGTTAAGGCTGTATTCCCCAATCGATCGCCGATGGTAGAGCAAGCCCCTAATTACCATAACGTTAGACCGGGCTGTTTAACCCGCCCCCAACCCCCCAACCCCCAAGCTGCAAAAACGAGGTTATGGCCCTTGAGCGGGCGGTCCACCAGCACCGACGACCACGGTAGTGATGGCGTAGCCTAGAACTAAGCAAAGGGGTCAGCAGCAGCAATTGGGCAAAGCTGGTCTATAAACAGTCTAGGCGCAGGCTGGCTGATGTCGGTACCGAATACGGCAATGCTTGAGCAATGCTTGAGTCGCGATCGCAAAGCCACCAGCTTGACTCATCTCAACGGTTATCTTGGCCTATTCGCGTCCGTAGAAGACTATGTTGAAAAAATTTAGGTGGAATGGCACTGCTAATGGGCCATCCTTAACGTGCAATCAGTATCGCTGATGAGGAGAAAAACTTGATTACTTTGATTCAAGCTACGTGATGGGCAGCTGTAGTTCGGATAAGCAGTCAATCGCGTCTGATTGAGATGGCTCTGTAGTTGGGTTCTGTAGCTAAGGCTTTGTAGTAGCAGTGAAGGTGACGCCCCGACATCCCCAGCCTGATTGAAGGAAATCCTGCAAGAGAGGGAGGTCGCCGTCTTCATGCCGTTGTGACAGAGTTGAGCGCTACATTTGAGGATTGGGTCCAATACCCCATTCATGCTTGAGAAAATGCTTATACATCGTCTCTCGCATCATCATCTGTTCATATAGCTTAATCAAGAACTGCTGGGCCTGCTCCCGACTCATTTTATCAACCTGGGTTTCAAAAGACCGCAGGCTAAATTGTTGCTCCAAGGAAAGTTGCATGGGTTCGTTCATGGATTTGCTCCTGAGAGAGAGAGAGAGAAAACAACATCCCTGTAGTAGCAGCCACCCAAAATTTGAATAAGTTTGGGTTACTGTACCTAACGCACTCGGTTAGCTTTCCATGGAGGAAACCAATCCCAATGCGTCTGGCGGCACTACCGGAATAGGTTGTAACCACAGCGTCGGCCTGAGCCGATACGCGATGATTTACAAATTATAACAATCATTTGACAAAGATCCATTCATTGGTCTTGTAAGCGAATATAACAAGTCATCCCTAGATCGTCATCTACCGATCGGGAATTTACAATTTTTAGCAATGGTTGCTGAGTAAAAATGCTCAGGGTAAACTTATCCATGTCTTCTTTGCTCCAAAGTCGCGATCGCGATCGCCCACTGGTCAGCAGATGGCCTAGGGTGGCTACACTGAGCGGCGTCAGAATTTAGTCTTGCCGCTAAAGAAAGAAGTCTATGGTTCTTGCAGCCGAAGGCCTAACTCAGAAAGCACGACGCAACCTGCCCCCTTAGGCAGACTCGTTCTGAGCTGTTCCCAGTCTGAGGGGGCAATCCGGCTCTACCAAAAATCTGCCCTGCTATAGAGCATCATCCTTGCTCAAGATCAGACTCAGGTTACTCAACATCGCTGCTGCTAGGAGGCGATAGATTGACGATCACGACGGTGATATTGTCCCGTCCACCCCGCTGCTTAGCAGAGTTCACTAGCGCTGTGGCGGCGGCCTCACAGGCGCGAATTGACTTAAGGTGAGACGCTATCAGGTGGTCAGAAAGTTCTTCGGTTAGCCCGTCACTGCACAGTAATAGGCGATCGCCGCTTTGCACTTCAATGGGCTGAATGCCCATCTCGGAGAGGTCATCGCGCCCGAGGCATTGAGAGAGCACGTGACGCCAGGGGTGACTGCGAGACTGCGCCGCAGACACCTCCCCGGCGCGGATAGCCTTAGCGATCCAGGTATGATCTTGGGTAAGTTGCTCTAGGTGGTGCCCTCGCAGGCGGTAGAGGCGCGAGTCACCCACATGAGCACACCAGGGCTGAGGGTCACTGTCTCGAAACGTGACCACCACAACAGTGGTGCCCATATCAGCTCGTTCTGGATGCCGCCGTTGGTCAGCGAGAATAGCGTTGTTCGCTTGCTTTAAGGCCTGTTCTAACAGCAGACCGGTAGCAGTCTCAGCCGTATGCCAGTGCTGATCTAAACAAGTTTTGATGGCAGCGGTGGCTAAGCGACTGGCCTCTTGGCCGCCCGCGTGCCCCCCCATACCATCGGCCACAATAAAAAACCGGCCCTCGGGGTCGATATAGTAGTCATCTTGGTTGCTGGTGCGCAGCAACCCAGGATCAGTTAGCCCTGAAAAAATACGGTCTGTCATAGAAAACCCGGGCTAATCCATTAAGGCAACCGGTCAGCTCGATTGACCTTGAGCACCGATCGCAAAAACGCAATGCCAGTCCCCACGGCCAGTACCCCTGGCACCACCGCTAGCCAGACAAACTCTGAAAGCAGCAATCCTGTCGCCGACAGGGTAAAGGCTCCTACCAAAATGGCATAGTTGTTGGCCATCGTCACGCCGCTAATGCGTCGCAGGGCTCGGTCAGTCTCGATTGACCGCACCCGCACGCGAATATCGCCGCGCTCGAGCTTGTCAAGCGTGTCTTCAATGCGCCGGGGCAGGCCCAGGGCAGAGGTACTTACCTGGGCAGCCTGGCGGCTGAGTTCACCCAGCAGGCTATTTGCCCCATCGGTCGGATTGCCATTGGACATAAGCTGTGCAGCAAACGGCTTAGCCGCTTCCATAAAGTTAAACTCGGGGTCGAGCCCTTTACCAACCCCTTCGAGAGTCGAAAAGGCTCGCATCACAAAGGTAAATGTGGCCGGGAACCGAAAGGGCTGATCGTAGGCGACGGCATATAGGTCATCGCTGATGGCATTGATGGACTGCTCCTCAAAGGGCTTGTCCATGAAGTTATCCAAAATATACTGGATAGAGCGACGTACTGGGCTCATGTCGTCGATCTGAGCCAGCGCCCCCAATTCCACTAGAGACTCCATCACCTGATCCGCATTCCGCTGAGCTACCCCTACAAAGGTAGTCATTAGCCGTTGGCGAGTAAGGGGTTGTACCTGCCCCATCATGCCAAAATCATAAAAAATCAGCGATCCATCAAGGCTGACCGCAATATTGCCAGGGTGAGGGTCAGCATGGAAAAAGCCATTGTTAAGCAGCTGGTGCAGATAGGCCTGGGCTCCTAGCCGAGCCAGACGCTTGCGGTCTAGCCCAGCGGCCTCAAGCGCATCGTAGTGGCTAATCTTGATGCCAGGCATGTACTCTAAGGTGACGACCCGTGAAGAGGTTAAGCGCCAATACACTCGGGGCACGTTGACCCAATCTTCGCCGCGAAAATTGCGACGAAAGGTGTCGGCGTTGCGGCCCTCATTCAGGTAGTCAATCTCTTCCCAAAGAATGCGGCAACACTCCCCATAAATGCCCAGCCAGTCGCGACCCTTGCCCCAGCTGGGGTGGTTTTGAAAGTAGTGAGCAATGCCTTTGAGGATTGATAGGTCAATGGTGAAGAGCGATCGCAACCCCGGTCGCTGTACTTTGACCACCACCTCATCGCCACTGTGGAGTTGGGCTCGGTGCACCTGACCCAAGCTGGCCGCCGCTAAGGGAATCGGATCAAAGGTACGATAAAGCGTCTGAATGGGCTTGCCCAAATCAGCCTCAATGATGCCACGGGCCTGCTCGTAGCTAAAGGCCGGAACCCGGTCTTGCAGCTTAGAGAGTTCTTCAACAAACTCAATGGGGAAAATATCGGCCCGAGTCGAAAAAAGCTGACCTACTTTGATAAACGTCGGACCTAGATCGAGCAGGGTTTCGCGAATCCATACGGCTAACTGGCGGCGGCGACTAGCCTGGGCCTCAGGAGTAATCGTGCCACCGTAACTCCAAGCCTTGCCGTACATCCAGCGGGCCCACAGCAGCCGCAGTACAAAACTCCAAATATCAACGAATCGGCGTTGACGCGAGTAACTGCCCCGATTCCACCGATAAGCCTCTTGGCGAAAGGGAAGAGGCTTTTCAGCGGAAGAGGCATTGAGGTTAGTGGTGCTAGCTAAGGGTAAATGAGAAGCACCCGGCCCATCCAGTTCCGCAGGAAGGATACTATCCAGGTGCCCATTCATTCCCAAACCGTGATTCAGATCGCCCTCTCCATGAAGTTCTGGGGAGGGTGATCTGGACGATGCGGACGAATCGGAAACAGCAGACACTCGAGCTCCTAAAAGGGTGGAACGAACTGAAACAGTAGGCCCATCAGGGCACGGAGTGCTGACCTAATTTAGAGGCAGCAACTTAATTCATGATTCGACCTCAAAGCTGAGGTCAACCCATTCACCTAGACCTGAGAGGTCGCCCGATAGTGCTGAAGGGCAACTCGTACCTGGGCTATTTCGGCTCGCAGCGTATCGATAGTGGCCTGAAGATCGGTGGCGGTGGCCCCCTGGGCCGTTGCAGTCGAGCCAGGATAGGAGGTCACAGATTCTGCTTCGGCTTGCCGAGCCCGAGCCATGACTTCATCAGTAAACTGACGCAGGTGCTCCCGTTGCTCGGCGTCAAACTTGCCTACCAGACTTAGGCCGTCGGTAAGGAATCGCTCGGCACGCTCGTTTACCGCATCGGCTAGGGCGCGACCCACGAAAAACGCATGCAGCACGGGGCTACTCATAGCTAACCTCAAAAAGCTTGCTTGTAACAGATATCTATTTAACTGTAGAGAATTATAACGCCCTTATTCCTCTAGCACGGGGCAGATATGCAGGAATTCTAACCGGATCGAGCTTAGATGGCCCTCAGGAAGCCTGGTAAACAGTTCAGAAAGCAGTTCCCGGACCGCTTTAGCTGACCTAACTAGACGACGGAGCCGGAGCGTCGGGGCGCGGAGACAAATTAGCTGGGGCATTGAGGGGCGGTGGCGCTGCCCCCTCGGTCGGACTGCGCAGGGGCGGAGCCTCTAGCGGCGGGGGTGGAGCTACAGGGGGTGGGGCGGGCTCGACTTCAGGTTGGGGGGCAGGGGCCACAGGTTCTATTGGGGCGGGGGTGACCCAGGGTTCTGCCGGTGCCTCCCATACTTCAGTCGGCTCGGGGGTGAACTCAGGCTCGGGGGCAGGCTGAGATACCGCTGGGGGCGGGGCCGCAGGCTCTTGAACATTGGGTACAAAGTCGGTAACGGGTTCGGAGCCCGGCGGTGGGGTATCACCATAATCGGGACGCCTACGATTGGCAGGAGCATCGTCCCAGGGCTGCCAAAGCGGGTTGCTGTTCCAGCCAGGCTGGGGTGGAAACGACTGATTGGGATTGAGCCGCTCTGGGCTGGCAGAACTAGCGGGTTGCAGACGGGCATAAAGGCCGATTCCCAGCCCGCTGACAGTGGCAATTAGCCCGGTCAGCCCGAGGGCCAGCACTTTTTTAGAAGGGTGTTTGGTAGAGGAGAGGGGTGCGATCGCCTGGGTGCTTGGCCCACTGCCGGGGATGCGATCGCCTGGCACAACCAGGGTGACTGGCACAACAGGGTAAGGCGGCAGCGGCACCACCGGGGCCGGGTCGGGGGGCAAGCTAGTGGCATCGGGCAGCAGGGCGGCCCAATCGGCCAGGGCGATCGCCGGTAAACGCTGGCCGGTCGGGCTACCCTGCTCTAGGGCAATATCTAAACTGCGGGGCAGGGCGGGATAACGGCGGCGCACCTCAACCGCCAAGGGGGCCTTGGTGGCTGTAGCCACCTGCCCAGTCAGCAAAAAATACAGCAGATCGCTGAGCCCACGCACTAAGGCGGCTTCTGCGGGGGCAACGACGGTAGGGGCTAAAGCTGTGGTATCTGAATCGCCGTTGTTTGAGGTACTGCTGACTGGAGCCGGGTCGGCTAGTGTGCTATCGGCGAAGCTTGGAGCCACAGAAAAACCGGGCAGCAGATCAAAGCCGATAAAAGTGGTAGTTTTCGCCTCAGGGTCAGACCAAACCTGGTCAGGGCTGAGCCGTAACCCAGTCCAGCCCAGGGGTCGCAAGGCCTGTAGGGCAGCAATTAGCTCCCTGAGTAGGGCTAAGCTGACGCTGGGGGGCAGCGGATGATCTGCGGTCACAAGCCGATCAAGGGGTGTTCCAGTCGGGCTGGCTAAGATCTGGTAACACACCCCCTCTTCTTCAAATCCCCCCAGGCACTGGGGAAAGACCGAATGCTTTAGGTCGGAAACCTGCTGTAAATACTGGTAAAACGCCTGGCGCTCTAAAGCCTCGGGCAGGTCCTGGGGGTTACGACTGCCGAGCACCCGTAGCTGAATCCACTGCCCTCTAGGCACATCCATAGCTAGATAGACCGGACCAACGGTGTCTTCGCTTACCCAGGCATCAATGACATAGGTGCCATGTTTGAGGACGGTGCCGACGGCTAGGGTCATAGAAACAGAAGGCGCTGAATATCTTTGCCACTTTAACCTGTTCTTCGCCGGTCGAGAGGCCGTTGTGCCAATATTCTTGGGACTCAATTAAGGCTGGGGATAGTGCTGAGCTAAAAACCGCTGGGCCTCGCTCTGAGTGGCAATGTCACCATTGATTTGGGCTGCAAACAGAGCCTCTAGCATAGGGCGAAAGGCTGGCCCCGGTCGATAGCCCAGGGCTTTGAGCTGGTGACCGTCAATTAGGGGCGATATTTCGAGCCACTGGGTTAGATATCGCCAGATGGTCGGCCCCAGTTGACGAGGGTGCCGAACGCTCACCAGCAGCAGGGTAGAGAGATCGGCCTGACGGTAGGCGGCATAGAGATCGCTGGGGCGGGGTTGGCTAACCGCTAGAGACTGCCAGCGCTGCTCTAAGTCGTTGAGCTGGGCCAGGCGCTGGATGGTGCGATCGGGCAGATGCAGAGCAGTGGCGATCGCCGCTCTCTCCTCGGCAGGCACTGCTGCTAGCAGCCCCTCCAGCCGCAGCAACCAAGGCGGCCCCACATCGGGCCAGCTAAAGCGCTGCACCCAGCGAGTGAGGCGGCGGAGTTGACGCCACAAAGCCGGAGTCATCACCAAGTCGCTGTGCAAACAACCCAGGGCCTGAAAGCGGTCGAGTAAGGCTAGGGCTGGCTGCCAATAGGGCGCTTCAAAGATGTATTTCAGCTCATTTCTCAGACGAACCTGAAGGGCAGGAGCCCGCCGCATCTGGCGCTGGATTTGGGTGCAAACTCCGCTGGCCATGGCGTGGTGAATGTAGCCCTCGGTCTGAGCATCGAGTCTGAACCCCAACCGCACTGCAAACCGTACCGCCCGATAAATGCGGGTAGGGTCTTCAATAAAGCTATTGGCATGGAGCACGCGAATGGTGCCCTCGCGTAGGTCAATCAGCCCACCAAAATAGTCGAGTAGCTGCCCCGCCCCCGGAGCCGTAAGCCTCAGGGCCAGGGCGTTAATGGTGAAATCGCGACGGTAGAGATCTTGTTGAATGGAGCTGGCTTCAACCTCAGGATTAGCGGCAGGATAGGGGTAAAATTCGGTGCGAGCGGTGGCAATATCGATCATCAGCCCGGCTAGAGGATGGTTGAGATCTTTGCGCCACACCAGCGATGCAGTTTGAAAGCGCCCGTGCACCTGCAAATCGACCTCCGGAAAGTGCTGTTTGATCACCCCAGCCAGCTCGACTCCAGCCCCAACGGTATCAACCCATCCATCGACGACTAGATCTAAATCGGGCAAAGTAGCGGCGGCTGACGCAGCACAAATCAAAAGATCGCGCACCGCCCCACCGACTAAGTAAAGATGCCAGCCCCGCTCTTGGGCGGCGGCAGCAATTTGGCGCAAAATATCTTGCAGTAGGGGCGACAGGCTGGCCTCTAGGGTGTGCTGTAGGGTGGTAGCCGTTGGCAGGGCAGGCCATTTTTGCGCTGAGGCCTGAGAGGTATGGCCCTGGTGCAGATGGCGCAGCAAGTCGGTGCGGGTGACGATGCCCACTAAAGCTCCCTGGTGCAGCACCGGCAGGCGACCAATGTCATAGGTCACCATCAGGTCTTCGATCTCGGCCAGGGGAGTGTCGGGGGTGATGGTCTTGAGGTTGGTGGCCATGTAGCCCTTGACCGGTGCATGGCTAAACCCGTGGTGCAGGGCTAGATCGAGATCGCGGCGCGAAATAATGCCCACCAGGCGATCGCCCTCATCCACGACCGACAGGCCCGAGTGGCCATAGCGCAGCAAAATTCGCTGGGCCTCGCGAATGGTGGTGGGGGGGCGAATGGTGCGCACGGGCGATGACATCAACGCTCGGGCGGTGGGTCGGGGCGGCAGCTGCGATCGCGCCTCATCAATCACTTCCCGCAAAACTTCCGGGGGATTTGGCGTGGTCAGCGTGACCGAAGCCGCCGTGGGGTGACCGCCGCCGCCTAAAGCGGTGAGCAAGCGCCCCCAGTCTAGGCGATCGCCCAGAGAACCACGAGCTCGACCAATCAAAGTCAGCTTGTAGGAACTCGGCTCTAAATCAGGCAAATTGGACGGATTGGCCAGTCCGGTAGAGCTGTCTCCTGGACCAGTGCGTTCCGAACCAGAATAGTAGGCCCCAAACAGCAGAGCATCGGCATCGGCGAGAGAAATGAGCCGCTCTGCTAACCCCGACAGCCCTGGTACATAGCCATCGACCTTCAGCAATACCCAGACCAGACTATGGCCCTCCACAGCCTCTACCTGAAGGGCCGCCATGGCGTTGGTCAAGAGAGCTTGTAAGACAGGGCTCAGCCCCGGCTCAACAAAATCGGCAACCACCGCCAGATTAGCTCCATGGGCCATTAACCAGGCTAGGGCAGTGGCATCCCGCGCCGTTGCCCCCTCGTACAACAGCGATCCCGTATCTACATGGATGCCCAGGGCCATAACGGTGGCTTCCGCCACCGTGGGCTCTAGGTTGGCGATTTGCAAGGCCTCAACAGCCAGGGTGGTAGCGGCTCCCACTGGCTCAATCGTGTTTCCTTCAGTGGCCTTTAGGGCAGAATTCTCACTGGTCGCCTGGGTGGAGGCCACCTGGGTGGGATGGTGATCGTAGACAGTGATGGGAACACAGCTTTGCTCGGCCTGGGCAATCCAATCGGCCGCTGGACCAAAGCGACTGGGCTGCTGGGCATCAACCAGGGTGAGACGTTCAATCTGGCTGGGGTCTACGGCTCGCCGTTCGATTAAGGGATATTCGTCACGGTATAGCGCCAAAAACCGCTGCACCGTAGGATGACACCCGCCAGTGAGCACAATTCGTCGCCCCGGCTGTAGCCGCGCCAACCCCACGGCAGCCCCAAGGGTGTCGAAGTCGGCGGTAGTGTGACAAAGTACCAGATCCATACTTTTCCCAGGGGCCTCTTTCTGATAGCGTACTGGTTAGGGTAGTGTGGCTGTTAGCCCGATTTTTCGGGCTGTTCACCGCCGTCTCCGCTGCTGTGTTTGAGAGAGCTAAGATAAACCAATGGTAATTCTGTTTCAACTCGCGCTGTTTGCCCTGGTGCTGATGTCTTTTGTGCTGGTGGTGTATGTGCCCGTGGCCTACGCCTCTCCCCAAGACTGGGATCAGTCTAAAAAACTCATCCTGTTTGGCTCTATCATTTGGGGCGCGCTGGTGGTTGTAGTAGGCGGCCTTAACTATTTTGTGGTGTAGATACTAGTTTTATGGCGGTTTTTGAAGGCACATTAGTCTCGACAGGGTCTCCTCGGTTTGCCATTGTGCTAGGCCGGTTCAACGATTTAGTGACAGGTAAACTGCTGGAGGGCTGCCAAGACTGCCTAAAGCGCCACGGTATTGATGTCAATCCCGAAGGTACCCAGGTTGATTATGCTTGGGTGCCAGGGAGCTTTGAGATTCCGCTGGTGGCTCGGCAGCTAGCCTTAAGCGGGCGCTACAACGCCATCATCTGCCTAGGAGCCGTGATTCGCGGCTCGACACCCCACTTTGACTATGTGGCAGCAGAGGTGGCTAAGGGGGTGGCAGCAATAGGCTTTCAGACGGGGGTACCCGTTATCTTTGGGGTACTGACTACCGATACGCTGCAGCAGGCCCTAGAGCGGGCTGGCATTAAGGCCAATCACGGTTGGGATTACGCCATGAGTGCCCTGGAAATGGCCAGCCTGATGGGTGAAATTCACTCAGCCATGGGCGCTGGCGGCAGTGCCGCTAGGTTAGGGCCAGGGGTTGCCCTGTCAGCCCAGCCTGCAATTGCTGGCGATGGCAGTTCTGTCTAAGGCAAAACAATTTCAAAAAAATGTTGACATAGTCACCCTTTTTTGAGATTCTAAGTAAAGTCAAAACCAGCGAACGAATTGCTTCCGACTCTGGTTTTTATGCGGGTATAGCTCAGTGGTAGAGCGTCACCTTGCCAAGGTGAATGTCGCGCGTTCGAATCGCGTTACCCGCTTATTAAAGGTCTTGTGCTCTGCTGACGCTAGGTCAGTGTTGGGGTAGCTGCCACCTTGGTCTGACTTGGGGCCAATCTACCGTTAACTGCTCAGGCGAGTGTGGGCTGACAGAACCATAACTACTCTAGTTAGGTGCTGCGGGTGTCAGGGTTTACCTGTGCCGAACGGGCCAGAGGCTGATGCCACCGGTGGGTATTCAGGCAAGTCTTGGTGCTCTGGGAAAAATGGTTTTGCCTTAGGTAGGCTGGGCAAACACCGTTTGCCCCTACGCAATCCACCTGTTCAGAATCGGGGTTATGCGATTCGGACCCAGCATTAGTACTGACGTTCCAGAGGCATGAATGAACCGGGTTAGGGTGACTCAAGGCCCGAGGACTGCGCCAGGATTGTGGGCCTCCAGGCTAAATTTTTTGAGGGGGCAAAACAGCGCATCAGGACGATGCCCTAACAGCCAGTAGGTTTCCATTTCGCCCCGCCCTTTGATCGCAGTGCGGCCCCGGTATTCTAGCTGGTAGTAGTCTTTGAGGCGATCGTAGGTGGCGGCAGTCACTTGAATTCTGCCTGGCTCACTGGAGGATTCCATGCGGCTGGCCACGTTAACGGCGTCGCCCCAGAGGTCGTAGATAAACTTTTTGGTGCCAATCACCCCAGCTACGACCACACCAGTGTTGATGCCAATCCGAATCTCCAGTGGTTCACCGGACTCGGCTTTGAAGGAGGTGGTGACCTGCTGCATAGCGAGGGCCATTTCAGCGATCGCCTCCGCATGGTCAGGACGACGAAGGGGCAGCCCTGCCGCCACCATATAAGCATCGCCAATGGTCTTGATCTTTTCTAGCCCCAGATGCTCGGCCAGGCTGTCGAAGGCAGAAAAGATTTGATTGAGCAGATCGACTAACTTGATGGGCGATAGATGGTGAGACAGGCTGGTGAAGCCAACAATGTCAGCAAACAGAATGGTGACCTCGTCGAAGTGCTGGGGGATCGAGGTTTTGGCCTGCATCAGTTCTCCGGCGATCGCGGCGGGGAGAATATTGAGCAACAGTTGCTCGGCCTTTTGCTGCTCGGTGGCCAGTTTTTCGTTACTAATTTGCAGCTCGCCCAACATGTCGTTAATTTGGTTGCCGAGCTGGTTGAGTTCGTCGGTGCCCTGCACCTGTACCCGCTGGCTCAGATCATTCGACCGGCCAATGTGCTGTACCTGCTGACTCAGCCTCAGCAGCCGTCGCAAAATGACGCGATCGAGCAGCAGCAGCATACCACCGGTAAATATCAGGTATGACCCCAGCAGTGACCAGCCTAAGTAGTAACGGCTAATCTGCCCCTGGCGATAAATGTCGCGGGGTAACTTGACCTCTAGCAGCGCCTGGGGATTGCCATAGATATCGGGCCACAGAACATAGCCCTCTAGCGTATCGGCACTGTGCGATCGCACTAAGGTCGCAGGAGTCGTAGAATCTGAGACTTCGCCCAGGCTCGCCAGCGCCGTCTGAAGAGTCTCTGGCAGATCATCGTCAAGCAAGTGCAGCTTTAGATCTAACCGAGTTCGCAGGGCTAGAGTGTCGACCACCTCATCACTCAGGGTACGCCCCATCAGCAGAGCACCCCTGGCTGGACCGGTCGCATCGCTGCGCAAAATCGGCTCGACCACCACCAGCATGAGTTGGCCATTAACGACCATAATGCCCTTATGGTGGTAAGCCAGGTGCGGAAACTGCATCAGGGGGCTCTCAGGGGTGAGCTGCTGGGCAAGGTCAGAGGGAAATGGCAAAAAGGCTCTCGTTTCAAAGTCGTAGCCTGCGCCATAGACCAAGTCACCATCTCGGTTGACTAAGGCCACAACGTTGAGTCGCAGGCTCTCAAACGCATATTTGCTTAAATTTGACTCGATATAGGCGGGGTTAGCGTTTTGAATAAAGGCGTAGGTATCGTTCCAGGCAGCCCAGTCTTGGGTAACGCTATGCATTTGAGCCAGGTCACCCGCCAGCGTTTCATCAACCCGTTGCAGGTTGCGCTGGGCGTCTTGCCGTTCTAGGCGACCGTAGCTACGCTGCAAAATGGCGGAATAACTGCTGTAGAGAATTACTAGCAGCCCTAGCAGAGGCAGCGTAGTGACGAGTAAGGTCTTGTGACGCAGGTTCATGGGGGGCGTGTGCTATGAGGGGTGTTAACCCTCAAGAGTAATCTGTAGGGTAGCCAACACGGACCCAAACATCCCTACTCCTCACCATTGCTTTGAAATTAAACCGTTTTTTTAATGACTTATTTTTTTGTAATGACTTATTTAAGGCGATGGGGCAGGGCGTATTTGTTAAGATAGCCCGACTACTGGGTAGACCATAGGACCAACGCTTGAGCGATGCTCAGACTTAGCGCTAAGGTTATTTGAACTGTGCCTTGGTGAAGAACGATGACCAATCCATATCTTGCCTTAGCAAACCAAGGAAAAAATTCCTGGTGGCGCTACGCGATCGCCATTGCAATTATTCTCTTTTTCTATCAGGTAGTTGGCGCAATCCCAATGGTGGCATTGAGCATTGCTCTGGATCTCGACGATAATCCTGAGACCCAGCTAAATCTTGAAACCCTTCAGTTTGAGGGCGTCAACCCGCTATTGCCCTACTTGGCGATCAACGGCCTGTTAATTGGATTACTGATCGGGCTGCTAATTGCTGTTTATGGATTACATCGACGCCGCTTGATTACTTTGATTACGCCGAGCGATCGCATCAATTGGCAGCGGATCTTTCAAGGCTTTGGGTTTTATTTCCTGTTAATCTCGCTGGCAACGCTGGTGGGAGAAGTTTTATTGGGGCGCACGATTGAGTTAACGCTTGACATACCCCAATTTTTAATTTTTCTGCCCATTGCTCTGATCGTCACACCGCTACAAACCTCTGCCGAAGAGCTGTTTTTTCGGGGCTACCTGATGCAAGGGCTAGCCTTAAAAGCGTCCAATTCATGGATACCGATTGTGGGGTCTTCGGTGTTATTTATGCTGCCTCACCTGCTCAACCCCGAAGCCCAGTCAGGGCTGCTCATCATGGCTTTACTTTATTTTTTTCTGGGAGCATTTCTGGCATTTATTACGGTCAAAGACCAGTCTTTAGAGCTGGCGTTAGGAGTGCACGCCGCCAATAACCTATTTGTGGTGCTGGTCCTCAACTACGCCAACTCTGCGCTGCCGTCACCGTCGGTGTTTACCGCCTCCCAGCTCAATCCGCTCGCTAGCCTGGTGAGCCTGGTGGGGGTAGCCGCCATTTTTTGCTTTCTGCTCTTTGGCCGACGGTAGGCTTCACCTAAATCAGGGGGTTTGAGGCTAGGCCACAGCCGCAACCCCCCTGATTGGCAGCCCTTAGCTCAGCAGAATCTGCCCAGCAGCGGCGACCCCAGCCCCCGGTGTGAACTGGTTGTAACCTAGCTTGGTTAGCGTAGCCTCGATCGCAGCGACGGCGGTGAGAATATCGCGATCGCCTACAAAGCCCAGGTGGCCAATGCGAAAGATCTGACCCTTGAGGTGGTCTTGGCCTCCCGCGAGCGCAATATCAAACTGCTTCTTCATCACCGAGCGAACCTGCTCAGCCTCAACCCCCTGGGGCATGACAGCGGTGATCGCTGGGCTAGCGCAGTCATCGGCCCCAAACAGCGGCAGGTTGAGCGCGGTCATGGCGGCGCGGGTGGCCCGCTTTTGGCGATCGTGGCGGGCAAAGATCGCCTCTAGGCCCTCTTTCTGCATCATTTGCAGCGCCGCTTGCAGGGCAAAAAACATATTCACCGGCGGCGTAAAGGGAGTAGTGTTCTTAGCCGCATTTTTGCTGTAGGGCTTGAGGTCGAGGTAGTACTTGGGCAAGGTCGCGGTTTCGTAGGCCTGCCACGCCTTGGCGCTGACGCTGACAAAAGCCAAACCGGGGGGAATCATATAGCCCTTCTGAGAACCAGAAGCCACCACGTCTAGCCCCCACGCATCCACCGGTACCGAGGTTGCCCCCAGGCTAGTCACTGCATCGACCATGATCAGCGCGCCGTGGGCTTTGACATGGCGGTTGATGGTTTCCAAATCGTTGAGCACCCCGGTGGAGGTTTCGCTGTGAGTGACAATCACCGCCTTGATCTCTTTGGCGGTGTCGGCGTCAAGAGCAGCCTTGATGTCGTCAGGATTCAGGGGTTTGCCCCACTCGGCGGTCACGTCCTGTACCGCTAGGCCGTAGGCGCGGGCCACTTCGCCCCAGCGTTCGCCAAATTTGCCGTTGCTGGCCACCAGCACCTTGTCGCCCGCGCTGAGAAAGTTGATGATGCCTGCTTCCATCGCCCCGGTGCCGCTGGCGGCCAGCACCAGCACGTCGTTTTGGGTCTGGTGCAGCCACTTGAGGTTTTCGGTGACCTCGGCCATGATCGCGCTAAACTCGCCGCTGCGGTGGCCCATGGGGTGCTTGGCCATGGCCAACAGCACCTGCTCGGGTACGGGGGTCGGCCCCGGAATCATCAGCATCAACTTGTTATCCATGCCTTACTGCCCCAACTCTGCAACTAAAGAAACAAACCTCCAGCTTACCAATAAGGACGGGAGGGGCTGACAATTTTTTGGAGTGTTGTAAGACCAAATCGGAATGGCATAACCCCGATTCCCAAAAGTCCAAACCGCAGGGGCGCATGGCATACACCCTGCTGAATCAGGGGTAACCAAACAGGATGCAGGATAAGAAGCCCACTTCGCTGGGTCTAGCCTTACCGATCGCCGAGGTTTCGGCACGGCAAGCCGTTGGCTAAACTAGCAAACAAAGAATGGCAGCAGACCCCTGAACAAAAAACGAACTGCCCTAGGTATGCGTTATCTAGCTAGCGATCGCCCCAGTTCAAAGAACGTTTTCACACACTACCCATGACTCTTCCGCTCACCCTTCACCAACTGAAGGCCCAACCCATTACTCCTCAAGCCTTTGCTCCCTTTGGCCAAGTGATTTTTCCCAGTGCTGACGAAGCCCCCTTTGGCCCCGCCGATGCTCAGCTCAGGCTAGATGCAGGCATTCCCCGCTTTTACATCATGACGCTGGCGGCCAAGGGCACCCGATTTCGCACCATTACCCGGCACCAGCGCTGCACCCAGTGCCTAGGGGCGCTAGAGGGCAAAGACTGGCTGATGGCGGTGGCTCCACCAGGAGCGGCGGCCCAACCCAACCCGCAAGACATTCGCGCCTTTCATATTCCTGGCAACTGCTTTATTAAGCTGGAGGTGGGCACCTGGCATGCAGGGCCATACTTTCGCCACGCCGCTGTCAGCTTTTACAACCTAGAGCTGAGCAATACGAATGAGGTTGACCACCAGACCTGCGACCTGGCGGGGGAGTTGGGGTTGGAGTTTGAGATGGTGGATGGGTAGGGGGTGGATGGGTGGGCGGGTAGGCGGGTAGTTCAGGCTTCATTCACTCATCCACTAGCGAGCGATCGCAGCCTCCACTGCCCCAGCCGCCAGGGGTGGCAGCACATAGGCCGTGGCTTGTTTGATCGGCTGCGATCGCAGTCCATAGGCCACCTTACCCCCCGTAGCCTCGGCATACTGGCGACAAAATTCAGCCAGGTCGGGGGCCGCCGTCTGGGGCGAAAGACCGTTAAAGATAAAGGTGAGCTTACCAGGGGCGCTGAGGGCAGCATTGCAAGCCTGGCCACAGGCGGCCATACAGCGCACCGGCTGAATTGCGATGGCGTGCTCACCGTCTAGACAGCGGGTGAGTTGATCGATTAGGTACTGGCCCCCGGTGTTGTCGCCTGCCGCTGGAGCCGGCTGAGGAAACTTACACAGGGAGCAAACAAATAGCGTGGACTGTTGGGTCATGGGATTCACAAAATAAGTAAATTGGCTGCACCAGCCAGTCATGCTGTGCGGTTGGCGGTGCAAGTTGGACCTTAAAGAGAGGAAGTAACCGTAAACTCAGCGCTGCGATGGCCCATTTGGCGAGAGCACTCTGGTGGCGGCACGGCCCATCCCTTCAGGCAAGAGAGGTGAGGTGGCGAGTCGCCTAGCAGCAGCAAAATGGCATCTTGTTCGGGGTCGTAGGTAACGACAGCGGTTTCTACGACGGGTTGTTGGTCGGCGGCTAAGCCCAAGTCGCCCCAGCAGGTCGCCAGATCGGCCTGGGGCACAAAGCGGGCGGTATAGGGCACCGCCGTACAGCTCCAGTCCACCGTGGCGGTGGGGATATGGATCTCGCAGACCACCATACCAGGGCCGTGGTGCAACCATCCCTGCCAGGCCAGGTGACCGAGGGGCAGCCAATAGTCTCGAATAAACAGGGGCTGCCAGTCGCCAAAACAGCCCTGCCATAACGTGTCTTGTACGCGCATGGCCACTACCCTACGCGACTGAAAACGGTCAAAAACAAAGGTCCAGGGAAGCAGCGCCCCAGGGCCAACCAAAAACTATAAGTCACCTGTACCTCGCAGATGGATATGACGGTGGGCATCCATCGGCGGGCATTCTGACTTGACGATTTTAAATGGGCAATGCTGAATTCTGGAAAGATGTGGATCCAAAATTTCAAATTGGCCAACCAAAACCGGCTCACAGCTGCGGGACAGTGGCAGATGTTCGCTGCGCTTTCCCCGTTTCCTTTAGTGGCTGATCCCCACTAAAACCGATAGAGCTGCATCCTAACACCCTAGGGGCTGAGCAACACGCTATCGGTCGATTGATTTGTGGCGACCTCAGCCATTGAGACGAACTCTACCAGCCCTAGGTGGCCCGACGGCGGCGGTGGGCGGCCATATAGATGACGTTGCTACCGGCGCGGTGGTCGCTATGGGCCGCAAGCAACCCCGAGGCTTTGACCCGCTCAGCTAGAGCCAGAGTTAGGGTGGCACCGGCCTCAGGGGGCACTAAGAGTTGCTTAAAGCTGACCGTCAGCTCGGTATCGGGTGCCCAGTCGTGCTGACGAATCCAGCAGCGATCGCGATCGCACCGCGTTACTACGAAGTCGGGCACGTGGTCATCTTGGCCCTTGAGGCGAACTTGTGACCCTGGTCGAATCGTTAAAGAAGCCATAGCGCTGCACCTACAGTAGGCTAGCTGTCACAGACTCAAAGATAGTGCATTTGAACTGCTTTTTGAACAGAAGCTATATAGAAAATTAATTATTATTGGTTTTATTTTACGAGATCACACTGCGATTGGGGTTAACGGTGGGGCCTGGGGCGGCAACCACTTTGGTTAAGATATGTCCTCGCTGAGAACCGGACTGAACGGCAGGCGGTTGAGCACCCTAAGATTGCTTACGGTCTAGCCCCTATGACGGTGGCCGTAAGACTTCCCCTAGATTCCGGTGGGCTGGGTACACCCCAGGGCTCATGCCCTGTGGCAGACTAAGGGCATTGTTGTAGTCACTGATCTATGCCCCTTCAGAGCCTGGTTTTGCAAGCCCTTCAGCAGCGGCGCGATCGCCTGGCCCAGCAACATCCTGGACCGGTAATGCTGTGGTCGGGACGGGCGGTGTCACGCAACTTTCCGGCCAATGTGTACCCCTTTCGGGCCAATAGTCACTTCTTGTACTTTGCCGGTTTGTCCCTGGCCAATGCCGCCATTCACCTAGAGGGGGGCCAGCTCACGCTCTTTATGGATGACCCTACACCCGAGGCTGCCCTTTGGCACGGGCCAGCTCCCAGTCGAGAGGCGATCGCCGCTGAGATAGGGGCTAATGCCGCCTACCCCTATGGGCACGCCGAGCGCTACCGCCAAGCGGCCGCCACCCTGCCCGCCCAGAACTCGATCGAGCGCGATCGCAGCCTTGCTCTAGTAGAGGCCTTGGTTGCCCTGCGCCTGCACCACGACACAGCGGCCCTAGAGCAGATCAAAGCAGCGGCAGCGGTTTCAGTCTTGGCTCACCAGGCGGGTATGGCAGCAACCCCCAAGGCAAAGACCGAAGCCCAGGTGCGAGCCGCCATGGAGCAGGTGATTATGGCCCACGACATGACCTGCGCCTACAACAGCATTGTCACCGTGCATGGCGAGGTGCTGCACAACGAGCAATACCACCACACCCTGGCCCCCAATGACTTGTTACTGGCCGATGTCGGAGCCGAAGCCCCCAGCGGCTGGGCCTCAGATATTACCCGCACCTGGCCGGTTTCGGGGCGGTTTACTCCGGCTCAGCGGGAGATCTATACCGTCGTGCTAGCAGCCCACGATGCCTGCATTGCCGCCGCCAAACCAGGGATAGAATATCGCGATCTGCACCTGCTGGCCTGTCGCACCCTGGCCCAGGGGCTAGTCGAGCTAGGTCTACTCCAGGGGCAACCCGACAGTCTAGTAGAACGAGATGTCCACGCGCTGTTCTTTCCCCACGGGGTGGGGCACCTGCTGGGGCTAGACGTGCACGATATGGAAGATTTGGGTGATGTAGCGGGCTATGCGCCCGGCAGACAGCGCAGCGATCGCTTTGGCCTCAAGTTTTTACGGTTAGACCGGCCCCTGGCGGCCAATATGGTCGTCACCATTGAGCCGGGCTTTTACCAGGTACCGGGCATTCTGGCCCCGGCCCGGCAGTCGGGTCTCTACGACGACGCGGTGAACTGGGAGCGCCTGGAGGCTTTCCGGGAGGTGCGCGGGATTCGTATTGAGGACGATGTGCAAATTACTGCCACCGGCTGCACGGTCTTAACGGCGGCTCTGCCCACCCAAGTCGAAGCTATAGAAACGTTGGCCAGCGCGGCTTGAGAGCTGGATTACCGCAAATCGGTGACGCCACCGCAGCCGTCTACATCCAGCAGGGCTGGCCTTTCAGACTGGCCTTTGATGACGGCTCTGGGATAGAGCAGCTATCCAGCAGCCTGGGGGGCTGATATGATCGAAGTACCCTAGTCATGAACCGTTTCCTATGGATTCTTTAGAGCTTGCACCCCAGACCCAGTCTAATCTGCGGGTCGGCCTAGGCCGAGTGTTAGTCGTTGAAGACGAGGAGCTGATTCGAGAAACGGTAGCCCTGGGGCTAGCGGAAGAGGGATTTGACATTTTAGTGGCAGAAGATGGGTTGACGGCGTTAGATATGTTGGGCGGCACCTCAGTGTCGAGCCACGCCAACCGACCTGAAATCAACCTGGTGGTGCTTGACCTAATGCTGCCTGGCATGAATGGGTTAGACCTCTGTCGGCTGCTGCGCCACCAAAGTATTGATGTGCCCATTTTGGTGCTGAGTGCCAAGGGCACCGAAACCGACCGAGTGGTGGGCCTTGAAATTGGGGCCGACGACTATTTGACTAAGCCCTTTGGCATGCGTGAGCTGGTGGCTCGGTGCCGGGCCTTGCTGCGCCGCCAGCGGGGTAAGGGCAAGACCGAGAAAGACAATGTTCTTCAGTTTGAAGACATTACCCTGCATCCCCAAGAGTGCCGGGTCTTTCTCAAAGGGGAAGAAATTAACCTTTCGCCTAAAGAATTTCGCATCCTAGAGCTATTTATGGGACAACCCCGTCGGGTTTGGTCTCGCGACCAAATCATCGATCAGGTGTGGGGCCACGACTTTATGGGCGACAACAAAACTGTAGATGTGCACATTCGCTGGATTCGCGAAAAACTAGAGGTTGACCCTAGCCATCCTCACTATTTAAAAACCGTGCGCGGCTTTGGATATCGCCTCGGATAATCCCAGCATCCCTCTCTGGATAGAGATAGTTTAAAGTTTTGTAATTTTTTTCGGGGTGATTACTCCGCCAGGGTTTACTTCAGCAACAAATAAACCCAGCCTCCTAACTTCTCGTCTAGGCTGTGGGGGCAGGGTTTAATCATTCGGACTGTGCACCCGGTTGTGGGTGTGTGATTTTGAGAATTTGCCTGTTATCGCCTTACCGGTTGGTAATGTTATGCCGTTAACCATTCTCATTGCCGAAGATGACGAGGGCACTCGCCTATCGCTGTGCGACTACTTGGAGCTAGAAGGCTACTCGGTGTTGATGGCCAGCCATGGGGAAATGGCCTTGCAGCAAGTGTTTACCCATCAACCGCAGCTGATCATTACCGATGTGGGTATGCCTGGCTTGGACGGTTATACCCTGGTGCAAAAGGTGCGACAGTTACCGGCCTTTCGGCTCTTGCCAGTGATCTTCTTAACGGCTCACAACCAAACCCAAGACCGCATTCGGGGTTACCAGATGGGGGGCGATCTGTACCTGCCCAAGCCCTTTGAGCTGACAGAAATTGGGGCTATCGTGCGGAATTTGCTGGAGCGATCGCAGCTGATTCAATCGGCGTGGATTCAGCAGGTGGCGCTCTCGACTGCGCAGCAGCGGGCCATGCAGACAGAGGATAGCTCCGCCGAGGTGGCTCCCTGGAGCCCAACTCCCTCAGAGCTCATGGCTGATTTTACCGCCCGCGAACAGGATGTGCTGGCGTTGCTCTCAGACGGGCTGTCGAATTCTCAGATCGGCGATCGCCTGTTTTTAAGCCCTCGCACCGTTGAAAAGTACGTCAGCAGCCTGTTGCGCAAAACGGAAACCAGCAATCGCTCAGAGCTGCTGCGCTTTGCCATCAGCCACCACTTGGTGCCCTAGGCCAAATCTTTCCGGAACTGCCGCCGCGATCGCTGTTAGACCATTGCAGCGGGTAACTGTGAGCCCGCTCTAATCAGCGGGATGAACTGCCATGAAACGTGTTTTACCGATAGTGCTGCTAGGGCTGGCCCTGGCGGGAGGACTGGCCTACGGGGTGCGATCGCACCGCCTAGAACCGCCCGCCGCTGAGGGTCCAGTCACATCGGTGCCGCCTGCCACCTCGGCACCAGGCGGCGATACTACCGATCAACGGGTGATTCCAGGGGAGCGGGTAGGGCCGGTCACCCCCCAAACCAGCCGGGCCGACCTGGCCGCCATCTACGGTGAAGCGGCCCTGAGGGATAGCGACATTGACATGGGGGAAGGATTCACCGAGGCGGGCACCGTGGTCAACCCCGGCTCTGACCACCAGTTTGCCGTGGTTTGGCAGGATGCGACCCGCCGCGATCGGCCCAGTTTAGTCAGAGACTTCGGCCCAGCCTGGCGCACGCCGGAGGGGCTGGGGATAGGCGTGACTTATGCGACGGTCAAGGCGGCCCTAGGCGACTTTCAAATCTACGGGTTTGCCTGGGACTACGGCGGCACTATCGACCTCAAAGGCAGCCAGTTGGAGCACTACGACAACCAGCTGATGCTCCGCATGCCCCCCGCCGAGGGTGCGGCCGATGCCCACCAGCAAGCCTACGAAACCGTCATGGGCGATGCTCTCTTTGATGGTGACCATCCGGCCCTAGGGCAGCTCGACCTATCGGTACACGAGATGGTGGTTTACTTTGACCCTGCCCCTTAGCCCGAGAGACCACTGCGGGTGGGGTACTGGCGCAGCAGGCTAAACAGTCCCTGGCCGTTGAAGCTACGCGGATCCATGCGGTTACCGGAGCGATCGACCGCCTGGTGGGTAGTAATGCGATTGTCGGGAATGGTGGTTTGGGCCAACAGCCAGGCCAGCGAAGCGTACTGGGCCTGGGTGTAACCGCTGTGGCTGCGGCGGTTGTTCATGCCATCGCCAGGGGTCTCTAACGAGATGTGGTAGGCAAAATTGTTGACCGAGGGGGGAAAGGCCGGATTAGTACGCACGGTTTCTGGCCCATTGGGGCCATTGAAAACAGAGTTGCCCGCCCCAAAGGCCCGTTTTTCGGGAGGCACAATGTAGTAGACCGTGCCATCGCGGCCAATCAGGGTGTGATAGCTGACCTGGTCTTGGTCTCGGGGATGGTGGGTACGAAACAGGTTGAGGGCGCTCTGGGCAGAGCCAACGGTTTCGTGGATCACCGCAATAAAGTCGTTGTGCAGCACCTGGCCATTGATGTCGGTGGCAAAGCGATCGCCATAGTTGCTGGGGTCAGCCAAGGCCGTGACCTGCCGAGGAGAGGCAGCTTGGGCCAACGGGAGGGCTGCGGGAGCGGCAAAATCGGTGGGGCCGGGCTGCATGGCCTTGAGGGGTTGCAGCGCTACGTCAGGGGTGGTTTGCATCGGGGGGAGACCACTGACCGTCAGCTGAGGTTGCAGCGGCCCAGCTGCCCGCGCTGGGCTGAGTCCCAAACCCAGTAGGGTTACCAATGCCCCAACTAAAGCAAGCCATATCCAGCGACGAGTCACGGCAATTTCCCCAGTGCGTTGTTTGCTCTATTTTGTAGCGCGAAATGGGCAAAACGAACGTTCGTCTAGCGATCAATTACGTCGCCCTAGCGCAGGCAAGCGTTGTAATAAAAATGCGGTAAAGAAACTAAGAGGCCCAGCGATCGAGGGCCCGCTTTCCTCCCCAGCGGGCGACGATCTCATCGTCGTAGCTGTCGGCAATGCGAATGACGGTGGTGACAGAGTGGTTGAGTTCCAGGCGATCGCAGCTTTCACCCACCAGACTGTGCTCAAACACAATGTCGTCTTCGGCATCGTAGGCAAAGCGACCAAAATAAATGCCGTTGTTTTCTCGCAGCAGGTAGTAGCCCAGCTCGGGAGTTAGATCAATGTCGGTGACCACGTAGGCCCGAGTGGTGATCAGAGTTTCGTCGGTGTGCCAGGGCACCACCCGTGTCGAGGCTACCGCCGACCCCAGGTTGACGATGAACAGAGGTTCATCCTCAAATACCACCAGCGATTCGCCAAACAATTCGTGCATCCAGGGCAGAATGCGATGGTAAACCGTCTCTTGACTAGGGGTCTTAAACTCCATAGCGCTCATAAAAGGTGCGAACAGGTCAACCTCAGCCCTGGGCCAACGCCTTAGCCAAAGTCTTAACAGAGTAGCCCTAACTGGGCCTTAGGCAAAGCTACTATTCTATTGTCTCATCCCAGCTACAGAACGCCATGGGTGGTCACAACCTGCAATCGATCCCCTTGGGGAATCTCTAGGGATTCCGCTAAAATTCCTCCAAATTCCTTCAAAGTACTGACCCCGGAGGCTCGCTGCTGAGAAAATGGCGGTCCTTGCAGTAGGCTTTGGAGGGTTACCCCAACCCTTTCTCGTCATGCCGATGTCTTCAATGCCTATGGCCTGCATTGTCTTTACCGATCTCGACGGCACGCTGCTCAATGGCGAAACCTATGCCTACCAGGCAGCTCTGCCCACCCTGGCTCAGCTCACCAAGCGAGGCATTCCGGTGGTGCCAGTCACCAGCAAAACCCGCCAAGAAGTGGCGCAGCTGCGTCAGGATGTGGGACTGCACGACCCCTTTGTGGTCGAAAACGGCAGCGCAATTTACATTCCCCTTGACCAAGACCAGTTTGCCCTGCCGTCAGGGGACGATGTCGATGGCTATCGGGTGGTGCAACTGGGCTGCAACTACGTGACCGCTCGGGCCGGGCTGAAGGCGATCGCCCAGGATCTGGGCCGCCCCCTAAAGGGCTTTGGCGACTGGAGCATCGACCAAGTCGTGCAGCTGACTGGGCTGTCGCCAGCCGAAGCCAAGCAGGCTAAGGCTAGAGACTTTACTGAACCCTTTATGACCCCTAAAAATGTGCCCGCTGATCAGCTGCGCGAGGCGGTAGAAGCCATGGGGTTTCGGGTGGTGATTGGCGATCGCTTTTCCCATCTGATTGGAGCTGAAGCAGGCAAGGGCAACGCCGTCCAACAGCTGGTGAAGTTCTTTCAAACCAACAACCCCGAGGCCCAAACCATTGCCACGATCGGCCTGGGCAACAGCCCCAACGACCTCGATATGCTCGAAAACGTTGACTACCCAATCGTGCTGCCCGGTGCCCACGGTGCCCACCCCCGCCTAGCCGACCGGGGCTGGCCCATCGCCCCCGCCCCCGCCCCCGAGGGCTGGGCGATGGCCGTGGAGAATGCCCTAACCCAGATTGCCGCCTAGCTGTCTGCCAAGCTGAATCCTCCAAGCAATACAGAATTTTGAAGCTCCTGTAAATCTAGTGCCGGGGTGAGGCGGCGATCGCCCCGGTTCAGTAGTGTGACTACAAGCAGGTTACAGGCCATAGATGATCGCCTCACTGTGGCGCAACAATTCTGGCAACAACTCAGTCAACCTGAAAGCAACTCCTCATAGGAAAAGATTGGCAGCTATGGATGTAAGTTGGAGCGAGTCCCTCACGATAGCCCTGGCTATTGTGCCGCTGCTGCTGCTGGTGACTTCAGCCTTTTTGGCCCTAGAGGGCTTGTTTGCCCTTCTCAGTCGCAATCCAGAGTCAACCTCGCCTAGCTTGCCTGCCAATTGCTCTCTGGCAGTGCTGGTACCCGCCCACAATGAAGCGGGGGGCATTGGGTTAACGCTGGCCAGCATTATGCCTCAGCTGCGTTCGGGCGATCGCTTGGTGGTGGTTGCCGACAACTGCACCGACACCACCGCCGCCGAAGCCCGCCAGGCTGGAGCCACGGTTATTGAGCGCCAAAACCTAACCCAGCGTGGTAAGGGCTATGCCCTCGACTTTGGCTTGCGCCACCTGGCCGCCAATGCCCCTGACGTAGTGGTTTTTGTCGATGCCGACTGCGACCTGCGGCCCGGCAGTTTGGCCGCCCTGGCGACCCAGGTTCAACGCACCAATCGCCCAGCTCAGGCGATTTATCTGATGGATACACCCGCCAACCCTGGGCTGAAAGACAAAATTTCCGCCTTTGCCTTTAAAGTGAAAAACCTGGTTCGACCGCTAGGGCTATACCATCTGGGGCAGCCCTGCTTACTCACGGGCACCGGCATCGCCCTGCCCTGGGAGGCCGCCACCGCCGTCGATATTGCCAGCGGCCACATTGTCGAAGACATGAAGCTGGGACTAGATCTCGCCGTGGCCGGCTACGCGCCGCGACTGTGCCAAGCCGCTTGGGTCACCAGCCGTCTTCCCAGCGGCGATCAGGCGGCTACCACCCAGCGCACCCGCTGGGAGCATGGGCATCTCCAGATGTTTGTCGAGTATGTCCCGTTGCTGCTAGGCCAGGCCCTAAAGCAGGGACGGATTGCTCTGGTGTTTTTGGCCCTAGAGCTATCGGTGCTGCCGATTACACTCCAGGTGATGACAGTGGTCGCGATCGCATTCCTTAGCTTTGGCATAGCCCTGGCTGGTTTTAGCTGGCTGCCCGCCACCCTGGCCCTGGCGGCTTTGGTCTGCTTAATCACCGGCATTGGCCTAGCCTGGGTAGGCTACGGTCGTAGCGATCTGTCGCTGCGAGACATTCTGGGGTTGCCCGCTTATATGCTGAGCAAGTTTTCTATCTTCTCTAAGTTTTTGACCAAGCCCGAACAAGCCTGGATCCGCACCGAGCGCGACAGTAGGTAAAGGTCGTAGCCTTCGTGCTAAACCGAACGAATACTCCGTTTGGTAGGGGCGTAGCATGCTACGCCCCTGCGGGGTTTCTAAACACCTGAGCCCCGAAGCATTTCACTTTAATCAATCCACGTTCCTAAAGGGCTTGGCGCAGGTTGGCGAGACGCTGAAAACTGCCGGAACCGCATTCCTTCTCAAACTCCTGCACAATCCAATCCTGGCGCTTGCCGATGCGCTTAGCGCTTTTTTGCAGGTATTCGAAGTACTCCCACATTTGGGTGGGGGTAGGCCGAGGGCCAAAAATTGAGCCAAAACACCAGGCATCCTTCGGCCACCGACCGCATTGCTCCCAAAACGAACGCTCGGCCCAGGTCGGCGCGTTGCGGCGCAGGTAGGCGCGGCGGCGGTGGCCGTGGAATAGGTCCACCAGGGTGGGGATGTCGTTGATTTGGTGGGCCTGTTCGGCGGAGTAAATCTCCACCATGTCTTCCAGATTGATGGGGCGATCGGTGATCCACTGGTGGCCACAGTCGGGGCATTTGACAAAAAACGACAGCACAATGCGACCGCACTGGGGGCAGGGCTTTGTCGGTGGCGGTGTGCCCCCCTCACTGTCCTTTTGCGCCTGCACCGGCAGGTGGTAGTCCTTAATATCTTCGGGAAAGCCCAGGCGCTCCAGGTTGCCCGCCTGATCGAGAATGAGGCCGTACTGCTTACCCGACTGAGGCGAGATGCGCATGACGCGGCCAATCTGTTGCAGGTGCAGGGCGCTCGACTGGGTGGGCCGCAGCATGAGTCCTACTTCCACACTGGGTTCATCAAAGCCGATGCTGATCACATTGCAGGAGGTGAGCACCATGAGCTTTTCGTCGCGCAGGTCGCTGTACATCCGCTTGCGGTCTTTGATTGGGGTGCCGCCCTCCACCGTATCGGCGGGGATACCGGCGGCGTTAAAGGCATCGGCAACGTGGCGGGCGTGCTCGATATCGACGCAGAAAGCGATCGTGCGTTTGCCGGGGCAAAGGCGCTGCCACTCACGCACGATTTTTTCGATCAGCTCGGGGCGATCGCAGGCATTCTTCAGCGCGGCCTCGTCGTAGTCGCCCCGCACGGTCTTGACTTCTTGCAGGTTGACGACCCCATCGGGGGGCATGCTGTAGTATTTCATCGGGGCTAAAAACCCCCGCTGTTGCAGGTCACTGGGCACAGGAGAGGCCACCAGGGCATCCATGTAGTCGCCCAACTGTTCTTTGCCCAGGCGCTTGGGGGTCGCGGTCATCACCAGATGCACCGCATGGGGGAAGGTCTTGAGCACCTTTTTGCCCACCTGGCTAAACAGGGTAATGTGGCCCTCGTCGTAGAACACCACATCGGGCACCCACTCCTGCCACCAGCGTCGTTTGGCCATAGTTTGAATGCTGGCGATCTGGATCGGCGCGTCGCGGTTTTCTTCCCAGCCCGCCTTGATGAACCCGCAGTGCAAGCCAAAGGATTCCATTTTTTCAAAGGTTTGGCCCACCAGCACATCGAGGTGCACCAAAAACATCAGCCGCTTGCCCGCCCCTTCGGCATGGGCGCAGATCTGGCCGCTGATCACGGTTTTGCCCGCCCCGGTACCAGCTACGATCGCCACCCGCTTGTGCCCTTCATTGAGCTTGCGGTAGAGGTCGTTGATCAGGTCAACCTGGTAGGGGCGCAGTTGGGGTGGCATGGGGGACGTGAGTGGATGGGTGAGAGGATGAGAAGGGAAACGGTACTAGGTACAGGGTCTACGGTGCTAGGTTAAGCCGTTAACGGCGTACCGGGCGGCCTCATCCAATCATAAACGGGTACTATCGTCTGTTCTCTCACTCCAGAGCGGCGATCGCGGCAGCGTTATCATGCAGGTAGCTAAATCCAGGGATGGGCGCTTGAGCATGGACAGTCGCAGGTTGGGCAATACCGATATTGAGATTACACCGCTGATTTTTGGCACCTGGCAGGCGGGCAAAAGCGGTTGGGTCGGCATCGAAGACCAGGACGTAATTGACGCGATGCAGGCGGCCCTGGATGCGGGCATTACCACCTTTGACACCGCTGAAGTCTACGGCAATGGTTACTCCGAAGAACTGGTGGGCAAGGCGCTGGGAGATAGGCGTGATCGAGTGGTTTTGGCCACCAAGGTGTTTGCCAACCACCTCAAAGCCGACCAGGTGATCGAAGCCTGCGAAAATTCGCTCCAGCGGCTGCAGACTGAGGTGATTGACCTCTACCAAATCCACTGGCCCTCGGGAGCCTTTAACAGCGAGATTGTGCCCATTGGCGAAACCATGGGGGCGCTGAACCAGCTCAAAGAACAGGGTAAAATTCGGGCGATCGGGGTGTCAAATTTTTCTCGGGCACAGCTCGAAGAGGCGATGACCTATGGCCGCATCGACAGCCTACAGCCGCCCTATTCTCTCTTCTGGCGCGGGGTCGAAACCGAGCTGAGGCCCTACTGCGTCGAGCACAACCTCAGCATTCTGGCCTACTCATCGCTGGCCCAGGGGTTATTAACTGGCAAGTTTGGCCCCGGCCAGCAGTTTCCCAAAGAAGACATTCGCAGTAAAAACAAGTTGTTTCAGCCGCCGCTCTACGAAAAGGCCCAGGCAGCGTTAGAACAATTGCGTTCGATCGCCGATCGCCACCACACAACCCTGGGCAATTTGGCACTGGCCTGGCTGATCGCACAGCCACAGACCACGGCGATCGTCGGGGCTCGCAACAGCGCCCAGGCCAAGGAGAATGCCAGCGCTGCCGCCGTAGCCCTTTCTGCCGACGATTTGGCTGACATTGACGCCATTAGTCGCACCGTGACCGATCATCTGCCCGCCGACCCGGTGATGTGGACCTTTGGGTAAGGCAATGTCTGGGCTTCGCGGTTGAGCCAGCTAGCTCCTAACTCAGGCCTAAAAACCTAAAAAGCGCCAAACGATTTCTTAGCCTGCCGGTGGTTAGGTGAACCGCAGCGGCTAGACTAACAACATCCGCTTTTGCCAACCACACTTGGCCGCTTGCCCCGCCGAACCATGAAAGTTCCCGTCTTTGGCCGTATTTACAGCACGCTGCTCAAGCACCCCCGCTATCGCTGGGTGGTGATCGGAGCGTCGCTCATCTACTTGGTTAGCCCCATCGACATTTCCCCCGACCTCATTCCCGTCGTCGGCTGGATTGATGACGGCGTGGTGGCAACGCTGCTGACTACGGGCATTACCCAGGTGCTGCTCGATCGCCGTCAGGCCATGAAAGATCAAAAAACCTTGGCCAACCAGAACGATGCCACGGCCCTACCCATTGATTCCGAAACACCGTAATGGACTGGCTGATTGACCCGCTGAGCTATGAGTTCATGCGCCAGGCGCTGCTGGCTAGCCTCCTAGTCGGCATTCTCTGCCCGATTGTAGGCACTTATCTGATCGTGCAGCGCATGGCCATGCTGGGGGATGTAGTGGCCCACGGGGTGCTGCCAGGACTGGCGATCGCTAGCTTCTTCAACCTGCCCATTCTGCTGGGTGCCTTTACCATGGGCCTATTCAGCACCGCTGTGATTGCCTGGATTCGCGCCCAGTCGCGGATCAAGGTCGATACTGCGATGGCGATCACCTTTTCCACCTTTTTTTCCTTAGGCATCACCCTGCTGACGGTGTTTCGCAGCCGCGTCTCCCTCGAGCAGCTGCTGTTTGGCGATATTCTCAGCATCAATGCTGGGGATGTCTGGCAAATTGCGGCGATCGATAGCGTAGTGCTGGTCGGCGTCAGCCTGTTTTATAAAGAACTGCTGTTCTTCACCTTTGACCCCCTAGGGGCTGAAGCCCTGGGCTTACCGGTCAACCGCATTAACTTTGGCCTGATGGCTGCTATCACCCTAGCCATCATCGCCGGCATCAAAACCGTAGGCGTCATTCTCGTTGTTGCCCTGATGGTAGGCCCCGCCGCCACAGCTTACCTACTCGTGACAGAACTCCATTGGATGATGGGGTTGGGAGCAGTTCTGGGGGTGCTGTTCGGGGTAATGGGCATGTATGGCAGCTACTATCTGGATATTCCGTCGGGGCCTGCGATCGGTCTGACCGTGTTTACGGGCTTTTTGCTAGCCCTACTCTTCAGCCCTCGTCAGGGGATTCTAACGCGCTACTTCTGACTTCGAGGCTTGCGGTTTGAATTTTGCGAATCTCTGAGCAGTTCGTTTGGTTGTTGGCTCGATTCCTACTGGAATTCCCTTTCTGTAAGGCTTGCAACGCTTGGACTGGGCAACATACAGTACGAATTGGTAGTGCATTTTGGTAAAGGACAGAGGAAAAGAGGAGTTCTTCCCGTTCTGCCAGCTTCTTTCTAACTTGGCGATTGTAGTCATGAATGAACATCCAAATTGCACCGATGTGATTCTCTAGCTTCTTGGAAAAGGACAGCGTCTTCCTCACCAACCGAGATATTCGCTGCCTCAGGGTGTTGTTCAGTCTCTCGATGTAGCTCGTCAAGCCGCTGTCTTTGCCAACCGCAACATGTCGTTTGCTTGGAATGACGTTGACGTAAGCCTCCCAGTAATCGGTGTAGACCTTGGCACACTGTCTGTACACCCCAGGGATGGACTGCCATAGGGCAATCACCGATTCTCTAGAGCGGTCACCGATGTAGCAACCGATGATTTCTCGGGTGTCGGCATCTATCGCCAACCAGACCCATTGTTTGTTGCCTTTGTTGTCGACAAATGACCAGAGTTCATCCATCTGCACGGTCAGCTTGCCTTTGGCCTTGGGGATGACCTCTGCCGCTTTGGGCACGGCTTCATAGCCAGCATTGGCATAGCCTTGTAGCCAACTATCAGAGACATCGGTGACCCTGGCGATGCCGGCTAACGAAATCTTCTCCAACAGGAGCAGATCGACCAAAGACCGAGTGTCGTTGTCTTTCGGCTTCCACTGGGGATCCTTGACAAATTGACGGTTGCAGTCTCGGCACTTGTAGTTTTGCTTACCGCGCCGGGTCGGGTCGTTCTTGGAGATGTCGTGAGACCCACAGGCTGGACAAGTCATCTCAGTGCTCATGTCGCCTAGTCCTCGCAAAATCTAGGAATGCGACAGCGTTACCTTATTTTGCTCTATCCTTTACGGTAATTCACGACCCAAGTACTAAACCTAGTTCGAATTTCCGCAAAACTATACCGCTATTCAGCAAGGCTAAAACGTTTGCCTCCATATTGAGAAGCATCGCACCTTTCAGGCAGCACTAGCTTATGAAGTGACCAAATGTTTTACCCGTCGCAAGAGTCGCTTAAGGCTAGTCGCTGGCGTTGACTGCGGCACGGCCAATGTACCTTTCGGAGGTAAACTGGGACTCTCAATGCCAGCTTTGATTTCAGCATCAACAGCTTGCAACAACTCAATACGCGAAGCAGTAACGCCTGTTCCCTGCTTGCCTAAAGTGACAAAAAACTCACAGCCTTCTGTAGGGTAAAAATCAATTTCCCGCACAGAAATCATGCCCAACTCAAATAAGTCATGCATGAGCAACCGAAAAGAATGGGGCACAAAACACCAGGCATGGACGTCCAAATAAGCCTGCTGGTCAATCACCCTTTGCATCGATTGTTGAGCATCGTCACACGAATGCACAAAGGCAAAATTGCCCATTGCCTGTGGGGACCAGGCAATATTTCCCGACAGGGAAACAACATTGAGCATATACTCGGCCACAGTGCCGGGAGTGTGAATCGTAGATTGCTGATGGTGATGGTCAATGAGCTGCGCCAAGCCAGTAATAGGTCGGTAGTGATCAAAACAGTAGCGCTTATCGGGAATGGCCAAGGAAATCACCCCCCGCTCATTCAATACTTTGGTGCAGTCGTTGAGAAAGCCAATAAGATCTGGGGTGTGTTCGATCATATGGGACGCAATTACCCAATCATAATGATTGGTTTTGGCCAGTAAGTCGGCGTAGGATTGATTTTCCCAGACAAAGTCCACTGGCTCAATTTGCTCTAAGTCAACACCGTGCCCCGTATATTTTTCAACTAACTCCTCACGGCTCATATGGTCGATAACGTGAACATTATAACCACCACGTTTAGGCGCAACAGGATTATGACTAGGACCAATTTCAATACCGTGCCCATCTTTGTCAATGTGCTTAAGGATTTTGTCTTTACGATTCACCGTTTTTTATTTATTAGTGGACAAGTTGATATTCAGAACAATAAAAACAGGGGGTCAAGGACAGGGACAGGAGTGATCGTGCTCATCATCCATAGTCATTGACCACCCCTGTTAAACTGCTGTAACTCTTGTGCCTTCGTTTTAAGCTAGGGATAATGTGAACAGTTACCCCATATCAGAGGCAGTTGACTCTTGGCGGAAAAGCATAGGAAAAAACATTTTTATCAATCGCTAAATTTGGATTATAAGCAGGATCTTGATTAAGTTTTTCACCCCATCGATCTTGCATAAATTTAACTTCCAACGAAAATCTAGCTTGTTTTTCTGGGGTAGTCTCATAACCCCTAGTTGCCGACTCATGGTGAATCATTTCAGCGTAGGGAGTCCAAATGTTTCGATAACCAGCATCCCTTACCCTAATACAAAAGTCTACATCATTAAAAGCTACCGCTAAAGATTCATCTAAACCATTAACAGATTCAAAGACGTTCTTGCGTACAACTAGGCAAGCCGCTGTTACAACACTCAAGCTTTGATGCAGCACAGCTCTTGCAAAGTATCCTAGATCTCCTTCCCGAAGCATTAAATGAGCATGTCCAGCGACTCCACCTAGGCCAAGAATAACGCCGCCATGCTGTATAGATCCATCAGGATACCAAAGGCGTGCTCCCACGCAGCCAATGTTGGGACGAACAGCAAAAGACACCATTTCCTCTAGCCAATCGGGCGTCAGGACTTCGATATCATTATTCATTAAACAAATGACATCTCCTTGCGCTAGCTGAACACCTCGATTATTCAATGCAGAAAAATTGAATGGAGAATCATCTTGGATAACACGTACAATTTGGCTAGGTAGGCGTTCAAACAAATCTATGGTAGCTTGCTCTACACTACCGTTATCAATCACAATGATTTCATAGTTTGGATAGCTAGTCCTCATTAAAATGGAGCTAATACATACTGACAGCAAATCAGATCGATCACGTGTTGGAATTACAATGCTTACCAGCGGTGGAGAAGACGGCAGCTGAAAACGAACCCTGTTGTATACTGATGCGCTTGGAGCTGGAAGCACTTCTGCCTGTACACCAGAACGGCGAAGATGTTCGGCAACTGCTTTACGGCCTGCCTCAACTGCATAACTCTTTGCTCGAGAACTTAAGGCAGTGCTACCAGAAATAGCACGCCAATGGTATAGCACGTGAGGAATATGAACAATTTGTCTAGTAGAAACTTGTTCTATGGCACGGAACAATAGATCATAATCTTGAGAGCCATTAAATTCTCCTCTGAAACCTTCTACCTGCTCTACTAAAGTGTGTCGATAAACTGTCAAATGGCCAACCATATTCTGGGCTAAAAACAGTTCATAATTGAAATCACACTTAAAGTAAGGTTGAAAGCGCTGACCTGATTCGTCAATCTTATCTTCGTCCGAATAGATGATTTCTGCTTCAGGATTCTGAACAATTGTTTTTGCCACGCAAAATAAGGCATGCTCTGATAGTTCATCATCATGATCTAGAAGGGCAACAAAGTCTCCTGTTGCTAAACTCAAAGCTGAATTGCTAGCTTCAGAGATATGACCATTCTCTGAACGATAAAAAACCTTAATGCGATCATCTTGAGCAGCATGATGTTCAAGAACTTGGCGTATTTCTGGGTTCGTCGATGCATCATCAGCAATACAAAGCTCCCAGTGAGGATATAATTGCCCCATGACTGACTCAATGGCAGCATTGAGAAATTTGGCGGGTGGATTATAAACTGGCATAACAATCGAGATTAGAGGATGATACGGAAACTTTTGTATCTGACCTCGAATTTTTTCTCGCTTAGAATCGTCAAGCGTGTCATAGAGATTGACCCATTTCTTATATAGATTATCAAGATCCGGATCGTATTTTTTTTCAAATCGATCCAGAAAAAGACGCTTTAATCCTTTACGCCGCAATGCAATAGCTAAACTGCGAACTGAAGATCTAAAGCCACCACTCCCCTCCGTGCTCAAAGTTTCACGATGTAATAGATTCCGTAGCCTAGTAACCTGATGTGCTCCATAGCGCAGAGGGCTTGTAATGCGGTAACTCCGAGAGTTGAGATATGCAGAAATTTGTTGGTCCCGTTGCGTAACTGCTTGGCTAAGCACAGCGATCTGTTGGTCTTTTTCAACCACGACTTTTGACAGACTCTCCCAGTCTTCTTCAGGTGATACCAGCATCCGGGACCAAGGATTGTTAACTTGATCACCTTGGCCTTTTACAGGAGAAGTTGTGCCAGACAGTTCATAATGACCAGAAACGACACTCTCAATTTCTTTACCTGCGATAAAACGACTACCCAACAAATTGAGTTGCGTGCTCTGTTTCCTTATTATGCAAATTGAATTAACAAACTCGATGGAGTGAATCTTTGAAAGACTCAATTCATCAAAATCAGCAGAAAATTGCTTGGTGAAGCCTTGCAGCAGTTGCTTCCGTTCTCTCTCGACACCCCAATGTTCATGATTGACAATATCGGCTAAGCGCTTACAAAAAGAAAGCGACGAATATGGATAATACAATCCACCCTGGAAATTGCTCCAATAGCTGCAGTGCAGGTCTTCAATAACAAAAAGACCACCTTCATTCAAGTGGCGAAAATAACGGGCAAAAGACTTGACAATATCATCGGAGACATGAGATCCATCATCAATAATTAAATTAAAACTGGAAGAACAAGCAATAATTTCATCCTCAGTTGTATCCGTATTAGCATCACCAACGACAACACTAATGCGATGATCGTCATACGATAATTTTGAACAATCGGGATTAATGTCACAGCCAATGAGTGATTCGGCATTTGAGAAATATTTGCCCCATATCTCTAACGAACCACCATTTTGTATACCAATCTCAAGTAGGCGTATGGGTTGGTTTCGAAAACCTGAAAAGAGCCTGTCGTATTCGTCAAGATAAAGTGACCATTTATCAGAGACTTTACCCTGGTGTTCACGATAAAGTTCAAGTAAAGACTTCATACCACTTCTTTTAATTGAATGTTTTCAAAATGTACGCCAACTAATCCCCATCGGACTTTGCTTGATGAGACATTGAGGATCAATGCATTGTGTAGCCAATGATGCTGAACGTTATTGTAAAGATCACCATCCGCCAGCGAAGCCATAACAGAGTAATGTCCATTCGGGAGCATAGGCAACCGAAAAATGTATTCACTTTCAATGGTAGAGCCAGCAACAACCGACAGCGGATTGAGATCAGTGAAGGATGAGGTATTTTCCCCAAATAAGACTTGGCCGAGCCGATCCCTCACAAGAAAACCTATTATAGGACGATCTATGTCCTGGTACACAATCGCCCTGATTACCATCCGAACCATCTCGCCCCCCGCAAAGATCTCATTACCTTTTGGAATCAAAGGGCCAAGGCTTACGGAGAGAATTTCACCTGCACCAGTCTTCCAACCATTAGCTTCGCTGAGGTTGTCATTTACGCGCATTTGGCTGCCGTAGTCCAGACAAGGTACCGAATCAGTATCATATGACGATGAGTAATCATCGGCTGTTATATCGCTTGGGACAATCTTAGCGGATTCAAGTTTCTGGAGCTGAATGTCTTGGCCGTAAGCTTCCTGTAGAGTGTATTGAAGGTATGCCTCAGTAATTTCCTTGGCTTTCCCGAGCTGCCAAAGCTTGCCGCCATTTAACCAGATTGCGCGTTCACAGAGATTTAATACAGACCCCATGTCATGACTGACGAAAATCAAAGTGCCGCTCTCCTTAAATTTCCGGAGAAAACGCATACATTTTTGGGTAAAAATCGCATCCCCAACAGCAAGAGCCTCGTCAATCACAAGGATTTCTGCATCTACGTGCGCGATCACTGCAAATGCTAGGCGAACGTACATACCACTTGAGTAGGTTTTTACTGGTTGCTCAATAAATTCCCCAATATCCGCAAACGCTGCAATATCATCTAAGCGTGAATCAATCTCTTCTTTAGTCAGCCCTAATATTGCGCCACTCATATAAATATTTTCGCGGCCAGTAAATTCTGGATTAAAACCTGATCCCAATTCTAATAATGCTGCGACTCTACCATTAGCATAAATTCTGCCTTGGCTAGGATTTAGAGTGCCACAAATAATCTGAAGAAGTGTTGACTTGCCACTGCCATTTCGTCCGACTATTCCAACGGTTTCGCCTTTTTTTATCTCAAAAGAAATATCTTTTAAGGCCCAGAACTCACGAAAATACTGATTACCTTCGACACCTATGAAGCTAAGTGCCCTAGGCAAAACAAGTTGCTTAAGGCGATCTATGGGTTTTTCATAGATTTGATAGCACTTACTTAACCCTTCAACTTTAATAGCAATTTCAGAGGACATCAGCGAACCCCTTCCTGGTCTTTTGGAACCATGCAAAACCAAGCCAAGCAACAATTGTACTGCCTGCTAAATAGTACAGCCAACTCTGAATGCTGGGTAATTCTCCCCACATCAGAATGCCTCTCACTTGTTCCAATGCAGGGGCTATCGGGTTAATCAACAGAAGAGGCTTAGCACTATCAGGAATTGCCGACGCTGGATAAAAAATTGGAGATAAGAACATCAGCACTGTCGTTAGTATTGTTACTACCTGTGCTACGTCACGGAGATAAACCCCTAGTGAGGAAAGAAACCATGACAACCCAGTAGTTAAAAAAATCAAAGGTAATACAACTATGGGTAGTAGTAAAGCTGTCACAGAAGGAAAACCAAATAGAATGACATAGCCGAACAGCCATACAGTTAAACTTACTAAACTGTGAAACATAGCGGAGCCAATAGCTACACAGGGCAATATTTCCAGAGGAAAGATCACTTTCTTGACATAGTTGCTATTTGACAGTATCAGGGTTGGAGATCGATTAATGCATTCTGCAAAGAAGTTAAAGACGATCAACCCTGAAAAGAGAACAAGTGCAAACTCTGCGCGCGAGCCATCACTGCTACCCCAACGTGCTTGAAAGACTATGCTGAATACAAAGGTATACACGGCTAGCATGAACAGCGGATGGAAGAACGACCAAAAAATCCCAAGGATTGAGCCTTGGTAGCGACCCAAGACATCTCGCTTGATAAGAGCCGTAGCCAATTCACGATTGTGCCATAAACTCCTGATCCCTTCCCTTGGAGATGTGCTGAAATTCTGCATGGTGCGTCTTTAGACCTAGATACTTCGCTTTTCAGTGCTATTATGGCGCTCAATTAGCTCATTTGTAGCAGGGCAGTGGTCTGTGTCATCGAGGATAACAGTCCAAAGCCTAGTAGATCAGTCCGGGCTTCTCAGCTTATATTGGACTGAAGCCCTTCGGGGTAGACCCCTTTGGCCCCCATATCCTCATCTATGGAGCTCGGCGTTCGCATTAGAGCAAATGTACTTAAATTTGGTCTGCGTATGATACACCCAGGCCATCATCCTTTGGTTTCTAGGTGAGATTTGAAAATTTGCGTATAACGCGGATAAAAAGACTCACGCTGATCTCCACTAAGTTATTCTACCTATTCATTTTTCTTGGTTATAAGTGTTTCAGTTAAATTATTTGAGACAATGACTTTATGGTCTTTGAGGCTGGCCGTTTCCCCAAGGTATTGGCCTATGTTACCGCTTATCAAGATGAACAATCCCTCAGAGTCTGCCTAGATTCGATCGCGAAGCAGGTGCTCCCGGTTACTCACATCTTGGTTGTAGATAACTCTCCTCTACCACTACTGTTGCCGATGCAGTACAACGAACTGGTAGTCATACACTGTCCAGAAAATATCGGTGTCGGTGGTGGCGTTACTCTTGCACTTCAGCAGGCAATCAATCAAGGCTATGATTTTGTGTGGTTACTAGACCAGGACAGTCAGCCAGATGTCATGTGTTTGCAGCACTTGGCTCAAGTTTATCAGGAGCAGCACTGCATAGAGGCTCCTATCGCGATGGTTGCACCTTTGGTGATTGATGGGGTGATGGATCGAATCATTGGTGGGGCGGTGTTTGATCGATATCGGTTCAAAGAATACTTGCCAAATTGGGATACTGCTTTATGGGTGGAGTGTGATGCACCCATAATTTCTGGAATACTAATTGCGATTGCTGCTGTCAAGGTTGCGGGGCTACCCCAGCAAGAGTTGTTTATGGATGGGATAGATCTAGAGTATGGATTCAGACTAAAGCAGCATAACTTCAGAAATATTATTGCTTCCAGGGCTATTCTCCATCACTGTCTTGGCAATCCTCTCAAAGTACTCTTTCTGGGTAAACCCTATTTTATTCAAAATTATTCTATCCCAAGAAGTTACTACTACCACCGAAATCATACTCATTTAGAAATGCTTTTTTCTGAATCTAAATATAAGCCTTGGACCTTTCTTTGGCGTTGCTACATCGTTGCAAAAGATTTGCTTTTAACACTGCTATATAGGGATCAAAAGTCGAGCAGAATATCTGCCTGCCTAATAGGAACATGGCATGGCTTCTTGGGTCGCATTAGGAAGCTAGAGCGATCGTCGTAGTATAATATGGTTATGCATAATCTGCTTTAACTCAATCACAAAGGATTTTATTTATGCATTTGTTGGACACCTGCCTAAATAGCTGTGCACTTTGAACTTTGTGATCTTTCCAAAGCAAATTCAATCATACCTAGATATAGCAATTCTTTAGACCTATTTAGTAAGTCCCAGAAATTCACGGATCGATCGCTTGAGTCAAAGTTGTTATATTCAGATCAAAGCTAGGTGTGATATGATAAAAAAGTTTTTCAAGAAAATCCTTCTCTTTATTCCTTTAGTCAAAAAGTATACTGCCTATACTCGCCAAAACAAAAATATACTTGCAGAAAACAAAAGATTACAAGAATTGATTAAAAATTCTAGGAGTCCTGGGCTTTTTGATTCACCAGATGATTTTTTAACTGAAAGGCTGTTAGCTCATCCAGCGAAAAATCCACTTCCTTCTGTCAATTTAAGTAGCCAAAAAGCTGTAGATGGACTGAATCGTGCAGTTATTGCAGATCGCTTGATAAAGTCTTATCACAAAGCTCTGGAAGATGAAAAATATTCTTTGTTTAGGCAAGAAGGAGAGGATCTGTGGACAGACCTAGTTCGTAATGAATTGCCTGAACTAATGGAAACGATCGATCAAAAAGATCCAGAAAAGCTGGGCCACTATTTAATGGAATTTGGTCAATCGTTTGTCTGGTTTGGAGGCATTACTACGTGTGTTGATGGCTACAATAGAAACCTTGATCCGCGACAGGTCGCGTTAACCTATTGGGACAAGCTTGTCTGCTTAGCTGAATGTTTAGGTGTTGTACAGTTTGAGAACCCTGAGAATGGCCCTTGGGGTGATATTTTGCATTTCAACATGGATGAGCTGCTATACGGAATTGAACAAGAAATTGGCATAGATATATCTTTACCTTTAGGGATTATATACACTGATGGATTGAAAATTGGCGATAGACTTTTTCACTACAGGCATATCAATTCTCTGTATAGTGCAATAAGGATTGCCAGGTTGAACTGCCATGGCGATGCCGTCTGCGAGTTTGGTGGTGGACTTGGTATGACTGCTGTCTATGCGAGAAGACTAGGGTTTGTAGATTACACAATTTTTGATTTGCCGATAACTTGCCTGCTAGCTGGTCATTACCTTATGCACGCAGTTGGCGAAGCCTCTGTATGTCTCTATGGTGAGACAGCTACAGAGGGCTCTATAAAAGTTCTCCCTTATTGGGAATGTGCCGTCATGCCTGACAACAGTTTTGGCTTGACTGTTAATCAAGATAGTTTTCCAGAGATATCAGATAATCTTATCAGTCAATATCTTTTGCATATAAAAAGGTCGACAAAAAATTACTTCCTCAGTATTAACCATGAATGTTTTTATCCACGTACGGTAAGAAAATTTACTAAGGATTCTGGTGGCTACGAGCCAGTCTATCGTTCTAAATGCTGGGTACGTGAAGGATATCTAGAAGAGGTTTTTCGAATTTCAAAGTAGGTGATCGGCAATCAAAAAATCTTCTGACATTTAATTGGCAACGTAGTTCGCTAGGTTAACACAAAAGATTTATGTATATACGTAATTCGCAGACATAAACTTTATGTTGGCTTCCTATTGCTTTGTAAAATGGCTAGTTGTTGACAGTTAGAGTTTTGGAGTCAATTTCCTATTTATGAAAGTAAAACCAACGCCCCTGTCTGATGTGCACCTTTTAGAACCACGAGTTTTTCAAGACCAACGTGGCTTTTTCATGGAGAGCTTCAATCAAGCTAATTTTTGTCATGAACTAAAGTTAGATGTTACTTTTGTGCAAGACAATCACTCTTGCTCAGGACAGTCAGTGCTTAGGGGGTTGCATTATCAGATTCAACAGCCCCAAGGTAAGTTAGTACGGGTGTTAGCGGGAGCAATTTTTGATGTCGCTGTTGATATTCGCCGTCAATCTCCTACCTTTGGTCAATGGGTAGGCTACACTCTGAGCGCTCAAAACTTTCATCAACTTTGGGTACCGGCTGGTTTTGCCCATGGTTTTTTGGTGTTATCGGAGGTGGCGGAAGTACTCTACAAGGCTACGGACTATTATGCTCCTGACTATGAGCGCTGCATTCTTTGGAATGACTCTGATTTAGGTATTGATTGGCCGCTGGATGGGAAAGTGCCTATTTTATCTGAGAAGGATCAAGCTGGTCATCGGCTCAAAGACGCTGAGGTTTATGCTTAGCCATGAAAATTTTGCTTATAGGGGCCGGAGGACAGGTTGGACAAGAGCTAGAGCAACTTTTGGCTCATGATCGAGTGATTGAGTTGCTGGCTTGCGATCGCACCTCCCTCGACCTCACCCAACCCCAAGCCATAGCGGACCAAGTGGCAGCCTTTCGGCCTCAGGTGATTGTCAATGCGGCCGCCTACACGGCGGTAGATAAAGCCGAAGCTGAGCCCGACTTAGCCCAGGCTATCAACGCTCTGGCTCCGGGTGCTTTGGCCCAGGCGGCGACCCAAGTGGGTGCTAGCCTCGTGCATATCTCTACAGACTATGTGTTTGACGGTATCCAGTCGGTGCCTTACCAGGAAGATAGCCCCTGTAACCCCTTAGGAGTCTATGGCGATACCAAGCGAGCAGGGGAGGTAGCGGTGATGGCAGCGTGCGATCGCCACATCATTCTCCGCACCGCCTGGGTCTATGGAGCCAAGGGCAAGGGAAACTTTGCCAAAACCATTCTGCGGCTGGCCCAAGAGCGAGACCGCCTGCGGGTAGTCTATGACCAGATTGGAACACCCACCTGGGCCTACGACATTGCTCGCGCCATTGTGGCGCTACTGCCCCAGCTCGGGCCAGAGACCTACGGTACCTACCACTTCACCAACAGCGGTGTGGCCAGCTGGTACGATTTTGCAGTTGCCATTGTGGAAGAGGCCCAAGTCTTAGGTCTGCCCCTCACCTTAGAGGAGGTTGAGCCAATTACCACCGCTGACTACCCGACCCCGGCCCGTCGCCCAGCCTACTCGGTGCTGAGCGGCGAGAAAATTGCCGGTATGCTGGGCACAACGCCGCCCCACTGGCGTCAGTCTCTACGTCAAATGCTGTCAGAACTCTACGGCTCGATGCCATCCTAAACCGTTATGAAAGCACTTGTTTTATCGGGAGGCAAAGGCACGCGGCTGCGCCCCTTGACCCACACTGGCGCTAAGCAGTTGGTGCCAGTGGCCAACAAGCCAATTCTCTGGTACGGCATTGAAAGCATTGTGGCGGCTGGCATCACGGATATTGGCATCATCATCAACCCAGAGACGGGGGCTGAAATTCAGGCAAAAACTGGAAACGGAGAGCGCTTTGGGGCCAACCTAACCTACATTCTCCAGGCAGAGCCGGCGGGTCTGGCCCATGCGGTTAAGGTGGCCCAGCCCTTTTTGCAAGACTCTCCCTTTGTCATGTACCTAGGCGATAACCTAATTCAAGATGGGTTAGAGAGCTTCTTGCAGCAATTCCACGACAACGGCTCCGACGCCTTGATCATGCTGAAATCTGTCGCTAACCCCACGGCTTTTGGGGTCGCTAAGGTCTCAGCCGAGGGCCAGGTGATGGAGCTGATCGAAAAGCCCCAGATTCCTCCTTCAAACTTGGCGTTGGTGGGGGTTTATGTGTTTGCCGCCACGATTCACGAGGCCATAGCCCAAATCTTGCCCTCGGCACGGGGGGAGCTAGAAATTACCGATGCCATTCAAACGCTGATCGAGGCTGGTAAGCGGGTCGATGCCCGGCAGCTCAGCGGCTGGTGGCTCGATACCGGCAAAAAAGACGACCTGCTCGAAGCTAACCGTATTATTCTTGACGATTGCTCAGCCACTGCTATTAAAGGCGATATCGATGACCAGAGCCAGATTTTAGGGCGAGTCAGCATTGGCACTGGGTCGCGTATTCTCAACTGCACCATTCGGGGGCCAGTGGTGATTGGCCAAGATTGCCACCTAGAGAATTGCTTCATCGGCCCCTACAGCAGCATTGCCGACCGAGTCAAACTGGTGGAAGCTGACCTTGAGCACAGCGTAGTGCTAGCCGATGCCCAGGTGGTAGGAGTACACCAGCGTATTGTCGATAGCCTGATTGGGCAACGAGTCCACATTAGAGAGGCACCCCGTCGCCCCAAGGCCTTACGGTTTATGCTCGGTGACGACAGCCAGGTTGAGCTGACGCCGTGATGGGGGCAGAACAGCCTAGCCCCAAGGTGGCCCTAGTGGTGCCAACCCACAACCGCAAAGCTAAAACCCTGCGGTTTCTGACCCAGATAGCCGATCAAACCTATGGGGCCTTGCAGGTGATCGTTGTCGATGCTGGCTCTAGGGATGGCACTCCTGAGGCTGTGAACCAGCAGTTTCCTCTAACAGTAGTGTTGCCGGTTAACGCGCAAAATTTCTGGGCGGGGGCGACCAATGCCGGGGTGAGCTACGCCCTTAAGGCTGGGTGTGACTATGTGCTCACCATCAATGACGATGCGGTGGTGCAGCCTGACCATGTGGAGCGTTTGGTCAACTTGGCCGAGCACCTCCGGATCCGCATTTTGGGCAATCAGATCAACTACCTGGCCGATCGCGATCGCATCTGGTCGCTAGGCACCTACACCGCCTGGGGCACCCAAGATTTTCTGCGGTTGGCCCACAGCGATGCATCCCAGCGTGACCTAGCGCCCGAGGTGGCTGAGGCCACAGTGATTACCGTCGATGCCTTACCCGGCAACGGGGTGCTGATTCACCACAGTGTTTATCGCCAAATCGGTCTCTACAACGCGATTTTCTTACCCCACTACCACGCCGACTCAGAACTGGTAATGCGGGCCGTAGGCCAGGGTATAAGCGCCTACGTCACCCCTCAGGTGGTGCTCTACAACGACTTTTCAGCCGCGCAGAAACAACTGTCTCTAGGCAGCGTGAGGGGGCTAGCCTATGCCCTGGGCCATAAAAAATCGCACCTCTACCTGCCTGCCCTGCTGTACATTTTTTGCCGCTACTGCCCGCTACGGCAAAAGGGGCGCACCCTCAAGGCTTTGGGGCAGCGGTTTGGGCAGATGCGGCGGTAAAGCTAGTCTGCGGGTGGTAGGGCGCAGAGATCTGGCGCAGCCGCCGCCAGCGCCACCGCAGGTAATCGAGCAGGCCCAGCCAGCGCCCCTGGGCCATAGCCGGACGGGTGACACAAAAGGTCAGAGGCCGCAGGGCAGTGTAGATCAGGTTGAGCCCCAGGGCCAGAGGGGTGGCGTGACGCTCTAAAAAGTAGAGCTTGCTAAAGGTGGCGTGCTGAAACTTAGCCCTGGGGTTGCGGTGGGTAATCGCTGACACCTGGTGATCGACCAGCACCGCCTGGGTCACCCGTAGGCAATAGCCCTGGCGGTAGTACCGCTCAGAAATATCGGCATCTTCGTAATCTAAAAAATACTGGAGATCAAACTGAGGGCAGTGGTCAAACACCGCCAGGTTAAAAATCATGCTGCACCCCGAGATCCAGCGGGTAGGATGGGTCGCCACCGGGCTGGGGGTACAGTCGACATGGGCAAAGCGGTGTTTGAGGGTGCCCAGCCACGGGTTAAAGGTGCCCTGGCTAAACCACAGCTGGCCCTCTAAATCGCGAATGCGGGTGCCCAATAGCGCGATCGCACTCGCTTGCCTAAAGCACTCGCGGACATAGTCGATGGCGTTGGGGGTGAGGCGGGCATCGGGGTTGAGCAGCCAGGCTAGGGCGTTGGAGTCTTGGCTGTAGACATAGTCTAGGCCGAGATTGCAGCCCCCGCCAAACCCCAAATTATGCTCAGCCTCTAACACCGTCACCCCCTCTAGACTAGCCAGGGCCGCCGTCGCAGTATCGGTTGGTGAATTGTTGACCACAATGAACCGATAGTCTGTAGCCCCGAGGCTCGCAGTGGCGGCAATCAGGTCTCGAATAAAATCGCTGCAATGGTAATTGATGGTGATAAAGTAAATCGCCGCAGTCATAGTCTTTACCGGAGGGATCACAATGGCGCTAAATCGACTGCTCGTCACCGGGGCCGCAGGGTTTATCGGGTCAAACTTCGCCCACTATTGGCACCGTCACTATCCCCAGAGTCGGTTGATCATCTTAGATGCCCTCACCTACGCAGGTAACCGGGCTAATCTGACCGACCTGCTAGCGCACCCCCAGGTCGATTTAGTGGAGGGCAATATCTGCGATCGCACCCTCGTCGCCCGCCTGCTAAAAGAATACGCCATCGACACCTTAGTTCACTTCGCCGCCGAGTCCCACGTCGATCGCTCGATTTTAGGGCCAGAGGCCTTTGTGCAGACCAACGTGGTCGGCACCTTCACTCTGCTGGAGGCATTTCGCACCCACTGGCAAGACCAGGGCAAGCCTGAGCAGCTGAGATTTTTGCACGTCTCTACCGATGAAGTCTACGGCAGCCTCGGCCCCAACGACCCGGCCTTTAGCGAAACCACCCCCTACGCCCCCAATAGCCCCTACTCGGCGTCTAAAGCCGGCAGCGATCACCTAGCGCGGGCCTACTACCACACCTACGGTCTACCCACCCTGATCACCAACTGCTCCAACAACTATGGCCCTTACCACTTTCCCGAAAAGCTGATCCCGCTGATGTGTGTGAATATGCTGCTGGGCAAACCCCTGCCGATCTACGGCGACGGGCAAAACATTCGCGACTGGCTGTTTGTCGAAGACCACTGTAGCGCCCTAGACGCAGTGCTGCGGGGTGCGGCTCCAGGGGAAACCTACAACATCGGCGGTGAGGCCGAGGTCAAAAATATTGACCTAGTCAACCTGCTCTGCGACCTAATGAACGACCTAGCTCCAGACCTCCCCATTCGCCCGACCCAGGAGTTGATTACCTATGTTACTGACCGCCCCGGCCACGACCGTCGCTACGCTATGGATATCAGCAAAATCCAAGCCGATTTGGGCTGGCAACCCAGCGTTACCCTAGAAGATGGGCTCAAAAAAACCGTTACCTGGTACTTAGAGCATCGCGATTGGTGGATGCCCCTACTCTCAGAAGAGTATCAGCACTATTACAAACAAATTTATGAATATCCATAAACTCTGCTAAAACATTTCGACCCAAGCTTGGTTAGTTCTAAAACAGGTAGACAGAATGAATGACACAAAAGACCCACCCAAATACATTTCATCGGCTTTAAGCGCCTAGTCTTTTTAAGACCGATGCCATAGGATTCTCATTTAGGCTAAGAGGCGAATCAGGCGAAATCAAACGAAATTGGAAACGTGAAGTCGGTAGGGTTATGAAATATTTTCCAGTTTTTCTGTCTATAGTCTTTGTCGTGCGGAATCAAGCACTAGAAATCGTAGACCTAACAGAGCAACTGACCGCTGCCATAGCGCCGATCGTAAGTGATTATGAACTTATCATCATCGATAATGCATCAGAGGATGATTCCATTGAGATTCTCAAGCAAGTTACTAAAGAGCACGGCTTTCCTAATCTTCAAGTTTATGCCTTAACAAAAGGAGTTGACGCCGATACAGCTTCCTGGGTAGGGCTTGAAAATGCGCTAGGAGATTTTGTCGCAGTCATCGAACCCCTAGTAGACGACATCTACTTTCTTCCCACCATGTTAGAACGGGCAATGAGCGGAGCGGACGTAGTATTTGCCATGAATAAGCAGCGCCCAAAACAAAGCATGGCGTATCGGAGCTGTTTTTGGTTTTTCAGAAAAACATACAAACTATTCAACGGCATCGACATGATGTCAGAAGCGCCGCGCTTTCGTTTACTGAGCAAACGGGTCATAAATTTTGTGCTACAACACCCGGCCCCGGCGCTATCTTATCGCTATCTTCCTGCAACAGCCGGGTTCTCTAAGGTCAATTTAGCCTACAGCAGTAGACCTCAATCTACCCAAAAGAAAAAACTTAGAGAAAATATCGATCTTGGCATGCGATTGATGGTAGCTACAACCTACTGGCCCATGAGGCTGGTGACATCGCTATCACTGTTTGGCGCATTTTCAAATGTAGTGTATTCGATTTATGTTATTGCGATCGCGCTCAGCAAGCCAGATGTAGCACCCGGCTGGACCACCTTGTCATTGCAGCAGTCAGGCATGTTTTTCTTGATTTCACTGGTCTTAGCCATGCTCAGTGAATACATTCTCCATATGTCTCGACTTAGCAATGAAGGTCCTCCATATCATGTTGCTCAAGAGTTTACTAGCGCCGTGATAACTCGACACCAAAAATTAAACCTTGAAGAAGCCGAAACCAGTAAGCGTCACTTAGCTGATTAATTTACTATCGCTGATTAGTTGATCTATATATCAATATATGTACGACGCCATTGTAATCGGTGGGGGTTTTTATGGAACCGTTATCGCCAACTACCTGATGACAAAGTCTGACTTTTCAAAGGTCTTACTAATCGAGCAGCAGTCAACTATCCTCTCGCGGGCTTCCTACAACAATCAGGCACGTATTCACAATGGCTACCATTATCCCCGCAGCTTCACCACAGCTTGTCGTAGTCAAATTAATCTGCCCCAGTTCTTGCACGATTATCCAAAAGCCGCCATTCGCAATTTCACCAAGCTCTATGCAATCGCTCGCCGCAACTCAAATGTCACAGCAAAGCAGTTTGTTCGCTTTTGTCGCGATATTGGTGCCTATGTTGAGCCAGCACCTCAAAACCTCCGACTATTATTTGAACCTCGCCTTATTGAGCAGGTTTTTTTAGTCGAAGAATACGCCTTTGATGCCAGCGTATTAAAAGAGCATCTTGAAAAAACGCTAAAAAATCTAGGAGTAGAATTAAAATTAGAAACTCGGGTAAGCCAAATTCGTATTGGTAACCCGGGTTTAACGGTTGAGTGTGCCCAGTCAGGTCAATCCCCTGAAATCCTCTCTGCCCGGTATGTATTCAATTGCACTTATAGTGGCTTAAATCAGATCGGTGGCGATTTTGTAGGAACACAAACGCGGCTAAAGCATGAGATTGCCGAAATAGCTTTGGTCAAACCCCCTAGTGGACTGGCCAACTTAGGGATTACCGTAATGGATGGCTCTTTTTTCTCTTTAATGCCTTTCCCTCACCGCAAGCTTCATTCCCTCACTCATGTTCGGTACACCCCTCACCTGCACTGGCTTGACAAACCTGGAATTGATCCCTATCAGCAGCTCAATGAGTACAAACAAACTACTCGGGTAGACCGAATCATTCGGGATGTATCACGATATTTACCAGCAATTCGCGATGTAGATTATGTAGACTCTTTGTTTGAAATTAAAACTGTACTGATCAAAAATGAGGGCGACGACGGACGCCCCATCTTGTTTGAGCAACACAAAGATTTACCAGGTTGCTATTCCATCCTAGGTGGAAAATTAGATAATATATATGACTGCTTGATCAGGCTGGAAACAGAAATTTCTAAGGATGCTGACAAGTAAACAAAACCATTAACTTAGTCAGCAGTTATACTTTTGAATTGTTAGCCTTGCAGACAAGCAGCCAGAAAATTAATAACTAGTTACTATAGATTTTTTTAGCTGTTCAAGTATTCTATCAAGCAATTTTTGGAGCAAGCATGCAATCACCATACTAATATCTTTAATGTAGTTTTATTTGCAAACGAGCTAAATTTTTCAGGAGAAATTTTCATGACCACGGCACTCGTAGGCTATTCTGGTTTTGTCGGGCAAACCATCCGTAAGCAATTTTCGCTTGACGAATTCTTTCGGTCAAACAACATAGAAACGATTAAAAATAAAGAGTTTGATCTGTGTGTTTGCGCCGCCGCTCCTGCCCAAAAATGGCTAGCCAACCGTGACCCTATATCCGATCGACAGAATATTGACTCGTTAATTAGTCACTTAGATAGTATAAAATGTCAAAACTTTATTTTGATTAGTACTGTAGATGTCTTTAAAGATCCAATAAATGTAGACGAAGAAACGCCCGTCGACGAGCAAGACTTACACCCCTATGGCTTAAACCGTCGCTACCTAGAAACCTTTGTGGAGTCGCGTTTTTCGAAGCACTTAATAGTGAGGCTACCGGGCTTAGTTGGCCCTGGCCTGCGCAAAAACATAATCTTTGATTTTTTAAATGACAATAATCTAGATGCTATTGACAGCCGAAATATATTTCAATTTTATCCCATGGTCAATCTCTGGTATGACATTCAAACGGCTTTAGAGCTACAGCTCAACCTTGTTCACCTAACTGCTGAACCCATCAGTGTGTCCGACGTTGCTCGCGATGGTTTTGGCAAAGCATTTACTCATACTTTGCCGCGATCGCAGGTATGCTACGATTTCAAATCGATTTACGGTAAGCTGTTCAATGGTCACAGCGCCTATCAATACAGCCGGCGTGAAACGCTGCAGGCTATTCGTGCCTATGCACAATCAGAGCCCACAGCCCAGATCAAAACCGGAGCAGATGCATGAGAATTGCCATATCTAACATTGCCTGGGATGTGGGCGACGACGAAGCCGTCGCTGAGCTACTTAGCCGCTATGGTATAGACGCGATTGATACGGCTCCAGGCAAGTACTTTGACAATTTACCCCAAACCACAGATAGGGACATTGAGCGCGTTAGCACCTGGTGGGCCGACCATGGAATTAGCATTACTGGAATGCAGGCCTTGCTCTTTGGTACTACCGGTCTAAATCTTTTTGGCGACCCGACCTCTAGAGATCAGATGTTGAGTCACCTAGATGCCGTATGTCGCATTGGCTCAGGTTTAGGTGCCCCACGGTTGGCATTCGGCTCGCCTAAGAACCGTGACCGTAGTGGGTTGACTAGCGCTCAGACCGATACGCTAGCCTTAGAGTTTTTCCAGCGTCTTGGAGATATTGCAGGCAGCCATGGGGTAACCATTTGCCTCGAACCCAATCCACCCTGCTACGGCGCTAATTTCATGATAAATAGTGCTGAAACAGCGGCAGTCGTCAACCAGATTGCCCATCCATCTATTCGCATGCAGTTAGATACGGGGGCAATGACAATCAATCAAGAATCGCCTGAAGATGTTGTTTTCACCTACGCTCCCATCATCGGACATATCCATGCCAGTGAACCAGGTCTGGTGCCTCTAGGAGAGGGCGGTTGCGATCACTCTGCCATAGGCCAAGTGATAAGCACTAAGCTACCCGACCAGATCGTTAGCATTGAGATGCTAGCTACCAACGGAAAAACAAATTTGGCCGCTATTGAGCGGGCTCTTAAAGTAGCCATTCGCTATTATCGAAACGATTCAACTACAGAAAAAGTATACGCATGAAGTGGTTCATTCTGCTGTCTGGTATTGCCGCTAACGCGTCAGCTAGCGCTCTAATTAAGTTTGCTATGTTACCGCCTCGTCAATTTCCTTCTCTAAGCGATCCTGCGGCAGGGCTGAGCAACTGGCCATTTTGGTTAGGGTTAACACTGTATGGAGCTACCTTTTTACTGTACACAGCTGCGTTATCGATCCTACCTTTAAATATAGCGCACCCCATCATGACCTCAGGTGCTGTAGCAACAGTAGCAATCCTATCCCTAGTCATTTTTCGAGAGCCGTTCTATTGGAGTACTGGTATAGGCATTGGATTAGTAGTAGCAGGAGTTATTCTCATTACTGCTCGCGTTAACTAAATGGGGTTGTATTTACGGGTTTTACCATGTCCTTAAACGATCAGCTAAACTGGCAAGTACCTGAGTTTGATACTCCCCTTTGGTTAGGCAAAACTAAACCCTGGTGCGTTGTCATTCCGGTCATTAATGAAGGGTCTCGCATTGGTCAGCTAATTTACCAAATGTCAGACCTCAAAATCATGGAACTGGCAGACGTGGTGATTGTAGATGGGGGTAGTACTGACGGATCGTTAGATCAGGCTGTGCTTCAGCATCAAGGTGTGCGGGGTCTGCTGGTGAAAAGAGGACCAGGTAAACTTAGTGCTCAACTCCGTTGTGCCTATGCTTTCGCCCTCAACCAGGGCTATGAAGGTATAGTCACGATTGATGGAAACAACAAAGACGACCCAGAGGCCATACAACGTTTTATTGCGGCCTTAAAAAGCGGCATAGATTTCGTTCAAGCTTCGCGCTATGTGCCGGGAGGAATCGGTAAAAACACTCCCAAAATCCGTGAATTTGCGATTCGATGGATTCATGCTCCCCTACTCAGCATCTCTTCTGGATTTAACTGGACCGATACCACCCAGGGTTTTAGAGCCTATAGCCGTCAACTGCTTTTAGATCCTGCCGTTGCCCCCTTCCGCGATGTGTTTTTGACCTATGAACTTCTAGCCTATCTCTCCTATAGAGCACCAAAGCTAGGCTATCGCTGCATTGAGCTGCCAACTGCTCGTCGGTATCCGGCTACAGGCAAAGTGCCGACTAAAATCAGCAGCGTTAGTGGTAATCTGTCCGTATTCTCGATACTTATTCGAGCATGCCTTGGCGCTTATAATCCCAGGCGCTAGGTGATCCAGCACAGCGGACACGATTCCTAGATCATAAAATGTTTCAGGTCGGGCTGCGGTTGAACTATTAGATATAATTATTTTTTGTTCGCGGCAGGCATCAAGTTTTTCACATTTATTCAACTACATCAGAGTCTGTAACTGAGTAGATGGTTGGCAGTCCAACGGCTTCAGGGTTAAGCCGTTCTCCTTCCAAAAAAATATTTAGGTATGGATCATTAGCTTCCACTCGAACAACTTTTCGTCTATCGCCGTTTTCAAATATCACAAACCTTCCAGGACTGTACTCACGCAAGTTTTCTTCAGTACTTGGAACAAAGAATCCCGTCCAGTGCAAGGCAATTCCCCGACTCCAATTCTCGTCAGATATGTAGAACGCTTCCTCTGACTTCTTTGCCAGTTCTTCACTTTTTTTTAGGCAATTCCAGGCCTGGGTAGCGTCTAAAACACGGTCTCTAGGCACAACCATTGTCCAGCTTTCTGGATAAATCGGCACGGATACAGTGTTGATTTCGTTAACAGGTTGGTCTTGCAACGCTACAGTACTTAAACAGAGCGAGCCGCTAAAATCCGGACCTACGGCAATTCTCATACGTGGCCAGCCAAGTTCTATAGTCCAAGGGAGCGAGAGCACGTGAATGGCAATTAGTAATGAGAAAAATACCTTTTTTACCTTTCTCGACAAAGGGGTTTTAGACCTTGAACTGATCAAGGCTATCAAGATAAAAATTACGAGAATGTTGATTCCCATAAAGTATCGGTCGGGAAAAGTTGTGAGATAGCCGCCAAGTATCTCCGTCAGAATTGGCCTCATATACACAGTGGCCACTAAGAAGATTGACAGCGTCACGGTGCCCATGCTGACCAGCAAAAGCGCTGGATCTCTTTTATCCGTAGTCCGAAGTAGATAGAAGAACAAACCTCCTAAAATACCTGTCAATACAACTGTCAAAACATCGTTTAGGCTGCCGTAGAAAGGAAAGATAATCGGATACAGCAATGGCCTTGCTAGCGCAGTTTCAATTAAACTGGTAAAGCGCATTGATCCAGCCACTTCGACACTCGCTGTGTCGGCAGCAGTAACTATTCTAAGAATAATTAGAAAGCCCAGGCCGAGGAAGAGGAGTGCGTACTGCTTGCCCCAGTTACGTAGAGCCACAAAAAGTTGACGAGCATCAAAACCTCGAAGCGAAAAAAGCGACAGTATCGGCACTAGTAAAAAACAAACTGGGTTAGTGGCAGCACAGACCAGCAAAGATAAATCAATTGCTACCCTATTGCCTTTTTTTCTAATCCTCAAAACCATGAGCAGCAGAGCTAAAAAAACAAACAAATAGCCTATATTAACAATTCTCCCAATCACTTCGTTAGCTGTGTTGCCAAGGGGAAGGAAAATAGCTAGAAAAAATAAAGCCCACCTGAAGCGAAGGGGCAAAACTCCTGCAGTTGCCCACCAGGCCAGCAGGGCAACTATAGAAAAAAAGAAGTAGCTCCACAGGGTGACAGTGACTGGTAGGCAGCTTAATTCATTACCGCAAAATAAACTTGAGGACGTAGAAGCAAGCCAAAGAAATAGTATGTTTCCCCAAACAAAGTAATCTGATCGAGCATGGAGAAAAACATAATCCCACCCATTTGTCATTGCTATTGCAGTCCAAGCCCCGTCCTCTGCATATATGACTGGGTTTAGCAGTGGATCAAGATTTCTTAGGGCTAATATAAACATCCCAAGAATCAGCATTAAAATTAGCTGAATGGGTTGAGGCAAGGCCTTGAGTTTTTGACTGGCGGCAAATATTTTAGCAGTCCACTTTTTCCAAGACATTATCTATACTTAGCTGTCTATCAACAAGTCTACAACATTAGGTAGAACGGCCTCTATCATCGTTTCGGGCACCTACGACCACTTGTGAATAGCTTGTCTGAACTATTTAGTCCTGCCGTAGGCTGGGTTAGCGTCAGCATAACCCAACAAAACCGTTGCTGGTGTTGGGTTTCGCTTCGCTCAACGCCAACCTACATTAGAACTTTTGTCAGTCAATCAGATCTCAAAGTCCTGTGCTGTATGAATTTGAGTTCCCTTGTCACCCGCTAAGCTCTTTCATAGTCAGCAAGAAGAGCAAAATTTCTTACTTAAAGTTCCGATTTAGTAGTTCAAGATTAGTTATGCTAATTTTCTGGCAAGCGTTAGCATTGTCCAAGTCAATGCGAATACCGTGAATTATTTTTTGGTTAACCCAGTAAGACGATGAGTCAAGGGGAACAATCATTACTCCTTCACCCGCTGTAAATTTGAGGCTTGATTTCTCATAAGCACCAAGATGATGATCTCCCCACCAAAAAACTTGTATTGTAGGATCAGAAATTTTACCAATACAGGAAAAGTTGAACCTAAGCAAGCCAGCATTTTGCCCAGACAAACCTAAATTATTGGCATCAAAGCTAATGCTTGGGTCGTCGCCAGCCACCTTGTAGAAACCATTCTCTTTAGTAAAATCTTTTAAAGAGGATCTTTTGATATCTAAACTTTTAACAAAATCCATTTTACGCTCTAGCTTAGCTAGTGAGCGCCCCCATGAAATGGGTATCTTATGCAAGAAAGACTGAGAAAATGCACGTTGGAAGAGTGCATCTCTGTAATCATTTAGAGATTCAGGGGTAACAGGAACTCTAAACAAATCAGGATGACCAACTGTTTTGGATTCCAGAGAATTACCATCAAGCCATATCACATTGCTTTCGCTCTCTACTCTTTTAACCTTTCTTACATCACCTCCACTTAGGACAATCTGATCACCAGGGTTAATAATACCAATCAGTTCAGGATCATCAGAGATAATTGCAGCTTCGCTTCTATGGATACCACGCTCCCAACTTAAATCTGTTAAGTTTTTGGGAGTAGACTGAATTTCTGATTTACTTTTATCTTGCCAATGTTTCTTACTATAACCAATAGTAAATCCTTCTTCGTACCGAGGAATATAATTTTCAACCACAAATCTGTAAAGGTAAGGATTCCGAAGTGCAAGCCCACCACCGTCATGGTTAATATTAGATCCTTCTAGAAGAGCAATTCTTGGCAAGTTAGAGGACAGTTTTTGAACTACACGTTTTTGTTGAACGAGCGATGCCATGTTGTATGGTGCTGTTATAGAGACAAGCGGCCTGCGGTTAAAATAAAAATATTGTGCATTCCGGGATGTCAGATCTAGGTAGGTCTCACCGGGTAGTATTTTTTCATCTAGTAACTTGTTAAGTCGATAGAGACGATCCCAATGATCCTCTTGTACGTAAACCTTACCAAGGTTAGGAAGTCCAAAACTTTGTCCGTCCCTTAACATTGGTGTATTTATTTGCGAAGAACTAACGGATCCCAAATTGGAAAAGGATAAAGGGGAAAAGTTTAGAGCCGCACACATGCTCGCAACCAACAATACTAGCGGCGTTCTATGAATGGGTTTTATCAGATGCCACAAAGAAATTGGAAATAAAATTGCCCATCCAAAGATTGAAACAAGCCCTGGACGAGATACACCCCCCGGATCAATGCGACCCATAGAGTAGGGTATTAATAACAAAATAAAAATTAAGACAACAATAATAGGAAGGGTCCCTTCTTTATTTCGATTTTTTTTATCTTTGATCAAGATATAAATTACTAAAAGACAAGCTAACGGGATTGCAGCCCAAGACATACGCACTATTTCAAATAGAAAACCAGATTTAGTAGGTTCTTGCCAACTTAAATGCCAAGGTATGCCGTAAGCAATTTGGTTAATTGAGCTATTTTCCAATACATATCTAGTAGCACCAAAGAGCATTACCCCTAAGGGTGTTACAAGTAGAGAAATGCTTAGGATAAAGAGAGAGCCACCAATATTGCTCCAGTTGCGATTGTCGCAATGTAAAAAACGCCTTGCGAAGTAAATAGCCATCACTGCAGAGGATGCAACAAGTAGAAGGCCTTGTGGAGGAACCCCTAAAATGACAAAAGGTGCAGTTAATATCCAAACACTGAGCCATTTTGATGGATTTTCTCTTAAGTAGAAACTAAACCACAGACATAGAAAAGGTGTCAGGAAAAGAAACGACAACCGCCCACCTACTAAAAAAAAGATAGAGACAAATGCTAGACCAACACTATTGGAGAAATAATATATTGATACAAATGCTACAAAAGCTAAAAGTGCAAAACTAAGACGACTTGCCTCTGCAATGCTTGCAGCAGAAGAATCATAAAATATTGACGAAAGAAAAAGACTTAAGTCATTGTCAATTAATCCATGAGGCGGAATGTAATCTATATAGGGAATTTTTCCATATATATAAGACCACCAGCCAATCAATTGTTCACCAAAATGATAGTCATCTGGGCTAATATTAGGAGAAAAAGTATTTCCAAGCTTCAAGCCTACTAGAAGCGAAAATAAGGCTACTGGCGATAATAGCGCAGTCAAATTTTTCGTTTCAAAATTCCTACGGTATCGCAAAACTAAATCGCTCAAACCTAACAAAATTAGCCCAGAGACTAGAATTTTTAGCCAGATCGTTGTTTCATATTGAGTCAGGGAGCCATCCTGTTGTAAAAGCTTCGCAGGATAAAGCGTTAGAAAAATAAAAGGAAGTCCAATTTGGCTCAAAAACAAAAGTTTAGGAAGAAAACGGGAAAACTTATGGGGACTACGAAGTGCCAAAATAAGGGTAGCTATCAAACCTAAGGCAGCAGTCAAATATGTCAGGCTTGCAAATTTAGAAACATTATTGTTATCTATAACTAAAACTGATGCACGTCCTAGTATAAGTGCAGCCTCCAATGGTATTAGAGAGAGAAAAAGGATAGCAAGTACATTTAATCCAAGCGCTTCGGCACCCAGAATTTTTGGGGATTGGTATCTAGAAGCTACTGAGATGAAGATAATTCCAACAGCAGACACTGGGAATAAATTTTCATTACTCCAACCTCCTAGTATTTGGCTAAACATCGCTGCAATGGTTGGCAATGACCACCAAATTAGCTGGACTGAAAAAGATCTGGAGTATTTCTCACTATCATTATTTTTCAGTCTTCGTATTAACGAAACAAAAATATTAAACGAAATAAATGATGTTAAAATAAAAACAGGCATTGCAAGAAGATCTTGCAGTTTATCACTGTCAGACCAAGTGATATTGCCGACAATAAAGTCAGAATAGACCGGTGGGCTTGCGACTTTTAAGCTAAGTATTAGTGAGATTGAAGCTATTGTGATTGAAGCAATAGCAGTAGCAAAAAATTCGATAATAGAGAGTTGTTTAGTCATTGTTGCATGTATTTTTTGTCGTCTGCTTGATGGTTGGTTTATATCTTCTGAAAAATGCACTGAGTAGGCTCTTTAGAGTCGATGGATTGCCTTTAACTATTAATCTTGGTTAGCACCTTTCCCTTCGGATATTGACGAATGGCTGGAAGTTCAATATGGCGATAACAGACCTACGTACTTGATGCGAGAGATCGGCTAGCAATTCATAAATAATAACCTCGGCATTCCCATCTGTTGCAAAAAACTCAATTCAAGTGAGCCGTATTTACTGCCACCATCACCAATGATGATGGTGGCAGTGGCATTGATTTTTAAAGGACACATTCTAGTGAACGAGTTCTTAATGCGATCGCCTTCATGAATGACATTAATCACAAAACACCAAGAATACTGCTTGCCTATCTAAAGGGGCATCTCAAAAGCAGGGATTTGCCAAATAGTACGAACTTCTGGAGAAACAATAAGTCGTCATATTCTTTTCTTTGAGTGTGCCATATTACCATACTGGACAACGCGTTAGAGCCTATGCCTCGGCATAGGCTCGTCCATTTGCAAGGGATTTAGGGTGTAACTTGATTCCTGCAGGGTGGACTACGCAACTGGAATGCACTCGTTGAGTATTTTGCCAAAAGTGGGTACTCCCGTTTACACTAGACGGCTAGCGTAGGCTTTACCGGTGGCTCGATCGCACAATCCAGTAGCTGACAGCCAGGGCAAAGATGGCCAAAGCCAGCCCGATCAGCGTTGTCCCCGTCACCTTGGTCAAGTCTAGAATAATGAACTTTCGGCCCACCGCCGTCAGGGCGGTGGCGATCACCAGCTCTACCTGCACCACGTGCTTTTGGAGGTAGGCGGTGATGTTCTCTAAAATCTCTAGGGCGATCAGCACCGTCAGGAACAGGCCAAAAATATCGATCACGGTTTGGCCGAGAAACATGCCGGGACTGCTGGTAAAGATCGCCTGCACCAGCACTACGGCCAGATCGAACACGATCGCCAAAATGACGACCACCATCCCCAGGGAAAGTAGCTTGGAAATATTGCCTTCAAACTGGTGTAATCGGAGAAGAAACGTTTCGTTCTTGAACTGATCGATCAGCTGTCGAGCCCGGTTCGCCATGGCGGTTTACTACTCAGGGGGTGGGTGCTGCTGAGAGAATAGACGATTCTAGGGCTTGGGGTAAAGCTGTAGGAGCCGCAGCCTGCTCTGGAGTGAGGCGACCCAGGGGCACCACCTGCACAGCACAGGCTTTCAGCTCGGGCTGGCCTGAGACTGGACAGGCGATGGGGTGGGTGAGGGCGTTGCACTCGGCCCCCTCGGCCCACAGACTGCCCCAGTGCATCGGCACAAACAGCGTGCCCCGGCGAATGTTTTGGGTGACCAGCAGCGGTAGGCGGGCGCTACCTCGCTGCGATCGCACCTCCACCCATTCACCCCCCTGCACTTTGAGCTGCTGGGCATCGCGGGGGTTGATCTCTAGAAACGCAGCGGGGTGCATTTTTTGAATTTTTTCGATGCGACCGGTGCGGGTTTGGGTATGCCAGTGGCCGTAGAGTCGCCCGGTGGTGAGCACAAAGGGATATTGGTCATCGGGCGGTTCGGCCAGACCGTTAGAGTGCAGGGCCGCGAAACGGGCGCGGCCATTGGGGGTGTTGAAGATACCTCGTGTGTAGAGGCGTTTGTCGTATCGATCAGCCGCCGTGGAGGGCGTTTCGGGATCGGGGCAAGGCCACTGGATCGGGCCAAGGGCCGCTAGACGATCGTGGCTGACGCCTGTGATGTCGCAGGGCCGACTGCGGGTGAGCTGAGCAAACTCGCGATGGACCGCAGCGCTGTCGGCAAAGGCAAACTGGTCGGCAAAGCCCAGGCGGCGACCCACCTCAGCAAAAATTTCCCAGTCAGGGCGGGCCTCACCTGGGGGCGACCGAAAGGCAGAGCAGAGGGTGACCACCCGCTCAGAGTTGGTCATAGTGCCGGTCTTCTCGCCCCACTGGGCGGCGGGCAACAACAGGTGGGCAAATTCGGCGGTTTCGGTAGGGTAGTAGGCGTCTTGGTAGACGGTAAAGGGCGATCGCCGCAGGGCAGCTTTGGTGCGGTTGAGGTCGGGCAGACTGACCGCTGGGTTGGTGGCCGCAATCCACAGCAGGCCCACCTGCTGGTGCTCTAGGGCCAGCATCATCTCGCCCACGGTTAGACCGGGGGTGGCGGAGATCTGACCGGCGGGCAGGTGCCAGAAGTCTTCGACCTGGCGGCGATGGTCGGCATTTTTGACCAGACGATAGCCGGGCAGAATATGGGAAAGCCCCCCAGCCTCGCGCCCCCCCATAGCATTGGGCTGTCCGGTGAGGGAAAACGGCCCCGCCCCCGGTCGACCCACGTTACCGGTCATGAGATGCAGGTTGATCAGGGCGCGAACTTTGGCGGTACCCTCGGAGGATTGGTTCAACCCCATCGACCACAGCGACAGCACGGCCTTGGCCTTAGACCAAGTGCGGGCAGCCGTTTCGAGATCGGCTACGGTAATGCCACAGCGCTCGGCCACCATCTCCGGCTCGTAGTGGCGCAGCACCTCGGTGTAGGCGGCAAAACCTTCGGTGCAGCCGTCGATAAACTCAGGGTCGAGGGCACCCCAGCGCAGCAGCAGGTGGCCGATGCCGTTGAGCAGGGTAATGTCGGTGCCAGGGCGAATAGCTAAGTGCAGGTCGGCAGCCTTGGCGGTATCGGTGTGGCGAGGATCAACCACAATCAGCTTTACGTGGCTATGGCGCTTGTGGTACTTGCGCAGCCGGTTAAACACAATCGGGTGGCATTCGGCGGCATTGGTGCCAATTAAAAAGGCGCAGTCAGTGGCTTCTAGGTCGGCATAGCAGCAGGGTGGCCCATCGCTACCGAAGCTCTGAATGTACCCTGCTACCGCCGACGACATACACAACCGCGAGTTGGCATCGAAGTTATTGGTGCCCAGGCAGCCCTTCACCAACTTTTGGGCCACATAGTAGTCTTCGGTTTGAAACTGGCCCGAGCCGTAGACGCAAAGACTGTCGGCCCCCAAAGTCTGGCGCACGGTCTGAATGCGGCTGACGATCGCCTCTAAGGCCACATCCCAACTCACCCGCTCGAAGGGGTCGTCTAGCGATGCCCGCAGCATTGGGTACTTGAGCCGATCGCGATCGAGGGACTCGGCCACGGTGGCCCCCTTCACACATACCATGCCCTGGCTGGAGGGATGGGCGCGATCGCCCCGCGTCTGCCACAGAGGGTTACCCGCCGCATCGCGGTTGGTAGGGCGGTTAGGCTGGGCCGGAGGTAAGACTTCCAAGCCGCAACCCACGCCGCAGTAAGGACACAAGGTTTTAGCCGGATCGGTCATGGGGAAGCGGGGGGTAGATGGGTGGATGGGTAGGGAGTGGATGGGTGGGGGGTGGATGGGTATTGCTAAGCACTGCCCCCTTTTTCAAGGGGAGCTTTAGCGAGAAAGTTGGAAAAGATCAGTCGGGGGGATCAAATCTTGGACCTGAAGAATCTTACCGAAGTGAGAATGCTAAAACGTTCAGATGCCCTGGGAGATCCCTCCTGCCCCCCTTAAGCCGGGGGGAGAGGAGTCTGTTGGCGGCAGGGCTGAAATCATCAGCCCTATTTGGGAAACTATAGTGAAACGCTGATGTGCGATCTCGCCACTGGCCCATCGACTGTGCTAGGTTTGCCTCAAATGCAAACTGTGTGTCCTGGGGCCTAGAGCCCACAGGACATTTTTTTTAGTCCGCCGTTACCCTGATGCCATTGTGGGTCTCGGCAGCGTCTCTGGGTCGGGCACCGAAATTGTCGATGAGCAGCGATCGCAGCACACCGTGCAGCTCATCACAGGGAATACCCTGCTGCACCTTTTCGCCCAGATGAGCTTCTTTACCGACCTTACCGCCCATAAAGATATCGACCCCTTCGACGGTCTTGCCATCCTTGCGCACCTTGGTGCCCATCAAGCCAATATCGGCCACCTGAGGCTGACCACAGGAGTTGGGGCAACCCGTCCAGTGAATGCGCACCGACTGACTGAGCGCAAGCTCGGCGTCGAGGGCTAGGGCCAGGGCCAGAGCCCGCTGCTTGGTTTCGACTAGGGCAAAGTTGCAGAACTGTGACCCGGTGCAGGAGACCAGCGATCGCGTCAGGGCCGAGGGGGCGATCGAAAATTTCTCCAGCAGCGGCTCTTGCAGCAGCACCGGCAGCCGCGAGTCGGGCACGTTGGGAATAATCACGTTCTGCTCCACCGTCAGACGCAGTTCGCCGCTGCCGTAGACCTCCGCTAGGCGGGCCAGGTCGAACAGGTCGCTGGCCTGCAAGCGCCCGACCGGCACATGCAGCCCCACGTAGTTAAGGCCCACCTGCTTTTGGCGATAGACACCGATGTGGTCGCGCTTATCCCAATCCATTTCGTCCGTGGGTGCCGCAGATAGCAGGGGCTGGCCGTAGGCGGTTTCGACGGCGGCGCGAAATTGGTCCATCCCCCACTCATCGATCAGCCACATCAACCGCGCCTTTTGCCGGTTCACCCGAGGGCCATGGTCGCGGTAGACCTCAAGAATGGCGCGGCACAGCTCGACCACGCTATCGTCAGGCGGTACCCAGGCGTTGAGCGGTATGGCGGCTTCACAGCGCCGGGCCGAGAAAAAGCCCCCCACCACAACGTTGAAGCCCAGTACACCTTCTCGGTAGGCGGGCACAAAGGCAATATCGTTAATTTCGGCGTGAATGGAGTTATCGCGGCCCCCTTCAATGGCGATATTGAACTTGCGGGGCAGGTTGGTAAAGGCCGGGTTGCCCTCGCCGTTAGCGGTGATCATGTCTTGCACCTTGCGCACCAAGCCCTGGGTGTCGATCAGCTCGTCGGCATCGAGCCCCGCCACGGGCGACCCGGTAATATTGCGCACGTTGTCCATGCCCGACTGAACGGAGGTGAGGCCAGCGGCCTGCATGCGGCGAAAGATGTCGGGAATGTCTTCGAGCAAAATGCCCCGCAGCTGGAGGTTTTGCCGGGTGGTAATGTCGGCGCTGCCATCTTCGCCGTAGCGCTGGATAATATCGGCCAGAGTGCGCGCCTTGTAGCCGGTCAGCAGCCCATTGGGCAACCGCAGCCGCAGCATAAACTTGCCGGGCGTCACCGGGCGAAAGAAAATGCCCAACCACTTCAGCCGGTGGGTGAGGTCTGTATCGTCTACAGCTTCCCACCCTAGCTGGGCAAAGCGATCGAGATCGTGCTTGACCAGCAAACCGTCTTTGTCGGCCTTAAACTGTTCAAATTTGTTGAGTTTAGTGTTGGCCGTTGTGTTGGCCGTGTCTATAGAAGTGGTCACAGGCACACCGTTGTAACAAGACGTTTACCGACCTGTCCCCTCGGAGAGGACAGGGTTTTGGGCGTTCTGAGTAGGTCCCCGCCGAGCGGCAGTTACCCATAAGCGCAAGTGAGGTTAGCCTAGACCCGCTGCCAAGGGGCTTTTGTATAGACTCATACGTTTTTGTCAATACCATGCAGCCTCTGCAAGATGGTTCTGCGCGAATCGCATAGGGTACCGTTGGGAAAATTAGATTCACGGCCTATGGTAAAGGGGGTTCACCGGCCTAGCGCTCGACCCAGATTGAATCATCAGGAGCTTGCCCTTGTCCCCCTTTGATCAGCCTTTGTTGCCTCAGTCGATCGCCGATCGCGAGGCTGGCCCTGCCACCACCGCCAGCTCGGCGGTAACCGGTCTCTGTACCGGAGACTTTCACGATCGCTGGGATCAGGCTCGCCAGGTAGCTAGCCTGGGGGCTGCCGCCCTAGCCGACCTGCTCACCATTCTGCAAGACGACGACCAAGACTGGGAGGCTCGCTGGTTTGCAGCCCGCACCCTGGGCGACCTGAGACAGCCAGAGGTGATTGCCGGGCTGATCGAAACTTTTGCCACCACCGAGGACGATGACCTGCGCCAGGCCGTGGCAGCAGCACTGACCCAAATTGGCCCGCCCGCGATCGCCGCCCTCGGCCAGCAGCTCGCTCAACCCGCCCTGCGGCCCATCGCGGTGCAGGCGTTAGCCCGCATTCATCATCCCGACACTATTCCCCTCCTGCTGATGGCGATGGAGGACGAGCGATCGCCCGTGCGGGCCACAGCCCTCGATGCCCTGGGCAGCTATGCTGACCCGCTCACCCTGCCTGCCATGGAGCAGGGATTAGTCGATCCAGCCGTGCCGGTGCGTCTAGCCGCCATTCGAGGCCTCTTGAGTCTGCGGCAACACCTCGACCATGACCCTATGGTTCAGCACTTAACGCCCCGGCTGCACGATGCAGATCACAGCGTTGCCCAGCAGGCGATCTATGGCCTGGGGCGACTGCCCTCGCTGGCTGCGACCCAGGCCTTGTTGGCGATTCTACAGACCTCTACCCTGCCCACGGACCGTCAAATCTGGGCGGTGCAGGCCCTGATCTGGCAGAGCACGGCTCCGGCCCTCGATGGCCTGATTGCCGCCTGGGCAACCCTGGGTGAGCCGGTGCGTCTGGCCCTGGTGCCGCGACTCACGACCCTGTCTCCCGACCTCAGAGCCCAGGCGACTTCGGCCCTGGTAGATTGGTTGCGCGCTGTGCCAACTACCCCAGCCCACAGCCCCCTGCGGCGACATCTGGTGCTAACCCTAGGCCAACTGGGCACTGTCAACCTAGAGTCAACCCTGCAAGCGCTGCTGCAAGACCCCGATTCGGGGGTGCGGCTCCACGCTGAAGCCGCTCTGCGCCAGTTGGCCACGGCTCCAGCCTAGGATGAACGGTTCTGTTTCCGCTACTTTTGATACCAAGCGCTAGGGCACAATCTGTTAATCAAGTAGAGGTCTGCTCGGCGATCCTGAGCTGAAAGGCCTTAGCTTAGCAGTGGCGTAGATACGGGTCCAGCATGCGCGTAGAGCAGCTCCAGGCATTTTTATCGGTGGCAGAAACCGGCAGTTTTCAGGCGGCGGCTCAGCAATGCCAGGTAACTCAATCTACCGTTAGCCGACAGGTTCAAGCCCTAGAGGCCGAACTAGATGCCCCTTTGTTTCATCGCGGAGCCCAGGCCAAGCTCACCGTCGCCGGAGAGCGGCTGCTGCCTAAAGCCCGGCGAATTTGCCAAGACTGGATGCAGGTATCTAGAGAAATTGCCGACCTAATGGCGGGCAAACAGCCTGAGCTATGCGTGGCGGCGATTCAGTCGGTCTGCGCTACGGTGCTGCCACCGGTGCTCCAGCGGTTTTGTGCCGAGTATCCCCAGGTGCAGCTGCGGGTGACGGCCCTGGGCAGCGATCGCTCCCTCAAAGTGCTGCGCGACGGCCTGGTCGACCTGGCGATTGTGATGGATAACCCACGCCTCACCACCCAACCCGAAATGGTGGTCACCCCGCTGTTCGAAGAACCTGTGGAAGTGTTGATGGCCGCCGATCACGACCTGGCCTGCCAGCCTGCGATCGCCTGGGAATCGCTGTCTCGATTTCCGCAGATCATCTTCAAAGACGGCTACGGCATGCAGCGGCTGGTGCAGCAGCAGTTTCAGGACCGGGGGGCAACCTTCACCCCGGCAATGGAGTTAAATACTCTAGATGCCTTTCGAGGCGTCGTGCGCCAGGGTAACTTTTTGGCCCTGCTGCCCCGCTCGGCCCTAGCAGACTCCTACACTGACCCCAGCCTGGCGGTGCGCCCCACCGAAGCGCCAGTGCTGACTCGGTCGGTGGTGCTGGTGACCACCCGCGATCGCCTCGTCATCCCACCCATTCAGCGATTTCACGATCTGGTGCAGAGCCTGGCAACGCCGGTCCGTTCTAGACCGGCGGCGGTATCTTACAGTTAGGTAATCATCCGTCATCCCTCCCCGCCCCCAGGGGCAATCGCCTCTATGAGTAACGAATTTCGGGATTTGCTCAAACTAGTTGGCAGCGGTAGCCATACCTCCAGGGCGCTAACCCGCGCCGAGGCCGCCGCCGCTACCGCCATGATGCTGACCCAGACCGCAACCCCGGCTCAGATCGGCGCGTTTATGATTGCCCATCGCATCAAACGCCCTACCGCTGAGGAGCTAGCGGGGATTCTCGATGCCTACGCAGATCTGGGGCCAACCCTGCCTGCGATCGCCGATGGTCGCCGCGCCCTGGTGCTCAGCTGCCCCTACGATGGGCGATCGCGCACTGCCCCGGTTACCCCCATCACGGCTTTAGTGCTGGCGGCGGCGGGGGTGCCGGTAGTGCTGCACGGCGGCGATCGCATGCCGACTAAAGAAGGTATTCCGCTGATTGAGCTGTGGAGCCAGTTGGGGGTTAACCTGCGCCCCCATAGCCTAGAGCAAGCCCATACCCTGCTCAACCGCACCGGTATTGGCTTTGTCTACCTGCCCCAGCACTTTCCTACAGCCCACGGGTTAGTGCCCTACCGTGAGCAAATCGGCAAACGACCTCCCCTCGCCACGGTAGAACTGCTGTGGTCGCCCTACGCTGGCCCACACACGTTGGTGATGGGGTTTGTGCACCCCCCCACCGAAGAGTTTGCCCAGGGCAGCTTTGCCCTGCGGAGCCAAACCGATTGGATCACCGTCAAGGGGCTAGAGGGCAGCTGCGATCTGGCGCGGGGCCGCACGGCGATCGTCGGCGTCAACCACTTGGGGCAGTCTGAACGGCTGCTGCTGCACCCCCGCGACTACGGCTTTGAGGGCGACGATGTGGAACTGGGCGATGAGACAACCCTGGGCGATCGCCTGCTGGATGCCCTCTCGGGCCACACCTCAGAACTGGCCAAAACCGCCCTGTGGAATGCTGGATTTTACCTGTGGCAGGCAGGGGTTGCTAGTTCCCTCGACGCTGGTTTGGCCGCAGCGCAAACCTCGATCTCAAGCGGCCAAGCCTTGGCCAAGCTGACAGACCTGCGCCAACGGGCCGCTGAGCTTAGTCAAACCCTGACCTACAGCCACAGCTAGCCCGCTAGTCAGAGTATCCCCAGCTCAATTCCTGAGTGAGCCCCGGTAAGTAAGCAAAAGTTTAGAGAGCAGGAACAAACCGGTTATATAGGGCAAAAACCTTTGTTTTGCTCGAAATTTCTTCGTTTATACCAGAATCTTAAAACTCAGGCAGAAATTGTATAAAGTGCCAAAAGCGACGTAACTTCAGGGCTTTTAGCGCGTCATGGATGTTTAGCAATAAAGACTATTGTGATTGCGATCGATGACACGGGCAAATTGTAGGGGCACCTAGTGTTAGCAACACTACGAGCTTGCCTCTACCTCATCACCTTTACACGCCCATCAAACCTACGAGGAATGAACGAGAATGACTCACCCTAATTGGGTTAAACTAGCGCGTCTAGGATCACTTGCGGCTGTTTTAGCCACCTTTACTTTGGGCAGTGCAGCCGCGATCGCCCAGACCGCCGGCCCCATCCAAAATTTTGACTGGCTCAAAGATGAAGCCCTGCTAGACCAGGCCCTCGATGCAGCTCACACCAAAGACGACGATGATGACGATGATGACGACGACATAGAATCGGGCGAAGTTATCTACCAACGCCGCACTACGACCACCACCACGACCGTCAACCAGGTCAGCTTTAGCGATATTTCCACCAATTATTGGGCCAGCGACTTTGTCTATCGCCTGTCTGCGATTAGAGTAGTCAGTGGTTTTCCCGGCGGCAACTTCTTACCGAACAACAACCTCACCAAAGCCCAATACGCCGCCATGATTGCCCAGGCGTTTGATCGGCCTGCCACTCGTCAAGTCGTTACCCTGCGCAATGTCTCCCGCAGTTACTGGGCCTACAGTGCGATTCAAAAAGCCTACAGCATGGGCTTTCTAGATATATCCAACGGGGCTTTTGACACCAACGGCACTATGACCCGGCTAGATATGCTGGTGATGCTCGCTAGAGGGTTAAATATTACCGAAGTTACCTCGGGGCAGTCGGTAGACAGCCTATTGAGCATCTTTAGCGACGCCAATCAAATCCCCAGCCAGTATCGCGTCATCATCGCAGCCTTGGTAGAGCGAGGTATTTTAGTCAACTATCCCAACCTCACCGAGCTAAATCTCTTTAGGGTGGTTTCGCGTTCTGAAGCCTGTGGTTTTGTCTACCAGGCAATGGCCTATATGGGCAAAGTTGAAGCAATTCAGTCGGCTTACATCGTCAACAGCACCAACTTTTCTAGCCTGAGCGAAACCATCACCACCACTCAAACCACTACTGAGTCCACCACCACCGAAACCGGCGTGGTCAATGTGGTTGATGACGATGACGATGACGATGATGACGACAGACGCAACCGACGCAACTGTAACCAGGGTATCGGCAACGGCCCCGAAGGCTGCGACCCCGGCAACTCGCGCCCCCACGGTGGCAGCAATGATGAGGGTGGTCGAACCCCCGGCAACCGCTAAGCCACAGACTCTATCGGTTTAAGCAAAAAAACGCCCCTGAGGGGCGTTTTTTTGCCATATCAAGCCCGTACTGCCGACATCTGACGGGCAACCCAATCAGGAACCAGAAGCTGGCGTGTCGAGGCCGAAGGCCTGGGCGGGCGGCAATTGCAGCAGACTGAGCAAGCCATCGAGCATGTACTGCACCGCCAGGGCCGCCAGCAGTACCCCCAGCACCCGCGTCACCACGTTGATGCCAATTTGGCCCAGCACCTTAGCCAGGGGCCGCGACAGCAGCAAAAATAGGTAGCACAGCACCAAAACCGCCGCCGCCGCCGCCAGCACCACGCTCAGCCCCAGGTAATAGTTGCTTGACTCCCGCGACAGCACCAAAATGCTGGCCAGGCTACCCGGCCCGGCAATTAGCGGTATCGCCAGCGGAAACACGCTCACATCCTGTTTGGTCTCGGCTTCCTCGACTTCGGCCTCGGTTTCGCGCTCCTGCTGTACAAAAATCATGTCTAGGGCAATTTTGAACAGCAAGAACCCTGCCGCAATCTGAAAGGCTTGCAGGCTAATGCCCAGGTTGTGCAGCACGTAGGCCCCCGTCAGCCCAAACACCAGCAAAATAACCGCCGACACCACTACGGCCCGTGTGGCAATTTGGCTTTGCTCGGCCTCGGTGCGATCGCTCACTAAGGCCAGATACAAAGGCGCTAACCCCACTGGGTCAATTACGACAAACAGGGTGAGAAAGGCTTTGGCAAATAGCGGCAAAACAATCGGCATAGGGTCGCCCGAGAGACTGCCTCAAATCTAGCGCCCTTTAGGATTTACGGTTCAGGTTTCGGGGGTTATGGTTATAGGCTTAAGAGCGCAACCCCTACACCGAATCTCCCCGATCGCATCTAAATTCTCGGCTTCGCCCACCTAACTATTTATCGCCCAGGTGCGGCCTGCCCTGTGTTACACCGAAGGTGTAAATCACCCACCAAGCAGGATTTTCAGCCGTTGCAGTCAAAACCCAAGGCCTTCTCTAGGGGGTTGAGCAGCTACCACATCAAGCTTTTAGCGGCGATCACCATGCTGATCGATCATATCGGTGTGGTGTTTTTCCCCGATGTAGACTGGCTACGGATGGTTGGTCGGATTAGCTTTCCGCTGTTTGTTTGGCTATTGGTGCAGGGAGAAGCCCATACCCGAGATATTGGGCGCTATGGCCTCAGGCTGGCGGTGCTGGGGCTGGTGTCTCAGCCTATTTATCAACTGACCTTTAGGGCGACTGAGTTAAACATTTTGTTTGAGCTGCTGGTGGGGCTGGTGTGTCTGCGGTTAGTCCGCCATTTTCCTCAGCTCCAGCTTGCTATTTGGTTGGGTGGGGCAGGGCTGAGTGAGCTATTGCCCATGGGCTACGGTAGTTATGGCATTGCATTAGTGGCGCTGACTGCTTACTTTCGTCCCCAGGCGCTCTGGTGGCTGGCTTGGGTTGGGTTTCATCTACTCTGGGCCTGGCTAGCGGGGCCATTTCAACTGCTGGCGATCGCAGTCCCTTTGATCTTTTTGCTGGCCAACGGCGATCGCGGCCCCAAGGCACGATGGTTTTATGCATTTTACCCCGGTCATTTGGCTCTGCTATGGCTCATTCGGCAAGGGCTAGCAGGTTAACAATTGATCATTTTGCTGCAATCCCATTGCCCCACGACTGAGACTAAACAATACCCCTCTAAGGCAACAGTGCCATAATGTTCACAGGTATAGCGGGTCACGATCATGGAAGCCGTCAAGGTTATGGGCACCATTGATGAGCGGGGTCAACTCACGCTCGATCAGCCTTTAGAACTGGTTGAAAATAGTCGGGTTGAGGTCATCATCCTGGTGCAGGATAGTTTACTTATCTCTTCTGAGGAAGATACACCTAAAGAAGAAGTTTTGGCAGATTTGCGCCAAGCTTGGCGGGAGGCAATGACTGGGCAAGCTATCCCCGTGGCTCAATTGTGGGAAGATTTTGACAATGAGTGACGCTTTTTCTATGCGTGTTGAAGCGGCACCGACTTTTCGACGCAATCTTCGCAAGCTGAATAAAAAATATCGATCAATTCAGGCTGATGTGCAGCCTGTTATCGAGAAACTTGAGCAGGGAGGGTGTCCAGGCGATCGCATTCCAGGCTTAGGGTATGAGGTTTTCAAGCTGAGAGTGCGTAATCGTGACATACAAAAGGGCAAGAGCGGTGGCTATCGATTGATCTACTACTTAAAAACAGCCAACAGCATTCTTTTGCTGACTATTTACAGCAAATCTGAGCAAGACGACATTACAACTGAAGACATTAGGCAGATTATCCAGGAAGACTTGTAAGTCTTCAAGTCTTATACATGTCGCAGCGATTCTAGAAGTGATAATAGTTACATCCCTAAAGGAAAAGGTTCCACTCAAAGATCTCGTTTGATCGCAGAGTAGAGGCGGCAGTTTTGGGTATAGCAACAACGTCAATGGATGTAGTCTTGTACCATGCGATCGTAGCTAGTAACAGTGCCGATACTGCCTTACCTAAGGTTGTAGACGGGAGAGTTTCAATTGAGCAAGATGCGGCTACATCGTTGAGGCTCGCCAGGACTATGTAAATCATCTTTATTAAATCTTGTTATTCAGAAAAATAGCTGACCACTTAGAGGCCAAGTGGCATCCTTAATTACTGATATCAGCTAGCCTTGAGGAAAGAGATCTGACGAGGCAACCTGATGGGGTTTAGATTTAGAAAGAAAATTAAGCTACTGCCAGGATTATCTCTAAATCTGTCAAAATCGGGAATTTCAACCAGCCTTAAAGCAGGAGCAGTAAGCTGGAACTCGAGAACTCAAAAAACATCAGTGAATTTGCCAGGGCCATTTTCTTATCACACCAATCCTGGATTACTTAAAAAGTCAGACTTGGTAGAACTAGCAAAGCATCACAATCTTAAAGGCTACTCAAAACTGAATAAGCAAGAACTCATAGAACTTTTACGTCAAAACGGAATATCCATGTAACTTTATCAACAGAAATATCTATGGATATCAAAACTTCGGCCAGTATACCTTTAATTTTTAGCAATCCAATTCTTAGTACAGCAGCTAACACAGTAGGCATTGCTAAAACTGGAACAGCTATTGGTAGCCTACACGGCATTTGCCAATACAATGCTACTACTGCATGGGTTGGTTTTGGCAGCATGCAGGTAGGTTCTATAGCGGCTCCTAGACGGGCGAGGTACGATCAAAGTAGAGGAAATGCAGAACGGCGCTACACTATCGCATTTCTGGCAGGAGGGCGTGATGAAAGCCTACTCACTTGATTTTCGAGAAAAGATAATTGATGCTCACTTTATGGAGGGGGTCTCGGTTCGTAAGGTGGCTAAGCGGTTTGGGGTGGCGACGAGTTTTGTCGAAACGCTTTTGAAGCGTCTTCGGGAAACGGGCGATATCCTACCTAAGCCCCATGGGGGTGGCCCTCAACCTAAACTCAACGGGGAACAACTCCAGCTGGTGAGAGCCTTAGTTGAGGCGGATAATGATGCGACCTTGGAAGAACTCTGCGACCAACTCGCTGCCGAAACGTCGATAACGATTAGTCGCTCGACCATGGGTCGGATGGTGCAAAAGCTTGAGCTCACCCGTAAAAAAAAGCGCTGCACGCCACCGAGGCGGAGAGTCCACGGGTGCGACAAGCCCGGGTTGACTATTGGCAGTCCATTCGAGAGGTAGCCCCGGAAGACTTGGTGTTTATGGATGAGGCGGGGGTTAACTTAGCCATGGTTCGATTGTACGCCCGTGCTCCAAAAGGCCAACGTGCAATCGGGGACCGTCCGGCCACACGAGGGCAGAACGTGTCGCTGGTCAATGCGCTGAGTTTGCGCGGTCCGATTGCTCCGTTGACAATTCTCGGTGCGATGGATGGTTTGACCTTTGAAGCCTACATCATCCGTCGAGTTGCGCCCAATCTGTGGCCTGGGGCAGTGCTTGTCGTTGATAATAGTCGTGCGCATAAAGCCACGGAAGAGGTCAATGCTGCGCTTGAAGCGGTGGGTGCACGACTGATGTTTTTGCCACCCTATTCACCAGACTTTTCACCTATTGAACCGTTCTGGTCGAAGGTCAAGAATAGCTTGAGTTCAATTGCTGCACGGACTTATCAAGCCTTAAACGAAGCGATTGAGTTTGCCTACGCTCAAGTTACCTTGGAAGACATTCGTAACTGGTTCACAAATGACTGCTACTGTACCTCATCCGAATGAGAACCGCTATATTATGATGGGGGCTTTGCCTCTCATTGGCGTTGCTTTATTTCTCAATGGTCTCGCTGGCCCTGATCATGGTTCGCCTATCCTTGATCCCTATGAAGAGGCCTGGAGAGATTACGAGGTTAAGTGGGAACTGGAAGAATTAAAGAAAACTGTAAAAGTCGACCCACTCTATAAAGCTAGAATTAAATATCAAGCGGCTTCACTTGCCCAATATGAGTGCCAGTTTAGATGCTTAGAAATTGAGCATGAACTTTATCAACTAAAACAAGACATGGGCCTTGTCTGACAAGGTGTAGATTGAGTAGCGCAGGCGCAGGCGCAGAATTGACAAAGTTTGCTTTTATGTTAGGTTTCACTTCGTCATACCTAACATAAATTAGCTAGAACGAAATGTGTCTTGAAAATAATTCAAATATTAAGTAGAAATATTAAATTTAACGCTGCTATAGCGTGTTTTGACTGTGCGTTACATACCTTACAGATAGCGTCCTGAGTTTCTTTAGACGGAAATATATCTGGGTTGTCGTAGAGCCTATAGGCGATCGCTTGAAACAGCTAGTAATCTTCCAAAACTCATAAGCCTTCTTAAAGCCTTGAACGGTGGCAAATATAGCCATGGTGTGACTATACTCATCCCGTGGAAGTACCCCTTTTGTAATAGGAGTATATTTATTCCATGGGTGAGCCCACTTCAAAATAATAGCCCTGGAATGGGGACAGCCTTGCAACCACCCATAAAAACTAAAAGCCCAGTCCTTCGGCCTCGAAAACTTCAGGACTGGGCGACTCACTATGGAGCTAAAACCCATGATGACAGAGACAAGACACCGCGATCGCCTGATCACCCCAGATCTGGCTGCATTTCTGCCCGACCCTGCCCCGCAGCAACCCCTGATCGACCTGCGCGATCGCCCCTCGCCCGATATTTTGCGGCTACTTGCGATCGGCTCTCCCCCAATCGTCAATGGCTGCGTCATCACCCTATATCGCCTCGGCTACGCCCGCCCCGAAGAATGGTCACGGCCATTGCCCACCGTCAACCCCAACGAAGTCATGCGAATACTAACCAAACGCATGATCCTATCTGAGCAAGAGTGAGGATAACTGATACCAAATCTGATTTGGTAAAACCCGGTTCATAATCCAGGAACCCCGTAGGGGCGTAGCATGCTACGCCCCTACAAATCGGGGGTATTCGTTCAGGATTCAGTATGAGGTTTAGCCTGTAAACGCAAAAAGATCCCTGGGTTCTTCAAGAACCCAGGGATCTGGTTTCACAGAGTAACCTTTCCTACCGCTCGGTGAGCTTAGTCAGCAGCGTGTTCGATCGCTCCACGTAGGCCTTCATGCCATTGGCATCAAAGCCCTTTTGAGCCATCAGCGCCGTGTCATAGACCTGGTTGCAGATCATCGTCGCCATATCGCCCGCCGGAGAGCTGCCGCCGTCGGCCCCAATGATCGTGCTCTGGCTCAGGCCCAGTAGGTTTTGAATCAGCGGGTGAGCCGTGTTCACCATCAGCACGTGGTCATCGGGGAACTGCATCTCCTGCTGCTGAATCATCGCCATGGTTTCCTGCATACGGCGAGCTTCTTCGGGCAGCAGCACCATGGCCGGGGGCGCACCTTCGCCCTTCAGCGCCTGGGGTTTGACATTGACGCGGGGGCGGTTGATCGCCTGCTCAAACATCTCCTTGATCTGGTCGTCGCGGGTTTTGTTGGTGGCGGGGTCAACGATTTCGCTCTGCTGGTCTTTGTCGAGCAGCGTGTCATCGAGGTCAGAATCCACCCGAACAAACTTAACGTCGGAATATTCCCGCTCCAGGGTCGGAATGAAATGAGTGTCAATGAACGAATCCATCGACAGCACTTCGAGACCCTGGCTCTTAAACAGCTCGATATAGGTAGCCTGGGAGACTTCGTCGGTGGCGTAGAAGACGCGGTTTTCGTGCTTGTCTTTGTTGCGCTCCAGGTATTCGCTCAAGGTGGTGTAGAAGTTGCCCTTGGCGTCGGTAGCGGGCTTGGCGGCCTCAGAAACTTCGGCCCAGGCGTCACCCTCGTCGGTTTGCACTTCTACTTTGGGGGCTTCCTCCGCCTCGCCCAGCTTAGCGGTGGTGCGGAAGATCAAGATGTCTTTGACCTGCTCCTTGAACTTGTCATCATTGAGGGAACCAAACTTGACGAAGTTGCCCAGATCTTGCCAACTGGCGATGTACTTGGCGGGGTCGTCGCGGTAGAGGGCTTTGAGGCTATCGCCGACTTTTTTGGCGATGTAGTCGGCGATGCGGCGCACGGTGCGATCGCCCTGCAAGAAGCTCCGGCTGACGTTGAGCGGAATGTCGGTGCTGTCAATCACGCCGCGCAGGGGCAGCAGAAAGCGGGGCACGACTTCTTCGCAGTTGTCGGTGACGAACACCTGGTTGCAGTAGAGCTTAATGCTGCTCTTAGTGATGTCGATATCGGGCTTGAGCTTAGGAAAGTAGAGAATGCCGTTGACCACAAAGGGGTAGTCGGTGTTGAGGTGAATCCACAGCAGTGGGTCTTCCTGGAAGGGGTACAGGTAGCGGTAGAACTCCAGGTAGTCTTCGTCGGTGAGGCTGCTGGGCGACTGCTTCCAGGGGGCTTCGTGCTTGTTGGCCACTTCGCCGTCGATTTTGATCGGCACCGGCATAAAGTCGCAGTAGGTTTTAATCAACTGCCGAATCCGAGCCGGTTCCAGGTATTCTTCTTCGCCCTCCATCAGGGTCAGGGTGATGGTGGTGCCCACGGTGCTACGCTCCGAGGCGCTGAGTTCAAACTGGGTCGAGCCGTCGCAGCTCCAGTGCACCGCTTCGGCCCCCTCTTTGTAGGAGAGGGTGTCGATCTCGACGGTGGAAGCCACCATAAACGAGGAGTAAAAGCCCAGGCCAAAGTGGCCGATAATTGGGTCGGCGGCGGCGCTGTCTTTGTACTTGGTGATAAACTCTTCGGCGCTGGAGAAGGCCACCTGGTTGATGTACTGCTTCACCTCGTCGGCGGTCATGCCGATGCCGGTGTCGGAAATGCTGAGGGTTTTCTTGTCTTTGTCAAATTTGATTTCGATTTCGGGGCTGCCGATATCGCCGGAGTATTCGCCGGAGCGGGCCACCATGGAGAGCTTTTTAATAGCGTCAACGGCGTTGGAGACCAGCTCCCGCAAGAAAATTTCATGCTCAGAGTAGAGCGCTTTTTTGATAATCGGAAAAATATTCTCGGTATGGATCGAGATATTGCCCTGTTCCAGAATCGTCGTCATGGCGGTTCGGTAGTGATTCAGATAGTGGTTCGTTAAGGCAATTTTTGACCCAGATAGCGAAATTCACAAGCGGCGATTTCTCCCAAGGGAGGTTCGGTTGACCCTACCGTTGGCCCCAGGGCCGACTGGCAGAGGGTGTCTGAAGTAACAGTACGGTAATAAAAAACTTGTTATCTGTACCTGGGAAAGATTAGATATTTATGCGCTGCCTGCTGCGATCGCCCACCGGTCACCAGCATTGATGGCCCAATCCCCCCGTTCTCTACCGAAAACAGTCTATGAACCCTACCAAGCGAATGCCGCCTGCTATCCCGCTGCTGGCAGCCAGAGGCATGACCCTATGGCGATCGCTCAATCAGCGTCGCCTAGGGATGATCTTGGAGCTGGGGTTGCTGGCCCTCTTTGCCCTGGCTCCCCCGGCCTGGGCTCAGGAAGGGGGCACCGGGGTAGACGCCATTTTTGAGCCCATCGTCAACGTGATGGCGCTGCTGCTGTTTTTTCCCATTGGGGGCGAGAACGGCTTCCCGTTTATTGTGCTGTGGCTGTTTGTGGCAGCGGTGTTTTTTACCTTTCGCATGGGGTTCATCAACCTGCGGGGCTTTAAGCACGCCATCGATGTCGTGCAAGGCAAGTACGACGACCCCCACGACGCTGGGGAGGTGTCGCACTTTCAGGCGCTGGCTACGGCGGTGTCGGGTACCGTGGGGCTGGGCAATATTGCCGGGGTGGCGATCGCCATTCAGCTGGGCGGCCCTGGGGCGATGGTGTGGCTTACCCTGGCGGGCTTCCTCGGCATGGTGACCAAGTTTGTCGAGTGCTCTTTGGCGGTGAAGTATCGCCGCATCGACCCCGACGGCACGGTGCTGGGCGGCCCCATGTACTACTTGACGCGGGGGCTGACCCCCAAGGGCATGCAGCCTCTGGGCCAGGGTTTGGCGGTGCTGTTCTGCATTCTCTGTCTGGGCGGCAGCCTCGGCGGGGCGAATATGTTCCAGTCAAATCAGGCCTACGCGGCCATCTCTAGCCTGGTGCCGGGGCTGCCCGCCTGGCTGTTTGGCCTGATTCTCGCGTCGCTGGCGGGGTTTGTAATCATCGGCGGCATTCGCCGCATTGGGGCGGTGGCCGAGAAACTGGTGCCCGCTATGGCAATCATCTACGCCCTGGCCTGTCTGTTTGTGATCGGGGTGAATATTGGCCAGGTGCCCGCCGCCATTGGCACCATCTTTAGCCAGGCCTTTGCCCCCACCGCCGCAGTGGGGGGCATTGTCGGGGTGATGGTGCAGGGCATTCGCCGCAGCTCGTTCTCTAATGAAGCGGGGGTGGGGTCGGCCCCGATCGCCCACGCCGCCGCCCGCACCGATGAGCACATCCGCGAGGGCATTGTCGCGCTGCTAGAGCCCTTCATCGACACCATTGTGATCTGCAATATGACAGCGATCGCGATCGTGCTCACTGGCGTCTACCAAGATACCGGGACCGAACTCAGCGGCGTCGCCATGACCGCCAGCGCCTTCGAGTCGGTGATTGGCTGGTTCCCCATCGTGCTCAGCGTTGCGGTGTGCCTGTTCGCCTTCTCTACGATCATCTCCTGGAGCTACTACGGCATTCAGGCCTGGGCCTATCTGTTTGGCGAGCGCACCACCATCGTGTTCAAAATCATCTACGTGGTCTGCACCTTTTTGGGCACCCTCACCAGCCTGGGGCTAATCATCGACTTCAGCGACCTGATGCTGCTGGGCATGGCCTTCCCCAACCTGATCGGCTGCTACATTCTCTCCAACGAAGTGGCCAAAGACCTCAAAGACTACTGGCAGCGGCTGAGCAGTGGCGAAATGCAGGCCTATGCCCAGGTGCCGGTGAGTGTTTCTGACGAACCCTAACCTGCATGATTCATAACGCTCAGGCAATGCCAGTCATTCCCGCCTTCGCGGAAATCCACCCTGGAGTAACGTATCCACAATTGCTTCCCACTGCCGTGGGAATGACAGATTGTACTGAATCCGACCTGGCTAGCCCAGTTGGGCTGGGCAAACACCGTTTGCCCCTACACAACCCGCCTGTCTGGAATCAGGGTTATGCGATGCGAATTCGGTATTAGAACTACTTAAGCGAACCTGATCTAAGCCACGCTGGCCACCATCCCCTGGGAGGTCGCGCACAGCCTCACCAATTCACCGCTCATCAATGAATGAGCCAGCCTTGCCTGAGCTGCCTGCCTGCTCCCGGTCGATGAGGAATTGACGCCGCAAGCTCGGCGGGGTGGCTTGGTAGTCGCCATATAGTCGGCAAAACTGCCACAATGCCATCACCCTAGACCAAGGACGATGGGGGGCGATCAGGGGGTCTAGCGCCCCTGAGGTCTGAGCGATAGAGAGCCAAAGCATAGCTGCCTCCTAACCGGCAATTGTTGTTTTCTAAGTTGTGCTTATCTTAGAAAACCCAACCTCAAGCTACAAAAGGCAGGCTCGATACCATCTATGCAAAAAAGCGATAGCTCTAGCGTCTAGGCAGTCGGTTTGGATGGGTAAAGCCATCGCTTTTTTGGGTATTGGCTTCAGGTTCACAGCCTAGCGACGCAGCACTAAAACCGGGCAGGGCGCAAATCGAACTACCCGTTCTGCCACAGAACCCAGCAAAAATCTCGACAGGCCCGTGCGCCCGTGGGACGAAATCACAATCAAATTGATGGCATGGCTACCGGCATAGTCAATAATTTCAGAGCTAGGATTGCCCATCAGCACCGAAAATTTGATGTGCTGATAAGCGTCACCGGCAAATTTTTCGTGAAACAGGGTTTGAATATGGTCGATGCGCGATCGCTCATCGATCGTTTGCCAGACCATACCCGGTTGGGTGGGCTCTAAGGGCGACAAAACATGAATGACGTGTATTTTAGTGGTGTCGCCAAAAAATGTCAGGGCTTGGTCTAACGCTCGGTTAGCCTCCTCAGAGAAATCAATCGGTACTAGAACGTTATCGCTGGCAAATAAAGTCATCGGATAAGCCTCTTAAAGCCACAGAAAACAGGCCATCTAGGGTTTTAACCTCCTTGGGCTCGACTCGGCGATCGCGGCCCAACCCCGTTCCAAGGCGATAGACAATCACCCATGGCCCTAGTCTAAAGCGAACCGCAGCCTGAGCCTGTGTCATCTGTTTCGATTTGCCTACCAATTGCTCTAGATTTGTGGCGGGGCGATCAGACCGATTTGGCTACCACAGACAAATTTTAGTGACGGCAATGTTGCCCCCAAAGCAGACCGCTACATCAGAATCGGGGTCGTGGCGGCGGCGGCTGTAGTCGCCTGTGTAGTAAAACTGGCCTTGGTCAACCTTAAAATCTGTGGGCAACGGCTGGGTGCAGGTAGCGCAAAACACCAGCTCCGGGTCGCGATCGCCGGGCTGTAAATGGGGCAGGTTCACATTCCAAAAGCAACCAGGGGGTAGGGGTTCGCCCATTAGCCTAGCGATCACCTGGGTAGCCAGACGGCTGGCCCAGGCCCAGTCGATTGGGCGGCGATTTTGAATGTAGTGAGACAGCGCAATGCCCGGTATGCGCAGCATTGCCGCCTCCCGTACGGCAGCCACGGTGCCCGACAGGTGAATATCGGCTCCCAAATTGCCACCAGCGTTGATGCCCGAGAGCACCCAGGTGGCCTCGGGGCACAGGTGGCCGAGGGCAACGCGGGTGCAGTCGGCAGGGGTGCCGCCGATCGCAAAGGCGCGATCGCCCTGAGGGGTAATGGCAATCGGTCCACCCCGATTCATCTGGTGACTACAGCCTGACAGGTGGCGATCGGGGGCCACCACCCAGGGTGAATGCTCGGCCAATGCCTCACTTAGTGCTCGAATACCAGGGGCGTCAATGCCATCGTCATTGGTCAGCACCAGAGTCATTGGAGGGTTGGCAGCCATTAACTATGTTCCCTATGGGGCAAACTGGACCGGCATCGCAGCGGGCTCAGCCGGTATCGATTGTATCGGTGACTGAGCCGGCTCAACCAGGGTAGTCGGTAGGGGGGTAACCACGCCAGGGGGGGCATCGTTGTAGCGTCGGAGTTCTTCCGGCGGAGTACTCAACCCTGCGGGAGAACCGTCGTTGCCTTGGAAGTTGGTCTCTGGTGCCAGGTCACTAATGAGACTGGGATCGAGAATAGCCTCCTCCCCACCAAAGGCCGGTTGCTGATTCAGCGCCTGCAATAGGTCATCGCGCAGGGCCGCCAGGGGCTCGTTGACGGCGGGACGGTAGTTGGGGTTGGCCAGCTGTAGGCCCGCCATCAAATCGCTAGTCTGGTAAAACTCCAGCAGGTCAAATTCAACCACTTGCAGGTTGCTAGGGTTGACAAAGGCCATCTGCCCCGCGTAAAGAGTAAACTCCTGACCGGTGGCAGCGGTTGTTATAGACACCGGGCCAGTCTCTGAGTTAGCCAAAGCCATTACCAGAGTCAACTGTCGGGAGGGCACATAGCGCACCACCACCCCAGAGCTGTTTAGCCCCACGGTGGCATTAGGCGTTTGCACCGTGGTACGGCCCTGGCCAGGGGGCACAAACAGAGCAGCTGTGCCCTGGTTGAGCAACAACTGGCGAGCATTGGGCCAAAACCGTAGGTTGGCCTGCTCACCCACCCGGAGCAGGGAACCGTCATTAAACAGTATCTCAGCTCTCGATTGAGCCCGAGTGCTCAAGGTGTCGCCAGGACAGAAACAGTCGGCTACTAGGGCCGGGCGCAATGCCCCCGCGACATTCACCAGATTGACCTGGTTGGTGCTGGCTCTGACATTAGCCCGGGTTAGAGGCACCCCTGCATCTGCCGGAGTCGCGATCGCGATTCCGCTGAGCACCGCCAGTAGCACCGCCGAGAAGCCATGGGTACGAAAAAACATAGTTCAGTAAGTGGTGACCACGAATGACAACAGGGACAAAGGCCTCGGTGTAGATGCGGCTAGCGTTCCCAGCATTGGGTGCAATTGCAAGATGTGCCCTTTAAGCTAATCTAGCTGTGGCTTTTCACCACCAGGGGCAACACCCAACGCTTTGGTCAAAGCGTTACGTCCTGGTAATCACGTCCGTTTGGGGAACATAGCTCCATGGTAGGGGGCAAGCCAGTTGGGTGCCGTTACTAATTCGTGAATCTTCTACCCCTGGGGGCTTAAATATTTAATGAACTTGAGTTTAACTTTCAGGAATCACTGGCAAAACCAGTGATTCTGCTGGTGACAGTAGAATAGTGTTTCATCCAGGCAGGCTCCCTTGTTTAAGCGGCAACACCACCTCCCATTGGCTCTAGTAGGCCTTAGTTGGCTTGGCTGCCCCCTTCACAGCCAGGCTAATCCAGCGCCATCTCCCCCAACAGAGACTACCGTTAGGGCTGAGTTGAGCGATGCTGTCCAAGGATTAGCGTTCCAGTCGGCTCTACCCTTCCAGAGCCCTGCTCTGTCCGCCATCGACCTGGGTTCCCAGCCTGTCGCCAGCATTCTAGACAGCCCTGACCTCAGCCTTCAGTTTTCCGCCTTAGCGCCTGCCGCTGATCTATCCTTGGCATCGGGTACCTACCTGACTACAGCAGCGTCATTAGCCGTGTCGCCAAGGGCGGCGCAGGTAAGTCTACCCGCCCAAGGCGAGATTACCCCCAGCGTTCCCTTGGCCCAGAGCAACAACGACGATGGATTGGCCGATGATCCTGAATTGGGCAGTATTCAGATACGCAGTTTGGCAGAAGACAACGACCTGGGTATTTTACGGATTCGCGAGCAGCCTGAAATTCCAGCGCAGATGGCTCAGCCTCGGCCCCAAATCGGCTTTTTGACGGCGCGCCTGGCGATCGCTAACAGCGACAATATTTTGTTAGCTGTCAATGACGTCGGCGGCCTGACTGGCGATACCTTTTTGCGTCCCTCCCTGGCCTTTTCCCTATACCCCTACCTAGGCCCGCAGACCGTATTTATCGGCACTGCCGACCTGGGGCTACAGCGCTACGGTAGTCAGTCGAGTCTCAACTATGACGACCTGCGGTTTCGGGTAGGGTTACGTCAGGGGCTCACACCCCGCAGCTATGGCCAGCTAGTTTTGACCTACCAAGAGTTGTTTCGGCCCGGCGGCGATCGCGGTCGATTCTTTAAAAATACGTCCCTTGGCCTCACCCTGGGTCGCCGTGATGCCTTTACCCCCAAGCTAGCCCTCGACTCTTACTACCTGATTCAGTTCAACGGTGCCCAGTCACGCACCGAAACCTTCAACGGGCCTATATCCACCGACTTTAGCCGTCTAATGCAGTCAGCGGGCGGATACCTCAGCTACGACATTACGCCCCAACTACAGACGGGCATTAGCTACCAACTCAACTTGATCGATTACACAGCCCAAGACCGCTACGACGCCTTTCAACAGGTGCTGGGCCAGGTGGTCTATCGGCTTAGCCCAGCAGTTCGGCTCAGCCTCTACGGCGGCGTCAGTTTTGGCCGCTCGTCTGAACCGCGCGTGCGGTTTAATGACACCTTTTTTGGCGCTGCGATCGATGCCACGATACCCTTGTTTTAGAGATAGCTGGGTCAGGGGCAATGGTTCATGGGCATTTGCCAATCAAGGCTGGTTTGCTGGGGTTGAGCTTACTGCTAGCCACGGCCTGTAGCGCACCGCCCGTCTCGCTGAGACCGATCGCCGCCCGCAGCTATGTGGGCGACCCCAAGGTTCTGGTAGTGTCCACAGAACCAGCCTTTCCACCCTTTGTGTATCTCACGGAGGCCGGAGACTTGGTCGGCTTTGATGTGGATTTAATTACCGAAGTAGCACGGCGGCTGGGCCTAGAGGTTTATTTTGCCTACATTCCGTTTGATGGACTGATGGCCACCCTAGAGGCTGAAACCGCCGATGCCTCAGTCGATGCTATGACTATCACCGCCCGGCGCGATGAATCGATCGATTTTTCGCGTCCCTATTTTAAATCTGGTCTGGCGATCGCCGTACACCGCGATGCCGTAGGCATTCAAACCCTCGCCGATTTAGCGGGCAAAAAAATTGCCGTCAAACTGGGCACCACCGGAGCCGAACTGGCGGCTTCGGTGCCCAATACCCAGCTTGTCACCTTTGATTCGGCAGAAAAAGCCCTGCTAGACCTAGCCAAGGGCAATGTGGATGCGGTGATTAAAGACAAGCCCACCACCCTGGGCATGCTGACCTTGGCCAAGATTCAACATGTGCGCTTGCTCGATCAGCTGCTCACGGAAGAATACTACGGCATTGCCCTGCCCCCCGGCTCGCCCAACCGGCCCCTAATCGACGCCACCTTAGAGGACATGCTGGCCGACGGCACGATCGCCGAGCTACACCGCAAGTGGTTTGGCTACGACCCCGAGCCTGTGCCGCTAAAGGCTATTGACCCAATTCCTGTCCCGTAGCCCGTAGCCCACCCACCCGATAGGGGTGAGTTGACAATACCCTAATCGTCAATTTCGGCTAGTTCAATCACCTGGTTGTCGTAGTCTTTGACCAAAAAATTGAGCGGCTTTTCGCGGCGAATTTTGTGTTGTACGCCCTCCAACTGCACCCGCATGAGAATGTACTCCAGGCAGCTGTGGTCAAAGCAGACATGGCGCTGCTGGTTGCGATCGCCTAAACTGGCCCCACCGACCACATGCAGCTGAGTATTTTTACGCAACTGATACCACAATCCCTCGGGGCTAGCCATGGTGCCCTGGTTCGCAAAACTGGTAGCCCCACCCAAATACATTGGATCCAGCCCAGCGGTGCCGAGGGTTTGCTCGTAGTTGTAATAATAGTGCAGCGGCACCTCCGCCGCCGGCAGCGTCAGCATGCCCTCGTAGAAGCGACGGGCCACCTCCAGATCAGACACCATGACGGTGTAGACCTTAGGCGCGCTTTTGAGAAACATCCACATTGCCCCGGCGTAGGCCACCAGCAGCATCACCATAATCCCCTGGGTTGACATAATGCTGTCGAGGGGTAGCCCTAATAGGGCTATTGGGGCAGGGTAGATCAGCGATTGGTCAAATAACATAGGCCCCCACAGAAATAATAAAGACGGCTATAGGCGGTTATATAAGCGGGCAGAGAAACCAGCGGAGAAAACAGACCTTACCCCTGATAACTTGCCCCTGACAAAACGTTGCTTTTTCCAGTGTATCAACTCTGCAATGAACTCCCGATGAACGGGTTAACCCAAATCTGTCCCTAGCCTCAGCCAAACTGGGCTCTCTCAGCCCCAGGGCTTGCCCTACGGCAAAGACAAGATCCTTGAAGTTCCCAAAAAATAAGTCGCTAAACCCGTCACGGTAGGTATATTAAAGGCTGATTTACCCGAAGACTAGGCCGATAGTGGTCTTGGCCCCACGGGCGGCAGAGTTGCCCCAGCCGGGCCAGCTTTAGTCGATGTTCTCCACGGCTTAACCCATGTCTAGCACAGCGCATATCCCCAACTTTCCTGAGTGTGACCACCGACTGATGCAGTCGCTCCACCCTTTGAGCGATCGCGAGCTGGTGCAGCTCTTTCAGCGTCACGGTGATGCAGGGCGATACTTTACCGCCATTTTCTGCCGCTACAGCCCCATGGTCTATAGCCTGATTCGCCACTCGGCGCGATCGCCCGTGCAGGCCGAATACCTGTTTGCCCTCACCTGGCGACACATTCTTCACGAACTGGGCGGCGTTGAGTGCCCGGCGGCGGTAGCGGGCGAAGAACCCGGCACGTTTACGCTACAAAATTGGCTCATCAATATCACTGCCCTGTGTATTAACCAAGCGGTGGTGCCCGAGGTGGAAGCCATCCACTACTCTTTGGCCCAGGCGACACCTCCCTTCTGGTGCTACGTCGAGCAGGCCCTCGATCGCTTGCCCGCCGTTGAGCGTTTAGTAGCGGTCATGGCACTCACCTTCCGCTGGAGCGAAAACCGGATTGCCGCCTACCTCCAAGCCGAAGGTGAAACCCTGTCAGCAGCCGATGTGCGCCACAAGCTAGCTCTAGCCTTCCAACATCTAGAATCAGCCTTGCCCGAAGATATTCGCGAAATTTACCTAGGGGGCGGCTCGTTGCGACCTGAACCGCTGTCCGATGATTTAGATGGTCTGCTCAACGTGCCCGACTTGGAGGAGCCTAGCTTGACGACCGCTCGCCTAGTGGGTGCCACGGGCGATCTGAACGGCGAATGGGCCAACTAAGCAAGCTACCCCCCAGCGGGGGGGCACACACCTGGGGAAGGGGAATGGCAATGACGCGTATGGGTAATTGGGGTTTAGCAACGCTGGCCTTACTGTTGTTGGCGGGGGCGATCGCCCCGGTTCAAGCCATTAACTTAGAAGAACAACTCGATATTCGCCCCAACAACGCCACCCGAGGAGAGTCACGGAATGTGGCCGATGGGTGGATGCAGTTGGGAAATCAGCAGCTGAGCACCGGTGACCTCACCCAAGCCGTAGACTCCTGGGCCGAGGCCGCCGAGATCTACCGCCTACTGGGCGATACCCAAGCGGCGGGGCGGGCCTACGGCTCGATGGGAGCCGCCTTTGCCACCCTAGGGCGCTACCCCGAAGCCGAACGAGCCCTAGTGCTGCGAATTGGTACCGCTAGCGATGACAATGACCTGCTGGGCCAAGTCTACGGTCTCAACAACCTCGGCAGTATCTATGTCATTCAGGGGCGTTTACTGGAGGGCCAGGCCCACTTTGAGCAAGCCCTGCAACTCGCTCGCACCACCGGCGACTCCCGCGCCATTGGTCTGTCGCTCAGCAACCTGGGTCAAGTGGCAACTCAGCGAGGCGACCTAGACGTGGCGGTGCGCCTGCTAGAGGCTGCCGCTAATTACCGAATTTTGGCCAGTGACTACCTCGGCGAAGCCCATTCCTCTAACAGTTTGGGAGATGTGTATGTGGCGTTGGGCCGAGAGTCTAACGCTATTGGGGCCTATCGCGTGGGGCTGAGAGCCGGGGTCGAGGCGGGCGATGGCCCATTGCAAATTCGCGCCCTAGATGGCCTGCTGGGCATCTACCTAGACCGCGGTGATTTAGCCCGGGTGCGAGAATACCTCGACCAGCGTGCCGCCCTCACCCTAGGGAGCACCCCAGCCGACCGGCAAACAGCGCTGACCTACCGCTGGCTAGGCGACTACTACCGACAAACTGGCGATATCGACCTAGCCAATCGGGCCTTTAGCCAAGGGTTGGCGATCGCCCGCAAGCTTCAGCAAAAAACTCTGGAAGCCGAATTTGTGAACCGGCTGCTGGCCATTCGATAGCACCTAGGGCTGCACGACAAGCGCCTGCTGGTGACGAGCCTCAACCGGTTGCGCTTGTCCCAGTCGCGCCTAGTAATAGTTACCGAGACGGTCTTCTAACGCTCGGTCAAAGGAGCTAAAGCCAACAGTATTGAAGGCTTCAGCCCCTTTGACCGAATCAACCACCTAGGGGTGCACCTCAGCCAACTGATCTGTGGGCTGAGCGGCGGCCTCAGCGGCACCGTTAAGCCCCGCATTGATCTGAGGGAGAGGGTTACGTGCGTTAATCAAGGCAATGGCGCGGGTCACACTTTCGGGCAAAATCACCACCAGACTGTCGTCGGGGGCCTCATCTAAGGCCGTGTTAATGGCCTCAGTTTCTGCCAGGATAGTGCGGTAGCTAGCCGTGCCCGTACCCTCTTCAATACCGTGAACGATCCACTTTGCCGCGTCGCCCCGGGGGCGGCCCCGAGTGTCATCGTCTTCTTTGACCACAATCTCGTCAAACATCTGAGACGCTAACTTGCCGAGAGTAATAAAGTCATTGTCACGGCGATCGCCCGGCCCACCAACCACACCAATCCGCTTACCAGGCCAATTTTTCACAAAGCCCCCCAGGGCTTCATAGCTAGCGGGGTTGTGGGCATAGTCTACCAGGGCGTGAAATCGGCCCAGGTTAAACAAATTCATCCGACCTGGAGTCTGGTCGGTGGAAGCCTCAAAGGTGTGCAGGGCCTGGCGAATCAGATCGATATCGACTCCCTGGGCAAAGGCCGCTAGGCTAGCAGCCAGGGCATTGGCAATCTGAAAAGGAGCCAGACCACCCATGGTGATGGGCACTTTTTCCGCTTGCTCAATGCGCAGCAGCCAGTCACCTTTCAGAATTGACAAATAGCCCTGCTCGTAGATGGCAGCCAATCCCCCCTGCTGAGCATGTTTCCGCACCAGCTCATTATGAGGATCCATTGAAAAGTAGGCTACCTGGCTTTTCACCTTTTGGGCCATGGCCGCCACCAATGGGTCGTCGGCATTGAGCACTGCGTAGCCGCTGGGGCGAACGGTTTCGGCCACTACGCTCTTAAGGTGGGCCATATCTTCGAGGGTTTCAATATCGCCCAGCCCCATGTGGTCGGCGGCAACGTTGAGCACCACGCCAATGTCACAGTCTTTAAAGGCCAGGCCCGATCGCAGAATGCCGCCCCGGGCCGTCTCTAGCACCGCCACCTCAACGGTAGGATCCTGCAAAATCACCTGGGCGCTTTGGGGACCGGTGGTATCGCCCGGCTCAACCATGTTGTCGCCGATGTAAATGCCGTCGGTGGTGGTATAGCCCACCATCTTCCCCGTTTGCTTAAAGATGTGGGCAGTCAGGCGGGTGGTGGTGGTTTTGCCGTTGGTACCGGTAATGGCCACTACCGGAATGCGGGCTGGCGTGCCGGGCGGAAACAGCATTGACAAAATGGGCTCAGCCACGTTGCGGGCAATGCCGACGCTGGGACAGACGTGCATGCGTAGCCCTGGAGCCGCGTTGACCTCGACGATCACCCCATCGACCTCCCGCAGGGGCTTAGAGATATCGGTGGTGACAATGTCAATGCCCGCGATGTCGAGGCCGATGGTCTTGGCAATGCGCTGGGCTACCCAGACGTTGTCGGGGTGAATGTCGTCGGTGCGATCGATGGCGATGCCGCCTGTGCTCAGGTTGGCCGTAGCCCGCAAGTAGCACATTTCGCCCTTGGGCAGCACCGTATCAAGGGTATAGCCCTTGCGATCGAGCAGTTGCCAGGTGGTGCGATCGACTTCAATGCGGGTAAGCAGATTGTCGTGGCCAACGCCCCGCCGAGGATCTTGGTTTGTGACCTCAATCAGCTGCTCAATCGTAGACTTGCCATCACCTACCACGTGGGCCGGCACCCGCTCCGCCACCGCAATCACCCGTCCGTTGATCACCAGTACCCGGTGGTCGCGACCTTGGTAAAACCGCTCAACGATAATGCCACTCGACACCTCTCGGGCAGCTTCGTAGGCTTCTTCGGCGGCGGCGTAGGAGTCGATGTCGATGGTAATGCCGCGTCCGTGATTGCCGTCGAGGGGCTTGATCACGATCGGGTAGCCGCCTACGTCTTCGATGGCGTTTTCCAACTCATCGAGGTAGTAAATTACGGTGCCCCGTGGTACTGGCACCCCAGCACTGCGCAAAATTTGTTTGGTTCCCTCTTTGTCAGAGGCCAGCTCTACAGCCAAAATACTGGTTTTACTGCTGAGGGTGGCCTGTACTCGCTGCTGATAGCGACCGTAGCCAAACTGAATCATCGCCCGAGTCGAGAGTTGCATCCAGGGAATGTCCTGGATTTCGGCCCCGCGCACAATGGCCTCGGTACTAGGGCCGAGGGCAGCGTCAAGTCGAAACTCGGTGAGGTCAGCCAAGTCTTGATCGAGTTCGGCCTTAGAATAGTGACCCGTTTCAATCAGGCTGTTGCACAACCGCACTGCCGCTCGGGCTGCGTAGCGACCGGCCTGCTCATTTTGGTATTCGAACACCACTTGGTACACCCCTGGCTCGGCGGCGCTGCGGGTGCGACCAAAGCCCACGGGCATGCCAGCCATGGTTTGAAGCTCCAGGGCAATATGCTCAACGATGTGACCCATGTAGGTGCCCTGGCGCACCCGACTGAGAAAGCCGCCTCGATGTCCCGGTGAGCAAAAGTGCTCAATAAGACTGGGGAGGGTCTCCACCAGTGCTTCGTAAAACCCAGGGATTTGGTCAGAGGGGCGATCGGCTAAGTCTTCTAGATCTAGCCGCATCAAGATTAAGTTGGGATACCGGATACTCCAGTAGTTTGGCCCTCGTAGAGTCTGAGTTTTAAGAATACGCATAGGCTGTGATAACTCACCAGTCGTAAAACAACGTCAGCTTAGGGTGCTAAATGACTAGCCAGGGTACTAGCTGGATACCCAGCAGAAGAAGGGCTGCTACAGCAAACCTACGGGCAGCGGCCCCCGAGCCTAGCAAAAATCGCTTAGCAGTCTAAGCGGGGTAAGCCCAGTTTAGAGGGCACTCCCGACCGTTTTAACCTGGACGCATCAGGTTTGTGAGGGAATCTAGACATTTGCCTAGAGCACAGCCTGCTATCGGTCTAAAAGTGGCCTAGATGAAACCAGACGATGCAGGCAGTATAACTCTAGCTTAGAGCTCAAGACAGTATCTTATGAGGGTTAATTAGTGCGACTTGACCGGGGATATAACCGATCACCTTGGCTTGTTCTCTACCTATTGGGTGAGAGCCCGAATAAAACCCTGAAGCTCACTTAAAAATCCACCTCGTTTGCCTTTAGTTGGGCCACCCCCTGGAGCCGCTGAGTCAGCGGTTTCACCGGACAAAATGCGATCGAGGGCTTCCCCAGAGGGTTTTTGGGGCACCTCAGCGAGAAGCTGATAGCCGGTTTCGGTGTCTTGCCACACCTGCCAGGGACTGGGGTAAGCGCGCAGCAGCACGGCTCCATCTAGAGGGCGCAGGTAGTAAACCGGCTCTAAGGTACTGAGAAAGCGATCGCGCAGCTGCCGCCCAGCATAGCCGATGCCAATGGTGGCTACATCTTCGAGCTTGGGATTGAGCATAATCACAAAGGCGTCGCCTGCCTGGGCGCACATCTCTTCAACCTGATTGACCTCAATGGAGGAGGGTTCAACAAACAGGTAGGCTTGATCGCCCGGTTCCATCTCGCTGTGGAGTTCGCCAATGCCCCGCACTACAAAATCGGGGTTGCCCCAGTCGCGACGAGCCAGGGCAGCCGATCCCGCATCGGGAAAGTAGATCTTGAAAGTGAGGCCGAGGTCTTGCAGCGCTGGGTAAAATTGCTGGGCTACCGGCAGCCCCTTGAGTTCTGAATACACCAACTCCACCATCATGCGGGGAATTCCCGCCTGAATAGCAGCTTGGGTAGCCGATCTGGCCTGGACAATGGCCTCTTCGAGGCTGGCGGGAACAGCGGTCGCAGCAGAATCCATAGCACCATTCATAGCAACAGTTAGGCGGGAGATAGGGTAAGAGGAGAGAGGGCACGGTGTAACACCTGGCGCAGCACCATCGCCGTCCAGTCGATGTCGGCAGCGGTGGTATGCCGCCCTAGGGTCAGACGAATGCCACAGCGGGCGGCGCGATCGCCATAGCCCATGGCCTTAAGCACCGGGCTGGGGCTGGGTTTGCCGCTATGGCAGGCCGAGCCAGCACTGATGCCAATGCCCGCCAGGTTCATCTCGCGCACCAGGGTACGGCCATTGACCCGATCGCCATCGGCGGCAGTGACGCAAAAACTGACATGGTGCGGTAAGCGATCGCGGCGATCGCCCGAAGGAACCAGTTCCGTCACGTCAGCGAGCTGAGCAAATAGGCGATCGCGCAGGCTCATCAGCCGCAGGGTCTCATGGGGCATTTCGGTGGCCGCTAGGGCCGCTGCCATCCCAAACCCTGCCAGAGCAGGTAAACCCTGAGTACCCGATCGCAGGCCAAACTCCTGTCCCCCACCGCCCAGTAGGGGCAACAATTCTACCCCAGGTCGTACGTAGAGAGCCCCCGCCCCCTGAGGCCCATAGAGTTTGTGGCTAGAGATCGACAGCAGATCAACCGGCAGCGTTTGCACATCGAGGGGTAAGCGCCCCGCCACTTGCACAGCATCGGTGTGAAACAGCGCGCCGTGGTCACGGGCGATTTGCCCCAGCACCTCAATCGGCTGAAGCGTGCCGACCTCGCTCTGGCCGTAGATGATCGATACCAGGGCCGTATTATCGCGCAGAGCAAGGCGCAGGTCGGTGGGGCTAACGCGCCCCTGGGCATCTACCGGCAGCCGGGTCACCTGCCAGCCCATCTGCTCTAACTGCTGGGCCGGTTGCTCAACTGCCGAATGTTCAACCGCTGAAATAATTAGGTGCTGGGGCAATCGGTAGCGGCGGGCCGCCCCGATCACCGCTAGGTTGTCGGCCTCCGTCCCCCCCGCCGTAAACACAATTGCATCGAGAGGGGCATTGACGAGACTGGCCACCTGCGATCGCGCCTGTTCTAGCACCGTAGCCGCCCGACTACCCCACTGGTGAAGACTAGAGGGATTGCCCCACTGCTCGGCCATCGCCGCCTGCATGGCTGCGATCGCCTCCGAGCGAGGAGGCGTAGTAGCGCTGTAGTCTAAATAAATTTGCATAGTCTGCGTCGACGAGAGAACAGCGCGCCCCAGCGGCACAAATTTTATCCTAGCAGGCAGGGTGATTCTAATTATTAGAGCAGCTAAGCCAGACCTGTCAGCCACCAGATAGTAGAGATATCTGTGTATTTACAGTAGATATCTCTGCGTATTTAAGGAACAGTGAATATAGGGATGAGGCCCGTCGCCGCTGCTGACAGGGCCAAATAGTCCCCTCCTCGCTCGGCGGTCAATCAGCCAGGCTGATCTGGAGAAAGTTTTGCGGCGTTTTTGTGGCGTTATGGATCGGCGTTGTAAATATGTGGAGTCGGCAATATGAGTCGTTCGCCATTCACCGTGAGGGATATGGTTGAGGACGAGGCTGAGGGCAGGGGGGCCGGTGCTGAGGCGATCGCTGCGGCCACCGCGATCACCTGCTCCCGCCCGGTCTGGTGCAGTGTGGTGAGCCAGGCCCAACCACAGTCAACCAGGCGTTCTACATTGACTCCTTCGTAGGCGGGTTCAAAGGGGCGCAGACGGTTGACTCCTTCTCCTAGGAGAATGCTGGCCCCTTGCCAGTTGTGGTTGCTCAGATGGTACAGGCCTACCGCAATCTGCAAAATACCCTGGTAAAAAGGTTTGTCAGTGGTGTTTGCTTCCATCCAGATCGCTTCCAATACATCGTGGCAGGCGTAGTAATCACCTTGGTTAAACAGGGTAATTCCCTCCTTTAGACGGGGATCAACACTTTCGGTAGAGCTATTTAAGGCCATGACAATGGTGTAACTGATCCAGAGGGATGGTTCCATCCTAAGGCAGAGGTGTTATCCTCCACTGTGAGTGTGAGGTGTGAGGAAAATTAACATGGTAAGTTCTCCAGTCAGACCGCCGGGCATTGTACCTGCTGACAAACCGAGCAAAGGTACAGAGACCACCGCAGAGCTATCGGCTTTGGGACTAGGTAGATTGCAACTCCCCTCTGGCCCACTATTTGGTACCGACGGTATTCGCGGCAAAGCCGGGGATCTTTTGACGGCTCCTTTGGCTATGGAAATTGGCTATTGGGCTGGGCTGGTTATGCAGGCTGAGGGATTAGCCGAGGGGCCAGTGATTTTAGGCCAAGACTCCCGCACCTCGGGGCCAATGCTGGCTTCGGCACTGTCCGCTGGGCTGACCTCTGCTGGTTTAGATGTATGGCACATTGGGCTGTGCCCGACCCCAGCCGTAGCCTACCTAGCCGAGTCCTGCCAGGCTTTAGGAGGAATCATGATTTCGGCCAGCCACAACCCACCTGCCGACAATGGCATTAAGTTTTTTGGGGGCGATGGTACCAAGCTAGGCAGTACTGTACAGGCCGCTATTGAAGCCGCCTTGCGGGGCCAAGCCAATGGGGTCGCTGCTGTGACCTTGCCCTGGGGACAGTGCTACTACCGGCCTGAGTTGGTCAATCGCTACGCCAGCTTTCTGCATGAACCCCTTCAGCCTGGCCTCGATCTAGCAGGCATGAAGGTGGTGCTCGATATGGCCTGGGGATCAGCCACTCGCCTAGCAGAGCAGGTGTTTTTGGAAGCTGGCGCTGAAGTCATTGCTCTGCATGGTGCTCCCGATGGCGATCGCATTAATGTTGATTGCGGATCGACTCACCTTGAGCCGATCAAAGCGGCGATCGCAGCCCACGGAGCCGATTTGGGCTTTGCCTTTGATGGCGATGCCGACCGGGTAATGGCGGTAGATTCCCAAGGTCGGGTAGTCGATGGCGACTATATTCTCTATCTCTGGGGTCAGCACCTACAAGATCAGGGGCGACTGCCCAATCACACTTTGATCTCTACGGTAATGGCTAATCTGGGCTTTGAGCGCGCCTGGGAAAAGCTGGGAGGCACCCTGGTGCGGACCCAGGTGGGCGACCAAAATGTCTACAGCGAAATGGTTAACCGAGGGGCCAAGCTCGGAGGCGAACAGTCAGGTCATATCCTCTGCCATCACTACAGTCTGACAGGCGACGGCATTCTCACCGCGTTGCATCTGGCGACGTTGGTACAGAGCTTAGGCGGGTCGTTGGCGGCCTTAGTCGATAACAGCTTTCAGACCTACCCGCAGAAACTTCAGAATGTGGCCGTAGTCGATCGCGATCGCCGCCTTAACTGGCAAGACTGCACCCCGGTTTGCCAAGCCGTGGAAGCCGCCGAGCAAGCCATGGGCAACGAGGGTCGGGTGCTAGTGCGCCCCTCCGGCACCGAGCCAGTAATTCGAGTGATGGTCGAAGCCATTGATGCAGACCTAGTCGATCGCTGGACGCAGCATATTGTGCAGTCAGTCAGCCAGCACCTGGCAGTGTAAATCGTTTCCCATACTAACGTTGAGGAACCGCTAAAAAATCGGCGTTGCTGAATAAGGGTATGAATCGAAAATACAATGTCTTCCGTAAAGGTGATGGCCATTCACCTCTACCTAAATTCATGCCTCGATTCAGCAACACCGACTAAAGCGATACAGAAAGCGGCTTATACCAAATCCTACTTGGCTAGCCCCCCATGCCACTGGGCGAACGGCGGTAAGGCCTCAGGCCAAGCCAATGCCCTTACAGGTTGACCGGTTGGGAATCCATTGTTGAGTTCCTTGACGCTGGGCTAACGACTCGACCGGTCTAATGAAAGTTTCTAATTTATTTAAACCAAGTTGGCGGGAGGAGAAAAATTGGACCCGCAGGGTGTACTCGAATAGAATTTCCAAAGATGTTTAACCATTCCTCAAAGATCTTTTCAAAATGAGGCGCTTGTAATAAATTTATTGCTGTCATGCCCAAGCAATTGGTCAAGTGAATTCTGGCCCGACGCCCATCAAAGTTGCTGTAAGCACCATCTAGAATGGTGTAAAAGTCAACAGTCATAACGGAATTCGATGATCCTGAAGTTTGCAAAGATGAGGTGGTTTTCCTGTGTTTCCAGATTCCTGAGTAGGCACAAAACTTTGATGGGGCAAACTTGCGAGAGTAAGGATCAAACACAAAATAGGTGATGGTACGTTGTCCCCATTTGTCTTGAGCAGTAGGATCATGGAGAATTTCGTAGTTCCATTGCCTAAGATTTAGGAAAACTTCAAGAAAATCTCCAGCGAAGTGAAGTCGTCTATCCTGAAGATCAAGAACAAACTCGGATACTGAAATTGCACGAAATATCTCGGCCTTAATGTCAAGTGACTCAACAAGAATGAGTTCTTGAGGTAGATGATTTATTCTTTTGATCTCCCTGGGTGAAAATTGGGGTAGCAGAACAGTTTGAAAGGCATTCATCCCAACCTCTCTCATCAGGGAAATGGAGTTGGCTGCCAAGTTGCGTCTCCCCCTGGTTACATGAGAGCTAACCATGCTAATAAAGGCATCATTTGAGTGCTGCGGCTTAAACAAGTGGGACGTCGCAAACTTGGCATGGTTGGCGACCGGATCAGCCCTGCTAATTTCAAACTCAATCCAAAGCTTTTTGCTATCTTGCTCTCTTTCTAGAAGTATATCCACTCTAGATGAATAGCCCAATACATTAACCAATTCTTTCGGCAATACTTGAACTTCTGAGCGGCACGACCAACCATGAGGAAGTTGTCTAGCGAACTCAGCTTGTAGAAAGGCAGTCAAGTAGCCCATTATCGTTTTATGGCTGCAAACAGGCTAAGCCGGGTCGTTTCGCTAGAATTTGGGCACTTGCAGCTTTAACCCGACACAGGCAAAGCTCAATCCCAGCTTCCATGATAGACCCACCGATTCAAGCGGTTCTGTTCCTATAACTAACTGGGACAGTAGAAGGGCCACGAGTCTCCAGAAAGTATCTAATTGCAACGCTTTGGCAAGATTCATAGATCCTGTCGAGGCGGCGGACAATCGTCGCGATCGCCCAATCTATAGCCGAGACGAACCATAAATGATACTCAGTCAGATGATTATCGTGGCTTGTGCTAGCCTAGTGTATCCTCAAAAGCACTGATGCATAAGGGCTGGAACCTTTACGCATCAGTGCTTTTGCTGTATGGGCGATACTGGTTTCGAACCAGTGACCTCTTCCGTGTGAAGGAAGCGCGCTACCACTGTGCTAATCGCCCTTGGGCTTTATAAGATAGCACATCGTCTGTACAGGTTTAGCAAAAATTTTGTGGTTAAGCCATATTGGGCGGAATAGGGCTAGTTTGCTGGGCTTGTTGCAGCTGAGCTTGAATCAAAGCCTGTACATCTTGGCGACGAATTTCGACACCGTGGCCAATTTTGCCGGGGGTTTCAAAAAAGATCAGGCTGTCGATAGGCTGCATAGCCAGCAGTTGAAAGAGGATGTGCACGACTGGCACCGGCAGTGCCATCACCTGGGGATCGTTGGCGGATTGGCCAGTAGCCGCATCTTGCAGGGTGGGATAGGCATAAACGATATTTTTTTGGCTGTCGGGCTGGGTGCGGTTGCTGAGAGTAGTCATCATCCACCCCTGCTCTAGGGTTTGTAGCACGTAGTACTGCTCGTGCTTGAGCTGGCCTGCGATCGCCTTTAAAGTCGGTGCAATGGTGGTAATGGCGTTAGCGGTTACTCCATCGTCAGGGGCATTTTGTTGGAGAGAGGCGACTTGAGCGTCGAGATCCATTGCGATCACCGGGTATTGAGCAGAAAGGTAGCAGTGCTAGCGACAGATATCCCTAGGTCAATCGGCTGAATTCTCACATCGCCCTTAGACGATTTGTCCATATATTTACGGACAGATGCTAGGATGTTGGACAACTTACAACCTGGGTTATTCTACCGATACGGCTGCTATTTATCTTTCAACTTACCCGAGGCTGGCGTTTTCGACCAGTCTAGCTGAGGTAAGCCTGCTGCCAGGTTGTAGGGGGCTGCATCCACCGCGTCACATACCTGAATATCGCTTCACTGTTTTGTGTAGCTTTTTGAGGATAGCCAGATTGAGTCAGGGTATCTGTACGTTGAGCGTGGATTCGCTTAGCCAGCTTTTCTACCAAGAATTAAAAACCGGCACTGCGGCCCCCGAAACAGGATGTCGGCAGCTTGCCCAGCGTTTGGCCACAGAGGTACAGCGCATCTGTAGCGAGAGCGATCGCATTCAGGCATCGGGCGATGTCGAATCCTGGGCCAAGTCTTTAGGCAAGCATCGTCTAGAGCAGTGTTTTAAGTACTACAACTTAGGATCACGTCAGGGGCGCGTTGAACTGCACAGCACCCTCAGCGCCATTGTCTATCGCTACATCACACCGCCCCAGGTGCAAACCAGCTATCAGGCGCGGTTAGCCCTGATCGAAGACTTCTTACAGATTTTCTACGTCGAAGCGCTCAATGCCTTTCGACGAGAGAATCAGCTAGCCGATCGCTACCAGCCCCGCACCCTGCTAGAACTCGCCGAGTTCATGGCCTTTTCAGAGCGCTACGGCAAGCGCCGCATTCCCCTACCGGGTCGTCGCAGCCAGCAGCTAATCATTCTGCGGGCCCAGACATTCTCTAAGCAGCAGCCCCCAGAGCTCGCGATTGATATTGAGCAAGCCACTGATTACGGCGGTGACGGCGATGATGTGCGCCCGGCGGCCTCCCACCAGCGGGTGCGCGAAGAGATGATCGCCCAGACCGATGATCTACCCGAAAATTCTCTACGGGGCCGGGTGGTCGAAGAGCTGCTGGCGTACCTCAAAGAGCGCAACCAGGACGAATGTGCCGACTATTTCACCCTGCGACTGCTCGACCTACCCACTCAAGAGATAGAGTCGCTGCTCAACCTCACCCCTCGCCAGCGCGACTATCTACAGCAACGGTTTAAGTATCATTTGTTGCGCTTTGCCCTGTCACACCATTGGGAACTGGTGCATGAGTGGCTGGAGGCGGGTCTAGAGACCAACTTAGGCCTGACCCTTCAGCAGTGGCAGCAGTTGCAAGATACGATCAGCGTCAAGCAAACTAAGTTACTAACCCTTAAACAGCAGGGCGTATCCGATGGCGAAGCAGCTAAGATCTTGGCCATGACCCCTACCCAGTTTCAAAAACAGTGGACTAAGCTGCTGGAGCAGGCTTGGGAAATTCGTAACGTTTAAGATCTCTCAAACATCCATCCGGACAGACCGTGCCAGGCCATGAATAGAGACTCAGATATCCCCGAAGACATCCTTCTAAGGCTTTTACTAGAGCCCCTTTCGACGGATGACTCGCCATCAGGAACGCACTTTTTTCCGGCGGTTGATGCTGAGACGGCTGAGCTGGAGGGGCTAGATACTGCACCTACCTCTCAGGTCTACCCTGGCTTTGAGACATCTACTCCAGCATCAGCAACGCCAGGTAACGCCGCGATCGATAGTAACGACACCCCTGTTTTTGACTCTGGAGACCTATCCACTGTGCAACCTCATTTCGAAGCCCTTTTGAAGCGCCGCCTGCGGCAAGAGATTACCCAACGCCCGCCTCTGTTTCCTTGGGAAAAAGGATTGCAAGAGTATCCTGACACCCTAAAGTCTGGCACAGCGTCTATTTGGTTAGACCACCTCAAAAATCTTTCGGTTCCCAGCAGGCTGCCCGAAGAGGTCTTGAGCGATCTATTCAACCAGTGCCAGCAAGCAGTACACGAAATTCGCCAAACCGGACGACGGCTAGTGGTCGCGGTAGAAGAGTTGTTTCCCGACCAGCCCCAAACCCTAGAATATATTGCAGGACTAGTGGCTCGGCCTGCCTATCGCTCGGCCCAGACGCAAACCCTGGCTCAGGTCGATTACGCCACTGCATCCACCCCGCAGCAGGTGGCCCTGGCTATGCTGGCTGCCCAGGGTATTTTTGAAGCCCTGTCGCTAACGGTATCGGCGACCAACCCCACCCAAACGCAAACTTGGCTGGCCACAGCGGGTGCGCTGACAGTGCAGGCTACCTATCAGGCAGCTCCAGATTGTCAGCTTGAGGTGAGGGTGCTGCTGCCGACTAGCGGCAGTTTGGTGCTCACTGCGCTGGGCGATACCCTAGGATCTGAGCGCACAACCCCCGGTGAGTTGGTGTTGCGCTTGGTAGCCGCACCCGGTGCGGTACATCGTTTGGATGTCAGTCTGGAAGGGGAGACTCCGTTAAGCTTTCAGATTGTAGTGGCCGATGATTAACCCTCCCGATTGAGGCAGGTGCAGGCCTCTGCCTTAATCTGGGCAGAGGCTAGTTCAGCGGTTAGCATGGAGGCGACCCTCACCCCGTTGCCGCCATGGTTGCTTCGCGCTGGATAGCCTCGTCTCCTTTGGCTAGGCCGATTCCGCCCCAGGAAATTGAAGATTCTTTGTTACTGCGGGTGCTAGTGCAGGTGCTGGTGACCCTGGGCATTTGCTCGGTGGTAGTGGCGGCGGCGGGGGTCACTCAGGCGTCTTGGTGGAATTTGCTGGCAGTGCCCTTGAGCGCTGTGGGAGCAGCCTTTAGCTGGCAACGCCGCCGCGATCGCAACGTGGCGGTTAAATTCTTTATTGCCATTGGCATGCTGATGGCCTTGGCAGCTTTTTTCTCCCGGTTGATTGAGCAGCCGGGCGATACCCGAATTGTGCTGGCGGAGCTGCTGGTGCAATTGCAGGTGCTACACAGCTTTGACTTACCCCGGCGCAAAGACCTAGGCTACTCGATGATGATTGGCCTAATTTTGCTAGGGGTGGCCGCCACCATTAGCCAGACCTTGGCCTTTGCCCCGCTACTCCTGCTGTTTTTGGCGGTAGCGGTGCCAGTGCTGGGGCTAGATTATCAGTCGCGCCTGGGCTTGGGTGGTGGAGCCTGGGGCAACGTCAAACTGCGACCGACCCTGGGACGATTTCTTGGTCTAGTGGCACTAATCGTGAGTCTGGGCCTGCTGATCTTTTTATTTTTGCCGCGACTGCCGGGATACCAGATTCAGAATTTTCCGGTGAGCTCGGTGATCGACACCCCCGACGACTTTTCGGGCGAAAGCATTATTAACCCGGCCTACCAGCGCAACGGTAACGAAGCTGGCGAGGGGTTTGAGGACGGCGAGGGCGGCACCATTCAGGGCAGCGGCAGCAGCCGAGCCAGCGGTCCCGGTGTGATCGATCTGACGTCTTACTACGGCTTTAACCAGCGCATGAATCAAAATCTGCGGGGCATTATGACCCCCCAGGTGGTGATGCGGGTCAGGTCGCAGGCTCCGGGCTTTTGGCGAGTGCTCGCCTTTGACACATACACCGGTCAGGGGTGGGATATCTCGCGCAATGACGACCCCCAGCGGGTGCGGCGCTGGCGATTTTCCAGCCAGATGTTCTTGCCCATTACCCCCACCTTGGCCCGCTACCGAGAGGTGGTGCAAACCTACACCCTAGTCAGCGAACTGCCCAACCTGATTCCGGCCATGTATCAGCCTAGGGAACTGTACTTTCCTACCCGGGAGGTAGCGATCGATGCCGAGGGCAGTCTGAGGTCGCCAGTTCTCCTGCAAGAGGGTATGACCTATTCAGTCGTGTCGCGGGTGCCCTACCGCGATCGCACCCAGCTGCGCGAGGCCGGTACCAACTATCCGCCCGGCATGCGATCGCACTACCTGCAAGTACCTGACGCTATTCTCGAGCCGGTGCGGGCCAAAACCGAGGAATTGCTGGCCACCTCTCCCACCCCCCTAAGCGATCCCTACGAAAAAGCGCTCTACCTGGCTCAGGCCCTCAAGCAGCGCTACACCATCCAGCCTGAGCTGCCCTTTTTCACCGCTGACCAAGACCTAGTCGAGAGTTTTCTATTTACAACCGAAGGGGGTTACCCCGACCACTTCTCCACCGTGCTGACCGTCATGCTGCGCTCCATCGACATTCCAGCGCGGCTGGTGGCCGGGTTTGGCGAAGGCGACTTCAACCCCTTAACGGGGTTTTACGTAGTGCGCAACACCGATGCCTACGCCATCACCGAGGTTTACTTTCCCCAATACGGCTGGTTTGGCTTTGACCCCATTCCGGGGCACGAACTAATTCCTCCCAGCCTGAGAGAGTACGAAGCCTTTAGCCTAGTGCGGCGGTTTTGGAACTGGCTAGCCGGTTGGTTACCCTCCCCATTAGTGGGCCTTGTCGAAGGCTTGATCACCCTACTCAGTGAGGGATTAGCTTACTTAATCCGCACCTTTAACGCCCTGCTGACCCTAGGCTGGGTTGGCATTATGGTAGGCATTGCCGCCGCCACTGGCCTGGGCTTTGCTAGCTGGCTGGCCTTTTTGGGCCTGCGGCGCGGCTGGCGCTACCAACAACTGCGCCGCATGGCTCCCACCGAACGCCTATATCAACAAATGCTGACCTGTTTTGACCAGCGGGGGCTAGGCAAAACCCCCACCGAAACCCCCCTCGAACACAGCCAACGCCTGTACCAGCAAACCCAACCCCAGCCGGCCCAGGCCGCCAACGAAATTGCCCATGCCTACGTACGCTGGCGCTACGGCGGCGAGCCTCAAAACTTAACGTACCTGGGCGAGAAATTGCGGATCATTCGGCAAAATCGCCCCGAACGTCAGCGGGCAATCCAGCGCTAATCGCGGCCGATCGCTCCAGAGCACCATTGATTTTCCTGGGGTTTCCGCTATGCTCGATCCAAGTTAGAGGTTAGGTATTTAGGTGCCAGAGATCGGCAAAGCCGCTGAGCGTGAACCGTATACCCAAACCCAAAACCTGCTATCCACCTACTCCCCCTCCCCCAACCGTGAGCCTAAAAACCCTCGTCCAAAACTCCCTTAAGTCGCTGAGCGTGACCTCAAACGGCAGCGTGGCCTTCTCCCCCACCCAGTTTGATGCCGATGTCATGACCACCTACGGGCGCTTTCCCATTGCGCTCACTAAGGGCCGAGGCTGTTTTGTGTGGGATAACGAGGGCCGTCGCTACCTCGATTTTGTCGCAGGCATTGCCACCTGCACCCTGGGCCACGCCCACCCAGCCATGGTCGAAGCCGTAACCCGGCAAATTCAGACCCTGCACCACGTCTCAAACCTCTACTACGTGCCCGAACAGGGAGCGCTAGCCCACTGGCTAGTCGAGCATTCTTGCGCCGATAAAGTCTTTTTCTGCAACTCGGGGGCCGAGGCCAACGAAGGGGCGATTAAACTAGCCCGCAAGTATGCCCACACCCAACGAGGCATTGCCAACCCGTTGATTATCACCGCCCAGGCTAGCTTCCATGGCCGCACCCTGGCCACCGTCACCGCCACAGGGCAACCCAAATACCAAAAAAACTTTGACCCGCTGATGCCGGGCTTCGCCTACGTACCCTACAACGATATTGCCGCTCTAGAGGCGCTAGTGGATGAGCTTGACGCCGAAACCCCCCAGGTGGCAGCGATCATGCTTGAAGCCTTACAAGGGGAGGGGGGCGTCTGCCCCGGCGATGTGGCCTATTTCCAACGACTGCGTCAGTTGTGCGATCAGAAAGGCATTCTGCTGATCCTTGACGAGGTGCAGGTGGGTATGGGCCGCACCGGTACCCTGTGGGGCTTTGAGAATCTGGGCATTGAACCCGATATCTTCACCTCTGCCAAAGGATTGGGGGGCGGCATTCCGATTGGGGCGCTGCTGTGCAAAGCAGCCTGCGCGGTGTTTGAACCGGGCGACCACGCCAGCACCTTTGGCGGCAACCCCTTTGCCTGCCGGGTCGGGCTGACGGTATGCGAAACCCTAGAGGCTGAAAATCTACTGAGCAACGTCAAACAGCGCGGAGAGCAGCTAAGAGTTGGCCTACAACGGTTGGTGCAGCAGTATCCAACCCTGCTGGCCCAGGTGCGGGGCTGGGGGCTGATCAATGGCCTCGTGCTTCAGCCGGAGACGGCGATTAAGTCGGTGGATATTGTCAAAGCAGCCATGGGCGAGGGGCTGCTGCTGGTGCCCGCCGGACCACAGGTGGTGCGGTTTGTACCGCCGCTCAATGTCAGCGCCGATGAAGTACAGCAAGCCTTGAACGGTGTGGAGAAGGCGTTAGCAGTCGTGAGCCAAGCTTAGCCTACCTAGTTCGTCGGCTTCATCCTATCCGCATTTATAGTGGCAGGCAAGCCGTTCTCTGTTGGTTAATTGATCGGACTTCATATTACGGCGGTTCGCCCAGTGGTATCGGGGGTAGCCCAGTAGGATTTGGTATCAGCTGTCATCGTAGAACCGCCCTCACAGATGCGGGGGACGCATTGCCCCTATCAGCCGACCAAGGCATCTCCTTGGTCGGCGTCATAGCTTAGATTTGCTCGGTCAGATTGGGGTAGCAAAACGTTGGCGACATCAGGAAAGTGATGACGCATACAGCCATCACAAACCCCATGGGTAAACTCTACGGCAGAATGCTGTTCAATAAATTTCTCGACCGTAGACCAGTAGCCCTGATCATTGCGAATGCCCTTGCAGTACGAGCAAATAGGAACCAACCCGGCCATCAGATCAATCTTGTCTAGCGCCGCTGCCAAGTGAGCCGACACCCGCTGAAGCTCCATTTGAATGACAACTTGACGGGCGAGGGCAGCAAGGGTTTTCTGCTGCACCTCTGACAAAGCTCTGGGTTGATGATCAATCACGCATAGCGTGCCTAGCTGATAGCCCCTGGGGGTAGTTAGCGGCACACCGGCATAAAAGCGAATGCCGGGTTCAGAGGTCACCAATGGATTATTAACAAAGCGCTCATCATCTAGAGCATCATTAACAATCATTATGCTTTGATTCAAAATGGCATGGTCACAAAATGAGATATTGCGCGGGGTTTCTTGAGTATTTAGCCCTACTTTTGACTTAAACCACTGGCGATCGGCATCAATTAAGCTGATTAAGGCAATCGGCACATCACAGATAAACGCAGCTAGAGTTGTAATATCGTCGTATATTTGCTCTGAAGGAGTATCGAGAATATGATATTCTCGGAGCGCTTCTAGTCGATCTATTTCGTGAACAGAGATATTTGTTTTCATCTCCCGAGCAATCCCACTAGCCCCCATACCAGTTTAAAGATTCAGCTGGGAAAGGTTCAGCAAGCAGCGAAAGATTTGACAGCACTTAACATACTAAAACGATAAAATCTGGCCCGGACACAGGGCAGGAATAACGCTATGCTGAAGCTGGTTTTGCAGTAGGACAGCGATGGCACGGCAGCGGGTCTTTTCGGGCACCCCTTGGGAAGAGCAGGTCGGCTACTGCCGAGCTTTGCGGGTAGGACAGCAGATTTTTGTCTCGGGCACTGCTCCCAGCGATGGCCAGGGCGGCACCTTTGCCCCGGGCGATGCCTATGCCCAGACCCAGCGCTGCTTTGAGATTATTCAGCAAGCCCTTGAAGAGCTAGGAGCCGACCTCAGGGATGTGGTGAGAACCCGCATCTACGTCACCGACATGACGCGCTGGGAAGAGATTGCCGCTGCCCACCAGGAGCTTTTTGCCGACCATCCGCCAGTCAACACCACCGTCGAAATTCCAGCGTTAATTAACCCCGATATGCTGGTCGAGATTGAGGTAGAGGCCCTTTGCGAGGGCAGCTCAAGGCCCGCTCCTCGTTCCATGAATACTGTGCTAGGGCGTCCTATTCAGCCGGGGGCGTTTCCGCCAGTGATGGCCGCCGACCTAGACGAGGGCTGTCTAGACTGAACTCGGGCTAAGCGTCGCGCTCGACGGCAATGCGCCCCCGGGCGGCGGCGGACACTAGACGTTCGTAGTCACGCTCGTTTTGGTCGGCGTAGGCTTCGGCAAACCCTATCAAGGTCTCGCCTAGGGCATTGCCTTTGCCCAGGTAACCCGACAACATAGCCGCATCACCCGACTTGGCATGGGCCAGGGCCAGAGCCCAACCGCAGAGGGCACAGTAGCTGGGCAGGTTTGACACCTGAAATTTTTCGGGTTCCAGCTTAAAGCCGCCTTTCATATCGCGCAGCTGGCGCAGGTAATAGTGAACGCCATCACGCTCACCCCAGCCGAGAAAAATATCGGGGGAACCTTGGATGAGTTTTTGACCAATGACTACCCGCCGTCCCTGGTGATCGTCGGGCAAGCGATAGTTGCAGGGCGCTTGGGAGTAGGGAGCTAGCACCGAAGGCTGGGCTTCTTTAACCTGTAGAAAGAGGGGATCGCTGGCGTCTTTGCCCTCTAGGTAAAGCACCCAGCAGCGGGTACCAACGCTACCTACCCCAACGACCTGCCGAGCCACATCTAGCAGTCGGTAGCGCGACAGCAGAAACCGGCGATCGCCGCTCAGAGACCCATAGTAGCCCTGCATCAAAGACTCTAGGGCGGCCACTACCGCAGAGGCATTGCCTAGGGTTTCAGCCCGTACCACCAAGGGCGGAACCTCCACAATATGGTGGCGATCGTCGACCAGGTCAGTCATGCGGTCGAGCACTTGTAGGTGGTTGCGATCGCGGGCCTTGGCTAGCATGCGCTGGGTATATTTCTCAGCGCTATCGGGCAGCTTTTGCAGCAGCTCAGTCTCGGTAATAGTGTCGTACCAGAGGTCGAGGTAACCGAAATCAGCATAGGTTTGCAAATGTTCGGCGTAGGACTCAACGGTGGCCATGACCGCCTCCTGGCAGAGGGGGCGATCGCCCCCTAGATAGCGGCCTGCCACCACAGCGCTGGTCACTAAGCGCTTGAGATCCCACTCCCAAGGACCGGGGTAGGTTTCGTCAAAATCATTGATGGCAAATGTCAGGTTGCGCTCAGCGGAGGCAAACACCCCAAAATTGGAGACATGCATGTCACCGCAGGCCTGCACATAAATCTCGGTGGTGGGCGCGGTAGCAATATCGGCGATCATCACCGCTGCAGAACCCCGCAAAAACGCAAACGGAGAAGCTAGCATACGCCCGTAGCGCAGGGGCACCAGGCTGGGCACCCGACTGGCCGCCTGAGCCTCTAGAATATCAACGGGGTCAAGCCGGTTTTCAGCAGGCCGATATACCCCGTGCTCCGAACGATTTAGGGTTTGACGCAGCGCTTTGCCTGCCGCCTTGCGATCGGCGACAGAGAATCTGCTTTGGCTAGAGACGTCGATTAAATGCCGAGGGGCCGAGGCGTCGTTGGAAGTTGTCATAGGCGGGCGGGGTGGTGAGTGCGATCGCGAGCCCTAAACCGGGCCAGCAGGGACATCTACGGCAGCCTGAAAAGCATCCCAGGTCAAAATGTCGTGCAGCAGCGCCCGATAACCCGCCACATTAGGGTGCAGACCATCTGCCGAAATTAGCGGTTGCCACCAGGCCTCACCCCGACTCATCCACAGATTGAGCACATCGAGGTAGGGAATGTTGTGGCTAGAGCAGGCTAGGCGGGTGGCCTCCCGATAGCGCCACTGGTCGCTGTGGGTATAGTAAAGCACCTCTGAGAAAGGCATCGCCTGCTCGTTAACCGGCGTCATGCCCACAAACAGCACCGGACACAACTGCCGCGCTTGGGACAACAGGTCTTCGATGTGCCCCTCAAAGTCATCAAAGTCAGTGCGGTTACGCCCTAAGGGGTTGCCCACCCGAGCCGAATCGTTCATACCCACCGACAGCACAATGAGATCGGGCAGCCGATTGCGCAGTTCGCCGCGATAGCGAAACTCATGGGCAAGGCGCTGCTGTACCTGGTTTACGCCGTCGCCTCGCACCCCCAGGTTATAAAACACCGCTCCGGGACGGCCCGGTTCCATCGTCAGACGGCGCAGTCGCTCGACCCAGCCGCCCCCTTCAGGATCACCAAAGCCATACACCAGGCTGTCGCCCAGCACTAACACCTTTTGGGGATGGGGTTGCTTAAGGGTAATCCCTTGGGTAGGTCTGGGTTGATGGGCGAGCATAGGCTAGGCAAACTAAGAATAGAGCTAAGATATCTCAGCATTTGTTTTAAATTGTTTACATATTACCCTCTGGGGTGCCTAGTGCTAAACGACAACCTATACCTCGGCCACAAAAAAAGCGATCGCCCAAGGTGGAAACCCATTGCTTTGCCGTAGGCTGTAAGTGGCTGCTAAGGCCACAGCAATACCGACCTAGCCAGGATTGAGCAGAGAGTATGGAGTACGGTGCAGCGCCCAGCGATGAACCCATCACGACCAGTTGGCTAGCCCGCTGGTGGGATGGCCTCAGTCCCATGGCCCAGTCAACCCTGGTGCTGTTGGCCACCCCCCTGCTGTTGCTGAACGTGTGGGCGGCGTCAATTATTTTTGGCTACTTTCGCTCTATTTTAGTGACCGTGTTAATTGCGGCCCTGCTGGCGTTTTTGCTCAGCTATCCCATGGCTAGGCTAGAACGGCTGGGGCTCAAGCGCGGCCAGGCGGCCATTCTCGTCTTGGCGCTGGCGCTGGTGAGTTTTTCGGCCTTAGCCATTACCGTCCTGCCCTTCGTGATTGATCAGGGACAGCAGCTGGTGGTGCGCCTGCCCGACTGGTTTGACTCGGGCAAAACTCAGCTGATCGTACTCGACGGCAAATTAACCGAATGGGGCTGGCCGATCAATCTAGATGGGCTCATCAGTCAAACTAGCGATCGCCTCAAGCGCGAAATTCAGTCAATTGCGGGCGAGGCCCTCAACCTCACCCTCAACGTAGCGGTCTTTACCGCGAACAAATTGCTCGATGTGGTGCTCACCATTGTGCTCACCTTTTACCTTCTCCAGCACGGCGAAGAAGTGTGGGGTGGGGTAGTGGGCCTGCTGCCCCACCGCATTCAGCGGCCCTTCTCAGATACCCTGCGGCAAAGCTTTCGCAATTACTTTTTAGGTCAGTTTATTGTTGCCAGCTGCTTTGGCACAGCCTTAACCATTATCTTTGGGCTGCTCAATGTGCCCTTTGGTTCACTGTTTGGTCTCACCGTGGGCTTACTAGCCCTGGTACCCTTTGGCGGCACCGTGGGGGTAATTATTGTCACGCTGCTAGTAGCCCTGCGAGACATCAAAATTGCTATTCCGATGCTGGTTGCCGCTGTGGTTGTGCAACAGCTGGTAGAAACCGGCATTGCCCCGCGCGTGTTGGGCAGCGTCACCGGGCTGAATCCCTTTTGGGTGTTTATTGCCATTTTGTCGGGGGCAAGGGTCGGGGGGTTGTTGGGCGTCATTGTGGCTGTACCGGCAGCCGTGATCATCAAAGAAGCTCTAGTTGCCCTACGCAACGCGCGTCAACTGCCGCCAGCTCCCGAGGCCACCGTTACCACTGAGCCTACCCAGAGTAAGGCGGCGGCCCTGCCCTAGATCAAGCCAAGGCGACCTACAGAACACCGCGATGGCCGTTGGGCATAATCGTAGACCAGTTAGTGCGGGCCGAGGCCAGTTGGTCATCGGAAACCAGCGCACCGGTGAGGTCTGCCCCGCACAGGTTGGCCCCCCGCAGGTTGGCATTAGACAAACAGGCGCGGGCCAGGTTAGCCCCCCGTAGGTCAGCCCCCTCCAGGTTGGCGTAGTGGAAGTAGGCCTTGACCAGCTTGGCATTGCGCAGGGTAGCCCGACTCAAATTGGCACGGCCAAAATTAGCGTTACTGAGGTCAGATCCTTGGAAGTTGGCGCTAGGCAGTTTCGACTGATTAAAGTTGGCTTCTGCCAGCAAGGTGCGCTGAAGATCGAGGTTTTTGAACGTCTGTAGCGAAAAGTCGCGTCGCCCTTTGGTGTACTTTTGTTTGACATCTTCTGAGGAGAGCACGGTCGCCGAAGGAGTTACCCGACGAGGTGGGGGCGCACCATTGCGGCCCAGCCCTGGGGAGGTAGCGCTCTTGGAATCGGAGTGCGATCGCTCGCGACGGGCGCGAATCGCTGCGGCCATACGCGACGATGGCGACCCTCCCGAAGGAGTCATACCTGGCTGAGTAGATGGACCGCTGACCAGACCATAGCTATTACTATACCCACTGGCGGCTGAGCTGCCTGATGAGGGGAAGGCCATGTTCTGGGCCAAACTTTCCATGTAGGGTTCGAGATCTAAGTCGCGGTGAATCGCCTCTACGCTCTGATAGCGATGTTTCACCGAAACTTCGAGCATTTTTTGCAGCACGCCAGCAAAGTGATCGCTAATGTGAATCTGCTCACGCCACATGAGCTCGCCAGTATTGGGATCATAGTTAAGATCCTTGGGAGCTTTGCCGGAAAGCAGGTAGATGCAGGTGACTCCTAAAGCATAGATGTCGCTGGCATACACGGGGCGCATGGCCATTTGCTCAGGCGGTGCGTAGCCAGGAGTCCCAATGGCGTAGGCGGTGAGTGCTGTCTGGTCAGAGCTAGCTGCCTGGGCAGGGTTGACCTTATCTTTTACGGCTCCAAAGTCAATCAGCACCAGTTTTTTATCCTGGTCGCGGCGAATGATATTGGCGGGCTTAATATCGCGGTGAATAACGTGGTTGTCGTGGACGTACTGCACCATCGACAAAATTTCGCTGAGAAATTGCTTTACCCCCGCTTCGGTAAAGGGGCCACCCCGCTTGACCTCCTGCTGGAGGGTAAAGCCGTTGATATACTCTTGGACCAGAAAAAATTCTTGACCACTCTCAAAATAGTCGAGCAGACGGGGCAGTTGGGGATGGTTGCCAATCATCCCTAAAATTTTGGCCTCCCGTTTAAACAGATCCCGAGCCATATCAAGGATATGGGGAGCTTCAGCCGAGGGGCGCAGTTGTTTGATAACACAGGGAGGCTTGCCCGGCAGTAGTTCGTCGCGGGCTAAAAACGTAGCCCCAAAACCGCCTCGCCCCAGCGCCCGGATCATCCGATAGCGGCCTCGCAGCAACAGCTCTGCCCCACAGCATTGACAATGACTGACTGTGGGAGGGTTCTTAGGCTTTGAACAATCGGGTTGGATGCAGTAGCTCATGCGGCCCAAGGTGGTGGATGTCTAAACGAGGCTCAAAGGCCTCATCTGGGATTGAGTTGCCAGCAGCGGAGGCCGTCAACAGGGAGCCACAACACCGCGAATGCGGGGGTTATGAGGGCCGACCCCATGCGGTACTGCCACATTACCCCAATTGTTCCCTCTTTCCGAGGGGGGTTATAGCATTCATCCCAAGGGATATATACTTCTGCGCGAAATTGAGGCGAAATGTGAAAAGTCGATGAAATTTCGATCCCCCTTTGTTAAGTGACCTAGGGGAGATGTGGTCAATCGGCGGCTGTCCTTTGGGTAGATGCAATGGCCGCAGGGTAGAATGTTTGGGCAATAAACCACAGCGTTCTAGACGTTTTAGCGGTCTCCTAGCCCTACCATGCGCATATCTCTGAACTGGCTCAACGAATACGTCAATGTCCAGCTTTCTCCAGGGGAGCTGGCTGATGCCCTGACCATGGCCGGCTTTGAGGTCGAAGATATTGAGGACAGACGCACCTGGGCTGATGGCGTGGTGGTCGGGCGAGTGGTAGAGCGCACCCCGCACCCCGATGCCGATAAACTCAGCGTTTGTGTGGTCGATATTGGTGAAGCCAATACGTCAACTATAGTGTGCGGCGCTGCCAATGTGCAGGCCAACATCTACGTGGCCGTCGCCACCGTCGAGACCTATCTGCCCGTAGTTGATTTGACCATTAAGCCCCGTAAATTGCGGGGGGTACCCTCGGCAGGCATGATCTGCTCTCTAGCCGAGCTGGGGTTGGCTAAAGAGTCTGAAGGAATTCATATCTTTGAGGCGGAAGCCCTAGAGCTGGGCCAGGACGTGCGCCCCCTACTAGGGCTAAATGACGTGATTTTGGACGTGACCTCCACCGCTAACCGGGCCGATGCGCTCAGCATGGTGGGTATTGCCCGAGAGGTGGCGGCGATTACGGGGGCAGCGCTGCATTTACCAGTCACTAAGTCCGTTGCCGTCCCCAGCAGTTCAGGGGCTCCGGCAATTTCGCTGCCCGATGCCAAAGCCTGCCCCATCTACATTGGTACGGTGCTTGAAAATATTGCTCTTGGTCCGTCACCCCAGTGGTTGCAGCAGCGACTCCAGGCGGCGGGCACCCGCCCCATTAACAATGTGGTAGACATCACTAACTACGTGCTGCTGGAGTGGGGCCAACCGCTCCACGCCTTTGACCGCGATCGCCTGGTGACGACCGGGGACAGCCTCAGTCTCGGCGTGCGCTACGCCCATGCTGGCGAAACCCTGGTTACTCTTGACAGTCAAAAGCGCCAGCTAGCCCCCGAGACGCTATTGATTACCGCCAATGACCAACCCGTGGCCCTGGCTGGGGTGATGGGCGGCGAAGCCACTGAGGTCCACGACGGTACTGTAGCCGTCATGCTAGAGGCCGCTTTTTTTGATGCGGCGGCCATTCGCAAGTCGGCCCGCAGCCAGGGGTTGCGCACCGAGGCCTCGGCCCGCTACGAGCGAGGGGTAAACCCGGCGGAGTTGGTACTCGCCTGCGATCGCGCCCTCCAGCTCCTGCAAGAGGTAGCCGGAGCGACCGTGGTGGCCCAAACCACCGGCACCACTGCCCTAGGAGCCACCATTCCCAGCCGGGTGCTCACGCTGCGGCTGAGTCGGGTCACCCAACTGCTCGGCCAGGTCACCAACTTGGGTGACCACCCCCAAGACCTACCTCCCGAAACGATTCAAACCCTTTTAGAAACCCTGGGCTGCCAGGTTGTGGCGACCGAGGCTGCGGGCGTGTGGGCGGTGACGGTGCCTCCCTACCGCTACCGCGATCTAGAGCGCGAAATTGATTTGATTGAAGAGGTAGCTCGCCTCTACGGCTACAACCACTTTGCCGATACCCTGCCCCAAAAGGCGATCGGCGGCTCGCTCTCGGTAGAAGCGGCCCTGCACCGTCGGCTGCGCGAGTCCTTTCGCGCCGCTGGGCTAACGGAGCTGCTGCACTACTCGTTGACTAAACCGATTAGCGATCGCCAGGTTACCCTCGCCAACCCCCTCTTTCCTGAATACTCTGCCCTGCGCCAGGATCTAGTCGATGGTCTGATTGAGGCCTACGCCTTTAACCTCAACCAGGGCAACGGCCCGCTGAACGGGTTTGAGGTTGGCCATATTTTCTGGCAAGACGAGGCGGGTATTCACGAGGCGGAAGCGATCGGTGGCATTGTGGGAGGCGACGGGCGATCGAGCCAGTGGGTTACCAGTGGTCAGGCTCAACCGCTCACCTGGTACGAGGCCAAAGGCGTGCTTGACGGCGTGTTTAGTCGCCTGGGGCTAGCGGTTGACTACCGCGCCGACAGCACCGATCCTCGGTTTCACCCCGGTCGCACCGCATCGCTGTGGGTGCGGGGGCGGCTAGAGCTGGGACGCTTTGGCCAGCTACACCCCCAACTGCGCCAGCAGCGGCAGTTGCCCGCCGAAGTCTATGTGTTTCAGCTCAACTGGTCGGCGCTGGAGACCTGCCTGGTGCCGGTACTGCAAAAGTCAGTTAAGTTCGCGGCGTATTCGACCTTCCCGGTGAGCGATCGCGACCTGGCCTTCTACGCTCCCCTAGAGGTCACCGTCGCCCACCTAACGACTGCCATGACCAAAGCCGGGGGCAAATTGCTAGAGTCGGTCGCCCTCTTCGACGAGTACCGGGGTGAAAGCGTCCCCCAAGGACAGCGCAGCCTAGCCTTTCGATTGGTTTACCGCTCCCCCGATCAGACTCTTACTGACGATGCCGTAGACCCTGTTCACCAAAAGGTGCGTGCCACCCTAGAGAAACAGTTCGGCGTAACGCTGCGCAGCTAAGCGCTCCAAAATCCGCGTTCCCAAGTCGGCATCTGATACTAAATCCTATCTGTCTACCCCCGATTTGTCGGGGCATTGCAGTGCAATGCTCCTACGAGGTATCAATTTCGAATCGGGGTTTTGTAGGTCAGATTCGGTATGAGCAAACGTCACCAGGGAAAGCGGGCTGGGCCAGAGCGCTTAGCTGTTGTCAGCTTCCGCAGTCGCAGGCGGCTGCGAATGACTCTGCCAAAGCCGATAGCCGCCGTAGCCAAGCGCCGCCAGCAGCACCCAGTAGGGGCTAAAGGCTAGCAGCCACAGCCCTAGCTTTAGACCGCTAACGGTGAATGTTTTGACCGACTGGGTAGCCGATTTCCAGGTGTTGCCAAGGGTTTCGCCCACGGGCCGCAACGGTGGCACTGAGGTAACAGGGCTTTGCAGGGTCAGGTCAATTTGGGAGAAGGCGACTTGACGCCGGAGATTTTGCTGCTGAGCCGCCATTCGCTCAATACCCTCGCGCACGGTGCTGAGTTCCCGCGCCACCTCCAGCACGTGGGAAATTTCCCCCGATCGCGCCATGATTTCTAGCAGGGCCGCCTCAGCCTGGCGCAGATTCTTCAACCGCGCCTCCAGATCGACCAGCTGACTGGAGACGTCTTCTGCGGTCAACGACTGCTGCTGCACCGTTCCTAACGGCCTCAGGGCTTCTAGCACCGAGTCTAGCTCCGCCTGGGGCACCCGCAGCGTTAGCGAAACCTGCTGGGCGGTGCCCTCGGGAGAACGATGATCTTGCAGGCTTAGCACATCGCCCTGAGCCTGCTGAATGATGGTCTGTACCTGAGTAACGGCTGTATCGATATCGGTGAGCACCAGCACCAAGCTGGCCTGCTTGACCAGCTGAGGCGTAGGCTGGCCAATATCGCTCGGGGTTGGCTCAGGCATGCCGCTCCGTTTCGCCATATCCGCAGCTCCCGGTTCTGCTGCTGGAGCGATCGCCTGATTTTCAGCTGTGGGCGCAGCCCCACCCAGCGCCATATCAGCCTCCGTAGACAGGGCCTCTTGTCTGAACACAATTTCAGGTACCTCGGCACAGCCACCAACCAGGGTCGCCCCCAGGACGATCGCTAACAGGGCAACACGATGGGTACACAGTCGGGGGAATGCAGAGCGGGTCATGGGGTTGCCTCAGCCAAACTCGGATGGTTTTACTATGGCCCGAGCACAGCAGGGCTCTATGGGACGTTACCAATACTGAAACCGAGCTGGGAACGCTAGGCGATCGCGTTCTCTGTGCGCCAGGAAGGCTTTGGCCTAGAATTGGAACCATAGGAGTGCTTATGACCACAACCCCTGATCGAGAACCCACTCTGACCGACGTTGTTGAGCAAATTATTGCGCTGAGAAGCGACTTGGGACAGAGCCGTCAAGAGCTGAATGACAAACTAGAGCAGAGCCGTCAAGAGCTGAATGACAAACTAGAGCAGAGCCGTCAAGAGCTGAATGACAAACTAGAGCAGAGTCGTCAAGAGCTGAATGACAAACTAGAGCAGAGTCGTCAGGAGCTGAAGTCGGAGGTAGAGCGCTGGGATGAGCGTTTCTTCCAGTTTCAGCGGGATAACTTGACCACGGCGCGTACCATCATCATTACGGCAGGGAGTGTGGTAATTTTGTCGCCGGTACTTCAGGCGCTTGCGCCAGCGATTCAAACGGTGGTATCTCGGCTGGTTGGGATAGATGTCGCCCAGTAGGACCGCGAAGAACATCAAGAGATAGGAGCGATCGCCTCAGTGTCAGACCCGATTACCGTCACCGTCAAACTCTTTGCCATTTACCAGGAGGCCTACGGCAGTCCTGAGGCACAGTGGCAGTTTCCCGCTGGGGCAACGGTGGGCAATGTGCGCGATCGCGCTCTGGCTGAGCATCCAACACTAGAACCGTGGCGCGATCGCACCCGCTTGGGCCTCAACCTCCAGTTTGTCGCCGACGATACTCCGCTCCAGGACGGCGACGAGGTGGTGCTGATTCCTCCGGTGAGCGGCGGCTAGCGCTAGTACAATTGCCCTAAGATGACGAATTCACCCAGGGGCTTTGCTTAGCTCACCAATTCGCCGGTTTCTTGCAGCACGTGCAGGCGGTGGTAGATACCGCCGTGGGCCAGCAGCTCCTCGTGGTTACCCACTTCGGCAATGCGGCCCTCATCCAGCACCACAATCTTGTCGGCCTCCCGCACCGTGCTGAGCCGGTGGGCAATGATAATCGTGGTGCGCGTGCCGAGAATCGAGCGCATGGCCAGCTGGATCGATCGCTCCGACTCGTAGTCGAGGCTAGAGGTGGCCTCGTCAAACACCAGCACATCGGGGTTGACTAGCAAGGCGCGGGCAATGCCCAGTCGCTGCCGCTGACCACCCGAGAGCCGCACCCCCGTTCACCCACCACCGTGTAATAGCCCTTGGGCAGTCGATGAATGAACTCATCTACCCGAGCGATGCGGCAGGCTTCGTTGACCTGCTCCATAGTAGCGGTGGGGTTGCCGTACTTGAGGTTGTCAAGCAGGGTGCCGTTAAACACGTCCACCTCTTGGTGCACGATCGCCAGCCGCTTCCGGTAACCCGTCACATCTAACCGGCGAATGTCTTCGCCATCGATCAGAATGCGGCCGCCGTGGGGGTCGAAGTAGCGAAACAGCAGTTTCACCAGAGTCGATTTGCCCGAACCGGAGCGGCCCACCAGCGCTACCGTTTGGTAGGGCTCGATCAGCAGATCGATGGCTTGCAGCACGGGCTTTTGGTCATCGTAGCCAAAGCTCACCTGGTCGAAGTGCACCTTGCCGGTGAACTGATAGGTGGGCAGGCTCTCGGGGGCGTCGGTCAGGTTTACCACGTCGGTGCCCAGGGGCTCTTCCATAAATTCGTGGAAGTGCAGCATGGAGGCGTAGCGGCGGGCAAAAATTTCCGCCAAGTTGCTAATCGGTTCTAGCTCGGAGTAGGCCATACTCGACACCGTCAGGGTGGTGACAAAGTGCCCTAGCGAGATGTGTCCCTGCAGGGTGGCCAGCAGCGTCATCACCAAAACGCCGAACACGCAGCTCTGGATGATGAAATTCTGCCAGGTGGACAGAATGACGTAGCCCTTGTGAATAACGTGAAGCACCATCGTGAACTCTCGTTCCAGGCGTTGCTGCTGCCGCTGTAGCTCTTGGGTTTCGGTGGCAAAGGCCTTCACGGTTTTAATGTTGGTGATAATCTCCGAGGTACGACTTTCAGTGTTTTCGATGTGGCTGTCAAGGATTTGCTCTTTCTGGTTGAGACGAATTAGATCTTTACAGCTAAAGCTCAAAATCAAGATAAACGACACCAAGAAGGCTAGAGCAATCCGCCAGTCGATCCAGGCAATCAGCAGAAAGATACCGGTAATGCGAAACAGTTGAGGGATCAGCTGACCGGCAATTTCAGGATAGGTCCAGGTGTGGTTAGACAGCCCCCGCGCCACTCGGCCAGAAATCCGACCAGGGTTATTTTCGTCGTAGAAGCCTAGGGGCAGGGTAAGCAGTTTGCGCGCCACCGATAGCGAGTGATCGCGTCGGGTACGCAGGGCAATATCCCAGTGAAACCAGGTGCCTAGCCAGGGCTGAATGGGGGCGCGTACTACAGTAACGACAAAGATAACGAACAGAAAAAGGGCAATAGCTAGACCCGCCCCGGCTGGGTAGCCCACGGCGGCACCCACCCGATTGATAATTCCTTGACTAAGGGGGTCAACCGACTGGTTTGAAAGGACGTTGAGAATTTGCCCAATGCAGTAGGGCACCGCTAAATCGACAATCTGAAACAGACTGCTGGCGGCAATGCTAAAGACGGCCGCTCGGCGGTAGCGGCTGTAGTAGCGAATAACGTGATGAAAGGAAGCCATGACGGTAACCGTCCTGCGATCGAGTACGTTGTAGTATACATACTACAACACAGGATTATGGATTCTGCAAGGCCCTTGTGATTAGCAGATTGGGTTAACTAATTGGTTCAGCCCTTTGCTTTAGGCTGGCTAACCAGGTCACCAGCGAGGTGTTGGGGGTGCTCTGCAGCATGCCCTTGCTCAGCTAGGCATAGCCGTAGTCACCTGGGTTAGGACATCTAGAAACTTTAGAAACGTTCGAACGCTTAAACGTTCTTAGGGAAAAAGACATCTTGGCCACCGGCATCGGGCCGAATAAACCCAAAGCCGCGATCATCTTTCCATGTTGCCAGTTTGCCGCTGCAAAGCTCAGGTTTCTCAGATTTCATCGTCAGTTACTCAGGCCGGGGGTGCACGAGCGATGAAACTGCCTCGACTAGCTGGGCTAGATCCATCGGTTTGGGCAGATGTTTTTGAAAGCCCGCTAAAATCATTTTTTCTTGATCGGTGGCGGTGGTATAAGAGGTCAACGCAATAGCCGGAATTTGATGGGTGTGGCCCATAGCACGAACTTTTTGCATCAGCATGTAGCCGTCCATGCCGGGCATGCCAATGTCACTAACCAAGATGTCGGGCTGAATGTGGGAAAGCGCCGCGATCGCATCATTGGCCGAGGGTAGGGCTGTGACCTTGGCCCCAAACTGTTGCAGCGTCGCTGTAATTAAATGACGACTATCGCCATTGTCTTCAACCACCATCACGTGAACGTTGTGAAGGTCAGTGATGTGGGTTGAATGAGTCCCCTGCTTTAATGAAGCTACTGCCGTTGAGGTCACCGGCAACCGCACCGTAAAGGTGGCCCCTTGGCCCTCGCCTGGACTCTCAACCTGAATGGTACCGTGGTGCAATTCGACAATTTGATGGGCGATCGCCAGCCCCAACCCCAGCCCGCCAAAGTCTCGGGTGGTGGTGCTGTCGGCCTGTCTGAAGCGATCGAACACATGGGGCAAAAAGTCAAGATCAATACCCTTACCAGTGTCGCTTACCCGAATATGAGCCCAGGAGCCTAAGCAGTCTAACTGCACCGTTACCCGCCCTCCAGAAGGGGTAAACTTTACCGCGTTAGACAACAGGTTCCACACCACTTGTTGAAGCCGGTTAGCATCGCCATAGACTCTAACAGGAGCTGAATCTAGCTGAATCTGAAGGTCGATGCCTTTAGTTTCGACCAGGGAATAGACGGTTTCTAGTGCCGCTTGAATAACGCCATTGAGAGTAGTAGGCAAATGGTTGAGCACCAGCTTGCCGCGCAAAATACGGGATACATCCAGCAGGTCATCAATGAGTTGGGCTTGCAATCGGGCATTGCGCTCAATGGTTTCGAGAGCCTGTTCAGTCTTGGCCGCAGTAAGTTTGGTGGTGCGCAGCAGCTTTGCCCAGCCCAAAATTGGGTTGAGGGGCGATCGCAGTTCGTGGGAGAGAATGGCTAAAAATTCGTCCTTGATTTGGTTGGCATTTTCGGCGGCTTCACGGGCCACACGCTCTTGATCGAGGAGGCGGGCGCGCTCATTTTCGAGCTGTTTTTTGTCGTCTACATCCGTGATCGTACCCACCCAGCGGGTGATTTCGCCGCTGCTGTCTTGCACCGGCAAACCACGGTTAATAAACCAGCGATACACGCCGTCGTAACGGCGAATGCGCTGCTCAATTTCAAATCCTTTGCCCTGGTCTATGGCCTGCTGCCACAGTTCCAGGGTGCGTTCCTGTTCCTCAGGATGTACCAGCTGAGTGCCGCCCACCCCAACCGCAGCATCTTTTGAAATACCTGTGTAGTCATACCAGCGTTGGTTCCAGTATTGAACGCCGCTGCGATCGGCCATCCACACCATTTGAGGCATGGCCTCAGCCAAAAACCGATAGCGCTCTTCACTCTCGCGCAGGGCAATCTCGGCCTGTTTGAGAGCAGAAATATCTAACGCCACTCCCGCCATGCGGTAGGGTTGCCCGTGGCCGTCCTCATACACTCGCCCAATAGAGCGCACCCATCGCCCGGTACCATCGGGCCAAAGGGTACGCATTTCAATGTCGTAATCTCGGTGGTCAGCGATCGCGGCCACCACTGCCTGCTGGACGCGATCGCGATCGTCGGGGTGAAGGGCCTGGGCAAACACCTCAAAACTCATCTCTGTATCGAGATCAATGCCGAACATCACTTTGCATCGATCAGACCAGATCAGCGCTTGACTAATCAAGTCATAGTCCCAGGTGCCACAGTCAGCCCCCTGCAAAGCGACCTGTAACCGCTCTTTACTCTCCTGCAAAATGACTTCAGTCTGCTTGCGCTGCGTGATATCCAAACAGGTGCCCATGAGCTTGACCACCTGGCCTTGAGCGTCAACCATCGGCTCACAGCGAGAATGTAAATAGCGGATTGCCCCATTGGGCAATAGCACCCGTAAATCAAAGGCGTAGGGCTGCTTTTTAAGTACAGCCTGGTCTACATAGTGCTCAAGCAGGGGCCGGTCGTCAGCATGGACCCGCTGCATGAGTTCGCTGTAGCTGGGTTCAGTTTGGGCGGGGTCAAAGCCAAATTGGTCAAACATCGCCTTCGACCAAACGCTCTGCTGACTAGTGGGGTAAAACTCCCAACTGCCAAACTGAGCCACCCGCTGAGCCATCGCCAGGTGAGCTTCGCTGTAGCGCAGGGCATCTTCTGCCTGTTTGCGGGCGGTGATGTCTATGCCCACCATAGTCACAATCCAGCAGTTTTGAGCCTGATCGCGGCGCGAGGTCAGGCTGTCTGAAACCCAGCGTACGGAGCCATCTTTATGCCGAAAGCGATACTCCACCGTAACGGGCCGTTGCTCAAACACCGCATTAAACATGGCGTCAGCGATCGCGGCTTGATCTTCGGCAAAGGTGCACATTTCCCAAAGATCGGGCGTAATCTCCTCTAGGGAGTAGCCCGTCAGCACCTCACAGCCCACCGAGCGATAGTCAAGACTGTAGGTACGGTCAGCAAAGAAGCGGCCACGGGCGATCGAAGCGGGGGCCGTATTGAGCAGATCATTTAGTTGCTCCTGGGACTGCTGGAGAGCCTGCTCCAAATGTTTGCGATCGGTAATGTCAACCCGCAGCAGCGACACCCCATTTTCAAAGGGGTACACCCGGTTTTCAAACCAGCGCCCTTTATCGGCGCAAAACAGCTCAAAGGTGGTGGCCGTTTGCGCCGCCACGGCCTCATGCAAGCCCCGATAAAACGGCGTAGCGATCGCCTCTGGAAACACCGCCCAAATAGACTGCTCCAGCAAATCTTGCCGAGGCCTTTGCAGGGAGGCCACAGCGCGATCGTTAACGTAGGTAAAGCGCCAGTGGGAGTCAAACATCATAAACTCATCACTGATGCTGGTTAAAACGTTCTCTAAGTTTGCGGCAGCAATCTGAGCTTTAGCCCTCAAGGCCCGCTCCCGCCGCTCGCCTAAGATTTTTTGGGTCGTCTCATTAACCGCAATAAAGATGCCCCCCACCTGACCCAACTCATCCCAGATCGGCGTGTAGGAGAAGGTAAAGTAGCCCTCTTCCGCCTCACCATTGCGGTTCAAGACCAGGGGCTGATCCTCTGACCAAGTCGCTTCCCCAGTCGCCATCACCTGATCCAGCAGTGCTCCAGAGAAATCCCAGATCTCCTGCCAGCACTCCTCAGCCCGTTGCCCTAACCCTTGAGGATGCTTGCTGCCCGCGATCGGGATGTAGGCATCGTTATAGAACTGAATGTAGTCAGACCCCCATAAAATCTGCATGGGAAATCTGGAAGACAGCAAAATTTGAAGAGCAACGCTAAGACTCTGCGACCAGGTTTCGATTGGCCCCAGAGGGGTCTCTGCCCAGTTAAACGCCCGAATGAGAGACCCAGTTTCTCCCCCATTGCTTAGGAAGTTTAACCCATTGGATGGTGTCATCGTTGTACTGCATACGTGATGAAATGTGCAGGCTCGCAAACTAGCAGGCGACAGCCATACTTAGCCTACAGAGTTTTCATTGTAGAGATTTTATTGTAGAAAATTTGCAGCCCCCATAGGACTCAGATAGGGCCTAACCGCTTGTAGCAAACCATTTTCAGAATGCCCTGAGCGGTTTAAAACACCCAACTAAAACATAGGTTTAATTATTGTTTTCATTACAAAAGAATTGCAACAAATCAATAAAATCAGAGCTAAGGCCAGTTGGTCTAGGTTAACTATCGCCACCCAGACCAGTCGCACTGTCACCGACAAGCGCGATCCCCCTGGGGCTAGTGCATGAGACTGGCTGTCTGGGTATCTCCACTGAGTCAGCAAAGGGATGTCCGAAGAGGCACTGACTGACCTAGGGGAATTCATTCCAAAAGAGCGGTAGCAATGCAGCCGTGACCGTCAACCCAGCGAGGTACCGCCTTGGCTCAAACCGTAGTCAGCCCCAACTTCCTACAGCCCTGAGGAAAATACGTAACTCCGTGAACAAGCGTTAACAAAGGCTCTATAAAGGGAAAATTTAGTACGGGCCAGTTGCGGTAGATGGGGCCACAACCCTGAGTAAAGGAGTTGATCAATACCCATAATTTTGATTTTCTGTCAACCGATTCCATGCCCAAAGTCTCTTTTCAAATCGTCACCTTATCTATGGCCATCTAGCTGAGATGTCGCCATATAGCGCTTAGGGAGTCCTGCTTAATGGCCAATACTGAACACCTGAATATTCTCTACAAAGGAGTTGAGACTTGGAATGCATGGCGAATTCAGCACCCAAGCATTAAACCTGATTTTCAAGGTGCAGATCTTGGCAAGCTAAATCTGTCGGCTGTTGACTTTCGCCACGCCAACTTCTACGAAGCCAACCTAAGAGAAAGCGTATTCACCAGAGCTAACTTTGAGTCGTCAACGTTGTACCGTTGTGACCTATGCATGGCCGACCTAAGCAGCGCCAATCTGAGTATGGTTGACTTCTATAAAACTAATTTATATACAGCTAATTTATCCAGCGCCAATCTGCGGCATTCACATTTTTACAAGGCAGATATGCAAGAAACACTATTGACAGATGCCGACCTAGGCGAGTCTAATTTTTACGAAGTTGACATGCGAGAGGCTATTTTGCAGTCAGCCAACTTAGTCAGAACAACCTTTTACTACTCTAACCTGTGTAATGCCAATCTGTGTCAAGCCAATTTAAGCTGTGCCAGCATGATGGGAGCCAACATGGCTAAGGCTAACCTCCGACGGGCTAGTTGTGTGGGCACTAATTTATTTCGGGCGGTGCTCACTGGTGCCGATTTAACGGAAGCAGACCTGCGCGAAGCGGTGCTGCGATTAGCTGACTTGAGCAATGCCTCCTTAGAAAATGCCAACCTGTTTCGAGCCAATTTGTCTGAGGCCTGCCTAGACTATGCTCAGCTAGCAGGGGCTAACTTTAAAAAGACAAATCTGTGGCGCGTCAATTTAGGTCAACTCATTTTGACCCATCCTGGCCACGATCGAGACGCTATCACAATTGACTCCAGCGCTTTAAACTGATCCATGGAAGACCCCGTTCTCAAACGCATTGTCCGTCTGATCAGCCATCAGTCTGGTATCTCTATTCGTGAACAGGACTATGCCTCGCTATTAGAAAAGCTTTGGCAACGGGCTAATCATCTAGGACTGAAATCCTTAGTTGCTTATCATAATTACTTACTTCAAGAGTTAGCACGCATTGACAACAGATTAGCTCAAGTAGCTTGTGTTTTAGATCAGCATACTTCACCATCTGAGTGGCAAACTCTATACTCCCTACTAACCATTAATGAGAGCTATTTCTTTCGAGATAGCAATCAATTCAGACTGTTGACAGAGCACTTATTGCCTGAAATTATTAGTTGCAAACTCGACCAGGCTAAAGGGAAGCTGACACCTAAGCCTCGATTGCGGATCTGGAGTGCTGGTTGCTCTACAGGGGAAGAACTGTATTCGCTCGCGATCGCCCTAGATGAACTTCATTTTGATTGGGATCAATGGGATGCCCTGCTCATAGGTACTGACATTAGCCAGATAGCGGTCAACAGTGCTCGTCAAGGGCTCTACGGGGCCTGGTCATTTCGTCAGACACCAACCCCAATTCAGCAGCAATACTTTCAAGTTCAGCCACAGGGGTATCAAATTTGCGATCGCCTGCGTCAGCGGGTGGTTTTTCAGTGGGGTAATTTGCTCGACGGGCTATGCTCTCCCTTATCTCCTTTGGCCGATCTGGATTTGATCCTCTGTCGTAACGTGTTCATTTACCTAGACAGCACGGCTATTGGCCAAATTTTGCAAACCTTCTATGGGGCACTAGGATCTCAGGGCTACCTGATAACTGGCCACAATGAACTCTACCGTCAAGATACCAGCCACTTCCAAGTGACTATTTTCCCCGAGTCGCTGGTTTACAAAAAGCAGATTGGGCCGCGCCCCTCACTACCCAAACCTGCTCCAGCAGATTTGCCCCAGTGTGCCAGCCCCCACCGACCCAGTCCCGCTAGCCTCCGTCAGCCCACAACGGTCTCTGAGCAGGTTGTCTCCCCCCTCTCGGGAGACAACACCCTTCAACAAGCCCTGCAAGAAGCTAAAACTTCCCTTAGGCAAAAATCCTACGCCAGAGCTATTCAGCAGACTGAAGAGCTACTCTCGCAGTATCCCCAATGCGATGTCGCTGGCAAAATTGCGGCTCAGGCCTACGCCAATACCGGTCGTTACGACCAGGCCCAGCGGGTTTGCCATCAGGTACTTAGTCGTCATCCCTTGAGGATTGACATGATTTATTTGCTGGCTCAAATTGCCGAAGATCAAAATGATCTAGCCACTGCCAAGAAACATCTGCAAAAAATTATTTACCTAGACAGTAGCTTTGTCAATGCTTACCTGGGTTTAGCAAGCATTTATGAACGAGAAAATCAAATTGATAAAGCTCAAAAAATGCGAAATCAAGGTCTTACCTTGCTAGCCAAACTGCCACCCGACGCAGTTCTAGACGATCATAGCCCTATTACCATTTCCCAGTGGCAAGAGCATCTAGGAAGAAAATAGGAAGCTATCTTAACACCCAGCTAATCTGAAAGCAGGACATCACTCGTTAAAGATATAAACCCCTCATATATAGCGGATTTCACTCGGGTGAAGTATATCGCGAAGATCCCCCCTGCCCCCCTTACAAAGGGGGGTACGGAGTGAAACTTAGACAGCCAGGAACTGGGGGGATATAGGACTCATCAATTGGGTACCTCACTCAATCGAGAACCCTATAAGCCCCTCTATGCTGAAGTATTTTATTTAAGATTGCTGCTGATTAGGATCTGGCGGGAATGCTAAGGGCGATCGCTTTTTTAGACCTGCAGCGGAGCCAATTAGGCCGGTCTACACTGCCACATTTGCCTACGGGTAATCTGTTATGAACGACACCGCTTACCTATTGTTTACCCTCGGTGACAACATCTATGGTTTGGCCGCTGAACGGGTAGAGGAAATTTTCTTGCTACCGGCCCTAGTCTCAGTCCCTGAAGCAGGGCCAGAAGTAGCTGGGGTGCTAAATTTGCGCGGTCAGCTATTGACGGTGCTTAATCTTGGGGTTCATTTGGGCTACGCTTCACGGCCCAACACGCTCAGCCAGGCCGTGATTTTAGCAAAATGCGGCAGCCAGCGACTGGGACTGGTAGTAGACGATATTCAAAGCGTGACAGCGATCGCCGCTAGCCAAAGGTCTACGGCCCTAGAAACCCCTTATTTAGCTCATACAGAGCAGTCCCTCACCGTTGGAGTAGCCCAACACCACGACACCATCATTGTCCTGCTCAATCCTGATGCCCTGGAGCAGCGCTCGCTGAACCGACCCCAGACGGTTGCCCAGGGCGGCGGCAACCGATTTATGGCCCAGTTTTGCGCCGCCGATCAGCAGGTGCTGCAAGCTCGAGCCGCTGGTTTAGCGCAGCGAGTGATTGAGGAGAATGCCTCAGACGGTTCAGCGTTGGCGGTAGTGAGCTTAGAAGGGGAGCACTTTGCCCTGGAATTAAAGACGGTACACGAGTTTACTGAGGTACCCCACATTACCCCCATCCCCTGTTGCCCGCCGCATATTGTGGGCAACATGAATTTGCGCGGCGAAATTTTAACCCTGGTAGATGTGCGGCGCTTTTTTAATCTACGTACCAGTACTGGCCCCAACCCTCAAAAAGCTGTGGTCATGCGGTTAGGGTCGCTGGTGGCAGGAGTAATCGTTGACGATGTCTTTGATGTGGTCTATCTACAAGCTTCAGAGATTACAGCCATGCCTACAGCCCTTCACTCTGCTGACAACCCTTACCTCAGAGGAGTGACCCGCTTTGACGACAGGCTGATCAGCATTTTAGATCTGCCCAAGTTGTTGACTCAGGGCGAACTTGTGGTCGATCAAGCCAGTTGATAAGAGATAAAACATGAACTTCAAACCAATGACTTCTCCGGCTAAATCCTTCCGAATTTCCCATCCTACAAAGAGACATCCTGTGGAAAATCGTGGCTTTTGGAAGCTACGTCACTGGATCATGCTAGGCTACTCGGTGCCGGTGATCGCTCTGATTCTTTCCGCTGGCATAACGGTCATTGACGTACGCCAACTTGCCAAAGTCTCTGAAGAATTAAAGCAGGCTTCGAGCACCAAAGAGAAAGTTGATCATATCAACCTGACTGTTGAAATCATGGCCCGTTCTACCCGTGGCTATTTACTACAAAGAAATCCTACTTCTCTGCTCGACTTTAACAAGGCCAGAACAGACTATTTAGACTTAGCAGAAAATCTCAGCACCCAGCGTCAAAACAGAGAACAGCTCCAAAACCTGGCTCGGGTAGACGCGCTGATCAATCAGTTTATCTCAGTCAACCAGAGCTTTATTGATTTAGTCAATCAAAACCAAGGTGAGGCTGGCATTCAGGCCTGGAGAGAAAGCGATGGGCGTGCCTTAAATAGCGAGATTTCCACGTTAATTCAGGCTATGGAAGACCTGGAAAATCAGATTGTTGCTCAGGATGAGGCGATTCAGGCGGCGGCTTTACGGCGACTGCAATTTACATTGCTAACGGCAGCCACTTTGTCACTCTTGTTGTCGGGCTTGATCGGGGCCTGGATTGTGATCAAGGCCTCACAAATTATGGACCAGGCGGCGGGTGATATTGTCAGTTCGGCGAGTGAAATTGCGGCCAGTGTAGAACAACAGGAGCGTACTAGCAGCCAGCAGGCGGCCTCGGTGAGTGAGACCAGTACCACGATGGATGAACTGGGTGCATCCTCACGGCAGTCGGCGGAACAAGCCGAAGCGGCAGCCGCTGGCGCACAGCAGGTGTTGGCCCTGGCAGAAGGGGGTACCCGCGCCGTCGAACGCAGCCTAGAGGGCATGACCGACCTACGGGAGAAGGTGGATGCGATCGCCGGTCAGATTCTGCGCCTGAGTGAACAGACCAGCCAAATCGGTGGCATTTCTGGCCTGGTGAGTGACCTGGCCAACCAAACCAACATGCTGGCCCTCAACGCGGCTGTAGAGGCGGTGCGAGCGGGAGAGCACGGCAGGGGATTTGCGGTCGTCTCGGGCGAAATTCGCAAACTAGCTGACCAAAGTAAGCAGTCGGCGCAGAAAATCAATGCCCTGGTGGCCGATATTCAAACCGCCATTAATTCTACGGTTATGGTCACCGACGAGGGCACCAAAACCGTAGAAGAGGGGGTAAAAATTGCGGCAGAAACCGCTAACGCCTTTGCTGGGGTAACCGACGCTGTCAATGACGTCGTGCTCAATAGCCAACAAATTTCGCTCAATGTGAAGCAGCAGGCGGTGGCCATTCAGCAAGTGGTAAGCGCCATGAACAGCCTCAACACCGGAGCCCGCGAAAATGCCAATGGCATTAGCCAAATCAAAGTGGGTACCCACCAGCTCAACGAGAGCGCCATGCGGCTCAAAAAGGCAATTTGAGCGCTATCCAGCCCCGGTTTCCTCAAGGGGAAGGCTCATCATGCTTTAGTTCCGCTTGCCGCTAGTCACAAGCGGGATGGGTAGGTGGGGCGCAGCCCTCCGGTGGGTGCGCCCCGCCGGGCAACCGAGACAGACCTCAGCCAGGAGCACCCTACCGTGATGATTGACGACACTGAACTGCGCGAGATTTTCAAAACCTCTAGCGAGGAGCGCCTGCAGGCCCTCGATGCAGGGCTGTTGCAGCTCGAAAAGAATCCTGACGATCGCGAAACCATCGCGGCCCTGATGCGCGAAGCCCACTCGCTCAAGGGCGACGGCAACATGCTGGGGGTAACCGACCTAGGCAAAGTCGCTCACCAGATTGAGTCTATGCTGGGGGCCATTGAGCGGGGAGGTCAGGCCCTGTCTGCCAATCTGTTCGATCGCCTGGCCCACGGCGTGGCGGCGATGCGGCAGATGGTCCACGAGGCGGTGACGGGAGAACCGGCTCAAGTCAAGGTGTTTTACGTACTGGCCGACCTCATGGCCGCAGAACTGCCTGAGACATCGCCTGCCCCACCCCCAGGGATAGAGGATATCCTATTTGCACCCCTGCCCAAGGCCCCGACGGCTGAGGTAGCTCCAGCCTTAGACCAGCACACGGTGGCGGCCGAGAGCCCTGCCAACGACCGTCAGTTGGCCGATCAGCCCGCTGCCCAACCGGCACAGGTTAGCGATCGCTACATGGCCGATGCTGAACTGCGCCACATCTTCAAAACCGCTAGCGAAGAGCGGCTGCAAACTTTCGATGCCGGCCTACTGCATCTAGAAAAACAGCCTACCGATGCAGCCACCCTCGACGCGCTCCTGCGAGCAGCCCATTCCTTACCCGTCCCCGCTGCCCTGCCCGCTCAAGACCCTGCCATCACCCTCACCCAAACCCCCGATTACCGCATCGAAACCATTCGGGTGCCAACCCAGAGTCTCGATGACCTGATGACCCAGAGTGGCGAATTGACGGTGACCAAAACTCGCGTGGCCCATCGGCTAGCCGAGATTGATGCCATTGCCAATCTGTGGGAAGAGTGGAACCGCGATTTGTCTATGCATCGGTTCCTGTTCCATGAGGGGCAGCAGGGCAAACCGGTCTTGTCGCAGCTAGAAAACTTCCACAACCGGGGCGAACAGCACCTAGAGCAGCTCGGGGCCTTGGTCAAACGGCTGAGCAGTGCGCTGCACGAAGACACCACCCGCCTAGAAATGATTACCGATCGCTTAGAGGAGGGCATTCGTACCCTGCGGCTGATGCCCTTATCAACTATTTTTAATCTGTTTCCCCGGCTAGTACGCGACTTGGCCCGCCAGGAAGGCAAGCAAGTAGAGCTGGTGATTGAAGGGGGCGACACCCCCGCCGACAAACGCATTCTCGAAGAGATGAAAGACCCGCTGCTGCACATGATTTACAATGCCATCGACCACGGCATTGAATCGCCCACCGAGCGGCAGCGGCAGGGCAAATCACCGGGGGCCACGATTACCCTGCGCGGCTACCAAACCGCCAGCAGCATTGTGATCGAGGTGAGCGACGATGGCCGTGGCCTAGATCTAGAGTCGATTAAGCAGGCAGCAATCCGCCGGGGGCTGTATGGGGCTGAAGACCTAGAACGGCTCACCCCAGCCCAGATTCAAGCACTCATTCTCAGCCCTGGCTTCTCTAGCCGCACTTTGGTAACCGAAATTTCAGGCCGGGGGGTAGGGCTAGACGTACTGCGCACTAACGTAGAACGGCTCAAAGGCACCATTGACGTGCAATCTACACCAGGCCAGGGCTGCACTCTACGGATTCAGCTGAGTAAAACCCTGTCTACAGCCCACGTGCTGCTGGTCAAAACCGGTGGTCAAACCTATGCCCTGCCCGTAGAGTGTGTTCAGACGGCCTGCCTGGTGCAGACCAGCGATATCTTTACCCTAGAGGGCCACAGTGCGATCGTCCATGGGGACGGCCCGGTTTCGGTGGTGTGGCTGGCTGACCTGCTCAACCTCGCAAAGACAGGACATGAGGATAAAGTACGTGAACCGCGCCTGCCTTGCATTATTTTGCAGGTAGGGACAGAGCGCCTGGGTATCGTTGTCGATGCGCTGATCGATGAGCAAAATGTGGTGCTGAAGCCCCAAAGCCAGCTGCTCAAGCGGGTTCGCTATATTTCTGGTGCGACTATTTTGGCCACTGGAAACGTGTGCATGGTGCTAAATCCGCAGGATCTAGTGGCGGCGGTGCGCCACCAAGGCAGTTCCCAGACTAAGCCTGAGCTAGGGTTTACCCCAATCATTGAGACCGAAAAACGACCTCGGCGCATTTTGCTGGTAGAAGACTCGATCGCAACCCGCACCCAAGAAAAGCGCATTCTAGAGTCCGCGGGCTATGAGGTGGTTACGGCGGTAGATGGCCTAGACGGGTTTAACAAGCTCCAGGCGAGGGAATTCGATGCCGTGATTTCAGATGTGCAAATGCCGAACCTTGATGGGTTGGAGCTAACCCAGCGGATTCGGCAGCACCGAGAGTACAGTGATTTGCCCGTAGTGCTGGTGACAACCCTGGCCAGCGAAGCCGATCGCCGCCGGGGAGCCGAGGCCGGGGCCAACGCCTATATTACCAAGGGCAGCTTTACCCAAAATGTGCTGTTTGAAACGTTGGATCGATTGATATAATGCCCCTCACCCTAACCCTTTCCTGAGGGGAGAGGGGACAAGCGCGGTGGTGTTTTGTCCCGTCTGCCGGGCCGAGCGCAAACAATGTTCGCTACGAGAGACCTCAATGCCCTCTGGCCCTATTCGGTTACTGCTGGTAGAAGATTCGCCAGTTGCCCTAGCGCTGTTGCAGCGCATCTTTAAAGACGCCCCCGATCTTGAGGTGGTTGGCGTTGCCCGCAACGGCGAAGAAGCCCTGGCCATGATACCGACGCTCAAGCCCACCTTAATTTGCACTGACCTGCACATGCCCAAAATGAGTGGGCTTGAGCTGACGGAGGAGGTGATGAGCCGCTTTCCCTGTCCAATCTTGGTGGTGAGTGCTTCGGTGCAACCAGACGATACCCAAACGGTATTTCGCATTTTAGAGGCCGGGGCCTTAGATATTTTTCCTAAACCTCGGGCGGGCCTCGCGGCAGAGTTTGCCAAAGCCAAGGCCGAGCTTCTAAGCAAAGTCAGAATTTTGGCGGGGGTATCGGTGTTTACCCATCGTCGCCGTAGCCCGCTACCGACACCGCCTTTAGTGCCTCTGCCTGTGGTAGCGGAGCAGCAGACCTTCAAACTTGTAGCCTTGGGCGCTTCTACCGGTGGCCCTCAGGCACTGCTGGCGATTTTGCAACAGCTGCCCAGCACTTTTCCGGTGCCGATTGTGTGCGTGCAGCATATCAGCGATGGGTTTTTACAGGGGTTAGTGGACTGGCTCAATGTCAACTGCGCCCTGCGGGTGGCGATCGCAACTCCCGGTGCCAGCCCCCAGCCGGGGATGGTGTATTTTCCCCCGGAGCGTCACCATCTAGAAGTTGACCCCCAGGGTAAGCTGGCGCTGACGCGGGGCACACCGGTCTCGGGCCATTGCCCCTCGGTGACGGTGATGTTTAAGTCGGTCGCGACCCGCTACCCGCGATCGGCGGTAGGCGTGCTGCTGACGGGCATGGGGCGCGATGGGGCGGAGGGGCTACAAGCGATCGCCCAGGCTGGGGGCCTGACCATTGCCCAGGACGAAGCCAGTTGTGTAGTGTTTGGCATGCCCAAAGAGGCCATTGCCCTGGAAGCGGCTCAGCACGTGCTGCCCCTGAGCGCGATCGCCCCTTTTTTGCTCAAGCAGGTCTGTAGCCTCAGCCAAGGCGATCGGTAGCAAGGCCCCTGGGCAACGCGGTTGCAGCCGGCGATCGCCGATCTCTAGACTAATTGGTTTCAGGTAGGGGAGACAGTAGCCGCCCCATCACCGCTTTGAGGCGTTCGGGTTCGCAGGGCTTAGTCAAATAGCCTGACGCTCCGGCCATGCGAGCTTCTTGGCGGTCTGCCTCAGTATCGCGAGAGGTCACCATCACAATGGGCAGATGCTTGAACCGGGGCAGGTTGCGTACGGTGCGGCACAGCTCAAAACCATCGATGCCGGGCATAGAAATATCGAGCAGCAGCACTTCGATCGATTCTTGGGAAATCACCGTTAGGGCATCCACTGCATTGTCGGCCAGCAACACCCGATAGCGATTATCTAAAGCGCGTTTAATCAATTGCTGACTGATTAAGCTGTCGTCTACCGATAAGACAGTTTGCTTGGGGGCAACACAGGGAGACATAGGTAAGCAAGTTTTGAAGGTTGATGATAGGCGCTCGTTATAGTTATGCCCAAACTCCAGGCCTTTTCCTAACGTAGTTATACCCAATAGCCCAAACTATCCAATCATTCCCTCGTTTTTGGCCAGAGTTAGCCTTTTCCAGAGGTTATGGTTTTAAAGCTCGCCTGTCTAGGTATAGTCGGGGGGCTGAGTGCTTGGAGGTCGCCTGGGAAATTGTGGTGAGAATCATACTGTGGGTGTTGGGCCTGGGGGCCATGATCGGGGCGATCGCCGAGGTGTTTCTGCGGGTCAAATATGGTTTAGGCAGCCCCCTACTCTACGTAGCCGATACTCGCACCGGCTACCGTCTGGCCCCCAACCAGAGCCTACAACGGCGAGGCAACCGCATCGAAATCAATCAGTACTCGATGCGGGGCGCAACCATCTTGCCCCAGCGCCCGGCCCATAGCCTACGAGTGCTAATGGTTGGCGACTCTATTCTTAACGGTGGCTGGTGGACCGATCAGTCCGAGCTGTTGTCTATCAAAGTGCAGCGATCGCTCGAAACGCTTCATCTTGCTGACGTGCGAGCCGTAGAAGTGCTCAACGCCTCAGCAAACTCCTGGGGGCCGCGCCATGCACTAGGCTATGTGCTGCGATTTGGCACCTTTGAGGCCCAGGTGCTGGTGCTGATGCTCAACACGGATGACCTATTTGCGATCGCCCCCAACAGCTACGACCTGGGCCGCAACCCCCAGTACCCCACCCGCCGCCCACCCTTGGCCCTATGGGAAAGCATCGCTCGCCGCCGCCCTTACCTGCCTAGCCCCGAATTGCAAGCGCTCCACGACCAGCCAGGCGATCGAGTTGGGGTCAACCTAGAGGCCATTCGCCAGCTTAACCAGATTGTCCAGACTGCCCACAGTCAGCTAATCGTAGCCATAACGCCTCTACGCCGCGAGCTGGCCGACGATGGCCCCCACGACTACGAACTCGTGGCCCGCCAACGGCTCACCGACTTTGCTGCGGCCCAAAGTATTCCCTACCTCGATTTTTTGCCGCAGTTTCAGCAAACCCATTACGAACGGCTCTATATTGACGACATCCACCTCAGTGATGAGGGCAATGTCTGGGTGGGGCAAGCCCTAGCTAGCCTAATAGACCAGGTGTGGCCCCAGCCAGCCGATGAGCCTTCCCCCAGACCGATGGATGAACCCATGACCGATCTCTGGTAGTGTCGCCGGAAAAGAGGGATACGATCATATTGCGCCTTTACACAACTTTTTTTAATATTGTGTTACATTGTGCCAGGTCACGACGGTGCAGATGTTCAAGGAGTATGACCAATGAACCCCCAATCCCCCATGACCCTAGAGCGGCGCAAGGTCGATATTCTCCAGCTATTTTTCTTTTTGCTAGGTGCACCCCACATCTACGGGGCCTTGCGCTCCGCTGCCGATCGGCGGCGGCAGCAGCGCCTCCCTGTGCTCCAGTATGTATCGGTGGGCCTGCTGGCACTGGCGATCGCCAGTGCCGCCGAAATGTGGTTACTGTGATCGGCTACCCCTGCTGCTGAAGCTCACCATAGGCGGCATATACCCCTTGAACGGTATACCAGTTGAGAAATATTCTGGCCAGTTCTAGAGCTAAAGAGGGTTTGCCCTGGTCAATCAGCCAGCGCAGCAGGGGGGCCATAGTGTTTTCGTTCAGCCGCCCGCCTGCGGTGAGCACCCCCCACAGCACCCGGTGAAGCGGCGTCATTTGAATCATCATCCGCACCTCACGGGTGGGATGCTTTTGATAGAAGATAGCCCCCATGCGGCCCCGCTGAATCTCTTGATCGATCATTTTGGGAATTTGATCGAGGGAAAACGGCGGGTGATAGTGGTAGCCCAGGGCCTCAGGCACCTTGACCATGGTGACCCCCAGGTTTTTTAGGCGCACGCCCAGCTCCAGATCTTCCCAGCCGTACTGGCTAAACTCGGTGTCGAAGAGTCCGGCGGTCAGTAACCAGTGCCGGGCGATCGCCAGATTGGCCGTATCAAAAAAAGCATTAGAAAAATCGGTGACCTTAGCAGGCTCTGCCATCGGCTGATCGAAGTTGCTGGTGTTGACTAAACGACCGGCGGTAAACACCCGGTCATTCCCCAGACGCTGATAGGCGTCAGCTAGGGCCTGAGCATGGGCTTGCAGAGACCCCGGTGGCATGATCACGTCGCTATCAATAAAGGCGATAGTGTCTCCCTGGGCAACCTGCACCCCATAATTGCGCGCGGCAGCAGCCCCCTGGTGGTGGCGTTCTACCAATCGCACGTGGGGAAACTCAGCCGCATTAGCTTGTAACCACTCAAGGGTGCCGTCGGTAGAGCCGTCATCGACTACGACCAGCTCATAGCCAGTAATCAGGGCAGGGTCAAAGATCTGCTGTTCTAGGGCGCGCAGACACTTTTCGAGAATGGGCTGGCGGTTGTAGGTAGGGGTGACGACGCTGAAAAACACGGTGGGCCTCCAAACGGCTTTAATATCCTAGCGCCTTGACCTCACCCTAGAGCGCAGGAGCCAGCTAAGGCAGCAGTACCGTAAGGCAGAAGGATGAAAGGGGATTCCAGAACATACAAAGGTTTTCCCTTAGCCAATAGGTGAGTGACTTATGCCACAGAGTACTGGGTCGCCCGCAAAAATCCGTGGCATAATTCAGCAGGCAAGAATCTAGTACACCCGTATTTAGTGCAATTGTATTGTGTAGGGGTAAAATTGCGCGGCGGCGGTGGGTGGTTTAAACACAAGGCAGAGGGCACACAGCGGTGAAGCACAGCAGTAAACACCATAGATGGCGGCGGGGTGGTCTAGGGCTGGTCAGTCTGGCATTGCTGAGCGGCGCAGTCGGCTGTGCTGGCTCTAGTTCTGCCCCTGGCCCCCGCAACGTTACCCTACACCAAACCTGGGTGCTCCAGCCGGGCGATCGCCTGGCAGGTTACCAGGTGCAGAGTGGCCTAGGCGATATCACCGTCAACCTCAGGGGCAATCAAGTGTTTATGCCCTTTGATGGTCTGGTGCAGCCCGCCGCCGCCAATGGCGATCTGTGCGTCATTCTCTCTAGCCCCGATGTGCCCGCTTACCTGTTTCGGCTCTGCGGTCTGCGCCGGGTACGTTTGGGCGATCTACCCCAGGGAGACCCCATTGGCAAGGGCAATACCGTCGCCTTTGCGACGCTGCGACGGCAGGCCGACGGCACCTGGGCCATGGTAGAACCGGCGAAAGAGATGCTGGCTCAGTTTTTAGACCGCCCCTAAACCAAAACCACTATTCGCCCCCCGGCAGGCCGAGTTCTTCCTGGTTGATCGGTGCTCCGGGAGTGGGATCGAGATCGAGCAGCCCTGGCACCGGGTCGTCGTCGAGAATGCCGTTGTCGAGATCGCGCAGAATAGGGGCCGCAGGCTCGGGCTCTTCTAAAAATATGGCCGACAGCACCGATGCCAGGGTGGGAGCCATAGCGATGCGATTTTGATACACCATAATCACCCGGGTGAGGGCAGGGAGCTGGTTTTGCTCGGCCACCAGGTACAGGGGCTCGACATAGATCAGCGATCGCTCGATCGGAATCACCAGCAGGTTGCCCTGCTGCGCCCGCGATCCCTGGGTATCCCACAGGGAAATGCGCTGGGAAATTTCGGGGTCCTGGTTGATGCGGGCCTCGATCTGCTCAGGGCCAAACACCAGTTCTTGCTTGGGGAAGCGGTAGAGTAGCCGCAGGCCGTAGCGATCGCCATCCGATCTAGCCGCTAGCCAGGCAATTAGATTGTTGCGCTGGGCCGGGGTAAACAGCCGCAGCAAGATAAACTCCTCAGTGGTTTCTTCGGGCAGCCGCATAATTAGGTAGTAGGGTTCTACCCGCTGGGTCTCGCTGGCATAGATCTCGGTGGGGGCGCGCCACTGGTCTTCTCGGTTGTAGAACACCTGGGGGTCGGTCATGTGATAGGTCATCAGCGACTCAGCCTGCACCGAGAACAGGTCTTGGGGGTAGCGAATGTGGTCGCGCAGGCTGGGGGGCATGGCCTCTAGGGGTTCAAACATGTTGGGCAACAGCCGACTCCAGGTTTGAATGATTGGGTCGTTGGGTTCGGCGACAAAGAAACTAACTGACCCGTTAAAGGCATCGACCACCACCTTGACCGAATTGCGAATGTAGTTGAAATCATTTTCGCCGGGGTCGGAGTAGGGGTAGCGACCGCTGACGGTGTAGGCGTCGATAATCCAGTAGAGGTAGTTTTCGCCGGTCTGAAAGTTAAAATTTTCGTCAATGAAGTTGGGGTCGCGATCGCGAAACGTATCAAAGTCAACGCTGGTGGGAGCACGGCTGCCGTGGCGAGGGCCGGTGCCCCACTGGCTAGAGGCATCGCCAATATCGACCGTGACCAGGTAGGGGTCGGTGTCAAAGCGCAGAAAGGGTGCGATCGCCCGCACGCGATCGGCAATGTTGCGGCGATACAGCAGCCGGGTATCGTCGGTAAAGTCTTCGGTAAACAGCATGCGCCAGTCGAACAGGTGGCGGGCAAACAGCAGCCGCCGCCAGAGGCTATCTAAACGAATGCCGCCCCGGCCCAGATAGGTGGTGTAGATATTCTCATTGCCGCTGGGAAAGTCTAGCTCCAACACCTGGGTATTGGTCATGATATAGGTGTCGGTCAGTTCGCCAAAGTAGAGGCGCGGATCACCGATCGGAATGCTCTGGCGCACCTCCTCACTGCTGGGAATATTGTCGATACCGCGCACAAAGTAGGTGGGCAACCCGTCTGGGCCAGCGGTATTCACCGGGCTCATGGTGAAGCCAAAGCCGTGGGTATAGACCAGATGCTCGTTCACCCAGGTTTTAGCAATCTCGGGCACCCGCTCATAGTTCAGCTCTCGAGCCGAAATCATCACCTGGCGGCGCTCCGATCGCCGCTGCTCATTCAAAATGTTGTAGCGGTCAAAGTCGGCATCTTTAAACTCGTAGTACAGCCGAATTTGCTGAAGCTGACGGTTGGTCTCCAGCAGGGGGCGCGAGTCCCACAGGCGAATGTTCTCCAGGGTGAGGTCGTTTTCTTCTAGATCTTCAGCGCTCAGGTCACCGCTGGGGTCAAAGGGCTCCGACTCGATCGCCTCCAGGTCAAAGGCCGAGCGCGTGAGCGCAATAGAGTTGGTAATGTAGGGCCGCTCGCGCTGTAGCTCATTGGGCTGCACCACCAGCCGCTGCACCACCATCGGAGCCAGCACCAGCCCTAGCACCGTCAGCACCAGGTAGCCGCACACCCCTTTGACCAGCAGGCTAGTGCGGCCAAACCCCGCCCACCAGCCCAGGGGTGTTCCCTGCACCTGCGCCCGCGCCGATTTTCGCATTGGGTTGATGTAGCTCGGTGTTCCCAGCCGCCCCCGCAGCAAAAAGACCAGGCCCAACACCAGGGTAAGAATGGCCAGTGCCCAGTTGGCGGGCAGCAGCACGTGAATGTGGGTATAGCCCGCCCCATACACCACCCCCTCGCGGGAGTAGAGCACTTCGTAGCGGCCCAGCCAGTGGCTAAAGCTGGTGGCCAAAAACAGCAGCCCGGCCAGGGTATAGAGATGCTGCTGCTGCTGCGACGAAAAGCCATAAAACCGACCCTGACTGAGGGTGTTGTGGGCTAAGAGGTAAACCAGATAAACACTAACCAGAGTAAAAAATAGGGTACCCACCACCCAAAACTCCAGCAGGTGCAGCACCGGCAGGCGAAAGATGTAGAAGGCAATGTCGCGGTTAAAGATCGGTTCGACCTGGTCGTAGGGCACGGGGTTGAGGGCCAGCAGCACCGAGGGCCACTGGTTGGCCAACACCAGCCCATAGCCCAGGCTCATAAACACCGCCGCCAACCGCCCCAGCTGCCGGGGATAAATCAAAAACGCCACGGTGCTGATCCCCAGGGCCACGATCAGCCAGGGCTGGGTAATAAAAATTTGGCTGATTACCGTAAACAGCTGGAGCTTGGGCCACAGGGGCAGCGGCGCACTGGTGTCGTAGAGGGTAGTGGACTGTTGCCAAAAGTCTCCGGCAATCTGGCCCTGGTAAATCAGCTGCACACCGACTAAAAAGCTCAGGGTAGTGCCCACCAGCAGCAGCCCACTCAGCCCCAAACTGCGCACTCGGGAAGCGCGATCGCTCGGGATCTCTAAAGGCTTGGCGCGATCGGCAAGGGTGAGGTTGCCCCAGGTAAACAGTAGAGTCGAGAAAATGGGAATTAGACCGAGCACCAGCTGCGACCCCAGCCGCACCCAGAACACATCTAGATAGTTAACCTCGACAAACCAGAGACGCTCGGCCTGAAGGTTAACGATCGCATCGAAAAAGAGCAGGGTGAACAGCCCCAGCCCCATGGCCAGCCACCCCCACCGGGGCACACCCCACTGAGACAGACCCCAGTGAGACAGATTCTTTGCGATCGCCTTGTTTACCATGGCCCTACGGCTAGACAGCTACCCCAGCAATGCCTAGATTGTAGCGCCGCCGCGCTGAGGCACTAGGACAGGCAGTTGTGAAAGTGAGAGCAGGGTGGCAATGCCTAACGGTTCGGGTCAGTGGTTGCCAGAATCTTTGCATCCTACGCCTCTCATCAACCGAAACTCTTCCAAATCATGATGTTTTCCTCTTTAAAAACCACACCAGAGCTGATCTAAGGGAGTATGCCTATTCCTGTATAAAAAACAACTAGCAAACGATAAATGACAAGCCTCAAATAATAAATGTAAGATCCAGCTTGGGAACCAGTTTGGGATAGATGATAGTTATGCGACTACCCATTGGCAAACTCATCGTCAGCCTTGGCGTTGTCCTGGCAGTCGGAACGCTACCAGCCCAGGCACAAGTTTCAGAACGTCAAGTTGCAGCATTGGTCGAGGCGCTTCGTCAAGCAGCTCCTCAAACAGGACGTGCCGATGACGGGCTCTATAGTGACTGGCAGATTATGCCAGGAAACATTCCCCGGTGGTCAAGGTCATGCATTGGTCGAGAGCTTTCACCGACCGAGTTTGAGGCTAGCCCAGACGTCGCCCGTTCGGTTGTGACCTGTGTGATGCGAGATGTGCTGAAAGAGGAATATGGCGCTAGCAATAACAATGAAATACTAGCGGTGCGACGATCCGCTGCCTGGTGGATGCGGGGTGACCCGTCTCAGTACAACAGTTCTGAAATCGCAGAATACATTCAGAGGGTCGTGACGGCCTATCAGGGGCAGCAAGGGACAGCAGCGGCGGCGACTGCGCCTCAATCCTCTCCGCCTTCGGTGCAACAACCGCCCCAGTCATCCGAGTTTGATCGCTATATGGCGGCAGGCTATGAGGCCACCGAGCAACGTGATTATGCAACCGCGCTGCTCTATTTTCAACGGGCATTAGACGAACGTCCTAATAATTCCTATGCCCAGCAAGCCATCCAAAATGTTGAGCAGTATCGCACGCGCACTCCTGAAGATACGTCTGTTAGTCAACCTGAGCCCAATTCCCAGTAACTTATGAAAACTTTGCTTGTTGGTTTGGCCGCGATCGTTTCTGCTGTCAGTGCTTCTGGTGCGCTGGCTCAGTCTGCTCCAGTAGAGTGGGTTGAGGTGACGCGCAATGCTGTGGGCGATCGCTTTCTGGTAGAGCGTAACTCCATTCAATTTAGGGCTGGAGCTGTTTGGTACTGGGAACATCGCGACTTCCCTGAACCGAACAATGCCTTTGTCGGGGTTGAGCTGGATCAACCCGTTCATAGTGCCATGCTGTATCGCTCTGTCGATTGTGCAGGCGGTGTTTCTCGGCTTAGGCAAATCATTGCTCGTGATAAAGATGGGCAGGAGATTCAGCGCATTAACTATGGGGATGCTGGTCAATTGACACAACCTCAGGCAGGCAGTAGCGCAGCAGCTGTCTTGCGCTTTGTCTGTGACCAACCCCAGGCAGCCCCCCCTGCATCTTCATGAGGGCGCTAGAGTGCCGCCCAATCGGAATCAAGGGTGACCCAGTAGATGTCGCCGCAGTTAATCAACAGGGTTGTTCGGCCCTTTAGTGAAGAAGCCCCTCAAGCGACCTCGGATGATCATCGAATCGTCTAACGTTCGCGCTCACAGAATGCAGATGACCTTTGCAACCGAACCAGTGTCTTGAGACGTTCCGGTGCAGCCCGGTTGTTCGGCGACTTTTAGGAAATTTAATCTGGTGCTGTTCGCTTTGAAAACCAAGCGTGAATGAAAAGGGTTTGGAAGAACAATACCGGAGTATCGAAGCCACCCGCTGTGATTATTGCTTCGACTTCAGATGGTGTTGAAGTCGTGATGTGTAGATTCCAGCCAGCGCGCATCTTTTCGATGTCTTCCTCACTCCAGCCGGAGCCTCGCATTCGCAGCCAAACTTCAATTAAGCTCCGATAAACCGGAGGCGACATACCCAGAACCAAATCGGCATTGATCAAAACTCCACCAGGGTGAAGGCGTTGCGCAATTTGCCCGAAAAAGTGGCTCCGCTCTTCCGCTTGCTTTAAGAACTGAGAGACCAATAGGCAAGTCGCTGCATCGAACAGGTCAGATACGGGAAGTGAATCGAGATAACCTTCGTGGAACGTGCAACGTGGGGCGATGCCGCTTTCTTCGGCTTTTCGACGACAAATATCCAACATCGCAGGCGCAGGCTCGACAGCGGTGAACTGCCATTGTGGAAAGGCTTGCGCCAGAGCGATCATTTCCGTTCCGGTTCCTGCACCGACGCACAGAATCCGTGCATCAGCCGGAAGTTCTGAGAAAATCAGGCACATTAACGAGAAGAGCGCCTCGCGCCCCACCAAAAGAGCAGTTTGATGGTCGTAGCAAGCAGCAGCTTTTTGGTCAAATAAAATGGGTGGCTGTTGATTTTGCATGATGAACGCGAATGGGGCGGCGATTCATCATTTTACAGGTTGAATGTTGCGATAACATCTAAGCCGCGCGCAGCCGCCAATGTTCCCGCTCACCGGACGCAGATAACTTTTGCATCTTACCGACAATTTGAGTTCGTTCCGGTGCAGCGGGGTTGTTAGCCTGTTCAAAATGGTAGTTGCAAACTTCGTAGCTACTTTAAGTGCGAAGCTTTGAAGAACGTTGCCACAGATAGAAAAACAGAGCTACAAATAAAAGAGTAGTAGCTAGAATTATATGTCCTTGAATAAAGTTGGCTACAATAAATAAAGAGATGAGCATATAAAACGCAATTGAGAAAGATAGTAGTACATCAGAAGTTGAGTTTGAGTTTTCAGATAAAGAATTAATCGTTGATTGCTCTATATCTCTTAAAGAAGATTTTCTTGAACCTGATTTAGGGTCTGGAATGCTAGGGATTCTAAACTGTGGAACTAATGGATCACTGTGCTGAAAAACATACTGGCTACTTACAGAATCACAATGCTTTTCTTCATCTTTAATTCCCATTTCCTGAAATAAATCTTTTGCTTTCTGAATTGTTAAAAGCGCATTAAATCCATCTCCGGGCTTTGCCAATGAAATTGTTTGAAGGAGATAAGACATAGCTTCATGATGCTTGTATTCTGTCTGTTTTGCAACCTCTATAGCTTGTTGATAAACTCTCTTTGCTTCCTCGAACTGCTGCATGAAGTCATAGGTGATTCCCAGATCGCATAAGATCCAAATCACGTTTCTTAATTGGGTGCTTTCATATGCAATGTCGAGAGCCTGGTTATATAGAATTATTGCATCCTTGTACTCCTTCAATGATCGATAAGCATTGGCATGATGCATTAGAGTCCATGAAAGCCCTTTACGATCATTGATTTTATATAGGATTTCGAGGGCTTGTTTGTAATACTGAATTGCTTCTTGATATTTATTACAAGCTTGGCAAATGCGACCTAAATCAGTTACGACCATTGCCTCCTGTCTTTGGAGACCAATATCTTTAGCAAGTTCTAAGGCTTTATTGTAAAAATCTATAGCATCTGTATATTTTTCTTGAACCAGCTTGATGAAACCAAGACCAAATAAAGCATCATATTGATACCTTTTATTTCCAGCAGTTATTGCCAGTAGTAAAAGTTCTTGATGAACTCTTATGGCTTGTTCATATTCATGTTGCCATTTGTAGGAAACTCCTAAAGCAATAACAATAGACAGTTCTGTTTTCCTGTCCTTTTGAGTTTTTATTCCAGCGGAACGATGACGCTTTAACGCTCGTTCATATGCGTCAATTGATTCATTGTATTGACCACGTTCAAAATAAGCATGCCCAAGACCTGAAAGCGTATCAACTTCTATATAACGATCCCCTAGTTCTTCTGCAATTTTTAGCGAATATTGATAATGAGAAATTGCTTGATCAAAACTTCCAGGTTTATTGTAATAATCTCCTAGCCCCTTCACGGCTAATGCTTCATGTTGCCTTTCTCTAATAATTCGAGAAATTTTAATTGCTTGGTTGTAGCAGTATACGGATGACTCTGCTTGAGCCACATCATGGAGGATACTACCAAGTCTATTCCAAACCGTACATAGCTCCTTCTGATACGATCCATTGTTTCTCAAAGCCTCTAAAAGAGCTTCGTACATATTGAATGCTTGTACAGTGTAACCTCTTAAATCTAAAAAATTTACGATATTCTCTACAGTGCTAAAAGCATCTAAATAATTTTCAACTTCATACTGATGGTAAAACAATTCTAGATTAGCCCTAATATCTTCAATATCAGACCACGGTTCGGGATTAAGTTTTTTGTTGTAATATCTTATCGCTGCTTGGTGATCTGTTAGTTGTATGCCAGAAATGCTTTTAAGATACCTTTGAATTGAAGGTTGAATATGATAAAACCCCTGCTCTTTAATTATTAGAGAGCGTTGTACAAGAGCTTCTAAAACTTTGAGTGCTTGAATGGGTTTTGTTTCAGAGGTTATTTCTTTTACTGCATCTCCAGAAAAGGGTAGACGATATACATTTAAGGAAACAAGGCTAGAGCGGCACTCTTGGGTTAATTTTTCTAAGTGACACTCTAAAACTCTTTCTAAACAGGTTTGTTGACCTCGATGTTCATCTGAAGCTTCCTTAAGAATTTTAGGAAATGTTATTAAACCTGCCTGTTTTGCACGAGTTAAAATATTGTCATTTCCACAGTATAAACGTATATAACTCGCTGCCAATCGTAGGGCTAAGGGATGACCATCTAACAATTCAGATATAGTTTCGAGAGCTGATTGGTCAGCCTCAGATTTTATTATGCTATTTCCTAACCTCAAGGATAAAAAACTAGCACCATCTATTTTGGGAAACCCTTTCAATGCAAGCCAATCTTCATACTGAAGAGAAGTCGGAATTTCTTGGCTTGTGAGAAGAATAACGCTATTCTTCCCCTGCTCCTTCCAGCAACTGAAAAATTGCCGATACCCATCATCTTTCCATGCCTGGTTATCTAGAAAGACTTCTAAATTATCAACAACAATCAGATAGCGATATTGATTCAAACAACTGATTAGCTTGTCAACTTGCTCGATGATAGAAAGCTCTAAAAACTCTTCTAAAGATTCATTCGTCAAGGTCTTTAAAACTTGCTCTGCAAAAATTGAGAACTCAGGAGCCTGCCTAACATCTGCCCAAAGCTGATTGTGAAATCGTAAATGTGCATACTTTTCCTGCGAAAATTGCTCAGAACTATTATTTGTCTGAGATATTTTTTTGATAGCAGTGTAAAAATATGCAGCTAACCAAGATTTTCCAATTCCTCCAATACCCTGAACTCCAATTATCCTCAGTTGTCTGTTATGAAACTTCTTATGAATAAATGATTCATGTTCACGACGAGACTGCCACTGAGCTAAGTTCGGTGGATTTGTAATAATTCCATTGATACGGGTATTTTTCTTGGTCGGTGCCCCTCCCGACGACTCTAGTCAAATATTGATTGTGTTTTGTTGATTAAGGATTAAGCCTTGGTTTAGGACTCCAATTTTTTCTGCTACCTTAGCTAAATTCACAACAGCACCTGGCTGATTTTGTAGTGTATTAGCAATCGCTTGTGTTGCTTCTTGAATTTCAGAATCATTTCTTGCCAGATCTTCTACTTTCTGAATTAAAACAGCAGTTCCAAAGTTTTCTGGTTGCTGCTCTGCTAAGTTAGGCTGCTGAGAAACTTTCTCAATAGCAGTTGCAGTATTTGGGTCTTTTCGTCTCAAAGAAGCTAGAAATTGGCTGACCAACTTCCATGTACTGTCGCTGAGCTTTTCACCCGTTTTCTCTAAGGCTTTTGTAGCGACCAAAACAGCGATCGCCCCTGCTGACAAACTTACTGGATCAGTCATAGCTTACTTCTCAATATGATCAAGATTTTCTTCGTTATAGCTTCTTCTCAGTAGGAGGCTGTAATCCAGATCACCTCCATCATAGATTTTTACTATGTAGTCTAAGAATACAAAGCACGTCCCACCCTAGAGTCAGAACAGGCTAACGGTGAAGTTGTGCGGCGGCAGACAACACCGCACAAACACAGGTAGCCTCTGTACCGTCCGCACCAACATAGTGTTAGACAGTCAATCACCAAAACATATATTATAAAAAACAGTTCACTACCAATAGGAAAAGCTTAAACTGCTATCAAGAGTTATCAGATTCATTACGCTCTTCAAATCGAGCCATAAGCTCCCAATATTTGTGAAGGTTGTCCGGCTCTAGCAAATGCTTTAAAGATTTTTCGGCTTCTCTTAAGTTGTCTGATATATCATTTGATATCGGCTTAAGATCCTGTCTCCTCTCAGTTTTAGAAAATTTAAATAGATTTGTTTCATTAAGACTTAGATATGCATGAGAAACCATCCGCGCAATATGAGATAAATCGCTTGTATCTTTGCGACTTCTAAGCAAATAAGAATTATTGATTTCTGTAATAAAAAGATTGGCAAGTCTTTGCTTCAGCCTTCCAACATCCTGAATTTCGTCTTTTGCGTTCTTAAAGAGATACGTCAAATATGCAATCCAGTGCTTCTCATTCCTTATAATATTTTTCAAGTTAGTTTCAATAATGCTGTAAAGATCTCTAAGTGATGACATTACTCTGTAAAACCCTGGTGCATCCACTTGATATCGAGCCAAATCAGAGCTAATCATTACCGTCAAGTCATCAAACAAAGATACGGTATCAGAATGGATCGGTGTACTTATAAAAGGAAACCTTTCAACAATATAAGCTTTTAACTCTTCTTCTGTAGCTGTATCGGATTTGAAGAAATCATTCAGAATATCTAACAGTGGCAACTCTAAATCTCTTGAGTGAATAACACAGTTTACAACTTCATTAGCAAGCTCATAATTCACCAAGGCCTCTAGTCTTGAACACCTTTCTTGATTTAATAAAATACTTGTTCTCAAATTATTTACATACTCATCACGCTTTGACATTTGATAGAGGCGATAGCTTGCCAAAATAGATGCGGCTGATATGCCCACGCCCAAGGCAGTTGCGAACTGAGTCACAAGTTCCCAGGTCAAAATAAACTTCTGTTGCTGAGGCGGTAAATAAGTTGAAGGAGATTGAGCGGATGCAGAGATATTGCTTGAGCTTGCACCACCGAAAACCGCAAGAAAAAAGAGAACAATCAAAATTCTTTTGCTGGTATTAAGCATAACGTTACTCCGAACCCTACTTTGTAACGCTTGAAATTAATAACGATGCTAATCCTAATGAGATATAAAAACAAGCCGTTTAAAATTATCGTAACGTTGAGATCGTGTTACGTCTGCGAGTACAGTCTGTCTAACAAGTTATTGGACTGATCTAATCTGCCTATATCCCCACTACGGAGTAGATAGGCAGATTGTCTGCTGCATAATCACCCCTGGAGGGTAGATAGGCGGCGAATAATCTGCATATTAATCCTCTCAGGGGTAGATAGGTAGACAAGATCAGCATATCTTCCGGCCCCCCTGAAGTTCACACGTACTATAGTGTTTTAATTGATACCTATGTACGGAGTCTGCCATGGAACCGCCTCGTCCCAAGAAGCTGCTAGACCAGGTCCGAGATGCCTTGAGGCTCAAGCATTACTCCTACCGGACGGAGCAAACCTATATCTACTGGATTCGCCGCTACATCTTGTTCCACAACAAACGTCACCCACAGGAGATGGGTACAGCAGAAGTTACTCAGTTTCTAACCCATCTGGCGGTGCAAGAACAGGTGGCAGCATCCACTCAGAACCAGGCATTGAGCGCCATTGTATTTCTCTATCGGGTAGTTTTAGAAAAGGAACTGTTGGGGATCAATGCGGTTCGAGCAAAGCCATCGCGCTATTTGCCAACGGTGCTCACTCCACATGAAGTACAGGCTGTGCTTCAGCAACTGTAAGGAGTGCATAAACTGCTGATTCAACTGCTCTATGGCAGTGGTTTGCGGTTGAGAGAGGGGCTACAGTTGCGGGTAAAGGACGTAGATTTTGCTCAACGGCAGCTTGTCTTGCGAAATACCAAGGGAAATGAGAGCCGAGTAACGGTGCTGCCTCAAACCTTGATCCAGCCATTGCAGACTCACTTAGAGCAGGGCGTAGTCCGCTGGATGGCTAGCCCACCTGGCGTTCTCGTTGGCTCCACGGTTGACGGGGAGCTTTTGTAACAGTATTCTCTTTCCTTAAGCCGTTCAGCAGAACGGTGGCCACGCAGAACTCGAAAATCTTAGCGCTGCCCGCAGGTGCTCGCAACACCTACGAACAGCTAACCCCGCAAATCTCCGAAGCAGATTGCGAGGCTAGGCCCATGGTACCCTAGCCCCCTCAGTTTGCATCTCAACTGCGGGTGGCTAGGGTTTTCGCGTTCTGTCTTCCTACACCACAACCGGAGACAGAACCGATGTTTGAATACCTCGAACCAGAGGCCAGCGACGACCAGGGGACTCAAGGAACCGGGTCCCTACCGCTTTCATCAGAGATTGGAGGCCAAGGCAAAGGGAGCCGGTCCCTACCCCGGTCCTTAAACCCCGAGAAAGTGCGCCATCTGCTCTACGGCAGCCGCGCAGCCATAGATCGCACCATCAAAATCCTCCACGCCTACGGCTACACCGACCCCAACGACTGGAGCGATCCTATCCCCGTGCCCCCGTCGTCTGGCCCAGTCGCTGACGCCGCTTCCCCAGCGGGCATCACCTGGATGGTCATTCTGACCAAAACCATCCTGCTAGAGTGACCTCACCGAGATAACACCGTCCCCTCCTTAGGAGGGGTGCCCGGAGGGCGGGGTGGGTCAAACCGATGCAAAGGTCAATCCCATCCCCATCCGGTGCCACTGCTGGGCAAAGATGAGCGCGCTTTTTACCCCGAGGGTGCTTTGGCCCAGGCAAGCTAAAGGTGTAGAGCGATTCTCGTTCCGAGACATTGCATGAACGCACCTCAGCACGTCCGATTCTCAAAATCGCACTGAAAGATAAACGGCTCCTGCCAGTGCAGCGGAATTTCGAGCAGGTCGCGCGTGCCGGTAATGCCCTGGCTGATAAACAGCAGCACCGCCACCGTATTGAGCACCGCGTGGGTTAGCCGCCAGCGCTTTGACTTGTAGATTTCAGGCAGGGTGGCAAGGGCAAAAATCATCAGCATGGCCGCCGCCATACCCAGATAAAAGTGCGATACATACCACTCAAAGCCGCGCCGCCACACCCCCGGCTGCATGCCCAACAGCCACAGCCCCATGCCTGTGAGGCTAGCAAAGACCCCTCGCCATAGCGCTGTCGCTGCCCGGTACAGCATCACCAGACTGACGATCGTGAGGCCAAACATGGCCAACACAAAAATTCCCCGAAAGGGGTCTTCGGCCCAGGCATTTTCGCGAGCGATGGTCTTAAAGATGGGGTGGGCTAACCCCAGCAGCACCAGCCCTACCACCGACCCCGACAGCCATTGCCCCACCCGCACATGCTCTTTGCCCACCACCGGCGAAATTGTGGTTTTGACTTGGTTGACCACGGCCAACCGCCGCTGGCGGGTTTGCACAGCAAAGTAAACAGCAATGCCAATTAGCGGCATTACAACGGTGACGGCTAAAACCGGGTGCAGCAGTCTCAGCAAATCGGGGGCATCTAGCATCAGAGGTCCTCAGGAGAAACGCGCTTGGGGCAGAATTGTCCTTACTTTAAGCCACCGGCCCAATTCACGCCGTGATCCGCTTAACAGTCGTGGCGTTCATCGGTTTTGGTTGGGTGCCTTGGCTGGTTCTACCGTAGCGATCGCCCTAGGTCCAAAGATTAAAGCGAGATAAATGTTGCTCCAGGGCCTTGGGCAACTGTTTGGCAAGGTCGCCCTTGGTCTTAAAGCTCAATCGGTTTTGGGCGGGCAGGTCAAAGGGGTACTGGCCAATAATGTCGGGGCGCTCCATCTGGGCCAGCAAAATTTGCTCGGCGGGCTTGGCCTGTAGGGCGTAGCCCATCTCCACGCACACGTTAGGGCTGGGCACCAGCAGGGTGGTGTTGCCCTCCACCGAGGTAATGGGGGTACCATCGGCCACAAACAGCAGTGCCTTGCGAATTTTGCGGGTCAGGGCGCTGTTTAGCCGGGCTGGGCCGTCGCTGAGGCGGTTCGATACCTCCAGCGTGAGGGCAACCCGCGATGTTTTGTTCAAGTTCTCGATCGCATCGGTCAGCGCCTGGTGCAGCACCGCCGCCGACTCGCCATACTCCTGCTGGTAGCAGAAGTAGATCGTCGGCTCCAGGTGGGCCATCACCTCCAGCTTGGTGAAGTAGATCTCGTGGCTGATCAGGTCGATGTTGGCGATGCCATAGCCGCCGCTGCCTTCAATGTAAAACTCCACCGTTTCGCCATCGAGGTAGCGCTGAAACCAGGCCGATTGCTTCACGTCGGCACTGTCGTCTAAAAAGTCGGCCCGCAGCGCTGACTTGAGCAGGCTATTTTTGCTCAGCCGCAGGTCATGGGGGCGCTTTTCCAGATCTCGCACCGGCTCATAGGCTTCAAGATACCAGGCTTTGAGGGCAATAATGGCCATAGCGTGTCATCCTCTGGGGCTGTAGGCTGGCTTTTAGGGGCCAGGCTTTAACGATCGGGCGCGAGTCCGAAATTATCGCTTGATTTTAAGGCCAGATAGCGATTCAGGCAGAAACAAAGCCGAAAGAAATCATGCTCCGCAGCCTACCTGAACACTGATTTAATTGTAGCGCTTCCCTTGCATTTATAGTACATACGATCTACCATTCCCACGGGGCAACAGACTTCGTTAGGCTAGTCTGAACTGCTCCACTCCCTTGCCCCAAAGGATACTCGCCATGATCGATTTGTACTACTGGACAACGCCCAACGGCCACAAAATCACTATCTTTCTCGAAGAAGCCGACATAGACTACACCATCCAGCCGATTCACATCGGTAAGGGCGAGCAGTTCGCCCCCGAGTTTCTTAAGATCGCCCCCAACAACCGCATTCCCGCCATCGTCGACCACGCGCCGGCCGACGGTGGCGACCCCATCAGCCTGTTTGAGTCGGGAGCCATTTTGCAGTATCTGGGCGAGAAGACCGGACAGTTTCTGCCCCAGGGGCTGCGCGATCGCGCCAACGTCATGCAGTGGCTATTCTGGCAGATGGGCGGGCTGGGGCCAATGCTGGGCCAAAACCACCACTTCGGTAGCTACGCCCCCGAAAAAATTCCCTACGCCATCAACCGCTACGTCAAAGAAACCGAGCGGCTCTATGGCGTGCTCAACACCCAGCTTGAAGGTCAGGAGTTTATCGCAGGCGACTACTCGATCGCTGATATGGCCTGCTATCCCTGGATTGTGCCCTACCAAACCCAGCAGCAAAACCTGGAGGATTTTCCCCACCTGAAGCGCTGGTTCGAGGCGATCCAGGCGCGACCAGCGGTGCAGCGGGCCTACGAAGTGGCCCAAACCATTAGCTCCGAATCAACCATGACCGAGGAGGCGAAAAAGATCTTGTTTGGCCAGGGCAGACGGTAGAGGGAAAGCGGGAAAGTTTTGAATGTTGAGTTTTGAATTTAGACTCTCAACTCAACATTGAACATTCAAACTTTCCCAGTCTCTAGTTTTTCTAAGCCAGCACCCCATTCAAAAAGATATCCGTCAAACACTCCGCCAAGTCTTTCATCGCTTGGGGTGAGGCGGCTTCGTCGCCGAGAGTGTCTTGGCTAAACCCAGCCACTGTAAACATGCCCAGAAAGACTCGCGCCACCATGCGGGCATTCATCGGGCGATAGACGCCGCGATCCATGGCGGTTTGAAAGAAGGCTTCGGCAACATCGATCATTTTGCCGATCACTTCAGTCTGAATTTGCTCGCGCAGCTCGGGGTGAAACTGCGCCTCCATAAAGCACACCCGCATCAGAGCCGAGTTTTTTTGCAGGTTGAGCATACGCCGCTGCATCACCTGGCCGATCGCCTTGTAGCTGGCCATTTCGCTCAGCTCGGTGAGCAGGTCAGTCAGAATTTCGACCCAGCCCTGGCTGGCCACCGCCACGAGAATAGCTTTCTTATTTTCAAAATGGCGAAACAGGGTGCCCTCAGCCACCCCCGCCGCCTGGGCCAGTTCGCGGGTCGTGGTGCCTCCGTAGCCCCGTTTGGCAAAGAGTTTGAGGGCCGCTTGCAAAATCTTGGTTTCCGTATCGGTTTCCGCAGGGGCGGTCTTAAAGAATGGCACCATTACAAAAACCCTCTAGAAAGCACAGATTGGCTTCTTTGGCCCATTGTGCCCCCATTGCCCTAAAGCCTGGGGCGGGGTTCACATAACCTCATAAAACCTGAGATAACTACTCTTAAGGAGGGGCAACGGTTCTTAGATAGTTACTTGATCAAGAAACGATGACCGATAAAATTGGCAAAAAGGTGAAGGCTCACGGTATAGGCATACCCCTTGAGCCCTCACCTTTCTGACCCAACCTGGCAAAAGCAAGGGGGTAGTTGTCAGCCTAAGGCGACTTCTGAAAAACTTTACCTCCAATGGTGGGCACTGCCCACCCTACGATAGCGACAGTCACCGGATAAAACAGAGATCTTTTTTCTAGAAATCTCCTAGGACGCAGACTCTGCGATCGCCAAAGTCTGTTTGACAATCTCGTCGCTGATCTTCCGTTGCAGCGCAGTATCGTCGGCAGATTGCTCCAAAATGCCATTGAACGTTTCAATGGCCAAACCGTCGGCCTCGATCGCTTTCTCCATTTCGCCTTCGGTGCTCTGGCGAATAGCGATAATGCGCTCTACCGCCGCTTCAAACTGTTTGGTTTCTTGTTTAGAAATTTTGGCTTTTGCGGCCACCTTAGCGATGTCATCGGGGCTTTGGGCACCGCCATCGAGCTGGGTTTCAGCGATCGCATTAAATCGGTCAATGGTTAGCCCTTCGGCCTCTACAGCCTGGGCCATCTCTTGTTCCGCCCGCAGGCGCAAACCCTGAACTTCTTGATAGGCCTTGGCAAAGGTAGTAATGTCGTCGTCGCTAATGACCATCTGGGTCGCCGTTTCGGCCACTTCAACCCCGTCTGCCTGGGCAATGAGGGGCGATGACGAGTTAGCCCACGCCGTCCCTGGCACCAGCCACACCAGCATCATTAGTAGAGCGGCAACACAATATCTCACCATAGCGGGTCTCCTAATTACGCGAAACGTCAGCTTGGATACTCTTCCCTAGCCTAGCCCTTTGTTAACACATCGGCATGGTGGCGCAAATGGTCGGCCATAAAGGAAGCGATAAAAAAGTAGCTGTGATCGTAGTCTGGCTGCATACGCAGAATTAACGGCTGGCCCGCTTTTTCACAGGCTTCTGCAAACACGTCGGGCAGCAGCTGGTTCTGCTTTAAGAAGGGGTCGGCGGTGCCCTGGTCGATCAAAATAGTGCGGTCTTTCTGAGCCTGCTCCTTTACCAATTCGGTGGCATCGTAGGCCTTCCAGCGCTCGGTGTCTGTACCCAGATAGCCTGTGAACGCCTTTTGGCCCCAGGGGCACTGGGAGGGGGCAGCGATCGGCGCAAAAGCCGAGATCGACTTGAACAGGTCAGGGTTGCGTAGGCCGCAGACCAGCGCCCCGTGGCCCCCCATCGAGTGACCCAAAATACCCATGCGATCGCGCCGCACCGCAAACTCCTGAGCAATCAGCTCGGGCAGCTCGTTCACCACATAACTGTACAGGTTGTAGTGGGTGCTCCAAGGCGACTCCGTAGCATCCACGTAAAATCCGGCCCCAACACCAAAATCCCAGGCCTCGGCCTCATCGGGGATACTCTCACCGCGAGGGCTGGTGTCGGGGGCCACCAGCATCAGCCCTTGCTCGGCGGCATAGCGCTGCGCCCCGGCCTTACTGGTGAAATTGTCCTCGGTGCAGGTCAGCCCCGACAGGTAGAACAGCACCGGCACCGGGCCAGCCTCTGCCTGGGGTGGCACAAACACCGCAAAGCGCATGTCGCAATTACAAGTAGTAGACGGGTGGCTGTAATAGCCCACCGTGCCGCCAAAGCAGGCGTGTTGTTTGTCGAGGGTGAGAGGCATGGGAGGCGATGGTGGAAGTTTCGGGTTACAGGTTTCGGCATCCCCTCCTCGGAGGGGCAGGGGTGGGTTAATCGGGTTTCGGGTTTCGGCAGTTTACAGTTAACGATCTACGGCTGTCGGTACACAATGCATAGTTGCCGTTTGCCTTGCACCGTAAACCTGATGCCCGACACCAAATACCCGTTACCCAACACCCCTAAAACGTCACCACGCTGCGGATGCTTTCGCCTCGGTGCATCAGGTCAAAGGCGGTGTTGATCTCGTCGAGGGGCATGACGTGGGTGATCAAATCGTCAATATTGATTTTGCCGTCCATGTACCAATCGACAATTTTGGGCACATCGGTGCGACCTCTGGCCCCGCCAAAGGCGGTGCCTTTCCACTCGCGCCCGGTCACCAGCTGAAAGGGGCGGGTGCTGATCTCTTCGCCAGCGGCGGCGACACCCACAATCACGCTCACCCCCCAGCCCTTGTGGCAGCATTCCAGCGCCTGGCGCATCAGCTTCACATTGCCGACGCACTCGAAGCTGTAGTCGGCCCCGCCGCCGGTTAATTCGACCAGGTAGGGTACCAGGTCGCCCTCGACCTCTTTGGGGTTGACGAAGTGGGTCATGCCAAATTTTTCGGCCAGCTCCTTTTTGTCGGGGTTGAGGTCAACGCCGATGATTTTGTTGGCTCCCACCATGCGGCAGCCCTGGATCACGTTGAGGCCAATACCGCCGAGGCCAAACACCACCACGTTGGCCCCCGGCTCGACCTTGGCAGTGTTAATCACTGCGCCAATGCCCGTGGTGATGCCGCAGCCGATGTAGCAGACCTTCTCAAAGGGGGCATCGGAGCGAATTTTGGCCAGGGCAATCTCGGGCACCACGGTGTAGTTCGAGAAGGTGGACGTACCCATGTAGTGAAACAACGGTTCGCCGCCGAAGGAAAACCGGCTGGTGCCATCGGGCATGAGGCCGCGCCCCTGGGTGAGGCGAATGGCCTGGCAGAGGTTGGTCTTAAAGCTGAGGCAGTATTCGCACTGGCGGCACTCAGGCACATACAGCGGAATCACATGGTCACCGGGCTTGAGGCTGGTGACACCGGGGCCAACGTCGGCCACCACTCCGGCTCCTTCGTGGCCCAATACCGCCGGAAACAGCCCTTCGGGATCTTTGCCAGACAGGGTGTAGGCATCGGTGTGACAAATGCCGGTAGCTTTGATTTCGACCAGCACCTCGCCCTCGCGCGGTCCGTCGAGCTGAACGGTTTCGACGCTCAAGGGTTGGCCTGGGCCATGGGCAACGGCAGCTCTAACATCCACGGGCGAGTCTCCTTTGGGCAGGGGCAGTGAAGCGATGACTAAATGGCTGTGCTCAACCGGCTATGGTCTGGCGCTAAACACCTGGGCAACATGGCACGTTAGCCGGTTGAGCAAGAACCAAACAACCCTCTGACCGGGCCATCGCAATACCTTAGTCAGCTTACCGATTTTGCGGCGCTTAGGCTACGTGTCAGCTTGTTCAGACATTCCTCCGCACAATGACCGATGTTGGGTGCGCTGTCGCCTGTGCTCCTTAGCGGAGGGGCATCTTGACCCCAGCAGGCCCTGTGCATCTATTTTCTGTGCATCTATTCACCATGACTCAACGCAATAGAACTCGGTTTAACCAGACTCAACTCAATAAAACTCAGTTTAATCAGACTCAACGCTCCCAGCGATCGCCTAGGTCAGCAGCTGAGTTGGCGGCCCCCGTAGCTGGGTTTACGCTGATCGAAGGGTTGATTGTACTCGTGATCATTGGGCTACTAGCGGCGATCGCCGCCCCTTCCTGGCTTGATTTTTTGCACCAACGCAAGATCAACGCGACTCAAGACATGCTCTACCAAGCGCTACGGATTACCCAGTCCGACGCCATGCAACAGCGTCACGAGCGGCGCTTTAGTCTGCGAGAGCGCGATGGCTACATTGAATGGGCCAACCATCCCGAATCTATCCCGGCAGTGAGGGTGACCAATTGGCAGCCTCTAAGCCATGGCGTTGTACTCGCCAACGAAGACAACACTCTCACCAAAAGCAGCGGCATTCACTATACTCGCTTTGACATGCACGGCAATCTGAGAGCTAAATGGATTGGTGAGCAGGGCACCATCACGGTCACCGTTACAGGCCAACGACATACCAACCGCTGTGTGATTGTTTCTACAGTGCTTGGTGCCATGCGCAAAGGCCAGGGCCAGACTAAAGCCAACAGCAATGGACGCTTCTGCTACTAACTTCAACACCCATTCGGCGCAAAAGCGAGTTTAATGGGTTAGCACCGTGAGTGGTTGAGGAAGCGTGGCCATGACAGAACGAAACGAAGGTTGGTACATCATTCAAACCCGGGACGGCAGCTGTGAGGTGCTGTCTGCCGAGCACGTCAGTCGTGACAAACTTCAGGATCAACGCCCCGTATGGGGACCCTATGCAACTCAAAACGAGGCGATCGCCCGCCGGGTAGGACTCATTCGCAGCGGCAAATGTAACCCCGTCTAGGCCTCGGCGGCCTCGCGCCCGCGCAGAGAATCGTAGTTTTGCAAGAACCAGGCGTAGGTCTGTTCAATGCCGGTTTTAAGATCGGTCTTAGCCTGCCACCCAGCGGAGTTGAGCCGCGACACGTCGAGCAGCTTTCGGGGGGTGCCGTCGGGTTTAGTGGAGTCAAATACCAGCTCACCCTCATAGCCCACCACGGATTGCATGGTCAGGGCTAGGGCTTTGATCGAGACCTCTTGACCAGTACCCACGTTAACGAAGTCTACGTCGTCGTAGGTATTCATCAAAAATATCAGGGCGTCGGCCAGGTCATCGACGTAGAGAAATTCGCGCAGAGGGGTGCCCGTGCCCCAGATAGTCACGGTGGGGTCGCCGTTGACCTTGGCCTCGTGGAACTTGCGCATGAGGGCGGGCAGTACGTGGGAGTTGGCCAAATCAAAGTTGTCGTTGAGGCCGTAGAGGTTGGTGGGCATCGCTGAGATAAAGTTGACCCCGTACTGGCGACAGTAGTTTTCGCAGAGCTTGAGACCGGCAATTTTGGCGATCGCATAGGGCTCATTGGTCGGCTCTAAATTCCCCGTTAGCAGATACTCCTCTTTCATCGGCTGGGGGCACAGCTTTGGATAAATGCAGGATGACCCCAAAAACAGCAGCTTTTGCGCCCCGTAGCGGTAGGCGCTGTGAATGATATTGGCCTCAATCATCAAATTGTCGTAGAGAAACTCAGCCCGATAGGTATTGTTGGCCTGAATACCACCGACCTTTGCCGCTGCCAAAAAGACGTAATCTGGCTTCTCAGTAGCGAAGAACTCATCCACTGCGGCCTGATTGCGCAGGTCTAGCTCTCGGCTAGAGCGCAGCAGCAAATTCCCATAGCCCTGGGCCTTGAGTGTTCTGACCAGGGCACTACCAACCAGACCACGGGAGCCAGCAACGTAAATTTTAGAGTGAGTATCCATAAACGTTAGTTGAGATAGCAATTACATCAGCACTCAATTAGACAAGCAGACCCCATTGGCATGAGTCTGGCACTGGCCTTGGGCAATGACAATAGGCTGCCTTTAGAGTTTAGTCGTAGTTCACAATGGGCTTGAGGCTACTCTAAAATTTTCCACCCCCTGACGCACTCTGACGCTATGCTCCCATCCTTTCTCTCTGGCCAGCGCTGGCAGTTCTGGATCGATCGCGGTGGCACCTTTACCGATATTGTGGCCCGCCGCCCCGATGGTCAGATTGCGATCCACAAGCTGCTGTCAGAAAATCCCGATCGCTACGCCGATGCCCCCATTCAGGGCATCCGCGACCTGCTGGGGCTGGGGCCACAAGACCCTATCCCCGCCGAGGCGATTGAGGCGGTAAAGATGGGGACGACCGTGGCCACCAATGCGCTGCTAGAGCGGAAGGGCGATCGCACCCTTCTTCTGACAACGCAGGGATTCCGCGATGCCCTCCGCATTGGCTACCAAAACCGCCCGGATATTTTTGCCCGCCACATTGAGCTGCCCGAAATGCTCTACGAACGGGCGATCGAGGTGAACGAACGACTCAGCGCCCAAGGTGACGTACTGGTTGCTCTAAATACAGCGGAAGAAGAACGGCTGATCGGAGAACTCCAACAAGCCTTTGATTCTGGCATTCGGGCCTGTGCGATCGCGCTGCTCCACGGCTATCGCTACCCCGCCCACGAGCTGCGCCTGGGGGAACTCGCCCGCCAGGTCGGCTTTACCCAAATTTCTCTTTCCCACCAGGTCAGCCCGTTAATTAAGCTCGTCAGCCGAGGCGACACAACGGTGGTGGATGCCTATCTGTCACCGATTTTGCGGCGTTATGTGGATCGGGTGGCGGCGCAATTAAGGACTGGGTCTGAGACAGAGCTAGCTCTGCCTCAGACCCAGTTAATGTTCATGCAATCCAACGGCGGCCTGACCGATGCGGCGCTGTTTCGGGGCAAAGACAGCATTCTCTCGGGGCCAGCGGGGGGTGTAGTTGGCGCAGTGCAGACCAGCCGCCAGGCTGGGTACGATCGCATGATTGGCTTCGACATGGGCGGCACCTCTACAGACGTGTCCCACTACCGGGGCGAGTACGAGCGCACCTTTGAAACCGAAGTAGCCGGGGTGCGGCTGCGGGCTCCGATGATGGCGATCCACACCGTGGCGGCGGGGGGCGGCTCAATAGTGAGTTTTGACGGTAGCCGCTACCGGGTGGGGCCAGAGTCGGCGGGGGCGTATCCGGGGCCGGCCTGCTACCGCCACGGTGGACCGCTGGCGGTGACCGACTGCAATGTGATGGTCGGTAAGCTTCAGCCCGAGTTTTTTCCCCAGGTGTTTGGGCCGGGGGGGAATCAGCCATTGGATGTCGAGGTGGTGGGCAAGAAGTTTGCGACCCTGGCGGAGGAAATCCATGCGGCAACAGGGGATGTGCGTAGCCCTGAGCAGGTGGCGGCAGGTTTTTTGGCGATCGCCGTCGAAAAGATGGCCAACGCGATCAAAAAAATCTCGGTACAGCGAGGCTACGACGTTTCAGACTATGTGCTGTGCAGCTTTGGCGGGGCCGGGGGCCAGCACGCCTGCCTAATCGCCGACGCCCTGGGCATGACGGAGATATTTCTGCACCCCTACGCCGGGGTGCTGTCGGCCTACGGTATGGGGCTGGCAGATGTCAGGTCGCTGAACGAGCGATCGGTTGAGTTACCCCTGGGTGAAGATACGCTGCCGCAGATTCAGCAAACTGTAGAATCCCTGGCCACCAAAGGTTTAGAAGAACTACAGCAACAGGGCTTTGCAATTGAAGATTTCCCGATGCCCCTCACCCCTAGCCCCTCTCCCCGAGGGCGAGGGGAACCAGAGCATTCAAAATCCAACCTTCAAAATTCAAAACGGCCTCTGGTGTTGCCCCGGCTGCTGCTGAAGTATGAGGGCACCGATTCGGTGCTGGCGGTGGAGTTGGCTGGGGTAGAGACGATGCGATCACAGTTCACTACCCTGCACCGCCAGCGCTACGGCTTTGCCCAAGACACTAAGCGCCTGATTGTCGATACCGCTGCCGTCGAAGTCGTCGGCCACACCCACAGTCCCGACGAGCCGGAGATTCACACGGTTCGCACCACCCCTCTGGTGCCAAAAACCACCGTGCCGGGCTACACCGCCGATGCGTGGCACGACACACCGGTTTACCATCGTGAGGATTTGTGTTCTGGGGATGCGATCGCAGGCCCTGCCCTGATCATCGAACCCACCGGCACCAACGTCGTCGAACCAGGGTGGGAGGCCACTTTCACCCTCAAAGGGCATTTGATCTTAAAGAAAGACACCTCACGTAAAAGGTCCGTGGGTTTCGCTAGCGAAGAGACTGTGGACCATAGCACAGTGGAAACTAGCTCAACCCACGCTACCCCTCCAAAATGCAAAATCCAACATCCAAAATTGCCTGATCCCGTCTTGCTCGAAATCTTCAATAACCTCTTTCGCGCCGTAGCCGAGGAGATGGGGATCACGCTGCAAAACACCAGCTACTCGGTGAATATCAAAGAGCGGCTCGATTTCTCTTGTGCAGTGTTTGATCAAAACGGGCAGTTGGTGGCTAATGCACCCCACATTCCGGTCCACCTGGGGTCGATGGGCGAGAGCGTGCGGAGTTTGATTGAGGCCAAGGGCGATCGCCTCAAACCCGGCGATGTGTATCTGCAAAACAACCCCTACAACGGCGGCACGCATTTGCCAGATATCACGGTGATTACGCCGGTCTTTTTGGGAGAGACCCTCCCCTCCCCCTCCCCAGAGGGGACAGCCCCCTCCCCGCTCCCCACTCCCCGCTCCCCCCTTTTCTACGTCGCCTCCCGTGGTCACCACGCCGACATCGGCGGCATCACCCCCGGCTCCATGCCCTCGCACAGCACCAGCATTGAAGAAGAGGGCGTGCTGCTCGACAACGTGCAGTTGGTGGATCAGGGTCACTTTCTCGAATCTGAGCTTTTAACAATCCTTACGACTGCCCCGTATCCCGTGCGGAACTCGACGCAGAACATGGCCGACCTCCAGGCACAGATTGCGGCCAACGAAAAGGGAGCGCAAGAACTGCAAAAACTGGTCAATCACTACGGCCTCGACACCGTACAGACCTACATGCAGCATGTGCAAGACAACGCCGAAGCATGCGTGCGGCGGGTAATCGAGCGCCTCCAGGATGGTCACTTCACCTACCCCATGGATGACGGTAGCCAAATTGCCGTCCAGGTCACCGTCAACCGTGAACAGCGCAGCGCCTGCATTGACTTTACTGGCACCTCGCCCCAGCGGCCCAGCAACTTCAACGCGCCGACAGCGGTGTGCAAAGCAGCGGTGCTCTACGTGTTTCGCACCCTGGTGGATGACGATATTCCCCTCAATGCGGGCTGTCTAAAACCGCTAGAAATTGTGATTCCGGCAGGCTCCATGCTGAACCCCAGCTATCCGGCAGCGGTGGTGGCGGGCAATGTGGAGGTGTCTCAGGCGGTGACCGATGCGTTGTACGGGGCCTTGGGGGCGATCGCCGCCTCCCAGGGCACCATGAACAACGTCACCTTTGGCAATCAGCATCACCAGTACTACGAAACCATCTGCGGCGGCTCCGGGGCTGGCCCCGGCTTCCCCGGTACCGATGCGGTACACACCCACATGACCAACTCGCGCCTCACCGACCCCGAGGTGCTGGAGTGGCGGTTTCCGGTGCTGCTGCGGGAGTTTGCCATTCAACCGGGCAGCGGCGGAGCTGGAGAATTTTCGGGCGGCAACGGCATTATCCGCAGGATCGAATTTCGCGAACCGATGACGGCAGCGATTCTCTCGAACCATCGCCGGGTACCGCCCTTTGGGTTAGCTGGCGGTCAGCCAGGACAGGTGGGTAAGAATACTGTAATTCGCGCCAATGGCCAGGTGGAGGTGCTACCGGGTCAGGCCACGGTGGCCGTAGAACCAGGGGACTGCATTCAAATTGTGACGCCGGGGGGTGGCGGCTACGGCTACTCAAACAAGTAATACCAAACCCGAGTCATCACATAACTCCAATTCCCAACAGGCAGATTATGGTGGGCAAACGGTGTTTGCCCAACCCAACCGGGGCTAGCCAAGTCGGATTCGGTATAAAGTGCAAGGCTGAAAATAAACACCTGAAACAATCTGTACGGTGGCTATTTCACTACATCCCGTTCGGGTGACATGCTCACGCCAAGACCAATTCACCGCTAAATTTAGCCAACCAAAAATCTCTAATTAGCCCAGATGTTCTACGCTTAAGGCATATTTTTTCTCTAAGGGCGACTTAATGCGTGTTGAAGCTTGCTGTCAGGCCCTCTTTGAGCACCTACTGCCCGATCTCGACCCCCAGCGACAGGGGCTTTGTATTGATGTGGGGGTAGGCACCTTTGCCTTTTACTGCGAACTATTTGCTCGCCTGGGCTATACCACTGTCGCCGTTGAACCTTCCCCTACCGATAAGTTGCGCGCGGTTTGCCAGCAATACCCCATCCAGCTGATCGAGCAGTGCCTTTCCGATCGCGTCGGCACCCAGACCCTGCATATGGGCCAGTTTGCCAACTTAGCTAACAGCAACTTCAGCTCGCTGGCCGCCGACTGGTTTGGGGCCTCGGGCACCACCCGCGAAGTGCCCACCCTCGATCTGTCTACGCTGCTAGAGCAAGTGGGCGCAACCCGCATCACCGCCGTTAAGATCGATATTGAAGGGTGGGAACCCGTAGTGATTCAACAGTTTGCCGAGCTGCCCCCGGAGCTACTGCCTCAGGTGGTGATGTTTGAGTACGGCGGCGGCGGCAGTCGTGCCCTAGGCGAAAAGGGTTGGTCGCCCCGGTTTTTTGAGGGCACCATGACCTGCCTCAAGACCCTACAACAGTTGGGTTACGACTTTAGCATCATGGTTGACTACGCCTCGGGCACCCAGGCCAAGGTGTTTGACCTGCAAGCACTAGCCTTAGCTCAGGAGTCGCCCTTTTACCCCAATGGCGTCTACGGCAATATTCTTTGCTTTTATCAACAGCGCTTTGCGGCAGATCCCATTCGCCGCCTCTGTGCTCCCTATGGGGGCGGCCTGGCCAACTGGCTGGTGAGCAAGCTGGTGTCTTAGCGACCTGAGCGGTTACGCCTTAAACCCTTCGGGCACCTGCTCATCGTAGTAGTAGTGCCCCAGCGCAGCGACGGGTTCTTCGGCGACCACCTCGCTCCCTGTAGGGGCAGCGGCGACTAGAAAGGCAGCCGGGTCAGATCGGTAAGCCGCTAGCAGCGCTTTTTCCTCGCTAGAGAGGTCAGGAGAACTGTCTTCTTCAATTTCTTGGAGAGTCGCTTCGATTAGCTCCATCTGCTCTTCGGCGATGCTGAGCTCGTGATGGGTGTCTGCACTGAGCAGTTGTTCGAGGGGTTGCAGCTCGGCTACATGGTTTGTGAGGGCTTGTAGCTTTTCCTCGTAGGTTTTTGTCAACTGCTGAAGTTCTTGCCGGTGCTGGGCCTCTTGCTGGGCAAGTGCCGCTTGTAGAGAAGTCTCCTGCTGATTGAGGGTCGTTTGAAGGGCCGCTTTCTCGGCCTCAAGGGCTTGGAGTTTAGCTTGCTGGGTCTTGAGCGCTTTGAGCAGGGGAACGACCTGTCCCTTGAGGGTCATATGATCGACATCGAGCTGGTGGAATCGTTCCGACAGGTTGACGTAGGCGCGGCATAGACGGGTATAGCGCTCCACCATCTGATTGACGTGCTGAAAATTTCTCACTGCCGTCTCCAGGCGATCGGTGGCCATAACAACATCCTGCGGGTGGGAGAAATTGGGTCAAGGGGGAATGGCCCTGATGCTGCCCGCGCCACGGTAGCTCGGTTAGACAAAAGGGGCTATCAGTAGTTGCCAGTAAATTGAGTCGCTCCTTAACTATCATGTTTATCCTCAAAAATTCAAGCGACAGAGGATACATCTAGCCATATCTAGCCATATATTTAGGCAATGTAGTTAGACGATATAGTTCAGGCCTTTGGAGGCTACCACCGTCAGCCAGCTGAACCAGTGCATCTCCCCGACCCAAACCTCTGCTAGTGACAGGTTGTATTTCAGTGGCGGTTTTGGTTAATGTGTCAGAATGAAGGTGGTTACCAGCCCACCCCGCTCCCCCTTCGGTAGTGCTGTGCGTACCTACAAAAGCCAAAAGATTGACCAAAACGCCGACTACCCCTGCCCCTGTCGTCGCAACGGTCGCATTAAGCCGATTACTCTGACTGAAGCCTTTGGCTGCGATCGCTGCCAACAGATTTTTGTTGTTCAAGACGATGGCTATGTCATTGAGCAGCTTTCTACCCATTACCCCTATAAGCGCATCTGGCGCTGGACCGGCCAACAGTGGCGTTTAGACCGGTCTTCGCTCAGCGTTAGCTATCTGCCCCTAGTGGTGCTGGCAGCCTTTGGCATTATGGTGTTCTTTTTATTGCTAGCTACCCTACAGACCCCCAACAGCACCCCTTCGGCAGCACGGCTGCTGACCACCCTGGCCGTATCGGTGGCCGTGGTAGGGATGTTTTGGCTGGCCTCACGGCGCTAGGCCCATGACACAGTTAGGCAGCCAGGCAGACTTTAGCGCAGCGGTTGGTCAAGTTCGTGAAGCGAGCCACACCCTAGTGACTGCCGGTGTCGATCTCCAGAGCAAGCTGCTAGAGACCGTCGCCACTGAGCTAGAAGCCAGCCTTGACGACATTCTCGAAGCAAATACCCTCGACCTAGAGGCCAGCCTCGATATGGCGGTACCCGATCGGGTGCTCGACTGGCTCAAACTCACCCCAGAACGCTTACAGACCGCCGCCAAAATTTTGCGCCGCCTTGCCTATTTGGGCGACCCTCGAGGACTGCTGCTCCCGGCTCCAAGCCGCCTGAGTAAGGCGATATCGGGCTACGGCCAGGTGGTTCCTTTGGGGGTGGTGGCTCTAGTCTATGAAGCGTTTCCCGAACTGGCGGCGATTATGGCAGGGCTGTGCCTGCGCACGGGCAATGGCCTGATTCTCAAGGGCGGCAACGAGGCCAGCCAAACCAATCAGGTGATTTTGCAAGCCCTACACCAAGCCCTCGACCAGCTAGGCCTGCCCCAGCACTGTATTTTCTCCCTCACCGAAGAACAGGGGGATATGGCTCGCACCTGGCTGTTACAAGAGCCAGGCATCGACTTGATCATTCCCTACGGCAGGCCTGGTCTGGTGCAGCAGGTGGTGCGCCAGGCCGGGGTGCCAGTGCTGCCCACCGCTATCGGCAACTGCTACCTCTACTGGTCGGCCACCGGCCACCTCGATACCGTTACTCACATGATTATTGATAGCCACCGGGGCGAACCCGATGCCGTCAATGCGATCGAAAAAGTTTTGATCCACCGCAGTTGTAGCCCCTCAGCCGTGGTGCAACTCTGCCATACCCTGTGGGATCAAGACTTTGAAGTGCTGGCCGACGGTGCTCTGCTGGCCGATTTGCCCAATGTGAAGTCGGCCACTGAAGCCGATTGGCACCGCCCCTTTTTGAGTAAAACCGTCGCCCTTAGTCTGGTCGAAAATGGCCCAGCCGCCGCTGCCTTTATCAATCGCCACAGCAGTGGGCACGCCAATGCCCTAGCCACCGAAAGCTACGCCGAAAGCAGCCGTTTTACCCAGCTAACCTGTAGCGCAGTAGTCTATATCAACACTTCGCCTCGGTTTGTGCGCAACCCGGCCCAGTCGTCTAGCATTGCCCTGGGGATGACAGCCCAGCGGGGCCGTTGCAGCGGATTTGTGGGCCTCAGCGCCCTGCTCACCACCCAGCACATTTTGCAGGGTCTGGAGTAATGTCCTGATTCCCGGCAGTCCTAATATCTCACCTGTAGGTCATTTCTAGCTTGATGGTTTAGACACGAAACAAGCGGGACGTTACCTTTGGCAACGTCCCGCTTGTTTAAAGCCCATACTGGCCTAAGAATAACCGTTTAACCTTCGCTAGTCCCCGCTAGTTTGACCTTCTTGGCCAAACCAACAGCCTGTAGCAGGCGAATGGTCATCCAAGTAACGTCAACTTCCCACCACTTAAGACCATGGCGCGCCGAATACTGGTAGGCGTGGTGGTTGTTGTGCCAACCCTCGCCATAGGTGACGACAGCCACCCACCAGCAGTTGGTCGATTTGTCATCGGTTTCGTGGCTGCGATAGCCGAACTTGTGGGTGGCGCTGTTGACCAACCAGGTGCAGTGGTAAACCACTACCAGGCGCACAAAGATGCCCCACAGCACAAAGGGCCAGCCGCCTAGGGCATAGAGCACCACGCCCAATGCGATCTGGAGCGGCAGAAAATAATGTTCGCAAAACAAATAGAAGCGATCGTCTTTGATATCGCGGATGAAACGATCGACATCGTGGCGAGCCGGAACGTCGCGTAGCATCCAACCCATATGACTCCACCAAAAGCCTTTGTTAGAGTCGTGATGGTCGAGGTTTTGGTCAGAGTAGGCATGGTGGTGGCGGTGCAGACCAATCCACATAATCGGACCGTGCTGGCAGGCCAGGGTGCCGCAAAAGACAAAGAAATACTCTAGCCACTTGGGCACGGTAAAGCTGCGGTGAGAAACCAGCCGGTGCCAACCCAGGGTAATGCCGAGACAGCCGGTGACCCAATGCAGCAGCAGCGCTACCCCAATGGCGGCCCAAGAAAAGTTGGCGGGCAAAAACGCCAGGGCCGCCATACTGTGGACAAAGATCATAAAGCCAAGGGTGACCCAATCGCGGGACAAACGCTCGGTAGTTATAGCAGTCATGCAAAAGTCTCAGAATTTTGGACAAATGACCCAGCAGAAATTCTAGGCCAGAATTTTGCGCAGGCGGAGTAAATGTAGGGGAGAATTGTTAACCGAATCCAAGTCCAGAAATGGAGGTTGGTCGGTGAGAAACCAACCGATTCTGGGTTGGACTTGATATCCCCCTGTTTCTTAACGAAAAATTTCAACCATTGCAACCATCAAACCTAATGATGCCGCCAGACTCGACACTTCTTCCGATTTTTTATGGAATTGACGCTCAGGTCAAGCAAAATCTGTCGCGGGTGCTAGGAGCCTTTCGACAGCACCGGGTAGGTAGCCACCACTTTAACAGCGTGTCGGGCTATGGCCACGACGACCTAGGCCGTGACACCCTCGATCGCGTGTTTGCCGACATTGTGCAGGCAGAAGCTGCTCTGGTGCGATCGCAGTTTGTGTCTGGCACCCATGCGATCGCCTGCGCGTTGTACGGGGTGCTGCGCCCCGGTGATGAAATGCTAGCCGTAGCGGGCACCCCCTACGACACCCTAGAAGAAGTAATTGGTCTACGCAGCAAAGGCCAGGGATCGTTAGCCGAGTTTGGAGTGTCCTATCGAGAGTTACCATTGACTGCCGCCCACAACCTTGACTGGGATGCCCTGGCCACAGCAGTCAGGCCCAATACCCGACTGGTGCACATCCAGCGGTCATGTGGCTATAGTTGGCGTTCAACCCTTACCATAGCGGAAATCGAAACCATCGTCCGTACGATCAAGGCCCAGAATCCCGACGTTGTCTGTTTTGTCGATAACTGCTACGGCGAATTTTTAGAAGACCGTGAACCCACCGCCGTGGGAGCCGATCTGATCGCCGGGTCACTCATTAAAAATCCGGGCGGCACCATTGCGCCCACCGGCGGTTATGTCGCTGGCCGCGCCGACCTAGTCGCGGCTGCCGCCTGTCGCCTCACCGCTCCGGGTATTGGGGCCAGCGGCGGATCGAGCCTTAACCTCAACCGGTTGCTATACCAAGGCTTGTTTTTGGCCCCCCAAATGGTAGGCGAAGCCATGAAGGGCAACTATTTGCTGGCCACCACCTTCGATGCCTTGGGCTATCCAGTCAACCCGGCCCCTAGTGCTCCCCGCGACGTCATTCAGGCCATTCGACTGGGGTCGCCGGAGAAGCTAATTGCCTTCTGCAAGGCTGTACAGCAGCATTCACCTATTGATGCCTACGTCGAACCCGTGCCGGCCGCCATGCCTGGCTACGACAGCGATCTGGTGATGGCTGGGGGCACCTTTATCGATGGCAGCACCTCAGAGCTTTCCGCCGATGGCCCCCTGCGGGAGCCCTATATTGTCTACTGCCAGGGCGGCACCCACTGGACCCACGTAGCTTTGGCCCTGGAAGCCGCGATCGCTGCGATCGGACCGCTTTGAGGGCACACCTCCTCTCACGCTACGCAACCTAAAAGCAGAGGGGGCGATGGACAGTTATCCATCGCCCCCTCTTACAGAGCAAAAGTTGCAGAGCAAAAGTTGCAGAGCAAACCCTAGCTGTGGCCGCCGCTGACCAGCGTGGTCAACATGGGCAAATTAGCCGCCAGCAGGTAGGCGAAGGTAGCCCCGCCAATGCCGCCGATCAAAAAGCTACCGGCAAACTCACTCCAGCCTTCGTCGGTTTCGAGGCTAGCAGGAGGAGTAAAGGGAGTCGTGGTTTTGGTGACGGCATCGTTAACGCCAGCACCCGAGTAGATCGAGAGGCAAGCGGTCAAAATTACCACCAGACCCGCCGCACTCAGGAGTCCAGCCAGGCCAGGAATGTCAGAATCCCGCAGGGGGCCGAGTAGGGCAAAGGGGCCGTAGAGGAAATAGCCGTGGGCCATGCCAATTTCGAGGCCGCGACGCTGGGGCGAAAGCCCTTTGCGGTAGGCGGGCAGGTTGCCAATAAAAGCCTTAGAAAACCCAGAGGAATTGATCGGCGTCTCTAGATTGCCGATTTGTGGATCCCCAGCGGGCTGAATTAGATCTGTCATGGGGGAGTATCTCCAACTCAAACAAAATCACAGCAAATGAAAAGACGGTTTTTAGAGGCCGTTGAGTCTATAAAAACCATCTCTGCTTCAGGTTCAAAACCTGTTTTCTAAGTCGCCTTCCCTAGGGATGCAGCAGCAAATCGGGAAAGAAACGGTTGAACTCAATCAAAACACCGGCGGTAATCACCATCCACACGGTGGCTAGCACCGGGGCAGAAGACAGATACCGAAGCAAGTTATTGTCCATTGTCTAGTTCTCCTGGATAGTTTTCCTTGGGCTAGGCGCTAGCGAGGAGATACAGTGATCTCGTCGTCTTTGGCAAACATGGCACCGCTAGCAATATCTTTGAAAGCAGCGAGGGGCCAGGCGAACCCAGTCAGCATGCACTTAATGGCCAGGGGCACATCAATGATGATCTCATTGTCTTCGGGGTTCTTGCGACCCCGCACTGTAATCACGTAGGCACGACCGACCCAGCCAATCCAGCCTGCAATGTACAGAAACAAAAGACTGGGAATGAGAAACTCCCCGGCATGGGCCAGGTCGCCGTCTACAACCAGGTGGGGCAGGCCGTCGCTGCCGCACAGCAGGGTAGAGCTACCGTAAAAATCGAATCGAGCCTTGGCCGATTCAGTCTTGGCACCAGCGGCCCGCTTCAGAAAAGCCTCGTTTTGGCCACAGGGGGTCAGACCGGATACATTGTCGCCAGCCAGGCTAGCGGATGCCGGGGCAGTAAACCCAAACCAGAGAAACACTACGAGCGCTACAGCAAAAAACCGTCGCATAAACTGTTCCTTTTAATTACCTAAGAAACTAGGGCGCTTTGAACGTAAAGTTAAGTTTTTTGAACAAAAATTCACCCAACTTGGTCGCCATAATACCCCGCAGCCGAACCCCCGTAAAGCTAAGATCGGTGGGGTGTTTACATCTCTACAAATTACGGCCGGGATCACCCTGATCTCGCTTAACAGTATCTCTTAGTGTGGCATGGGTAATGGCGACGATATTGGCGTTAGAAACTAGTTGTGATGAAACGGCGGCGGCGGTCGTGCGCGATCGCACCGTACTCAGCAGCGTAGTCGCCTCTCAAATTAATATCCACCAGCCCTACGGCGGCATTGTGCCCGAGGTGGCCTCTCGGTATCACGTCACCGCCGTAGGAGAGAGTATTAGCGCCGCCCTAGATCAGGCGGGCCTGCATTGGGCCGAGATTGACGGCGTGGCCACCACCTGTGCCCCTGGCCTGGTGGGGGCACTTTTAGTGGGCCTGACCGCAGGCAAAACCCTGGCCATGGTTCACCAAAAGCCGTTCCTGGGCATTCACCATCTCGAAGGGCACATCTATGCCAACTACTTGGCTCACCCCGACCTCCAGCCGCCCTACCTGTGTCTACTGGTCTCCGGCGGGCATACCAGCTTGATCTACGTCAAAGACTGTGGCCACTACCAGACCCTGGGCCAGACCCGCGACGATGCGGCGGGAGAAGCCTTTGATAAAGTGGCTCGACTGCTGGGGTTAGACTACCCCGGCGGCCCGGTGATCGACCGCTTGGCCCAACAGGGCAACCCCCAGGCGTTTCCGCTGCCCGAGGGCAATATTTCGCTGCCTGGGGGGGGCTTTCATCCCTACGACTCGAGCTTCAGCGGGCTAAAAACGGCGGTGCTGCGCCTAGTCGAAAAACTCAGGGCCGAGGGAGTAGACCCGCTGCCCATCCATGACCTAGCCGCCAGCTTTCAAGCCACGGTGGCCCGCAGCTTAACAAAACGGGTAATGGCCTGTGCCCAAGCCTACGGTCTGACTACCGTAGCCCTAGGGGGTGGGGTAGCCGCCAACAGCGGCCTGCGCCACCAGCTCCAACAAGCGGCTGAGCAACAGGGCCTGCGGGTGATGATTCCACCGCTGAGTCTGTGCACCGACAACGCGGCCATGATCGGCTGTGCCGCCGCCGACCACCTCAATCGAGGGCACCGCTCGACTCTGGCGCTCGGGGTACAGTCTCGGCTCGATCTAGCCCGAGTTATGGAGCTCTACCAGCCTATCCCAATGGCTTAACGCTAGACTAAAGGGTGTCTGGCAAGAGTCTGTCTGGCAACCTTCTGAGCTATAGCCCAGAAGCCAAGTCTAATCTCAATGAGTTTTATGATTACATCGCATGATTCTCAGCCTCGGCAGATTTCGTCCTGGGCGATGGTAGGCGGTCTGGCCCTAGGGTCACTGCTGATTGTGGGCTGTGGCCCCCAGGGGGGTAGCGGCGGCGCAGACAGCGCTAACACCTACGAAGCCCAGCTAGCCGATCACTTAACCACTACCGGCAGTGTGATGTATGGCACCCACTGGTGCCCCTACTGCGCCGATCAAAAAGACATGTTTCAAGCCGCTGTCGATCGCGTGCCCTACGTAGAGTGCGACGCCGACGGCGAAAATGCCCAACCAGAACTCTGCCAGCAGCGAGGGATTCAGGGCTATCCCACCTGGGAAATTGACGGTCAGTTGTATCCTGGGGTGAAATCCCTAGATGAATTAGCCGCTCTATCGCGCTTCTCAGCCCAGTAAAGTTATCTGGAACTGCCAGACGGCAGAGACTAAGGTTTGATGATGTTTATCAAGATCACCTCCCTTGCAAAATCCTAGCTCCCAGCCCCATCCTCACCTGCACGAGGTCGACATCAGCGCCGACAGCAGTGCTCATCCCCACATCCACGACCCTGAGTCGCTGCGGCGGATTGTCAATCGTCTGGCCCGCATTGAGGGTCACATTCGCGGTATCAAGACGATGGTGCAGGAGAGTCGTCCCTGCCCCGATGTTCTGGTGCAGGTGGCTGCCGTGCGCGGGGCCTTAGATCGGGTAGCCCGCATCATTCTTGACGAACACCTGACCGAATGTATTGGCCGCGCCGCCGAAGACGGCAATATTGAGGCCGAAATTGCCGAACTCAAGGCCGCGCTCGATCGCTTCTTGCCGTAGGTTTGCAGCAGCCGGTTATCGGGTTGAGGGCAAGCCTGAAACCAATAACCGATCGCTATTTTTTGCTTAGGCTGCGATAAATCGTTTGTGCTCACGCAGCAGGTGACGCTCAAATTGCCTCACCCAATGGCTAAAGCGATCGCTCTCTTGAGCAGTGGCAAAGGTGGGTGGATGGCGCAATAGCAAGGCCACGTACTCTTCTTTGGTACGAACGACAATCGCACTCTGCTGGTCTAAGTCAATGGAGATATGGGAAAATCCCTCCAGCTTGAGAGATGCCATCAACAGTGACTTGAGTCCCAGGGCCTGAAACACCAGCTGCACCCAGCTGGTACTTTCGTTGTCGGCGGTGATGAAATATTCACGGGGGAGACCGCTGAAATCAAAAATAGCAACCCCAATAATATTCTCCAACTGGGCGTCTTGGGTAGAGAGGGAGGGCGCAGGCTGCGCCGGTACCGATGCCTTAGCCGTAGTCATAGACCAATGAAGATGACACAGAATGCTGAATAGTCAGGCCTAGGACAGAACCGGCCTGAAGAGGAACTCCCCTTAACGTTAGCTTACCCAGTCGCCCGATCAAAATCGTGGTTACCGGCTAGACGTTGAGCCTAGATCGAATGGACGGTAGCTACAAAGGTTTTTTGCCGTAAAAAGTAAGTGCGCATGGGGCCTTTTCCCTTGACCAATACCTCTCCACGCAGGTCAAGATCATAGCTGTCTTTGAGGCAGTGATAGGTAGTCTCAGTTACCTGAATGTGATCGGCGACGCCGAACGACTCCATGCGGCTCGCCGTGTTGACGGTGTCACCCCAGAGGTCATAAATAAATTTTTTGGTGCCGATCACCCCAGCCACCACGGGGCCAGTGTTGATGCCAATGCGTAGGCGGAAAGCTTTGCCGGTGCGATCGCTAAAGGTCTGGGCCATAGCCTGCATATCCAAAGCCATATCGGCTACGGCCTGGGCGTGGTCATGGCGCTCGTAGGGTATGCCTCCCACCGCCATATAGGCATCGCCAATGGTCTTAATTTTCTCCAGCTGGTGCTGCTCGGCCAGATGGTCAAATTGAGAAAACACATCGTTGAGCAGCGCGACTAGTTCCTGCGGGCTCAGGGTTTCAGACAGCTGTGTAAACTCTACAATGTCGGCAAACAGCACAGTGACTTCGGCAAAGTGATCGGCAATGGTGCTGCGCCCCTGTTTAAGGCGAGTGGCAATGGGCAAAGGCAAAATATTCAGCAAAAGCTGCTCCGACTTTTCTTTTTCTGCTTGCAGGGCTTGGCGAGCCTGCTCGCGCTCGGCCACCACACCCGCTAAGATCAGCGCCGTAAACGTGAGCACACAGAGATAGGCCTGCAAATGCAACAGCGCCAAATTTTGATTGGGGAAAGCGGGCACAAGGGTCCCTGCCGCTTGGGTAATTCCCCAGGTGGCGATTACGGTGACCAGAGCGGAGCCTAAAGCCGCCCCAAAGGGCCCTAACCGCAACGCTGCCCACATCACGACCGGAAAAAGCATGTAACTCAAGCTGTAGTGACTGTCGGCGGTACAGAATACATACCAGCTCAGCGCGATTAAAACAGCCAACCACAGCCCGATTAGGGGGGCGTAGCAATTACGAAACCGCCGTATACCCTGCTGCCAGGTAATCATCAGAGAGGTAATTAACACGACCCCGGTTACATTGCTAATCCACCAGCTAAACCAGGCCGAGAAATAGGTCGCCCAGACCATAGGGGTCATCAAGCAAAAGTAGGTGATGCCTACCGTAGCGCTAAAGATAGCTGTGGCTACGGCCCCCAGACCAATGAAGGCTCCCACATCTTTAACCCGAGCGAGCGAGTTGCTGAAACCGACCCGACGCAACAGCCAAACCCCCATTAGCGGCTGAAGAGTGTTGTTGACGGCGGCAACCAGATGCCAGTGCCAGTCTAGATCAGAGGAGGTGAGGGTAAATAAGAGCGACCCCACGGTGATTCCCGGGGTCAGGGGGGCCCCCGTCAGCAGTAAAACGCCTTGGCTGTAGCCCGCTGGGGGCCAAATGGGTAGAACCGGCTCCCCGTCACCAAATAGAATAGTGAATTGAAGACTGAGTTTGGCCACAATAAAATAGCCCGCTGCCACAGCTAAAAGCTTGGGCCACCCTCGGCTGAAGTGCTGAACCGACGATAAAGCATTAGCCATTGATAACCCTAAATGGAAATGACAAACCCTTCAAGCGACGGGCTCCTATCCGGTGGAGCATAGCGGCTCTAGCCCGTTCGATAGTGGTAATAATGACTCTGATTAAATCAGCAGCAGGACGAAAAACAGCGCCTCTACATTAAGTCTTAGCGTTGTCAGATTTGGGATAAACCAGGTCATTCGGTCTTAGCGTCGATGAGCCTTGGGTGTAAACCTCACCGTCTCGGCGTTAAATTCCGCATTGGGGTAGTCGCTAGGCCTGGCCTAGTCCTTTTTGGGGGCCTTTATAGCTGTAGCCAGTTTGGTTACGACATTTCCCCTAAGAACGGTTGAACGGTTGAACGTTCTTAGATTTCTGGATGTCCTAACCCAGGTGACTATGGCTATAGCTATCAGCCTAAAAACATTAAGGAAACCGTAGACGATGTTCAAAGGGTCGCTAAAAATCGTATGGTTTTTAGAGGACACCGCACCCCCACAGCGGCTTTCATCTCACGTTATTTGTGTTCGCAAGAGACTCAGCATTGTCTATGGCTTCTCCCACCATCGAATCGATTCTCCACGAAAATCGCCTGTTTTCCCCCAGCGAAGGATTTGTTCAAAAGGCATCCATTCGTAGCCTAGAGGAGTATCATGCCCTCAGTGAGCGGGCAGCGGCAGACCCCGCCGGTTTCTGGGCTGAGCTCGCCAGCCAAGAACTGCACTGGTTTAAACCTTGGGATACGGTGCTCGACTGGCAGCCGCCCTTTGCCCAGTGGTTTGTGGGCGGCAAAATCAATATTTCCTACAACTGTTTAGATCGCCATTTGACCACCTGGCGACGCAATAAAGCCGCTTTAATTTGGGAGGGTGAACCCGGCGACACTCGCACCCTGACCTACGCCCAGCTGCACCGCGAGGTATGCCAGGTGGCTAACGTGCTCAAGGGACTGGGGGTGCAAAAGGGCGATCGCGTTGGTATCTACATGCCGATGGTGCCTGAGGCGGCGATCGCGATGCTAGCCTGCGCCCGCATTGGCGCACCCCACACCGTGATTTTCGGCGGCTTTAGCGCTGAGGCCCTTAAAGATCGCCTTAACGATGCCGAGGTCAAGGTGGTGATTACCGCTGACGGCGGCTTCCGTAAAGACAAAGTGGTGCCGCTAAAGGCAGCGGTCGATCAGGCCCTAGAGGGGGGCGGCGTACCCAGCGTGTCGAGCGTACTGGTGGTGCAGCGCACCAAAGACAATAGTCCCATGGTGGAGGGGCGCGACCACTGGTGGCACGAGCTTCAGGCCACCGCTTCGGCGGACTGCCCGCCGGAGGAAATGGATGCCGAAGACCTGCTGTTTATTCTCTATACCAGCGGCACTACAGGCAAACCGAAGGGGGTGGTGCACACCACCGGCGGCTACAACCTCTACACCCACATGACCTTTAAGTGGACCTTTGACATCAAAGATACCGATGTCTACTGGTGTACCGCCGATGTGGGCTGGATTACCGGCCATAGCTACATTGTCTACGGCCCCCTGTCCAACGGGGCGACGACGGTGATGTACGAAGGGGTGCCTCGACCGTCAAACCCAGGCTGCTTTTGGGACGTGATCGAAAAGTACGGTGTCACCATTTTCTACACCGCACCCACTGCCATTCGGGCCTTTATCAAAATGGGTGACGAACTGCCCAAAGCCCGTGACCTGTCGTCCCTGCGGCTGCTGGGCACCGTGGGTGAACCGATCAACCCCGAGGCCTGGATGTGGTATCACCAGGTGATTGGCGGCGAGCGCTGCCCCATTGTCGATACCTGGTGGCAGACAGAAACCGGCGGGTTTATGATTACGCCGCTGCCGGGGGTGATCGCCACCAAACCCGGTTCCGCTACTCTGCCTTTCCCTGGCATTCTCGCTGACGTAGTAGATTTAGACGGTCACCCGGTGCCCCCCGGCGAGGGCGGCTACCTGGTGATCAAACACCCCTGGCCCAGCATGATGCGCACGGTCTACGGCGACGACGATCGCTACCGCCGCACCTACTGGGAGCACATTGCCCCGATTGACGGCCAGTACCTCTATTTTGCGGGCGACGGTGCCCGTAAAGACGAAGATGGCTACTTCTGGGTGATGGGCCGCGTCGACGATGTGATCAACGTGTCGGGCCACCGTCTGGGCACCATGGAAGTGGAATCGGCGCTGGTGTCTCACCCAGCGGTGGCCGAGGCTGCTGTGGTAGGGCGCAAAGACGAGATCAAGGGCGAAGATATTTTTGCCTTTGTCATTTTAGAGGGCCACTATAGCGCCAGTGATGAGCTAAAGCAGGCACTAAAGCAGCATGTGGTGAATGAAATTGGCGCGATCGCCCGACCCGGCGAAATTAAGTTTGCCGATGCCCTACCCAAGACCCGATCGGGTAAGATTATCCGCCGCTTTTTGCGCAATCTAGCCAGTGGTGAAGCGATCGCTGGTGATGCCTCCACTATGGAGGATCAAAGCGTACTCGATCAGCTGCGTCAGGGCTAATCCTCGTCTAAGTCTAGTCATCCCCCGGTTTGTAGGGGCATAGCCTGCTATGCCCCTAGATTGTCGATCGCGCCCGGAGCAAGGGTTCTATTGATGTTCTAATCCCAATTTTCTATCCAGCCGATGCTTAATATGACGGTGCTGGCTAGCGACCAAGCTTGGCCTAGTTAGGGCGATCGCCCCAACTAGGGGATTCGCCAAGCTATAGATAGGGTTACCTCGTGACTATAAATCTCGCTTAGCCACCGCCATTTATAGCCATAGTCACTTGGGTTAGGACATCCAGAAACCCTAGAAACGTTCGAACGTTCAAACGTTCTTAGGAGACATGTCTTAACCGGACTGGCTATATCAGAGTCAATGCCCTTCGGCTCTGGACTAAAAGCACCGACGCCTCTACCTCTCACTCCAAAAAGTGTTATCTCAATAAAATTATTTTATACCCTAAGAGATAGGCGAAATCGCTCAAAATAGGATAGGAGCATTGAGTTGCATGGGTTTTCTTACAGATCGATCGGGCTACTGATCGCTCCGCAAGAAAACCCGACAAAGTCCCTAACGATTCAAGGCGCTGTACCGGTGTTTGACCCAAGCCATCTGCTTACAAAGCGTAAAAGCGTAGATACTGATGGGGTTAAGCGGTAGGCAAATCTAGGAAATTAGCAAGGCTCATTGAAATCATTTGCTTTTTAGGGGCCAGTTTTTAGCGACCTGACTAGAATGAGTTGTGCGAATCGGCAGGTTTATTTGCTATTATTCTTTTGCTATTCATGAACGGTCGCCAACCTCACTTTCAGAGTCGACCTGTTGTTTTTCAGCACTAGCTTCACGTCTTACCTAAGGATTTTCACTGACAATGGCAGAAAAACCCACTCCCCTAACCGGCAAAGCATTGCTCCAAAAGGTTAAAGACCTGTCTGACCTAACCAAACGTGAAACCGCTAAAGAATGCGGTTACTATACCCTCACCAAAGACAAGCAGGTGCGGGTCAATTTGTCTGGCTTTTATGATGCATTGCTAGAAGCCAAAGGTATCAACCTTGATCCTGAAAGCAACAAAGATGGCCGAGGCCGCGAACCGACCTATCAGGTTAGCGTCCACAAAAACGGACAGATTGTTATTGGCGCTACTTATACCCAAGAAATGGGCCTTAAGTCTGGCGATGAATTTGAAATTAAGCTGGGCTATAAACACATTCATCTAAAACAGTTAGACGTCGATACCGACGAGTAGCAGTACGTATACACCATTCCAACATTGACGATAAAAATGTTAGCGATCGCCCATCTGGTTGTTTTTTTTTGATCTGGATGGCCCTGGGCATTCCAGCTAGTTTGCTGGTTGTTCGCTTGGGAAAAATTCCCCTCACCTATCCGGTAGCCCCGCAGCACAAACTGCCCCTGCTGCTGCCCCTCTACCTGTTAGCACCCGTGGCGGTTGAGGGGCATCGCCGCCTAAGCGCAGGCACCTGGGCAGACTACGGCGTGGCCTGGAATGTGCCGTTTTGGCAGCTTGTGGCAGTCGGGTTTGCGATCGCCACCGGGGGAGTAATAGCTCTGGTAGCCTTACAGATAGGGCTGGGCTGGCGGCGGTGGCAGCCTCACCGGCAAGCCCCCGACGATTTATCTGTCTCTAAACCCGACCCATCTAACCCAGAGCCGGCGGCTGGGCCAGGGCCAGGGGGTGTGCTACTGGCAGTACTCCCCCTGGCCCTATTTATTGGCTGGATCGAAGAACTGGTGTTTCGCGGTGTGCTGGTCAATGGTCTGGGGCAGGCGTGGCCTCTCTGGGCAATGGCGATCGCCGTCAGCCTAATTTTTGCCGTCTCTCATCTGGTCTGGGATGGCCCCGCCGGAGCCCCCCAACTGCCAGGGCTAGCGATCATGGGGGCCGTGCTGTTGCTAGCCCGCTGGGCAGTTGGCGGCAGCCTCGGCTTAGCGTGGGGTCTCCATGCCGGTTGGGTGTTTGCGATCGCCGCGATCGACGCCCTGGCCCTAGTTAAACCCGGCAAGGACGGTCCTGCATGGCTGATCGGGCTGCCCGATCAACCCCTGACTGGAGTGCTGCCGCTGGCGCTGCTGGTGTTAACGGGGATCGGAGTTTGGGGGTGGAGTGGGCTTTAGGCCTGGGAACTGTGGGATTTGGGCTAAGGCGACTTCTAAACCATAGTTTCCCAAATGGTGGGCAGTGCCCACCCTACAGCGGCTACAGTTGATCGGCTAAAGCTGGTATCTTTTTGCCTGGAAATCTCCTAGGTACAACCCACCCTGGGGCCTGATCCTAAAACTAGTCACCTAGCCCCCCTGTTCTCTCCTCATCCCGACTGAGCGTAATTACCGTAATGGGCGTCAGCGGTTGCCAGCGGGTCAAGGAGCCGACTCGGACGCCGTGCTGTACTTGAATTTGGCGAAGCTGAGCTTGCCAGGCGGTCGATCGATCGACCCAGGCCAGCACGGTGCCCGTATGCTCTAGGGTGGCGAGGGCAAGCACTATCCGCCCCTTGGCGCTGAGGCGATCGGCACACCGATCTAAAATTTCGCTCAGGTGACCGCCGCTGCCGCCGATAAAAATGCGATCGGGATCGGGCAAATCGCCCAGAATGTGGGGTGCGGATCCATAGATCGGGTACAGATTGGCGTTGCCCAGACGGTGCTGGTTTTGCTGAATCAAACCATGACCAGCGGCGGTTTTTTCGATGGCATAGACCTGGGCCGTGGGGCACAGGCGATTGATCTCAATGCTCACAGAGCCGGTTCCAGCTCCGATATCCCAGACGATCTGCTCGGGCTCAGGGGCGAGGTCGGCCAAGATTTGAATGCGAATATCGCGCTTGGTAATCAGGCCGGGCCGATCGCGGAAGGTCGCAAAGGCGCGATCGGGCAACCCGATCAGCGGCAGCGGGTCTAAGGTTGGGCCGTCCTGGGCTTGTCGCTGAAGCACGACCACGTTGAGCGGGGCAAAGGTAGCGGCGATCGCCGCCTCTGGGCTGATGCAGCGCACCTGTTCGTCCTCACCGCCCAGGGTTTCGCAGACCTTGAGCTGGTAGCGGTAGGGCAACTCCAGGTCGAGAATCAACTGGCCCAGGGCAGCGGGGGTATGGGTAGGGTCGGTGAGTACGGCGATTAACTCATCCCCCCGGCCCAGGGCAGCCATCAGTTCATCGGTCGATCGGCCATGAACACTAATCAACGTTGCCCCTTGCCAGGGCAGTTTCAGACGGCTAAAGGCCAGCTGTACCGAACTCAGGTGCGGGTGAAAGGTCAAGCTCTCGGCGGGGAGCTGTTCGAGTAGCAGCCGTCCCAGGCCAAAAAACAGCGGATCGCCCGAGGCCAGCACAATGATGGGGCCAGTATGATCAGCGGCGAGCCGCTGACGCAACCGATCGAGGGTGGTTTGTAGGTCATCTAGCGACCAGGTCTCAGCGATCGCATCGGCAAAGTAGCTGAGGTGGCGACGGCTCCCCACCAGCACAGCGGCTTGATCGATCAGGGTTTGTACCCTAGGGGCCAAGCCTGATCGACCATCCATACCGACGCCCACGACTTGAATCGGGGTCATGGCTGTTGTTCCCAGGCCAAGACCAGCAGAGCGTTGAGCATGGCGGCAGCCACTGGCGATCCCCCCTTGCGCCCCTCTACCCGAATCTGCGGCACGGCGGTCTGGGCCAGGCGCTGCTTCGACGCGGTAACCGCCACAAAGCCCACTGGCGCACCAATGACCAGGGATGGATGGACGGTACCGGCGTCAATGCGATCGCATAGCGCCATCAGCGCCGTGGGCGCGTTCCCAATCACCACCAGAGCCTCAGGATATTGCTCTAAACACCGCAGCAGCCCCGTCTCCGTACGAGTGCGCCCCGGCTCAGCCGGATCGCCCACCGTCACCGCCGTCAGCAGCGGATTTTGAAAGGTGCGCTCCACTAGGCCCACCACCCCCTGGCGCACCATCGTCACATCGACAATAATGGGGCCGCCCTTAGCCAAGTGCTGGATGGCAGCGGCGATCGCCCCCTCGCCAAAGGTCACCAACTGCTTAAACTCGAAGTCGCCAGTACTGTGAATCACCCGGCGCACGACGGCATACTCTGCCGGGGTAAACGAGTGAGCCCCAAACTCTTGATCGATCAGCGCAAAGCTTTCTTCTAAAATAGGGCTTTGCCAAAGCTTCGCCATGGAATACTCGCCGTAGGTCATAGAGCTGCTAAGCCGCCAGTTCCGGCCTAGGACGTTCTATCATCCCACAGTCCCTAGTCCAAATGATTCATGAAAACAGACGTTGGAGGCTGTCATTCCCGCGAATGCGGGAATCCAGTTGGAAGTAGGTTGCTTCGCATAGATTCCCGTTTTCATAGGAATGACGGGCATTGCCTTAGGGTTGTGAATAATGCAGGCTAGCTTGATCAGCTCATTGTCTATCTCCCCCTCACTGCTTACCCTTTACCCATCTACGCCCTTCTCCCCATGCCCGCCTACTATTTCTGGGGTGATGACGATTTTGCCCTGCAAACCGCCGTCCACGACCTGCGCCAGCGCACCCTCAATGAGGACTGGGCTAGCTTCAACTACGACGTGATCCCGGCCGATGCTGCCAATGGCCCCGCCGAGGCCCTCAACCAGGCCATGACGCCCCCGTTTGGGCAAGGTCAACGGCTGGTGTGGCTGGTGAATACGGGCCTGGGTCAACGCTGTCCTGAGCCCGTGCTGGCTGAGTTCGAGCGCACGCTCCCCAAAATTCCTGACACCACAGTACTGCTGCTGACCAGTGTCGCGAAGCCCGATGGTCGAGCTAAATTTACTAAATTTTTTAAGACCTGGGGTGAGGTACGCGAATTTGCCACCATCCCTCCCTGGAAGACCGACCAGATTCACCAACAGGTGGCGGCGGTGGCCAGCGATCGGGGTATGGCTCTAGAAGCTGGCACCGTAGATCTGTTGACAGAAGCAGTAGGCAACAACACTCGCCAACTCCACCTAGAACTAGAAAAGCTAGCCCTCTACTGGGGTACAAACCCCCAGCCGATTCCTCCCGCCGCCGCTGCTGAGTTAGTAACGGTATCGACTCAAACTAGCCTAAAACTTGCCCAGGCCCTCAAGCAGGGCGACACTTCCACAGCCCTGGGGCTGGTGAGCGATCTGCTCGATCGCAACGAACCGGCCCTGCGCATGGTCGCAACCCTGGTTAGCCAGTTTCGCCTGTGGCTGTGGCTCAAGGTCTTGGCCGGGGTGGCTAGCGATGCTGAAGTGGCCGCCGCCGCCGAAATTGCCAACCCCAAGCGCATCTATTTCTTAAAGCAAGAGGTGCGATCGCTAAGTTTAGCCCAATTGCAACAGAGTCTGCCTTTGCTACTAGAATTAGAATCTGACTTAAAGCAGGGCCGAGATGAGCGCGCCATCCTCCAAACAAAAGTCATAGAACTCTGTCGAGTGTTTAAACCGGGCAGCCTCTAGCCCAAGGTTTGGAACTCATGGGGGGCCTGACCCGTCTGGGCTGGGAGACCCTTTTGGGTTAAAAGACACAGCATCTACGCCGGGGTCAGCACCCTTACCCTACAAGAGTGGTTTAATTCCCAGCGGTTTTAAGGTTATCGGAGCATGGAATTGGAGCACGGGACCATTCTGGTTAGAACCAGCACAGGAGAGACACACCTAATGATTCATCGATTGATTAACGTTTTACCCCTGTCTAATCGCACCCTGGCCTTAGCGGCGGTGGTGGCTAGCCTCACCGTCCTAGCGGGTGGTGCTGGGGTACCGAGTCCCGTAGCCGAGGGCGTTACCCTCGGGGCTGTAGCTCAAGCCCAAGATAGCGGCATATCACCGGAAGAAGTCATGGGCTATGCCGCCTCGGTGTTAGAGATGGATAGCCCCCGCAACGAGGCTTTTAGCCAGATCAAAACCCTGCTGACGGGCACAAGTCACGATATCAACGCCATTGATATGTCGTGCACAGGAACAGCCAATCTCAACCAGCTGCCCCGCGCCCTGCGCAACAACGTGCGCACCATTGTGGTCAACTACTGCAACCAAGCCAGCACCATTGTGCAGGCCAATGGGCTGACGGTGCGGCGATTCAACGCCATCACCGCGGCCCACCCCCAAGACCCATCCCTAGCCGAGCAAATTCGCACGGCGATGGTACAAATTCAGCAGTCCCAGGGATCTTCCCGCTCGGTTAACGGCGACACGAACTAATGCAATTTATTGATCAGGCTGAAGTTGAGGTAATTGCCGGTGACGGGGGCGATGGCATCGTCGCCTTTCGGCGAGAAAAGTACGTGCCCGCCGGTGGGCCAGCAGGAGGCAACGGTGGCCCTGGAGGGTCAGTCTATTTGCGAGCGTCTGGGCAACTCCAGACGCTACTCGACTTTCGCTATGCCCACCGATTTAAGGCCGACGATGGCCAGCGCGGTGGTCCCAAAAACATGACCGGGGCCACGGGGTCCGATTTATATCTAGAAGTGCCCTGCGGTACGGCCATCTACGATGCCCACTCTGACGAGTTGCTTGGCGACTTGGTGACAGCAGGGCAGGTACTCTGCGTTGCTCAGGGCGGTAAGGGCGGTTTGGGTAACCGCCACTTTCTCAGCAACCGCAACCGCGCTCCAGAGCATGCGTTACCAGGTTTGCCTGGCGAAGAACGTCGCCTGCGCCTAGAGCTCAAGCTGCTAGCCGAAGTCGGCATTGTCGGCCTGCCCAACGCCGGCAAGTCGACGCTGATTGCGGCGCTGTCGGCAGCACGGCCCAAAATTGCCGATTACCCCTTTACCACCCTCATTCCCAACCTAGGAGTAGTGCGTCGGCCAACGGGCGATGGCACGGTGTTTGCCGACATTCCAGGGCTGATTGAGGGGGCTCACCAGGGGCTAGGACTGGGCCACGAGTTTTTGCGCCACATTGAGCGCACTCGGGTACTACTGCACTTAGTCGACGCCACCGCTGAGCACCCTGTCGAAAACTTCCACACCATTCAGCAGGAACTGGCGGCCTACGGACGCGACTTGATCGATCGCCCCCAGGTGCTGGCTCTCAACAAAATTGATGCCCTCACCGCCGAAGATTTGGCTGAGCTAACTCAACAGTTTGAAGCCCTAGTGCCGGGGCCAGTCTATGCAATTTCGGCGGTGGCGGGTACCGGCACCGCACCCATGTTGCAACACATTTGGACTCTGCTCGATCATGCGGCTGCTGTTGCCGCTGCCGCTGCCGCCGCTGCCGCCGTGGCAACCCCAGACTTGTCTCCCCCAGAGCAACTGCAAGATGCCTAATACTGAATCCTGTTTGGTTGCCCTCGGTTCAGCAGGGCGCATGCCATGCGCCCCTACGGTCTGGCCGTTTGGGAATCGGGGTTATGCAATTCGGATTGGGTACAAGACAAACACTTACCCCAGGGATACTTGGTAAAAAAAGCTACCATCTTGCCCGCACTGCCGTTACTTAGGTTGCCCTCCCCGGGCATGCTAAGGCTGTGTTTCAGCAAGGTTTGAGCTTTGGCTATGAGCGTTCCTGTCTTTTCGGCACTGTCTGAGGATAAATCTGCCCTTGCTCCCCTGATCTGGCCCTGTTGCCCCCTTCAGGGGTTAACTCAAGCTGAGCAACAGCAGCAGCGCAGCCTGGCAATTTCGGCATTAGCGCTCATGGGGCCAGGCAGCATACCTGCCTGGGAAGAGGCTGCGCAGATGGCCGCTCAATTACTGCGAATGCCCCTGGCGGTGGCCACCCTAGCGCACGGCCCCACAGAATATATTCGAGCCGCCTACGGGTTGTCTTCGTTGGGTGTGGGCAACCCGCTGTCGCAGCAACGGCAACTGCCCCTAGAGCAAGGGCTGGGGCTTTACATTTTAGATAGCGAACAGCCGCTGCTGTTGCCCGATACTACCGATAACCCTGTTGTGGCTCAGAGTCAATGGGTTAGCGCCTACGGTATTCGAGCCTATGGTGGCGTACCTTTGATGACCTCCGAGGGCATCTGTATTGGCACCCTGGCGGTGATGGACATGCAGTCGCGCTCGTTCAGTGAGCAAGAGTTGGGGGTTTTGGCCATGGCCGCTCGCTGGGGCATGAGCGAATACGAACGCCAGCAGGCGACCTCCACCACGGCAACCGCGAAGCTAGGGCTAAGGGTATCCCCGGGTGGCCAGATCTCGGCCATGGCCACTCCGCCCCTAGAAGCGCTGATCAATGCCGTGCGCCTGAACTTGATCAACCAACTTACCCAAGATTTACGCAGCCCGCTGACGACGGTGCTGGGCATGGCCACAATGCTAAGCCGGGAAATCTATGGCCCCCTGACCGAAAAGCAGCGAGAATACACCGACATCATGTGCCACAGCAGCCAAACGCTGATGGCCCTGGTAGACGAAATTCTAGAACTAAATACCTCCCAGCCGGAGCGGCCCGATCTGGTGCCCACCTCCGTCGATATTGCCACCCTAGGCCAGCAGGTGATTACGGCCCTTACGCCCCTGGCCGAGAAAGCCGCCCAGACCTTGAGGTTTACGATAGAACCGGGGGAACACCACTGGATTTTAGACCAGCGCACAGTGAAGCAAATCTTGTACCACCTCATCTTTAGCATCATGCAGGTGGCTGGCGACAACAGTGATCTCTGTGTGCATGCCTGTCGTCGAGGTGAAGCACTTTCGCTAGTGATGTGGTTGGCTAATCCGTGGCTGGGGGAAGGGCTACCGAGCGAAGTGCTGACTGTGTTTCAGCCCCCGACCGATAGAGATGATTGGATACAGACCATGCCCCTGCCAAACGCTAGCTCTGCGCCTCAAGAGCTTTTGGGGCTGTTGCTCAGTCAGCACTTGGCCCAGCGTCACGGTGGGCAGATTAGGGTGCAGGGTAGTGCAGACAGCGGCTGCCGACTGGCAGTATTGCTACCCGTTCTCGATGGGGCAAAGGTACGGGCTGAGGCCACCCACGTTGCAGCTGAGGTAGGAGTACTGCGCTAGCACTTGCGGCGTAGATACAGCGGTATAACCCCACTCTAACTCTGGGTCTCGGGTTCGCTTGCGCTGTCAAGGTTGAACGTTAGGGTGACTGTTCACTCTCCAGGGAGTAAGGCATCACAGCGGCATGAATTTCTGCTGTTCTAGCTGTAGCCAGTCTGGTTGAGACAGTTCCTCAAGGACGTTCGAACGTTCAAACGTGCTTGAGGTTTCTGGATGTCCTAACCCAGGTGACTATGGCTATAGTTCTGCCCTATTTACGTAAGCTTAACCAGAAACCGGTCTTGTCTTAAGCTTAGCCCGACACTATGACAACGTGGTGCAGGCGTTGACAGGGTGATTAGCGTTCAGGTCAGAGGCTAATCCGTTGTTTTTAGGCAATAGTCATTGCTCCACCGTTAGCAATGACTATTGCCCCATGCTTGCCCTGGTCGTTCTGTCGGCGCTCCGTCATGGGGCGTTTCTGCCGTGCAAAACACAACCCCTGGGCGATCGCCAGCCGCCCATGCCCCAGAGCGCATTTTAATTATTGATGACGAAGACTTGATTCGTGAAACTGTGGCCTTGGCCCTGACCGATGAGGGCTATCAGGTGGTGGCCATTGAATCGGGGCAGCTTGCCCTGGATTTAATCTTTGCGGCAGCTAACGATCGCGGGCCAGGGCAAACGATTGATCTGGCAATTGTTGATTTGATGTTGCCCGGTGTCAACGGGCTGGATATTTGTCGGCTGATGCGTCACCACAACCTAGACATACCCATTTTAATTTTGAGTGCCAAGGCCACCGAGATGGATCGGGTGGTGGGCTTAGAGGTGGGAGCCGACGATTATCTCGCAAAACCCTTTGGCATGCGGGAGCTAATTGCTCGCTGCCGAGCGCTATTGCGGCGACACCAGTGGATGCTCTCGCAGCCCGATACTGCTGTCTTAGCCTATAGAGATATTGTTCTTTACACAGCAGAGTTTAGGGTGATCGTGGGGGGGCAAGAGGTCAACCTTTCGCCCAAGGAGTTTCGCATTCTAGAACTGTTTTTGCAGAATCCGCATCGGGTTTGGTCGCGGGAGGAGCTAATTCAGGTGGTATGGGGGGTCGATTTTGTGGGCGATCGCAAAACCGTTGACGTCCACATTCGCTGGCTGCGAGAGAAGATTGAGGCCGATCCGGCCAATCCCCAGTACGTGACGACGCTGCGAGGGTTTGGCTACCGGTTTGGGTGAGCGGGTAGCCGATGGCAAGCATGAAAGCGGAGGAAGGGTTTGCGATATGATCGAGAAGGTTTGAATCCTCAAGGGGAGGTAGATTTTGCGAGAGATTTTGATTAGCGTGGGCGTGTTGGCGGCCTGCCTGCTGGTGCTAGTGGTAGCTCAGTTTACTAGCCCTCAGCCAGAGGCAATGGCCTCTAATCTAGGGAACGTTGAGGTGGCCGAAACGGCAGCTACTCTAACCGATACAGCGACCCAAATTGCCCAAGCCGCCGATTTAGCTCCTAATACTTCTGCTGAGACTGCTGACGCTATGACGAACCCCACCGAAGAAACCCTGGTTACGACTGACTCTGGCCTCCAGTATGTAGATGTGGTGGAAGGCACTGGAGCCATGCCCCAGGCTGGCCAACGGGTTACGGTGCACTACACGGGCACCCTTGAAGATGGCACTAAGTTCGACAGCTCCCGCGATCGCGGACGGCCTTTTAGCTTTCAGATCGGTGTCGGCCAGGTGATCAAAGGCTGGGATGAAGGCGTGGGCACCATGCGGGTGGGCGGTCAGCGCAAGCTGGTGATTCCGGCTGAGCTGGGCTACGGCAGCCGGGGTGCAGGTGGGGTAATTCCACCTAATGCTACTCTGCTGTTTGATGTCGAGCTACTGCGAATTGGCTAGGGCAACCCGTTACAGCTAATCACCGTTTCCAAACTACTCAAAGACCGCTGCTGACGATGTCGCAGCGGTCTTTGGTGTCATTACCCCAAAGGCAATTACACCAAAGACCACCCGGCTACCCCCGATTCAGCCGGGCGTATCCGAAGCGGCCCTACAGGTTGGCCGTTTGGGAATTGGGGGTGTGAGATGGCGAGTCGGTATTAGAGGAAGGCGATCGCTGCAAAGCATGAACAGGCGGCTACGACCCTGGGGCTAAGGGTAGAGACCAGCCTAGCCAGCCCCTACCTTAGCGATCGGCCTCTTGGGACTTTTGAAACTGGCGCAGGGCGCGCTGGGTTTTGGGACCAGCCACGCCATCGACAGGGCCGGGATCGTAACCGCGCTTGGCTAACTGCTGCTGCACCTGGCGGGTGCCCTCGGTGAGGCTTTCGTCTAGCTCTTCGAGCAGCTCTAGGGCTTCATCGCCGGGGTTGGCGGTGTGGCTGAGGTCAAGTAGTTCTCGCAGCCGCGACTTGAGGTTTTCGTTCACCGAGGCATAGACCTTGGTGGCGCTGCCCAGGCCAATAGCGTGGTCGATAAAGTGGTCGGCTTCATTGATCCAAAAGTCGAGGCGGCCATCGGTTTCGGCCTGGGCTAGCAGCGTGGCCATGCGCTGGCTGTCGGCATCGTTGAGGCTGGGGCGGGTGGCCAGGTGGCAATACTCCCGCACAAGGGCCAGGCAGTGGGCATTGGCAATGCCTGGAATGTGATGCGCTAACGATTCACCCATAGTCTGACTCGTGTGGTTCGGTGTGGTATTGACGGTACAGTATTCACAAAATCAACGAAGCATTCCCAAGGCTGAATCTGTAGTTTACCCGCTGCATAGGCCGCTCGGCGAGGGGGTAAACCCCCATGGCATCTAGTGCCCAGCCATTTTGTGACCCAGATCGGCGACGTTGGCGGCGGCAACGGTACTCTCATAGACAAATTGCCCGTCGCTGATCACGAGAATGCGATCGCCCAGGGCCAGCAGCTCATCTAAATCTTCGCTCACCAGCAACACGGCCACCCCCCGGTTGCGGGCTTCGACCAAAGCATTGTGAATCTGGTCTACGGCAGCGAAATCTAGCCCAAAGCACGGGTTAGCGGCGATCAGCAGGTTAACGTCGGGGGAAGATAACTCCCGTGCCAGCACCGTACGCTGCACATTTCCCCCCGATAGGTTTTGAATGGGGGTTTCGGGGGAGGGGGTCTTAACGCCAAACGCTTGAATTAAACCCAGAGCCGCCTGGCGAATCGCCTTGAGACTGAGCCACAGGCGACCTCGGGCCTGGGGAGGGCGATCGAAGGTGCGTAGGGCCATATTCTCAGCCACAGACATACCGGGGACGCAGGCGTTGCGCAGGGGTTCTTCGGGCAGGGCGTAGACGCCGTGGCGCACCATCTCACGGCGGGTAGCGCGGTAGGGGGTGCCGTTGATGCTGACCTGGCCGGCGCTGGCAGGACGCTGTCCGGCCAGCACTTCGACGAGCTCCCGCTGACCGTTACCTGAGACCCCGGCAATGCCGACGATTTCACCGCTGTGCACGGTCAGGTCGAGGGGACCAAAGGCGGGCAAGCCATTGTCTTTAATCGCTTCTAGGGTATTGACGGTCAGCACCGGCTGAGACGCGGCCTGGGGGGTTTTATCCACCGCTTTGGTGACTCGCTCTGACCCCAACATCATGCGGGCCATATCGGCCACAGTCAGGTCGACGACGGCTCCGTGGCCCGCCAGTTGCCCCTTGCGCAACACCGTCACCTCGTCGGTAAAGGCCAGCACCTCCCGAAACTTGTGGGTGATCAGCAGCACGCTCAGATGTCCGGCCTTTACCTCTTGACGCAGTAGCCCCAGCACCTCGTCGGCCTCGTCGGGGGTAAGCACCGAGGTGGGCTCGTCAAGAATTAGGATGCGGCTTTGCAGGTAGAGCTGCTTGAGAATTTCGAGTTTTTGCTTTTGCCCCGCCGCCAGCTGGCCCACGGGCGTATCAAGATCGACTTGAAAGGGCGATCGCGCCATAAACGTGCGCAGGGCAGCGTATTCTCGCCCCCAGTTAATCACCTGAGTGCGATCGTAGCGGCTGAGCACCAGGTTTTCGGCAACGGTCATGGCGGGCACCGAGGTGAAGTGCTGATACACCATGCCAATGCCGCAGCCGTGGGCATCTTTGGGACTTTTGATCGGGTAGATCTGCTCATTGACTAAGATCTGCCCAGCGGTGGGGGCATAGAACCCCATAATGCATTTCACCAGGGTGCTCTTACCCGCCCCATTTTCGCCCAGCAGCCCGTGAAACGTACCAGGTTTGAGGGTGAGGCTGACATTCTCAAGGGCCGCCAGGGTGCCAAACCGCTTGGTCATACTGACCACCTTCAGCTCGGGCGGCGGAGTGAGATGCAGCAGGGGAGGCGCAGTGGCAGTCATAGGGGAAACGTCAGCGGATGGTTGATCGAAGCTGCGGTCTCAGGTCGCTCAAAGCTTTGGGCATCATAGCTCCAGAGCCTGGCTTAAAGCTGTGAGCAAGCATTCATTTTCAGCAGAGTGACGTACTGCTACTCGAAAGTAGTGCTCTCCTAGCTCAGCAAAGCTCAGGCAGTCTCGAATCAGCACCTGATGACTCCGCAGCAGGCGTTCTTGTAGCCCAGGGGCAGGGGTATTGGTGTGTACCAGCAGGTAGTTGGCGGCCCCAGCCAGGGGAGATAACCCCGGCAGCTGCCGCAGGCCGTCAAATAGGGCCTGGCGGGCGGGGGGCAACCACTGCCAGGTACGAGCCTGAAAGGCAGTGTCTTGGACAGCGGCGATCGCCGCCGCCGCCGCCAGGGCATTGACGGGCCAGGGGTCGCGCCAGCGCTGCCAGCGCGCCAGCCGATCGGGGTGGCCCAGCGCATAGCCAATCCGCAGCCCCGGCAGGGTGTAGAACTTAGTCAGCGATCGCAGCACGACCAAATTGGGGTGGTGAGCCATTTCGCCAATCAACGACTGCTGCTGGTCGGGGGGCAAAAAATCCATAAACGCTTCATCCACAATGACCGTGGCAAAGCGATCGAGCAGCGGCTTGAGACTAACGGTGCTAAACAGCTGCCCCGTGGGGTTATGGGGATTGTTGATCAACAGGCCCGCCGCCTGGGGCCAGTCGGTGGCAGCGGGAAAGGCATAGTCAGCGGAGTCTTCACCTAGCGGCAGCGGCCAGGGATGGACAGGAACCCCAAAGGCAGCCAGCGATCGCCCATAGTCGCTAAAGGCCGGAGTAAGCAGGTGACAACCGCAGGGCTTGTCCGCTTCGGCTAAGTCGCGGGCCGCCCAGGTGAGCAGCTCAGCCGCCCCGTTACCCGGCAGCACCCAGTCGGGGGGTACCTGGTGGTAGCTGGCCAAGGCCCAGCGCAGGTCGGTGTACTCGGGGTCGGGGTAGTGGCGCAGCTGACCCAGGGCCTCGGTCATGGCCTCGGTCACCGATGCCGGTGGCCCCAGGGGGTTAATGCTGGCTGAAAAATCTAAAAGAGAACCGGGGGAACAGTTGGCGATCGCAGCCGCCCAAGCTAAATTTCCCCCGTGAATCGGTCGATTTGAAGGTGTGTGAGGCAGTGGATGAATCAAGGGAGTGGTTACTTGGCCACTTTTTCTTTAAACAGCTTGCCAGCAGAAAAGGCAGGCACCTTAGTGGCCGGAATCACCATGGTGTCTCCGGTTTTGGGGTTACGGCCTTCGCGCTCTTTGCGCTCACGGCGCTCAAACGAGCCAAACCCTACCAGGGTGACTTTTTCGCCCGAGGCTACGGCTTCCATAATGGCGTCGATGGTGGCAGTGATTACTGAGTCCACATCTTTCTTGGTCATGGCCTTATCGCCAGAGGCTTTCTCAGCCACCTTATCAACGAGTTCAGCTTTGTTCATAACTGTCTCCTATGGGCAAAGAACAAATATTGGAGTAGCAGCCGCTATCTGACGATAGGCCCAGGGCATAGACAATAGCCCCAGTAGCCAGAACGGCTGAAACCCCTGTCAATCCAGAATTTCACTGCCCCATTCTAAGGGCATCCCCAGGAAAGTGGATCGCCAAAAGCTTTAATTTATGTGGATTTCGGGCTTTTTTAAGAAAGTTAACCAAAAAACCTAGGGCCGCCAAAAAAAGGACGACCCTGGACAAGCCGTAACCACCTCAAAAGGCAAGCATTGAGCGCTGGGGCAAGCGCTTAGGTCAGCCAGTTAACCCAGTCTTGGGGCTTGAGAAACACCTCGTAGAGCCGAGCTTCGGGGCTGCTGGGCGCTGGGGTATAGCCATACTCCCAGCGCACCAGGGGCGGCAGCGACATCAAAATCGACTCGGTGCGGCCATTGGTTTGCAGGCCAAAAATAGTGCCCCGGTCGTACACCAGGTTGAACTCTACGTAGCGACCCCGACGGTAGAGCTGAAACTGCCGCTGATGATCGCCGTAGTCGGTGGTATGACGGCGCTCAACGATGGGCACGTAGGCGGGCAAAAAGGCATCGCCACAGTCGCGGGCAAAGTTAAACAGATCGTCCCAGCTGCGGGAGGGCAGTTCGCCAATGCCCTGGCTGGTCTGGTCGGCGGTTTTGCCCGCATCAGGGCCTCGGTAGAGCAAGCCTTGGCCGTCTTGGTAGTCAAAGAAAACGCCGCCTACGCCTCGGGTCTCGTCTCGGTGCTTGAGATAGAAGTATTCGTCGCACCAGGGCTTAAATACCTGGTAGTAGTGGGGGTTGTGGCGATCGCAGGTCGCCTTTAGGGTTTGGTGAAAATGCACCACATCTTCATCGAAGGGGTAGTAGGGCGTGAGGTCAATGCCGCCCCCAAACCACCACACCGGCCCCGCCTCAAAATAGCGGTAGTTGAGGTGCACCGTGGGCACGTAGGGGTTGCGGGGGTGCAGCACCATTGAGGTGCCGGTGGCGTAGAAACGGTGGCCTGCGGCTTCGGGGCGCTGCACCAAAATTGACGGCGGCAGATGGTCGCCCCACACTTCAGAAAAGTTAACGCCGCCCTGCTCAAACACTTTGCCCTGCTTGATCACGCGCGATCGCCCACCGCCGCCCTCGGGGCGTTCCCAGGCATCTTGCTGAAATTGGGCTCCGCCGTCGAGGGCCTCTAGCTTTTGACAAATGCTGTCTTGTAGCTGCATCAGCATGGCGCTGACGCGATCGCGCGAATCTGCCGGGGGTGCGGTGGTTGCGGCAGCAGGTTTAGAAACAGGGGTAGTGGTCATGGGCGTGGAGAAAACAATATGTTATGTCGGCACCGGGTCGAATATGTCACACTGTGGAATGGCCTCAGCAGGGGCTTGCGGATCCATTTCTCTCCGGCCACCTGCATTGTGCCCAGTGGCAGCCCTAGGCAAGTCGGCTCTAGACAGCGCCCTTCACGGTACCCAGTTTTCACACGCTACCGTGAAACCCGACCCAACACCAACCTGATCCGCCAGGTTGAGAAAAATGTTTAGAAACGCAACGTTCTGTAACGACAGCTCGGCCTAGGCCAGCGCTCTTTTGCCCCCTGTAAACCCCATGATCGTCTTGCCCATTCCCCTAACCCGCCACCGCCCCAAGTTACTGTCTTGGGGCATTAGCGATGGAGGGCATTGCTATGTTTAGCGCCGAGCGTTTTCCCCGTCCGTTTTTCACCCTCCTGCAGCTAATTCATCGGTGGGTGCAGGTACAGCAGCAGCTCGAAAAGTCTTACCTCACCGTCAGCACAGCCTCGGTTGACACCCTGTGGCAAACAATTATGAACCTGGCCGATGTCTCCTGGCATCCCCTGCTGACTAGCACTAACGCGCCCCAGGGGTTAACCCCTAAGCCAGGGCTGATCTATCGAGCCTTTACTCGCCTCTGTCCAATTCCGGTCAAAATTTTTGTCGAGCGGGTACAGCCCCACGAACTGATCAGCGTGCGGGTGCTGCCCATTCCCGGCCTAGAAGAGCAGGTCACCTACCACCTTAAATCTACCGTGCGCGGCACCCAGATTTCCTACTCGGTGACCTTGCGGGGTTGGCTGTCACCCTTGGCCTGGTCGCTGCTGCGGCCCTACGCCGCCAAAGTAGCCTTGGCCCTAGCGGAGGCAGCTGAGCACCCCGATCTATTAGATCGCCCCAGATCCCGCTCCCAGGCCTGGTAACGCTTCTTCCTAAGCACTTGTGCTCAAGGGGGGGCGAGGCGGCTTAAGATAGGTTTTAGCTGGCTTTCTTTCGCCTAAGGCGAGAGAGTGAGCCCGGCCCGAACAGAATGAGCGTCTAGGGAATGATTAAAAGTCATTCTTTGGATGAGCCATTCTGTTGCGTTTGCAATTTCTCAGCCCCACTTTTGCGACTCCATGAGCCTAACTCTTTCCGAAGCTTCCGTTTTAGACGTACTGCGCCCGGTGCAAGATCCGGAGCTGCAAAAGAGTCTGGTCGAACTCAATATGATCCGCAATGTGGCGATCGCCGATGGGGCCGTGAGCTTTACCCTGGTGCTGACCACCCCCGCTTGCCCCCTGCGCGAGTTCATCGTTGAAGACTGCGAGAAGGCCGTGCGCACCCTACCTGGGGTTGAAACCGTCGAGGTTGAAGTCACTGCCGAAACCCCCCAGCAAAAAGCCCTCCCCGATCGCACCGGCATTAGCGGCGTCAAAAACATCATTGCGGTGTCTAGCGGCAAGGGCGGCGTGGGCAAGAGCACCGTGGCCGTAAATTTAGCCGTGGCCCTGGCCCAGATGGGTTCAAAGGTAGGCCTAATCGACGCCGACATCTATGGCCCCAACGCGCCAATCATGATGGGCCTGAGTGAAGCCCAGGTAGTGGTGAAACAGGGCGAAGTGCTCGAACCCGCCTTTAACCACGGCGTCAAGCTGGTATCGATGGGCTTTCTGATCGATCGCGATCAGCCGGTGATCTGGCGCGGCCCCATGCTCAACGGCATTATTCGCCAGTTTCTCTACCAGGTGGAGTGGGGCGAACTCGATTATCTTGTGGTCGATCTACCCCCCGGCACCGGCGACGCTCAGCTCACCCTAGCCCAGGCGGTGCCCATGGCCGGAGCGGTGATTGTCTCCACGCCTCAGTCGGTGGCGATCTCCGACGCGCGGCGGGGGCTAAAGATGTTTCAGCAGCTGCAAGTGCCGGTGCTGGGCATTGTCGAAAACATGAGCGTGTTTATTCCCCCCGATGCGCCGGAGAAGCGCTACGACATTTTTGGTTCTGGCGGCGGCGAGTTGCTGTCAAAGGAGCTGGGCCTGCCGGTGCTGGGTTGCATTCCTTTAGAAATGGCGGTGCGCGAGGGCGGCGATGCGGGCATACCGATCGTGGTGCAGCACCCCGACTCTGAGAGCGCCAAGGCGCTGCGGGCAATGGCCCAGCAGGTGGCGGCGAAGGTCTCGGTGGTGGCGTTGGCCTCTTAGTAAGTAAGGTTTTGGGTGCTAGGTTTCAGGGTTGAGCTTTAGAGGCAGACCAGAACCTAAAACCCAAAACCCTTCCTGCTTGTCATAATCGATTGGGTGAACGGGTAGGCGACGGCTATGTTTGTAACCGATGTACAAAAGCGCTGGCGATCGCTGGCAGCGGGCTGGCAAGGCGTTGACTGGGTCCTGATGGCGCTGCCGGTGCTGCTGACCATCTTTGGGGCTGTGGTCATCTACAGCACCCAGCGCCATACCGATACTGTGGCCTACGGCTTTAACCACGCCATCATGGGGTCCATTGGCCTGGGGCTGGCCCTATGGATTGCCCGCAGTCGCTACGAAAGGCTGTTGAACTGGCAGTGGATTATCTATGCCGTGGTAAACCTGCTGCTGGTGGCGGTGATCTTTATTGGCACTGTGGGCCTGGGTGCCCAGCGCTGGATCACCATCGGCGGCTTTAACCTTCAGCCTTCAGAATTTGCCAAGCTGGGGTTGATTATTACCCTGGCCTCTATGCTCAGCCGCCGCGATGCGTCGACGCTATGGGGGGTAGCCAATGCCTTGGTGGCGACAATTTTGCCTTGGGCACTGGTGTTTATTCAGCCTGACCTGGGTACCTCCCTAGTGTTTGGGGTGATTACCCTGGCGATGCTCTACTGGGCCAACTGCAACCCCGGCTGGCTGGTGCTGTTTGTGTCGCCCCTAGTGGCGGCGATTTTGTTTCACCTGTCGCTGCCGGTGTGGCTGCTGTGGAGCGTGGGGATGGGGGCGATCGCCTGGTTTACGCTGCCCTGGCGCTGGTTTTGTACCGTTGTGGCTACAGCTTTCAGTCTGGTAGCGGGCAAGCTGGGCGATATTTTTTGGAGCCTGCTGCAAGACTATCAAAAAGACCGATTAATTCTCTTTCTCGACCCCCACAAAGACCCCCTGGGGGGAGGCTACCACCTGATTCAGTCGCGCATTGCCATTGGGGCGGGCAAGCTGTGGGGCCAGGGGCTAGGTCAGGGGTCGCAGACCCAGCTAAGCTTCATTCCTGAGCAGCACACCGACTTTATCTTTTCGGCGGTGGGCGAAGAGTGGGGCTTTGTCGGGTCGATGGTGCTGATTGGGGTCTACTGGCTGGTTTGCTATCGCCTGGTGATTATTGCTCAAAACGCCAAGGATGACTTTGGTTCGCTGCTGGTGGTGGGCGTGCTGGCGATGATCATGTTTCAGGTGATCGTCAATATTGGCATGACCATTGGTCTGGCCCCGATTACGGGGATTCCGCTGCCCTGGATGAGCTACGGGCGATCGGCGCTGCTGACGAATTTTATTGCCCTGGGGATTGTGGAATCGGTGGCTAACTTTCGCCATCGACTCAAGTTTACCGATTAGGGCGATCGCATGAGTTCTCTATCCTTACCCTAATAAGTGGTGTTTTTGCATCAGGGGTCAGGTGCCTTTGGTGCTGCGACTGATCAGGTCATGGCTATAAAAGGCACCTGACCCCTTAGAAGCCTCAATCTACCTGGCGATCGCGCCTCAGTAAGCTAAACACCTCTCCTTGCTCCGGGGTAATCAAAATTCCGGATGGCGGAATTGTCACGAACTGGCTCCACTCGCGCTGCTCGGCGTATCTGAGTAAATGCAGGTAGTTAATAGCCCCTCGCACCCCCTCTGGTGTGCCAATTACTGGCAAGGCGCAGGGGATCGAGACCTCCGAGTTCTTGAAGAACTCGGAGGTCTTGGCGGGTGGTAGCACCTTCCAGTGGCGTTAGACCAAATTTTTGGGAAAACAAGCTGCACGCACACAGCCTTAGCTCAGTAATTTAGTCCAATGGCGCACTGGACGCAAGTAAGAATTGTTACCGTTACTAGCTAGCCCCCAGCCCAAAGGCAGCGCAGCCTAGAGCGATACAGACCACCAGCGGCAGCCGCCTGAGGTTGGCCACTACTACGACGGCGCTGGCGACCAGGGCGGCCAGCGTCGTCTGCACGGTAGCTGCCTGCCCAGTACCCACCAGTCCTGAAACACTGCTCACTGCCATCACCAAAATTACCGCCAGGGGCAGGTAGCCGAGCCAGCGCAACTGCACCACCTGGGCCGGCATCCAGATGCCGGTGCTACGCATGGCGTAGGTGCCCAGCCCGGCCAGAAAAATCACCCAGCCGATGCTCATGGCCGATCCTCCCCTAGGGTTTGCAGGCCCGGCAGCCGCGAGACCACCAGGGCGATCGCCACAATCGCCAGCAGCAGCCCGGTTGCACCAAGGGGTTGAGCGATCAGAGTGAAGGCAATACCCACGGCGATCGCAACAGCAGCATCTCGGTTCCAGTGGCCTTGCAGACCGCTGCACAGCAGGCAGATAAACAGCGCGGGCAGCGCAAACTGAAGCCACCGCTCGGGCAGTTGTAGCCCCACCCAGCAGCCCAGGGCCGTGCCCACCACCCAGGCCCCCCAGCACGACAGGTGAATGCCCAGGTAGTAGGGGAACGGGTGGGCGCGATCGCACAGCTCTAGGGCAAAGGTTTCGTCGATCATGCCCTGGGCCAGCAGCCACTGCTGCCAGCGGCCAAATTTGCCGTAGAGCTTTTGGGCCGCCAGGCTCATAGGAATATGCCGCAGGTTGATGATAAAAACCGTGAGCAAAATGCTCCAGCCCGACAGCCCCTGGCGAACGGCCTCGACGGCGGCAAACTGGGCGGCCCCGGCAAACAGCCAGGCCGACATGCCCACGGCGGCGGTGGCGGGCAGCCCGGCCTGCACCGAGATTGCACCAAAACTCATGGCAATGGGCAAGAACCCGGCCACAATGCCCAGGGCGCGGCTGCACCCCTGCAAAAATGCTTTCATAGCGCTGGTAGAGTCTCCAAGTTAGGGGCTTCAAACGGTGAGCTTGGCTTTACCCTAGCGTCGGGCGATCGCCCCGGTCTTGAACAAAATTGCGCTGCTGGTACTGCCCCGGCGTCACCCCCCAGGTGCGCTTAAACTGCCGCGTCAGGTGGCTCTGGTCGGCAAAGCCGGTCAGGTGGGCCACCGTGGCGATCGCCCTGCCCTGCCCCAGCAGTCGCTTGGCCTGCCGCAAGCGCACCTGGTTGAGGTAGCCGTGGGGCGGCAGCCCCACCTGCTGGCGAAACACCCGCAAAAAGTAAAAGGGGCTGAGGTGGGCGATCGCCGCCAGGTCCTCTAGGGTGGGGTTCTCGCTGTAGTGGGCCTCTAGGTACTCGCGCGCCTGGGCAATCGAGCGGGGTTCGTGACCGAGCGATCGCCAGGGGGGCCGGTGGTCGGCGTGGCGGGCAATCATCTGGGCAAAAGTCCACAGCAGGCGCGAGTCTTGTTCGAGGCGAGGGGCCTGGTGCTCTAGGGCTTGGTGCGATCGCAGCAGCCACCCCCGCAGGGCCGGGTCTTGCACCACCGGCTCAGGAAAATAGATCGCGCCCGCCCCAGTTTTCGCCCCGTCCGACATGGACCGTTGCAGCAGGCTGACCGCCGGGTAGAGCATGCGATAGGTCCAGCCCGAAGCATCGGCGGCGTGGCCGGTGTGGGGTTCGCCGGGGTTGATCAACACCACGCTGCCCATCGGTGCCCGGTGGGTGGCCCCGCCATAGGCAAACACCTCGGTGCCCTGCTGAATCACGCCTACGGCAAAGGTGTCGTGGGTGTGGCGAGCAAAGCAGTGGCGAATATAGGTGGCCCGCAGCAGCTCTAGATCGTCGGCCTCGGGCACCTGCCAAAATTTCACGGTTTCTTGGGTCATCGCTGCTGCCTCTGCTGCGATCGGCGTGCTCCCACGATTTTGCCAGACAAAGATCTGACCGAGTGCGCTTCGCAATTTGCAATCATCGGTCAAAATAGAAGTTCAGGTCAGGTTGATTATTTACCCTAGACGTTAAATTCAGGTGAGTTGATTGTTCACCTTGCCCTGAAGGCTTACGCTGGCAAGGTCTTCTAGAAGGTGCATCGCTTTGCGACTGCCCCTACGGTTGACTAAGCATGGTGCATTGCTGCGCTAATGCACCCTACGATGGATCTTTAGATCTTTAAAGTTGTCCTTTACTCACCCAACTCTTCCCCGTCCCATGGCACAGTCCCCCACCTCGATCTCCACCAAAATGACCGGCGCAGAGATTCGCCAGACGTTTCTGGAGTTTTACGCGGCGCGGGGCCACGCCATCAAACCGAGCGCGTCCCTGGTGCCCGAAGACCCCACCGTGCTGCTGACCATTGCCGGCATGCTGCCCTTCAAGCCGATTTTTCTGGGCCAGCGCCCGGCGGATGTTGACCGGGCCACCACCTCGCAAAAATGTATTCGCACCAACGACATTGAGAACGTGGGTCGCACGGCGCGACACCACACCTTCTTTGAGATGCTGGGCAACTTCAGCTTTGGCGACTATTTCAAAGAGCAGGCGATCGCCTGGGCCTGGGAACTCTCGACCGAAGTATTCAAACTGCCCGCCGATCGCCTGGTGGTGAGCGTCTTTCGCGAAGACGATGACGCCTTTGCCATCTGGCGCGACCAGATCGGCATTCCGGCTCACCGCATTCAGCGGATGGATGAAGCTGACAATTTCTGGACCTCTGGCCCCACCGGCCCCTGCGGCCCCTGCTCAGAGATCTACTACGACTTTCACCCTGAGTTGGGCGATAACGATATAGATCTGGAGGACGACTCGCGCTTCATCGAGTTCTACAACCTGGTGTTTATGCAGTACAACCGGGATGCCGAGGGCACCCTCACCCCGCTGCAAAACCAAAACATCGACACCGGCCTGGGCCTAGAGCGCATGGCCCAGATTTTGCAACAGGTGCCCAACAACTACGAAACCGACCTGATCTTGCCGATCATCAAGACAGCGGCAGAATTAGCCGGGCTTGATTACGGCAGGTCTGACGAAAAGACTCAGGTATCGCTGAAGGTGATCGGCGACCACGTGCGCGCCGTTGTCCACATGATTGCCGACGGCATCACCGCCTCCAACGTGGGGCGGGGCTACATTCTGCGGCGGCTGATTCGGCGGGTGGTGCGCCACGGACGGCTGATTGGCATTGAGGGCGCATTTATTAGTAAGGTGGCCGAAAGCGCCATTCAGCTAGCGGAGGAACCGTTCCCCAATACCCGCCAGCGCGAGACAGTGATCAAAGCCGAGTTGGATCGCGAAGAGTCTCGCTTTCTCGAAACCCTGGAGCGGGGCGAAAAGCTGCTGGCCGACATTCTTCAGCGAGAAAGCGGCTCAAAGACCAAGCAAATTTCGGGCACCGATGCCTTCGTGCTCTACGACACCTATGGCTTTCCGTTAGAACTGACCCAGGAGATCGCCGAAGAGCAGGGGCTGATGGTAGATGTGCCGGGGTTTGAAACGGCGATGGCAGAACAGCGCCAGCGCTCGAAGGATGCCCACGAAACCATTGACCTGACGGTGCAGGGCAGCCTCGACAGCTTGGCGGAGCACATTCACTCGACCGAGTTTTTGGGCTACAAAGACACCAGCAGCACCAGCCAAGTGGAAGCGCTGCTGCTGGGTGGCAAGTCGGTGGATCGCATTGAGGCGGGCCAAGAGGCTCAGGTGGTGCTCAACCAGACCCCGTTCTACGCTGAGTCGGGCGGTCAGGTGGGCGATCGCGGCTACCTCTCGGGCGATGACCTGGTGATTCGGGTCCACGATGTTAAAAAAGACGGCGATTTCTTCGTTCACTTTGGCAAAGTCGAGCGGGGTTCCCTAACAGTGGGCGACCAGGTGACAGCGCAGATCGATCGCGCCTGCCGCCGCCGTGCCCAGGCCAACCACACCGCGACCCACCTGCTGCAAGCAGCACTGAAAAAGCTGGTCGACCCTGACATTTCTCAGGCCGGTTCGCTGGTGGCTTTCGATCGCCTGCGGTTTGACTTTAACTGCCCCCGCGCCCTGACTGCCGACGAGGTGCAGCAGGTCGAAGCCCAGGTGAATACCTGGATTGCCGAGGGCCACCAAGGGGAGATCACCGTGATGGCGCTGGAGGAGGCCAAGGCCAAGGGTGCGATCGCCATGTTTGGCGAAAAATACAGCGCCGAGGTGCGGGTGATCGACTTCCCTGGCGTGTCGATGGAGCTGTGCGGCGGCACCCACGTCAGCAACACGGCAGAAATTGGGCTGTTCAAAATTATCGCTGAGGCCGGGGTGGCCTCGGGTACCCGCCGGATTGAGGCCGTCGCTGGCCCCGCCGTGCTGGAGTATTTGAACGTGCGCGACGCCGTGGTGCGGGATCTGAGCGATCGCTTTAAGGCCAAGCCCGAGGAGTTGAGCGATCGCGTCACCACGCTGCAAACCGACCTCAAAACCGCTCAAAAAGAACTGGAGGCGCTGAAGTCGGAGCTGGCGGTACTCAAGTCTGACCAGCTGCTAGAGCGGGCTGAAGCCGTCGGCTCTGTCAAAATTATCGTGGCCGAGATAGAGGGCGTCAGCGCCGAAGCCCTAAAGACCGCCGCCGAGCGCCTGCTGCAAAAGCTGGGGGCCGGGGCCGTAGTGCTGGGGTCTGTGCCCGAACCTGAGAAGGTGAGCCTAGTGGCGGCCTTTAGCCCCGAGGTGATCGAGCAAAAGCTGCAAGCGGGCAAGTTTATCGGCGGCATCGCCAAGCTCACGGGCGGCGGCGGCGGCGGGCGGCCCAACCTGGCCCAGGCGGGCGGGCGCGATGCGGCTAAGCTGCCGGAAGCGTTAGAGAGTGCCAAACAACAGCTGCTAGAAACTCTAGGCTAGGGCTTGTCAATCTCACCTTGAGGTGGCTGGGGCGACGGCAAACCTTTCGGGCCGCGCAAGTAGGTTTCTGAAAGGAACCCGATTATGTTGTGTTTTACCCGTCCAGATCCCTGGGTTCTTCGAGAACCCAGGGATCTAAATCTCCTGCGCCTGGCAAACCCCAGGCCCCGGCCAGAGTGGTTGCGCCATTGGGTGACGATCCCGCGATCGGGGATTTTGATTAACCCCAGAGCAGGGCGAGGTGTTTAGCTTCCTACTGCGATATCGACAGTTGAATTAGCGGCAAATCAGATCCCTGGGTTCTTGCAGAACCCAGGGATCTTCTCCATAGGCATTAGGTATCCTAGGGGCAGGCTCTCTTGGAGACGACGCCCAATGACCTTACCAGAGTCAATACAAGAGGCTCAGCGTACAAGGGATTGGTAAAACCTATGATCGCAAGGCTCAACTTCACCCCAATGGCTCCCCAGGAGTACCTGGAATGGGAATCTACCCAGGACGTTAAGTACGCCTATGTGAACGGGGAAGTCTTTGCTATGACGGGGGGGACGATTCCCCACAACCAAATTGCGCTGAATTTAGCGTCTGCGCTTAAAGCCCATCTGCGGGGCAAGGGCTGTCTGGTGGTGATGGCAGATGTCAAGGTGGAGGTTTCTCAAAATGGGCCTTACCACTACCCCGATGTGATGGTGAGCTGCGATGGGCGAGACCGCGACGCAATTAAACTCATTCGCTACCCCAGTTTGATTGTGGAGGTGCTGTCGCCGAGTACTGCTGACTATGGCCGGGGCGACAAATTTACCCACTATCGCCAAATACCCACCCTGCAAGAATACGTTTTGATCAGTTCTGACAAAATTAGTGTTGATCGCTATCGCCGGATCTCGTCTCGTCGTTGGGATTTGCAGACTTACATAGAGGCAGAAACTCTGAGCCCTGCCAGTGTGGACTGGCAAGGCCCGATTGAACTGCTCTATAAGGAGGTGCGGTTTATTGAGGAGGGGTAGAGATTGCGGGAGGAGGTGTTTAGCTACCTACTGAGCGACTGACAGCTGGGTTGAGCCTACAGAAGCAGAGTTTGGGAATTTTGAAACGTGTCATATATTTAGATAATCCATCTTGAATGTTCAGAAATAGCTAGTGTATAGTCATGACCTGGCATTGCACCTCGCCTCAACACCTCTTCCTCTGTAACCCAAATGCAATCGGAAATACCTGTTCGAATAGTATCTTGGAGAAAGCTTTCCTGCTCTCTATCTAAAATTACTTCATATATCTCTGCTACCAAAATTTCATAGGATTGCGAAAAATCTGAATACCGTATAGGATTTATATGCCTCTTTATAAATTGGTATTTAACAAAAGGGAAAAGTTCTTCTGGGAAGATTCTAGGCTTTACTAACTCCTCATAAAATTCTCTCCACCCGCAAATCTCTCGATTCTTTCTACTGTCAAACCATTTCATGAATTTAAGGAGATACCTACCTTTCAATCGTATGCGCAGATCACGTTTGCTATCCGCATCAATTGGTATCAGATCATCATCTAGTGCATGAATTTCTTGAAAAAAACTGATCGAAGAATCATAACGCTTAAATACACCGCCGACAGGTTGAAACTGAGGAAATCTTTTCCCCCTAATTAATAAGTATTTGCCCTCAACCTTTATCCTGAATAGGTAAGAAATTGACATCCTGATATTTTTATCTCTATACAGCAGTCGCACTGAAATAAGCTTGTAATATTCAGAATTAACTACCAAAAGATCTGCTAGCAAAATTATTATTGATGAAATAACTCCTAGCACTACGCTTACAAAGTACGAGTTTGAGGAAACTAAAAGAGAACAAAGGGCTAGAAAAAGCAGCAAAATATACAAAATAACTTTTGTCATTGTCGTCAGGCAGAAAGAGTAAGGGTAAAGTAAAGATGGTAGGAGCTAAACTAGTAAATAGTGCTCGCAACCATCTTGCTGCAATACCGAATAAGTATAAATTATCAATTTAAGTTTCATTATTTTGTATATCATTTTTAGAGAATATTTGAAGCTAGGATTTTGGAATGAAAGTTACTAAAAGATTTCATATTCTTCGATCCAAAGATTTAGAGTCAGTATTTCATGTTCAGAATTTAGTTGATACTTGGCGAGGTGTTGTCCGTGATCAATTGCGCTCTTTGGACATACTAGATTTACATGATTATTATGATTTTAACTTTAACATTGAAGATAAGGCGTTGTTAATTCAGAAAAAGATTTTAGATGCTCAGTACAGAATTACTGGACCTTTGATATATAAATTAGAAAAAAAATACGGTGTTTGTAGGCACATTTTGCTTTTGAGTCCTTCAGATGCATTGGTCTTACAAACAATAGTTGACATGGGTTTAGCTAAGCAGTTGCTGAAGGCTCAACCAACAAGTAGGTCTTATTATACTAGAGATAGCAAAAACCCCAAAAAAATGCCCGATTGGCGGACGGAAAAGGATGAGTATGGATGGCGAAATAAATGGAAAAACTTCCAAAAGGAGATCTGGAAGTTTAGCAAACAAAATGAATATACAGTTGTAACTGATCTGGCTAACTACTATGAGAATATCGGGATAAGAGAATTAAGACACATAATCTCCAGTTACGTTTCTGTTCCTGAAGTTGTCTTAGATCTTTTGTTTAATATGATCGAGCAACTGTCTTGGGTTCCTGATTATTTGCCAACCTCATTAAAAGGATTGCCTGTAATTAATTTGGAAGCTCCGAAATTATTGGCTCACGCTCTCTTGTATGAGGTTGACGAGGTTCTAAATGAAGCCACAGACGGATGTTTTGTAAGATGGATGGACGACATAAACTTTGGTGTTGACTCTTTTGATAAAGCTTGCATTACACTAAGCGACACGAATGATGTTCTGAAAAGTAGAGGGTTAAGCTTAAATCTCGGAAAAACAAATATTTATACGGCCGAAGAAGTTGCAAGAAATTTTATGATTGATACCCATGAATATCTTGACTCTGTAGAAAAAATATTAACCGATGGAGAACATGAGAAATTTGAGGATTCTAGCAACTCTAAAACTAGCGACGAAGAATTAGAAAAAGAATTATACGATCGCTATCTAGGCATCAAAGATGAAACAAGCCTAAAAGCATGGGAAAAAACCATAAAAAGGTTTCTAACAATTTTTGGCAAGTTGAGATCAGAATTCTTTTTGAGGGACGCTAAAGATATTTTCATTCGCAGGCCAGGGTGCAGGAAGAATGTGATTTATTATCTTGAAGCATTAGGTTACAGAGAATCTGCTGCTCAGATAGTCGAGGAAATCCTAAAGGAAGTCAGAATATATGATGGTGTTGCCTTATTCTATATAGTAAAATTATTAACTGATTGGCAAATTGACACAGATGAAAAAAGTGTAAGCTACATCAACAGAATTTCATTAGTTATAAGGTCATTGGACGATGTTTCGATGAATTATTACTGTTTAATCTGGTTTGCGGCAAAGTATTTCAAGCCAAATGAAATAATTGGCCTAATCCAAAGTACAGAGTCTGTTTGGAAAAGCGATAATTTTCTTAGTAGACAGGTGGTTTCAGTTGTTCCGAGATACATGGATTTTAGGCAGGATCGTGCGATAGATTTTTTAGATGCAGAACTAACTCGGGGCATAGAAGATTCCGCTTCAGTAGCTGGCAATATCAAATTCATCCGAGGACTTAAGAAAATGCCTTTCAGACTAAATAGTTATTTATTCCCAACACAGAAGCAAAAGATATATCCGTTGCCAAAATATTTAATTCTTCTTTCTTTTCTTGGATCGAACGCATTCAAATACAAAAAATATTCTTTTCAAGAAAAAATCAGAGAAAGCTTTAGCGATCCTTGGTATATTAAATGGATAGATACTTATATTGATTAAAATTTTTATGCACAATGGTTGTCTAGTACTAGCGCCTTTAGAGTGTACAAGTATCAGCCAAACTCCAAGTTCATCTCTAAACCCGGCTTGCTACAAAAGGTAGATTGATTATGAATTGGGCGATCGCAATCTTTGCCTAAGTTATGCCGCTTCTAGATAAGGGCCAAGCTTAACAGGGCATAACATCATCTAGCCGTAGAGCTAGATGATGCAACGATGGCGAATCAATCGCTTCACCCAGTCGATACTGCTGCTGTTGATAGTCTTCGCCAACCAGCCGACACACCGTAAACGTAGGCTGCTTAGGGCTGCCAATAAACACCCGCCCGCCCAAACCCCGATAATCCACAATCCAATATTCTGGAATGCCAAACAGGGCATACTCCTCCACCTTGCGGGCATAATCCGTTTCCCAATTGGTGCTCACCACCTCCACCACCAGCTTTACCGAAGTGCCCAGAGTAATCACAGGTTCACGTTCCCACAGAGGCTCATGTACCAGAGCCGGTTCGTCAAGCACCACCACGTCCGGGCGGCGAGCCGTGGCAACATCAGCAAACGGGCGCAGCAAACAAGTGCGGGGAATAATCCACGGATGGCCCTGGCGATCGATTTCAATACTGAGCTGACTGGCAACTTTTCCGGCAGTGGCTTCGTGAAGGCCAGTAGGTTCCATATCAATTAGCTCTCCATCAGCCAGTTCATAGCGAGGGTTATCGCCATAGCGGGTAAGAAATTCGTCAACGCCAAGTATCAGCGACGATGAAGTTTGAGTCATAGAGACTACTCCCAGAGCCAAGCTGTCATAAACCAATAGTAGGGAATTAGGAGATATTTAACATCCAAAGCCTTTGCCTCGGCAGTTGGGCAAATTCTGATTCCTCAAGGTAGATCTTTTCAGGCTGAAGTTCCTCATGTCCCAAGCTAAATCTTCGTCCGACGCCTTAGAGGGCAGATGCCACCCAAACGGAAGACCGCCCAAAATTCTGGCCGTGCGATACTTAAGGTGAGGCCAGCGCGGCCTAGCGAGGTTTAAGGAGATATGCCGTGGCCAGCCAAATTATTGACAAAAAGCTCCAAGCTTACCGGGCTGACCTCGATCACCTGCTAGAGCGGGTGCAGGCCCTGGCCACCGCCATCAACAACCCCAACCTGCAACTCACCACCCATAACCTGCGCCGCAACATCAACGAGCCCTTTCTGTTTGTGGTGGTAGGCGAAGTCAAAGCGGGCAAGAGCAGCTTTGTCAACGCCCTGCTCGACGCTGAAGTCTGCGCCACCGACATCGAACCCTGCACCGACTCGATTCAGCAGATTGTCTACGCCGAGCAAGCGTTTGTCGAGCAGGTCGAGCCCAGCCTGCGCAAGATTGGCCGACCGATCGCGATTTTGCAAGACATTTCAATTGTCGATACGCCAGGCACCAACACAGTAATCGACGAGCACCAGATCATCACCGAGCGCTACATTCCCAACAGCGACCTGACATTCTTTGTGCTGTTTGCCAAAAACCCCTACCAAAAGAGCGCCTGGGATTTTCTCGATTTTGTCAGCGCCGAGTGGCGCAAAAAGGTGGTGTTTATTTTGCAGCAGGCCGATCTGCTGCGCCCCGCCGATCTGCAAACCAACATCGAGCGGGTGAAAGAATACGCCTACCAAAAGCAGATTAAAGCCCCAATCATCTTCCCCACTTCGGCGGCGCTGGAGCAGGAGGGCGATACGGTCAACAGCGGTTTTGAGCCGGTGCGCCAGTACATTCAAGCCATGGTGTCGTCGGGGGAGAGCTACAAGATCAAGCTGCGATCGGTCAGCCAGACCACCCAGCAGATTATTGATCTGCTCAACGGCGACGTGGAGGGGCTAAACCGCCAGCTAGCCACCGATCGCGCCACCGCCCAGAGCATTCGCTCTAAAATTGATGCGGGCCGGGCGCGATCGCGCTACGAGATCAACACCCTGGCCGATCGCCTAGCCGCCCGCTATGAGGTAATCTCGGCCCGCATCAAGCGCGACTTTCGCGAGAGCCTGACCGTGCCCATGGTGGTACGGCGATCGTTTGTAGGGTTGTTTAACCAAGACGCCTCCATGAAGGCGTGGATTGACGACTTTCAGGAGCGCTGTGCCCGCGACCTGCGCACCTCGCTAGAAGAGGTTTCCCAAGAAGGGGCGCAGCACTTTGTCGATGGCATTCGCCAGCTCTTCGACGGCCTTAACCAAGATCTGGAGAGCGTTAAGAGCCACCGGCTAGAGAGCAGCCACATTTCGCTCAAAGTGCTGGAGCGTCGCCAGGAGGTGATCGACAGCGTGCGAGCCAAGGTGAATAACCTCATGGCCAACCATGGCCTGGGCGATATGCTGGCCACCCAGGCGGGCGACTTGGCCAACGAGATTGTCGGCGGCGCAGTGATGGCGGTGGCGGGCACCATTCTGCACATCCTTGAGTTTGCGGTGGCCGAGGCGATCTTGAGCGCGATCGGCATTGCCTTTGCCGGAGTGGGGGTGATCGTGCTGGCGATCGGCATGCTCTGGCAGCGCAACCGCATCATTACCAAGTTTGAGCAGGCCCTCGACAGCGAAAAAGACCGATTTCAAGAAGAGATCGCCACCCGCCTCAACGAAAAGCTGGGGATTATCTACGAAGAGGTAGAGCGAATTTTCACCCAATTTTACGATTATGTGGAGCGCGAAGAGGCGGCGGTGCAGCCGGTGATTGACCAATACACTGCAATTCAGCAAGAGGCAGCGGGGCTGTTTAGCTCGAAGCTGCTGGGCGAATTGGGTGCCGACAAGCGGTAGGCCGGGGCCGCCCTTGCCCTTCTGGGGAAGAGGCGAGATTGTAGAAAGGTACGTTACTGGTGTGGCTGCGTGTATGAGCATCGAACCCGCTGACTCTATGGATCTCACGGCCTACGTTGAGGCCATGGCAAAGCTTCTAGAGCTTCCTATTCCCAATGAGATTAAGCCGGGGGTAGTGGCCAATGTGGAGCATATTTTTGCGATCGCCCAGCCCGTGCTCACCTTCCCGCTGCCCGATACCGTCGAAAGTGCCGCCACTTTTGAACCATGACCCAACCGCCCGATGCTCTGGCCCTAGCCGCCGCCATTAAAGCTGGGGAACGGTCTGCTGCGACCGTAGTAGATGCGACGTTGGCCGATATCGCCACCCGCAACCCATCGCTGAACTGCTTTACGGAGGTGGTAGCAGAACGGGCGCGATCGCAGGCCCAGTCCATCGATCGTGCGATCGCCTCAGGCCACGACCCTGGCCCCCTGGCGGGCGTTCCCTTCGCCGTCAAAAACCTATTCGACATCGAGGGCATCACCACGAGCGCGGGGGCTAAGCTTAACGGTGGCAATGCTCCAGCGGTGCAGGATGCTACGGCGATCGCTCGCCTAGAGCAGGCCGGGGCGGTGCTGGTGGGCACGTTGAATATGGATGAGTACGCCTACGGCTTTGTTACCATCAACGCCCACTACGGCACCACCCCCAACCCCCACGACCCCAGCCGCATGGCGGGCGGTTCCTCGGGCGGGTCGGCGGCGGCAGTGGCAGCGGGGTTAGTTCCCTTTGCCCTGGGTTCTGACACCAATGGCTCGATTCGCGTGCCCGCCTCGCTGTGCGGCGTCTATGGCCTCAAGCCCACCTACGGGCGGCTGTCGCGGGCCGGGGCTTTTTTGTTTTCGAGCAGTTTAGACCACGTGGGGCCAATGGCCCGGACCCTCACCGACCTAGCTACGGTCTACGACACCATGCAGGGGCCAGACCCCGCCGACCCTGTCTGTACCCAACAGCCCCCAGACCCCGTTGCCCCTGTACTCACCCAAGGAATTGAAGGGCTGCGGCTGGCCCAGTTGGGCGGGCACTTTGAGCGCGGCATGGAGCCGCTGGTGCGCGACGTTTTAACCGAAGTGCTTCAAAGCCTAGGCATCTCTGAGCGGGTAGAATTTCCTGAAACCCACCGGGCCAGGGCCGCCGCCTACATCATCACCGCCTGCGAGGGCAGTCAGCTACATCTGGAGCGACTACGACAGAGCCCGATGGAGTTTGACCCGGCCACGCGCGATCGCTTTTTAGCTGGAGCGATGATCCCTGCCGCCTGGTATGTGCAGGCACAAAGGCTGCGGCGCTGGTACCGCGATCGCGTTCGCGAAATTTTCCAGCACTACGACGTGCTGATCGCCCCCACCACCCCCTGCGTTGCCCCACCCCTCGACCAAACCACAATCGACATTGACGGCGACAGCTACCCTTTGCGCCCCCACCTGGGCTTTTACACCCAGCCCCTCTCGTTTATTGGTCTGCCGGTGATCTCGGTGCCCATCCATCGCCCCGGCCAGATGCCCGTCGGTATTCAGCTGATCGCTGCCCCGTATCAGGAGGCGAAGTTGTTTCGAGTCGCTGCGAGCTTGGAGAGTGGGCGGGTAAGCAGGTAGGTGGGTGGATGGGTGGATGGGTGGATGGGTCCTCATACCAATCGTCTATGTCGCCAAGACGACACCCCCAACGATGAAAATTGTAGGGGGCATCCGCGCAGCGATGCACCGTCTCAGGGTTATTTTTAGAGCAAATCCGAGTTCCGTACGCCCGATTCCCAACCGGCGGATTGCGTAGGGGCAAACGGTGTTTGCCCAGCCCAACCGGGGCTAGCCCAGTCGGATTTAGTGTAAGTATCTACAGATTCCTGCGCACTAGGACGATGGCTTTAGGTTATGGCGTAGTTATTGAACCCCTAAGAATTTATGAGTTTGAAGACTAACGCGCCACTGGGGATGGTCTAAGACGTAGGCCAATACTCGATCGCGGCTGCCAGGTGTTTCCCACTCGGGTTGCAGCAGTTTGGCCACGGTGGATGACACTTGGGTGGCTTGCTGCTCGGCCCATGCCAAATCCACCTCATCCCCAATCACAACCTTAAGCTCGCTGGCATGGGCATAAATGCTGGCATGGGGAGGCTTAAATCGCTTGGGCGAAAACGTCACCCAGTCAAAGGTGCCGCTAAAGGGGTGCGCACCTGATGTCTCAAGGTGTGTCTCAAGACCCGCCTCTTTGAGTTGCCCAGTTAGAGCAGAAAGATCGTGCATCAACGGCTCTCCCCCGGTGATCACGACAATGGCAGGATTGGCGGATCGGGCTTCCGCAACCAAATCTTCAAGGGTTCTCAGCGGATGGCGCTTGGGGTTCCACGATGGCTTCGTGTCGCACCAGGGGCAACCCACGTCACACCCGGCCAACCGAATGAACCAGGCACTGGTGCCCGCCCACAGGCCCTCCCCTTGAATGGAGTGGAACGTTTCCACAATGGGCAGCGCCAAGGGTGAAGCTGCGGCTGTCTGAGGAACCGTGGTCGGGAAGGTCATTGTATCCATAGCGTGAACAGCACCCGACTGGATGCCTCCTTGAGTGTCAGTCATCTTCATACTCAACCCAAGAATTCGGCGTTTCAGAAACGGCCACTTTTAGCCGAATGCCTTCAGGCAGAGACTGCTTCGTCTTGTCATAGATGTACTGGGCAATCATCTCAGCCGTGGTTTCGTAGCCTTCGGGCAGCACATCATTTAGCAGGCAGTGATCTAACCCACCCTTAAGCAGGTCTTTCTTGGCCCAGCGCAAGGTCCGAAAGTCAGCCACCATGACCGGATGGGGGCAAAACTCTGACGCCCTCAGTTGAGATGTAGTAGCCTCAATCCGCACGCGATAGGTATGCCCATGCATCCGTCCGCAGGGGCCGTCATAGTCTTTGATGTAGTGGGCTGCATCAAAGGAAAATTCTGTTTTGACGGTCCACTTGGGCATAAGGTATGGCTTCAGTCAGGCTGGAGTACAAGCATTCTATCTTGAGAGCGTTGCTAACAATCACCCTCAAGATGGGGCTTGCTATTCTAGAACAAATCTAGATATAGCGTCGGGAAATGTGAATTTGAGTTGATTGACTCTATAAGTTGAGCCTACCCGATCCGTCTTACCGCCTACTCTTCACGCTTCAGCATCACCTTCGCCTCCTGTAGCCGCTCCAAATGGTGCTCTTCTAGCACGGGGTAGGCCAAGTCTAAGGATTGGAGCTTTTGGCGAATAAAGTTGGCCACCGCCATCCGGGTAAACCACTTGTGGTCAGCCGGAATAATATGCCACGGTGCCCAGTCGGTGCTGGTGTGGCTGAGAGCATCTTCATAGGCAATCCGGTAGTCGTCCCAATGGCCACGCTCTTTGGCATCGCCAACCGAAAACTTCCAGTTTTTGTCGGGGCGGTTAATACGCTTGAGAAACCGCTGTTTCTGTTCTTCCTTAGACACGTTGAGAAAGAACTTCATCACCAAGATGCCGTTGTTGACCAGATATTTTTCAAAGTTGTTGATGTCTTCAAACCGCTGCTGCCACAGGTTTTTGCTTTTCACACTGTCAGGCAGCTGTTGGGTATTCAGAATTTCAGGGTGTACCCGTACGATCAGCACTTCCTCGTAGTACGAGCGGTTAAACACGCCAATTTTGCCGCGTTCGGGCAGGGCTTTGCTGGCCCGCCACAGGTAGTCGTGGTCGAGTTCTTCACTGGAGGGCTGCTTGAAGCTGACCACGTGGCAGCCCTGGGGGTTAATGCCCGACATCACGTTTTTGATCGTGCTGTCTTTACCCGCCGCATCCATCGCCTGGAAGATCAGCAGCAGGGCGTAGGTGTTTTGGGCGTAGAGCACGTCCTGGAGGCTGGCCAGGTCTTCAACGGTTTGCCGAAGAATTTCTTTGGCCGCTTTTTTCTCAAAGTCACCGGTAAAGCCAGCGTCAAAGTCTTGGAGCTTGACCTGGCTGCCGGGCTGAACCCGCATTGCGTCTGGATTCAGATTGTCCAGAAAAGCGTCATAGTCCATGGCGAAGGTTTTAGAGGGCATCTCCTTCAGGTAAACGCGTTTTAGGGGAAGTTACCCAGGATTTAATAAACGTTTAGGGTAGATGGATGGATGGGTAGGGGTGATGCTGTTGAAACGAAGGAGTGAGGGGTGATGGCGGGGAATTACTTTACCGGGTGTGCGGTGTGGGCGTTTAAAGACTGGGTGGGTGATTTTTATCCCAAAGGCAGCAAAGCGGGGGATTTTTTGCGGCTCTATGGCGATCGCATGACCGCCGTTGAAGGCAATACCACCTTCTACTCTATGCCCGACGCCAAAACCGTTGAGCGCTGGGCGGCGACCATGCCCCCAGGGTTTCGGTTTTGCCCCAAGCTGCCCCGCGCCTTTTCCCACCAAGGCAAGCTGGTGCCCTTTATCGACGCATCTCACCAGTTTCTTCAGACCCTCACTCCCCTGGGCGAGCAACTGGGGCCGTTGTTCATTCAGCTGCCGCCCACCTACAGCCCCGAGCAGCTGGGCGACCTGCGAGAATTTTTGTCCCACTGGCCCCGGCAAACTCACCCCATTGCCGTGGAGGTGCGCCACCTGGGCTGGTTTGCCGACCCCTACGCCGCTCGACTCAATCAAATGCTCACCAGCCTGGGGGTGGGCCGGGTACTGCTCGATACCCGCCCGATCTACGACTGCATCAACACCCCTGACGACGACCCGCAGATTGGTTCAGAGCGCAAGAAACCCAGGGTGCCCCTCCAGCCCGAGGTGACTGCTCCCTTCACCATCGTTCGCTACATCAGCCACCCCGATCTGACCTACAACCAGCCCTACTTTGACGAATGGGTGCCCCGACTGCACCAGTGGCTAGGGTCGGGCACAGATATCTATTTCTTTGCCCACTGCCCCCAGGAGGCCAAGTCGCCTGCGGTGGCCCGCGAGGTCTATCACCGACTACAGCAGGTGGGGGCCAAGCTGCCCGAGCTACTGTGGGATCGGGCCGAAAAGCAAAGGGCTGAGGACGACGATGCCCCAGCCCAGCTCAGTTTGTTTGGATGATAGTTTTTTCTTAAAGGAAGCTTTAGAGCCTACGGACGGCTGATAGAGCTGTAGCCAGTCCGGTTAAGACATTTTCTCTAAGACCGTTTGAACGTTCTTAGGGTTCAGGATGTCCTAACCCCAGTGACTACGGCTGTATTAGTCGTTCTCCCAGTCTTCGCGGCCCATCAGGTCGCCAACGCGATCGCGCAGCAAGAACCCCGAAGACTCTAGCTCGGCCTCTACCAAGGCCCACTCTCGCGCCGGAATGTGGCGGCAGAGGGTATAAATGGGCTGCTGACGGCTCACAACACCCTTTTGAACCAGCTGTCGAGCTTCGTCACGAATGATGTCGATGGAATAGTGGAGGGACTGTAGCATGCCTAAAAACCAGTAACAACGAGGAGCTGCCAAGACATATGTCAAATAAGCCAGACAAGAATCTTTAGATTCCGTATCCCAGTTTACTGATAGTTTTTAGGGTTTGGCTAGCAGCTCTCGCTTATTCTCCCCTTAATCTTCTGGCTGTGCCATTAACAAATGCTGTAATTTCCTCGGGCGGCACTCGGAAAATTGTTACGGATATGCAACTTTAATACATTGAATCCCTCCGGCTAATCTCCTAAGGTGAGCAAGGGCCGATCGCCCTTGGATCGCCCTTGGAGCCACGACACAGACCTATTCGTTGACAATGACCAAACAACTCATTCTCTTTCGCCACGGCAAATCTAACTGGGATGCCAGCTATGGTCGCGATCGCGATCGCCCGGTGGCCGAGAGAGGCATAGCTGCCGCCAAAGCCATGGGCAAACTGCTGGCAGCAGCCGGCAAAGTACCTGATTTAGCCATCACCTCGTCGGCGGTGCGGGCTCGCACTACCCTAGAACTAGCCGCAGAAGCCGGAGGCTGGAGCTGCCCCCAAGCCGTCACCGACGACCTCTACGAAGCATCGATTAAGCAGGTGCTAGAGATCCTTCACCAACTGCCTAACCACCACCGTTCTGTCATGCTGGTTGGCCATCAACCGACCTGGTCCGACGCCATCACTTACTTTATGGGGGGTGGTACGGTGCACATGCCCACAGCGGCCATGGCCTGTCTCGAGTTTGAGGTTGCCACCTGGCCACAGGTCGAAGCGGGCCGGGGCACGCTGCTATGGCTCATGCCTCCCCGGTTGATTGTTAGCGAGTGAGGTGGGTTTTGCCCGCATGGGCCGTCTGTTTTGAATGAGAGTCTGCATTGGGGTAGGGAGACTCTGATGTGATTGGAACGGCCAGCGAGGCCGCCAGGTTTTGCCCTTCAACAATCACAACTCCCCTGGCCGTCTGGACATAGACCTTGCCATCTAAGGCATACACCAACGGTGCCAGGTTGGGGTCTACGGTTGCCTGGGCTGCCGCCATCGACGTAGGTGCTGGCGCAGTGGCAGGCTTGGGCAGCGCTACTGGCGGAGTCCAAAAACAGGTTTTTTCGGCCTCCCCCTGGTCATCTTTTTCTAGCCAAACCATCATGTCATCACCGTGGTGAACGGTTTCTCCGCGCAGGGTGTCAATGTAGAGGGTGCCGCTGTTGATGGCAATTTCGCGCACGGGATACCACTGCTGTTTGACCAGCACAAACAGATCGAACTGAAGCTGGCGATCGCGCAACCGACTCGCGTGCGACCACCACAGCTTCCAAAGCTGGCGAGACGGTCCATAGACAATGCGGTAACCATCAGGGATGGGATAGTGAGCGTAGTCTATGACCTGACGCTCTTTACCCTGTCCCGTCGGGATGAAGTGATGATCAAGTAGAATCTGGTGCAGCACGCCCGTGTAGTCGGTATTGGGGCGCACCTCTATGCGCGGTGGCAAGGCTGCATCGTAGGCCGTGGCCAACAGCGAGCCCCGGCGGCTCATCAGCTGGCGCAGATTGTTAGCAGGCTGAATGCGCAGCGATTGGTTTGCCTCTAGGGTGGCATCCCCTGACACAAACCACTGCAGCAGCGTGAGGTCATCGAGTGAAGTCATTTCAGGAACAAACGCAAGGAACGTGACGAAGGCAAACCCCTAGGTCATCCCATGAATACAACAGCTGTAAACCGTCCCATCAAGGCCAGTGCCCAAAGAGACATCGTTAGCTGCTCAAGCAAGCTTGCTAGGGTTAGCGACAGGGCAAATTACCCGGGGCTAGAGAGCTAAAAACTCTTCAAGGCCCCTATCTCAGGATCAAAAGCTCATCGCTCTCTACCCTTTACAGGGCACAGAAACCAAATCCGGTTTATTCTGACCCAAAGAAATGTGTTGTCATAATCACGATATTTGCATCGACGAAACTGGCTTAATCGAGACAACTTCTCGCTAACCCGTACCTCTCACCCAGCTCCAGAGTTCTCGGTATAGTGAAAAAATAGTGAGCTTAGAGATGTCATGACAACAGGAGTCAGCCCCCAGCACAATTTCCTCAGCACCAACGGCGTGCGCCTACACTATGTGCGCCAGGGTCAGGGGCCACTGATGCTCTTTCTCCACGGCTTTCCAGAGTTTTGGTACTCCTGGCGGCACCAACTCAACGCCTTTGCCGCCGACTACACCTGCGTTGCCCTCGATCTGCGTGGTTACAACGACAGCGATAAGCCCGAAGGGCTAGACGCCTACCGCCTAGATGTTCTGGTAGACGATGTGCGCGGCGCAATTGAGGCCCTTGGATACGATCGCGCCATTCTCGTAGGCCATGACTGGGGGGGCGCGATCGCCTGGGCCTTTGCCTACACCTACCCCCAACTACTTGAGTCCCTGATCGTGATGAACATTCCCCATCCGGCGAAGTTTGCCGAGGGGCTGCGGACCCCCCAGCAGCTGATAAAAAGCTGGTACATTGGCCTCTTTCAGCTACCACTACTGCCCGAACTGCTGCTGCAAGCGGGCAACTACTGGCTGATCGAGCAGGCTCTGCGGGGTATGGCGATTGACAAGAGCACCTTTAGCGATGCCGACCTAGACCGTTACAAAACCGCCGCTGCCAAACCCGGTGCCCTCACCGCCATGGTCAACTACTACCGGGCCTTTGCCCTCAGTGGCCAGTGGCAACAGTCTTGGGGTGTGCTCGCAGTGCCGACACTGATGATTTGGGGCGAAGACGATGCCGCCCTCGGCAAAGAACTCTCCACCGGCACCGAAGCATACGTCAGCAATCTACGACTGCGATACATTCCCCAGTGCAGCCACTGGGTGCAGCAAGAGAGACCCCAGCAGGTCAACGCTTTCATAACCGAATTTCTCGCCCTGCAACCCTGACCATCGCAGCCGACTTACAGAAAAAAGTGGCTCAAGCAGCTCTATAGCCATTTGCTAGAACCCCCCAAGATGGCTGGGGCAGCAGCGCCAGACTGGGCAATCCCGCTGAGGATACAGCCGCCGCTGTCGGCAATCCAGACCAGCGGCAGATTCGGGCATAACTAGCCCAGGCCTATACTAGGGAATACTAAAAACGGGGTGCGATCGCGCACAAGACCCTAGCCGCTGACCAGACGGTGCTCTCTCAGAGCGACCCAAAGTCCAGTCTCTCAGCGCCCCTTAAAGCGCGCTCATCACTTAGGTCCATCACCGAAGAGAGTGTCATAATCCACACTCCCGGCCCGTCAGGAAACAGTGTATAAAGATACGTATAAAGGTAAGTTAAGAAACCCGGTAAAGTTTTCACCCTTTCGGGGAAAATTTAAACGTAGAGCGTGATCTATCCCTAGCCACTGCCGAGTTCAGGTCAACCTCCCATGCTTCAGGATCCAAAAGCTGTTCGGTACTATCAGCGCATCACCGACGCCTTCGTCGACCAGTGGAACCGAGGCTATCGCACCAGCGAGCTACGCCTTTACCTCGAAGGCTATTTGGCCGCCTTGCGTCATTCCGATGCCCTCGAACCCTATTTGATTCATCGGCTCGAAGAAGATACTATTCGTTACCTCAACGACCCCTCAAATTTCGCCATTCCCCTGCCCGAACCTGAAATCTATTGACGTGACCCGCCGCTGATCTGACTCGGCGGTTTTTTTGTCGCTGCAAGACTTGGCATGCCCTGGGCTTTATGGCCTTTTGGGAATCGGGGTTGTGCAATTCGGATTTGATACAAATCACTAAAAAAGCTCCTGCCCTAGGGCAGGAGCTTTTTGTTTAGCCCGATGGGTTAACCTCTACCGTTAGTCGAGGTCGCCCATAGCAAGCACGGGTTCAGATTCGCGATCGATACCCTTCTCGAAGCCTGCTTCCGCCGCGCGGGCGCGACCAGCATGCCAGAGGTGGCCAATCAGGAAGAAGAAGCCCAGCACAAAGTGGGAGGTCGACAGCCACTGGCGGGGGTTCACGAAGTTAACGGAGTTAATTTCAGTGATCACACCACCCACCGAGTTGATCGAGGCGTTGGGCGCGTGAGTCATATACTCAGCAGCGCGGCGCACCTGCCAATCTTGGATGTCGTTGGTTAGCTTGTCGAGGTCAAGGCCGTTGGGGCCACGCAGGGGCTCCAACCAGGGACCTTGGAAGTCCCAGAAGCGCATGGTTTCACCGCCGAAGATGATCTCACCGGTAGGCGAGCGCATCAGGTACTTACCTAGACCGGTGGGGCCTTGGGCTGCACCGATGTTGGCACCCAGGCGCATGTCGCGCACCAGGAAGGTCATCGCTTGAGCCTGAGACGACTCGGCGTTGGTGGGGCCGTAGAACTCAGAGGGATAAGCGGTGTTGTTGAACCACACGTAGCAGGAGGCGATAAAGCCCATCAGCGACAGAGCACCGAGGCTGTAGGACAGGTAAGCTTCACCCGACCAAATCAGCGCGCGTCGCGCCCAGCCGAAAGGCTTGGTCAGAATGTGCCAGATGCCGCCGCCAATGCAGATCAGGCCAACCCAGATGTGGCCACCAATGATGTCTTCCATGTTGTTGACGCCGACGATCCAGCCGTCGCCACCAAAGGGAGACCCTAGCAAGTAGCCAAAGATCACAGCGGGGTTGAGGGTGGGGTTGGTGATGACGCGCACGTCGCCACCGCCCGGTGCCCAGGTGTCGTAAACACCGCCAAAGACACAGGCCTTCAGCACCAGCAACAGCGCACCACAACCCAGCAGAATCAGGTGGTAGCCGATGATGTTGGTCATCTGGTTCTTGTCTTTCCAGTCGTAGCCGAAGAAGGAAGAATACTCTTCCAGTACTTCGGGGCCGCGTAGGGCGTGGTAAACACCACCGAGACCCAGCACAGCGGAGGAAATCAGGTGAAGTACACCAACCACAAAGTAGGGGAAGGTGTTGATCACTTCACCGCCAGGGCCAACGCCCCAGCCCAGAGTGGCCAGGTGAGGCAACAGAATAAAGCCCTGCTCATACAGAGGCTTATCGGGAACAAAGTGAGCGACTTCGAACAGGGTCATAGCCCCTGCCCAGAACACAATCAGACCAGCGTGGGCCACGTGGGCACCCAGCAGCTTGCCAGATAAATTAATCAAGCGAGCGTTACCAGACCACCAGGCAAAGCCGGTAGATTCTTGGTCGCGCCCAGCAATATACGAGTTGCTAGAGAGCGTTACCACGGGGGAGTACCTCTTCGGGGAATACAAACTTCTCATGGGGCTGGTCGGTCGGTGCCATCCAGGCCCGGATACCTTCGTTCAGCAAGATGTTCTTGGTGTAGAAGGTCTCAAACTCGGGGTCTTCCGCCGCCCGAATCTCTTGCGACACAAAGTCGTAGGCCCGCAGGTTTAGACCTAGACCCACGACACCCACCGCACTCATCCACAGGCCGGTAACCGGCACAAACAACATGAAAAAGTGCAGCCAGCGCTTGTTGGAGAAGGCAATACCAAAAATCTGCGACCAGAATCGGTTCGCCGTCACCATCGAGTAGGTCTCTTCAGCCTGGGTCGGCTCAAAAGCTCGGAAGGTGTTCGCGTTCTCACCATCTTTGAACAAGGTGTTCTCAACAGTGGCTCCGTGAATGGCGCACAGCAGCGCTCCACCCAAGACACCCGCTACTCCCATCATGTGGAAGGGGTTCAAGGTCCAGTTGTGGAAGCCCTGGAAGAACAGCAGAAATCGGAAAATCGCCGCTACGCCGAAGCTAGGCGCAAAAAACCAGCTCGACTGACCCAAGGGGTACATCAGAAAGACGCTGACAAATACCGCAATCGGTGCCGAGAAGGCGATGGCGTTGTACGGCCGTAGACCCACTAATCGGGCCACTTCAAACTGTCGGAGCATGAAGCCGATCAGACCGAAGGCACCGTGTAGAGCAACAAAGCTCCACAACCCGCCCAGTTGGAACCAGCGGACGAGGTCGCCCTGGGCTTCGGGACCCCACAGCAGCAGCAGGGAATGACCCAGGCTGTTGGCGGGGGTAGAAACGGCAACGGTCAAAAAGTTGGCACCTTCCAGGTATGACGACGCGAGGCCGTGGGTGTACCAGGAGGTCACAAAGGTGGTGCCGGTCAGCCAGCCACCTACCGCCATGAAGGCGCAGGGGAACAGCAAGATGCCGGACCAACCGATAAACACAAAGCGATCGCGCTTTAGCCAGTCGTCAAGGACGTCGAACCATCCTCGCTGGGCTTGCGCGCGTCCCATTGCTATGGTCATGTCAAATCCTCTTTATATGACATCCAATCCATAAGGTCGCGACTCTGTTGGATCCAAACCAGTTCTAGGGGGAACCGGGTCTGGCAGAGTATCACCTCAAAGCAGGGGTTAATAACTACTAAGTATTCCAGATATTAGAGCCAGGACGAAAAAATTCCTCACCTAATAACGATCCCCCTTGCTTGAGTCGCACCAGCAACCCCTGAAGCAAGCTTCGAGAGGCCAGGTTTCTATTTATGATAAGGAGTGTTCTAAATTTTTACAATCTGACATGTAAATTCTCAGGCTAATCGTTCGAGCCTTTGCCCTGGCGACCGGGGTAAAGCGCCGGTGCCCTGATCGACGGAGGGCCGCTGGGGTTTAGACTAGATCTACCCGTTGTACATATAACGACGGCTGGGGTTGGTTAAGGGTAGGGTTTGATGAGAACCAGTGCTTCCCAACGCGACCCAAATTTGATGTCTGCCCCGGCCAGCTGACTGCTTTTCCTTAGCATTTGTCAATAATTTCCCTCGTTAATATCTATGACCGCCTCCATTTCTTCGACTCAACCTCAGCTTTTGCAGCGCACTGTGCTGGGAGCCCGTCGCCTGAGCAATATTTTCTGGGCTACGGTGCTAACCCTGGGTGGGCTAGGCTTTGCCCTGGCCGGAGCCTCTAGCTACCTGAAAAAAAATCTGCTGCCCTTTGCCGACCCCACCCAGCTGGTGTTTATTCCCCAAGGAATTGCCATGGGCTTTTACGGGGTAGTCGCGATCGGGCTAGCGACCTTTCTGTGGGTGGTGATTGCCCTGAACGTAGGTGGTGGCTACAACAGTTTTGATAAAGACAGCAATCGACTTCAGATCGTGCGCCACGGGTTTTGGGGCGAAAATCGTCTGATTGAAATCGAGCATCCTCTACAAGAAGTGACGGCAGTTCGGGTAGCCATCAAGGAAGGGCTCAATCCCAAACGTACCCTCTACCTGCGGATTAAAGGGCGGCCCGATATTCCTCTAACCCGTGTTGGGCAGCCGATTCCGCTAGCTGACCTAGAGAATCAGGGGGCTGAACTGGCGCGGTTTTTGCAGGTGCCCTTAGAAGGGCTGTAGGCGTTTGCTCTCCCAGAACTCGATAGCCCTCCCCCCGTTGCCAATGCCGTGAGATAACATGGGGGGTCGGTTGAACTCTTAGGAATCGATCTACTGATGGCTCTCTCTATGCGCCCTTTTACCCTGGCCCTGGCGGCTGCACTCACCCTCTGGCTGGGTGCCTGCACCAATTCCGCCAATCTGGAAACACCGACTGGCGATGCGTCCCCGGCCCCTGGGGTGGCAGACGTAGCGGCAGCTCCATCTGGTCTGCCGGTGTTAGACGGCACCGCCACGGTGGAAATGGTGGTGAACGGCAGCCCGATTGTGATGGAGCTAGACGGTGCCAATGCCCCTATTACCGCCGGTAACTTTGTGGACTTGGTCAATCGGGGTGTGTACGACGACCTGGTGTTTCACCGGGTGGTGCGCGACCCCCAGCCTTTTGTGGCCCAGGGCGGCGACCCCCAGAGCAAAGACCCCAATGTGCCCGCCCAACAGCTGGGGACCGGCAGCTTTGTCGATCCTGACACCCAGGCCCCTCGCTACGTGCCGTTAGAAATTAAGCCTGCTGGGGCAGCAGAACCGATCTATAGCCAGACCTTTGAAGAGGCTCGGATTGCAGAAACCCCTGAATTGCCCCACACGCGCGGCGCGGTGGCGATGGCGCGATCGCAGGCGGTAGACTCGGCCTCGGCTCAGTTCTATATCACCCTGGCGGAGCTGCCCTTTTTGGACGGCAGCTATGCGGTGTTTGGCTACGTCACCAGCGGCATGGATGTAGTGGATGCCATTCAACAGGGCGATCGCATCGAGTCAGCGCGGGTAATCGACGGGCTGGAGAATCTCAGGACTGAGTAGGCAGAACCTCAAGGGGCAGCGGGTTGTTGTCAGCGGATTGGGGTTGGTCACAGCCCTGGGTACTACAGCAGCTTCGACCTGGGAGGGTTTGCTGGCGGGGAAATCGGGCATTCATATGGGGCAGCCGTTCTCGGAGCTACCGCCTCGCCCTTTGGCCATGGTGGGCAATGCGCCCGCCGATTTGGAGGATTTGCTGGGGTTGGCGGTGGCCGAGGCGATCGCCGATGCCCACTTAGATCTACCTCTGCCAGACTGTGGCGTGGTGATTGGCTCTAGCCGCAGCTTTCAAAGTCGCTGGGAGCGTATGGCCCGTCAGCCCGACTGGGCCGGGAATCCTTGGCTGGAGTCGTTGCCCCATATGGGGGCGATCGCCGTTGCCCGCCAGATCCAATCCCTCGGTCCGGTGCTGGCTCCGATGGCGGCCTGTGCCACGGGGCTGACAGCAATCTTTCAGGGCTACGAATTGGTGCGGCGGGGGCAGTGCGATCGCGCCATTGTCGGTGCCGCCGAAGCGCCCATTACACCGCTCACCCTGGCGGGCTTTGAGCAGCTAGGGGCGCTAGCCACCACGGGCTGCTATCCCTTTGACCCAGAGCGAGAAGGGCTGGCACTGGGGGAAGGGGCAGCGGTGCTGGTGCTGGAATCGGAGGCGGCTTGGCGGGCGCGATCGGGGCCACCTCCCTATGGCCACATTCTGGGGGCTGGGTTGAGTGCCGACGCCTACCACCGCACCGCCCCAGACCCAGAGCTGAGGGGTAGCCGTTTGGCCCTAAAGAATTGTCTCTATTACAGCGGCCTAAACCCGGATCAGGTGGGCTATATTCACGCCCACGGCACAGGTACCCAGCTCAACGATGACCACGAGGTACGGCTGATCGAGTCGGGGTTTGCTCAGCTGCCGTGGATGAGTTCGACTAAGGGAGCGACGGGGCATACGCTGGGAGCCTCGGGGGCGATCGGTGCGGCGCTGTGTCTGCTGGCGCTGCGGCACGGAGTGCTGCCGCCGAATGTGGGCGATCGCGGCAAGAGTATTTATCCCAACCTAGTGATAGAACCAACTGCCACAGTGTTGAACGCGGCTCTGTGCTTTAGCTTTGGCTTTGGGGGTCAGAATGGGGTGCTGGCTTTAGGGCGAAAGCAGCCCTAGCGGTTTAGCCGAAGCTGCTAAAAAACTTCATGGCCATCTGGGGCAGGTGACTGACCTCAAACCAAAGCTGCTTGGGGGGAATGCCAAACAGGTATTGCAGGGCGGCAACAATTACCACCATGCCAGCGAGGGGGACCAGCCCGACGCTCAAGATTCTGAAGAACAGCTGGGATGCTAAAACCACAACGGCGATCGCCGCCACAAGCAGCACCAGTTGAGAATCGACAGTATTAAACAGAGAATCCATAGAATCTGAAGCCCTTTAGGGGATAACGAAAAATTTGAGCAAATTCACGCCATAGTATCCCAAGGTACCGCCCAGAGTTGTTACAGCGATCACGAAGGGTTTGCAGATAGCTCGATGTTGGGGCCTTCCGCCACCAGAGGCAGCTTTGGCCGTCAGGTATCCAGCTCATCCCGACTCAAGAAGGTGAACAGCCAAGATGACGACTCCACAATCAGCCTTCAAAACCAAGCCTTGATCCTAGGCAATTTCATTAAAAACATAGACCATCGCCGCCATGGCCAGCACGGTGACAACGGTGCCTACCACTTCTACCCCCATAGAGGCGCGACGGTGGGCGGGCCGCAGCCAAAAATTGAGCCACCGCACAATGCGCGGCATCACCACCAGGGTGAAGACGCAGGTGGTAATCAGGTTATTGGCCAGCATGGCGCTGGCGGGGTCCCAGTCTTCAAACAGGCCCAGACGCTCGAGAATAAAGCCCTGCACCATGATGATCGGGTACAGGCCCAGCACCACCGCCAGAATTTCTTTCCAGGCCGGGGGGCCAAGCCCGTTCAGTTCGGCCCCGGCTTCGTTACTAAACCAGCCCTGCATGCCGGTCTCAAAGGAGGTGAATTTGTAGGACATAAAAATGTCGCGCCCAGCTTTGAGTAGAGCCTCGCGATCGCTTGACTGCAACCACTGCCGCAGCTGGTCGGGCTGCTCAAAGTGCAGCACCGTGTACCACTTGAGGCAGCCCTTCTGCACGGCCAGAGGACGATAGCGGTCGGCTCGCAAGAACCCCTGCGATCGCTGGGCCGTCTTCACCATACGGCGGTGCCAGCTGCGAAAGGCCCAGTTTTTGTTGCTCGGCACGATGTACTCAATGATGACACTGGGGCTGGGCAGATCGGGGCTGGCATCTTTGCCCAGCAGTGCCCCCAGTCCGTCCGCTGTCGCCAACCGCCGATTGAGTCGATCCTTCAGCCGGATGATAGTTGCCGTCACCGATTCCTGTAGAGCCATGATGCCCGAGTGTCCTTTAGAAGCCCATCACCGGAGGCTGTATTCAGTATACAGTCGCTGATATTGAGTATCGATTAAATATCGCATCTTCAACCATAGGTCGATCGTTTGATCAATCAGACTATCTAAGGGCAGATTATTCGCGTAGTCAGGCTAAGACCCGGAATTTTTCTGGGGCATCGCCGCCGGTCACATAGCCGCCCTGCTGTTTGATAACAGTGAGATTGGCGATCGCAGCTTCGCCAATCAGTTCCCCCGCCACAATAGCCGGTATGCCAGGGGGGTAGGCCGAAATCGTATCGGCACTAATGCGACCCAGAGCAGCGCTAGCGCCAACGGTTTCGATCGCAGCAAAGAACGCCTCGCGGGGCGACACCACGGGCAGGGTGAAGGACACATCTTGTTCGATCGGGAGTTGTTGCCACCCTGTGTTCACGGCCGCCAGGTGTCCAGCAGATTGCCCAGCAGATTGCTCTGCCAGGGTTTGAAAGCCTGCTATACCATGCCGCACATCCTCCAGAGCATTGCCCAGACTGACGATGAACGTCAGGTGCCGCAGCTCCGGTAGCTCAGCGGTAACGCCCAGTTCGTTGTGGAGAATGTCATCGGCCTCTAGCCCCGTTAGCCCCAGGCCCGACACATCCACCGTCAGCCGGGTCAAGTCTAGATCGCTGACGCTAGAGAAAGCGGTCACCGCCGTGTCCATCACCCCCAAACCGGGGATTGCCGCCAGTTCCCTTCGCAGTTGCTGGGCTAGATCTAGGGTGTTAGACAGTAGCGCCTTGCCCTCAGTCGCCATTTGGTGACGGGCCGCATCGAGCGACGCCAGCAATAAAGCATTGGGACTGGTGGATTGGGTAAGCTGGAGGGCCGCTTGCAGACGGGGCTGAGCCAGGCGGTTTCCCCGCGTGTGGAGCATCGCCGCCTGGCTCAGCGCCCCCAGCACCTTGTGGGTTGACTGCACTACCAGGTCAGCCCCCAGAGCCAGCGCCGGGGTGGGCAGGTCGGGGTGAAAGGCGAAGTGGGGGCCGTGGGCCTCATCGATGAGGAGGGGAATGCCGTGGGAATGGGCTAGGGCTGCGATCGCCCCCACATCCGAGCAAACCCCGTGGTACGTGGGCGACACCAGCAACACCGCGCGGGTGTCAGGGTGGTGGGCCAGGGCAGCGGCCACCGTTTCGGCCTTTACCCCCAGCACCAAACCCAGGTCTGAGCTGTATTCTGGAGCCACAAACACCGGCATGGCCCCCGCCAGCACCAGCCCCGCCACCACCGAGCGATGGGCGTTGCGCGGCACGATAATTTTGTCCCCCGGACCGCAGGTGGCGAGAATGGCCGCCTCAATGCCGCAGGTCGAACCATTGGCAAGAAAGTAGGTGCGATCGGCTCCAAAGGCCTCAGCAGCTAGTTCTTGCGCCTCAAGAATGACGCCCTCTGGGGCAAACAGATTGTCCAACTCCGGCAGCTCGGGCAAATCCGCCGCCAGCGCGGCTTCCCCCAGTAATTCTCTCAGCCGAAGGGATGCCCCCTGCCCCCGCTTGTGCCCCGGCGCATAAAACGCCGCATGGGGCCGTTGGCTACTGGCCTGCAACGCCGAGAGAATAGGGGTTTGCGACTGATCGAGCATGGCTGCGCAAGGGATCGACAGGTCTGGCCGTGTAGCGTTTTGCGTTCTTGATGAGATGTTCTTTAAGCAAAACCTGATTCCCCGGTTTTTCGCCGTCAAACACCCATCATGTACCCCCTTAAAAAGGGAGGCAGGGGGGATCTCATTAAGGGGGCAGGGGGATCTCCGCCCGCGCTACCCATGCCAGATTCGCTATAGTCTGAGATGCAGATCTGGAGAATATCCCATGGCAAAAGCTACCTGGAACGGCGTTGTACTGGCTGAGAGCGACGCCTGCGAAGTCGTGGAAGGCAACCAATACTTCCCCCCCGACTCGCTGAATATGGACTACTTTAAGTCGATCAGCAAAACCACCGGCTGCCCCTGGAAAGGCACCGCTAACTACTACGACATCGTGGTCAATGGCGAAACCAATGCCGGTGCCGCCTGGTACTACGCCGAGCCCAAATCTGCTGCGAACAACATCAAGGGCTACGTGGCGTTTTACAGCAATAAGGTGAAGGTAGAAGTGTGAAGAGGTGAAGAGGTGAAGGCGTGAAGAGGTGAAGGCGTGAAGAGGTGAAGGCGTGAAGAGGTGAAGGCGTGAAGAGGTGAAGGCGTGAAGAGGTGAAGGTGTGAAGAGGTAATGCCGGGTTTACCCCTTCACTTCTTCACTTCTTCACCTCTTCACCTCTCTACTACTACGCTTTCTTCAGCCAGCTAAACATGGCCCGCAGATCCTTACCCACCTCTTCAATCGGGTGCTCGGCTTCGCGGCGGCGCATGGCGGTAAACCCGGCATTACCCGACTGGCTTTCGAGCACAAACTCGCGGGCAAACTGGCCGGTCTGAATTTCCTTCAGCACCTTGCGCATTTCGGCACGGGTTTCGTCGGTGATGATGCGGGGGCCACGGGTGTAGTCGCCGTACTCAGCGGTGTTAGAGATGCTGTCGCGCATTTTGGCTAGACCGCCCTCGACCACCAGATCCACAATTAGCTTGACTTCGTGCAGGCACTCAAAGTAAGCCAGCTCGGGCTGGTAGCCCGCATTTACCAGGGTTTCGAATCCGGCTTTGATCAGCTCGCTGAGGCCGCCGCAGAGCACCACTTGCTCACCAAACAGGTCAGTCTCGGTTTCTTCTCTAAAGGTGGTTTCGAGAATACCGGCGCGGGTGCCGCCGATGCCCTTGGCGTAGGCCATGGCGCGATCGCGGGCTTGACCCGTAGCATCTTGATACACCGCAAACAGGCAGGGCACGCCCTGGCCCTCTTGGTAGGTGCGGCGCACCAGGTGACCGGGGCCTTTGGGGGCCACCATCACCACATCGACATCTTCGGGGGGCACAATCTGGCCAAAGTTGATGTTAAAGCCGTGGGCAAATAGCAGCACGTTGCCCGCTTCGAGGTTGGGGGCAATAGACTCTTTATAGATGGTGCGCTGCACTTCGTCGGGCAGCAAAATCATGATCCAGTCGGCCAGCTTGACGGCATCGGCGACGGGCTTGACGGTCAGCCCTTCGGCCTCGGCCTTAGCGGTGGAGCGGCTGCCTTCGTACAGACCCACAATCACGTTGACGCCGCTGTCTTTGAGGTTGAGGGCGTGGGCATGGCCCTGGGAGCCGTAGCCGATAATGGCGACGGTTTTGCCGTTGAGCAAGTCTAAGTTGGCGTCACTGTCGTAATACATGCGGGCCATGGGGTTCTCCTTGAAGTTGACGGGCTGCGGTGTTTTGTTAGCAAGCTCTTGATTCTACCAAACTTAGGGGGCTAGCCAAAATCTCTCAAATCATGATCTGGTCTGCGGCAATTGGCATTGGGTAGATTAGCCAGCTCTCTAGCGACGAATCCATTTGGTGAGAATGCGCATGGGCTGGCCGGTGAGGGGGTCGAGCTGGGGTTTACGACCGGCGCGGGGTTCGGCGAAGCCGATGCTGTGGAGAGGGGCGATGACTAGCTCCATGTTGGTGGCGGTGCCGATGAGCATGACGCGCACGGGTTCGCGGGGGTCGGCGGGCTCTGCGCTGGGTGGGTTGCTAGAGGGTGGCAGGTTATAGATTTCGCTGTGATGGAGGGAATCCAGACCTCCGAGTTTTTAAAAAACTCGGAGGTCGTTTGCCGCAAGAAACTGCCGAAGGGTGCGAAATTCATTGCAGAATGCGACACTGTGGAATCGAGTCGCCATGAAGAGAACTTTAAGGCGATCGAGAAACCATACCGTTCTTTCTATACAGAGCGGTAATTACCGAGCAGTATAGTATGTCTGGCCAAAGTCAGCAAGCCACGCTGATGGATTTGCGTACCCGTGCAGGTTTGACCCGCCGCGAGGTGGCAAATGCACTAGGAATTACCGAAAAAACGGTCTACGTATGGGAAACCAGCGATAATCCGCCCAAAATGACGGTTTATCAGGTTCAAAAGCTATTGGAGATTCTTAGCTGTACGTTGGATGAGTTAGCGATCGCTACGACGAAGTAGAGTTGCATGTTGGGAAGCATCTCTCAAACGATTGAATCTAAAGAGATGAGTCTGTCAAACGAGAACAGTTAGTGTTACGGACAGTTCAACAAGCCACAACTGTCCTTCCTAAGATCAGCCGACGACCGTTGATCACAGTTATTGATGGCAACTGAAAGTCAAAGCCTCACAGGGTTTGGACGGTTAATCACTGCCCTACATGACAAGTGCTGAGAAGGCATTCACACACCCGACGCGAGGAACTCTACAGATTCTTAACACTTGTAGAGAAGAAACCAAGAACAAATAAGCTATAGTACAAATGTTCTTTGTGCTCAAGTGCGATACATACTTAGGATTTTCTAGATTACTTCTCTTGTGCAAGGACTCAGGGTGCTTTACCACATCATTTTGAAGTTTAAGGACCTCTTTTATGCTTTTCTCTTCAAAAAAGCTAGTTCAGGATCTGGTTTGCCAGTATCAAGCAGCTAAAAACTTTGACTACAATGAAATGGCAACTATTCAAGTTTCTTTAATTGAGAAGCTCTGTTCAAATGCTTCTAAAGAAGCATTTGAGGCCATAAGTCAGATCATGACATCTAGCTATAATCATGAATATCTAGATTTTGCAATACCAGAAATTCTTGCGAAGCATCTTCATGAAAATAATGTTTGGGAACGTGAATCTGCATTAGCAGCTCTTATCACTGGAATGAAGGAGGGGCATAACGAAATCATACGTGATGCTTGCATTCAAAAGTTGGCAGAATCTCAACAGGTTGATGTGTACTATACCTTGCTGGAGTATCGTAATTTTCTACTTTTGGACGAAGCTAATCGTCCAAAATATTGGTCTTTCTTACTTAGAAGCGTTAACGCTGCCGCTACGGCTTTAACTCCCTATGTTGAAGAGTCATTAAGGGTGCCAATCCAGTTGCTGCGCCAAAACCAGCCAATATAATCCCTCAACCAGTTTAGTTTTTGATTTAAACACTCAAGCTATCGGTGATAAACGTTGGAAGGGTTGTCGTAGATGATCTTTTGCGGCTTTCACTCAAGAATGCAATTTAGAGCACTTCTTAGAGGGCGTTTGAAAAGGGTTAGGGGTGTAGCGAATTAGGCCAAGCGCCTGAGCATAATGCGAATCATGGCAATGTGGAGCATCGCTTCGGCGTTTTCAGGCAGCTGCTCATAATCCTGAACCAGGCGACGAGACCAGCGCCACCAGCCAAAGGTGCGCTCGACCACCCAGCGTTTTTTGAGCAAGACAAAACCCTTCGATTCTTGAGGTCGCAAGACGACGTGGACAATCCAACCCAAGGTATCCATGACCCATTGCAAAAAGATGGGGCCGCTATACCCGCCGTCGGTCCAGACTAGATAGACCCGTGCTGCCCGTTCACCCATCTGATGGAGCTTTTGCAGGGCCTGTTGACCTCCGGCTCGTTCGGGAACGCTAGCGGCGGTGACCACAACGGCCATCATCAAGCCCAGGGTATCGACCACCAGATGTCGCTTTCGTCCTTTGGTCGCTTTGGCCACGTCATCGCCCACTGAGCGATGCACCATCGGTGCGGCGGCAACGCTTTGACTGTCCAAAATCACTTCCGACGGGCTCTCGGGACGGTCATGGAGAGCATCCCAGGTACCGTCTTTGACCCAGTTACGGTAGTAGGTGTACACCGTTTGCCACGCCGGAAAGTCGCCGGGCAAGTCCCGCCAACTACACCCTTGAGCCACCAGATAGAAAATGGCATTGAGCACGGCCCACAGACAAACGCTTCGGGGTCGTCCTCCCGGCTTCGCCGCTGGCAGTAGCGGCTCAATCAACTCAAACTGGTCACGAGTCAAATTGCTGGTGTAGGCTTTACTCATCGCTCTCACGGGGCTGTAATCTTAGTAATCTCAGCCTAGACCGTGTGAGCTTTTTTACTGCCCAATTAACTTCTCAAACGCCCTCTTAGAAAGTGGGTTTCGAGCCTCTTGCTACTCAGGTCAAGATTTTGACTTGTGTGAGCCGTATTTCAGAAAACGCCCTATTTTATCCGGATTCATTGTTGGGCGACTGAATACTGAAATGCAAGCCTCAGGCAAGGAGCTAGAATACATGTACATGAATGCCCAGGAAATAACAACTGAAATTGAAGAAATAAACAGCTTTTTATCAGAAAAGATTGATCGTGGCGAGTTCATTTTCAACGATGAGATATATGAGCTTCTAACTCGCCTTCTGGAATTAGTCAAAAGAGTTGCTTCATATAAAAGTCCTGAGCTAGTTAATAAGATTTCGGAAATTCTATTTGAGATAGAAAGTGATGAGGATTTTACATAGCTGAATGTCCTTAAAAAATTACAGTCGATTAAGATCGTTCTTAAGTTCGCTTATAAAGTGAGTTAGATACCTTCGAGCGGTTTCTTTATTATCTTGTAAGACAATACCGATTTCATTTGAGCTATCGTATGATTTCAATATTTCTTGTTCCAAAAAATTGAGCAATCCTTCGTAAGGCGTTTTCTCTTCTAATGCTCGAGACTTTCTCAATCGAGGCCTTTCGCCTGTTTTTAAAGACAGGCAAATTATATTAAGATAAGACTCCATGTCTTGCTGAATCTCCTTGTCCTTGCTGACGGGTATAAAGTCTCTGTACATTGAAAGTGTTATAAGTGTGGCTTTTTCGGCCCATCTTTCTTTTTCTTTTTTAGCATTCAGCCATTCAGACAAGCTTCTGGCAACAATCTTCTGATTCCCAATACCCCTCAAGTTTCTGTCGATTCCTTGAAAGAGTTCTACGTTTGTGTTGCTATTTTTAGCCTTGATCTCTTGAACGCTAATAAGACTTTCTTGATCAAACGCTGTAGGATGTTTTCTTGTAGACTCAGTAGAGCCCTGCTTATTCTTCGTGAACATCCAAGCAGTTGCTAAAAGACAGGCAATTGCTACTGCCAATAGTATCCCTTTTTCAAGAGTACTTTCTCCTGGCTTTATCTCAGATCCAAGAATATTAAGTTGAGTGCCGGATGCTAGTACGATAAAGAAAGCAGAAAGTGTTAGCGGAATTAAAAATTCACGACCATATAGGAAGTGAATAGCTTTTTCGGTAAAACTGTTCTTTTCTGGGACATCTTCTTCATTTCTGTCGCTCATTTTAGACTGTTTCTCTTAGTATTTTTTCTTTTAGGAAGTGAATTCATCTTGTTTGGCACTATCTTGTGTGAAAGGATATATAGCCATTTTTCTAAGAGTTATCATACAACAGCTTCCCAAATACATTTATAGCGGCTACCGGACGGATGAGGTACAGCTTCACTCATAGAAGCCTTGCAGTTTTTAGGTTTAGAGCGATGCCCCCTACCTCATCCGAGTAAGAACCGCTATATATCGCCAGCAACAGTAGTTAGTAAACGTGGGATTCTTCACCTAGAGCAATGATGCACTGAAAAGCACTCACTGCAAACGTCTGCTTATCACGGCCATAGCATTTTCCATAGCTGGCTTTGGGGCTAACAACTCCCTGCGATCGCTGGCCCGCTGCAATTGTGACAAGGACTGTAACGTCTTCCTACAATTAGAGAGGGCGTTTTCTTAAAGATTCTAAACCAATGACCGCTACTGCTGAACTCGCCACCTTTGGGGCCGGATGCTTTTGGGGCGTAGAAGCCGCCTTTCGCAAACTCGACGGCGTAATCGACACCTCCGTCGGCTACATGGGCGGCCACTTCGAGAACCCCTGCTACCTCGACGTGCTCTCTCGCATCACCGGCCACGCCGAAGTCTGTCAGGTGCAGTTTGACCCCGCCGAGATTTCCTACGACGCTCTGCTCGATACCTTTTGGCGCATCCACGACCCCACCAGCCTCAACCGCCAGGGGGCCGATCGCGGCGAGCAGTACCGCTCGGTAATTTTTTGCCACACCCCCGAGCAAGGCAAAGCCGCCCGCCTGGCCAAAAACACCCTGCAAGACTCGGGCCACTATCCCCAGCCCATCGTCACCCAGATCGAACCCGCCAGTGCCTACTGGCTTGCCTCAGCAGAACACCAGCGATACTTTGGTTAAACCTACCCCTGCTCGACCCAGGCGATCACCTGATCACCCAGGCGCACATCGTCGAGGCGATCGACTTCGCGAATGCCGGTGGGGCTGGTGACATTGACCTCAGTGAGAAAGCCGCCGATCACATCGATACCGACAAAATAGAGCCCGTCACGAATCAGGGTGGGGGCCAGTTGGCGGCAAATATCGAGTTCGCGATCGGTGATGTCGGCTTTGGCCACCCGGCCCCCCACCGCCATATTGCCGCGAAACTCGCTGCCGGTGGGAATGCGGTTGACCGCGCCAATCGGTTCGCCGTTGAGCAAAATAATGCGCTTGTCGCCGTCTTTAGCGGCGGGCAGGTAGGTCTGCACCATCACCGGCTCTCTGCCCTGCTGGGTGCTGATCTCGACCATAGAGTTGAGGTTGCGATCGCCTGCTTGCAAAAACAAAATGCCTTCCCCCGCCTTGCCGCCTAGAGGCTTCAGCACCGCCGCCCCCCAGCGCTCCACCGTCTCGCGAATCGCCGCCTTACTCTGGCTGACAATCGTTTCGGGAATCGCCTCGGTAAATTGCAGAGCATACATTTTTTCGTTTGCCGCCCGCAGCCCGCTGGGGGCATTGATCACCTTAGTTTTGGCTGGGTCAACATAGTCGAGAATATAGGTGGCATAGAGGTAGGGCACCGTCACGGGCGGGTCGGTGCGCATAAACACCGCATCCATATCTTCAAGGGGGCGCTGCACCGCGTCGCCCAGCTCAAACCAGGGAGTGGCAGCGGCCCAAAGCCCATCGACAAGCTGCACGGGAGTCAGCTTAACCGGGTGCATCAGCGCCAGCGCCTTGCCTGCCACCACACTTAGGGCACTGGCGGCCATAATCCAAACCTCGTGGCCACGAATCTGGGCCGCTTCCATCATGGCAACGCTGGTGTCGTGGCCGGGGTCAAGGCGGTGGATGGGGTCGATAATGAATGCAATCTTCACGGGGGATGCTCAATACTCCAAATAGAGTTCTAGCATCCCACGCACTGGTTCACCATGAGACATAGCTAAGGGGTGCTATTTAGCCCCCAGGGCAAACAACCCGTCGACGGTCAAACTTAAGGTAGGAAAACCCGATGACTCGATCCGTTGTTGCCCTCGAAACAATCGCCCCCGATAGCCATCGTGGGGTACTTGGACCAGCACGGTGATCTGGGCGGCGGTGGGGTCTACAATCCAGTATTCGGGAACGGAGCGCTGCTCGTACTGCTGGCGCTTCTCAATGTAGTCGCGTCGATAGTTGTCGTCGCAGGGGTTGGAGTAGGGGCTGACGACTTCAACCACCAGCAGTGGGTTTGGCATCTCCAGGGTAATCAACCTGGCGCTACCTTTGAGGCTTTCGGCCAATTCGGGGGTGAGCACCATCAGGTCAGGAGCGCGCTCTGCTTGAGAAATGTTGGGCAGAGTTTTTACCTGCATGCTCAGGTCGTGGGTGCGAACCAGGTCGCTATCAACCTCCTGCCTCAGGCGTTCGGCCAAGCTCGGAGTAAGGGAAATGTTGCGATCGCGTTGAGGCAACGGCTTACGGGGTAGCTTGCGGCTCAGCCTCTGTCGCGGCATGGCAGGGGCATCGTAAACCAGAGACTGAGTGGAGGTCTGAGTTTTGATCTGGCCTGAAAACATGGCAAGTGCCTGTTGAGTCCACCTCTAAAGTAGATCTCAACAGGCTCTCACAGGCTCTGTCATGGGTGTGGCCCTAGATACACCAAAGGCTGACATCGACATAGTTGGGCTAGAGCTGCCCCATCCATAGGTTTGCGTCACCGATGGATAGGGCAGGCAGAAACATCCAGAAATTGCGCTTACGTTACGACACCTGGCCCTACAGCACCGCAATGCACTCGATTTCTACGGCGACATCCTTAGGAAGCCGCGCTACTTCCACACAGGCGCGGGCCGGAGCGTCATCGCCGCCGAAGTACTTGGCATAGACCTCGTTGACGGTGCCAAAGTCGTTCATGTCTTTGAGAAACACCGAGGTTTTGACCACATGGTCAAGGCTGGCCCCAGCGGCGGTGAGAATGGCCTGGAGATTGGCAATCACCTGCTCGGTCTGGGCTACCACATCGCCTTCGCCCACTAGAGTGCCAGTCGCTGGATCAAGGGCAATTTGACCCGAGACAAACAGCATTTGGCCGCTCACGGCCACCGCCTGGTTGTAGGGGCCGACCGGGGCGGGGGCATTGGGGGTGTTGATGATGGTGCGTTGCATGGGGTGGGGGGTAGGGGGTGGATGGGTAGGGGGTGGATGGGTAGGGGGTGGATGGGTGGATGGGTAGATAACGGTTGTCTAGGGTAACTTCTGAAAGATTAGTTTCCTAATGGTGGGCAGTGCCTAGGGTAACTTCTGAAAGATTAGTTTCCTAATGGTGGGCAGTGCCCAACCTACAGCGGCTTTAAGTCAAGTATCCACCCATGGATATCTCTATATTCTCTAAATCAATCCAAATCAGTGCCAAATCGGGGCCGGTGCCCGTAGAAACGGTACTGCCAATAATCGCGCAAAATGCGATCGTGATCAAAGCAAAGATCTTGGGGGGGTTCCCAGGGGTTGATGATGGCGGCGGTTTTGGCGTCATCGCCAGCGACGGGGTCGGCGGTAGCGGTGGCGAGAAATACGACGCTGAGGGTGTGCTTACGGGGGTCGCGGGCGGGGTCAGAGTAGACAGCGAACTGTTCGACCAGGGTGATGGTGAGGCCGGTTTCTTCTTGCGCTTCGCGGCGGGCGGCGGTTTCAACGCTTTCGCCGTAGTCGACAAAGCCGCCGGGCAGCGCCCACCCCAGGGGTTCGTTGTGGCGCTCGATCAGCACGATGGGCCGGTGGGGGTGGTGCAGTAGCTCAATGATGACGTCAACGGTGGGGGCAGGGTTGCGGTAGGAGGTCATTTATAGGGATCGCTTGACAAAATTTTTCTGAAATCAAAATAACTCTCTGGGTAGCCGTCTCGCTTCCGTGGGCCATGTTAGAGTCAACTGGAATTAAACCGAGCTGACTATGCCCTTTCCCAGAGCCAGTGGCATCCTATTGCATCCCACGTCGCTGCCAGGCCGATTTGGTATTGGTGACCTGGGGCCTGAAGCCTACCACTTTGTAGATTTTTTGGCGGCTACCCGTCAGCAGCTTTGGCAGGTGCTGCCTCTGGGGCCAACGGGCCACGGCAATTCGCCTTACCTGTGCTATTCGTCTATGGCGGGCAATCCGCTGTTGATTAGTCTGGAGGTGCTGTGCGATCGCTCGCTACTGTACCCCGACGAACTGCACGACCTAGAGCACTTTTCACCCCACCGGGTAAATTTTGACGAGATCATTCCGATCAAAATGCGCCTGCTAGAGCGGGCAGCCAGCCGGTTTAACGAAATTGCCTCAGAGGACGACAAAGCGGCCCTAGAGGCATTTTGCGCAGAGAGCCATTTTTGGGTCGATGAGTTTGCCTTTTTTATGGCGCTGAAAAATGCCCACGGCGGCGCAGGCTGGACCGATTGGCCCGAGCCCCTGGCCCGACGCGACCCCCAAGCCATGGACGAATGGCGCGAAAAGCTGGCTAGCGATATTTTTTGCCAAAAATTCTTGCAGTTTGAGTTTCACCGTCAGTGGCAATCGCTGCGGCAGTATGCCCGCGATCGCCAGATTCAGATCATCGGCGATATTCCCATCTACGTAGCTCACGATAGCGTCGATGTCTGGGCGTTTCCCCACAACTTTATGCTCGACCACGACACCCTGGCCCCGGCGCTGATGGCGGGGGTGCCGCCCGACTACTTCAGCGAAACCGGGCAGCTCTGGGGCAACCCCACCTACAACTGGGAAGAACTGCAAAACCGCGATTTTCACTGGTGGATTCAGCGGATCACGGCGCTGCTGGGCTACGTCGATATCATCCGCGTTGACCACTTTCGAGGATTGCAAGCCTACTGGGGTGTGCCCGCTGGCGAAGACACCGCGATGAATGGCCAGTGGATTGATGCCCCAGGCACCGAGCTGTTTGAAACTGTGCGCCAAAAGCTAGGAACACTGCCGATTATGGCCGAAGATCTAGGCTTGATTACCCCTGAGGTAGAAGCTCTGCGGGACGCATTTGAGTTTCCGGGGATGAAAATTTTGCACTTTGCCTTTGGTGGCAGCAGCGACAACCCCTACCTGCCGTGCAACTATGTGCCCAACAGCGTGGTTTACACCGGCACCCACGACAACGACACCACCCTGGGCTGGTTTGAGCGAATGCCCGACTACGAGCGCGATCGCCTGATGCAGTATCTCGGTTGTTTCAGTGACGAAGGCATTCACTGGACGATGATTCGCCTGGCGCTGATGTCGGTATCTAACCAGGCGATTGTGCCGTTACAGGACGTGCTGGGCTATGGCAGCGACTGCCGCATGAACACCCCCGGCCAGTCGGAGGGCAACTGGGCCTGGCGCTATGAGGCCGAGGCCCTGACCGATGACATGCGCGATCGCCTGCGGATGCTGACGGAGTTGTCTAACCGAGCCCCCCAAGGCGAGTAAGGGAGTGGGTGGGGATGCTGGCGATCGCTAGTGCTGATCCAATCCGGCTCCCCCTGATCCGCTTTTAGCGGCTCAACGCCGTTGCCGGCATCCCCCGCATCAAAATATCGGTCACAGAAATCACCCCCAATAGCTGACCATCCTGTACCACCGGTGCACGCTGTACTCCCGTATCTGACAGCATCTGGGAAGCCTCCTGAATGGTCATGCCAGGCTCAAGGGAGATGCAAGGCTGTCGCATAATGTCTTGCACCAGCACCTTTTCGGGATTGTGGCCACGAGCAACAACGGTGTAGACAATATCGCGCTCGGTTACCATGCCAAAGGGCATTTCTTGGGAACGGTGCTCGACTAAAAGGGCTCGAATTTGCTGTCGCTGCATCAGGTCAATGGCCTCAGCCACGGTGGCTCCGCTGGCAATGGTGGTGGCGTAGGGGGTCATGATGTTAGCGACGGTTAGCATAGAGCTCTCCAGGAAACGATGGGGTTAAGGGTGAAACACCGACAGCGGTCTGAGCACCGATGCAGGCCATGATGGACGATTAGCCGTGAACGGAATCCGCTCCCTACATCGTGACCTCTGGGGCGGGGATCAGGGGGTGTTTTTGTACTTTTTCTTTATATTTGCGGGATTCGAGGGGCTGAAACCGTGACCCGTGACCCAAAACGTTACAGGCCCCGAAACGTTACAGGCCCCGAAACGTTACAGGTTTTTATACTGCCGGGGGCGGTACCGACCAGCTGGCGACAGCATCTACCGGCATGGGGGGGGCTTAGGCGGCTTGGGAGGCTCGGAGAACTTGGGAGTTTTGGAAAGCTGAGTCGGGCTAAGCCGCCGCTGAAGGCGCTGTTTTAGGTAAGTCAGCAATCCGCCCGTGATCGGCACCAGGGGCATCAGCCCCAGCCAGAGGGCAGAGGGGGGTGGAGCGGGCTGAGCCACGATCAAGGGCGTAAAGCTGACGGTTTGAGCAATCAAGGGGAAGGGTAGCGTCGGTCTGGCGGCGGCTTGGGCGGCAGCCAGAGCAAGCCAGGTTTGAGCGCCCATGAGGCCGTCTACCGGGATAGTCTGCTGCTGCTGGAGCGATCGCACCGCTGCAGCCGTATCTTCACCAAAAATGGCATCGATCTCCCCAGCATAAAACCCCAGTTCAGCTAGCTGGCGCTGAAGCTGACCCACCTCGGGACCGCGATCGCCGGGCTGAAGCAGCACTCTAGCCAAGGGCGGCTCCTGAGCCAGCGCCAAAGGCACCAGGTCACCGCCGGTTCCCAGCCATAGCCCGCAGAGCAATAGAAAGCCGCTGCGGAAGACCGGCGTTAGCCATCGGCTCGTCATGGTGTTACTCCCCAGAAAACGCCCATAGCCAGAGGGGCAAGGTGAACAGCAAACTGGCCGAACTCAGCCCTACGCAGGCGACCGACAGATCGCGATCGAGGTCATAGGCCTCGGCCAGCACCAGGTTAGAAAAGGCGCAGGGCATACCCGCCTGCAAAATCATCACCAGGCGGGCGGGGCCATCAACCCCGAGAGCGGTTAGAGCCAGGCCCACGGCCAGGGGCAATACCAGCATCTTAATCGCCACGGCGGCGGTTGCCCGATGAACATGCTGCCACGATCGCAGCTGCTGCATACGCAAGCCCATCAGCACCAGCGACAGCACCACAATCACCCAGGCCAACTGATACAGCGCCGAGTCAAGCCAAGCCGGTAGGGCAATGGTCTTTAACCACAGCCCCAGGCCGAAAGCCAGAATAATCGGATTTTGCCCTACGGCCCGTAGCCTGCTTAACCATTGGCGCATTCCTGGCCTTGCCCCGGTTAGATCCAGGGGCGACTGAGGACGCCCGCCCATCTCAGCGGCTAAGATCGCCCCCAGCCCGTAAGACCCCAGCAAAGTGCCAAGGGCATCGTAGAACAGCGCCCAGCCAAACACGCTCACCCCCAACTGGGGCAGCAGCAGCACCACCGGGTAGCCAATGTAGCCGGTATTGCCCAGCATGGCCGCCAGAGAAAAGCTGCCCTGGGTGGGCCGCGACCACGACACCTGGTGCACCGATAGCCACAGGCGGCTGCACCCCAGCCCTAGCAGAATGGCACCCCAGGCCACCACCGGAGCCAGGTACAGGTTGCCCGACAGATCGGCCCGCCGCATAAAGCCAATAATGCTCAGGGGAATGCCCACCCAAAACAAAAACCGGCCCAGCCGCAGGGGCACCTGGTAGTAGAGCCCCTGGGGTTCTCCCCGGTGGGGGGCAAAGCGGTAAAGCAAGGCACCCAGCGCAATCCCAACACCCACCCCGGTCCCAATCGGACCATAGAGGCGGATTAAAATTCCTAGCGGTGGCACAATAGCAACCCTCACGTACCCTGCCCTGGGATTGTGACAGGTCTGCCTAGAAGTTGCGATCGCTTTTTAGGTAAGTTGTTGGCCATCACGCTGCCCCGAAAGAGCCATAATGGGTAGAGTTTTGCCGGGTACTCAGCCAGTTACCATGTCTCCCATCGACGATATTCCCCAAGCGGCCCGCGATTTACCCCTGTACCCTGAGGGCGCAGCCCAGCCCCCCTGGCTACGGCGCACGCGGCTCCTACGGCGCGTTCTGGGTCTAACCCTGCTGGCCTTGACGGCGGGTGGCCTGGTGGCCTGGTATCAGACTAACGGGTTCTCTGCGGTCGAGTTTGCTCGGCCCTTTGAAACCATGGTCAACCGTTCGGCAGACACGGCAAACGGCACCAATTCTAACGTTAGCGATCTCGATGTGGCGGTGCAGCTGGCCCCCTCTAGCCGCAGGCTGCTGCTCGGTCATCGCGCCTTTGAGGAGGCTCCCGCCGACGATCTGGTCACTCTGTCGGCCAACCGCAGCATTCGACTGCGATCGGCGGCGGCCAGCGAGTATGAAGCGATGGCCCAGGCGGCGGCCCAGGAAGGTATTCGTCTGGTGCCCCTGTCGGGGTTTCGCTCCCAGGCTGAGCAGGAGACAATTTTCTTTAACCTCAAGGCCCAGCGCGGTCAAGACGCCCAAACCCGAGCCGAGGTCAGCGCCCCGCCGGGCTATAGCGAGCATCATACCGGCTACGCCATCGACGTGGGCGACGGCAACCAGGCGGGCACCCACCTCAACGATGGCTTTGCCGACACCCGCACCTACCAGTGGATGGAGACTAACGCGGTGCGCTACGGCTATGAGCTATCGTTTCCGGCAGACAATTTTCAGGGGGTAGCCTTTGAACCTTGGCACTGGCGTTTTGTGGGCGATCGCACCAGCCTCGAAACGTTTTATAGCGAGTAGGCCCAAAGCGTGAGGCGGTTTCTGGGAAAACAGATACCAGCATTGACGCCGCGATTCTAGCGACCTCAGGGCAAGCGATGCCCAGCAGCTAGAAAAATTGTTTCAGGCGATTATAGCTATAGCCAATCCGGTTAAGACATTTCCCCCTAGCAACGTTTAAACGTTCGAACGCTCTTAGGTTTCTGGATGTCCTAATCTAGGTGACTAGGGCTTACCTCCGCTGTTCTGCCTGGCACTCCTTGATTTATGGCTCTTGCACGTCAAAACCTTGTTCAGCTCAAGCCCAGGGCGTGGTTCACAGTAGCGGCCAGAATGGCAATTCCCTGGACGGTGATGGCGGGGCTGCTGGGCGGAGCACTGGGGCTTAAAACCCTGCATGGCCAGCTTGAGCAATCCTTGGCCAGGTCGCTCAATCAACCCGTACAGCTGGGCGGTGTGCGAGGGGTGGCGCAGTGGGGGGTTGTTTTTGGCAAAACGACCCTCTCTAGCGGTGAGTCCGAGGGCCTGGAAGGCCAGATCGATCGGATAGTCGTTTTGCTCGACTGGGCAGCATTGCTGCACCGTCAAGAGTTGCGGCTGGCCGTGACCCTAGTACGGCCCGATCTGGCAGTGGTGCTACCTGAGGCAGGCGGCCTCTCGGGCTGGGCTCAGCGCCCTGGCGGGCCGATCGCCCCCGCCAGGCGAGTGAAATTGGCGGCGCTGCACGTCAAAGATGGCCGGTTCACCCTCCAGCCCCCCGCTGACACGGCATTTCCCAAGGCACCCGTCGTTATTGACAACTTGCAGGCGATGGTGCGCCAGCCGCCGACTCAGACGGCTGGCCCGGTGACCTTTCGGCTGGAAGGAGTGCTCGATCAGGGCCATGTTCAGACCTACGGCACCGTAGATTTGGCCCAGCGATCGCTTCAGGCCGCCCTGCAAGCCGACGACCTGCCGCTGGCTAGCCTCAATCTGGCCCTGCCGCCAGCGATCGCGATCGAGGCGGGGGTGCTCAGCAGCGACCTGACGTTGACCACGCCCCTGCCCAGTGCCACAAGGCCGCCCCTAGAGGCCCTCGACCTGCGAGGAACGGTGGTGGTGCAGGAGGGCCAGCTAGCCTGGGGGCAGTTGACTACCCCCCTAGGCCACTTACACAGCAGGCTGACGTTTCAAGGCCAACGGCTGACCCTGAGCGATACCCAGGCCGCCGTCGGCCCCCTGGTGCTGACGGCGGCCGGTAGCCTAGATCTGAACGAGGGCTACGACCTCAAGGCCCAGATACCACCCGTCGCCCCAGAGGCGTTGCGGCCCCTGGTGGGCGATCGCCTGCCCCTAGCCCCCACCCAGCCCTGGCAGTGGCAGGCCCAGCTCAGCGGCTCTTTTAAAGAACCGACCCTGGCGGTGCAGCCCGATCCTGCTCTCACCCCACCGGGACACCTGCCCCTAGATTTGGGGCTAGTGGCGGTGGCCCTAGGCATGCAGGCCCAGGCACTGCCCGCCCGCGACTGGATTGCGCCCATCGAGGGGGCAACCTACGAGTTTAGAGGCGATGGAGCCTGGTTTACCCTCAGCGATGGCACCGTGGTACCGCCCCTGTCGGCGGCGGCCTACCAGCGGGCGATCGCCACCCTGGGCAGCCGCCTCACCCCCGCCCTCGATCGCAAGTTTTTTTGGTTTTTGCAGACCAACCCCTACGTCACGGCGATCGCCGCCGATCTGGCCAAGGGTCGCCTGCTCTCCTACCGCCAGGGCGATCGGTTCAATACCGATCGCTTTTTTTTAGACTATTTTGTGCCGGTCTACGTCGAGTCGAGCCGGGCGGCCGGGCTTGACCCCAGCGAAGCCCTGTGGATGCTGGACCATTCTTTGCGCACGCTGCACGACCCGCTGCTGCGCCACCCCGATGCCCGCCCAATCACCGCTGGAGCGGGTACCGTGGGCTCGTTTTGGGCCGGAGAGCAGCTGCTCTCAATGCAGCAGTTACTCACCCGGCCCCTGCTAGCTCAGCTGGGCACCACAGGGCAGCTGGCCCGATTCGCTGTGCTCAAACAGCTCAATGCTTCCACCGTGCTGGAGAGTCGGCGGTTGTCGAGCAGCCCCGAGCTGATGTCAAAAATTCCCAATGTCACCTTTGGGGCGGAGGAGGGCGCGATCGCTCTGGCCCTGGGCATGATGCGGTTTGATGGGGCAGCCATTTACCCCGAGTCGCTGCGATCGCTGGCTGCTGCCATCGAGCAAAATGAGCTAGACAAGCACGCTCTACGCACCACAATCACCAGCAAAATGGAGCAGCTGGCGACGGCCCACCAGGCGGAGCTGGGGTTTGCCCTGCTGCAATTTAGCGATCGCGACTGGGCCGAGGTAGGCATGGGCAAACATTTATTTCCAGGGGGGGCTGGCCACCTCAACGGCGGCAACACCCTGTCGGTGATGGTGTCGCGCCAGGAGAAGGCGGGCTATAGCCTGGAGCAGGCATACCAGAACAGTCGGCTGCTACTGCTAGAACTGCTGCACGAGGCCGACCAGCAGCCGGGGGGCGATCGCATTCTGTTTGCGGTGCTCAAAGACCACGCCTTTAGCCCTCGTTTTTGGCAAATTTTGGCGGGCAAAGAGCCGCTGTTGGCTCGTCGCTTTGGGGCGATCGCCGCCGATATCAGCACCTACGGACACCTAGCCCAGCAGGGAGCCACCCAGCACGAGGCCTTTTACACGGCCCTGGTGATTGCCGATGAAGATATTGGCGTCAGTGCCACCCTCAAGCAAGCCGTGGGGTTCCAGGCCCACCTGGCCCGACTGATCGATCAGGCCTTTGCCCCGGCCAACCCAGCCGACCCGCGCTACCAGAGCTTTCGTCGCAGCCTGGCGATCTATCTCAGAGAAGCCCCCGATATCGCCGTCTATGGCGGCAGCGAGGCGGCTCTGCGAGCCTACGGTCAAGAAACCCTCAACGTGCAGGAGCTAATCGCCGTCAATGTCGCCGATGCGCCCCGCCTGCGAGCCCTGGTGCGGCTTTACAAGGGGGCGCTGGCCCAGGGCCTAATCACCGAATGGGATGTAGCCGGGTTTCAGCGAATTTTGCTCACTGGGGCGCTGCTGTCCGCTGGGGTAGAGCGTGCGTCCTTGCCCCCCGCGCTCCAGGAGGTCGGGTTTCCCAGCCCTGAGTTTCGCCGCGACCTGTTGTTTGTGGTGGGGGTAGAGGGCATTCAGGTGGAGGCAACCCGCTTAGGTATCCAGGCCCACGACCATCGGGTGAGCTTTCAGCCCGTCGGACGGCCCAGCTTTCGATCGCCTGCGCTCCAGGGGGCCGACGCCGCCAGTTGCCCCACCGAACCCTACTTTGCCGCGATCGCCCTGGGGGCCGCCACAGCCTTTGTGTGGGAGGCCGAAACCCAGCGGGTCAGCCTGCGGCGGGGCCGTACCCACTGCCCGCTGCCCGACAGTTGGACCGCGCTCGTCTTCCCGGCCCTGCTAGAGGCGGTGCCCATTGAGCATTCGGAGGCGGGCCGCGATCGCCTCCAGAGCAAGCTCCAAACCGCCAAACAACTGGAAGCCGGCATCTTTTGAAGCCCTGGCCCCGGCCCACCATCCTCGCTACCATAAAGCAGCACAGGGCTGAGTGCTTCGGTCTGAAGCCCGCCCAAACTGGAGCCCGCCTAGACTGGCTTCAGCTTCAGCATCGTTTTTTGGAGACCCCATGCGCGACACCACCCTCAACACCATTGCCGTGGTCATCTTTGGCGTTACCATGGCCAGCCTGCTAGGGCCGATCATTCAGCTATCGCCTGCGATCGTGGCGGTGTTTGTGGCCGTGGGGCTGGGCTTGTTTAGCCTTGATCAGCTGGGGCTGGGGGGGCGCATCGGCAATATTTTGATGGACTCTGTGGCCTGGGCCTCCCCCGAGCACCGGCAGCGAGTGCTGCACCACGAAGCGGGTCACTTTTTGACGGCGGTGCTGCTCGATATTCCGGTAGAAGCCTATACGCTCAACACCTGGGAAGCCTGGCGACAGGGTCTGCCCGGTCAGGGAGGCGTAGTCTTTGGCCCTAGCGATGCGGCCACTGCGGCCCCGGACCGGCTCAGCCCCCAAGGCATCGATCGCTATTGCCAGGTGTGGATGGCGGGCATTGCCGCCGAGCAGTTGATCTACGGCGATGCCCTCGGCGGTGATGACGACAGCCGCGCCCTAGGCCTGTTTTGGGGTGCCCTGGGGCGATCGCCCGCCGAAGGGGTGATCAAACAGCGCTGGGCCACCCTTCAGGCCAAAACCCTAATTGAAAAGCACCGCGAGGCCTTTGATGCCCTGGTGGTCGCCATGGGCGATCGCGCCCCCGTCGCCACCTGTTGCGACATCATTGCCCAGCACCAGCCTGAATCTTTAGAAGTGGCAGGCTAGCGAACCAGCTAACGAGCAAGAGGGCGTCACTCCATGGAGTAACGCCCTCTCTCTCAGGGTTGGAGCTTACAGTGTCGCCGTTCTAATCGACCGTGGTTCTAAAGCGAATCAGTCCGACCTGGTTGGCGGTGACATCGGCCACGTTAACCACCACTGCGCCATTGCCTTGGTTGGTGCCACAGAAGGGGGGAAGTGCCGCTCCTGGAGCAAAGAAGGTGCCGGGGTCACCGTCGGCAGCATTGGTGTAGTTGACCACTGGCCCTGCGGGGCTAGAGGCCGCGATCGCCTGAATGCCCAAGCCTGACCCATAGCCATTGGGGTCAAAGGTGGTGCCCAATGGAATTTGATCGCACACCACGGTATTGGCCGCCGTGCCGGTCGACGCATTGGCAAGATAAATGGTGTACTCAATGCCGTTGCCCGTTTGTACCACCGGGTCATTGATCACATCTAGCCCCTGCCCCAGACCGTTGTTTTGCAGCAGGGCTAAGGCGGCACCATTACCCACCACCTGGCTGAAGTCGGGCAGCGGCGATGGCCCAAACAGGTTGGTAATCCGCTTCACCAGAGCGAGGCTGCCGGTTGGAACCAAAGTCGTCGTTCGCCGGACCAGGCCAAAGCCACCAGCAATCAGATCGAGCCCACCCACTTGGTTATCGGTAGTTTGAGGGAAGGTGTTGAAGGCAACCAACTGTGTGCCTGCCCCAGTGACGTCAGGTGCAAACAGTGAATAGCCAAAAATAGGACTTGCATTTTGTGGTGCCGTCACCAAAGACTCAATCGTGAAAACGATGCCTCGCACAGGTTGTGTAGGGAAAATACCGTTATTTCGTCGGGGGGCTAGGTGAGACGGCTGAAAAGGATCAGCTAGATTATCTCGCCTGAACACGGCTGTCGATATTGCCACATCGTTGCTATTGCCCCAGGCCGTATTAGGGACAGAAAGCAGCGGGCCGTAGTCAGATGGATCACCGTTCGCGTCTAAAGCTGTAATTGCCGCAATTTGGAAGGCATCGTTACCGCCTCGTTCTAAAATCAAAAATCCCACATTCCCCTGCTCTGATAGGGGAACTGAGAGACCAGCAGGAATAATATAGTCAATTCTCTCAATATTGTTGCTGGTGACCTGCACCTCTGGGCTAGCAGGCTCAGTGATATTGTTGAAAACGTTGTCGATACCCCGATTAATAATATTGCTCAACATGGCATCCTCAATGCCAGCCGCAAGCTGAGCAGCCAACGTTATCGCATCTGGAGCAACGGTAGCCTGCTGAAGGAAAAGTAGTTCTCGCTCAGGGGTAAATAGCGCGTTGCGACGAAATATAACGGTTTGGGCTAAGCCAATTGGTGGCAGCAAGTCTGCTGCGGGTTCAAACCGACTGCCCCCGGCAATGACAGCATCGAGCACAATGTTGCTGCCAACCCCAAAGGTGACATCAATAGTTGTGCCGGTACAACCGGGAAAAGACTGTGTATCGCAAGGAGTTGTGTAAGCAACAGGACTGGTAGGCGACTGAGCCGCCGGTTGGTTGGTGGTGATTAGCTGAGTCGCCGCTAGCTGTGCAAAGGCCGGTGTTGCTCCACCAAAGACGATCGCTAGAGTCAGTGCAACTCCAGCAATCAAACCAGTTAAACGACTGCCCAAGAATGTGGGAAGCACAGCATAGCTCGATTGCCCATTTCTGGATTGCAGCGGGAGTATAGCAGACTGATGCATAACAGACAGGGGTGAGGGTAAATAAGGCACTTGCAGGTCACACAGGGATCTGTTTTTACTCAAGCTGGAGGTCAGCCTCTTGGTCGACAAAGATAATCTCTAGACCGCGCAGGTCGGTGAAGATAAACTCCACCCGGCGATCGCGGGCGTAGGCCAGCCGCGAACGTTCATCACTGCGGCGCTGGGTGAGGCCAAAGGGCACAATCCGCATCCGCTCTAGGGGTACGCCTCGGCGAATCAGATAGTCGCGGGCGGCGAGGGCGCGGCGCTCACTCAGGGCCAGGTTATAGGCGGCGCTGGCGCGGGGGTCGGTGTGGCCGTGCAGCTCTACGGTGAGGAAGTCATATTCCAATAGAGTTGCCGCAATTTGGTCGAGCACCGCTGCGCTCTCGGAGCTGATATTAGAGCGATCGAGGGCAAAGTGAATGTTGCGCGGAATCTCGAGTCGCAGGGGTTCTAGGGGCGCAGGCGGCTCGGCGGGTTCGGGAGCCGGAGGCGGCACTGGCGGATCGCAGTTGGGCAGCTCTAGGGGGGAAGCAGGCAGCTGGGGCACGGTGCCATCGGCGGCGGCCACAGCTGCGATGGCGGCAGGTTCTGAGGTGCCAAAGGCCGGATCGGTGGCGATCGCACTCACCCGAGTTCCGGGCGGCAGGGTCAAGCTGGCGCTAAAGCGGCCCTCGGGACTGGTAGTCACCGTGCCCAAGCGCTCGGTCAGAGGGCTGTAGGGAAACCCCGGCTCCTCAACTCGATAGAGGTCAACCTCAGTACCTGGATCAGCGGTGCCAGTCAGGCTCACCTGGGCAGCCCCCGCGGTAAATGTGTAGCTGTCAAATTGGGGAGCGTTAATCGCCGCGTTGCCAGTTTCGCGGCGGCGATGGTGGCTATTGCGGGGTGGGTTTGGTCCATCCCCAATTTGAAAGTCTTGGACGCCAGTATTGCCCTGGGTGTTGAGGTCAATGGCGAGGCCGTCAAGCTCGGCGTAGCGGTTGCCCCGCATGAGGTTGCGGTGGCTCTCGGGATAGGCGGTGACCACCACCCCTGGCCCCGGCTGGTAGCCAATGAAGTTGTCGCTGAGCTGGTGATCGCTGCCCATTAGGTAGACCGCCGCCCGCTCAAACCGCCGCCCGTTGTACTGAATGGCGTTGCCGGTGATCTGGGCCGACCCTTCGGGCTTAAACAGATAGATGCCGCTGCCGTCGTTGGCGCAGATCAAGTTGTCGGTGATGGCGCTGTCGGCAATGGTGCCTTCTAGGCGAATAGCGTCGGGCATGCCCGCCAGGCCGTTGCCAATGATGGCGTTTTCGCTCACCTGCAAACCGTCGGCTCGAAAGCCCGTAATAATGGCGCTGCCGTCGTGGTTTTGAATGCGGTTGTTGCGAATGGTAGTTTCCATTGCGTTAAATACCGTCACCCCAAAGGCCGAGGGCACCGCCGGAAACTCGCCATCGGGGGGCAAACCCAGCCAGTTTTGCTCAATTACCACCCCGCGCGGGGCGGCCTCCGGTTCTTCTAGGCGAAACAGCCCTAGCACTGGGCTGAGGGGGCTGGCGTCGACCGGTGGAGCCAGGGCGCTGACAAAAATATCGGAAGGCGGCGTAGTTTGGGTAGCGCGATCGCTGGTGCGAAAGCCATAGATACTCAGCCCGCGCACCGTCACCCCGTCGGCGGCAATAGTGAGGCCGCGAGCCACCTCGCTGCCCTCAGCCACCGTCAAACTGACCGCAGGCGCAGGCGGAAATTTAGGATCGAGCCCTGCCTCGGCATCGTAGCCAGCCTGGGTGGTGCCGTCGATCACCAGATTAGGGACAACAATCTCGGGCAGCAGATCGACCAGGGCGATCGCGGTTTGCCCGTCAGGCAGGGCAAAGCTAATCTGAGACCCCTGGCCCGCCGGCAATGCTTCCACCAGAGCTTGTTCTGCCTCGCTCAGATCCTCGGGGGTGAGGGTGCCATTGGCCAGTTCCAAGGCTTCCCGCAGGGTCAGCGCTGTGTCGGCTTCTACGGGGCCATCTAGGGGGCTGGTGACCACTAAGCTGTAGGCCGTTAGCCCTTCCTGCCCGAGGGCCGGAGCCATGATCCCGACGATTCCAGGCGCTACCAAGGCGATCGCGCCCCATCCTATCCACTGTCGCTGAATCATTGCTCACCTCCTGGGGCCATGCCCGTTACATCGGGCCTGTCGATCAGGGCCTCTTGGTCTACGTAAGAATCCTGCTGCTGGGGCGGCGACACCGGCTGCACGCCAAAACTGTTAAACAACTGGTTGACCTTGGCGGTAATGCCAAAGTAGGGGCCACTGGCCGAGCGGTAGCCGCCGCCCCCGGTAAACGAACCATCGTTGGCCGCCCCAAAGCTGTAGCCCAACCCCAGCCGCACATCGGGGGTGAGGTAGTAGCCCGCTTCGAGAGCAAAGCCGGTTTCGTTGTAGCCAATCACCGGCTGCCCCACGTAGCGCACCTCGGCCCCCACATCCCACCGGAAAGCAAAGCGGTAGGTAGCCCGCAGCTGAGCCAGGTGAATGGTGTTCGAGAAGCCAAAATCCTGGGCCAGATTAGCGGAGCTAGCCCGCAGCGCATACTTGCTGTAAAACTCCCACTGGTAGTTGGGGGCATAAATGCCCTCCAGCGACAGCGTGTGGTCTTGAGCCTCAGAACTCACTCCCTGAAGAATGCTGTCGGGGGTGCTGCTGGGGTTGTTGCGAAACTCGTAGCTGAGCAATCCGTTAAACTGATCGCTCACCGGGTTGCGGTAGGCCAGCCCCAGGCGCAGGCTGCTGCTATTGCCCAGGCGATCGGTGATGGTTTGGTTGGCAAAGTTGCCCAGGTCAAAGCGAGCCAGCCCCGTCAAAGAGTCAGAAATTCGCCCCGCTGCCGCTGCCCCCAACACTAAGTTGCTGGCTCCCGGCGAATCGCGGTACTCAACCCGCCCGCTGGCCTGCCAGTCGGGATTGTCGGTATACTCTAGCCCCACCGAGTAGACTGTGGCGGCCTGGATGCCCAGGGCAGAGGCTCCCTGGCCCACGGCAAAGGGTTGGGCAAACTGCTGCCCAGCCCCGGTCAAGTTAAAGCCATCGCCAAAGATGCGCTCAAAGCCAAAGGTGGCCCGCAGCCCCGGAGCCAAGGCCAGACGGTGGTTTAGACCGATCGCACCCTGGCCTGTGACCCCGTTATAGCCCCCTAACAGCGAGTAGCGGTTGGTGAGGGTGGTGTTGTCGTCGAGTTCGTAATCGACCAGGGTGTCGAGGCTGGTCACCGACCCCGGCCCGCTGCCCCCCGAGAGAAACTGCTGGGCCAAGCGCAGGCTAACACCGGGCTGCACCGCCCACTCTAGCCCTACCACATTGCGGGTGGGGTAAAGAGGGTCAGTGGTGCCCAGGTTAAGCTCGCTTTGGGCCAGAGCGCTGAGGGTAGCGGTGAGGGGCAGGTTCAGCCGCGACACCAGTTGATTGGCATTGGTCGACGTATTGGCAATGCGATCGTCGCGGTTGCGGTTAACGAAATCGATCCCTAGGGTGGCACTGCCAAACTGCTGCGCGATTCCGGCCCGCAGCTCGGTCAGGGTGTTATCGATCTGCCCTCCCTGAATCGCATTTTGGCCGGGCCGCAGCAGCCCTGAGGCCGCCGTTTGAATGGCCGTAGCTGTGCCCAGGTTGCGCTCTTGATCGATGATCGCGCGAATCTGGGTCTGGGGGCCGACTTGGGCCTGCACCTGCCCGCCCCAGCGGGTTTGCCCTGGGCGAAAGGTGCTGGTAGCGGTGTTGTTGAAGCCGCTGTCAGTGGCCCGGTAGTAGGCCTGGCCGGTGATGCCCTCAAACGGGGTGCCGCTCAGTTCAATGCGGTAGGCGTTGCCCTGGTTGTTAATCGTGCCAGCGTTAAAGGTCGAGCGGGCAAATTCGCCAGTGACTTCGCCCAAATCGCCTAGGGGCCAGAGGAAATCGACCCCGTAGAGGGTAAAGTCTTGGGCTCCCTGGTTTTCGCTCAGCAGAGAGGCCCCGACTACCCCACCGTTCTCGCCGGCTGGCTGGTATTGCAGTCGCCCGGCGTAGAGGCTGCCACTCACCGAAGCGTCGTCGACCTGGTAGGTGACGACGATGCGCTTGACCAGGGTGGTACCCAGGGGGTTGAGGTCAATGGCGCGCACGGGCTGACGAAACAGCAGGGTGCCGCGATCGTAGTCGATATCGTAATCGACGCCCCGGTAGAGGGGGGTGCGCTCAAGCACGGTGCCGGGACGATTGAACTCCTCGGCTTCGATGAACACATTCTCACTACCCCGCAGCACCAGTCGCCGCGACAAAAAGTAGTAACCGCTGGTGCCGTCGGGGGCAATGGTGTCGCGCTGGAAGGGCCGCACATTGTCGCCGTACATGGCGGTGAGCTGAAGACCATTGCCAAAGGTGTAATTGCCCTTAAAGCCATGGAGCTCGCGCACCGTAGCGGTGAACTGCTGCGACCGGCCCGCAAACTCTTGGGTGCCGTAGTCGCCCCACATAAAGTAGTCGGGCCGGGCATCAGGCACTAGCGAGTCGCGCTGAAACCGCAGGTAAAGGCTGTCGATGGAGGGGGTGAGAAAGTCGGTGGTAGAGCTGTCGCCGTACACCGGGTAGGTCTGGTCACAGGCCTGCACGTCACGGTAGAGGCTGCGGCCATCGCAGCGATCGTTGAGGCCGCGGGTGTTGTTGTAGGCCCCGGTAAACAGCCAGTCGCCCAAGGCCCCCGTGGCAAACAGCCCGGTAGTAAAGCTCACCTCCACATCCTGATTGAGGGCGTCGGGGTTGAGAAAATCTCTAAAGCTACCCAGCAGGTTAGTGCCGCCCCGGCCCACTCGAAAGTCAACTACCCCAGAAATAATCGTGGGGCGCAGATCGGTAAAGAAACTCACCTGGGTGCTGGCGTCTAAAGCCGGGTATCCCTCTCGCAAGCTGGGGTCAAAGGCCCGCAGCGTTCTGCCATCAATGGTGGCGCGTACGGTGGCAGGCTGGGCATCGAGGGTAGAGCGCAGCTGGGCTCGAAATTCACCCTGGCGAGCCAGCACCTGAAACCCAGCCCGATCGCGATCGTAGTCGGCTCCAATAAATTCTCCAGCGGTGCTGGTCAGGGTGACCACCACATCACCCTCTAGGGGCTGATCGTCAGCGGTCGTCACCGCCCCCACCAGAGTCAGCGCCGATCGCCCGTTGGCCGGAATTTGCACCTCACGCTCGGGGGTCAAGGTCAGCTGATAGCTCACCGCTTCGGGCTGAGCCACCACGGGCGCTAGGGGCTGGGTGGGCGGCGGGCTGAGGGGCAGCTGATCGCCGCCAAACTGAAATTCAAACAGCTCAGAATTTTCGCGGCGGTTGGCCAGGGGCACAGCCGTGCCCGGCAGAGCAGTGGCGGGGGCAGTCACCTCGGGCAAGTAGCCCATCGGGAGCACGGTAGATTCTGCGATCGCCTGTTCCGAGCTTTCCCAAGCCAGCGCCTGATCGGTGACTACCGCTGGAGCCGAGGCCCCAGGCTCAGACAGAGCGACGCTATCTACCAGCGCCCCCGAATGGGCAGCGGGGGCCAAATCGGCTGCTGTACCCAGAGTTTCAGGGGTGGCCTGGGCGGGCAGCAAGACCCCCAGCGACCCCGTTAGCGTAGTTAACAGCCCCAACCCTAGCGATCGAGACGCCAGACGAGAAGACAGAAACATCATGACTGCTCCTCCCCAAAGGTTGGTGTAACGGCAAAGTTCATGCGGCCTAGGCCACCCGGTGACAAGCGCACAAAGCGAGAGGCGCTATTTTCTTCGATGCGATAGAGGTTAGGAGCCAGGGTATAACCCGGCAGACTGTACAGGTCTAGCGTGCCGACTCGGTATCCCGGCAGCACATTGGCCAGGGAAAAGAGCCCGTCTGGGTCAGTCAAAATGCGGTTGCCATCGTCCATAAAGACCACTGCATTAGGCACCCCAGGTTCGCCAGGCTGCTGCTGACCGTCAAAGTTTCTATCGACAAATACTCGGCCCACAATGGTGCCGCAGTCAGACACAATGCCGGGGCGAATAGTTAGCTGGAAGGGAGCCGACACTGGGGCAAAGCCCGGAGCCGCCGCCTGAGCAACGTTGCGGCCATCACCGCGCACCGCATCGGGGGTAACCAGCACCGCATAGGCCACCGACACCGATGCCCCGGGGTCGAGGGCAGCGAAGGTCAGCGTTAAGCTGCTGTCGGTGAGCACCTGCTGAGTCGGCAGCAAGGGTGTCGTTTGCACCGAGTTGGGCACATATTGCAGCCCTCGGGGCAGCTGGTCGGTCACCGTAAGCGGTGTGGCCACCCGGCTAGAGGGGTTGGTGATCAGCAGCCGATAGACCACCACATCCCCTGGTTCGGCAGCGGCCCGATCGGCAGTCTTAACGATTTGCAGCGGGGCAATATTCTCCCCAACCCGCGTCTCATTAGAGGCGGTTGTGACTGGCCCTTGGGGGCCATCGAACTGCGCTACCGCCTGGTTAATAAAAATCCGGCTCTGAGCCTGAGCCACCGGCGGCGATGCCCCCATATGGCCGAGGCCATAGCTCAAAACCAGGGCCAGCAAGAAGAGCAGCCCCCGGTACAGTTTTCGCTGAATACGCCTCACACCAACCCTCTGAGACAACTCCTCACACCACTGGCAGCAGAATTCAGCCCATGCCGATCTGCTGCCCTGTCACTCCATTGGGGCTAAAGCTTTGTCGTTCTAACGCAGTAGTTCTCTTGAACTCCGTAGTTCTAACGATGCCAAGTCCACTTTTTTGTCAAACCTCGGAAGAATCATATCAGCAGTTCAGTGATTACACATAGAAAAGCCGTAAAGATTCCTTGCTTTGCCTTCAATAGCGCTGACATTACGCTAAGCAAATGGGTTTTAAGCTGCTGTGGCAAGCCGAAGAATGACTCGGTTCACAGGCCAAAATCCGAAAGGACCGTACCACAGAGGTTATATGAAAGTTATAAGGGCGGGGAAAACCATGCGTTTATCGGCCGTAAAGCGGCCGATAAACAGGGGACGACGCATCATCCTTCTCTAAAATCTGCGGCTGACTGACAACCTCAGTTACTTTGGTGAACTATTGACAGAGGCCCTTCAGCGAACGAGCTCTTAGCTGCCTTTTGCGATCGCCCCTTTGCCAGGCCTCCTTTACAATTGCCCTAGAAGCACTATGATTTGGAGTAAGCGGGGTGCTGAAGTCACGTCGCGCTCTGCAAGACAGGTTAGGGAAACATCACTAATGACCATGCCAGCCCTATCAAATGATTTTTTACTGGCGGCGGGAGTCTACGCTGGTATCGCCGGCGTCTACCTGCTGGTAGTCCCCCTAGCGCTAATTTTTTACGCAAGGCAGCGCTGGTACATCGCCGGTTCGATCGAACGCACCCTGCTCTACGGACTGGTGTTTGCCTTCTTCCCAGGCATGCTGCTGTTTAGCCCATTTTTGAATTTCCGGCCCCAGCCTCGCGATCTAAACTCTTGAGGGGCCATGCGACGCATTGATGTAATTGCCATTGGCATTGGCATTTTTCTAGCTGGAGGCGGGCTGTTTGTCGGCTTTCGGCTGTTTGGCCTAGACGGTATTTCAGCCGGCATCTGGAGTCAGGCCGTGATGGTGGGGGGGGTCGTGGCCTGGCTGGCCAGCTACCTGCTACGAGTTGTCACCCGCAACATGACCCTCAACCAACAAATGGATGACTACGAGTCAGCCGTGCTTCAGCGTCGCCTTGACGAACTCAGCCCCGAGCAGCTAGCCGACCTGCAAGCAAAACTCGACCAAGACAACGGCAAGTAAACAACGCCTCAAGTCCTAAACCCCAACCCCGCCCTCCATCGGCCATAGACGTAATCTCCCTCTTGCTCTAGAGTGCTCTATTGGGCTGATGGTTGGCCCACCCCCTATGGAGAGAGACCTTCGGTACCCGCTATGGCCCTTGTTTCCGATCGCTTCCGTGAATTGCAAGCCCGGGGCGAGTGCGCCCTGATTCCTTTTGTGACCGCTGGCGACCCCGATTTGGCAACCACGGCGGCGGCTCTGCGGGTGCTCGACCAAAACGGAGCCGACTTTATTGAGTTGGGGGTGCCCTATTCAGACCCCCTGGCCGATGGCCCGGTGATTCAGGCGGCGGCTACCCGTGCTTTGGCCCAAGGCGTCACCCTTGATGCCGTGTTGGCTATGGTCAAAACCCTCAGCCCGGAGCTCAGTGCGCCGCTAATTTTGTTTACTTATTACAACCCAATTTTGAATCGGGGCATTAAGCAATTTATGGCCGATATTGGGGCGGTCGGGGTAGCGGGGCTAGTGGTGCCCGACCTGCCCCTCGAAGAAGTCGAAGGGCTATTGACCGCAGCGGCAGCGGCGAACATTGACGTCACCCTGCTGGTGGCCCCCACCTCACCCCAGGACCGAATTCAGGCGATCGCAGCCCAGGCCCAGGGGTTTGTGTACCTGGTTAGCGTCACTGGTGTGACCGGGGTGCGCAGCGAACTACAAAGCCGCGTCAAAGACCTGATTGATGGCCTCAAGCAAACCACCGACAAGCCCATCGGGGTGGGTTTTGGCGTCTCTGACCCCGACCAGGCCAGTCAGCTCAAGGCCTGGGGAGCCGACGGCGTGATTGTTGGCAGCGCCTTTGTGAAACGGTTGGTAGCCGATCCGCCCGAGACGGCTCTGCACAACATTGGCGACTTTTGCCGCAGCCTCAAGGCAGCCTTGGCCTAGCAGCGTCCCCAGCCAGCCCTGACTCCAGCCTCCTCATTTCCTCCGACCCTATTCTGGGCATGCGGTTGCTCGTCTAGGCCTGAACCAAACCCAGACGGGTAATGGCTGTATCTGCTGGCTGGGGCCGACCGAACAAATAGCCCTGCATTTCGCTACAGCCCAGCTGGTGCAGGCAGTCACGTTGCTCGACGGTTTCCACCCCTTCGGCAACCACGCTGAGGGCCAGCCCTTCGGCCATCGCAATAATGGCTTTGACCATGGCCTGGTCAGCGGGGCTATGGGGTAGATCTTGCACAAAGGCGCGATCGATCTTGATACCATCGAGGGGAAACTGCTTGAGGTGGCTGAGACACGAGTAGCCGGTACCAAAGTCATCCATCGAAATTTTGACCCCTAGCAGACGCAGCTCTCGCAGGCGCTCAATGGAAGCAGCCATGTCAGCCATCGCGGCTGTTTCGGTGATTTCTAGCTCTAGATGAGTGGCGGGCAGGCCGGTATGGGCCAGCACCTGGGTGACGATGTCCACCAGTTTAGGATGTTGAAGCTGCCGGGCCGATAGATTGACCGCCAGCTTGATCAGCGGCAGCCCCACTCGATACCAGGCCATGATTTGGGCACAGGCGGTGTGCAATACCCATTCACCAATGGGCACAATCAACCCGTTTTCTTCAGCTAGCGGAATAAATTGGCTTGGGGTGACCAGACCCAGCAAAGGGTGTTGCCACCGCAAGAGGGCCTCCATTTGCACCACATTTCCGGTAATGGTATTCACCTGGGGCTGGTAGTAGAGGGTGAATTCGTCCCGCCCCAGAGCATGATGCAGATAGCTTTCTACCTTGAGTCGTTGGGCTGCCTCGGTGCTCAGGCTCTGGGTGTAAAACTGATAGTTGTTGCGCCCCTGCTGCTTAGCACGGTACATGGCGGCATCGGCATTTTGCAGCAGCGTGGTCATATCCTGGCCGTCTCCGGGAAACAGGGCAATGCCAATGCTAGCGGTGACGTGCAGCTCATGGTTGTGCAGCAAAAACGGCGAGGTCAGCTGGTTGGCAATGCGACGAGCGATATTAGCGGCATCGCTGGAGCTGGCCAGGTTTGGCAAAATTAGCGTAAATTCGTCGCCACCCCAGCGGGCAACAATGTCTTCACCGCGCAGGGCGGCACTGATGCGCTGGGTCACCTGCTGAAGCAGCAGATCGCCAACGGCGTGGCTGAGGGTATCGTTGATAGTCTTGAAGTTGTCTAGGTCAAGAAACAGCACCGCCAGCATTTGCTTAGTCTGGCTAGTGCGAGCGATCGCTTGGGGAAGATGCTGGTCAAAAAAAGCGCGGTTGGGGAGCCCTGTCAGGGCATCATGGTAGACCTGGTAGCACATCTGGGCTTCGGTGCTCTGGCGTTTGAGTGCGCCCCCCAAACTGGCGGCCACCGCCAGTAAAATTGACTCATCACTGGTGCTCCACTCCCAGGCTTCGTGGCAGGCAGCCAAGCCAATGTAGCCCCACAGTTTGGCGTCAGTAAAGATAGGCACCATCAAAATCGACAACACATTGTCTTTCAATAGCAGAGCCTGTTCGGCTGGGGGTAGGTCTTGGGTCAGGGCGCAGATCGACTCGCCAGTTTTTAAGATGGCGTACCACCGCTCTAGGCCCAGCGCCCGGTAGCTCTGGCCTTGCCAGTGGCGCTGATCAAGGCTGGGCGTAGTATTGGCGCTAGTCCATTCATAGCGCATCGACAGGGCCGGTTCCCCCGTTGCCGACTGGGGATGGTGGGTGTAGACATAGGTGCGATCGGCGGTGGCAGCGGCACCGAGCAGGGCCAGCACCTGGGGAATGGCCTGGTGGACATCGGCGGTCGTGAGCAGACATTGGCTGGCTTCGGCCACGCCTTGCAGCAGGCGATCGCGGCGCAAAATAGCTGCCTCGCCTCGTTTTCGAGCCGTGATATCTTCGACAGTCCCCTCATAGCCAATTAGGGTACTGCCGTTGTAGATCGCCCGAGCCGACTCCGAGATCCAGATAATCGCCCCGTCTTTGCGGTACACCTCCGACTCAAAACCCAGCACGGCCTCACTGGCTCGCATTAGATCGATAAAGTCTTGGCGACGGCTCGGCTGGACGTAGAGCTGATGGTTAATGTCGGTGAGATTTTGAATTAAATCTTCAGGCGATGCGTAGCCGTAGAGCCGCGCCAGCATAGGGTTGACGGTCAGATACTGGCCGTCTAGGGTGCTTTGAAACATGCCTTCTACCGCATTTTCAAAAATACTGCGGTACTTTGCCTCAGCTTGCTTTAACGACAGCTCGCTCTGGCGACGTTCTAGGGCCAGGGCCAAATCGGCGGTCACCACCCGCAGCAGGTCTACCTCGGCCTCGCCCCAGGGGTGGGGGGCGGTACAGTTGCTAAACCCCATCACCCCCTGAAGCTGGTTTTGAATCAGCAGGGGCAGCAGCAAAATCGACTGTACTCCGCTAGGCGGAGCCACCAACACCTGGCGCTGGTGGTCAGAAAAGTCACGCTCCACCAGATTGATCACCTGCCCCTGACTGAGCTGGGCGTACCAGTCGAGGAAGAGTGGCGCGATCGGCATCACCTGAAAACCGGGGATGTCGCTAGTCGCGACCACTTCGGGGGCTGACCACTCGATCCGCTGGTAAAGCTCCTGAGCTTCGCCCTCCTGACTATTGCCTGTTTCAATTTCGTAGTAGTAAACACGGCTGGCCCCAGAGATCTCCCCTAGGGTGGCAAACATTTGAGCGATCGGGCCATCCTGCCAGTCTCCCTGCCAGGCCAAAAGCTGCCGCTGAATTTCGGCCAGGGTGGCCAGGGTTTGCTCTCGCCGCCGCAGGGTCTGCTGGTCAGCAAGCTGCGCGGTGATATCGGCAAAGGTGCAGAGCACGCCGATGACAGATCCCGTCTGGTCATATATGGGTAAGCGACTGGAATCGACCCAGCCCTGACGATCATCGGGATAGAGATAGGGCTCGATCGCATGGAGGTCGGCTTGGCCCTGGGCCATCACCAGGCGATCGCGGGCGGTACGGTAGGCCGCCTCCTTAGCGCCTAAATGAGGAATATCGGTGTCAGTCATCCCGACAATCTCTCCAGGGGTCGCCAACCCTACCGCCGTTGCAAAGGCCTGGTTGCACCCCAGGTAGCGCCCCTGGCTATCTTTCCAAAACAGCGGTTGAGGAATGCCATCAAGCACCAGTTCAAGCAGGTCTTCGCGGGCTTTGAGGGTTTGCTCGGCCAGGCGCAGGGCGGCCTCTGACTGCTTGAGGGGTGTAATGTCAGTAATAAATCCCTCGATGCCGTTGACGCCACCTTGGGCATCAAGCATGGGTGAGCCCTTTTCCCAAACCCACTTCTCACTACCATTGCGGGGATGAATACGATACTCCACTTCGTAGGGCTGCTCGCCTGCGATCGCCGTTTGGATGGTCGCTAACACCCGAGGTAGGTCTTCAGGATGGGTCATGCTGTTGTAAGACACAGGATGGTCTGGGCACAGCAGCTCGGCGGCAGAATAGCCAGTCAGAGTCTGGCAGCCCGCGCTGAGGTAGCGCATTGACCAGGCCGCATCGCCCTCGGCCTGAAATACAATACCCGGCAGCACATCAATCAGTCGCTGAGAAGCCGCTGCCCCTGGCTGCAAACCGAGGGCAATAGTTGGGTTGAGCGGAGATGCCGTTGGGGCAACCTGGGGGGGGAGGCCAGCGATCGGAGCGCTAGGACAGGGGAACTCGGGATCTTGCATGGTAGTCTGCGTAGCGTGGCGAGAGCGATGCCCCACGGCAGTGGTCTCAATATGCCCAAAGTTGCCGCTGAGAATGATGACCCACGCTACCCTTTAGCCCTAAATTCTGCCTGAGCGGCAAAACTAGACGGTAGGCCCTAGCGTTGTGCGGGGGTCTGAAGCAGAGCGATCGCTTGAATTAAGCTCATGCCTCCCTGGGCCGGCGGCTGGTTGAGCACCTCGGGACATGACACCAGCTTCAGCCCCAGCGCCCCAGCGGCGTTCTCGAGGTTGGTGGTGACCAGGCTCACTAGGGGCAGATGAGCCAGATCGGCGTAGCGGGCCAGGGCCTGCAAATCACCTAGAGATGCCGGTTCAGTTCTGTCTAAAATTAGGGCGTGAGGTTGCCACACTCGGCTGAGGAGACTGGCCTGCTCTAGGTCATCGACCTGAAGCAGGCGACAACGGTAGCGTTGGAGCCAGATCTGCACCGGAGTCGGCAGTGCGCTGGAGACATCGCCAGCCCCCAAAGGACGCAGCAGCAGCATGGTTAGTCCAGTGGGCGGCGGCGGCAAGGGCGACGGCTGACAATGCTGATCTAGCAATGGCCGCAACCCCTGGGCAATGGTCTCTGTCAAGAGCGTGGTGACCGGCAGTGTCGCCCCATCGATCACCGTCCGAGCCTCTGGGTCTAGGTGCTCGGGTTCAACCTCCTCTGGTCCCGAGCGATCGGCCTCCGCCCCACCCCTAGAAGACTGCAAGATCACAGGTTTTCCGACCCCAAGCCGCTGCTCTAGAGCCTGGCGAGCCGCAGCGCTGGCGGGAGCATCGGGCAATGACTCCCAATGCAGCAGGGTGCATCGGGGTTTCAGACGAGCCTGCATGGTCATCAGCGTTTGACAACAGGGGGCTACTATTAGGCGGTAATCGGTGCCCCGCAGGCTGCCGTAGACCTGCTCAACCACCGTCTTACTTGCACAGGCGAGCAGCACCAGTACCGTTGTCTCAGAGCTATCTAGGGCAATAGGAGCGGGCAACAACACCGTGATGCGGCAGCCCCAGGTGGGCGTGTTGAGGCTGCTGACCTCGCCCCCGTGGAGTTGGCTCAGCCGCTGCGCTAGGCTGAGCCCAAGCCCCTGGAGAGTCTGCGGGTCTACCCAGGGGTCGGCCTGGGGGTCGTTTTGGAAGACATTTTGGAGAGGCGCTTCGCTAGGCAAACCGGTATCTAAAGAAAGCGCTACCCCAGAGGCGCACTGGTGGCTCCAAAGGGTAAACCCCAACCAGGCTCCCCAATGCTCGATAACTAGGCCACCGGGCTCGGCCCCGTGGGCAAGCAGATAGCTCAAACCGTAGTGCAGGCTCTGGCGCAGGCGCAGGGGGTCGGCCATCACCCAGCCCTGGGTACTGGCCAGACACACTTTAAAGCGTTGGCTCCAGGAGGGCGTTGCGGCCTCTAGCTGAGCATTGAGAAAACTGGGCACCAGGTCATCGACTAGGGGCTGAAGGCTCACCCGCTCCAGGCTGAGGTGAATCTGGTCTGACTCCAGCCGCATCCAGTCGAGCAGTAGGTTGACCAGGCTCGTGAGCTTGCGAATAGCCTGGCGCATCAGGCTGACGTAGCGAAACTGGCGATCGCTCAAGGAGCCCACCCGATGGTCTAGCAGCAGGGTAGACAGCCCCAATAGTGTCGTAATCGGGGTTTTGAGCGCATGGCTCAGCTCCAGCACCCAAGCCCGCTGCGCTCCCTGCACCTGAGCTAGGCTCGGTGTATTTTGGGCCGGGGTCAAAGAAGTTGTGGCAGCTCCTCCCTGGGTTTTGGCACCCTCTGCCAGCCAGCCCAGCAGCCGCACTAGATTGAGCACCCCCAGATACTGCCCATCGGCATCGACAACAACTAGCATTGGCGTCGGCGTGGCCTGGGCTAACGCCGCCAGGGCCGCCAAGGCCGAAACCTCTACAGTCTGACTAACCGCTACGTCGATCACCGGCTCTAGCCAGGTTTGACAGTCAAACAGCCGCAGCTCCGCCGCATTAGCCTCTAGGGTCGTCAACCGGCTCTGGTGTTCGACCCACAGCCGCCCCAGGGCGATCGCCCCCAGCGGACGATGCTCGTCATCGATCACCACAATGTGACTTAACGCCACGGTCTCCGGTTGCTCTAGGGTCTGAATAATTTTGCCAATCGGGGCGGCCAGAGCATAGGCCGGTACAGCAATCAAAAAATAGTCAAGGGGCGGCAGTGCCATCGGCTCAATTCCCCTAAAGGGTTGGTTCCAGGTTGAAGGGGCAGGCCGTATTCTGACAACCACCCTTTACAATTGACAATATCCCGATACTTCCTAGGCTGGTGTAGTCTGGGCTGACCGAGATCGGTTCTTAGCCATCTTGCCCTGGCATTTCCCTGTCCTGCTCATTATCTATCGCCCCTTGGTTGCTCCCCTTCAGATTTATATCCTGACCCACGGTGATCAGGTTAAGCAGGTTCCTGAGTTAAATCTCGACTCGAGCCGCTACGTCGTCCATCAAACCACTGTGCTTGATGACGCCCTCGATTGGTTACAGAGTCGCCCCGATCTGCCTGACTGCCTGGTGGTTGATGGACAGGTTTGGGAGCAGGCGCTGCGCCCGGCACTCATGCAGCTTGGCCTCAAACTGCCGGTGGTTGTGCTGATTGGCCAGGCAGATACCCCTACAAGCGACGCATCTTCCGAGATTGACGCAATACCTATCACCGGAGCTGAGGCCTACCCTGGAGCCGTAGTGCATCGCGCTGACAAGGTGATCTCTCAGCTCGATCGAGTCATTCAAAACGCGATTCAAGAATTTCTACGGCTACCCCAACCCCAACAGGCTGCACCAACCTCCACTCCGGTTGATCAACCGGCTGCCCTGTCAGATAGTTTGAGCGCCCAGCAACATCGCTTGACGGAAAAACTTAAGGACCGACTTGGGTATCTCGGCATCTACTATAAGCGTAACTCCAGCCATTTTTTGCGCCATATGAGCCAGGAGGATCGCCGGGCGTTTCTAGGTGAGCTCAAGGCCAACTACCGCATCATTGTTTTGGGCTACTTTGCTAAAGACCCCAAAATTAAGCTCAATCAGCTGATCGATGACTTTGTGGATGAGGCGTTTATGGCCGACATCTCGGTGGCCCAAATCGTTGAAATTCATATGGAGTTGATGGATCAGTTTGCCAAGCAGCTTAAGCTCGAAGGGCGCAGTGAAGAAATTTTGCTGGACTACCGCCTCACCCTGATCGATGTGATCGCTCATCTGTGCGAAATGTATCGACGTTCAATTCCCCGCGAGCCTTAAACACCAAAGTCACCCCAAATAACTGGATATAATCACTCGAGACTCTCAGTTTTGTCCCTGTACCCAGAGCGTTCCATGAGTTCCGTGAAAAAGACCTATATCCTTAAGCTCTACGTCGCAGGCAACACTCCCAACTCAATTCGAGCCCTCAAGACGTTAAACAACATTTTGGAAGAAGAGTTTCAGGGAGTTTACGCCCTCAAGGTGATCGACGTCCTGAAAAACCCCCAGCTGGCGGAAGAAGACAAGATTTTGGCCACCCCCACCTTAGCCAAAATTCTGCCGCCACCGGTGCGCAAGATCATCGGCGATTTGTCTGACCGAGAGCGAGTGTTAATTGGCCTCGATCTGCTCTACGATGAGCTGCGCGAAGACGACATCTACGGTTAAGCCAGGGTAATGAGGCGATCGCCCTGAGCGCCAGAGCTGAGGGCCAGTAGACCAGACAGCATGCGCAGCCGCAGGGCCACGGTTAGTCTGGGTTGCGCCCAGCGGTCTACGGGCCAGGGGGCGGCAGTTGGCTTAAAACCGATGGATCAACCGGTTCGGGGTATGCTTATTCCTCAGGATGTCTAGTACTTTATTAAGGGCGGTTTCCTGCCCGACAACGTTAAATCACCTCCCATGACAGACTCTGACCAGAACGATTTGCAGCCTTCTTCCCATCCTCCCGGTGTGCGAAAGATTCGCACGATGATGGAAGGCTTCGATGACATTAGCCACGGTGGCTTGCCAGCAGGGCGATCGACCCTGGTTAGCGGCACCTCAGGGACGGGGAAAACCCTGTTTGCGGTGCAGTTCATCTACAACGGCATTACTGAGTTTGACGAGTCTGGGGTACTGGTTACCTTTGAAGAGTCGCCCGAAGACATTATTCAAAACGCCTACAGCTTTGGCTGGGATTTGCAGCGTCTAGTCGATGAGGGGCGGCTGTTCATCCTCGATGCTTCTCCCGACCCCGAGGGCCAGGACGTGGTGGGCAACTTCGACCTCTCAGCCCTGATTGAGCGCATTCAGTACGCCATTCGCAAGTACAAGGCCCGGCGCGTCTCCATCGACTCGGTGACGGCCGTGTTTCAGCAGTACGACGCCGCCTCCGTGGTGCGCCGCGAAATTTTTCGCCTGGTGGCTCGCCTGAAACAAATGGGGGTGACCACGGTCATGACCACCGAACGCCTCGACGAGTACGGCCCGGTGGCCCGCTTTGGCGTTGAAGAATTTGTCTCTGACAACGTAGTGATTGTGCGCAACGCCCTAGAGGGGGAGCGTCGCCGTCGCACCATTGAGATTCTCAAGCTGCGGGGCACTACCCACATGAAAGGCGAGTACCCCTTTACCATTACTAACGACGGCATCAATATTTTCCCGCTGGGGGCCATGCAGCTGACCCAGCGATCGTCCAATGCGCGGGTGTCGTCGGGGGTGCCGACGCTGGACGAAATGTGCGGCGGCGGCTTCTTCAAAGACTCAATCATTCTCGCCACTGGGGCCACGGGCACGGGCAAAACCCTGCTGGTGAGCAAGTTTTTAGTCGATGGCTGCAAGAGCGGCGAGCGGGCGATTTTGTTTGCCTACGAAGAATCCCGCGCTCAGCTCTCCCGCAACGCCTACTCCTGGGGGGTTGATTTTGAGGCGATGGAGGAGCAGGGACTACTGAAAATCATCTGCGCCTACCCGGAATCGGCGGGGCTTGAAGACCACCTGCAAATCATTAAGACTGAGATCTCGCAGTTTAAGCCCTCCCGGGTGGCGATCGACTCGCTCTCGGCGCTCGATCGCGGCGTCAGCAACAACTCCTTCCGCCAGTTTGTGATTGGCGTAACGGGGTTTGCTAAGCAGGAGGAGATCACGGGCTTTTTCACCAACACCACCGAGCAGTTTATGGGGCTGCACTCGATCACCGAGTCGCACATTTCGACCATTACCGACACCATTTTGATGCTGCAATACGTCGAGGTGCGGGGCGAACTGTCGCGGGCAATCAACGTGTTTAAGATGCGCGGCTCGTGGCACGACAAGGGCATTCGCGAGTACACCATCAACAGCCAGGGGCCAGATATTAAAGACTCCTTCCGCAACCTGGAGCGGATCATCAGCGGCTCGCCCACCCGGATCTCGGTGGATGAAAAGAGCGAGCTATCACGGATTATTCAGGGCGTGCAGGGCGACTCAGATCTGTAGGATGGGCAATAGGAGGCAATGCCCACCACTCCATAGGGGAGAGGGGAGACAGCAGGACGGCTATGCCATAAGCCTGTCTCTACAGGCTGGCCACCTTAGACGAGTAGGCCCGCTCTCCCATAATATAAGTGGCGGCAACGGCGCGATCGCTCCCCATAATCACTAGCGAAAACAGCAGATCTTCCAGGGCTGCCAACGTTTGAGGAATACCTCCCTGATTGCGCAGGGCCAGCAGCGGTGTCGCCTGGGGGTCGAGCACCACAAAGTCGGCCTCTTTGCCCAAGTCAAAGCTGCCCAGTTTATCCTCTAGGCACAGCGCCCTCGCTCCGCCCAAGGTGGCAAGAAACAGCGCCTTAAAGGCCGAGAGCTTTTGCCCTCGCAGCTGGGCCACCTTGTAGGCTTCGTTAGTGGTTTGCAGCAGGGAGAAACTAGTACCTGCGCCCACGTCGGTGCCCAGGCCCACCTTGACTGGGTGCTCAGGGTTTTTGGCCTGCTCAAGGCGAAACAGGCCGCTGCCGAGGAACAGGTTAGAGGTGGGGCAGAACGAGATCGCCGCCTTGGCCTCGGAGAGCCGCCGGAATTCATCGTCGGTGAGTTGCACCCCGTGGGCAAACAGCGATCGCGATCGCACCAACCCCGTCTGGTCGTACACATCCAGGTAACCGTCATACTGGGGAAACAGTTCTTTGATCCAGGCGACTTCGCTGACGTTTTCCGACAGATGGGTGTGCAGGTAGACATCGGGAAACTCATCCAGCAGCTTGGCCGCCAGTTTGAGCTGAGCTTCGGTGGAGGTGGCAGCAAACCGGGGCGTAACCGCGTAAAGCAATCGCCCACGCCCGTGCCATTTCTCAATTAGCGCCTTCGACTCCTCGTAGGAGGACTGGGCTGTATCGCAGAGATAATCGGGGGCGTTGCGATCCATCATCACCTTGCCGCTGATCATCCGCAGGTGACGGGCCTCAGCCGCCTCAAAAAAAGCATCGACTGATGCCGGAAACACCGCCGCAAACACCAGGGCGGTGGTGGTGCCGTTTTTAAGCAGTTCGTCTAAAAAGAGGTCTGCCACCTGCCGAGCGTAGGCCGGGTCGGCAAATTTACGCTCAGTGGGAAAGGTATAGCGCTCTAGCCATTCCAGCAGCTGCTCGCCGTAGGATGCCATCATGCCCGTCTGGGGGTAGTGAATATGGGTGTCGATCAAGCCAGGGATGATCAGGCTGCCGCTATGGTCGATCAAGGGGCGATCGCCCACCCGGTCCGCTAGGGCTTTGTAAGCCCCTACTGCTTCAATCTGGCCCTCGCGCACCAGCAGCAACCCATCGGCAAAATAGCGGACGGCCTGGTCTTCTGGCTGGTAAAACGGATCTCCAATACAGTCCAGCAACGCTCCCCGGATAGCGACAGTACCCTGGCTGACTGGCCGTTCCGGTTGATGCTCCATAGTGTTGCCCTTTTGGCGATGCCCAATTAGTAATGCCGATTGATCATACTCTGAGCAGCCAAACTAACGGCAGCCAGCAGGGATGAGCTACTGAGTATCGATCAGTTGCTGAAAGCGTGGGTGATAGCGCAGCCCATCGAAATGAGCATCGATTTGCACCATCACCCGGTACATGTAGGGGCTGAGGACAAAGGTGCGGTACAAATTTTTTAGGGTTTGCTCGAGGTTGCCTACCATAGCGTAGGTACGAGCCTTACCGTACCAGGCGTTGGGGTTGTCGGCCTGGTGGCTAAGGGAAATATCAAAACTGGCGATGGCTTCGGTGTAGCGCCCCATTTGAATGAGCACCGTGCCCCGTTGATTCCAGATGTAGTGAGCATTGGGCTTTTGGTCGAGGGCCTTTTGTAACACCTGGAGCGCCTCCGGGTAGCGGTGCAGACCGCCTAAGGCCACTCCCTGGTTATAGCGGGCTCGGTGGTCTTGGGGGTTGAGCCTGATACTTTGCTCAAAGCTGGTGACGGCATCTTTGTAGCGCCGCAGCTGGTTTTGGGCCGTCCCCAAGTTATACCAGGCTTTGTTGTCGTCGGGGTTGAGTTTTACCGCTTGCTCTAGGTGAGTGACAGCTTCTTCAAAGCGGCTGAGTTTGGCCAGGGCGTGGCCCTTGCCGTGCCAGGCCAGACTGTGGCGGGGGCACCGAGCCATGGCCTGGTTAAAGCTTTCGATCGCCGCTTCAAACTGCTTGAGGGCCGCCAGACAAAACCCGTGGAGCGTCCAGACCTCATGATCTCGATCGTTGAGGGCAAGGGCGGCTTGAAACCGCACCAGGGCATCACTGTAGCGACCAACTGCATAGAGAGCATGACCTTGGCCCCGCAGCAGTTCAGCGCGGGTCAGTTGAGACAGAGTAATGTCAGTTTTGGCAGACATTCGATCAGGGGGCATCGCTAACGATTCCCAGTGGTGGGCTTAAGCCCAGGTTGCCCATTTCACAGGGGCGATCGCCATTCGCTCAACCTGCTGTCACAGGCCTAGCCCAACCAAGTCAGTATTTTTCCTCAGGGAAAATCTACGGAGGAGATAGGCTGGCGACCCGTAGCGATCGCTACGCCAAGGAGAAAGCCCACTACGGGTGCGCCCATTGCCGGTTACTTATGGCGAACATACTCATACAGGTTGACATAGTCTTGCCCAGGATGCTTCCACGACAGGTCATACTCCATGCCCTGCTGAGCAATGCGGCGAAAGGTGTCGGGCGCATTCTCCCAGGTATCGAGGGCGCGGTTCATCGCCGACTCTAGGGCAACATTGTCACTTTGGAAAAAGACGAAGCCGTTGCGCTCATCGGGCTCATGGAGGGCATCGTAATCCCAGTCGAACACCGTGTTCACCAGCCCCCCCACACCGCGCACAATCGGCACAGTACCGTAGCGCAGACCGATCATTTGGGTAAGCCCACAGGGTTCAAAGTTGCTAGGCACCACAATCATGTCGGCCCCGGCATAGATCAGGTGAGCCAGTTCTTCGTTGAAACCCAGCTCTAAATGCACGTCTGGATTATCGTTGAGGAAGAGCTTTTCGTGCCAGAACCAGTCGTTGATGCCCTTCTCCGTGGCTGACCCCAGCAGCACAAACTGGGCTCCCCGCGCCAGGGCATGGTACATCGCATGGTGCACCAGGTGAACGCCTTTCTGGTCGTCTAGACGGCCAATGAACGCGATCAGAGGCTTGTCGCTCTGGCGCAGCAGCAGGCGATCGCGCAGTTCCTTCTTATTTAGCGCCTTGTCTTCAAAGGTTGTTAGACCGTAGTGGTGCGGAATGTAGCGATCGGCCTCAGGGTTCCACACCTCGTAGTCAATGCCGTTGAGAATGCCCGAGAACTTATGCTGGTTGGTATGCAGCGTATGCCCCAGGCCAAAGCCCTGATCGGTATGCTGTGCCTCCCAGGCATGGTAGGGCGACACCGTGTTGACATGGTTAGCGTAGGTGATTCCCCCTTTCATAAAGTTGATCGCAAAGGGGTTGAAGTCATCACGCAGTCGGTAGGGCTGAAAGTAATATTCAGGCCGATTTAGCCCCGTGGCCGCCAAAATCTCGTTGCCGCCAAAGCCCTGGTGCTTGAAATTGTGGATGGTGTACAGCGTGCGCTGAAACTCCATGCCGTTGTATTTATAAATTTCAAACAGCATCACCGGAATCAGCCCGGTCTGCCAGTCATGGCAGTGAATCACATCGGGGCGCTTATTGCTGCGCAGCAAAAACTCCATCGCCGCCTTGCTAAAGAAGGCAAACCGCATAGGATCATCGTCGCAGCCGTAGTAGCAGCCCCGGTTGAAGAACATCTCCCACGACTTCGGTTCAATAAAGAAACACAGCCGCCCGTGCACCCAGCCGCACAAGACGTCGCAGCGAATATCGGTGCCATACCAAGGCACCACCAGATCGCAGTAGGCCTCATGCAGTCCCCAAATATGGTCGTACCGCATGCAGTCGTACTTAGGCAGAATTAGCTCGACACAGTGGCCTCGATTTTCTAGCTCCCGACTGAGACCATAGACCACATCGCCCAGACCACCAGCCTTGATGACAGGAGCACATTCCGAAGCAATCTGCACGATATACATGAGGTCTCCCCGTGATCAAAGCTCATTTTGATGCCCCTATTCAATCAGGATGTTGGGGCAGAGGCAAGCGTCTGGGGAGAGATCTGAGGGGAGAGGGGTGGATGGGTAAAGGGGTGGATGGCGAAACCGAAGCGGGAATCATCTCTATCCCCCTATCACCGATTACTCTTCCGTCTTCCCCTCCGGCTGGATCTGCTCCAGGGCCTGCCAACGGGTTTCTAGCTCTTCGCGCTCTTGCTTCAGATTGCGTTCTAGCTCTTGAATCTCATCGCGGCGGGCGGCGGTTTCGAGGGCACGGCGGTCTACCTCCTGGCTTTTGAGGGTAAGCGACTGTCGCCAGCGCTCGGCGCGCTCAATTTCTTGCTCTAGAGCCTCTGGGGTAACCCCATAGGCCAGGTAGTGCTCAACTAAGCCCAACACCCAGGGGGTGGCATCTTGCACCGTCGAGATCTGGTTGAGGTTATCTAGCTCAATCAGGACCAAATTGCCTTCTTGAAAGGCCAGCAATCGGGTAGTCTCGACGATGCGCTCCGAAGACAGCAACGACCAAGTCGAGTCAGAGGTCTGTTCGGCTAGCAGCAAAAGTTCTGCACCGCCGAGGAAGGCTTTTTTTTGAACCTTTGCCAGATATTGCATTAGCGATGGAATCCATACCTCCACAGCACGAGTATACTCGGTGCAATCTATGTTTTAGGGGAATACCGGGCCACAAGCCCGACAAAGCACCCGCTGGGCAAGGGGGACCGTAAAAATACTAGTCTGTCATCGAGCGATCGTGCAGATTGGGTGAATTAATAAGTTATCTCGCCGATGGCATCTTCCCTTGTCGGATTTTAGAATCAGGTTACTATACAAGCGTTATAGTTTCTGGGGAAACGCCCCAAACTGGTGTGTAGTCCCTCCAGCGACTACGATTGACCAATCAAAGTGCGCTACCATGTCAAACCTCGAGCAGACCATCGAAAGAATGTTCGCAGCCCGCCGCTTGACCCGCAGCGATCAGCAGAAGTTGATGGCCATGTTTTCTCAGCGCGATCTAAGCCCTAAGGATGCAGCGCTCATCAACCGGCTTTATGATGCTCTCAGTCAGGGAAGACTGCGAGTTGTTGATTAGATCACCTAACGTGCCCCTCCGCTAAGACCGCTAGAGTCTAACCCTAAGCGGGCTAGGCGGCATAGCGTCGCACCAGTGGTTTTCTGCCCCGGAAAGCCGCGATCGCCCTAGCGGAGGGAGAGGCTATCCTGAACTCTCGATTTCAGCAAGAGAGTGCTTTTGAGGCTGATTTGTGCAGGCCGGAGAGTTAGGCTTTCTCGAAACCCAGACCAAATTCACGGTAAGATCTCCACGACGTTAACTACTGTAAAGTCATGGCAGACACTCCGGAAACTTCCCCTGAGAAGCCCAAGAAAAAAATTATCACGGTGGGCGTAACTGAAGGCAGTAATAGCGGCGGCGGCAGCGAGGAGCGCCGTGGCGGCAAGGGCCGACGCAGCGGGGGAGGACGAGGTCGCGATCGCGATGAGCGCGATCGGCCCCCCGCAGTGCCACTGGCCCTGATGCGCGGCCCCAAGCCCAAGCCTAAGGCTGAAGAAGTGCCTGAAGAATTGCCCGCAGAGTCCACCGACGAAGCCGTCACCGACGAAGCCGGGGCAGAACCGGCTGCTGACGCAACCGAGGTATCTCCCGCAGCGGCTGAGCCCGAGGCCGAAGCACCCTCGGCTTAATATAGCGATGGCTCTAGCTCTAAACGAGCTTACTCAGAAGCTCCGGCAGCCTGGTCTGCTGGGGCTTCTGCCGGTTCTAGAAACTGGCTATCCAGCAAGAAGGCACCTTTGTCGAACTTGATGCCCCAATATCCTCCTGGGCGGCGGCTGAGAATCACCCCCTCAGCCCCCACTGGGAGGGTATCGGCAGGGCGCAGCATAGGCATGGGGTCGGCGGTTTTGAGGTAGGGTGGGGCGGCGGCTAACCGAACGCGATCGCCCACGGCAAATTCAGCGGTCATAGCAAACTCTGGGTCAACGTCTCAATACAGCCCTAACCCAATCTCCTCAAACCGCCCTACCAAAAGGGCAGGCCTAAAAGTGAGGCCAGGGTTGACTCTATCTGGAGTGTAGTCTAAAGCGATCCTAGCGTTGGTTTGGCCGGGAAATGCGGAGGATGCATGGCTGCACTGGACTCTTTACCGATAGGGGTTTCGCTCGCCCCCAGCCTAATTAGCGCTGCCCGTTGGGCCTCAGTCAGACCGGTTACCCCGGCAATGGCCATATCTTCGTAGGGGCGGGGCACCCGCAGGGTTTGCTGGTGGCAGTAGATGAAGCCGTCGGGGGTGACGCACTTGCCCCAGACCTGAATGGTTTCGTCCTGGCTACAGCTAATCAGGCGATCGCCATCGGCGCTAAAGGTGATGTAGCGCACCCACTTATCGTGGCCAGAGAGGGTCTGGTGGCAGCGACGGCTAGGCAGGTGCCAGAGCTTAATGGTGGTGTCGCCGCCGCAGCTGGCCAGCCACTGGCCATCAGGGCTAAAGGCCACGGCCAGCACCAGGCTGGGGTGGGTGCCAATGACGGTGCGGTGGCCCAGCTTGAGATCCCACAGCATGACGTAGCCGTTGGAGCCACCGCTAGAAAGAAACCGACCGTCGGGGCTAAAGGCCAGCCCCCGCACCCAGCTACCCTCGCAGGGCAGGGTTTGCAGACAGGTTTGAGTCTCCAAATCCCACAGGCGCACGGTTTGATCTTGGCTGCCGCTGGCCAGGCGGCGACCGTCGGGGCTAATGGCCACCGTCCAAACGCCGCTGGTGTGGCCCGTCAGCAGACCACAGCTCGTTCGACGGTGGATATCCCACAGGCGAATGGTGCCGTCGAGACTGCCGCTGGCCAGCAGGTCGCCCTGGGGGCAAAAGGCTAGCGCCCAGACCTCGTGGCGGTGAGCAGCCCAGGTGGCCTGGCAGGTGCCGCTGTTGCTGGCCCAGAGCCGCACGGTGCGATCTTCGCCGCCGCTGGCAATCCACTGACCGTCGGGGCTGATAGCCACGGCAAATACCCAGCCGTCGTGGCCTGAAAACGCTCTGGGGGAGGCCTGATCGGTGAGGGGCCAGAGCCGCACCTGGCGATCTTGGCCACCGCTGACTAAATAATTGCCCTGGGGATGCAGGGCCACCGACCACACCCCGCTGCTGTGGCCGCGCAGCACTCGCAGAGCCTGGTGGGTCTGGCTATCCCACAGGCGCACCGACTGATCTTCGCTGGCGCTGGCCAGGGTGTAGCCGATCGCATCGGTCGAGACACCGCGAACGGGGCTAAAGGCAACATTGGCGATCCAGCTGCTGTGGCCCTTGAGCACCCAGTCTACCTGGCCGCTCTGCCAGTTCCACAGGCGAATGGTCTGGTCGTCGCCGCCGCTGGCTAGCTGACAACCATCGGGGCTAAAGGCGATCGATCGCACCGCTTGGGCGTGGCCCTGGAGCGATCGCACCGGGGTCTGGGCGGCCCCGTCCCAAATCCCAATGCTGCCGTCGTGGTGCCCGGTGGCCAGGGTATAGCCCAGGGCCGGGTGAATGGCCACCGACCAAATAGGCGATCCGGTGTCTAGAACGCTGCTGTCGCCACTGGCCAAGTTCCACAGGCGCAGGGTGCCGTCATAGCTGCCGCTGGCCAGGTGGTAGCTAGCAGCAGCACTGAGGGCCAGCCCGCCGCGCACATAGCCCTGGGGAGAAAAAGCCACCGATCGCACTTCGTCGGTATGACCCTGGAGACTGTGAACCAGGGTACCGCTGCGTACATCCCAAACCCGAATTTGATGGTCTTCGCAGCCGCTGGCCAACCAGCGCCCATCGGGGCTAAAGGCCAGCGAAAACACCCGGCTGGAGGAGTCTTTGAGCTGGCCGTAGCGATCGCCAGTTTTGAGATCCCACAGGTCGATGGTGCCATTGGCGCTGCTGGCCAGGGTTTGGTTGTTGGGGCTAAAGGCCACTGCCCAGCACCAGCCGTCTTGGGCGTGCAGGGTGAGCACGGGCTGGGCATCGCTGACCCGCCACAGGTGAATTTCGTAGCTGACATCGCTGGCGGCCAGCAACTGGCCATCGGGGCTAAAGGCGATCGCCAGCACCTGGCTAAAGGTGTCTTTAAACACCGATCGCGCCAGGTCGGCCTGGGTAAAGTTGGTCTGGTGCAGGGTACTGTCTTGCAGGTAGGCCTGCCAGATGGTCTGGTGCGAAAAATCCCAGCCCTGGAGTGAGATCTCGGCCTGGTGGAGCAGGTTGATCAGATTGCCGCAGGCGTAGCTGGCCAGGGTTTGCCCCCGCCAGGCGTCTAGATGGTGGCGCAGCCGGCAGGCCAGATCGCTGGGCCGCAGCCGCAGCCGCTGGAGCACCGGCTGCAAAATCAGTCGGGTTTGGCTGTCGCGCAGGTAGTCCTTGGCCTGGGCCAAGATCAGAGCGTAGGTGTGCAGCGGGCTGGCAGCGGTGGGCTCAGCCAGAATCGCCTGGCTGACCTGCTCCACCAGCCAGTCGGTGATGTATTCCATCACTACGGGCTGGTGGGTGAAGCGGGTGCTGCGGGGGCTAGTGGCCCTGGGGGTATCGCGCTCGATCAGCGATCGCCGCTCCAGGCTAGTAAAGGCTTCGATCAAGTCGCCCAGGGCCAGGGGGTCTACCAGGTGCGATCGCACCTGGGCTAGGGTGACGGGTTCGCGGTGAATGGCTAGCCAGGCCATAATTTGCTGCTCTAGGGGCGAGAGCCGGTCGAACTGGTGGGCCAGCAGGTCGCGAATGTCGCCAAACACCGAGTCGCCCTGGGCCAAAATCTGCACAAACGGCCCTAGCTGCCCGTCAAAAAAGTCTTGCACCACGGCGGCCACCATTTTGAGGGCCAGGGGGTTGCCCGCGTAGTGGTTGACCAACTGCTGCCAGTCGGTGGGCGTACCGCTAAACTGGCCCCTGGCCTGAAAGATCGACTGCCCCACCCTGGGCGACAGCCCCTTCAGACGCAGCGATCGAATCGGCAGGGCTTCCCCTTCTTGCTGGGCAATTTCTTTGAGCTTTTCGCGGCTGGTGAGCACGAGGGTGCTCTGGTGATCGACATTGCCCAGGCTGTAGAAGAGCTGGCCGTAGGTTTCGTAGCCGGGCTGGTAGGTGCCGGTGCGATCGCGGGGTTGCAAAATCGTTTCGCCATTGTCGAGCACCAGCAAACAGCGGCGCAGGCGCAGCTGGTCGAGCAGCGATCGCAGCAGGCCATCAAAGTCGGCGGCAAAATCGCTGGTGGCAGTATCGGCTCCCGCCACCAGCACCCCGAGCAGGTCTCGCAATAGGTCGTTAACCGGGGGGGCATGGCGCAGCGATCGCCAGATCACCACCTCGAAGTGGTCTTGCAGTTGCTGGGCCAGCTTCACCGCCAGGGTGGTTTTGCCCATGCCGCCCATGCCAAACAGCCCTACCAGCCGACAGCGTTGGCCCGGCCCCGGCGCAGCAGAATCGCCAAGCACCCAGCGTTGCAGCTGATCTAGCTCCTCGGTGCGCCCATAGAACGCGGTGGCGGTGGCGGCGTCGCCCCAGTCGCGGCAGCGGCCTCCGCCAGGGGAATGGGAAACCCGGCCAACCTCTGCTGTAAATAGCGTTTGTTGCTGACGGGCCAACACCTCGCGCAGATTGCGTTTGGTCACCTTTTCGCCTAGGGTGTCCGACAGGCTCTGCCAAAGGTCAGAGCCAATTTGCTTGAGGTAGCCAACCTCGTAGCCCAGCTCTAGGGCCATGGCCTGGTAGGTGCGATCGCCCCAGGTCTGCCGCAGCAGGGTCGCCTGAATCGAGTTCAGCCCACTCGCCCCGCGCGCGGCCAGTAATCGCTCAACCAGGGCTAGGGCGTCATCTGCGGTCATGGTGCGGCTATGGGCCTGTATTCAATGCTACCGGCTGGCCTAAAACTAAAGCGGCACAAGGCCTAGAGCAAACCTGATGGCTGCCATCGTAGCCAAGCACTCCCCCCAAATTTGTACATTAGGTCACATTTTAGGTCATCCCCCAGGTCGGCCCAGTCAACAGCGCACCTTTGCCGCACCTTTCTCGAACCTCGGTTTCTAGGCCCCATTGATAGTCTCTGTTTAACGTTCGACAGCGTCCCACCTCAATTAGCCCGCGCTCAAAGTCCTGATCTTTGCCCCGCTTCCGAAAAGAACGGCGGTGCCTTATCTGAGCAGCCCAACTTCTCCAGAAGTACGGGACCGGGGATAGGCTAGCGCGCGTTGACTTGACTCTGCTTTGCCCTCAATTCAGGAGAATCCCCATGCGGAAACCCACGTTTCAGGTGACCCGTCGCCAGGCAATTCGGGGATTGCTGGCCACGGGTGCCTTTGGTTTAACGGTTAAGCTCAGCGGCTGTGGCAATGCCCCCACGGCAGCGGGCGGCAGCGACACCCTGACCGCTGGCTTTATCTACGTTGGCCCCAAAGACGACTACGGCTACAACCAGGCCCACGCCGAGGGCCGCGCCAGCCTAGATGGCATGGCCGGAGTGAAAACCTCCGAGGAGGCCAGCGTGCCCGAGACCAACGCGGTGCAAGAAACCATCCGCAGCATGATCGACCTGGATGGGGCCACGGCGATTTTTGCCACCTCCTTTGGCTACTTCGACCCCCACGTGCTGACTTTGGCCAAAGACTTTCCCGAGGTGCAGTTCTTCCACTGCGGCGGGCTCTATGAGGAGGGCGTACACCCCAATAACGTCGGCAGCTATTTTGGCTACATCGACGAAGCCCAGTATGTGGCCGGGGTGGTCGCCGCCCATGCCTCGAACAGCAAGCGGCTGGGGTTCATTGCCGCCAAACCCATTCCCCAGGTGCTGCGCAACGTCAACAGCTTTACCCTCGGGGCTCGCAGCATCGACCCCAGCATCACCACCCAGGTGATCTTTACCGGCGACTGGGCCGACCCGGTACGTGAGGCCGAGGCCGCCAACAGCATGGCCGACCAGGGCATTGACGTGCTCACCTGCCACGTCGATAGCCCCAAGGTGGTGATTGAAACTGCCGAACGGCGCGGCATTTTTTCCTCGGGTTACCACGCTAACCAGGCCGAACTGGCTCCCCAGGGCTACCTCACTGGGGCCGAGTGGGACTGGTCGAACGTGTACACCAACTACGTCACCCTGCTGCAGGAGGGCAAAACCTTGATGAACGGCGGCATTCCCCACCTGGTGCGGGGCGGTTTTCAGGACGGCTTTTTGAAGCTGTCGCCCTTTGGCTCGGCGGTGAGTGCTGAGGCCCAGCAGGCGGCAGAGGCGGCTAAAGCCCAGCTGATGGCTGGAGAGCTGGTGATTTATAAAGGCGAGATTAAAGACAACCAGGGCAAAACCGTGATTGCTGGCGGCAAGGAGCTGGGGCAGACAGCGGTAGAGCTAGAGCAGATGAACTGGCTGGCGGAAGGGGTGATGGGGAGTGTGGGGTAGGGGGGTGAAGGGGTGAAGGGGTGAAGAGGTGAAGAGGTGAAGAGGTGAAGAGGTGAAGAGGTGAAGAGGTGAAGAGGTGAAGAGGTGAAGAGGTGAAGAGGTGAAGAGGTGAAGAGGTGAAGAGGTGAAGAGGTGAAGAGGTGAAGAGGTGAAGAGGTGAAGAGGTGAAGAGGTGAAGAGGTGAAGAGGTGAAGAGGTGAAGAGGTGAAGAGGTGAAGAGGTGAAGAGGTGAAGTAGCTGCCGTAGGGTGGGCATTGCCCACCATCCCCTAATAACCTTTGACCAACCGCTAAGCGTTGGTCGCTGTTGCCCACTATCCATGACATCCCAATCGGGTACCCGTCCCTTTCAACACACCCAACCATTAAAAATTTGGTGAGCAAAGGAGCAGAATCATGAGCGATCGCTGGCGAAATCTTCTCGAAAAAATCTGTATTCCTGTGGGGGCGCTGGTGGCAGCCCTGGTGATCTTTGGCCTGTTTTGCGCCCTGGCCGGGGCCAACCCATTTGGGGTCTACTACTCGATCTATCGAGCCGCCTTTGGCAGCTGGAGCTCGTTTCAAAACACGCTGATTCAGGCGTCGCCGCTGATGCTGAGTGCGCTGTGTACCGCCCTACCGGCACGGCTGGGCCTGGTGATTATCGGCAATGAGGGAGCACTGGTGCTGGGGGGGCTGGCAGCGGTGGCGGGTGGCCTCACCCTGGGCGGCTGGGGATTGCCCACCCCTGGGGTGCAGCTGGGTATGGCCCTGGCGGGCATGGCAGCGGGCGGCATTTGGATTGCCATCGTCGGGGCGCTACGGCACTATCGGGCGGTGAATGAGACCATTAGCAGCCTGCTGATGAACTACATTGCGATCGCACTGCTCAACCACATGGTCAATGGCCCGATGAAAGATCCGGCCTCCCTCAATAAGCCCTCGACCTATCCCATCCCGGATATGCACATGCTGGGCACGCTGCCCGGCAGCCGGGTGCATTACGGCCTGGTGCTGGGTCTGGTGGCCTGCGGGCTGGCCTACTTTTTAATTCAGCGCACGACATTTGGCTTTGCGGCGCGTACCGCCGGGGGCAACGTGCGGGCAGCGCGGGTAGCGGGGCTGCCCGTGGGCAAGCTCACCCTGGCGATCTGCTTTTTGGGCGGGGCCTGCGCGGGCCTGGCGGGCATGGTCGAAGTCGCCGCTGTCCACGGTCGTGCCAACGAATCGCTGAATGCCAACTACGGCTATGGCGGTGTGCTGGTGGCCTTTATTGCCCGCCACAACCCGATCGCGGCCAGCCTCGTTGCCCTGCTGCTGGGAGGCATTCTCGCCAGCGGCGGCATTCTCCAGCGCAGCCACGGCCTGCCCGACGCCACGGTGATGGTGTTTCAGGGCCTGGTGTTTCTCTCGGTGCTCTACAGCGATTCGCTCTACGGCAAGCTGCCCATCTTTAAGGCCCGCCCGCCCAAGGTGCGGCCCACACCCCCAGTGGCAACAGCCACTCCGGTTTAGGTTGGCCGAATGAAGAATCTACCGTAGGGGCACAGCAGTGCTGTGCCCCTACCCAAACCATCGTGCTTTAGTCAAATCCACACATCCACGGAGAGTGAGAACCATGGCCAGTGAAGCTTTAGGCTGGTGGGGCATTCCCCTCGCCATTCTTGCCGGAACCCTGCGGGGGAGCGCCCCCTTTCTGTTTGTCAGCCTGGGAGAATGTTTGACCGAGAAAAGCGGCAAAATCAACCTGGGACTGGAAGGCACCCTGCTGATGGGGGCGATGAGCGCCTACGCTGTGTCTTACCTGACCGGGTCGCCCTGGCTGGGGGTGGTCACGGCAGGCATCGCGGGCATGTTTTTGGGCCTGATTCACGGCTGGCTCTCGCAGCAGCCTCGGGTGAACGATGTGGCGGTGGGCATTGCCATGATTATCTTTGGCAGCGGCCTGGCCTTCTTTTTGGGCAAGCCGTTTATTCAGCCCTCGGCCCCGCAGCTGCCGGTGATTGCGCTAGGGGCCTGGAGCCAGATGCCCCAGGTGCAGTCGGCGCTGCAAATTAGTCCGCTGTTTATTTTGGGAGTGGCGATCGCACCCCTAATGCAGTGGTTCTTTCGCTCTAGCCGCTGGGGCCTGCTGATTCGCGCCGTGGGCGACAGCCCCGATGCCGCCCGCGCCATGGGCATTTCGATCTTTAAGGTACGGATGGCCAGCATTGTGGCAGGCAGCTTTTTAGCCGGGATTGGCGGGGCGTCGCTGTCGCTGTTTTACCCCGGCAGCTGGTCAGAGCGAATTTCGAGCGGCCAGGGTCTGATGGCGGTGGCCCTGGTAATTTTTGCCCGCTGGAATCCGGTGCAGTGTCTCTACGCGTCGCTGCTGTTTGGCGGTGCCCAGGCGATCGGCCCGGCGCTGCAATCGGTGGGCATCGACGCCTACTACTATTTGTTCAATGCGTCACCGTACATTTTGACGTTGTTGATTATGGTGATTACCTGCTCGCCAAAGCGCACATTAACGGGTGCGCCCGGTGCCCTGGGCCAGGCTCAGGAGTAACCGTTTGCCACCGTCCTTATAAAGCATTTTGTAGGGACGTTTCGCACTGTAGGTTGGGTGAAACGCAGTGCAACCCAACAGAGGCAGACCCATACGGAAAGTGGTGTATTGCGGCTAAAAGGCCCAGTCTGGGGAGGTTAGCTCAGGGGGCGAGCCGCGAATGCACCCTACATTTGCCCGCTGCCGTTTGCTGTGACATTGGAGAACCACCATGGGAATTTTTGTTGAAGCTGAGCCGTACCCCTACCCTTACAACGGCGATCTGCAGCCCGACAATACGGCGCTGATTGTGATCGATATGCAGACCGATTTTTGCGGCATCGGCGGCTATGTGGACAAAATGGGCTATGACCTGTCGCTCACCCGCGCCCCGATCGCCCCGATTGCCAAGCTGCTGGGGGTGATGCGCGATCGCAACTTCACCATCATTCACACCCGCGAGGGCCATCGCCCCGATCTAGCTGACCTGCCGGAGAATAAACAGTGGCGATCGCGGCAGATCGGCGCGGGCATTGGCGACCCCGGCCCCTGCGGGCGCATTTTGGTGCGCGGCGAACCCGGCTGGGAGATCATCCCTGAGCTGCAACCGCTGCCCGATGAGGTGGTGATCGACAAACCCGGCAAAGGCTCGTTCTACGCCACCGATCTAGACCTAATCCTCACCCGCAAAGGCATTCGCAACCTGATTCTGGCGGGCATCACCACCGATGTGTGCGTCCACACCACCATGCGCGACGCCAACGATCGCGGTTACGAGTGCCTGCTGCTGTCTGACTGCACCGGGGCCACCGACTACGGCAACCACCTGGCGGCGCTGAAGATGGTCAAAATGCAGGGCGGCGTGTTTGGCGCGGTGGCCTACTCTGAAGCGCTGATCGAGGCGTTGGTTTAGAGAAAACTCAAAATTTTGAATTTTGAATGTTTAGTTCTTGTTAACTAGCTGCAACTCAAAGCTGAAAACTCAAAATTTTCTCCCCCACCTCTCGCTATCCTCTACCCACCTGGAGTTACACTATGCCCCTTCGCCGCCGTACCTTCCTCGAATTTGGCGCTAGCGCTACCCTCGCCGTAGCCCTCCACAGTTGCGCCACCTCCTCTAATAATGCCACCACCCCAGACTCCAGCACCGCCTCAGCGACTGGCGGGGAGGATCCGGGCAAAATTTCCATTGGCTTTTGGCCCGTAGCCGCTGGGCTACCCCTGTTTCTGGGGGTAGAACGGGGCTATTTCAAAGAGGCGGGCTTAGATGTTGAAGCGGTGCAGTTTGCCTCCGCCCAACAGGTGGCCGAAGGCATCATTGCCGGACGTTTGCAGGGTTCCGGCAATGGCACTGCCTCCGGAGCCCTGGGGCTGGCTGAAATTGCTTCCCCCGGGCTGTTCAAAATTTTGGCGGCCAACCCCAGCAATGTCGAACTCAAACTTGAGCAATTTATTGTGGCGAAAGATAGCCCCTTTGAATCCATTGCTGACTTGATGGGTAAGCGCGTCGCCAGTGGCCCCGGGGCTCAAAATAAGGTGATTGCCGAAGCGGTGCTCAAAGCCAATGGCATCGAAGGTGTAGAGATCCAACAGCTAGAAATTCGTCAGCATGTGGCGGCCCTAGAAGCGGGCCAAATTGACGCCGCCTACACCCTGGAGCCCACCGGTACCGTCGGTGATATGAACGGGATTACACGCATTCTTGAAAATGGCGTGGTTTCAACCTACATTTTGGGCGACCCCCAGGCCCCCTGGTTTGGAGGTTCTGCCACCCTCAGCACCCAATTTATTGAGGCCTACCCCGAGGCAGCCAAAATCTATGCCGAGGCCTATCGCCGCTCGATTGAAGACATTCGCACCGATCCAGATTCTACCCGGCAGTACCTGGTGGGCTACACCGCCATTGAGGGCGATCTAGTCGATCGCGTTCCCCTGGTGGGCTACACCCTATTCGATGAATTTACCCCTCAAGATATCGACTATTTCCAGGCCTTTTTTGACTTCATGACCGAGAGCGAGGTGTTTTCTCGCCAGGTGGAGGTTGAACCATTGATTTATCGTCCGGCTTAGGGTGCATGGTTTGCGGGCACGGTGCACCGCAAACCATGCACCCTGACTAACCAGTCATCTTTGGCTGAACAGATCACTTACCCCAGTCACCTGTAGTCTCAATCCATCACCTAGGGTTAGTTGTCTTACCTATCGAGGTCGTTATGTTTAAGCTAGGTTTACCCCAAACCATTGCTCCGCCAGAAAACTGCATCCAAATCGAAGGATTATCCAAGTCCTTTGGGAATCAGGTACTGTACGACAGCTTTGATCTAACCTTGCCCGGGGATAAATTCGTTTCGATCTTTGGACCCAACGGCTGCGGCAAATCTACCCTGATCAATATGATCAGTGGACTGACTCCCTTTGACTCGGGTCGTATTTCCATCAATGGCAAACCGATTCGGCGATCGCGCATTGGCTATGTCTTCCAAAACTATCGCGATTCTCTGTTTCCTTGGATGACGGCCTTTGACAACATTGCCTACCCCCTGCAGGTCAAAGGGATGAAAACCAAAGAGTGCCACGACATTGTCGAAAACCTGATCAAAACCTTTGACATTCGTCTCGATTTAACCCGCTATCCCTATAGTTTTTCCGGCGGACAGCAGCAGCTAATTTCAATTCTGCGAGCCCTAGTGGCTGACCCCGAGGTGTTGTTCCTAGACGAGCCCTTTTCGGCCCTAGACTTTGAAACCACTTTGTTTGTGCGCGACAAACTGCAAGAGATTTTCATGGCTGCTAAATTGCCCATGGTGATGGTAGTCCACAACCTAGAGGAAGCGGTGTATTTAGCCGATACGGTGTTGCTGCTCAGCAAGCGCCCCACCCATCTGGTGGCCGAGGTTAACTTTGAGGCCCCCCGGCCCCGCACCCCAGATACTCTCTCCTCGCCGGAGTTTGTAAAAATTAGTCGCCACTGTCTCGACATCTTTCAAGAGGAGATGCGCAAATGATCACCCCTACCAAGACATTGCCCAAGCCCTTGGGGCATCGTGCTTCTCTTGATCTCAACCTGTGGCTCGATAGCCTACTGCCCCTGGTAGGGGTACTGCTGCTGTTTTCGGTCTGGTGGCTGATTTCGGTTTCTGGCTGGGTCAGCCCGGTGCTGTTACCTACCCCCTGGGCTACCCTGCAAACCCTGGTGTCGGCTGTCTTTACCGGCACCATGCTGACCAGCTTTATGGCCACGGTGGCACGCACGTTCCAGGCCTTTGTGTTGGCAGCGATAATTGGGGTCCCCCTCGGCGTTGCCTTAGGCAGCTCTGAACGGGTCTATCGCAGCGTTGAGTTTTTGATTGATTTCTTCCGCTCAACCCCCGCCAGCGCCTTAATTCCAATGTTCATCCTGTTCTTTGGAGTGTCCGACATTTCAAAGGTGGTGATTGCGGCGTTTAGTGCCCTATTGCTGATTTTGTTTAACAGCGCCTATGGGGTGATGAATGCCAAGCGATCGCGCATTTTGGCAGCTAAGGTAATGGGAGCTAACCGCTGGCAGGTCTTTAAAGATGTGCTGCTTTGGGAAAGTATGCCCCAAACCTTTATTGGCCTGCGCAGCGGTATCAGCATTGCCCTGGTGATTGTGATTGTGGCGGAAATGTTCATTGGCACCCAGCAGGGGTTAGGAAAACGCATTATTGACGCGCAACAAATCCTCAACGTCAAAGACATGTATGCCTCTATTTTGATGACCGGCCTACTGGGCTATAGCCTCAATATGCTGTTTTTGATGTTTGAAAAACGGGTCATCCACTGGAGTGGGAAATAACGTCCCATCCCCCTATCCCTCCATCTCCCCATCTTCCCCATGAAAACCATTACCATTGCACCCCAAACCAAGACGGCCCCACCCGAGCTAGAAGTGATCAACCTCACCAAACGCTTTGGCACCTTTACCGCCCTCGACCAGGTATCGATCAAAGTCACGCCCGGCAGTTTTCACGCCCTCTTGGGAGAAAATGGGGCGGGTAAAAGCACCCTGGTGAAATGCATCATGGGCTTTTACACCCCCACTTCAGGCGATGTGCTGGTGGGTAAACAATCGCGGGCGATCGCCAGCCCCAAGGATGCTCACCACTATGGTCTGGGCATGGTCTACCAGCACTTCACCTCGGTGCCTGCGATGACCGTGGCCGAAAATCTGGTGCTTTCGCGCTACGACAGCCCCCAGTGGATCAACTGGAAGGCTGAGTATGAGCGCCTTGATGCCTTTATGGCCAGCTCGCCCTTTCAGATCGACCTACGCACCCCGATCGCCCAGCTGGCGGCGGGCCAAAAGCAAAAGCTGGAAATTCTCAAGCAGCTCTACTTGAATAGCCGAGTGCTGATTCTCGACGAGCCCACCTCAGTGCTCACCCCCGACGAAGCCGACGAAGTGCTGGGCCTGCTGCGCGAAGAAGTTACCGCTGGCCACCTCAGCGTGCTGATGATTTCCCACAAGTTTCGCGAGGTGATGGCCTTTACCGACGAAGTGACGGTGCTGCGCAAGGGCAAACTGGCGGGCCACGGCTACGTGCGCAACCTTACCGTAGATGACATGGCCCACATGATGCTGGGCGAAAAGACCGAAGCCACCCCAGTGGAAAAAGTTACCATACCTGATACCCGCCCGGTGCTGGAGCTAAAAGACCTCTGCGCCGATCGCGACAATGGCCTGCCCGCCGTACGCAGCGCCAGCCTGATCGTCAACAGTGGTGAAATTGTCGGCATTGCCGGTGTGTCGGGCAACGGCCAGCGGGAACTGGTGGAGGTGCTGGCCGGGCAGCGCCCCCGCCACAGCGGCGACATTTTGGTCAACGGCACCCCCTACCAGTCGACCCGCAAGGAAATGGCCCGCCACCAGGTCTACACCCTGCCCGAAGAACCCCTGCGCAACGCCTGTGTACCCCACATGAGCGTGGCCGAAAACATGGCCCTGCGCACCTTTGACTGCCCGCCCCAGGCGCGGCGTGGCTGGCTGCTCAGTCTCAGCAACATTCGGCGCATGGCGGAGGGCTTGGTGCAGGTGTTTTCGGTCAAAACGCCCTCGGTCGATACCCCCGTGGGCCATCTCTCCGGCGGCAACGTGCAGCGCACCGTGCTGGCCCGAGAATTGTCCTCTACCAATATCAACCTGCTGATTGCCGCTAACCCCTGCTTTGGCCTCGACTTCTCGGCAGTAGACTACATCCACAGCCAGATCCTCGCTGCCCGCAATCGCGGTGTGGCGGTGCTGCTGGTCAGCGAAGACCTGGACGAGCTGCTAAAACTGAGCGATCGCATTTTCGTAATCAGCGACGGCGAGCTGGTCTACGAAAGCCCTACCGCTGAGGCGGACATCAAGGTGCTAGGCCAGAAGATGGCTGGGCATTAGTGGATGGGTGGGCGGGTAGGCGGGTGGATGGGTAGGGACAGACCTACGTATCTACCCTGGCTAGAGTGATGGGTAGATGAGCTAGGAGTTATTATGCAAGCGATTGTTTGGCCTGACCTGAAGGCGATGGCGGCTGACCCAGAGCTAGACTGGCAGCCCTTTCGCTCCGGCGTCGATATCCACCGGCTCTACCCGGCTGAACCCGACGGGGCCGCTGCCGCGCTGCTGCGCTACCAGCCGGGGGCCTCGGTTCCCCGCCACCTGCATACCGGGTTTGAACATATTTTTGTGCTCTCGGGCTCTCAAACCGACGCCAACGGTACCTACCCCGCTGGCACGCTGGTAGTCAATCCGCCCGGCACCCGCCACACCGTCAGCAGCTCCGAGGGCTGCATCGTCCTCGCCATCTGGGCCAAACCTGTTGAGATAGAGGAATAGGGCTGATCTCACTCATCCTCTCGTCTTTAACATCTCCTATAGCGAGAATTGGGCAGACGCCGTCTGCCCCTACCCATCCACCCCCTACCCATCCACCCATCATGCCCATCCCCGCCCAACCCTATCCCTACCCCCTACCCGCCACTGGCCTGGCGCTGCTCATCATCGACATGCAGCGCGATTTCATTGAGCCCGGCGGCTTTGGCGATGCTCTGGGCAACGATGTCAGCCTGCTGCGGGCGATCATTCCCCAAGTGAAGGCCTTGCAGGAGGCGTTTCGGCACTACAACCTGCCGATTTTTCAAACCGTGGAGGGGCATTTGCCCGATCTGTCGGACTGCCCGCCGTCGAAGCGCGATCGCGGTTCTAGCTCACTCAAAATCGGCGATCGCGGCCCTATGGGGCGCATTCTGGTGCTGGGCGAACCGGGCAACGGCATCATTCCCGAACTTGCGCCGCTGCCAGGAGAAGTGATTATTCCCAAACCCGGCAAGGGAGCTTTTTATGCCACTGAGCTAGAAGCGCACCTCAAAGCCCAGGGCATTACCCACCTGATTATTACCGGCGTCACCACCGAGGTCTGTGTGCAGACCACCATGCGCGAAGCCAACGATCGCGGCTACGAGTGCCTGCTGGTCGAAGATGCCACCGAGAGCTACTTTCCCGCCTTTAAGCAGGCCACCCTAGAGATGGTGCGTGCCCAGGACGGCATCATCGGCTGGACGGGGGCGACTGAGGCAGTGTTGAGCGCCCTAGCGGCTCAGTTCAGTGTTCAGGTAGTGGCGTAGGGCAGCTAAGCACTGTAGACCTCTGTGGCCTAAATACCCTCATCAAAATCATCATCGCTATAGAACCCAGGGTTTTTAAAGACCCTGGGTTCTGCTTTAAGCATTCAATGCCATGACTTTAAGAGGTCAATCGTCCTGAACTTCTAGAGCTATAGCTGTAGCCAGTCTGGTTAAGACATTTCCCCTAAAAACGTTTGAACGTTCAAACGTTTCTGGATGTCCTAACCCAAGTGACTATGGCTATATTTAGAATTTCAGACTTCCACCGCAAAAAATATTGATTAATTTAAGCAAATAAGGCCGTTCCGTAGTTTTCTTTGAACCAGAAGCTTTGCTCAGCCCCAGGGACTCGGGCTCGACTCTACAGCCATCCCTTTGACAAAGATTCTGACGAAACCATTGACAGAGGGCGATTCAGCACGATACATCATGATCACAGGCAATAATAGTTTATAGAATGCAAAGATTTCTGAATTTTTGGCTTTTTTGGCCTCAGGAGAGATGGACATGAACGCCAATTTGATCATGTCCAATATTTTGAACCCCCCAGTGCTATTTTTCTTTTTGGGGATGCTAGCCGTATTCGTTAAATCTGATTTAGAAATTCCACCGCCAATTCCTAAGCTATTTTCGCTTTATTTACTGCTAGCGATCGGGTTTAAAGGAGGCGTTGAGCTGACTAAAAGCGGCATTAATCAGCAGGTGGTGCTGACTATTTTAGCCGCTATCATGATGGCCTGCGCGGTGCCCTTATACACCTTCTTTATTCTGCGGCTCAAGCTCGATACCTACGACTCGGCTGCGATAGCCGCTACCTACGGCTCGATCAGCGCCGTCACCTTTATTACCGCCAGCGCCTTTTTGACCGAGTTAGGCATGCCCTTTGATGGCTTTATGGTGGCCGCTTTGGCCTTAATGGAATCTCCCGCCATCATTGTGGGGCTGATTCTCGTCAATTTCTTTGCCAGAGATGAAAAGCGTGAATTTGTCTGGTCTGAGGTGCTGCGCGATGCCTTTCTTAATAGCTCGGTCTTTTTGCTGGTGGGCAGCTTAATCATCGGCATGCTGACTGGTGAGCACGGCTGGGAGGTGCTCTCGCCCTTTACCCAAGATATGTTCTATGGCGTCCTGACCTTCTTCCTGCTCGATATGGGTTTAGTCGCCGCCAAACGCATTAAAGACTTACAGAAAACCGGCGTATTCTTGATTTCCTTTGCCATACTGATCCCAATCCTCAACGCTGGCATTGGGTTGCTGATTGCCAGGGCGATCAACATGCCCCAGGGAGATGCCCTGCTGTTTGCGGTGCTGTGTGCCAGTGCTTCCTACATTGCAGTGCCTGCGGCCATGCGGTTAACGGTGCCCGAAGCCAACCCCAGCCTGTACGTGTCTACGGCCCTAGCGGTAACGTTTCCCTTCAATATCATTGTCGGCATTCCCCTTTATCTGTACGGCATCAACCTGTTGTGGAGCTAAGCCCATGCACCTTGTCAAAAAGATTGAGATCATTGCCAATTCGTTTGAGTTAGCCAAAATTTTAGACAGCCTAAAAAAGTCAGGCGTTCATGGTCATGCGGTGATTCGCAATGTGGAGGGCGAAGGGCTACGCGGCGGTAGCGAAGATTTAGATATGACTATGGGCGACAACGTCTATATCATTGCTTTTTGCATGCCTGAGCAAATTAAAACCGTGGCCGAAAATGTGCGTCCGCTGCTGAACAAATTTGGGGGCACCTGCTACATCTCCGATGTCATGGAAATTCGCTCTGTGAAATGTGTGGCGTCACTATAGGAAATGGGGTAATGGAGCACAATGTCAGCCATCTAAATCGTCGGACCGCTTTAAAGCTAGGCTGCGGTGGACTGTTGGGCTTAGCCACTGGGAAAGTAGTCTTTGGACAGGCAAAATCGGCTGCTGCCGCCAATCTAGCGTCTGTGGGGGTGGCGATGCCCAGCCCCCAGGAAGCGCTGAATCGACTGATAGAAGGTAATTTACGATTTACTCAGCACCACCTAGAGCACCCCGACCAGTCAGAAGACCGAGTAAAGGAATTGACCCAGGCGCAGCACCCCTTTGCCACGGTGTTAAGCTGTGCCGATTCGCGGGTTACCGCCGAAATCATTTTTGATCAGGGGTTAGGCGACATCTTTGATGTGCGGGTGGCAGGCAACATTGCCACGCCGGAGGTGCTGGGCAGTATTGAGTATGCTGTAGAACTGCTGGGGACGCCGTTGCTGATGGTGCTGGGCCACGAGCGCTGTGGAGCCGTCACCGCAGCGGTGGAAAATGGCCCCCTTCCCGGCGCAATTGGCACTTTTGTGCAGGCCATCTTGCCAGCGGTCAACCAGGTGAAGGGGCAGCCGGGCGATGCGGTGGACAACGCAGTATCCGCCAACGTTCGCTACCAAACGGAGCAGTTGATGCGATCGCAGCTAATCCGCGATCGCCAGCAGTCGGGCCAGCTCCAGGTGGTCGGTGCCCGCTACGACCTCGATACTGGCACCGTCACCTTAGTTACCTAATTTCTGTGAACCGCTACCCCAGCCGTTCCCGCAGATGATCGCCCACCCGCAGGGCGTTGGCGATTACCGTCAGGGCATTCCCCACGCTGGCGCTGGAGGGCATGAAACTGCTGTCTACCACATAGAGGTTGTCTAGCTCATGGGCGCGGCAGTTAGTGTCGAGCACCGAGGTGGTGGGGTCGGTGCCCATACGGCAGGTGCCGCACTGATAGGCCATCACCGGCAGGGGCACCTCTCCTCGGGGGTGCATCCCCGATCGCGAAAACACGCTGCTATCTTTTTCGACAGACTTGAGCACATCTAGCCAGCGATACACCAGGCGATCGTGGGCCTCAGCGTTGTTGGCAGAGAAGTTGACGTAGAGCTTACCGTTCTTCACCTCCACCCGGTTTTTGGGGTCGGGCAACACCTCGGTCATCGCCCACCAGGCGATCGATCGCGTCGCCAACTGCTTTAGCCCAAAGTTAGGCATAAACTTGGTCACCAGCGATAGCACCGGGGGCGACTCCGCAAAAATCGCGTCTTGCAGCACCCCGCCCATATTTTGAATGTGGCCTAGGGGATAGTCAACTTGACTGTCGCCCCAGTAGTAGTCATTGATGCCCACCGATCGCGGAAATTTACCCGAATTAGACTGAGTCGTGACCTGCACGATCGAACTGAGCTGAATCTTCATCAGGTTGCGGCCCACCTGATCAGAGCTGTTCGCCAACCCGTTGGGGTGCTTCTCGTTGGCCGACTGAAGCAGCAGCGCCGCCGAGTTAATGGCCCCGCAGGCCAGCACAATAATATCAGCCATAAAGATGTAGGGCTGACCATTGATATTGGTCTGCACGCCCTTGACCGCCGTCCCCGCAGGGTTGGTCAGAACGCTGGTCACCTGGGCTGAGGTTTTGAGAGTCACGTTGCCAAAATCTAAAGCCGGGGCAACCCCAAACACCTCGGCATCCCCGGTGGGGTCATCGTCTCGCAGCGACAGCGACATCGGCAGCGGGTAGGGGTGACAACCCTGCTTGGCAATGCCCTCGACCACGGGCTGAATGGTGGGGTCATGGGCGATCGCCGGGTAGGCAAAATTTCCACTGCGGGGCGGTTCTGTCGGGTCAACACCCCCCTGGCCATGCACCTGGTACATCGACTCCGCCTCGGTGTAGTAAGGCTCAAAATCGCTGTACTTAAGGCTCCACTCGGGTGAGGTGCCGTCCTGGTGATTCACCGTTTCAAAGTCTCTTTCGCGCATGCGCTGGAGGGCGGCCCCATAAATTTTGGTGTTGCCACCGATCGCATACTTCATCTGCGGCGTGAAGGGTTCGCCGTCGCCGTCGTACCACTGCTCAGGGGCGTGGTAGCGCTGTTTCTGAAAAATATCTACATCGCTGATGTTTTGCTCTTCAAGGGGCATGGCGTCGCCACGCTCTAGCAGCAGAATGCGCTTACCCGACGGGGCCAGCTTGCGGGCCAGGGTGCCGCCCCCCGCCCCAGTGCCAACAATGATCACGTCGTAGTGCTGGTCATCGATAATCATAGCGGTTCCTCACTGGGGGCTAGGAAAATAAGCTGGCTTGATCGGGGCTAGAGAGGATTGAGGGGGTACAGTGCATCCACTGCTAAACTACCGCAAACCCTGTATGGGGTCTGACCGAAGGTTCTTGAAACCCAAGAACAATATCTGCTTCAGGTATTCCTGCCGCCACCAGTTCAGTGGCGATGCCGTCTTCAGTACCATCGCGTTGTACCCAAACTTTGCCATGGCGAATTTCAATATGAATCAGACAACCGTGGTGATGGCGTTGGCCGTTCCAACCCTCAGAGAGAATGACGTATTGGTCGGTATCCGCGTCAAAGGCAGCAAGATTACGAACATCGACATTGGCGTAGACAAGGTGGGTGTAGGGAGTTAAAACTGCACGAATGATCTGACGGTAGCCGTCTAAGGTATCCATCGAGTAACAACCTCCTGCTCAGGGTTAAACGCCACCAGTTTGATAACCTTTCGCTCTAAAAGCATTTTGCCAATTTCTGCTTCAAACAGGTCGAGATATACCGCTTCTCGAATGGCTAGGTACAGAGTTCGGTCTGGTTCGATCAGGCTCAAGGCATTTTGGTAGAGAACGAACTGGCCTAGGGCATTTTCTAAATCACGGATTTCTGAAGGGCCAACAAAACTCTTGATCTCAACAGCGATTTTGTTGGGGCCTTTCTCCGCCGCCAGCAGTTTTTCAGCACCTAAGTCAATAAACAGGTCTTTTTTACCTATGCGTAAACTCAGAGGATCTTGAGTAATTGTCCACTCGTCCTTAATTAGGGCAGTTTTGACAGCATTGTGGTAGATATCCTTCGCAGGCATAGTGGCTCATTTAGTGCAAAGCTGGCTTAAGCAGATCCCAGGGTTCTTAGGAAAGGCGTAGGCAGTCTGAGAAACCGTAGAAGAACCCTGGGATCTTGGAGAAACCCTACTGCCAAACGTAGATCAAGAGAAACAGGATGATCCAAATCACATCGACGAAGTGCCAAAACAGCGAGGTGGCTGCTACGCCAAACTCGCCGCCTGCGTAGTTATTCGGCAAAAACGATCGTCCCAGCATAATCCCCTGCAAGAGCACGCCGGTCATCACGTGCAGACCGTGGAAGCCGGTCAGCAGGTAGAAGGTGCCGCCAAAGACGCCGTCGGTAAAGCCAAAGGGCAACCCCATCCACTCCACCGCCTGGCCGTAGAGAAAAAAGCTGCCCATGGCCATAGTCAGCAGCCAAAAGGCGCGAAAGCCCCAGAGATTTTCTTTGTGCAAAAACCGCTCAGCGAAGTAAATCACAAAGCTGCTCGACACCAGCACGATGGTATTGATCAGCGGCTCGCGTACTTCCAGGCCCTCAACCCCAGCGGGCAGCCAGTCGGTGATATTGGTCTTGTAGACCGTATAGCCCACAAAAAAGCTGAGGAAAATCACGCTTTCCGACAGCAGAAAGACGATGAAGCCAAACATGCGATGGTCTTCTTCTTCGTGCTCGGCGGCGTGGGGGCTGTGGGTGTTGAGGGTGGGGTCGAGGTTAGCTGTGCTCATTGATCAACTCTCCAGCAGGGTTGTTGGCAACTAGGGGTTCGTCGGAGCCGTAGCCGTAGGGGGCAGACACCACAATCGGAATTTCTTCAAAGTTTTCGACCGGTGGCGGCGAGGGAATCATCCACTCCAGGCCAATTGCATTCCAGGGGTTGGCCGGAGCTCGCTTGCCCAAGATCCACGAACTGATCATGTTGAGAATGAAGGGCAGGGTCGAAACCCCCAGCAAAAAACCACCCAGACTAGCGATCACATTCCAGTAGGCAAACTCGGGGTCGTAGGAGGCCACTCGCCGGGGCATGCCCATCAGCCCCAGGGGGTGCATGGGGAAAAAGTTGAGGTTGACGCCAATGAAGGTGAGCACAAAGTGCAGCTTGCCCAGGCCCTCGTAGTACATGTGGCCGGTCATTTTGGGGAACCAGTGGTAGATGGCGGCGTAGACCCCCATCACTGCCGCGCCATAAATCACGTAGTGGAAGTGGCCCACCACAAAGTAGGTGTTGTTGACATGAATATCGAAGGGCACCGCCCCCAGCATGACGCCGGTAATGCCCGCGAATAGAAAACAGACCAGGCCGCCTAGGGCAAACAGCATGGGCGTATCGAGCCGCAGCTTGCCGCCCCACACTGTGGCTACCCAGGCAAACACCTTTACCCCAGTGGGTACCGAGATCAGCATGGTCGAGAACATGAACAACATCCGCATCCAGCTGGGGGTGCCGCTGGCAAACATGTGGTGCACCCACACCATGGCGCTGAGCACGGTAATCACCACCGACGACACCACCACAAACTTGTAGCCAAACAGGGGCTTGCGGGCGTAGACCGGAAAGATTTCGGAGAAAAAGCCAAACACCGGCAGAATGATCACATAGACCGCCGGGTGGGAGTAAAACCAGAAGAAGTGCTGGTACAGCACGGGGTCGCCGCCCTTGGCCGGGTCAAAGAAGCTGGTGCCCGCCGTCAAATCCAGCAGCAGCATCACCGCTCCCGCCGTCAGTGCCGGTAGACCAAACAACTGAATCATCTGGGCGCTGAGCACTGTCCAGCAAAAGGCTGGCATTCTAAACCAGCCCATGCCGGGAGCCCGCATGCGAAAGATGGTGGTGACAAAATTGACCGCCCCCATAATTGACGACACCCCCGAGAGGGCCACCGCTATCAACCACAGCACCTGACCGTTAATTAAATTGCCGGTGGGGTTTTGCAGGCTGACTGGGGGGTAGGCCCACCAACCCGACTGTGACGGCCCGCCGGGTATAAAAAAGCTGACCATCAGCAGGGTGCCAAACACCGGCACTAGCCAAAAAGCGGCGGCGTTGAGCCTTGGGAATGCCATATCTCGCGCCCCAATTTGCAGGGGCACCAGGTAGTTGGCCAGGCCGTTGAGTACCGGAAATGTCCACATGAACAGCATGATGGTGCCGTGCATGGTGAATAGGGCGTTGTAGACGGTGCGATCGACCAGGTCGGCTTCGGGGGTGATCAGCTCGCCCCGCATCACCATGGCCAGCAGCCCGCCAATGAGAAAGAATACAAAGGCGGTGACGATGTACTGAATGCCGATCACTTTGTGGTCGGTGCTGAAACTGAAAAACCGCTGCCAGTTGTTGGGAGCACCGGGGAATGGCTGACCGCTCTTGGCGGCGATCGCATCGAGCGACGCATTACTCATAGCTATCTTCCTCAGCGCTGGCGAAGTTTACACGGGGGGGCGAGGCCGGCTCGACGGTTTTCCAGCCCGGACTAATGGGGCGATCGCTCGCTTTAGTGAACTCACGGAAGGCGCGGTTGCTGGCCTCGGTGAGGGGCCGGGCGGCGGCATCAGCCAGCCACTGCTGGTAAGCCTCCGCCGACTCAACCACCACGGTGCCCTGGTTGGCGGCAAAGTAGGTGCCGCTGTAGTCGGAGTCGCGCAGCCGGTAGCGCCCCTCGCGGATGGGGGTAAAGCCAAAGTCAATGGAGCTGCCGGGAATGATATCCTGCTTGACCCGAAAGGCGGGCACGTAGAACCCGTGCAGCACGTCCTCAGAAGTCAGCACCAGCCTAGCTCGCTCGTTGACCGGCAGGTGCAGCTCGGTGCTGGTGATGTTTTGGTCGGGGTAGTAAAACTCCCAGGCCCACTGGCGGGCATGGACTTCGATCGGGGTTTTCTCGGGCACCGCCGGCAGAGTCGCCGCTTCGGCAGCGGGCATCAGGCCCAGGCTGGGCACGTGGTTCATGTGCTCCATCGGGCCGAGAATGGCCATCTGGTCGTAGATCTGGTAGCTGTAGGTGGCAATCCAGATCACCAGCCCCAGGGGAATGGTGGTCCAGAGAATTTCGACCAGCAGGTTGCCTTCCACCGGAGGGCCGTCGCTGGTGTCGTACTTGTCGGCCCGCTGAAACAGCACCGAGTACAGCAGCGCCGCCGACACCCCGATAAAGATAAAGCTGCCGATGGTGGTCAAAAAGCCAAATAGGTCATCCACCAGTAGGGCCTCAGCGGAGGCCTGGGGCGGCATCCAGAGGTAGGCCTGGCGACCGACCCAGAGGCTGACGGCGGCATCGGCGATCGCCAGGGCGATCAGCTGGGCAACGGTACGAAACGAAAGACTGCGAGGTTCTCTTGATGTTGTCGGTGTGGTCATATCGCTGTAGTTCCTCTAGAGCTGGTTGGGGTTGCCCCCCGATCGCAGCAGTTGATCCGCCGTTACATGCACTCCAAACTCACCGCCCAGGTGAGCGCCCAGGGTGCCCTGGGCAAACATCAGCCCAAAGACCGCCAGCCCCACCAGCAGATAGCTCCACTGCACCTGACGAGCGCGGTCTTGCCGCCACAGGTAGCGCTGAAACCCTCGCCAGATGGTCATCCCTACGATCATGGTCAAAATCAACACGCCGCCCAAGCCGTGCCAGATCATCGTGTCTTTGAACCCCAGGCCCCAGTCGCTGACCCCATCGACGGCCATATCGGCCATCAAAATCTCGTAGAAGCCCGCCGCTACGGTAAAGAAGGTGATGATGGCGGCGGCCACCATGTTGTACCAACCCACGTCAAACAAATTGGAGCGGGTGGCCGGAATCGCCAAAAACTTAAACACCCGCTTTTCTAAGGGAAACAGTGCCCCGACGATATCAAAGCCGATCGCCACAATAAACAGACCGAGGGTCAAATGCACCAGGTTGGGATGAATGGGAATGCTGTAGGGCAGGTTGTTGGCTCCCGCCGCAATCAGAGGACTCATCATTACAGCAGCCCTCCTCGGGTGGCTTCGACCACCGGTTCGCTGTGCAGCCCGTAGACCCACACCAGCTTGTCGCCCAGATACACCTGAAATAGCACAATCACCGTCAGCAGAGCGTTTAGGCCCAGGTAAGGGATGGGCAGTTGTTCTGGCGTGCGAATGCGAATGATATAGCGCCAGCCGGTCAGGGCGGCGATGATGCCGGAGAGTGACCAGCCAATCAGGGTGTGTAGGTTCAAGTCACTGACGGCGGCGGGGTAGGGCTCGGATAGACCGGCTTCGATCTGGCCAAAGATGATGGCGATGAAGATAGAGACCGTGGCAAACACCATGTTCCACCAGCCCACCTCAAACAGGCGGGTGTTTTTGGTGAGGTAGCCCACTAGGTCGCAGACGACGGCAAACAGCACCATGGCGATGACGAAGTGCACCACGATGGGGTGAATGGTGTCGGGGTAGGGCAGATTATGGTCGTTGAGTGGGGGCAGATACTCAAACACAGAGCTTTCCTTGGGGGGTAGGGGGCTTGAGCTGAGAGAACAACACGGTTAGAGTCTAGCGTCTAGGCCGTTCTTGTGCTGGCAGCAGGCTGAGCATAACAAGCGGCTCTCTATAGGGTAGGTATCACAGCTAGCAATGGCTAGGGCCAGCTTAGGTGTGGGCAGATTCTCTCACTGGTGAAGCGGGTTCCGGGCGGATTTTTATGAAATGTTAATTCCTGGGGGGAGAATGGTGGTTTGCGGGTTGGGGTGGGCGCGATCGCACCTCTGTAGGGGCGCATGGCATGCACCTAGGGCAATATCTGTCGCGATAAATCAGGGATACCCCACGGGCGACGCGGCGCACAATTTTGGTCAAAAGCCAGATCTACCGCTGGGGCCATTTCGCTGGCCCCAGACCCCCATCGAGCAGGACGTTCCGTCGTCCTGCACCTCACGGAAAGGATTGGCCGATCATCGGTTTAAACCTTCGTTCTGCCAATGGGCCGTTTGGGAGCTGCGGTGAGGTTAATGCCCAAAGCCCTGATCTTCTAAGGCTTTCACCCTTCACACTCTCCCAGTCCCCCATCTACCCATCCACTCATCTACCCATCCACTCCCTTACTCATTCATATTCTTGTAGGTGGCGACTGCCGAGGGCGAGATTCGGTTTAGGTAGCGGAAGATCCAGTATTTGAAGATGGTGTCGAGGATCACGGGGAAGGTGGCGATGAATAGAAAGATAAAGTCGCGGTTGGCGGGGAAGCCCAGGTGGCGCGACAGGCCTTCTAGCAAGATTTCCCAGCCGTGAGGAGAGTGAAAGCCGACGAAGATGTCGGTGAACAGAATGATGATGAAGGCTTTGGCGCTGTCGCTGAGGCCGTAGACAATCTCATCCATGAAGGATTTGAGGGTGGCTACGTCCTGTTTGCGGTAGAGCAGCAGCAGCACAAAGGCGACGACGGCGGCGATGTCGGCAAAGACATTCTTGACGGCGCTGGCGCTGCGATCGCGGTATTCGTCCTCAATTTCGGTGGCTTTGGTGCGCACTCGCTGCTCAATACTTAGCTCTGAGAGGGGTGGGGCTTTACCAATTAGCACCTCAAACCGCAGCCGTTCTTCAAACTGCTGAAGTTCGTGGAGGGCTTCTTCCTCCATTTCAATATTGAGAAACACGTCGGCGGGTTCGGCTCCGGCCCGCACCCGGTCAACTACCGGCCCGACTAAAAACGCCTTGGTAAATTGCTGGGTCAGCAGCGGCACAATCACTAGCAGCAGCAAAAACCGAATGGCGGCGGTGGTTTTAGATTTAGAGCTACGAAACTCTTTGACTACCTCCTGTTCGGCGTTGGGGTCGAGGTCTTGGCGAATGCGATCGACGGTACGCAGAATGGAGCGGGGTAGCACATTGACCCGCTCAGAGAGCCCAGCAGCCCGCGTGCCGTCGGGGTCGGAGGCGTTGGTGTTAGCCGCCAGCCCCCCTGGGTTAGGGCCGCGCAACGCGCCATTAGGCTGCCCCGACCCAGGTTGATCACTACGCGCCTGGTTGGCTCGACTTCTCAAGACCTGGGCCGAGGGGGCAGGCTCTAGGCCACCGCTGGCTCCGTTGGCTAGGGTAATCACTCGCTCGGGGCTGGCCTCTAGGCTGGCATAGCGGGCTTGCACCTCATCGATCAGCCGCAGCTTACGAAAAAACAACGCCTGCTGGTCAATCACATTGACCGCCAGTTCGTCAGCCTCCGTCACGGGTACCTGCACCTCTAGAATGCGTGGATCGCTCACTCGCACTATTGAGCGACTGGTCCGAAACTCGACCATGCGCACCTTGATCAAGTTGAGGTATTTCTTCAGCTCGCTCTGAAAATACTCCATGGCGCTGTCGCCGTAGCTGCCGTAGCGGGCCGAAATTGGGTTGCCGCCAAAATACTCGCGCTCGATCGCCACAATCATTTGGGCCGCTTCGTAGGCTTGGTTGAGGGCGCGATCGGGCGTGCGAAAAAACCACCGCTGGGCACTGCGAAAAAAGCCGGAGTTCTGCATTAGATGGGGGTTGGCGCTGGATAGTCCAGATCCTACTACAGTCGGCTGGGGCGAGGGGGAGCACAGAGAAGTAGGTCAGGTCTAACTCCAGCCAAACCTAGAAGGCGATCGCACCCGGTCTAAACCGCCAAATCAGAAAAGTTACGATCCATTGCAGCCCACCCCGTTTGCAGACCACTGCGACGAATGCCGCCCTGCTGACTGTCGAAGCCAATGATCTCACCGCCCAGCTCAGGCACGATGCGGCAGGCGTAGAGCCCCTGAGCCTCGGGGGAGAGCACGTAGTTGGCGGGGTGCGATCGCAGCACCTTAGCGCGATCGCAATTTGCGGTCCACAACTGGGGCAGCGTGACGCCGTGAAGCCCACCAGCCCCCCCGGTTCCCGGAGAAAAATCGTACTTGGCCCAGCAGGAGAACACCAGCTCATAACGGCCCTGGGCCTGCCGATAGAGCTGGGGGACTTCCATCTCGGCGTAGCCACAGGGCTCTAGGAGAGGGGTGAGATACTCCCATTCGCGGGCTCCGCGCACTACCTCAGTAAAGTGGTCATCGGCCACTTGCAAAAGGCCAACCACACCGCTCTGGCCGAGGGGGCCATTCAGCGCCTTAGCCGACACCAGCATAAAAATTTGGCCCCGGTCGCGGTGGCGAAACAAAAATGGATCGCGCCAGGCATGAATGGTCAGATCGTCGGCAACCCCTTTGGTTTGATAGCCAAAGTTTGGCTTGAGCTGGGTGTCAAAAAACTGCCACTGGTGAGACCACAAATCGTCGGTGTAGGCCACTCCTATGCTCTGGGTTAGGCCATCGTCTTGGTGGCGATCGCGTGACGTGTAAAACATCAGATAGCCGTTGTGGAGCTGAATTACATCGCCACTCCAGAGGCAGGTGTTGGCCCAGTGGTTGGCAGGCGGGTGGAGCACGTCGTAGCTCTGGTCGTCGCCCCAGTCGATGGTGACAAAGTCTGATGTGGTGGCATGGCCCACGCAGGCGGCATAGTGATGCTGAGCCGTTGAAACTAAACCGTGATCAGCATTTAAGTAAAAAAGATGAAACAGCTGAGTCTCGTGGTCAAAGTGGTACCAAAAATCCCACACGTGGCGGCTGGGATGGCGTACAGCAGGGGGCATTGGAAAGGAGGCCAGAGGGAATGCGGCAGGAACGGCCATAGCTAAGGTTTGCTCAAAGGCGGGGTCAGCGATCGCCGGAACGGTTCCATTCTACCGAAGCCACTTTGACCCGATTGCCACCGCCCAAAACATCGGCGTAAACCTCTACCTCAAATGCCGTAGAATCCTCTCCTGGCCTTGCTTTTAGCCCTTCTGACCACCCTTTATGATGGGTACTATGAGGTACAGACACAGGCAGTATGAAGATTCAATCCTCGGTATTGGTTCATTTAGGCTTTGGAAAATATGTGCGATCGGACCAGGTGACCTCACTACAGCCGGTTGAGGAGGAGCGCGGCCCCGGACGGCGGACGTTTGTGTATCTAGAAGGGCAGACTGACCCCATTGTGGCCTCGCGGGCCGAGGACACCATCGTGCGCGATTTGGTGCAGGAGCCCCGCGAGGTGATTCAGTCGCGGCAGCAGCAGGAGATTTTGACCGACCTGCTAGAGGATTTGTCAAAGGTCAACTCGACGGTGCGCCGCATCAGCCGTGACGAGGGCGGCCTCGATCTCGACCAGCTCGAGCACCGGATTCAGCGGGTGCTGGAGGCGTGATAACGGCAATAATTGACAAGAGAAATTTTTGTTTAGGCTGAATGATAGGCGATCGCTTCATGAGTAGAATGGTCGTGTTCAGAATTGAGTAAAAGATGAAAGCGTCTAAAACTCTAGTTTTGGTAAAAATTTCGCGCTTTAAGTAGTGCGCTGAATGCAGCTTTATGGAGAATGAAGTCAATTTTCAATTCACCATAAAGCTGCAATTTCTAGATCCTTTCTGGAGTTAAAGCAATAACACTTTTTGCGAAGTCGCTGATGATCTTTAAAAAATTATCTCGACTTTCTATCATACTCTCGAGAATAATCCCTTGCTGTTCAATTTGCTCTTTCGATAAAGCGAAGATAGGAACATTGTGCTTCTGTGACTGAGCCATCAATGAATTGAAATCAGCAATATTTGCCAAGTTATATGGCGTGTCGGCAGAAACATGCTCTTGAAACTCTTGTTTTTGAATCACCATATTCTCTTTTGATAGAGCAGGAACTAGCTGACTATCTACAGTCTCTTTAATGCGATCAATCCATCTTTGAAATGAACTTGCTGGTGCTCCACTACGTGGACGATACTTTTGAGATATAAAACCTATGAAAACTGGTGGAGAAGCTGGAATTGGATACAGCAAGGAGGAATCACGAAATTCTTTGATAGTGCTATTCCAACGAGGTAATACAGCGGATAACGACTTTATTGCTTGCTGGCAAAAGAAGTCTGGAAAAGTTGGGACAATAAAGTAGTCGCTTGCCATCAATAGACACTCGTTAAGAGCTCCAATACTTGGGCTCATATCAATAAGTACATAGTGAAAACCATGTTTTCTTGCTGTTTCGCGAAGCAAAAATCCAAAACTTCCAGGAATGTTCCTAAGTGCAGGTATTGTTTTTCCAGTGCCTAATGAAACTGATATCTGGGTTTCTGACTCTGACAGCTTGATGTTTCCCGCCAAAAGATGCAAATTTGGATTTTGAGTGGGTATGGGAGAAGCTGCTTCTAATGGACGTTGTTGACCATCTAAAACTGGTTGAACCGCAGTGTATAAATCACATCCTGGATGCTCTGAATAAAATACCTCAAAATCCTCGACCGCGTTATAATCTAAAACCAAACCTGTTAGATTGCATTGTGGGTCTGCATCTACGATTAAGGTTTTGTAGCCTAAATCGGCAAGAGCCCATCCTAAATTAAAAGCGGTAGTTGTTTTACTTACGCCACCTTTATGATTAAATAAAGAGATGATTTTTGTCATGATATACCTGTAAATTCGTTCGAGCTACCTTAAATATATTTTATATCAATAAATCAAACGAACCTTGTTTACTTAAATTTCTTTTTGTATGACTGAATTACAGTGAATTCCTTGTAAAGAACATTCTTATTCTTTAAGAATGGAATAAAATGATGTCTTCTGTGAAAATCCTAAAATGATAACTTCGAGGGAAATTTTTACTTAGCAGGATCTATTCATCCCAATAATTAATCTATTTCTCTAGTTCAGAAATATATGTAGTTATTTTCAGCATTTTTTATCACCTTACCTCTATGATTTCCCAGGGTTGACGGGGAGCCCTATACCGGTATTTTTTATCATTACGCCCTTCTTCTCGAACGGTGGCCATGTAGAATTCGAAAATCTTAGTGCTATCTGTCAGTGCTTCCGAGACTGACAACTTAGTGGTGCAGAAAACTCATGACAGTCTCAGTTGGTGCAAGTGGAGCCTTACTCGTACTTTTCGCCGCTGAGAATGAAGATCGGATCGACCGCCGTAAACACCTGGTAGTTGCCCTTGGTCTCCAGTCGATTGACGGCGGGTTGCGCCGCCTCAATGTTGCGCACGCGCAGGTGGGCAAAGGTTTCAGATACCGTGTAAAGGGTTTCGAGGTTACCGGCGGTAACGACCACTCGGCCCAGCGAGGGCAGGTAGTCCCAGGCGGCGAGCAAAATGTCTTTGAGGTTGCGCCCACCCTCCACAAAAATGCAGTCAGGGTGGTGGGGCAGTTCGTCTAGGCAGTCGGGGGCGCTGCCCTGAATCACCTGCACGTTGGAGAGGCCAAAGCGATCGCAGTTGCGCCGAATCAAATCCGCCACATCGCCGTCGCGTTCGACCGCCACCACCCGGCCCCCAGGAATCATCAGCGCCGCCTCGATCGCCAGGGTGCCAGTGCCCGCGCCGATATCCCACAGCACGTCTTTGGGCTTGAGCCGCAGGTAGCCCAGCAGCAGCATCCGCACCTCCCGACAGCTGAGAGGAATGCCGGGCAACTGCTCAAACAAATGGTCAGGAATGCCAGGGGTAGCGTAGGGCCAAAGGTTAACCATAGGACGTGAAAGAACAGCGCTGGCTCTATTATCGCTATGGCGTCAAGCGATCGCGGCAACAGTGCAAAGCCAGACAGGCTCACCAACAAGGCATAATGGGTAAAGATTCAGGTTGGCTGATTAAGCCAACGGTCCCTAGCCTGTCTTGCCCCATCGTGCCCCTTCAATGAATTACCTGGTAGCTGTCTTAGACAACCGCATCAAAGCCGAAGAAGCCTATAGCGCCCTAGAAGAGGCCAGCCTGCCCAAAGACAACATCGACATTTTGGGCAAAGGCTTTAAAACCGCCGATGAATTTGGTCTGATCGACCCCGCCGACCAGGCCTGGAAGCAAATTCGCCTCATGATGATCTGGCTAGTGCCCTTTGGCTTTATTGCCGGGTTTAGCTTCAACCTAATCACCGGGTTAGACACCTTCGCCTTTACGGGCCGGCTGGGCAACCAGATTCTCGGCGGGCTGTTAGGCGCTGGCGGCGGAGCCATGGGAGCCTACTTTATCGGTGGCGGCATGGGCATTCTCGGCAGTGGCGATGCGCTCTCCTACCGCAACCGGCTCAACGATGGCAAATTTTTAGTCGTGGTGCGCGGCTCCGAGGCAGTGGTGCGCCAGGCCACCCCCATTCTGCGCAAGTTTCGCCCCGAAAACATTCAGGGCTATGCAGGACGCTAGGGTAATCTACCGCTCAAAACCTCTCGCTCAGCGGGTCGTTCTACCCCAGGGGCCAAGGGCTGTTTACTCGATTGCGCCCCTCATCCGCTCCTCTATAGGACAATGGCTAGGTGTCTCCAATGTCCCCCATGAGCAAAGACGTCATTATCATCGGCAGCGGCATTGGTGGCCTCTGCTGTGGAGCCTTGCTGGCCCGCTACGGCTACCGCGTCACGGTTTGTGAGAGCCACACGATTGCAGGCGGAGCCGCCCACGGCTTTGAGCGCGAGGGCTATACCTTCGATTCGGGGCCGTCGCTCTATTCGGGTATGTCCTACCGAGGGTCTACCAACCCCCTGCGCCACGTGCTCGATGCGGTAGGCGAAGGCGACACCGTTACCTGGGCCAACTACGATACCTGGGGTGTGCGCCTGCCCGAAGGCGACTTTGACACCACCGTGGGCAATGACCAGTTTGCCGAGGTGCTGCACCGCCTACGGGGCGAGGCCGCCGTGGAAGAATGGCGTCGTCTACAAGCCGCGATGGTGCCCCTAGGCAAAGCCGCCACCGCTCTACCTGCCGCCGCCCTGCGGCTAGACGGGGGCGCATGGCAAACCGTTGCCCCCTACGCCTGGAACCTGCTGCGCAACGCCCCGGCCCTAGCTCAGTCGAGCAATCCCTTCAGCTCGGTGCTCGATCGCACCACTACTGACTCCTTCATTCGCCACTGGATGAATCTGCTCTGCTTTTTACTCTCGGGCCTACCCGCCGAGGGCACCAGCACTGCCGAAATGGCCTTTATGTTTGCCGAGTGGTACCGTCCCGGCGTCACCCTCGACTACCCCATCGGCGGCAGCGCGGCCCTGGTTGATGCCCTGGTGCGGGGCCTGAAAAATTTTGGCGGCACCCTGCGGCTGGGCACTCACGTGAAAAAAATTTTGGTAGACCACGGGCGCGCCACCGGAGTTACCCTCCGGTCTGGAGAAGTGCTCAGAGCCAGCACCATAATCGCCAACGCCTCGATTTGGGACACGCTCAAGCTGGTGCCGGAGGGCGCATTGCCTCAAGACTTCGTCACAGAACGTCAGGCCACTACCCCCTGCCCCAGTTTTCTACACCTGCACCTGGGTATTGACGGCGAAGGATTGCCGCCCGACCTAGCCTGCCACTACATCACCGTGGAAGACTGGGAACGGGGCATTGATGCCCCCCAAAACTTGATTGTCATGTCAATTCCCACGGTGCTCGACCCGTCGCTGGCTCCACCGGGCAAACATACGATCCATGTCTATACCCCCGCCACCGAGCCCTACGACCTGTGGGAGGGGTTAGATCGCCGCAGTGCTGAGTATGCAGACTTGAAGAAAACGCGGGCAGAACCCCTCTGGCAGGCCCTAGAGCGCATCATCCCCGACGTGCGCCAGCGAGTAGAGGTCGAACTGGTGGGCACACCTCTCACCCACGAGCGCTTTTTGCGCTGCCACCGGGGCAGCTACGGCCCCGCCATCTCGGTTCAGGATGGTCTGTTCCCAGGGCCAAAGACCCCGCTTGAGGGGTTACTCTGCGTAGGCGGCTCCACGTTTCCGGGAATTGGTCTGCCAGCGGTGGCGGCTTGCGGGCTGATCACCGCCAACACCCTGGCCTCTGTCAGCCAGCACCGGGCGATGCTCAGAGATGCCCTGGGATGAATGTCATTACATTCAGGCTGGTGAGCAGTGCCCTAAACTCAGGCTGGTGGGCAGTGCCCACCCTTGTATCTTTAGAGGTGTGTGGCAGACCGTCCCACCCTAGGTTGTCCAAAACCGAACGTAGCATGGGTCGCTGCACACCTCTGAAGTTAACTCGCAAAATCGCCAGGAGCTTAGACTCCGTATCGAGCAAGGACGAGTGATGTCAGATTAACCTCCTACACGGGTGGATACAACCATGACTGAACTATCACAAGCGCATCAATGGGTTGGCATTGACGTATCCAAGCGCACCTTAGATGTGTACGTCCGTCCACTTGGATTAAGCGTTCAGGTGGCCAACAGTGACTCTGGTTTAAGAGAGTTGCTACAGGCGTTAACGGCGTTTCGTCGCGAGACGAGTCTGATTGTGCTGGAAGCGACCGGGGGCTATCAAGCCCTGGCGGCGCGAACGTTGATGGCGGAGGGCTGGCCCGCCGTTGTGGTGAATCCACGTCAAGTGCGTGATTTTGCCCGGGCCACGGGGCGCATGGCTAAAACAGACAAAATTGATGCCGAGGTGTTGGCTCACTTTGCCGATGCCATCCGTCCAGAGGTACGGGCGATGGCGAGTGAGGCCAGTCAACACCTTCAAGACCTCGTCACGCGACGGCAGCAACTCGTCGAGATGATGAGTGCCGAAAAAGCCCGGCAACGCTCAGCACGAGCCAGGACGGGTCAGAGCATTGAGCAGCATATTGACTGGCTCAAGCAACAGATCCAAGACCTCGATACCCAGATTGAGCAGCTCATCGCCCAGAGCGATCAGTGGCAGCGCACCCGCGAGATCCTCACCAGTGTGCCGGGTATTGGGGCTGTGACGACGGGGCTCCTCTTGGCCTCACTCCCCGAGTTAGGACAGATCTCAGCGAAGCGCCTAGCCAGCTTGTGTGGCCTCGCCCCGTTCAACCGCGATAGCGGCCAGATGCGGGGTAAGCGGATGATTAGCGGCGGTCGAGCCACCGTGCGCACAGGCCTCTACATGGCCGCGTTAGTCGCCACTCGCCATAATCCGGTCATTCGCGATTACTACCAGCGCCTGCTGCAGCGGGGAAAACTCAAAAAGGTTGCCCTGGTGGCCTGCATGCACAAACTGGTGATTATTCTCAATGCCATGGTAGAACATGACACCCTCTGGCAGGCTCCGGCTTGCTCCCTGCCCGCCGCCACATAAGGAACAGCAAGACTCTGTCTGATGCAGGCAGGGCTCCTGGCTTGATTTCCGCTGCCATCCCGCCGAGGCTAATCGCATAGCAGGATGAGCTTGACAAAGAAGATAATCGCTACGGCAGCTTAATAGCTTATTTCAGTGACAGTCCACCCTAAGTTAACCAAGCGGGCTGGGTTCAAAACGGTAGCCTGCGGGTGGTGAGCATTTGGTAGCCATAGCCCATGGCCAGCAGCGATACCAGAAATTGCCACAGGCTGGTGGGGTTGAGAATGGCACGACTACTGGCAAAGACACAGAGAATGCCGAATGCGATCGCCACCCAGCCCGCCGACTTCGCCCCAGAGGGCAAAAACACCAGCATAAACACCCCAACCGCTAGCGACAGCACTGACAAATCAGCCGCAATGCCGCGCCACCAGGGATAAGCCGACGTAGTAAAGAAAATATTCTTACCCAAAAAGTAAATCCCTAAAATCATTAGGGCAAACCCAATCAGGGGAGTCAATAGCCGCATAGTTAACCTCGTCAGTACAGTTCAGCACACCCAAATTCTTTAGTCTTCGAGGGGTCCTCCAGCCCGGTTCAAGCTCCAGGCAATCAGCAGCGGCACTCCCAGCCCAATCGCCAAATTCAGCAGCAGCCACCCATAGGAGGCAGGGCCACCAAACCCGTGAATATAGAAACCTCGGCGGGTTGACGACAGTAGCGTATCCCAAATCAAATGGGCGCTGACGCCCACCGACAGGCCCATGGCCCCGTCTCGCACCAGGTTAGCCGCTGTTTTTTGCCAGGCGGCCAGGGCCGGATGCTGGACAAACCAAATCCATCCGCTGAGCAACCCCATCGGTATGAGTACCGAGTGAAACAACCAGCTCCGGTGAATTAGAAACCGTAGCCCGGTGGCCTTGTAGAGGGGAATATCCCAATCGGGGAAGGCCATATAAAAGAAGGTACCGCTGAGCAGCGGCACCCCTAGCTTGCGAAAGAAAAACAGGCCGCTAGCCCCCCAGATCACCATGACTAAAAAGCAGATTGGGTTGATGGTCGCCGCTGCGCCCCGGTGATTGCGCTCTAGCACCCACCAAAAACCAACGCCAGTAGCAATACCTACGGCAAAATGAAGCAGCTTGTCCAATAGTGCAGGCATTAGAGAGCGTAGGAATCCGATTATGACTACAAGGCCAAAGCTAGGATTCCCGAAACGTTCTCGCCCGCAGACAGATCAATCATTACCAGTTGGCACTGAGATCGCTTTCCCATGAGTGGAAACGTGGGTCTGGAAATTGGTGGGTGGCAAGGTCTAGAGCTTCGGCCCTGACCCACGCTACGTCTACCCCCCTTTATGGATGGTGCGGCGATGTCGCACTGATTGAGGGAAAACCACCGTTTGCCCCTACCAACCCCATCCACCCATCTAGTCTCAGCTTGGCTCGCGCCAAAACGTTAGATTCTCGCTGATCGGCTGTAGCATCGTGCCGGGGTAGTAAAACTGAAGAATTCGCCCATGGTTCCAGCCCAGGTTGCCTAGACGGTAAGACCCCGCCTGGCTCAGCCCCACGGCGTGGCCCCAGCCGCCGCCGACAAAGCGATAGCCGGTGAGCTGTCCCGATGCCCCCTCGGCCCCGGCGCTGTAGATCGGTTCGATGTAAAACAGCAGGCTACGGGGGGGGCGCAGCACGCGAACGATTTCATCCTTACGGAGTTCTACCGTGCCGATGTCGGTTTCTACCTCGACTAGCTGCACCCGGCCTGAGTTGGCCCGCTCAGCCACCCGCAGTGACTTCACCTGGGTGAACCCCGCCAGCGGGTGCTGCCTGCGCCCCAGATAGCCCTTGAGGTCGGCGGTAATCTCGCTCAGAGCACCTTCGTTGCGCCAGCGAAATAGCTGCCAGCCCACCTCGTTAAAACCCTCGTTAAGCGAGATAAATCGCCGAAAGGCTTCTTCAGAATTCAGCGGGTACTGGTTGATATTCCACAAGCCGTGTACCGAATCAACTACGGGGCGCAGGTAGGGGCGATCTGGCCCATCCCACACGTCGCTAAAGGCGGCGGTAATGCCCCCGCTGGTGGAGGAGTAAAGCGCGTCTACCAGCTCGTTTTGGTAGGTGAGCACCTGCCCCTGGGTGGCGGTAATCGCTTGGTCCGTCACCGTCGCTGTGCCCGTCAGCCCCCGGTACACCTGGCACTGGGTGTCGGCACAGAGTTCGTAGTCGTCGATCGCAAAGCGACGCAGGTTGCGCAAGGCGTAGGTGCGGGCCAGCACCGCCTGGGCCTGAATGGCGGGTACCGGGGCACCGGCCCCAATCTCGTGGGGTACCACGCCGCGCAAATAGGTTTCGATCGGCACGCTGTTGACCAGGGTGTAGGTGCCGTAGGTGTTGGGCTGTACCCGCAGAGTGCCGCCATAGACGCGGGTGACGGGGGGTTCGCCGGGCTGGGTCACCCGCACCCGACCCCCGCTGGCGCGAATGTCAAAGCTGTTGCGGTTGTAGCGGTAGCCGTTGGCTTCAAAGTAGGTGCGCGGAATTTGGCCGATCACCTGGCTGTCGAGAAAGACTTCGCTAAAGCCCTGGTCTTGGAGATTTTTGACCAGTAGGCGGCGCACCAGGGGGTTGTCGTAGGTCTCGCGGTTGGCCCACACTTCCCAACTGCCGGGCTGGGCGATCTCGGGCTCAATGCCGCGATCGCGCCACTCTTGGGCATTGTATTCGGCGGTTTCAAAGCTGCGGTGGTTGCCGAGCACAATGCGCTCGTTCAGGGCGGCCTCGGGCAGTTGCTCAGGGGCCAGACCAATTACCACGCGGGTGGCGGTGACGGTTTGGGGTTGGCCGTTGGTGTCAAAGCTGAGGGTGAGTTGTTCGCCCTGGAGCGCTTCTAGGACGATGCGATCCTGCATGTCTTCCCCGAATCGCTGAACGATGCCCACCTGAATCACCGGGTTGAGGGCGGCGGGGGCGGGGGCGGACAGGGTGGTGGTGAGGGCGATCGCCATGCCGCCTACGGTACCCAACCATCGCGATCGCCGATTGCCCAAGGGCCGAAACTGAAGTCGGGGCAGGGAAAGCGTAGCCATAGCGCTCTAACGAAGTAGGGTACTGCCCGCCGTTTGTGCGATCGGGTCAAAGAGATTCTAGCGGCTTCAGACCCTTTATGACCTAACCCTAACAAAAGAGCTGCGATCGCACTTTTTCTGGCTCGGGTTTTCGCGCATTATGATAAGGCAAGCAGTGACAAGCTCTCATCTTCATAAAACAATTTGATCGCGTCAAAATCTCGACGCAACACGTTTTCAACTTGCCGTGTTGAGCAGTTGCCAAGGCGAAGCCAAATGACCTTTGGTGGATTGCCAAGTACGAGGCTCAGATCGTGCATATCTGCATCTTTTGAGACAATCATCAAATTGTTGTCTTTGGCAAAATCCCAGACTATTGGGTCAATCGTTGCTTTCATGTCTACGTCGCGAACGTGAAGCGAATTTGGGAAAAGGTCGCTCAATCGGCTTGATAGTTTGGGCGACAGGTTTTCGTCAAAAAGTAATTTCATGCAGATAGAGGAGCGGTCATAAACCGACGCTCGCGATCAGCGGCATAGGCGATGCAGGCTTTTAGGTCTTCTCGCGTTAGGTCGGGAAAGTCGTCGAGAATTTCGGCTTCGGTCATCTCGGAAGCTAGGTACTCAAGGACTTCGTAGACGGTGATTCGCAAACCGCGTACGCAGGGTTTGCCGCTGCGCTTGTTTGGTTCAATTGTAATGTAGTTTCGGTAGTCCATGGTTGAAATTATTGAGGTTGTATTTTCAACATTGAGGTTGCATTTTCAACTTTTTTACAGATGATAGTGCTTACTACTACGCTACTGTGTCTCGTGTTGCTAGTTAGCGTTCAAAAGACTGATGGCTTTCGCCACTCTGTCTACCGGCTAACAGGCCTTCGATGCCAATATGTTCGTCTAAATCGGCCCACTCAATGGCGTAACCATCGCCTAAAAGTTGCCAGTTCTGCCGTTCTTCTTGAGAGGCGTGGAGTAAACGGGATACCAAGATAGAGGAACAACTAAGCTTCGTCCATCCACCAAATCTACGATTAATCTTTCATCTGTCGTTCTGATTTGTGCTGCTAGGGGTTCTGTCTCAAGTACCAAAGTAGTCATGCCATGCCTCCAATATGGAGTAGGGGTTGCTGGTCGCAGGTGACGACGGTGAAGAAGTAGGTGGCTCTTGGGGTTTGGGCGCAGCGACCGCGCATGGATGGGTGAAGGAATTTGTGCGTTTAGGGTTAGGTTACTGGGCAATAAAAATATCAGGGGAGTTGGGTTTCCTTTGTCAACCCAACCTACAAAAGATCTGCGATCACTCTCTGTGATCGCACTAGAATGGAATAATATACTCATTGTCTTCGCTTGCATCCTCCTGAGCATCATAGCCATACTTCGACGAACTTATCGCTGCTTTGTTGAACTTCGAGACAGATTTCATATGCTTATCAAAGTTTATAAGATCGACATTTTTCTCTGCTAGATGTTCAAATTCATCTGCAAAAGTACCCGAGAATTTGGCTTTAGAATAACCTGATGATCTTCCAACAAGGTTGTGAAGCCAGTTTGAATCAGACGTCGAAAGACTAATGCCTAGTTGAATTGGTGGTTTTTTATTTAGCTTGCCTTTTTGATAAGCAGCTATTATCAGCGCACGTAGGTGTGAATTTTGCATTTTACTCACTTGGGATATGAGGTCTTCATCAAGCTGCAAATCACACACAAAAGCTGTCCACAAAAGCCAGGCTATTTCATGATGCTGATTAAATGCTAGGTGTCTTTTTATCAACATAGATACTGTCTCTGACCAGCCCTGTCGATCATAGCCCTCTTGTATCGCGAATCTCTTAGTTAGTAGAAGGCAAACATAGTCAGTGCAATGATCATAATGCCATAAAACACGTTGAAGCATAGCTTCAATGCTTTCCCATGAATTTGATTTATAACATTTTGCTGTATCAAGACGACGTAGAATTAGCTTTATCGGGCTCTGCGATTTGACCAGCTTTGAAATTTCATGCGCTTTGTCAATTGCATACGAGAATTTGTCTGATGACCATACTTCAAGAGATATAGCTCTAAGTTCTTGGGCCCATACGTCGTCAAAGGCCTCAAGGCCGCTAATTACTTTCGTTTTAGTATCGTTGATCTGGAGTTCATATGTTTGCAAAACATCGCGTAGAACTGACAAAACTACTGACGCATCGACCTCACTTCTTACTCCAATATAGAAGTCATCGACGTGACGAACACCCCCGATAATTATTTTTGGATCTATTTCACCTGTCCGACTGAGGAGTTGATTGTCGATTTCACAACTTATAAATTCAGCAAAAATTCTGAACGCGTCAGGGCCAATTGTTACTCCTCTAGTTTGACCGCTTTGGCACTGTTGAGTGAACCAATCAAAAGCATTGAATGTTGCAACAGTAGAGTTATGCGTAAGATTGGCTTTGGCAACGTCACGACCATGAGCTACCCAAGATACCGCATGAGTATAGATGCTTGGAAAAAATTGCGAAATGTCAGCCTTTAATATGTACGGTGAAAAACGAAGTTGAGAAGATATTCGTTCCGTTAGTTCGCTTAAAGCTGGAACAATGATAGCTCGATCTTCCGTATCACGGCCCAACCTGATCCTGTCCAAGGACAGTTTCGAAGACTTAAATTTGGTTTCAAATATTTCCCAATTGCTGGAGATAAACTGGCAAGTGTTGAAATATGGAATAGGATTCACTGTTCCATAAGCTCTCCGATGTCCATCATGCTTTGTACCACTGTAGCGAACGTAATCTGTTGTCCGTTTGTGGAACTTTCGCTTATCTATATCTTGTATCTTTCCCTTAAAGCTTGAAGCTAAATTCTCACTATCGAAGCAAGGTGGTAAGACTTCAGGGAAAAAGCCCTTGTTGAGAAGTAAGTTCCGGATATGTGTCTGCTTTACCATATAAAGTCTTTACTGCCACCCACAGTTGACGCCAAGCGTCTGTATCAGTACTCTTTTACATTAAGCCGTTCAGCAGAACGGTGGTCACGCAGAACTCGAAAATCTTGGCGCTGCCTGAAGGTGTGTCACCACCAACAGACAGCTAACCCCGCAAATCTAACCAGCAGATTGCGAGGCTAAGGTCATGGTACCCTAGCCACCTCAGTTTGCACTTAAACTGCGGGTAGCTAGGGTTTTCGCGTTCTGTCTTCCTCAACCACACATGGAGACAGAACCGATGTTTGAATATCTCGAACCCGATGCCAGCGACGACCAAGACAACCCAGGGACCGGGTCCCTGCCGCGATCGCATGGGACAGGGGGCAACGACCGAGGGACCCGGTCCCTAAAACCCCTCAGCCCCGAGAAAGTGCGCCACATGCTCTACGGCAGCCTGGCCGCCATAGACCGCACCATCAAAATCCTCCACGCCCTCGGCTACACCGACCCCAACGATTGGAGCGACCCCATCCCCGTGCCGCCCACCAGCAGCACCCCTGGCCCAACCTCCCCAGCAGGAACAATCTGGATGGCAATCGCCACCAAAACCGTGCTGATTGAGTAACGCCCCCGCCCGCCCCCGACGGCCTACCCATTGCCGTCGGGGGCTGCGAAGTAATTTGCTGATGGCCGACGGATGGACTGACGAAACGGCCCCACCCAACCAGTTTTTTCACAACCCCAGTGCGATCGCACCCCTACTATCCATAACCAAATGTGCCGAGGACAACAAACAGCCCTGGGCTGACGGGGTATAAACCGTGGGTAAATTTAGCGGTTTTGCCTTAACACCCCGTTGCATTCCAGTCCTCAAGAGCGGTTCAACCCATGGGATACACGCCCAACTATTCTGTCATTTTTAATAACCTGGGCTTTTTCATCCAGGGGGCGATCGCAACGCTGCAACTAGCCATGACCTCCATCGCGCTGGGTCTGGTGCTGGGTATTTTAGGTGCCCTGGGCCGCACCTCCGGCAACCGCATTTTGAACGGTATCGCCGTCGCCTACGTGGAATTTTTTCGCAACACGCCGTTTCTGATTCAGTTGTTTTTCTTTTACTTTGGCTTTTCCAGCGTGGGCCTGCGCATGAGCGCCTGGCAGGCGGCGGTGCTGGCACTGGCGATCAACTTTGGGGCCTACTCCACCGAGATTGTGCGGGCAGGCATCGAGGGCATCGGCAAAGGCCAGGTGGAGGCGGGGATGGCCCTGGGCCTGAAAAAAATGCAGATCTTTCGGCGCATTATCCTGGTGCCCGCCCTGGGGAATATTTACCCTTCCCTGGTAAGCCAGATTGTGATCGCCATTCTGTTTACCAGCGTGGTGTCGCAGATTTCTGCCGAGGAGCTGACCTTTGTGGGCAGCTACCTACAATCGCGCACCTTCCGCAGCTTTGAGATCTACTTCTTTATCTCGCTGCTGTACCTGGCCATGGTGTGGATCGTGAAGCTGGCCGCCTACCTGGTTCAGCGCCGCTTTTTTGGCTTCATGCGCTACGTGCGCTGAGGGTTTTGTAGGTTTATTGCTCTCACCAATCTTGGGTTCTGCTCTATGCAAGATTTCACCCTCACTAACATTACCTACAGCCTGCTGATGGCCACCCGTTGGACGATTGTGCTGTCGCTGATTGCCTTTGTAGGGGGTGGCCTGGTGGGCTTTTTGCTGATGCTGATGCGAATTTCGCCCCTGGCCTGGGTGCGGCTGCCCAGCGTGGTCTACATCGAGTTTTTTCAGGGAACGCCGCTGATCATGCAGCTGTTTCTCGTGTTCTTTGGCATTTCGGTACTGTTTCAGGTCAACCTGTCGGCCTGGGAAGCTGCCACCATCGCCCTGACCACCTACACCAGCGCCTTTTTAGCCGATATCTGGCGCGGTTCCATTGAGGCGATCCCCCAGGGCCAGTGGGAGGCAGCCCGCGCCCTGGGGCTGAACTACGGTAAGCAAATGAAGCAGATCATTCTGCCCCAGGCGGTGAAGATGTCGGTGCCGCCGACGGTCGGGTTTGCAGTGCAGGTGGTGAAGGGCACGTCGCTGGCCTCGGTGATTGGTTTTGTAGAGCTGACGCGATCGGCGGCCTCGATCAGCAATGTCACCTTTCAGCCGTTTTTGGTGTTTTCCATGGCGGCGGTGATCTACTTCTGCCTCTGCTTTCCCCTGTCGCTGCTCAGCAAGCGCCTAGAGCGCCAGTTTGCCTTCCAGTAGCCCTCCCGTCGGGGGCGTAGGGTGCATTCGCGCAGCAATGCACCATCAAGGATCCTCGCAGAAAAAAGCTTCTCCTTGCACAACTTTTGTACACAGAATACAAGGACATAGACGATGACTGTTAAGCGCAATTCCCCTGAAAATCTCAGACCCAAGCGGTTTTGGGCAGCTTGGCGACGGCCCTGGGCTGCGATCGCGATCTCCCTCCTCATGGTCATCGGCGTGGTCGCCTGCGGGGGTGGCGGCTCAATCACCGGCCAGTCGGTAGCGGGGGATGTCACTGCCCAGGCCCCAGCCGAGGGTAGTGCCCCGGTGACCGCTGGCGCTACCCTCGACAATATTCTCAGCCGGGGCACGGTGCGGGTGGCGGTGCCCCAAGACTCGTCGCCCTTTGGCTTTGTCGGGGCCGATATGCAGCCCCAGGGCTACGACGTCGATGTGGCGGGCCTCTTAGCTGAAGCCCTAGAGGTGGATCTAGAACTGGTGCCGGTCACCAGCACCAACCGCATTCCCTACCTACAAACTGATCGGGTAGATGTGGTGATCTCCAGCCTGGGGGCTACCCCGGAGCGGGCCAAGTCGATCCACTTCTCGCGGCCCTACGCCCCGTTTTTCTCTGGCATCTACGGGGCGACCAATTTAGATGTCTCTTCCTACGATGACCTAGCAGGGTTCAGGGTAGGCGTTACCCAGGGGGCGATCGAAGATCTAGATCTGTCGGGCCGGGGGCCAGAGGGCATGACCATTCAGCGCTACGACGACAACAGCACCACAGTGTCGGCCCTGCTGGCGGGCCAGGTGGATCTGATCGCCGTGGGCAACACCATCGCCGCCCAGGTGATTCAGGAAAATCCAGGCCGCAACCTGGAGAACAAATTTGTGATGCGCAACTCACCCTGCTACATCGGTGTGCGGCGCGGTGACCTCGACATGGTTCAGTGGCTGAATGTGTTTGTCACGACCAAGATTCTAGATGGCTCCCTCGACGAACTGTCGGAGAAGTGGTTTGGCGAACCCCTGGAGCTGCCCAGCGTGTAGGGACATACCTTCTACAAAAGCGGTGCATTGCGGCTTCAAGCTACAGTCTAGTGCGGTTGGCTTGGGTTGAGGAGCCGCGAATGCACCCTACATCTAGCCGTTCATTCATCCTGAGCTATGACCTCTCCCTATCTTGACCCGGCCACCGCTGCCGCCCAGACCGTTGGTTCTGCCTCCGATGCCATCATCATCGCTGAGGGGGTTGAAAAGTGGTACGCCAATAACTTCCACGTGCTCAAGGGCGTTGACCTGACGGTGCGCCGGGGCGAGGTGGTGGTGATCATGGGGCCGTCGGGCTCCGGCAAGTCCACCTTCATTCGCACCTTCAACGCCCTTGAGCCCTACCAGAAGGGCCGCATTGAAATCGACGGCACTGTGCTCACCCCCAAGATGCGCAACGTCGAGGCCATCCGGCGGGAGGTGGGCATGGTGTTTCAGCAGTTCAACCTGTTCCCCCACCTGACGGTGCTCGAAAATGTGATGCTGGCCCCGATGGAGGTGCGGGGCTGGAAAAAGGCCCAGGCCAAAGACAAAGCGGGCGAACTGCTGGAGCGGGTGGGCATTCTCAGTCAGGCCCAGAAGTACCCCGGTCAGCTCTCGGGAGGGCAGCAGCAGCGGGTGGCGATCGCCCGTGCTTTGGCCATGCAGCCCAAAGTAATGCTGTTTGACGAACCCACCAGCGCCCTCGACCCCGAGATGGTGCGGGAGGTGCTAGACGTAATGCGAACTCTGGCTGCCGACGGCATGACCATGGTGTGCGTCACCCACGAGGTGGGCTTTGCCCGCGAGGTGGCCGATCGCGCCGTGCTGATGGCCGACGGGCTGATTGTCGAAGAGGGCACGCCCAATCAGTTCTTCAAGAACCCTCAGAGCGATCGTACCCGTCAGTTTCTCTCCCAGATCTTGCACTGATGCACTAAGACCAGTTGCCCAAAACTTGAGATGCTGGGAGCGCCTGGCCTACGTCAGCTGGGTTGTTTTTTGGGGCTGGGTTAGATTCTAGACTGCCCCCAAGTGCCCCTACCCATCCTTACGCTTGTGCAGGCGGGTGAGCGAAATTCTCGCCGACTCAGCTACTTGAAACTGGGAATCTTTCTCTAGGTAGCGCAGGGCGGGCTCGGTCTTGGGCGTGGGCAAATAGCCCAGAGCTTCGGCCAAGCGCTGGCGCACCAGCCAGTCTTCCGATTGGGCAAACTTGAGAATTTCGTCCACCGCTTCAATGTCACCGATCTCGCCGACCGCTGCGATCGCCGCCTGCTGCATCACGGCCTCGTCACTTTGCAGCGCCTGCATCAGCACATCGTGGGCGCGGGGGTCTTTGAGATTGCCCAGGGAAACCGCCGCACTAAAGCGCACCAGCCAGTCAGTATCTTCGTAAAACGCCCGCACCAACGTCTCAAAGGCGCGGGGATCTTCAAGATAGCCCAGCGCCCCTGCTGCGTCGGCGCGTATGCCGTAGTCAGGGTCAGAGGTGAGCAGATTGATCAAAATGTCGAAGGACTCTTCGTCAGGCTTAATGCCCAGGGCAAACACTGCCATCGAGCGAATTTGCAGATTTTCATCGTTGAGGGCCTGCCGAATCAGCGGTGCTGCCTGGGCCGCTGGCACATCGCGCAAAGAGGCCAAAGCCAGCATGCGGTCTTTCGAGTCTTCGCTTTTGAGCTGGGCAGAAATCTGCTCTAGATCCATGGGAAAGGTGCGGTGTGAACAATCTTCTTCAGTATAAGGAGATGGAGTGGGCGGGTGGATGTGTGGACAGGGGCATCCACCCATCTACCCACCTACCCACCTACCGCTTCCGCAGTCGCCCAAAATGCTCCTCCCCCCGCCGGGATGAGACAGAATTGGCCACAGGTTCTAGGGTGACGATCTCAAAGTGGGGTTCAAACCGCTGGCGCACTTCTGCTGGGGTGGTACCGAAGGGCGGGCCACCGGAGCGCGAGTGGGTGAAGAATACGGCCAGCAGTTCGCCCCCAGGAATGAGCAACTCGGCCACCAAAGCAACATAGCCAGGGCGCAAGGAGGGATCGATCGCACAAAAACAGGTGTGTTCGATCGCATAGTCAAACTGCCCAGCAAACTCGGGTACCAGCTCAAAAATATCTCTCTGCAACAGCTGTATCGGTAGAGCCTGGGCCTGGGCCTCTAGGGCCTGAATAGCGGAGGGGGCAAAGTCTACGGCGGTGACGGCAAACCCCTGCTGGGCAAACAATAGAGCGTCGTGGCCGCGTCCGGCACCGAGGACAATGGCCGATCCGGCCTGGGGCGCAGGCTCCGCCGCCAGCAGCGAGGCAAAGGCGGGGGCGGGCTGGCCCAGATCCCAGAGGGGGGTGCCCGATTGGTAGCGCTGTTCCCAGGCGACAGCGCTCAGGGCAGAATCTTGGCCAGAATTTTGAGCAGAGGGGGTTTGTGCGGTCACAGGTGGCTCCGGTGTATGCTCGGCGTGGTGTTTTGATCTTTTCAAAAGGTAGCGCGTATGCGGCGGCGACAGCTATTGGGCGGGCTGGGGGTGGCGACGGCGGGAATGGCGCTGGGGCAGCAGTCTGTCCCAGCTCAAGATCGGCCTAGGCTACTGCCGCCACGGCTGCGGGAGGGGGATGTAGTTGGGATTGTCAGCCCGGCAGGGGCGACCTTTGAACGCGATCGCCTCGATCTCGTGATCGACGCCGTCAGAGCCTTGGGTTTTGTGCCCCGCGTTGCCCCCCACGCCCTGGCCCGCTACGGCTACCTGGCAGGCACCGACACTGAGCGGGCCGCCGATGTCAACGCCATGTTCGCCGACCCGACGGTGAAGGCGCTGCTGCCGATTCGCGGCGACTGGGGCAGCGCCCGCATTTTGCCCTACCTCGACTACGATCTGATTCGCGCCAACCCCAAGGTGGTGATTGGGTTCAGCGATATTTCGGCCCTGCTGCTGGGGGTCTATGCCCAGACGGGTCTGGTCACGTTTCACGGCCCCCACGGCATTACCTCCTGGCGAGAAGGGCAGGTGGAGCCGCTGCGCCAAATTCTGATGGAGGGGGCCGCGCTGACCTACCGCAACCCGCTGCTGGGGGCCGACCAAGATCGGCTAATGCGCGACCAGGGCCGCATTCACACCATTGCGCCGGGGCGGGTGACAGGGCCACTGCTGGGGGGTAATCTTTCGGTGATTTCGGGCATTGTCGGGTCGCCCTATATGCCCGACACCACCGGGGCAATTTTGTTTTTAGAAGACGTGGGTGAGCCGCCCTACAGCATCGATCGCATGCTGACCCAGCTAAAGCTGGCGGGGGTGCTCGACGGGCTGGCGGGGTTTGTGTTTGGCCAGTGCACCGCCTGCGGCCCCGGCGCGGGCTATGGTTCGCTCACCCTCGAAGAGATTCTGCAAGACCACATTCGTCCCCTGGGCATTCCCGCCTACGCGGGCGCGTGGATTGGCCATGTGGAGCCGATCTGGACGCTGCCCATCGGTGGCGTAGTGACGATGGATGCGGCGGCGGGCACGCTGCAAATGCAGGCGGCGGCCGTCCTTTAGAGCTAGCCGGGTGGCGTTAGCCTGACTAAGTCGGTGGGGGCAAACTGGGTGGCATCGGTGGCCGGGGCGGTCTGCCACCCTGGCGGCACCGTTTCGAGCAGGGTGGGGGTGGGCCTAAGCAAGATCAGCGTGCCCTGGGGGTAGGCCGCCTGAAGCTGGGTTGAAGTGGGCAACGACCGATCTGGCAGTAGCCAAATAGTCGTTTCGGGTCGGAGGTAGTGACTTAGAGAAATCGCCTCCCCCAGGGCAATACCGGTTTCTTCAAGCATCAACACCGGGGCCTCCACCTGGTTTAGGTAGGCAGCTATAGAGTGATTAGAGGAGCTAAATGCCTTGCTCCACCAGGTGGAGGCGCGGTTGTTGACCATGCCCGAGGCTAAGCCTAGAGCGAGCAGAAGGGCCAGTAGGGTGGCTCCCACCCCCTTCATCCACCGCTGGGGGCTGGTCAGCCCATGGGTGATCAGGGGGGCGATCGCCAGGGGCATCAGCACCAGCGACGGCAAAAAGTAGCGGGTGTTGCGCGAGAGTTGCCCCGCCCTCACGATGTCGCTGCCGATCAGCACCAGCGGCGGCACCAGCAGCCCACAGGCCAAAAATAACACCGTCGATCGCGGATAGTTGCGCCACAGATAGCCCAGCCCCACCGCCCCCAGCCCCAAGACCAAAGTCGGCCCCGCCACCGTAAAGGGGTGGTCTAGGGGAAGATTAAAATCGACCACGGCGGCACTGTAGTGCAGACCCCACAACTGCGCCAAAAACCCTAGGGGCCTGGGTTCACGGGTCCAGGCCGTCACCGCTTGCAGTCGTCCCCACTGGCTCACAATGGTCACGATCCAGGGCAAAAACAGGCCCAGGCCCAGGCCATGGGCCAGCCCAAACCCCAGCCACGATCGCCGCGATCGCTGGCTGAGCGCGACAAACACCAGGTGACTCAGCCCCAGCAGCACCGTCATCAATGACCCATACCAGGTCAGCCCCATCGCCCACCCGTAGGCCACCCAGGCCCAGGCCGTTTTTTGCTGTAGCGCCCGCACCAGGGTGCCGTGGGCCAGCAGCAGACCGACGATCCAGAGGGTATATTCCCGCGCCTCCTGGCTGTAGATCAGCTGCACAGGCGACAGAGCCAGCAGGGCGGTCGCCACCCAGGGAATCGGCGACGGTAGCGGAAACAGCTGCCGCGCCAGCCAAAACATCACCGGCAGGGCGATCGCCCCAAACACCGCCGCGATCGCCCGGTAGCCCCCCACCGATGCGCCAAACAGCCGACCCCAGCCGTGGGCTAGCAGGTAGTAAAGGGGCGGGTGCTCGGGGTTGGCCGACAGCGAGTCCCAGCAGTCGGTGAGCGAAGGGGCCGGGGGCATCTGCTGATAGCGCAGTAGGTCTGCCGCCGTCAGGTCAGGGCGATCGCTCACAGCCGCCGCCACCGCCGGGCCAACATACCCCGCCACCCGCAGACTGGTGTAGACCTCGTCGTGCCAATAGACCTTGCGATCTAGGTTGGCAAAGCGCAACACCAGGCCGATCGCTACAGCGGCGATCGCAACCCGCTTAACCCAACTCCAGTTCTGTGCCAACCCTGCCCTCTCCCTGGCCCTAAGCGCTAACACCCAGGAAAACCTCTGTTGCCTAGCACGGCTAATGTCCAGCGCAGCCAATGGCTAAGCAGACTTGTAGACAAGCAGATTCCCTTTCATCCAGCAACTATAGCCACCGTAATGGCGACCGTAGGGTAAGCACTGCCCACCATTAACCATTAAGGAAACAATTTTCCAGCAGTCGCCCAAGTCTGCCGAGCGATCGCCCCTGCGATCGCTAGAACTGATAGCCCACGTCACCAAAGTTGGTGATCAGCGCCACGTTGGCATGCTCTAAGCTGGTCACCAGCCAGGGCACCTCTTTACAGGTGCGGCGCTCATGCACGTTAAACAGCACCGAAAAGCAGCGCTCTAGCCAGGGTTTAGCCGCCGAGCAAAACAGCACTAGCCGCAGCAATAGCCCCATGGTCAGGGTGTGGCCAACATCGTTAACCAGGTGGCGAAAATTGCGAAACACTGGCTTTTGGGGACTATCGACCACTAAAAAGTTGAGCAGGCGGCGACAGGTTTCCACCAAAATAAAGCTGTTTAGAGGCTGATTGTCAAACTCCGTCAGGGTTTCGCGCAGATACTGGCGCAGGTTGCGGGTAAAGTGGTTGCCGCTGTACTTGGGTTCTGCCGCCGCGATTGGGTGAATCAGATAGTCGACAAACTCATCTTTAAAGTCGCGGAACGATCGCACGGTTTTGCTATAGGTGGCAAACCAGCGGGCCTGGTCACGGTGGGTACGGCCATCAATTTTGCCGGTGTAAAAGCTGAGCGCCTCGTTCAGCCCTGCCGCATCTAACAGCGTCGGGTTGATGGCCTGGCCCGCTTTATCGAGAACGTGGTGTTGCGCATGGTAGCGCGCTAGCCGAATACCCAGATCGGTTTCGGCCCGGCGGCGCAGATCACTGATATTCTGCTTTTGCTCTTGCCCACTGTCCTTAGTGAGCAAACTGCTGTCGTAGAGAAATGGGTAGTGGCGAATGCGATGGGCCAGGGGCTGCTCTTCAATCACCACGCTGACCGGGGCACCCGGCTCACGCTGGGGGGTCATAATCTGCTGAAGCCGCACCAGCGACGCATACTGCTCGGTCTGGGCAAAGTCTTGAACCAGACTGTAGACCTGCTTAGCCCTAGGGTTAGAGAGAGGGGCCGGGGGCAAGTCGTTAAACAACTGCACCAGTTCTGGAATGGCCCAGTGGTCGCGAGGTTGGGTGTACCAGAGATTGATTAGGGTATAGCAGCAGCGGTTGAGAACATACTTAAACTCGCGCTCGGCGGTGTCTTGCTCAGATAAGAGCAGCAGCGCGTTGGCGATCGCACCGTCGGGGTAGTTAGCCACATCCAAAAATAGCTGGCGAAAGCGCTGGATTAGCGCTTGGGGAGACTCTTGCTTGCGCCAATATTGCCAGTGCTGGTAGAGCTGATCTTCTAGGCTAGCCGGCGGACGACTAGAGTAGTTTGACCACGAATCTAGAGAATCCCAGGGACTCATGCTGCTGACCTGATTGTAGAGGCGGAGGAACCGGAGACACCATATCCGAGAGACCATGCTACGCACTAAAAGCCAGACCCTGGAAAGGAGCCCGACTCCGATCGCCTAAGCAGTCCACCAGTAGTGAATACTACTTAGACTATTCCGTAGTACGGTCATAGTTCTGTCAATAATACCTAGGTAAGGGCTGGTTTTCTCCGCTATTTAAAATGCAATTTTTAAAGTTTTTATAGATTTTTTGTGATTTTGGTCTGTATACCGTGTGCTAAGCGGCCTCAATCTGTTTCACCACCGTCTGCGCCGAGTAGCTTACCCCTGCGGTGCCTTCGCCAGGATGGGTACAGTCGCCCACCAGCCACAGGCCCGCGATCGGCGTGCGGTTGGCAAAGCCAAAGGGGCCAAAGGTGCTGACCCGCATACCCAGCCCACCCACAGTGCCGCGATCGCGGCCTGTAAACCGAGCAAAGGTGCGAGGGGTTGCCGCCTCCACATGAATTAGATGGTCGCGGCGCAGATCAAAGTAGCCCGCCAGCCGCTGCAATGCGCTATCGGTGTAGGCCTGCTTCATCGCGTTATAGTCATCGGTTTGCCACCAGGGGCTCAGGTCAGTAAACGAAGACGCAATGATCGTGGCCCGCCCCTCGGGGGCTCGTCCGTCGCCGGGGCGGCTAACCGACACAAATAGCGTGTTGTTTTCGGCAATCGGGCCATCGTAGTCGTAGAAAAATTGTAGATGGGGCGGGCAGTCAGGCGGAATTGCCGCCGCTTCAACCCCCAGATACAGCACAAACGCACCGCTGCCCTGGGGCAGCGCCGCCACCCGGCGACGATACCCCCCCAGCCCGCCAGAGTTGGCCCCTGGTGCGGTAGCGCGATCGCCCAGCAGCTGCACCAAATTCTGCACCGTCACGTTGGCGACCACGTGGTCGGCGGGTTCTAGCCAGACCTCCCCCGTCTTTTGGTTCTGCACCGTTACCCCAGTCACGCCACGGCGATCGCGGTGCACCTGCTGCACCCCGTGGTTGAGCGCTACCACTCCCCCATCACGCACCAGCGCTGTTGCAAGACTGTCGCTGAGCACCTGCATGCTGCCGTGGAGATGCCATAACCCCTGGGGTGCTTGGGCCATACTCAACGCCGTGGCCGCATAGAGCAGGGCGGTTTCGTCGGCACTCACCTGAGAATAAAGCTTAAGCTGAAGGTCGAGAAAGGTCTTTAGGCGGCGATCGCCTCCCAGGCCCAGCCGCTCTAGCACCTGCCCTACGGTGGCAAAGGTGTAGGGCACTGTCACCAGGGTGTCGGGGCGCAGGGCCTGCACCAGTTGCCACAGATCCCAGGGGTTACGGGGGGGCAGCACCGGCTCCCGCCCCTGAAATCGCCAGCTCGGCTGAAACAGCGTTTGCATCAGCTGCCAAAATGGCTCACTGCCAGGAAACTGACGCTGGCGTTCGGCCTGCCACGCCATGGGATCGCGCCACACCTGAATGGGTTTGGTTTCGCCCGGCAAAAATACGGCACAGGCTGGATCGCAGGGCGTGGCCTCAGGCAGGGGCAGCTCTAGCTCAGCAAAAAGTTGGTGGTGAATGCCCCCAGGCTCTAGGCCCGCCACCTGGGTAGCGCCGACATCAAAGGTAAACCCCCGACGCTTAAAGGTTGACGCACAGCCCCCAGCCACCCCAGCCTGGTCAAACACCTTGACCCCATAGCCCCGGCGAGCCAGTAACGCAGCAGCGGTCAAGCCGCCAATACCAGCGCCAATCACCACTACCCTGCGCCCAACGGATGAAGCAGCACGGCCCATGCAAGTTACATTTCGTTACATCATTCTCAGCTTAGCCCAAACCGGGAGAACCGAGCGGCGGAGTAGAGCGCTAGCGTTTTGGTATCAGTCGTACTCTCGGCGACCTGCCGCAAACTGAAGCACCATGGGCAAGCCGCCATCCTGGTGGTATTTGTCGGCCCAGACCCGCAGCATTTCGTCGAGTTCTTGGAGCGCTTCCTGGCGGAGATGGGGCGCGACGTCAAAGACCTCGACCCCCCGCAGCACCCCGACTTCTTCTCGCACCCAGGCTTGCAGAAGGGCAAAGTAGCGAGCTACGTCGTCGATCATGGCAAAGACCCGTTCCTGCTCCCCTTTGGGCGAATAGGATTCGCTGGCCAGGGCATAGAGCGGAATATCCACCAGAGGAGAATCGATCTGAATGACCGTATCCGAGTGCAGCAGCCGAAACTTAATGTGAGACATCAGCGCGTCGCTGAAGGGCATCCGCTGGCTCTCCGGCAGTTCTTCTTGGGAGGTTTGATGGAGGAGTTCCATCAGTTCGTTAAACTCCACCTGGTCCAAAATCCGGGCTTGGGGAGTACCGGCGGGCAAGCTCTCCTCAATGCTTTTGCGTTCGCCAGGGGTGAGCCCCTGAATGCGGACTCGAGCTTCCCCCAGCCGACAGGGAAAGTGCTCTTGCCAGAGAAAGGGTAGGGCAATCAGGTAATAGGGTTCCTTGGAGTTGAGGACCTTGAGGCTTTGCCCTTCTGCCAAGGCGTCTTGAATTTCATGCACGATAGCCTTCACTCGCTTGGGCTCAACGTGATACAAAAAGCCGGTTTTGCGAATGTTGTTGCCTTGCTCAATAAAGGTGCTGTAAATCGCTAGCTTGGCAGCGGTGGTCGCTGCATCTAGAAATGCCCCGTAGCGATGCCCCCCCATTTTCATCGTGCTGAGAGCTAGGTTTAGCAAAATCCAATCTGCGGGGCTATTGTCTACGGCTCGCAGCAGGTCTTGTTTCAAATCGGGCGGAACTTGGGACTGGTAGGACACGGGGTAGAGAGATCTCAGGCTAGGTAAATTACGAGCTATTTAAGCTTCAGCAACGAAGGGTGGAACTAACTTAAACACGGTGGCAGCACTACGGAAACGGGTTACTGAAGCTAATTCAACGTACTGCCTCAAGCCATCAAAGACCCGCCGAGGATTAGTCAGACCAGGGGCTCGGCACTTAGATCTAAACCTCAGAACAACCGGCATCTCGGCGCATAAAACCTGGCTACGGCAAACGACTACGTCATGGAGATAGTCTAAGCGCCAGAAGCTTGAAAGGTTTGAGGCCGAGCGGCTCTTACAGATTAAAAGTATAGGTTTAGTTCTAAAAAATGCTCCACATTGCCGGATATTTACCCAACCTGTTGATTTTCAGAGGATTGTCTTGTTGATCTCAGCGCAGTTTTTAAGAATAATCAAACAACTTGCGATCGCCCCTTGCAGCCCGCCAAAACCAGTCAACTGTTTGAAAATAGGGTTTTGGGGGTTTCACTCCGTTTCTAGTAGGCACTAGCGGCAGTGGCGATCGGGGCGGCACACGGTCTGTTCTGGGGTGCCCCCCGGAGAGCAAATTGAGGAGATTTCTAGGCAAGCAGATACCGCCTCTAATCCAGCGACTGTAGCGGCTGTAGGGTGGGCAATGCCCGCCATGGGGCAACTATTTTCCAGAAGTCGCCTTAGGGCCGCTCAGCCTTAGGGGTCAGTCGGTTGGGCCGCGCCGCAGTAGCCGTTCACCTCGTTGATCAGCTGAGATTCGGTTTGGGAGAGATTTTCAATGGCAGCTACGGCGGTCATGGTCTGCTGCTGCGACTCCTCAATTTTGGCGGGCAGTTCGGCCTCAGACTCGACTTGAACCACGAGTTCCATGGCTTCGCGGGCGTCGGTGAGGGCGCTGCTAAACCCCTGAACCACGCCGACGTAGCTATCTCTAAACTGGTTTAAATCGTCATCGCGTAGGGTGGTGGCCTGGAGGTCGCCCACGAGACCATCGAGGTTGGCGACGACCTTATCGACGGCGGTGGTGTATTGGCTGGCAGCTAGCTTAATATCGTCTAGGTTTTTGACTTGGGCAGCACTCTCGCTAAAGGTTTGAATCTCGGTCTCGAATTCTTGCATGAAGCCCTGGGTCTGGTTGACCACCTCGGCCAGCTGATTGCACTGGGCGACCTTAGAGGATCCGCAACCAAGCAACAGCAGCGGCAGCAAAAGCCCTGCCGTACGAGCACCATGCCGCAGTCGGAATCTACCCTTGCCTGTCTCCGCTACCTGTGTCATTACTGCCGCCGTTGTTATTGCTACGGCTTCAAGTTTTACCGTGTCTTGGTTAGGTTTACAACCTAAATTTATTGAGTTTTGATCGGGCTGTAGCCGGGGGTAGAGACGGCTGCGAGGCGGGACGATCGCGCGCTGAGGCCCCAGTGCTGTTGGCAAACGTTGCGATCGCCAACGTCTGTCTGCCTATTTGTCTCCAAGTTTGAGACAAATAGGCAGACAAGTTTGCGCCAGAATTCACCTCAGTTGTGACGGCCTCGCGCAAAGACAGGAAAACTGCTGATAGGATCAATTAGCAAAGAGTATTGCTAGATACCAGGGGCATCTGCACCCAGGGAGCACGTTAACTCGGGGCCTGAGTCACCGGGGCAAGTGCCTCTCTGTTTCGGGCCATTCAGTTTGAGTGAGCCTGATTAGCAAAGGGCTTCTGCGATATCTTGAGTAGTCTAGCTGCCTGAGTCTTTGAGTTTATAACCCTGTCATTGCCCTATGCTCAGCCCAAGTGATTTTTTAGTGGCCACCCAGTGGGGCGGTATTGGTACCCTGGCCCTGGCGGCTCTGACTGTGCTCGCCTTCGTGCTCAAGTGGGGCATTCGGTTTCGACTGGTGGGAGCCACAGGGTTCGCCGGGGTACTGACGGTGGGCCTGCTGGGTCTCAGCTTTGAACCGTTCAGCCGCACGGCGGTGCCCGGTGCTATTCCCTACGCCACGGTCTACGACTCGGGGGCCAGCCAGATCGTGATTACGGTACCTCCGACCATTACCCCCGAAACCCTAGACGCCACCCTGAACCAGGCCGCCAGTAACCTGTTTAAGCCCTACCGTCTGGGCCTGCCGGGGCAAATCGCCACCATTCGCGCCCGCACTATTGCCCACGAGCCCAACGGCGTCTCTCGGCTCCTCTACCTGGGCCAAATTCAGCCCGCCCCCAAGGGTTCAGAGGAAGGGTTTATCGTCAAGATTGAGCGCGATCATTGGCCAACTCTGCCTACCGAGAGCTAAGCGCCTCATGGTAGGCCGCTAAGAGGCTAGGCCACGACTCCGCTCTGCCACCGGATTCCCCACCTATTCCCTATCTCCTCCCCATTTCTATGACCCTTTCTCAACTACCTACCCTTGCCATCGCCCCGGCCCAGGTCGTTCGCGGCGATGGTATTTTAGTCGGCCAGGGCAGTGCGATCGCCCGTTTGGGGCAGCGCCCGCTGGTCGTGGGCGGCTCCAGCAGCCTAAAGCTAGCCGATCCGCTAATGGCCGCTCTAGAGCAGCAGGGGTTGGCAACGCAGACAGCAAACTACGGCAGCGACTGTAGCGAAGCAGCGTTGGAGCATTTGCGGACTGCCGCCACCGAGCATCGGGCCGATGTCGTGATTGGCCTGGGCGGCGGCAAAGCCCTCGATGCGGCAAAGCTGCTGGCCCACCAACTCCGCTGCCCGGTGGTCACCGTGCCCACCTCGGGGGCGACCTGCGCCGCCTGGACTGCTCTGTCCAATGTCTATTCTGACCAGGGGGCCTTTCTCTACGATGTCGCCCTAGACAACTGCCCCAGTCTTTTGATTTTGGACTACGACCTGCTGCGTACCGCCCCCCGGCGCACCCTGGTGGCGGGGATTGGCGATGGTTTAGCCAAGTGGTACGAGGCGGCCATTAGCAGCGGCACCAGCCAGCAAACGTTGCTAGTGGCAGCGGTGCAGCAGGCTCGCGTGCTGCGCGACATTCTCTTGCAAAAGACCCCCGCCGCCCTCAGTCAGTGGGGCGGCCCCGAGTGGCAAGAAGTCGTCGATGCCACCGTGCTGCTGGCTGGGGTGATTGGCGGCATTGGCGGAGCCCAGTGCCGCACCGTAGCCGCCCACGCGGTACACAACGGCCTCACCCAGCTGCCTGCCTGCCACGGCATTCTCCACGGGGAGAAGGTGGCCTACGGCATTTTGGTGCAGCTACGGCTCGAAGAAATGGGGGGCAATGCGGCCCTGGCCCGAGCGGCCCGCCAGCAGCTGTTGCCGTTTTATCAGACGGTGGGGTTACCCCAAACCTTAGCCGATCTGGGTCTGGGAGACATCACCCTAAACCAGTTAGCCCAGGCGGCAGAATTTGCCTGCCGCGAGGGGTCTGATATTCATCATCTGCCCTTTACTGTGGCCCCCGAGGCGGTAATGGCGGCGATGGTGTCACCGCTCTGTCCCGAGCTGCGCGAGAAATCGCGCTCAGCTCTCCCCGTTCGTCCTTCTTCTCGCGTTGCCCCGGAGGTGCAGCCATGACCCTCGACTGGATGCCCACTGCCGATCGCCTCAGTGCCCTACCCCCCTACGTCTTTGCCCGCCTCGATGAACTCAAGGCGCGGGCGCGGGAGCAGGGGCTCGATCTGATTGACCTGGGCATGGGAAACCCCGATGGCCCCACTCCGTCGCCTGTGGTAGAAGCCGCCCGCGAGGCGATCGGCGATGTGTCTACCCACGGCTACCCCCCCTTTGAGGGCACCGCTAGCTTTCGCACCGCCATTACCGACTGGTACGGCCGGCGCTACGGCGTTGCGCTCGACCCCACTGCCGAGGCTCTGCCGCTGCTGGGCAGTAAAGAGGGCATTACCCACCTAGCAATGGCCTTTATCAACCCCGGCGACCTGGTGCTAGTGCCGACCCCAGCCTACCCGGCCCACTTTCGCGGTCCGGCGATCGCAGGCGCTGAGATCTACAACCTGCACCTCACCGCCGCCAACAACTGGCTAATTGACTTCGACGCCATTCCGGTCGAGGTCGCCCAGCGGGCCAAGGCGCTGTTTTTCAACTACCCCAACAACCCCACCGCCGCCACCGCTCCCCGCGAGTTTTTTGAGCGGGCGGTAGAGTTTGCCCACCAGCACCAGATTTTGCTGGTGCACGATCTCTGCTACGCCGAGCTGGCCTTTGATGGCTACCAGCCCACCAGTCTGCTCGAGATTCCCGGTGGCAAAGAGGTCGGCGTCGAGTTTCACACCTTGTCAAAGACCTACAACATGGCAGGCTGGCGGGTGGGTTTTGTGGTGGGCAACTCCCATATTATTCAGGGGCTGCGCACCCTCAAAACCAACCTCGACTACGGCATCTTTGCGGCACTGCAGCGGGCCGCCGAAAAGGCCCTGTCGCTACCCGATCACTATCTAGAAGAGGTGCAGCGGCGCTACTCGTCGCGGCGCGATTTTCTAATCGACGAGTTTGCCACCCTGGGCTGGACGGTGGAGAAACCCCAGGCCACCATGTACCTATGGGTGCCCTGCCCCCCCGACACCACCTCCACTGACTTTGCCCTAGGGGTGCTGCAAGAAACCGGAGTCGTGGTCACCCCCGGCAACGCCTTCGGCCCCGGTGGCGAGGGCTACATTCGCGTCAGCCTAATTGCCGACTGCGATCGCCTAGCCGTCGCCATGGATCGCATTCGCCAGGCAGGCTTTCGCTTTGCCCCCGAAACAGCCGTGGTATAGCCAAAGCAGCAGAATCAGGTCTTGGGCTAGGACCATTCAAGTTGTTGACTAACCAACGACCTGGCGCTCTGCTGCTTTCGCCCCAGGCTGTATAGTTAAACAAACCTCCAACCCCGTAACGCCATGTTTAACCTCGGCTGGACTGAAGTTGCTCTCGTCATTGGGGTCGCCGTGCTGATTTTCGGCCCCAAAAAAATTCCTGAGCTGGGCAGCGCTTTGGGTAAAACCCTGCGCGGCTTTAAAGAAGAAATGAGCCAGACCCCCGATGAAGGGGCGATCGACACCTACGACGATGCCGAAGATGCCGACGTGTACCGCTAGACTGGCAACCTAATCTCCTCACGCCCTAACCCTAAATAACTCCCATGCGGCAATTTCTGAAGTACACCCTGGCCAGTTTGACCGGGTCGATTTTGTTCTTTTTGCTGGTGGGGTTTTTGCTCGCCCTGGGGGCTGTGGGGCTAGTAGGGGTGCTCATGGCGGGCCTGTCGCGGGACGATGCCCCCACCGTCGAACGCGACACAGTGCTGGTCTACGACCTGTCTACGGTTATTCCCGATTCGCCCCAGGCCATTGACCCCGGCGCGATCGTCTTGGGTGGCAACACTCCCAGTGCCCTGACCCTGCGCCAGGCGGTGCTGGCGCTAGAACATGCCGCCACCGACGATCGCATTGTGGCTCTCTATCTCAAAGGTGGCGGCGGCCTAGGCACCGGCCTGGCCAGCCAAGGGGAAATTCAGCAGGCGTTGGAGGCCTTTCGCGCCACCGATAAACCCATCCTGGCCTACAACCTGTCTTGGAGCGAGCGGGAGTATGCCCTGGCCGCTTTGGCCGACACGATCTACCTCAACCCCTTTGGCGAAGTGGAGATGAATGGCCTCTACGCCGAAACCATGTTCCAGGCCGAGGCGCTGGAGAAGCTGGGAGTGGGGGTACAGGTGACGCGGGTGGGCCGATACAAGTCGGCGGTTGAGCCCCTCACCCGCAACACCATGAGCCCCGAAGAGCGGGAGCAAACCCAGCGGCTGCTAGGGGAGGTGTGGCAAACCCTGCTAACCAGCGCCGCTGAACCGCGAGAGCTATCGCCCCAGCAGCTACAAACCATTGCCAACACTCAGGGGTTTTTATTCGGGAGCGAGGCGAAGGATCAGAACCTGGCCGATGCGATCGCCTACGAAGATGAAGTGATCGCCGCCCTGCGCGACATCACGGGCGAGCTAGAAGACAGCGACGACAGCCTCGACTTTCGCCAGATTAGCCTGGGCCGCTACGCCACCACCGTTGACGACCCCCTGCTCAGCCGCCGCTCTGGCAACGAGGTGGCCCTGGTCTATGCCGAAGGCCCCATTGTCGACGGTGGTGACGGCGACTTTGGCCCCAGCAGTGTGATTGCCGCCAATGCCCTAGCTGGTCAGCTGCGCCAACTGCGCCAGGATGACGATGTCAAAGCCGTGGTGCTGCGGGTCAACAGCCCCGGTGGCAGCGCCACCGCCTCAGAGGTAATCTTGCGAGAGATGCAGCTGGTGCAGCAAGCGGGCAAACCCGTGGTGGTGTCGATGGGCAATGTGGCGGCCTCCGGCGGCTACTGGATCGCCTCCCAAGCCGATGCCATTTTGGCCCAGCCCACCACAATTACCGGCTCCATTGGCGTCTACGGCATCTTTCTCAACCTCGAAAACTTGGGCACCAAGGTAGGGGTCAACTGGGAGGGAGTCAAAACCGCTGAGCTGGCCGATATTTTTTCTACCACCCGTCCTAAAACCGAGGCTGAACTAGCCATTTTGCAGCGGGCCGTTGACACCATTTATGACAGCTTTCTCGACCGGGTGGCCACAGGGCGCGACCTAGACCGCCCCGTCGTGGCAGAGTTGGCCCAGGGGCGCGTGTGGTCGGGGCAGTCGGCCCTAGAACTAGGACTGGTAGATGAATTGGGGGGGTTAAGCCCGGCGATCGCCACCGCTGCCGAGCTAGCCAACCTCGGCGATGACTGGCGGCTAAAAGAGTACCCCGAGCCAGGGGAATGGCAGCGGTTTTTGCGAATTTTCCTGAGCACCGAAACCACCCAGGCCACCGCCCAAGACCCCCTCACCACTCAGGTGCTGCGCTTCTTCGACGACACCCAGCTAATTCGCACCCTCAACGACCCCCGGGGTATCTATACCCTAATGCCCTATCGGTTTGAGGTGAAGTAGCAAATCAGGATCTGATTTTCTTGCTTCGCTTCACCCCGTCAATGCCGTGCACCCGCATCAGGTCTGCCAGGGTTGAGCAGTAGGGCTCCATGCCAAAGCTGCCAGGGTTAACCGCCCCAGCATAGACAAAGTGGCGGTAGCGCAGACAAAAATAGTCCCACGGGGCCATCTGCACGCGAAACACCTTGATCAGCACATCCGCCAGCCACATCGACAGCGGCACGCGAAACCAGATGCGCTGGCCAAAGTAGTCGCTCAGTTGCTCGACTGCCTGGTTCACCGTCAGCGGCGGGTTGCCCACCACATACTCGCGGTAGCCTTGGGTAGAAGGGTGCTCGACTAGATGGTTAACCACCGTGGCAATGTCTTGGGCATGGGCAAAGTGAAACCCTGCGTCGGCTTTAAAGAATCGCACTAGCCACATCCAGCGGGTGACGTCTTGCAACCCAGCCGAAATAAACGAGGCGGGTTTGTCTTTGTCGCCGCCAAACACCAGGGTAGGAAATACCGTGGTGATTTTGTCATACACCGGCAGATCGCGCAGCCGGTGGTGGCAGTCATATTTAGTGCGAATGTAATCCGTGCCAATCTCCCCGGCTTCCGGTAGAGGGTCACAGCGCTGGTTCAGAATGCTGGCGGTGGAGAAATAAATCACCTGCTGGCAGCGATCGGGGTTGAGGTAGCCCATCAATCCCAAATTGGCCCCCACATTGATCGCGTCTACGTAGCCCGGATCGCCCCCCCAGGCGGCGGCAGTAAAAATAGCGATATCGATGGTGTCCAGTAGCGCCTCAAACGGGGTGATATCTTCTAGCCCGCCGAGCAGAATGTGCACTCTAGGGTTGTCTTGCACCGGCAACCGCAGCTTCTCGGGGTGGCGCAGCAGCAAAAACAGCTCGTAGCGATCGCTTTCTAGCAGCAGTTCGAGAATGTAGTGGCCAATACAGCCGCTGGCCCCGGTCATAAAGACACGTAGGGGAGTAGGGCTGTGGGGGAGAGAGGGCACGGTGTCCAAATCGTTCAGGTTCAATAGGTATAGTCTGTCAGTTTAGACCGTTTTGGCCGAGCTAAGCGGTTCATCAGGTGCTAAGGCCAGGGCCAAGACTGACGTGCGCCCCCTAAAGCGATCGTCATCAGTAAGACCAGGGTAGCTAATTTAGGCCCTGCTAGGCCTAGCCGTGATCGAGTAAAGCAAGGTCTAGGGTGGGTTACGCTGCGTTGGCTGTGCGCTCATAGGACAACAAGTCTCTAGCGATATGGGCCTCCCGACTGAGCTGATGCAGGGTGTATTGGATGTATTTAAAGTCCCGGTGAAGCTAACCCCGAGCGATCCGGGTTTACCCGTAAAACTGCGTAGAAGGAAGGGCGACTTTCCATCGGATTTTCCATTGCTATGGCTAATCACCGCTCCTGGCTCAGGCCCAGTCTTATCTCTGCCGTCCCCAACTCGCAGGGGTTCACGCTGATAGAGTTGTTGGTGGTGATCGTGATTTTAGGCGCGTTGTCGCTCATTGCTCTACCCAGTTTTTTAAATCAGGTGGCTCGGGCTAAGCAGGCTGGAGCGCTGAAATACATTGGCATGGTTAACCGCGCCCAGCAAGCCTTTTTTGTCGAGCATGCCCGCTTTGCCACATCCACCAATGAACTGGGCTTGGCCGCCAACCCAGTCCCAGCCGACTATACCTACATCGTCACGTCTACGACCACCGGTTTAGCCAGCACCAGCACCCGGGCCATACCGACTAATCCGGCGTTGCGAGGCTATGCGGGGGTCGTGTTTACGACCCTCAACTCCACAGGCGAGGCTCAGTTAGCGGCGATGATTTGCCAGGGTACGGCAGACACCGCGCCAACGCCAACACCGGAGACGGTGGGGAATGAGGTACAGATTACCAATTGCCAGCAGATGTAACAAACCCTACGGTATACCGTAGCTGAGGGTCAGGGGCAGCGTTACAGTAAAGGTTGATCTTCTTTAGCTGTACTGCCGTGGGACTTGCCCAACCATCATCGCCAACTGCCACCGATATTCAGGGCCTGTTTGATCGCATTGCCCCGGTCTATGACAGCTTGAACGAACGCCTGAGCTTTGGCTTACACCGCGTCTGGAAGCGGATGGCCGTGCGCTGGAGCGGCGCAGCCCCAGGGCACACAACCCTAGACCTATGCTGCGGCAGTGGCGATCTGGCACTCATGCTAGCCCGGGCAGTGGGGTCCACCGGTACCGTTTATGGTCTAGATTTTTCAGCAGAGCTGCTGGGGGTGGCGGCGAAGCGGTGGTCCAAAATCTGCCCACCGGGGCTTGAGCACCCAACCCAGCTCCCCAACCAGATCCACTGGGTGCGGGGAGATGCTCTGGCCCTGCCCTTTGAGGACAGCAGTATCGATGCCGCTACCATGGGGTATGGTCTGCGCAACCTCACCGATATTCCCCAGGGGCTAGCCGAGTTACGGCGAGTGCTCAAGTCTGGGGCCAGTGCTGCTATTCTCGACTTTCATCGTCCCCAAGGAGGGCTAGCCCAGCAATTTCAGCGCTGGTACCTCGATACGCTGGTCGTGCCTACGGCCCAGTCGATGGGTCTCTCCGATGAATATGCCTACATTGGCCCCAGCGTTGAGCGGTTCCCCACTGGGCCTGAGCAGGTTGAGCTGGCCCATCAGGCTGGGTTTGCGCGGGCCATTCACTACCCCATTGCCGGTGGGCTGATGGGCGTGCTTGTGGTTGGCTGCCATGACCGGGTCTGATCTGTGGCTACTGCTGGCTCCACCTGTGGTGGGGGGTGTGATTGGCTATTTCACCAATGACATCGCCATCAAAATGCTGTTTCGCCCCTATCGGGCGCTATATCTGGGCAAGCGGCGGCTGCCCTTTACCCCAGGGCTAATACCTAGCAACCAGGAGCGGTTGGCCCAACGCATCTCTGACACCATTATGGGGTCGCTGCTCACCCCCGAAGAGCTGCAAAATCTGGCCCGACGGCTGTTGCAGACCGATCGCACCCAAGCGGCGATCAAGTGGCTGTTGCAGCTGGCCCTTGACCAGGTGCAGAGCCGCGCCCAAGATCGCACCGCTAAAATTGCTGGGGCCATTCTAAAAGACCTGTTTGGCAAGTCGCTGCCTCGGCTGATTCGCGTCTGGGCGCGACGCGACGACTTTCTCGAACCCCAGCTAAACCAGCTGTTTGACCAGGTGCTGATCGACTTTAAGCTCACCCCCGAGCAGGCCGACCAGATTGCCACCTGGCTACTCAGCGGCGTGTTTCCGCCCGATAAAATGCGGCAGCTGGTGGTCGATTTTCTCACCGATCGCAACATTCAAGTGATCGACACGATCTTTCGGGAGCGCACCAGCGGCACCTACTGGGTAGTGGCCAACCTGTTTGGGGTGCGCAATGCTCTGAGCCGCCTGCGGGCCTTTTGCCTAGACGAGCGCGAGGTGAGCAATGCCCGCATTTCAGAATTGATTGTGGCGCTACAGCTTAAAAAACGCATGCAAGAGTCACTGCAACGGGTGTCGCTGCAAAACCTGCCGGTGTCGACGGTGCGTCAGGTGCGCGGCAATCTGCGCGAGTCAGTGCAGGGCTACATTCGCACCCTGGGGCCAGAGTTTGTGCGCGGCATGGGGGCTTCGATCAATTGGGAAATGCTGGCCACTCAGCTGCTTAACCGTCTACAAAATTCAGATGTAATTACTCAATCCTTAGACCCGGTGAGCGAAGAACTGGCGCTAATTTTAGAGCGCTACCTGGAGCGTGATTTAGAATCTCTCGTCGCCCAAATCATCCCTATTCTCAATATCGATCAGGTGATTATCGACCGGGTGCGCGGCACGTCGCCCCGTGAGCTAGAGATGGCCATTCAAGGGATTGTGCGCAACGAACTGCAGGCGATCGTCAACCTAGGCGGCATTTTAGGGTTTACGATCGGGGTGTTTCAGGCGGCGATTTTTTATTGGCAGCGGGCGGGCGGGGTGTAAAAGCGTTAGACCTTGGCCGGAACGCCTGCATAGCTGGGTTCGAGGGCAGTGAGTTGAGTGACGAGAGCGGCGATCGCATCGGGATTGGCCGCCTTCTGCGAGGTGGCAATTACTTCGCGCCCCAGTACGATGCTGCCCAGGTGCGAGAGCTGCTGCCGCATGGCCAGGGTCACTTTGTTGCCGCCGCCGCCGCTGTGGCTAGCCAAGGCCACCGGGCGACCGTTGAACAGGGCACGAAAGTCATCGGTGCTGACCGACAACCAGGCGATCGCATTGCTGACCACTGGCGGAATGGAGCCATTGTACTCGGGCGCGCAGATCACCAGGCCCCGGTGCTGCTTGAGCGCCTGCTCTAGCTTGGCCAACCCTGGGCCAGCTTCGCTCACTAGCGAGTCGTAGAGAGGCAATTGCAGATCGGGTAGGCTCATCACCTCGGCGGCTAGGCCCTGTTTGGTGGCTTCAGCGGCAAAGGCGTTGGCCAGGTCGAGGTTGGTGCCGTTGGTGGCAGAGAGAATCAGCATTGGGAAGCAAAAGTTAACGTTAGTTTACAAACGGGTCATGCCTTCAATCTAACATCGATACTGCTTTGGTGCGGGGTGACGGTGCATCGATGCACAGATACACCCCACGGTAGCCTTGTTGGCCTAAGCTTTTGGCTGCAACGCATTCAATCGTAGGGGTGCCGTCGCGGCCCCACATCGCCCAGCCTTTTGCAAACCCCTTTGCTAGCCGCACCGCACTGCTACCTATGGTCTTCGTGATGGTGCATCGCTGCGCGGGTGCACCCTACGACAGCCTGATTTTCTCGTCTTCGCGCGCCTACTCTTCGACCCGGTAGCCGAAGTCTTCGAGGCGGCTGCGGGATTGTCGCCACTTGGGTACGACTTTGACAAAGAGTTCTAGGTAAACCTGGCCCATCACCAGCTTTTGAATCTGCTGGCGGGCGTCGGAGCCGATCACCTTGAGCATGCTGCCCTTTTTGCCGATCAGAATGCCTTTTTGCGACTCGCGCTCGACGTGGATGGTGGCGAGAATGCGGGTGATGTTGGTGTCTTCTTCCACGCGATCGACGGCGATCGCCACCGAGTGCGGCACTTCTTCCCGCGTATTCAGCAAAATTTGCTCACGGATGAGTTCGCCCATAATGAAGCGCTCGGGCTGATCGGTGACCAGATCGGGCGGGTAGTAGTAGGGGCCGGGGTCGAGCTGGTCGATCAGGGTGGCCAGCAGGGTGTCGAGGCTGGTTTCGTGCAGGGCCGAAAATTTGACCAGGGGCCAGCCGTGGGCGTCAGCTAACCCCTGGTAGCTGGCGTCAAGGGCTGCGATCGCATCCTCATCCTCTGGCTGCTGATCCACTTTGTTCATGCCCAAGATCACCGGGCGGCTGGTGTGGGCCAGCAGCTCCGCCACAAACTGGTCGCCGCGCCCCATGTCTACGCTGCCATCGACCACGAGCAGGGTGGCATCCACCGAGTCGATCGCCATACGGGCGTTTTTGACCAAAATTTTGCCCAGCTCGTGGTGGGGCTTGTGAATGCCGGGGGTATCGACAAAGATAATTTGCGCCTGGTCATTCGTCAAAATGCCGCGCAGACGGTTGCGGGTGGTCTGGGCGGTGGGGGAAGTAATCGCCACCTTTTGGCCCACCAGGGCATTCATCAGGGTCGATTTACCCACGTTGGGACGGCCCACAATGCCCACAAATCCCGACTTAAACCCCTCCGGCGGGGTAGGAATAGCGCTGTAGCCAACCGGGTCAAAGGAATCCACCATACTAATAGCCCGTGACATGAACAATGACCTCGCGGGCCGAACCCCGCGCCCGGTGTTCCCACAGGTAAAGGCCCTGCCAGGTGCCCAGGCCCAGCCGCCCCCCCACCACCGGAATCGTTTCGCTGGTGTGGGTTAGCACCGTGCGAATATGGGCAGGCATATCGTCGGGGCCTTCGGTGCTGTGGATGTAGTGGTTGCCCTCAGGCACCAGCTTAGCCAAGAAGTTTTCCAGATCGACCAGCACGTCGGGATCGGCGTTTTCTTGAATGATCAAACTGGCGGAGGTGTGGCGCAAAAACACCGTACAGAGGCCAGTTTCAACCCCCGAAGCCCGCACGACCTGCTCTACCTCGGCAGTGAAGCGCTGGAGCGACTTGCCCCGCGATCGCAGGGTCAGCTGCTGCTGATAGTGGCGGGTGGTAGCGGTAGGAGGTGTCATTGACCAACGCTCAGAATAGACCGGTTTCTATTCTGTCAGAATTAATCCCTCTATGAAAAATTACCTGATGTTTCTACACCTAAGGGGGATCTGAGGGCAAAGTCAGACTGTCCAACACCACACCCCCAGACCGGCCCCTAACGCTCTCTACAGATTATCTACGCTCAGCGGCACCAGGCGGCCCTGGGTGGTCAGCCCTAAGCGCATAGGGGCATGAAGGGGAATGGGCTGGCCCGTCAGCGCACAGACCTGGTCTTGTTCGGCTACGGCCCCAAAGCTAGCGCAGATATCGCTGGGCTGAAGCTGGGTTTCGCCTTCGGTGGGGCTGTGCTCGACATACTGCCAAAGCACATCGCGAATCAACGCCTGATAGCCCCGGCTACCGGCCAGGGCTTTAAGTTTTTCCTTCAGCGATCGCTCTAGGCGAATGCTGGTAACTTCCATTTCAGTGGTTGATACGCGAGTTAGGGTTGGCATCGGCGGGCACACCTCCAAAAAGAACGGGGAACAACGGGGGCCGAGTCGGTCATTGCGGGTCGTGACGACGAATTGAACTCACGATTGCTTACAGCCTGTCATCTTTGGACCTATCACAACGGAACCCGCTCAGTCACTAACTAACAGTTTAGACAGACTAGACACGTTTGTATTACGAGTGTAGTATTAACGTTATTCGAGCGTATCCGTCAAGCCTCAGCGTTGGATCGTCTTAAAACCAACATGTGACTGTTAAACGCTGCTGAGCTAGACCATACCCTCGATTTCTCCCTAAGCCTTGCTGTTTTACGCTTGAGGAACTCCGCCATGGTACGGAACATGTCTACTGGCACCGCATTTAATACTGCCGCCGCTTCCGGCAATGCTGGCCAGCTAAGCATGGTGGCGGGGTTCGATGGGTTGATGGGCCGAATTAGTCGACTAATTCACTTTAGACGTGGAATTGCCCTAGGCAGTTTTCTCACCCCTGATCGAGCCCGGAATAACGCCCGTAGGAGCGATCATCTCCTGGGGCGAGATCGGTTGGGGTGGCTAGGCGACCGCAGAATCGGCTTCAGAATCGACTTTGTGGGGCAGTATTTTCACCCCTTTTGCCAGCATTTTGTGTCTCAGGGTTAACCCGACAGCCGCACTGGTCTACGGCCTTGGAGGTTAAAGCCTCAAGGGTTGCCGCCTGGGGACGGCCATTGTTGGCCGATCCCGCTATTTAGAGGCTCTAGGTTTGGGTTGACAGCGGTCTGGCCGCTGCCATTGGTGTCTTGTCAGAAAACCAAGGGCAGGCGGCAACGATCGCCGACAGCAGGCCCGATCGCACCTCTAGCCCGAGCGCCGCCTAGCGCAGCGCTAGACCCACCCTGGGGGCGATCGCCGCCCCGGCACAACCGCACTTAAACGCAACGCTAATTTAATTCGCAACTCATTCGCAACTCATTCACAAGTACTCAAGGCATGAGGGATCATGTTGAAACTGACCTATTCCGATGCAGATTTATTAATTGAACAATTAAACCTCAGCGTAGAAGCGATGGTAGCCCAGCGCAGCATTGTGGCTCTGCGGGCCGGGCGGCCCCTGATGGTGCAACCCGGCGCGGGGTCGTTTGCGCTCCCGGCTATCCTGGCCTCGCCCCTGGCCGAGAGCGGGCTAGAGATGGCCCCCTGCGACTATGGCTGGCTAGAGATCACGTTGCAAGGCACCTGGCTCAGCGACGACAGCGCCTGTGCCGAGGGCATTTTGGTCGTTGAGCTAGGCGCTGCCCTAGAGCGGCAAATCGCGGCCCTTTGGCAACGAAGCCTCAGTTGGGTAGCGGCTCCCTGCTCCCAGGGAGGTTGAATTTGGGTTCCTGATGTCTCTATCGCCCAGCCTTTGCAGTACCGTAGACATCAGGGGCCAATCGCTTTTCTCAATCTTTTTTGCAACCTAAACCTCGACTAGACAAGGAGACATTCACCATGGCTGATGCAACCTACCTCACCCTTACCGCCGACAACTTTGAGGCCGAGGTGCTGCAAAGTGATGTGCCAGTGCTAGTCGATTTTTGGGCGGCCTGGTGTGGCCCCTGCCGCATCATGAACCCGATTGTCGAAGAACTGGCTGAAACCTTTGCGGGTCGAGCCAAGGTCGCCAAGCTCAACGTTGACGAAGAAGACGCTCTGGCGCTTCAGTTCCACGTTATGGCCATTCCCACCCTGATCTTTTTTCAGCATGGGGAGCGGGTTGACACCATTGAAGGCGTTGTCGCCAAAGACGACCTGGTGGCCCGGCTAGAGTCGCTGGTGACGGCCAACTCAGCCGCATAGACGACGGTTCTTTTCTGGGCCTTGGCACCGCTGAGGCCCAATTTTTTGGTTTAGGGTTTGAGCGACCCCAGACGCTGCAAAATCAAGGCTAGGTCGTGGGCCAGTAGGGGCTGGGTCACCGGGGTTAGCGGGGGAATGTGCACAAATAGCGCCTGGGTAGGCCAGTGGTACTGGGCGATCGCCCCCAGCAGCCGGTAATACAAGTGGTTGCAGACGTAGGTGCCTGCACAGTCACTGATGGCCGTCACGTGCGTATCTACTAGCAGTGAGTCTAGGGGTAAAGACGTCTCTAAAGCCCCATCCTCGCCTTTGCCGTAGCGCTCTAGGTGCAGATACGAGCGCTTTTCGGCCATACCGCAGCACACCACTACTGGGGGCCGCAGCTCAACCAGCTTAGCCATCACCCGCAGCGGAGCCAGCTCAAAGCTGACCGGAATCTGACGCAGCACAGTGGTGCCAGCCGGAATTTGCTGCTGTCGCTGAAGATGAACAATCAAGTCATCGGCAGCATTAGAGATCTGGTGGGCACGCCAGGGAGCAAAGGTGGTAAGCAGCATGGGAACGCAGGAGGAAGTAGGATAAAGTCTGGATGAATTCCGATGCTAGAGGGCTGGAGCGCGTATGGCCAACATCGCCGTGATTGACTACGACATGGGCAACTTGCACTCAGCCTGCAAGGGGTTAGCCCTGGCCGGGGCTACGCCCACCATTACCGATGTGGTGGCCGACCTGCACGCCGCCGATGCCCTGGTGCTGCCCGGTGATGGAGCCTTTGACCCGGCGATGCGACACCTACGCGAAAAAGGGCTGATCGAACCGATCAAGCGAGAGATTGCGGCGGGCAAGCCCTTTTTGGGTATTTGTCTGGGTCTTCAGCTGCTCTTTGAGGGGAGCGACGAAGGCATCGAGCCAGGGCTGGGACTCATTCCCGGACGCATCAAAAAATTTCGGAAAGAACCCGATATCGCCATTCCCCACATGGGGTGGAATCAGCTGACGCTGACCCAGCCAGACTGCCTCCTGTGGCAGGGCATTGCCGATGGCGATTGGGTGTACTTTGTGCATTCTTACTATGCTGAACCCAGCGACCCAGCGGTGAATGCCGCCACGACGACCCACGGGTCTCAGACCGTCACCGCAGCGATCGCATGCGATCACATTATGGCCATGCAGTACCACCCCGAAAAATCGGCTCCCGCTGGCCTGACCATGCTGGCCAACTTTGTCAATTTGGTCAACGCCCAATCTCCCGTGGCTGTGGCCTAGCCTATGCTGCGTATTTACGGCAACCGCGCGCTCAAAACTCTGCCCGGTTTAGAGACTCGGCCCACCTCGGCGCGGGTACGCGAGGCGCTGTTCAACATTTGGCAGGGGCGCATCGTTGACTGCCGCTGGCTCGACCTATGCACGGGCAGCGGGGCCATGGGGGCCGAAGCCCTATGTCGAGGAGCCGCAGAGGTCGTGGGCATAGAACTTTCCCCCGATGCCTACAAAATTACCCGCGAAAACTGGCAGCAGGTAGCCCAGCCCGACCAGGACTTTAGCCTGTTCAGAGGCGATGTGGTCAAACAACTCTCACGATTGCGCGGGCAACCCTTCGACTGCATCTACTTCGACCCGCCCTACGACAGTGAGCTCTACAAGCCAGTGCTGGAGCGGGTGGTGAGCCTCAATCTGCTGGCCGAATCGGGCGAAATTGCCGTCGAGCACCGCCCTGAGTCCTGGGTAGCGGCTTCCATCTCTGGCCTAGAGTTGGTGCGTCAAAAGCAGTACGGCATTAGCCATTTGGCTTTTTACCAGCTGGCCCCCCAGGCGATCGCCGTTACTCCCTAGGGCTCAACTGCCCTGGAGACCTTCAGCACCATTGGCAGAGTAATTTTTTGGCGGCTGGGGGGAACTTGCTGACCCCAGGGGGTGTCCTGTAGCCATGTTTGTTGGGGTTGCCCAAGTGGATCGTCAGGGTCACGCTATCGACAACTTGATAGTAATGGCGTCAGCACCCTAAACCTCCGCTGGAGGTAGCGATTCAACTGTGGTGCAGTTCACCCCATTTTCCTGGAGATGTCGTCATGGCTATGAAACATCCATCGGCCCTTGGGGTTGCTCTATTGATTTTGGTAGCCGTTACTGCGGCAGTGGGGCCTTCCTCGGCCAACGGTAATCAGGCGTTTGGGGTCACCTATCAGGCCCTCAGCACAATTTTGTCTCAGGCCAGCGCTAAGGATGTTATGGATTCGTACCAACGCCAGACCAACACCATTAGTCTAGAGCGCGCCAATTTGGACGAGCCCCATCTGCTGTCGGTGAGTGTACCTGCGGGGGCAACTCTCCAGGGATATATTGAGATCGATGGCCATACCCGCGTGCCCTTGAGCAGCACGTCAGAATTTGTGGATGTCAGCCCCTACCTGAATGAGTCAATTACCCAGGTGACCATCATGGGCAGCTATTCGCCTCCCTCGGCCTCGGTAGCGATCGCCTTCAACGGCCCTAATACGGTAGTACAGCAACAGACCGTCGGTACCGGCCGCATTAACTACCAGCTCAATTTGTTGGTGCAGTAAGTTGGTGCAGTCAACCAGCTAGAGGTGGCGAGTCGTTCCCTGTTGACCCCAGACTGGTTGCCCAAACCCTGGTTCTGAACGGCTGCTATTCGAGGAACGCAAGGGATGACTGTCGGCCCCTCAGATGAGCCCGATACCCCTGCCCAGGGGTCCAGGTCACGGCTCCATCGCGTTCGGTGCAAAAAACCTCAATGCCGCGCTGCTTGAGCAGGGCCTCGGTGGCAGGATGAATGCGCTGCCCTGATGCGATCGCTACTGTAGGCGCGATCGCATCTAGGACCTCTGTCGTCAGTTCTTCGCCGTGCCACCACAGCACATCATTGGGCAACCCCGGCTGAGCCTGCACCCAGGGTTCTTGCTGCGCGGGCGTCAGCCTCGGTAACAGCAGCCAGTGGTCACGATGCAGCAGGCTCAGGTGCAGCCCCCGAGCCCCCTCCTGCAAATAGTGCACCTGTTGCCGACCCACCGGCTGGCTTTGGCCCGGCGTCAGCGGTTGAAACCGGCCACCGGGAGGCAGTACCCCCAAAGCCGAACTGGCCCCATAGAACGTGCGAATTGGCGATTTCTCAGCAATGGTGTGCCAGTTGTCGCGATCGCTGTCGTCGCCGTGGATGGCGTGGGGGAGTTGGTTGATGCCCGCCTGACGCAAAAAGGGCACCACGGTATAGAACGCAGTTTTGTCGGTACCGCTGTTGACGACCAGGGGCGATCGGCGATCTTGCACCACCATCACCGCATCTTGCCCAGCAGCCAGCACGGTAACCTGCGACAGCGTGGCCCCGCGATACAGCAACGGCCCCAGGGCGAGAGCCACGATCAGCAGCGTCACCATGCCGCGCCGCCGCAACGGTCGCCAGATCTGCTCGCCCCAGCCCCACAAACCGTAGAGACCGTAGAGGCCCAGCATCTGCCCCAGGGAAATATGCCCCGTGGCCAGGGCGCTGCCGGGCAGGCCAACTTCCCATTTCACCAGGGCAATCAGCAGGTGGGCAGGCAGCCAGAGAAGCCATGCCGCCTGAGCCCCCAGCCAGGGCCAGACCGCCGCGATCGCCCCGCTGACCATGCCCCCCAGGCTGAGCACCAGCACCAGCGGGGTGGCCGCGATGTTGAGCAGAATGCTGTAGGTGGTGAGGGTATTGAAATAGTAAAGCGACAAAGGAATGGTCCACAGGTAGGCGGCCAAGGGCACTGCGGCGATCGCCGCCACCGTGGTCGGCAGCCACTCTAGCCGTTCGGCAATCGGCTTTACCGCCACCATCAGCCCCAGGGTGGCCATCACGCTGAGGCGAAAGCCCACGTCGTCAACCCAGTCGGGGTGCAACAGCAGCAGCAGGGTCACCGCCAACAGTAGACAACCCAGGGGTTTGACACTGCGCTCTAGGGCTAGCCCGATCAGCACCGCCGCCCCCATGACGGCGGCCCGCATCACACTGGGCTGCCCTCCGGTGATCAGCACATACCCCCCCAGGGCCAGCGCTCCAGCGATCACCTTGGCTCTCACCGGGTTGGCGAATCGGGCGGCGATCGCCTGCTGCCCCATCGCCGCCAGCACCACCCCCAACACCAGCGACACATGAAACCCACTGGCTGCCAGAGTATGGGCCATCCCCGCCTGCACAAAGGCATCCTGAATCTCGTAGGGTAGGTTGACCGCTTTACGGCCCAGGGCCATAGCGCTCACCAGCGGCCCTGCCGGGGTGCCCAAGCGCTGAGCCTGGGCCTGGGCAATGCGTTCTCTCAGCTGCCACAGGGCAAACCGTGGCGGAGACTGCCCTCGGTCTGGAGTGACTGTTTCACCGGCAAGTCCGACAAAACAGCGCTGGCTGGCCAGATAAGCCCGAAAGTTGAAAGCGTTGGGGTTTTTGGGCAGCGCTGGGACATAGAGTTGGCCCTGCACCTGCACCCGCTGCCCCGGAAACAGACCGGCAATCTGGTCGGCAGGCAGGGTGACATAGAGTTTGCCCCGCGCCAGGCTGGGCGCACCCAGCGGATGGTGATTGGCATCGAGCAGACGCACTTGGCTGGTAGTGAGCCACAGTTGGCCTCGGCCATTGCGGGTGAGGCGAGGTAGTGCTTGCACCTCGCCCCAGACCACCTGGTGCGCCCCCGCGATCTCGGGCTGGGCCAGTCGATGGCTGAGGTCGAGGGGGCCAGGGGTGGGGTAGCGCAGGCCATAGTTGAGGGCAGCAACGACGGCGATCGCCCCGGCCCCCAGACAAAGCGCCGCGCTCGGTCCCCTGGGCCACCGTCGGGGCAGCAGCCCAGCGGCCAACCCTGCCACCACCAGCACTCCGACACTAGCGACAGCCACCCCCACCCAAGGGCTCAGCCCCAGATGACGAACCAAAATACTGACCCAAAGCAGCCCAGCGCAGTAGGCACCCGCCCATAACGAGCCCGCGATCGCACCCATACCAGTTTTCTACACCCTGTGATTAAGCTTAGAAAGCCCGATATCAACGCCTAAATCACAGCACTCCATCCCAGCAATCACCCCGGCGACGAGCCCTATCAACGGCGGCTCTGCCTAGTCACCCTAGCCTTTGGTAGGTTGCATTTTCTACCGATCTACCCAGTGAACAGTTGCCAACTTGCAAGAAATCAGTAGTATTAATCAGTGCTACATCCAGGGAGATGATAACCATGACGCAATTGCCCTCTGGTCTATCCACCAGGCCTGAGAGTTTTGCCCCCTCAGGTGAGTCCAGCCTACGCCTGCAACGGGCGATAGAAAGTCTCAACCTCAACCTGGATGACGAGCTCTACCGCTATCGTCAAAGTCGCTCTGGTCAAAACCCGCTGCCGGTCACGCCGGCGCGGCTACAGCTGCGCACCCCCCGCAAACCCATCGATTTAATCTCCATTAAGCCCGCTGCTGCCGCCGCCGCCACCACCGCGACCGCTGCGCCGCCACCACCGCCCAACGCCCGGCGGCAAGAGCTGACCGGTCAAGCGGCGTTGCCCAACCATCAGACCTACCCGCCTGCCGCCATTAACCAGGTGCGCCTCAGCCATGGCGGCACCCTCACCACCTACCGCTCCGCCCCAGAAGACTATTTAGAAAGCACCGAGGCCTTACTGGGCAGTCTGCCCAAGGGAGCGAAAGTCCCCGCCGATCCAGCTTATGCACCAACTTTGGTTGAGCGCCTCTCTACCCCCCTGGGGGTAGGGGCGCTGCTGCTGTTGCTGGTCGGTAGCGCCAGCTTTGGCTATTTGGTCACCTCGCCGCAGTCTGTGCGCCACCTCACCGACAACCCCATTGTCCGGCGCTTGAAGGGTGATCCCCTCCCTGCCGAAGGCGATATTGAAGGGGCCATCGCCCTAGAGGACGGGGGTGCCCAGGCCAGTTCTGGGTTTAGGCCCCAGGGGCCAGACCTGTCCGAAAAAGAGTTCATGTCCTTAGACTTGAACAACATCAGCACCTTGCCCTCAACCAATGCTGCCAGGGCGGGCCAGGGTCGGGTCGTACCGGCTCAGGTTCCAGCCGGTGACGGGCAAAGCCCTGCCCTGACGGGCGATCGCCCCGACGACGCCACTCCTCCCCCAAGCCGGCCCGGCGTGCCAACGGCGGCAGGCAACAGCAGCTCCGCCGTTCTCAGGGCCGAGATAGTCGCCGCCCCTAACCCAGCCGTGCGGCCCGCGCCCACCCCTAGCTCGGCAACCCGGCCCGCACCCAACCCCAGCTCAGCTACACCCACCCCAGCTCCGGCAGCCACCCGCGCCCCAGCGCCTACCCCAGCGTCCCCGATGGCAGCTCCCCCGGCGTTGCAAATGGCTCCGCCCGCCGCCAACGCTCAGCCGCCCCAGCCCCTGGCCCTCGATCGCGCCCCCGCTCCGCCCCGCCCCATCGCTCCCCCCGCCGCCGTTGCTCCCCCGGCCCCTATCACCCAGGCCCCGCCCCAGGCAGCCCCCAGCTACTACGTAGTGACTGACTACAATGGGGCTCAGTCGCTAGAGTCGGCTCGCAGTGCCGTGGGCGACGCCTACGTGCGCAATTTTTCGAGCGGCACCCGCATCCAAATGGGCGCATTTTCCCAGCAGTCAGCCGCTCAAAACCTGGTCAACCAGCTCCAGGGACAGGGAATTCCGGCACAGGTGATTTCGCCCTAGGGGCAAGCCGAGGGGAGGGAGAACCGAGCGCCTGGGACATTCAATCGAGGGCTGTGCCCTGCCTCTTGTGGTCTCTACCGCCCCCATGGGCCTCAACACCTCCCTAGCCGCCTGTTATGCTGAAGCAGGGCACAGTATTTGGAGATCACTCAATGGGGCTGTTTGATCGGACTTGGCGAGTTCTGCGAGCTAACCTCAGTAGTGCGGTTAACCAGGCTGAAGATCCTGAAAAAGTGCTGGAGCAGGCCATGGCCGATATGCAGGCCAACCTGATTCAGCTCAGGCAGGCGGTAGCCCAGGCGATCGCCACCCAAAAGCGCACCGAGCGCCAGAGCGCCCAGGCCAAAGCCACCGCTAACGAGTGGTATAACCGGGCTGAGCTGGCCATTCAAAAGGGCGAAGAAGATCTAGCCCGCCAGGCTCTAACCCGCCGCCAAACCTATCTGCAATCGGCCCAGGCCATGGATGCCCAGCTGAACCAGCAGCGGGATGTGGTCACAGGGCTCAAAGACAACATGCGGCGGCTAGAGGCCAAAATTTCCGATGCTCGCACCAAAAAGGATCTCTACATTGCCCGCGCTCGCTCGGCTGAGGCCTCCCAGCGCATTCAAACTATGCTGGGCCAAACCGGTACAGGGGGCTCTATTGCCGCCTTTGAGCAAATGGAGCAGCGGGTGATGGAGCTAGAGGCGCAGTCAGAAGCCCTCGAAGAACTCAGCGGCGACCCCCTAGAGCGCCAGTTTGCTGCCCTAGAAGGGGGCTCAGCCACAGTAGATAGCGAGCTGGCCGCGATGAAAAACCGGCTGGCGGGCCAGGGCGGTAGCCAAGATCGCCTGCCGCCCTCCTAGCTGGGGGGGTACGGTCATGGCAGCCGCTAGGCGCGCTTCCCATTCAAGCAGGGAACCTGGGGGAAAGCGCTATCTAGGGGTTAGGGGTTCGTTTGAATGTTTTAAGGAACACTTTTTGCTGGTTAGCGTATCCTTACAATCGGCCCAATGCGCTTTTTGAACCCATGTCTACCACTACCGAATCTCCCATCGACACCCCAAGTCGTGGCTCCGAAGACTATCCACTCAGTCCGGTACCCGAGGCGGCGCGGCGATCGCTGATTTCCCTGGCTCCCATTCTAGTGGGTTTCACCCTCTACTCTGGGACTCTCTTTGCAGGGGGGCTAGTGGGGCCGTCGTTTCAGTTTTGGCCGAACCTGATGGGTCTGATTGTAGTTGGCAACTTGATCTTGGGATTGTATGCGGCACTGCTAGGCTACATCGCCGGAGAAACCGGGCTGACTACGGTACTCATGGCGCGGTTCAGCTTTGGCAATGTGGGGTCGCGCTGGGTCGATTTTATTCTAGGCTTTACCCAAATTGGGTGGTATGCGTGGGGTTCGGCACTGATGGCGCAGTTGCTCAATACCCTAGCCGGGGTGCCCGAGTCGTGGAATTGGCTGATTATTCTCTTCTTTACCTACGCTTTTTGCTCGACCGCCTACTTTGGCTACCAGGCCATGGATTGGCTGAGCCGGGTGGCCGTGCCCGCCATGGTGCTACTGATGGCCATGAGCCTGACGGTAGCTTCGCGCGATATTGGCGGCTTTGCGGGCTTGCAGGCGGCGACGATCGCCGATCCGCTGCCTCTGGGTGCCGCCATCACCATCATCGTTGGCACCTTTGTATCGGGGGGGACCCAGGCCACCAATTGGAGCCGCTTTGCCAAGAATGGGAAGGTTGGGTTTGTTGCTACGCTGATTGCCTTCTTTTTGGGCAACGGGTTTTTAATTTTTTCGGGGGCGTTTTGCGCCAAGGTCTACGGCGAAGCCGACATCGTGCAGGTGATGGCCCAACAGGGACTGTTGGTCGGCGGTCTGGTGTTGTTCTTCTTGAATATGTGGACCACTCAAGATAACACCATCTACGCTTTCTCGATCGCCGGGTCCAACATGTTTCGCTCTAGCCGCCGCACCCTGTTCGTCTTGGGCGGCGCGACGATCGCGCTGTTTATGGCCTGGGGCGGCATTTACGAAGGGCTGGTGCAGTACCTGATTTTGCTCGGCACCTTTATTCCACCTATTGGCGGCATCATCATGGCCGACTACTGGATCAATCGCCGGGGGCAGTTTCCAGCCCTGGTAGATTCGCAGCCCGCTTTTAACTGGGCGGGGGTAATCGCCTACGTGGGGGCCTCGGCGATCGCATACTTTACCGGCGAAGCCGATTGGGGCATTGTGCCGATCAACGGCGTGGTGTCGGCCCTGGTGCTCTACGTGGGGCTAAGCCGGGTGCTACCAGCGCGGGGATAAGGGGCAGACGCTAGGCACAATCATGGCCTAGTGTCATCCCTCCCTCCAGATGGATACCTTTAACCCGGTTGAGAGCTATGCTGGGGCGCTTGCTTGTTCTCTCCTCTGCCGCCCATGGGTCGTTCTTTTCTGCCTCAAGACAAAGCTAATAAGCGCCAGGCTTCTCCGGTGCCCTGGTTGGTGGGGCTGGCCGGGCTGGTGGGGCTGGTTCTGGGCATCGGCGGCTTTCTCTACCTGCGGGGGGTATTTCGAGCCGAAGCTGACTATGCGATCGCCAACGTTCCTGCCTTCGACGAACCGGGATTTGACCTCACCCTGGTGGGGTTGACTAGCTCCATCGCGACTAGCGGACACATGATCGGCTTTTGGCGCGAGGTCGATGCAGTTTATGCGGCCCGCCAAGCCGCCATCGACGGGGCCGAGCGACTGATTCAGTACGAAACTTACTTTATGACCCCAGGCCGCCGGGCCGACGATTTTGCCGAGGCGCTGGCCCGGCGAGCCCAGGTTGGGGTACGGGTGCAGCTACTGCTCGACCACCATGGTACCGAGGCCATGCCCGACGACTATTGGCAGCGGCTGCGCGATCTGGGGATTGAGCTTCAGTTTTTTCGCAAACCCAACTGGCGCAGGCCGCTGGAGTACAATTCGCGATCGCATCGCAAACTACTGATCATTGACGGAAAACAGGCGCTGATCGGCGGCGCAGGCACCTCTGACTATTGGGATGGTACCGAGTTTGACCACGACACCGCCCCCTGGCTGGAGTTTGAAGTGGCCTACGAAGGTGAAGTGGTAAACCTGCTCCAGGGCAAATTTTTGCAAAACTGGGCCTACTCAGGGGGGCAGCTCAACCTCTCAGACGAAATTCGGCTGGTGCAATCCGACGCCCCGGTTGACCTCTACATTACCGACGATACCTCCAGCCTGAATGAATCCTCCATTCGGCTGCTGATGCAGCTCAGTATGCTGACTGCCCAAGAGCGCCTGTGGATTGGCAGCCCCTACTTTGTGCCCGACGCCAACACCACTCGGGCCCTGCTCACCGCCCACGGAAACGGCGTGGACGTACGAGTGCTCACCATGAGCGCCGCCACCGACAAGCGCATGGTGCACAGGGCCAGCCGCGAGCTGTACGGCGACTTGCTAGAGGCAGGCATTGCCATTTGCGAATACCAGCCCAGCATGATGCACGCCAAGCTGGTGCTGGTCGATGACGCCTGGGTGAGCACCGGCAGCGCCAACTTTGATCCCCGCAGCTACTTCCACAACGACGAGCTAAATATTTCTGGGTCCTACCCCGAACTGGCCCAAGAGATCGAACAGTTCTTTACCGATGCCCTAGCTGACAGCAACTGCCTCACCTACGAGGATTGGCAAAATCGCCCCTGGCTCGAAACCGTCAAAGGTCGCGCCGCACTGCTATTTAAGAATTTGCTGTAGATGGCATAGACCGATCCCAGGGGTCTAGCGGTAGCCCGCTGCCTAGGGCCAGAGTTGGTGCAGACCCCAGGGATCTAGGCTAGCCAAGCTCGATCGCAAACACCCAGTCTTTGTAGACGGCGTCGCGGCCTTCGGTGATGGCGGTGAGCCGGTCACGCAGTTGGTCAGTCACCGGACGATGGGCGGGCAGGCTGTACGACTCAACCCGGCGCACCGGGGTAATTTTGGCCGCTGTGCCGCTGAGGAACACCTCATCGGCGATCAGCAGCTCTGACTTATCAACCGGACGCTCAACTACCTCAATTCCCAGATCGCGGGCCAGGGTAAGAATGCTGTCGCGGGTGATGCCTTCAAGAATGTCTTGCTCGTAGCCGGGGGTGATCAGTTTGCCGTTGCGGACAATAAACACGTTCATGCCCGAGGCTTCGCTGACCTTGCCCTGGGCATTCATCAGAATCGATTCGTCAAAGCCCGACTCCACCGCCTCGGTTTTGGCCAGCGATGAGGTGATGTAAGCGCCGCTGATTTTGCCGCGCAGGGGCAAGCTGCGGTCTTCTTGTCGGTACCACGAGCTAAAGCGGCAGGTGACGCCCTCGGGCGAGAGGTAGTCGCCTAGTTCTAGCCCATAGACAAAAAAGCTTTTCTCAACGTTGTGCAGCCGGGGCGAAATACCCAGGTCTGAGGTATAGACAAAGGGGCGAATGTAAAACGACTTATCGGGGCTGTTTTTACGCACAAAGTCAGTGATCACTGCCTGAATTTTGTCGGCGGGCAGGTCATAGTTGAGTAAGCGGGCGCTGGTGCTAAGCCGCTGGCAGTGGCGATCGAGGCGAAACAGCAACACGCGATCGCCCCCCGCCGGGTCGGGAATCCCCCGCAGCCCGCCAAACGCCCCGGTGCCGTAGTGCAGCGCGTGGGTGGCAATGGAGAGTTTGGCGTCGCTAAAGTCGCAAAACTGGCCTTCGAAGTAGGCGACGGGTAAAAAGTTGTGCATGGCTACGGCTGGGCTGAACACGGCATCCTACAAGAATAGACCGAATAGACAGCCTTATTAAGTTAACGATCTTCAAGTTAGCTGTCGATGACGTTGACAGAGGCCGGGGGCCGTTGGGTGGTTCGCTCGTTGGCGATCGCCGTTTGGGGCGAAATCTCCTGTTTTTACCACCTCCAAAAAGACTTGCCTTGTGGCACCTATAGCTCCTCTCGACGAAGCGATGTGTATCACAAGTGTTTACTAAGTAATAATCATGCCATCGTTCTTGCGGCATCAAAATAGGGATCAGCAGCTAGCAACCTTACCCTCTACGAACCCCAAAACTTCATCAAGTACGCAGTAAAATCTATACCAGAAATTTGATCTAGCTGAGAATTGCCCTCCGTTATCAGCATTCTCAGGCTCAAAGTCTTGATGCCCTAGGGCGGCTTTCTGACCGATCATGCCAGATTATTATAGACCAGTTAAAAAACTGACTGACAGGCAAGATTAAGGGTTGAAATGGGTGGTTAAATTTTCTACAAGCCTGATCTAAGTTTAGTGTTGCTTTCGCTAATTCCTTATGAAAACTCGTTTTTATTTACTGATTTTAGCTTTGGTGATGGTGAGTTGTGCTGGGCAAAATACTGCCGCAGATAATCAGTCTTCTCTCAGTAGCGAATCCACCCAAGCTCAATGCCAACGGTTTAACGCTGGCCTGACAAGCTTTAACGAGCGTTTTACGGCACGGGAAAATGATCGCGATAGTCAGCAGGCGATAGTAGAAAATCTGGTTGCAGTTTTCGATCAGGAAATTCAGCAGTTAGAAGAGCAGAGCTTTGCAGATACGACGCTCCAAGCTCTCTACCAGCAGGCGCTGGGTAGCATCATATTTACTCGTGACAGTATGGTTGACTATCTGGAGGCAACCGAGCGAGGAGATCAGGCAGCAGCAGAGACGGCCTATGGCAATATGCAGGTGATGTCTTACGAAATATCTGAGGTGGTTGGGCAATTTGAGCAGTATTGCGGATCCCAACAGGTCAATGAAGATTCACCAAGTTCCGGTCTTACTGGCGGCTCGCTGACATCTCCCTAGCGATCGCTGCGGCTCGGCCATCTCTAAGCCGCGTAGCCAAACTGCCGTAGAGCACATGGTGCACTTTTTTGGGGTTTAAGGACCAGGTCCTCAAGCTAAACAGCCTTAGGCAACCACATGGCTGCATCTTGCTGGAGCACCGATAGCTAGCTGGGCATGCTCTAGCGAAACGACGGCTAGTAGTCTGGGCCTCGGTGTGGAGGGTGCGCAGCATCGCGATCGGGTTGTCGGCGTGGCCAGACTGTACCTCGGGCAGCTCAAGATAGGGCAGACCAGCTGGGCTGGGCCGCGAACAGTAAGCCGTTTACAGCTCTCTTCACCGACCCCGAGCTTCTATAGCCATAGTCACTTGGGTTAGGACATCCAGATACCTTAGAAACGTTCAAACGTTTTCCGGGAAAATGTCTTACCCAGACTGGCTACAACTCTAAGTGCGAAGAATTATTGAGGTATCGTAGATCACACCAAATCGTCTGGGAACCTTGGAGAAGAACCCATTCAGGCCGCGCGATCGCGCCCTTAATTGCTATGAACAACGCTCTACTCGCTTCTATCCGCGAAGCCGACGGTCGCTACCTAACCGATGCCGAACTGCGCCCCTTCAACACCATGATGGATGCGTTTCAGGTTCGCATGACCCTCTACAACCAGATTAGGGATCACGGCAAAGAGTTGGTGCTCAATGCGCTGCGGCGGCTAATGCAAACCCCCCACCGGCAAGTGGTGCAAGAGCATGGCCAGCAATGTCAGCGCGACATGCTGTTTACCCTGGAATACGTGTCTAAGGGCATCTTGCTCCAAGACGAAGATGGGTTTATGGAAGAGTACCTGGTGTGGATGCAAAATATCATTCGGGCCTTTCATCACCAAAATGCCTGCGTCGCCGCCTATCGCATGCTCAAAGAAGAAGTGCGCACCACCCTACCTAGCGACCAGAGCAACTTGATGATGATCTATCTCGACAAGTTAACTGAAGCCCTCGATACCGGTCTTTAGGGCTTTAGCGCGATCGCCTACCCTAAAGCGTGGGATTAAGCCTGGCGATCATCTTATAGCCACCGCCAGAACGGTGAGGACATGACTGATACGCTTGAAGCGATAGCTATACGCCGTTGCGCTGTCTCAATTTTCAACCGTAGCCAGGGTTCGTCCTAGCACAATGGCCACGCTATATATTCCATGGGCGTTATATGTTGAGCGTTGCCACGCTCAACTTAAAACCTAGGCTAGGGGCTGTAACGACTGCTGCTTGGGCTCTCAGCGGTTACAGCTCCTAGTAACAATTCCTTGCTAAGGCTTTCCAACGTTTCCAGCAGCTCGGTTTAAATTTACACTGAGAAGACATACTCGCTTTAAGTTCAATCCAGAGCACCTCACCCATGGGAAAGTCTCGTCTCAGCCCGCGTCAGCGTTCTTACGAAGCTGACTTGATTAACCGTCTGTCTGATAACCATCAGCTTAACCAGGCCCAACAGCGTATCAGCGGCCTCAGCGACAAAGACCGCGACCTGGTGTCTGAGCGACTCAGTGGCCGCACCCGAGGTCGACTCCGGCAAAACTATTAGATTCCCCGGTTTGGCCCCCACGGCCTTTCATGTCAGATGGAGCGATCGCAGAACCGGGCAGGCCCAAGTCCGTGACTTTTGCGATCGCTCTATTCAACCTACCTAGACCTCATTAATTAGGGGGAGACCCTAGCACCTACCTCTACAGCTTGGTGTGGCTACCGTCGCAGAAGGGGGCGTTTTGGGTGTACTTGCAGGCGCATAGGGCTACCTGTTTGTTCTCCTCCAAAGTAAATTTCAACGGCACAAATTCGGTGCCTTTGTGGGCACCATTACAGAAGGGCTGGTTGGTTGACTGACCGCAGGTGCACCAGTAGTGGTCGCCCGCCTCCAACTCCATCACCACGGGCTTGGTATCGGCAATTATCGGTTCAGCCATCGATCGATCCTCTCTTAGGTTATTTCGTAGCACGGACATCCAGCGGCGGCAGGACAACACCTGCCGCCGCAAGCTTGTGTAGTTGATATTGGCGGCTAACGTGCATTGCTGCACGGATATACCGTAGCCGTCAAATCCGCATCACATCCCCCCATTTCCCTCAGGGGTCATCAAACAGGATTCAGTGTTAGCTATCTCTGGCTTAAGCCGCCATGTCGAACACCAGCACCTCGGCGGCATCGGCAGTCCCGCGTAGGCTCAGGGTATCGAGATCGCGAATAGCGGCCCCGTCGCCAGCGGTGAGGGCATGGCCATTGAGGTCAACAGCACCCCGCACCACCTGCACCCAGGCCACCCGGCTAGCGGCCAGGGTGTGTTCAACGCGATCGCCAGCAGCCAAACTTGTGGTGTAGAGACTCACATCCTGGTGGATGGTGACCGAGCCATCTCGGCCATCGCGAGAGCCCACCAGGCGCAGTTGCCCCTGCTTGGCCGCTGCTGCGATCGCAATTTGTTCATAGCCAGGTTCAAGGCCTTCAGCCTCAGGCAAAATCCAAATTTGCAGAAAGTGCACCGAGTCTTGCTCTGAAGCATTGAACTCGCTGTGACGAATGCCCGTACCCGCTGTCATTCGCTGCACATCGCCAGAGCGAATTACCGACCCCGTGCCCAGGCTGTCTTTGTGCTCCAGTGCGCCATCCAGCACGTAGGTGATGATTTCCATATCGCGGTGGCCGTGGGTGCCAAACCCTGCACTCGGTGTCACTTTGTCTTCGTTGATCACCCGCAGGCTGGCAAAGCCCATGTGGCGAGGGTCATAGTAGTTGCCAAACGAAAAGGTGTGACGAGAATCGAGCCAGCCAAAGTTGGCGGCACCGCGTTCATGGGCAGGACGAATCGTAATCATTAGAGACACCTCCTGAAGTGTCGGTGGATGAGAAACATCCGAATACACTCACGATATACTGGCTTGAATAAAACGACAATAATCAGTTTAATAGACACATTGTCGCCCAAATAAAGACAGTACTGTGGCGATGCCCGGAAAGCGCCCCCTTCTCCCCAGCCCCCTCACTATGGACAAACTCGAAAGTATGCGTGCCTTTACCCAGGTGGTGGAAGCTGGGGGCTTTGCCGCCGCCGCCCGCCAGATGGGTCTGTCGCGATCGCAGGTCAACAAGCTGGTGTTGACTCTCGAAGATCATCTGCAAACCCAGCTCTTGCACCGCACTACCCGCAAAGTCTCCCCCACCGATGCGGGCCGGGCCTACTACGATCGCTGCCTGGCCATCCTGGCCGATCTCGAAGAGGCCGAGCTAGCCCTCACCCGCCTCCAGCAAGAGCCGCGCGGCAGCCTGCGAATTAACGCGCCGATGACCTTTGGCACCCTGCATCTGGCTCCCCTGGTGGTGGAGTTTATGGCCCAGTATCGCGATCTCTACGTCGAGCTAGTGCTCAACGATCGCCTCATCGACCCCATTGAAGAAGGCTTTGATCTCACCCTTCGCATTGCCGCTGAGACCTCTGGCCAAGGGCTCATTGCCCACCCCCTGGCCCCCTGCCCGCTGGTGGTGTGCGCGGCTCCCGCTTATCTACAGCGCCAAGGCACCCCCACCCATCCCGACCAGCTCACCCACCACGCCTGCCTGCACTACGGCCACCGTGCCCAAGACAACAGATGGACTTTGGTGGGCGATGAACCGCACACCGTTACGGTTAAAGGGCCGCTGTGCTGCAACAACGGCGAAGTGCTAAGGGCAGCGGCGATCGCGGGCCTAGGTATTGTCATCCTGCCCAATTTCATGGTGGCAAAAGATTTAGCGGCAGAGCGCTTGCATCCCATCCTCGCTGACTATCCGCCTCCAGCGATCACTATCTATGCCCTATACCCCGTCAATCGCCATCTGTCAGCCAAGGTGACGCGGCTAGTAGAGTTTTTAACGGAGAAAATTGCGGTGCAGGCTAATACCTAACTGAAGCCACACAGCTAAACCACACAACCCTGGCCATCAGGGTCAACTGTAGGCGCAACTGGCCTTGGCCTAGGGCCATATCAGAGAGGGGCTAGGCATTTACCGAACGGCGATGGACTGGGCCAAATCTTCGGGGCTGAGGTGGTCATTGAGAATTTCGCCATCTTTGAACCAAATGATGCGCTGACTGGCGCGAGCCACGTCGGGCTCGTGGGTGACCATCACCACCGTAATGCCCGCAGCGTGAAGGTCGGCAAAGATACCGAGTACGTCGTCGGTCGTGTGGGTATCGAGTGCGCCCGTTGGTTCATCGGCCAGCAACAGCAAGGGCTGGTTGACGATCGCGCGGGCGATCGCCACCCGCTGCTGCTGGCCGCCCGAGAGCTGGGTGGGCTTGTTGTTGATGCGATCGCCCAGTCCCACCCGCTCTAGCGCTTCAGTAGCTCGCTGGCGGCGCAGGTCGCTGCGCACCCCCGCGTAGATCATCGGCAGTTCTACATTCTCCCGCGCGGTGAGTTGGGGCAGCAGGTGAAACTGCTGGAAGACAAAGCCAATTTTTTGATTGCGGATGTGGGCCAGGGCGTCGTCCTCTAAGCTGGCAACATTCTGGCTGTCGAAGAAATATTCTCCAGCGGTGGGGCGATCGAGACAGCCGATCATATTCATGGCGGTCGATTTGCCCGAGCCTGATGGCCCCATAATGGCGCAGTACTCACCGGGGTAAATGGATAGATCCACGTTCCACAGCGCCCGCACCTCGGTGTTGCCTGAGCCGTAGACCTTTTGCAGCTGGCGAAATTCGATCAGGGGAGTGGGCATGAGGGATGAAGGGTGGATGGGTGGAGGGGTGAAGGGTGGAGGGGTGAAGGGTGGAGGGGTGAAGGGGTGAGCTTAAGTCCAGGTTAGCGTAGGCGTCCAGCGTAAATGCAGGCGATGACACTGACCTAGGAGTTGGGATGCCCTACCGCAGGCCTGACTGCACCCGCCACAGGCTGGCGTAGATACCGTTTTTCGCTAGCAATTCTTCATGGCGGCCCCGCTCGACGATTTCGCCCTGGGCCATCACGTAGATACAGTGACAGTGGCGAATGGTAGAAAGGCGGTGGGCGATCGCCAGGGTCGTGCGGTTTTGGGTAATCACCGCTAGCGATCGCTGGATCGCCGCTTCGGTTTCGTTATCTACCGCCGAGGTCGCTTCGTCCAGCACCAAAATTGGCGGGTCTTTGAGAATGGCGCGGGCGATCGCCAGTCGCTGCCGCTGCCCGCCCGAGAGCTTCTGCCCCCGCTCGCCCACAATGGTGTCGTAGCCCTCCGGCATCTGCACAATAAACTCGTGGGCCTCCGCTAGTTTGGCCGCGTGGAGGATTTCGTCGAAGGTGGCGTCAAAGCTGCCGTAGGCAATATTCTCCGCCACCGTACCTGAGAACAAAAATACATCCTGGCTAACCAGGCCAATGCAGCGGCGTAAGTCTTGGGGCAGCAAGTCTTGAATGGCTTGCCCATCGACCAAAATGCGACCCTGCTGGGGCTGATAAAAGCGCAGCAGCAGCTTCACCAGGGTGCTCTTGCCCGAGCCGGTGGCCCCCACCACGCCAATACTCTGCCCAGCCGGAATATGCAGCGAGAGATTTTTCAGCACTGGCTGGCGGTTGGCGTAGGCAAAGCTGACATTCTCGTAGCGGACATCCCCCCTCACCTGCTCCACCGGTAGCGAGTTGCGCCCCGGCACTAGCTCAATCGGCTCATCCAGCAGGCCCAGCACCCGCCGCACCGAGGCCATCGCCCGCTGGTACTCATCCATAATTTCGCTCAGCTGGGTAAAGGGCCACAGCAGTCGCTGAATGATAAACACCATAAAGCCGTAGGTGCCCGCCGACAGGGTGCCGTCGGCCACCGCCATGCCGCCCAAAAATAGCATGGCGGTAAAGCCCACCAAAATGAAAATTCGAATCAGCGGAATGAAAGCGGCGCTGAGGGCGATCGCCCGACGGTTGCTGCGGCGGTAGGCATCGCTGTCTTGGGAGACGCGATCGCGCTCATAGCCCTCTGCCGTAAAGCTCTTAATCGTGGCAATACCCGATAGGTTATTGGCCAGCCGCCCGCTGATCAACCCCGCCTTATCGCGTACCTCAGCGTAGCGCGGGGCCAGCCGCCGCTGAAAGGCGATCGATCCCCCCAGCACAAAGGGAATTGGCAGCATCGCCATCCACGACACCCCCGGTGCCAGGATCAAGAACGTCGCCCCCACCCAAAGCACCGTGGTAAAAAACCGCAGCAGGTTGTGGGCACCCGTATTCAAAAACCGCTCTAGCTGGTTAATGTCATCGTTGAGAATCGACAGCAAACTGCCCGTGCTGCGGTCCTCAAAATAGCTCAGATCCTGGCTTTGCAGATGGCTGTAGGTGTCAAGCCGCAGGTCGTGCTGAAGATTCTGAGCCAGGTTGCGCCACAGCTTGGCATAGATATACTCACTCAGCGACTCCAGACTCCAGATTAAAAACGTCAGCGCCGACAACACCCCCAACTGCCCCGCAATGCTGGTGATGCCCACCCGAGCAATCAGTGAGCTTTCGTTATTGGTCACCACGTCAATGGCGATCCCAATCAGGTAGGGCGGAGCCAGGTCGAAGATGGTATTGAGAATGGAATTGGCGATCGCCCCCCCGATCTGCGGTCGATAGTTGCGCCCATAGCGCAAGAGCCTCTGTAGGGGATGCCGCGCCGATTGAATACTGGCCATAAAGCAAAAGCACAAAGGACAAAAAATCAGCAGCCTGATGATCTCAGGTTAAAGACTGTGCCGCCTATCGGGTAGGCCATGTCCCCTGTGCTGATCACAGGTCGTAGGGTGAAGGGGAAAATTCAACGGCGCAACGAAATGCCCATGTGGCTAAGCTCAAGGCCATACCCCTTGACTGGTGGGCAATGCCGTAAATAAGGTGGGCAATGCCCACCCTACGATCAGCCAAGGCGCTTGATCAAAGCCGCCAACCAGTCAATTTGCAGAACAGAGGTTTAAACCGATGATCAGCCAATCCTTTCCGTCGGGTCCAGGGCGGCGGAACGTCCCTGGTCGATGGGGGTCTGGGGCCAGCGAAATGGCCCCAGCAGCAGATTTGGCCTTGACCTCAATTGTGCGCCGCTTAGCCTATGCGAGATACCCGATATCGTGGATGGTGAATTGCGGCCCCAAATCTTAGGTCAGCGCCTGGGCAGGATTCCAGCCGCGTAGGCAAAGCCGCGCCCTTGGCGCTATGCGCCCTACAGCACTCGCAGCACGCTAGCCACGCTGTGAATCTCCGCATACTCCCGCAGCTCATCCAGCGCCGTCTGAAAATTCGCCTCCGTCACCTCGTGGCTCACAATCACAATCTCCGCCCGCGTCCCATGCTGGCCAATCTGCACCATCGACTCCAAACTCACCTGGTGACGGCCAAAACAGGTACCCAGCTTGCCAATCACCCCCGGTGCATCCTCCGCCAGCAGCCGCACGTAGAACCGACTGACGATGTCGGCCATGGGGCTAACCTTGCAGTAGTGCTGATGACTACAGGCTAGCAGTGGGTTGGTAGCTTGAGGCGTCGTCCCTGCTTGCAGATTCGCCGCCAAATTCAGCAGGTCAGACACCACCGCGCTTGCTGTCGGCCCTTCCCCAGCCCCCGGCCCAAAGAACATCACCTGGCCAATCGGGTCGCCCTCAATCAAAATCGCGTTGTAAACATCGTTCACCGAAGCCAACGGATGGCTCACCGGCACCAGGGTGGGATGTACCCGCAGTTGAAGCTGATCCAGCGCCTGGTCGGAGGTCTCGTCAAACTCCCCCTCACGACGGGCGATCGCCAGCAGCTTAATCACAAACCCGAGGCGATCGGCATAGGCAATATCCGCCGCCGTCACCTGGCGAATCCCCTCGCTATAGACCTCAGAGAGTTTTATCCGGCCACCAAAGGCCAGCGACGCCAAAATTGCAATCTTATCAGCCGCATCCAGTCCGTCCACATCGGCACTGGGGTCAGCCTCGGCGTAGCCCAACCGCTGGGCATCGGCCAAAATCGGCTCAAAGTCGCCCCCCTCCCGCTGCATGCGAGTCAGGATGTAGTTGGTGGTGCCGTTGATAATCCCCGTCACCGCATGGATGCGATTCACCCCCAGGGCCTGCTTTAGCGGCTGAATCACCGGAATGCCCCCTGCCACCGCCGCCTCCAGCAGCACATAGACCCCCGCCTCATTGGCAGCGGTAAAGATCTCGTCGCCGTAGCGGGCGATCACCGCTTTATTAGCGGTAACCACGTGCTTGCCGTGGGCGATCGCCTTGAGAATCAGCGATCGCGCCGGCTCTAGCCCTCCCATCACCTCCACCACCGCGTCAATGGTGGGGTCAGCCACAATGCTTTCTAGATCGGTAGTGAGGCGATCCGGCTCAATGGCGATCGATCGGGGCTTATCTAAACTGCGCACCCCCACCCGAGCCAACTCAATCTGCCCCACCAGCGGGTGGCGATGGGCCGGATCGAGCAAAATCTTAGCCGTCCCCGACCCCACCGTTCCCAGCCCCAGCAAACCGACACGCATAAACAATGGCCTGACTTCCTTAACTGCGATCGCTATGCCCAATTGTAAAGGGTATTGTTGCTCACCCCAGTCACCGATACCGATGGCTACAAAAAAGGAAGGGCCAAAACCCTTCCTTCTCTAAACGTCAGAGCGAACAATAGCCCGCTCTGACCCGATATTTTCCGTCAGCAGCTCAACCTTAGTAGGTCTCTACGTGCCAGCGGTGGTCTTTCTTCATTTGCTTACGGAATTCGGTCCAGTCGACACCGTGCTTGCTAGCTTCTGCCGCCATTGCCTCGTCGATACCATCTTCCATCCCCTTCAGACCACACATGTAAGTGTGGGTGTTGGGCTTCTGCATCAGCTCCCATAGTTCGGCGGCATGCTCACCCACCCGGTGCTGAATGTACATGCGTCCTCCCTCAGCATTTTGCTGTTCGCGGCTGATGGCGTAGGTGAGCTTAAAGTGATCAGCATACTGATCCTGCATTTGCTCCAATTCCTCTTTGTAGAGGACGTTGCCCGTATAGGGCACCCCAAAGATCAGCCAGGCTAAGCCCTTGAACTGATAGTCAGGGTTGGCCTGACGCTCGGCATCCTTGAACATACGCCAGAGATAAGCGCGGAAGGGAGCAATACCAGTGCCTGTTGCCAACATGATGATGGTGGCATCAGGATCATCGGGCAGTAGCATTTCTTTGCCAACTGGCCCGGTGATCTTTACATCGGCCCCAGGTTCAATGCCGCATAGAAACGTCGAGCAGGTGCCATAGACAGTCTCCCCCGACTCAGGATGCTTGTACTCTAGCTGGCGCACACAGAGCGACACGGTTTTGTCGTCCATATTGTCGCCATGGCGAGTCGAGGCAATAGAGTACAGGCGCAGCTTATGGGGCTTGCCCTTATCGTCAGTGCCGTCGGGAATAATGCCAATACTCTGGCCTTCTACGTAGTGCAGATTGCCCTCAGACAGGTCGAAGGTAATGTGCTGCACAATACCCGTCCCGCCTTCTCGAACCAGGGGCTCATTCGACAACACCTTGCCGACGTAGGGGCTGTTAGGCTTATAGAGGTTAACAGGCACGCTAGCAGCGGCCTTTTTAGGTGCGGCTTGAGTCATGGGCTTTTCAGTGGTTTGGGTGGGTGCGGTTCCTGCTGGGGTAGCAGCTTCGGCAGACACAACCACAGGCGCAGTGATCGGCGTAGGCTCGGCATTGCTCACGGTACCCACGTCTTCCATGGGTCGAATGCTCACAATCTTGCCGCCCATACGGGTGATCCGCTGCATCTCCTGATTCATACGGGTATAGGGCACCGCAATGAACACACTGCCACTCTTGCGAATGGGATTGGCCATATTGTCGGTTTCCGCGCTCTGGCGCAGACCCTGCACCTCGTATAAAAACAAACGGCTTCCGGCCTCAGTACTGGCGTTGCCGCCGCTCACACTTGGATTGTACATATCTAAAATCTTTTGACTCTCTAGACCCAACTAAGTGCGACGGAGGCACACCGTCATGACCCGTCGCATTACCTCCTAATGATCCAACTCAGATGGCCCATGGCCAATCTAAAGGCGGCAGCACTAGAAATACTTTTAGCTTAGGGTATCACTGTAAGACGATGTAATGCCGATGGCTAAGAGAGATCACAGGCTGTGCAGCCCATTTCACTCCATGCCCAACCTGACCTATACCCCAGTGAATGTCTGCACTCTAGTCATATCCTGCGGGAAAGACTGTGTCCGTTGCAGCAGCAGGCGTTAAGTTAATCTAAAATCTCTCTCTTGGTAAATAATCGGAACATAAACGCTTGAGCGATCCCCCACCAAAAACTGTTGTGAAGGATACTAGCTTCTGATAGGATGGGGCTAATTGCGGTAGAAATACTTATCCTCTTAGGCAGCTTTGTGCCTTCGGCCATTCAGCCGCTTGAGAGGAGTATAAGAAGAGTCGATGCTTATCTGGAAAGCCAACTTTCCGACGGGCGAGCGGTAGTATGCAAGATGCTAGGGGAGGCTGTAGGTGTTCTCCCACGCTAGAGCATCTCCGGCTTCATCGGCGCGACATTCGCAAGTTATTCACCTTAGAGGGGTTTTATTCTAGGGTGCTGGGGCACGGTCAGACCAGGTTAAAGGTCTTGGAATGGCCCTCTCCTGCTGCGTTGCAGCGCTGGGTTGTGTTTACAGAAAGTTGTTAAGAGGGAACCTATGATCAGCAAGCCAGATAAGGTAGTTCTAATTGGTGTCGCCGGCGACTCTGGGTGTGGCAAATCGACATTTCTACGGCGACTGAGCGACTTGTTCGGCGCTGAATTCATGACCGTTATCTGTCTAGATGACTACCACAGCCTCGATCGCAAGCAGCGTAAGGTTGCCGGAGTCACGGCCCTCAACCCCAAGGCCAACAACTTTGATCTGATGTACGAACAGATCAAGGCTTTGAAGGAAGGCAACAGCATCGATAAGCCAATCTACAACCACGAAACTGGCGAGCTCGACCCTCCCGAACGCGTTGACCCCAACCGCATCATTGTGATCGAAGGGCTACACCCCCTCTACGACGAGCGCGTACGTGGCCTGCTTGACTTCAGCGTCTATCTCGATATCAGTGACGAAGTCAAAATTGCCTGGAAAATTCAGCGCGATATGGCCGAGCGTGGCCACACCTACGAAGATGTGCTGGCTTCCATCAACGCCCGCCGGCCCGACTTTGAAGCCTATATCGACATCCAAAAGCAGTACGCCGATGTCGTTATTCAAATTCTGCCCACCCAGCTAATCCCCAACGACGAAGAGAAAAAGGTGCTACGAGTGCGCCTCATGCAGCGGGAGGGCATCGAAGGCTTCGATCCCGTCTACCTCTTCGACGAAGGCTCCACCATCGACTGGATTCCCTGTGGTCGGAAGCTTACCTGCTCTTACCCCGGCATTCGCATGCACTACGGCCCCGATTCTTACTATGGCCATGAGGTCTCAGTACTAGAGGTTGACGGTCAGTTCGATCGCCTCGAAGAGCTGATCTACATCGAAAGCCACCTCAGCAACACCTCCACCAAGTACTACGGTGAAATGACCGAGCTACTGCTCAAGCACCGTGAGTATCCCGGCTCTACCAACGGTAGTGGCTTGTTCCAGGTATTGGTGGGCCTCAAAATGCGCGCTACCTATGAGCGGCTAATCTCTGCCGATCGCGAAGTGGCAACCACAGCCTAGGGAACAAAGCCGGCATTAAGACTTCAGGTTTTGAATTCGAGCTAGGCCTGAATTCAAAACCTGAAGTCAAACCCCGGTTCCATCAAATCTATCTGGCTTAACCAGGGAGAGGGTATCGAGTTAGATATTCTCTCTTTTTTGTGGCAATACTTATCGCAGCTGCTGACGAGGCTACGGCTAACATCATTTGATAAATGTGACGCCGGCAATCCGGCGATCGCAGCAAAACTGGCCAACCTTGCCGCACACGCACCCTCTCAAAGACCACGCCAGGGAGATAGAACAAGTTCTCGCCAGCGCAGTCATGCATCCAGAGACACCCAGAGGGCAGCGTTAGCGAGAGGTCAACGTCAGGGTTTGGTTAGGCTCAACCACGACCACCCGCTGGGCCGTCGTATTGCCAATAATGGCCCCAGCTGCGGCCCCGCCGATAATACTACCCACCGAAACGCGACCTCGTAAAATGCCGTCTATAGCCGCGCCCCCCGCAGCCCCAATGCCAGCATCGGTCAGAATAGCCCCTGTGGTAGTTTGGCGAGGATCTTTAATGTCGCGCAGCAACTCGGATACGGCATTAACTGCATAGACTTGGTTACCGACTTCAACAGCCGTAGCCACATAGCGTATACCGCCCTCTGCAGGCTCAAATCGACCTCGCAACACAGCCCCAGCAGGAATACTCCGACCATTGAGGTTGGTGGCGGCCCCCACTTGAAGCGTCTGCTCCACGGTAGCGTCCGTGTTAAGGTACAGCGTTTCGCTATTGGGAGTAATAGCCTGAATCGGCAACGACACAAACAGCTGAGCCTGAGCACTAGGGGCCAGGGCAAAGCCAGCCGTCGGCATCAGGGTGATGGCTAGAGCGGCCAAAGGAGTTACTTTCATCACGACCTCCGGAGGGATACAATCAGCTGTTCGAAGGAACAGAGCTAATCTGAGGGTTAGGGTAAAGGCGCAAGCCAAGCTTGTCGTCAATGGTGATGTACTGGCCTAATACGCCTACTCTAGAGTTTCGCCTACTCAGAGCCGCTCTCCAGCTTTCACCCATCAAAGATGAAGACGGGCTGAGTATTTGAATGTTCCTGCCTGAGTTGGGCACTACTATGCAATCTACCGCTGACTACACCTGTGCGTTTTGTGGCGAAACCAGCACCACATTCATTGATATTTCAGCCGGGCTAACCCAGACCTACATCGAAGACTGCCAGGTATGCTGTCGCCCTAACCAGCTCTACATCGCGATCGATGACATTTCTCTTGATATTGAAATTGCCACTGACTATCTGGAGTAAATACTGCCATCATAGTCTGTTTTTTCTTGGGCACTTCTATCTCGTAGTCTCAGTAAACTACGGGGTATGAAAAAAATCTGAGCTGTCGGGAGCTAGCTTCCCTGGACAGCCTTGGGGCTTTTCTCTGCTCAAAGTCTTGGCTTGTGACCCATGCCTGATTCTTCCCCATCTCGGCCCGCCTTTAAAGCCCAATTGAGCAAATTGCTCTATGCTCCAACCACAGAATTTGTGCTGATTGGGCTGATTTTGCTGTCGGTGCTGCTGATTTTTATGGAGGTGGGTACTAGTAGCGATCGCCTTTTTCACCAGCGAATACTGCATCTGCAAACAGGACTCACCACGATTTTTTGGCTAGAGCTAGCGGCCCGCTGCTGGGTCGCCAGCAACCGACGACGATTTTTGAGTCTGTACTGGGTCGATATTTTGTCGGTAGTGCCGTTTCCATCACAGTTGACGGTGCTGCGGCTGCTGCGGCTGCTGCGACTGCTGCGAGTTAGCACGCTGATGAACCGTAACCTAGCGCGGTTTTCACCCGCTCTGGCCCTGGGGGTGAGGGCCCAAATCGGCCTGCTGTCGAGCCTAGGGGTCATTGTTCTCACCGGAACCCTAGGGCTTTACCTCATTGAAGGCAGTGAGAACCCCGATGCCGATACCCTGACGAAAACCTTTTGGTGGAGTCTGTTGACCTTAGTAGCAGCCGAACCCATTGGGGCTGAGCCTGAAACCCCGATTGGGCGTGGCTTAACCCTAATGTTGATGTTGGGAGGATTGACGCTGTTTGCAGTAGTGACCGGTCTAGTCTCTGCCATTATGGTGCAGCGGCTGGGTTCTACAAGGGAGTTTCGCTCAATGGAATTAGATGAATTATCGGGCCACACGGTGATCTGCGGCTGGAACCGCAACGGTGCCCACGTGGTAGAAGAGATGCTGCTTGATCCTGACATGCAAAACCACCCCATAGTCGTTGTGGCAGAGTTTACTGAAACTCCTGAGCAGGCCTTACACCACCTCAATCTATCAAATCTATACTTTCACACCGCCGACTACACTCGCATTGATGTGCTGCAAACTATCAATATTGTGCACGCTGCCCGGGCCATCTTACTAGCTGACACCTCGCGCCCCCGTAGCGACCAAGACATCGATGCCCGCACGGTGCTGGCAGCCCTCACCATAGAAAAGCTCAATCCGGCGGTATACACCTGCGCCCAACTGCTCGATCGCCTCAATGACGTGCAGCTCAAGGTAGCCGGAGTCGACGATGTGATCGTAGCCGATGAGATCACCAGCCACATGATCGCCGCCTCGGCCCGCACCCAGGGATCGATTGAGGTGCTGGCCGAGTTGCTAACGGTGCAGGTAGGCAACCAGATCTACAAAATACCGATACCGCCCAGCTGGGTCGATCTGCCTTTTTGGCAAGCAGTCGATCGCCTTAAGCAACAGCAAGACGCCTTGCCCATCGCGGTGGAAGTGGGTCAGCCCCAGCGTCGTACCCTGGTTAACCCCCCATCCGACTACCGGTTGGCCAGTAAAGATCAGCTCGTGGTAATCGCACGAAGGATGCCAAAAATTACCGAAAACTGAATGAGCCAGATCTCGGATAGGTAGCCCTGAAAGCCTGAAATCACGATACGGAGAGGGAGGGATTCGAACCCTCGGTGCTTGCGCACACCCGATTTCAAGTCGGGCGCATTCGACCACTCTGCCACCTCTCCAAAGGGGGATGACTGCCATAGCAGCAGCGTCCTTCACTGTTATATCACCCCAGCGACCCCACCTGACAGGGGATCTACCTGCCTATAGCTAGACCACCTGCCCGCTGACGGTGTGCCAGACAATTCACAGGCACAAGGGGGAGCAAAGAAGGTAAGGCTCTTCGTCACAATGTTTCACATTAACCACGCGTTTCTTTGGAGCCACAGCGCCACCTCTATACAAGTTTTTGAGGGTTGCCTCAGAGGTTTGTTGGTGGTCATGAGATATCGGCCTACTACATAGAAGTTATGAGTCAATCCATGTTCTCGACCTGGCCTGTTTCCCTTAGTGCCCCTAAGTCTGCTGTCAAGCCTGAACAGTTGACCAGCACAGAACTGGTAGCCCTTTGCCAGCAACGGCTACGGCCTGAGCGAATAATGTTTGCTGAACTTCTGCGTCGCTACCAAAGCCATGTAGATAAACTGCTCTACCACCTGGCTCCCGACTGGCCCGATCGCGCCGATCTGGCCCAAGAGGTGTGGATTCGGGTCTATCGCAACATGCGTCGTTTAAACGACCCCGCTAAATTCAAAGGCTGGCTAGGGCGCATCACCACCAACCTGTTCTACGATGAACTGCGGCGACGCAAGCGCAACCGCGCCACCCTGTCTCTCGATGCCCCTCTGACCCTAGAGGATGGCACCATTGATTGGGATGTTCCGGCCAATGCTCCCGGTCCGGTAGACACCATGATGACTCGGGAGTTTTACGATCAACTCCATCGCGCTATTGCAGACCTCCCGGAAGTCTTTCGCACCACTATTGTGTTGCGCGAGATTCAAGGGCTGTCCTACGAGGAGATTGCCGATATGACCGGCGTCTCTTTGGGTACGGTCAAGTCTCGAATTGCCCGTGCTCGACAACGCTTGCAGACCGACCTCCAACCCTATTTGGGCCACTAAAGCGCTAGGTAAAAGTCATACAGAGGGTGCTCTGCCAACCCTACATAGGGGGAATGAACCAAGTGACTCAGAAATTTTGTGCTGAATCGCCCCTTTGTGTAAATCCTTGAGCCTCTCTCAGGGGACGTATGTTTTATTGATTATAAATACCCCTAAGAGGATACCGATTTTAAGGCGTTGGCATTATGATCAGTAGCGGCAGTGAAAATACCTGATCTAGCGATTGCCCGATCAGGCCATTGGCTGCCTCGGTCGTTGTTTAGTTGCTTACTCAGGTGTTGTTTCTGGTATGACTACCTTTCCTTACACGCCTAATCAGGTTCAGCAATTTTCTTCTGAACATTTTAAGGACAACGGCGAAGTATTTCGGCCTGTTGCGCCTCGGGATCGTGACTTAGATGCGACTAAGCGCGATCGCTTCGAACTTTTGAGCGCCTACTTAGACGGTGAAGTCACTCCTGACGAGCGCCAGCAAGTGTTGTGCTGGTTAAAGGATAGTGACGATGCCCGTTGCCTCTACAACCGGTTGCTAAATTTACGTCAGGGGATGCGAACTCAGGTTTGCCCTCCGGCTTGTCCACCCGAAGACACGCTGGTAGGCGTGTTTCACTCACTCAATCACCGTCTCAGATTGGTCACCATGGCCAGTGCTGGAGTTGCTGCCATTGGTGTGATTAACTTACTATCTGGCGGTGCTGGCACTGGCTATAGTCCCTGGCGCATAGCCGCCTTGTCACAACCCGATACGTTGCAGATTGCTTTAGATAGACCTGCGTTTCCAATTCCTGAAAATGCAGCTTTTTTGAATGAGGCTGGTAACGCCCTTGATCAAGGGGGTCTACCTATCGACTCTGAGCTATAGCTAGCATAGTGCTAGCTCAGAGTCGAATAAACCTACCCCAACACTCCATTAGCAGGCGGTCTTAAGACCGCCTGCTAATGGAGTGTTGGGTATGTGTGTCTGTCTAGGCGCAAGCCTAAAATTTCTCAAGCTGATCCAGGCGCAGCCACATATTGGGGGTAGGTACTTCGCCAAATTTGACTAGGGCGTAGTCGTCATTGGTATCGACAATCTCTCCTCGGGTTTCGAAGAGATACGAGGGAAACCGGGTGTCACTGGCGGTTGCTTCCACGCTGTTTTCTAGTTTTTCGCGTACGGCCCGGACTAGGTCGCCCCGCTTTAAAGTTGCTGCCATAGATCTGTTCGCTATCAACCTCAGCCTTACTGTACACGAAATCCCTTGTTCAAGGCCGCTGGCGTAGCCTTTACCAAACCCCCTCTAAGGCAGGCAATCTTCGGGCAAACGCACTAACACTGACAACGGGGGCAGTAGTGGGCCGATCGCCCCGCTAGCTTCAAACGCAGAATAGGTGTCTGGCAGACCCGGCAGGGTTCACCGTCGCGATTATAAACCCAGGCTACGCCACCATAGTTGCCGTTAATGCCATAGATGTCACGATAGTCGCTAAAGGTAGTTCCCCCTGACTCAATGCTGGTGGTTAGCACCTCACAGATAGCCCTATGTAACCGCTGGATCTGATCAGGATCAAGGCGATCGCTTGGGGTAAGCGGGCGCAGACCACTGATAAACAGGGCTTCATCGGCGTAGATATTGCCTAGGCCTGCCACCAACCGCTGGTCGAGCAGTGCATTTTTAATCGGGCGATGACTGCGGCTCAGATGCTGGTGCAGGTAGGTGACCGAAAATGCCTCATCAAAGGGCTCTGGCCCCAGATTTTTGAGCCCAGTCATGACGGTTTCAGGGGGCACCCCAGGGGGAACCCACCAAAGGCGACCAAAGGTACGCTGATCGACAAAGCGCAGTTCGTGGCGATCGCTGAGCCAAAGCCGTACCCGGCAATGGCTCTGTACCGGGGTCTTAGGGTCGAGCCATAGCAGCTGACCAGTCATGCGTAGATGCACCCCTAGGTAGCCACCGGGGCGACCATTGAGCCGGGTCAACTCACCTAGCAGATACTTGCCTCGGCGGTGCCAGGCGCTCAGAGTAGCCCCCGTTAACCCCGCCCAAAATTCGGTTTCGGTAGCCGGGTGGGCAATCGATCGCGCTAGCAGCACCTGCCCCCCCTCTAACGGGTGACCCGGTGTTACCCGTTCGAGCCCCCGTCTTACGGTTTCAACTTCAGGTAATTCTGGCACTACTTAGCCCTGGGCCTTTGACCCTGTCTACGGTGTGTCCCTGAACTATAACAATCGCCTGAGGCAATCCGTATCTTGAAGCTGCAAAAACAGCCAAGGCCCATGCCGAAGCACAGGCCTTGGAAACTAAGCGAACAGAACCGGGCAGACCAGAATAACTATGCCAGAACGCTGAAGGCAGTGTCGGCACACTGATTGAATGCCTTAGCCACCAGTAGCGGCAGGCTTTTTGGCCTTAGGAGCTTCAACCTCTTGCAGTTCAGACACCGCGAAGTTGTTAGTGTTGATGCCAGCGTAGTTAACCTTGTCAAAGCGCACTACCGCAGGGTATTTGATGCCGCTTTGGTCGATGGTGGCTACAGTACCGACTTCCCGATACCAGTAAGACTCTTTGCGCAGGATGCGAACTTTAGAACCACGTTGAACCATGAACAATGCCCTCTTGAAAAATCAATATTAATGGCAGCTTGCCCAGGCCAAACCCCAGTCATGGCTAATCGCATAAAGCCCATGACCAAGCTTGGATAGGGGGTTATTCCATGTCCACCAGATTACTACGAGACCTTCAGCTTCATGGCAGCAGAGGGTTTAAGTTTTATTGCAGAACCACCAAATGGATCCATAATTTTCCGCAATACTTAAAGGAGCTACTTTTCAGAAGGCTGGCAAACAACAAGCGGCGGGGTAGACGGACATAAAGACAGCCAATCAGCTGACATCAATATTATTCAGCAATGATTTTATTTACATTTGGTAACATATGGGCATAATAATCTTAACCTTCCTTCCCTTGAGAGCTGATCCATGCTGACCAAAGTTGAGGCCTTAGTACACGCGACTGATGGCCGCTATGCCTCTGATCAAGAACTGATGTTTTTTCAGAGCTATCTCTCCTCAGTAGGCCCTCGGCTACGGGCCTACCAAAAGATACAAAAAGCTGAGCAGCAAATCATTGCCCAGGTAATGGCTAAGCTCAACGCACAAAAGCCGAGTATCTTTTTGGTAGGCGGGCAAGATTTGACGGCCAAATGGCAGCGAGACACCGTGCGGGTACTGCGCTATAGCGCTATTGCTCTGCTGCTCGACGATCCAGAGCGGTTCAAAGAAGGGCTGCTGATGTGGTTTCAAACCATCATGCGTGCGTTTGGTGCCCAAGAAAGCTGCAATCTTACCTACACTGCTATGCAAGAGGTAATTGCCCAGCACCTCAATACGGAAGAACTTAGAATGTTCCTGCCCATCCTCGAGCTAAGCCGTGTCACCTTAGGTGAGCTTGTATAGCACCAGGGTGAGTTCTCTGAAGCCGATGCTTAGACGAGGCTGATTATGCCCCAACCAGTTATAAGTCTGCGTAATTTTTCTTTGACCCAGGGAGCCCCATTTGCTCACCTGGGTCATCACGTTAGCAGCGAATTACTACGTTTTATGTCGTTTTAGGATATCGGGTGGCGGGCTCAAGTTCCTTAGTCATAGTAGTTTTGGGAATGAGCCTGTGGCTAACTTATAGTTACAATCGCTCCAAGGCGATGTTAATTCTGGGTAGGCTTGGGCACATTACACCTATCACTGAAAACAGTCTTACAAGGCTTGTTCGACCATGGTTATGACTACAGAGACCGCCCACCGTCTGAACCAAAAATTTCCCAAGAAGCATAACCACTATGCCCTGCGGGATTTCTTCCAGTTTGATGGGGACTACGGCACCATCACTGACTGGAACAACACCCGCAATGTGCTCACCAGTGAAGACTTCATCATTGGCCTGCTAGAAGGCTTGCAAGAAGAGGTCGGCGATGCCTCAGCCGCCATCATGTATACGGTAGGTCTGGAGTGGGGCAAACACGACTCGCTGATATTTGAGGCCTGGTTTGAGCGCGAGTTTGCCATGAGCCCTCGCCGTGCCAACCTGATGTTTTTACTCGAAACCTGGTGGTGGCCCTTCATTTCCCAGGGCTGGGGCCGGTGGGAGGTCGACATGAGCGATCGCAAACAGGGCTTCATGTTCATCAACGTGTTTGACTCCGCTGTGGCCCGCACCCTAGGCGATGTGGGCAAACCGGTATGTCACCTCTACGCCGGTCTGTTTGCGGGCTTCTTTACCGAAATGGTGCGCAAGCAGCTGAGCTGCATTGAAATTCAATGCTATTCCATGGGTGAAACCTACTGCAAATTTTTGCTAGGTGGCCGAGAGCGCATCGATGCTGCCGCCTTTTGGATGAATGAAGGGGCTAACGCCCGCGACATTGAGAAGCGGCTGCGGGCTGGGGAAGGTGGCCAATGAGCATTTCTTTAGCTCCTATGGCCGACTCTCAGACCCCTCAGCTCTGGCTGAGAGAAACTGTGCAGGTCTTTTTTGAAGGCGTGGCCTGGGACGGACGGGTAGCGGCTGCGGCTTCAGGGCTAGGAGAAAGTAGCCAGACAGGGTCAACGATGACCATGACCGTCGGCGACTTCTTTCAAAATATTGCCTGGGACGGCCAACCCACGATTGGGGTGCCGATTACACCCCTAGCCGCCGCCGCTGACCCCACGCCAAACTCTGACCTAGATTTGACCCTAGACGGCTTTTCTGACCTGTTTGGTTAAACTCAGCCAGGTCGTCAAAGCTCGTTCACGGCGGCTGCCATCGGCTTTTTAGCCGCCAACTCTCGGCCCCTTGACCGCCCTAGATATTCGGAGGATTTTGCCATGACCTTTAAGCTCGACGCCCTATTTGACTCGCCCGAGAAACAATACCTTGACGCCAACGACCTCAGCCTCTTGAGTCAGTACGTCAGCTCGATTCCTGAACGCATGACGGTCTATCGTACCCTACGCGATCAAGAGATTGCCATTATGCAGCCCATTGCCGATGCCCTGCAACAGCAGGGGGGCCATGCTGAAGCCCTAGTTGAGCGCAGTGTGCGCAACGGGCTAATGGTGCTGCGCTACGTCGCCATGGCCATGCTGTTAGACGACGATGCCTTTGTGGAGGAGCGCCTGCGAGGTTGGCTGCCCGAAATGGTAAAAGCCTACGACACTCAAGCTGTTGATCAGCAATTATTTCAACTCTTGCAGCAGCAGTTGGCCAAGGTGTTTTCCCCCGCTCAGGTCAACCTGCTCAAGCCCAACCTAGAGAAAGCCCAAGATCTCATACTCAACACCCGCGAAACTGTCACTCTGGCTGGATTGCTTTAGCTGAACTGCTACGGAGACCCCTGGCTCCACCTGAAATCCTCAGTGGGTATGACCACCCCCATCCCTATCCTGTGAAGGACGTTAACTATGGTTTCTGTTGCCGATTTGCTCACTGATGGCCGGTTACCCGGCAACTACTTTGCTCAAGATCTCTACGTGCGGGGGTCAACAGAGCTAGGATTACTGGAAAACCGCCGTGGCGATCGCCTGCTGGCCATTCCTAACCCACTATTACAAGCGATTTACTCTGGACTAGAAAAAGAAACCGGCCAGGCATCAGGGTTAGTGCTCTATAACTGTGGCCGCTGGTGGGGCAAAAACTTTTACGCTCGCTTTTGTGAAGAGCTGTCTGACTACTACAAGCAACCTTTAGCTAGCCTGTCGATGGCTGAATTTTTGCAGTCGCTTCAGCAGTGCTGGAAAACCCACGGCTGGGGACAGATTCACCTCGATATCACCTATCGCGATCGCGGTTTTTTAGGCGTAGAAATTTGGCATTCTCCCTTCACGGCAGCCGCTCCCCAGGGCCAAAAACCCTCCGGCGATCTAGAGCGCGGCATTGTTGAAATTTTCTTTACCCAGCTCACCGGGCGTGAGCTCCGCTGCATGCAGACCAGTTGCACCACCAAAGGCGACGACTGCAACCGCTTCATTTTGGGTTTAGAAAAGCGGCTCCAACCCGTAGGAGCTATGGTAGCCAACGGCCAGGCCCACCAAGCGATTATGCAAACCCTCATGCAGCAGGGGTAACCGAACGGTGGCCCTAACCCGGCAGATTCGACGATCACAGTATTACACCCTGGGACTGGTGGGGCATGGGCAGTTTGGCCGAGTCTACTGCGCCATTCACCGCAAAACTGGGGAACTCATGGCCATTAAGGATCTCCACAAAGATCGCTTTCCCACCCACAAGTTTTTGCGGGAGCTGCGCTTTCTAATTAGCCTAGAGCACCCAAGTATTGTTACCTGTCACGCCCTGGAGCATTCCATCAGTGGTCGGCAGCTCGTGCTTGACTACTGCGAAGGGGGCACGCTGCGATCGCTGCTCGACAGTGACACCATCCTGACCGTGCAGGAGGTGCTGGGATTTGTGCTAGATATACTGGCGGCCCTAGACTGTGCCCACCGGCAGGGCATTGTGCACTGCGATATCAAACCCGAAAACATTCTCATGGAGCTGACCCCCGGCGGTTGGGTGGCGCGGGTGTCTGACCTAGGCATTGCTCGTCTGAGTCAAGAGGCAAAACAGGCTGATATGGGGCATACAGGATCACCTGCCTATATGGCTCCGGAGCGGTTTTATAATCAGCACCCGCCCGCTGCCGACCTCTACGCCGTAGGGATTATTTTATACGAGTTGCTACTAGATCAGCGGCCCTTCTCAGGCACTCCGATGGAGCTGATGGTGGCCCATCTGAACCGGCCCCCCATCCTGCCTACCCATTTGCCAGATCCGTTAGGCAGGGTGATTTATAAGGCCCTGCAAAAACTGTTAGCCAAGCGCTACGCCACCGCTAGCGAAATGCGCACTGAACTGATGGCGGTATACCAAACCTATCAAGCTCAGGGAGCACTCACCCAGCCCGCCTGCCTAAAGCAATTGCCTGAGATCGATCTGGCCCCTGATCTAGCCTCGGTGACGTTACCCCACCCTACGACCGTCATGGGGCTAGTGCCAATGCCTCACCAGGGCCATTTGCTAGTGACCTGTAGCCAGCAGATGGTCTGGTTTTATCACTGGCCCCAGGACGGGGGTATCAGTGCTCCCAATGACAGCCAAGGCTTTGCCCTGCCGGCCCCGGTACAAAGTTTTTTACCCACTCCCCAGGGGGGCATACTGGTGACGACAGAGTCTGTGCACCTGCTGTCAACAACCCACGGGTTAGGCTGCATTGCTAAGGATACGATTGCTGAAGGAGTGGCGATTTCACCCGACGGGCGCTGGTTTGCCACAGCTTCAAGGCTTGACCAAGCGACATTTAGCGTGGCTGTGCGCCAGCTCACCATGCCGCTAGAGCATGAGGTCAAGATATCGGCTCCGCTCGCTGTAATGATTCCGGCTGAACCAGGCGATCGCTTGGTTACCCTACTGACCGTGGACACCCGTCACGCAGTGCTGGTGGTGCGTCGGGGCAGCCGTACGCTGTTCCACGCAGTCACTCGCCGAGGCCACTATCTAGGGGCCATTGTGGCCTCGCTGCCCATTTATAACTTGACACCTACCCGCTCTCCCTACCGCTATCTAGCGCTAGAAGAGAACTGCCCCAGTGCGGTACTGATTGTCGACTTGAAACCCTTTAAAATTCTGCGTCACCGAGTTGATATTGTTCCTGACTGGCTGTTTGAAACTGCGGTGGGCTACGGCCTATTGAGTCAAGACGGCAAGTTCTCGTTGATCAACGATGAGGGGCGCATATTGAATCGGATGGCCGGGCTGCCGCGACCTGAGATGATGGTGACCTGGGGGCCTAAGGCAGGAGTTGGGAGGCCTTTGCCAACCCAGTACCTATGGGGCATGAATGAGGGCGATCGCAGCCGTATTTACAGCGTTGGCCTGACCGACTTGGCTCCCGATGTTTTGTTCTAGCTTTGGTGTCCCGCAAGCTACGCATTGGGCCCAATCAACCGTGGACGCCCTCATCTACCGGGTGCTCAAGCTGGTGGCCTGCGCTGCCCATGGGCCTGGTGCTAGCCCCATGGGCTTTTCTAGGCATAGCCCCTAGGCCTCCGCGACGAACCTTAGAGCTCGCGGCTCAGGGATGGTGGCCTGATGGTTTCTGCCTCAAACACCTCAGGAATACCGCCATTGAGCACCGTAATTACCTGGGGCGGAGTTGCATCGGGGGGATATACCAGGTCAATTTCCAGGTCTTGGCGAGCTTCGGCAGGAATATTTAGCCGCAGCAAGGCCTCGGCCTCCTGACCCCGTCGCTGCACCAGGTGGACGTAGTGAGTGCGCTCTAGGCCCATCTGATTTTTAAACTTCAGCCGCACGGTGCCCCGAAAGAAAATCCTGTCTTCAGGAGGACGACGAAACCGCAGCCCCGAAGCCAGATCTTCGTCTCGCATGGGTGTTTGAAACTTTAGCGTAATGGCCTGCTCAGTCCCCCGGTTGTTGTATAGCGGCAGTTTAAGGTTATAGCGCACGCCGTAGTTGCCGTGGGCGCGGTAGGCAGTGTCGGGGTAGCGAGCGACCATGGGTGCGCTCTGAATTTGTCCCGTGCCAAAGGTATTGCGATCGACAGAGCTAATCACGTAGGAAAAGGCGTTGCCCGGTGCCGGAATAGTCAGCACATCGGCATCAGACGAATCGGTGAGGGTAGCCCTCCAGCTCGACCCCTTGGCGACCCCAGCCACTCGCCCGTAGTAAAAGCGGCCGAAGCGATGGGTCTCAGGATCTGAGGGCGGAATATCACGAGGCCCAGCTAGGTTCCCCTGCTTTAGCACCTGGAGCCAGTCTTGGAGAGAGGGCACCCGCTCATTGCCGTTGGGCAGCAGGTCAGCATAGCGGGCTAGGCTAGCCACATGGACAGGGCCACTGCTGGAGAGATACATCATAGCCGTGCGACCATTGCTGGGAATGGGGCGCGGGGCGACTGGCCGGGGTGGAACAGTACCATTTTCGCCAGTTTCTACGTTGATTTGGGCATCAGCGGCGGTGAGGGTAACGGGACGCACTGGCGGTTTAGGAATGACACCGCCCTGGGGGTGACTGCCATTGACGGGCACCGTCAGCTGGCGCAGGGGAATAGGGGTGTTCATCAGCACCTGCACATGGCCAGGCGGAATGGTAATTCGGTTGGGCCAGTGGGGTTGGTTGGCACCGCGCAAAATATCGGTGGTGGTACGGCTGCCAGGGCCAGCAAAAACGTTACCGTTGCTGCTCAGTCGAGCATCGGGCAAGTTGATAAAGGGAGCCTCTTGGCTGAGGTAGCTCACCCCTTGGTGAATGGTGACATCTACAGGTTCGCTGCCGGGGTTATAGACTACGACTCCTAAGAACAGCGTGCGCCGATCGTCGGGGTTGACGCCGCGGGCAATGTGATGGGCGAAGATATCAAAGCGACCATTAAATGCGTAGTCGAGATGAGCATTGGGGGAGGCCATGCCATCTTTGGGAAATGTGGATAGCAGAATGCCATTCTGCTGGACCACCTCAGGGCTGTTGCTGTTAAAGACGGGAATGTCATCAAGGCTGCCGGGAAGCGGACGGACTTCCTGGTAACGGATGACTTCCGCATAGGTCCCATCGCGGGGAATAACCACCGTTTTAGCCTCGGTGGGAGGGGGAGCTTCACCCTGGGGCAGTTGAGCAAACAGCGAAGAAAGGGTGATAGCGGCTAACGCACTCAGCATGGATAACCCGTGGAACGACCAAAATACTCACGTGAATTCAGTGTGCCCAGGTAAAACAAGCCTGAAGCAGTAGAGTAGATGAGACCCTCGTAACGAGCAGTCTTTGGCATAACGGCTCAGTTTACAACACCTCTAGAATGACAGGCTAGAGAGACCAGCAAATACCCGATATGACAGAACGGCTCTCCTAGCTTTCCGTGAGGATAACTGACTTTCAGATCAGCCCGATCCACAATAGCACCTTGGAGGACAGGGTATTTCGTCCCGTTTTGGGGGAAATCATTGAATCTTTATAGATTTGCCCCAACTTTATTGTCCCCGTAGAGGAGCATCGAGCACCTTGGCAATGCGATCGCCCACGTCGTCTAAGTAGGCCATTGTCGCAGTGTCGAGGTGACGGCCCTGGCGATTGACATAGCGGGCGATCGCGCCTTGCAGTTGGCGCAGCTGGTAGCGGGCCAACACTCGCGCTTCTTCAGGCGCACCAAAGGTAAACTCCTGGGCGACAAATCCCAACAGGTCGGTCACCCCTTCCCCCGAGCCGTGGTTGCGCAGTACCAGGCTCGTGAGGGTATTGAGGTGGTGTCGCTGTAGCCCCTGTCGCAGGGTTGAGATGGGCTTAGGGTCTGTGGGTGGGGTTAGCACCTCAGCCCAGATCGACTGACCCACCGTGTCGAACAGTTCGGCCAGAGTAAAGCTATCGGACGCCCCGCGTTGATTAAACTCACTGTCGCGCAGACGCAGCAAGCGGTAACCGTCGAGCAAGTTGGTCAGGGTAAAGGCCTGGGTGAACAAAATCCGATCGAAAATCGGGTAGTCGATGCGATCGACGAAGGGGTTTTGCCCCCAGTGCAGCCAGCGATTGGGGGCCAATCGATTGACTAATTCTGGCGATAGGGTCAGGGCATCGGGGGCAAACACCTGCTGGTTAAGTACCGCCAAGGCGCGCCGTTGATCGGTGGCCGCCACCGGGGCAAAGGCCGCCTGTCCGCGAGAACTCCAGGGGTCGGTGCGGTTAAAGTACTGCCCACCAATGTAGTTGGCGATCGTGTTTGTTTGCGTATCGTAGTGAAAAAAGACCAGATCTACCCGCTGCCGTAGCTGACTATAGCCCTCGCCAGGGTCAACCGAAAACCAGTCGAGCCGATCCCAAATCGCTTTAGCGATCGCCATTTGGCCTTCGGCGTAGCTCAGCGGGTCATTGCTCAGGTCCCAGGCATTGGCCCTGGGGTCAAGCAGGGCATAGGCGTCTTCATCGGGGGCATAGGCCAGTTCGGGGGCACCAGACCGATTAGCGATCGCCTGCAATTCTTGTCGCGCCGTCATGCGATCGGTAACAGGACGATACCCATACTCAATGGCCCACCGATCGTAGGGGCCTAGCTGGGTGGGAAAGTAGTCGCCCTGGGGTTGCTCGGGCGGGGCTAGGTTAGGGGGGAGGTAGTCCATCACCGAGCTGGCCATGCCCTGGGCTTGAGTCGTCGTCGGGTCATTGAGGTCAGCTGGCGACAGCAGAGTGCTGCCTACAAAGTTGTGCCGTAGACCCAGTACGTGCCCAACCTCATGGGCTGTTAGCACTCGCAGGTACTGCTGAATGTAGTCGGCCTTGGCGTCACGGGTAGAGAAGGGCGGTGCCAGGCTGGTGATTGCCAGGTTGCCAAAGGCATTGACTTGGGAAGACCGCACACCGGCACAGTAGTCGACCGCATCTAGACGTTGGAGGACCGAGCCCGATCTGCCGGGGCCCGATCTGCCGGACTCGAATCTACCGGGGATAGCCCTGGCACTCAGCCGCGCCATTAATCGATCGCTCAGGGGATGCCCGCAGGGGGTAAGTTGCTCTACTGCTGTGAGTCCCCCTGACACCAGGGTGTCGTACTCTTGGCTCAGGTTACTGACAACGCTGGCATCGAGCACCACATCGGCATCGAGAATTTCGCCCGTCAGCGGGTTGACCCGCGATGGCCCCAGACCACTGGCCCAGGGGTATAGCGAATCGGACCAGCGAATTACGTTGTAGCGCACATCGGCGGGGTCCCAGTCAGCCTGATTGGGCATTTGACGCACTTCGATCGCATCGGTAAATCCGGCCTGTTCAAAGGCAGCATTCCACCAGTCAACACCGTCGCGAATCGCGGCTCGATACTCCTGGGGAGTAGTATTCTCAATCCAAAAGACCAGGGGTTGCTTGGGAGGAGAAAGGGCCGCAGTGGGATCTTGTTTTTCTAGGTGCCAGCGGTGAATAAAGCGCACAAAGGGGTCTGAGATGCCCGGTCGGCTGGGGGCGCGGTAGGCGGTGAGAAAGTAGCCCACGCGATCGTCGGCAGAACGGGGCAGAAAAGTGGGGTGATTGGGGATGGCCGACAGACTGTAGCGCACCCGCAGATTAAACCCTCGGCTATCGGGAATGCTAGTTAACCCGAAGGAAAAGGGCGATGCCGACCCGGCCCCACCCGAGAACCCCAACACCGCCTCTAGCTCCACATTCTCGGGAAAGGCCTGCACTGGCCCCATGTAAGAGGCATCGCCACTGATGGTATAGCTGCCTAGCACCCAGGGAAACTGACCCGAGAGGTTTGCTGGATCACGGCTGATCAAAAAGTCTTTAAGGTCAATTAAAATTTCGCCTGTGTCGGCATGAATGGCCTGGATTGGTAGGGTAGTCAGCACCGAGTCACCAAAAGATTCTCGCAGCAGCTGTTGGGCCTGGGGCTGAGGATTGCGAACGTAGAGGTTGGGAACCGCCACCTGAAGCCGGTTGTCAGGAATTTGGCGAAACTGAATCATCAAGTCGTTGACGGGCCACCCCCGAAACAGGCCTAGCTCTCCCAACCCCGACTCTAGGTTGGCCATGAACAATAGATTTTGGTTGAGCTGGTTAGGGTTTATGCCCATCAGGGCGCGGTTGCGCTGATGGTCGTGATACAGCGTGAACAGGCCACGGGAAACTGTCAGGCCCTTAACCACCTCTTCAAACGATTTAAGACTGCTGGCGTCTGGGGGGGCGATCGCCTCAGATAGGGTGGTTTCGGGGTTAGAGTTGCCCGCAGCAGGCCCGTCGGCCTGAGCATAGAGGGCTGGAAAAGCACTATCAGGTGATAGGGTAGCGTCACTGGCTATTACCCGATTGCCGTGGCCTAGGGAGAGAGCGGCGGCGATCGCCAGCCCCCAGAGAAATATCAGTCCTAGTCGCCCACTTAGCTTCACTAACTGCACTCCCTCACCCCTAAGTTAGAGGTTTTTCGTGTTGTCATATGATAGACCTCATTTCTCCATTTGCTGCCACCATGCCTGAGACTGCCACTGCCATCATTGCTCCACCTTTACCGACCGTTTGGCCCCAGTTTGGGCAGCCGTTGCAGTTAGGGGTGATGGCCTCGGGCAACGGTAGCAATTTAGAGGCGATCGCCCAGGCGATCCACCGGGGCGATCTGCACGCTGAAATTCGAGCAGTGATATACAACAACCCTGGGGCCAAGGTGGCCGATCGCGCCCGTCGACTGGGGCTTCCTACCGTGCTGCTCAACCATCGCCAGTACCCCAGCCGCGAAGCCCTAGATAAAGAGATTGTCGAGACCCTACGGCGGCACGGAGTCGAGTGGGTGATTATGGCGGGCTGGATGCGCTGCGTTACCAGCGTGCTCATTGACGCCTTTCCCCGGCAAGTACTCAACATTCACCCTAGCCTGCTGCCCAGCTTTCCAGGCCTTAGGGCAGTCGATCAAGCCCTGGCAGCGGGGGTAAAACTGGCGGGCTGCACAGTGCACCATGTGGAGCTAGCCGTGGATAGCGGCCCGGTGATTATGCAGGCGGCAGTGCCGGTGGAGCCAGATGACAGTACCGAGACTCTCCAGGCTCGGATTCAGCAGCAGGAGCATGTGATCTATCCAGCGGCGATCGCCCTGGCGGCGATCGCCTAAGGTTTGCCGCAGAATGTACCCGCGCGGGTGACGGCAAGGGCCGGGCGGCCTGAGGACAATGGGGACAACCCAACGGTAAGCGGCTCGGCCCCCATTGGCCGCCCACACCAGCGGGACATCCTATTACCTCCGGTAAGAAAAGCCCTATGGAAATCACAACCTTTGAGCTCCTTGTCAAACGTATTGCCCCACCCCCCGCAAACTCGACCCTCGCCCGACGGGTGATTCAGGGCTACTTTCTGACAATCTCGAATCTGGAAGACCGCGACTTGACCTACCAGCTCGAGTTCACCGTCAGCCGCCCCAACCCCGCTAACCCCAACCGCAATTTGCCAGGTAATGCAGTAGTTGCCTTTGACGTAGCCGGTGCCAACAGTTTCTTGGCCCTGACCCCAGTAATGCCCAGCCCAGTGACGCCAGTGTTTACCACTCGCTTTCGGGTGCCTGCCAAACAAACGGCCTCCCTGCAACTGCTCCCTGACCTCTCAAAGCCAGGCCTGATCAATGAGGCCAACCCCGATATTGAAATTCGCGGTTACGTGCGCTTGAGCGTGCCGGCCCTGCGCCAGGGTGTGTTTTTGCGGCCCCAGGGCAATACCCCGGTCAAAGTACTGTTGAACCCTGAAATTCGCGGTACTTTCCTACCCAACACCTTCCCCGGCAGCGGCGGTGATTTTGACCAGATCAACTATCCGCTCCAGTTGGCCAGCGGCAAGGGGCTGAATGAAATTGCCCCAGACCCCGGTTCCTTCGTGATTGACCCCATCTTTGTGGGCAATGTCGGGCTAGAACGGCCCGTACTGCCTGAGTTGACTAATCCACCAGCCATTGATCTGTCATTGCTCAGCCCAGCGGCCCGAGCCGAAGTGCTGGCCGAAACCCTGGCCCAGGTAGACCCCAGCCCTGAGAACCTCAGCACCGTGAGTGAGCTGCTCTCGCGGTTAGAAATTCCTATCCGCATGGAGTCAGTGAATCGATAATGCCGCTGCGGGTATGGGGCACCCAACCAAACATCGTTAGCGCCCCAATACCCGCAGCGCTCAAAAAAGCTAACACCCAATCCGAGTTCCATACCCCCGATACCCAACCGGTCAACCTGTAGGGGCGTTGGCATAGCCTGGCCAGAGGCCTTACGGTGGTTCGCCCAGTGGCATCGGGGGTAGAGGATTCGGATTCAATATTAGCTATGGGCTCATGCCTGAGGTTGATTTAGCCTGCCTTAATCTCGAACATTGCTATGCATAAACCTAAATTTGAACCGGTGTCTTTTAGCTGGGTGGCGCTGCACCCGCAGCCTCGGGGAGTGATTCAGTTTATGGGAGGGGCGTTTTTTGGCTCGTTTCCCACCCTGAGCTATCGCCACCTGTTGCAAGAATTGTACCGGGCGGGCTACACCGTGGTGGCGCTGCCCTTTCGATTTAGCTTTCGCCACTGGAGCATTGCCCTGAACCTGCTGGAGGAACAGCGACGGCTACGAAAGCTACTGCCGGGGCTGGCCGAGCAAGCCGGTTACGAGAGCGCCATCTATGAACAAGACGATCGCTACGCCTGGCTAGGCCACAGTCTAGGTTGCAAGTACATTGCCCTGCTTGAGCTGCTCTGCGGGGTGGAGTTAGCCCCAGACGATCGCACGCTAGACGCCGTGATTGGCCCTAAACAGGCCCAGTGGCTGCGCGATCGCCTGGCGAATGTTCCCACAATTTGGAATCAGCCCAGCCAGCTGCTGGCCCCCGATATTAGCGATACCACCAGCGCCGTGCCCGTCAAAGCCCTGGCACACCTGCTCGATGCTCTGGGGTTGGGGGTACAACCGACGCGATCGCAGACCCTGGCCCTGATCGATCACAGCCGTCTGTTCAACCTGACAGCGATAATTTCCTTTGCCCAAGACACGGTGGCAGGCAGTATTCAAGACCCCTGCCCAGAGACCAGCGACGTGCGTTGGCTCTACCAGCACCTACAATCTAAAGGGCTCATTCACCAAGAGCTGGCGGGCAAGCATTTGGAGCCTTTGGGGGTAAAGGTTGGCCCTTGGCTGGTTGATCTCAACCCGCTAGACAAATTTCTTAAGCCCGTAGGCCAGTGGCCTACGGGTGACCGGGTGCTAGAGAACTGGCATGGCCTGCAAACCAAGGAAATTGTCTTAGAGACAGCTCTTGCCCCTGCCCGCGAGCCCGAGGTAGTCGCCGCCTTAGTAGACCCCTAGGGCCGAGCCAGGGGGGCGAGCAGCTGGTTGGCTGGAAACCGAGGGTCTAGCTGAAGCACCACCTGGCGCTGGTCGATGGTCAGCCACCCCTCGGATTTGAAGTCCTTGAGCAGCCGAGTGACGGTGACGCGGGTAGTCCCAATGGCCGCTGCCAGCTGGTGATGGGTTAACCGAATGGGAATGCGAATGCCGCTGGGTTCTACCTGGCCAAAATCTTTAGCTAGCAACAGCAAAAAGTGCTTCAGGCGATCGGCCACCAGCCGCTTACCCGAGAGGGCCAGCCACGCCTCCGCCTGCTGCATCCGCAGGGTGACATTGCGAAACATGCCCGCCATCAGCACCGACGAACTCTCAATCTCAGCCATCGGTAGCGCCAGCACATCGACATCGGTAAGGGCGGTGGCCCAGTAGGGGTCAACGATAGTGAGCGGCAAGCCCAGGGGCATGGAGGGGCCAACTAAGCCCAGCAGGGTTTCGCTGCCGTCTTGTTGCAGGGTGAAGAGCTGCACGATGCCTCGACAAATCACCAAAATCTCGTTGTCTCGTAGGGGCAGCGGCCGGCCTGCTGCATAGGGCAAGAGCGCCCGTTCTCGATATAGCTGCTCTAGCAGTTGAATGAAGGTCTGGTGGCTGCGGGGGGCGATCGCCGCATTGCGGGCCGTAGAGGTTGCGGTTACAGACACTAAAGTACCTAGAGTGCTTCTGGGTAGGTTGCCAGCCTTGGCTAAAGGCTCAAACCATCAACGACACCCTAGAGAACTACAGCTAGCCTGTTTTCAAGCCCTAAGCCTGCTAGATGCTGATGAAGCTAAGCCTGCGATCGATAACCTACCCAGCCCCATCTTCAACGGCCTAAATTAAGGAATTCCCCAGGTTAAGTTAAGCCCAGGGAAATGGTTCGTTAACGTTTGTGATCTACCGCACTAATTAGTCTCTATCTGGCAATCTGCAATACCTTTTGCAGCAGGCCCTAGGCGATCGGTAGGTACTCACGCACATCGGTGACCTGGCCCGCCACCGCCGCCGCCGCCACCATAGCCGGGCTCATCAGCAGGGTACGCCCCGAGGCCGACCCCTGCCGCCCCTTAAAGTTGCGATTCGATGACGAGGCACTGATCTGCCGCCCCTGAAGCTTGTCGGGGTTCATGGCCAAACACATTGAGCAGCCCGCCTCTCGCCACTCAAAGCCAGCAGCGGTGAAGATTTGGTCGAGGCCTTCGGCTTCAGCCTGCTGTTTCACCCGTTCAGACCCAGGCACCACAAACGCTTTTACCCCTTCGGCCACGGTACGGCCCTGGGCCACTTTGGCCGCCTCTCGCAGGTCGCTAATGCGTCCATTGGTGCAGCTACCGATAAAACATACGTCAATAGCAGTGCCCTTCAGGCTTTGGCCAGGGGCAAAATCCATATAGGCGAAGGCGTCTTGGGCCAATACTTGCTCTTCGTCGGGCAGGCTGTCGGGGGTCGGCAAGGTTTCGTTGATGGCGATTCCCTGGCCGGGGGTAATGCCCCAGGTCACCGTAGGGGCAATGGCAGCGGCGTCAAACACCACTACGTCGTCGTACTCGGCGTCGGTGTCGCTGCGTAGGGTATCCCACCAGGTCACAGCTTGGTCCCAGGCCTCGCCTTTGGGGGCAAAGTCGCGTCCGTTTAAGTAGTCGTAGGTGGTTTGATCGGGGTTGACGTAGCCGCAGCGGGCTCCCCCTTCGATCGCCATATTGCAGAGGGTCATGCGCTCTTCCATCGACATGGCTTCGATCGCAGTGCCGGCATACTCGTAGGCATAGCCCACGCCGCCTTTGACCCCCAGCTTGCGAATAATGTGCAGCACCACGTCTTTGGCATAGACTCCGGCGGGCAGAGCGCCATTGACCTCAATGCGGCGCACCTTGAGCTTGCCGAGGGCCAGGGTTTGAGAGGCTAGCACATCGCGCACCTGGCTGGTGCCAATGCCAAAGGCGATCGCCCCAAAGGCTCCATGGGTAGAGGTGTGGCTATCCCCACAGGCAATGGTCATGCCCGGCTGGGTCAGCCCTTGCTCTGGCGCAATCACGTGCACAATGCCCTGACTGCCCGAGCCAATGTTGTAGAACCGAATGCCATGCGCTTGGCAATTTTGCTCCAGCGCTTGCATCATGGCTTCGGCCAAGGGGTCAGCAAAGGGGCGGGCCTGGCTCTCGGTAGGCACAATGTGATCGACAGTGGCTACCGTGCGATCTGGGTACATGACCGTCAGCTGGCGCTCGCGCACCATGGCAAAGGCTTGAGGACTGGTGACTTCATGCACCAGGTGCAACCCAATGAATAGCTGGGTCTGCCCCGAAGGTAGCGTACCTACGGTGTGTAGATCCCAAACTTTGTCGAACAGCGTACCCTTACTCATGGCAGACCTGTAGGCAATATGCAGTAGTGATGAAAACAATGGCGAATGCGTTGCCAGTGTTTTATCTTAGCCCAAAGCCTCTACCCCATTGCTTTATCCCTACCTCCAAAGGCCGAGGCTGCAACTGTACCCAGCGGTGCTTGCTGTCCCTTTATCGATTCTTTACCATCTGCTGGTAGGTTTCGACATGGTGTTTCCACATGGTGTGGTTTCAGCCTTGGGTAAACGCCGCAGGCTCTGACTAAAACCATGCCCTCCAACGAGGAACCAACCAATTTAATTCACCAGGAGATAGATCATGGGTTTTCTAGGCAAATTGTTTGGCAAAAAAGAAGAGGAGAAAGCTAAGTCCTCCCCCAAAGTCAACGTCAGGCAAGCCGCTACTACCGCTAAGGTCGACGCAGCTAAGGTCGGTATCGACGGTCAGTTCGACGAGAGCGGCTTGGCAAAGCGGGTGGCACTGGCCTTTGACCAGGCGGGGCTGTCTGACAATGTGGGCCTTTGGGTGGCCCAAACTGGCTCCACCGTGGTGCTGAAATATAACCCCGATGCCCAGGGCGTGCTAGAGCAAGCCAAGAAAATTGCGATGACTGTAGACGGAGCTACCGCCGTTAATGCCCAGCCTAACGCTTAAGGTTGAGCCTGCCCCCTTGTCCCTTCTGACCTAAGACGGGAGTTAGCTAGGGTGAAACCCCTTCTATTAGCGCCAAGCCCCCAGGTCCTAAGGGGGCTTGGCGTTTTGATGATTAAAATTTTTAAGAAAACAGCTAACCTGACTGACTCCAAACCCTGTAGGGGCGTAGCATGCTACACCCCTACAGGGTTCCTGGTTTTGAAGCGGGGTTTTTCCAACTCGGATTTCGTCTGACTCTCCGTTTTTCTGGAAATGTTTTAACTAACTTAATTTAGCCAGACTGGCTACAGCTATAGGGTTTAGTCCCAGCAGCAGTATTCAGTTGAGGGGCTTGGTCAAGCTGTACCTGTTCTAGTAAGCGACAGGCGCTGGCCACCGGAGAAAGACCGCTGATATCTACCTGAGGAATGCTCTTGGGGTGACGCTCTAGGTCATGGCGGTAAGCGCGATCGTAGTAGTCGAGAATGATGGTGCAGGCCCCTCGCAAGTTGCCCGATCGAATATGCTGAATCGCCGCTTGGGTGCGATCGCCCCCTAACCGCTTACGAATACGTTCTGTCGCGGCTACCAAGCTATCTGGGGAAGCAGCCCCGTAGATGTCTACCAACAGATCAAGGCGTTCATCGAGCGATCGCACCACCTCCACCGCCGGAGCCGCCTCCATTTGCTCAAACAGTTCCTGGGGAATGCGGCAGGTGCCCACCCGACGGCTTTCTGCCTCTAGCCAGATCGGACGGTGGTGGGCAAAGGCTGCCCACTGCGCCGCCAGCAAGTTTTCGTAATGCTCTGTAGAGGGCTGTGGGGGCAGCAATAAGGCCCCAAAGCTGCTGCCTCGGTGGTTAGCCAGCGCTTCAAGATCGAGTACGGATTCGCCTAGAGCAGCTAGCTCCTGCAAAATGAGGGTCTTGCCACTGCCGGTCATACCCCCTAGCACCACAATCGGTTTCGCGATCGCCAAGGTTTCGCGCACCCAGCGCCGGTAAGATTTGTACCCTCCAGCCAAGCTCTGTACCGTAAACCCGGCCAGTTCTAAAATCCAGCCGATGCCGCCACTGCGCATACCCCCGCGCCAGCAATGCACTCGCAATTGGCGATCGGGAGCCAGCGACTTCGCTAGGCGGACAAACTCGCCGCACTTAGGTCCAGCCAGGTCAAACCCCAGCTCCACGGCAGCTTCGCGCCCCACTTGCTTATAGCAGGTGCCCACCTGTGCCCGTTCTGAATCGGTAAAGAGAGGAAAACTGACTGCGCCAGGAATATGGCCCTGGGCATATTCTCCAGGGCTACGCACGTCAAGAATTGGGCCTGAGCCTTGCAAAAAATCGTCAATGCTGAGGGGCGTTGGCATGGGCAGACAGGCAAAACTCCCAGAGGTGGCTAGGCCAGGGCGGGTAAAACCAGCCTAAGTCTTTATAAGTCTTTAGTGTAATGGGGTTTAGCCTAGTGGAGGTTGAGACAACAGGCTGGAGCGGCGCATAAGCTGGGGCAGATACCACCTACTCCCGTTGCGATCGCCCCTCAAATGCGCGTTGCCAGACCGTGATCCAGCGCCGTGCATTGGGTTCATGCGTCTAGCACCTCATACTCCCGTTGCTCGCCCCGGCGGTAGAGGCGAGTCTTCACCTTGGGGTAGTCACAGATATCAAAATCCAGCCGCAGGCCGCCGACCAGGTAAACTAGATCTTCCTCAAACGGATTGCTCAGACTGTGGGCTAGGCCACCAGCCGCAAAGCCCATAAAATCGCCGGGGCCAACCTCAACCGTGCTTTCACCGATTTCTGCCACTCCCCGACCCGAGAGAATGTACAAAAACTCTTCTTCGGCTTGGTGGCGGTGGTACTGGGTAGAGTCATGTCCTGGTTCTATCCGTACTCGGTGAATACCGAGGTGCTGGAATCCTACTGCGTCGCCCAAAGCTTTGCTGTGGCGGATTGCCCTAGGATTGAGAGGATGGACAACGATCGCTTCGGGCAAGGCTGCGATCGCGCTGTCTGTCAACAACGGCCCAGGTGTTTGTGAGCTAGTCATAGGCAATCCATAGAACTTAAGGTTTTTTGCAGCTATCCGGGAGTTAGAGGGGTTAGGGTAAACACATCATGAAGTCTACACTTGCACAACTTACCGCCCGGTTTGACCAGGCCCTCGTCGCTGCCTTTGGCGAAGAGTTAGCGGGCACTGACCCTATGCTAGTGCCCACCAGCAACCCCAAGTTTGGCGATTACCAGGCCAACTTAGCCATGTCGCTGGCCAAGCCGTTGAAGGGAAATCCCAGGGCGATCGCTGCTCAAATCGTCGAAAAACTTGACCTCAGCGACTTCTGTGAGCCTCCCGAAATCGCCGGCCCCGGCTTCATCAACCTGCGCTTTAAAACCGCGTATTTAGAAGATCAGCTGCGAGCCATCCAAGCCGATCCGCGCCTAGGGGTCGCCCTCGCCGAACAGCCCCAACGGGTGATTGTCGATTTCTCTAGCCCTAACATTGCCAAAGAAATGCACGTGGGCCACCTACGCTCTACCATCATTGGCGACTCCATCGCTCGGGTGCAGGAGTTCATGGGCCACAACGTGCTACGCCTCAACCACGTGGGTGACTGGGGCACCCAGTTTGGCATGCTGATTACCCATCTCACAGAAGCCTGTCCTGAGGCCCTAGAAACTGGCTCTAGGGTCGATATTGGTGACCTGGTCGCTTTCTACAAACAGGCTAAGCAACGCTTCGATGTAGACGATAACTTCAAAGCCCGCTCCCGAGAGGCTGTGGTCGATTTGCAATCGGGTAAAGATATTGCCACTAAAGCTTGGAAAGCTCTCTGTGAGCAGTCTCGTCAAGCCTTCCAAAAGCTCTACGATCGCCTCGATATTACTATCCAAGAGCGGGGCGAATCCTTCTACAACCCCCTGCTGGCCAACGTCGTCAATGACTTAGAGAGCCAAGGGCTCTTGGTCGAAGACCAGGGGGCCAAAGTAGTCTTTGTCGATGGCTTTACCAACAAAGACGGCGATCCCCTACCGCTGATCATTCAAAAAACCGACGGCGGCTATAACTACGCCACCACTGACCTGGCCGCCATTCGCTATCGCACCCAGCAGGACAGGGCTGAGCGCGTGCTCTACGTGGTAGACGCGGGCCAAGGTAACCACTTTGCCCAGGTATTTCAGGTAGCTGCCAAAGCTGGGTGGATTCCTGACGGAGTAGAGCTCACCCATGTGCCCTTTGGCGTGGTGCAGGGGGAAGACGGCAAAAAGTTTAAGACCCGCGCCGGCGATACGGTAAAACTCAAAGATTTGCTAGATGAAGCGGTCAGTCGCGCCCGCACCGACCTAGAAGCCCGCATTCAAACCGAATCACGACAAGAAACCGAGACCTTTATTCAAGACGTGGCCGAAGCCGTCGGCATCGGTGCCGTCAAGTATGCCGACCTCAGCCAAAATCGCACCAGCAACTACATCTTTAGCTTCGACAAAATGCTGGCGCTGACGGGCAACACGGCCCCCTATATGCTCTATGCCTACGTACGAGTGCAGGGCATTGGCCGCAAGGGTGAGATTGATTTAGACAACTTGCCCACCGACGCCCGCATCCATCTCGAAGACGACAGTGAGTTTGCCCTGGCCCGCCACCTGCTCCAGCTCGACGAAGTGCTCGGGGAGGTAGCACAAGAGCTCTACCCCAACCGCCTCTGCCAGTACCTGTTTGAGCTAAGCCAAAAGTTCAATCAGTTCTACGATCGCTGTGCCGTGCTTCAGGCCGCTGAACCTCAGCGTACCTCACGACTACTGCTATGCGATCTGACCGCTAAAACGCTTAAGTTGGGTCTTTCCCTCCTCGGCATTCGTGTCTTGGAACGTATGTAGCCTGTGTGTCACGACTAAATCAGTCTAAAGAGAGACGTTATTCGACTTAAACCATGTTTTGCTCAAGATAAGTGCCTAATAGTGGCAAGGCTGTAAAATTTACAAGCCTATTTGATCGGGTGTGCTTCTATAGCTAGAACTGAGTTTTTCAATCCTACAGCTAGTAGTTTTTCTTTCTACAAAAAGTGCTCAAAGTCCTATTTTTGCAGGACTTTACACTATCTTGAGGATTTATTTAAAGCTTCATTCCCAGAAATAATGAAATACCAAAAAGCTGGTAACTCCTGATACTCTTCTTGTTGAAAGGAATCGCTTTTTGGGAATGCTAGCGTTGCATCTAGAATCAGTTATTTAGTCTAGAGTTGAACGATCACCATGGCCTACGCGGTAGTTGGTCACTACAATGCTGGCTTAGTCGGCCTATCGTTTGGTGTAGCGATTTTGGCGTCTTACACTACTTTGAGTTTGGGTCGTCAGATCTTAGCGACAACCGGTTGGCGGCAGTGGCCATGGCTCATCGGTGGTGCGTTAGCTATGGGAACAGGCATTTGGGCAACCCACTTCATTGCCATGCTAGCGCTGGAGATGTCTATGCCAGTCAGCTATGACCTACTGCTGACCGTTCGATCCTTAGTGTATGGAGTGCTGACCGCAGGGGTGGCTTTGGCGGTGGTCAGCCGTTCAGGCGTGAGTAAGTTAAGTCTGGGCGCTGGGGGTACAATTATGGGCTTGGCCATTGCCTGGATGCACTATACAGGCATGGGAGCTTTGGAGATGGCCGCTCAAATTAGCTATCAGTGGTGGTTGGTGGCGCTCTCAGTAGCCGTTGCGATGGTAGCCTCTACGATAGCCCTGGGGGTGACGCTGCGCTCTCAGCAAAGTCCTCTCCAGGGAAAGAGTTGGTCAGCCAACCTGGCCGTGCCCGCCTTGGGAATTGCCGTTGGTGGCCTGCACTACACAGGGATGGCGGGCACGCTATTTCAGCCTAGCGCGTTACCGGTATCGGCTATGGGCCTAGAGGCCAACCTGGATACGCGCTGGCTGGCCGTAGCGGTTGGGCTAGGGGCGGGCGTCATTTTGGTCATCACGCTCATCGTGTTGAAAGTGAATCAACGCCTGGCCCAGCGGCAGCTAGAGGAAGAAGCTCTAGCTCATAGCGAACAGCGGTTTCGCAGTCTAATTCGCGAGATGGGTGTGGGGGTCTTGCTGCTCAATGCCAACGCCGAAATTTTAATTAGCAACCAGGCCGCCCGACAGTTTTTGGGCCTTCCTGAAACAAGCCACTCTGATCTAAGGTTTGGTCAGACAGGCATTATTTGCCAAGACGACGGTTCGCCATTTTTGGCTACAGAGTTGCCGGTACAGCGAGCCATTTGCCAAAAAGCACCCATCGGAGACGTTGTAATTGGGGTAAGAGCTAATCAGACGGCCCCGCTGCGCTGGCTCTTGGTCAATGTTGACCCTCAACTCAGTGCGTTGGGTGAAGTAGAGCGGGTAGTGTGCACCTGTAGCGATATCACCATGCAGAAGCAGGCAGAGGCCGCTGTGCGGGCCGTAGCTAACCGCGAGAAAACGGTGATGCGGATTGTGCAGCGTATGCGCCAGACCCTCGATCTAGAAACGATTTTTGCGACGACCACTGCTGAGTTACAGCAGGCGGTCAACTGCGATCGCGTCTGGATCTATCGCTTTAACCCCGACTGGAGTGGCACAGTAGTCGCTGAAAATCTCGCTGACCTAGATGCCCCCTCCACTCTACTTATTCCTGGGAGTAGCCAACAGCTGATCGATCAATCTGACTGCAGTGCCCGTCAGATGCAAAACAGCGCCTTCGACGAGGGCTATTTGCTGTTAGAAGATACTTACCTGCAAGAAACCCAGGCCGAAACCTATCGCCAAGACCGCACCTATCATCGAGTCAACGATATCTATAGCGAAGGGTTTGACACGTGCTACCTAGAGTTTTTAGAGCAATGGCAGGTGCGGGCCTACGTCATTGTGCCAATTTTTGCCGGTAACCAGCTCTGGGGATTGCTCGGCATCTACGCCCACCACCAGCCCCGCACCTGGAGTCGTCACGAAGTCAAAACAGTGCTCCAGGTCGGTACTCACCTGGGGACGGCCGTACAGCAGGCCGATCTGTTGCGTCAAACTCAGCAACAGGCCGAGGCGCTAGCGATCGCCAAACGAGCTGCCGATGCCGCCAGCCAAGCCAAGGGCGAATTTTTAGCCAGCATGAGCCATGAACTGCGTACCCCGCTCAACGCCATTTTAGGATTCACCCAAATCTTGCACGATGACGCCACCTTAAAGGGCGACCATCGCGACTTGATCGACATTGTCAACCGCAGCGGCAACCATCTGTTAGAACTGATCAACAACGTGCTGTCGCTGGCTAAAATTGAGGCCAACAAAATCACCCTCGATGAAGCCGCCTTTGACCTGCATCAAATCCTTCAGGCCGTGGAGGACATGCTGCAACTCAAGGCTGAGGTTCGTGGCATTCGGCTTGAGGTGGTGCCGCCGCCACCATTGCCCTACCGCCTGTGGGCTGACCAGGGCAAGCTCAGACAAATTCTCATAAATTTAATTGGCAATGCGATTAAATTTACGGCCCAGGGTAGCGTCACGGTGAGGGCCAGCATCCAGAGCAGGCCCATGCCCCGCGCTAGTGACTCCACCAAAACCCACTGGCTTGAGGTGGTCGTACAAGACACTGGAGTGGGTATTGATCCAGGCGAATTAGCTCAACTATTTCAGCCCTTTGAGCAAACTCAGTCAGGCCGTCTGTCAGCTGAGGGCAGCGGGCTAGGGCTATCCCTCAGCCGTAATTTTGCTCAGCTCATGGGGGGTAGCATTACCGTCCACAGTAGGCCAGGGGAGGGGTCAATGTTTACTGTCAACCTGCCAGTCGGCATTGTTACTGCCCCCCTAGAGCCTGTATCGGCCAGTCGGGCGATCGCCCGACTGGCCCCCCAGCAACCCACCCGCCGCATCTTAGTCGCTGACGATGCGGCTGAGAGTCGTTTGCTCATGCGCCATTGGCTAGAAGCGGTGGGTTTTGAGGTGCGAGAAGCCCGCCATGGGCAAGAGGCCATAGACACCTGGCGCACTTGGCAGCCCCATATGATCTGCCTCGATATGCGCATGCCGGTGCTAGATGGCTATGGCGTAGCTCGCCAAGTACGCCAGTTGCCCGGCGGCGAGGCCACCATCATTGTGGCCGTAACCGCCAGCGTGTTTGAAGAGCAACGCTCAGACTGTATAGCGGCGGGCTGTAACGCCGTATTGCCCAAACCCCTACAGCGCTCAGTGCTCCTAGAGCACGTTGCCCACAGCCTGGGTTTGACCTATCAGTATGTCGATGCGATCGAGGCTGACTCAAAAAGCGCTCAGAGGGCTATTTTCTGCCGTGACCAAAGTCGTACTCCCCTTACCAAGGACGACTTTAGCGGCTTGTCAACCGACTGGCTTGGTCAACTTCACCAGGCCGCCCAAGCCGCCGACGATCGCCAGGTGCGCCAGCTCATCGCCCAACTCCCGGCTGATTATCAAGCGTTAGCCCAACGCTTAGACTGCCTGGTTGACGATTTTCGCCTCGATGTCATCATTGACTTGACTGCTGTTTCAACCGAATCTATCTCCCTGTAGCACCCGATTATGCTAACTACCCCACCCCCCACCCCTGAGGATGATGTAGACATACTGCTGGTAGACGACATCCCCGACAACCTGCGGGTGTTAGCGACAATTCTTGAAGCTGAGGGATATCGTTGTCGCAAAGCATTAGGCGGCACCCTAGCGCTCAACGCCATTGCCCTAGCCCCTCCCGATCTAATTCTGCTCGATATCACCATGCCGGTGATGGATGGCTTTGAGGTCTGCCGACGGCTCAAGGCAGACGAGGCTACCGAAAGTATTCCGGTCATCTTTTTGACCGCTCGCGACGCCGAAGCCGAAAAAGAGGAAGCCTTTAATTTAGGGGCAGCAGACTATATTGTTAAGCCCTTCATGGCCTACGAGGTTTTGCTGCGGGTCAAGCATCAGCTTGCTCTGCGACGGCAGCAGCAGCAGCTCACCGCTCAAAACCAGCAGCTCCAGGCCGAAATCAAAGAGCGTCAGAAAGTCGAGGTCGAGCTTCGCCGCCAGCGACAGCGGTCGGAGGAACTGTTGACCAACGTGCTGCCGTTTCAAATTGCCCAGCGCCTTAAGGACCGGGAGTCTTCGATCGCCGACCAGTTTGACGCAGTCACTATTCTGTTTGCCGATATTGTGGGCTTCAGCACTGTAGCGGCTCAATTGACACCTAGCAAACTGGTGCACCTACTCAACCAGATGTTCTCTCGCTTTGATGCTTTAGCGGCTACCTATCGGCTAGAGAAAATTAAAACCATCGGCGACGCCTACATGGTGGCTGCGGGGGTGCCGGTGGCCCGGTCCGACCATGCCCAGGCGATCGCTCAAATGGCCCTCGATATGCAGTCCACCATCGGTGATTTTCAACGGCCCGACGGCACCCCTTTCCAGCTGCGGATCGGCATCAACTCCGGCAGCCTAGTGGCTGGGGTAATTGGCATCCAAAAGTTCATCTATGACCTGTGGGGCGATACGGTCAACATCGCTAGCTTTATGGAAACCACCGGCAAAGCTGGAAAAATTCAGGTGTCTGAGCAGACTTATCTGCAGCTTAAAGACCACTTCACCCTAGAGCCCCGAGGCCCAATCAAACTCAAAAGCGGCGATCGCATGACCACCTACTGGCTACTTTCCCAGAACCAGGTGGTGTCGAGCCCGCTCTCAGCCACTGCCCTCGATGATTCGCCCAACCCAACCCTATGCTGCGGCTAGGGCACCTCGCGAAAGGTGCCCTAGCTAGCTTGAGCTAGGCTCAATGAGTTGGCTAACCAGCTTCTCTCCTACCGATTAACCCTCAACCGCCGCCGCCACCTCTAGTGGCACCGGCACGGCGGTATTCCCTAAAGCCGCATTCACAAGCCCCATGAACAACGGATGGGGCGCACTGGGCCGCGACTGAAACTCGGGGTGAAACTGGCTAGCGATAAAGAAGGGATGGTTGGGCAACTCAATAATCTCTACGAGACGGCCATCGGGGGAGGTGCCGCTGACGCTATAGCCAGATTCTACAAATAGATTGCGGTAAGCGTTGTTGAACTCGTAGCGGTGGCGGTGGCGTTCGTAGACCACCTCTTTGTCGTAGAGGCGACGGGCCAGTGTGTCGGGAGCTAACCGGCAAGGGTAGAGGCCCAGGCGCATGGTGCCGCCTAGATCTACCACATCCTGCTGCTCGGGTAGCAGGCTAATCACTGGATTGAGGGTTTCGGGCGTAAACTCAGAACTATCGGCCCCTTCTAAGTGGGCCACATTACAGGCCCATTCCACCACCGAACACTGCATGCCCAAACACAGACCCAAAAAGGGAATGCCGCGCTCCCGTGCGTACTGAATCGCCTGAACTTTGCCGCCAATACCGCGAGAGCCAAACCCTCCCGGCACCAAAATGCCATTCACCCCACTAAGGTGGGTATCTGGGCCTTCACTTTCAATATCTTCGGAATTGATCCAGCGAACATTGAGAGCTGCCCGGTGGGCGATCGCCGCATGGCGTAGAGCCTCTACCACCGACAGATAGGCATCATTAAGGCTGACGTATTTACCCACAATGGCAATATCAACCGGACGACTGGAGCTGTAGAGACCATCGACTAGGGCCTCCCATTGGCCCAGGTGGGGCTGGCGCTGATCTAGCGACAATATTTTCATGGCCTGGTGGGCCAACCCCTCCTGCTCCAGCTTCAGGGGAACCTCGTAAATACTGCTGGCATCCTGGCAGGTGACCACCGCTTCGGCGGGCACATCACAGAACTCGGCAATTTTTTCCTTCATCGGCTGGGGCAGCGGGCACTCACAGCGGCAGACCAAAATATCGGGCTGGATGCCGATAGAGCGCAGTTCTTTCACCGAGTGCTGGGTAGGCTTAGTTTTAAGTTCCCCGGCTGAGGCAATCCAGGGCACTAGGGTAACGTGCATATAGAGCACGTCTTGGCGACCCACATCCTTGCGAAATTGGCGAATTGCCTCCAAAAACGGCAGCGACTCAATGTCGCCCACAGTGCCCCCAATTTCGGTAATCACCACGTCGGGGTTGGTGTTGCGGGCCACCCGGTGCACCCGCTCCTTAATTTCGTTAGTAATGTGGGGAATCACCTGTACCGTCCCCCCTTGGTAGTCGCCCCGGCGCTCTTTATTGATCACGGCCTGGTAGATAGAGCCGGTTGTGACACTGTTAAGCCGCGACATGGCGGTATCGGTGAAGCGCTCGTAGTGCCCTAAATCTAAATCGGTTTCTGCACCATCTTCGGTGACAAACACCTCCCCGTGCTGAAAGGGGCTCATGGTGCCGGGGTCAACGTTGATATAAGGATCGAGCTTAAGAATAGAGACAGAGTAATCTCTCGACTTGAGCAAGCGACCCAAGCTGGCAGCCACAATGCCCTTGCCGATGCTTGACACCACACCGCCAGTTACAAATACAAACTTCGTCATAGCAGCCCAACCCAGACCCAAGGAGCGTTAACCCGTTAATTGTGCCACAGGGGCCGGGCGATTCACGTTAACGATGCCTTCTGTCTACCCCTGTGTCCAGCGCCGACGGATTTAAATGGCTGCTCCCTCGTTGTTTCCCAATTCGGGCTGCACCCGCCGCTGCACCGAGTCGCCGTGGGAGGGCAGCCCCTCGGTCTCAGTCAGCACCGCGATCGCATCGGCCACTCCCTTCAAAGCCTCAGGGGAATACTGCATCAGGCTAGAGTGCTTCATAAAGGTCTCAGTCGACAGCGGCGAGGCGTAGCGGGCCGCGCCTGACGTCGGCAGCGTGTGGTTGGGGCCAGCTAGGTAATCGCCCACCGCTTCAGGGGTAGAGTGGCCTAGAAAAATCGCCCCCGCATGGCGAATCTGCTCCAACAAATCCCAGGGCTCAGCTACTTCGAGCTGAAGGTGCTCAGGGGCAAAGCCGTTGGATAACTCAGCTGCCATCTCCAAACTGTCGACCACAACAGCCAGGCCAAAGTTTGCGATCGCCTTTTCAGTCAAAGTTTGGCGTGGATGGCCAGCAAGCTGTCGGTCTACCTCAGCCGCCACACGCTCAGCCAACGCTTCGCTGGTCGTAATCAAAATAGCAGCAGCGATCGGATCGTGTTCTGCCTGGGCCAACAAATCAGCCGCCACATGGGCGGGGTTAGCCGTGTGGTCAGCAATCACCAGCACCTCCGAGGGGCCGGCCAAGGAGTCAATGCCCACTGTGCCAAACACGAGTTTCTTAGCCAGGGTGACGTAGATATTGCCAGGGCCAGTAATGACATCGACCGCTGGAATAGTTTCAGTGCCATAGGCGAGAGCCGCGATCGCCTGCGCCCCCCCCACTCTGTAAATCTCAGTAATCCCCGCCTCTTGGGCCGCCACTAGCACCGCCGGGTTGACGGCCCCAATCTTGCTCGGTGGCGTCACCATCACCACCCGCTTCACCCCAGCGACCCTAGCTGGAATGACATTCATAATCACAGTACTGGGGTAAGCTGCCCGCCCACCCGGTACATACAACCCGGCTCGATCAACGGGAGTGTAGCGCTTACCCAACACCACACCATTATCTTCAAAGCGCACCCAACTCTGGGGCACGCGATGGCGGTGGAAGGCCTCTACATTTTTACAAGCCAAGCGAATCGCATCGAGCAAGCCCTTGCTCACCTGCTGGTAGGCCGCGTCTAGTTCAGCCCCTGAGAGGCGCAACTCCTCAGCCTGGAGCGTGACACCGTCAAAATCTGCGGTGTACTGCACCAAAGCCTGATCGCCTTGGCGACGAACGGCATGCAAAATCTCTCGAACCGTTGCTTCCTTATGAACGACCTGGTCGTCGTGGGTGCGCGCACAGATGCGTTGTAGCTCTGTCTTTGCCTCGGTCAGCTGATGAGTGATGCGGAGCATTACAGCCAGGAATCCAGATAAGCTAGCAAGGTGAAGTTCGCTACGCCAACCACCCCAGGGAGGTGGAGCATCCCGAAAAGGCAATCAACACCAGCGTTCTAACATCCTAATCGATCTAACGAATAATTTGGCAGTAAACCAAAGCTTTCAATTGCAGCAATAGGTGCTAACATGTTTTATCCAGTCAATGTAATCTTGTTAAGCTAGGGCGAGTTGTGGCAAACATTAAGTCTGCACTGAAACGAATTCAAGTGGCCGAGCGCAATCGGCTCCAAAATCGATCTTACAAATCGGCGGTCAAAACCCTTACCAAAACCTATCTCGCTGCGGTCGAGGCCCATAAGGCTGCTCCCAGCAGTGAAACCGAGAAACAAGTGGCAGCAACTATGGCCGCTGCCTACAGCAAAATCGACAAAGCTGTGAAATGTGGTGTGATTCACCGCAACACTGGTTCCCGCAAAAAGTCTAGACTGGCGCGGGTTCTCAAAGCACAGGAAGCGACAGGGGCTGCCTCCTAGGGGGTCTCCCTTGGGTTACGGATACGCTAGGCTGCCTGCCCTTTTTTGTCGCTGCATCTGTTATGCCTCTGGTTGATACCCACGTACATCTCAACTTTGATACGTTTGCTGGGGATCTCGATGAACTGGCCCGGGCCTGGAGACAGGCCGGGGTTTCAGCTTTGGTGCATTCTTGCGTCGAGCCGGGTGAGTTCCCGGCCATGCAAGCCATCGCCGATCGCATTCCAGAGCTTTACCTGGCCGTAGGGCTACATCCCCTCGACATGGATAAGTGGTTGCCGTCTACGGCAGCGCAGATCGCTGAGTTGGCGGCTTCCGACTGCCGAGTTGTGGCCATTGGTGAAACCGGTCTAGACTTTTTTAAGGCTGATAATGCGGTACTTCAGCGGGAGGCCTTTTGGCAGCAGTTGACCATCGCCCATGGCCTAAACCTGCCGGTGATTGTCCACTGTCGCGATGCAGCTCTCGCCACTGCCCAGGTGATCCGCGAGTTTCAGCGCACAGTTGGTGCGATAACGGGCGTCATGCACTGCTGGGCAGGCACCCCAGAGGAAACCCAATGGTTTTTAGATCTGGGGTTTTACATTAGTTTTAGTGGCATCGTTACCTTCAAGAATGCACATCAGGTTAAGGCTTCGGCCCAAATGGTTCCCAATGACAGACTGCTGATAGAAACGGACTGCCCGTTTCTATCGCCCGAGCCAAAACGCAAGGAGCGGCGTAACCAGCCGGCCTTTGTTTATCATGTGGCGGCTAGTCTGTCCAGCCTGCGCCAAGTCGATTTTGACGTTTTAGCCCAAATCACCACTCATAACGCTTTGACGTTGTTTAAATTGCCAAAATCATCCTTGTTATCTCCCCTGGGTTCTAATCTACCCCCCATACCAACCCCGGCAGGCTGTTAGGCGGTTGGTTGAATGCGTCGGGTTCTAGCCTGTTCGCCTATGCCACCACCAATCTGTTCTGCTATTCCTTAACCGTTCCCCTCTGTTCCAGACGCGTCGTTAGATCTTGGCCAACCTGCGCCTGGCCAACCTGCACTAGGAGACCCATGACTGAAACCACCGTTTACCAAACTACTCCCAACTTTGTTCTGCCTGACCTGGTAGAAATTCAGCGGTCTAGCTTTCGCTGGTTCCTAGAAGAAGGATTGATCGAAGAACTGGAAAGTTTCTCACCTATTACCGACTACACCGGTAAACTTGAGCTGCACTTTCTCGGTAAGCAGTACAAGCTCAAGAGTCCCAAGTACGACGTCGATGAGGCTAAACGGCGGGATGCCACCTACGCCGTGCAAATGTACGTGCCCACTCGGCTAATTAACAAAGAGACTGGGGAGATCAAAGAGCAAGAGGTCTTCATCGGCGATCTGCCCTTGATGACCGATCGCGGCACTTTCATCATTAACGGTGCTGAGCGCGTGATCGTCAACCAGATCGTGCGTAGTCCTGGGGTTTATTACAAATCTGAAACAGACAAAAACGGTCGCCGCACATACAACGCCAACCTGATTCCCAACCGAGGAGCCTGGCTGAAGTTTGAAACCGACAAAAACGACCTAGTGTGGGTGCGTATCGACAAGACGCGCAAGCTCTCGGCGCAAGTGCTGCTCAAGGCGCTCGGTCTCACCGACAATGAGATCTTTGATTCCCTGCGCAACCCTGAATATTTTCAAAAGACGATCGAAAAAGAAGGGCAGTTCAGCGAAGAAGAGGCTCTGCTAGAGCTGTATCGCAAGCTACGTCCCGGCGAACCCCCCACCGTGGCGGGGGGTGAACAGCTGTTGCACTCTCGCTTTTCTGACCCCAAGCGCTACGATCTGGGTCGGGTAGGTCGCTACAAGATCAACCGCAAGCTGCGCCTCAACGTGCCCGATGCCACTCGGGTGCTGACCCCCACCGATATTCTGTCGGCGATCGACTACCTGATCAACCTGGAGTTTGATGTCGGCTCCATTGACGATATTGACCACTTAGGCAACCGCCGGGTGCGGTCTGTAGGTGAGCTGCTGCAAAACCAGGTGCGGGTGGGTCTAAACCGCCTAGAGCGCATCATTCGGGAGCGCATGACGGTTTCCGACTCTGACTCGCTGACCCCAGCTTCGCTGGTTAACCCCAAGCCCCTAGTGGCAGCCATTAAAGAGTTCTTTGGCTCTAGCCAGCTCTCGCAGTTTATGGATCAGACCAACCCCTTGGCGGAGCTGACCCACAAGCGCCGAATTAGCGCCCTTGGCCCTGGTGGTCTGACTCGGGAGCGGGCAGGTTTTGCTGTACGCGACATTCACCCCTCTCACTACGGGCGCATCTGCCCGATCGAAACACCAGAAGGACCGAACGCGGGTCTGATTGGCTCCCTGGCTACCCACGCTCGGGTCAACGAATTTGGTTTTATCGAAACCCCCTTCTTTAAGGCCGAAAACGGTCAGGTCTTCAAGGATGTAGAGCCGATCTACATGACCGCCGACGAAGAAGACGATCTGCGGGTGGCTCCCGGTGACATTGCCACCGATGAGAATGGCTACATCATTGGCGACACCATTCCGGTGCGCTATCGCCAAGACTTCACCACCACCGACTCCACCGAAGTCGACTATGTGGCGGTGTCTCCGGTGCAGATTATCTCGGTGGCCACCTCGCTGATTCCTTTCCTTGAGCACGATGACGCCAACCGTGCCCTGATGGGATCAAACATGCAGCGTCAGGCAGTTCCCCTACTCCAGCCAGAGCGGCCCTTGGTCGGTACTGGGCTTGAGGCCCAGGCGGCGCGGGACTCCGGCATGGTGATTATCAGCCGCACTGACGGTGAGATCGTTTACCTAGATGCCGATCTAATCAAGGTGCGTGACCCTGAGGGTAACGTTCACGAGTATGAGCTGCAAAAGTATCAACGCTCTAACCAAGACACCTGTCTAAACCAGCGTCCGATTGTTTTCCCTGGAGAGCAGGTGCTAGCGGGTCAGGTCTTAGCCGATGGCTCTGCCACCGAAGGCGGTGAACTAGCCCTGGGACAAAACATCCTGGTAGCCTATATGCCCTGGGAAGGCTACAACTACGAGGACGCGATTCTGCTCAGTGAGCGTCTGGTGTATGACGACGTATACACCTCAATCCACATTGAGAAATTTGAGATTGAGGCTCGCCAGACCAAGCTGGGGCCTGAAGAAATCACTCGAGAAATCCCTAACGTGGGCGAAGACTCGCTTCGTCAACTCGATGAAACCGGCATCATTCGGATTGGAGCTTGGGTAGATTCGGGCGACATTCTGGTGGGTAAGGTGACGCCTAAGGGGGAGTCGGATCAGCCGCCAGAAGAAAAGCTGCTGCGGGCCATTTTCGGTGAAAAGGCTCGAGATGTGCGGGACAACTCTCTGCGAGTACCTAACGGTGAAAAAGGCCGTGTGGTTGACGTGCGGGTGTTTACCCGCGAGCAGGGGGATGAGCTGCCGCCCGGTGCCAACATGGTGGTGCGGGTTTATGTGGCCCTGAAGCGCAAGATTCAGGTGGGCGACAAAATGGCTGGCCGCCACGGCAACAAGGGCATTATCTCCCGCATCCTGCCGGTAGAAGATATGCCTTACCTGCCCGACGGTACACCCATCGATATTGCGCTCAACCCCCTGGGTGTACCTTCCCGGATGAATGTGGGTCAGGTGTTTGAGTGTTTGCTGGGCTGGGCTGCCGACAACCTCGACTGTCGCTTTAAGGTCATTCCCTTTGACGAAATGTATGGTGAAGAGGCGTCTCGTAACTCCACCCACGGCAAGCTGATGGAGGCACGGGAAACCACGGGTAAAGACTGGGTGTTTAACCCGGATGACCCCGGCAAAATTCAGCTGCGAGACGGTCGCACGGGTGAACCTTTCGATAAGGCTATCACCGTAGGCCGGGCCTACATGCTGAAGCTGGTGCACTTGGTTGATGATAAGATCCACGCCCGATCGACGGGTCCTTACTCGCTGGTGACCCAGCAGCCCTTGGGCGGTAAGGCTCAGCAGGGTGGTCAGCGCTTTGGTGAGATGGAGGTGTGGGCGCTAGAGGCCTTTGGCGCAGCCTACACCTTACAGGAGTTGCTGACGGTCAAGTCTGACGATATGCAGGGCCGAAACGAGGCGCTTAACGCCATTGTCAAGGGCAAGTCGATCCCGCGGCCCGGCACGCCTGAGTCGTTTAAGGTGCTGATGCGAGAACTGCAATCGCTCTGTTTAGACATTGCGGTGCACAAGGTCGAAACCAGGGAAGATGGCACCAGCCGTGACACTGAGGTGGATTTGATGGCCGATGTTAACAGCCGCCGCACCCCATCTCGCCCTACCTACGAGTCCATTGCGAGGGACGAAGAGCTAGAGGAAGTTGAAGAATAATGTCGTGAGCGATCGCTCCCTTTAACCCCGACTCTGGGGCGGTTGTTCCCCTGCGATCGCCCCATCCCAACCCGGCAGGGTTAGCCCAACCCTGCTCCGCCCAGATTGCGCTTACAAGGAAGACATCAGCATGGCCAAGCTAGAACAGCGATTTGACTACGTCAAAATCGGACTCGCCTCCCCCGAACGCATTCGTCAGTGGGGCGAACGCACCCTCCCCAACGGGCAGATCGTCGGTGAAGTGACCAAGCCCGAAACCATTAACTACCGTACCCTCAAGCCTGAGATGGACGGATTGTTCTGTGAGCGCATTTTTGGCCCTGCCAAAGACTGGGAATGTCACTGCGGCAAATACAAGCGGGTGCGTCACCGGGGCATTGTCTGTGAGCGCTGTGGCGTAGAAGTCACCGAATCGCGGGTGCGCCGCCACCGGATGGGCTATATCAAGTTGGCGGCTCCGGTGGCCCACGTGTGGTATCTCAAGGGGATTCCTAGCTATATCGCCATTTTGCTAGACATGCCTCTGCGGGACGTAGAGCAAATTGTCTATTTCAACGCCTATGTGGTGTTAGATCCGGGCAATGCCGACAATCTGAGCTATAAGCAGCTGCTGACAGAAGATCAGTGGATTGAGATCGAAGATCAGCTCTACGACGAGGAGACGGAGCTTGCAGGCGTTGAGGTCGGCATTGGGGCCGAGGCTCTCCAGCGGTTGCTGGAGGATTTGGAACTCGAGGCTACCGCAGAAAAGCTACGGGAAGAGATCGCCAACTCCAAGGGACAAAAGCGAGCCAAGCTGATCAAGCGACTGCGGGTAATCGACAACTTTATCGCTACTGGCTCCAAGACTGAGTGGATGGTGCTGGATGTGATTCCGGTGATTCCGCCCGATCTGCGACCGATGGTGCAGCTAGACGGCGGACGGTTTGCCACCTCCGACCTCAACGATCTCTACCGTCGAGTCATCAACCGTAACAACCGTTTAGCCCGGCTTCAGGAAATTCTGGCTCCTGAGATCATCGTCCGCAACGAGAAGCGGATGCTCCAGGAAGCAGTTGACGCGCTGATCGACAATGGTCGCCGAGGGCGCACCGTTGTCGGTGCCAATAACCGGCCGCTGAAGTCTCTCTCCGACATCATTGAGGGTAAGCAGGGCCGCTTCCGCCAAAACCTCCTGGGCAAGCGGGTTGACTACTCTGGTCGTTCGGTTATTGTAGTCGGGCCGAAGCTACAGATTCACCAGTGCGGCCTGCCCCGAGAAATGGCGATCGAGCTGTTTCAGCCCTTTGTGATTCACCGATTGATTCGCCAGGGGCTGGTCAACAACATTAAGGCGGCGAAGAAACTGATTCAGCACAACGATCCCAGCGTATGGGATGTGCTGGAGGAGGTGATTGAGAGCCACCCAGTGATGCTAAACCGAGCTCCAACCCTGCACCGCTTAGGGATTCAGGCTTTTGAACCGATCTTAGTGGAGGGGCGAGCGATTCAGCTGCACCCGCTAGTTTGTCCGGCGTTTAACGCTGACTTTGACGGTGACCAGATGGCGGTGCACGTGCCACTATCCCTAGAGGCACAGTCAGAGGCACGGTTGCTGATGCTGGCCTCCAACAACGTCCTATCCCCGGCGACCGGGCAGCCGATCATCACTCCATCCCAAGACATGGTGCTGGGCTGTTACTACCTGACGGCAGAAAACCCTGACGCCAATAAGGGCGAGGGGCACTACTTTGCTAGCATGGACGACGCCATCATGGCCTTTGAACAGGGCTTGGTCGATCTTCACGCTAAGGTCTGGCTGCGGTTTGACGGCGAGGTGGAGTCTGATCAGCCTACGACTGCGGCCCCAGAGCGCATGGAGTCTGAGGATGGCACCATCACGGAAATCTACCCCGATCGCCGCAGGCGGTTAGACAGCGAGGGCAACTTGATTTCCCAGTACATCAAGACTACTCCGGGCCGCATTATCTACAACAAAGCGGTACTTGATGCGATCGCAGGCTAAGAGCCATATCACCACCCATCACCACCAGACCACCACTACACAAGGCGAAACCCATGGCTGAGCAAGGGGCACCCCAAAACTCACTGATCTTTCGGAACCGCATCATTGACAAGAAGCAGCTTAAAAAGCTGATCTCGTGGTCGTTTACCCACCACGGCACCGCTCGCACCTCCCAGATGGCCGACCGCATCAAGGAGTTAGGCTTTAAGTACGCCACCCGCGCCGGGGTCTCCATCAGCGTGGAAGACCTTCAGGTGCCGCAAGAAAAGCGGCAGATGTTGGCTGCTGCCGAAGAGGATATTCGCATTACCGAAGAGCGTTACACCCGAGGTGAAATCACCGAGGTAGAGCGTCTAACTAAGGTAATTGACACCTGGAACGACACCAGCGAAGAGTTGAAGGATCAGGTGGTCAAGAACTTTAAAGAAAACAACCCGCTCAACTCGGTCTACATGATGGCATTCTCGGGAGCCCGAGGAAACATCTCCCAGGTCAGGCAGTTGGTGGGTATGCGGGGTCTGATGGCCAACCCCCAGGGAGAAATCATTGACTTACCCATTAAGACCAACTTCCGCGAAGGGCTGACCGTTACCGAGTACGTGATTTCCTCCTATGGTGCGCGGAAAGGCCTGGTAGATACGGCGCTACGCACCGCCGACTCGGGTTACCTCACCCGCCGTCTAGTCGACGTTTCCCAGGACGTGATCATCCGAGAGCACGACTGCGGTACGACCCGTGGCATTCCCCTGCGCAGCATGACTGACGGTGAGCGAGTGCTAATTCCCCTGGAGAATCGCCTACTGGGTCGGGTAGTGGCCGAGGATGTGGTTCATCCCCAAACCGGTGAAGTGCTGCTGGAGAAAGATCATCCCGTGTCTCCCGAGACGGCAGAAATGCTGGCCGAGGCTGGCGTAGAGGATGTCGTGGTGCGATCGCCTCTTACCTGCGAAGCCACCCGATCCGTATGCCGCCTCTGCTACGGCTGGAGTCTGGCTCACTCGGAAATGGTCGATCTGGGTGAAGCGGTAGGCATCATCGCCGCCCAGTCGATTGGTGAGCCTGGTACCCAGATGACCATGCGGACCTTCCACACCGGCGGTACGTTCACTGGCGAAGTGGCCCCCCGCATCCGGGCCAGCAAAGACGGTACCGTCAAATTGCCCAAAAACCTCAAGACCCGTGCCTTCCGCACCCGCTACGGGGAAGATGCCCTGATGCTGGAGTCGAACGCCGACGTAACCATCGAAGGCACCGGCAAAAACAAAACCGAATCTTTGCCCCAGGGCACCATTCTGTTTGTCAATGAAGGTGAAACCGTTCAGAAAGAGCAGCTTCTAGCCGAGTTGCCCTCCGCTGGCCGCACCCGCAAAGTGACCGAAAAAGCCACCAAAGACGTAACCTCCGACCTAGCTGGAGAAGTGAAATTTGCTGGCCTGGTACAGGAAGAAAAAACTGACCGCCAGGGCAACACCACTCGCCTGGCCCAGCGGGGCGGCCTGCTGTGGGTACTGGCAGGCGATGTCTACAACCTGCCCCCCAGTGCCGAGCCTGTGGTGCGCAACGGCGACTACGTCAACGCTGACGACACCCTAGCCGAAACCAAGCTCACCACCGAGCGAGGCGGCATGGTGCGTCTACCTGAGGCCGACGATGAAAAGGGGACTCGCGAAGTTGAGATCATCACCGCCTCGGTAATGCTCGATCAGGCTCAGGTCCGCAAAGAGCAGGGCCAAGGCCGCGAGCACTACTTCATCGAAACAGCCCACGGTCAGCGGTTCTCGCTAATTGCTACGCCAGGAGCCAAGGTGACTAGCGGCCAGGTGATCGCTGAATTAGAAGACGATCGCTTCCACACTCAAACTGGCGGCATCGTCAAGTTCTCGGGCGTTGATGTGGCCAAAAAAGGCAAGGGCAAGCAGGGCTATGAAGTCGTTCAGGGCGGCACCCTGCTGTGGATTCCCGAAGAAGCCCACGAGGTCAACAAAGACATCTCCCTGCTGATGGTGGAAGACGGCCAGTACCTGGAAGCCGGTACCGAAGTGGTCAAAGATATCTTCTGCCAAAACAGCGGTGTCGTTGAAGTTACCCAAAAGAATGACATTCTGCGGGAGATTTTGGTCAAGCCCGGCGACATTCACATGGTGGATGCCCCCGAGGATGTAATGGACCGCGACGGCACCCTAGTCAATGCTGGCGAAGAAGTCATGCCGGGTCTCGTGGCCGATGCTCTGCGCTACGTCGAGTACGTCGAAACCCCCGATGGCCCTGCCCTACTGCTGCGTCCGGTAGAAGAGTATGTGGTGCCCAACGAGCCTGCTGTCCCCAGTCAAGACAGTGCCGCCGATGCCACTGGCTCAATCAAGCTGCGTGCCATTCAGCGGATCCCCTTCAAAGATGGAGAACGGGTTAAGTCCGTGGTTGGAGTTGAGCTGCTACGCACTCAGCTAGTGCTCGACATCGAAGACGAGTCGCCCCACGTGGTCGCCGACATCGAGTTAGTACCCGACGACGATGATACTGACCTGATGCGCCTGCAAATGGTAGTGCTCGAAACCCAGGTGATTCGCCGCGACGTAGTGGCCGACCAAACCCAGGGCAGCACCGTGACCCGCCTGCTGGTGGAAGATGGTCAGCAAATTGAGCCAGGGGCCGTAGTGGCTCGTACCGAGATTCGCTGTAAAGAAGCGGGTGAGGTGCGTGGTATTCGGGAAGGGCAAGAGGCCATTCGCCGAGTGCTTGTGGTTCGGGAGACTGACCGGATGAAGGTCGATCTCCAAGGCAAGGAGCCAACCGTGCAAGTGGGAGACTTGGTAGTGGCCAACACTGACCTGGCCCCTGGCCTTAGCCATGAAGAGTCGGGTGAAGTCACAGCGATCGAGGGGGGAGAAATCTCCCTTCGCCTAGCCCGCCCCTACCGAGTATCTACCGGTGCTGTACTACACATTGAAGACGGCGACCTAGTACAGCGGGGTGACAACCTGGTGCTGCTGGTGTTTGAGCGGGCCAAGACTGGAGACATCATTCAGGGTCTACCTCGGATTGAAGAGCTGCTAGAGGCTCGCAAACCGAAGGAAGCCTGCGTTTTAGCTGAGCGGCCTGGGAATGCCCAGGTGGTCTACAGCGATGATGAAACCGTAGAGGTCAAAATCATCGAAGACGATGGCGTAGTCACTGAGTACCCGGTGAGCCCTGGCCAAAACGTCATTGTCTCTGACGGTCAGCGGGTCAGCACCGCTGAACACCTCACCGACGGTCCCGCTAACCCACACCAGATTTTGGAGGTGTTCTTCAAGTACAACCTCAGCCTGGGCCAGGGTATCCACGATGCGGCATTGGGAGCGCTGCAAAAGGTGCAGTCGTTCTTGGTGAACGAAGTGCAGTCGGTGTATCAATCCCAGGGCATTGACATCTCCGACAAACACACAGAAGTGATTGTGCGGCAGATGTCGTCGAAGTGCCGGATCGACGACGGCGGCGATACTACCATGCTGCCCGGCGAACTAGTGGAGATCTACCAGGTAGAGCAGGTCAACGAGGCCATGGCCATTACTGGTGGTGCCCCGGCAGAATATACTCCGGTGCTGCTAGGAATCACCAAAGCTTCGCTGAATACCGACAGCTTCATCTCTGCCGCTAGCTTCCAGGAGACAACTCGAGTGCTAACAGAAGCAGCCATTGAAGGCAAGTCTGACTGGCTGCGGGGCCTGAAGGAGAACGTCATCATTGGGCGGTTGATTCCGGCGGGCACGGGCTACAACGCCTACGAAGAATCCCCGGCCCCTGAGCTTGACCCTGCCTATGAGTCGGCCATTTTGGACGATGATATGGTGCTTCAGGATGTGGTGCTGGATGATTTTACAGCCCGCAGTTATGACCTGGAGGGCAACCTCAGCATGCTCAATGACGATGAGATGATTGGTGGCATGTCTGTAGAGGATAGTGGCCCTCGCCGCGACGGCAATGGCGACTTCCCCGGACTCGGCAACGGGATTAGCCTCGATGACGACGACGACCTGCTAATTGACGACAAAACCGAAACCCTCTAGGGTGTAGGCCTTAAAAATCCCCGGCTGATGTACATCAGCCGGGGATTTATTTTATTTAAAGCTACAGCTATTGAATTTGGCCTTAAGGATCTGGAGTTTAGACGTTGGGGTTTAGACTAATAGATAAGAGGGAGGTAGCGCAGGCGGTTGCGGACTGGTGAATGCCAGTCTGAGGAAAGTCCGGGCTCCCGAAAGACCAGACTTGCTGGGTAACGCCCAGTGCGGGCAACCGTGAGGAGAGTGCCACAGAAACATACCGCCGATGGCCCAGAGTATTAACTCCAGGGCACAGGTAAGGGTGCAAGGGTGCGGTAAGAGCGCACCAGCAGCATTGAGAGGTGCTGGCTCGGTAAACCCCGGTCGGGTGCAAGGTCAAGGGGCAAGGTTGGTCTTTTTCCGGCCCCGCTTTAAGTACCGCAAGAGGCGTTTGGCAACAAACGTCCCAGATAGATAACCGCCCCCCGGCAACGGAGGAACAGAACCCGGCTTATGTCTACCTCCTTCCCCTTCTATTGCATCTTTGGCCTGTGTCAGATTTACCATTGTTTCGGTTACGGCAGCTCCAGCGCTGCATGCAGGAACTGGGACTACCTGCCGACAAAAGCTTTGACTGGGTTTCTCTCGATCGGGCGCTGACCCACAAGTCTGTAGACGCTGTCCATAACTACGAGCAGCTAGAGCTGTTGGGGGATGCGGTACTGCGCTTGGCGGCAACGGAATGTTTGCAAGAGACGTTTCCTAAGGCATCGGTGGGAGAGCTGTCGGCGGTGCGATCGGTGCTGATTAGCGATCGCACCCTGGGGCAACTGGCCGAGGAGCTAGGTTTAGCCTCCTACCTAACGGTAGCTCCTACTATGCAGGTCGGCCCCACCCATTTGGCCGATGCCCTTGAGGCCGTAGTAGCGGTGCTGTACTTAGACACTCACACCTTAAAGCGCGTGCGATCTTGGCTAGACAACGATTTACGACGACTGGCCGACCTCGTCCGCCTAGACCCGGCTCGCCAAAACTATAAAGTAGCCCTGCAAGAACTCACCCAGGCCCATAGCAAAGCACTGCCCCAGTACCGCACTACCGAGCAGCGCCCCGTTGACGGCGATCCCCAACGATTTGAATCTACAGTGTGGTTTCGGGAAACCTGCTGGGGTAGTGGTTATGGCTCTACCAAAAAGCAGGCTGAGCAGGCCGCTGCTGCCATAGCCTACGATCGCCTTTCTGCGGCCCTTACCCATGATCAGCCCTCGGTCCCTTAACCTTGCGCTCGTTGCGCTCAGACCCTAGACCTGATCGCTATTTGTGTAGGTTTAAATCATCAGCCAAAAAAACAGGTGATTTTCCTGAAGGCTTGGGCAACTTAACCCCGTAGGGCGATACCGACGACCTCAAACTCTAGGTAATTTATGAACGTCGCTTCATAAAATAGCGGCTTCATGAACCCACGATAAGTTTGCTTTGACAATCTACTTTGGCGGGCTATACCTAGAGAAACTCGTCGATTTTCGGTCAGGGCAATTATTTGTCAGGGTCAAGAGTTTAAGTTCCTGATCATCGACCTTGGCTCACCCTCACACACCTCACACAAATATCATCATGCATACCTCACACTGGCTTGCGGCGGCAGCAGTTCTGGGGAGTTGTAGCCTGCCCGTGCAGGCTATGGCTTCGCCCCACGACCTTCAAACCACCCCGTTAACCATGGCAGATGCTCTCGTCGCCGAGCATCACAGTCAAGATCGATTAAATCAGCTAGCGGATGCCATGAGTCGGCAGGTAGGTCGCCAGGAGGACAGTGAAATCACTGATTTTGCTAAGTCATTGAATATACCTTTGCTGAACGACCTGCTCGACAGTTCGGGAGAGTTTAGACTGCCCCTCGGACTGACCGTTTACGATGCCATGGGCACGACATCGGTTGGGTTTGGCTCTGAATTTTGATCTGGTTTAGCATCGCCTAGGAGCACCTGCTAGCACGCCAAGGTGTTGCGCCAGCCCGTATACTACCAAGGAAGGAAAGTAGGATACTGGGCCTTGGGCGTCGATCTTCGCAGCTACGTTTTTATTGATAATCTTCAACCCCAGCACGCCGCCTATATGGGCACTGTGTCGCTGGGGTTTTTACCGCTGCCTGGCGATGCCTCTCTGTGGATAGAAATTTCCCCTGGCATTGAGATCAACCGCATTCTCGACATTGGCCTGAAAGCGGCGGTTGTGCGCCCCGGCACTCTGATTGTAGAGCGATTGTACGGGCTGCTGGAGATTCACGCCAGCAACCAGGGCGAAGTACACGCCGCAGGCGGGGCCATGCTCAACGCCCTAGGGGTTACCTACCGTGAGCGACTTAAGCCCCGGATTATTTCTAGTCAGGTGATTCGAAATCTTGACCCTCACCATGTGCAACTGATTAACCGCAGTCGCCGGGGCAACATGATTGTCGCTGGTCAAACCCTTTATGTATTTGAAGTTGAGCCTGCGGCCTATGCATCTCTGGCCGCCAATGAGGCAGAGAAAGCAGCTCTAATCAACATTTTGCAAATTAGCTCGGTGGGTAGCTTTGGGCGGGTTTATCTGGGCGGGGAGGAACGGGACATTCTCGCGGCGCAGCAGGCTGTACTAGCCGTGATGGAAGCTATTCCCGGTCGCGAACAGGGCACTCCCCAGCGCAATGAGTAATCACCGCTAAGGGACACCAATACTCTCCGATTCTCTGACAGTCGTTGTTGGAGCTGACAGCGACAGACGTTGATCAACCCAGCAAATTCTTTTTTTACCTGACGATTTAGTTGGGTGGTGCTTGGACCCCGAACGCCCTAACGGAAAGCCCTTAGCCCTTGGTACGGCTTTTGGGGAACAAGTGGGCTCTATCGCTAGATAGATAGACCGCCCTGACCACCGTGTTACAACTTTTCAGGTCTGGTTAAGCAATGTAACGTTGTTTGGCTGGCTAATCTGAAACACCCGTTAGGACGTAATTACAATGACTCCGAACACTCTTCGCATCGCCCTGGGTCTGCTGCTGTTTGGTGCTGCCCCCGTCGCGATCACGGCCTTTCCTCAGCAGGCGATCTCTGACAGCCATAGTCCTGCGGTAGAGCAGCCCGCCGAGATGGAGCAGCCGGTTGAGGAAGATATGGAGCCAGCAGCCGAGGCTGAACAACCCGCTACTGCTGAGCTATCGATCGCTGAAATTGCCGCCAGTGGCGAAGATTTTACAATTCTGACCGCTGCTATTGAAGCGGCAGGCCTAACGGAGGTGCTCAACAATAGCGACCTCTCAGTGACGGTATTTGCTCCCACTGACGCAGCTTTTGAAGCCCTGCCGGAAGGTACCCTTGAGGCGCTGCTGCTGCCCGAGAACCGCGACCAACTCACCCAGTTGCTTACCTACCATGTAGTCGATGGTGAAGTGCGTTCCACCGACTTGGCTGATGGAGAAGTCGAAACCATCTCTGGATCACCTGTGATGGTCATGGTGGGGGATGAGGCTGTGACCATTAACGAAGCCAATGTGGTGATGGCTGATATTGAAGCCAGCAACGGTGTCATCCATGTGATTGACGCGGTGCTGATGCCGCTTTAGGCCCCACGCAGCTACGATATAGCTATGCTCTAGCATGGTGCCTTGGGCCGATTGCATTACCCCAAAGTGCCTTAAGGTAATAGTTATCAACGGTCGCTCCACCCGAGGGCGACCGTTTGGCCTAAGTGGTTCACGTCCCATGGTTTACTGAGACTAGGCCGGCTTAACAGAGTCTCAAAAGGGCGATCGCACGCTGATATCAATTTGTTGAAGTATCATCAGCAGTAAGCATCAGTCGTTTGCAATTGGTTAAGCCAATTAGGCTCAAAAGCACCGATGCTGCGTCAATGGAGAGTGCACCATGTTCCAGGGGCATATTAGAGAAGAGTTAATCGCAGTGATTGTCAGAGCATGAAGGATTCAACCCCAGGCGACCAAAAGCAGCTTCTGCTAATTGACGACGATCCCAACTTGATTTTGCTGGTCAAGGACTATCTTGAGTTCCGTGGCTACGAGGTCAAGACAGCGGGCAATGGTCGAGAAGCCCTGGAAGTGCTTGAGCAGATTACCCCAGATATGATTATCTGCGATGTGATGATGCCTGAGATGGATGGTCATGCCTTCGTGCGTCACGTGCGGGAAAGCCCTTCCACCGAGTGGATCCCAATTTTATTTCTCTCGGCCAAAGGTCAGAGCCAAGACCGGGTCAAGGGTTTAAACACCGGGGCCGACGTCTATATGGTCAAGCCCTTCGAGCCTGAAGAACTCGTTGCCCAGGTTGAATCTTCGCTCAAACAAGCGTCTCGGCTGATTAAACAGCAGATTAAAGGGGGTAGCAGCCCAGCCATTCAGGTCCCCTTTGACGTCGAGCTTACCCCCACCGAGCTGCGGGTGGTACAGTTTGTGGCCCGAGGCATGGCTAACCGCGAAATTGCCAACGAGCTCCAGGTGAGTCAGCGCACCATTGAGAGCCACGTCAGCAATATGCTGGGCAAAACCGGCCTCAATAACCGTACTGAGCTTGCTCGCTGGGCGATCGAAAATAACAAGGCTTAGCAAGGGGCTCAAGGTTTCAAGGGATATGGTTTAAGGGGCGGCCTTAGACCTAAAACGCGTACCGTAAACCCTGGCTTCCTGGCACAATCAGGGTAGTGACCTAATTGCGTTTCCTGATTTATGACAACTGCCCCCTTGAGCTGGTCGGCCCTGGAAGAGATGGCCGATTTTTCTGTGGACCTGGTGAATGGGCCAACTAACGCTCAGTCTCGGTTGCGCCTGTTTGGTCAGCCCGAATCGGCGGTGCGGGTAACGCTGTACCGCGATAACCATGCCTGGTGCCCCTACTGCCAAAAGGTGTGGCTGTGGCTGGAAGAAAAGCAGGTGCCCTACCGCATCGAAAAGGTCACCATGTTTTGCTACGGCGAGAAGGAAGCCTGGTATAAGCGCAAGGTGCCTTCGGGGATGCTGCCCGCCCTGGAACTGGACGGGCAGATGATTACCGAAAGCGACGACATTTTGCTGGCCCTAGAACATGCCTTTGGCCCATTGGTCTGGGGAATGAAAGACCCGGCGGTGGTGCCCCTGCGTCAGCTAGAGCGGCTGCTGTTTCGGGCCTGGTGTATGTGGCTGTGCCAGCCCGCGCGATCGCCTGCGGTAGACCAGCGGGCCGGGGAGCAGTTTGTGGGTATTGTGCAGCGGGTTGAGCAAGCCCTGGCCAGCACCCCCGGCCCGTTCTTTTTGCCGGAGTTTAGCACCGCCGATGTGGTGTTTGTGCCCTACGTAGAGCGCATGAACGCCAGCCTCTACTACTACAAGGGCTATTCGCTGCGCGAGGAGAACCCCCGTTTGGGGGCGTGGTTTGACGGGCTGGAGAGCCGCGCCACCTATCGCGGCACCCAGAGCGACTTTCACACCCACGTGCACGACCTGCCACCGCAGATGGGCGGCTGCTACGAGAATGATTTGCCCCAGACGAAACGCAACCAAACTCAGGTAGACCTTGGCCCCTGGTTTGGTCTGCCCGATGTCGCCTACCCGGAACCAGAGACCTCTCGCCGAGAAGCCCTGACCCGCATGGTGAAGCACCGCGAGAACATTATTAAGGTTAACCCTGCCGCTGCCGATGTGATTGACGCTGCCCTGCGCTGTGCATTGACTTATCTAATGACGGGGGAGCCCTGCGAACCGCCAGCGGGGGCAGACTTGGGACTGCGGTATCTGCGCGATCGCATCAACGTGCCCCGCGACATGTCAATCTACGCCGCCAAACGCCTGCGCGAAGCCCTGGAAGCCACCGCAGCCCTAGCCGGAGAGGCCCAACCAGAACCGTTGCCCATCCGTCATCGCCGCGATCAAGACCCGGCAAATTTTGCTGCTTAGGGCAGGAAACTTGACCCACCCCGCCCTGCGGGCACCCCTCCGAGGAGGGGACGGCGGCGCAGAATCTTCTCCATGGGAACGCAGCAGAGATAGGTGCCCAGCGCCTCAACGGGGCATGCCCTGCCTCTAGCTAAATGCCGTGGCTTTTGCCGATTACCCAGCTGCGGCGAAAGAAGCGGGCCAGGCTGGTTTCGCTCAGGGTGAGGCAAATGGGTCTGCCGTGGGGGCAGGTGCGGGGGTTGCGGGTTTGCTGCCAATCGTCAAGCAGGGTTTGCATGGTGGCCAGATCAAGCGGGGTGCCGTTGCGAATGGCGGTGCGACAGGCGATCGCCACCTGGGCTGTATCTAGATTCCCCCCCCGGCTGAGTTCGACTAGAGCATCGGGCAGATCGTCGCGATCGCACAACGGCTCCGGGGCTTGGCGGATAGCCCAGCGGCTAGGGCCAAAGTCCTCTGGGGCTAGCCCTAAGCGCTGAAGCTGCTCGATCTGGTTGTCGCTCAGGCCCTCCAGCACCACTGGGGTGACCAAGGGCACCAGCCGCCATCGGGCTTGCAGGCGTTCGTAGAGCACCCGCTCATGGGCAATGTGCTGCTCGATCAGGCAGAGACCATCGGGTTGTTCGGCCAAAATGTAGCGATCGTGCACCTGGGCGATCGCCCGTAGGGTGCTGGGGCGATCGCGGTACGGCAACCCATCGGACAGGGTGGCTAGGCCGTAGGCCCCGCTGGGTTCTGCCGTTTTGAGCAGCTGCGTGACCCGCTGTTGTTGGGGTTGATCGAGTCGTGCAGCAGGATTTTGGCTCAACAGAGTCTCAACGTGGCTCTGACAGAGGGCAGCCCACTGGTCGAGCTGATGCAAATACAGCGTGCTTTTATCGGGGCGGCGGTTCCAATCGACGTGGTGGTGGGCCACGGTCAGATGCATAAACACCAGAGGGTAGCGATGGCGGGGCAGAGTATGGCGAAACCCATTGATAATACTCTGCTCTAGCTCGGGCACTGTCACCAGACGGCCATTGACCGCCAACTTGACCCAGTCAGGGCGGGGGCGGTGGCAGCGATCGGGCAGGCCAATCACGCCATAGAGGCCCGTCTGCGAGGCCAGATCATCCTGCTCGGCCCAGGGGGCTGACTGCCAGCCCTCTTGCAGGTCAACCTCGCTAACCGTCCGCACCATCTGAGGCAGCAGTCCCTTGGCACTGGGGCTAGGGGTCAACGCCAACCAGGGGCGATCGCTCAGCTGCGCTGTCCAGGTCACCGTGGGATGGGCGAGGGCACAGTGGTAAATCACCCGCTGCACCTGGGTGATCTGACGGGCGATCGCCGGTAGCCGCTGCCCACGAGCTGGCCAACGGCTAAACAGATCGGTCACCGTAGCCACGGTGCCAGGGGCTAGCGCCACTGGCGTTGTCTCTATCGGTTCGCCTTGGGCAGAATAGATCACCCGCCAGCCCGACGACGCTCCGGCGGGACGACTGCACAGCTCAAGCTGGGCTACCTGGGCCAAACTGTGCAAGGCTTCTCCCCGAAACCCCAGGCTATGCACCTGCCATAGATCAGCCTGGGTGCGAATTTTGCTAGTGCTGTGGGGCACTGCCGCTTGACATAGATCATCGAGGGTCATGGCGATGCCGTTGTCGGCTACCTGCACTCGTCCCTGATCGGGCCAGAGGGCAATGGTGATGTGGGTAGCCTGGGCATCTAAGGCATTTTCAACCAGTTCTCGTACCACTGCTGCCAAAGAGTCGATCACCTCTCCAGCGGCGATGCTGTGAATCACATCTCCGGGCAGAGGCTGAATGGGGCTGTTGGGGGCCACATTAGATGAGCTAACGGCAGTAATGGGCTTAAGCCTCCAAAGAACTACTCCTATGCTACTGCCAGGATGATGCGCCAGGGTCAGAATTTGCCCTTGGCTCCGTAACTCTAAACTCTAGTTTTGGAGTTAATCCGAACCCCAACTCAGGGAAAATAATTGATTTTATTCAATTAATATCGGGGAATCATCTGGCGTTTTGTCTACTATTTTCCACAGAAGTTTGCAGACCCTATTAAGGTTTGTTACATTGCAGGAGAACGCCTTCGCCCAAGGATCCTCCTCCCATGCACCGCTTATTTGGCCTTCTGCCTAAACCCTCGCCCTTACGACCCGAATCTCGCGTTTACGACCTCAAAGAGCGGCTAGACTGGGGCGAACCGGCGCTCACCATCATTGATGTGCGCGATCGCACTGAATTTAACCACAGCCACATTACGGGTGCTATCTCCATACCGGTAGACACGCTGCTGGCTACAGCCGCCAACTGTTTTGAAGTCACCCGCGATCTCTATATCTATAGCAACACCGACGATGAATCGACCGTCGTCGCCGAGCAGTTGCGTAAAGCAGGTTTCTCGCGGGTAGCCATTGTGCGGGGTGGCGTTGCGGCATGGAAGGCAGCGGGTTTCCCCGTAGAAGTCGTCACAACGACAGTGGCTTAACTCCTCTAAACTGATGCAGTTAGGGCCTATAGCGTTGGCATGGATCCTTCTCTCTCAGTTTCGGCAGCTAGTGGTTTTTCAGACCGTGCAAACCTAGGTGGTGCAGCCAAGGTGGCAACCTACAGTCGCGCCTACACCCTGGTACCCACCTACGAATGCTTTAACCGCTGCACCTATTGCAACTTTCGTGCCGAGCCTGGGGAGTCTCCCTGGCTCAGCCTAGAGGCTGTTGACCAGCTGTTACCTCACCTGCGCCAGAAACAAGTATGTGAGGTGCTGGTTTTGAGCGGCGAGGTAGCCCCCCACAGCCCTCGGCGGGATGCCTGGTTTCGTCACATCTATCGCATCTGTGAGTTGGCTATAGAGGCGGGGTTACTGCCCCATACCAACGCTGGCCCCCTCAGCCGCAGCGAAATGGAGCACCTTCAGCAGGTCAATGTTTCCATGGGTCTGATGGTGGAGCAGGTTTCTCCAAAACTGCTCTATACCGTACACCGCCACGCCCCCAGCAAGCGCCCAGCCGTGCGGCTACAGCAGCTCGAGTGGGCCGGTGAGTTGGGCATTTCGTTCACGACGGGGTTGCTGCTGGGCCTCGGCGAAACGGAGACTGATTGGGTCGATTCGCTGCGGGCGATCGCCGCTAGCCATGCCCGCCACGGCCACATTCAAGAAGTAATTTTACAACCCCACAGCCCCGGACAGCGCCAGGCTCAACCCGGTATGGCTCTAGCCGAAGCCGCTCTAATCAAGGCGGTGCAGTTGGCTAAGACCTACCTGCCATCCGATATAGCGGTGCAAATTCCACCCAATTTAGTGAGTGATGCGGGCCTGGTGGCCTGCCTAGAGCAGGGAGCTAGCGATCTAGGCGGCATCAGCCCGGTCGATGAAGTGAACCCCGACTACGATCACCCTACCCCAGCTTCGCTGGCGGCGGCGATCGCCCCTGCGGGTTGGCAGCTCCAGCCCCGGCTACCCGTGTACCCGCAGTACGATAGTTGGCTACCAGCGTCACTAAAACCCTTAGTCAACACTTGGCGTCAACAGTTGAGCGAAAATTCTTACGACCACAGAATTATCGTTTAGTTGCAAACCCTTGTGAGCCCATCCATTCAGTAAGATGCTTACAACGGAGGAGCAGTTAACCCAACGCCTTCCAACTCTGTCTATGGTTGATCGCGATGACAGCTTCTAACCCTCAAACCTGCTCCGTGTGCGGCGTCAAAATTTTTGTGGGGATGGTTGGGGGCGATCGCGTCGTCTTCTCAGCGGGGCCACCGGGCACCCGTGCCCGGCTCTACGCCCGCGTCTGCCGCTATGTCGATAAACCCGGCTGCATCAACAAAAACGGCGGCAGTCAGCCCCCTAGCCCCAACGACTACTACAAGCCCGACGCCCCGCGCTAGCACCGCGACTGGCTCTGTAGGGTGATAGATTGCAGTTGGTGGGCAGTGCCCACCATTAACTCTGGGTCGTTAATCCTGAGGCTTGGCCAGACGCGCCTTCGCCTTTTGCCACAGCCCTTCTAGCTCTTCGATGCCGTACTCTCCCAAGGGCTTCTCGGCCACGGCTTCCACCAGCCCAAAGCGCTGAATGAAGCGACGATTGGTGCTCTGCAAGGCCTCCGAGGGGTCGAGGTCATACCAGCGGGCCAGGTTAACCAGCGTAAACAACAGATCGCCCAGCTCTGCTTGCTGGTTCTCTTTGGGTTCACTGGCCAGGGCGGCCCGAAACTCGTCTAGTTCTTCGTGAAATTTGTCCCACACGCCGTCGATATCGTTCCACTCGAACCCGGCCTTGGCGGCTTTGTGCGAAATCTTGCTGGCGGCCATCAAGGGCGGCAGAGTGCGGCTGTATTTGGTCAGCTTGGGCGAGAGCTTGTCAGGCTCGTGGGGAATGCCTTTTTCTTCGGCCTTGATGCGGTCCCAGTTTTGGCTGACTTCTTCGGGCGTCTCACCTGAGGCATCGCCAAAAATGTGAGGGTGGCGGCGCACCAGCTTGTCAGCAATGCCGGTAGCCACCGTGCCCAGGTCAAAGTTGTCCGCGTCGCTGGCCACCTGGGCTTGCAGCACTACTTGCAGCAGCAGGTCACCGAGTTCTTCGGCGATCGCATCCTTTTCCCCCACCTGAATGGCATCCACCACCTCGTAGGCTTCTTCGATCACGTAGGGAATTAGGCTAGTGGGGGTTTGGGCCAGGTCCCACGGGCAGCCGGTTTCGGGGTGGCGCAGCTGAGCGATAATATCCACCAGCCGCTCTAGGGCGGCGAGAATGGCGGCGCGATGGGTGACAGGTTCAGAAGGCAGGGGCGCAGAAACCATAGCGAAACTGGGTTGACGACAACCATAGCTTAGACGGTGATCCTCAGCCCTAGGTACATTGCCCATACCCTGGGCGATGTTATCGCCCGATGAGATGCTCTCAACTATGTTGTGTTTTACCCGCCAAGATCCCCGAGTTCTTGAAGAACTCGGGGATCTGAATCCCCTGCGCCTAGCCAAACCCAGCCCCCAGCCAGAGCGATTGCGCCATCTGGTGATTGGCTCGCCCGAAGGGGTGCGTGCCACCATTCACCGGCTCCATGCCACCTGGAGCCAGCTGATCACGATCCCGCCCTCGGGAATTTTGATTACCCCAGAGCAGGGGGAGGTGTTTAGTCTGCTGAGGCGCGCTCGGCAGCTCAGTTAATCCGTCGGATGGCGCAAAGCGCAGCGTGCCCATCTTCTAAACACTCGGCAAAGATGGACACGGGCTTTGGCCCTTTGCGCCATGTTATGCACTGCTATGAAGCGCTGAGGGTGCGGTGGGAGTTTTGAGAAATATGGCACTACTATTGAACTTACGACCCTGTTGATGAAGTGTGAGCTGGTGCAGAGGGTGCTATGGGCAAAGGATTTGGACAGCCAAAAGCGGTATCCACGCGCAATGCGACCCAGTTTATGCGTGCCTTTAGGAAGTGCCATACCGAAGCTAAGGGAGATAAGCGGCAGGTCGAGCAGTTTTTGAAGGCAAACTTAGCCAAGCTAGATGAATCTCTTCTAGAGGCATTGCCACATACATTTCCGACACTGGTAGAAGATGGTTTATTTGGAGATAGGCAAGCAGGTGCATCGCTATTTGGGAATTTTGGAAATGCAATTTGCGAGTTTCCGCTAGGTGATCGGGCCTTAAACCTGGAGTTGAGTATTGCGGCTTACCAAATTGCATTAAGGGTATTTACTCGTGATGCTTTTCCTGAAAGTTGGGCCGCTACACAAAATAATCTTGGCGCTGCCTACAGTAATCGCTTTCAAGGCGATCGGGCCAAAAACTTAGAGCAAGCGATTGCGGCCTATGAGTTATCGCTTCAAGTTAGAACACGCGATGCTTTTCCTGAAAGTTGGGCCGCTACACAAAATAACCTCGGCACTGCCTACGGTAACCGCATTAGAGGTGATCGGGCTGAAAACTTAGAGCAAGCGATTGCGGCCTATGAGTTATCGCTTCAGGTCAGAACACGCGATGCTTTTCCTGAAAATTGGGCCACGACACAAAATAATCTCGGCACTGCCTGTAGCAGTCGCATTCAAGGTGATCGGGCTGAAAACTTAGAGCAAGCGATTGCGGCCTATGAGTTATCGCTTCAGGTCAAAACACGCGATGCTTTTCCTGAAAATTGGGCCACGACACAAAATAATCTCGGCACTGCCTACGGTAATCGCATTAGAGGTGATCGGGCTGAGAATTTAGAGCAGGCTATTGCAGCCTATGAGTTGTCACTTCAAGTTTACACTCGCGATGCTTTTCCTGAAAATTGGGCCACGACACAAAGTAATCTTGGCGTTGCCTATCGTGATCGCATTAGAGGCGATCACGCCAAAAATGTAGAGCAAGCGATTGTGGCTTATAAGTTGTCGCTTCAGGTTTACACTCATGATGCTTTCCCAGAAAATTGGGCAATAAGTAAGCACAATCTCGGCAATGCTTATCGCGATCGCATTCTAGGCGAGCAAAGCGACAATCTAAGAACAGCGATTGATTTGTACCAAGAAGCTACTCAAGTTTTCACGCAAAAGGCATTCCCGCTTAAGTGGGCCGAGAACCAGGGCTGCTTGGCTGAAGCATTAATTAAACAAGCCTCGTTGTCAGATAACTCAAATGACTTAAATACTGCTATTACGCTGCTGAAAGAGGCTTTAGAAGTTGCCGTGCCTGGTAGCCCAGACTTTATCGACTCTCAGTACCGATTGGGTACTGCCCTATCGCGTCGCTTTGAGCTAAATCAAAATGCTAGCGATCTACAAGACGCACTCAAAGCCTATAAAACCGCTTTAGATGCCATTAGCCCAGAGCATTACGATCGCGAAAAAATTTGGCAAGCGCTACCGACTACTCAATCTGTCTTAGGCAGTCGCCTGGTACGCGAAGGCCAGTGGCAGGAAGGGCTACAGCTCTTGCTCAACAGCGTCAGACTGCTCAGCGAAGGGGATGACCAACTTGCCCACGCCAATGCGCTGTATCAAACCGGACGCGCCCACGAAACCCTCTCTGACTGGGATAATGCCCGTCTCTACTACCGCGATGCCCTGCGCCTGTACGAACACCTTAACGATCAGCCCGGCATTGCCCAAAGTCGTCATGGATTAGGGAGTGTGTTAGCCTCCCAGGGCTATTTCAAAAAAGGTATGGCTGAGCTACAACAAGCCCGCGACCTTTACCATCAGCTAGATAGACAAAACAGGGTAAGAGAAGTGGATAACCTTTACCAGGCAGCCCAGCGGGCAGAGCAGCAGCTAAGCGAGGTGCCCGCATGACCACCGCCGACGATATTTTTGATCAATCAACCAGCAACGTGCAGGGCTTGGGCCTACGCGAAATTCCGTTTACAGAAAGCCCACCTGACCTCGAAAGCGAAACGCTACAGTACATCTTCACCGGGCGCGAAGACGAGCTGCGACGGGTATTTAACCTGTTTCAAAGCCGGGAGCGGCGACGGGTTTTGGTCTATGGCCGCATTGGCATTGGCAAAAGCGCCTTTTTGCGAGAGGTGCTGTCTGTTTTGCGCCGCAAGCGTCCACAGATGTTGACCGCCTATATTTCTCTACCCGCTGATCTAGACCTGGCTACCACAGCCTTAATTGCCGTTGCCCGCGAAATGGCCGATGACGAATGGGCACAGCGGCAGCTCTACCAAATGGGGATTCCGACCGCCAAAATCCTTAAAGAGCGCAGTTCAGAAGTAAGCGGAAACCTGGTCATGGGTGCCAAAATGGCGGAAAAAGACCTGCCTCTCACGAAGCCGTTATATCCCACCGTGAGCCTCGATACCCTGCTAGAACGCGCCCAAGAAAAATATCCCCAGGGCGTTGTCATTGCCATTGACGACTTGGATAAACGCAACCCCAGCGCCGTTCGACAGATGATGCACGATGCCCAAGGCATGTTGAAGGGGCGGGCCTGGTTTATGCTTACCGGGCACCCGATGGGCATCACAGGCGATTTGTTGACCAGTGAGCGAGGACTGTTTGACCTGCAACTGAAGCTCGAAGAACTCGATCAGCCCACCACCTACAAGATGCTGATCAACTACCTCAACAGCGCCCGCATCGGCAACACCTGCACTGACCCCGATGATCCGCGATCGGTATTGCCATTTACCCCAGAGGCCGCCAAGCGCTTCTGTGAAGTATCTCTAGGCAAGCCTCGCCTGTTTAACCGGCTTGGCAACACAGTACTCGACACCGCCGCTAACATGCAGGCCACCTTAATTGATTCAGAGGTATTGGCTCAGGGACTAAAGGCGGCTGCTCCAGAGCTGAGAGAACGTGCTGCCCTCAGCGTTCAAGAAGAACGAGTTCGAGCCTTTCTAGAACAGCGAGGGCCAATCTCTGACGAAACCATTACCTTTGAAGACTTGGAACAACTAGGGTTTCGCAGCTTTAGCGAGATTTTGCCCTTTCTAGAACGGCTAGAAGCAGCTGACCTCGCCCACCAACTCGATCAGGATGACACCAAAGCCTTTGCCCCAATCGCTCTGCCACCAACCATAGAGGATGAGCCAGTAGATCTGTAGATCAGAGCACCAATATCGCGGAGGTTGTGTTATGTGGCAGCAGAACTAAACGCGTTCCAGATTATTGGCTGTGCTACTGCGCTGGATCACTATGGCGAGTTACGTTGAGGCGGTTAAAACGTTCTAACGATCGCGACTGCCATAAACCCGCTCTATATGTCATCAGATCTTGCTAAATCGCGGTGGTGCAGGGCAGACAACAGCCGATAATATAGCGTTGGCCAAATTGCCCAGTGCATCGCTATACCCCTTAGAGGGTTAGGGCTGTGGTAAGTTTGGCGGGTCGTCCTGCCAGGACGATTATTGATCACCCCCTTAGCGGAAAGCAGGAAGTTGCCCATGGGTCGCGCAGAGAAAGTTGTTCTAGCCTATTCCGGTGGTGTTGACACCACCGTGTGTATCCCCTACCTGATGCAGGAGTGGGGTGTAAAAGAAGTGATTACCCTGGCGGCAGACTTAGGCCAAGGCGACGAGCTAGAGCCGATTCGCCTCAAGGCGCTCAATGCCGGGGTAAAAGAGTCTTTAGTAGCCGACCTGACCAAAGAATTCATTACCGACTATGCCTTCCCCGCCATCCAGGCCAATGCCCTGTATGAAAATCGCTACCCGCTGTCTACGGCCCTGGCCCGCCCGCTGATTGCCAAGGCCCTAGTCGAAGCCGCCGATCGCTATGGGGCCGATGCTGTCGCCCACGGCTGCACCGGCAAGGGCAACGACCAGGTGCGCTTTGACGTGGCGATCGCCGCCCTCAATCCCAGCCTTAAGGTGCTGGCCCCCGCCCGCGAGTGGGGCATGGGGCGCGAAGAAGCCATTGCCTACGGTGAAAAAAATGGCCTCAGCTTTCAGGTGAAAAAGTCTAGCCCTTACAGCATCGATCGCAACCTGCTGGGCCGCAGCATTGAGGCCGGGCCGCTCGAAAACCCCATGACCGAGCCTTTGGAAGAAGTGTTTTTGATGACCGAGGCGATCGAAAACACCCCCAACGAGCCTGAATACGTGGATATTGGCTTTACCAAGGGTCTGCCCACCAGCCTCAATGGCCAGGCGCTGGGGCCGGTAGAGTTAATTACTCAACTGAATGCGATCGCCGGTCGCCACGGCGTAGGCCGCATCGACATGATTGAAAACCGCCTGGTAGGCATCAAATCGCGCGAAATCTACGAGGCCCCAGCTCTACTGGTACTGATCGACGCCCACCGCGATTTAGAAAGCCTCACCCTCACCGCCGACGTCACCCAGTACAAGCGCGGCATCGAAGAAAGCTACAGCCGTCTGGTCTACAACGGCCTCTGGTATAGCCCCCTCAAGCTGGCCCTCGACGCCTTCATTCAGCAGACCCAAGAGCGGGTGACAGGCACCGTGCGGGTGAAGCTGTTTAAGGGCACCAACCGGGTGGTGGGCCGCCAGTCTGAGCTGGCCCTCTACAGCGATGCCCTGTCGACCTACGGCTCTGATGACCAGTTTGACCACAGGGCTGCCGAAGGCTTTATCTACGTGTGGGGTCTACCCACACGCGTCTGGTCTGAAAAGCTGCGGGGTTAGAACGTCATCTTGCCCAACCGTCTGGGCTAGGTTTGAGGTGCTGACAGTAGCCTGATGACCTAGTTAGTACACCAAGGGGTGGAGTTTGACGACCTCCACCCCTATTCTGTGTTGAGATCGAGCTAGGCAAATCACTCCCCACAGTAAGCGATTAGGTCAATTTCTACATCTCCATACCCGGCCAGCGCTGTGACCCCCACTGTAGTACGGCTCGGCTGGGGAGATTGGCCAAAGTATGATTGGTAAATGGTGTTTACCACCTCGTAGTAGCGAAAATCTGTAACAAAGATCCGCGCCATCACTACTCGGTTGAAACCGCTGCCCCCGTGATCTAACACTAGAGCCAGGTTATCCATCACCCGCCGGGTTTGCTCTTCAATTGAGCCTTTAACAACCTTGCCCGTGGCCGGGTCTTCGGCCAGCTGCCCCGTCACAAACAAAAAATCTCCAGCCCGCACCGCGTGGGAGTAGGGTGCTACCGGCGGCAGCACGTTATCGGGCAAGGTCATAAATTCCAGCATGGTTTTAACTATTACAACAACAGTTTTATAGTGTCGCTTAAATTGTCACCAATAAATTGTCGCAAGAGCAAATTACTAGGCCTTTCAAACATAGCCAGATCGATCTCAACCTGAGTCATAGAAGCCATCTCTTGACTAACATTTTCAGACCAGGCCAATGACGAAATGTCCGTTTTCCCCTACCCCAATTCATGCACCCATTCAGCAGCACCTAGAGCTGAGCTAACTGCTTTAAATCAGGCAGTAAAATGGCTCGACTTGACTCAGAGGCTAGGTAACGGTGTTTGGTTTCACCTCGGCGCTTTCTAAAGCGCACGAGCTGCCCCTGCCGCTCTAGGGTGTTGAGCAGGCGAGTCACCGTAACCCGGCTACTGCCCAACACTTCAGATAGCTGCTGGTGGGTCAATAGCGGTGGCAACAATCTGCCCTCTGGGGTCTGGTGTCCAAAGCGATCGGCCAGCCAGTGGAGCAGGTGCAGCAGGCGCTCGGCCAAACAGGGAATTTGCACTACGCGAAATAGCTCCTGGCTATACCAAAGATGATTGAGCAGCAGCGTCTGCCAGTAGCGTGTTTGTGAATGAAAAACCACTTCCGTGACCATTACTGAGGTCAAACATTCCATTTGGTAGGGGCTCAGTCGAGTCAGCGGCAGCCCGACAATATCTCCCTGGCCCCACAGGCCAACGGTAATCACCTGACCCTCAGCGTTCCAGGTCAGGCTGCGCACAATACCTTGCTCAATCAGCCAGACGCGATCGCACAGCGGCGGCAGAGAGGTTTTAGGGCCAAAGGTTTGCAGAATCGAGAGTTGAGGGCGAGACATGGGAATCTAGAGGTGAGGTGAGGAAGCGTGAAGGGACGGTCTTTGTAACTGAAGGCTTAGGAGATTTTTAGAACAGAAGCTCCCTGCTGTATCCGGCGACTGTAGCCGCCTAAGGGTGGCAATGCCCACCCTTAGGGAAAAAGTTTTCCAGAAGTCACCTTAGGGTTTTTCCCACAGCGGCAGCAATCAGAGGAGTGCTTTGAATCGGGGTTTGGCAGGTGAAGGGGTGGGCCTAACATCGGCGATTTCATAGTCGGGGCAACAGAGGGCAGCTTCTGAGGCGGCATCTCTAGGGCGCACCGGACACTTGAGATAGGGGCTACCAGTGTAGTAGCGGCACCGAAAGCAGGGCACCTGGTGCAATCGCCGCAGCCGCTGAAGGCCGTCTTGAATAGCCAGCAATAGAGCCAAAACAAAGAGCAGCACCATGACCCAAATGCCTAGGGGCACCAAGACGGCAAGCAAAATGTCGCTAGAGGGCATAGAAACCTCACTGAATACAGCAGCAGTAGATGATCTAAGAACCTGGCAGCGAAGACGCTACGTTAAACCCCTCGGGGGTGAACAGCAGGGTCTGAGTGGTGCCCCAAAAACTTAAAATTTGGCTGGCTACCCGTTGCGGGTAAACGGCATGGAAAAAGTGGCGACCGGGGAATGCCACGATGCGATCGCCCCCCTTTAGCCATGGTTGCCACCCCTTGATCTGGGTCGGATCAACGATGGCATCTTCGGTGCCACCAGCCACCAGCAGAGGCACCGCCACGCTGCCAGGGCACAGGCTCACTCGCTTCAGCAGTGAGTGGGGAGACACAGAGTGGAGCAGATCTTGCTCTAGTAAGTTGACCCAGCCCGGTACCAAAGGCCGAGCCTGGTGGCCAAATAGGCTATAGACCATCTGGGCCAGTACCTGGCGGCGATCGCAGGGTAACCGCTCTAGCTGGGCATAGTAGTGGGCCTGCCAATCGACCATGGGGTTTACCCCCACAGAAAGCAGCGTTAACGAGCTCACCCGGTGGGGGTTTTGGCGAGCATAGAGCAGCCCAACCAGCCCCCCCGTGCCGTGGCCCATCAGGTGCACCGGTCGGTCAAACCCCTTGAGATAGTCGTGGAGCAGGGTAACAGCGATATCGAGAGAGCTAGGTTCGTCTGGGGTTTGTCGGTAGGCCCAGTGGGTGACTTCACCATAGCGGGCTAGACAGCCTAACAGCTTGTGATCAAATCGTTCAAAGCTAGGGCTCACGTTCAGCCACACGGCATCGGGGCAAGAGGTTAACGTCATTGGCAACCAAAAAATGTGGACATTATGAGAGGAGCGAAGTCGAAGAAATTTTTACTGGCATTGAAAAGTGGCGGGCAATAGCACCCCATGGGTTAAGGAGCAGGCGTGCAGTCACACTTAACCATTGCCAACCAGAGGATTTAAACTCCAAAAGTCGATTTCAGCTGAGCAACCCAGGCGCTGATGCGGTCATCCGTGAGCTCAGGCTGGTTGTCTTCATCTAGAGCCAGGCCCACAAACTTGCCATTTTGTACGGCCTTAGAATCGCTAAAGTCATAGCCATCAATGGGCCACTGACCTACAGTGGTGGCCCCCAGTTCAGTGATTTTCTCTGCCAAAATGCCCATGGCGTCTTGAAAGTTATCGGCATAGCCAACTTGGTCGCCCGCCCCAAAGAAAGCGACCTGCTTACCGCTAAAGTCAATACCATCGAGCTCGTCGAAGAAACCTTCCCAATCCGATTGCAGCTCGCCAATATTCCAGGTAGGGCAGCCGATGATCAGGCAGTTATAGTCAGAAAAGTCGTCGGGGCTGGCATCGGCAATGTCGTGCAGCGTGACTACGCCATCACCCCCAAATGCTTTTTGTATTGCCTCGGCCAACGTTTCAGTATTGCCGGTCTGGGTGCCAAAAAAGAGGCCAATTTTAGTCATGACAGTGCTTATCCTGAGTTGGTTCAAACAGAAAATCGGGTGGGTGTAAAGAAGCCACAGCGGCTCGACTACTCGGCATCGACTGACGACAGGTGGGGCAAAACCACTGGGGCTGTCGGCCTTGCACTTGAAGCAGCAACCGGTCTGAGCAGCAAAGGCAAATCATCACAGAGCGCCCTAGAAATACATGAGGAAAGGGGGGCAGGATGTTGGAGCCCTATGTACCCCCCAAAGAGAGGAGAAGTTAACCCAACGCTACAATTCGACGGTGCTCAGGGCTTTTTCTACCCGGCGAAAGTCGAAACCAATGGCGCGCAGGGCATGCCAAAGATGGCCCTGCAAGAAAACGAACGCCAGAATAAAGTGGGCATTGGCCAACCAGCAGCGGGAGGTGTGGGCATTGAGCGGCAGCACCACAGTGTCTGCAAAGTAAGGCATGATGCCAAGTTTTACCTCCAGCGGGGGGCCGTAAAACTCCACCGGGTAAGCCAGGGTATTGACCGCACAAAAGTAGGCTGCGACAAACCCGGCTAGGGCAATCCCCCCGAGAGAGTAAGACAAAATCGCTTCTCCAGAAAACAGCAGCAGGTTTTTGGCCCACCGAAGCGGGGGAACCAAGATGTGCCAGATGCCTCCGGCAATCAACAACACACCGACAAATAGATGACCACCCACCAGGTCTTCGAGATTGTTAACGCTAGCAAAGTGGGTCTGGTAGCCGTAGATCACCAGTGGGTCTAAGGTGGGCTGCACCAGCCGCACAGTTTGGGTGGTGGCATCGTACAAACCGCCCCAGGTGGTGGCTTTAGCGACGAGCAGCAGCGCGCCGGCCCCCAAGAATAGAAGGTGGTGACCCAAAATCAGCCCCAGTTGAGCCGGGTTATCCCAGTCAAAGTGAAACTTGCGGGCCTGTCCCTTAGCATCTCGCAAATCGGCAGGAGCTTTGAAGGTGTGAAATAGCGCTCCGGCCCCGAGCACAGCGGAAGAAATTAGGTGCACCGCCCCGACTACAAAGTAGGGATAGGTATCGACCACTTGTCCGCCTTCGCCCAAGCCAAGGCCGAGGGTAGCCAGGTGGGGCAACAAAATTAATCCCTGTTCGCCCATAGGAATAGCTGGGTCAAACCAGGACAGCTCAAAGAGGGTAAAGGCCCCAGCCCAAAGCGTAATTAGCGCGGCCTGGCCGACGTGGGCCGAAATAAAGAACCCCGACAAGTTGGCAAAGCGAGCATTACCAGCCCACCAGTCATAGGTTACTTCGGTACTGCCATAGGTTTGCATAGTCAACGAATCCTTACTAAGGTCAATATCAACACAGCACTTATTGAGAAACAAACTCAATAAGAGAATTTGACCACAGATCGGAATCATTCTCAATAGAATCAAGTTAAGTTTTGTTGCGCACAACTCATCCAGTCGTCTTGCTTCCCGGCTACTGCTGATAAGTGAACGTCTAACGCTTAAAATTACGGCAGCGGCAGTCTCCCTCAGCCAGCTACAATAGCGATCGCCCCCAGATTGAGGCCGAAGAACCGGCCCCTCTAGCCCAATCGGCGTTGTCCCTCAGCCCAAAGCCAGCGCTTAGGATGCCAAACTATTGATTTCTAGTCTCAACAGACAACAGATAGGGCTGCCGCCCCACCCCACGGCCATAGCGGCAAGTCCTTTGCTCAGCGTTGGCATCTGCACCGTTGCGGGGTGCCAACCACCTTCGCCAAAATGCAGCAGGGCGCATGGCATGCGACCTTACGGGTTGGCCGTTTGGGAATCGGGTTTTGTTAAGTCGGATTTGTGTATTAGAGGCTAAGCAGCAGGGTTAGAAACAGTTGATCGCTCTAGACCCCTCACTCCGTCATCCGGTTTAGCTAGCCGTCTACAGAGGGGTCGAGGAGCTATCCACGAGGGCTTAATCAAAACGATGGGTTGTTGCTAGGGGCACTGCACTGGGTTGGCCGATCAGATATCCCTGGGCAAAGGTAGCGCCCCGCTGCTTCAACCAGTGCAGCTCTTCAACGCATTCAATACCCTCAGCTACGGTCTGAATGTTGAGTTTTTGGGCAATCTCAAGCAACTTCTCGGTGATTGAGGCTTTGTATGGGTCTTGATGCACGTCCCGAATCAGCTCCATATCGAGCTTGATGAAATCGGGACGCAGTTGGTGCAGCAAATTGAGGCCAGAATAACCCGACCCCAAATCATCTAGAGCGATGGCAAAGCCTACCTCCCGGTAATAGTTCAGCACAGTCTTAAGGTGCTCTAGATCTTGCGGGTTGTCTGATTCGACCACCTCAAACACCACCTGCTCATGGCGAATACCCGCTTTGTCAATGGCTGCTAGGGTGCTGCGCAAACAAGACACCGGATCGTAAAGGGCCGTTGGGGTGAAGTTGACAAAAATTCGTCTGTTTAACTGATGCTGACTCGCCTGGGCGATCGCACTGAGCCGCGCTGCCCGATCTAGCTGAGGTATCAGCCCGGCTTCGATCGCCTGAGCAAAAATGGCCCCAGGCATTACTAGATTGCCCTGCTGATCAATGCCTCGCAGGAGCGCTTCGTGACCGTAGATCTCAGAGGTGTCTTGGAGGGAGACAATCGGCTGAAAATGGCTAGTGAAGCGATCGCCAGCCAGCATATCTACTAACCAATCTGACTGACTGACGGTGATAAACCGTTGGAGAGAGGCCATATCGCTAAAATCTTCGATCTGAGGCTGAAGGGTACCTCTAACAAACAAAACCTGGGTTTCTTTCAGCTCTCTTGGGGCTACCAGCTGAGCCAGATGCTGGGCCATGGCTTGAGCTTGGCCAAAGGTGCAGTCAATGCCCAACCCTGGCCGCTCTTGCATCAGCTCAAACGCTAGGCTCCTCGTCTCTAGAAACGGGATTACCTTAGCTAAGGTGTGGGGCACCGGAAACCAAAGAAATAGCCGTCCTGCCTGTTTGGACTGGCAGCGCTTAACAGATTGACAGGCACAGGGCTTAGCGGCAGAACGTTTCATAACTCAAATCCAATCGCAGTCCACACAGTCCACATTGCAGTTGAGTATTCCCAATTCGCGGCCTCAGATGGTGCACCTCAATACCGTGCCCTTTAGATATTGAGCTGGGGTAAGCCAGCTAACGTTATTGAGAAAAGTCGTATTCTCGCAGATCAAGACGACAGCCCTCCTGCATGTTGAGGGCACGCTTAATTGGGTTGATATCCCTAAAGCCTTCTTCGCCCCGCTGCCTGAGGCTAGTTTCAAAGCGCTCGGCAAACCTGGCTACACAAGGGCTGCGGCTGTTGCCCAGACGCTCTAGGCTGGCGAGAGTAGTGTCCATATCCCAGACTTCTACCGCACTGTGAAGCTGTTCCCAAGCGCGATTTTCTTGGCTGTTGGTGGCCACTTGCAACTGGTGGCGATCGAGAATGCGGTAAGCCAGCCAAAAGCTAGCACCCAAAATAGCCGCCATACCTAAAGAAATCAGGCACCCGGCCAAAGGGCTCCGGCGGGTCAGACGTCCCTGGGGCTGGGGTAGCGGGTCGACGGTCAGGCCGGTATAAAACTTGACAAAAGCAGCATTTTGATCGAGAAACCACACATCGATACCCTTGGGCTTGATTTGCTCGGCGATGTCGCAAGCAGCTTCCCAGTCCGTTTCGGGGGTCAGCCCAGCAATTACTAGCCGGTGGTCAGGAAAGTGGGCCTGCTGCGGCTGAATGGCATCGACCGTGGCCCACAGGTCAGCCGGGGTTAGGCTGGGAGGACAAAAGATGGCGTAGAGCGGGGTAAGCAGATCGACCACTCCCTCCTCCGGGCAAGGCACTTGGCGGTGAACGCTGTGGCCATAGTCTTCGAGCCAACGCCCAAGCGCGGTCCGCAGGTCTTCTGAACTGGCAAACTCTAGGGCTACGGTCACGGCGGATCAGGAAATAAGGTAGTTTTTATGTACTAATCTAGTGTGGCACTAGTTCTGAATTATGGAGCATGTTGGGCCGATCTGACTGCGCCAGATTTGTTTGAAATGATAAAGCGATTTGCTGACGAGGCGGCGTCACTTTGGGATTGACTTTGACAATTTGCAGAACCTGGACCGGAAGCGATAAGATAACGGTTAAGTAATGTAAACAAAATCTCTAAGGGAAAAATATCTTTGCTTGAAATATTGACTAATTCAGTTTGAGCGAACCTATCTGGAGTAGTAGGCGGGTATATCCTAAACCTCACTCGTTTCCTACGGTTCTCCCCACTGCGAAGTGGCTGAGCCTTACGTAAAGTATTACTAAGCAGGACTATGACGTTTCTCCTGGGTGGCCTCGGCCTTGACGATCGCATCTTTCACCGAAGGCAGGCGACTAAGAGCAGGCAATGACCCAGCTATTTTCGGTTTTTTAACGCTCCTCAAGCCATTGGTACTGACTAAAACCCATGTTTGAACACTTCACTAACACCGCCATCGCCGTCATTATGAAGTCTCAGGAAGAGGCTCGTCGGTTGCGCCACAACTTTGTTGGCACCGAGCAACTGTTACTGGGACTAATCAAAGAAGAAGCCACTCTATCGGCCAAGGTGCTAGGCGAGTTTGGCATTACGCTCGACGATGCTCGCGCTGAGGTCGAAGCCATTATTGGCCGGGGCAGCGGCAGTGTTCCCCCTGAGATTCCCTTTACCCCCAAGGTCAAGCAGGTGTTTGAGCAGGCTTTTCAAGAGGCCCGCAAAATGGATTCTCCCTACATCGAACCTGAGCACCTGTTGTTGAGCCTGTGCCAAAACACCGAAAGCGTGGCCTACCGCGTGCTCACTAACCTGGGGGTAGACCCGGCTAAGGTGCGCACTCGCATCATTCAAGAGTTGGGTGAAGTGGCAGCGGTGCCTGTCGGGCGACGCGAAACCGATCGCGACGGCTCTCGCAAGCAAGGCAAAATTCTTTCTGAGTTTGGCACCGACCTAACGGCTCTAGCTGCGGCGGGCAAAATTGACCCTGTGGTGGGCCGTGCTAAAGAAATTGAGCGGGTCGTCCAAATTCTCGGTCGCCGCACCAAGAACAACCCGATTTTAGTCGGTGAACCGGGGGTGGGCAAAACCGCGATCGCTGAAGGGTTGGCCCAGCGCATTGCCAACCAAGACGTGCCCGAGGCCCTGATCACAAAGCGGGTGATCAGTCTCGACATGGGGTCTCTAGTGTCGGGTACCCGCTTTCGGGGTGACTTTGAAGAGCGCCTTACCCAGCTAGTAGAAGAGATGCGCCAAGACCCCGATGTGATCTTGGTTATCGACGAAATTCACACCCTGGTCGGGGCGGGCTCTTTAGAAGGGGGCCTAGATGCGGCCAATATGATGAAGCCTGCCCTGGCGCGGGGTGAGATGCAGTGCATTGGGGCCACTACCCTCGACGAATTCCGCAAGCACATCGAGCGGGATGCAGCCCTAGAGCGTCGCTTCCAGTCGGTGATGGTGAAGCCGCCCTCGGTGGATGAAACCATTGAAATCTTGCAGGGAGTGCGCAGCCGCTACGAGCAGTTCCACCAGGTGAGCTTTACTGATGAGGCCCTAGAAGCAGCGGCTAAGCTATCCGATCGCTACATCAGCGATCGCCATCTGCCCGACAAGGCAATCGATCTGGTTGATGAGGCGGGCTCTCAGGTCAAGCTGCGGTTTATGCCCAAGTATCCTTCGAAGGAGCTGAAGCAAGAGCTGCGTCAGGTCAACAAAGAGCTTGACGAAGCGCTTCAGCTACAAGATTTTGGCAAGGCTAAAGCCCTACGGGAACAGCGGCAAGGGCTGATTCAGCAGCTTCAAGCCGATATTCCTGAATACGGTGAAGCGGCGGCGGGTAGCTTGCCCGTAGTACCTGTAGTCGATGAAGAAAATATCGCTGACATCGTGGCCGCCTGGACGGGTATTCCGGTCAACCGCATGACCGAAACCGAAGCGGTGCGCCTGCTACACCTAGAAGATGTGCTCCACGAGCGGGTGATTGGTCAGCATGAGGCCGTCATGGCCGCCGCCAAAGCGATCCGTCGGGCGCGTTCTGGCTTAGCCAGTGCCGATCGCCCCATTGCCAGCTTGGTGTTTTCTGGCCCCACTGGGGTCGGCAAAACTGAGCTATCTAAGGCTCTGGCCATGGCTCTGTTTGGCTCTGAAGAGTCGATGATTCGCCTCGACATGTCAGAGTTTATGGAAAGCCATACGGTCTCTAAGCTGATTGGTTCGCCCCCAGGCTTTGTCGGTTATGACGAGGGTGGTCAGTTAACTGAAGCTGTGCGCCGCAACCCCTACAGCGTCATCTTGATGGATGAAGTCGAAAAGGCCCACCCCGAGGTGTTTAACCTGCTCTTGCAGGTGCTTGACGATGGCAGATTGACTGACGCCAAGGGTCGTGCCGTAAGCTTCAAGAACACCCTGATCATCATGACCTCAAACATCGGTTCTCAGGTGATTGAGAAGGGGGGCTCTGGCCTGGGCTTTGACTTTGCTACGACGGATGCGGCTACCAGCCAATACAACAACATCCGTAACCTGGTCAACGAAGAGATGAAACAGTACTTCCGCCCTGAGATGCTGAACCGGATCGACGAGATCATCGTCTTCCGCCAGCTGACTCGGGAGGAAGTTAACCAGATCGCCGACCTGATGTTAGAAGAGGTGAACAAGCGCTTGGCCGATCGCCAGATGACGGTGACGCTATCGGAGGCGTTTCTCGCCCGGCTGGCCCAGGAGGGCTATGACCAGCGCTATGGGGCTCGCCCTATGCGCCGCGCCATTGCCCGGCTGGTTGAAGATACCTTGGCAGAGGCCATTCTCTCGGGGAATCTGGAAAATGGCGATCGCGCCCGGATTGACATTGACGACGCTGGCAACCCTGTCGTAACGCCGGAGCGTCAGCCCGCTCTGGTAGGATAACCGTGGACGTTGCTAGCCCCCCCGCACCATGGTCAATCTTCCCCCTGATCAGCCAAATCCGTCGAATCCGCCCGATTCGCGGCGTCGAGATCAACTGCTCAGCTTCGACGAGCTGTTGGCGGTAGTGCTAGCTCTAGCGGGCATCGGCTCCATCCTGTGGTGGGGCCTTTCCCGTAGCCCTAGGCTGCTGGCGGAGACTGGGCTGCTGCAAGGTCGGCCTGAGTATCCCGCTGCGATCGCCGACCCTAGGGAAGAAGATCCAGCGGCGCTAGTGCCGCGCACCTTAGACCCAGGGGTGCCCCTCCAGCGAGACTGGCCTCAAGACCTTAGGCAAGGGTCGGGGCAAGTACCGGGCGCAGGCCCTGGGCAGCGGCGTCCGATTATAATTGCGCCGCTGCCGAGCACCTCGGTGCCGGTGGCTCCGACGACTGTTCCCGACCCAGCCCCAGCCGGGCAGGCGACTCAGCCCTTAGATATTTCCGACGTGCCGACCACCCATTGGGCCTACCCCTTTATTCGGTCCATGTTTGATCAGGGTTATTTGCCTGATTTTCCCGAAAGCGGCTTTCAGCCCGATCAACCCCTGACTCGGGCCGAACTAGCTGCCCTGCTCAGCCAAGCCTTTGGCAACTCCCCCCGAGAGGGATCGGTGCGGACCTTTAATGACGTGCCCGACACCTACTGGGCCGTGGCAGCCATTGACAATGCCGTCGCCCAAGGCTTTATGAACGGTTACCCCGACGGCAATTTTCGTCCCGATCAGGCCGTGCCACGCTACGAAGTGCTGGTGTCTTTAGTCACGGGCCTAGATCTGCCGCCCTCACCAGCCCCCGACCAATCGCTGCAAGCCTTTATTGATAGCGACCCCTTGCCCGATTGGGCTAGGCCTAAAGTGGCGTCGGCCACCGACAACGCCCTGGTGGTCAATTACCCGGCCCGCGACCAGCTCAAGCCGACCCAGGCCGCCACCCGTGCCGAAATTGTGGCGATGGTTCACCAGGCTTTAGTGCAGCGGGGCGCGCTACCGGCGGTAGAGTCTGAGTATACGGTGCCGTAATTCTCTATGCCTTGATCCCACCGTCTGATAGACTGGGAAATCGAGATGGGGAACGCGAAACCCACTAAATATAGGCAGTTTGGAGGATTGATCCCGTGGAAAGTACCCTCGGTCTTGAGATTATTGAGGTTGTCGAACAGGCTGCGATCGCATCGTCCCGTTGGATGGGCAAGGGCGAAAAAAATATCGCTGACCAGGTGGCGGTAGAAGCCATGCGGGAACGCATGAACAAGATTCACATGCGCGGTCGCATCGTGATCGGCGAGGGCGAGCGGGATGATGCCCCCATGCTCTACATCGGTGAAGAGGTGGGCATTTGCACCCAGCCCAACGCCACCGATTTTTGCAACCCCGACGAACTGCTCGAAATTGACATTGCCGTTGATCCTTGCGAAGGCACCAACTTGGTGGCCTACGGTCAAAATGGCTCGATGGCAGTGCTGGCCATCTCTGAAAAAGGTGGGCTGTTTGCGGCCCCCGACTTCTACATGAAGAAGCTGGCTGCTCCGGCCCAGGCCAAAGGCAAGGTTGACATCAACAAGTCGGCCACCGAGAACCTGAAGATTTTGGGTGAGTGCCTCGATCGCGGTATCGATGAGCTGGTAGTGGTGGTGATGAAGCGCGATCGCCACAACGACCTGATCAAAGAAATCCGCGATGCCGGTGCCCGCGTCAAGCTGATTGGGGACGGCGATGTCGGTGCTGCCATCTCCTGCGCCTTCTCCGGCACCAACACCCATGCGCTGATGGGCATTGGGGCTGCGCCCGAAGGGGTGATTAGCGCCGCCGCCATGCGCTGCCTAGGGGGCCACTTCCAGGGACAACTGATCTACGATCCGGCGGTGGTCAAGACCGGTCTAATTGGCGAAAGCAAAGAAGCCAACATCGCCCGCCTCAACGAGATGGGTATTACCGATATTGACAAGGTCTACGACGCTGACGAACTGGCCTCGGGCGAAACCGTGCTGTTTGCCGCCACCGGTATTACCTCCGGCGAACTGATGGAAGGGGTGCGCTTCTTCCACGGTGGCATGCGGACTCAATCCCTGGTGATCTCAAGCCAGTCGAAGACCGCCCGCTTTGTCGATACGATCCACATGAGCGATAGCCCCAGCCGTCTGCAACTCCACTAGGGCCAATCGGCCAACCTGTAGGGGCGTTGGCGTAGCCTGGCCAGAGGCCTTACCGCCGACCAGACCAGCCTGGGAGTGGCCCAAACTGGCTTATATTCTTTTTCCGAGGTAAAAATTGCCTCGGAAAAAGGGTTTAATTCGTTAGCCTAGAGATGCGGAATTTCTGCATCTCTTTTTTTTGCTAGTGTTCACAGTTTTTGATGGACTTTTGTTGAGTTTCCTTGAGTCAGGGCCTATTTGTCTCTAACTTCAAACATATTGGCAATTGTGTACGGTGTAACCCTTGAACCAGGCTAGCCCTGGCAGCTGATGACCTGGGCCTAGGGTGTTGCCGACACCATAAATTAGGTGACTATTAAACGCGTGGAGGAAGAATGAATATCGCCGTAATTGGCCTGAGCCACAAAACTGCCCCAGTGCAAATCCGCGAAAAACTTAGCATTCCGACGGCTCAGACAGGTGACGCGATCGCCCATCTCACCCATTGCCCCCACATTGACGAAGTCTCGATTCTCAGCACCTGCAACCGCCTCGAAATCCACATCGTCACCGAGGCCACCGAGCAGGGCATTCGCGAAGTCACCCAGTTTCTCTCTGAACACAGCGGTCTGCCCCTCCACGAGCTGCGCCAGCACCTGTTCATTCTGCTGCACCAAGATGCCGTGAACCACCTGATGCGCGTGGCCGCAGGGCTCGACAGCCTGGTGCTGGGTGAAGGCCAAATTCTCGCCCAGGTTAAGCATGCCCACCAGCTGGCCCAACAGCACAAGAGCATTGGCCGGGTGCTAGACCGCCTGCTCAAGCAGTCGCTCACCGCTGGCAAGCGGGTGCGCAGCGAAACCAGCATTGGTACCGGGGCCGTTTCGATCAGCTCCGCCGCTGTGGAGCTAGCCCGCATGAAGGTGCCTCACCTGAATGGTTGTCACGTCAGCATTCTGGGCGCAGGCAAGATGGCACGGCTGCTGGTACAGCACCTAATCTCTAAAGATTCCTGCACAATCACCATTCTCAACCGCACCATCGACCGGGCCAACGAGCTAGCCAAGCAGTTTCCCGATGCTGAGATTCGTACCGGCACCCTCGATGCCATGCTGGAGACGGTGCAGTGCTCTGATGTGGTGTTTACCTGCACCTCGGCTACCGAGCCGCTACTGCACCGGGAGAACCTGGAACCGCTGGTGGCAGCCAACCGCACCCTGATGCTCTTCGACATTGCCGTGCCTCTCAACGTGCACACCAACGCCAATGAGATCGCCAATGTACACGCCTTTAACGTCGACGATCTGAAGGCCGTAGTCGCCCAAAACCAGGCCAGCCGCCGCCGCATGGCCATGGAGGCCCAGGGGTTGCTCGACCAGGAGGTAGAAAGCTTTATGGACTGGTGGCGATCGCTCGATACGGTCAGCACCATCAGCAGCCTGCGCAGCAAGGTCGAAACCATTCGTGAGCAGGAGCTCGAAAAGGCCCTCTCTCGCTTGGGCAGCGAGTTTGCCGAAAAACACCAGGAGGTGATCGAAGCCCTGACGCGGGGTATCGTCAACAAGATTCTCCATGACCCAATGGTGCAGCTGCGCGCCCAGCGCGACATTGAGGCTCGCAAGCGGGCGATGCAGACCCTCCAGGTGCTGTTTGACCTCGAGACCACCTCTAGCGAGAAGTACAGCTAGGCTCGGCTAAGCTCAACTAGACCCCAGGGATTTTAAAAATCTCTGGGGTCTTTTGCTGGGGTGGTCTGGGGCTGGGGTGTAAGATACCAAGCATTCTCCTGTTGGATGATGGTGATGACAACTCCCTTTCGCGTTGGTGTGGCTGGCCCGGTGGGGTCGGGCAAGACTGCCCTGGTCGATTGCCTGTGTAAGGCGCTGCGCGATCGCTATTCTCTGGCAGTGGTTACCAACGATATCTACACCCAGGAAGACGCCCAATTTTTGGTGCGCAGCCAGGCCCTCAGCCCCGATCGCATTGTCGGAGTAGAGACCGGGGGCTGCCCCCACACCGCCATTCGCGAAGACGCCTCCATGAACCTGGTGGCCATCGAAGATCTAGAGGCGCGCTTTCATCCCCTCGATCTGGTGTTTGTAGAAAGCGGCGGCGACAACCTGGCCAGCACCTTTAGCCCCGAGTTAGTAGACCTGACCCTTTATGTGATTGATGTCGCCGCTGGCGACAAAATTCCCCGTAAGGGTGGGCCGGGCATCACCAAGTCTGATTTTTTGGTGATCAACAAAATTGACCTTGCTCCGATGGTGGGAGCTAGCCTAGAGGTCATGGAGCGCGATGCCCGGAAGATGCGAGGCGATCGCCCCTTTGGCTTTACCAACCTCAAAACCCAGGAGGGCTTGGCCACGGTGATTGAGTTTATCCGCTACCACGCCATAGCAGAGCAACCAAACCCCCTAGGCTCAGCCAAAACCGCTGATTTTTAGCCTCAACTCCCGCCGCTCACAACCCAGCCTCGCCACCATCCTGGCGGCAACCAAAACGCAATTACCTAAAATCCATCCTATGGATGATGGCAACGTAACCAAGATCTAGGAAATATTACAAAAACGTTGGACTATTTTGTGTCCTAGGCTACATTTACTCCCAACCACACCTCTTAATATCCACTCTGACGGTCTACACGAAGTCTCGGTCATAAAGTTTTTCGTTTTACGAGTCAGGAGAGAGGTTGAATGGTAACTCGATTTAATCGGCGTAAGTTTTTGGTGTATGGGTCTGCGACCCTCGGTACCTCCATGCTGCTCAAGGCCTGCGGCACGGCTACCACCACCGACACCGGGGCAGCGGGTGGCGACAGCGGGGCAGCGGGTGGCGATGGAGAAACCATCAAGGTTGGCATTCTGCACTCCCTCAGCGGCACCATGGCCATCAGCGAAACCACTGTCGTTGATGCTGAGATGCTGGCTATCAAAGAAATTAACGCTGCAGGCGGTGTGTTAGGTCGCCAAATCGAAGCGGTTACCGAAGACGGTGCCTCTGACTGGCCCACCTTCGCCGAGAAAGCTGAGAAATTAATCGACCAGGACGAAGTCGCCGTGGTCTTTGGCTGCTGGACCTCAGCCAGCCGCAAGGCCGTGCTGCCTGTGTTTGAATCTAAAAACCACATGTTGTGGTATCCCGTGCAGTACGAGGGGCAAGAATGCTCCCAAAACATCTTCTACACTGGGGCAGCCCCCAACCAGCAGATCGAGCCCGCCGTAGACTGGCTGCTTGAAAACAAAGGCACCGACTTCTTCTTGGTCGGCTCTGACTATGTGTTTCCCCGCACCGCCAACACCATCATCAAAGAGCAGTTGGCCGCCAAGGGTGGCAACACCGTGGGCGAAGACTACCTGCCCCTGGGCAACACCGAAGTTACCCCGATCATTACCCGCATTCGCGCAGCGCTACCTAACGGCGGCGTAATCTTCAACAGCCTCAACGGCGATAGCAACGTCGCCTTCTTCAAGCAGCTTCAGGGCGCTGGCATGGGGCCAGACCAGTATCCGGTGATGTCGGTCAGCGTGGCTGAGGAAGAAGTTCGCCAGATCGGCAGCGAGTTCCTAGTGGGCCACCTGGCCTCCTGGAACTACTTCCAGACCGTAGACACCCCCGAAAACGAAAAGTGGGTGGCCGACTTCAAGGCTGAGTTCGGTGATGACCGCGTGACCAACGACCCCATGGAAGCGGCCTACATCATGGTCTATCTGTGGAAGCAGGCCGTAGAAGCTGCCGGTACCTTTGATATTCCAGAAGTGCGGGCTGCAGCCTACGGTCAGAGCATGGCGGCTCCCGAAGGCCCTGTCACCATGAACTCTAACCACCACCTATCCAAGACCGTGCGGATTGGGGAAATTATGGATGACGGCATGTTCGACATCCTTTGGGCTACCGATGGCCCTGTCGATCCGCAGCCCTGGAACCAGTTTGTGCCTGACACCATTGGCTTTGGCTGCGACTGGTCTGACCCTGCCAAGGGTGAAAAGTACGAAATCTAGGCTAGCTCTCGCGGCCCAGGCATAAAGAAAGCGAGGATACAGCTAGCTGCATCCTCGCTTTCTTTGTAGATTTTGAAATCATTTTTTGCTAAGCAAAACACCAGTGAGAAAGTTTCTGACTCTATCACTATCTTTCGGTAGCACGTTTAGCGAGTTCGGCAGCGGCAACTTAACGTTGTTAGCGGCTCAGAAGTGGCGATCGCCACTGTGACACAAGTACTCTATATTGCCCGTAGCGATCGGCTAACCAAGTTAGAGTAACTGTGCTTTATAGGGTGTTTTAGTAGACCACTTAAAATACTAAAACTTTGTCAAGGGTGGACTTTTTTGACACTGGATTACTTTTAATATCCCAGAGAAGTTGGACCCCTGTTTTGTTGGCAGAATCAACCTATCCTGCCTGGGCAAGTTGTTATTAAAGCGGTAAGAGCTGTGTTAGAAGGCTTAATTGGTGGCCTATTTAACGGCATTAGCATTGGCGCAGTGCTGTTAATTGTGGCTTTGGGTTTGGCCATTGTATTTGGCCTGATGGGGGTCATTAACTTGGCCCATGGCGAATTGATGATGTTTGGGGCCTACACCACCTTTGTGGTGCAAAACGCGGCCAAAGGCATGGGAGGTGTAGCGCTTGATCTCTACATTTTTGCGGCCCTGCCCCTGGCTTTTTTGGTGGCGGCTTTGCTGGGTTTATTGCTAGAGCGAACGGTCATTCGCTACCTCTACGGGCGGCCCCTAGAAACGCTGCTAGCCACCTGGGGGGTGAGCCTAATTTTGATTCAGTTCATCCGCAGCGTCAGTTTGCCCATGGTAATTGGCCTGGTTATCTTTGCAGCGCTGTTTTTTATCGGTCGTTTAGTCCTCACTCGCTATACCGACTGGGATCGCATCAGTCAGTGGGCGAACCCATTGTTCTTGACGCTGTCAGCAGCAATTTCGGTAGTAGCCTGGGTACTGATCGGCAATTCCACCAGCGCCGCCTTTAGCCGCCCCTGGTTTAGCACCCGCAACGTCGATGTGACGCCGCCGAGCTGGCTGCGGGGCGGTGTGACCCTGGGAAATTCGCTGCAATTTCCCTCGGCGCGGCTGTTTATTATTGTGCTCACCGTGCTCTGCCTGGTGGCGGTGTACTGGTTTCTCAACGGTACGGCCTGGGGGTTGCGCATTCGCTCAGTCACCCAAAACCGGGGCATGAGCGCCTGTTTGGGCATTCCCACCGGGCAGGTCGATGCCATTACTTTTGCCCTGGGGTCGGGGCTGGCTGGGATAGCGGGTTGTGCGGTAACGCTGCTGGGCTCGGTTGGTCCTAATTTGGGGGGCAACTACATTGTCGATGCCTTTATGGTGGTGGTCGTGGGCGGGGTCGGCAAGCTGGTAGGCAGTATTGTGGCGGCGCTAGTCATCGGGATTGTCACCTACCTGGTGGGCTCTGGCACCCTGGCGCTGATGTTTCCGCCGACGGCGTTCTTTCAGCCAGCGATCGATTTCTTTACCTTTTTTGCCACCACCAGCATGGCCAAGGTGATGGTATTTGCGTTGATTATTGCCTTCTTGCAGGTGCGGCCCGCTGGGCTGTTCCCGCCGAAGGGCCGTTCGGTGGAGCTCTAGAGTTATGACTACTGAGGCAACTATGCAACCGCGCCGCGTCGCTAAGGCCAGCCAAAAACGCAAGTTTGTGATTGAGGCGATCGCGATCGCGGCGATCGCGCTGATTCTCATCCTGGTCTTACCGCTGTTTTTGACCCCTTTTCGCCTAAATTTGCTGGGGCGGTTTTTGGCCTTGGCCATTGTGGCGTTGGGGATTGATTTAATTTGGGGTTTTACCGGTCTACTGAGCTTGGGCCACGGCATTTTCTTTGCCCTTGGAGGATATGCCTTTGCCATGTACCTCCAGCTCAGCAGTCTGCCCGAGGGCAGCATTCCCGACTTCTTTGGCCTCTACGGTGTGACCGAGCTGCCCTGGTTCTGGCAGCCGTTTAACTCGTTTCCATTTACCCTGCTAGCCATTTTTCTGGTGCCGGCGATCGCGGCAGGTCTCTTAGGTTACCTAGTCTTCCGTAACCGCATTCGCGGGGTCTATTTTTCGATTTTGACCCAGGCCGCTCTGGTTGTCTTTTTCAACTTTTTCAACGGTCAGCAAAAGCTGATTAATGGCACCAACGGTCTCACCACTTCCACTGCCACCTTTTTGGGGCAGCGGGTGGGCTCAGGCGAAATGCGGATGTTTTTCTACATCGCCACGGTGATCGCCCTGATCGCCATGTACGCCCTCTGTCGCTGGCTCACCAGCGGGCGCTTTGGCCGCATGCTGGTCGCCATTCGCGACGACGAAAACCGGGTGCGGTTTTCAGGCTACGACCCTACGGCTTTCAAGGTGCTAGTGTTTGCAGTCTCAGGCGCGATCGCAGGCATTGCCGGTGCCCTCTTCACCGTGCAGTCAGGCATTATCTCACCCCAGGCGATGGACATTGCCTTCTCGATTGAGATGGTGATCTGGGTTGCCGTGGGCGGGCGGGCCACCCTGGTGGGCGCGGTGCTGGGCGCGGTGTTGGTGAATATGGCCCGCAGCTTGCTCAGCGAACGCTTCCCCGATGTATGGCTGTTCTTCCAAGGGGCGCTGTTTTTAATTGTGGTGACAGCATTGCCTGACGGCATTATTGGCTGGGGCCGCCGCCAGTTTGGCCATACCGTCAGCTCAGCCCTAGGTTTGGCCCCCAAAGATTTACCCTACCTCGACGACAGCGCCGAGACCGAACCCGCCCCCCTCTCAGAAACCCCAGAATTCGCTGAAAAGTAGGGTGGGCAATGCCCACTCTCCACCCCCGCCCATCAATACAACCCAGCGCAAACCCCGAATAGCCCCAACGTCCCATGGTGGGCAGTGCCCACCCTACTCCTTCACCTATCACCCCTGCCATGAGCACCAAAGTTTTAGAGATCAAAGACGTCACCGTCAGCTTTGATGGCTTTAAGGCCATCAACAACCTCAACTTCAGCATGGATGAAGGTGAACTGCGGGTGATCATTGGCCCCAACGGCGCAGGCAAAACCACCTTCTTAGACGTGATCAGTGGCAAGACTAAACCCACCGAGGGCGCAGCTTATTTCAAAGGTCAAGACCTGCGCAAATACAAAGAGCACGAGATCTCGCGCCTAGGCATTGGCCGCAAGTTTCAAACCCCCCGCGTCTACCTCAACCTCACCCCCCGCGAAAACCTCGACCTCTCCTGCAACCGCGAGAAAAACGTCTTCTCAACCCTGTTCAAAAAAGCCCCCAGCGCCGAAAAACGCACTGTCGGTGGTCTGCTCGAAACCATTGGCCTCGACCATAAGGCCGACATTCCCGCCGCCCTGCTTTCCCACGGCGAAAAGCAGTGGCTGGAGATCGGCATGCTGGTGGCCCAGTCGCCCGACCTGCTGCTAGTGGATGAGCCGGTAGCGGGCCTGACTGACGAAGAGACCGAGCAAACTGGCAAGCTGCTGATGTCACTGGCCGAAAGCCACTCCATTGTGGTGATCGAGCACGACATGGAGTTTGTGCGCCAGATTGCCCGCCAGGTTACCGTGCTGCACCAGGGCAGCGTGCTGTGTGAAGGCACCATGGATCAGGTGCAGAACGACCCCAAAGTGATTGAGGTCTACCTGGGCAAAGAAACCACCCTTACCCCCGAACAGATGCTGCTGCTGCGCATTGCCGCCACGATGGCCTGGGCCGACGACAACTTTGCTGACGTACAGCAAGAGGTCATTTTAGACCGCCTCAGCCGCAAGTTTGCCCACGCCCCCGAAGAGCAGGCCGGGCTGCGCGACGATCTCAAAGATCTATTGGCCACCGAAATTCCCCTAGAAGATTTGGTGCCCCAACTCGCAACCCCGGCCCAGCGCGAAGAAGCGCTGATGCTCAGCTACGAAGTGATCAGCTCCAACCAGATCAACCAAACTGAAGCGGCAGTCTACCAAAAGCTTCTAAACCTGCTGGGTCTACCGCCCGAAACCGTCAGCCGTCTGGAAGCCGCCGCCCTTGAAGAGCTAGCGGCAAGAGGGTAGATGAGTAGATGGGTAGATGAGTGGATGAGTAGCCATTCTGTCACCCATCCACCCCTTTACCCATCCACCCCTTCACTCATCCACCCCTTTACCCATCCACCCCTTCACTCATCCACCCAACATGACCACCACCCTCCCCACCGTCACTCGCCAAGACCCTATGACCGCCCCAATGCTTCAGGTCTCGGGGCTAAACTTTTACTACGGTGAAAGCCATATTTTGCGCGATGTGGCCATGACCATTCCTAAGGGGCAGATGGTCTGTCTGATTGGCCGCAATGGCGTGGGCAAAACCACGATGCTGAAAAATATTATGGGGGTGTTGCGGCCTCGCACCGGCGAAATTCGCTTTGAGGGGCAGGTGGTCAACAGCCTCACCCCCGATCGCCGGGCGCGCTTGGGCATTGGCTATGTGCCCCAGGGGCGCGAAGTGATTCCCCGCCTGACGGTGCGCGAAAATTTACTCATTGGTCAGGAGGCTCTGGGAAACCGGGGCAAAGCGGGCAAAGCAGTGCCCGAGGAAATCTACGAGCTGTTTCCGGTGCTCAAGACCATGCTCGATCGCATGGGGGGCGACCTCAGTGGTGGTCAGCAGCAGCAGTTAGCGATCGCCCGCGCAATCATGGGCCAGCCCAAGCTGCTAGTACTCGACGAACCCACCGAAGGCATTCAGCCCTCGATCATTCTCGACATTGAGGCGGCGGTGAAAAAGATCGTTCGCACCACCGGCATTTCAGTGCTGCTGGTCGAGCAACACCTGCACTTTGTCCGTCAGGCAGACTATTACTACGCGATGCAGCGGGGCGGCATTGTTGCCCACGGCCCCACCAGCGAACTCACTAACGACATTATTCAAGAATTTTTGGCGGTGTAGAGGTCATCGCGAGGAGTCATCGCGGGCAGTTGGTCAAATCTCTGTGGCCTGGTAGTTTTATGGCCCATTCAGCTCGATAGGGGTGGGCAAATCAGTACTCGGCGGGCCGACTGCTAGTTTGACTTCAGGGCTGAGCGGGGGATTTTCACCGACCTTAGGGGATAACTAAGACTAGCGTTGAGAGCAAAGTTTAGCCGTCAGGTTTGGTCTTTATTGCTTCGCACCTCTCCTTGAAAGGATCGTCCTTGGGCACAGATGATCGCAAGACTCAAACAACTGCTGGGTAAGCTGCCGTTGCAGACAGCCATTACGATTCCCTTTGCCCTTCAGGTGGCGGTGGCGGTGGGGGCGGTAGCCTACTTCTCTTACAAAAATAGTCAGATAGTGGTCTACAACTTGGTCGCCCAGGTCAAAAATGAGCTGACGGCGCGCATTCTTGAACAGCTCGAAGATACCCTGGCTCAGCCCAACCTGGTTAATCAGCTCAACGGCGGCTCTTTACTAGAAGGCGACATCAACTTGCTCACCGGGCAAGGGGAAAAGCAGCTGTGGCGACAGGCCATAATTTTCTCTTCGATTAATTTGATCTATTGTGCCACTGAGGCTGACGGCGCTTTTTTGGGAGTAGGTCGTTCAGAGGGAGGGGTTGGTGATACCCTGCAAATTCAACTGGCTAATGCCTCGGTAAATCGCTACTTTCACTATTACGAGACCGAGGCCAACGGTGCGCGAGGGCCGTTGCAACGCATTGGCGATCAGCCCTACGACCCCCGACTACGCCCCTGGTATCAGGCAGCCAAAGCAGCGGGTCAGCCCACCTGGAGCCCGATCTATGCTGACTTTGAGACCATGCTGCCCACCATTACTGCCGCTGCGCCGGTCTATGAGCCAACCAGCGGCAATTTGTTGGGGGTCTGCGCCACCGATGTAATTTTGTCAGAGGATCTAAACGCTTTTTTGCGCAGCCTACATATCAGCCCCACCGGCCTGGCCTTTATTGTGGAGCGATCGGGATTGTTAGTGGCCAGTTCTAGCCCAGAGCCCATTATCGCCGAGCAAGACGAAACCCTCATGCTGATCCAGGCCGCCGACAGTAAAGATACCGTGATTCGCGGTACGGTGCAGTACCTAATGGGGACGGGCCTTGATTGGGAGCATGGGGAAAAGCAACAGCACCGTGTTTGGATTAATCAAGAGCGCTATTCTCTTCAAACCGAGTCTTTTATTGATGATTTTGGCCTCGACTGGATTTTAGTTTTGGTCATCCCTGAAAACGATTTTATGGGGCAAATTAATGACAACAATAAAACTACGCTAGTGCTGTATCTATTGGCCCTGGTGCTAACGGGCCTTAGCGGATTGGTGCTAGCCCAGTGGATGACACGACCCCTACGGAAACTTAGCGATCGCGCTCGTCACCTGGCCCTAGGCCAATGGGATGAACCAATCGAAATTGGGCGGTCGGATGCGATCGGTGACCTGTCCCGGTCCTTAGCTGCTATGGCCCAGCAGCTTAAGGAAGTGTTCACCACCCTAGAGCAACGGGTCGAACTCCGGAACCAAGAACTCGTGCAGCTCAACCAGGAACTCCAGCGTCTGGCCCACGTCGATGGACTGACCCAAGCCGCCAATCGTCGCTATTTTGATAGCTTTTTAGCCCAAGAGTGGCAGCGCCTAGCCCGCGAACAGCAGCCCCTGAGCCTGTTAATGTGTGATGCCGACTACTTCAAATCCTTCAACGACACCTACGGCCACCAGGCGGGCGATCGCTGTCTGCAACAGCTGGCACAGGTATTTCAGCAGGCGATTCACCGTCCAGCCGATCTGGTAGCTCGTTACGGTGGAGAAGAATTTGCCATTGTCTTACCCCACACTGACCTGATGGGAGCGATTCACCTGGCCCAGTCGATCTGCGCAGCGGTCAGAGCGTTGTCTATTCCCCACAAGAACTCTCCTCTAGAGCAAATAACCATCAGCATCGGCATCGCCACGGCAATCCCAAGCGCTATCTATCAAACTCGCGATCTGGTGGCCGCCGCTGACCAGGCACTCTATCTCGCCAAAGAGAAAGGGCGCAACGGCTACTGCATTGCCCCTCAGTTAAGGCAGCTTTCCCCTGAGTAGCTGGGCTGAGCGCTTGGGGACTGAGCGCTACTAGGGCCGATCGGCCAATGCACCAGCAGGTACTCGGCCTCGGGGGCGGGTAACGGTTTAGAAAAACAGTAACCCTGGGCGTAGGGACAGCCCAGTTGGCGCAGCTGGTGGAGTTGGCTCTCGGTTTCGACGCCCTCGGCGATCGCGGCCATGCCCAGACTCTGAGCCAGGGCCAAAATAGCCTGAACCATAGCCACGCCACGAGGATCGCTCTCCATCGACTGAATAAAGGACCGATCGATCTTGAGAATCTGCATGGGAAACTGGTGCACCATGCTCAAGGAGGAGTAGCCCGTACCAAAATCGTCAATGCCCAGCTGAATGCCGCGATCGCGCAGGGCTTGCAGAATCGACTCGGCAGTTTGAGCATTCTCAATCAGGGCGCTTTCGGTAATTTCAAGCCGTAGATACTGGCTGCTGAGGCCGGTGGTGGCCAGGGTCTCGTCAATGGTGGCAATCAGGCGAGGATGGGCAAATTGTTTCACTGACAGGTTGACGCTCATGATCAAATCTTGGGCAGCGGGCAGGTGCTGACGCCACCGCTGGAGCTGTTGGCAGGCAGCCAGTTGGGTCCATTCGCCAATGGCTAAAATTAGCCCAGTTTCTTCGGCCAGGGGAACAAAGGTGCCGGGGGGAATTGGCCCCCAGCGGGGATGATGCCAGCGCACTAACGCCTCAAAGCCGATCAGCTGGTGATGGGTCAAATCGACAATGGGCTGGTAATGGAGAGCCAGTTCTTGGCGGGCGATCGCCCGCTGGAGGTCATTTTCGAGGGTGAGACGGGTAGCCACCTGCTCATGCATGGCGGGGTCAAACAGGGCCGATCGACCCCGGCCATTTTCCTTGGCCCGGTACATGGCCGTATCGGCATCGCGCAAAAAGTCGACGGCTTCTACCGCCCCGGTGAGATTGGAGGCAATACCCACGCTAGCGCTGATAAAAATTTCGCGCCCCTCCAGCACCAGGGGAGGCTGCAACACCTGATGAATCCGTTGGGCTACAGCTAGGGCATCGTCAATGATGGCGATGGGGTTGAGCAAAATAGCAAATTCGTCGCCGCCGAGACGGGCCACCAGATCGCCCTCTCGCACCACCGAGCTGAGGCGCTGGGCACAGTCGATCAGCAGCTGATCGCCGACTAGATGGCCCAGACTGTCGTTAATCACCTTGAATCGATCGAGATCGATAAACAGTACCGCAAAGATCGCCTGATCTAGGGTCTTAGCAGTTTGCACGGCAGCGTTAAGCTGCTCCATGAAAAAGGCGCGGTTGGGTGATCCGGTGAGGGGGTCGTGGAGGGCTTCGTAGGCGAGACGATCTTCAATGAGTTTGCGCTCGGTAATATCCGTGAGAGTGCCGACCAAGCTGATGATTTCCCCAGCGGCATTGCGTTGGGCTTGACCCAGCAACTGCACAAAGCGGCGCTGGCCGTCGGGCCGCAAAATTGCCCCTTCTAGGTTTAAGGGCTGACCGGTAGAGCTGGCCAGGGCTAGCTGCTGCCGCCATCGGGGGCGATCGCCGTCCTCCAGAGCCGCCAGCTGATCCTCGATCGACGGCGGCGGCTGATGGAGATTTAGGCCGTAGATGCGAAACATTTCCTCAGACCAGGTGAGGTGCTGCTGGGCCAGCGACAGCTCCCAGTTGCCGGTGTGGGCAATGCGCTGGGCCTCTTTGAGGCGGGCCTCAGCCCGCTGACGCTCGCGCAATTCGGCCTGGGCTTGGGCCAAGGTTTGGGCCTGGGCCAGGGCGATCGCCAGTTGGTCAGCGACGGTTTGCACCAGTTCAATCTCTGATGCCTTCCAGGGTTCGACCGCAACTTCGGGCTGGGTGGCCCGGCGGTGAATGCCGAGACAGCCCCAGGGTAGAGGTCCGGTGATATGCAACGGCACCAGTAACCACCCGCCCGGTAGCATTTCTAGTGGGTCGTCTGCACAGCCGGTCGGATGTCCCTGTCCTGGAGCAAACTGCACAATCTCCAGTCGGTTGAGGCTGAGGGCCACAGGGGTGTGATCGCTCAGGGTGTGGTGCAGCAGGCTGGGCAATTGGTCATCTTCGCGATGCTCAGCTAGCACCCGCCAGCGACCGTCGGCAGGCTGACGCATCTGAATATCGACGTGGTCAGCCTGGAGCAGCAGGGCGATTTCACGCGCAGCGGTGTCAAAAATAACGTCGAGGTCGAGGGACTGACGAATGGCCTGCACCACCCGATTGAGCGCCTGTTCACGCCGAATCTGATGCTCAATCTGCTCGACGGCTCGCTTGCGGCTGGTGATGTCTTGAAAGTACACGGCCAGTCCTTCCTGGCTGGGGTAGACATGAAACTCACACCAGCTGTCGGAAGAGGCCATATCTTCTTCAAAGGTGAGACTGACCCGCTCGGTCATAGCTCGGCGCAGCTCTTTAGACAGCTGAGTCCCCAGCACTTCGGGAAACTCGTACCACAGGTTTTGCCCCAGCACTTGGTGGCGCGATCGCCGCAAAAACTGCTCAGCCCGCTGGTTTAGGTAGGTAAACTGCCACTGCTGATCGAGGGCAAAAAAGGCATCGGTAATACTCTCGAGAATATTGTTGATGCGTCGGTGAGAGGTTTGTAGCGCCTTCTCAGCGGCCTGGCGTTCTGCTTCTTCTAGCTTGCGTTCGGCCTCGCCGCGTTTACGCTCGCTGATATCTTGAGACACCCCAATGCTAAACAGCGGCTCCCCGTCATCGTTGCGCACCAGGCAGACCATTAGCGATATCCACACATAGCCACCATGCTTATGGCAGTAGCGCTTTTCAATGGTGAATGAGTCCAGTTCTCCAGCCAGAAGCCGATTGTAGTGGGACAAATCGAGGGCCAAGTCGTCGGGGTGAGTAAATTCTGGAAACGACTTGGTGAGCAGTTCCTCGCGACTAAAGCCCAGCATTTGGCACATTCCAGGGTTGACATCCATCACCTGTCCAGCCAGGTTGGCTTGGCACATACCCACATTAATCTGCTCAAAAATTGCCCGAAACCGAGCTTCAGCGGCGCTGAGGGTGGCCTGAATCACCTTGCGATCGGTGATGTCTTTGCCGATCGAGAGCAAGCAGGTCTGGTCATTGAGCTGGGTCAGCTCCGAGGACACCAGTAGGGTACGGGTTTTCCCGTTGGTCAGGCGCGAGTCAATTTCAATGTTTTGAATCATGCCGCGATCGCGAATTTGACGTCGCAGCTGGGCGAACTGCCGCCGGTCGTGCACCATACCCAGATCTGCCGGTCGTCGACCAATAATTTCGGCGCTAGCCCGCCCCAGCCAACGGGCATAGCTAGCGTTAACCAACAGGTGCCGTCCTTCGGGAAAGGTGGTCACCGCCATGGGGTCGGGGCTGTGGTGAAACAGACTAGCAAAGGCGCTCTGGGTCTGGCGCAGACAAGACTGCATCGTGTGCTGCTCGCAGGCCAGCGATAGGCTCATCGACGCGGTCCGCAGCAGCTTGACCGTGGCCACGGGCCACAATGGGGCATCGCCCCGGCGACTAAACACCAAAAAGCCAAAATACTGCCCGTGGCAGCGCAGGGGCAATATGAGCACATTTTCGCCGCCCAGCGCGCGCAGCAGCGTCTGCTCTGCCGCCGGAAAGCTGGCGATCGCGCCGGTTAGCATGCCGCCACGGGCCAGCACCTCGTGCCACCGCTGCACCCGACCTAGGGGCAGCAGCTGTAGATCGCCGTGGTCAACGGCAGGTGTTCCCAGCCGATGCCACGCAGCGCGCAGACTGGTTAAGGTGGTGCCGCTACCGTCGAGATGGATTTCAAACAGAGCCGCCCCCACGGCCTCACTGGCCTGGCCCAGCAGCTTGAGACAGCGGGTTAAAACCCGCAGCCGGTTTTGTCCCGCCTGGCCTAGCAACTGGTAGTGAACATGGGTCAACACCGTCAGCCCGCGATCGGAGAGGGGATCGGAGAACGGTGATCCGGCGGACTCGCTTACTGGCAGGTGGCTCTCTTGCACCCCTAGGGACAGTAGGTCAGCGCCGGATTCGGGCGGTTCAAAGGATGGGCTTGGGGCCGTAGCCTCCCAGGCCAGCCGCTGTCCCCGATCGATGACCGACTGAAGCAGTCGCTGACGGGGCACCAGACCGCAGAGCTGCCCCTGCTGATCTACGACGAGGAGATAGCGCAGGTTAGCGGCCTGCATCACCCGCAACGCCTCGCCAATACTGTCGTTAGGGCGCAAAATAGGCACCTGAGGCACCCGGCATAGGCTGATAGGTGTAGCCGTTGCATCGAGGCCCGTAGCGACAGCATCGAGCACTTCCTGTTCGGTAAAGAGGCCCAAAATAGTGCCGCCCTCCGCAACGACCACGCAACTTAGCCCCTGCGCTTGCATCACCTGGACAGCCCCATGAATCGAGGCCTGGGGAGGCAACACCGCTGGGATTGCATCTACCAGGTCACCTAAGGTCTCATCTTCTGAGGCCCCACTATCGGAGCTAGAGGCGTCTGAAGTGCTAGACAGAATGTTGGACGGAGCTGGGGCAATCGGCGCAGCACCATCGCTGTGCACAGAAAGATTTGAGTTAAACAGAGCGGCCATAGCCGACATACCTCGGCGGTAAGGTATAGCGTTGGCCAGATCGGCCACAGGTTGCGAACAGCGCTTGATAGGCTGCTCCCAAGCAGCTGCCTGCGAGGAGCTGTCTTCTAGAAGATCCGAGTAGTGATCTGGGGGCAACAATGATGGGCTTAGGTTACCCGTTTACTGGAGTTAGCCTACAGAGCTAACCCCTCGGGGCAGTAGCTTCTACTAAATCGGCGGCAACCTCGTGGCGCAGACGAGCCAGGGTGGCCGAGGTATCGGTATCTCTGAGCAGGGTGGCTAGGGTGGCGCTGACCCCCTCTGGCCCCCAGGTACAGCCCTGCTCTAGGTAAGTTTTGGCGGCTTGGCCCACGGTGTAGGAGCCATAACCTGCGGCACTGGCCTGGGCGGTGATGGCCCCAGCCAAAGCCATGACCCCCGAGGCACTGTCAACTAGAGTGAATAGGGCGGCAGTAGTTTTGCCTGCCCCTAGCAGGCCACTGCCCACCTCACTGAGCACCAGCGTGCCTGAGCTTTTGAGAATAGCCCGCCACAGCCGCCCCGCCTCGTGGCCGGTAATGGGAAAGCCGTAGAGCCGCGCCAGGGTGCGAATCATCACCAGGTCGATGACGATGCCACCCAGCAGGTCTAGCCCAGCGATGGGGTTGAGGGCCACAGCGGCGGCCTTGTACTTAGCAAACTGCCAAATGGTTTCGTCGGCGCGATCGCCGTGGAGCTGGGTGACATGACCCACCATCTCACCTTCGATCGAGCGGGCGCTACGCAGGGCGTTGAGGGCGACTAGGGCGGGGCCATCCTGGGTCACAATCGTCAGCAGCGCCTGGCGCAAGGGCTCAATCTGAGGCGGCTGAGGTTCCCAGTCTTCGCTGGTGCGGCCATCGGGCCACTCAACTCGAACCTTAAGCGGCGCGGGGCTAGCCGCGACCATGACCAGGTCCTCTACGGCTAGCGGAGCGCTGGGATGGCTTTGATCTAGGTCGTTTCGCAGCGTTTGCAGAGTGCGGTGCACCGCCTGGCGATCGACCTCGGGGTACAGGTCAATTTTGTTGAAGACCAGCAGTAAGGGCTTTTGGCTCCGCTGGAGTTCGAGCAAGGCCTCATACTCCAGCGGGGTAATGTCTCCAGCTACCACAAATACAATCAAATCGGCCTGGTTAGCTACGGTTTGGGCCATATCGGCCCGCAGATCGCCGCCGACCTCATCGAGACCGGGGGTATCCACCAGCTCTACTTGCCAGGGCAGATCGCCCTCGACCGGCAGCTGCCAGTAGACCGAGCGGGGCCAGCGGGTGACCCCGTGGAGCGGGCCGGTTTCGAGCAGGCTCTCGCCGACTAGGGCATTGATCACCGCCGATTTGCCCCGGCTAACGAGGCCAAAGACCGCCACCCGCAAGCAGCGCGACTCTAGCTTGGCAGTCAGGGTCTGAAGCTGGCCCAGACTGTTCTTGACGGCGGCCTGATGGTGGGCCGCCCCTGGGTCGGGGCTACCCTGGAGGGCAGCAGAGTAGCGTGAAACGGCCTCGGTCAAGGTTTGGCGGGCGCGCTGAAGCAGGGGTGAGGGCATGGGGTGAGTGGGAGGGTGGAGGGGTGGAGGGGTGGAGGGGTGATGGGTGGATGGGTGGATGGGTGGGGGGGTGGATAGGGGTTGCGCTAGGAGGGGTCTTGGGCGATCGCCTCAACGGGGACAGGTTCGGCAGTGGTGGCCAAGGGTTCGATGACGGGGGCGGTGCTCGCCGGGAGCTGGGCGGGGGTGGGCTTGAGAATATCAATGCCCTGCCTGGCGAGGGTTTGCAGCAGGTTGAGCTGACGGTTTTGCTGCACGGTACTTTGCAGGCGCTGGGCGATCGCCTCCCAAGACAGGTCGGTCGTTGGGGTGCCAGCCAGGGCGGCTTGCTCAAAATAATCGACCAAACTGAGCCCGGCCATCCGAGTTAGGTAGGCGGCGCTGAGCCCCTGCACCAGGCCCCCAGCAACGTAGGTGGCAAAGTGGCTTTTGAGCACGGCGGTGAGCACCTGGGTCGAGAGTTCTACCAGCCCTAGCTTGACGGTGAGGCTGGCCAGGGTGCCCGCTGCGGTTTTGGCTTCGTCTAGGTTGAGATTAAAGCCGTAGAGCTTGCCCAGATCCATCAGTAGCTGAGCGTTGATGGCAACGGTGGCCAGCAGGTCGAGGGTAGGTACGGGGTTGGCAAAGGCGGCGGCCCCGGCCACCCACTGAAGTTGCTCAATCAGGGGCAGGGCGCGATCGCGGCGCAGGCGGTTGAGGTCGGTCTGAATCTGCTGACGCAGCACCTCGGTGCGGCGCACCACAGTGGCCGCCACCAGGGTAGGGCGCTGGTCGCCTAGGGTCGCGGTGAGGGCCACTGGCAAACTAGCCAGGATGGGCGGCGGTGTTTCCAGGGTTTCGGTAAAGCTACCGTCGGGCTGGTGGCGACGCACCTTAATTGGGCGGGGGGCAGCGGCGGTGATCACCACGGGCACAGCTGCGGGCAGGGTGGATAGCCGCTGGTGCAGCTGGGCTAAGATTGTCTGCTGGTCAGCGGCATCGTAGTGATCGCTTTTGTTGAAGATCAGCACGGCGGCCTGGCCCGCTAGCAGGCGATCGCGCAGCAGAGTAAAGGCACTCTCGGTAATATCGCCATCGGTCAGCAGCAGCAGGCCATCGTAGGCGAGCCAGTCGGGGGTGACGCGGGGAGCTAGGCTGACTTCGTCATAGGTAAGGTCGGCAAGGTTAGCCAGAGGCCGATCGGCTTCGGCGGTCAGCAGGGCGAGTAGCGTACTTTTACCGGTGCGGGGAGCACCCGCGATCGCCACGTGCAGAGTCTGGCGATCGAGTTCGATCAGCAGGGCCTGGTGCTGCTGGCGATAGGTTTCGATCGCCCCTACAGAGACCACCCCCTGGCGGGTCAACTCCGCCTCTTGGGCCAGACTGGCGATCAGGGTAGCGAGAGCAGCCAGTTCTGCCTCGGCTCGGGCGCGATCGCTGACCGGCGGGGCAATGGGTTTGGGGGCAGCCGGGGGGCGATCGCCCCGCCGCCACCACCACACCCCCGACCCTAGAGCAATAGCACTCAGCAGCGTAGAGCTATCGAGCGGGTTAAAATGGGCGCTACCCACCAGGGCTAGGGTGGCAGATAGGCCCAAGCCACCGACCAGCAGTGGCCGCTGGAGCAGGGCACCAAGGCGGGGTCGCAGTCGGGTAGACCGAAGAGTTTCAGCGGAGCCGGGTGAACTGGCCTTAGATTCGGGGACGTTCTGTTGAGAATTGACTGCCTCTAGGGCCATGGCCGAACCGCTTCCTATAGCGCAATGACTGAATTTGACGTGATCACTGGGTGGTTCAGCCGCTAACCCTAGCGATCGAGCATCGCCGGGAACTGGTCGGGAGGCTTGGGCAGGGGTGAACTCTTTCTATTGTGGCAAAGGGGTAAACATTCCTCCAGTAGGGACTTCCTACCCGCTAGCGGCGTAGATCCCCGCCCAGAGCGCGGTCGGTAATCCTACTGTAAACTGGGGTAGCGATCGCGCTGACCGCCTCGTCTTCAGCTCACACCTAGTTTCAGCTTCTGAACCGAACGCTATGCAACCCATTCTGACCCCTGGTACGACCCTTCAGAACCGCTACCGTGTGCTGCAAGAGCTGGGTCACGGCGGCTTTGGTCGCACCTACCTGGCCGAAGACCTGGGCCGCTTCAACGAACGCTGCGCCGTCAAAGAACTCGAACCCCAGCAGGGCGACCAGTTCTCCGACAAGGCTCTAGAGCTATTTCAGCGCGAAGCCACCATTCTCTACAACATTGAGCACCCGCAGATTCCCAAGTTTCAAGCCATCTTTGAAGAGAACCAGCGGCTGTTTTTGGTTCAAGACTATATCGACGGCGTCACCTACCGCGAGCTGCTCAACCAGCGTATGGCCCAGGGTATGGCCTTTGCAGAAGCCGAGGTGCGGCAGTTTTTGCAGCAAATTTTGCCGGTGCTGGCCCACATCCACAGCAAGGGCATCATTCATCGCGACATTAGCCCCGACAACGTCATGCAGCGCCGCACCGACAATCTACCGGTGCTGATTGACTTTGGGGTGGTCAAAGAGGTGGTCACTCGCATTCAGCCCCCCGGCACCCCCAGCCAGGTTACCTCGGTAGGCAAGCTGGGCTATGCGCCTAGCGAGCAAATGCAGTCGGGCCGGGCCTACCCCAGTAGCGACCTCTACGCCCTGGCGGTCACAGCGATTGTGCTGTTGACGGGCAAAGAGCCCCAGGATGTGTTTGACGACGTCAACTTGAGCTGGAATTTGCCCAATACCCTCAGCCCTGGCATGACTCAGGTGCTGCAACGAGCCACCAGCTACCGACCGGGCGATCGCTACCAATCGGTGAGCGAAATGGCCCAAGCTTTGGGTGGGTTAGGCACGGTGCAGGGGCTGCCCACCACCTCAATGCCGCCGCCAACACCTTCCCAGGTGAGAACCGTGGCCGTCGGTCGTCAATACCAGCCCACCCAGGTGACGGCACCAGCTCCGGCTCCGGCCTATGCGCCCCCGGTGCCGACCGAGCCCGCCTCAGTCTGGGAAAACCCTTGGGCCGTAGCGGTAATTGGCGGCGTACTGGCGTTGTTGGCGGGCCTCGGCGGATGGACGGTAGTGAGCTTGCTCAACCGCACCCCCGCCCCCACCCCCACTCCAACACCCGAAATCACCCTAGATCCTCAGCCCACCCCTACCCCCGAACCGACTCCAGAGCCGACCCCTACCCCCGAGACCAGCCCGGTAGAGTACAACCAAAATCTGGCGATTTCTCCTGGTCAAGACCGCACTGTAACTGGTAGCCTGCGCAGCAACGAAACGATTAACTACCGATTTAACGCCACCGAGGGCCAGGTGCTCTTGGCCCGAATGGCGGGCGAAGGGGTGCTGCTGACGGTGCTCAACCCCCAGGGTCAGACAGTCGCCCAGGGTGCCCAGCGGGTGCTGAACTGGCAGGGCACTCTCCCGGCCACAGGCGAATACACCCTACAGTTGCGCCCGGTGCAGGGGCTAGAGCAGAGCGACTATGAGCTAGAGGTCAGCCTGAGCAGCGTGCCCCAGCCTGAGCCGACCGTCGAACCCCAGCCTGAGCCGACCGTCGAACCGCCGGTCACCCCACCACCTGACCCTGGGCCTGAGCCCAACCCCGATGCCAACGTGGTGCAGCAGCGGGTGCAAATTCCGCCGGGCCAGACTAGCGTCCAGGTGTCGGGTCAAGTCAATCAGGATAGAATTCGTCGCTACCTGATCAATGCCCAGGAGGGGCAAGTGTTGGCGCTGAATCTGCCCAGCGTCAGCGGCCCCGTTACCCTAGACGTGCGCTTCCCCAGCGGGGAAATGATTCCCGATGCGTCACGGGTGCTCTCCTGGCAGGGGCAGTTGCCCACTAGCGGTGACTACATTGTGGATGTCAAGTCGGCGCGGCCATCGAATTATGTGTTGCAGGTATCGGCCAACTAGGACTTGACCAAGCTGATGGTGACAGGCTCTAAACGTTGAGGGGTGTCAGGTGTCAGGTTCATGGCAGACCTGGAACCTGACACCTGACACCCCTCAACCTGTCACCTTTGGCTTGGCAGACTACTAGAACATCCGTCAGAGTTTAATTCGTCAGAATTTAGTCAACCTGATCACCGTTAATCACCCTACAAACGCGCTATGGCTTCCTTAAATGCTCTGCTGGTGGCGGGTACCGACACCGAGGTAGGTAAAACTGTAGTAACCAGTGCGCTGCTAGCCTACTGGCAGCGATATCAACCGGCTCAGGCTCCAGCGGTGCTGAAGCCGTTTCAATCGGGGGTGGGCGATCGCGAGCTGTACCAGCGCCTCTTTTTCCCCGCTGCGACCCTAGACGATATTACTCCCCAATATTTTGAGGCTCCCCTGGCTCCACCGTTGGCGGCGACCCTCGAAGGCCGCTCGGTCGATCTCACCCTGGCCTGGCGCACCCTAGAAGCCAACACCCAGCAGCATCCCTGGGTGTTGGTCGAAGGCTTGGGCGGCCTGGGGTCGCCAGTCACCTACGAGTTGACCGTGGCCGACCTGGCGGCGGCCTGGCATCTGCCCGTGGTGTTAGTGGTACCGGTTAAGCTGGGGGCGATCGCCCAGGCGATCGCCAATGTGGCCCTGGCCCGTCAGCATCACCTCGACCTGCGCGGCATCATTCTCAACTGTTCTATCCCCTGTACCGACGAGCAGATCAGCCAGTGGGCCCCGCAGGATGTAATCACCAACCTGGCTCAAATACCGGTGCTTGGCACCCTGCCTTACCTAGCTACGCCAGAGTCGGTCGAAGCCCTAGCCGCCGCTGCCGCCGCCCTCGACCTCGAAGCCCTGCATCCGTTGCTAGCGCAGGCCGTGCCCTAGCTAATGCCCAATTAGCTCGCCAAATTAGACGGTGACGGGGAACAAATCGCTCAGCACCAGCTGCATCAGATCAGCCGTCAAAGCAGGATGGGGCTCAGACACTGCCCCCACTAAATCTTTGGGAAAGCAGTCGCGGCTACCCCGTTCACAGTTGGGTCTAACGGTAGCGGTGGTGATAACCGGACCGGTCAGGCTAGGGACCGGTAAAACGGGGGGAAATTGAAAGAGCATGACTAAATCCTCGAAAGCACCCTGATTTTGGTCGATTTGCCGGCTGGGCCGCGATCGCTAGACAGCTGATTGTAGCCAAGCCCATCGATGGCGTCAGACGCTGCAAATCTGCTTTAACGATATAAGAAAAAACTTCACCAGCTACCTCATTCCAAGAATCAGTATTCTAAGAATCAGTTACATACAGTCAACACTCTGATTGGCTGAGGCGGTATAGCTGTGGCCAGCCTGGCTAAGACATCTTCCCTAAGAACGTTTGAACGTTCAAACGTTCTTAGGGGTTCTGGATGTCCTAACTCAGGTGATCATGGCTATAGCTCAGTGGCCCTCAGCCAAGATCTCATAGACGTTAAGGACGCGGATTCGATCCCTTGTATAGCGATGGCTATAACGGCTAAATTCTTTGGGAGGTAACACAATACGGTGGCTCACCCCCTCGGCAACACCCTCGGTGCTAAACTCTGGCGCAGCGTTGCGATCGCCGCTCTGAGCACCTTTCTAAGCATGCAACTGTCGCCCTACCTGGCCCAAGCGGCAAGCCCGGTGCGATCGGCTCCCTTCCGCATTGACGGGCACAGTCAAGACCTACTGGCCCAACTGGAGCAACTGCCCAACGGCAGCGTGGCTCTACCCAACTTTGACCCGGCGGTGAATGGGTTTCAGTTTTCTAACCAAGAACTGATCCAGGCCATTGACCACAATCGCAACGCCCAGGCCTGGGAAGCGGTACTCACCGAGCAGCTTCAGCAGCTGTTTGGCACTCAGGTGTGTGTAGGCGGCAACTCGGCCCACTGCGTGCTCACCGCCGCGGCCCAAAACTGGCTGCAAACCCAACTGGGCCGCATGGACCAGGGGCTGTCTGAAGGCATGGCGGCGGCGGTGCTCGACCTGTGGAAACCCGCCCAGCCGCGAATTCTCTGGTGGCAGCGGCTGGTTAACTTGGTGTTGGGGCGCACGGTGTTTGGCCTGGCCCGCACCCTGTTTGAGCTACAAACCCTGATTGCCAACCTGTTTCTCATGCAGGGGGTAAACGAGGTGTTTCAGCAGACCGAGACGGTGCGCAACACCTTCACTCCAACCCAAATTTTGCTATCTCTGGTGCGGGTGTTGATCAGTGGGGCAAACGACCCGTTTACCCTGGGGGTCTACCGCCTGTTAGACGGCGCGCTGGCCGACGGCCACGCCCTCACCCCCTACCGGGTCGAAGCCCAGGGCAATGGCAAGTACTGGGTCTATGTCTACGACAGCAACTATCCGGCGGGCCGACCCACCAGCCCCACCGATCTCCATATGGAGTTTGACACCCAAGCCGACACCTGGACCTACCAGCCCACGGCCAATGGCCCAGCATTTGGGGGCGATGCCCAGAGCAAAACCCTCGATCTAACCCAGCGATCGTGGCGACAGCCCCCTAGCGAAGGTGACATCACCGCCACGGGCTCCTTCACCTGTCCCTTCTGTGGCCTAGAGCCAGCGGCCGAAACCGCCCCCGACCCGACCCTAGACATCACCCTGGTAGGAGAAGGGCGGCTCACCGTTGCCCCCTACACGGAGTCCACCATTGCGCCGCTGCTCCCTGGGCCAGCCCTCAACGGCCAAACGCCCGGTACCTGGGTGCCCTTTAAAGGCGGTCTCAACCGCGCAGTACCCGCCAGCTATCGTCTGCCTGCTGCTAGCCTGGGGCAGCCGCTTCAGGTCACCATCACTGGGGTAGCGACTGCCCGGCGATCGCCCGCGACCCTTCAGCTCACTGGGCCAGGGTATACCGCCAATGTCGAAGATCTAAGGCTCACCCCCAACCAAAGCCTGACTCTATACCTGGTGCCCCATCCCACCGGGCCAGAGATTACCTTTGTCGCCAGCCAAGCCGCCGCCATTCCTCGCCTGACCCTTAACCTGGGCGATACGACCAGCGCCTACTCGTTCAACTCGTCCACGCCCGAAACTGGGTTTTCAATCACCGATCGCCGTGTGTCTAAAAGCTCTGGGTTTGAGCTGAGCGACCTCCAGCTAACGGCGGGCCAGCGCGTGGCCCTCACCGCCCATGACAACCTCAAACGCCTCTACTTTGCCGACGACGATGGCACCAACAGCCAATACACGCTGACGGCTAAAAACCGCATGGTGATCCAAGACCGCCTTCAGATCGGGCAGCGACAGCCCGACATTATTAATTACACCCTCACCTACGACGAAGAGATGCGAGTTGGCGGTATAGAGGTCGAGGCCCAAAGCCAAGCGTTCTTTGACTATGACCCCGCGTTTATCGACCCGGCAGAGCAATCCCGGCAGCAGCTGTTAGCGGCCTTTGAGCAGCGCAACGTTCCGATCGCGATCGCCTACGAACCCCTAATCGTCAGCGACACTGGCCCTCTGCGGCTATTGCCCTCTGGGAAAAATCCTACCGACAGGCGGGTGTTTCAGGGTGCCCTGCGCAACAGGGACGAGCTGTAACGAGCTATAACGCCAGTCCTAGAGACGCTGAGATGGACGGCCCCTCAGCGGTGGTAGCTTTGACTTGGCCATAGGGCTAAAGCAGTTGATTGGGGGGTGTACTTTTAGAAGTAGTTTGCCAGCGATCTAGAGCAATTTGTAAGGCTGCCTAGGATCATTACTTGGACAATAGAATGCAGCATCAACCCTTCTAGCGATGACTATAATTTGGCTTTATTAAAGTGTTGTATTTTGACCCATGCAAAGGCCAACTGAGTGGGGATCAAGAAAGAACAGCCTCAAATCGCAGCAAAAACCGGACAATGGCATGAGTATTTCTACTGTTCTTCTCGCAATCTTTGGATCTCATAGAAGGTTAACAAAACTTAAGTTAACCTTCCCTTGACAGCAAAAAACATGAATTTTAGCTGCTAGCAAACGATAAACCAAGGGGTTGCCGGGGTGTCAGGTCGCTGCGATCGCGCTGTTACATCTAGTTACACCGCTGACCTGCAATAAAGCCTTAGATTACTTAATAAAATTCTCATGAAGGCAATGATAGGATTTCCTCAAGTAAGCCATAAGCTTTTTTCATCATTGCTGGTCGCTGTTTTCTGGAGAGTATAAGTCATGTCTAGTAACCCCGTTGGAATCAAGCCCGAAACCCGTAACCACAAGGGATTTTTTGTGCAAGATGCCGACTATGAACTGGTCAGCATCGAGGCCTCAGGCTGGGCGCTCATCTGTGTTGATGATGCCGTTTGCCACTATGTAGACCCCGATAACCTACTGATTCAGAATCTAGACGCTTAGGACAACTTCGGGCCAGCTACCTGTCTCAGTTCAGGCAAAATTTGTATCGATCTGTTAATGGCTCTAATCTTTTTGATAGGCTGCTCTCCCTCTAGAGCAGCCTATTTTTGTTTTAGGATGGCGGTATCTAGTATTCTGCGGCATAAGTCGGCCAACTGGTCCTAAAACCTGACACCGAGCAACTGATACAACATCCTGCCTGTGATGCACCCGCTTTGTAGGGGCATTGCAGTGCAATGCCCCTACGGGGTACCGATAATGAATCAGGGTTTTAGGAGTCGGATTTGGGATGACACCCTAGCCAGGGTTGTCCCGTCTCGATCTATACCACTCTTACCTTTCAAAGTCCTTATGAAACAAACGCCCATGACGCAAATACCCATAACACAACGCATCTCTAGCTTCATTAGCTGGGTGCTGGTCGTCGATCTGGGGCTGGTGCTGCTGAGTTTGGGCTGGTTTTTGGTGGCGGTGCTGGGGCGCAGCATGAACCTCGACCTTGGCCTTGACCTCTGGTACTCTCTCTGGAATCCGCTGATTATGCCTGCACTGGGGGTGTTAATGGCCGGTGCGATCGCCAGTGGTGTGGTCGGCTGGTTAGGTCGCCGCTTTAAGACTGATCCGTCCTAATCGACTCGTCAGTTCAAGATGGCAAGTAAGAGGGGTATGCGGTTTCAGGTTTCAGTCAAGCCGTGAACCGCATACCCTAAACCGCGAACCTCTGCTTACCACATTCGCTGGGTGCGGGTATACCACCGCAATAGCACCCGAGCCAGGCGTTCGCTGTGGTGGCGTACCGTGAAATTTTCCTGTTCATCCATCACGTTGGCAGCAATGATACGGCGACCCGAGTCGAGAATCGCAGCGCGATCGAGCAGCACGGGGCCAACACCGACCTTGGCGTAGTGGGTAATGACCGGGTCGGAGGGCATGACCTTCTGCACCAGCACCGCATCAAACAGGTAGCACCCGCAGGCCGAGTCAATCGCCCGGATGTGGTCAGACACCGAAAACCCATCGGTTTCTCCCGGCTCGGTCATAATGTTGCACACATAGATGCGGGGCACGGGGCGAGCTGCGATCGCCTTGACCAATTCGGGCACCAACAGATTGGGAATAATGCTGGTGTAGAGGCTGCCAGGGCCAATCACAATGTAGTCGGCCTCTTCAATTGCTTTCACGGCCTTGGGGAGAGCGGGGGGGTTGGGGGGTAAGCAGCCAATGTGCACAATATGGCCCCGCGCCTCAGTAATTTTCGACTCACCCACAATCCGGCGACCATCCTGCAACTCAGCCCAGAGCTGCACATCGACTGAGGTAGAGGGTAGCACCTGCCCTCGCACGGCCAGCACCTTAGAACTGGCGGCGATCGCCTGTTCCAGGTCGCCTGTGATCTCATTCATGGCGGTCAAAAACAAATTGCCAAAGCTGTGGCCCACCAGCCCACTGCCCGACTCAAACCGATACTGAAACAGTTCCGTCAGCAGCTTTTCTTCATCGGCCAGAGCCGCCAAGCAATTGCGAATATCTCCAGGTGGTAACACTCCCATCTCTCGTCGCAGCCGCCCCGACGAGCCACCGTCGTCAGCTACGGTGACAATGGCGGTGATATTAGAACTGTACTGCTTCATCCCCCGCAGCAGGTTAGACAGCCCGGTGCCGCCACCAATCACCACAATTTTTGGCCCCCGCGACAGCCGCCGCTGGGTCAGCAGAGCATCGAGCAGATCTTCTTCGTTGCCAGGAATCAGCACGTCGGTAATAGCCCCAACAGTGCGGCTCTGGCCCCAAAAAATCAGCCCTAGCCCCAGCAAAATGCCCAGAGGGCCACTCACATAGTTGGGTACGTGGGTGGTAAAGGCCCGCAGGGCCGCCCCCAGCAGTTGCCCCGTATGAAACACGGGCGTGAGCCTGAGCCAGATCATCAGGCCGATGCCCACGGTCAGCACTCCAGACATGCTGAGAAAGAGCCACCGTTTAACCAATAGCCCCGGGGCCATCCAGCTCACCAGCCGATTGACCCGCCGGGGGGGGGCTAGGGTTAACGTCTCCCGCTTGACCCGACGAAACAGTCTGGCTAAGGCTGTATGCAAGAATTTTAAGAACATGGAAGGAGGTCGATAGCGATCTGACCAACCTGAGAGGCCATAGACACCCAGTAAAGGCTGAGCTATTGACCCCTTGGCTTGCGGTACATACCCTAAGGTTTGGCCCTCTTCCCTCGGGGTTGCTCCACCTTAAACCAGCGTCCACGGTAAGACGTGAACCTTTCTCAGGCGCTTTAAATAGCCATTGGTAGGATTTAGCACCAGCGCCTTCGATTTTAGCGGCTATTTGATAGAGTCAAGGCATGGATATGCCACCTGATTGTTAAATGAATGGTAAGCCACTGGCCCACGTTGAGTAGCCCAAAGGCTGCGTTAGGGCCTACGTCAGGGGCATAGCGGGCTACTTATCATTGGATATGATTCATCTCGGTATGGTTTATGGCCGCTTCCTACGATCATGGCACTGCCCCCGTCCCCCCCACGACGGTTCTCGTCGACGGGACAGCGCCCCAGCCAAGCCCAGGGGCGGGGACGGCTGACTATAGCGATCAGGTCTTGTTAGACCTGCGGGGCATTTCTAAACGGTTTGGCACCAATCAGGTGCTCGACCAGGTTGATTTAACCCTCTACCGGGGCGAAGCAGTGGCCATTATTGGCCCATCGGGCACGGGGAAATCAACGATTTTAAGAATTATTGCTGGCCTACTGCCCCCCGATGAGGGCGAAATCTATGTCGATGGGCGCCGGCGTGTGGGGCTAATCGAAGATTCGCCCGACCCGGTGGGTATCGGCATGGTGTTTCAGCAGGCGGCGCTGTTTGACTCGCTGACGGTGGCCGAAAACGTAGGTTTTTTGCTCTATCAGCACTCTGATCTGCCGGCCCGCCAGATTCGCCAGATCGTGGATGACGTGCTCGATATGGTGGGGCTACCGGGTACTGGCAGTCGCTACCCGGCAGAACTGTCGGGGGGCATGCGCAAACGGGTCAGCTTTGCGCGGGCCATTGTGTCAAACCCTGAGAGCCCCCAAGATCGGCCAGCTCTGCTGCTGTACGATGAGCCTACGGCAGGGCTTGACCCCATTGCCTCGACGGTGATCGAAGATTTAATTCGGACCATTCAAGGCAATAACGGATGCAGCTCGTACCTGATTGTGACCCACCAAGACAGCACGATTCGCCGCACTGCCGATCGCGTGATCTTTTTGCACCAGGGCCGCATTCAGTGGCAAGGGCCGGTCACCGCCGTCGATGACACCGACAACCCCTTTGTGCGGCAATTCTTTAGCGGTCGGGTAGATGGCCCCATTCAAATGGTGCAATAGCGTACCGGCGGCGATCGCAATCGGGGTGTAACCCTGGCCTAAACTAACGAAGTTCACTGTTGAGCGAGGTAGTTGAACCGGATTCAGTACAAAATTGGGTTTAAGTAGATCACGTTGTACTAGACCACCGTTGAGTGGTTGGGGCGAGAGGGCACCATGCGGGCAAGGGCAATTCGAGAAGGGTCGGTGGGGTTGCTAATCTTAATTGCGGTGGGGCTGTTTGGCGGCCTAGTGCTGTGGCTGCGGGGGCTTAATCCCGGCAGCCGCAGCTACCGGGCCACGGTTGTGTTTACCAACACCCTGGGCATGCAGGAGGGCACCAGTGTGCGCTACCGGGGCGTGCCCGTGGGTCGCGTGGTGCGCGTTATTCCAACCGCTAATGCGGTGGATGTGGCGGTCGAAATTGCCGGCAATGATCTGCGAATTCCCCGCGATGCGACGATTCAGGTGAACCAGTCGGGCCTAATTGGCGACACGACTATCGACATTACCCCCCTGCGGGTGCTGAGCGACGCAGAACTGGCCGTTGACCCCATTGGCCCCGACTGCCCTGGTCAGGCCATTATCTGCGATGGCGATCGCCTACAGGGCATCGTTGGGGCTAGCTATGAGTCACTGATTTTGTCGGCAGAAAGACTCGCCAACACCTTTGCCGATCCGGAGATCGTGAATGATTTAAAGCTCACCCTCAGAAACGCGACGGCCCTGACCGAAAGCGCCAGCCTACTCTCGGCAGAGCTAACGCTGCTGTCGCGGCAGTTGCAGGCCGATCTCACCCCGCTGATGGCCTCAGCCAACCGAGCTACCGACAACATTGGCAACGCCGCCGCCCAATTTGAGGTGGCGGGTAGCGAGGTCAACCGCCTGGTGGTTGGCAATCGAGGCACCATTACCACCACCCTCGACAACATCAACCGCAGTGCCGTCAACTTAGAGCTAATTACCACCACCCTTAGTCCAGCGATTCAAGACAGCGTCTTTCTAGCCAACCTCGATCGCCTGTCTAGCGATGCGGCGGTGGCCGCTGCTGACCTGCGATCGATTACGGGCACCTTTAACAGCGCCGAAAACCTGGTCATGCTTCAGCAGACCCTCGACTCGGCCCGCAGCGTGTTTCAAAGTGCCCACAAAGTGCTCGCCGACGTAGATGAGCTCACCGGCGATCCGGTCTTGCGCCGCAATATTCGCGATCTAATCAACGGCCTCAGCGGCCTGGTCTCGCTAACAAACCAGCTAGAGCAGGCTAGCCAGGTAGCCCAGGCCCTGACTCCACCAGCCGGCCAACAGCTAGATCGGGTGATCTTTACTCCCGTGCCCGACGCCCAGGCTGAGGCTAACCCAGGTAGTGTGGTGGTGACCCACCAGGGGCAGGCCTACCGGCTCAACGTACAGTCTATTCAGCCCCGATAGGTCAACTATGGATGCGATGCCCCCGGCTCACTCCGGCTCCGACAATACCTTTTTTCAGTTTGAGGCCGACTTTGTAAACTCACTGCGCTGCATTCCCATGCAGGTACGGCTGAAGCTCGACACCTGCGGCGTCAAGCTCAAGCTAGAGCATTGGCATCGCTTTAGTGAAGGCGATCGCCAGCGCCTGACCCAGCTTCCCTGCCACGATGGCCCCACGGCTAGCGCCTACACCACCGCCGTGCAAACCCTAGTGCAGCAGGTACAGGGCACCCCGGCCTCGACCCTAGCGGTTGACCCCGCTCCGCCCTGGCATAACGGGGCCGCTATGCCCGCTGAGGTGCAAGCCCAGGCGGCCTTGCTAGGGGTGGCGATCGCCCTAGAGCAGTGGCGATCGCTGAGTCCCCTACAACGCTTTGCGCTGATCAAGCTCAGCCGTCCCGGCCACGAAAACCGCAACTTTGCAGCCACCCTGACCGAATTCGGGCTGGCATCGCGGCCCACGACTCCCCAGCAGCGTCACTGAACCCATCAGCCATAATGGCCATAGCAGCCTCTATCCCCCTTAGCGCCATGGTGACTCAGCTAACTCGCCCCATCGCTCCCACCGCCCAGCAGCTTCAGCAAACCCAGCAGCGCATAGATACCTACGTCAACACCATTGCCAGCAACCCCGACCGGCGCGAGGGTGCCTTTCCTTACTACCTGTTTCATAAGGCGGGCACCCCCATTCAGGGCACAGTGCTGATGTTCCATGGCTTTAGCGCCAAACCTCACCAGATGTCGCGCTTAGCCGACTATTTGTTTGGCAACGGGTTTAACGTATACCAAGCCACGCTGGCAGGCCATACCTACAAGCTGCCCGATCGGTATTGGCCCCAAGTCGATCTCAAGCCCGAAATTCTCGTGCCGTTACGCCAGAAAGTTAGCGCTGATCCGGTACTGCAACACTTTTTGGCCAATGTTGCGATCGCCGACGATGTCGGCGCAGCCACCCCCACTCCGGTACAAATGGTGGGGCTCATGGCCCGCCTACGCAAGCTAGAACCTCGACTGCTCGATATCATTGCCGCCATCGAAACAGACAACGACCCCGACTTTGACCGCTATTTTGTCTCATCGCATTTAGACTACCTCAGCGACGCCCAGGCTCGTCTCGCCGAGCTAGAGGCCCTACCGGGGCCAATTTATACCGTGGGGCTATCGGTAGGGGGAGCCGTGGCCCTGGCCCTGGCCGCCAAAAACCCGCAGCGGGTGACCAAGGTAGTAGCCTTTGCACCCCTGCTTGAAGTCTACGGCGGAGAGACTCGCAAGCGCTACATCAACCTGGCCGGCCCCCTCGATGTCAAAGAATTTGGCTGGGATGAACTGCGGTTTCCCCTAGGCTGCTTTACTGCCGCCAACCGGTTTGGAGCCTTTGTCCGCAGAAGCGAGCAGATTTCGGCCCTGCGCCCCCTACCCACGCTGATGCTTTTGACCGAAAACGAAGATGCCGCTGACCTGCAGACCAATCAACGGTTTAACCAGTCCCTAGGCCGAGCCTCCATCTTTAAGCGCTACGACAACCACTTCCTACACACCTTCCCCAGCGAGGCCCTGGTACCCCACCCCATGGTTGACCCGCTAGAGATTAGCCAAAACATGAGCAACGACTACTGGCAACCGATGTATCAAGAGACGTTTCGGTTTTTGAGCCAAACCCAGTTCAAGGGCAGCAGTTTAGCGGAGATCACGCCAGCCCCAGACCTACCGGCGGTACCCCCGATCGCCGCCCAATCCTAAATCCTGCTTGGTTACCCCAATTTAGCGGGGCAGAATTTGGGATGAGATGAGATGGGTGACATGAGCGCTCACGGCTTTGTCAACGCTGCTCCCGGCTCCTGAGCCGAGGGCGCTTTGGCTTTGGGACCGGAGACTCTAGCCCCAGGTAGCTGGACAGCCAAAACACACACAGATAAAACGGCCCTGTGTCGAGGAGCGCCGCCACCAGCTTAAACACATAGCCGTAGCCGATAAACCGAATCAGCTGCGGCCATAGCTCCTGATCTGCTTCGAGGGGTAGCGCTCCAGCGAGAAAGTGGGTAATCAGCACGACGGCAGTGGTATCGACCAGTTGGCTAATCAGGGTAGAGCCGTTGTTGCGCAGCCACAGGTGCTTGCCGTTGGTCAACTCTTTCCAAAAGTGAAATAGGTAGACATCGACAAACTGGGCGGCCATATAGGCCATCATCGAGGCGGCCACCGCCCCAAAGGTGAGACTGCGAATTTCAAAAAACACCGGTAGCCGCCCGGCGGCATCGCGCACCAGTTCGCCAGTAGCTGGGTCAGTGGCCTCAAACCCCGGTAGCACGCCCCCCAGCCAAACGATCAACAGCACCCACAGGTTCAGCAGCAGCCCGACCCACACCACCTGGTTGGCCCGCTGTTTGCCGTAGAGTTCTGAAATGAGGTCGGTGCAGAGAAAAGTCAGGGGATAGGGCAGCACCCCCACCGCTACGGTGACGGCAAAATCGCCCCAGGTAAACACGTTAACAAACCGGCTAATGCCGAGAATGTTGAGCATGCCCAGGGTGCCGAGAAACAGCCCAGACAGCACTAAAAACACGATCTCGCGGCGGTTTTGCAACTGCTCTGGCACTGGGCCATACACCGCCGTAGAGGCTAAGGGCTCTGTTTTCATCGGTGAATTTCTCTCTGTGGAAAGATTGACAGATCCACCCCAGCTTACCAACAGAGTTTGGAGCGCGGCGGTCTAACCCAGAGATTCGTTTACCTCTAAGCGGCTGCCGTTGACAAAATCGGCCCCAGACTGGGCCTGCTTACCGCTGGGTTTGACCTGGCGCAGCAGCAATAGCCCCTCACCGGTTTGCACCACAGGCCCCTGGCCCTTAATTAGGCCCACCACGGTACCGGGGCAGCTTTGGGTGGCCTCGGTCGCCATCGTCGCCACGCCTGCTTGCAGTGCAGCTAGCTCTGGAGGCAACGCCGCCCAGTAGGGGTCGCCTAGGGGAGCCGTGGCCATGACCTTGAGGGGCTGACCGCGAAAGCTGGTAACGCAGTTGGGATAAAAGCCGCGCACCTGATTGTGTAACGCGATCGCCGGTTTTTTCCAATCCAGCTCAAAATCTGCTTTTTGAATCAGCGGCGCATAGGTCGCCAGCGCTTCATCCTGGGGCTGAGGGCTGAGCTTACCGGATTGCAATCCGTCTAGGGTGTCTACCAGCAGATCAGCACACTGCTGAGCCAGGCCATCGGCCACCTCGACCGCTGTATCGAATAGGCCAATGGGCAAAGATGACTTGAGCAGCATGGGGCCGGTATCCATACCCAGGTTCATCTGCATGGTGGTCATGCCGGTGACAGTATCGCCGTTGACGATGGACCACTGAATCGGTGCAGCCCCCCGGTAGGCAGGCAAAAGCGAGCCGTGGCCATTGATGCAGCCCAGGCGGGGCAAGTCGAGAATGCGCTGGGAGAGCAGTTGCCCGTAGGCCACCACCACAAAGGCATCGGCCTGCACGGCCTCTAACGCCTCCAGGGTAGCCTGATCTTTTTTGATGCGGTGGGGTTGCAGCACCGGGCAGTTGGCGGCCACGGCCACTTGCTTGACCGGCGACGCCTCAACCTGGTTGCCCCGGCCTCGGCGGCGATCGGGCTGGGTAACCACCGCTGCCACCTCAAAGTCTGGCTCGGCCAGCAGCCGCTGGAGACTGGGTACGGCAAACTGGGGCGTCCCCAAAAATATCAGTCGCATAGATTCAGTTCCTGGGCACAATGCCAATTTCGACACGCTGGTTGCGCTGCTGGCTGCTGGGGGTGCTGCCCCCGGCGCTGGGTCTGGTCTGGCCATAGCCCAAGGCCACCCAACGAATGCCTTCGCCATCGAGCTCGGGGGCTAGGTGCTGCTGCACCGCCAAAGACTGCTGAAGGGTAAGCTGGCTGGCCTGGTCACCCTCAGCAAGCCCATCGGTGTGGCTACCCACCAGCAGCGTAACGGCCCCATAACGGCGCAGGTCAGAGGCAATGCTGTCGAGCAATTGCTGACCCGCTGGGGTGAGGGTGCTGCTACCCGGCACAAACAGCAGGGCGCTAGGTAACACAATGCGATCGCTGACTAGCGGAAAGCGCGGCTCTTGGTAGGGCGATCGCGTCCCGCTGGCCTCTGCCTCTGCCGGAGAAGGGGCTTCAGGCGGTTCGTCAGCAGCGGTGGGGCCAGGCTCGGGGCTGGTGCTCAGGCGCTGGTTGAGCTGCTGCACACGCTCTTCTAGGCTGCCGTCGGTCGAGCCTAGAGTAGTCTCTAAGGCTCCCAAACGGGCATTGAGGCTGGCCAGGTCTTGCTCTAGGCGGCTGAGGTCGTCTTGAAGGCGATCGCGATCGCCCTCGGCCGATGGTGGGTTGGGCTGGTTGGTTCCCACTGCTCCCGGCGCTTCACCGGCCTCTAGGGGGACAGACTCAAGGGCAGAGACCTGCTCACCCGCCGCCAAACTGCCGCCCCCTTGCCACCAGCGCGGCAGCTGCCGCAGCTTGCGGACCGTCTGGCTACTGTGGCGCAGGGCCACTTCTGTCAGCGGCGGGTTAGGGTTGCGTGAGGGTAAAACTTGAGCGATCAGCATCCCCGTTAGCCAACCCAGACTCACCCCTGCGCCCAAAATAAGCAGGCGCAGCAGCAGAGTCCATAGCGTGCTCACCCCACGGCCAAGGCCAGAGCCGGGCCTGGGGGGCGGGGCGGGGGCTACGGGGCGGGGAGCCGCCGGGGCGGGGTCAGGCGACAGAGGCGGCAGGTCAGGAGAATCAGCCATGACGCAAACGGACTCGAAACAGTAGACCAGCATCACTGGGGCAGAGACAGCGGAGCTGCTGGGAAAGACGGGTTTGGGCCAGCACTATGGAGGCCAACCCTATTGGGGCCAACCGTCCCAGGGGCTCACTTCCAGCACGCCCCGCTCGGTAAACACCACCTGAAAATCGGCCTGATCGGCGGTGCTATTGGCTGCGGTCACCAACCCCGGCAGCGGAGTTTCTGCTGCCATTAGACGAGCAGCAGCGTTGACCGGCTCGTAGCCCACCACCTCGCCCGACTCGGTTAAGCGCACGCGAAACCGCAGGGCTTCGTTGGCCGATAGCGGCTCTAGCTCAGCCAAAATGCTGTCGTAGAGGGTGCTATTTAAGGCTCGAATGCGATCGCCATCAGTCACCCGATCGCCCAGAGCGGGAAGCGTTTCAGAGGTTGCAGCCGTAGCAGAGGTTGAAGCGGTTGCTGTGGGTTCCACCACCACCTCCCCGGTGGGGGTAAAGGTGGCAATAAACTGGGCTACCCGCTCTTGCACCGGCGCGGCACTAGCCACCGGCACAAAGGTAAGCTCAGGGAAAGGAGTATTTTCGACCTCCGCTAGGGCCAGGTCATTTTCGTACTTGTAACCCAAGATATCGCCGTCTTCTGAAACCACCGTGCGATAGACCAAATCGCCACTGGGGCGAGGGGCATCGGCCCAGGCAGTTTGCAGACGCGTGGTCAGGTCGGCCTGAAGCAGGGCGATCGTGGCCGCATCAGTAATCGCAGGCGCATTCTCTAGCTGGTCTAAATCACCACCTTCAGCAGCCAGCGCGGCTGGGGCATTGTTCTCACCATTGGCCCCCGGATTGGTCTCCAGGGGATTAGTACTTGATTCTGCCGGGGGCGACGACTCCGACTCTGGACGTGTGGGTTCAAACTCAGGTAGGGGCACAAAGAACAGGGCCAGACCGGCGGCGACCAAGGCCGCAGCACCTAGGGCAGCCGGGGCGGCCCGTTGGGCGATCGGTTCGGTGGGCTGCACCAGCCGCCGCGAAACCGCCTGAAACTGGGCGTTCAAGTCGGGCAAGGTCTGCGAATCGGCTAGGAGTTGGTCGACCGCTTCCATCAGGTCATAAAACTGCACCGTGCTCAGCTTGATATCGAGCGGCAGCTGAGCGTTGATATCGCTGACGGGTTCGCCCAGGGGCTGCTGCTGCACAATCAAGTGATGGTAGGGGCCTTCGCCCGGTTTCACCTCAACCATTGATGGGGGATTCCCTGCTGTTGAGGGATAGGGCACACCACTGAGCTGCTGCTGGCCATAGCGACTGACCGCTGCCACCAGACTATCTAAAAATTCTCGTCCCCCTGTGAGGGTGGCATCAGTGGCTCCGGGCAGGTGACATTCAGCATTCATCAGCACAGCCAGAGGCGACAGTGGGTCGTTGGCGTCGGTGCTTAATCCCTCCAAAATGAGGTTGCAATGGGGCAAGGTATATTGCCGTTGAACGGTCATGATACTTCTCCGTCAAACAGGCTACTCCACAGGCGCTGGGGGCCAAGCACCCCAGAGCACAGCAGCAGTTGATGCAATAGCTGAATGGCCAGCTCATCAAGTTTTTCGTCAGAGCTGTAGGCAATCACCCCAGCCCGACGGGGGTTCATGCGGGCGCGAAAGTGGCTACGAAAGCGGATCAGGTAATCGGCTAAACGAAAGTGGTGGTCGGGCGACAGCTGTTTGTCGGTGAGCTGTTGGTAGCCCAGCAGCAGTTGCCGCACCAGCACCGTCAACCGTCGCGCCAGGGTGCAAATGATGATCACGAGGGCTTTAGCCTCTTCGAGGTCTAGGGGGCGACGCTGACTGTAACGGCGCATAGGATTGGTGCCTCGCAGCAGCCACAGATGCACACGCCCCCGGACCAACCCGTTGAGGCCTAGGTCGTGGGCTGTGGTCAGCATGGCTTCACCGCCAACCAAGTCAAGGGCTTCAATGGCCAGCAACAGCAGGTCAAGCTGAATGCGCGCCCGACGAGGGCATTCATCGCTGGGCAGCCCTGGGTTGGCAAGGGTGTCGAGCACTAGGGGCGGCTGGGGAGCGGGCGGGCTATCTACTGGCATTCAGCTCTGGGGTTAATACGAACAGCATTCTATCAAAACACAGTTACCGCCTGCCTGTCCGGAGAAATTGCCGAACCACAGCGTGCGGGATAGGCGTTGAGAGTTCTAGCCAGGGAAGCTAGGGTTAGGGCTTTAGCAGCCAGGTAAACGTTGAGGAAATGGGGTTATCCCCATGGCTTGTACTTTGCCCTAATTACCAACAGCCCTATCACCGGCAGAAGAAGGCAGATCTAGTTGGCGTCGGCTAGCTTGCTCATGCCCTGCACAAACCATTTGCCATCTTGGCGCACCAGGTCATACTGCATTCTCAAGGTGTCATTGTAGGCGGCGCTGGTGTTTTCGACTCCAAATTCAAACAGCCGGGCCTGCTCAGACACCAGGGCAATGGCCTGGAGCTGGTCAGCGGTGGGGTCGTCAGGGCTAACCGACTCGATTTCAACGGTGTGCTCATACTCCCAGTACCAGCTCTCGGCAGCAGCAGCATCGGCCCGGCGACGCCACTGGGTCAGCACCGGCTCTAACAAAATATCGTCAAGGCGATCGCCCTGGTAGCTTTCGCCCAAGGCTCCGCGCTTGATCTCCAACCATTCGTTGATCACGCGGCCCGCCATGTCGTTAACCCCAATTTCGGTGGGAGCGGGTGGGGCATCAGGAATCTCAAAAGCAGGCTGATCGAGGCGGATAGCCAAGGGCTGACCCGAAATGCGAGGACCACTAAAAACACCGGCGACCCAACCTAGGGCGCGCATGGTGCCAAACCCCAAAATTCCTACGCCTACTATGCCAGCCAATCCCACTAAGGCCAGCCGCCCCCAGCGGGGCGCAGCGGGGCGATCGCGGCGAAGCTCAGCATTTTCGGACGAGAACGCCTGTCCTGGGGCTAGCGTTCCAGGGTCTGAGGCAGAAGCACGCCGCTCCCGAGGCGCCGCTGCTCTGTCTGATGGCTTAGGGGCTCCCCGCTTAGAGACTTCACGCTTAGAGACCTCGCGCTTGAGAGCCCCGCGCTTGGGAGCCTCGCGCTTGGAGTCAGCATCACGAGCTATGCCCGCCCCGGCCATCTTACCTTCGGGCGAGAGTTGGGCCACCCGCTCGGCCACCGATAGATTTTCGTCGTGTAGCGCGGCACGACGAAAATCGGGGGGAGTGGGATCAGCTTGCTCATCTTGTAGAGCTGCCGGCCCTAGGCGACCGTTGCCGTTGCCGTTGTGGCTTGGGGCAGCATCGGCAGAGGAGGTATAGCCATTCCCGTTATAGCCATTGCTGCCATTGCCATAGGAGGCCTTAGAACGCTGATTGGGACCCTCATCCCGACGGGAGGCAGGAGGAGAGGGCATAGTGGGTGCACCAATGGGCAACGACCCCTCAATAGTCGGCACCTGAGCGCTGGAATACTGGGTGCCGGAATACTGAGGGCCTAAGTACTGGCCGTCTGCATAGCGAGTCTCTGAGTACTGGTCATCTGAATAGTGAACGTTAGCGTATTGATCTGTCCCTGGTGGGGCGGTAGCAGTGGCCGGAAACTGGGGTGAGCGGGCCTCCGTCGGGCCAGTGGGCATGGTTTCGAGGTAGGCCTGCACTTGGGCGTCGGCAAAGTAGTCCTTGAGGGTGGCCTCCTGGTTTTTGAAGTCGCGAAAGTGGGGAAATAGCTCGTCCTTCAGCCAGCGCTCGGCATAGAGGCACAACCCCGGCAGTAGGTCGGGCGACTGGCGAGAGTGCTCGCGGATGTACGCCAGAGGTTCGTACTCCTGGCTCATTTCCAAGGCGCGGTTGGCCTCCTCAGTTTGGCCTAAGAGCAGGGCACACACCGCCTGCTCTAGGTGCACATCCTGCTGGGCACCGAGGCGGAGCAACAGCTGTTTGGCGCGGCGCACCAAGGCGGGCTGGTGGCGGGCAAAGCCCCGCGCTAGCAGCGCATAGACCGTTAGGTAGGTGGCCACCGGAGAGGGCCGACGAGCTTCGTGCTCAAACAGCTCCTGCTGTTCAGAGGCAGTGAGGTAGTCGCGCAGCTGCTGAATAAACCGCAAAAAGTCATCGATCGCAAGCCCAGAGAGATCGTCTTCAGTACCCTCAATGCCGCCCCGGTCCTCAAGCATGGCCTTGAGCAGCTTAATGCCCTGGCGGCGTTCGCGAGTTTGGTCGAGGGGACGAGCCAGCAGTTCTAGGACACGGTAAGGGCGCAGCTTATACAGTTCGGTTTGAATTTCGGCCCGCAGATTGGGAAAATGGTTGCCACGGGCCAGCAGTTCATGGCCGGTTTGGAGCGATTCGGCGGCAACTTCGTACTGGCGCTGCTGCCACTGCTCGCGCCCTAGTTCTAGACAGGCCAGGGCCAGGGTGAGCACTACGTCAGCTTGAGCGGAGTCCGGGGGGGGCATACCCCCATCGGCACTGGCATAGGGGTTGCTGAGCTGAGGTTGCCCCAGCTGAAGCACCTGCTCGTATTCTCCTAATTCGAGCAGCAGCAGCAAGGCCCCAACCAGTTGATCGCTCTCAATCTCAATTTTTGAGCTTTGAGCTTCGCTACCGCCGGGTTCGGTGGCCAGCGACCGGAGCGCGGCCTCCCCCAAATCGGCGCTCACCTCCAGGCCCGAATTCCGTGCTTCTAGCAACGGCTCGGGGGCCATATCGACGGTGTAGGCGCTGGCGAGAAACTTACTGTCGTAGTCGCGGCGGCGATCGGGGTTAGATAAAACGCTGTAAGCATCATCGATGAGCTGCTTACGAGCCTCAATGGCGGCGGTAGAGAATTCGCGCCGGGGCAGCTGCAAGCCCCGATCGCGGTGGGCCTGCTTTAGCTGGTCAGCGGTCGCCTGAATGGGCAACCCCAGAATTCGGTAGTAGTCTAACGGAATTTGCACAGCTCACATCCCCAACGGCGAATTCACTCGAAATGGTATCCAAAAAGATTTGTTGCGGACTGCTCAACCCATTGAACTTTTAATAACTGCAACCTTAGAGCACCCGCTGTCTTCAAGCGCTTTTGCCCTAACCAGTCGTTGCCCCCAACCTTTGTCCCCAACCACTGTGCCACCTCCCTGGTCGCCTTTAGCCCTGTTCACCCTATACGTCGTGTTTAACCCTGACATTTGCTTAGCTGTGCCACCGGCAATAGCCCCAGGCTCCGAGGCCTTGGGTAAATAGCTACACCCTATCGCGTTTGCCCCAAAATCAGAGCAAAGGTGAAGTTTATAACACATGCCCGCCGCCACTGCCAGAGGTAATCCCGCCCTTGACTAGCTACGGGAACCTCCCTGAGGGCCACATCCAGCTTTACCAGGGCCTTTAGACGGTTACAGCGCCCCGCCAACAACAGCAATCTTTCGAAACGTCGCTCTAAGAAAAATGGAAAATGCCCATTCAGCGCAATGCAAAGATTGAGTCAAGATCGGGCCGGTGCTGGCGGCCCATGATTGATGTTTCTCCCCGTAGGCTATCCATAATCGATCGCATAAAAGTACGGCTCCTTAATATGGGACCTAGGGGACCGGAGTATGCTTATCCCACCGCTATGCCGAACACCGTTGCGAAGCAACCCACTCGGTATGATGGAGAGCGTATCTGCCTCGGCCCCTGCCCAGCGGGGATACTTTTCGGTATAGTCAAATGTTGGACATCGCGGCGTAGGACCCAGCAAACCCATGGTTCAAGAACGGACATTGCCCCAATTTCAGGCTCCAGCGGCCCAAATTACTGCGGATGAGGGTCTGGTGCTCTACGAAGACATGATTCTAGGGCGCTATTTCGAGGATAAGTGCGCCGAGATGTACTACCGGGGCAAAATGTTTGGGTTTGTACACCTCTATAACGGTCAGGAAGCGGTTTCGACTGGGGTAATCAAGGCCCTGCGCTCCGACGACTATGTGTGCAGTACCTACCGTGACCACGTGCATGCGCTCAGTGCCGGGGTGCCCGCGCAGAATGTCATGGCGGAGCTGTTTGGCAAAGAGACCGGCTGTAGCCGGGGGCGGGGTGGCTCCATGCACCTATTTTCTAGTGAGCACAACCTCCTAGGGGGGTTCGCATTCATTGGCGAAGGGATTCCTGTGGCGCTGGGAGCTGCATTTCAGTCGCGCTACCGCAAAGATGCCCTGAAGGACCCCAGTGCCGACCAGGTAACCGCCTGCTTCTTTGGTGATGGCACCACCAACAACGGTCAGTTCTTTGAGTGCCTAAACATGGCCGCCCTGTGGAAGCTACCGATCTTATTTGTGGTGGAAAACAACAAGTGGGCGATCGGCATGGCCCATGAGCGGGCCACCTCCCAGCCCGAAATTTACAAAAAGGCGGCGGTGTTTGGTATGCCTGGGGTTGAAGTCGACGGCATGGATGTGATGGCGGTACGCGCCGTAGCCCAGGAAGCTGTAGCCCGAGCCCGAGCCGGAGAAGGTCCTACCCTGATCGAGGCCCTCACCTACCGCTTTAGAGGCCACAGTTTGGCTGACCCTGACGAGCTGCGATCGAAAGCCGAAAAAGAAGCTTGGCTAGCCCGTGACCCGATCAAGCGGTTTGAGGCTTACCTGCTTGAACACAGCCTGGTCGACGAGGGGGCACTGAAGGAAATTCGCGATCGCATCCAAACCCGCATCGACGACGCCCTCACCTTTGCTGAAGACAGCCCCGAGCCCAGCCCCGACGATCTCTATAAATATATCTTCGCTGAGGATTGATCGACCTAGCACCAGGGTATTTCCCTGAAAACTGGCCGATGCCGTGGTGGGCAGTGCCCACCCTACAGTCCTTGGAAACGGTGCATTGCGGCTTGCTGTGAGCTTGAGAGCCGCCTAAGTTATCTGGCCGCGAATGCACCCTACCGGATGCTTGCCCATCCACCCGCCCACCCATCCACTCATTTACCCACCCACATCCACCCATGGCAGAAACTCTCCTATTCAACGCCCTGCGCGAGGCCATCGACGAAGAGATGGGCCGCGACGACACCGTCTTTGTGCTGGGCGAAGACGTCGGCGTCTACGGCGGCTCTTACAAAGTCACCAAAGACCTTTATGACAAATACGGCGAGCTGCGCGTGCTCGACACCCCGATCGCCGAAAACAGCTTCACCGGCATGGCTGTCGGGGCCGCCATGACCGGCCTGCGCCCGATCATCGAAGGCATGAACATGGGCTTCTTGCTGCTGGCTTTTAACCAAATTGCCAACAATGCGGGCATGTTGCGCTACACCTCCGGCGGCAACTTCAAAATTCCTATGGTGATTCGCGGGCCGGGGGGGGTGGGTCGTCAGCTAGGAGCCGAGCACTCTCAGCGCCTGGAGGCCTACTTCCAGGCCGTGCCGGGGTTGAAGATCGTGGCCTGCTCTACCCCCTACAACGCCAAGGGACTGCTTAAAGCCGCCATCCGCGACGACAACCCGGTGCTGTTCTTTGAGCATGTGCTGCTCTACAACCTGAAAGAAGATCTGCCCAACCACGAGTACGTGGTGCCCCTCGACAAAGCCGAGATTGTGCGCCCCGGCAAAGACGTCACTATTCTCACCTACTCGCGCATGCGCCACCACGTCACCCAGGCGGTGAAGGGCCTAGAGAAAAAAGGCATTGACCCCGAGGTGATTGACCTCATCTCCCTCAAGCCCCTTGACTTCGACACCATCGGCGCGTCGATCAAAAAGACCCACCGCGTGATTATCGTCGAAGAATGCATGAAAACCGGCGGCATTGGGGCCGAAATCATTGCCTCAATTAACGATCGCTACTTTGACGAACTCGATGCTCCGGTAGTGCGCCTGTCTTCCCAAGACATCCCCACCCCCTACAACGGTAAGCTAGAGACATTGACCATTGTGCAACCCAAACAAATTGAGGCCGCCGTCGAAAACATGGTCGCCCTTAACGTCTAGGGTCAGCTGTAGAGTGGGCATTGCCCACCATGGCTCAATTGGAGAATAAACCGTTCCCTTCTCATGTTCTTGAGGGATGACCATCCCTTACCTGCACTCACACCACAGCAAACCGCAATGGCAAAATATCGAGCTTGGCTAGGGGTTATTTTGGCGCTCACCATCGCCGCTGTGGTGATCATTAGCCAAATTCCCACCCGACTGGGGTTAGACCTGCGAGGCGGCTCTCAGCTCACCATTCAGGTGCAACCCACCGAGGCCATTCCCACTATCACCGAGCGGGAAATGGAGGCGGTGCAAACCGTGGTTGAGGGCCGCGTCAACGGCCTGGGCGTCTCAGAGGCAATCGTGCAGCAGTTAGGCAACAATCAGCTGCTGGTACAGCTGCCCGGCGTTAGCGACCCCCAGCAGGCAGAGCGGGTGCTGGGGGGCACAGCACAGCTGGAGTTCCGTGCCCAACGGGCGGGCACCGAACAGCAACTCGCGATCGAAAACCAGGTGCTGCAAGGTCACCTGGGCGAGTTGGCCGCAATTCAGGCTACCCTGCCCTCAGAAACAACCGTAGATGCTGAAACCCAGGCCCGCATTGATCGGCTTCAGGCCGATATCGCCGGTAGTGAAGCCGCCATTGCCAACCTGTTTGAGCCCAGCACCCTGGGAGGAGATCAGCTGACCGATGCGATCGCCCGCCCCACCAGCGGCACTCTTTGGGAAGTGGTGATTCAGTTCAATAACCAGGGCGGCAACGCCTTCGCCGAACTCAGTCGAGCCATTGCCGGTACCGGGCGCAGCATCGGCATCTTTCTCGACAACCGCCTGCTGAGCGCCCCTACGGTCAACGTGCAGTACGCTGAAACCGGTATTACCGGCGGCAGTGCGGTGATTTCCGGCAACTTTACCGCCGAGTCGGCCCGCGACCTCGAAATTCAGCTGCGGGGCGGTGCCCTGCCCCTGCCGGTAGAAGTGGTTGAAAACCGCACCGTTGGCCCTACCTTGGGCCGCGATAGCATTCAGCGCAGCCTCTACGCTGGCATTGTTGGCCTGGTGCTTGTACTAATTTTCATGGCGGTGTACTACCGCCTGCCGGGCATCCTGGCCGATTTGTCGCTGGTTATCTATGCCCTACTCACCTGGGCCGCCTTTAATCTGCTGGGGGTGACCCTCACCCTGCCGGGTATTGCCGGGTTTATTCTCAGTATTGGCATGGCCGTCGATGCCAACGTGCTGATTTTTGAGCGCACCCGCGAAGAGCTGCGATCGGGCAAAACCCTGTATCGGTCAGTAGAATCGGGGTTTTATCGCGCCTTTTCCAGCATTTTAGACAGCAATGTGACCACGCTGATCTCATGCCTCGCACTGTTTTATTTTGGGGCTGGATTGGTGAAAGGGTTTGCCCTCACTCTGGCCATTGGCGTCATCATCAGCATGTTTACAGCCCTGACCTGTAGTCGTACCCTGCTGTTTTTGGCCATTAGCCTGCCCCAGTTCCGGCGGCCAAATCTGTTTTGCCCCGGTTTAACCACCGTTCGCCCCTAGGAGTGACCATGAAGCTCAACATCATTCAGCAGCGAAGTCTGTGGTGGGCCGTATCGGGGCTGCTGGTATTAGCTAGTTTGGTAGCCATGGCGCTGTCGTGGCAGCAGTTCGGGGCACCCCTGAATCCGGGCCTTGACTTTGTGGGCGGCACCCGCCTACAGCTCAGCCGCACCTGTACCATCAGCGAGACCTGTACCGAACCAATTGATCTGACCGAGGTGCGCCAGGTGCTCAGCCAACAGGGGCTAGACTCCAGCAGCCTGCAAATTTTGGGCCAAGATCAGCAGGTGCTCTCAATTCGCACCCGCAACCTAGATGTGGAGGAACGGGCCACCCTGCAAAGCGCCCTTGACGAAGCCATTGGCCCCTTTGACGCCAGTTCAACCCAGATTGACTCGGTGGGGCCGGTGATTGGGCGGCAGCTTCTATCGTCGGGCCTACTAGCCCTGCTGGTGTCCTTTGCAGGCATTGTGATCTACCTCAGCCTGCGGTTTAAGATTGACTATGCACTGCTGGCCATCCTAGCCCTGCTGCACGATGTAGCCATCACCGTAGGAGCGTTCGCGGTGCTGGGTCTGGTGCTGGGAGTCGAGGTCGATAGCCTATTTATTGTGTCGCTGCTGACCATTGTGGGCTTCTCAGTGAACGACACGGTGGTGATTTACGATCGCATTCGCGAGAATAGCAAGCTGCACCCTGGCACCCACATCAACGACATTGTCGACAGCGCCGTTAACCAAACCCTGGGGCGATCGATCAATACCTCCCTCACCACGGTGCTACCCCTAGTGGCGATCGTGGTGTTTGGCGGCCAAACTCTAAAATATTTTGCCCTAGCGCTAATTATTGGTTTTTTGGCCGGGGCTTACTCCAGCATTTTTGTGGCCAGTTCGCTGCTCGCCCTGTGGCGAGAGCGCAGTGGTCAGGCCTATACAGACATGGCCCTCGCCTCATCCGACGACACCTCGCCGCCTGAGAGCTTTAGCTAATTACAAGGACGTTGTCCATGGCCTCACTGAGCCATAGCTCACGTTTAGAACGCCTGCGGGTGATTATACTGCGCCGCTGGTGGGTCATTAGTGGATTGCTGTGGTTGACTGTCGGCAGCCTTAGCCTCTGGAGCCTGCGCCCCGACATTGCCCTGCTGCGCCAATACTTTACCTGGTCGGCAGTGCGTTTGGGTCTGGCCTATAATCGCCTAGCCGCCTTGGGTTTAGGGCTCTGTGTAGGGCTGACTGTGGCGCTATTGATTGCTGAAAGCCGCTACATTCTGTTTGGTTTAACTAAAGCCGAGCAGCAGCGACTGGAGCGGCTAGACCACCGCATTGAAGCTCAAGGCCCATCTCACCCCCTGTGGCAACAACTCTATCGCGACTGATTGAACCCAACCAATTGGGCCGAGCTATTCCCGGCTACCCTGACAAGCGACGAATACCTGGGTTAGCTGGGTGACATTGATCCCAAGATGTAATTTCATAGAACAAGGCGGTTAACCCCTATTGTCCACCGGAGAATCGGGGTTAATACCAACTCGCCAGGGTTGGCTGTTTCCCCGTTCCCTTTGTTTCACTTAATCTCACGCAGAAGGCAGCAGTATCTCAATGACTCTACAAAAAGACGGCATTGCCCCCCACGGCGGCACCCTGATCGATCGCCTGGTGGCCCCCGACAAAACAGCAGTTTATTTAGACCAAGCCGATACCCTGCCTCGGGTCAGCCTGGATGAGCGGGCTTTTTCTGATCTGGTGATGATTGCCATTGGCGGCTTTAGCCCCCTAGAGGGCTTCATGAAGAAAGCTGACTACGATACCGTAGTCACCGACATGCGCCTGGCCAACGGCTTACCCTGGGCAATTCCGGTGACGCTATCGGTGGATGAGGCGATCGCCGCCCCCTTGAAAGAGGGCAGTCTGGTGCGCCTCGACGACCCCAGCGGCCGCTTTGTCGGGGTGCTAGAGCTAGAAGAAAAATACACCTACGACAAGGCCCATGAGGCGATCAATGTCTACCGCACCGACGAAGACAAGCACCCTGGCGTCAAGGTGGTCTACGAACAGGGGGCAGTGAATTTGGCGGGACCGGTGTGGCTCATGCAGCGCGATCCCCATCCTCTGTTCCCCACCTACCAGGTCGATCCGGCGGCATCGCGGGCCATGTTTCGCGATCGCAACTGGAAGACCGTTGTTGGTTTCCAAACCCGCAACCCCATCCACCGCGCCCACGAGTACATCCAAAAGTGCGCCCTAGAAACCGTCGATGGCCTATTTTTGCATCCGCTGGTGGGGGCCACCAAATCCGACGATATCCCCGCCGATGTGCGTATGCGCTGCTACGAAATTATGATGGAGCACTACTTCCCCCAGGAGCGAGTGATTCTTGCGATCAATCCCTCCGCAATGCGCTACGCTGGGCCTAGGGAAGCCATTTTCCATGCGCTTATTCGCAAGAACTATGGCTGCACCCACTTCATTGTGGGCCGTGACCACGCTGGGGTAGGCGATTACTATGGCACCTACGACGCTCAGTACATCTTTGATGAGTTTGAGCCAGCGGAGTTGGGCATTGTGCCGATGAAGTTTGAGCATGCTTTCTACTGCACCCGCACCGGGGGGATGGCGACGTCTAAAACCAGCCCTAGCACGAAGGAAGAGCGCATTCACCTGTCCGGTACTAAAGTGCGTGAAATGCTGCGTCGGGGCGAGCTACCCCCGCCTGAGTTTTCGCGGCCCGAAGTAGCCGCAGAATTGGCTAAAGCCATGCAGGTGGCTGAAGCCGTTAGCTAAGTTCAACCCTAGCAATTAGGATGCGATTAACTCGGTGAGACTGAATCGACGGGCGTTTTTGCAGCAGGCAAGTCTGGCCCTGGGGGCGCTGGGGGTGGGGGGCACGGCCCTGCTGGCCGGCTCAAACCAGTATCAGCAAGCGTTGGCTAAGCCCGCCCGTCGAAAACTCGCCCTGCTGATTGGCATTAATGCCTACCCCGATCGCGCCCTCGATCCTGGGGTGGCTCAAGACGTTGCCCTGCGGGGTTGCCTCACCGATATTGATCTCCAGCGACAGCTATTGGTCCATCGGTTTGGCTTTCAGCCGGTGGATGTGGTCACCCTGACTAACCAGGAAGCCACTCGCGCCGGCATTTTAACGGCGATTGACGAACACCTGGTGCAACAAGCCCAGGCCGATGACGTAGTGGTGCTGCACTTTAGTGGCTACGGCAGCCAGGTGCAGGTGCAGGGGGCGGCGGAGAACAGCTCCCTGCACCTGGCCTGGGTCACCGCAGACAGCCACTTACCCAGTGAAGACTCTCCGGCTTTGGCGGATCTGCTAGAAGCCGAAGTCGTAGCCCGCCTGGCTCACCTGGCCACGCCCAACCTGACCACCGTGATAGACGCCGGTAGCCAGGATGCCGGATATTTGCGCTGGGGTAACTCGCGGGTGCGATCGCGCCCCACAGTACCCACCGGCACGTTCGCTGCGCTGGGAGATCCCTCACTGCCCCTGGGCGATCCCTTGACTCTCCCCTGGCCAGGGCTATTGCTGCGGGCCGCCGATACAGGTCGACTAGTGCTAGAAAGCCAGTGGGAGGGCTTTAGCGCCGGGGTATTCACCTACGCCCTCACCCAAAGTCTGTGGGCGGGGCCGCCCACCCCATCGACCCAGGCTTTGATCCAGCGGGCCGAGCGATACCTCCAGCGGTGGGTAGGAGCCGATCAACGGCCAGTAGTGAGCGATCGCCTACCCGCTCGCAGTGGCCCCGGAGTCTATGGCCTTCAGCCGCAGTCAGCAGGGGCTGAAGGGGTGGTGCTGTCTAGCGGCAGCGATCGCCCTCTGACCCTATGGCTAGGAGGGGTGCCTCCCCAGGTGCTGCGCTATCTCCAGCCCGGGTCTCAGCTAGAAGTTACCTCTCCGACGGGCCAGACTATCCCCCTGCGCCTAGAGTCGCGGCTGGGACTCAAGAGCACAGCTAAACCCCTTGCATCCGCTAATCTAACCCTGGCCACCCTAGCTCGACAGCCCGTCTACGAACGGGTGCGGGTGCTGCCTCAAACCATTGATCTGGTGGTGGCCCTCGATAGCCAGCTCAAGCGGGTTGAGCGGGTTGACGCCACCAGCGCCCTGGCGGGTCTGCCCCTGGTTACAGCCGTGACCGCCGGAGAAAAAGCGGCCGACTGTCTGTTTGGTCGGTTGCCCACCGGCCCGGCCCCCACCCTTACCGCCGCGTTACCCGGTGCCACGACCGCTGGCCCTAAGCCAGGCATCAACCTGCCTCCTGAGAGCAGCTATGGGCTGTTTGCCCCCAATCGCACCCTGTTGCCCGGCACAATGCTGGCTAAAGAAGAGGCCGTTAAAACAGCCGTCAACCGGCTGGCCCCCTATCTACAAACCCTGCTAGCCCTAAAGCTGGTGCGCCTCACCGAAAACCGCGCTTCGTCCCAACTGGCAGTAGCGGCAGTGCTAGAGACCGTGCAGCCTCAGCTTCGCCCCCTGGAGGTACAGACTACCGAACGTCGTCTTCCTGAGGCCTGGCCCTTGGCAATTCGCCAGGCCCAAAAATCTCTGGCCACTGCTGGCCCCCTACTGCTGCCCCGAGACAGCCGGATTGGTTACCGCATTGCCAACACTACGGCCCAGGCCCTGCACCTGCTGTGGATCAACTTCAATAGCCGGGGAGAATGCACTGCCCTGGTCAATCTCTCCGAGGTCAACCCCGAGGAAGACACTGATCAAATCCCAGCCCCTAGGCTGCTGGAGGCAGGACAGCTGTTACCTCAACCCAGGGATGGTGCAGGCTGGGCCATGCCCGGATCAGCTACCTGGGTTGAGGCTTACCTGATTCTCAGCACCCAGCCCCTCGATCGTTGCCTGGCCGTTCTGAGTGGTGAACCGCCATCCTTAGATGCGGGCTTTCGCCCTGTCCCTAAGCCTCTAAAGTTAGCCCAGGCGCTCCTCCAAGACCTCAGCCTAGATCCCAACACCGAGGGTAAGTCTGCCGTCCAAGACGCCTATGCCCTGCATCACGATCGCTGGACAACCCTGAGCTTTCGCTACGACATTGCTTAACAGGCTAAACCCCTATTGGCTAAGCTGGGGCGATCAGCATACCTAGTGCGCCACCAATGGCCAGCCCCAGCAGGCAGGTACCCAGGAGCACCACAGTGATGGTACGGCCTTGATAGCGGCGCAGGAGGCGATCGCCCAGGGTAGTGGTGACCAGACTACACAGCACCGCCAGCAGCGCCGCCAGCAGACTGTAAAGCGCCACTTCAATCACGGCACGGCCAATGGCTAACTCGTCGAGGTTGTTGACCCCCAAATGGTTGAGAGCAATAGAAATAGCTACCGCCAGGGCTGTGCCACCCAAGATGCTACCCAAGACCACCAGGTTCGCTGCTAGCCAACGGAAGCGCTGTAGCGTTTGGGGACCAGCCAGGGCCAAACTCTGAACCAACGCCCCTGCCACCGCCACTAACCAGACCCAGGGAGGGGCCAAAGCCACGATAATGACTCCGACGGCGGCGTAGAGCAGCCCGCACAGCAGCCATAGCCCCACAAAAGGTCGCCGCTGAGATGAGGATCGAGCGGGCGGGCGCGATCGCCGGGCGGGGGCAGGGGCAGAGCGCCGACGGCGCTGACTGGGTGGGGTCATAGCAACGGAGGCGGTGAGCGATAAAATCCTTAGGCTCTAGTTTGCCAGGAAGCGGAGCATTGTGCAGTACTCTGATCATCATGCCCGGTTATTGCACTCCCGGTCACTGCGGTAATGAGCATTCCGTTGGCGGCATTAGTTCAAGGGTTGTTAGCGGCCTCTAGCCTATTGGTGGGGGCGGTCTTGGGCATTGCCTGGCGACCGGCACGATCGATTACAGCGGCGATCATGGCCTTTGGCAGCGGCACTCTGCTATCGGCGATCGCCTTTGACATTACGTTACCAGCCTACACCAGCAGCGGCTTTTGGCCTCTGGTAGTGGGGTTTGCCCTGGGGGGCACCCTGTTTACGGTGATTGTCACCTACATCGACAACCAGGGGGGCTTTATTCGGCACCCTTCGTCGTCGCGGCGTTTTCTCTATCACCACCGCCAAGACGAGGCCTCGGAGGTGCTCGATCGCATTGGCCACATTGAGGTGCTCCACAGCCTCTCCCCGGCTGAAATGCAGGCGATTATCCCGCTGCTAAAACCCCTTCAGGTGGAGCCAGAAACTGTGCTATGTCGGGAGGGTGCCCCCGGTAGCTCAATGTTTTTAATCGTGGACGGCGAAGCCGAAATCTATAAGGGTCAGCAGCGGCTGGCCGCCCTGGGGGCGGGTGAAATCTTTGGCGAAATGGCGCTGCTAACCGGTGAGGAGCGATCGGCCACGGTGCTGGCTAAAACCTCCATGGAACTCTATGAGCTAGACAAGGCTGATTTCGACGCCATGCTCACCTATGCGCCTCAAATCTCTAGCGGATTGAGCCGCATTTTGGCTCGACGACTGCGCGAAACTACCCAGTCAACCACCAAGCCCGTTCTAATCGACGACGATCGCTGGCGGCGACAGGTGCTCGACAGCGTAGAAGTTGACATCCCCATTTCCGAACAGCAGTTTAAAGAACTCGCCCAGAGCTCTGCCCCCCTGGCCATTCTGGTGGGCACCCTGATCGACAACATTCCCGAGGCGCTAGTGATTGGCTTTCACACCGGCCTGGGCCATACCGGGGCCTCTTTTTTGATGGCGGTGTTTATTTCTAATATTCCCGAGGCAATGTCGAGTTCGATTGGCATGCGCCAGGCCGGTACGTCTGGGGGACGCATTTTGGCCCTGTGGAGCGGTGCGGTGCTGCTTAGCGGCCTGATGGCGGTGGTCGGTAGCCTGATGGTCAACGTGTTGTCTGAATGGGTGCTAGCGGTGGCCCAAGCGACGGCTGGGGGGGCCATTCTGGCCATGGTGGCCAGCACAATGATGCCCGAAGCCTACGAAATGGGCGGTGGGTCGATCACGTTTTCAACCATTGCCGGGTTTCTAGTCAGCTTTTATCTCGCCTCCCTGGCGTTTTAGGAAAACGTCAGTTCGATGACATTTTATGCAGCAGAAAAGCTGGCCCCATCCCCTCCTAGGAGGGGTGCCCGGAGGGCAGGGTGGGTCAAAAGGGCGACAGAGAGTAAGCTTCCAAACCGGGAAAAAGCTTCTTATCCCCAATGAACCCACCCCTACCCCTTCCAAGCGGGGATGATTAAACGGTTTTTCCAAAAAATCATTTTTTGTCGAACTCACGTTTTAAGCGAGGCTAAGCCATGGGTAACGCCACAGTGGCTAGAGCCGGTTTGGGTCTGCCGTCACAACCTTCAATGCCTCATATTCCAGAATTGTCGGGCGGCAACTCGGGCGGCGGTAAAGTTTCGGCGTCAATCAAGTTGGCCTTAGATTTCTTTAGGTCTTTCCACAGCCGCCTGATTTCGTCGTAGGCATCATCAGCGGACATCTTGCCGCCGGTTTCTAAGTTGCACACAAAGGACACTCGCTGGGCAAATTCTTGCAGGTTAGCGTTGAAGGCTAGCTGCTGCGGCGTAAACTCGCCCCAGTACTTGCTGCGGGGAAAGAGAAAATTCTCTCTGGGCGATGGTTTGTTATCGGTCATGGCACCAGCGAATGGAGGGCTTAGCTCTTAGCTTACATTAGCCAACTTTTCGGCGGTTGTCGGCCCCAAACTCTGAGTCTGTTGCCGATCTGAGCGCTGATACCACATCCGAGTCACACAACCCCGATTCGAAGCCGATACCTCGTAGGGAGCATTGCACTGCCATGCCCCTACAAATCGGGAATATACCAATAGGAGTTGGTATGAGCTAGCCAACCAGAGCTATTGGGTAGCCCCCTTAGCCTGCCCTAGGGCTGTAGCCATTCTCGAATTTGGTCGATAACCGCCTCAACGGTAGGGGCGATCGCGATCGCCCCGGTGGCCAAACTCTGCCACAGGGCGATCGCGCTGGGGTCCATAGCCATTAAAATCACTGGCTTTTCGGCTTTAAGAGCCAGGGCGATTTCTGAGGCAGTGCCAGGGCCAAGACCACAGGCCACCACGACCCGGCTCGACAGCACGTTGATCGCGTTACGGGCATCGCCCAGCCCCGTCAGAATAGGAATATCAATATCTGCTGACATATCGTGACCATCGGCGGAGGGCAAAATTCCCAGGGTCAGCCCGCCAGCCGCTTTGGCTCCTCGGCAGGCCGACGCCATCACACCAGCAGCGCGCCCACCGGTAAGGACCACCCATCCGGTAGAGGCTAGCGCGTATCCGAGGGCGTAGGCTGTCTCTAGCTGGGCTGGGGTAGCGGCGGCCCCTGGCCCCATAACGCCAATGACAATCTCGGTCATAGGGTGAATGTCGTGTTGGGCAATTGCAAAAAAACTTGATGATGAAATCCCACCACCGAGGGGTGCTGTCGTTTAGATTAAGTTAACTAATGGAGAGAATTTGGGAACAGTGAACCCATTGCCTGTCCTGAATCGTTGCTGTGCCCTACCTTCGTACTCCTGATCCTGCCGTTTTACCGTGCGATCTATAGTGTCTTGTTTTAGTGGTTTGGTTGCTCCGATACAGCGTCGACGGTGGGGTAGTTTAGCCTTGGTAATGAGCGGGCTGATAGCGGGTGGTCTGGCCCTCAGCCCATCTGCCGCCGCCGCAGAATCGGTGACAGTACGATTGGGGCGGTTTTCCCAAACGGTAAGCCTTGACGATTTGCAGACCTTCGCCACCACCGGAGAGGTGCCTGGCTCGCTGCGGTTGTATCGCCCATTGCTCAACGCCAGCATTCAGGAGACGCTCCAGGGCGAAATTACCCTAGAGCCAGAGGTTGGTCAAGTTATCTTAGACGAAATTTTAAATACGCCCGGTGGCGCGCAGCTACTCGACACCCTTCGGGCGATCGCCCCCAACCTGTCGGCCACCGATCTGCGAATCACCCTAGAGCAGATGTCTAAAGCCGAGTCGGGGCTGACGCTGCTGGGCATTTTGCGGGCCATGCCCCAGGACACCCTCGAAATTAACGTGGGCACCCTGATTACCCTGGCGTCTCAGTTTCGCCTAGCCCAGATGGAAAGCAAAGCCCTCAGCCGGGTGCTGCGCCAGGCCCCAGAGCCCGAGGCAACCGATCCGGTGACTCTGCTTGGCCCCGACCCCTTTGCGACTGGCCCCTCTAACGTAGAGCGCTGGGAACTGATCCTGCGCGATCGCAGCCGCGATCGCAGCATTCCGGTCGATATCTACTGGAGCCAAGACAGCCACGGCCCCCTGGTGGTGATCTCCCACGGGTTTGGGGCCGATCGCCGCTTCTTTGCTTATTTAGCCCAGCACCTGGCCTCCCACGGGCTCACGGTGGTGGCAGTCGAGCATCCGGGCAGCAACGTGGCGGCTCTGCTGTCGCTTCCTGCTGATGACCTGCCTGGGGTCGCCTCTCAGAGCCGCATCTTACCCGCCACCGAGTTTCTCGATCGCCCTCGCGACATTAGCTTCGTGCTCGATCGCCTAGAAAAGATTAACCGTCACTCTTACAGCCTGCGCGATCGCATCAACACCCGCGACGTCACCTTCATTGGTCATTCCCTGGGGGGCTACACAGGGCTGGCGCTGGCAGGGGCAGCCCTCGATCTGCGATCGCTCGAAACCTACTGCCAAACCCTCAACCCAGTCAATGTTTCCCCCGCCGACTGGCTTCAGTGCGCCGCCCTCGACCTGCCGGTTAAATACGCCAATCTGCGCGACGATCGCATTTCTCAGCTGATTGTGGCCAATCCTCTCACCGGCCTGCTGTTTGGTGAGGCTGGGCTAAGCCGGGTACGGGTGCCCACTCTAGTGTTGGCCGCCACCCACGACACCGTTACCCCCATGGCGAGTCAGCAGCTGCGACCCTTTATGCAGCTGCCTAGCAACAAACACCTGGTTACCATGGTCGGTGGATCGCACCTGAGCATCGGCGACCCCAACAACCTCAATGCTGACCTGGGCCGCATTCCGTTTATGCCCGAATTGCCCGATGTCACTACCGCCCCCCTGCGCATCTTTTTCCAGGGCCTCAGCCTGAGCTTTGTCATGCAGCAAACCGCCGAGGCCGAAGCCTACGCCCCCGCTCTCGACCCGGCTACAGCCACCACCTTTTCGACCACCAGCCTGTCATTGCGTCTGAGTCAGACAGTACCCGAAGGACTAGCTAGCTGGCCCCGACTGCACCAAACGCTACACCGTCAGGAAGGGCTAATTAGCTATCTACCCTCGCTGTTGCACCTGGAGGCGTTGGCCATTCAAGACCAGTTTCAGGCGTTGCAGCGGCAGATGATCACCTACTTGCGCAACACCCCCCCGTCGCTGACATCCGTGTACTGGCCGTTTTTGTGGCCCACGGTGCCCATGCAGGCCAACCACCGCGAACCCCGCCAAGCGACACCCTAACCAAAAACACGCTTAGGCTCTACTGAATCCTGTTTGTTAGCAGGGCACATGCCACGCGCCCCTACGGGTTGGCCGCTTGGGAATCGGGGGCATGGGATTCGGATTGGGTATAACGCACTACTCCAAACCCAACCCTAGGCCTCGCCCTTGGATCCCATCGTGTAGCCATCGGGCATAATAGCGCCGTGAACATCGGTGCGTCGCAGGTTAGTGTAGTCGAGCTTAGCGTTAATCATCACAGCATCGGTGAGGTCAGCCCCGCTGAGGTTCGACCAACTCAACCGAGTGCGATAGAGGGTAGCGCCGCGCAGATTGGCCCCCCGCAGTGAGCTCCAACTCAGGTTGGCCCCCCGCAAATTGGCGTAAGACAAGTTGACATTGACTAGATTAGTGCTGGTTAACTTGGCTCGGCTTAGATTGGCCGATTGAAAATCGGCCCCCTCTAGGGTGGCCCCAGTAAACACAGCCCCAACCAAACTAGCGTTTTTGAGACTAGCCCGATTCATCAGCGCGCTAGTTAAGTTGGCGTGCTCCAGGTTAGCGTGGCTGAGGTTAGCAGCCAGCAGACGACCTCGGCTAAGGCTAGCTTCGCTCAATACCGCTCCTTGCAGGGTGGCATGATCGAGCACAGCTTCGTTGAGGTTAGTTTCCCGCAAGATGGCCTCGCTGAGATCGGCTCTTACAAGGTTGGCACTGCGCATGCCCGCTTCGCTCAGATCGGCCCGCACCAGACACCCATCGGCAATATCGGCTCCAATTAAATTGGCCAAGGTCAGCGTGGCCTGTTCAAAATTGATGTCGGTGAGCTTAGCTTCGCGAAAGTTGACCCCCACCAAGGTGGCTCCCCGAAAGCTGGTGTTTTGCAGATTTGACTGACGAAAATTGGCTCCGCTGAGGGTTTGGTCACTCAGGTCAGCGCCAATCAGCTGAATGCCGCGAAAGTCTCGTTCCCCTGCTGCGTAGCGTTCTAGCAAACCCGCAGCAGTAATCTCTACGGGGGTATCGGGGGGTTGAGCACTAGAAGGCAGAGTTTCCAAAGACAATCCTCAACAGCAACGATGATTAGGAATGACCACAGCCTTGAAAAGCTGAGTAGCAACGAGCAAAGGAGTTGCTAGGGCATCTATCTTAGGGTAGATGATTTAACCTAGATGACCTAGGATTGTCAGGCGATTACTCCGAGTAAAGCAGTTACTCTGGCCTGACCGCTTGAGTTTTGTCACCTTAACAGGTCTCAACTTCGCCTAACCCAAACTGGAGAGGAAATCAGCCAATTGACCCAGCCAATCGGGGCTAACGGCTTCTATCTTCTATTACAACCTATCTGAGCCAGTGCGGCTTGGCGAGAGCATCTATGATGAACTTGTTTTAGGCATTAACTTTGGTCCGTTAGGGCTGATTTAAGGTGATCTCTACCACCAGGTTTCCCTCAGAATAGGGATTACCTACCTACCGCCGCTAGCCTCAATCAAAGTGGCCATCAGGTTGTTCTAGCTTGTTGCTTTAGGTATTGCCCTATGCCTCGATCGCTCCTAACCCTGCTGCGCCGCCGTTTGTTTTGGTTGACGTTGCTGCTGACGGTGTGGCTGCTGTGCAGCGGCCAAGCCCAAGCAGGGCCAATCGCCGATCGCCTAGCCGCTTTCCCAAATTGGGAGCACAAAACGGCTCTGCCCGCCGCCCAGGGAGACTTGGTTTATCCAGACTGGTTGCGGGGAGAGTGGCAGCTGACCAGTACTCTCGTTGATCTAGCGGCTCCCCTAGCCCCTGACCTAGTGAGTCCTGGGTTTGAGAGTAACCAAGCGCACCTAGGAGAACCTGTCACCTGCCCAGTGCGCTTTGTGGCGGTGAATAGACCATCGCCAGGCCTGGTTCCCATCGTGACGAGGCAGCCCCAGACCGTGGCCGATCGCGCCTTTAACGGGCTAAGTATGGCCCGTGCCTACCTGGGCGCGGCGACGGTGAGGGCGGTAAAGGTTGACCCCAGTAACCCCAATCGCCAGATCACCTTGCTCCGGCAGAACCGCCAGCTAGAGTCGACCGTAACCGCCCGGGCGATCGAAACCGCCGACGATCGGTTCATCACCGTGGAGCGGTTTCAGCAGGTGTTTCGAGGGGGAGCAATACCCTACTTTAACGAGGTCGAGACGACGACGGCCTACCGCCAGATTGACCAGGGTGTGGTTGCCGACCAGGTGACCGCCGTCTATCTCTCGCCCCAAGACCCTGACTTTCTCAAGGCGCAAAATCAGCCTGTGGCGCTCTACCGCTATCAGTTGGCGTTGGCTCCGACAGGGGTTTAGAGCAGCCTTCGAAGCTGGGCATCAAGCCGACCGCCCCTAGGGCTGAAAATCGGTTTCGTTGAACAGGGCCAGGGCCGTGCGCCACACCATATAGCCGTTTTGGTTGAGGTGTAGGCCATCGGTAGTCAGGTCGGCACGCAGATAGCCGTCGCCATTGGCGAACAGCGGGTAAAGGTTGAGAAAGTCGGCTCCGGTTTCGACGGCCACGAGCTTGAGTTGGTCGTTGACCTCGCGCACCCGATCGGGGGAAAGGGTCAGTAGGCGATCGCGGCCTTCCCACGTAGCCGTTTCGCCGCCGTGGGGCAAGATCGACTGCACCACCACCCGCGCCTCGGGGTGAGTTTGGCGCAGGTAGTTCACCATGCGGCGCACGTTGTAGACCAAGTCAGCCTCCGAGCCGCCCCAGATCAAATCGTTGATGCCCACCATGATGAACACCGCCTCGGGAGAGGTGTCGTCAAGCAGGTAGAGGCGATCGCGCAGACCGCCGGTATTTTCACCCGAGATCGCTTGATTGATCCAGGTTTTGCGCCCCGGCAGCATCGTAGAGGGAAACCACAGGGTAAGCGAGTCACCCAGCAAAATATTTTGGCGCGGGGCGTTAAGCGCCACCGCTGCCTGGGCCTCAGCCGCTAGCAGGGCTACCCACTGCTCATAGTCAAGGCTATGACGCCTGCCCAATTCAGGGTCAAAGGGGGCCACAGCTACGTAGGGGTCGGCGGCGAAGGCGTTAGCTTGGCGCAGCACATCGTCTCCAGCACGGCTGAGCTGCCGCAGCATGACAACCACCGTAATGAACAGCAGCCCATTGATCACCAGCGACAGCAGTGCCCAAGGGGGCACCCCCTGCAATCGTTGCAGCACTGATCGAAGCTGAGGATAGGGTTGAAGCGGTGATGCCACGGCTATATACCTACAGAGCTGGGGCCAAGCTGTCCGCGCCCCCAATGGCTCAAATTGTAGATAGATTTTCTCCTACAGACCACTGTTGTAGCCATAGTTTTCGCGTCTATCCTGGTGGGATGGTAACAATGGGTTACACATTAAAGCGAAACAGCATGACGTCGCCTTCTTGTACCACATACTCTTTGCCCTCGCTGCGCACCTGGCCCTTATCTTTGGCGGTGGCCATCGAGCCAGCGGCAACCAGATCGTTGTAGGCCACGGTTTCAGCGCGAATAAAGCCCCGCTCAAAGTCGGTGTGAATTACCCCTGCAGCCTGGGGGGCAACCATACCCGCTTTGATCGTCCAAGCACGAGTTTCTTTCGGGCCGGTGGTGAAGTAGGTGCGCAGGCCCAGGAGCTCGTAGGTAGCGCGAATCAGGGTCTTGAGGCCGCCTTCTTCAACCCCGAGGGCTTCGAGAAAGTCTTTGCGCTCGGCGTCGTTGAGATCGACTAGTTCAGACTCGACCTGGGCCGAGATGACTACCACCTGGGCGTCTTCTGCCGCCGCTACAGCTCGCACCTGTTCAACCCAGGCATTGCCGCTAGCTAGGTCATCTTCAGACACGTTGGTGGCATAGATCACGGGCTTGCGGGTGAGCAGCCCCAGGGGCTTAATAATTGCCTCGGCTTCGTCGTCTAGTTCGACTTGGCGGGCAGTTTTGCCCTCGTTGAGCACCGGCAGAATTTTTTCGAGAATCGCCAGCTCAGCCTGGGCCTCTTTGTCGGCGCGGGCCAGTTTGCGTACCCGATCTACCCGACGCTCTAGCTGGGACAGGTCGGCCAGAGCCAGTTCCAGGTTGATCACCTCAATGTCGCGCACCGGGTCGACAGATCCCGAGACGTGGATGATGTCGTCGTCGTCAAAGCAGCGCACCACATGGACGATCGCATCGACTTCGCGAATGTTGGCTAAAAACTGGTTGCCCAGCCCTTCTCCCTGGCTGGCACCCTGCACCAGGCCCGCAATATCGACAAACTCAACCCGAGCAGGCACAATTTCGTCGGAGCTAGAGAGGTCGGCCAGCACCTGTAAGCGGCCATCGGGCACCGCGACGATGCCCACGTTAGGCTCGATGGTACAGAAGGGAAAGTTTGCCGCCTGGGCCTTGGCATTGGCCACTACAGCGTTAAATAGGGTTGATTTGCCAACGTTGGGCAGCCCAACAATGCCAGCTCGTAACATGGGATAACTCTAGATTTGGGGCAACGGGGAAGGGTGTGGTGAAATGATCTCAGGGTTCAAGTTCAGGGCTGAGCTCAAACCTTGCACCTGAGACCTTGCACCCGAGACCTTGCACCTTAAACCCCTATCTAGCATATGGGAGGATGGGGCGATTGCGGAGGTGTTGCTATACCCTTGAAGCTGACAGAACCTGAGACCGCAAAGGGTGGAGCTATGGCTGGTAAAACTGGGTGGAGAGGGCAAGGTGGGCTGCGATCGCTGCTAGTAGTTGCAGCAGTGGCCCTGGGAGTCACCGGATGTGGCACCCTGGGGCTGTCGCGATCGCTCGATGGCAACGGCACCATGGACAGCCAGCGGGTCGATCGCTCCTTTCGAGACGACACCCTGGTAAGCCGCCTCAAGCCCGTGCGTCTGCGCCTGCAAAACGGTTGGCAGGCCGCTCCCACCGGCAGTCTGCATCCCAATGCCGACCTAGAGGCCCACAACCTTGACCAAAGCATGTTTTTGATCGTGCTGGGGGAAGACCGCAACGCCGTGGCTCCCGGCAACCTTGAAGACCAAGCCAATTTCTATCTGCAAATTCTCAAGGGGGGCTTTGCTCAAGTCATCGGCAACCAAGCCCGCACCGGCGTAGAGCGGATCAACGGCTTTCCGGCGGTGCAATACGAGGTGCGCGGTGAAGTGTCTCAGCGCCCCGTCGCCTACCTGCACACCACCGTTGAGATGGGCGACAACTATTACCAGGTCGTAGTCTGGACCCCGGACGATTTGCGCGTAGCCAACAGCGAGGCCATGCGAGCGATCGCACAAGAATTTCGGGAAGCCCAGCAATAAGCAACCCCATTCTGTGGCCTAATAGAGTCTGTGGCTTTGCAAGTGTGACAACTCAAGGCCCAAGAATACAGGCTCTAGACCAAGGACATCACTGCCATGCTGCGCTGGCTCATCGCACATTTCTCCACCCATCGTCTCTCCTCAGAGGTCCGGCACCGGCTGGGGCAAGCGATCGGACTCGTTTGTGCTGCCCTGGTGCTGTGGCTGGGCTTAGGCGGGCAGCCTACCGCACTAGCGGGCCTCACCGACGACAACTACGACGGCAATATCTTTGCCCTTTACGCGGGCAATGGGTCGCTGGTGCCCCCCAAGGTCAGCCTGGAGCAGTCGCTTAAGTACGGCAAGGTATCTCTGGTCGTGATCTACGTTGACGACAGCAGCGACTGCAAGAAATTTTCGTCGGTGATCTCCCAGCTTCAGGCTCCCTATGGCCGGGTGGCCAACTTCATCCCGATCATGGCCGACTCGATTCCGGTCAAAGATGCCTACGCACCCAATGAGCCGGGCTACTACTTTAAAAATGCCGTGCCCCAAACCCTGGTGTTTGACACCGAGGGCAAGCTGCTGCTGAATGAAACGGGGATTGTCGCCTACGAGGCAATCGACGATGCCATGCGCGAAGCCTTTGATCTGCTGCCTCGCAGTGAGTCAGAAGAACTGCGCCGCCGCCCCATCAACGAAGTGAATACCGAACTGGTGCCCCAGTAGCGAGCCAATTTAGGCAACTGTTTTAGGCAACTGTGCTAACAGGGGTTTTGACGACAGACCATTACGGCACAACCCGCTGCACGAGGGGACGAAACCGCTCTATCCATGAGGCCTGAGCGGTGGCCAGGGTGGGGTAGGGGCGATCGCTATAATCTTTGCCCACCTCTAGGGGGAAGGGGTTCAGATCATCCAGCGGCACCCAGGTAGCACCAGCAGCCTGCGCGATCGCCCACACCGCCGCAATATCCCAGATCTTAGGCGTGGCCTCGACCGCGCCGATCGCCCAGCCGGCCCCCACAATCAGCAGGTTATAGGCCGCCGAGCCCAGCATGCGAATCTTGCAGGGAAAAGGGTTAGCTAGCACCGCCGTACTGCGAGCGCAGAGGCTAAAGAACTGGGTTTTGTCCGGTTCAGCCTCGCTCGTGTGAATCGGGCGACCGTTACAGAAGGCCCCGCTGGGCATCTCCAGACCGCTGTGCCCTGGCCAGTAGCCATAGAACGATTGGCGTAAGGGCGGCATGGCCACATAGCCAAACACTGGGGTACCCCGGTACAGCAGGCCCAACGAAATGCCCCACACCGGAATACCCCGCGTGAAGTTGGTGGTGCCGTCGATCGGGTCAATGATCCAGCACCAGTCGGTGGCCGGGAAGATGTGCTCAACCTCTTCGCTGAGCACGCCGTGGTCGGGGAATGCTTCACGAATGGCGGCGCGCAGGGTGTCATCTGACCAGCGATCGCACCGGGTCACCAAACTGCCATCCGCCTTCAAATCGGCCTGCACCTGGCCAAAATCGACCAGCAGCTTTTCGCCCACGGTGGTCGTGATCGCCTCAGCAAAGGCCAGCACCTGATCCCAAAAGTTTTGCATCTTAGTCCTCAAAGAGGGATGTAGCCGCCCTATCTGTGCCGTGGGGAAGCGTCACTACATCGAGAATTTCATGTCTGCCTTCTGCCTTCATCCTTCTGCCTTCCGCCACTAGTCCATATCGCTTTCTAAAGCCGCCGTGATCGCGGCCCTAGCATTGGCCTGAAATTCTTGAATGTTAACCCGGCGCAGCAGCACCACCGCCAGCACCATACCCATCGCCTGCACCATAAAGACTAGCCCATAGGCCATAAACGTTTGAGAGGCCGGCACTTCGCCCGCGTGAAACAGACCCAAAAGCCCCCGGCCCAGATCGAGCACGCCGCCGCCCAGCACCGTGGCGCTTCCCCGAGCGATCGCCTGGGCCAACCCCCAGGCCCCAATAAAGGTGCCCGCCGTTTCGGCCACCGTCAGGTCGAGCATCAGCACGATCGCCCCCAGGGTGAGCACCCCCGAGGCAATGCCAAAGCAAAACACCGCCCCTAGCAGCACCGGCGGTGCCCCGGTTAACCCCGAGAGGGTAATGCCCAGCAGGCTCAGGGCCGCCCAGCCGCAGCCAATGGTGACGGTGCGCTTTTTGCCAATCCGGGGCACCACCAACCATCCGGTGACGATGATCCCCAGCAGGGTACCCATGCCAAAGGCGGCGTTGAGCTGGGTGGTTTCGGCAATGGTCATGCCAAAGACTTCGCCGCCGTAGGGTTCGAGAATGGCATCTTGCATGAACAGGCTGAGGCTGAGCACCAGCAAAAAGCCAAAGAACAGCCGAGTCTGGCGGCTGGCGGTGAGAATGCCCAGGGCCTGGGGCAGGGTAATGTTGTCTTCGCGTCCGGCGACCATGGAGCGCTGCGATCGCCGCGAATACTTGCGCTCAATGCCGACGGTGCTAAATATTGACAAGCCAATCACCACCGCTGGGGCCACCACAAACAGCCGGTTCACCGACTGCTGCACCTGCTCAATCGGCGCATCGAGGTCAATGGGCCGCAGCACAATCGAGACGATGATTACCCCGGTGATAATACCCACCATCAGCATGGCCCAGCCGATGCCCACCAGGCGCGATCGCGAGTCTTCATCGGATACATCGACCAGCAGAGCAGTAAAGGGGGTCGAGGTGGCACTCAGGGCCAGGCCGTAGACCGCAAACAGCAGCCCCAGCAGCCCCACCCAGGGGTATACCGCTGGCCCCCAGCCCGAGGTGGCCATGGCTTCGCCCAGTCGCCACACCACCTGCACCGCGCAGAACGAGGTCACCGCCACCACCGAAATGCCGATCCAGATGTAGCCGCTGCGGTGGTAGCCCAGTAGCGGCTTAGAGTCAGACATTTGACCAAACCACACCCGCGCCGGGGCCATGAACTGGTGCACCGCAATGGTGCCCGCCGCAATCAGCGCTGGCACCTGGAGCTCCTCAATCATGATGCGGTTGAGCACCCCCAGGGTGAGCAACGACATAATGCCCAGGCCCATATTAAACACTCCCAGACGCAGCATAGTGGGAATGCCGAGGGTGGGCTTGGCCTCGGCTGCCGCAGCCGAGGGTGAGACATCTGGGCTTGTCATAGTGGATGGAAAAACTCGTCAGAGGATAGTAATACCTTAGACCTTAATTGGCGGGCCGCAACGCTAGATGGCCCTAGAGCCTAGGGCAAAAAAGAACCCAGGTCAGGCCTGGGTTGTCGAGTGTAAGGCTTTGTTTTTTTGAAAGTCGCTCAGGCATTGCTCTTAAGTCAGGCAACGTCCTGGGCCATGTTCCCAAGCGGTTACCCTAGCCGAAGCGACCCGACACGTAGTCGCGGGTAAACTGCTCGCGGGGGTTGTTAAACATGGTTTCGGTGCGATCGAACTCGACTAGGTAACCGACCTTGCCGCCTTTCTCGGTCGGCTCAGCGTTGTAGAAGGCGGTGCGGTCAGACACCCGCGAAGCCTGCTGCATGTTGTGAGTAACGATGATGATCGTGTAGTCTTCCTTGAGCTGCTTCATGGTTTCCTCGATCTTGATAGTCGAGATTGGGTCGAGGGCCGAGCAGGGCTCATCCATCAAAATGACATCGGGCTGAACGGCGATCGCCCGAGCAATACAGAGGCGCTGCTGCTGACCACCCGACAGAGATAGGCCACTCTGCTTGAGTTTATCTTTGACCTCATCCCACAGGGCGGCCTTGCTGAGGGCGGTTTCGACCAGCTCATCCATATCGCCTCTGTAGCCGTTAATGCGGGCACCCCAGGCAATGTTTTCGTAGATCGACTTGGGGAAGGGGTTGGGCTTTTGAAACACCATGCCAACCTTGCGGCGCAGCTCTACGGCATCTACTCTGTCGGCGTAGATATCTTCACCGTGGAAGGTGATTTTGCCTTCGACCCGGCAGGAGACAATCAGGTCGTTCATGCGATTGAAACAGCGCAACACGGTGCTTTTGCCACAACCCGAGGGGCCAATAAAAGCCACAATTTCGTTGCGAGGAATCTCTAGATCAACGTCACGAACGGCCAGGTTAGACCCGTAGTAGACCTGAAGGCTTTCGGCCTTAAGGGCCACATCGGTAGAAGGTGGAGCATAGGTGTTTGACATTTTGGCACCAGGGTCGCGCTAAAGTTCGAACAAGAACTCACCCCATAGTATTGCAGTCCGGACTCCGTTTAGGGTTAAGGCGAGACTAAGGGGTAGGGGCTTAAGATCCTTGAGGAGAGGCACCGTGAGGCCAATGCTCCGGCGCTGGCTTCAATCCAAAAACCTGTGAAAAAAACCTTAGAACGAGGAAAAATGCTCTGGTGCTGCTTTAAATCACTCAGTCGGCCTCTCCACAGGGTTGAAATGGCTGCTTAAGATCACGGGCTAATCCCTAGCCAGCACCTAGGATAGGCGCATCACTCCAGTCTGGGCTTACTAATAAACATCTGACACAGACAGCCCTTCAGAGCCAGGCTTTGCGTTTTATTCTAGAAAGACAGGTAGGGTGTTGTGCTTCACTTAATTTTGCCGCTTGAGCCAGTGCCAAAACTTCCCCTCTACCGATCGCTAAGCCGTTTGCTTAGACCCTTTTCGCTCAAAACGGTTTTAGTAGCGGTGTTTGTGCTGCAAATTATCTCAGTAGTCGGGCTGCTGGGCTTTTTGACGTTCTATCTGGGCAGTTGGCCCGTGGCGTTGCTCAGCCTGGGGGCAATTAGCTGCTCAGTGGTGGTGGGGCTAGCGGTGGTGAACCGCATTTTGCAGCCCATTGCCCAGCTGCAGCGTGCCATTCAGGCTACAGCCGAGGGCAATTGGCAAACGCCCCTGCCGGTCAACAACCTGGATGAACTCGGCCAGTTGGCGCGGGCCTTTAATGGCATGGGGGCCAAGCTGCGCGATTCGTTTACTGAACTAGAACATCTCAACGTTGAGCTGCAACACCTCAATAGGGAAATTCAGCGCAGTGAGCGACGATGGCGGCAGTTTCTAGACGGCATTCCGTTAGGCATTGCCGTGTACGATCGCCAGGGACAGATGGTGTTTGCGAGTCAGCAGGCTCGCATTTTGCTCTGTCTCGAAGACATGCCCTCGGTGCCGTCCCTCGCTTTAGAAGAGACCTTCATTGCCTACCGGGTCAACAGTGGCGATCGCTACCCCACGGCTGATCTCCCCATTGCTCAAGCCCTGCGAGGACAGGCTGGCTGGGCCGATGATCTTGAGCTGCGCCCCGGCAATCGACCCATCCCGATTGAGATGGCGACGACGCCGATTTTTGACCAAACGGGCCAGGTCGAATATGCGATCGCGGCCTTTCAAGACATCACTACCCGCAAGCAGGCCCAAACCCTACTGGCCAACTACAACCAAACCCTTGAACGCCAGGTGGCCGATCGCACCGCGGCCCTGCGCCAGGCCGAGGCCACCCAGCGGATTATTTTAGAGGCCATTCCCGATTTGTTGATGCGTTTATCGGGCGACGGCGTATGTCTCGACGTGATGAACGCCGGATCGGTCGATCTGATCGTAGAGCCCAGCGCCCAGATTGGCCGACCAATGCATGAAGTGCTACCCGCCGATATGGCTGCCGAGCGCATGCACTACATTCGCCTGGCCCTGCAAACCGGCCAGCCCCAGGTCTATGAGTATCAATTTCAAAACGCTAAGGGCTGGCACTACGAAGAGTCTCGCATTGTGACCAGCGGCCCCAATGAAGTGCTGGCCATTATCCGAGACATTACGGAACGCAAGCAGGCTGAGGCCGCAATTGCCAGCCAGCGACAGTTTCTGCAAAATGTGATCGACAGCATTCCCAGCATTATTGTGGTCAAAGACCGCCATGGGCGGGTGAAAATGGCCAACCGAGCCAGCGCTGCTCTCCACGGCATTACCCCCACCGATATGGTGGGCAAACTCGATACCGACTTCAACCCCAATATTTCGATCTCTGAGGCCGCCCAGCAGCACCACATTCACCAGCAGGTAATTGGAACCCAGGTGCCCTACCAGGGGGAGCAAGAGATTATCGACCGGGTGGGCACTCGACGCTGGTACCAGGTGGTGATTAGCCCCTTTCGAGATACTGGCGGCACCGTCAATGGCGTGATTACCAACTGCATTGACATCACCGATCGCAAGGGCATGGAAACGGCCCTCAAGACGGCTAACGAAAAATTAGGGCGGTTGGCTACCCTCGACGGGCTCACCCAGATTCCTAACCGTCGCCGCTTTGATCAATATCTAGAGCAAGAGTGGCAACGCCTGGTGCGCGAACAACAGCCCCTGTCGCTGATTATGTTTGATGTTGATTTTTTTAAGCCCTATAACGATTGCCTGGGCCACCAGCAGGGGGATGAGGCCCTGATTGCGATCGCAGCAGCAGCTACCCGCGCTGTAAAACGAGCCGCCGACCTGCTGGCCCGCTACGGCGGCGAAGAGTTTGCGGTGATCTTACCCAACACCCGCCGTGCCGGAGCCGAAATTGTCGCCAAAGCCCTGCAAGCCGAAATTGCCGCCCTGCAAATCGCCCACCCTCAGTCACCCGTCAGCGACTACCTCACCATCAGCATTGGCATTGCCAGCGTAGTACCCACCACCGATCAATCGCCCGAAGACCTGATCGCCGCCGCCGATGCCGCCCTGTATCAGGCGAAGCGGAGAGGGCGCGATCGCTACTGGATTCGGCTCATTTAAGACGCCAACCATCCCAGAGATTGCTTGTGAGGAGAATTAGAATTGCTGGGCTTAAATCGCTAACCTAAAGCACTCGGCGGCCAGTTAACAAGTTGTAGATCAGACCAATTACCGCTAAAACCAGCAGTAGATGAATTAAATTGCCACCAATGTTGATTGCAAAGCCCAACACCCAAAAGATAACAAGAATTACAATAGCGGTCCAAATCAGATTTACCACGGGATTCACCTCTTTAAACTAAAGCTGCCTAGCCAATAGCTGGCTTGATATCAATGCTTATTCTCAACGCTGCCAAAATAAGTTTGGAGATTATTTCAGCTCCACCCCCTAAGCTTTTGATAGCCATAGATTCATTAGAAAAGACATCAAAAACCTCAGACGTTCAAGCAATTAAACGTCTGTTTAGCAAGCATCTCGACTAGATTGGCTACAGGTCTAAAACAAATCGCTTGCCTTAGAAAATCAATTTGAGCGTAGCCCTGCAACCCTAGGATGCATGGTTTTTTAGCGCCAAGCATGATGCGCAAAGCTTAGCTGATCGCCCCCGACAATATCTTTATCTAGAGTATGAGTAATACTAAACTCGACTCACAAAATTCCAAGTTGCAACCTATACCTTGTAGAGATTTGCAGTGCAATATCCCTACAAATCGGGGGTAGACAGCTAGGATTTGGTATAAGGTTGGCATCCGAGTAGGGCTAAAGAGGTTTACTCCGCCCGTTGTAGAGCAGAAATTTTCGGATCGATAATTTTGCGGCCCTGACCCTGAAAATGAATCGCCAAACAAATCTTATTGCCCGCCCCAAAAATGTGGGTCACCTCACCCGCCCCGTAGGATTTGTGCACCACCACATCGCCCACAGTCCAGTCTGACTCGTGGGCACCGCTGCCCGGTTTAGCGGCGGCCTCGCTCTTGTTGCGGGCTTCGCGCAGGGGGGTGCTCCACTTTTGGGGCATGCCTGTGCTGCTGTTGCCAGTAATCAAGTCGAGGGGCAATTCACCCAAAAACAGTGAGGGGCTGGCAGGTTCGCGATTGCCGTAGAGGCGGCGGGCGCGAGCGTGGGAGATAAACAGGCGCTCCTTAGCGCGGGTAATGCCCACGTAACAAAGGCGGCGCTCTTCTTCGGTGGCGGCGGGGTCTTCGAGCGATCGGTGGTTGGGAAACAGGCCCTGCTCTAGACCGACGAGAAACACGACAGGAAACTCAAGCCCCTTAGAGGAGTGGAGGGTCATCAGTGAGACGGCGTTTTTGCCCTCTTTGTTGTCGTCCATGTCAGAGGCGAGGGAAGCATTGGACAAAAATGCCAGGAGTGAGGGGTCGTCAACGTTTTCTTCTTCAAATTGCAGCACGGCGTTGTAAAGCTCTTGCACGTTGCCGAAGCGATCGTCGGCTTCGTCGGTGCCCTCGGCCTTGAGGGCGGCTAGGTAGCCGCTGTCTTCGAGTACCCCCTGAATGATCTCAGAGCCCTTTTGCTCATCGATGCCCTGGCGATATTTTTTGATGATGTCAGCAAATTCTAGTACGCCCTTAGACGATCGCCCGGCCAGGGTCTTCACCGAGGTTTCGTCGGCGAGAATTTCCCACAGGGGAATGCCGCCCAGGGTTTGGGTAGCCTGTTCGAGCTTGTCGAGGGTGCCCTTGCCGACGCCGCGCCGGGGCACGTTGATCACCCGCTTGAGGCTGACGGTGTCGAAAGGGTTAGCGATCGCCCGTAAATACGCCAGCACATCTTTAATCTCGCGGCGATCGTAGAACCTCAGCCCCCCCACTACCTGGTAGGGAATGCTGTAGCGGGTCAGCACCTCCTCAAAGGCGCGCGACTGGGCGTTGGTGCGGTAGAGAATGGCAAAGGCACCCCAGTTGAGTTCTGGATGCTGAGTCTCTAGGTTGCGAATTTGGCTGACCACAAAGTCAGCCTCGGCATTTTCATCGTCGGCCCGATAGACGTAGATGCTTTCGCCCTCACCTCGGGTGGCCCGCAGCACCTTGTCAATGCGCTCGGTGTTGTTTTCAATCAGGTGATTGGCAACTTCGAGAATATTTGAGGTAGAGCGATAGTTTTCCTCCAGTTTCACCATGGTGTGGGTGTCGTCGTCGGGCAGCCCGTCGCCAAAGTCATCCTGAAAGTTCATCAGAATGGTGAAGTCGGCAGCTCTAAAGGAATAAATCGACTGGTCTGCATCACCAACGACAAAAACAGAGCGGTGATTCCAGTCTTTGTAAGTCGCGATCGACTCACCATTGGTGGCCAGCAGGCGAATCAGATCGTACTGGGTGCGGTTGGTATCCTGATACTCATCTACCAAAATGTGGCGAAAGCGCTTGTGCCAGTAGGCCAGCACCTGCTCGTTCTGCTGAAACAGGTGCACCGGCATCAAGATCAGGTCGTCAAAATCGAGAGAGTTGTTTTCTGCCAGGGCCTTTTGGTAGAGGCGATAGACATCGGCGATCACTCGCCCCCGATAGTTAGGCTGCTCCCGCTCTAGGTCATCGGGCGTCAGGTTTTGGTTTTTGGCGTTGCTGATGGCGAAACGTACAGAGCGGGGGTTAAATTTTTTGTCATCGAGATTTAGGGTCTGGGTGACGATGGTTTTGACTACGCCCTGGGCGTCAGACTCGTCAAAAATTGAGAAGTTTTTGGTCCACTGGTAGCCCGCCGGATGCTGGTATTTCTCAATGTCGAAGCGCAGAATGCGGGCACAGAGGGCGTGAAAGGTGCCAATCCACAGATGCTTGGTGATGGATTTATACACCTGGGATCTGAGCTTGGTCTGATCGTACGGGGGCAGCGCCGAGAGCGATTTGCCAAAGCGAGCCTGGGCATCTTGCTCGGCAAATAGCACCTCAATCCGCTCCTTCATTTCTTTGGCGGCCTTGTTGGTGAAGGTGACCGCCAAGATATTGTCGGGGTCGGTCTTGTGGGTAAGCACCAGGTTGGCGATGCGGTAGGTGAGCGCCCGAGTTTTGCCTGACCCGGCCCCAGCTACCACCAGTAGCGGCCCACAGTAGTGCTCGACAGACTGGCGTTGGGCGGGGTTGAGCAGGGCGAGAAAGTCAGTCATCGGTAGCCGGTTAGGGTTTTTGCCTATTAAGTATGACACCCGGTGCCCTGAGAGGGTGAGCCGCCTGACTGTGAGCCTGGATTAAGCCCGATCTGAGGGCTGGGAATCACCCGGTGTGGCAATGCAGCCTTGCTCCCAGATCGGGCACTGAACTGCCCTGGCTAACTCGATGAACTAGGGGTGCTGGCCGCAATTTGCCGCAACAGCAGAACTTGCCAATAAGGTATGGGGGCCAAGAGAACGGTGCCGCTGCCTTCAAAAATATTGACCAGAAATTCGCCAGAGGTCATCGACCCCAGCAAAGACTTCGTGGCTTGTTCGACCCGATAGGTGATGGAGCCGGACCGGGCGATCGCAAAATTGCCGTCTACCACCAGACGGTCGTTTTGGAGTGTGACCGTTTCCACCGGCCCCTGGGCCACCATCACCACCTTGCCGGTGCCTTTGACCTTGGTTTGAAACAACCCCTCACCGCCCACCAGACCGGTGACGAGTTTATTGCGTTCAGTCGAGACCTCAATGCTGCCGTCGCTGCTCCATTGACATCCTCACCACCCAATCGCTAGGCGATATGGGTGGTGATTCCTTGAGTCGCCCCAAAGATTTCCTGCTTCACAGCCAGCCAGCTAGACTGAGTGACCTCAGCCCCCGCCGCCTCGACTCCACAGGCAATTTCGACCACCCGTTGCCCACGGGCAGAAATAACTTGAGCCGCTGCCACATCACGGGGCTTAATTGACCCGCAGTTGTGGCAGTGATGAATCCGGGTTGAGAGGTCTTTGCGTACCTCTGCCCTGCAATCAGGACACTCTTGGCTAGTGCCCCGTGCCTCAACCTTGCCGTAAAACACATCGCGCTTAACGCACACCCAGGGCAGGACTTGGTTCGTAAATTGACCCAGCCCAGCGTCTAGCATGTGCTTACCCAGCATCCCTTTGGCCATGATGCGGAAGTCGAGATCTTCGACAAACACCATCCCTGCCTCGTCACAGAGGTGATGAGCCAGCTTAAAATGCCAGTCTTTGCGCGTGTCGGCAATGCGTTGATGGACTCTCCCAATCCTCTTCTGGAGCTTCAGCCAGTTAGCTGACCCCTGTTGCTTCCTCTTTAACCTGCGTTGCAGCAATTTCAGCTTGCGGTGCAGTTCATTGAAAAAGCGAGGTCGCTTGACCTGCTCTCCATCAGACGTCGAGAGAAAGTATTCCAGCCCAACATCAATCCCCACCGGATGTCCATGGGGCATCGTGGCGGGAATAGCAACATCAGCCTGGAGGCTAAGCATGACGAAATAGCCCGATGCCTTGCGGACGATCCGGGCCTGTTTCACCTCGAAGCGGTCCGGGATCTCCCGCGACCAGCGCACCTTCACCAACCCTAGTTGAGGCAGCTTAATCCCTTCTGGTGTGATGCAGTGCTTGAGCATCTGAGGGAAAGAAAAAGACCGCATCCGGTTTGGCTTTTTGAACCGAGGGAACCCCGACCGCTTCAACCGCCACGACTCCCAGGAGGCTTCCAGCTTTCTAATGACCTGCTGGAGGACCTGGGCGTTGACAGTCTTGAGCCGGGGGAATGCCGCTTTCGCTGCCGTCAGCGACTTGCACTGACGAGCATAGTTAGGAAATGGTGCATCGACTGGCAGAATAAACTCCTGCCGAATCGAACACGCATTTACCGGAGACTTGCGAGAATCCAGCCAGTCTTTACGTTCCCGCAGCGCAAAGTTCCAGACATTGCGACACACATCTAGGATGTCCTCAATCCCTGAAACCTGCTCGGCAGTTGGCTCTAGCTTGAATTCCCACGTCATATTCAGCATAGAGTCATTGTAACCTAAGAAATGATCGACTATTTCTTAGGGGTGACTGATTGCTCCCCCTGGTTGCCCGCCGCTTCACCACCCCCCAAGCCTTCGTCTATGGGCGGAGCACTGCGGCGGAACCTGGTAGATTGTTGAAGGTTGATAGAGCTTGGCCTCTCTAGTTATCCCCAAGCTTGCCTACCCTGCTCGATCTCACCACCGCTATAGCCGCAGCAGGGCAAAACCGTGGCTGGCTACCCTCCCCTACATATGGGGTGACCAAATTCTATTGTTTCTCAAACATCACTAGATGTAGACCGGCAGATCGGCTAACCTAAGGGGCAGCTTGGGTGCCTAGGCAAGATTGCTCTAGCCCCAGGAATACTCAAAATGATAAAATTGTACTAACGAGCCGCTGCGCCATGTCCTTTGTTGGTCTCCATATCCACAGTGCCTACAGTCTGCTCGACGGGGCCAGCCAGCTACCCCAGTTGGTGGAGCGGGCCAAGGAACTGGGTATGCCGGCGATCGCCCTTACCGACCACGGCGTCATGTATGGCGCGATCGAGCTGATCAAAGTCTGCAAAGGGGCAGGCATTAAGCCGATCATCGGTAACGAGATGTACCTGATCAACGGCGATATTTCGCAGCAGCAGCGCCGCCCCCGCTACCATCAGGTGGTGCTGGCCAAAAACACCCAGGGTTACAAGAACCTGGTCAAGCTCACCACCATCTCCCACCTGCAAGGCGTTCAGGGCAAAGGCATTTTCTCGCGCCCCTGCATCAACAAAGACCTGCTAGAGCAGTACCACGAAGGGCTGATCGTCACCAGCGCCTGCCTCGGTGGCGAGGTGCCCCAGGCGATTTTGCAGAAGCGGCCTGACGTGGCCCGCAAGGTGGCCCAGTGGTACAAAGACCTGTTTGGCGAAGACTACTATCTCGAAATTCAGGATCACGGTTCTCCTGAAGACCGGGTGGTGAATGTGGAGATTCTCAAGATCGCCCGCGAGCTGGACATCAAAGTCATCTGCACCAACGACAGCCACTACATTTCTTGCAACGATGTGGAGGCCCACGACGCCCTGCTCTGCATTCAGACCGGCAAGCTGCTGACCGAAGACAAGCGCCTGCGCTACAGCGGTACCGAGTATGTCAAATCTGCCGATGAAATGCGCCTGCTGTTTCGCGATCACATTGAGCCGGAGGTGATTGAGGAATCGATCGCCAACACCCTCGAAGTCGCCGAAAAAGTCGAAGAGTACACCGGCATCCTCGGCCAGTCGCGCATTCCCGACTTCCCCATTCCCCCCGAGTTCAACGAAGACGCCGGGGCCTACATGGGCCATGTGGCGCGGGAGGGGCTGGTTAAGCGGATGAAGGCGGTCAGCTATGGGGAGATTGAGCAGGAATACCGCGATCGCCTCGAATACGAAATCGAGATGATGATCCAGATGGGGTTCCCCACCTACTTTCTCGTCGTGTGGGACTACATTCGCTTTGCCCGCGACAACAACATTCCGGTCGGCCCTGGTCGCGGCTCGGCGGCGGGGTCGCTAGTGGCCTACGCCATGGAAATCACCAACATCGACCCCATCCACCACGGTCTGCTGTTCGAGCGATTCTTGAACCCCGAACGTAAGTCGATGCCGGATATTGACACCGACTTCTGCATCGATCGCCGCGACGAGGTGATCAAATACGTCACCCGCCGCTACGGCGAAGAACGGGTGGCCCAGATCATCACCTTCAACCGTATGACCTCCAAGGCGGTGCTGAAGGATGTGGCGCGGGTGCTCGACATCCCCTACGCCGAGTCGGATCGGATGGCGAAGCTGATCCCCGTGGCGCGGGGCAAGCCCACCAAGCTTAAGGTGATGATCTCCGACGACACCCCCGCCCCCGAGTTCAAGGAGAAGTACGACAACGACCCCCAAACCCGCCGCTGGCTCGACATGGCCCTGCGGATCGAAGGCACCAACAAGACCTTCGGCATGCACGCCGCCGGGGTGGTGATCTCCAAAGACCCGCTGGATGAAATTGTGCCCCTCCAGCGCAACAACGACGGCCAGGTGATCACCCAGTACTACATGGAAGATGTGGAAGCCCTGGGCCTCCTCAAGATGGACTTCCTGGGCCTGCGCAACCTGACCATGATCCAAAAAACCCTGGAGCTAATTGAGGCCACCCACGGCACCAAAATCGACCCCGACGACCTGCCCATGGATGACCCCGCCACCTACAAGCTGCTGGAGCGGGGCGATCTGGGCGGCGTGTTTCAGCTAGAGTCATCCGGCATGCGCCAGATCGTCAAAGATCTCAAACCCTCGGGTCTCGAAGACATCTCCTCGGTGCTGGCCCTCTACCGACCAGGGCCACTGGATGCGGGGCTGATTCCCAAATTCATCAACCGCAAGCACGGGCGCGAAAAAATCGACTTTGCTGACGAAATTCTCAAACCCATCCTCAGCGAAACCTACGGCATCATGGTCTACCAGGAGCAGATCATGAAAATTGCCCAGGATATGGGCGGCTACTCTCTTGGCCAGGCCGACCTGCTGCGGCGGGCCATGGGTAAAAAGAAAATGTCGGAAATGCTCAAGCACCAGGAAAACTTCGTCAATGGTGCCATGGAGAAAGGCGTTGCCAAAAAAGTAGCCACAGAACTTTGGGACCAGATGGTGAAGTTTGCAGAGTACTGCCTCAGCGCCGACACAGAGTTACTGACGCTGGAATACGGCCCCCTTACCATCGGCGAAATTGTCGCCAAACGCATCCCCTGCCATGTGTTCAGTGTCGATGAGCAGGGCTATGTGTATACCCAGCCCATTGCCCAATGGCACGATCGCGGCCAGCAAGAGGTGTTTGAATACCACCTCGACGATGGCACCACCCTCCGCGCCACCGCCGACCACCAATTTATGACCGAGACCGGGGACATGATGGCGATCGACCAAATCTTTCAGCGTGGGCTAGAGTTGAAGCAGGTCGAGCCCCCCTGGCCGAAAGTGCTGCGGTGCGCGTGAGATGTACGACGTTGAGTTTACGCAGGGTGCTGTTGATGATCTGCGATTTCTGAAGAAGAATGAGCAGCAGCAAGTAATTGCTGGCATTGCAAGCCAGCTTTTGCATGAACCTAATGTCGAGACACGAAACCGTAAGCGCCACGCCTCCACCCCAACGATTTTCCAGAGTGGGAACTGAGACTGGGCAAGTATCGCGTTTTCTACGATGTTGAGCCAATTGTAAGAATTGTTAAAGTTGAAGCTATTGACTATAAAGAAGGCAACCAACTATTTATTCGTGGAGAGCCGTACCAGCTATGAAAACTGTCTCTCTGTTGGATGTATTGGCTCCCCTAGCAGAGTTATTAGAGCAGGCTCAAGAAGAAGCCCTAATTTTGCAAACTCCTGATGGCAAAGAGTTTGTCCTGGCTGCCCTCAACAACTTTGCCCACGAAGTAGAGCTAACTCGACAAAATCCAGCATTAATGGCGCTTCTTGATCGGCATGGACAAGAAGAATCGACAGTTAAGTTATTAAGCTTAAAAGCTCAGCTTGGCTTGGATTGCTGATTGCCTGACACATCTCTATTGTAGATTGGGTGCAGCGTAGCGAAACCCAACGCTCGCCGAGGATTTAAGGCTGAAGATGAAGGAAATGAGCAGTGGATAAACTGACCGAATATCCTCAGATTATCAAGAAGATTTTGACTGAACATGCGGAAATTTGCGATCGCTACCCCAATCCCAACATCAAAAAGCTTTTGATTCTTGATGAGGAAAGAGGTCATTACATTTGGATGACCCTGGGCTGGCAAAAGGGAGAACGAATTGCTGGCATGACTATTTATGCCCGCGTTCTTGACGGCAAATTTTGGATTGAGGAGGACTTGACCGAAGAAGGCGTCGCTACAGATTTAATGCGAATGGGAGTCGCTAAGGAAGGTATTGTTTTAGCTTTCCATGAACCCAACATGCGGCAGTACACAGACTTCGCTGTAGCCTAATCAATTTCAGGTAAAAACAGAAAGTAAGTAAACCTTTCAATTTGGGGGCAATGGTCAAAAAATAGTTAAATAGAGCAAGATAAGGAAGCTGAAATATCCGTCCTTAATCTCCATTAACACTTGAGGCAGTTATGGCTGCCCCGTTAGCGGGTAAGGCCAAGGTAAACCCAGCTAAACTCGAAGCGGTATTGTTACGTCTATAGCGATCGCCAGAACCGTTAGGACATTTCCTGTAGCCCTAGCGCAATGGCTATACGCCGTTGCGCTGCTCCAGTTTTTAACCGGGACAGTGACCATTGCCCTAAGCGCAACGGCCACCGCTATATAAGCAACACTGTCAGCAGGCCAGTGGAACCTTGAGCGCCTAACCACTGTCGGATGTCGCGAGTTCTAAAAACCTTGATGCGCTCATGCTCTAGGCAATTGTCTAGGACTGTTTTTCCTATCAGACTCAGGAGAGTTATACGAAATCCGAGTTGGGAAACCCCAATTCATAATCAGAAACCCTGTAGGGACGTAGCATGCTATGCCCCTACGAATCGGGGGTATGCAGTTAGGATTTGGTCTTAGTTGTTATTCCAGCGAGAAATTTGTAAGGTGACGGCGGGGGGGCAAGGGTGTGCGTCATCATTTTGTCGGCACCTCTAAGGGCTCAACAGGCCCGTTTGCGAAACTAAGCGCCGACTAACCATTGTCCTTGCTGCACGATGGAGAATCGCTTCAAAGAACAGCAAATTGATTTATTCAGTGACCGCACCTCAACCGGCATGGTGTCGGGTGTTGCTGAGTTGAGGCAGAAATTTCGTAAGGGCAAACGGCCCTTTGCCCTTACGAGAGACGTTGCATTTTGACTCCCCCCTTTACCCAGCAGTCCCTTTCGCGACAGATGGCTGCGGTTGTGGTTCGTGGCGTTGCCCTATGGCTTGCTTAGCTGTAAAACATCTTTTGCCATGGAAGGATATGAAAAAATGTTGATTTCCTGTCATAAAAGTCCAGAGCACTTCTTTTCTCTGAAAAAGCATGGTATAAGATTTTCAAGAGAAGTACTGCAAACAAGTACTTCTCTATGGTTCTCTTATTAAAGAATAAATAGCTTTCTTGAGCCAAAAGCCAGTTTATCAAGCCGTTTCACTTCGCTTGCTAGCAAGCGAAGTGAAAAATGTTTGATTAGTTTGGGCATTGTCAGCCAAGGAACTGGAAGATTGAGCAGGCTAAAGCTTTTGTGTTGTTTCCTGTCGGCATGTATCTCGAAAAGCGAAAAATTCTCATTGTAGGCTTATAAAACAGATCAGCAAGACTCTCCTTACTCTTGTATCAGGAAGTTTGGCAATCATGATTAAGGAAATAACTCTTCTGGGGCTAAAGAAAAGCCTGAAAAGCCTGGCGCTTGAAATGAGAACTAAGTAATAAGCATCTGCCTGGAGGGTTTGCATGACTACTTTTATGTCTGGCGATCGTGATGAGTTTTCAAATATCCATTCAACCGGCTCTGGTACTGATGACGAGCTGTTTTCATTAAATTCAGGAGTCATTACTTCTGCATTTGAAGGTATTCGGAGTAGTCTTCATCAGTTAGCGTTATCATCAAATGCTTTTGAAGAGCTCAATCGCATTTTTGAAATTACTAATCTTAATGCAGCAGCAACTCGTTTAGAAGGCTGGGCTGAAGGGGTATTTTCAGATCTGCCTGATATTTCAGTATTGAGTGATGAGGTCTTGGGGGGTGCTTTAGGCGCTTATTCTGCAGATCGAAACACTATTTATTTGGCAGAATCTCTGATGCACCCTGACAGTTTGACAGGGCTCACTAGGGTGCTGCTAGAGGAGTATGGACATGCCTTAGATCAGCAGTTTAATTCCGGTGGAGATACTGCTGGTGACGAAGGTGAGTTATTTAGCATGACTGTTTTAGGTGAAGCAATCAATGCAGAAGACTTGGGCAGGATACGAGCTGAGAACGACTGGGGGCTATTAAATCTCGATGGCACGTCCCTACTAGTAGAATTTGACAATTCCCTGAGCACCGCTGTTAATCTTGGCACCTTGAGCGGCAGTCGATCGTTGTCTGGGTTTGTTGGCAGTACCGATCCTAACGATTACTACCGCTTTAATTTGACTGCACCAGGTGATTTCAGACTAACTCTCAACGGCCTAAGTGCAGATGCTGATGTGCAATTGCTTAATAGCTCTGGCAGCGTGATCCAGAGCTCTACAGCCAGTGGCACTACTCCAGAACTCATTACCAGAAACTTAAGTGCTGGCACCTATTACGCAAGAGTTTTTCCATTTAGTGGAGACACCAACTATAACTTGAGTTTGACAATCGACCAAGCTGGTAATAGCTTAGGGACCGCCCGCAACATTGGCAATCTGAGTGGTACGCGAACTTATACCGACTTTGTTGGCAGTACCGATCCTAACGATTACTACCGCTTTAATTTAACTGCACCAGGTGATTTCCAACTAACTCTCAATGGCCTAAGTGCAGATGCTGATGTGCAATTGCTTAACAGCTCTGGCAGCGTGATCCAGAGCTCTACAGCCAGTGGCACTACTCCAGAACTCATTACCAGAAACTTAAGTGCTGGCACCTATTACGCAAGAGTTCTTCCATTTAGTGGAGACACCAACTATAACTTAAGTTTGACAATCGACCAAGCGGGTAATAGCTTAGGAACCGCCCGCAACATTGGCAATCTGAGGGGTACGCGAACTTATACTGACTTTGTTGGCAGTACCGATCCTAACGATTACTACCGCTTTAATTTAACTGCACCAGGTGATTTCCAACTAACTCTCAACGGCCTAAGTGCAGATGCTGATGTGCAATTGCTTAATAGCTCTGGCAGCGTGATCCAGAGCTCTACAGCCAGTGGCACTACTCCAGAACTCATTACCAGAAACTTAAGTGCTGGCACCTATTACGCAAGAGTTCTTCCATTTAATGGAGACACCAACTATAACTTAAGTTTGACGATCGACCAAGCTGGTAATAGCTTAGGAACCGCCCGCAACATTGGCAATCTGAGTGGTACGCGAACTTATACTGATTTTGTTGGCAATACCGATCCTAACGATTACTACCGCTTTAGCCTTAGTTCTCTGAGCAACTTTAACGCCTCATTGACTGGGCTGAGTGCTAATGCTGACATCCGACTAATTCAAGATGTAAATAACAACGGTATTGTGGACAGTGGAGATGTGCTGACATCTTCCACTAGAGGTGGAAACGCTAACGATGCGCTTAATGTAGCGCGACTAGGGCCAGGCAATTACTTTGTCAATGTTAGCCAATTTTCTGGCAACACTAACTATACCCTTAGGCTCTCTACAACCCCTCCTTCACCCTCAACGACACCAAGTAATCTATTGCCTGTTGAAGTTAATCTAGGAGCGTTGAGCAGTGCTACTAGCACTCGTACAGGTGCCATAGGAGACCTCAATACTTCTGATATTTACGCCTTTACCGTGGGGGCAAACAGCAACTTAAACGCCGTACTAACGGGTGTAGGCCCCTACGCCGATGTTGATATTCGGCTACTGCGCGATCTAAATGGTAATGGTATTGTAGATGCGGGCGAAGAAATTGCTCGCTCACAGCGGGGTGGGTCTGCAAATGAAGCCATTAACTTGGGCGCTTTATCTGCAGGTGCCTACTTCATGCAGGTCTACCAATACAGCGGCAATAGCAACTATACTCTCAGCCTTGACACCAGTCTGCCTAGCAACTTCTTGACTCGTGAAACTGAAATTGGGCCTGTGGGGCTAAATACCCAAACGTTTACTGGTAATGTCAGTGCCAGTAACACGACTCAGCTCTATCGATTCAATCTCAATACACCAAGCACACTAAATGCCTCTCTAACGGGCTTAACATCTGATGTAGACATTCGCTTAATTCGGGATGCTAACAACAACGGGATTGTAGATGCGGGGGAAGAAATTGCTCGTTCACAGTTGGCTGGTTCGGCATCAGAATTGATTAGCCGGAGCTTGGCCGCCGGAGTTTACTACATGCAGGTCTACCGCTATAGCGGTGCCAGCGACTACAGCTTAGCGCTCAATGCAACACCGCCCGATCGTGCTGGTAATACCCTTGGCACCGCACGAGCGATTACAGTTGGTGCCACACCATCTGTGTTTAATGACTTTGTCGGGAGTGCAGATACCAATGACTACTACCGATTTACCCTTGGCAGTGCGGCCAATCTGAATCTAGCGCTGACAGGGCTGACAGCCGATGCTGACATTGCTCTACTGAACAGCTCTGGCACTATCATCACGAGTTCTACCCGAAGTGGCACGAATGATGATGCCATCAACTACGCCTTAAATGCTGGCACCTACTATGTACGGGTCTATCCCTTCAGCGGTAATAATACCAATTATCGCCTGCTGCTATCGACCACACCAATTGCCCCAACAAGCACGCCCAGTAACCTATTGCCGACAGAGACGAATATTGGCACCTTAGGATCATCGGTAGTCAGCTATTCTGGTACGGTAGGAAGCACAAATACGTCAGACGTCTATCGGTTTGTTTTAGGTGCACCCAATAGTCCTTTAAACTTGCAGCTCACCGGCGTCAGTGGCGGATTTCCTAATGACATTGATTTGCGCTTAATCAGAGATGCAAATAATAATGGCATTGTTGATGCTGGCGATGAATTAGCTCGTTCTACTGCCGGAGTGGGCGGCAGTGAGTCAATTAGTCTATCTGGTTTGGGCGCAGGTGCCTATTTTGCCCAAGTTTATCAATATAACGGGAGCAGTAATTACACCCTAAGTCTGTTTGGGGGTGCCGGCACCCGAACGGAGCGTGGGACTTTAGGCGCAGATTCGTTTACCTATGTTCCAGGCTATAGCCGCAGCGTCTTTTTAGGCAATGGCAATGTTGATTATCAAACAGGGGCTCGGGATGAGCTCGTTTTCTCGGACATCTCCTCAACTTCAGTAGTGTTTAACTACGCCAATACTGGCACAGGTGGAGTTATTTACAATCCCGGTAACGGCAACCGTGTCTTCGATGCGTTGACACTATCTAATGGAGCTCGAGTTCTATTCGAGGGGATTGAGCGGTTACGGTTTGCAGATCGCACCATCAACCTATCAGTTACCCCTAACGACCCCCTCTTTAACAATCAGTGGAACTTACACATGATGGGGGTTCACAACGCCTGGCGATTTACTACCGGTTCGAGCAATGTGCAAATTGGGGTGCAAGACACCGGTTTAGGGGTAGACGCTAACAATGCGATTCACCCCGATCTGCGATCGACAACCATCTACCCCAACAACTACCAAGATGACTTCTACCGCAACTTTACAGGGCCAGGGTTTGGGCCCAAGGCCACTTCCCATGGCACCCCTGTTCAAGGCATTATTGCCGCAGCCACGAATAATGGCGTGGGGATGAGCGGCATCAACTGGAACTCTCCTGTCATCCATATCGATGTGCTGGATGGCAATGCGTTTGACCAATCGTATGCAGAGGCAGCTCAAAATATGATCAATGTAGCAACTCAAGCTGGTCGGCGGTTGGTGATTAATATGAGCTTGAGCGGCGGTGGCGGTACGGCTTTTGAGCAACTGATTGCTGCCAACCCCAATGTGTTGTTTGTGATTGCTTCTGGTAATGACAACATCAGTTCTATTTCTTACCCATCGAGGCTTGCCAGCCAGTTTACAAATGTCATGGCAATCGGCGCTTCCTGGGGCAGAAGGGATACCTACGGCAATTCAGTCACACCAGGCAGCCGGATTTCCTATCCAGGGTGGTGGGGTTCTAACTATGGCACTGGCTTAACCCTCATGGGGCCATCGGAGGTGACGGCTACCACTGCAACTCGCAGTGCTACGGGGGCTGTCACGTTTGGTTATACAACTAGCTTTAATGGCACCTCTGCCGCTACGCCAGATGTTACAGGTGTGGCATCCCTCGTCTGGAGTGCTAACCAAAACCTGACGGCCACCCAGGTTCGTAATATTCTTTCCCAAACTGCTTACGATCTGGGCACTCCAGGATATGACACAGTTTATGGCAATGGGTTTGTCAATGCAGACGCCGCCGTTAGGCGGGCCATGGCTACCGCTCGAGGTGTTGCCTAAAGGCCTAGGCCCACATCGCTTCTAGGGTAGGACTGAGTGGGGGTATGAGGGTTCTCTTCTCAACCCCACTCAGCTTTTAGAATAATGAGGGCCAACATTCTAGGAAATAGCAATGCAATGGTTAAGAGTTAGTTTATTGACAGCCATAGCAGTAAGTTTGAGTAGCTGTAGTTCTCTCGATTCTGTCGTGCCATCTGAGCCCCAACCAATTACACCCTCTCCAGCAGCTTCTATGACTTCAAACATTCCTTTTCAGATACTTGACTTTGGCCAAACACCACTGGAAGAGCGGTTTGTACCTGAGCCTCAGGCCTTTGTCTTTTCCAGCACTTCGGATTGGAAAGACTTCTGGCAAAGCAGCACTGTTCTAGATCTAAATTTGCAAAAGCCGCCGGCTCCTAGCGTTGACTTTCAACAGCAAACGATTGTTGGAATTACTTCAGGATCCCGTACCACTGGAGGCTACGGCATCCACATCGATCGTATAGAGCCCAATCTTCAAGGCAATCGATGGATCATACATTACACAGAATCGGTTCCAGCTCACAACTGCGTGTTAACCCAAGAACCTACGACACCAAGTGTGTTTATCACAGTTAAGCCACCAGTGCCGCCCCTTGAACTGCAAGGACAAACCATAGTCAACGAGTCCTGTTAACCGCACCCGCCATAGCCATCGCCCCTCACTGACGCTGCTGTTCCAGCCACCAGCCAACGGCTGGAAGCCCCACCATTGTATGGAATTGCCAGCGGCTTGATACTGCTATCATGACGTTCTGCCCATGAGGTAAAGCTATGGCCAAAATCGTTAGTCGCCAGTCTTTGGGAGTGCAGCCCGTCTACGACATCGGGGTGGCCCACAACCACAACTTTTTGCTGGCCGATGGTCAGGTGGCCGCTAACTGCTTCAACAAGTCGCACTCTACCGCCTACGGGTTTGTCACCTTTCAGACGGCCTACCTGAAGGCCAACTACCCCGTCGAGTACATGGCGGCGCTGCTGACCTCCAACAGCGGCGACCAAGACAAGGTGCAGATGCACATCGGCAACTGCATCGCCATGGGCATTGAGGTGCTGCCGCCGGATATCAACCGATCGCTGGTCGATTTCACCCCCGAGGACAAGAGTATTTTGTTTGGTCTCTCGGCGGTGCGCAACGTGGGTTTGGGGGCGATCGAATGCATTCTCAAGCACCGCGAAGCAGAGGGGCCGTTTAACTCGCTAGCCGAACTGTGCGATCGCGTCGATCTGCATTCCGTCAACCGCCGTGCCTTAGAATCACTGATTCTCAGTGGCGCGCTCGACCCCATCGACCCCAACCGCAACCAGCTAATGCAGGATCTGGGTCTGGTAATCGAGTGGGCCCAAAGTCGCGCCAAGGATCGCGAAATCGGCCAGGGCAACCTGTTCGACATGATGATGGGGGGCGGCGATACCCAGGCCGCATCTCCAACCAGTGGCTATGAAACCGCGCCCAAAGCACCCCTGGTGGCCGACTTTGAAGCCCAAGAAAAGCTGCGCCAGGAGAAAGAGCTGCTGGGTTTCTACATTTCTGATCACCCGCTCAAGTCGGTGCAGCGATCGGCGCGGGTGCTGGCCCCGATTAACCTGGCAGAGCTGCACGAGCAGCCCGATAACGTGACCCTGAGCGCGATCGTGATTTTGGCTAGCGTGAAGCCGGTGATCACCAAAAAGGGAGACCGGATGGCGATCGTGCAGCTCGAAGATTTGACGGGGCAATCCGAAGCCGTCGTTTTCCCCAAGTCTTTTGAGCGCATTGGCCAGCACATCGTCGCTGACAAACGGCTGATGATCTGGGGCAAGGTCGATCGCCGCGACGATCGCGTGCAGTTCATCATTGACGATGCCGAATCGATTGAAGACGTGCGCATGGTGATGGTCGAGCTAGACCCACGCCTGGCGGGCGACATTGAGCAGCAGCACCGCCTGCGCAACGTGATTCGCAACAACCAGGGCGACGACCCCAAGTACGCGCGGGTACCCGTGATCGCGGTGATTGGCGGTAACCAGCAGCGGCAGTTTGTGCGGCTGGGGGCACAGTTTCGTGTCAAAGACCCCGAGGCAGCGGTAACGGCCTTGGTAAATGCCAATTTTCAGGCCAAGGCAACGCCGCTGATCAGCGCGTGATCTCGGGAGAGACCCGGTCCCTTCTGTGCGATGCCAAGCTGATCGGCTACACGCAAAAGGGACCGGGTCTCTAAAACGCGGAGGCTAGTAGACCGGCGACAGCTGGCCAGATCTACCGCAGACAGCGAAGCGGTGGAAAACTGCCGTACCGATTATTCATTGAGACTTGACCGATCGCCATCGCCGCAGTGCTCGTTGTTGATGTCGCCATTGGCCATGCGGGTATTGCAAAAGCGGGCGGTGCTGAGGTCGGTGCGGGTCAACCGGGCTCGCAGTAGGTCGGCATTGGTCAGGTCAACACCGGCTAACGACGCATCCCGAATCAGGGCTTCGCGCAGGTCAGCGCCCGTCAGATCGGCTCCGTCTAGGCGAGCGCCGATGAGGTCGGCACGATAAAATTGGCCGTTGGTGAGGCTGGCATTGGTCAGGTCGGTGTTCGATAGGCTGGCCTGGGCGAAGGTGGCCCCGTCTAAGCGACTGCCGCTGAGATCGCTACCGTACCAATTGCTGCTGCGGGCCTCGGCGTTCTCTAGGTTGACGTTGGCGGCATTTACCTCCACCAGGCGGGCTTGGGTGAGAATAGCCCCGCTCAGGTTGGCCTCAGCCAGGTTGGCCCGCGAGAGATCGGCCTCGCTCAGCACAGCCTGGGACAGATTGGCTCGTCCCAGATCGGTTTGGGTCATCTGCGCCCTGGGCAATCGGGCCTGGCGCAGGTTGGCTCCGGCCAGGGTAGCGTTGGTCAGATCGGCATTGTCGAGATTAGCCCGAGACAGCACGGCCCCACTGAGGTCGCAGGCTATACAGTTGCGGCTAATCAAAAACTGCCGGAGCTGGTCGTTGGCGGCCCCCGGCGCTGCCATCAGCCCCAAACCAGCTACCAGACCAATGGCCAGCTGGCTTCGGTTCAGGCTCCGACGGGTTTGGGTGCAGCGTGCCATAGAGTAGTATCCCTAAAAAATAGGCCCAGAATCTAAGATCAAGTCTATAGATTGCTTCTACAATGTGTCAGCATCTTTTGCCTTCAGCAGGAGTTTGAACCAGCAAAGTATGGTTCTGATCTCTCTGGCTGCTTAGATCTTACTGCTCGCTCTGGTAGTTCGACGTCATGGCATCTACACCGGCATCTTCGCCCCTTAGTTCTCGGCGACGGCAACTACCTAGGTCAAACCGCCAGGTCAAGCCGTGGGAATGGGTGTGGCTCACTCTGTGGGTGCTTTTGCTGACTGGGTCAGGGGTGTTTTGCGGCTGGGCGCTGATGTGGCTAACCCGAATTCCGCCGCTGCCCGACTGTGAGCAAATTACCCCGTTTCACTCGTCGAGTGACCTGCTCTACTGTGCCAAGGCCCAAGCCCGCACCGGGGAACCCAACAGCTTGGTGCAGTCGGTGCTGCTGACGGCCAACTGGTCCAAAACCCATTCCCAGTACGAAGAGTCTCAAGAAATTTTGACCGATGCTTCGGAGCAGCTCTTGGTGCTGGCTAACCGCTGGGCTCAGGCAGGCAAGCTCGACGACGCCGTGGCGCTAGCCGAAAAAATCCCCCTCGATACCCCCCTGAGGAATCCTGCCCAGGCGGTCATTTTTGAGTGGCGACAAGACTGGCAGCAGGGCCAGGCGATTGAAGCCAAACTCAGGCCCGCTCTGGCCGCCAGCGACTGGGAACTCGCGAGAGGGTATCTACAAGAATTCAAAACCCTCAAGAGCGACTACTGGCTGGACACCCGCTACCTGCGCTGGCAGCGGCAGCTTCAGATCGAACGGCAGGCCTGGGATCAGCTCTTGCAGGCCCGCGCCTTGGCAGGCACTAACCAGATCGACAATTTGGCTCAGGCAGTGGTGCTGGCGCGATCGATCGACCTGCGCAGCCAGGTATGGCAGGCCGCCGAAAACGATGTCGATCGCTGGAGCAAGACCGTTTTAGATGTCGCCCTCCAGCGCTGGCAGGTGGGCAATCGCACCAGTGCCCTAGAGCTGGCTAGCGTTGTCCCCCCCGGCCCCCAGTGGGCAGGAGCCGACCAGGAGCTGCTGCACCTCAGCCACGCCCAGCGCCTGGCCAGCCAGGCCGAACCTACGGGCGAGGGGTTGGCCCCCCGCTATAGCCATCTGTTTAGTCTGATGGAAGCCACCCATGCGATCGCACAGCTGCCGGAGGGCAGTCCTTACGCAGTGGCGGAGCTAACCCCAGCAGAGCAGTGGCAAGAACAGTTGATCGATCTCAGGCGGCTGAAGTTTAGCGACCTTGTTGCCAGACTAGGGCAGCGCCTTACCTACAACTGGGCCATGTATCAGGCCCAGCAGGTAGAGGTAGATCGCCCCCGGCGCATTCAGGGCCAAACCCTAGTCGCTCAGTGGCAGGCTAACATTCAGCGGATTGAAGACCGGCCCGTTTTGGCTGAAGCCCGCAATCTGGCCCGACCGGGCACTATTCCTGCCCTCGAAACGGCGATCGCCAAGGCCGAAGAGATTGAGCTAGGGAGAGCCCTGCGAGTAGAGGCTCAAACCCTGGTAGCTGGGTGGCAACAAGAAATTCAGGTGATCGAAGACCGACCGATTCTCGATGCCGCCGTGGCGCTGGCCGATGACGGGAATTTGCGCGAGGCGATCAGCGAAGCCCTCAAAATTGCCCCTGGCCGTGCCCTTCACAGCCGCGCCCAGGGGCTAGTAGACGAGTGGACGGCGTCGATTCAAATTGCTGAAGACAAGCCGATTCTCGATCGCGCCAAGAATCTGGCCTACAGTGGCAGCCTGTCGGCGGCGATCAACCTGGCGGGCCAGATTGCGTCGGGTCGGGCGCTGTCGGGAGAAGCCCAAGCGGCGATCGCCCTTTGGAAAGCCGAGCGCGCCTATATCTGGTCGATTTGGGAGGCCGAGGGTAGGCCCACTCCCGGCGGATCTTCGACAGCAGACTCAGAATGACGGCGGCCCCCCTGCGACTCATGCTAGTGGACGAAGACCCGGTATTTCGCCTGGGTCTACGCATTTGGCTGGAGCAAACCGCCGGCTACGAGGTGGTGGCCGAGGCTAGCCAAGGAACCGATGCCCTGGCGATTTTGGCCAGCCGCGCCGCCCTGGGGGCACCGCCGGAGCCGCCCCCAGACTGGCCCCCCGAATCGTCGCCGGACTGGACCGAGGCCTGGGCCACCCCAGACGATGGACCCCAGCCTGACCTCGACCTAGTGATTCTCGATCTGGGGTTAGGGGCCGGACGCCCCGACCAGCTGCCGGGGCTGCACCTCTGTGCCGATATTAAAGCCCGCTACCCCACCCTGCCGGTGCTGGTGCTCAGCGCCCAGGCCGAACCCGTGCTAGAAGCCGCTGCCCAACAGATGGGGGCCGACGGGTTTGGGGCTAGGGGCATGGCCGTGGGCGACCTGGGTCGGCTAATTCAGCAGTTGGCTGGGCCGAGGCCCGAAATTCCTGCGCCTGACCTTCCTGGGCCTGAAAGTGCTGAACGCGAACAGTCAGGGCGGTTACCCTCCGCTGCCAGTCCCAACCCCATCCGGCCAGGGCCACGTCCGCCATCGCCCCCGCTGCGAGAGGTGGTCCCCACCGCCATCGCCCCGTCCGTCGGCCCCTTAACAGCCCTGCGCTTTAACCTGCGGCGATCGTCAGTACAGCAGATTGATGCGGTGATGGCCCAAATTGAGGTCGAGCAGCGCCGGGGGCGAGGCACCCTGTTGTCGGAGGCGATGCTGGCCGGGCGCTACCGAGAACTCAAAGCCGCCCGCTGGCTGGTGCGTAGACTGCTGGCCACCCCTAGCCTAAGCAACCCCAGGCCACCGGGCAGGGCCGAACGGCCTGAGCGCGGCCTGGGGGCAAAGAGTATTGCCCCGGCCCAGGGCGGTGGTCGTCCCCCGAGACAGTCTCCTACCGATGGGCCGGCGGGCGTTCCCGATGAGGCCCTGGTTGCCGCTTCGGGAGCGGCGGCAGTTGCTAGCGATGGTCCCCTAGAGCCGGTGTTTGGCCAGCGCCTGGCCCTGAACCAGGGCGACCTGGCAACCCTGATATTTGAGCGAGTATTTAACCATCTGCAAGGGTTGCTCGACAACACCAGCGGCATACCGCTCGAAACCGACATTCTGCGAGATGACAAAAAGCGGGAGCTGCTTTACCTCACCCTGCGCAAGTTCGAAGACGCCCTCGACAACCTGCGTCAGGCTGGGGTGCCACCGGGGCAGCTAGCCGAAAGCAGCACCTTGGTCCTACAAGACCTGTGGCAGGCCACGGTGACCGACTATTTTGGGCGCTACTACACCCTCCAGGTGGGTAATCTCGAACAGCCGGTGGTGCCCACCCTACTAGTCGAAGCACCGGTGGTGAAAGCAGCCATTCTCGATCGCTTGCCCCTGGTGCCAATGCTGCTGGGACACCTGCTGTTTAACGAACCGATGGTGGTAGACGGGGCGCTTTACGAGGCGGCTACCCCTGAGGCCATAGCCCGTAGCCAGGCGCTGTTAGAGCACCTGCTGATTCAGATGGCCAACGCCGTGGTGCAGCCGCTGCTCAACCATTTCGCCGATGTGGAGCTGCTCAAAAAGAACCTCTACCAGCGCCGGATGATGACCAGCCGCGATCTAGAGCGCTTTCGCAACGACCTCTCCTGGCGCTACCGATGGGATGGGCTAATTAACGAACCCAGGGCCATTTTTGAAAGTCAGCATCGGTTGTTTGGCTTTACCGAACGGGGCATTCAAAGCGACCTGATCTACGTGCCCCGCCGCGACGAGCTAGAGCAGCTCTCGGGGTTACAGCGGGCGGTGACCCTGGCGGTAGAGGCCCGCGATGCGGTGGCTCCCCGATTTCGCTCGGCGATATCGCTGGTGGGCAGCGGCATTGTGTACGTGCTCACCGATGTGATTGGCCGCGGCATTGGGCTAATTGGCCGGGGCATTTTGCGAGGGGTAGGGGGTGGCTGGCGCGACCCCCGCTACCGGCGCGATAACCAGGCGGGCGACCTGCGCGAGTAGGGGGCTGAGCGATCGCAGGGGCGACTTCGCGACCCAGGTCAACTGGGTAATCACCCACAATTGCCCATTCAAACCACACAAACTCTACCTTTTTTTGGGACAATCAGCAGAATGGAACGACTGGCGTGGGCTACATGGGTCAGCTAGCCGTTCTAGTTTGTTAGCGGCATGGCAACGCCGTTCGTCTGCTGATTCTGTCTTTTTACTTACCCCATAAGGAGTTGGTCAACGCCTATGAAGTTGAGCTTGGCGCTGTTGGCTGAGCCGGTTCTGGCTGGGGCCAGGCGGCTGTTTTGGTTAAGCACCTGGCTACTGTGGATACCAATGGGGGTATACATTGTTGCGCTAAACCGAGGGCATCACCTAGGACTATTGCAGGGGGCCTTGCTGGTGGTTTCGGCCATTGGTCTGGTGGTGATCAATATTGAAACCACCGTAGTGGTTTACAGCTGCCGTCGCCCTTACCCCTGGCACCATCGAGGCATGGTACAGCGGTGGGGGCAGGCCCTGCGGTCCTGGTGCCTTGGGTTCTCCCCTAGAACCGATCGCGCTAGAACTAGGGCCGGGGCCGCAATTTCTGGCCCTAGCCCTTCATGGGTAGAGCCACCGTCGACAGCCAGCCCGTCGACGGTGCTGCCCCTGGTCTCGATTGTGGTGGCGGCCTACTTGCCCAACGAGCAAGACATCATCGAAGACACCCTGATTCACTGGCTGACCCAGGTGACTCCCCCGGCCCAGGGTTGGGAAATCATTTTGGCCTACAACACCCCCACGCCGCTGCCGGTGGAGCGTCGACTGCGGGCGCTGGCGTACCGTCACCCGGCCCTGGTGCTGCTGCCCGTGGACCACAGCCACTCTAAGGCCGAGAACCTGAATGCGGCGTTGCAGATGGTTCGCGGTGAGATGACCGGCATTTTTGATGCCGATCACCACCCTGCCCCCGACTGTTTGGGGCGGGCCTGGGCCTGGCTCTACCAGGGCCGCTACGATGTCGTCCAAGGCCGCAATATTATTCGCAATGCCCAAGATAGCTGGCTCACACAGCTGATCGCGGTAGAGTTTGAATGCATCTATGGGGTGAGCCACTACGGGCGATCGCTGCTGGCCGACACCGCTTTATTTGGCGGCTCCAATGGCTACTGGCGCACGACGGCCCTGCGTCAGCTCGGGTTTCACCACACCCGCCTAACCGAAGACATTGACACGACGGTGCGGGGGCTATTGGGGGGTTGTCGCCTGGTGCACGACCCGGCCATTGTCACCACGGAGCTAGCCCCCGATAATCTGCGTGGGCTATGGTTGCAGCGGCAGCGCTGGAGCCAGGGCTGGCTGGAGGTGGCGGGCCTTTACCTAGGGCGGGTGCTGCGATCGCCCCACCTAGACGCCGCTCAAAAACCCTACTGGGCGCTGATGCTGCTGTTTAGCCAAGGCTTTTACCCGCTGGTGTGGCAGGTGGTGCCCATGCTGCTAAGCATTTACATTAGCGATCGCGATCGCGACCTCAACTTTGAAACCCTCAACCTGGTGCTGATGGGCCTGTTGACCCTCAGCGTCGTGCTCCAGGTGGCGGTGGCGATGGTGCTGCGCCCAGAGGCATCGACCTACACCCGCCGTCACGGACTGTTGTATTGTCTGCTGTCGCCGGTTTACTTTTGGCTGAAGGCACTCATTGGCATGGTGGCCTTGGTCAACCATCTCAGCGGCAGTCGGGTGTGGCATGTCACTGCCCGCACCAAACGCAAACCCCGCAAGTGGATGCCAGCCCTGCGCGGCGTCAAGTAGGCATCGAGTAGGGAGGTAAACTCTCCAAGGCCATAGCTAATACCGAATCCGACCTACAAAACCCCGGTTCAAAACCGGTGCCTCGTAGGGGCATTGCACTGCAATGCCCCTACAAATCGGGGATATACAGATAGAATTTAGTTTAAGGTAAGCAATTTCTTACTAAAAAAATCCCTTCCTTCTACAGTGAAGAAAGGGATTTTTCCTCTCAAAGCTATCCGGCTTTTACACCATTCACGTCGGTAGATACCTAGGCGCGCTTGAGGAAATTCATGATTAAAGAAATAACAAAGATGGCTAGGAAGATATAGAACAAAATTTGAGCAATACCTGCGGCGGCACCAGCCACACCGCTAAAGCCAAAGAAGGCGGCGATTAAGGCTACAACCAGAAAAATAATTGCATAACGCAGCATGGCGGTTCTCCTAAATGGAATGGAAAGATTGGGGGGTAAGCCGTAAAGCTAACGCCCCCATTATCCAGATTTGAACCTACTGCCACATCTGCCCCTTGGTTGGGTTCAGGCATCACTTTGGGCAAGAAAAGGAACCCCTATCCCTGTCTTTGGGTAGTTGTAAAGGGAAATACATTGCCCCACGGTCTAATGCGATTGAAAGATATTCTGCACCATCTGGCGATCGCTGCCCATTGCAGCTCGATCCAGATCTTCGATTTCTCCGGCGTCGAGCCGCCAGCCCAGAGCACCAGTGTTTTGCTTGGCCTGAGCCAACGATTTTGCCCCTGGAATCGGGATGGTGCCCTTGCACAGGCACCAGTTGAGGGCAACCTGGGCCGCCGTTTTTTGGCGGTGGGTGGCGATCGCCGTCACCGTATCCAGCAGCGGCTGAATCTTCGGCAGCAGCTGGCGAAACAGCAACCCACGCAATCCTGAGGGAAACGGCCCCTGAGCCGAGTATTTTCCCGTTAACAAACCCAGGGCCAGGGGGCTGTAGGCAATCAGCCGAATGCCCAGTTCGTCGCAGAGATCCTTCAGGCCCAGCTCGGTCACCGGGTAGGTTGACAGCAGCGAATACTGCACTTGCAGGGTAGCAATGGTCAGCCCCCGCGACTGCAACCGCTGGTGGGCTAGCTTCAGCCGCTTGGGACCAAAGTTTGACAGGCCAATGGCCCGCACCTGGCCCTGGGCAGCCAGATCCATCAGGCCGTCGAGAAAGGGGCCTTCCTGCCAGGGGGCGTAGTTGGCGGTAGACCAATGCATTTGGGCCAGGTCGATGGGGCGACCCAGGCGCTGGGCCGAAGCCCGCCCGGCGCTGACCACCGAGCCAGCGGTCAATCGCCAGGGGTAGGCGGCTAGCTTTGTGGCCAGGCACAGAGTATCGCGGTGGGGTCCGGTGTAGGTCTTAGCGAACTGCCCCAACAATGCTTCACTGCGACCCTTGAGTCGCCCGGTGCCGTAGGAGTCGCCACTGTCAAACAGGGTGACGCCGTGGCTGAGACAGTGATCAAACACCCGCTGCAGCTCGTCATCCATACTCGGGTCGTAGCCCCACAGCAGCCGGTTGCCCCAGGCCCAGGTGCCGCACCCCATCTCGGGCAAAACAAGGGGGGGTAGAGCAGGGGGGGCAGCAGTCATAGGGTAGCGAAGCGTAAGGGCAATTCCATTATTCCAGGCCGGGTAGCCCAGACTCTAGTTGTTCTACCACGGCTGCCGGTAGATCGTGCACCCGGTGGAGACGAAACGGATCGGCGCTGACCGCCTCGACGTAGGCCGCGGTTAAAAACGGCCTATAGTCTTCCCGCTCGGCCAAATACACCTGGCTAAAGGCCACCACTAGAGACTTGTTTACCCCCCGCGTGGCGGCCAGAGCTTCGTCAAGGCCCTGATCGAAGGCGTCGTCTAGGTACAAAAAGCGCGTGGCCAATTTGGTAAAGTCAGGCCCGTGGGAGGTATTTTCGCCCAGGTATAGATAGCGATCGCGGCTTTGCAGCCAGCTAAAGGCGGCCACCTGCTGGGGCACCACCGGGGCCAGCAGGTCGACTTCGCCGCCAAACACCATGGTGGGCACCGCGATCTGCCCCAACCCCCGAGGGCCAAACAGGTTAGACACCGTGGCAAAGGCCATCACCAGCTTGACCCGCTCATCGTGGGTGCCCTGGGCAAAGCGCGCCATCACCGCTGAATCGGTCTGCAACTCTAGGGCACGGCACTCCAGCACCATAGCGGCATCGAGCAGTAGGTTGGCGGCAGGGTGGCAGCGGCGGGCCAGGCGCTCAAAGTCGATGCTGGCCCCGCCCAGGGCCAGGGCAGTATAGCCGCCAAAGGAGTGGCCAACGACGGCTACTCGGTCAACCTTCAACCGATTCTCAAAGGTGCTGCCGTTAAGGCGCTCCAGCTCGTCCAGCAAAAAGCTCACATCCAGGGGGCGGTCGAGAAACTCCCGTGCTCTAAAGGTTTCATGGTCTAGGCCAGTGAGCAGGGCCTGTTTTTGGGTGCTGTTGCTGCCCACGTGCTCGGGCAAGGCCACCGCCAAGCCGTGGGAGGCCGCGTGGGCCGCCAGGTCAAAAAAGGTGGTGCGGCTGTCGCCCAGCCCGTGGGAGATCACCACCACGGGCAGCGGCCCGGCTACCGCCGCTGAAGTTTGAGGTAAAAATAGGTCGACGGCGTAGGTGCGATCGCGACTGGCATCGTTCAGGGTGAGAGAAACCTGACGACTGCCGTAGGGGCCGGGCTGGGTAAGGTCGGGCAGGGCCTCTAGATCGAGCAGCGGCGACTGGGCAGCCTCTAATTCTGACTGCTGCTGGATGGCGGCGGCAATGGTGCGGGTGACGGTGGCCTCGGCTTGAACCTGGCGGGCGATCGCCCCGGCCTGGGACAGATCTAGCCGCAGACTGCTGGTGGGAAAGTGCTGCACGATGTCGATTGGAGCCAGTTCACCATCAGCGGCGGCGGCCACGATCGCCGCCCGCAGCGCCTGCCGTCCATTCAGCCCGGCCTCGGTTTGAACCACCTGGCCGAGAAACTCCAGGCTGCGATCGCCCATGGGGCTGTTAAACCATTGAGAAATTGGCACCACATCGACCGATCGGCTGGCAGTCAGCGCCGATCGCAGCCCCTGCTGCTGAGCCGGGCTGAGCCGTCGCAAAAAGGGCGCGAGCGACCGATCGACCACGCCGGTTTCGGCAAAGGTGACCAGCGACTCGACCGAAATAGAGCGGCTGAAGGGGCCAAACTCTAGCACTAAGGTATCGGCGGCCCTGAGCGGCCTGGCCATAGCTACAGTGGTGCTCAGGCCCAGAGCAAGGGCCATCAAAAACTTGAACGGGCGATCGCACAGTGGCATAGGGCAGCAGCAAAAAGTACCCGCATTTTCCCTCAGAATCCTGGGGATTTTCTAGGAAAGTCGTCGTCGTCCCAAATTCTCTAAAACCCCAGCGACAGTTGCTCCTGCCCAACCGCCCTCTTCCCCAGAGCCAGATTCACGCCTTCGTGGCGCAGCAGCCACTGTTTGCGGTCTAACCCGCCCGCGTAGCCCGTGAGCTGGCCCTGGGTACCCACTACCCGGTGGCAGGGCAGGGCGATCGCCACTGGGTTCAGCGAGTTGGCCATCCCCACAGCGCGGTAAGCCGCAGGCTTGCCAACCCTGGTCGCCAATTCACCGTAGGAGGCCACCGTACCAGCCGGAATCTGCCGCAGCGCCAGCCACACCTGTTGCTGAAAGGGCGTGCCCCCCGGATTGACGGGCACCGCATCAAAACTGTGCAGATCGCCATCTAGGTAGGCGCTGAGGCGATCGGTAAAGCCCTGGGGATTGGAACAGGGAGTGAGGGTGACGGCGGCAAATCGCTTGTTTATCAGCCGCAGCAGACGAGCTTCGTAGTCGGCAAAGTCGAGGGCACAGAGCGACCCCCCATCCGATACCAGCAGAATGTCACCGATCGCCGAGGGTAGGGTGTCAATCCAGAGTTCAGTGGTCACAGACATAACGCCTGATGGGCAAGGTACCCCCGCATTTTAGGGCCAGGGGCAGGCAAAAGGCCGATCGGCAACCCTAAAGACAACCTCAGGCAGCAAACGTCTAGGCAGCTCAGCCCCGCATTGGCTATGGGCTCTGCTCTATTAGCCTAAACTTTTTTCTGCTCAATCATCCCCTGTGGGGGCAACAGCAGGCCTAGGCTTGAAGGTTATGATGCGAGTTTAGATTGTCTCCCTCACCGCTATGCAGTTATTCAAAACTTGGCAGCTACCCGCCCCAGCGGTGTGGCTAGCAGGGTGGTTTTTGCTGGCTCTCGGCTTGCGTCTAGCGTTTTTAGTCAGCAAGCCCTTCTGGATGGATGAGGTGGCCACAGTTATCTTTAGCCTGGGCAACAGCAGCTACTCAATGCCCCTAGACCAGGTGATTTCCCTCGATCAACTGCTAACGCCGCTACAGCCGCGCCCTGAGGCAAGCGTGGGCTCAACCATTCACTACCTGCTTCAAGAAGACAATCACCCGCCTGCCTACTTCGCCCTAGCCCACGGTTGGATGGCGCTGTTCCCGACCTTCCAGGGCGTAGCCTCCCCCTGGGCGGCACGGGCCTTACCGGCCCTGCTAGGGGCCTTGAGCGTACCGGCGGTCTATCTAGCGGGGTGGTGGGGGTTTCGCTCGGTACTGGCGGGGCAGATCAGCGCCGCCCTGATGGCTGTATCGCCCTTTGGGGTCGCCATGGCGCAAGAAGCTCGCCACTACGGCATGACCACCTTAATGATCTCCCTAGGGCTAGCCTGTTTTGCCGTCGGCGCTAGAAGCCTGCATCGTCCCGCCGCCCCAGCCCCACCGCCTGCCCCCATATCACCGGCTTTTGGACTGCTGTGGGTGGGGGTCAATGCCCTGGCCTTTGCCACCCACTACTTCACAGCGCTGGCGCTGCTGGCTCAGGCATTGGTGCTGCTGGGCCTCGCCTGGCACCAGGGTCGCAGGCGGCCCCAACTCCTCTGGCAACGGCCCTGGCGACGGCTGTACTGGGTCATGCTCGGCACCTTGGCAACCTGCCTGGTGTGGCTACCAGTGCTGCTTAACTTCTATGGCAGCAGCCAGTCCTCAAATTTGGCCATCGACCTCAGCCAGCCTCGGCTGTGGTTAGACCCGATCGCCCAAATGCTGGCCGGGCTGATCTTTATGGTGATCACCCCGATTACCCATACCCAGGGAGCGATCGGCCTGGGGGCCGTCGTGCTGTCGGTGCTGGTGCTGCTGCCCGTGCTGCTGTGGCTAGGGGCGCGGCTAGGGGCAGCTCGCTCCCTGGTTAATCGCTCCGAGGCTGGCCGGTTTGGCCTAGTCGTGATGGGCGGGTTTGTACTGGCTGCGATCGCCCTATTTTTCGCCGTCAGCTACGGCCTAGCGATGGATATTACCCGAGGTCACCGCTACAACGTCGTCTTTCACCCCGGTGTGATGGTGCTGTTAGGCGGTTTGCTCGCCGTCTACTGGCCAGAAACAAAGGCACAAAAGACCTCAGGCCGCATCCCCTTCACTCAGCACAAAATCACCGGGCGGCGCAGCGTGCAGATTTTTTGGCTGGCGGGCTTAGTCAGCACCCTATTTGTCGTTAACAATTTAGCCTTCGCCAAGTATTACAATCCCGCCCAATTTGTCCGCACCGTCCAAAGCGAGTCTACCCATCCCGCTCTCGTGGGCTTTCCTAACCCCATTGACGCTAAACCCACAGTACTGGGCCTTGAACTCCTGAGCATTGGCTGGGAGATCCACCGCCATTTTCATCCTCAAGATCCTGCCAGCCAGTGGTCAGAGCCACCCCAGTTTTTCATCTGGACCTTGCCCAGCAACCCAGCCACACCCCCCGAAGAAAAATTGGCAGACATTCTCTCGACCTTGCCGCACCCCTTCGACCTGTGGTTTCTCCACACCGCCGCCGACCTAAGCGACTACGGCTGTACTCAGGTGACCCAGGCCAGCCAGGGCAGTCACCCCTACAGCCACTACGAGTGCACGTCTTAAACCGCTACAAAAACAAAAAAGACGCAGCCAGAGGCTACGTCTTGGGTTGAGGCATCAACGGTGAGCTCTACACAGCTTCCGTGTTTTTTTCGCCGGTGCGAATGCGGATAATTTCATCTACGGGGCTGACAAAGATTTTGCCGTCGCCAATTTCTCCGGTGCGGGCAGCAGAGATAATTTTATCGACCACGGTGTCCACCTGGGCTTCCTCAACCACGATCTCAATTTTGAGCTTTTGCAAAAATTCGACCGTATATTCTGAGCCTCGGTAGCGCTCGGTTTGCCCCTTCTGACGACCAAAACCGCGTACTTCCGACACAGTCATCCCCACAATGCCAGCATTGACCAGGGCAATCTTAACTTCGTCGAGCTTAAAGGGGCGAATGATAGCTTCTATTTTTTTCATAGATCAGACTAGGGTGCTTCAGCAATTATCTCTTAGCTTCGGTCTATGTTTATCGGGCCTGACCCTTAGAATACTGTATCGCTAGCTACAAAAGCCCCGGCAAACCCTGGGCACCTCGCTCAGCGCATCTGGTCAAACCCCATGGTCAAGGCATCGGTGCCCTAGCGAGAGTTACTCAATAGGGGTTTCATGATCAAAAATCCGGCCCCAAAGGCACTGATCACAATCAGCAGAATCGTCGCCGCTAACCATAGCCCACTGAGGTCAGCAGGGCGCTGGCTCAGCTGGCCCGGACGGTTACTCTCTAGCCGCTCTTCGGTGTAGAGCCGCTGGGGCGGAGCTGCCTGGGGCCGCTGAGGTGGCTTCGATGCCTTTTTGGTCTTGGCCTTAGGCTTCACCATTTGAGTGATTTGGTTAGCCAAAGAAGAGACCCCTTCGCCCATCGATTCCGATAGACGATCGGGTAAAGACGCGGTCTCTTCATGCACCTGTGTCGGATACAGGGGAGCAATGGCTGAGGCCTCAGCGCCAAAGTTGGACTCCAGCGGCCGCATGCCGCTGGCCATCTCCACGGGCTGAGGCTGGCTGCCCTCAATGGCCTGTTTCAGCCGGGCCGCCGAGTCGGCAAAGCGAATCATTTCTTGGCGCAGTACCTGGTTTTGCTGGGTAATCTGCTGGTTTTGCTGGGTCAGCGAATCTACCATGGCCTGGGTGGCCCGCAACTCGGTAGCCAGCTCTCGATAGACCGAGATCGGTACCGAAGGCGATTGGCGGTTGCCCTGGGGTGCCTCTGGAGCCACCGCCCCAGGGTAAGCAGAGTCGGAGGAAAAAGGTACGTTCATGATGACGGTAGAAGGGGCAATAAAGACAAAAACAAGTCTGAAAAGGAGTCGGCTAAATTGGTCTGCCCAAGGGTAGTTCAAATTAGAGCAATTGCACCAGATTTAGTCAAGAAAAGTTTTTCAAGCTCAACCATGCCAGAAGTGCACAGCAATATAGCCATGATCACCTGGGTTAGGACATCCAGAAGCCCTAAGAAGGTTTGAACGTTCAAACGTTCTTGAGGGAGATGTCTTAACCAGGCTGGCCACAGCAATACCTTGAACACCGTTCCAGCTTGGCAGCAGAGGACGGGCGGGCAGCTAGTACATCTTGCCTATACCGCTATGGTAGTGGCAAGACGTTGTTTCGGCGAGGCTGACGTAGCTATAGGTAGCCAGGCGCAGCATTCTCAAAAGCTTTAGGCCGCTGGCGCGCTACGCCTAGACTTGTCCCAGAGCCGCCTGGATGGCGGCGCTATCGGTCACAAAGCCAAAGCACTGGTTGACGTTGTAAACCGTGGCCAAGGTGCAGTAGTCGGGAGAGGTGGTGGCGCTACAATCGCTCACCAAAATGCAGTCGTAGCCTAAAAAGTTGGCGTCTTGCAGGGTCGCCATAACGCACTGATCGATATTGACCCCGGCAAAGAGCAGAGTGGTTTTGCCCAGATTGCGCAGCATGCTGTCGAGGGGAGTATCCCAAAAGCCACTCATGCGGTACTTATCGACCCAAATGTCTTGAGGCCCCTGCTCTAGCTCATCCACCACCGCTGCGGCCCAGCTGCCTTTCGTGAGCACTGGGGCTCCGTTGGCGGGTAGGGCATCGCCCAAACCCACGCCGGCCCCGTTGGGGTTATAGACGTGGCGTAACCCGGCACTAATGTTGAGCAGATCGGGGCGATTGCCCCAGTTCACCCACACTACGGGCACCTGGGCCGATCGCAGGCTGGGCAGCAGCCCCTGCAACGGCTCAATGGCCCGGCGGGCGGGGGCGACATCGACCCCAATGCTGGCGAGCCAGCCGTCGGGGTGGCAGAAGTCGTTCTGCATATCGATCACCAGGCAGGCGGTTTTGCTGAGGTCAACCCGCAGCTGCTTGGTCTGGGTAGTCAGGGTGGCGAGACGGGGCTGTAGGGCTTGGCGGCTAACGTCAGCTACCTGATCGTCAACCCACCAAACGTTGGGTTCAACACCCAGAGGACGCAGGTTTGAATCTGCCAAAACAGCCCTCCTCAGAGGTCAGGGGACAGGAAACCAAGGGAATAGCAGGCGACGAGCCGTTCAGTCATCCCATAAATAATGCAGGAATGCAGGCTTTGGCCAGGGAGTTAGAACCCGAGTCAAGGCTCCAATTGTAGGCTGGGGCCGCAAACAAGAACGGCCAGCCCGCAATACATCAACCCATTTTGAGAGCTAGGGTGGCTAAGGCGGCCGTCAAGGCGTAGGCAACCCCAACCACCTGAATTTCAGACCAGCCCGACAGCTCAAAGTGATGGTGCAGAGGGGCCATCTTAAAGAAACGCTTGCCAACGCCGTCTGGCCCCTTGGTTGCCTTAAAATAGCCAACCTGAATAATTACCGATAGGGTTTCGGCAAAGAATAAAAGAGTGAGCACCAGCAAGGCAAATAGGTTGCCGCTGAGGATACCGACCGCTCCGAGGGCAGCCCCGAGAGCTAGGGAGCCCGTGTCGCCCATAAAGACGCGGGCGGGGTTGTGGTTGTGCAGCAAAAAGCCCAGGCAGGCTCCGGCCATCGCGGCACAGAAAACCATGAGATCGGGGTGGCTGGGGGCCACGATCGCCGCTAGCCCCATAAAGGCGATCGCGCCGGTGCCGCCCATCAGCCCATCGAGACCATCGGTAAGATTGGTGGCATTGCTCTCAGCCACCAGCACAAACCCAGCCAGGGGCCAAAACAAAAACCCAAGGGGCAGGCCCAGGCCCAGGGGCAGCGCCACGGTCGTAATGCTCTCCGGCTGACTGGTCAGCACCCAGAGACAAAACAGCATCGCCACAGCAACCTGCAAGCCCAGCTTGGTGCGGGGCGAAATTCCTTTATTCGAGCGGCGTTGAATCACCTGCCAGTCGTCAATCCAGCCAATGGCCCCGTAGGCCAGGGTAAGAGCCGATACCGCCAAGGCATCGCGGGCAAACCCCGTGGCCACCAGCGCGGTGATTACCGCCACAGGCACAAAAAAAGCGCCACCCATGGTAGGAGTGCCCGCTTTTTTCAGGTGTCCCTGGGGACCTTCTGCGCGAATAAATTGACCGGTTTTGAGCGCCCGCAGCAGAGGCACCCCCCAAAAACCCGCCAAACTGCTGCCCAAAGCCGCTACCAAAAATGGCACTGTCATCGAGGTGCCTAAGCCCAGACTGTGGTCTAAAACCCCATCTAGCCCTAGGGCAGCGGCACTGAGACCTAGGCTAAGCAACCAAAACAGCCCCTGACCATTCAGCGACAGCCGATTGGGTGTTGAGAACTTCGCATCCACTAACAATTCCTCAATATCGTCACACCACACACCAACAGGAGTCTACTGGATGATCTTCCGATTGACTACGGTTTGGCGTCAGGAAATAGTCAGGAAGTTTAGACGACAGTCTCACACTAGGTGGCGAAGGTTAACAACACTTAACGACAAATTGGCTCTTATCCCAACTCCTGGTTAGCTACCCCCGGTTCAGCAGGGCGCATGCCATGCACCCCTACGGGTTGGCCTTTTGGGAATTGGGGTTTTGTGAGTCGGATTTGGTATTAGTCAGGACTGTCTGACCAGATTTGACCTTTTGGGTCAAGTCTTTCCCGGTTAGTCATCATCATCGAGGGCAAGATCGGTATCGTCATCTTCCTCAAAGCCGTCATCATTGCCCATCAGGTCTGAAATTTCTTCGTTTTCGGCCTCGTCAGGAATAGTTTCGATCACATCGCGGCTGCGCAGGCGGCCAATTTCCTCGAGCCAGCTCAGAATGGACGATCGCCCAGAAGACGGCAGAATAGGTGCCTTGGCGTCGCGGGGCACCTGGCGCAGAGAGGGGTTATAAATTTTTTCAGACATAGCAGTGGCCCTTTAGCGGCATACAGACGCTGTTATACAGACATTCCATGGTAACAGAGCGGCTTGGCGGCTGAGCCGCGAAGTTTTGCCGTATCATGCCCGTGGTACTGCCGTGGAGACTGGCCATGTTGGGTAAAGCAGAGCTACTCGATGCCGTGGCCTCGGTCAACCGAGGTATTGCGGCCACCCCCAGCGATCGCACCGCCATTCAAGCGGCTGCCGCCACCCTAGAGGGCCGCAACCCCACCCCTCGACCGCTAGAGGCCAGCGATCGCCTCAATGGTGACTGGCTACTGCTCTACACCACCAGCCAAGAGCTGCTAAATATCGATCGCATTCCCCTTGCTGCCCTAGGCCCGATCTACCAGTGCATTCGCCTGGCCGAAAACCGCATCTACAATATTGCCGAAGTCAACGGCCCACCCCTGCTCTCGGGCCTAGTGGCCGTGGCCGCCACCCTAGAGCCGGTCTCGGCCCAGCGGGTCAACGTGGGCTTTGAGCGCGGCGTGGTCGGTCTGCGCCAGGCCCTGGGCTACCGATCGCCCGCCCAGTTTATTCAGGCGCTGCAAAGCACCCCTAAGTTTTCGCTGCTCCAGGGCCTCGATTTTAGAATTAACCGCGATCGCTCCGCTGGCTGGCTCGAAGTCACCTACCTAGACGACGACCTACGCATTGGCCGGGGCAACCAAGGCAGTCTGTTTGTGCTGCAAAGGGTTTGAGCATCGCCGTTGGGTTACATGAGTTACCACCAATCGCCTCTAGGGTTGATACCCTTAGCCCTAAACCGGGGCATCTTGGGACGATACTGGCAAACCCTTTATTGTTTAAGACTGTGCCCATGCCCCGTCGCCCCCGCCCCCGCCGCCCTACCCCCGCCGCCCCGCCCGAGCTCATTATCGAAGCCGGACGCACCGAAGCCCAGTATTTCCGAGATCTGTGGCGCTACCGAGAACTGTTTTACTTTCTCGCCTGGCGCGATATTTTGGTGCGCTACAAACAGACCGCGATCGGGGTAGCTTGGGCACTGATTCGTCCGTTTTTGACCATGGTGGTGTTTACGGTGGTGTTTGGCCAGTTAGCCAACCTGCCAACAGAGGGCAATGCCCCCTACCCCATTCTGGTGTTTGCGGCCATGTTGCCCTGGCAGTTTTTTGCCAACGCCCTCTCTGAGTGCAGCAACAGCCTGATCACCAACGCCAACTTAATCTCTAAGGTGTACTTTCCCCGGTTGGTGGTGCCCACCAGCGCGGTGATCGTCAGCTTTGTCGATTTTTTGATCTCGGGCATTATTTTGCTGGGGCTAATGGCCTGGTATCAGCAGGTGCCCTCGTGGCGGGTGGCAACGCTGCCGCTGTTTATTGCTGTAGCCTTTGCGGCGGCGATGGGAGCAGGGCTGTGGCTGGCGGCGCTTAATGTGCAGTACCGAGATTTTCGCTACGTGGTGCCGTTTTTAGTGCAGTTTGGCCTCTACGTGTCGCCCGTGGGGTTTAGCAGCAGCATCATTCCTGAGCGCTGGCGGCTGCTGTACTCGCTGAACCCCATGGTGGGGGTGATCGACGGATTTCGCTGGGCGATTATCGGCGGTGATGTGGCGCTGTATTGGCCAGGCTTTTTGCTGTCGCTGCTGCTGGTAATACTGCTGCTCATCACCGGCATCCTCTACTTTCGCCGTATGGAGCGCACCTTTGCCGATGTGATCTAGCTAGCGAGGCAAGATCGCATGAAAGCTGACCAGCTTTACTCTCAAATTTTTCTGGCCAGTGCTCCATCAACCAGCCGCACCAGAAGAGACCACAGACGGCTAGGTAGCCAGAAACTGTAGGCTAGGGCGCGCTTCACCCCGTTTTGGCTAAAGGATGGTGGCTGAGTGCAATGCCCCATCTCCTGGGTTGAGATCAATCTGGGCTGTGGGCCTGGGTAACTAAGTGTGTGATCATGCAATTTTCATAAAGCCAGAGGGCACAATGAGCACAATGGCCGATGCGCCAGTCAGTGAACCGCCCCAGTTCTACAGCCCCCATGTCTGACACGGTTATTCAGGTCGAAAATCTCGGCAAAAAGTATGTTCTTGGCCAACAACAGCAGGGCAACTCTCGCTACGTCGCGCTGCGCGATGTAGTGGCCGATGGGGTTAAGTCTGTAGGCCGCCGCCTGCGTCACCCGCTTAAATCGCAGCCTGCCCGCCACGAAGAAGAGTTTTGGGCGCTGAAGGATGTCTCGTTTGAGGTGAAGCAGGGCGAGGTGGTGGGCATTATTGGCCGCAATGGGGCGGGTAAGTCGACGCTGCTGAAGATTCTTAGCCGCATTACAGAACCCACGGAGGGGCGGGTGCGCCTGCGGGGTCGGGTGGCGAGCCTGCTGGAGGTGGGAACGGGGTTTCACCCAGAGCTGACCGGGCGCGAAAATATTTTTCTCAACGGCGCAATTTTGGGCATGAGCCGGGTTGAGATTAACCGCAAGTTCGATGAAATTGTTGACTTTGCCGAAGTTGAGCGGTTTTTAGATACGCCGGTCAAGCGCTACAGCAGCGGTATGTATGTGCGGCTTGCTTTTGCCGTCGCCGCCCACTTGGAGCCAGAGATTTTAGTGGTGGATGAAGTTTTAGCAGTAGGTGATGCTGCATTTCAGAAGAAATGCTTGGGTAAGCTCCACAACATTGCCAATTCTGAAGGCAGGACTGTTGTTTTCGTTAGCCATGATCTGCCAGCGGTACAGTCCCTTTGTAGCAGAGCCCTGTTGATAGAACAGGGCTTAATCAAAATTCAAGCTAATACGGATAAAGTTATTTCTGCTTATCTTGGAATGGGCAGAAAAAGATCCTCCGATAAAATTGATTTACTAGAGCATCCAGGCAGACTTCGCTCAAGAGAAAAAGCTTTAAAAAAAATTTGGTTATTAGATGAAATGCAAAGAGTAAAGAATGAATTCAAAATGGGAGAAGGAATATCAGTCCTTTTCTCATTCGACTGCGAATCAAGTGTTTCGTCTCCTGGCTTTGGATTTGGATTCGAAGATCAATCTGGCAGACGAGTTTTTTCTCTCAATAATTACATGTGTCCAAGTTTGCATGGCAACTTGAAGATTGTAAAAAAGGGAGTCGCAAGTCTCAGAATTAATAAGCTACCTCTAATGCCTGGGCGCTACTCAGTCAGCATTTCACTTGTCGAGAACCAAACTGAATGGGTTGACTTTATTGAAAGAGCAATAGAATTTGAAGTTTTCCCGGCTGACGTATTTGGATCTGGCAAGATTCCTGACCGTTCTCATGGAATAGTTTTTCTGCCTGGAGAAATAGAGATTGAAGCCAACTAATGAGAATCTCACAAAGATTTTTTGCATCTAAAAACTAACTGTGAACTTATAAATGTCTAGCGAACCAATGAATTCAATTAAAAAGGCTCACAGAGGGTGGGTTTATTCTGAGGCAGGAGACTATCATAGATATCTTGATTTAGGGTGGTCTTATGCGCCCACTTATCTTCAGAAAATCAAGTTAACCAGGAAGTTCATTGAATCTCTTAACCCAGACTATAAAATCTTAGATATTGGCTGTGGAGAGGGAGTTTTCGTTGAAGAATATGTCCGCCAGGGTAGAGATATTCAAGGAATAGATTTGAACTATGAGAGCGAGTTTGTGCGGCAGGGAAATATTCTTGACTTACCTTTTCCCGACTCACATTTTGATACGATAATGTTGCTAGATGTATTTGAGCACATTGCCTTTAAAGATCAGCCTAAAGCACTTACTGAGATTTATCGAGTACTTAAGCCAGAAGGATTGTTTTTTACTTCCATTCCCAATCTTGCTCATTTTAATTCTCGCGTTATTTTCTCCATTTTTGGCCGTCTGGATCGCACCGACAATGAACTTGACCATCTAGGTGAGCGGCCCTTCAAAGAAAATCGAGAACTCTTAGAAGCTGCGAATTTCAAGCTTTTGAATTGCGTCGGAGTCACTCTATCAGTTCCCTACATTTATAGGCGACTGATTTGCCGTCATGCTAAGCAACTGCGGTTCCTCCACGATCTATTCGAACCAATCGCCCGAGCTGCTCCTGGGTGGGCCATGCTGGATTTTTTCACCTGCCAAAAATAACTCTCTTTCACTGAGAAATGTGTTCTAATGTTTGCTGAAAACAATCAAAAAACAATTGCCTTAAGCATTGCAATCCCCACCTATCGTCGTCATCAGTTATTGATGGACACTTTAGACAGTGTAGTATCGCAGAGGCCAGGCTTTGATTTTGAAGTGTTGGTGCTGGACAACGAATGCAGCCTCGACCTCAAAACACGAGTAGAATCATTTGCCCAAAGTATCACAGTGCCGCTTCGCTATCTTTCTGTAGAGGCGATTGGGCTTCACAACGGCAGAAACACAGGTGCTCAGTTAAGTTCTGGAGACATCATTGTCTACATTGACGATGACGTTATTGCGCCGCAGGGATGGCTTGAGAACATCTGCCAACCCTTCTTAGATCCCGCAGTAGGAGGCGTAGGTGGTAGAACTCTGCCCCGGTGGGAGTCTCCTCCCCCCAATTGGGTAAAAGCCCTAGAGCCATCTTTTTTTAGCCTACTGGATTTGGGTTCAGAAACTAGGGCTATGACTGAGAGCGAACTGCCCTACGGTTGCAACATGGCCTTTCGTCGAGACCTGGTAGTTAAGCTTGGGGGATTTCCCCCCGATGGCGTGGGCGGCGGTTGGATTGAATGGCGTCGAGGGGATGGAGAAACGGGCTTTGCAAGGAAGGTCAAACAGGCGGGCCACGTTATTATGTACAGTGCCGAGGGCTGGCTATACCACCGCATTCCCCTATCGCGTCAAAGCTTCAAATTTATTCGTCACCGAGCGATGAAAAGCGCAGTTAGCGGCTCTTATACCAAGGCTCGCCAACACAACCTTTCCCGTTCGGAATTATTGAAGGATACCTTCAGCAACACCAAAGGACTTATAAAGGCCACAATCGCTTGGGTAGTTTACTCCCTGTGCCCTCGCCAAGCCAGAGTCGATCGCGAAATTGAGTTGGTGTTCTATAGTGTTAGTCTGCTATATACCTTGCGGCTAATTGTCGATCAGTCATTGCGACAATGGGTCAGTCAAAATAGCTATTCGGTGATTGGCAGTACTTCCCAGATGGAGAGCTGACTATGGCCGCGATCGCCGCATTCCAAGGAGAATGGCCCGTCCAAAAGCACACTTTGTACCTGCTCGATGGGTTAGCCCATGCTGGGTATGATGTCGATTTTTTCTGTCTAGAATCGTTTTTTACAGACGACCCTAAAGACTTTTGTGGTAGTGGGGTGCACATCCATCGCTTCAGTTACTCAGAGGCAAAACCGGGCGACTTAAACGGGCTACAACATCAGGCAGCATGGTTTGCCGACAAAACGCGATCGCTTCACCGCAAGTACCTCAACCTGACCCAAAATACCCGCTCCTTTATTCCGGCCGCAATCAACCGCAGAGTTCAGACTGTGGCCACAGCCAAGCAATACCTATGTCTGATCGGCATCGAAAAACTGGGCCTGGTGTGGGCTGCCCAGTGGGCTGAGCAGTGGCACATCCCTTATCTGTACTACAGCCTAGAGCTTTACACCCGCGATCACTTTTTTATCACCAGTCGCCGCTACTGGCGACGGCTCAAAAAAGCCGAGCAGTTTTACTGCCAGAACCTAGCTGCCCTGATCATTCAGGATCAGGCCCGAGCTGAGGTTTTGCTCAAGGACAATGAGCTGGGCGATCGCCCCGTCATTCCCTTACCGATCTCGCTACCGGGATCGCCCTATTCCAAATCCAGCACCTACCTGCGCGATAAATTTCAGCTGCCCGCCGATAGCGTGCTTATTCTACAGTTTGGCCAAATTCAGCGGTACGGCAAAGCGCTAGTACAGCTAGCCCAGCAGTTTCCTGAAAAGTATCGACTAGTGCTCCACGACGGGCTCACCCAAGATCTCTGGCAGTGCGAAGCTTTTGTGGAGGAGCTGAAACAGCTCGATCGCAAAAACCGGGTGGTGTTTTCGCTAGAAAATTTGCCCTTTGACCAGATACAGGCCCTCAGCGCCTCTGCGGATGTGGGCCTAGTGTTTTACAGCAACACCCCCATTAACGATCAGCTCACCGGGCGATCGTCCGAAAAGCTAGCCCTCTATTTGCAGTGCGGCCTGCCCGTCATTGGCTTTCGCTACCCCGGGTATGAACCCATTGAAACAGCCCAGGCAGGAGTTCTCATTACTGATCTAGAGGAGATTGGCTCGGCAGTACAAACCATTCTCAACGCCCACCCCACCTACCGTCACCGTGCCCAACAGCTCTTTTTAGCCGAGTACCAGTTTGAAAAAAATGTTCAACCGCTAGTGCAGTACCTGGCTAGTCTAGCCACACCATAACCTGCACCGCCGTTGACGGGCAGCCTTAAGCCGCGATGGGCACTGTCCACACTAGCTTTCTCACCTCTTATCCCTTCGCTGATCCACTCCATGCCCGCCCCCGTCGCTGTTTTCGCCTTCAACCGCCCTCACCACCTCCACCAAACCCTGACCACCCTGGCACAAAACGAGGGAGCCGAGACTACGACTGTCACGATCTACTGTGACGGCCCTCGCCATGAGCAGGATCACTCGAACATCGAGGCCGTACGGGCGATTGCCCACGGAGGGAATGGGTTTGCCCAGGTGCAGGTGGTGGAGCGCGAAGCCAATTGCGGTCTGGCTCGGTCGATTATCATGGGTGTCACCGAGCAGCTCAGGCAGCACGAGCAGGTGATCGTCGTCGAAGACGACCTGGTAACGTCGCCTTTTTTTCTGCGCTACATGAACCAGGCGCTGGAGGTCTATGCCGAGTGCGATCGCGTCATCAGCATCCATGGCTACATTTATCCCATTGATACGCCACTACCCGAAACTTTTTTCCTACGGGGGGCTGACTGCTGGGGTTGGGCCACCTGGCGGCGTGGTTGGGCGCTGTTTAACCCCGACGGCCAAGCGCTGCTGACAGAGCTAGAGCGCCAGCAGCTACTATTGGCCTTTGACCTGGAGGGAGCTTACCCCTTTTCCCAGATGTTGCGCGACCAAATTGCCGGACGCAACAACTCCTGGGCCATTCGCTGGCACGCCTCCGCGTTTCTGGCCGATCGACTGACACTGTATCCTGGGCGATCGCTGGTGCACAACATCGGCCACGACGACTCGGGCACCCACTCCCAGCGCACCGGCACCTATGATGTGGTCGTGAGCCCAACGCCCATTCGGGTAGAGGCGATCGCCCCGGTACCCTGCGCTGCTGCCCGCGCCGCTGTCAAACAGTACCTGGGGCTAGGGCAGTGCTGCCCTAGCCCAGTAACTCGGGTGCTGAGCCAGGTCAAAAAGCTGTTTTACTCTGCTCCTTTCTAAGCTGAATCAACCCCGTTATGACGCTGAAATCTCTCGCCCGCAATCTGCTTCCCCCTGGGCTCTATCCCCTAGCCCTACAGGTGGCTGGCAAATCCGCTGACCAACAGCTCAAGAAGTACCACCAGGGGGGCCGTATTCCCTGGTCTGAGGGATACCTTATTCACAAGACTCAAGCAGTGGCAGCTGCCATCCGCGATCGCGACCTGCTGACGGTATTTCGCGATCGCCGCCCTCTGCCCAAAAACTACGGTCTCGGCCTGGACGAGCGTTGTGTAGAATATCCGTGGCTATTTGCCCACCTGCCCGAGACCGCTAGCACCCTCCTGGACGCCGGGTCGGTGCTCAACCACGACTACATCGTCAGCCACCCCTATTTCGACAGTCGCCGCCTCCACATTGTCACCCTGTCCCCCGAAGCAATGGCTTACTGGGAGCGAGGCATTGGCTATTTCTATGACGATCTCCGCCATCTACCCCTGCGGGATGAGTTCTACGATGCGATTGTTTGCCTGTCTACCCTAGAGCACGTGGGCTTAGACAACAGCATTTATACACGCTCCTCTGACGACATCGAAGCCAAATCCACCGACTTTATAGCTGCTCTTCATGAACTCCGGCGCGTGCTCAAGCCCGGGGGAGCACTGTTTATCAGTGTGCCGTTCGGCACGTACCAGAATTTTGGCAGCTTTCAGCAGTTTGATGCAGCACTTCTAAACAAGGCGATCGCAGCCTTTGGCCCTGCCCAGGTAGTAGAGAAAACCTACTTTAAGTACTTCATAAATGGATGGCAAGTAGCTACAGAAGCCGACTGTGCCAATTGTGAATATGTTCAGTCCGATGAGTGGTTTACCCAGACACCGGGAAAACCTAAACCCAGCGACGGGGCAGCAGCAGCGCGGGCTGTTGCCTGTGTTCACTTGCTGCGTTAGATCCTCTGCAGATGGAGCAACACCTGAACGGAATGACCCAATCTGTTGATTTAGTTAAACAGGCTACGCGATCGCCGCCATCCTGGGCAGACTAGAACTAGTAGGTTGCCCTGTCCTTTCGCAGGCGCTGCCTTCTTTCCTTTACCCAAAGGCTCTGCCCCATGCCATCCTCCCCCACCGTCACTGCCACTCAGTTCTCCCCCATACAGCAAATCGTCCACAACAGCGAAATGCTGGCGCTGATTCTCTCCCACCGCTTTGCTGAGCCGGGCATTCACTTCTTTACCCCCAACGAGCTATCGCAGCAGCTCGCCTACATGAAATACGACGCAGGCAAAACCATTCCCGCCCACGTCCACAACCCCGTGCACCGCGACGTATTCCACACCCAGGAAGTGCTATTTATCAAAAAAGGCAAGCTGCGGGTCGATTTCTACAGTCAAGAGCAGGAGTACCTGGAGAGCCGCGTGCTAGAAGGCGGCGACGTGATTTTGCTGGTGACGGGCGGCCACGGCTTTGAAGTGCTCGAAGACCTGGAGATGGTCGAGGTCAAGCAAGGCCCCTACATGGGCGACCAAGACAAAACCCGCTTCTCTGGGATATCGTCTAGCCAGGCCACCATTACAGGCTAGGCAGCTATGGCGTTTATTCCGGTCAACGAGCCCGCCCTCAACGGCAACGAAAAAAAATACCTGCTGGAATGCCTCGACACCGGCTGGATTTCGTCCGAAGGCCCCTTTGTCGATCGCTTTGAGACCGAGTTTGCCCAGCGGGTGGGTCGCCAGCACGGGGTAGCGGTGGCCAATGGGTCTGCTGCCCTTGATGTGGCGGTGGCGGCCCTGGGGCTGGGGCAGGGCGATGAGGTGATCTTGCCTACGTTTACGATTATTTCCTGTGCGGCGGCGATCGTGCGGGCGGGAGCCAAGCCCGTCGTGGTTGATGCCGACCCGATTACGTGGAATATGGATGTCGGTCAGATCGAAGCCTGCATTACCCCCCAGACCAAGGCGATCATGGTGGTACACATCTATGGTCTGCCCGTAGACATGGAGCCGCTGCTGGCGATCGCCCAGCGGCACAATCTAGCGATCATCGAAGACGCCGCCGAAATGCACGGCCAGACCTATCGAGGCCAGCCCTGCGGCAGCTTTGGCGACCTCAGCACCTTTAGCTTTTACGCCAACAAGCACATCACCACGGGCGAAGGCGGCATGGTGCTCACCGACGATGCAGAGCTGGCAGAACGCTGCCGCTCCCTGCGAAACCTGTGCTTTCAGCCCCAGCGGCGCTTTGTCCACGAAGAGCTGGGCTGGAACTTTCGCCTGGGCAACCTGCAAGCCGCCCTGGGGGTGGCTCAGCTAGAGCAGCTCGACAGCTTTATTGCCCACAAACGAGCGATCGGGCGACGCTATACCGAGGGGTTGGCTGGAGTCGCTGGGCTGCAACTGCCGCTGGCCACCACCGACTATGCCGAGAATGTCTACTGGGTTTACGGCCTGGTGCTCGACGACGGGTTGCCCTTCGATGCGATCGAGGCCATGCAGCGTCTCAAGGCCAAGGGCATCGGCACCCGCCCCTTTTTCTGGCCCATGCATGAGCAACCCGTGTTCCACACCATGGGGCTATTTGAAGGCGAACACCACCCCGTGGCCGAGCGCATCGCCCGGCGCGGCTTCTATTTGCCCAGCGGTCTGGCCCTCACCGACGCGCAGATCGACCAGGTAATTGTTGCCGTGCGGGAGGTGATGGCGTGAGCGTGTTCAATGCCTATGCCCAGTACTACGACCTGCTGTATCAGGATAAAGACTACGCCCAAGAGGCCGCCTTTATTCACCAACTGCTCAAGACCCACGCCCCAGCGGCTCAGCACCTGCTAGAACTGGGCAGCGGCACCGGTCGCCATGCCGAATACCTGGCCGAACGGGGCTACCAGGTCACCGGAGTCGAGCGCAGCGAGGAGATGCTGGCTCGCTGCGGCGATCGGCAGGCGGCTCAGTCCCAGGAACTCGCCCAGCGGCTCAAATTCCTCCAGGGCGATCTGCGGCAGGTGCGGCTGGGGCAAACCTTCGACGGTGTGCTGTCGCTGTTCCACGTGATCAGCTACCAGACCAGCAACGCCGATCTGGCGGCGGCCTTTGCCACCGTAGCCCAGCACCTGAAGCCGGGGGGCATGTTTATATTTGATGTGTGGTATGGGCCTGCGGTACTGTACGACCAGCCTCAGGTGCGGGTCAAGCGCCTGCAAAACGAGAATCTGGCCATCACTCGGATTGCTGAGCCGGTGCTGCACCCCAATGAGAATATTGTGGACGTGAATTACCACATTCTGTTGCAGCCCACGGGTACTGATACCTGTCAGGAGCTGCGCGAGTTGCACCGTATGCGCTACCTGTTTAAGCCCGAGTTGGAGCTGCTGCTAGGGCAATCGGGGATGAGTCTGGTGACCTATAGCGAATGGATGAGCGATCGCCCCGCTAGTCTCGACACCTGGGGCGTCTACTTTGTTGCCGTCAAGTCATGAAGGTCGCTATCCCCGTGTCCTCAGCGTTTCCATCAGCCGGGGGCGGCTACACTTTTGAGTCCGAAATCGTGGCGGCGCTGATCGACCTGGCCCCGACGATGCGCCACCAGATCACGATTTTTAGCGGGGCTCAGGGCGACGAGGCGGTAACGCCTCACCCCAATCTCACCATCCTCCACCCGCCCACCCAGCTGATGCCAGGGGTGCTGAGGCGGGGGGTGGAGCTGGCCTACGGCAGCGGTTCCCCCAAGCTGGCCAACCAGGCCGACAAAGTTCAGGCCGCCTATGTGCGACACTTCATCACCAAAAACCGCTTTGACTTTAGCTGGGTGCTGGCCCCCGCCGCCCTGATCCAGTGCCCCAAGCATCACACACCCTACGCCCTGACTATTTGGGATTTGCAGCACCGCCTGCAGCCCTACTTCCCAGAGGTGAGCCAGGGGCGCGAGTGGGGCAAGCGAGAGCGGTTCTACCGAGGCAATCTGCCTCGGGCCACCTATGTGATTACCGGTACCGAGCGGGGCAAGGCTGAGATCGAGCGCTTTTACCAGATTGCTCCAGAGCGCATTCAGGTAATTCCCTTCCCGACGCCAAGACTGGCGGAAGCGTTGGCCAAGCACGCATCCACAAAAGAAGATTTCTTGGCCCAGCACGGCTTACCCAATCAATACTTCTTCTATCCGGCCCAGTTCTGGCCCCACAAAAACCACTACACTCTGCTGAAAGCATTCAAAACCCTGGTTGACCAGCACAAAGATATTGGCCTAGTGCTGACCGGGTCGGACAAGGGTAACGCAGGCTATATCAAGCAGCTGATCCACGATTTAGATCTCATCGCCAGGGTTCACATTCTGGGGTTTGTCTCTCGCACCGACTTGGCCAACCTCTACAAGCACGCCCTGGGGCTGGTGTTTCCCACCCACTTTGGGCCTGACAACCTGCCGCCCCTTGAGGCGTTTTCCCTGGGCTGTCCGGTGATTGCCTCCGATGTACCGGGAGCGATAGAACAGCTAGGCGATGCAGCTCTGCTAGTCGATCAGCGCAATGCAACCCAGCTGGCCCTGGCGATGAAAGCCCTCTGTGAGAACGACACCCTGCGCTATGACTTGATTCAAAAGGGGCTGACGCGGGCGGAAAGTTGGCAACCTCAGGACTATGCGAAGCGGCTGATCGCGCTTTTAGATGAGTTTGAAACCATTCGTTACGGCTGGCCCAACAGCACCAGCCATCCTGCTAATACATAGCGTGCTTATGGATGACAAGGTATACATTCTAATTCCGGTACACAACCGCAGGGCGATTACCCTGGGCTGTTTGCAAGCGCTCGATCGCAACGGTGACCTGACCCGCCACCGGGTAGTGGTGATCGACGACGGCTCCACCGATGGCACCGGGGCAGCCATCGCCGCTAGCTTTCCCACGGTGACGGTGCTGGTGGGCGACGGCAACCTGTGGTGGACGGGGGCGATTCGCCTGGGGATGGAGTATGCGATCGCCCAGAATACAGCCTACATTGTCTGGCTCAACGACGACTGCCGCCTGGCCCCCGGCACCCTGGCTGGGCTAGTACAGTTCTGCACCGACCGTCCCAACGCCATCGTTGGTGCCCAGGGGTTTGAACAGGACGTCCCTAACCGCCTCTCCTTCGGCGGCAAGCGCAAGACCTGGCAGGGTTACCGCTTTCTCACCCTGCCTCCCGGCCAAACGGTACCTTGCGATCTGTTCAGCGGCAACTTGGTCTGTCTGCCTAGGGCGGTGGTGGATGCGATCGGCTATCCCGATCCGCAGACTGGCCCCCACTATGGCGGCGACTCGCTGTACCTGCTACATGCCCAAAAAGCCGGGTTTCAGCTCTGGGTGGATAGCCGCTATACCGTTACCAACCACGCCGCCGAGTCGCGCCTGTGCCCCAGCGACTGGCTAATGACCCCCGGCGACCCCTGGCAGCTGGTGCGGCTGGCCTTTAACCCCTACTCCGGGCTGAGCTGGCGGCTGTGGTGGCGGCTCAACTGGCTAGCCTATGGCCCCTGGGGCATTGTTATGTTCGCTAAAAAATACGTTTCTATACTGCCGCTTACCGTGCTGCGGCTGCTGCCTGTTACTATACGGCAGCGGCTGTTTCGTCCGGCGCAGGTATCCCCCAATCAGCCCACCTGAGGGACATCAATGGCCAATTCACCCACCCTGAGCGTTGTCATCACCTGCTACCGCGAGGGCGACCTGCTACTAGAGGCGGTAGAGAGCGTGCGCCAGCAGACCTTGTCACCCCTGGAGATTGTAATTGTCAACGATGCCTCGCCGGACGATCGCACCAACCAGGTCTGCCGCCAGCTAGAGACTGAGCCAGACATTACCCTGGTGTGGCAGGCCCAAAATGGTGGCCCCTCAGTCGCCCGCAATGCCGGGTTTGCCACCGCCCAAGGCGAGGTTCTGGTGCCCCTCGATGCCGATGACCTGCTGCCCCCCGACGCGCTTAGCCACATTCAGCAGGCCTTTATCAGCCATCCCGATGCCGGGTTTATCTACGGCAGCTATCTGTGCCAGCGTTATGCCAACGATGCTCGCCTGGTTCGGGCAGAGCCGATTTCGCTGAATTCGCTGCTGCGATCGCGGCGGTTTTCCCTCAGCACCAACTGGACGCTAATTGGCACCGCCCCGCTGCGCAAGTCACTGTGGGAAGCCGTGGGCTACAGCGACCCCGAACTAGGAGCCGAAGATCTGCACGATTTAGAATTTTGGCTGCGGGCGATGGCGCTGCCCTGCGGCTACTACGGCACCCCAGAGGTAATTTACATCTGGCGTAAGTACCTAGGCAGCAACAGCCGCCAGGTCAACCCGATGTCGTGGTACCGTATTGCCCAAAAACATTTTGATGTGTATTGCCAAAACGGTTTGGAGTACCGAGCCCACGAGCTGCTGCTGCTGGGCAGCAAGTGGATGAACTGGCCCGAGGACATTCATCGCTATCGCCACGCCCTGGCAACCTGCATTAGCAGGGGCAAGTTTCAATTTTCATCCCTGGTGGCCCTAGCCATACCTGCCTTTTTGTTTCAGCCCATGGCGCGGCTGGCCAAGCGATTTCGCTAGCCTAGATTATTCGCCAGAGCCAACCCCAATTTCCCAAGGCCAAACTGTAGGGGTACAGGGCATGCGCCCTGCTGAACCGGGGAACTAAATAGGATTTAGTATTGGACCATCCAAAAACGGTCTGACATAGCCAGACCGTTTTTGATGGAGACCGGCCAGCGATCGCCTAGTCCCTCAAGATAACCCCAACCCTAGTAGGGCCACTGCCAGTGAACAATTTCATCTTGATCCTTGCCCTCCGTGTGGGCATAGGTGAGACACTCGATGATCTTGTTTTTCATCTTTTCTTTGACGTGGGCCGCTGCGGAACCCAGTTTGGGCACCCGATCGATCACGTCAATCACCAGGCTAAAGCGGTCAATTTGGTTGTTGATCGCCAGTTCTAGCGGGGTGTTAATGTTGCCTTGCTCTTTGTAGCCCCGAACATGAATCCGATCTTGGTTAGAGCGGCGATAGACCAGCTTGTGAATCAGCCAGGGGTAGCCGTGGAAATTGAAGATCACCGGTTTGTCGGGGGTAAACAGCGAGTCAAAGTCGCGATCGCTTAGCCCGTGGGGGTGTTCTCCTGCTGAGATCAAGGTGAACAGATCGACAACGTTAACAAACCGCACTTTTAGGTAGGGAAATTCTTCCCGCAAAATAGCCGTTGCTGCCAGCGATTCCTTAGTAGTGATGTCGCCGCAGCAGGCCATCACCACATCGGGAATGTCGGGTTCGGTGCCACAGTCGTCATTGCTGGCCCAGTCCCAGATGCCCAGACCTTTGGTGCAGTGCTGTACCGCTTCAGCCATCGGCAGATACTGCAAGTGGCTTTGCTTGTCGGACACAATCACGTTGATGTAGTTGACACTGCGGAAACAGTGGTCGGCCACCGAGAGTAAGCAGTTGGCATCGGGGGGAAAGTACACCCGCACCACATCGGGGCTTTTGTTCGTGGCTAAATCGACAAAGCCGGGGTCTTGGTGGCTAAAGCCGTTGTGATCTTGCCGCCACACCAGCGACGACAGCAAGATATTTAACGACGATACCGATCGCCGCCAGGGCACATGGTTTTTGCAGATATCGAGCCACTTGGCGTGCTGGTTAAACATCGAGCTGACCACGTGGGCGAAGGCCTCGTAGGTGTGAAATAGGCCGTGTCGCCCGGTCAGCAAGTAGCCCTCTAGCCAGCCCTGGAGCGTATGCTCACTGAGCATTTCCATCACCCGACCATCGCGCGATAGCTCGCCGCCATCAAGATCTTCGGGTAAAAAGTCGGCCATCCAGGCTTTTTTGCTCACCTCATACACCGGGTGCAGCCGGTTTGAAGCGGTTTCATCTGGCCCCATCAACCGGAAGTTTTTGGGATTGTCGCGCATGATCTCACGCATGAGAATGCCCAGAGCCTTCGTGTTTTCGTACTCCACCGTGCCGTGCTTGGGCACATCAATGGCGTAATCGCGAAAGTCGGGCATCGTCAGCGCCTTGCGCACCAAGCCACCGTTAGAGTTCGGGTTGGCGCTCATGCGGCGTGGGCCGACGGGGGCTAACTCCTTGAGCTCAGGCACTAAGGTGCCATTCTCGTCGAATAGCTCTTCGGGGCTATAGCCGCGCATCCAGTCTTCTAACCGTTGCAAATGCTCAGGGTTGCTGTGCATGCCGCCCATGGGCACCTGGTGCGATCGCCAGAAGCCTTCCACCTTGTGGCCATCGACCTCTTTCGGGCCGGTCCAGCCCTTGGGGGTACGCAGCACAATCATGGGCCAGCGGGGGCGCTCGGTGCCACCATTGATGCGGGCTTCGCGCTGCACCTCTTTAATTTTGAGCACGCACTCTTCCATCACGGCAGCCATTTTTTGGTGCACCAGCTCTGGGTCACTGCCCTCGACAAAGTAGGGCGTGTAGCCGTAACCCCGAAACAAGCAATCGAGTTCTTCGTGGGAGACCCGCGAGAGAATAGACGGGTTGGCAATTTTGTACCCGTTGAGGTTGAGAATGGGCAGCACCGCTCCATCACGGGCGGGGTTAATAAACTTGTTGGAGTGCCAGGCAGTGGCGAGGGCACCGGTTTCGGCTTCACCATCGCCAACCACACAGGCCACCAGTAGGTCTGGGTTGTCTAGCACAGCCCCGAAGGAGTGGGAGAGGCTATAGCCCAACTCGCCCCCTTCGTGAATTGAGCCAGGGGTTTCTGGAGTGACGTGGCTACCAATATGCCCCGGAAAGGAAAACTGCTTAAAAAAGCGCTGCATGCCTTCGGCATCTTCACTCTTATCGGGGTAGGTCTCGGCGTAGGTGCCTTCTAGATACACTGGCCCCAGCACCCCTGGCGCACCGTGGCCCGGCCCAGCCACAAAGATCATGTCGAGATCGTATTTTTTAATCAGCCGATTGCAGTGAACGTAGGTAAAGCTGAGGGCCGGGGACGACCCCCAGTGGCCCAACAGGCGGTGCTTGACATGCTCTGGCTTCAGCGGCTCTCTGAGCAGGGGGTTCTCGCGCAGATAAATCATCCCTACAGCGAGGTAGTTACAGGCTCGCCAATAGGCATGAATTTTGCGGAGTTCTTCGTCAGTCAGGGGTTTAGTTTGGGGAGGGGAAGCTACTACCATTGAACTAATTCCAGCAAGAAGTACTCGTTATGTTTGTGAGGCCAGCCTCTAAAATGACAGAGCGTTTTTAATTTCCTAAAAATACTCCGACAAAATTAAGTTTTGGCCATGGCGACCTAAGGGCCTATGACCCTAGATATCTTTTAATAGGGGACTTTGGCGCTTAAATGCGATCGCTACCGCTCAGACTAACCCATCCCTCAACTTGCTTAATTTGATTGCACAATTAAATCTATAGAAAGACGTAAATTTTCCCCTGATGTCTCTCATAAACAAGCCCAGCAAGCCAGATTTTTGTGATTTTCGTTACATCTGCTTGGGCTCATTTGTTATTTAGCTAACGAAAAATTTTCTTGCTTAGAGAAAATAATGCTAAAGCTTTGTGGCTTAGGGCCGCAGGTAATACATCAAGGCCTGCACTAGATCAGGTGGCAGTCTAAGGCGGCGCTGCAAATCGGCCAGGTCTTGGTAGGAGCCATGGCGCGATCGCTCTTGCACAATCGCCTGGGCCAGCGTGGGGGGCACTCCCGGCAACCCGCAGAGCTGCTGGGCAGTAGCCTGGTTGAGGCTGAGCGCGGGTAGGGCACCGCCATACTCGTCGTAGTAGCAGAAAGACAACACTGGGGCCAAGGGCTGCAAGTGGGCTGGCGCAACCCCTAACGCTGCCGCCAGATCATCTAGGCAGTGAAACTGTACCCCCGTTTGGCGCAGGCGCACCAACCCCTGGGCCTGACGAATGGACAGCCCCGGCAGCCGCAGCCAGTCGTCTACCGTAGCCCGATTGACATCGAGCGAAAATCCTAGGCGGGCCGCCTGGTCTACCTCCTGGTACGACCGTAGCCGGTAGCTCGGATCTTGGCCCAGCCGACTAGCCAGGGGATTGAGCTGCGCCCTCAGGGTTTGCCAATGCTTCAGCACCGCGAATTCTGCCTTGCCTTAGGGGTTAACCACTCAACTCTAATCGCTCCACCCAAAAACGGGGTGGATGCTGACTGTAGCCCTGGTAAACTGCCAAGCCAAAAATGACCCGTCAGGGGGTATAGAATTCAGGGTTTGTTGTGTCAAGTACTAGTTGTGCCAAGCACTAGCTCACGCTGCGGTGCTGAACAGGCAGAGCAGAACAGGCAACTAGGTAACTTGTTCTAATAGGTGGCGGCGTTTCTGCTCAAACTCCAGTTCTGAGATTAAGCCCTCCTGGCGCAGGGTATCGAGCTCCCGCAGCGCCACCCCCAGGGCACTCACCTGAGCGCTCACCCGAGTCGGGTCCAGGGGAGAACTCGCCTGTGCCACCGAATCGCTCCAGCGCTGGGCAAAGTCATCCGCTGACTGGGTCAGCAACATCACCCCTTCGATGGCGCAGGCTACCTTAGGAATGGGAGTCAGCCCTAGCAGCAAGTACAATATTCCCCAGAAGGGTTGCCCCAGATAAAATTTGTGTAGACCCGAGAGCGGTGTCAACACTCCTACCCACGCCAAAATAACGGCTGTCCGACGGCTACGCTGTGCCAACATGATTGCCCTTCGCTATTCCCTAAAGCCCGTAGAGTGTAAAGCTTTAATCTAATAATCTTGTGAATTCAGTATAAGACGGGCGTAAAGAATCGACATTGCCACCCTCTATCGACTCTGCCTCACCGATCCCATCCGTAACAATAAGCAAAACCCTCCCTAGCGCTGCACCTGCATGCCTCACGCCGCCTTCTCTCCCGAATGGCTCCATCGCTTTACAGATCCCTACGCGCTGCTAGGGGTATCGGTCGCGGCGGACGAGCGCCGCATTCTCAAGCGCTACCGGGCGGTGGCCAAGCAGCTCCACCCCGATGCCCTAGTAGAAGTGCCAGCAGATCTACGCCAGTTCGCCGATCAGGTGCTGCCTAAGCTAGTCAACCCAGCCTATCAACGGCTCAAGCAAGAAAAAGGCCGCAACGAGGTGTTGGCAACGTTGCGATTCAAGGTGCGTCGCCTCAGTCGCGAGCAGCAGCTTAAGCCTACTGCTGAGCCCAGCCAAGCCTTACTCAAGGTGCCTGAGCTTGAGATCGATGTGTTTTACGAGCAGGCGGTAGAACAGCTGTGCGATCGCCAGTACGAGACCCTAGCCGAATTTGAGACCCGTACCCAGCAGCTCAGCGAACTCAACTTGGTCTATCTGTACCGCAAGATGGGCGCACCGGTGATTCGAGAAAAGCGGACTGGGCTTATGGCCACTGCGGCTACACCCAAGTCGCCAGGGGCGATGCCCGATCTTCCCGGCGATAACCAGATCCCCTCAGAACAGGTATACGCCGATCGTCATTTTGGCCGCGCCCAAGAATACCTCAAAGGCAAAAATATTCAGGCCGCCATTCAAGAACTCAAAGATGCCCTCAAGATTGACCCCCAAAACAGCAGCTACCACTGCCTCATGGGCCAGGCTTACTTACTCAACAAACTACCTGGGATGGCTAAGGTGCACTTTAAGCAAGCCCTGCGCTTCAACCCCAAAAATGCCGTAGCCCTCAAGTATGCCCAGCAACTCAACGTCAGCCTAGCCGACATCCCTCGCCGCGAGGCGGGCGCAACCGCTGACTCCAAGGCAGCACCGACCGCCGAAAAGCGATCGCGGTTTGGCGGCCTGTTTTCTAAGGGGCCAACTCGCTAAGGCAGATTGCTCTCTGGGGCGCGATTGGCAACACAGCCTACAGCACAGCGGGGCAGCCAATGTAATAAGATCGCATCGCTATCTATGCCCGTCGCGACTCGGAGAGCCACACCGCCGTGAACAGCTTTAACGCTAAGACCCATCTCACCGTAGGCAGCACTACCTACACCATCTACAGCCTGCCCGCCGCTGCTACCACCCTGGGAGACATCAGCCGCCTGCCCTTCAGCCTCAAGGTGCTGCTCGAAAACCTGCTGCGCCACGAAGACGGGCGATCGGTCACCGCCGCAGATGTCCAGGCGATCGCCGATTGGCTCCAGACCCAAACCTCCAGCCGCGAGATTGCTTACCGCCCCGCCCGCGTGCTGATGCAAGACTTTACCGGGGTGCCCGCCGTGGTTGACCTGGCCGCTATGCGCGACGCCATGGTCAACCTGGGCGGCGACCCCGACAAAATTAACCCCCTGTCGCCCGTAGATCTGGTGATCGACCACTCGGTGATGGTTGACTCCTTCGGCAGCGCCGCCGCTTTTGACCAAAACGTTGAGAAAGAATTTCAGCGCAACTTTGAGCGCTATGCCTTCTTGCGCTGGGGCCAAAACGCCTTCGACAACTTCCGCGTGGTGCCCCCCGGTACCGGCATTTGCCACCAGGTCAATTTAGAATACCTGGCCCAGGTGGTGTGGACCAAGGACGAAAATGGCGAAACCATCGCCTACCCCGACACCCTGGTGGGCACCGACAGCCACACCACCATGATCAACGGCCTCTCCGTGCTGGGCTGGGGCGTGGGCGGCATCGAGGCCGAGGCGGCCATGCTGGGCCAGCCCATCTCGATGCTGATTCCGGAAGTGGTGGGCTTTAAGCTCACTGGCTCGCTGCCCGAAGGGGCCACCGCCACCGACCTGGTGCTCACCGTAGTCGAAATGCTGCGGGCCAAGGGCGTGGTCGGCAAATTCGTCGAGTTTTACGGCGACGGTCTTGACCACCTCACCCTGGCCGATCGCGCCACCATCGCCAATATGGCCCCCGAGTACGGCGCGACCTGCGGGTTCTTCCCCATCGATGGCGAAACCATTCGCTATCTAGAGTTTTCGGGCCGCGACCCGGAGCGGGTAGCCCTGGTCGAAGCCTATGCTAAAGCCCAGGGGCTCTGGCGCGAAGCCAACGCCCCCGACCCCATCTTCACCGATGCCCTAGCGCTAGATTTAGCCACGGTAGAACCGTCTTTGGCCGGGCCAAAGCGGCCCCAGGATCGCGTTACTCTGGCAGCCCTCGCAGCCCAGTTCAAAACCAGCGACTTTCCCGGCTTTAGCGGTAAAGACTACAGCGAGAAGCGATCGGTGCCCGTAGCCGGAACTGACTACTCCCTCACGGACGGCGACGTGGTGATTGCCGCCATTACCAGCTGCACTAATACCTCCAACCCCTCGGTGATGATCGGTGCGGGTCTGGTGGCCCGCAAGGCGAGAGAGAAGGGACTGTCCGTTAAGCCCTGGGTCAAGACCTCCCTCGCCCCCGGCAGTCAGGTGGTGAGCGACTACCTCGAAAAGGCCAACCTGCAAGCAGACCTCGATGCCCTGGGCTTTAACCTGGTGGGCTACGGCTGCACCACCTGCATCGGCAACTCGGGGCCGCTGCCTGCCCCCATTGCCAGCGCCATTGAAGAGCATGACCTGGTGGTGGGCGCGGTGCTCTCGGGCAACCGCAACTTTGAGGGCCGGGTCAGCCCTCACACCAAAGCGAACTATCTGGCTTCGCCGCCGCTGGTGGTCGCCTATGCGATCGCAGGCAACCTGGCCATCGACCTCAAAACCGACCCCATCGGCCAAGACTCAGAAGGCCGCCCTGTTTACCTCAAAGACATCTGGCCCACCAGCGCCGAAATCTTTGAGGTGATGACCGCTGCTCTCACCCCTGAGATGTTCCGCAGCCGCTACAGCAACGTGTTTACCGGCACCGCCGACTGGCAGCAGATTGCCACCCCCGAAAGCCAAACCTACACCTGGAACGGCGACAGCACCTACGTGCAGAACCCGCCCTACTTCACCGATATGGCCCCTAGCGTCAACGGTCAGGCCTTTGCCGATATTATCGGGGCGCGGCCCTTAGCCATTCTGGGCGACAGCATCACCACAGACCACATCTCTCCCGCTGGGGCGATCAAAACCGACAGCCCCGCCGGTAGCTATCTAGTGGGCAACCAGGTCACCGCCGCCGACTTCAACTCCTACGGCTCTCGCCGGGGCAACCACGAGGTGATGATGCGCGGCACCTTCGCCAACATTCGCCTTAAAAACGAAATGGTGCCCGGATCCTCTGGCGGCGTCACCAAGTACATGCCCGACGGCACCGATCTGTCGATTTATGATGCGGCGATGAAGTACCAGGCCACCGGCACCCCCCTGGTGGTGATCGCGGGCAAAGAGTACGGCACTGGGTCGTCGCGCGACTGGGCCGCCAAGGGCACCCGATTACTTGGGGTTAAGGCAGTGGTGGCCGAAAGCTTCGAGCGCATTCATCGCTCTAACCTGGTGGGCATGGGCGTTTTGCCGCTCCAGTTTATCGACGGGGCGCACCGTGGCATGCTACACCTCGACGGTAGCGAAACCTTCGACCTGACAGGCCTCAGCGGCGGTATTCAGCCCGGCATGACGGTCACCTTAGTGATTCATCGGGTCAAGGGCGACGCTACCACGGTGCCCCTACTGTGCCGCATCGATACCCTCGATGAAGTGGAGTACTTCCGCCACGGCGGCATTTTGCCCTACGTGCTGCGACAGTTGCTGGCCGCCTAAGGGGCCTGAACTGCTAGATCACCCCCGGGCTGGAACCGAGGTGCCCTGCGTCCGTCAAGGGAAAAAACACTCAGTTTTTCCTAACCAACTCCTCAACGACTCGTTAAGACTCCTTGAAGTTGGCCCCAGGAGCAGGGCAAACCGCCGCCAGGACCTCTATAGTTTGGCCATTGTCCGGGGGAACTCTGACATTATTTTTGACGTTAACCATTACCTACCAGGGATGCCGGTATGTCCTCATCCATTGCCTCAGACAAGGATCCACAAGTGGCCGAAGCACAAACCCCAGCGGATGAGATTGTAACGCCCTGTGTTGTTAGCGTACCGTCAACCTTGACCGTGGTTGAGGCAGTTGAGTTTGAACAGCAGGTAAAGCGCCAGAGCTCGAGCCAGCCAGCGCCTAAAACCATCGTCATCGACTTGAGTCAGACTGGCTTTATTGACAGCAGCGGCCTAGGGGCCTTGGTAATCTGCTATCGCACTTGCCACGGCAAGGGCATCTCTATGGTGCTGCGGGGCGTTCAAGAGCAGGTACGTATGGTGCTAGCGCTGACCGACTTAGAACAGCTGTTCACCTTTGAGCCAGTGGCAGGCGCATCTGCCGAACCAGCTCCCCCGCCCGAAATGCGGTTTGTGGCTCTGACAACCCATCCTTCAGTGACCTCTCGGGGCAAGCGAGCGATGGATATTATCGGGGCAATCGTGGGGCTTTGCATTACTGCGGTGCTGGCGGTACCGATCATTGCGGCCATCAAGCTTGAAGACGGTGGCCCTATTTTCTTCAAACAAGTGCGCTGCTCGTGGATGGGCAAGAGGTTTGAAATCTGGAAGTTTCGCTCTATGGTGACCGACGCCGAAGCGCGTAAGGCCCAGGTTAAAAATGAAGTAGAAGGGCCGCTGTTTAAAAACGAAAACGATCCTCGCATTACCAAAGTAGGTCGGCTGCTGCGCCGCACTAGCTTAGACGAGCTGCCTCAATTTTGGAATGTGCTGAAGGGCGACATGAGCCTAGTAGGCACCCGCCCCCCTACCCCAGATGAACTTGAACAGTACAAGGTGCCCGAGTGGCAGCGCCTTGATGTGAAGCCCGGCATGACCGGCGAGTGGCAGGTCAATGGTCGCTCCAGCGTGAAGAAGTTTGAAGACGTGATTCGCATGGACTTGGACTACCAGAAAAACTGGAGTCTGATGTACGACATTCAGCTGATTGTCAAGACTATTTTGGTGCTGTTTTCTAAGAAGGCAGGGGCGGCCTAGGCCGTCAGCAAAGGGTTAAAGGAGGGTTGACTGTAGAATCTTGGTCTGACTTGGCCAGCCACGATACAGTGGTGGTATTGAGGTTGCGGGCACACCGAAAAATATGGGGGTTCAAGTTCTGGCGATCGCGGTTTGGCTAGGCAGCGTTGCCGTTTATGGAGCCGCCTTTTTCTTTCCGGAAGTTCATCGCCGCCACGATTTTTTTTGGAGTGGGGTCGGGGCGTTTTATGGCTTAGTGCTGTGGTTTACGGCAGCCCAAACCTCGCCCACCGAGCTGCTGGGCCATTGGGCCAGCGTTGTGCTGCTGGGCTGGCTGGGCTGGCAAACTCTGACCCTGCGCCGCAAGCGCACCCCGCTCGATCTGCAAACTCCCCTCACGGCAGACTCCTGGCCTACCTTTGGGCGGCAGCTCAAGCAGTCGGTGTTGACCCTGCTCAAAGCGACGCCCCTGGGACGCTGGCTGCCTGAGACAGATACTGAGAGGCCGCCCGGCGATCCGGCGATCGCCGTCAGCGAAATTCGAGTCTCATCGCTCAAAGATGTGGACTATGAGTTTGTCGATGAGCTGACACCTCGCTCAGGCCGGGCTGCTCCAGCCACAATTCTCCCAGTCACTACTGCGCCCACCGATGCAGAGGTACCTGTATCTCCCGTACCACCGGTTAGGATAGCGCGATCGCCCCGCCCCTCCGCCCCCCAGACGGCTGCCAAGCCCAAACCTGCCCCTAGCGCTCCCCAACCAAAGTCCATTCCCATCGGCACTAGGCTGGCTGGCCTCAAAGCGTGGGTGGGAGAGGTGGTAAAAGCCAAGACAGCCCCCAAACCCAAGCGAGCGGTGATCGAAATTCCGCCCCGCCCCTCACCGCTGGGCCGCAAGAAACCTAAGCGGGAGACCATAGATATCCCGCCCCGCCCTTCGCCCCTAGATCGATCAAACAATCCGCCCGACAGAGAGGACGTTCCCCCTGCCGAAACCGTGACGATTGTGGATGCGGCGGCAGTAGAGAGCGATGCCCCAGCGGCCCCCATGGCCCCAGATAACTCCCCCATGGAGAACAGCGCAGCCGTCTCACCCGATGCTCCGCAGACCGACAATACCCATGGTCCAGTCAAGGCTACGGACAATGCTACGGGCAATTCAGGAGGCAATCAGGCAGAGACCAATTGGGATGATGACGAGACCAACTGGCTCGATGACTGAGGTCAAGCCTGCGGCTTAGCCTCCAACCGCAATCTCCCCTCCCCTGCTGCAATTGCCCGCAACCTGACCTAATGTAGAGGAATGATCGCTTAGAGACGGCCTACCGGAGATGTTCCCAGGGCCAAATCTGCGATAATGACGCGAACTATCCTTCACCCTCTGACCTCAGGCTGTGACAGACCCTAAAAGCTACAAAGATACCGTTCTGCTGCCCCAGACCAGCTTTGACATGCGGGCCAACGCCACCAAGCGGGAGCCCGAAATTCAAGCCTTTTGGGCCGAGAACAAAATCTACGAGACCCTGTCGACCAGCAACCCCGGCGAGGTGTTTGTGCTGCACGATGGGCCTCCCTACGCCAACGGCGACCTGCACATTGGCCACGCCCTCAACAAAATTTTGAAGGATACGATCAACAAGTACCAGTTGCTCAAGGGCCGCAAGGTACGCTACGTGCCCGGATGGGACTGTCACGGTTTGCCGATTGAGCTAAAGGTGCTCCAGGCTATGGATGCCGAGGCGCGGGCCAACTTGACGCCCATCAAGCTGCGCTACAAGGCCAAGGCCTTTGCCCTCAAGGCCGTCGATCGTCAGCGAGAGAGCTTCAAGCGCTACGGCGTCTGGGGCGATTGGGACCATCCCTACCTGACCCTGCGGCCAGAGTACGAGGCGGCTCAGATCGAGGTGTTTGGCCAGATGTACCTCAAAGGCTACATCTACCGTGGCCTCAAGTCGGTACACTGGAGCCCCAGTTCCCAAACGGCGCTGGCCGAGGCCGAACTGGAGTATCCCGAGGGCCACACCTCTCCCAGTATCTATGCAGCTTTCCAGATGGTGAGCGCGTCGCCGGAAGCTCAGACGGCCCTGGAGCCTTACCTAAGCGAGCTGGGCGTGGCGATCTGGACCACGACTCCCTGGACGATTCCGGCCAACCTGGGGGTGGCAGTCAATGCCGAGCTGACCTATGCCGTGGTGGAGGTGGCCTCGGGGACACCGTTTAAGTATTTGATCATCGCCAAGGATCTCTGCGATCGCATGGCCCAAGTACTCGGTTCCGAACTCACCCTCAAAGCCGAAATCAAAGGGGCAGCGCTGGAGCATTCTACCTACCGTCACCCCCTGTTCGATCGCACCAGCCCGATTTTGATCGGCGGCGACTACGTGACCACCGAGTCGGGTACGGGCCTGGTGCACACCGCCCCCGGCCACGGCGACGAAGACTTTAAGGTGGGGCAGCGCTACGGCCTGCCGGTGCTCTGCCCCGTGGACGAGAAGGGCGATATGACCGAGGAGGCTGGCCCCTTTGAGGGCTTGAACGTGCTCAAAGATGCCAACCCGGCAGTGATCGAAGCGCTGAAAAAAGCCGGGTCACTGCTCAAGCACGAGCCCTACGTGCACAAGTACCCCTACGACTGGCGCACCAAGCAGCCCACCATCTATCGCGCCACTGAGCAGTGGTTTGCCTCGGTGGAGGGTTTCCGCGACGAAGCCCTGAAGGCGATCCAGTCGGTACAGTGGATTCCGGCTACGGGCGAAAACCGGATTACGGCTATGGTGGGCGATCGCTCCGACTGGTGTATCTCGCGCCAGCGCACCTGGGGGATGCCAATCCCCGTGTTCTACGACACCGAGACCGGCGAACCGCTGCTGAACGAAGACACCCTGGCCCACATCAAGGCGCTGTTTGCCGAAAAAGGGTCTGACGCCTGGTGGGAGCTGAGCGAGGCCGATCTGCTGCCCGAGGCCTACCGCGACAATGGCCGCACCTACCGCAAGGGCACCGACACCATGGATGTGTGGTTTGACTCAGGGTCTTCCTGGGCGGCGGTGGTGCAGCAGCGCGGCGAACTAGACTACCCCGTCGATATGTACCTAGAGGGCTCTGACCAGCACCGAGGCTGGTTCCAGAGCAGCCTGCTGACCAGCGTGGCGGTGAATGGCCATGCCCCCTACAAAACGGTGCTCACCCACGGCTTTACCCTCGATGAGCAGGGTCGCAAAATGAGCAAGTCGGTGGGCAACGTGGTCGATCCGGCGATTGTGATCAACGGCGGCAAAAACCAAAAGACTGAGCCGCCCTACGGGGCCGACGTGCTGCGGCTGTGGGTGTCGTCGGTAGACTATTCCACCGATGTGCCCCTAGGCGGTAACATTCTCAAGCAAATGGCCGATGTGTACCGCAAAATTCGCAACACGGCGCGGTTTTTGCTGGGCAACCTCGACGACTTCGACCCGGCCAAAGATGCGGTTCCCTACGATCAGCTGCCTGAGCTCGACCGCTACATGCTGCACCGCATGACCGAGGTATTTGCCGACATTACCGACGCCTTCGAGACCTACCAGTTCTTCCGGTTCTTCCAAACGGTGCAGAATTTCTGCGCGGTGGATCTGTCGAACTTTTACCTGGATGTTGCGAAGGATCGGCTTTACATCAGCGCGGCGGATTCCCAGCGGCGGCGGAGCTGTCAGACGGTGCTGGCGATCGCGATCGAAGCCCTGGCCCGCTCCATCGCCCCGGTGCTCTCCCACATGGCCGAAGACATCTGGCAAAACCTGCCCTACCCCACCGCCCACAAGTCGGTATTCGAGGCGGGCTGGGTAACACTCGATGCCCAGTGGCAACAGCCGGAGCTGGCCGAAACCTGGAGCCAGATCCGCACCGTGCGCCAAGAGGTCAACAAAGTCCTCGAACAAGCCCGCACGGCAAAGGATATCGGCTCCTCCCTGGAGGCAAAGGCGCTGATCTACGTGGCCGATGCCGAACTGCGCGGGAAGCTAGCGGCGATGAATCCTGAGGATGCGACCACCCCCAGCGGCAACCATGTGGACGAACTGCGCTATCTGTTCCTGGTGTCGCAGGTGGAGGTGCTGGAGTCTCCTGAGGCACTGGCTGGGGTTAAGTGCAGTAGTGAATCCGACGCGCTGGGCATTGGCGTAGTGGATGCGGAGGGCCAAAAGTGCGATCGCTGCTGGAACTACTCGACCCACGTAGGGGAGAGTGCCGAAGATCCGACCATTTGCGATCGCTGCGTTGAGGCCCTGGCCGGTACGTTCTAGTTCCGTCGGGCTAGCCCCTTCAGGCACCGGGCTGAATGCGCTGTAGCAGCTCTTGGTGGGTGAAGGGCTTTGGCAAGAAACTCTCAAAGCCCTGCTGCTCGGCCTTAGCAACCGCCTCGGTGGAATTGAGGCCGCTCATGGCAACCACCCGCAGGCCAGGATTGATGGACTTCAGCAGCGGAATGGCCGTCAGGCCATCCATGGTGGGCATCATCAGATCCATCAGCACGGTGTGGATGGTGGTGGGGTGCGCACTCAGCAGGGCGATCGCCGCTTGGCCACCATCGGCCACCATCACCCGATAGTTGTGCAGCTCTAACACCGTACGCACTACCTCACAGACAGCGGGTTCGTCATCGACAACCAACACAGTTGTCTGATGGCCATCGAGCAGGGTCAGGGGGGCGTCGGCTTCTGCACTGGGTTCGAAGCTGGCCCGCAGATACACCTGGAACTGGCTACCCTGGCCCACCTGACTCTGGACATCGACAAAGCCACCGTGGCTTTCTACAATGCCCAGCACTGCCGACAGCCCCAGGCCTGTCCCCTGGCCAAAGGCTTTGGTGGTAAAGAAGGGGTCAAAAATTTGGTTGAGCACCGCTGGACCCATGCCAGTGCCAGTATCAGCGATGGTCACTCTGATGTAAGGACCAGGCTGGGCTTGAAAATATCGCTGGGCCGAGGCCGGATCGAGGGTCAGGTTCTCGGCGGTCAGGCGCAGCGTACCCCCAGCAGGCATGGCGTCGCGGGCGTTGACACAGAGGTTCATAAACACCTGATGCAGCTGGGTGGGGTCGCCCCAGACCGACCAAAGGCTGTCTGGCACCTCGGTGTAAATATCGATGGATTTGGGCAGGGTCTGCTGCACCAGCTTGCGAATATCCCCCAGCAAATGGTTGACCTGGAGGGCAAAGCGCTTGCCCTCAACCCCCCGCGTGAAGGCGAGAATCTGCTTGACTAAGTCGGCTCCCCGTTGGGCGCTGGCTTCTAAAATGTCCAGCTTGCCCTGCATCCAAGGATCGATGGTTTTGAGCTTGAGCGGCAGCAGCTGCACCACCAGCAAAATCGGCGTCAAAATGTTGTTGAGGTCGTGGGCAATGCCGCTGGCCAGGGTGCCCAGGCTCTCTAGCCGCTGCGATCGCAAGAACTGCGTCTCTAGCTGCTTTTTATCGGTGATGTCCATATGAATGCCCAGCAGGCGTTCGCTATGGGTCTCGAGATCGCAGATCAAGCTGCTGTTGATGGTCAGCCAGTGCACCCGATCGCCCACCAAAATACGAAACTCGGTGTTGAGCCCCTGGCCCTGCTGGAGAGCCTGCCTCAGCTCCTGAACGACCCGTTCTGTGTCGTCTGGGTGCATGGGCCAGGGCCAGCTGGCGCTAAAGCTGGCCATCATGTCAGCCAGGGGCCAGGGCATGTCTGGCGCTGACCTTGAGGCATGCAACGGCTGGGCAGGCGCATCGACACACCATTCAAAGGTGCCAATGCTGGCCGCATTTTGGGCCAGGGTCAGCCGTTCCTGAATGCGCTGGCGCTGCTCAATCTCCTGGCGCAGGTGGCGGTTGGCCGCCTCCAGCTCGGCGGTACGGGCCTGCACCCGGTCTTCTAAGATTTCGTTGGCATCTCGCAGGGCCTCTTCGGCCCGCTGCCGCTCGATCGCATAAAACAGCGATCGCACTAGCACCTCCTGTTGGAGCGATCGCTTCATCAAGTAGTCTTGGGCACCGTGGCGCACGGCGGCCACCGCCAGCTCATCATCGTTGGTGTTGGTCAGCACCACTACCGGCAAGTGGGGGGCCGTTTGCAGCAGCACATCCAGCGAATCGAGGCCGGTACTGTCGGGCAGAGTGAGATCGAGCAATGCGATGTCAAAGCTGTCTTGATCCAGCCAGGCGATCGCCTCCCCCAGGCGCTTAGCGTGGCTGAGCAGGAAGCGACTGCGGGGTGACCCCTTTAGCACCTCCTGCAAAAACCGGGCCTCGGCCAGGTCGTCTTCAATCAAAAGCACGCGCACCGCCCCTGGGCTTAGGGGGTAGGCGAGGGCAGCGTCGCTGTTTCTAGCCAAAATGCCTCAATTCCTTGCACAATTTTGAACAGCTGGGCCAAGTTCCGCGATTTTGAGATGTAGCAGTTGACGTGCAGGTCATAGCTCTTACCGATGTCGTCCTCGTTTCGCGAGGTAGTCAGCACAATGATCGGAATGTGCTTCAGCGCCTCGTTGGCTTTGATCTCCGCTAGCACCTCACGCCCATCCTTTTTGGGCAAATTTAGGTCAAGCAAAATCAGGTCAGGGAGAGTGGCCGACGCAAACTCCCCCTGGTGCTGTAGGTAGGCCATCGCCTCCATGCCGTCCCGGGCGATCACAATCTCGCACGGGGCGGCGGTGCTCTTAAGGGCCTCCTGAATCAGCCGAATATCGCCGCGATTATCCTCGACTAAAAAGATAGTTTTGGGCCTTGCGTCCGTTGCCATGGTGGCGATCGCGTCCTTCAACGGGGATAGTGAAATAGAATGTCGCCCCCTGGTCGGGGACTGCCTCTACCCAAATGCGCCCTCGGTGGCACTCCACAATTTTTTTGCAGATGGCCAGACCCATACCCGAGCCAGCATACTCGTCACGGGTGTGCAGCCGCTGGAAGATGACAAAAATGCGCTCGGCAAACTGCGGGTCAAAGCCGATGCCATTGTCCGCCACCGAAAACAGCCAGTGCTCCTCCTGACGCTGCACCCCAATGTGAATCTGGGGCGTTTCGCCGGGCTGACGAAACTTAATGGCGTTGCCCACCAGGTTTTGGAACAGCTGCATCAGCTGGGTGCCATCAGCCACGATGGTAGGTAGCGGGTCCACGGTGATCACCGCGCCCGTTTCGGACACCCGTCCGCGTAGGTTGCCCAAAGCCTGGTCGAGGGATTGCTGCACTTCGGTCAGCTGCCACTCAATCCCCTGGAGATCGACCTTGCTGTAGGCCAGCACGTCATCGATCAGGGTCTGCATCAGGCTCACCCCTTCCACGGCAAAGCCGATAAACTCTTTGCCGTCGTCGTCGAGCTTGGCGTCGTAGCGCATCTCCAGCAGCTGTACAAAGTTGGCCACCTGGTTGAGCGGCTCTTGCAGGTCGTGGGAGGCGATGTAGGCAAATTTCTTCAGCTCAGCGTTCGATCGCTCTAGGTCATTGGCCAGCAGAGCCAGTTCCTCAGCCTGGCGCAGCACAATGTTGACGATCGCCTTGCGCAGCTCTAGGGCAGCTTTGATTTCCACCGGCTGCCAGGGCAGCGATCGCAGGCTCACCGTCTCCTTCCACAACTCAAAGGACTGGCGGGGGCACAGCCACTGCTCTTCGCCCTCACCCACCAGGGTATAGGCCTCATTGGGGTTGCCGCCCCAGTTCACCGTCTGAATCACCTCGGGGCGAAACCACAGCACGTAGCTACGCTTGGAGATGGGAATCGCCAGCAGCCCGCTGGCCACATCCTTAAACCGCTGGGCCTCGGTGTAGTCCAGGGGCAGGGCATTGGTGACGACAATATCCTGCTCCGATTGGTCGGCCTGGTTGGCCAGCCACTGCACCAGATAGTTCAGTTCCTCCTCGGGCGGGGTGCGACCCAAAATCGTCCACTGACCGCCAAAGCAAATCGCGGCCCCCTTCGCGCCCACCAGATCCAACAGGCTGGGGTCGTGGCGCACCAGGCCATCGACGAAGTAGTCTTCCCGCGCCATCTGGTCGATCAGCGCCGACTGCACCGCCGCCAGCTGCAGCCGGTAGCTCTGGTCGGCCTCCTCTTCTAGGGTCGAAATTTCAGCAAAAATCACCCGGCCCAAAAACTCGCAGGCCTTACGCAGCTCGTAGGACACATACTTGGGCGTTTTGTGGTGGCAGGCAATCAGCCCCCATAGCTTCTGATCCTTCATCAGCGAAATGGTCAGCGACGCCTCCACGTTCATGTGGTGCAGGTACTCGGTGTGGCAGCGGTAGGGCTGGCGCAAAATCGACATCACCAGGTCGGTGCCGTGGTGGGTCACGGGGTTGAGGGCGGGCACCAAATCCACCGGCTCGGCACTGGCGTTGGGAATCACCCGAATCCAGTTGGAGAGAAACATCTTACGAGCGGGCTGGGGCACGTCCGACTCAGGGAAATGTAGGCCCAGGTACGATTCCATATCGTCGAGCTTTTCTTCGGCCAGCACCTCGCCGTGGCCGTCGTCATCAAATTTGTAGAGCATTACCCGGTCAAAGCCCGTCACCTGCCGCACCTCGTGGACAATGATGCGGCAAAAATCGGCCAGGCTCGCCGTTCCCGCCTCCAGTTGCCCGATTGAGGCCCGCGCCAGGTGGTAAAAGCTCAAAAACGGAATCGACTCGTGGGTTGAGGCCGGCTCTAGTTCTAGAATCAGGCAGCCCTCGCTGTTGCGGTGAAAGATGGCATCGTACACGCCGTAGTCATCGCCCCGTCGCCGAACCCATACCTTAGTGGGGTTCAAGACATCTAAATTGTCGTGGCGCAGGCCCGCGCGAATCTGATCTACCTGATAGGCATCCAGCAGATCGTCTAGGGTTTGGCCCAGCACCTCCTCCGCCGATAGACCAAAAGCATCGCGGGTGTTGCGACTCACCTGCACAATCGACAGATCGGCCTCCCGCAGCACCAGCAGCACGCCGTGGGGCTGCACCTGGGTCAGGGTATGAATCTCGGGCTGTTTGAGACTCACGAGCTGGGCGTCAGGGTTTAGATTCCGAAGGGTCATAGCGATCGCTCTCCTGGCAAAAATAGGGGTGTTTGTAGGCGTGGCTGTGGGTAGGCGTGGTGGATTTGGACCTTTAAATCAACAATCTACCGATTCAAAAGCATCTGGAATAACACACTCAGCTAGACAAATACTTAACTAGACAAAACCGTAGATTGATCGAACCCAAACAAGATGTTAATAGGTTGCATTCATCCTTCAAAAACCGGAACCATACAGCATCAGCCTAATTCGCCCCTGCTGCGGCACAACCCATAGCGAATTCGCACCAGCTAAACGCTCTTTAGCACTCTGACCTTAACGGACAGAGAAGCCTAAGAGCCTCAACAGAACAGGGCACCAAACCATCCAGCTAGGCCAATTCATCGTCAACCATTCACTGCAACGAGATCATCGTGCCCTGAAATGGCTCTATACCAGCAGCATATCTCAGATAAATTGAGGCACCGGAATAAGGTTATTAAGAAAATAAGAAGCTTACTTTTTAGGTAAATTTAGATTTCAATCGCCCCATAAAACCGAGTTTTCAAGCAACAGGACTATTGGATAGTTTTTGTTTATTTACTAAACGTATTGAAGCGAGGGAGGCTTACCTCAGCGGTAGCGTTACAATGCCAAGCCAAAACGATTCAATCTGTTGCACCGTGTGAGACAACTGCGCTAAATCAGCCGCCTTCACCACGTAGCAGTTGCCCTGGCTGGCATAGCTCCGCAGAACATCTTCACTGTGGTCTGACTGCGTGAACACAATCACCGGAATTCGCTTCAGGTGGGGGGTTGTCTTGATCGTGGTGAGAATGCTGTGGCCGTCGTGCCCCGGCAGATCGAGATCGAGTAAAACTAAATCTGGACGAGGTGCCTGGGTGTACTGATTCCGCTGGAGCAGGTAGTCAATCGCCTCATTCCCATCCTCGATAATGTCAAAGCGATTCTGGGACCGATACTCGGCCTGAGACGCCTGAACGCGCCAGGCATCGTCACCAGAGGACTGGGCCAAAACCTGCTGCACCAGTTGGGCATGCTCCCGGTGAGGATCAATGATCAAAATGAAGCGATCGCGTTCTAGCTCTTGCATAGGGCCTGGCCATTTAAGGCTGGTTGAGTACGGCTGAGCCCCATCGACACACCTGGCTACAACACCAGGGTGGGCCACGCAGCGCACCTTGCTACTGCACGCTAGCGACAAATTACCCACAGCCGCCCATTGTGCAGAAAGTTGTAAGATTCGGCCCGCTCAGGCCGGCGGTGGTGTCAGTGGCCTTCAGCGACGAATCGGACTGATAATTTGGCTCAGCAGCCGCAGCTGGTCGGCGTTGCCCATGCTGATCACCATATCGCCGGGGTAGAGGCGGGTGTCGGCGCTAGGGGCAAACATAAGCACCCCATCGTCCCGGCGAATCGCCAGAATTAGCGCCCCAGACTCACGACCTAGCTGAGCCTCCGCCAGGGTTTTGCCGACAACTGGGCAGCTCTCGGGCAGCAGCAAAAATTCTTCCACATAGACCGCGCGTTCCGCCCCAGTGAGCATGCCGTCCAAAAAATCCACCACCTGAGGGCGCAGGGCGGCGGCGGCCATGCGCTTGCCGCCGGTGATGTAGGGCGACACCACCACATCGGCCCCGCCTCGCTGTAGCTTGAGTATGGCCTCTTCACTGCTGGCGCGGGCAATGGTCCGAATACCCGGCGACAGGGTCTTAGCCGAGAGCACAATGTAGAGGTTTTCAGCGTCGGAGGGCAGGGCGGCCACCAGGCAGCGAGCCTGCTCTACCCCCGCCTGGAGCAGCATTTGATCTTGGGTGGCATCACCCTGGAGGGTGATGTACCTGAGCTGCTGGGCCGTCTGAATCGCCACGCTGTCGGAGTCAACTACCACAAAGGCAAGGGCCTCAGCCGCAAACTCGGTCGCCACCTGACGACCCGTACGCCCAAACCCGCAAATAATATAGTGTTCCTGTAACGATTCCATCAGTCTGCGCCGCTTGAGTAACCGAAACCCGGCCTGAAAATGCCCCTGCACAATGGCATCGGTCAAGCTGTTCAGGATGTAGGCAATCACGCCCACACCCATCATGATCAGCAGGATGGTAAACAGCCGCCCCCGGGGACTGAGCGGGTTAATCTCGCCAAAGCCCACCGTCGAGAGCGTGATCACCGCCATATAGGTGGCATCGAGCCAGCTCCACCCCTCCATGAAGCGATACCACAGCACCCCCGAGAACACGACACCCCCCAGGGCGATCGCCCCGCGAGTTAAGTGTCGCCGGGTGCGGCGGTAGTTTTCCTCAACAGCGGTTTCGCCATAGCGAATGCGGTTTTGGCGCACGGGTAGATAGTCCTAAGCGGTGGTCCTAAAAGCTGACCCGGCCTAGGCCGACAACGATGGGAATGCCCAAATTGTAAAAGGAAAAGCGCCCTGGGGTTAGTCAGGGCGCTTTTTTTACCATCCTGGAGAAAAACTTAGTCGGCCAGGCGCACTCGCCCGGCCCGAATGCTGTCAAACATCTGGTTGATGTACTGGCGATCGCGGGCGGTCAGAGCCGGGTTGCTGAGCATTGCCGTCGACAGGCTGAGGTGATCGCGGCGGCTCAACCGGCCCTGCTGAAGGGCGGTGTGCACCAGGGTTTGAATATCGGCAGCAGGCAGAGACGACACCATGATTGCAGATCCTCGGTTCAGGAGTGACGATAGTAGGTAGGAGTAGGTAGGCGGCAAAGGCGTGGGCTACCCCAGAGACCGCCCGAGGCAATGTAACCAATGCTACATTTGCATCTTTCTCAAGCATGCCCAATCCCTAGAGGTTACGGTGGGGCAACCGATAAAGATTCAGTAAATCTGCATTAAACCTGAGTTAAGGGTAGATTTGCCACGGAGAAGATACGGAAGCAATGGCGCACAGCCAGGAGAGCAACATGGAAATTCATCGGGTAGCGGCCTTTCGCGACAACTATATTTTTGTGCTGCACGATGCAACCCAAGGGCAGGCTGCGGTGGTTGACCCTGGCGATGCCACGTCAGTGCTGCAAACCCTAGATCGGCTGGGGGCGAAACTGACGGCTATTCTCAATACCCACCACCACAGTGACCATGTGGGCGGCAACCAGCAATTACTAGAGCACTTTCCCCAGGCCCAGGTCTATGGGGGCAGCGAGGACAGAGGCCGCATTCCAGGGCAAACCCATCTGCTTCGCGAAGGCGATCGGGTCAGCCTATTCGAGGGTTCGGCGGAGGGCCAATGCACCGCCGACGTCTTCTTTGTGCCTGGGCACACCCGAGCGCACATTGCTTACTACTTTGCCCCAGCTACCGCCGCCGACTGGGGTGAGCTATTTTGTGGCGACACGCTGTTTGCCGGGGGCTGCGGTCGGCTGTTTGAGGGCACCCCCCAGCAAATGGTTGAGTCTTTGGGCAAACTGCGGCAGCTCCCCGATACCACGAGGGTGTGGTGCGCCCACGAATATACCCTCAACAATCTCAAGTTTGCGCTGACGGTCGATGGGGCCAACCTCGCTCTGCGCGATCGCCTGGCCCAGGTAGAAGCAGCCCGCGCCCACGATCGCCCCACCGTACCCGCTGAGCTTGGGCTAGAAAAACAAACTAATCCCTTTCTGCGGTGGGATCAGCAGACGCTACAGCAGGCCACGAATAGTAGCTCAGCCGTTCAAACCTTTGCCCGGCTGCGGGGCAAGAAAGACTTGTTTTAAGCTCTGGGGTGGGGCAGTTGCTATACAATCAACAAGAGTAGCGCCACCCTGGGAGCAAACTACCCCAGAACGACCACATTGGATTCCCTAGAGGGCATAACCTGGCTATGATGCTCAAATCGACCACCCGGCACGTCCATATCTACACCGCCACCGTCGCCGATAACGAACTGGTGCCCAGCGACGACAAACTCACCCTCGACATTGACCCCGACAACGAGTTCAACTGGCCCGAAGACGCCCTCAAGGCTGTCTATGCCGAGTTTGACCGCCTTGTCGATGCCGCCGCTGGCGAAGATTTAACCGACTACAACCTACGACGCATTGGCTCAGATTTAGAGCATTTTGTGCGCCAACTCTTGCAGCAGGGAGCGATTAGCTACAATCTCAAGAGCCGCGCCCTCAACTACAGCATGGGTTTACCCCGAGTCGAGCCTGACCCATCGGCAGCAAGCTAAGCTTGGCGGCTGGCGTAGGCTCGGCGACCCATCGATTGGCAGCGCTCTCCGCACTTCCCCTAGGGTTGGGTACTATTGAGACGTTACAAGTGAAACGTTCAGAGCTGTTTATCTGCGCCTAGAGGATCGTGATCCAGTGCTCTAATCCAACCTGTCGAGCCGCTTCGACGCCACCCGCCAGTCGCTGTAAGGTCTGCGGTACGCCACTGCTGTACCGGTTTTTGTTGGCCGTGGGCGAAGGGGCGCGATCGCTGCGTTCGGGCACGCTGGTAGCCGGGCGGTTTTTGGTGTGGCGCGATCGCCTTTGGCTAGACACTCGGCCCGACACCCCGCCCCCATCCCTGGAGAAGATTTTGCCTCCGGTGATGGTCTATCTCAAGCTCTTTTATCTGGCCCAGCACGTTCCCCGGCCCTATGCCTACCTCATTCCTGAAGAAACGGGCCTAGCCACGCCGGTACTGCTGCTTGATGCCGCCCCCATTGCTACTCGCCTCAAGGGAAATCTGGAGAGCTCGTCGCCGCAGTCGCCCGAGCAGATCGAGGCCATGTTGCTGCCAAATTTGTCTCAGGCCTGGGCCAGTGGGTCGGCCCTGCGGCAGCTCAACTGGCTGCGTCAGGTGGCCAGTCTGTGGCCCGCTCTCGCTGACCAGCAGGTGGCCTCAACCCTACTCAATCTAGACGATCTGCGAGTTGATGGGGCGCTGCTGCGGCTCACCACCCTAGTCACCGACGAGACACCCCCCGCCCTCAGCGCCCTAGAGCTGCCGTGGCGAAAATTAGTCGCTACGGCTCAGCCTGCGGTGCAGGAATATTTGGGCTGGGTAGTCAAGGCGCTGCGCGACGGCAAAATCACGACTGCCGCCGACCTAGAGGCTGACCTGGAAGGAGCCCTGCAAACCCTGGGGCAGGGGCTATTGGTAACCATTGATTGGGCCGCAGGGACAGACCAGGGGCCAACCCGCGATCGCAACGAAGATGCCTGCTACCCCGATGGCGAGTCTCGCCAGCAGCGGTTAACCGGGTCAGCCATCGGCGTTGATCCGCCACCGCTGCTGTTGGTTTGCGACGGCATTGGTGGCCACGAACAGGGCAGTGTGGCCTCTCAAACCGCCATCAAGCTACTCCAGCAAGAGCTAGAACCCCTGACCCAGCAGCCCCATCTACCGCCAGCGGCGATCGCCCAGCGGCTCAAGCAGGCCATTATTCTGGCCAACGATGCCATCTCAGCCCGCAATAACGACGAACAGCGATCGGCCCGAGCCCGCATGGGCACCACCGTAGTAGTGACGTTAGTGCATTTTCCCTATGTATCTATTGCCCACATTGGCGACAGCCGCGCCTATCGAATCAGCCCACACACCTGTTACCAAATTACCGTCGACGACGACGTGGCCTCTCGGGAGGCCCAGATGGGCTATGCCCTCTACTCAGAAGCCGTGCAGTTACCCAGTGGCGGAGCGCTTATTCAGGCCCTAGGCATTAGCGACTCGGGCTACCTCTACCCCTCGGTACAACACCTGCTGCTTGACGATCCTGCCCTGCTGCTGCTGTGCTCCGATGGCCTCAGCGACTACGACCGGGTTGAAGCCTTGGCCCCCCATCTGGTGGCCCCGCTGACCGCCACCGCTGGCCCTCTGGGAACGGCGATCGCCGAGTTGATTCAGCAGGCCAATCGTCTAAACGGCCACGACAACGTGACCGTGGGGTTAATGCGGTTTATTCCCCAGGTAGCAACGCTACCCAGCCTGCCCGCCAGCAGCTTAAAACAGGCTCCGGTCCCTAGCCAGCTTGCAGCCACAGGGGCAGCAGGCCATGCCCCACCCCCAACGACGCGTCTAGTGGCCCCTGCCGCTGCCACCGCTCCGGCTGCAAGGCCAGGGCGAGCGGGCTTTCCGTGGGCCGCTTTTCTAGGCGGCATGGCCGTGGTGCTAGCAGCCCTAGGGGCAACGGGGTGGTTCTTAAGTCGTCGTCAGTCGTCTGCCATGGCCATCCAGCCCCTTACGACAGACTGGCCTATCCCGGCGCTGGCCGGTCAACCCCTACCCAGCTCGGCCCTAGCTGCCACCGTCGAAATCCCCATCGGATCGTTTTGGCAAGCGACCAACGCTGGGGATGGCCGCGACCTGGATCTGCGGCAGCAGCCTGGTGAGGCGGCTGGGCTAACAGAGCCAGGGCCAACAGAGCCTCCTGCGGTAGCTATTGGTAGCATCGTCAGGGTCATCAGTCGCCAAACCACCGCAGACAATACTGACTGGGTACGGCTCCAAATCTGCTCTATTCCCTCGGGGGACTCCCTTGAACAAGCTCCCCAGGAAACCGATCTAAGCGAGCCCTTGGCCAATAACCCAGATCTCAGCCAGCGCCTATCAACCCCAGGGGATGAAGGCTGGATGCAGACCCGACAGCTCTATCGGGCCACAGCATTTTTAGAGTTAGTGACTCCGACCCAAGCCGGTCGCTGTGTTCCCTAGCCGCCCGGCCTGGTCGCCGTATTTTCTGGCCCTGCCGCCGCCTCAATTTTCATGATTTGGCCCTCTTGCCTTAGGCCTGCCTATGCTGTCGTCTGACGCCCTCACCCTTTGTATTGCCATCGATCGCCTTACTCAGGCCGACTCCAACCACTATGCCATCTGGGTGCTAGAAAGCCCGTTTCCCGGGGGATACGCCCACCACGATCGCATCTGGGATGATCAGATGGCGCAGATTTGGGACAGCTGGCAACAGTTCTTTTCACTGCGGGGGCTACCCCAGGTGCCCCACGTACCCTCAGCCTACGTGCCGCAGTTTCAGCTCGACGATCTGCTCGACCGGGTCGCCCCCACCGCCGAAACCGGCAGCAAAACCGGACGGCTGATGCAGGGGCTGGGGGTAAGCCTGTGGGAATGGTTGTTTGACGGCCCCATTCGCCAGACCTTAGAACGCAGCCTCGGCATCGCGATCGGCCAAAACCGCCCGCTCACACTGCGGCTAGAAGTACGGCCCCCAGAGCTCATCAGTCTGCCCTGGGAAATTATGCAGCCTCAGCCCGGTCGCCCGGCCCTGGCGATGGGGCCCCAGGTACTGTTTAGCCGCACAGCCAGCGCTGTAGACCCGCTGCCCCCCGCTGAGTTAGACACCTCCCTGCGTATTTTGCTGGTCTTAGGACAAGACGATCCTGGAGCGACCGAGGGGGCAGGAAACGTTCTGCAGCTCCCCCAGGAAGCCGAAGCCCTGAAACAGTTGCTAGAGCTTAGTGCCTCACGCTTGAGTTACCAGGGTGCTGGCCCAGTCGTCTGCCAGGTGCAGACGCTGCTAGAACCCGACGCCAAAACCCTGCTCAAAGCCTTAGAAACCGGATATTTCAATGTGTTCTTCTACGCGGGCCACGGGGTGCCTGCCCCCGACGGCGGCATGCTATTTTTGCGGCAGGGGGGCAGTCTGAGCGGCACCGAACTGGCCCAGGGGCTTGCCCACAACGGCATTCGGCTAGCGGTGTTTAACACCTGCTGGGGAGCTCAGCCTGACCTACAACACCAGCAGGTGATTCCCCGCAGTAGCCTAGCGGAGGTACTGTTGCACCACGGGGTGCCAGCCGTGTTGGCCATGCGTGACTCTATTGCGGACCATGAGGCCCTGAGCTTTATTCAGGTACTGGCCCGAGGGCTGGCGGAGCGGCAGCCGGTGGCCCAGGCGGTAGCGCTGGCCCGACAACATTTGCTGACGGCTTACCGGTTTAACCATGCGGCCTGGACGCTGCCAGTGCTGTATCAGCATCCCAATTTTGAAGGACATTTGCTGCGAGAGGCGACCTTAGCGGTTACCCAACTGCCCGGTCAAGACTTAGACACGACCAATGCGGTAGTGCGCTGCCTCAACACCCCAGACCGCCTGTGGCGGCTCTACGATGGCTATTTGCGGGTAGGAAGGCTGCCTGATAATGACCTGGTGATTGTCGAACCCTGGGTATCGCTGCAGCATGCCGAGATTTTTTGCCGCAACCAATTTGAGAACGGCGTACAGACTACCGGCTATTACCTGCGGGATATGTCGCGCTATGGGTCTTACTACTATGATGGTCGCACCTGGCACCATGTCCACCGGGCCGAAGTGCCCCTGGCCCTGGGCACAGCCATTCAGTTTGGCAGCCGGGATGGCGAATTGATGGAATTTACCCTTGAGGGTAACCCCAGGTCAGCGCCGCCGCGCTAGCTATCGGGCAAACTTGTCTACTCTGTACGGAATGGCTCAGCGGCCTTGTGTATTCTCTCTTGTCAGGTTTGTTACCGTCTTGTGCATCTTTGATTTTGCTATGAACCAGTCCTCCCAGCCTTCCAACCCTGCTTCTAAGTCTGCCATGGCCGCTGAACACGACTTGCTTGCCAGTATTCTTACCGCCGATGAGGCGTATCCCTGGCAACCTCTGGCCCCTGAAGCCGAAGCTTATTTGACTCACCTTGAAGCAGAGTTTGACGATTTAGGAACAGAGGACTTAACGAGTGCGATCGCCGCCGGATGGCAGATCCTGGCCGCTCAGATGAGTGCTCAAAGGGGCGAGACAGCCATCGCTCCAGCCCAGGCTAGGACCGTGTTCAGTCAGATTCGTCAGTTTCAAGCGCGAGTGCCCAACGAACTGCTGCAAAGCCTGGCCACCACCGCCACTGCCCTAGCCCGCAGTGGCCAACCCCTCATTGACCAGCTAGTGCAATGTGCCAATGACATTCTGCCCAGCTGGGACACCGCTGACCTAGCGGTGCTAGCCCGTCCATTGGCCTACTCGTTACGAGACGGACGCGGAGAAATTTTAGAGCTAAACCTGCGGGCAATTCCAGCCAATCCCTGGGAGACCCTGTCTGATCTAGAGCAGGCACGGCTGACGTTAGCTATTGCGTCAGTGGCGCTCAAAGCGGCCCAAGCCGACGATGACGGGGCCAAGAGCGATCGCCCTTAAGCCCAGCAATTCGACCATCAATCCACCAAATTGTATACTTCACTACTGCAAATTTCCTCATTACGATATTGCAATGCTCCACTGACAGGTTGAGTTTCAGAGGGAATCATGAGAGTGGATGCTCCTTAGCTGTGTTACTCCTATGGGATACTCCCTCACCCAGTGGCTCCGCCGCCAGCAGGCCCGCTATCACTATCGTCAAGCGTTGACCCAGACCCGCAAGGGCAATGTAGACGCCGCTCTCAAGGCCCTGCCCCAAGCGCTTAGCCATCACCCCAACCCTGCCGATATTCACCTTGAGTTGGGCAAGGTGTACTGGCAGGCCGGGTCTCTAGATACAGCCCTCGCCGCCTTCACCGAAGCGATCGCCCATGACCCCAGCAATGTGCGCGCCTACGGCAACCGAGGCTTGCTGCACTGCCAGCAAGGGCACGACGAGCTGGCCCTAGCCGACTGGCAACGTGCCCTCGAGCACCAGCCTGGTCACGCGCTAATTCATTACAACCGGGGCTTGCTGCACCTGCGACATCAGCACTATACTGCCGCCTTGGCCGACTTAGATGCGGCCATTGCCGCTAACCCCAACCTAGCCGAAGCCTACCTGCACCGGGGCCACCTGCACGAAACCCTAGGTGAAGCTGAGGCCGCTATCCGGGATTGGGAACTGGCCCTCTGCAATGACCTCAACCTCGATCAAGCTCGGATCAAGTTACACCATTACCATCAGGCCAACCGCGATCGCCTGATTGCTCAACGCCTACAAGCGGGGCTAGCGCTCAAACACATCACCGTAACCGCCCAGCAAGACGACGACAGACTGCATATCCAAGTCCATCGGCCCGTGGGGGTGGGTATCAACTACTTCACCCTGCCCGACCGGCTGCGCACCCTGATGATTAGCTGGCAAATGGACGACATTCACAGCTTTGATCTCACCGGTCAGGTGCAAGAGCAGGATGTTGTCGAGTGGCGGGGCAGTTACAAGCTGTTTCAAGGGCAGCCTTGCCCCCCGGCTCGATGGTCTCGGGTACTGCTGACCGCCTTTCTGATTTTCCCGCCCCTAGGCATTCCGGCCTTAGCCTGCGCCATGAACCTGCGTCAGGCCTACCAGCGGGGTGACTACCTCACCGCCCTGCGAGCTTCTAAGGCCATTCAGGGGCTGTGCCGCGCCGGGGGCATCATCTCCCTCACTCTGGTGACTATGCTCGTGGGCTACTGGGGCTATCAACGGCTTTATGGCCCTCCAGAAGCATCGGCGTCGCCCCTAGAGCTACCCGCTAAACCGCTGACTCCGCCTGGGATCGATGACTAGCCACCAGATCCGCTGGGGTCATGGTTTCATAACGTTCAAAGGGCTGGTGAATCCACGGGTTATCGGGCAGGTAAACCACATGGTAATCGGGCTTAATGATCGATTCGGCCTTGTACCACAGCACCGCCGTACGCACATCTTCGATGTAGAACCCATACTTGTGGTGCAGCCAGGCCATCGATTTCTTCAGACTGTAGCCTGAGTCAACTAGGTCGTCGACAATCAGCACCTGGCTGCCCAGGCTCGGGGTGGTCATGCTCAGGTCGCGGGAGAAAGTAATCGACCCCCGTGTACGACCATCGGCCCCACCGTAGGAGGCAGTCGACAAAATCGCCAGGGGCACATCAAACAGGCGACAGAGGGTATCGCCAATGCGCAGCCCACCCTTGGCCAGGCAGACAATCTGGTTAAACTCCCAGCCCGACTCGTAGATTTGAATAGCCAGTTTTTCAATATCGCGGTGGTAGTCGTCCCAACTTACATAAAAATCAGCCATGCCCCTTCTCCCATGAATAGCCCCCGCCCCCAAAAACGTCCCTAAAAACAAGGCGTTGCCCTGCCCCGATTTAAGCGCAGTGGTGGAGTTTTGCCCACGGTCGCGCTACAGTTCCTAAGCTGGACTCGGTGTAGGGCAATCTGCGATGGGGAAATAATACACTGAGGACGCCCATTGAATTGTTGATTCTGGTGGTGATCCACCAAGCAGGTTCCCTATGGCTCCAAATATTTCGCCCTCGGGCACTAATTCACCTGCCCCCGATAAGTTTTCGCTCTGGGGCAAGCTGGCCTTTGGGGCCGGAGACATTGGCCCTGGCATGACCGCCAACCTGCTGGCATTTTCGTTCTTAATTTTTTTGACCACTGCTGCCGGGCTGAGCCCGGTAGCCGCCGGCTCCGTGCTGGCCATTGGGCGGATCTGGGATGCGGTAAACGATCCGTTTATTGGCTATCTCAGCGATAAAACTCGTACTCGCTGGGGTCGCCGCTACCCTTGGATTGTGCTGGGAGCCATTCCCTTTGGGGTGACTTTCTTTCTCACCTGGGTAGTACCGGGGTGGGAGAGCGATACCGCCCGGTTTTGGTACTACGTGGTGATGTCGCTGCTGTTTCAGGTGTTTTACACGGTGGTAAACCTGCCCTACACCACCCTCACCGCTGAACTCACCAAAGACTACGACGAACGCACTGAGCTGACGGCCTTTCGGCTGGGGTCGTCGCTGTTTGGAGCGATCGCCGCCCTGGGCCTGGGTCTAGTGATCACCCAGGTAATTGCCGACCAGCGCCAGCAGTATTTAGTTTTGGGGGGCATCTGCTCGGTGCTGGCGGTGCTGCCGCTGCTGTGGTGCGTCTGGGGCACCTATCCCTACGCGGTACAGCGCAACGCCCTCCAGCCCGCCGACACAGAGGAAGCAGCACTGCCCTTTCTGCAGCAGATCAAAGTGGTCTTTGCCAACCGGGCTTTTATGTTTGTGGTAGGCATTTACCTGTTTGCCTGGCTGGCCCTACAAATGACCGCCAGCATTATTCCCTTCTACGCTACGTTTTGGATGGGCCTAGACTCTTACTTTTTGGCGGCGCTGCTGGTACAGGGTACTGCCATTTTGATGATGGTGGTGGTCAACTATCTCAGCCGTCGCCTGGGTAAGCAGGAAGTGTTTTACATCGGCATTGGCACCTGGATTATTGCCCAGATTGCCCTGTTTTTTGTGCAGCCGGGGCAGGTGGCGGCTCTGTACCTACTGTGCATTGTGATTAGTTTTGGGGTGGCTACCGCCTACGTGGTGCCCTGGGCTATGTTGCCCGACGTGATTGAGCTAGACGAAATTAAAACCGGCCAGCGGCGAGAGGGCATTTTCTACGCCTTTATGACCCTGCTGCAAAAGGTGGGACTGGCCCTGGGGCTGTTTTTGGTCAGTCTGGCCCTGCAATTTTCGGGTTTTGTCAGCGAGGCCACCCAGCAGCCTGACTCGGCCCTGCTGGCAATTCGCATTTTCATTGGCCCGGTACCAATGGTGCTATTGGCCATGTCGATGCTGCTCACCCGCTTTTACCCCATTACCCGCCAAATGCACGCAGAAATGCTGCTACAACTGGCTGAGCGCGATCGCCAGCAAGAGCAAGGCGGCATGGAGGGGTAGATGACTAGGGCCTTAAAGTTGCACCACATCTAAACGCGAGGTGGCTAACCGATCCATCCATCCGGCGAGGAAGGCGTGGTTGGCAGCTTGCTCAGCAGGGTTTTGGGTATCGGCAGGGTGAGGCATGAGGCCCTGCAATGACGCACTGGTAACGCAGAACATCGACTTTTGAAAGCTCTGGCAAATCTTAACCCGCACATCGTCAAGGCCACGGCCACTGGCGAGATAAAACGCCGTTAGATAGTCGGGCAGGTAGTGACGCATATCCTGCATGAGCAGGGTGGGGGGAATGCCCGCACCGCCGATGGGCAGAGGATCGGCGTAGAGGGCACCGTACTCGAAGCGGCCCTGGTCGGCGGAAATTTGGTTGGCCTGGGCATTGTAGGAGACCGTTCCCAAGAAGGGCGTGCCGCGAAAGAAGACAGCCTCCACGTAGGGCACCGCGACATCCATGAGAAAGGTAAGCTCCGCAGATTTGGGCAGCAGCTCGTAGGTGGTTCCGTCGATGTTTACGGCGTAGGTAATCGGGTTAGCCGCCGCCGCCACCAGCCCCGCCTTGATAAAAGCCACCACCTCAGGAATAGTGACCACCTGCCCCGCATCGTAGGCATCGGAGAGATCGATAAACAGATCGCTCATCACCCGCCAAAATTGGCCTAGAGCACTGTAGTAGGCGAGTTGGCGCACCTGTTCAGGAAAAAAGTCTGGGAACAGACCACCGAGCAGGCGAATGGGCGGATTGTGTTTGGTTTTTGCGGTTACCGCCGCCTGGCACCGCTGCAAAAAGTCATCGCTATCAAGGTAGGCGTCAAACTTGCCGCCGCCGTGCCACAGCATCGTTTTCATACAGTACTCGGCGTACTCAAAGTTGATGCGATCGTGCCACCAGTGCCGCAGCAGCTGCGGCAGCGTTACCTTACCGTTGAAGTACTTGAAGAAGGGGAAGAGCACCAAAAACTGGTGGTCGGCAATATAGATCAAGTTGTCGGAATAGGCGTTGAGCACCACCCCGTAGCTCTTGAGAATGCCCACTACCTCCAGCACGTTGCTAGGGGAGTCGGGCAGCAGGGCCTCAGCATTCAACAGCCGCTGAATAAACGGCTCTTGGGGATGGGTGGCGGGGGCAGTCAGGGTGTGGGTCATGGCAGGTAGACCTTAGCGCTAGGGTCAACGAGGGCAGGAGCCGCTAGCCGAGTATCAGCGACAGCAGCAGGCAACGTAGCGGGAGCAGCGGGCGTAAACCGCGATTCACCCAGTACAAACCCTTGGTAGGGAGCATGGAGCGCCAGGGTGGTGTGCTCACTCCACCGGGCCAGCCAGTTGGGCTGGAGGCCAAAGGCAATGATTAGTAGAGCTAAACCTAATGCAGGGGCGCGATCGCGCCAGGTCACCGGAGGCAGTGCGATATCGAGCTGGGGGGCATTGGTGGGCGGGGCGATCGCCAGCCGCCCAAAAAATGCCCGGTTGACCAGCAGCAAAAAGTACACCGCCGTCAGACCTGAGCCCACCATGCACAGCAGCGTCTGCACCGGAAAGATCAAGAAACTGCCGCGAAACACCAAAAACTCAGAGATAAAGCCCACCATACCGGGAATGCCCGCACTGGCCATCACGCCCAAGATCATCATTGACCCCACAAAGGGTAGCCCCCGCTCGGGGTTGAGCAGACCGCGCAGCACCGTTAGATCGCGGGTGCCGGTGGTCTTGTACACCACCCCCACCAGCAAAAACAGCAGCCCTGAAATCAGCCCGTGGCTAATCATCTGAAACACCGTAGCCACAATACTGACCGGAGTGCTCGCCGCCGCCGCCAGCAGTACATAGCCCATGTGGCCAATCGAGCTGTAGGCCACCATTTTTTTCATGTCGGTCTGGGCGATCGCCGCCAGCGACCCATAGAGCACGCTGATCACCGCCCAAGTCGCCATCCAGGGGGCCAGGGCCATCCAGGCATCGGGCAGCAGCCCCAGGCCAAACCGCACCACCCCGTAGGTACCCAGCTTTAGCAGCACCCCCGCCAGCAGCACCGACACCGGGGTAGAAGCCTCCACGTGGGCATCGGGCAACCAGGTGTGAAAGGGAAACAGCGGTACCTTAATACCAAAGCCGATCAGCAGCGCCACCAGCAGAGTAATCTGCTGAGCCAGGGGTAGCGCTGTGGCCAGGGCGCTGTCGTAGTCAAAGCTGCTGTTGCCCGACAGCCACACCAGCCCCAAAAACGCCCCCAAAATCAGCACCCCAGACAGCGCCGTATAGATTAAAAACTTGGTGGCTGCATAGCCGCGCCGCGCCCCGCCCCAGATGGCAATCAGCAGGTACAGCGGAATCAGTTCTAGTTCGTAAAAAATAAAGAACAGTAGCAGGTTCGCCGCCAAAAAGGCCCCGGCCACGGCGCTGTTAATGACCAGCAGCAGTACGTAGTAGAGCCGCACCCGATGCAGTTGTGGATCGGTAATGTAAATCGCCACTAGGCCCAGCAAGCTGTTAACCACAAGCAGCGGCAGCGACAGACCATCTAGCCCCAATCGGTAGCTCAGCCCCAGGGGTTCGACCCAGGGCAGCAGTTCCTCAAATTGAAACCCTGGCGTGGTCAGTTCAAATTGGGTGGCCAGAAAACCCAACAATCCTAGGGTCACCAGCAGACTGACGCTGCTAATCACCTTAGCGGTCTGCGACTCTAGCTTGCCAGGCCAGAGGATCAGCACCAATGCCCCCACCAGCGGAATTAAAATCAGTGCACTCAGCATCGTCAACCGTTACCAAAGCGTCCAGGTCATGAAAATTCCCAGTAGCCCTACCCCGGCAAAAATGGTCAGCAGGTAGAGCTGCGACTGGCCAGAGGCACTGTATTTAAGCCCCTCACCGCCGAACAGCGACGCCAGGCCTACCCCATTTACCAGACCATCAACCACATACTGGTCAAACCAGCTGCTAAACCGGGCCAGGCTCGATACCGCAGCCACTACCGTCTTGTCGTAGAGGCGCTCGGTGTAAAAGTCGTAGGCCAGCAGGTCTTGGGCAATGCGCAGGGAGCGATTGAGCGATCGCGCTAGCGACTTCGACAATGGAGCCGTGGCTCCCGCAGCCACCCCTACCCAGCCCGACGCCAGCAGCAGCAGCGTAATGGGCCAGTTAATGTACTCCCAGGGCGGCAGCAGCGCTAGCTTGCCCATGATCACCGGCACCAGCAGCGTTACCACCGATAAGGTAACCATCGGTACCGCCATCGGCCAAGGCACCTCTGGAGCGCGGCGAGTCTTGGGCTGGGGTGTCCCCAAAAACACCAGTCGAAACACCCGGATCAGGTTGAAAGCCGTCAGCCCATTGACTCCAAGAAACACCAGCGCCAGCAGTGGCGAACTACCGCTCAAAAAATCGACCCCCATGCGTAGGCCCCAAAAACAGCCCAGGGGTAACACCCCAACCATGCCCAGGGCACCGGTCACGTAGGCCAGGGTAGTAGCCGGCATTTTGCGCCCCAGCCCCCCCAGTTCGGTGATGTTCTGGCAGTTGGTGGTCATAATCACCGACCCGACCGCCATAAAGATCAGCGCTTTGGCCACGGCATGGGTGAGCAGCAGGGCAAAGGCCACCCCTGGCCACTCAGTGCCTACCGCAATAAAAACTAGCCCCAGGTAGGCGCTGGTGGAATAGGAAAACGTTCGCTTGAGATCGACCTGGGCCAGGGCCACGAGAGAGGCCCCCAGCGCTGTCACCGTGCCGATCGCCACCAGAGTCCCCAAAGCCACTGGCGAGAGCACCACAATCGGCTGCAACCGAATCAATACGTAGGCTCCACAGGTAACCACCACCGAATTTCGCAAAATTGAGGCGGGGTTAGGCCCCTCCATGGCTTCATCAAGCCACAGGTGCAGCGGAAACTGGGCACATTTGCCAATTGGGCCAGCGATCAGCGCCAGTCCCAGCAGCGTAGCTACCCCCGTGGGCAGGGTTTCTACCTTCACCCACTCGTATAAATCATTGAAATTGAGGCTGCCCGCCAGCGACGCTAGGGTCACCACCCCCATCAGGAGCAGCACATCGCCAATGCGTTTAGTTAAAAAGGCATCACGGGCGGCGGTCACCACTAAGGGCTGGGCAAACCAAAACCCCACCAGCAGATAGGTAGATAGCGTTAGCATCTCCAGCAGCGAGTAGGAGACAAACAACGAGCCACTCAACACTAGACCGCTCATGGCCGCCTCAAAGAAGCCCATTAGCCCATAAAAACGAGCTAAGGCCCAGTCTTTTTCCATATAGCCGAGGGCAAACACCTGGGCTAGCAAACTGAGGCCCGTGATCAACTCCAGAACCCCTAGATTGAGCACCGAAATGTCGAACGCCAAGGTGAGGTGCACATCGGCAAAGTCAAACCAGGAGAACAGCAGTTCCTGGGGACCCTGGTTCCAAATTCCTCTAAAAGCCAATAGACCGTGGACAAAGGCCACCAGGGTCATCAATATGTTGAGATAAACCGCTGGACGAGGGCCAGTGCGGCGAATCAAACCAGTGGACCAGGGCACAGCCAGCAGCGCCCCGATTAGACCATAGACCGGCAACAGCCAACTGGTTTCTACAAAGAATTGGGTCATCCCGACGCTCTCTGACAACACCTTACCGTTCGCACCTAGCGGCAGCTTCCCACAGTATCTGCCCCAGAGTTTACCGTCTCCTGGGCAGCAATCTAGCAGAGCAGCGGCAACACAATCTGCGCCAACACCCTCCACCCAAGACGAGCGGCCAATCTACCGCAGCTATTTAGGCTTCAGCCCTGGGCGATCGCCCTGCTACGCGCTTCAGCTACAGGCGGCAAGCACAGATACAGAACTGCACTCAAAGCTCAGCCTAACTATTTACCAGCCGCCATCACCGAGAGGCATGGCGGCTGGGCCCCCACCTCCACAGCGCCCACGGACTGCGATCGTAGACCTTAACGCCCTAATTTCAGAGCTTTTTGCTATTCTACCTGATTACCTGAAGGCCTCTGGACCAGGAATCGCCAGTTTTCGCCTCCAGCCATAAAACCCCTTCGATGGGCCCTCGAAAAGCCTAACGAGGTACCATAATCACTTCGACAACCCCCTCTCTCAAGGTTCAAACTACCCCTCAAAACACTGCTTGGAAGTGAGCAGTCACTTCTGTCAATATATGGATTGATTGCGGCAGGAAAACTTTTGCAATATAAGATTTAATAATATTCAACATTAGCAACAATCATTGGGGCTTATATTGCAAAAGTGACTACGGACACCTATGCTTAATCTGTCATCAAGAATTTTTGGGCAGTCTGAAGTTTTTGCTTCCCCTAGGGGTGAGTCCCGTCTGTCGATTTCGGGGCATATTTTTGCGCTTAAATACCTTATAGAGCGTGCTGGGTAGGTCTAGGGTTGCCTAAATTTTTATAACGGAGATTTCGACTATGCCGATTGCTGTTGGAATGATTGAGACGCTGGGTTTCCCGGCTGTGGTAGAAGCCGCCGACGCGATGGTAAAAGCGGCCCGGGTCACCCTGGTGGGTTACGAAAAAATTGGTAGCGGTCGCGTCACCGTCATTGTGCGGGGCGATGTGTCTGAAGTTCAAGCTTCCGTCTCGGCCGGTGTTGAGTCGGCTAAGCGGGTCAATGGCGGAGAAGTTCTATCGACCCACATCATCGCGCGGCCCCACGAAAACTTGGAATTTGTGCTGCCCATTCGCTACACCGAAGCCGTAGAACAATTCCGAACCTAGACATTAAGACAGCAAACCTAAAACGCGCGGTTTTTTAAGACCTATTCGTTCTAAGGTTTAGGGGTTGCCTGGGTGCGATTGTCGCTCAAGGTAAATCTACTCAGCATTCGTTTAATCCCGCGTTCTTTGTGAAGAAAGGTATATAGAAATATGGCAATTGCAGTTGGTATGGTTGAAACGCTGGGCTTCCCCGCTGTGGTAGAAGCCGCAGACGCCATGGTAAAGGCGGCCCGAGTCACCCTAGTGGGCTACGAAAAAATCGGCAGCGGCCGCGTCACCGTAATTATTCGCGGCGATGTGTCTGAAGTCCAGGCTTCCGTGGCTGCTGGTATCGAGAACGTGAAGCGGGTAAACGGTGGCCAGGTGCTGTCGACCCACATCATTGCCCGTCCCCACGAGAACCTAGAATTTGTTCTGCCCATTCGTTACACCGAAGCGGTCGAACAGTTTAGAGAGAGCGTCAGCGGCATTCGTCCCTACGGCAGATAAGTCGCTATGCTCTTGGCTAAGGTTCGCGGCACGGTAGTTAGCACCTGCAAAGAGCCGAGCTTGAGTGGCGTTAAGTTTCTGCTGGTGCAGCTCATCAGCGAAACTGGCGATCTACTGCCCGACTATACGGTCGCCGCCGATGTAGTCGGGGCCGGCCCTGGTGAATGGGTGCTGATTACCCAAGGCAGCGGGGCACGCCAGCACCCCGGCTACGAAAATCGTCCCGTCGATGCGGCGGTTATTGCCATTGTCGACACCGTTAGTCTCGACAGTGGCAACCTCTATAACAAACGAGACGATTTCAGCTAGTTGGTCTGAGGGCATTGAGTAGCCCTGCTCAGTCTGACTAAGCACACTCTCTTCCTGCTAACTAGCCCTGATCGAGCGATCTACTGCTGTAGGTCAAGGGCTAGCCAATCGGGACTTTTTTGGAGGAATTACAGCGATGGCGATCCGCACACCAGCGGCATCTCCGACTCAGGCAAGGGGTTCGCAGTCGGTCTTTGGGCCAACGTCAGCCCAAAACCTGGGCCAGGTTCATGCTTTAGCCCAGGTTTTGGGCCAGGTTCTAGTAGAGCCTGGTGTATCTCTAGCAGCAGGGTCTGTAGTGCAGGCTGACGCCGCTGCCACTGTGCGGCTTGGTGTGAGCAGCATCCTCCAAGAGGGGGCGACAGTCTATGGTCGCTCCCAAGGGCGCGTGTTGGGAGACGATCGCGCCCCCTACGCGGTCTGGGTGGGCGATCGCGCCATTCTGACCCACAAGGTATTAATACAAAGCCCGGTTTACATCGGCACCGACTGCTTTATTGGCTTTCGCTCCACAGTCTTTAACGCCCGGTTAGGGGCGGGCTGCGTAGTGATGATGCACGCCCTGGTACAGGATGTGGATGTGCCTCCGGGCAAACTGGTGCCCTCGGGCGCAGTGATCACTCAGCAGCAGCAGGCCGATGGGCTGCCTGACGTAGGCCCTGCCGACATTGCTCTGGTCAGAGAACTGGCTGGCATGCCCGGCTACACCTCCCCTGCCAGCGGATACCGATCGTCAAGCTCGGCCTCTTCAGGCACCACAGCACAATCAAACGAACGCGATGGATTAGGCACTATGACTTCTCAACTGCTACCTCCCGACGTTGTCCAACGGGCTCGTCAGTATCTGGCCCAGGGCTTAACAATTGGCACCGAGCACGCTGACGCGCGCCGCTATCGCAGTGGTGTCTGGCAGACCTGTAGCCCCATTCAATCTAACCGAGAGCCTGAGGTGCTAGCGGCCTTAGAAGCCTGCCTGTCTGAGCATTCTGGCGAGTATGTGCGCATGTTTGGCATCGATCCGAAACTCAAACAGCGGGTAGCTCCCATCACCATTCAGCGAGCCGATGGCAAACCTGTAGACGTCCATAGTGGTGGAGTCACGATCACGACGGTTTCTAACAACGGCGGTCATCGCCCCGCTCCGGCCGCAGCCAGTGGTGGCCCGCTGTCGCCCGAGGTGGTACAGCAGGTGCGCCAGTACCTCAGCCAGGGCTATCGCATCGGCACCGAGCACGCCGATCGCCGTCGCTACAGCAGCAATGTCTGGCAAACCTGCTCCCCCATCACTTCCTCCCGCGAAGGTGAAGTGTTTGGTGCCCTAGAACGCTGCCTAGCCGAGCATGCCGGCGAATATGTTCGCCTGTTTGGCATCGACCCTCAGGCCAAGCGTCGCGTCGCATCCATTACCATTCAACGCCCCGACAGCAAGCCCGTAGCTACCGCGACTGGCGGCATGAGTACCGCTGGTTCCACCTATGCAACTCCTTCCCCTAACCACAACGGTAGTGGTGCCCAGGCCACGGGTGAGGTCGTACAGCAGGTGCGTCAGTGGCTCGGTCGAGGCTATCGCATTGGGGCCGAGCACGCCGACAGCCGCCGCTACAGCAGCAATGTTTGGCAAACCTGCACGCCCATCTCCAGCAACCGCGAGGGTGATGTGGTAGCAGCGATCAACACCTGCATGGCTCAGCACCCCAACGACTATGTGCGCGTCTTTGGTATTGACCCCAAAGCTAAGCGCCGAGTAGCCGCTGTCACCGTTCAGCGCCCCGGATCTAAGGGTGCTTTGGCGGCACCGACTCCCTCCTATTCGGCTCCAACCTCTCACAGTTCCTCGGCCAGCAACGGGGCGGCACCGATGGGCGGTCTGTCCCAGGATCTGGTGCAGCAGGTACAGCAGTTGGTGAACCAGGGTTACCGACTCAGCCTTGAGCACGCCGATGTGCGTCGCTACCGCAGTGGCGCTTGGCAGACCGGGGGGGCGCTGGAGGGCAGCCGGGTTTCAGACGTGCTCAATGCCTTAGACTCTCAACTCCGAAATCACTCTGGTAAATACGTGCGCTTGATCGGCATTGACCCCAAAGTGAAAAAGCGGGTGCTTGAAACAACTATTCAGCGCCCTTAATCAACGCTCTGACGCAAAGATCGGTAACCGTGGCAGCACCCGCCCAGGCCAGTAATCAGTCTACCAACGGCCATATCCAGGGGAATGTGGATGTGGCACCGGGAGTAGCCATAGCGCCTGGGGTGCTGCTGGGCGCAGCGCCGGGCTGTCGTCTGGTGGTTTCCGCTGGGGTTTGTTTGGGGGCCGATGTGGTGATACAGGCCCACCACGGCGATCTAGTGCTTGAGCCAGGGGTCAGTTTAGGCAGCGGTGTGCTGGTAGTTGGCCACGGTTTTATTGGTCAGCACACCTGCATTGGGGCCAATAGCACCCTGATCAATCCCGTTATAGGAGCTTCTCAGGTAGTAGCGCCGAGTTCTCTAATGGGCGACCCCAGTCAACCTACACCGCCCCAGCCAGGGCAGGCCAACGGTTCGAGCCCTGGGTTTGGCCCTAGTGTCCGTAAGGCTGGGGGAAGTACTTTCTATTCAGCGTCAAGCGATACCGCAGTCGGTCACGCTCAAACTGGTGGTACCTCCAACGGCAATTCTTTGAACGGCAGCGCTTCTGCCCAAGAAAGTATTCACAGTGGTACCCAGAATGGCAATACCCAGAACGGCAATACCCAGAATGGCTCCTCTGTTTACGGTAAAAGTCAGGTAAACCGACTGCTGGCAACTCTATTTCCCCAACGTCAGGCGCTGAATGGCGCTAGCCCAGAAGACAGGCCGTAGAATGGAGAAGCAGACACCCCTGTGCAGAGGCACCCTATGCAACCCGACGGCAAACTAGCCTCGCCCCTAGACCTCAAGTCCGGCAAGCCTAAGCGGCTCAATCTGGCCACGCCAGCGCCAGAACCGACAGAGGCCCAGCGCCGTGACAAGTATCGCGGGGCGGCCTTAGGCATGGTGTCGACGGAGAGTTTTCCGGCGGTGGTGGGCACTGCCGATGCCATGCTCAAGGCCGCCGATGTGCTGCTGGTGGGCTATGAAAAAACCGGTGGGGGCCACTGCACGGCGATTGTCCGGGGCGGCATCAGCGACGTGCGGATGGCGGTGGAGGCTGGAGTTGCAACGGCCCAGGAATTTGGTCAGTTTGTCTCCTCAACGCTAATACCACGCCCTATGCCCAATCTGGAGGCAGTGCTGCCGATCTGTGCCCGCTGGGACGAACTGCGCAGCGTCGGGGGGGGCAAACTTGGCAGTCAAGCGATTGGGCTGCTGGAAACCCGTGGGTTTCCGGCTATGGTGGGGGCTGCGGATGCGATGACCAAGAGCGCCGATGTGCAGCTCATGTCTCATGAGGCAATTGGGGAGGGGTTGTGCACAATTTTGATTCGAGGATCGCTGCCGAATGTGGCGATCGCAATTGAAGCCGGGATGCATGAGGCCGAGCGCATCGGCGAACTCCATGCTGTCATGGTGATTCCTCGACCGCTCGATGACCTCGTTGAATCACTGCCGGTGATGGAAATGGAGCAGGAGCAGGAGCAGCCCGAACCCTTGCGGATGCCCCTCAACCTGGAGGTCAAGCAGGAAGAGGCCGAAGCCGAGCCGGTGCTGATCGAAGCTGCCGCAGAAGAGGCTGAACCTATCGCCCTAGAGCTGACCGTAGACGATCGCGAGCTGGCCGACGAAGAGCTTTAGAGGGCACCCGAGAAAATTGGCGACCATATTTTCTCAGCTCGTTTAGCCCCCTGGACTGGTGCGCGATTGGGGTTAAAGCCACCTCCTGCTGGATGGGAGACCTAACGAAGATCTAAATGTAACTTTAGGGCAGCCTCTATGTTTTGCATGGAGCTAACCCCCAAACGCCCTACCTGGCCTCCTAGAACACGCTGTTTTGAAATCGTGCGGATTTGCTGCACCTGGGCCTTGGATGGTTTAGGCAAGCCCGTTTCATCTGTAGTTAATAGCACCTCGAAGGGGTATACCCGATTCACTTGGGACGTAAGCGGCACCACTGTAACGGTAGAGGCAGCTCGGTTGTTCGCATTGTTGCTGACGATGAGTACCGGGCGCTGCTTGGCAATTTCTGACCCTACGATTGGGTTTAGGTCGGCAAAATAGATATCACCACGCCTCATTGGTCATTCCATCCGCTACAGTGACCTCCCAATCTAGATCTACCTCCTCAGCGGCGAGGGCATAGGCTTCTTCTAAGGCCTGCTCACGCAGTAGCTCTAGGGCTCTTTCAATCACCTGCGATCGCGATTTGAAGGCATGGCTATGGCGATAATCTTCCACAAAGGTGAGCAATGGTTGAGGGAGAGAGATTGACACTTTGGCAACCTGCATAAGCTTTACCCAGTAGGAAACATGGTCATACTTACTATGCCACCAGTTTAGCGCTATCGTTTACCCGCTGAATGCACCGCCTAGGTCAGGTGCTCCCCCTGCTCTTTGAGCCAATCCCACACCCGGTCTACCAAATCGCTGGCGTCGGCATCGAACCACTGCACCGTGGCCCGGTTGCGAAACCAGGTGCGCTGGCGCTTGGCGAACTGGCGCGTGTGCTGCACAATCTCTGTCTGGGCCGTGGCGAGAGAACTATGGCCTTGCAGATGGCGCAGCATTTCGGCATAGCCCAGGGTTTGCAACAGCGGCAGATCAGAACCGTACTTGCCCACCAGACGCGTGACCTCTTCGACGAAGCCAGCCTCGAGCATGGCCTGGGTACGCCTGGCAATGCGTTTTTCTAAGGCTAGCGGATCGCAGTCGAGGGCCAGGTACAGCAGCGGATAAGCCGGTGGAGCTTCGCCCTGGAGCGTAGAGATGGACTGACCAGTGACGTAATACACCTCTAGGGCGCGCCCAGTACGCACAGGGTCGTTGGGGTGAATGCGATCGGCAGCGGCGGGGTCGAGACTTTTGAGCAGGGCATAGCAGTGGGGTTGGCCCAAAGCCTCAAACTGCCGCCGCAGAGCGGGCTGAGGAGCCACCGGGGGAATTCGCAGTCCTTTCACCACCGCATCTATATAGAGACCGGTGCCGCCCACTAGTAGCGGCAGAGTGCCCGCTTGGTGAAACTGCTGGATCAACGTCTGGGCCTGGCGCTGATACTGGGCCAGGGTGAGGGTTTCGGTGGGATCGCAAATGTCGATTAAATAGTGGGGAATCTGCTGGCGATCGCAGGCCAGAGGTTTAGCAGTGCCAATGTCAAACTCTCGATAGACTTGTCGGGAGTCGGCGCTAAGAATGACAGCCTCGCTATCTGAGGCCAGGGACAGGCGCTGGGCTAGGGCGATCGCCAGAGCAGACTTGCCCGTAGCTGTAGCCCCGCCAATTATCACCAAGAACGGTACAATTGAACTAGTGATACTGTCGGCTTGGGGTAGTGATTCTAGTTGAGAAAATTTTGGTAGATGCATCCCTAGCTCATTCTTCGCCTGAAGCTGCCTTAGGAACCGCCGTGGCCGCTTTGTGCTATAATTTTCTAGCGTTTTAGCCTGTCGCGCAGTCAGGCGGCTTAGGGCTCATTTTTGGAGCGTATAACATGACAACCGACTACGGTGCTGATCAGATTCAGGTTCTAGAGGGGCTTGAACCTGTACGGAAACGCCCAGGTATGTACATTGGCAGCACGGGGCCACGGGGGCTTCATCACCTAGTGTACGAGGTCGTCGATAACTCCGTAGACGAAGCGCTGGCAGGGCACTGCGATCGCATCGATATTTCCCTCAATGCCGACGGCTCGGTCAGTGTAACCGATAATGGGCGCGGCATCCCCACCGATATTCACCCTCGCACCGGCAAGTCGGCGCTCGAAACGGTGATGACCGTGCTGCACGCCGGGGGCAAATTTGGCGGCGGCGGCTACAAAGTGTCTGGCGGTCTCCACGGCGTCGGCATTTCTGTCGTCAACGCCCTGTCGGAGTGGGTTGAGGTCACGGTGTGGCGCGAGGGCAAGGCCCACAAACAACGCTTTGAGCGGGGCGTGCCCATCGGCGATCTCCAGGTTGAAAAAATTACCGAAAAGCGCCAGGGCACCTCGGTAACCTTTTTGCCCGACACCGAAATCTTCCACAACGGCACTGAGTTTGACTACGACACCCTGTGCGGGCGGCTGCGAGAGCTAGCCTACCTGAACGCGGGCATTCAGGTGATTTTCACCGACTACCGCCTCGATGTGATCAAGTCAGACACCCCCAAGGTGTCCACCTACCACTACGCGGGCGGCATCATTGAGTACGTCAAGTACATCAACAACGACAAGCAGCCGATCCACGACGAAATCATTCACATCTCCTCCGAGCGCGATGGAGTGCAGGTAGAGGCAGCGCTCCAGTGGTGTATAGACGCCTATTCTGACAACCTGCTGGGTTTTGCCAACAACATTCGCACCATTGACGGCGGCACCCACCTAGAGGGGCTCAAGGCGGTGCTCACCCGCACCCTCAATAACTTCAGCCGCAAGCGCAACAAACGCAAAGACGCCGACTCTAACCTGGCCGGTGAAAACATCCGCGAGGGGCTGACGGCGATTATTTCGGTCAAGGTGCCCGACCCTGAGTTTGAGGGCCAGACCAAGACCAAGCTGGGCAACACCGAAGTGCGCGGCATTGTCGACTCGCTGGTGGGCGAGGCACTGACCGAGTACCTCGACTTTCACCCCGGCGTGGCCGATGCCATTCTAGAGAAAGCGATCCAAGCCTTTAACGCCGCTGAGGCGGCCCGCCGAGCGCGGGAACTGGTGCGCCGCAAGTCGGTGCTAGAGTCGTCTACCCTACCGGGCAAACTGGCCGATTGCAGCAGCCGCGACCCCAGCGAGTCTGAGATCTTTATCGTAGAAGGTGACTCAGCCGGCGGCAGCGCCAAGCAGGGGCGCGATCGCAGGTTCCAGGCCATTCTCCCCCTGCGGGGCAAGATTCTCAACATTGAGAAAACCGAAGACTCGAAGATCTACAAAAACACCGAGATCCAGGCGCTGATCACCGCCCTGGGCATGGGCATTCGCGGCGAAGAGTTTGACTCGTCACAACTGCGCTACCACCGCATTTGCCTAATGACCGACGCCGACGTGGATGGAGCCCACATTCGCACCCTGCTGCTGACCTTCTTTTACCGCTACCAGCGCGACCTGGTCGATCAGGGCTATATCTACATTGCCTGCCCGCCCCTCTATAAGGTGGAGCGGGGTCGCAACCACTGGTACTGCTACAACGAGCGCGAGCTGCAAAACCTGATCACCAACGAGTTTCCGGCCAACGCCAACTACACGGTGCAGCGGTTTAAGGGTCTGGGCGAAATGATGCCTCAGCAGCTGTGGGAAACCACCATGGACCCCACCACCCGCACCATGAAGCGGGTGGAGATTGAAGACGCTGCCGAGGCCGATCGCATCTTTACGATCTTGATGGGCGATCGCGTTGCCCCCCGCCGCGAGTTCATTGAGACCTACGGCCCCCGTATGAAGCTGGAAGATCTCGATATTTAGCGGAACGGCCAAAAGCCAGCAAAAACCCGGTTTCTTTTGCACGCACAGGCTGCTGGCCTAGGGCAGAAAAGAAACCGGGTTTTTTGGTATCGCCGAAACAGACTCTACTTCAGCATCTCCAGGTTGCGGACTGCGCCCTGGTCAGCGCTGGTAGCCAGTAGGGCATAGGCCTTGAGTGCTGCCGTCACTCGTCGCTGGCGGGGCTCGGCGGGCTTCCAGGCGGCGTCGCCTTTCGCCTCCATGGCGGCACGGCGCTGGGCCAGTTCCTGGTCAGAGATATCGACGTTGATCGTGCGGTTGGGAATGTCGATCACGATGCGATCGCCCTCTTCCACCAGGGCAATGTTGCCCCCCGCCGCCGCCTCAGGCGAGGCGTGGCCAATGGAGAGGCCCGAGGTGCCGCCCGAGAACCGCCCGTCGGTGAGCAGAGCGCAGGACTTACCCAGCCCCTTCGACTTCAGGTAGCTGGTGGGGTAGAGCATTTCCTGCATCCCCGGCCCGCCCTTTGGCCCCTCGTAGCGGATAATTACCACGTCTCCCGCCTGTATCCGGTCGTTGAGGATGGCGGTGACGGCGGCATCCTGGCTTTCAAAGATGCGGGCAGGCCCTTCAAACACCCGCAGAGTCGAGGTCGGCACGCTGGTGGTATAGCGCAACTGCTCCGCCTCGAACATACTGACGTCGATACCTGCGGTCTTGACAACGCAGCCATTGACGGCCAGATTGCCGTAGAGCACGGCCAGGCCACCGTCGTGGGAATAGGCATGCTCCACACTGCGAATGCAGCCCGACTGCCGATCGAGATCGAGCGTAGGCCAGCGCGTGTCTTGGCTGAAGGCCACCTGGGTGGGAATGCCCGCTGGGCCAGCCCTAAAGAAGGTGTGAACGGCTTCGTCAGCCGTACGGGTCACGTCCCAGCGTTCCAGGGCTTCCTTCAGGGTAGGGCTGTGAACCGTGGGTATGTCGCTGTGCAGCAGCCCGGCTCGGTCGAGCTCACCCAGAATGGCGTACACACCCCCAGCTCTATGCACATCCTCGACGTGGTAGTCGGGGGTGTTGGGGGCCACTTTGCACAGCTGGGGCACCTGCTGCGACAGGCGATCGATATCGGCCATGGTGAAGTCAACCTCGGCTTCGCGGGCGGCCGCCAGCAGGTGCAGAATGGTGTTGGTAGAACCACCCATGGCGATATCCAGCATCATGGCATTCTCAAAGGCTTTGAAGCTGGCGGTGGAGCGGGGCAGCACTGACTCGTCGCCCTGCTCGTAGTAGCGGCGGGTGATGTCAACGATGGTGCGGGCGGCGGTGAGAAACAGATCTTTGCGATCGAAGTGGGTGGCCAGGGTGGTGCCGTTGCCCGGCAGCGACAGGCCGATCGCCTCGGTGAGGCAATTCATCGAGTTGGCGGTGAACATGCCCGAGCAAGAGCCGCAGGTGGGGCAGGCGGAACGCTCATACTCTTCAACCAGTTCGTCGCTCATGGTGTCGCTGGCGGCGGCCACCATGGCATCCACTAGGTCGAGCTTGTGGTCGGCCAGTTTGGTCTTGCCCGCCTCCATCGGCCCACCCGAGACAAACACCGCCGGAATATTTAGCCGCAGGGCGGCCATCAACATGCCGGGGGTGATCTTGTCGCAGTTGGAGATGCACACCAGGGCGTCGGCGCAGTGGGCGTTGGCCATATACTCCACCGAGTCGGCAATGATCTCGCGGGAGGGCAGGCTGTAGAGCATGCCGTCGTGGCCCATAGCGATGCCGTCGTCGACGGCGATGGTGTTGAACTCCTTGGCGACACCGCCTGCCGCCTCAATTTCACGGCACACTAGCTGCCCCAAATCTTTCAAATGCACGTGGCCAGGGACGAACTGGGTAAACGAGTTAGCCACCGCAATGATGGGCTTCTCAAAGTCGTCGGTTTGCATACCGGTGGCACGCCAGAGCGCACGGGCACCGGCCATATTGCGACCGTGGGTCGAGGTTTTAGAGCGGTAGGTGGGCATGGCACGTAGGAGTCTAGGTCTAGGGGTCTAAGGAATTGTTTATAGTCTGGCTCTAGACATTATCAAGGCGAGCAAGGCCATAAACCTTAGTAACTACAATAGCCGACTGCACAGTTCAATTTGCGGGATGAGCGGTAGACCCACCCCTAGGGGCCGCTGGGGATGGCGAGTAAAGCACTGCGGGGGGCTAGCGATTTTCGAGTTGATGGGCTTCAATCAGTTGCTCAAACGACCGTAGCGTCTGGCGCTGGCGATCGCCAGCGACCCAGGTGAAGTCGTTGTGGCCAGCCTCAGCTACCCAGAGCGACAGCTTTGGTGCCGCCGCCGCCTCATACAGCGCCTGACCATGGTGAATCGGAATGATCGAGTCGGACCCGCCGTGCATTACCAGTACCGGTGCCTGCACCTCAGGCAGTTTGGCGAGGTTAGGAAATTTATCAAAGGGCAGGAGCGGAAAGGGCAAAACAACCCGAAATACCGAGGTAAAGCTGCTTTCTAACACCAACCCCGCCACGGGATAGTGAGTGGCCAACTCAGTCGCTGGGCCGCCACCTACAGAGCGCCCATACCCAATAATCTGTTCGGGCGATAGTTCAAGCTGCTGGGTCAGGTAGGTGTAGGCCGCCATTACATCCTGGTAGGCATTGGCTTCGCTAGGGCTGCCGTCGCTGGTGCCGTAGCCCCGATAGTCGTAGGCAAACACGCCAAACCCCCAGTGGTGCAGGCGGTCGAGCACGGGTCGAATATCACCGAGATCTTCAGCATTACCGTGACTATAGAGCACCACATAGGTTGCGTCAGGATTGGGCAAATAGATCGCCGAAATCTGCTCAGTACTGGTGACAGGTACTTTGAGAATGTCTGCGGTGTCTTGATAGCTGGCTGGCGGAGGCAGAAAAATCATGCTGTCTGCCCGCCAGAACACATAGAGCGCCAGGAACCCGTAGATCACGACTGTCGAGCTGACGAGCCGCCGCCAACTAAATTCGCCCAGCAACAATCTCTTAAATCGACCACGACGCATAGGGTTAAGTCTGGTTGAATTCTCGCCGGAGCCGGAGCCGGTCAGCGTCAGCTAGGGTCGCTCAAAAGCGGCCAAGCTGTCAAATGTTGGCGCGATCGCCCTCAAACTAGCCAGAGCCACCGAGGTTTTATGCGGGAGTACTACCGTTTCAAAATCCAGTTCACCATCGGGATGGCGGCCCTAGCGGGCAGAGGCTCTACCGCAAAGCGAAAGGGCAGCAGCAGCACGACCGCTCGGCCACCCCGGCCACCAAAGGGCATCAGCTGCACCACTAAATCGAGGGAATAGTTGCGCATGGGAGGCTTTAGCTCGGCCATTTTGGGCACATCGACGACCGGGGCCGCCATTTGCAATACCTGGGTATCGGGGTTGCGACCAAAGCAATCTTCGCTGGTCACCAGGGTGCGGAGAAACTGGTTAGGGTTCACCACGCTAGTGACCTGGGGTAGGGCCAAATCGAGGCGCATACCCGGCGTATGGCGAATAACTCGGCGAATTTCGCTGGTCATGCGGGTAATGGAGCTGCGATCCCAATCGATGGTGACCTGAAGGGCGCGACTTTGGTTAATCACCTGCACCGTAAGCCCCATGAGCGGCTGCAGCGGGTGGGGGCCTTGGGGCAGCACCTGCATTGTAATCAGGCCGTCGTCTTGGTCGTCGTCGCGATCGCTGTCAGGGGCCATGCTTCTGGGTTCGGGCATGGTCAGCTGGAGCGAAATGGCCTTGGCCAGGGGGCCTTCTCCGCTTTGTAGCACCTTGGCAGTGGTCTCTAAAAAACCCTGGCGCGCCAGCTGCGATCGCACCGCGCTTTCCAAGTTTTCGCCATCGGGCACCAGCACCACCTGATCTTCTAGCTCTTCCTCAACAGACAGCGCCATCTTGTAGACGACATAGCCCACACAGATGAAATAAACCGTCAAAATCAGGAAGTCTAGCTCCATGCCAAGCCCCGCAGGGGTAGTGAGAAGAATGTAACAGGCAGCGATAACAATCGCTTCAGGGTAACACCGATAGGCCAGTCAGACGTAGGGGCTTAGGGCCTGCCCCAGGCAGTCATACTCGCGACAGCTCATAGGTCTGCTGCTTCACCAGGCAAAACGGCCCCATCTGTGGCCCCCAGGTGGTTTTGCCCGTCGTCGGGTCAACGCCCCGATCTTCCATCTGAAACACCACCGGGCTGCCGGGGGCCAAGGTTTCAGGGCCAATGTCAAACTTGAGCCGCACGTAGCTAACCCCGCCATTGGCCGTAAAGCTACACAGGCGATCGCCCGGCAATCGGGCGCTAAAGGTCTCGGTAGTGGGTTGGTACTCAATGGCCACACCGCATTGGGGCAAGGCAATCAGCTGGTCACGGGTGAGGCTGGCCAGGCGATCGGGCTGGGTGGCGCTGCCGCTATAGGCGACTGGGTCCGGTAGCCCGTAGTATTGGCCCCAAAGCCCCTCTGACCGTTCGGTAATGTGCAAAATGCGTTGGCGGTAGGGGGGCTGCCCAGAGACAACGCTGAGTTGCTCAATAAAAAAGCTGTAGCCTTCGCCAAAGCAGGATGGCGGCAAGGGCCGGTGCCACAGCCGCAAATGCAAGTACCAGACCGGATCTGCCAGAGACTGCGATCGGTTGTCAAACTCTCCAGCCAGATAGCTCGCTAGTCGTTCAAGGAGGGGCTGGGCCATGGGGCTTTCCTTCAGTCTTTCAGCCCTGATGCTACCGGAAAGCGGGCCGGGTTTTCCCTCAACTTACTTGAGCAGGGGCAGACCGACTGGCGCGGTAACCATCAGGCTGTCGGGGGCGATCGCATCTGCCGCCACATTCAGCAAAATGGCTTCGGTGGTGACCTGGCCCAGGGGCGTAGTCACCTGCACGTGGGTATCGGCCCCCACCTGCTCAAAGCTAAGGAACGGCAACAGGTCGTGGCCCACAAACCAAGGTTGCGCCGCGATCAAGCTGAAGTCGAGCCGGTCGCCTTCGCCGGGGTTAAAGTCCACAATTGTGTCTGGCTCTGGGATAGTAGCTCCGACCAGCGGCCCAGGATAGGCCCCAGGGGTACCGAGACGAAATATATCGGCCCCAGCGCCACCAATGAGCGTATTAGCCCCGGCCCCACCGTAGAGAATGTCATCGCCCGTGCCCCCCACCAGCAGATCGTTGCCCGCACCGCCTTCTAAGACATCGTCGCCCTCGCCGCCAAATAGCCCATCATCGCCCGTGCCCCCCAGCAGGGTGTCGTTGCCCTCGCCACCAAACAGCAGATTATGGCCCCCATTGGCCAAAATCAGGTCGTTGCCCCCAAACCCAAAGAGAGCATTGTTAGCAACGGTACCAATCAGAAAGTTTTGGGTGTCAGTGCCTTCGATCAGCGTAAACACCCGAGGCGGCAGTAGTTCATCGGCTTCGGCTGGCTCCAGCCCCACAGGTTCACTGGCAAATAGGCCATTCAGCCCGGTGGGGAAGAGTGGAGCGGGTTCGGCAGCGGTAACTGCGGTGCCCGTCGCTAGATTGACCTGATACAGTACCGGCGGCTCAAAGCCAGATTGACCGTAGAAAAAGAGCGTATCGATCGCCGCCAGAGTTGGCACCGTCTCCACCGGGGCAACGGGGGTCACGGTAGAATCTGCCCCTTCAGTCTCTAGAGCTGGGTCAGGCAAGTTAATGGTTTCGGCCTCGGTCTCGATCGCCGCTTCAGTCGGCACCAGGTCATTGGCGGGTAATGACGCTGGCAAGGTGTCTAGAGCAAGGTCGACCACGGTATCGGCCCCTAGAACCGGGCCAGGCAAGTCACCGGGTTGAACTCCAGCCTCGATGGGCACCAAGGCGGCGGCGGCTGGCTCTGGCAACCCCTCTGGGTCAACCGATTCGAAAGGCTCTGGTGGGGCGATCGGTTCTAGCGGGGGCACAAATAGATCGAGCATGGAAACACACAGCCAGAGAGAAACAGCGGCGATCTAGGCTAAAGTCACCGGGGCAATGACCCTAGCTTTATCAATGAGCCTTAAGCTCTATTCCAAATTCTGGCATTTTCGGCACGATCCGGAAGGATCTTGTCAGGTATTAATATGACCATTATCAGTAGCTGTGTGCCTCAGCAAGATTACGTCAGGCTGCGGTGCAGCAAAGATTACAGTGGTGGTGTCAGCCAGCCCTCAAAGGAACCACAAAACTGAGGCAGCGTTAGGCTGTGCAGGGAGCCGCCAGGGGCGGCCAACGCTCGATCTGCCGCCGTGTTGTAGCCCCAGTCGGCCAAAAACAGCCCAATATCGGTCAAGTCGGGCTGGCGCTGCACCGCTTGCAGAGCATTCACCCGGTCTTCGACAAACCAAATAGTGGCATCGGGGTTAGCGGTCTTAATCTGGCGCAGGGTATCGTACTTGGGCTGTTTGACCTCTTTACCAACGATGCGCTGGGCCGGGTCTGTCCCTAACGGCCCATCACCTGGCAGTTCTACTCCCGATTTCGCCAGCAGCTGCTGAATAAATCGCCCCTCTTTGGTAGAAATAATCACCAGCTCGATCGCGTTGGCCTGGGCCTGTTGAATGCGATCGATCACACCGGGATAGAACCGCTGGTAGCTCAGCCAATCGTCGAGATCGTGATCAATCCAGCGATCGCGCACACCATCCACGGCCCGACCAATAGTGGCAGGCTCTACCCCCGCCTGAGCCAGCAGTTGCGGAACCAGCTCCGGCCAGCGGGTCAAAATATCCTCGTCAGGCAACCCCACCATCAGCCCATAGAGCACCAGGGGCATTTCCCAGCCAGTTTCAACCACCGGGCGCAGAGGGTAAAATCGCTCGGCCAGCCCTGCTGGGGGGTCTCCCGCCGCTGGTTCAAACACCTCCCTATAGGCTTTCCACGCGGTCTGAAAATATTCCCGCAGCCCGTCGCAGACCACGCCGTCAAAATCGAGGGCCAAAATATCGGGGGTAACCATAGGAGATCAGATAGGGGTATTGGGCTTTGGGTTCAAGGGTTCAGGTTTTAGGTTTCAGGGCTACCCATCCACCCACCTACCCATCAACCCATCTACTACTCCGCTGCTGCCTGCTGCCGAATCAACTGCTGCACTGCCGTCAGCGTGCGGTTTAGCTCTGGGCCTCGGTAGGTGGGGTGCTGCTCGTAGGCTTGCTGTTCTTGCTCTAGCATCAGCACATCTTCGCGCACCAGTCGTCGCAGCACAAAGCTGGCGGAATTATTAAAGGCCCGCTTAAAGAACCGCCGCACTGCGATCGGGCTTTTGTGCAGATTGGGGAAACGTCCCAGGGAGGTGAAGTGCAGCAGGTAAGCGCGGGTGTGGGTTTCGCTCACCGGGCAGAACAAGCAATAGATCACAAAGTCGTCGCCCAGGGTCGATCGCCAGTGGGGGTAGTGGTAGTAGACATCTAGCGGCTCGGGGTGCAGCTGGCGCAGGGCCGGAATCAGGAGCTGACTGGCCGACCAGATTTTGTCGATGCGGTAGTAGCTCTCGGCATCGTAGTGGGCATGGACGTGGGTGTTGTCGGCTTCTAGCTCGGCCAGCACCGGGTTGGCCCACACCTGGGCACCGCCGTGCAGGTGGCCGTGGTACATGTCCATTAAATTTTCAATTAAGAATGAGTAATGGGCCTGCACATCTATGGTGGTCATCGAGCCAATGAAATTGAGGTGTGCCCACTCGGGCACGCCCATGGGGGCAACTTGCTCTGCCAGCGCCGCCTCGCCGGGGAAGACCCAAACAAAGCCGTCTCGTTCTTGCACCGGATACTGCCGCAGGGCACAGGTGGGCAGCTTTTGCTGAGGCTCTAGGTAGGGCACGTGGGCACAGCTGCCATCGGGGGCAAACTGCCAGCCGTGGTAGGCGCAGGCAATGTTGTCGCCCTCTACGGTGCCCTCACTGAGCTTGACCTGGCGATGGGGGCAGCGATCTTCGACGGCGACGGGGGTGCCAGTGCGATCGCGGTAGAGCACGATCGGCTGGTGCCACAGGGTCACTGCTAGGGGCTTGGTGCCCAGATCGTTGCCCTGGGCCACCACGTACCAGTGGTTAAGGTTGATGCCTAACTGCCGCAGAGGTTTGCCTTTAGGTCGTTCTGTTGGGTTATGCTCCCCAGCCACCGCTGTCACTGGTTGAAGGTCAATTACATCCATCGCTGGGTTCGCTTGATAACGCCGACTTTATCCGGGTTCGCCCGAGGTTGAGCTACCAATAATAGGTTAAAAATAATTTCTAATCGACATGGTAAGCCGTAATGGCGATAGTTTCATCAGGGCTGTAGATCGCTTCAATACGTCTGTGTGTCGGATGATTCCACCAGATTTTTACGCGGTTACCCTTGGCAGGGGCAGAACCCGCCCTTTGGTATCCTGCTCCTACCAGCAAGGCTTCAAAGTCTTTAGTGGGCAGCGTTTTTGCTGTGATTTGATCGATCCCATCCAGCTTGTGTTTATCGAGGGTCATAGTCACCCGAATAGGTGCTAAAAATGCGATAGCCAGGTAATACCACGGCCAGGCCAATGGGGTTATGAATTATTCCTGGATAGTCGGTTTCGGGTGGGCTACCGCCGAGTCGAAGTTTAATCGGCCCCAACCAGAGGTATAAACCAGGAATGAGACAGTCTAGGCTGTAGGCGATGGCTCTAAGTTGTTGATCGACGGCCTTGTTGGTCGTACCAGGCTGAGCATGGGAATCGTTTGTAAACATAGCCGTAAAGCCAAAATAAACTCAACCTAAGTTCTAAACTCAAACCCCTACTTATAGGTGCTCGAACTTCCCTATTTTATCTCAGTCAAGCCGGGCCATAATTGTTTACCCATTGGTGACAAGCTGAGAGGCCAATCAATGATTGGCGCTCTCGTTTAACCCTTTATCTAGCTGTCCTCCTAGATTTTCAGCACGCCTTCGGGATTGACCGAGAGAATGGGGCGGCGCTGGACGCCCTCTCGCTGCAAAATGGCGTTCGCCGCTAGTAGGCCGCTACTCACCGCCCGCTCCATCAGCCCGCAGGGAAAGGGCATCCGCACCCAGTCACCGGCAAACAGTAAATTGTCGACGGCGGTGGTGGTTTGGGGTCGGTTGGCAAAGCTGCCCGGCGGAAACCCGGCAAAGTTTTTCTGGTTGACCAACTGCCGGTGCAGCACCGTTGCGCCCTTGAGTTCGGGCACTACCTCGTACAGTTCGGCCTCAAAGGTGTCGAGAATATCGGCCTGGGTAGGAAAGTCTTTCTCTTTATAACAATAGGCATGCAGCTCGACGACGCTGCCCCCGGTGCGCTCGCCCCAAGCAATATAGTCGTCTTGAATGCGGTGGTAGAGGGTGATGCTGTCGGTGAGCTTGTAGCCCGAGAGACTGGTGAACCAGCTGTGCTCCCACTCAAAGTCGCGGTCGAGCCAGAAACGGGCCACTGCAAAGGGATCGGCTACCTGAAGCTCGTCTACCTGGGTGGCTAAGGCGGGTTCAACAGTGCCCTCTGAGCGGGCAAACAACGCCTTGATACCGGGAATATCGGCAGCCATGACGTAGTAGTCGGCGGTGAGAGCGTGGGTGGCATGGGCTTCGGGGTCAGCGTGGGCGGCGATTAGCTGAATGCGATCGCCCTGCCGCTGCACCACCTTAAAGGCCGTCAGATTTTCCTGGGCCGGGCCTGCCAGCACCGCTCCATCGCTAGCGTAGGCGGCCCCATGACAGGGGCAAAGGTAGCCGTCTTCAGTAGTGGTCACCTGGCGCTGTACGCTACAGCCCTGGTGGGTACAGGTCAGAGAAAGAGCCATCTTGGCCCCCGGTGCCACCGAGTAAACGCTGTCGCCCGCGCCAAAATACTCCATGCTCTCAGAACTCAGCAGCGGGTTGCGGTCTACCCAGAAGGGCACAGCATTGGTAGCGATGCTGCCCTTTTGATAGGTGACGCCACCAATTTTGCCGTCGTCCCAGGACACCTGACTGACGGTGACGCCAGTGAGCACCTGGCCACCCTTGGCCTGAATGGCCTCGACCATGGGGTCAACAAGCGATCGCCCCATATCTTGGCAGGTGCCGTTAAAGGCCAGCCCCTCCGGGTTGCCAAAGAAATAGAAGTGAAAGAACTGCATCAGCTCCCCGGCACTGAGCACGTCGGGAGAGTTGAGACTCGACTTGGCAAAGGGCAAAAAGTAGAGGTCGTACAATCCCTTCGGAAAGTCGTCGCCCACCCATTCTGTCACCGACATCTGATCGAGCCGTTCGTAGCTCTGGGGATTGCGAAAGCCGGTAATTTCTCGAAACACCTGGAGATGCTTGAGGTGGGTGAGGTTAATGCCCCACTCCAGCCGGTTCGACGACGCAATTGCCAGATCAACGATGTTCCACGGAAAGGCTGAGTTGCTGGGGCGAAACACCTCCGGATCGTAGTGCTCTTTGTAGACCAGGGAATAGTAGTCGAGGGACTTAAAGTTTTGCTGAATGCTGAGTTCGTCAACCAAGCTAAACAGGTTGTAGTACTGGGGAAAGAAGCCGTGAAAACCGTGCTCCATCATGAACGAGTCTTCACCCACCTGAATCGGCCAGCTGGCGATTTTGCCGCCCAACTGGGGCGATCGCTCCAGCAGTGTCACCGCTACCCCCCGCTGGCTGAGTTCGTAGGCGGCAGCCAGCCCCGCTAGCCCGCCGCCAATCACCACCGCCGTCGTGGGCTTACCCACCTGGGAGGGCAGCTCCAGTTGATCGCGCTGAACCACCGTCGGCTGAGGTTTGCTCAGCCGCGAATAACTCAGCAGCGCCGCAATACCTCCCACTCCAAAGAGCTTGAGCACATGACGGCGAGCCAGGGTTTGGGCAAACAGCCCCTCTAAAGATTGACTCATCAGAAGTTTCGAACGTTGCTTAGGTCAAACTCAACCTCTGGGACCAGCCCCTGAGGGTGTGTGGAGAGCGACTTGGGCCTTAAGGTAACACAGTCTCTTAATCAGAGAAGCGGGTTCAAAGCTCCGGGCCAGAGGAGAGCACCCCGCGCGTGACCTGATAGAAACTGTAGTATTAGATTGCCTTTACAGTCTACTCATACTAATGAAATACGTGCGAGAAACCCTGGCGGTTGCCCAGCGGATTTTAGTAGAACTGGGGCGACGGCGGCGAAGCCTGATTTTTTGGGCTATTTTCCCGGTTATTCTGCTGATTCTCAACAGTTTGATTTTGCAAGAGCGACTTCAGATCTCACTGGCCGAAGCCTATACCCAGGCGGCCCCCGCCACTCTGGTAGGGGCGGCGCTGTTTTTTAGCGGGCTAGGGGGCAGCGTGGCTACCGTGGTCTCAGAGCGCGAGCAAAAAACCCTGAAGCGGCTGTTTTTATCGCCCCTAAGTGGGGTGTCATACTTTTTGGGCATCGGTTTGGCCTACGGGGCGGTAGGGCTAGGGCAGGCGGGGCTAGTCTATGCGATCGCCCTCTCCCAGGGAGCCAGCCTTGAGGGCAACCCGCTGGCCAACCTGCTGATTGTGCTGCTGAGTATCGTCGCCTACGTGGGAGTGGGGTTTGTGCTCGGCACCCAGCTAGCCCGCCGCACCGAAGATGTCAACGCCCTGATCGCCGCCTTTGGCATTCCGCTCATGATTTTGGGGGGGGCCTTTATGCCTACGGCCTTCTTCCCCGATTCGCTGGCTCAGCTCACCCAATTCAACCCGATTTACCACATGATTGAAGCCCTTTCAGGGATCGTGGTGCAAGGCAATACCTTGGCAGAGGTGGGCAACCACGTTCAGTTTTTGGCGCTGTTTGCGATCGCTATGGTGGTAGCGGGCTGGCTGGCCTACCGCCGCATGGTACAGGTCGAGCGCCAGCTTTAAATGCGACAAGCCCTCGACACCTAGAGTTGGCCCCCATGGCCTTGACCTGAGGCGATACAGTGGGAAGGGTAATCGCCCCTATGCCTACTGCTTCTGTGACATCTTCTCTACCAGTTCTAGTCATTGTGCATCAGCCCACCTCTACCCCAGGTCGGGTCGGCGAGGTGTTGCAAGCCCTGGGGTTTGCCCTAGATATTCGCTGCCCGGCGCTGGGACAGCCGCTGCCCACCAACCTGGATCGCCACAGCGCCGTTGTCGTCTTTGGTGGCCCCATGAGCGCTAACGACGACCACCATCGGTTTATTCGCCAAGAACTCGCGTGGATTTCGCTGGTGCTGGCCGCCGAAAAACCCTACTTAGGCATTTGTCTAGGAGCGCAGTTGTTAGCCCGCGCCCTAGGGGCCACTGTGGCACCCCACCCCACTGGTCAGCGAGAAATCGGCTACTATCCCATTGTGCCTACCGCTGCGGGGCAGGGGCTATGGCCTGGTCCACTGATGGTCTACCAGTGGCACCAGGAGGGGTTTGAACTGCCCCAGGGTAGCCAGCTGCTGGCCACCGGCACGACATTTCCCCATCAGGCCTTTCGCTACGGGCAACAGGCCTACGGGCTTCAGTTTCATCCCGAGATCACCACGGCTATGGTTAACCACTGGACCACCGAAGGAGCCGATCAGCTCGCCTGCCCAGGAGCCCAGGATCGGCCTTACCACCTCAGCCAGCATCGGCTCTACGCCGCCTCGGTAGACCGCTGGCTGCATCAGTTCCTCGCCCGCTGGCTGGGGGCACCTGCCCAGGCTGAGGCCGTCTGGGGTCAGCACCATGCCCTGCACCATCACCCTACGGCCCAGGGAACCACCACCCTCCATCTTGGTCAGCCACCTAAGCTCGAGATCGGGTAGCAAACGCCTACACAGCCTCACTAGACACAGCCGTAACAGGAGAAGACCACAGGTGAAAATTGGGGTACTTGGCACTGGGTTAATGGGGGCTCCGATGGCCCTTCGGTTAATGTCATCGGGGCATAAGGTGTGGGTCTATAACCGCACTCCAGCCCGGCTTAAGCCTCTAGAACTAGCCGGAGCCACCGTGTGTCGCACCCCCCTCGATCTCGTGCAATCGGTGGAGGCCATAGTCGTTATGGTGACCAATGGAGCAGCGGTGCGATCGCTGTTTACAGAAATGGGGGCTGGAGATAGGCCCTCTCCCCTCAGCGATCGCACCATCATTCAAATGAGCACCATCGCCCCCGATGAAAGTCAGACACTCAGCCAGATCATCACCCAGGCTGGGGGCACCTACCTGGAAGCTCCCGTACTGGGCAGCATTCCCGAAGCCAAAAACGGCAAGCTGATCGTAATGGTAGGGGCCTCAGCAGAAGACTACGAACGCTGGCAGCCCCTGCTAAACTGCCTGGGCGACACCCTGTACCACCTAGGCCCCGTGGGTAGCGCCGCCACCCTCAAACTGGCCATGAACCAGCTAATTGGCTCTCTCACCACGGCCTTTGCCCAAAGCCTGGGCCTGGTGCAGGCCGCTGGCCTCAACGCCGATACCTTCATGGCAGTGGTTCGCCAGAGCGCCCTCTATGCCCCCACCTTTGATAAAAAGCTGCACCGTATGCAGACCCGCCAGTTTACCGATCCCAACTTTCCCGCTAAGCACCTGCTCAAAGATATGGAGCTGTTTGTAGCCGCCGCCGAGTCGGCAGGGCTGGCAGCTTTCCCAGCCGAGAGCGTGCGCCAGCTAGTCGAGCAGACGGTAGCCGCCGGATTTGCCGACGATGACTATGCCGCCCTATTCAACATCGTGAGCCCTCAGCCCCAGCCCGGTCAACCACCCGACTAAACAGCTTGGGCTGGTGCCTGGCCACTCTATTCACAACCCAACCCACCAGTGAACCCCAGCAAAGGGGTACCGGCGTGGCCCAATATTTTGACTAAATATTACGGCTTTCAACGTTCCGTAAAGCGATATCCGAAAGTATTAGCGCTTTATGGGCATCTTTTATTACACCGACGGCAGGCCGGTACTGATTTCAGCCCTGGGACGTTGCGAATCAATTCAGGCCTTGCTCTAGACCTAGCGATGAGTCACGCCAGGCTTGAGTCAGCTTACTGACGATGGGAGTGTGATAAAAGTTCGGTTAATCCTGCGAGAAATTCATGTTGCCAGGGAGGCATCCTTGTGTAAAATCGTGGGCAATATCTGCAAACCTTAGCGTCCCTCCAGGAGGTGAGACTTTATGACGGTGAGTGTACAACCCAATTTAATCCAGTTTTTACAAGACGATTTAGCCATCTCAGCGGCCTCCATTCGGGTCGCACTTAAGCACAGCGAGCAAGACCCTGGGCCATTGCCCATGATTCTCTGGCAGTACGGTTTAGTGACCCTAGAGCAACTAGAGCAAATCTATGACTGGATGGAAGCGGCTTAGGCCAAAGGCAACCCAGCCTAAACTCTGCTGAGAGGCGTAGCATCGGCTGCGCCTCTTGTGTTTTTAGGCCCATTTCGACAACAAACCTACTGAAGATTTTTGCGTCTTCCCCAGGCGCAGGCCCTGCGCCCCTACACTGGGGTATCTTCTTCGAACACCAAGGGCCAAAGGTCGGCTACCGCTACCTCCCACCCCGGCAGCAGGTCGGGCACCGTGAGGCGATCGCCATCCCCCAAAATAATCGCCTCGTCCCCCGTGCGATACACCTCTATACAGCGGGCATCAGGGTCGATGAGAATGCCGACCTGGGTACCCAGAGCGAGAAAATCTTGAATTTTGCTCCGCAGTTTCGTCAGTTTGTCCGTGGGCGATTTTACCTCGACCATTAGATCGGGGGCGAGTTCGGCAAAGGAACGGGGGCTGCGCCGCAGCCGCTCAGCTTTGACAAAGGAAACATCGGGGGCACGGGTGTCGGCGTTGGGGAGGATAAAGCCAGCGCTAGAGCCCGTGACTCGACCCAGTTGACGGGGGCGCACCCAGTTGCGAATCTGTGCAGCTAACTCAGTTGAGACCTCATCCGCCTCGTACCCAGAAGGACTCATGATTTTTACCTCCCCGCCTACCAACTCCATCCGATAGTCGGGATGTTCAGCCTGAAGCGTCTCTAATTCATGAACGGTTAGCGGCATGACGTTTCCCTCACCGTAGAGGTCTTTGCCCTATCATAACGACTCTCATCGATGCTCTAGAAGGTCGCGCACCGCCAGGGCCGTAGCCGGGGCAAGGAGAACGCCGTTGCGGTAGTGGCCGGTGGCTAGCCAGATATTGCTGTAGCCCGCCAGGGGCTGAATGACCGGGGCGGCCTGGCCCTGGGGGCGGGGACGCAGGCCCAACCAGCGCTGGGTGATTTTGCCTGCCGATAGGGCTGGGCAGTAGGCTACTGCACCCGCTAGCACCTCCTCTAGGCGATTGCCCTCGGGCTGCATGGCCAGGGTATCCTCAAAGGAGGTTTCGGGCGGAAACTCCACCGTGGCCCCCACCCAGTAGTCACCGCCACCCAGGGGCACCAGGTGAATGTCGTTGCCATTGACCACAGGCTGAAAGTCTGGATTGCCCAAGGATTCGTCTAAATGAATGCGGAGAGCCTGACCCAGCACCGGGCCAATAGAGGTCGGCTGGTGGAGCGCCTGGGTGAGGGGCAACGTGCCTAAACCAGCGGCAATCACGATCGCATCAGTTGCCCAACTTTGCTTGGTCGTGTGCACAGCTGTACAGCGGCGATCGTCCTGGAATGCAGCCTCTATATCCGCCCCATCGAACCCTACCACCGGCTCCCCAAAGGTGAACTCTGCCCCGTTCGCCTGGGCACCGGCCACCAGCGCCAGGGTGAGATCCGTCGGGTTGAGCTGAAAATCGTGGGGCGAGTAGATACCGGCGACGACCCCAGCGGGGTTGAGGTGGGGGCAGCGATCGCCCACCTGCTCTGGTTCCCATATCTCTAGCTCATACCCCTGCCGCTGACGAATTTCCTGGAGCGATCGCCAACGGGGCAAGTCCTCAGCCGCAAAACACAGGCTGAGAATGCCCTGGGTATTGTGCTGAATCGATCGCCCCGTCAGCGATTCCAGCTCTGGAATCAGCGTTTGATAGCGCTGTAAGCTACGCTCTCGCAGTCGCCAGTTGCGGCCTTTGACCTTGTGGCTAATCACCGCCATGCCCACCCCCAGGGCGGCGGCGGTAGATCCCTGGGCTGGGGCTGTCTGATCGACTACCGTGACTTGAACCCCTGGACAGAGGCTCAGTTCGTAGGCGATCGCAGCCCCCACAACGCCACAGCCAATAACAGTGATTCGCTTCAAGGGAGGGGAACTTGAGTCGGACTATTGAAACGTGGGCACCAGACTCAAGAACGAGTCAAAGTCATCGAGGGCGTTGCGGTATTCTTGACCGGCAATCACCTGCTGGTCGTTGGCAGCGGCTTCATCTAAGCGCTCTAGGTGAGAGTAAATCTCCTTAGCCAAAGATTGGGCCTGGGGTTTGTCTTTGGTCAACAGGGTGTTGGCGAGCCGGTTGATCCGTACCCGCATTTCGCCCATGGGGCCATGAATAAAGCTCTGCACGTTAACCCAGTCTTTCTGTTGAATGTAGCCCTGCAACTCGGGGAAGCGATCGCGCAGCTCAGCCACGGCAGGGGTGTATAGCTCTACCTGCTGCAAAATCTCTGGGGTGTAGGTGGTCGGTATCTTTGCCGCTGGGCCACTACAGGCCACCAGGCAGGTCGCCGCGATCGCCAGCAAAATTCCCAAAAGAGGTCTGAAGCGTCCCATAGTTACCTTTTGCGCTCTCTACATCAGTCGTCTGTATTTTACGCCGCTATGGGGACTTGTGAAGTCAAAAAACTGACCTGTTCTCCCCTCCTGGGAGGGGTAGGGGTGGGTCTATTTGGCGTCGTCTTCAGCCAAGGCCGCTAACGCCATGCCGGTGAGAATGTCTGACTCCACTGCTGAGGATGATAGGGTCTCTTGCCAGCGCAGTTCGTTTTGGATGTCGTCTAGCAACTGCTGGGCGAGTTCGTATTACAGGTCGCTGGACAACTTTTGGGCGGCTTGAAAAGCTGGGTCAAGAAGCATTTGATGAAAGGTTGCCAGACCTCAGAGTTTTTGAAAAACTCCGAGGTCTTTGCCGCTAGGGTATCTTCTATATATTGCCAAGTGACTCTGGTAGGAATTGCCAAAGACATCGCTCTGCCGTACCGTTTTCTTTCATCACCAAGTATTTTTTCAAGTAGCGTAACTCATCCTTAAGTCACAGTGTTTGATCCCTTTCGGGGCACCGGATCAACTTGAAAGTTTGCTATTTTCAAAACGAAAAATGGGGGTTTTAGCCACTGAACTGGGTGCTGAGATCTAAATTCTGCCGATTAACCTTCCAGTTCATGGCCTGAACTTTCGTGGCTTGCCAACAATGATGAACTCATCCAATTCACACCGGAGTTCACCATGAAACAAACCAAAACCCCACCCACCTCCAACCTGGTTTTCGCCACTGTTCTATCGCTCACCCTCAGCTCTGGCGGCGCAGCACTGCACCTGGCCAGCCAGCCTACCCTCACCGAGGCCCAAACCCATGTATTAAATACCGCGATCGCCCTTTGGACTACCGGCACCACCACCCTCATCGGCCTCCTCGGCACCAACAAACCCCATGACTAACCCTTCACCCCTTCACCCCTTCACTTCTTCACCCCTTCACTTCTTCACCCGCCACACCGCATCCGCCACCCGGCACACATCATGCATCTCCGCCCCATCGTGGACGCGGATAATATCGGCCCCGCCTGCGATCGCCGCACAGCAAGCCGCCGCCGTACCCCACACTCGCCTTTGCGGGTCAGGCTGATCGAGAATGTGGCCGATAAAGCTCTTGCGCGAGGGGCCGACCAGCAGAGGGCGGCCTAGGTCGCGAAACTTGCTGAGTTGGCGCAGCAGTTCTAGGCTTTGGTCAGAAGTTTTAGCAAAGCCCAGGCCGGGGTCAACGGCAATTGTGCTGGGTTTGACGCCCACCGCGATCGCCGCTTCGATCTGGTGCTGCAAAAATTCGTAGATTTCGCCCACCAGATCGTGATAATCGGTGCGCTGCTGCATGGTGATCGGGGTGCCCCGCAGGTGCATAATCATGATCGGTACGCCCAGATCGGCCACTGTCGAGAGCATACCCTTGTCGTAGGTGCCCGCCGAAATATCATTCACAATGTCAGCCCCGGCCCTCACTGCTGCCCGCGCCACCGACGACCGAGTGGTGTCAACCGAGATAATCGCCTGGGCCAGGGCATCGTCATCATCGCGGCGAATCGCCTCAATCACCGGAATCACCCGCTCCAGCTCTTCGGTGCGAGAGATTGAGTCAGCCCCAGGTCGGGTCGACTGGCCACCAATATCGACAATGTCAATACCATGGTGCACCAAATGCCGGGCCTGGACCACGGCCCGTTCGACCGTGTTGAACTGGCCCCCGTCGCTAAAGCTATCGGGGGTGACATTGAGCACTCCCATCAGGTGGGTGCGGCTACCCCAGATCAAGGTGCGATCGCGAATTTTCCAAGGAGCGGGGGCCGTAATCACAGACATATCAATTGACTCAGGTAGAACCTTTGCCTAGCTTAGCGGAAATGGTGGGGAGCGTTAGAACGTTTGAACGTTCTAACGCTCTCTCTACAACACCTTTTCTAAAAACTGCTGGGCGCGATCGCTCTTGGGGGTGCTAAAGAAAACATCCGGCGGCGCGTCTTCTACCAGATAGCCGCCGTCAAGAAACAGCACGCGATCGGCCACCTCGCGGGCAAAGCCCATCTCGTGGGTGACAATGCACATGGTAATGCCCGTTTCGACCAGAGCTTTCATCACCTCCAGCACCTCTTTGACCATCTCGGGGTCGAGGGCGCTGGTGGGTTCGTCAAACAGCATCACAGCCGGTTCCATGGCCAGGGCGCGGGCGATCGCCACCCGCTGCTTTTGCCCTCCCGACAGCCGAGAGGGGTACTGGTCAGCTTTTTCCGATAGCCCTACTTTTTCAAGCAGATCCAGGGCAATTTTGCTGGCGTCAGCCTTCGAAAGGCCCTTCACTTTCATCGGCGCATAGGTGAGGTTTCCCATCACCGTTTTGTGCGGGAATAGGTTGAAATGCTGAAACACCATGCCCACATTCTGGCGCACCTTGAGAATGTCGCACTTGGGCGAAGTAATGTCGATGTTATCTACAAAAATGTGCCCGGCGGTAGGCACCTCCAGCAAGTTGATGCAGCGCAGCAGTGTCGATTTGCCCGACCCCGAGGGACCAATAATCGCCACCACTTCCCCAGTATCAACCTGGGTAGAAATATCCTTCAGCACCTCTAGCGGCCCAAAAGACTTAACCAAATGCTCGATTCTAATCACTGCGGCGCATCCTCCGCTCAAGAACTTGGGCCGCATGGGTCAGCCCCATCACCATGACGTAATAGACCACTCCCACCACCAGCAACGGCTCAAAGTAGAGAAAGGTCTGCCCCGCCACCACCTGAGCCCGCCGCATTAGATCCAATACGCCAATAGTAGACACCAGGGCCGAGTCTTTCAGTAGCGCAATGGTCTCATTCACCAGGGCGGGCAGAATATTCTTAAATGCCTGGGGCAAAATAATGTCGAGCATCATGGGTCGGTAGGCCACCCCCAGCGACATCGACGCTTCCCGCTGGCCCTTATCCACGGCCATAATCCCCGCCCGAATCGTCTCCGAGCTGTAGGCCGCCGAGTTGAGCGAGAAGGTAAACACCCCCGCCTCAATCGGCGAAATTCTGTAGCCAATGAGCTGAGGGGTAGCAAAGTACACCAGGGCCAGCTGCAAAATCAGCGGCGTACCCCGAAAGATCGAGGTGTAGAACTCCGCGAACCATCGCAACGGCTTGACATTAGAGATTTTGAGCAGCGATAGCAGGGTGCCCAGGGTAAACCCAAACAGGGCTGACAGCAGCGTAAATCTGAGAGTAACGAGAATGCCATTCAAGATGAAGGGCAGCGATGGAATAATTTGATCAAAGTCTAAGTTCATAGGGTTCGGTTCCTAGGGCTTGCCTACTCAGCCCGGTCGCCAAACCACTTGACAATCAACTCTTCCATCAGGCCGCTCGACTCCATCTCGGCCAGCACCCGGTTGAATTCGCTCACTAGCTCAGAGTCTTTGGGAAACGCGATCGCAGACCCCGCCGGCCCCTCTTCGGGAATTTCTACCGCCTCCAAGTCGGGGTTGTTGGCCAGAAAGCCCTCGGCCACCGTGTCTTCAATGATGGCGGCGTCAATGCGGCCCGACTTCAGCTCCTGGACAATTTCGTTAATGCGGTTGAGGGGGGACAACGTTAAGTTGGGAATGGTGTCTGCCAGATCGTTAGCCAGCTCTTCCTGAATGGAACCCAGCTGCACCCCCAAAGTTTTGCCGCTCAAGTCATCGGGAGAAGCAATGCCGGCCCCCGACTGAAACACAATAGTCTGCTTGGCGTCGTAGTAGATTTCAGAAAAATCGACGTTACGCTGGCGCTCTTCGGTGGGGGTCATGCCCGCCATCACAAAATCGGCCCGCCCCGCCTGGAGAGCCGGGATCAGGCCGTTAAAATCCATGTTGGTAATTTCGAGGTCGTAGCCCAACTGCTCGGTGATGTGGCGGGCAATATCGATATCAAACCCCACAATTTCTTCGGTGCCGCCAGCGGTTTCAACAAACTGATAGGGGGGATAGTCGGCAGAGGTGGCCATGGTCAACACCTGATTGCCAGAGCCAGCTTCTCCGGTGGGTTGGCCGCCACCACAGGCGGTGGTTAGGCCGATGGTAGCCAACGCCACGGCGGCAGTAGAAGCTAAAAACCAGCGTCGTTTCATGGTCTTTCCTCAAACAATACTCGGGTCTACAAGGCTAGGGAGATTGCCAGCAGCCATACTCTACAACAAGATTCGGAACCAGGAGTATGGAGTTACCGGCACCGAGTTATACCCTTAAACAGCTTGCAGAGAAAAGTCTCGTCTAGTAGTGACCCAAGCTACAGTTCTACCCGGTTTTGCCGCCAGACGAGCGCCCACCCAACCACCCCCTTCAACTCAAATCTAGGGTACAGTGACGACCTCAGGCAGACCTCTCCCTGAGGCAGAGGATTTTCATGGCCATGGTTCATCCCTATGACAGGGTTAGGCTTCAGTCATCTAGGCCTAGAGCGCTGCGTCTTCAGGCACCACTCGATCTGTGACCTGGTTCGTTGACCACTGGTATTCCAGATCGATGTTGGATTGATTGCAGCTCTGCTCAATCTGACGCTGCTGCGACAGGGCCTTGCGCAGGGTGATAATCAGCTCTTGCACCTGAAGGCGGAGATGGGGGTTTTGGTAAGCTACCGCCATTGTCTGCTGCTCTAGTAGTTGCAGCAGCAGCTCATAGTGAATGTGAGAGGGTAGCGGGAGCGGTTTGCCCATGTTTGCCATTGCGGTGCTCCAGGGATACGGTTTGTTGATTAAACCAAGAACTGAGTGAAGCGGTGAGGGGCTAGTCTGTGTTTTTTTGGTAAAGCTGGTCGATCGCTAGCCCCGGATCGGGTTGCCGAATCAGCGATTCGCCCACCAGCACAGCCTCGGCTCCGGCGGCTACTACAGTCTGTAGATCGACTGGGGTGTGAATGCCCGACTCGCTGACCACCAGCGCACCGCTAGCTTCGAGGCGATCGCGCCGTGCTTCAATCAATTCGGCGGTGGTGTCTAATCGCGTCGTGAAGGTTTCGAGGTCGCGGTTGTTGATGCCAATCAGCGCCAGTCCCGGCACCGCCAGCACTCGGTCAAGCTCGTCTAAGCTGTGCACCTCGACCAGTACGGCCATACCTAAGGCCTTGGCAATTTGCACAAAGTAGTTGAGGTCTTGGTCAGAGAGAATGGCGGCAATCAGCAGCACCGCGTCGGCCCCCTTAGAGCGAGCCAGATACATCTGGTAGGGGTAGATCACAAACTCTTTGCACAATAAGGGCAAGTCTACCACCTGCCGAATCTGGGCCAAGTATTCAAAGTCACCCTGAAAGAAGGCTTTATCGGTGAGCACCGAGAGGCAGGTGGCCCCGTGGGCAGCGTAGGTTTGGGCGATCGCCACTGGGTCAAAGTCTTCCCTCATCACCCCTTTGCTGGGGGAGGCCTTTTTGACCTCAGCGATCAGGGCGGGGGAGGTTTTGCCGTGGCGCAGGGCTGCCACAAAGTCGCGCACCGGGGGCGCATCCAGCACCTGGCGCTGGAGATCGGCAAGGGGCAAGCGCTCTCGCATAGCTGCCACCTCGGTCTCTTTGTGCCAAACTATTTTTTCTAAAATATTTCGGGGTTCGGCGTCGGCGGTTTTGATTTGATATTGCAAGTGTTTGACCGCGACAGCGGGGTTGGGAGGGCGACGGCGAATCTTCATCAGTGGTGGAGTTTGGTTGACAATTTTGAACTGTAGGGTGGGCACTGCCCACCCTTGTCTGGGCCAATTACCCGCTAGCTAAGAAAGAGAAATATGGCTGCGATCGCAGCAGCCGGATCGGCTAGATAGGGGCAGGGCGGGAAGGTGGGCAATGCCCACCCTACGGCTGGGGAAAAACCAGCAAATCAGATACGGAGCCTGGAGCGATCGCAGCAGCCGGATTGGCTAGATAGGGGCAGGGCGGGAAGGTGGGCAATGCCCACCCTACGAGGATTAGGCGGGGACGACAACGGCCCGCTTGAAGGCTTCGTCGAGCACCTCCGATAGGGTGGGGTGGGTATGCACGCAGAACGAGAGATCGGTTACCGTCTGCCCCTGGGCGATCGCATTGGCTGCCTCCTGAATCAGATCAGCGGCATGCAGCCCAATGATGTGGGCTCCGAGAATTTCTCCCGTGTCTTTACGATAGATCACCTTAGCTAGCCCGTCCGACTCGCCCTCGGCCAGGGCCTTAGAGTTGCCCTTAAAGTAGGTACGCACCGTGTCAATGGCAAACCCCTCCGCCTCAGCCAGAGTCTTGGCTGCCGGTTCAGTCAGGCCCACAAAGCTAACCTCGGGGTGGGTAAAGGCCGCCGCCGGAATGCTGAGGTAGTTGATCTGGCGCGGCTCACCGCAGATGGTTTCGACCGTGAGAATGCCCTGGGCCGAGGCCGCGTGGGCCAGCATCATTTTGCCGGTGGCATCACCGATCGCCCACAGGTGGGGCACCGGCTGGCCGTCCCGCAGCACTTGCAGGTGGTCATCTACCGGAATAAAGCCCCGGCGATCGGTTTCCACACCGACCTTCTCCAGGCCCAGATCCTTCGTGGCGGGGATGCGCCCGGTGGCCACCAGGCAGGCATCGACTTCTAGGGTTTCGACTACTTCGCGGGTTTCGCGATTGGCCAGTTCAATCACCACCGGGTTGCCGGGGATAACTTTCTGGGCAATCACCCCGGCACGGGTTTCAATATCGCGGGGGGCGATCAGCACCCGCTGGGCGATCTTGGCGATGTCGGGATCGAAGGTGGGCATCAGCTGATCCAGCGCCTCGATAATCGTGACTTCACAACCCAGGGCAGTGTAGACGTCCGAAAATTCTAGGCCAATGTAGCCACTGCCGATAATGGCGATCCAGTCGGGCAGCCAGTCGAGCTTGAGGGCTTCGTCGCTGGTAAAGACGGTTTTACCGTCGGTTTCAATACCGGGGGGCACAAAGGGCACCGAGCCGGGCGACAGAATAATGTCTTTCGCCGTAACGATTTTTTCGCCGTCGGGAGTGGCGATCGCCACTTTCTGCTCTCCCGCCAGTCGCGCCCAGCCTTTGACAATCTCGACCCCCAGCCGGGTGAGACTGTTGGTCATATCGCCCTGAATTTTGCTCACTAGGGTTTTGGCGTGGTCGGCAATGGCTTCGCGATCGTAGCTGACATTGCCCACCGAAATGCCCAGAGACTTGAGGTGGTGCTCGTTGCGCAGTTCCCGCACCCGCCCCGAGGCTGCCAACAGTGCCTTCGAGGGAATGCAGCCCCGGTTTACGCAGGTGCCGCCCATCACATCGGCTTCGACAATGGCGGTCTTTAGCCCCCGCTTGACCGCGTGGAGGGCGGCACCGTGGCCCCCTACCCCAGCGCCAATAATCAGCAGGTCGTAATCAAATGCGTCGCTCACAGCAGGCTCCTGAACAGGTAATCCAAACAGGGTTAATCAAGCTAGGTGGTGAAAGGGTATGCCCTTAGCCTAGCCGCAAATATAGGCCACAAACGTGGACCTCAACGTGGGTTCAAAGGGTACAGATACTACGGCAAACAGAGTTTCCTTTCATTCTTGACCACCGTGAGCAATCAGACAACTCCTAATCTTGGGCGATCGCCCATCGCTGCCGCCGGGCCTCGTAGAGCAGCAGCGCCGCCGAAATGCCTACATTCAACGATTCCACCCCACCCGCCATGGGGATGCGCACCTGTACTGTAGCCTGACGCTGAAGGGCGGCTGACAGACCCGCTCCCTCGTTGCCCATCACAATCACCGTGGGTTTGGTGAAATCGACCGCCCAATAATCTACCGAGGCGTAGGAGCTAGTGGTTACGAGCTGCACCCCAGCCCGATGCCAGTCCGCCAGGTGAGTCGGCAGATCGTCTACTACCGCTAGGGGTAGCCGAAACCACTGGCCCGCCGAGGCCCGCAGCACCTTGGGATGGTCGGGGGCGACGCTGTCGGCGCTAAGCCACAGGCCATCGACCCCAGCGGCCGTCGCCGTGCGAATAATGGTGCCCAGGTTGCCAGGATCTTGCAGGGTTTCTACCACCAGCCCAAGGCCCTGAACCGCAGGCATGGAGTGGCGGTGAAGCTGGGGGGCGATGGCCACCACCCCGTCGGGATGCTGGGTCGTGGCCATCGCTGCCAATACAGCGTCAGACACCTGCTCAACCCGTTCAGCCCGCTGGTCTAGATCTAGGGCCAAATCGGCATGGGCCTGCTGCCAGGCGGGGGTAAAACAGACAATGTCGAGGGGATAGGAGGTAGCGAGAGCCTCCTGGATCAGGTGGGTCCCCTCTAGCAAAATTTGGTTCTGCGATCGCCGCACCTTAGCCTGGTGCAGCTTCCGAAAAAATTTAACCAGGGGATTTTGCAGGCTCGTAAGCATGACACTATCCCCTGGTTAATCGCTTAGTGAGAGTCACTTGTGGTCAGCTGACAGAGTAATCGTCAGTTGATGGTGATGCGGAACCCGGGACTTGAACCCGGATGTTATTGCTAACACTAGGACCTGAACCTAGCGCGTCTACCAATTCCGCCAGTTCCGCTGGCCGAGCGCGTTATTAGCGCTGCGATTTGTAATCATGCACTGAGTTTGCGCCAGAGTCAAGTGTGTAAAAAAAGATTTCGTGTTTTTGGGCGAATCGGCTATCCTGATGTGGCCAAGTTTGACAAATAAACCTAGATTGCTATGGCGAAATTGATGGTTTCGAGTAGAATCTAGACGAAAATTTGGGAAAAAGTGGAGTTATCAGTCGTGGAGGACACCGCTATCGTTACATCCATTGGTTTGCCCAACCCTGCGATCGCCGCCGAAGCGGATGGCGCTGTACTCGAGATCACCGGCGGTAGTTCTCTCTCTGGCCAGGTCACCATTAGCGGGGCCAAAAACTCAGCCCTGGTGGCGATGGCCGGCACGCTACTCTGCTCACAGCCCTGCCGCATTCGTAATATTCCCCGTCTAATGGATATTGAGCGGATGGGCGAAGTGCTCACAGCCCTGGGAGTAAAGCTCAAACGCGAAGACGACGCTCTGGTGGTCGATGCCAGCACCATCGCCCACACCAAGGCCCCCTACGATGTGGTCAGCCGCCTGCGGGCTAGCTTCTTTGTGATTGGCCCCCTGCTGGCCCGCATGGGAGTAGCCCGCATTCCCCTCCCCGGTGGTTGCGCCATCGGAGCCCGCCCGGTCGAGCTGCACGTGCGCGGCCTCCAGGCGATGGGAGCCAACGTCCACATTGAGCATGGCACGGTTCACGCCTACGTTCCCGGCAGCCGGGGACGGTTGAAAGGGGCAAAAATTTATCTCGACTACCCCAGCGTAGGGGCCACCGAAACCCTAATGATGGCGGCCACCCTGGCCGACGGCGAAACCATCATTGAAAATGCCGCCCAGGAACCCGAGGTGGCCGATCTGGCCAACTTCTGCCGGGCGATGGGAGCCAAGATTCGCGGGGCTGGCACCAATACCATCACCATCGTAGGCGTCCCTAGCCTCCACAGCACCGACTATGGGATTATTCCCGATCGCATTGAGGCCGGTACCTTTCTGGTCGCCGGTGCCATTACCCGCTCAGAGATCAGCATCGCCCCGATCATTCCTGAGCACCTGACCGCAGTGATTGCCAAGCTCCATGAAATTGGTGGTCGAGTGGTGGTAGACGGCCCCAGTCGGGTGCGCTACGTGCCCTCCCATACCCTCAATCCTGTGGATATTCAAACCGGGCCGTTTCCTGGATTTCCCACCGATATGCAGGCCCAGTTTATGGCGCTGATGGCCGTCTGTGACGGCAGCAGTTTAATCACTGAAACGGTGTTTGAAAACCGCCTGCGCCACGTGGCCGAGCTCAACCGCATGGGAGCCGACATTCGCCTAAACGGCAACTGCGCCATTATCAAAGGTGTACACCAGCTGTCCGGGGCTCCGGTGCTGGCGACCGATCTGCGCGCGTCGGCGGCCCTAGTGCTGGCTGGCCTAGCGGCCAAGAGCACGACCACCATTCAGGGGTTACACCACCTCGATCGCGGCTACGACGACCTAGAGGGCAAACTGCGCCTGCTGGGGGCTAACCTGCGCCGCTACACCGATGGCTCGATCCCGGCTATTTAGCGTTAGCTAACCGCGATCGCAATTGACATGGGGGTCAGGGTAGGAAGCTGCCTTGGCCCTTTGCTTTGGGGGCTATGGATTGGTGGCGATCGCGCTCTTTGATACAGATCCGCCCCCCGATCGGCCCCTTACACTAGCAACAGCAATCTTCTACCGGTTGACTCGTCTATGACCCTGGCTCGCCCTGCTACCGACTGGGATGCTCTAGCTCAAGCCTTTGGCGCGATCGAAACTATTCGCGACCCCAACCAGCGCGAAAAACTCTCGAAAGACTATTACTACTTCAGCCCAGTGCTGCAAGGGCAGCTAGCCGACCGGGTGGCCGATTTGATTGTGCGCCCCACCAGTGAGGCGGAGGTGCTAGCGGCGGCCAAGGTCTGCGTTGAGGCGCGAGTGCCCGTCACCGTGCGGGGGGCGGGCACCGGCAACTACGGCCAGTGCATTCCCCTGGAGGGAGGTGTGGTGCTCGATCTGAGCAAGCTGAACGCGGTGAAGCGAGTCGAGCCGGGGGTGGCCTGGGTCGAGCCGGGGGCCAAGCTCTCAGCCATTGATAAAGTCACCCGCGAAACGGGCTGGGAGTTGCGGATGTATCCCTCCACCTACCGCACGGCGACCCTTGGCGGCTTTATTGGCGGCGGCAGCGGCGGCATTGGCTCGATTATGTATGGGCAACTGCGCGATCGCGGCAATCTCAACGCCGTGCGGGTCGTCACGATGGAAGACCATCCCAGAGTGATTGAGCTGCGGGGCGACGCGGTGCATAAGGTCAACCATGCCTACGGCACCAACGGCATTATCACCGAGCTAGAAATTCCCCTCGGCCCGGCCTACCCCTGGGCGGAGGTGATCGTAACCTTCGACGACTTTATGACCGCTGCCCGCTTTGGTCAGGCCCTGGGCGACGCTGACGGGTTGATCAAAAAGCTGATCAGCATCCACGCCTGGCCGATCCCCAGCTATTTTGCGTCGCTAAAGCCCTACTTGCCTGAGGGCAAAGCGGCGGCACTGCTAATGGTGGCCGAGCCTTCCCTGGCGCTGTTTGGGGAATTGGTGAAGGAATTTGGCGGCACCATCACCTATAGCAAATCGGCCCAGGAGGCCAGCAAAGGCGCACCCTTGGCTGAATTCACCTGGAACCACACCACCCTCCACGCCCGCAGTGTAGACCCAACCCTCACCTACCTACAAACCCTATTTCCCTACGACCCAAAACTGGAGCGGGTGCAACACTTCTATGAGCACTTTGGCGACGAGGTGATCATGCACCTGGAGTATTTGCGCATGGGGGGCACCACGATTCCGGCGGCGCTGCAAATTGTGCGCTACTCAACCCCCGAGCGACTGGCAGAAATTATTCGCTACCACGAAGACCACGGTGCGCTGATCGCCAACCCCCATACCTACCTGCTCGAAGACGGCGGCATGAAAAAGGTGGACGCAGTGCAGGTGAACTTTAAGGCTGAGGTTGACCCCTACGGACTGCTCAACCCCGGCAAAATGCGCGGCTGGCTAGAGCGAGTTGAGGCGAAATAGCAACTGTTGTGACCATTGAAAGTCCGTTTACCGATGAAGACCGAGTTGAGTCGCTGAAGGCGGCGGTGCTGGCGGGGACTGCTGCTGGGATAGTGGCAGCTGGACTACTGTTGGCCCATCGGGTGCCATCTCTCGGCTGGGGCACGGCGCTAGCGTCAGTCGCTTCAGGCCTGAGCGGCAGCACGTTTTGGGTCAGCGCCGCGATCGCGGGCCTCTCGGGCGGCCTCTTCGGCATTACCTACCGCTATGCCGTGCGCCAAGACGAGAATTCTCAGCTTAAAGCGGGGGTGGTACTGGCCTTTAGCCTGGTGCGGGGGTTAGCCCTGGTGAATGTGGTGGCGGCGGTCAGCCTGCGGGGCTGGCCCTTTGCAGTGGCGATCGCCGAAAGCCTGCTGATATTTGCCACCGCCGCCGCCAGCCTAGAGCTAGCGCGGCAGCAGCAATGGATAAAACCCGTGAAATGAGTCAGGAATTTTAACCGTCCAAGCCCAAAATTCTTTGAGCCAGGGCCAACGACTGGGGCCGACTGAGTTTGCCCTGGGCAGTTCTGGGGAGGTGATTGACCAAAATCCACTGCTTGGGCAGTTTGTAGGGAGTCAGCCGCGATCGCAGTCGCTCCGGTAGATCTGGCAGCAGGTTTGGGTAATCCATCACTACCAGGGCACAGAGCCGCTGCCCCCAGCGATCGCAGGGCAACCCCACCACACAGGCATCGCTCACGATCCCCGTCGCCAGCAGAGCCGCCTCAATATCTTCAGGAAACACATTCTCGCCCCCCGTAATGATTTTGGTGCTGCTGCGCCCGACGATGTGCAAATAGCCCCCGTCATCGAAATAGCCAATATCATCAGTAGCGAATGACCCCGTAGGGTGGGCACTGCCCACCAAAGAACCCGTTCCGCCAGGGCAACTCCCATATCCCAGCACTCCCGTAGGGTGGGCATTGCCCACCACAATCCCTTCCCCGAGGCTCAAATAGGCCTGGGCCAAAGAACTGGCCTGAATCACCACCCGCCCCGTTTGCCCCGATGGCTGAGACTGCCCCTGGTCATTGAAAATCGTGATTCTTGCATGGGGCAAAGCTCTGCCGCTGCTGCGGTTGCCGGCCAGAAATTCCTCTGGCAGCAAGGTGGTGACCTGGGCGGCAGTTTCGGTCATGCCATAGGTAAGGGCGACGGGAATGTGGGCCGCCTGGGCCTGGTCGAGCAGCGATCGCCCAGCAGGCGCACCCCCCAGCAGCACCGCCCTAAAACTCCGCAGCCAGGGGCCAAACTCATCCCCCAAAGCCAATAAATCCTGAAGCTGAGTCGGCACCAGCGAGAGAAATCCACCGGAGGGTAAGGGCAAGACTTCGCCCCGCTTGAGATCGCCGTAGGGCTGGAGCACCAGCTGCCCGCCCGTGGTCAGCACTCGCAGCGTCTGCATCAGCCCGCTGACGTGAAACAGTGGCAGTACGCAGTAGGCGTGGACTGGGCCACCGCCAAAGTGGGCGCAAAAGCCGGCTACGGAGACGCTGAGGGTCTCCCAGCTATGCACCGCAAACTTAATCTGCCCCGACGAACCGCCCGTGGGGATCAGAATTTGCCCCGGCTGCGCCCCCAGCACTCGGCAGGGATAGGCCGCCATGCCCGGCACCAGGGGATTGCTCCAGACTGGATCGACCATGGCCTGCATCTGATGACGATCGCGATCGCCCCAGCCAGGGTTCGCCAAAACTACGGTGCAGTCCGCCGACCAAGCTGCCAAGCAAGTCGCCAAAAACAGTAGCGGGTCAGGTTCAGCGATCAAAACTCCGGGGTTGTGGACAGTGCAAGATTCTCTATACGCAGCAAAACTAGGGCTGAGTTGACCTAAACATTGCCAAAATGCCTGCCTACTAGGGCCGATCAGCCAATCGTCTCCCCAACGGTTGTGAAGCAACGCTTTTAGAGTCTGTCCCATAGCTCGGCGGGGGTGAGGGTATCCCAGTCGTCATCGAGCCAGCCTTGGGTGCCAAAGCCCAGCGCTGGAGCCGGAGCAGGAGAGCAGCGGGCGGCGATCGCCAGGGCAGCCCGTCGCCCCACCCCGGTTTCAAAGACAGAGGAAAAGACGAGGTGGGGCTGATGCTGTTGGCAGAAGGCTTCCAGGCGCTGGGGCGAACCGGCGATCGCAGGCTTGACCACACAGACTCCCCGCCACCCCTGCTGCCAACAGTTCTCTAGCTGAGCCACGGTGGCAACCGATTCATCCAGGGCGATCGCCGTTTGATATCGATGACCAAGAGCGATCATTGCCGTTAGCTGGTCGGGGGGCAACGGCTGCTCAAGGTATTCAACAGTGGCTAAGTGAAGATTGGCGTTGAGGCGATCGCAGGCCGCCAGCCAATGCTCGGCCTGGGCCAGACTCAGGCCGCCGTTAGCATCCAACCGCAGTCGAGCCTCGGAGGGCAGAGTTTTCACCCATTGCTCTAGCCAAGCGATTTCGTCAGCAATGGGATGCACGCCAATTTTCCACTTCAGGGTGCGATGGCCTTGGGCTAAGCGCTGGGGGGCAATCTCTAACACCGCTGCACCAGCGGGCAGCAAGCCACAGATGGCTGCGTTAGCAAAGCTATCCGCAGGAATTGCCGGTTCATGACCAGCGCTCTGTCCGGTCAAATCGGCCAGGGCAGATTCTAGCCCAAACTGAGTCGCCGGGAGAGCAGCGGGAACCTTCTGCCCATGCCACTCCCCCCCCTGAGCGCGGCAAAACGCCAGCGCTTCGGCCATCGTCTCACTGCCAAACCAGGGAATGGGGGCCACCTCGCCGTAGCCCCATCGGCCCAGGCCATCCCTCAGGCGAATCAGTAGGCCCTCGCGCCAGACCCACGGGCCGTGGGCGGTGTGTAATGGCTGCACAAACCGCCGTCGGTAGGGTTTCAGCGCCAGCTCAAGCCCCATAGGCGCTTAGCCAAAAGCCCAAACTCAGCAGCACTCCGCTCCAAAAGTGAAAGCCAATGGCAAAAAACTTAGCGTTAAACACCCGGCTCGGCTGGTCGTGATAACGGGTAACGTGGCGACTGAGCCGCCAGGCCGAAAGCAGGCTCAAAAACACCAGCGCCGTCCAGACCGGAAAAATACCTAGAACTAAAGCGACAGCGGCGATCGCAAAAAACACCCCACAGCCCCAGGGCACCAGCGCTGCCCCCCGCTTTGTGCCCAACCGCACAATCGGCGATCGCTTACCCGCCGCCAGATCGTCCTCGACCTGGTGAAAGTGCGAACAAAACAGCACCAGCGTTGTCGTCAGCCCCACCATCATTCCCACCATCTGGCTACCCCACGACCAGGTCTGGGTCTGGCTATAGTAGGCGGCCCCCATGGCCAAAGGGCCAAAGCTTAAAAAACACAGCACCTCTCCTAGCCCCTGGTAGCCCAGGCGAAAGGGTGGCCCCTGATACATGTAGCCCAGGCCGCAGCAGAGCACCACTAGCCCCAGTACAGTCGGGTCTTGCTGATAGACGGCGATCGCCACGATACCTGCGATCCCCAGCCCCAAACAGAGGTTGGCCAGGCCAAAAATGAGCCGCCGATTGCGGGTTAAGTTGACGAGAGAATGGGCCTTGTTGACATCGATGCCTGTCTCCGCATCAAACACATCATTACTGAGATTCTCCCAGGCCAAAATGAGCACCGCCGCCAGCACAAACAGCGCAAAAATACTGCCGTTAAACTGGCCGGTTTCAGCGTAGGCGATCGCGCTCCCCACCACCATCGGCATCATAGCAACGCTATACATGGGGGGCTTTATGGCTGCTAACCAGAGCTTACGGGGGGCCGGGTCTACCGATTGAGTGGTCATAGCACTGTAATTACTCCAGGCCTAGCATATCGCTAAGCCGGACTATGGCTGTGGCCAAATTCCTAGGTCTAACTCAGTCACTCTAGTAAGAACACTGAGGCACTCGTTTCAAAAGTTACGTGATTTTCCATAGCAAATTGTGAATCTCCCCTGTGCATATTAAAGCCACAGACATCTGGCTTGCCGAGCAGGGTCTGGTGCATCTAGTTCTAAGGAGACCCTAGCTATGTCAAGTCGAGGATTAAACCTATGTACCCTGGCCGGGTACGTAGCCGCCGACCCCCAGATTCGCAGCATTGAGCGCAAAACGGGCGGCCATACTCAGGTGGCCGACCTCACCATCTACGTCGATCGCATTCCCAGCCGCAAAGACAACGACAGCTTTACTGTCAACATCACCGTGTGGGAAGACTCCTCTGCCTGGCGCAAGCTCACCTACATCAAGAAAGGGTCGCTGATTATCGCTAGCGGTGCGATCGACGCCTCCCCCTACGTCAGCAAAACCGACTCCCAGCCTCGGGCCGGGCTTCAGCTCAAGGCCAACGACATCTTTTTAGACTCTTCCCCCAAGGCCGACGATCCCAGCGCGGCCCCTCAGGACCAAGCGCCTAGAGCCTTGGCCACGGCAGAGTTCTAACATCAGCTATGCTGCTGGCTTGGCCCCTGCGATCGCGACACTATCGATCTCCAGGCCAAGCCAGCAGACCAGATATCCACGGAGAGAGCGCCGTGGGTTGAGAGCGAGGATGCGGGCTTCCCCGCATCCTTTTCTAATTTTAGGCATCGGTTCTGCTCGGCCATCGGTCTCCTACCGCCTGCGGTAGCTCAGCAACCAGCTCACCATTGTCGCTCGACGGGTCAAGCGAGGAATCAGCTGGTCTACGGTGTAGCCCTTAAACCCCAGCTCTTCTTTCAGCAATTGTTTATCGGCCTTGGGAATTGAGCGCGTAAGCTGCACTGTTGCCGGGCGACTCTCAATAAAGTTGGGCGGCTGGGGAAATTTTTCTACCCAGAGGGCCTCTACCGCCGAATTATCCCAGCCATCTGAGGTTTCGCGGTAGCCCAAGCCCTGCCAGACCAGGCGGTTCACGGTGTCATCGTCGAGTTCGTCGTTGAGAATGGCCCACAGGGTCTCGTCAGTGATGGGGGGCATAGAAGCTGATCCGCTTTGCTAGCTGTCATCCAGGGTGAGTAGGCCTAGCCATCACCACCCAGACTCTTCATTATCGCCCAAGAATCTGACCATCAGCCCTAGGTCCAGGTCACACCCAGGGCCTAGAACGCACTTACGGATAGGGAGTAGAAACGGCTCATCAGCTCCTCATGTTGCAAGCCTAAAGGAACCCCACCATGCGACGACCCCATCGCCAAAGCGGGCTGATGCCCCTGACCTTCAAACTGGTGAAGTACTTCTTGCTGACTCTGGCGGGCTTTACGATTACCTACATTGCGGCCATTGTTTTAGATCTGCCCCTGGTGGCCGAGATTATTGTGGTGGTTTTAGAGCGAGGGTTGGGGCGATCGCTAGTGCTGCTGGGCTGTCTGTGGGCGATCGCGGTGATCAACGAGTCGGCTCGCTCCTAACCTCACCGCAACTTCTGGCTGAAACTCACCCTTTTCGCTAGGGTTAAGGAGTATGAAGCCAGCCTAAGTTTCTCAAGAGGCCTCCCTGTGACCACTCTCCTAGCCACCCCCACTGTAAAAACCTGGCAATGGCAGGGGTTTTCCATTCGCTACCAACAGCTTGGCACCACAGGTACGCCGGTGCTCTGCATCCATGGGTTTGGGGCCTCTAGTGACCACTGGAGCAAAAATCTGCCCGCCCTGGGTGAGCATTACCAAGCCTATGCGATCGATCTGCTGGGCTTTGGCCTCTCTGACAAACCCACTCCCAACCAACCGCTGGCTTACACGTTTGAGACCTGGGGCCAGCAAATTCTCGACTTTTGCCGCGAGGTGATCGGCCAGCCAGCCTACCTGGTGGCCAACTCCATCGGCTGCATTGTGGCCCTCCAGGCCGCCGTAGATGGCGCTGAGTGGGTCAAGGGCGTGGTCATGCTCAACTGTTCAATTCGTTTGCTGCATGAGCGGCGGCGGGCCGACATTCCGTGGCATCAGCGCCTCAGCACCCCAATGGTGCAAAACCTGCTGGGCTATGCTCCGGTAGGGCGCTTCTTTTTCTCGCGCATTGCGCAGCGCAAGGTAATTCGCAACCTGCTGGGGCAGGCCTATCGTCGCCCCGAAGCCATTACCGATGCCTTGGTAGAAGCCATTCTCACCCCGGCTTTAACCCCTGGAGCCGCCGACGTATTTTTGGCCTTTGTGCGCTATTCCCAGGGCCCCCTGCCCGAAGATCTCTTGCCCCAAACCCATTGCCCGGTGTGGATTGTCTGGGGGCAAGCCGACCCCTGGGAGCCCGTGGCCCTAGGCCGCACCCTGGCCGATTTCCCGGCAGTCAAGGCAATGGAAGAGCTGCCTGGAGTGGGCCACTGCCCCCAGGATGAAGCACCAGAGTTAGTTAATCCGTTAGTGCTAGGGTGGCTGAGTGAAGCCGAATCTGCCTGAGCTCAGGTTTGCCTGTGGCTCTCAGCGGCGATAAACCCCGACAGTAGCTGAGATGGGGGCAAAAGCTCGATTCTCAGGGCGGCCCCATTTCTAAAGTGTCTCTAAAGGTTGCCAGCAATCCCAGTCAGCCTTCTTACCATGAAGACAGCCCCTAGAGGTTGTCGCCCGCCTAGACGCCGCAACCCCGCTCTCAAAACAGAATAAGAAAGGAACCCTACGATGGCCGACTACCAGCCCGCCGACACTGCCTTTGCCCTCGATCGCGACTGCAAAACCCTCACCCGCCACGTCCTCGAACAACTGCACAGCTTTGGCCCCGAGGCCCAAGACCTCAGCGCCCTGATGAACCGCATTGCCCTGGCAGGTAAGCTGATCGCCCGCCACCTTAGCCGGGCGGGGCTGATGGAGTCGGCCCTGGGCTTTACCGGCGAAACCAACGTCCAGGGCGAAGCCGTCAAAAAAATGGACATCTACGCCAACGACGTATTTATCTCGGTATTCAAGCAGAGCGGCTTGGTCTGTCGTCTGGCCTCCGAAGAAATGGACAAGCCCTACTACATCCCTGAAAATTGTCCCATTGGCCGCTACACCCTGCTCTACGACCCGATTGACGGGTCGTCTAACGTCGATATCAACCTCAATGTCGGCTCTATTTTCTCCATTCGCCGCCAGCAGGGCGACGACCTCGACCACGACGGGGCTGATCTGCTGCAAGATGGTCATCAGCAGCTGGCAGCGGGTTACATTCTCTACGGCCCCAGCACGCTCCTGGTCTACTCCATTGGCAATGGGGTACATGCCTTTGTGCTCGATCCCAGCCTGGGCGAATTTATCTTGGCCACCGAAAACATTCAGACCCCGGCCCACGGCCCCACCTACAGCGTCAACGAGGGCAACTTCTGGCAATGGGAAGACTCAATTCGCGACTTTGCCCGCTATGTCCATCGCCACGATGGCTATTCGGCCCGCTACACCGGGGCGCTGGTGGCAGACTTTCACCGCATTCTCACCCAGGGGGGGGTATTTCTCTACCCCGGCACCACCAAAAAGCCTGAGGGCAAGCTGCGGCTGCTCTACGAAACTGCCCCCTTGGCCTACCTGATTGAGCAGGCAGGCGGGCGAGCCAGCACCGGCACCGAAGATATCATGGCGGTGGTGCCCGGCGAGATTCACCAGCGCACCCCCTTTGTGGTGGGCAGCAAAGACGATGTCGCCCTGGTTGAATCATTTATTCAAGACCATAGCCGCCGCCAGGACACGTTGCTGGCGAACTGAGGTTGGCGGATGGGGGGAGTAGCGGCGATCGCCCCGGCCAGCGCCATCTATCGAGCGTGAATACTGCCCTCGATAGATCCCCAAATCTTCGGCAGTATCTTAAGGTGGGTCTGGCATACCAGCATGATTGAGACAGTGTTGCCCCAATCACTGCTCCACAATTGGTGACCTTGAATACCGTTTCTGCCCAGTTAATTAAGACGGTCTGTAGTCTCGCTAGATTTGCAAAATCTGCTGTCAATATAGATTGCGGTTTCTGTTATTTAGGGGTGGGGCCAGCGTTTCCCAAACCGCACTAATCACACCCCATAGCTCAGGCCCAGCGTTTGGTTTCCACTGTTTCTCTTCTGCTTTTTATCCCGCACGCTTATGGTGTCCTTGCTTGAAAATCCCCTGCGCTCTGGTCTTCAACAAGACCGCATTCCCGAGCCGCAAATTCTAGTTATTTTTGGGGCCTCGGGCGACCTCACCCAGCGTAAAATTGTGCCTGCCATCTACCAAATGCGGCGCGAGCGGCGGTTGCCCCCCGAGCTCACCATTGTCGGTGTAGCCCGACGCGAGTGGAGCCACGAGTTCTTTCGAGAGCATCTGCGAGAAGGGGTAGAAGAGTTTGGCAACGGCCTGGGGTTTGAAGCCATTTGGAATGATTTTGCGCGGGGGTTGTTCTACTGCCCCGGCGACATTGATGACCCTGAGTTTTATCAGTCGCTGAAGACGTTTTTGGCCGAACTCGACCAGCAACGGGGTACCCAAGGCAACCGGGTCTTTTATCTGTCTGTCGCCCCGCGCTTCTTTGGCGAAGCAACCCAGCAGTTAGGGGCCGCAGGCATGCTCGAAGACCCCGACAAGCAGCGGCTGATCATCGAAAAACCCTTCGGCAAAGACCTCTCTTCGGCCCGAGTGCTGAACCGGGTGGTGCAGGATGTCTGCAAAGAGCGCCAGATCTATCGCATTGACCACTACCTGGGCAAAGAAACCGTTCAAAACCTGATGGTGTTTCGCTTTGCCAACGCCATCTTTGAACCTCTGTGGAACCGGCAGTTTGTCGATCACGTGCAGATTACCGTGGCCGAGACGGTGGGCCTAGAGGGCCGGGCCGGCTACTACGAAACGGCGGGAGCCCTGCGCGACATGGTGCAAAACCATCTGATGCAGCTATTTTGCCTCACCGCCATGGAGGCTCCCAACTCCCTCGATGCCGACAGCATTCGCAACGAGAAGACCAAAGTACTGCAAGCGACCCGACTCAGCGATATTGACGATATCAGCCAAGCGGCAGTGCGGGGCCAGTATTCAGGCGGGTGGATGAAGGGCCAGTCGGTACCTGGCTACCGCGAAGAGGAGGGGGCCAACCCCGAATCGACCATGCAGACCTTTAGTGCCATTAAGCTCGAAATCGACAACTGGCGGTGGAAGGGGGTGCCCTTCTACATGCGTACCGGCAAACGGATGCCCAAGAAAGTGAGTGAAATTTCGATTCACTTCAAAGAAGTGCCCCACCTGATGTTTCAGTCTGCCGCTCAGCAGATGAACCACAACGTGTTGGCCCTGCGCATTCAGCCCGACGAGGGCATCTCCATGCGGTTTGAAGTCAAGACTCCCGGCAACTCGCTGCGCACCCGCTCCGTCGACATGGACTTTCGCTACGATGCCGCCTTTGGCCAGGCCAACACCGACGCCTACGCCCGCCTGATTGTCGACTGCATGCTGGCCGACCAGACCCTGTTTACCCGGGGCGACGAGGTAGAGGCCTCTTGGCGGCTGCTCACTCCGCTACTCGAAGCCTGGGATGCCCCAGCCGACCCGAAGGCGATTCCCCTGTATGAGGCAGGCACTTGGGGGCCGGTTGAAGCCGAATTTTTGCTGAATAAAGACGGACGGCGCTGGCGACGGCTATAGCCTGCGGTGTGCCCAAGCTGAGCCTGGTTTTGCGATCCCTTTACTGCTTTGTCCTATGACTATGACTCCGATTGTTGCTCTGCAAAAGCCCAAGGACATTTCCCTGGATGAAATAGAGTCAGAACTGCACAATATTTGGCGTCAGCAAGATTCTGGGGTCGCCACCCCGATGGCCACCCGCGCCACCACCTTCACCATGGTGATCTATGAGCCCGAAGAGGTGCAGCAGGTGCTGGCGGCCCTGGGCCACTATGCTGGCTTTATTGATGGCAACCACGGCCCTCAAACCCGCGATGCCCTACGGCAGGCTCAGGTTGCCTACGAACTGCGCGTGACCGGTCGAGTTGACCCTCCCACCCTGGCCCGCATTCGCCAAGAGTATGCCCAGCTGTCAGAATCGCAAAAGCAGTATGCCAACCTCGATCAGCGGGGGTTTAGCCTCAGCGAGTCGATTTCGGCCCACAATCCCTGCCGCATTATTAGCCTGTGCCCCACCTTTGGCGAAGATACTGGGGTGACGGCTCAGGTGTCGGTGTATTGCCCCGTGCAGAAGAGAAGCTCGGGCAACTTGATCTGCTGCGAGTACATCAACCTGCGGGGCACTAAAGCGGCCCTGGAGCGGGTAAGTGATCTGGTGGCATCATTAACGCTGCCAGAACTACCCAAGTTTGTCTGGTGGAAAGCGACCCCGAGCCCCGAGCAGTTGATTTTTCAAAGCCTGGCCAAGACCAGCAACTGCATCATTGTTGACTCTAGCTACTTTAGCGATGCTGAAGCCGAGCTGCAAAAAATGCAGGAGTTGATCGAGGCGGGTACCTACATCGCCGATCTCAACTGGCACCGACTGGCCCCCTGGCAAGAGCTGACCGCCGCCGCCTTTGACCCCCCCGAACGGCGCGAGGCGCTGATTGATGTCGATCGCATCAGCATTGACTACGAACAGGGCAACGCCGCCCAGGCGCTGCTGTACCTGGGCTGGTTTGCCAGCCGCCTTAACTGGCAGCCCATTGCCTATGTCGAAGAGGGGGGCATTTACAACATCAAAAAGATTCACTTCAAAGGCCCTAATGACTTGGCCGTTGAAGCCGAGTTGGCGGCTATTCCGGTGGCCGACTCTGGGGAAGTAATTGGCGACCTCACCGGGCTGCGGCTATTGTCAACCAACACCAATGCCAACTGCTGCACTATTTTGTGTTCTGAGACCAGCGGCTGCATGCGGATGGAAGCTGGGGGCGGTGCCCAGGCCTGCCAGGTTGAGCAGGTCACGGCTCTGTCTGACCAAAAGGCCGACTTTATGCTGGGCCAGCAGCTCCAGCGCTGGGGCGAAGACATGCTCTACGAAGAGAGCCTGGCCATGGTGGCGCAGATTATGAATTTGCTCTAGGGGCGATCGCTTATAAGCTTTCTAGAAAAGAATCTCCCCGCTGTATCCGGCGACTGTAGCCACCGTAGCGATTATCTTCTTTGTCAAGCTCATCCTGCTATGCGATTAGCCTCGGCGGGATGGCAGCGGAAATCAAGCCAGGAGCCCTGCCTGCATCAGACAGAGTCTTGCTGTTCCTTATGTGGCGGCGGGCAGGGAGCAAGCCGGAGCCTGCCAGAGGGTGTCATGTTCTACCATGGCATTGAGAATAATCACCAGTTTGTGCATGCAGGCCACCAGGGCAACCTTTTTGAGTTTTCCCCGCTGCAGCAGGCGCTGGTAGTAATCGCGAATGACCGGATTATGGCGAGTGGCGACTAACGCGGCCATGTAGAGGCCTGTGCGCACGGTGGCTCGACCGCCGCTAATCATCCGCTTACCCCGCATCTGGCCGCTATCGCGGTTGAACGGGGCGAGGCCACACAAGCTGGCTAGGCGCTTCGCTGAGATCTGTCCTAACTCGGGGAGTGAGGCCAAGAGGAGCCCCGTCGTCACAGCCCCAATACCCGGCACACTGGTGAGGATCTCGCGGGTGCGCTGCCACTGATCGCTCTGGGCGATGAGCTGCTCAATCTGGGTATCGAGGTCTTGGATCTGTTGCTTGAGCCAGTCAATATGCTGCTCAATGCTCTGACCCGTCCTGGCTCGTGCTGAGCGTTGCCGGGCTTTTTCGGCACTCATCATCTCGACGAGTTGCTGCCGTCGCGTGACGAGGTCTTGAAGGTGTTGACTGGCCTCACTCGCCATCGCCCGTACCTCTGGACGGATGGCATCGGCAAAGTGAGCCAACACCTCGGCATCAATTTTGTCTGTTTTAGCCATGCGCCCCGTGGCCCGGGCAAAATCACGCACTTGACGTGGATTCACCACAACGGCGGGCCAGCCCTCCGCCATCAACGTTCGCGCCGCCAGGGCTTGATAGCCCCCGGTCGCTTCCAGCACAATCAGACTCGTCTCGCGACGAAACGCCGTTAACGCCTGTAGCAACTCTCTTAAACCAGAGTCACTGTTGGCCACCTGAACGCTTAATCCAAGTGGACGGACGTACACATCTAAGGTGCGCTTGGATACGTCAATGCCAACCCATTGATGCGCTTGTGATAGTTCAGTCATGGTTGTATCCACCCGTGTAGGAGGTTAATCTGACATCACTCGTCCTTGCTCGATACGGAGTCTAAGCTCCTGGCGATTTTGCGAGTTAACTTCAGAGGTGTGCAGCGACCCATGCTACGTTCGGTTTTGGACAACCTAGGGTGGGACGGTCTGCCACACACCTCTAAAGATACAAGGGTGGGCACTGCCCACCATGAGGGAGAAAATTTTCCAGACGTCGCCTTACATTGGCCAACAGTGCTTTGCTATATTGCTGTCCATGCCAACCCCAACTGCCGGTGTAGCCACTCTAACCGTCGGCCCGACCCAGCTCCAGTTGCTGCCCCAGCGAGCGGTCTATATCGAGGCGCTGGAGGCACTGCTGGTCTCCGATGTGCATCTGGGCAAGGCGGAGACCTTTCAACACTACGGGCTGCCCATTTCGAGCCAAACAAACCACGCCACTCTCCAGCGGCTAGAGGATCTGTGTAGGCAGCTCAGCCCGACCTCGCTGTGGATTTTGGGCGACCTGTTCCACGGGCGCGAGGGCATGGCCGACGCGGTGATCGACGCCTGGCTCAAATTCTTGCACCGCACCCAGATCAGCGCCCATCTGATTGTGGGCAACCACGATCGCCGCCTGCAAGACACCCTCGACCAGCTCTCGGTGGCCTGCTATCTAGAGGCGGTAGACGTCGGTGGGCTGCGCTTTAGCCATGAGCCTGAGTTAGACCCAGATTGCCTCAATCTCTGTGGCCACATCCACCCCTGCCTGCGGCTGACAATGGGATGCGATCGCCTGCGGCTGCCCTGCTTTCACTGGCAACCTCGGCAAAATCAGCTGACCCTGCCAGCCTTTGGCGAATTTACCGGCGGCTACGACATTGCCCTGGGGGCCGGTGAGGTGGCCTACGTGGTAGCAGATGAAGCGGTGGTGGAGTTTGCCCGGTAGGTGGCTGGCCCGAACAAATGCGGTCGGTGAGGTGATTGGCCCAAGCAGGTGTGACAATCTAAAATCTAAACCCCCAAACGCCAAAGCCTTTAGGGCCAAACGCTATGCTAGATCTCTGGTCTTCTGGGAGAGCATGGCGATGACAAAGGCCAAAGCATGGATGGCAGTAGCACTCTGTAGTGTGGTAGTCGCGCTGACAGCGGTCACCTGTCAAAGCCGTAACGAGACTACTGGGGAGGTATCTCCCGGTATAGAGGAACAGCTTGACGATCAGCCGGTCGTGATTGACTCCACTGAGCCAGCCCCTGGGGTGACTCCAGGCCCAGGAACGACGCCAGCTCCAACGCCAGGGACACCGCCTAGTTCGAGCCCCCCCGAACCGGGGGTGGGCGGCACCGGCACGGCGGTAAACCCGCCCCAGGCCGCCCAGCTAATTGCCAGCCAGCCTGGATCTCAGATCAACTTGCGATCGCAGCCGACCACCACCTCCGACGCCAGGGGCTATGGCCTGGTGGGTGACCCGGTACAGCTCCTGCGATCGGCCGATCGCAGCGACGGCACCTGGTACTTTGTCAAATTTGAAACGTCTGGGGCCGAAGGTTGGATTCGCGGCGACTTCATCAATATCGCCGGACGCGCCACCCCCCTACCGCAGCAGGCCAACCAAAGCAGCACCTGTACCGGCACCATGGAAGCCATGACCTTTACGGCCTTCTACGACGGCAACGGCTTTAACTTGGTGCGCTTTGTCAATTTGGAAACCCAAAACACCTTTGATGGCACCCTCAGCCGCCAGGGCAGCAACAACCAGGGGCAGCCCCTCTACCGGGGCACCATGAGCCCACCTACCGGTGGCAGCTACCCAGTCGAGCTAACTGACCTGTCGGGGGGCAACCCGCGCAGTGGCTCTCAAGTGGCGATCGACTACGAGGGCATTGAGGGCACTGGCACTTGCCGGTAGCCGCCGGAGTAGTAAGATTGAGCGTGGAACTGGAGCGGAGGCACTGTTATGGCCCAAGAACTGAGCGCCGAAGAGCAGCAAGAGCTGAATACACTACGGCAGACCATTGAGCAGGCGATCGCCGATGGCGTGCTCACCCAGGCCGAACGAGATGCCATTACCGCCACGATGACCGCCGACGGCAAAGTCACCTACGAAGAGCTGGAGTTAGTGCGCCAGCTGGTGAGCGACAAAGTTGCCGCCGGGGAGCTAACCACCGAAAAGTCTGTGGATAGCTAAGCGATCGCTCTACTCCTTCTCCCCGTGGGTGGGAGTGCCCACTCACCGTTTCCCCTCATCCCTCCACCGCTATGGCTGCTGAACCCCTACCGACCGCCGTTGCCGTGGTGCACGAGTGGTTAGCCAGCCGTGCTGGGTCAGAAAAAGTGGTCGAGCAGCTGTTGGCGGTCTATCCCCAGGCCGATGTGTTTAGCCTGGTAGAATTTTTAGCCCCCGAAGCGGCAGGGCTAATCCCACCCGGCACCCGCGTTCAGACCTCCTTTATTCAAAATCTACCCTGGGCCCGCCAGCACTTTCGCCAGTATCTGCCGCTGATGCCCCTGGCGATCGAGCAATTTGATCTATCGGCCTACGACCTGGTGATTTCGAGCAACCATGCCGTCGCCAAGGGAGTGCTCACCCGACCGCACCAGCTGCACATTAGCTACGTCCATACCCCCATTCGCTACGCCTGGGATTTGCAACACCAGTATCTTCAACAGGCGGGGCTTACAGGCGGGGTAAAAAGTGCCATCACCCGGCTGCTTTTGCACTACCTGCGCCTGTGGGACTTAGCCGCCGCCCACCGGGTTGACTGCTTTGTGGCCAACTCCCGCTACGTGGCCCGCCGCATTTGGAAAACCTACCGCCGCCCCGCCACGGTGATCTATCCGCCGGTGGCGATCGATCGCTTTCGCTGGCAGCAGCCCCGAGACAATTTCTACCTGACGGTGTCGCGCTGTGTGCCCTACAAACGAGTTGATCTGACGGTAGAGGCCTTCAACCGCCTGGGCCTGCCTCTAGTCGTCATCGGTGACGGGCCAGCCCTAGGGGCGCTGCAACAGGCTGCCAAATCCAACATTTCCTTTCTCAGGAACCCCTCTGACGCCGTGGTGTCAGATTATATGGAGCGCTGTCGGGGGTTTGTGTTTCCAGCAGAAGAAGACTTTGGTATTACGGTGGTGGAGGCCCAGGCGGCGGGGGCACCGGTGATTGCCTATGGCCGGGGGGGCTGTGCCGAAACGGTGATCGATGGCAAAACGGGGATCCTTTTCCACCGGCAAACCGTCGATCATCTGGTGCAGGCAGTGCAACAGTTTGAGCAAAATCGCGGTAGCTTTGGGGCCGAGACGATACGTAACCAGGCCGAAACCTTTTCTGAACAGCGCTTTCAACGGGAATTAACCACCTACGTAGCCGATAAGTGGCTGAAATTTCAGCAGGGCGATGAATTAGAGTAATGTCGGTGTTGCAGGAGTATTGGGGAAATTTATGTTTCCTCTGGAGCGCACAGTTCAACCAGTCATGGTGTCTATACGGATGTCAACCCGGTCTTTGCCGATGGTTGGCCTGCTGGGCGCATCGGATCTTCTGGCTTTAGGGTTGGCGGGTGCCACGGGCGTTTATCTGCGTTTAGCCTTTGGCGGGCAGTACCTGCCGGGGCTCTACGGGCAGCTCTGGCCGATATTAGGAGTGTTTTTGCTGGCTTACGCGGCGGCAGGGCTATACCCAGCGGTGGGGCTGAGCCCGGTCGATGAACTCCGCCGCATTTGCCTGTCCACCAGCTTTACCTATCTGGTGCTGGGGGCGGGGTTGTTTTTGACCGGCGAAAGCGAAACCTACTCTCGGGGGGTCTTTTTGATCACCTGGGCACTGTCTCTGCTGATGGTGTTGCTGGGGCGGTTGTTGGTCAGGCAGATTTTTGCTCGCTACCCCTGGTGGGGCTACCAGGTGCTGATCTTGGGGGGTGGGCGCACCGGAGAGTTGGTGATTCAGACCTTGAAAAACCAGCCGAGTTTTGGCCTCAAACCGGTGGCGGTCTTAGACGACGATCGCGATCGCCAAGATACGATCTGTGGTGTTCCCATTGTCGGGCCGCTGTCGATCGCCCCACGGCTGGCCCGCAAGCATGACATTCACTACGCCATTGTGGCGATGCCGGGGGTGCAGCGGGAAAAGCTTCTGCGAATTTTAGAGCGCTACGGTCGCACCTTTCCCCACCTGATGATGATTCCAGACCTGTTTGGGGTGGCCAGCCTCTGGGTCAGCTCTAAGGATCTGGGTGGAATTTTGGGGTTAGAAATTCGCCAGCAGCTTTTGTTGCCGGGGCCACGGCTGATCAAAGCGCTGCTAGACATTGGCCTAACTCTGGTGGTGGGCATTGTGCTGCTGCCCGTGTTAGTTGCGATCGCAGTGATGGTGCGGCTTGACTCGCGGGGGCCGGTGTTCTACGGACAGCCGCGCCTAGGGCAAAACAACACGCCCTTTGTCGCCTGGAAGTTTCGTTCGATGGTGCCCAACGCCGACCAGGTGCTAGAGCGCTATTTTGACGAAAACCCCACCCTGCGATCGCAGTGGGAACGCGACCACAAACTTCGCTATGACCCACGCATTACCCGCATAGGTCGGTTTTTGCGGCGCACCAGCCTAGACGAACTACCCCAGCTCTGGAACGTGCTGCGGGGAGAAATGAGTTTAGTGGGGCCACGCCCTATTGTCCAAGCAGAGGTTTTTCGTTACGCCGACACCTACAATCTTTACACCAAGGTCTTACCCGGCCTCACGGGGCTGTGGCAAGTGTCGGGGCGCAACAATGTGTCCTACGAAGAACGGGTTAACCTCGATGCCTACTACGTCAGAAACTGGTCAGTTTGGCTCGACATCTATATTCTTTTAAGAACAGTTTGGGTGGTCACCATTGGCGATGGAGCCTACTAGGGTAAGGGGGTTTGGGGTTAGCAACCTCAGCCTAGAGCGATTGATTTGGGCCGGGCTGGTGGTGTTGCCCTACGTGGTCTATGGGGCGATCGCCCCGTTGGTCTGGGTTTTGCTAGTCAGCCTTCATCGCTGGGGTCGAGCGATCTGGCGACTGCTCTACACCCAGGGCTGGGTGTGGCTATCCCTGGGGCTGGGGGTTAGCGTAGCCCTATCGCAGGCACGGGGGGAGTCGGCGCTGCAAGTGCTCAATTTTTTGCCGTTTTTCGGCTTCTACGCGGCGATCGCGGTCATTCTGCCCAAATTTGCCCAGCCGTTTAAAACCCTGCACCACTGGGCCATGGCCCTTCTGGTGGCCAGCGTTCCGATCAATCTGATGGCGATCGTCGAATTTTATCTGTGGGCCCCTACTAGCCTCAGCCGCTGGGGCGATCAGCCCTGGCTTCAGTGGCTCTATCAGCAAACTTACTACGGCCACCGGGCCAGTGCCGTGTTTGGCCACCCCAACGCCCTAGCCAACTACATGGTGATTGTGTTTGGCCTGGGGCTGGGCCTCTGTGCCTACTACCTCAACCGCCCCGAGCTCAAGGGCAAAGGGCTGTGGGTCTGTGGGGCCACCGCCCTAGCCCTCGTCGGCATCTATTGCTCTGGCTCACGCAATGGACTACTGATTGCCGGTCTGCAATTGTTGCTATTTGGTGGGCTGCTGCGGCCCTATCGCTATATTTTTTGGGCGGGGTTGGGAGCGATCGCCCTAGGGCTCGTCAGCACCCTGATCTGGGGAATCGGCGGGCGCTCCCTCGGAGAGGCGCTCAGCACCGTCTACCTACGCTTTAGCGTCTGGCAACTCGCCCTAGAGATGATTCCTCAGCAGCCGTGGTTTGGCAGCGGCCTGGGCACCTTCAAGCTGCTCTACGACCCGGCCAGCTTCCCGGTAGAAGGAGATTTTTTGCCCCATGCCCACAACCTTTGGCTAATGCTGGCCGCTGAGGCCGGGGTGCCGGTCGCCCTAGGCTTTACCGCCATCGTAGGCTGGGTGGTAGGTAGCAGCACCTACGCGCTGTTCTGCTACCCGCTGCCCACCCAGCCCACAGCCCTGTTGGCTGGCTACCTCGCAGGCTTTGGCGGCACGGTGGCCTTTGCCATTTTTGACCTGGCGTTTTACGATGCCCGCATCAACATTTTGGGTTGGCTGATGCTGGGCGTAATTCAGGGCCTGGGGATGCTGGTTACCCAGACTACCTCTAAATAATCGGCCATCGAATCAGGCGGGCTAAATGATCTTGACCAGGCGCAGACCAAAATACAGCCCAATGGCCGTACCCACCATCACCGACAAAAACACAACGTAAGCTACTACACTTCCCATAGTCTCTCTCCACAACAGTTATGCCTATCTATTGAACCACGGCATGGGCTGAGTGAGGCAGGCCGATGGGCTGAGCAGGCTGGTTCTCCTGAGCGCCCCGCTAACCGCTACAGTTTTAAAGCGACTCTCTATTTGCCTAGCTATGTCTATGAAGTCCATTGTTTCTGTGCCGCTGCCCAGCAACCCCTACGACGTGGTGGTAGCCACTGCCGGTATCGACCACCTGGGCACCTGGCTGGCAGAGGGAGAGACGGCGCTGGTCAAACCGGGTCAAAAGCTACTGCTGGTGTCCAACCCGGCTATTTTTAAGCAGTATGGCGATCGCGCCCTCACCACCCTTAGCAAAGCAGGCTATAGCGTCGAAACCTGCCTACTGCCCGCTGGCGAACGCTACAAAACCCTCACCTCCATCCAAAAAATTTATGATGCGGCCCTGGGCTTCCGCCTAGAGCGCAAGTCGGCCATGGTCGCCCTGGGCGGCGGGGTGATTGGCGATATGACCGGATTTGCGGCGGCCACCTGGCTGCGAGGGGTGAGCGTAGTGCAGGTGCCCACCTCGCTGCTGGCCATGGTCGATGCCTCTATTGGCGGCAAAACCGGCGTTAACCACCCCCAGGGCAAGAACCTAATTGGGGCCTTTCACCAGCCGCGCCTGGTGATGATCGATCCATCTGTCCTCAAAACCCTGCCCCCCCGAGAGTTTCGCGCTGGCATGGCCGAGGTGATCAAGTACGGCGTCATATGGGATCGCGATCTGTTTGAGACTCTAGAAGCCGCGCCGCGCCTCGATCACTATCGTTACCTCGGCGATCAGCTGCTGCACACGATTTTGACGCGATCGTGCCAGGCCAAGGCTGAAGTGGTCTCCCAAGACGAAAAAGAGGCGGGCTTGCGGGCCATTCTCAACTACGGCCACACCATTGGCCATGCAATCGAAAGCCTGATGCACTACCGGGGGGTCAACCACGGCGAAGCGGTGGCGATCGGCATGGTTGCCGCCGGGCACATCGCCACCGCCCTCGATTTTTGGTCTGAGGCCGACGCCGCCCGACAGCTAGCGCTCTTAGAGAAAACGGGGCTGCCGACTCGCCTGCCTGCCGGGCTAGATTTTGAGGCTATTTTGACCAGCCTCCAGGGCGACAAAAAAGTAGAGGAGGGCCAAGTTCAGTTTGTCATGCCCAAGGGGCTGGGGGCAGCCGTGGTCACCGGCGAGGTTACCCGCGACGCCATTTTGGCCGCCCTAGAGGCCATGGCTTAGGGAGCACAATAGCCCAGCCAAGAATGCGTAATGCGGCTAAATCGGGCCACGACAAGGACACCAGTGCCACAATTCCCCACCGCTGGGCTACCTATTAAGAAAGATTAACCTGTACCTCCCTAGCAGCCTATTGCCGTGGGCGAAAACCCCAATCTCGACAGAGCTTAAAGGCTCTATCGGCCATCTAGACTGGTTGGTTCAACCGTATACAAAGGTACCAACCATGGCAAAAGGTGATGCAGATTTGGGTGAGCAGGCTCTCAGCAAAGCCGTAGAAGTAGGGCTGACGACCCAACTCGACGCCGTAGACTCCCTAAAGGCCGATATTCGCACCAATCCGATCGCCCTCATGCAGGGAGAACTGGAGTCGGCCAGCATTCAAGGGCAAGGGCTGGTGATTAAAGATGACCTGCGCACCGAGCAACTGAGCTTAAAAACCGATGGCCTGGCCATTGACCCACTCAAGGCCGCCTTGGGCGAAATTCAGCTCACTCGCCCTACCAACGCCACCGCAGCGATCAAGCTGACTGAAGCCGACATCGAGCGGGCCTGTAACTCCGCCTATATTCAGCAAAAGCTAGAGGCCCTCAAGATCACCCTAGACGATCGCCCGGTGCGGGTGCAGGTGCAGCAAGTTAGCGTTTCGCTGCCGGGGGAGGGCAAAGTTGCGATCGCCGCCCAGGTCACCATGGTTGACTCCGGGGAAACTCAGCAGGTAGCCTTTAGCGCGGTGCCAGAAATGGCGGCCCAGGGGCATCAGATCTTGCTCAAACAAGTTCAAATGGCGGAAGCAAATACATCGGAAAGCCTGACCAATAGTCTGCTGGAGGCAGCCAGAGAGCTGCTAGACCTGCGCCAGTTTACCCTCAGCGGCATGACCCTCCAGATTCAGCACATTGATGTTCAACCGGGACACATGGATTTGCAAGCCCAGGCCGAGCTCGAAAAATTTCCCGGCAGTTAGAGCACCGCGTACCCAGCCAGGGGAATTAGGGTTAGGAATGAGCTTGCTTTGGGCAATGGCGGCGGGCTCAACCGAGGAAATGTCACCCTTAACGGTTTTGCCAAGCTCAGGGGTCGTTTATGATCAGAGGTTTAACCCGTTACTCTGCCATGCAAACCCAAGATCGCCCTGTCTCTGCTCCTAACCCTGGTTTGGTTTACCCCCAGCGGCAAGCGACCGTCAGCCGCACTACCGGCGAAACCGATGTGCAGGTCAGCCTAGATTTAGACGGCACCGGGCAGTGCAATGCGAAAACAGGCATTCCTTTTCTCGACCACATGCTGCACCAGATCTCCTCCCATGGGTTGATCGACCTAGAGGTGCAGGCCACAGGCGATATTGAGATCGACGACCACCACACCAACGAGGACGTGGGCATTACCCTGGGTATGGCGCTGCACCAGGCCCTAGGCGATCGCAAAGGCATTACCCGCTTTGGCCACTTTGTTGCCCCCCTCGATGAGTCGCTGGTGCAGGTGGCGCTAGATTTTTCTGGGCGGCCCCACCTCAGCTACGGCCTAGACATTCCCACCCAGCGGGTCGGCACCTACGACACCCAGCTGGTGCGCGAGTTTTTTGTCGCCGTGGTCAACCACAGCCAGATGACCTTGCACATTCGTCAGCTCGATGGCATTAACTCCCACCACATTATTGAGGCCACCTTTAAGGCCTTTGCCCGCGCCATGCGCATGGCTACCGAGGTTGACCCCCGCCGCGCCCACCTGATTCCCAGCTCTAAGGGTGTGATTTAACCCATCAAAGCGCTGCCCTGGGGCGATCGCCAATTTCACGCCCCAGCAGGCTCCCAATGATAGTCACTATTGCCCTTAAGGCCCCACAGAACTTGCCCTAGCGCTAGCTCAGGGAGCAGCAGTGAGGTTTTAATGGCAGAAGGCACAACTTGCCTAGCTAAACTCTGCCCCCTTCACGAGCCTAGTGATGTTCAGACGAGTTACACCGGGCACCATCAGCCGCCTGACCACCGTCGATCACAGAGAAACCTACGGTCGCCACGTTTTGGCAAAAGTGGTACAACCCCTGGCGATCGACACCTGCGTTGACCTTGGCTGTGGCGGCGGCGACGATTTGAAAACGGTTCTAGCCCAACATCCTCAGGCCCATTGCGTTGGGGTTGACTACGGCGACTGGAATTCTCCTGCTTTAATCGCCGCTGGTATTAAGCCGATTTCGGTAAATATAGAAGCCGAACCGCTGCCCTTAGCACCCGAGTCAGTCGATCTAGTCATTGCCAACCAAGTATTAGAGCACACTAAAGAAATCTATTGGATTAACCACGAGATTTTTAGAGTTTTAAAGGTGGGTGGCTACCTTTACCTAGGGGTACCCAATGTTTTGTCATTGCACAACCGACTCCTAGGCCTAGTAGGAGTACACCCCACCTGCAACAAAATGATTTCGGCCCATGTTAGACCTTTTTCTAAAGGCGATACGCTGCTTTTTTATCGAGAAACGGTCGGCAATCTAACCGTTGTCTCAGGCTTTTATGGGTCACAATTCTATCCGTTTCCCCGGCAGCTAGCGCGACCGCTGGCCCGTCTGCTGCCGGGCTGTGCCTTTTCAATTTTCTTTTTAATTCAAAAAGTGGGGCCGTACAATGCAGAATTTCTTCGCTACCTAGATAAGGTGTATCTAGAAACTAACTTTTTCAAGGGCAACCCGGTTAGCTAGCTGGCTCGACCCAACCGGAGCAAGCTGGGGCCTGAGGTCGCTAGGCTCATCCTCTAGCAGCAAAGTGCGAATGAAGCGGGCTAAGGCTCGCTGGGCCAAGCCCGATACCACCTGCTGGCCCATAGCCTGGGTTTCGGGCTTAAACAACAGATTGGGAATGCGGGTAGCCACCTGGGCGGCATCAAAGCCGGGGGTATCTTTGAGAATGTCGAGAATGCGGCGCAGGTGGTCGAGGTCGCTGGAGGCAGTGGTAGCAGCAACCGGCACCGCTTGCTTGAAGCCTAGGCGGCGCTGCACAGCGGTGGTCAGGTTTTGCACAGTGCTCTGGCCAAAGCTGTCTAGACCGTTGACCAGTTCGCTGACGATGCGATCGCGCAAAAACGAGCCCCGGTCTGAAAACAAAAACTCCAGGGTCTGGTCGATCAGCCGATCCATATCGTAGTCGTCGCTGCTGCGGGCGTTGCGCAGCAGGTTCTCCAGTCGGTTCCAGCGAAAGCTGCCGTCTTTAAACAGCAGATCTTGCAGCGAGGCCCGCAGCTCCGGCGATTGGTCCGTCAGCAGCCGCTTAGCCACGTAGGGATAGGCCTTGCTCAGCACCTTAAATTCAGGGTCGACGTTGATCGCAATGCCCTCTAGGGTCACCAGGGAGCGAATGATCAGGGCGTAGTAGGCAGGCACCCGGAAGGGATACTCGTACATCAGCGCCGAAAATTCGTCGGTGATGCTCTTAAAGTTCAGCTCGGCAACGCTCGCCCCCAGGGCATTGCTAAACACGTTGGCCAAAGCTGGAATAATCGGTGTCAGGTCGGTGTCGGGAGTGAGAAACTCTAGCTTGACGTAGTCGTTGGCCAGCCCCTCAAAGTCGCGGTTGACCATGTGCACCACCGCCTCAATCAGGCCGTAACGCTGGTAGGGTTTGACCTCGCTCATCATGCCAAAGTCGAGGTAGGCTAGCTTGCCATCGGCCATGGCCAGCAGGTTGCCGGGGTGGGGGTCGGCGTGAAAAAAGCCGTGCTCTAGCAGCTGCCGCAGGGAGCACTGCACCCCGACATCGATCAGGTGGGTGGCGTCGATACCCAGGCTGTTTAGCTTGTCAATGTTGGTCAGCTTGGTGCCCTCAATCCACTCCATGGTCAGCACCCGGCGGGCGGTGTACTGAGGGTAGATGTGGGGCACGTAGATGTCGGCGATGTGGCCGTAGAGATGGGCGAAGCGCTGGGCGTTTTCGCCCTCGTGGGTGTAGTCCATCTCTTCAAAGATGCGCTCACCAAACTCATCCATGATGGCGACTAGGTCGCTGCGAATTTGGCTGATGCGGTTGGTGGCAAAGCGAGCCAGCCCCCGAATGATGTAGAGGTCGAGGGCAATGCGCTGGGCCAGACCGGGGCGCTGCACTTTGATGGCCACCGCTTCGCCGCTGTGCAGTCTGCCCTTGTAAACCTGGCCCAAAGAAGCCGCCGCGATCGGGCTTTCAGAAATTTCGGCGTAGATCTGGCTAGGGGGGGCACCCAGCTCTTCTTCAATAAAGCGGTAGGCGATCGCATCGGGGAAGGGTGGGATCTGGTCTTGCAGCGTGGTCAGCTCTTCAAGAAAAACCGGCGGCACCAGGTCGGGTCGGGTAGAGAGCGCCTGGCCAATTTTGATGTAGGCCGGGCCGAGGTTGGTGAGCATCGTGCGCAGCTGAACCGCCCGTTTGGCCTCGTTTTGAGCGCTGCGACCGGCGCGGCGATCGAGCCAGATCTGGGCAAAGAAGCCCGCGATCGGCAAGAAAATACCCAAGAATCGAGTCCAGACCTGAAACGGGCGGCGGCGGTAGTGGGCAGCGATCGCCTCGGGGTCGTAGCCAAACGATTCGAAAGGATCTTGTGCCTTAGTGGCCAAAGTGCGGGGCGCGGCGGGCACCGGCACCGGCTCTGTCATCACTTCCCCGGTTACCGTAATTGCCTCAGCATCGATAATGTCGATGGTGTCCACGACAGGCTGAGCTGAATTCTGAGTGGTGTTGAGGGCCATAGCAAGCTCAGAGAAGAAAGAGTACGGTTAACCTAAGGACCCCAGGCCCGCGCCCGAAGTGTTCCCGTAAACTATTGTAACGGTATAGCTTCAGAATCCCAGGTAGTGACCTCCCTACTTGCACCCAACGAAGGATTTTCGCAGGGCAGCCCGGAGTTTGTCGGTCATGCCCCCAGGGCAGAATGCCGTAGGTGGGCAGTGCCTACCTTTTACCCACGCGTCGCAAGCTAGACACGTTGGATTAGCACCGCTCACGGTCTGCCGTCTACCATCGCTGGATAGTTGAGGGGAGGGGTAGGCGGTGGGTGTATAAGTGGGGCGGTGGGCAATGCCCACCCTACTTTTGGAGGCGATCGCACTGACTTTACTAGCGTTAGCCGAGCCACATCAATGGGCAGCAGCGTTGCCACCAAGTCAAATAACGCAAGCGCCCCATTTACCCTACCTAATAAGCGCATTGCGATGATTTTGGCGTTACCTGGTTCTCTACCGACAAAACGGCGAGCCGCTCAAATCTTACGCACTTTCAGCAGCGTATCCGTGGGGCTTCCCATTAAAATACGTGGGTACTAACATGCTGCCCCCATGCTAACGGCCCTGCACATTGAAAACTTTGCCCTGATCGACCAGCTCGATCTGCGGCTTGAGGCGGGGCTAAATGTGCTCACCGGCGAAACCGGGGCGGGCAAATCAATTATTCTCGACGCGATTGATGCCGTTTTGGGAGGCAAGGCCAACCAACGTCTAGTGCGATCGGGCAGCTCGAAGGCCCTGGTCGAAGCGACCTTTGACGTACCCACCGACATTCATGCTTGGCTGGCAGAGCAGGATTTCCCTGCCGGTGATGGGGCCTTGGTGCTGCGGCGAGAGCTGACCCTGGGCAAAACCCTGCGCAGTCGCTCCTTTCTCAACGGCAGCCCCGCCACTCGGCCTCAGCTAGAGGGCCTGCGGCAAAAGCTGGTCGAAATCACCGCCCAGGGGCAGACTGTGCTGCTCGGCTCGGGCGATCGCCAGCGGGAGTGGCTCGACGGCTTTGGCGGTGCTCCTCTCATGGCCCAGCGCCAAAACGTTGCCGTAGCCTACGAGGCCGCTGCCCAGGCCAAGAAACGGCTGGAGGCCCGCCGCAAGGCCGACCAGCAGCGCCGCGACCAGTTTGAACTGCTGCAAATGCACCGCCAAGACCTAGAGCAGGCCCAGCTCGACGATCCCCAAGAGCTAGACCACCTGGCCCAGGAGCACGATCGCCTCAACCACAGCGTTGACCTGCAACAAAACAGCTACGCCGCCTACCAAATTCTCTACGAGAGTGATGCGGGAGAAAGCGCCTGTGCCGACCTGCTGGGCAAGGCCGAGGCCATCTTGATCGATATGGAGCGCTACGACCCGGCCATTGCCTCTATTTTGGCCATGGTCAGCGAAGCCCTCACCCAAGTAGAAGAAGCTGGGCGGGCCATCAATGCCTACGGAGCCAGCGTCGAGGCCGACCCCCAGCGGCTGGAAGACGTCGAAGAACGCATGCGCCAGCTCAAGGCCCTGTGCCGCCGCTTTAGCCGCACCCTGCCCGAGTTGGTGGCCTACCGGAACGAGGTGGTGCAATCCCTTGCCGAGCTATCGGGAGAAGGGCAGTCGATTGAGGCTCTAGAGGCCGAGGTCGAGAAAACCCAGAGGATCTTGGGGGATGCCTGCGCCCAGCTCACCGCCCTGCGCCAGGGCGTTGCCCAACAGCTCGAAACCCGCCTGGTCAACGAACTCAAACCCCTGGCGATGGATCGGGTGCAGTTTCAGGTGGAGCTGACGCCGAGCACTCCTACCGCCACCGGAGCAGACGGCATTCGGTTTTTGTTTAGCCCCAACCCCGGTGAGCCCCTGCAACCCCTGGCGGAGACGGCCTCAGGCGGCGAAATGAGTCGCTTTTTGCTGGCCCTCAAGGCCTGCTTCTCCCAGGTAGACCCAGTGGGCACGCTGGTGTTTGACGAGATCGATGTGGGGGTGTCGGGGCGGGTCGCCCAGGCGATCGCCGAAAAGCTCTACCAGCTCGGTCGCCAGCACCAGGTGCTCTGCGTCACCCACCAGCCCATGGTGGCGGCCCTGGCCGATGCTCACTTTCGGGTGGGTAAGCAGGTGGTAGAGGCGGCTACGGCCAAGGGGCAGAAGGCCAGCGATACTGAGGGCGAACGAACTGTGGTGCGAGTGATGCCCCTGTCGCTGGCCGATCGCCAACAGGAGCTAGCCCAGCTAGCCGGGGGCGAGTCGCACCAGCAGTCGTTGTCCTTTGCGGAGGCGTTGTTGTCCCAGGCAGACAGTATTCGAGAGAAATTGTGATGTTTGATAGTGTTATGGATTTTTTTATCGCCGTTGAGCCAGCCCTAGAAGACCCGGCGATTGAGGAGCACCTACGCCAGTTTTGCCTGGTGCTGTCGGTGTCGCTGGGGGTAGCCACCCTGTCGCGGGTGTTTAGCGTGCTGCGAAATATTCCTTACACCCTGCTGCTGCTGCTGGTGGGGTTGGGGCTGGCGGTGCTCGATGTGCGCCTGATTAACCTGTCGCCCCAGCTGATTTTATTTATTTTTCTGCCGCCGCTGCTGTTTGAGGCCGCCTGGAACCTCAACTGGAAGAGCCTGAAGCAGTACTCGGTGCCCGTAGTGCTCTACGCCATTCTGGGGGTGGTGATCTGCGTTAGCGCCCTGGTGTTTGGGCTGCAAGCCTTTGCGGGGGCATCGCTGGCCACGGCGCTGCTGGTAGGGGCCAGCCTGTCGGCCACCGACCCGGTGTCGGTGGTGGCCCTATTTCGCGAACTGGGGGTCGATAAAAAACTCACCACCGTCATGGAGGGCGAAAGCCTGTTTAACGATGGCGTTGCGGTTGTGGCCTTTAACCTGCTGCTGGGCATTGCCCTGGGGCTAGAGCAGTTTGACGTATCGGTGACCATCGCTCGGTTTCTGGTGTTTGTCGGCATCGGCATCAGCATTGGCGGGCTGATCGGCTTTGGCCTGTCGTTTCTAACCCAGCGGTTTGACATTCCCCTGGTAGAGCAGTCGTTGACCCTGGTATCGGCCTACGGCACCTACCTGGTGGCGGAGGAACTGGGCGGCTCTGGGGTCATTGCCGTGGTGACCACGGGCCTGATTCTCGGCAACTTTGGCTCCCGGATCGGCATGAACCCCCGCACCCGACTGGTGGTGTCTGAGTTTTGGGAGTTTTTGTCGTTTTTCATCAACTCCATCGTGTTTTTGCTGATTGGCGACCAGGTACGGTTTCAGGGGCTAATCGACGAGCTAGACAAGATCTTGATCGCGATCGCCCTGATGCTTGCCGCCCGCGCCGTCAGCATTTTTGCCCTCGGTGCCCTCAGTAACGCTGTCACCGGCCCCGATATGGATTTGCCGGTCAAGGGGCAGGTGATTCTCTGGTGGGGCGGGTTGCGAGGGTCAGTCTCGGTGGCCCTGGCCCTGAGCGTGCCCGCTATGCTGAGCGAACGCCAGGAGGTAATCGCCATCGTGTTTGGCGTCATGCTGTTTACCCTACTGGTGCAGGGCCTCACGACCAAACCGCTGCTCGAATATCTGAACCTGCTGGGTGACCAGCCAATCAAGCTGGAGTACAACCAAATGACCGCTCAGCGGGCAGCCCTTACGCGGGTGATGCAGCGTTTAGAAACGATGAAAACCAACCAAGAATTTGACCCCGAATTTGTCGGCTACCAGATGGCCCTGGTGGCTGGACAGCTCGATACAGTCAAAGAAAACCTGGCCAAGCTAGAGCAGCAAAACGATGTGATTCGCGAATTTGCCTCAAACCAACTGCGGGAAGAATTGCTAGCGATCGAGGCCGACACCTACGCCGAATTTATTCGCGCCGGGCAACTCAAAAATTCGCTGACACCCCTGTTAGAAGGGGTGCTGCCCGATCGCATTGGTGAATCGCACTAGGGGAAGGAGGAACGGTATTGGGTGGCGGGTGGCGGGTATAACCATAGTCCATTGGGTTAGGACATCCAGATCCCTTAGAAACGTTCGAACGTTCAAAACCCGAAACCTGACACCCAAAACCCAATACCCGAAACCCAATCCCTCACTCCCCACCATTGTCCTTGCGCCGGATTTGCTTTTGCAAGGCTTCATTCTCTAGGCTGAGGGCAGCGGCTTGCTGCTTGAGGCCATCGCGTTCGGCGGCGATTTCTTGGCAGCGGTACTTGAGGCTGTTCTGCTGATGAAACTGTTGTCCCAATTCGGCGCTGAGTTCGGCAATTTTTTGGCGCTGGGCCTCGATGATCGCCTTAAGCGCGACGGGGTCATCGTCTAGGTCGGGGTGGGCGGGGGGCAGCGCCAGGGGCTGAGGCTCCCCACCTACTCCCTGGGTGCCATGGTTAACGTAGGCCTGCATGCGCGCCAGGGTGACTTGGTGGCGGGTCACGGTGGTGTCGAGGTGCTGAATGTGGTGCTGGGCCGACTGAAGCTGACTGCTGAGGCCAACGATGAGCGATCGCGCAATCATGACTTCAGAGTTGAGGTCGAGGTCGTTGGTGGCGGCCCGGCCCTGGGCCAGACCCTGGTAATGGTTTTTGAGCCGCACCAGGTAGTCTTGCACCTCGGATTGCCCCTGGTGGATGCGCGATCGCAGTCGCTCAAGCTCAAGCTGCTGGTCAGCCACTAGCCCCTTTACCCCAGCCACCAGCTGGTCCAGCACATCGTGCTGCCACTGGTCTTTGGCATCGAGCTGTTGCTTCAGGTTGAGAATAATTTTTTGCTGAACGTTGGAATATTCTTCGATTTGGGCCAGGTGAGCCTGAAGCATATCGTGGTTAGCCACCTGTTCCTGCATCTCATCTAGGGATGCTTTGGCCTGGTCTAGAGCCCGTTGTAGCAGGCAGACCCGTTGAACGAGCTTAAAGTCCAGCGAATTTTCCTGGAACATGCGCGAAACCGTGAGGAGGAACTCGGGGGTGACGAAACGCGGGGGATAGATTGACCAAGTCAGACATGTGCTCTTGAACTAAAACGTACCTTAGCAGGCCCAAGCAATTAGCATCTGTGGAGGGCAATACTGGGGTAAACCTTACACCAAAACTTTACACAATCTGAAAGCTGAAATCGATTGGGGTCAGCCGCCAGCCCCACTTTTTAAAAACCCGGAATTAGCCACCACAAACTCAGCCCCAGCAGCCCAATACAGGCATGCTGAACCCACTGCTGGCGGCTAGACTGGCGACCGATCTTAGCCGTCAACCAGACCGACAGCGCCAGACCCAACAGCAGCGTTACACCTTGGAGAAAGGCTACCACTGCCGGGTGGGCAACCCAAACCGGCAGATTTGCCCCTGAGGCCCCAAAGGTGGCTAAAGAGACCGGCAAAATTCGCCCTCCCTCCCCCAGACCTAGCCGCAGATAGTGGGCCAGGCTAGCCGCCCACACTAGGGGCAGATAACCGTAGGCTAGCCGCACCACCGGGCGCGACGGCAAGCCTTGAGGTTTGCGCCACAGCCACTGCCCACCCTCGGCGATGCCGAACAACAGCGCAGGCAGCGCCAGCACGCCCAGGGAGACTAAGCTGTGCCCCAGCACCGTATTGATGGGCAGATGGATCCCCAGGTGCGCCTCTAGCTCGGGTAGGCGATGCAGGTACACCGCCCCCAACAGCAAAAACATCAGCGCCACCTCGGCGGCGCGGGGTCGGTGGGTTGTCCATAGCTCAATGCCGGGGGGCCGCAGGTTTAGCTCTACCGAGCGGTGGGGGCAGGCTTTAAGACAGGTCATGCACAGCACACAGTCGCGGTTGTCTTCGAGCTGGGCCGGGTGCGAGTAGAGGGGACAGCCGTTGGTCTCCTGGCCTTCCCCTTTGGCGGGGCCGCCCTTGTAGCACTGGTAGGTGGTGCATTCTGCCGAGCAGGTGCCCTGCTGCGCCCGCAGCTCAGTGATCGAGAGCTTGGCAAACATGCCGTTCATGCCGCCGATGGGGCAGAGGTAGCGGCACCAAAACCGCCGCTCAAACAGGGCCGAAAAGATCATCGCCCCAGCGGTAATCAGCAGCAGCAGGCAGGCCGACAGATAAGCCGAGTCTTCCAGGTTCCACACCTCTTCCCACACCAAAATTAAGGTAAATAGGCCAACCAGAAACCAGCCGCCCCAGCGATCGGCGGCCTGGCGGGGCCAGCGTTTGAGCCGACCGGGGAACAGTTTTTCAGAAACCCACTGAGTCACCTCGCCATAGATCATAAAGGGGCAGACCGCGCACCACAGCCGCCCCACAAACGGGAAACTCAGCAACACCAGGGGCCACCACCAGGCCCAAAACACCGTTAATGCCACATTCTGATGGCGTTGCTGGGGGCCAAACCAGAGTAGGGCAATTACCACGGCAAATAGCCCCAGGGTGAGGCCGTAGTTGATGCGATCGGGCCACCAGGGGCTGCGCAAAAACCGCCGCAGGTCGGGGTAGCGGTTGAGCAGGTTGAGCCGCAGCTGTTTCTTTTTGCTCTGGGCAGGCCAAATAATCTCTTCGGTGATGAGCCCGCCCCCCGAGAGCTGGGCTGCGGCCCGCTCTACCAGGTTCTCTAGCTCGCGCAGGTTGTTGGGAAAATCGTAGGATTGCAAGCGGCGAATCGCCTCAGGGGCAACGGTGATTCGCCCGGTTCCCCGGCGGCGACAGATCAGGGATAGGTAGTAGTTGACCCAGTCTTCGATGTCGGCCTTACGCACCCGCAGGGGCGGCACTTTAATCGTTTCGGCCACCGCGCCACCGAGAATAGGGAGGCCCTGCTCCGAGAGCAAAATGATTCGCGCTTCAGCGTTTACCAGGGGCGCGTCGCCGTTGCGGCCCACGGGGCGATACTGCCCGGTTTTGAGCAGTTGGGCTACGGGTTCGACCAGGTCGGCATCGAGTTCGTTGGGGTTGTTGAGCACCAGGGTGCCCTCGCCCAGCGCATTGATCAGGCCCAGCCGCCCCCCAACTCGCCCAAACAGATCGGCCCCGCTGGCCTGGAGCTGGCCGCAGTCTACTTTGATGATGGGCAGCCGCCGCTGGGTCGAGCCAAAGTGAACCAGGGCAGCGAGGTTGTCTTTTTCTAAGCCCGGTTCACCAAAGATCAGCACCGATCGCCGATGGCTGGCCGCTTCGCGAATCTCGGCTCGCAGGCGATCGCCGTAACGACTTCTACCTATTACCCCCCGTTTGGCCTTGGCGACTAGGTAGGGGCGCAGCACCCCCTGGCGCTCTTGCTCACGGTCAAACTGAAACGATAGCCGCTTGACCGCATCGACGAGCTGCCGGGTAAAGGTCTGCAAAATGCCGGGGTATTGCTCGACTAGGGCCTGAAACTGGGTGCGATCGACAAACCACAGGGTGCTGTCGGTGAGGGTGCGAATGGTTTGCTCGACGGGCTGCTCTAGCAGCAGCGCTTCTAGGTTCAGCACGGCACCGGGCAAAAAGCTGACGCCCCCTAGCTCGGCCTCGGTTTCGAGCTTGCCTTGCCAGACAATGTAGAGACCCTGGGGCTCTTGCCCAGCTTCGACCACCGTTTCGCCCTCGGCTAGGGTAATGGCGTTTAGCTGGCGGGCCAGGGGGGCCAGGGTGGTGGCGGGCAGCAGGCTGAGGGGGGTGCGCTCCTGTAAAAAGATCACTCGGTCAGATACAGTCATGGCAGTTCACCCACGCGCGAGACGATGTAGCCCCATGATGATGGTAAATGACCTCTGGGTGCCTCTGGCATTACTCAGCTTAATTATTGCGGCGGCGATCGCCTTTAGCCGCACCAAGTAGGGCACAGACCGCCCGACACCGGGTACGACGATCGCGGCGATCGCCTAGCGCTTGGTCGCCGAAAAATTGTCAAACCAGCCGCGCTTCCAGAACAGATAAATTTGGGCGGTGGCAATGATCGCCATCACGCTCAGACAAACGATGTAGCCCCAGTACCACTCCAGCTCTGGCATGTTGAAGGGCGATGTGTCGGGGGCAAAGTTCATGCCATAGACCCCGGCGATAAAGGTGAGAGGAATAAAAATAGAAGAAATCACCGTCAGCAGCTTCATCACCTCGTTCATGCGGTTGTTGATGGAAGACAAATACACATCCATCAGGCTGGAGGCAATTTCGCGGTAGTTTTCGATGATGTCGACCACCTGCACGATGTGGTCGTAGACATCTTGTAGGTAGACCCGCACCTCCTGACTGATCAACTCATCGCTGTCGCGGATCAGGCTGTTGATCACGCTGCGCTGGGGCCAGATGTAGCGGCGTAGTTTCATCAGCCCCCGGCGCATGCGATGGATTTTTTCGATGGTGTGGCTGGTGGGGTTGTCGACGACCTCTTCTTCGAGTTCTTCAAGGGTTTCGCCAATCACCTCTAGCACCGGAAAGAAGCTATCGACGATGGTGTCGAGCAGGGCGTAGGCGAGGTAGTCGGCCCCCTGGCGACGGATAGAGCCGGTGCCTCGACGAATGCGATCGCGCACCGGATCAAACGAGTCCCACTCGGGCTCTTCTTGAAAGGTGGCGAGAAAATTTTGGCCCAGTACAAAGCTGACCTGCTCGCTGGCAACCCCCGACCCCGTGGGCTGGGGCCGCACCATCTGCATGACGATCAAAATCTTGTCGTCGTAGAAGTCGATTTTGGGTCGGTGGGGCACGTTGACCACGTCTTCGAGCATCAGCGGATGAAACCCCAGGGTTTCACTCATCTGCACTAGCCTAGCCTCGGTGCCCAGCCCCCGGGCATCAATCCAGTTGACGCCTGGGGTTTGGCCAACCGTGCGGCACTCGTCAGGATGGTCGATGGCGACGGCTTGCACCGCCTCGGGGCTATAGCTGATCAAAAACAGCTCCGTAGGCAGGGCATCGGGGGGAATGCGCAGGGTACCGGGCAGGGCACCGGGGGATGAATAGCTAAAGTCCACCAGTTCGTCGTCGCCAGCGTCAGGCCGAGCTGAGTTGCCCCCTGGCGGCACCGCTCTAGATACCCCAAACCCGGCGGGGTCAGCCGCTAGAGAGTCACTCTGAAGCCGGGCGAGCCGAGTACGAGGGGGCTGGCTAAAGCCGGGGTTGTTTTGTCGACGCGACATCGTCTTATCTCCCAAAGTGTGCCTGGCTGAGCCATTACCGTAGCTCAAGCATAAGGGCACAGACATGGCTATGCCTCAGCGAAAAGCATTTATTCCGTATCAGCAAAGGGTTGATTGTATCGAGCAGAAGCTCAGCGGCTTGTAGGTCAGCTTTTGCTTTGGCAAACCAGGCGTCAGGCAGGTTGCTTTTGACGGTTATAGAGCATAATGGTCGCCGATGCGTTCACGAAGTGTCTCAGAATGAGAATTGCAGATCTGCTGAATTGTGGCTTGGGTGAGCATATCAGTGGGCTTTGCTCGGGGTTGTAACGGTTCACCTGCAATCTGCTCTGTGGCTAGGCTTTAGTACAGGCATCTGCGTGAATGATCGCAGCCACGGCAGGGCGGGCACTGATTACTGTGGGAGAAGGGGCGATCGCCCCAATACAACCCGCTGAACTGCTCTGGTTTCAAGAAAGATTGGACTAACTAGAGCAGCTCAAGTTTAATGGTGGGCATTGCCCACCCTACTAACTCCTAACTGGCCTAATCATCACTCTTCAGCACTTCGCCTAAATAGAGTTGCACAAACTCTTCAGCAGCCGCATGACTTAGGGATTTCAGCGCTTTGACGATATCTAGCAACGTCTCCGCTGTCGGGTCTCGCATTTCGTGAACCCACCGATAGACGTTAGTACGCTCTACGCCCAATGTCTTGGCAAGACTGTACTGGCTAACGTCGTACTTCTCTAAAACGTGCTTGAGCACCTGACCCGCTTTACCCATAAGCCCCATGGTGTCAGAGCTTCATAGCTTCGTAAACACATGCCTAATAGTTGACGAATACCTAATGGATAACTATAGTTGTTTGTATTCCTAATGGTTCACGCATTTAAGAAGTACTCGTCATGCCACAAGCATTTATTCCCTCAACCCTGGCAAACCCCGCCTTACAAGTCACCATCGAGCCTGCCGCCGAGCCGGGGCGGGAGGTCATTCGCATCTTGGTCATCGGCAGCGCCCACGGCGTCGATCGCATCGTCCACGAACTCTACCGCCTCGGCTTTGCCGAAGTGCGCGAGTGGAGCAAACCCCAGCCCACCGGGCGCATCAACGAAATCATGCGCGTCCTCACCCGCTACATCCTGGCGTAGGGTGCATTCGCGCAGCAATGCACCATCTTCACTCGCGCAGCAATGCACCATCTTCATTCGCGCAGCAATGCACCATCTTCATTCGCGCAGCAATGCACCACCGAGAGCATCTCCCTCGTCATTCATTCTGCTCCCACAAATACCGATGCACAGTCGAAAACACCCAATCCGTCGGGCATTCCACTAATCCATGCCTCACCGGGTTGTAATGAACATACTCACAATGGCTCACAAAATCCCGCTCGTCTCGAATGCAATGCTCCCAATATCGCCGCTGCCATAGATTTCCCTCCCGCCGCCGCTCACCCGATACGGTCTTCTCCGACGGCAGTGCCAATTCTTGGCCACAAGCCTTCGTCACCATCAGCTTGATTAGCCGCCACCGTTTGGCATAATCGCAGTCCCCCTCTGGCAACGTCCAAATGCAGTGGAAGTGATCAGGTAAAAGTACAAAGGCATCAATCGCGAAGGGGTGCTTTCGCCGTACCGCAATAATGGCCTGGCGTAGGGATTGTCTACCTAAATCGGTGCAAAGCCAGGGGTACCGTTGATAGGTCACGTGGGTGAAGAAATAGCTGCCGCCGGGTCGGTAAAGGCGTCGGTAATTGGGCATGGAACCGAGAGGATGCACTTTCTTTAAAGTGCCCGGTTTTGGGATAGTGCTTACGAGGGAGAGATTCTTGGTGCATTGCTGCGCGAAGCTTACGAGGGGGAGATTCTTGGTGCATTGCTGCGCGAAGCTTACGAGGGAGAGATTCTTGGTGCATTGCTGCGCGAAGCTTACGAGGGAGAGATTCTTGGTGCATTGCTGCGCGAAGCTTGCGAGGGAGAGATTCTTGGTGCATTGCTGCGCGAATGCACCCTACGGTTAGCTGAATTTGCTGCTGATCCGGGGCGGGAGGTGATTCGCATTTTAGGTGCATTGCTGCGCCCACGGCTGCGATGGTCGAAGACCGGCCCTTAGAGGCCAACGCATCGTCCACGAACTCTACCGCCTCGGCTTTGCCGAAGTCCTCGAGGGGCGCAAACCCCAGCCCACCGGGCGCATCAACGAAATCATGCGCGTCCTCACCCGCTACGTCTTAGTTGACCTGTAACGTGGGTAAAAAAGCGCTGCTTACCCATGGCCAAAAATCCAGCCAGCCCCCAGATCGCCCCTACCCCAGCCTTTCTGCCCAGCTTTCTCAAGCTGGCAGCGGCCAACATCATCTCTAACCTGATGGTGCCCCTGGCAGCGCTGGTTGATACGGCCTTTCTCGGCCACCTCGACGACATTCGCCACCTGGGCGGGGTCGCCCTAGCCACCGTGATTTTTAATGTCGTCTACTGGAGCTTTGGCTTTTTGCGCATGGGCACCACCGGCACCACCGCCCAGGCGCGGGGGCGGGGCGATCGCGACGAACTCTGGCTAATTTTGCTGCGCAATGGCGCGATCGCCCTTACCTTTGGCCTGCTAATTTTGCTGCTACAAATCCCCATTCGCGAACTGGGCTTTGGGCTGCTCAGCGGCGAACCGGCGGTGAGGGCAGCGGGCATAGAGTTCTACAACGCCCGCATTTGGGATGCCCCAGCGGTGCTGCTCAACCTGGTGCTGATGGGCTGGTTTTTGGGCCGCGAAAAAGGTCGCCGGGTAATTGCCCTGTCGATGGTGGGCAACGGCAGCAATGTTGTGTTCAACTACATTTTCATCAACCAGATGGGGTTGGCCAGCGCCGGGGCCGGGTGGGGCACCGCCCTGAGCCAATACCTGACGCTGGCGGTGGGGCTGGGTCTGCTAGCCCGCGAAGGCGGTTTTCAAAACCTCTGGGCGGTGCTGCCCCAGGGCTGGAACCTCCAGGCGATCAGGGGGTTGTTTTTGCTGAACCGCGACATTTTGGTGCGCACTTTCGCCCTGGTGCTGAGCTTTGCCCTGTTTACCAACTTTAGCTCGGCCCTGGGCACCCAAACCCTGGCGGCCAATACCCTGCTGCTGCAAGTGGTAACGCTGTCGGCCTACTTTATCGACGGCATCGCCTTTGCCACCGAAAGCTTTGCGGGGCGCTACTACGGCAGTGGCGACAAAACCCACCTGCGCCGTCTGCTCACCCTTGGCGGCGGCAGCAGCATGGCTCTAGGGCTGTCGTTTGCCCTGGCTTTCGTGCTGTTCCCCGCGCCGCTGTTTGGTCTGCTGACCATTCACCAAGAGGTAATTGCGGTGGTGCAAACCTACGTGGGCTGGCTGGTACCGGTGCTGGGGTTGGGTGCGATCGCCTACATGCTTGACGGCTACTTTTTGGGCATTACCGCTGGCAAAGTTCTCCGCAATGCCACGGTGTTAGCTGCCGGGGTTGGTTTCTTGCCCCTGGCGCTGCTGGCCCAGTCTCTCGGCAGTGCTCACCTGCTGTGGCTGGCCCTGGTGGGGTTAATGGTAGCCCGTGCCCTCACCCTACTCTGGGCAGTGCCAAAATCTTTGGCCTGACGCCTGCATTCATACCGCTTCCCTACAATAGTTAGCTATAACTAATAGCCACAGCGAATCCTGCCCAGGATAATAGAGCTGCTTGATTGAGTTGAGATTTTTATGGCGCTAAAAGAAGAGCTGTTTAACGAAATTTATGCGATCGATGAGGCAAATAATGCCTACATGATCGAAGCCGCCCTCGACAGCTACACCGACATTTTTAGCGAGTGGGACCCAGCCCCCTTTAAGCGGCGAGAACTCGATCCAGACTTGCAGCTCTACCTAGAAAACAGCGCCGATGAAATTCCTCAAAAATACTCGATTGAGGTGTGTTTTACGCTGCCCCCCGGCAGCCGTGACGAAGTTATGGAGCAGGAGGTCAGAGCTGGGCTCAGAAACAGCGTAGATTTCAAACTCTACCTGCTCAAACGAGAAATTCGGCTGATCAACACCCGCACCGCCCGCTACGTGATTGCAGGTTTGGGCACGCTACTGGTAGCCCGACTGGCAGAACCACTCGATATTAATGTACTCACCTCTGTGCTTACCGAGGGGCTGTTCATTGGTGGCTGGGTGTTTTTGTGGGAAGCGGTTTCGCTGTTCTTTTTCTCAAACCGAGACTTGTACAACCGCTATCGCACCCATAAGCGGTTGCGCGATGCTGAGGTCATCTTTAGCGAGTCTGTTTAGAAGGCGTTTAGAAAGTCCTGCTTCTTGTAGCGAAGGTAAAGATCCCCCCTGCCCCCCTTAAAAAGGGGGGGCTTGGATGCTGTATCTGTTGGCGTACTCTTAGCCCCGGTTGGCCACCGAGGTACGCTGGCTGAGAATAGCCTGGTGGGCCTGCTGCCAGTGGTGGGTGGCAATGCGTAGCTGGCTGGGGTCAGACTGGCCCTGGGCACGGTATTCGCGCACGGCCTCTAGGGCAGCCTGGTTGCTGAGCAGGGCCAGGTCGGCCCCGTTCCAGCCGTCGGTGAGGCTGGCCCAGTGGTTGAGATCTACGGTTTCGAGGGGGCGATCGCTGTTGTGCACTTGCAAAATCGCCAGTCTTCCCGCTACATCGGGCAAACCGATCTCGAGCTGAAGGTCAATGCGACCAGCGCGCAGAATGGCGGGGTCGAGGGCGCTGGGGCGGTTGGTCGCGCCGATCAGCAGCACATTGGTGCAGCCCTGAAGGCCATCGAGTTCAGTGAGTAGCTGGCCGACGACGCGATCGCTCACCCCAGAGTCACCCTGGTACTGGCCTCGGGCAGGCACTAGGGTGTCAATCTCATCGATAAACACCACGCAGGGAGCGGCCTGGCGAGCCTTGGCAAACAGTTCGCGCACGGCTTGCTCGGCGGCCCCCACCCAGCGGCTCAGCAGTTCTGGCCCATTGACGGCGATGAAGTTGGCCCGAGCCTGGGCGGCAACCGCCTTGGCCAGGAGGGTTTTGCCGGTGCCGGGAGGCCCCCACAGCAGCAGCCCGCGCGGCGCTTTGGCTCCGGTCTGGGCGTAGAGGTCGGGGTAGAGCAGTGCCCCTTCGACCGATTCTTGCAGGGTTTGCTTGACGCTCTCCAGGCCGCCGATGTCATCCCAGGCGATCGCGGGCGACTCGACCTCCACCGATCGCAGCACCGAGGGCTTGATTGCTTTAATCGCCTGCAAAAAGTCGTCGTGTACCAGGGTCATGGTGTCGGGTACGGGACCGCTCAGATCGGGCACCTGGCGGCGCAGGGCAAAGTAGGCGGCTTTTTGGCACAGGGCCTTGAGGTCGGCCCCCACCATGCCCACTGACAGATCGGCGATCGCCTCCAACCCAACCCCCTCCAGCGGCATCTCGCGGGTTTGAATCTGGAGAATTTCGAGCCGACCGGCGCGATCGGGCACCCGAAACTGCACCTCGCGATCGAAGCGACCGGGGCGGCGCAGGGCCGGGTCAATGTGGTCGGGGCGGTTGGTGGCGGCCAGCACAATCACGCCCTTGGTTTGGGCAAAACCGTCCATCAGGCCCAGCAGGGTGGCCACCAAGCGCTTTTCGACTTCGCCCTCGACCTTGCTGCGATCGGGGGCGAGGCTGTCGATTTCGTCAATAAATACCAGGCAGGGGGCGGCTTTTTTGGCCTTCTCAAAAATCGCCCGCAGCCGCTGCTCGGCCTCGCCATAGTATTTGCCCATCACCTCGGGGCCAACGATCGCAATGTAGTTGACGCCCAGGTCTTCAGCCAGCGATCGCGCCGTCAGGGTTTTGCCGGTGCCGGGAGGGCCGACCAGCAGCACGCCACGGGTGGGTTCTAGGCCCAGCTTAGCCAGCACATCGGGCCGCTTCAGCGGAATCTCGACCAGCTCGCGCAGTTCTTGCAGGGTGGCGGAGAGACCGCCGACGTCCTGCATGGTGGGGTGGTGGGGTGGTGGGGAAGAGGGGGAGGATGGGGAAGAGGGGGAGGATGGGGAAGAGGGGGAGGATGGGGAAGAGGATGGGGGTGGGGTGATGATGACTTCTTCAACGGCGGGGTCGTTTTCGATATCGGGGGCGTTGCGGTTTGTGCGGCTAACGCCGATATCGGGGATATTGCCCTGGCGGGGAATACTGCTGAAGCCACGAGCGTTAATCTGCACGTTGGTTTTTAGCTCACCGCTTTCGGCCTTTTCTTCGAGGGTTTTGGCCAGTTCGAGCAGTTGCTCAAAGCCTTTAAAAAAGTCGTTCATGGCAGATTCTGGGCAAACAGCAGAGGGATGGGCGCTTCAAGGGTGCCCTAGTTTCAGGGTTCACTACCGACCGGCCAAACTACAGGCCTCAACCACAGCCGTCATAAAAATTGAAGAACATTCCCTTAAATTTAGCCAGACTGTAGCGATCGCGATAACGCCTCAGCCTGTGACCCTTAAACCTTTCGCCAGTCTCAAGCTGCCGGTCTAGAGCCGCAGAGACGTATAGCCACCCAGAAACAATAACCAGACGACCACTACTAACCAGTGCATGGCGGTCACGACCCATAGCGATCCCGATCGCCAATACATAAACGTGCAAATCAGCCCCAGCAGCGCCGCCGACAGCAAAAACACCGGGTTAGTAAAGGTAGCAAAGGCCATCGGGTAGAGGGTCATGGCGTTGAGCGGGTGCATCACCACAAACAGCCCCAGCATCGGCAGGCCCAGTCGCCAGCGCTTGCGATCGCTCATTCTTTCCGTGGGGTGAGGCAGCAGCAGCACCCGCCAAAACCCTTCTTCTAGCAGGGCAGGCACCAACAACACCCGCGCCGCTAGCCGCAGCCCATCAGCCCAGCTGAGGCTGGCCACCGTTGGCGAGAGAAACTGACTCTGCAACCCCACCGGCACCGTCACTAGACCCAGAGCCAGGGTGAGCCCTACGGCCAACAGCCAATCTTGCGGTTGGGGCCAGGTGGTAGCCGCCTGCTGTAGACGGTGCAGGGTCAACTTGAGGGCAATGTAGGCGCGAAGGCGAAAATATTGCAAAACTAAAGCACGATAGCAGCAAGAACCTGAATAGACCGCAGGGGCAAAAACAAGCCGAGGGAGTACATCTCTAACCTGCGAGGCCAGGAAAAGCCTGTGCAGCAGCATATTGCCGTTCCATAGGCCCTACTCATGCCGCCCTACCCCTACTTATTTCATAGTAAACAGCTCACCTAGAACCTGGCTGTCATGAACTATGCCAATTGCAAAACCTTGATTCAGCTTGGGGCCTTATTGAGTGCAATCTAGCCGCCAGTGCCGCTGCGTCAGCCTCGCCAATGCAACGGGGTAATCAAACAAAATTTAGTATTAAAGGTCCGATATTAGAAACTAAAGTCAATTACACTTACCTCTAATAGCAATCGGGGCATGATAACCCTAGAGTAAGTGTTGCCCTCTCTGACCGGCTCTGACTCAGTCTATTAAAGAGACATACTTCCCATTGTGATGCCTTCTTCCGCTAAGCCAGAGCCGTCGTTTCAGTTGGCCCCTTCTGTGGAAGGAGGTCAGGGAATAACTATGGTTAAACCGGCCATATCCCTAGACCAATCTGGCCCTTGGAAAAAGCTATTTGACACCGCCCTCGATGCCATGCTGATCGTTAACGATCAGGGCTATTACGTGGCAGCGAACCCAGCCGCCTGTGCCCTGCTAGAGCTACCTCAACAGGCCCTCATCGGGCGGCGAGCAGCCGATTTTTCACTCTCCCAGGCTGATTTTGCAGCGGTATGGCAGCAGATTTTGGCGATGGGAGAGGGGCGCAGTGAGCAGCAACTCCGCCTCGACAGCGGGGTGATCAAAGCGGTGGAATTTTCGGCCACGGCTCACATTTATCCCAACCATCACCTGTCAGTTTTACGAGATATCACCGATCGCAAGCAGGCTAAGGCTGAGCGCGATGCCCTAGCGCGACAGCTCCAGCAGTGGGTGATCAACAGCGCAGAAAAATTGCAGCTCACCGAGGCAGAACTGCGATCGCAGCAGCAGCGCACAGACAGCATTCTCAACTCCCTCGAGTGCGTCGTGTGGTCAGTTGACCCCACCACCCTCGCCACCATCTACGTCAACGCCGCCGCCGAGGCCCTCTACGGCTATTCGCCCGAGGCGTTTGTGGCCGATGCCAACCTGTGGTTTAGCTGTGTGCACCCCGAAGATATGCCGCTGCTGATCGCCGATATTAACGTTTTACCCCAGGTGGGCAAAACCGATCGAGAATACCGGATTCTTCGAGCTGATGGAGAAATGCGCTGGGTGCGAGGGCAGGCTCGGCTAGTGTACGATGCAGCGGGCCAACCCCTCCGCATTGACGGTACCACGCTAGACATTAGCGAGCTCAAACGGGTGGAGTTAGTCCTCAAAGACAGCCAAACCACCCAGCAAGCGATTCTAGAGGCCATTCCTGACCTACTGATGCGCGTCAATGGCGACGGTCAAATTCTCGATTTGATCTCAGGGGGCGAAATTATCCTCTACGGCCCCATTGCGGCCCACGATCGGCAGTCTGTTTATGTCAGTTTTCCGGAGCCCCTAGCCGATCAGCGCATGCATTACATTCGGCTGGCCCTCGATACTGGCAAGCGCCAGCGCTACGAGCACGCCATCGAACTCAACGGCGAACTGCACTACGAAGAATCGCGGGTAGTACCTCTCACCGACACTGAAGTATTAGTGATCGTGCGCGACATTACCGAGCGCAAAAAGGCCGAGCTCACCCAGGGTGAACTCACCCAAAAGCTTCAGCTTGTTAACGCCGAACTCAATCGACTCGCCACTATCGATGGCCTGACCCAGATGGCCAACCGCCGCAGTTTTGACCAGGCTCTCGACCTGGAGTGGCAGCGAGCTCGCCGCCAGCGCAAGACCCTGGCCCTGATTCTCTGCGACATTGACTACTTCAAACCCTACAACGATAACTATGGCCACCTGGCCGGTGACGATTGCCTACGCCAAGTGGCCGAAGCGCTCAATACTGCCGTCCGTCGCCCCGGCGATCTGGCCGCCCGCTACGGCGGTGAAGAGTTTGTGCTGCTGCTGCCCGATACCGACTTGGAGGGAGCGTTACAAGTGGTAGAGCAGATTCAAACCACCATGGCCGACCGGAGCCTAGAGCATGAGTTTTCTGAGATTAGCTCGGTGTTAACCCTGAGCTTTGGATTGGTGTGCCATTGCCCATCGGTTAAAGAGCACTCCCCCCGAGAACTGATTCATCGGGCTGATCTAGCCCTGTACCAGGCCAAGGCCAAGGGACGCAACTGCTACGTGGTCAGTGCTCACCCCCCAGAAGCAACCTGGCCTTAAGCTCCCTGGGGCGTTTCCTGCCAGAGCTGAGTGGTCTGGCGCAGGCTGCGAAAGTCACCATTACCGATAATCAGATGGTCGAGCACGGGCACCGCTAACACTTGCGCTCCCTGCAGCAGCTGCCGAGTCAGAGAGAGGTCATCGGAAGAGGGCTCTAGATTGCCGGAAGGATGGTTGTGGGCGACAATGCAGCGCACCGCACCGTGACGAATCACGGTTTTAAAGATTTCTCGCGGATGGGCCAGGGTTTCGGTGGCGGTGCCGATGGTAATCACCTGAGTACCCATCAGCCGGTGGCGCACATCGAGTAGCACCACAGCAAAACGCTCCTGGGCCTGCCACATCAGCTCATGGCTGAGGGCAGCGGCGGCGATCGCCGGATCATCAACCACGGTCTTCTCCGGCGGAACTGCCTGGAGCACCCGTTTGCCTAGCTCAATAGCGGCGAGTATAGTGGTAGCTTTGGCCGGGCCAACCCCCGAAATTTGCTCAAGGTCGTGGGCCGACACGTCACGCAGGCAGGTCAGGGGATCCCGTTGGTTTTGCCCCATCTCCTGTAAAATGAGCTGGCCTAGACCGACTGCCGATAGCTTGCCTGATCCCTGGCCAGTGCCCAGCAAAATAGCCAGCAGCTCTGCGGTCGATAGGCTTTTGGCCCCGTAAGATAGCAGCCGTTCTCGAGGGCGATCGCCGGGCGGCAGATCCAACATGCGGACGTGGTAGGTCATACTGGCACCTCTGATAGCTGGGCCAGAGGCCCACTGCTAGTAAGCCCAAAGGTTTCCTTTAAAAAACCACTCGTTTCAAAACCACCGCCTAAACCTTCCCAACGTTGACCAATACCGTTTTATGACACTGTTTTATGCCATCGTCACTCCCTAACGCCGCTGCCATTGCGGCCACCCGCCAGCGGCTCAGCCAGTTTAGCTGCCTGACTACCCCACCCACCCTCACCACCGCCGAAGCCACCCAGGTACGAGACGACCTGCGCTACTTTAACGAGTGGTCTGACTACCAAACCCTGGGCATCTGCGCTAGCAGCTTGGCCGAAGGACAGCGATCGCTGGAGTTGTTCTTAGCGGCCCTAGGAATTGCGGTTAGCCTCGACCTGCCCGATCGCGACGGGGCGATTTATCTCAAGTTCAACACCCTCAAGGGAGCTTGGTATCTCGACGATTACAGCGGCCCATCGCGGGGCGTGCTGATTACATTCCACACCTCCGAGCCAGAAACCGCTGAGTTGGCGGGCACCTACGGGCCGTTTCCTTTTGATCTGTTTGCTGACCCGTCAGCCCTGGCGACCTAACACCCAATTCTGCTTGGTTACTGCCGGTTCAAAGGGGCGCAGGCCCTGCGCCCCTACCACCCGGTCCCCCACTCGCGGCTATACTCCGGTGCCGCAGCAATGGGAATAGCGCGGGGAATGTCTTGAATCACCTGCACCTGGATAATCTGATTGGGCTCAATCACCAGGGTTTGGGGCGCAGTGCCCACCATCGTTGTGGCTCCCACCAAGGCTCCACCTACCAAGCCGATGCCGCTAAATCCCGTCACCAGCAATAGGGCCAAGGCGCCCAGGCCAGCCCCAGCGGCAAGGCGAGGAGGGCTGACATCGGGGCGGCCAATCAGATAGTCAGAGGTGGTAGAAAAGGCCACCTGCTGCCCAGCCGGGGCGATCAGCATTTTGCTCACCCACTGTTGACCGTGGGGGGTTGACTCAAACTGGCCGATGAGTTGACTTCCCGCCGGGGCGACAATGCCGTTGGTGATCGGGTCGCGAATGTCTTGGGCCAGCAGCAGCACCTGGTTTTGGCTAGAGCTGGTATTTAAATCTAGGGGTTCGCTACCCACGTAGCGCAGGTCTAAAACCGTACCCGCTGCCACTAGGGTATCGGGAGAGAGGGGGCGCTCAGCTGGGGCCGGGCTGACGGCATTGGGGAAGGCCGCCTGGCGATCGCTAGGTAGCGGAGTGCCAAAGAGAATCGTCTCGCCTGCTGCGGCCACCGACACCGAGGTATCGGGCGGCATTACGGTACCCTGGGCCGTGGTATTGGGAATAGTCGGCACAACCAGCAGGTTAGGGTCGCTGCCGGTTAGCTCCACCGGCACCGTGGCGACGGGTGGGGGTTCTTGGTTGATAGCGTTGGCCTGAGCGGCAATCGCGGTCTCAGGCGCGGTCAGGATTGGCGGGTCGACGGCAATCACGGGCGCTGGGTCACTGGTCTGAGGGGTCGCCAGGGACGGCGGCTCAGCGGCGATCGCCGGTTGGTCTGGGGCCGATGGCTCAAGGGTCGGCAGTTCTGGCGGAGCGATCGCAATCGGGGCAGCCTCATTGCGATCGCCGTCACCCGTGGCCTCGGCAGGGGTCACCGCAATGGGGACACCACTGGTTTCGCGATCGATGGTAGCAACGGCCTCGGGTTCAGAGGAGCTGGCCGCTGGCGCAGCAGGCGTAACGGGGGCGGCAGACGGCTGGGCCGCCACCGCAGGGGTCGCTAGCGGCGGCGGCTCTAGGGTGAGCACCGAGCCAGTGCTAGCGGGGGGCAATACTGGGGGGAGGGGAGCAATGTCGCCTAGCTGAGATCCATTCGCTCCAGCCGGGGGCTCGACCGTTGGAGCGGTGCCCTGAGGTGCGATCGCGACGGGGCCTACTGCCGCATCGAGTTCAGCCAGGCTGGGCACCGTAACCTGCTCGCCCGATCGCCCCAGGTTAAAGGGGTCTACCGGCAAGGTCTCGGGCAGATTGGTCAAGTTAGCGATGTCGCTGGGCAGCATCAGGTTGGCAGCCGACGTACTCAGTCGCCCGGTACCCGCCGCCGGAAAGCCCAAACGCGGATCGTTGCCGGGAATGACCGGCAGTTCCACAATCATCTGGGCACCACTGGGCTGAGCACCACTGGGAACCGACAGAGAGGGGAGCCCTGGGGCGACTAGAGCCGTCAGCACCCAGCGGGTTTGGTCGCCGGCTGCGATCGGCGAAGATTGGTCTGCGGGGGCCAACGCTACCAGGCTGGCTCCATCGTTGGCCAACACCGCATTGGCAGCGAGGTCGAGCACCACCACAGTAGCGCCATTTTCTTGGCTTAAGCGCACCTGGCTAACAGCCCCGTCATAGCTTTGCTGAGTCGCCACCGCCCCCAGCTGAGTCTGGGGGATAGTCAGGACAATGCGGCCAGGCTCGTGCTCCACGGTGTAGTGAGGAGTAACACCGTTGGGCAGAGTCAGGGTCAACTGCTGGGTGACCGGGTCAAACTGCCAGGCAGCTAGGGTCTCAGCCTGGGCAGCGGGGCACATCACCAACAGGGTCGAAGCCATCAATCCGGCCCCCGCCCAGCCCCCCAGGCGATTGCCCAGGGTTGTGCCGACAGCTTGCGCCGTGTGGTGAGTGGAATAGTCCATGGGTGTGTTCTCCCTCTGGTGCGGGGTGAGTAGGGCGTTCGCAGGGCTAGCTCTTGCCAACAACGCTAGATGCGGCGTGATAGCTAGGGATACCTAGCCTAAATACAGCGTGAACCCAGAGCCTAACTAAGAATACGCACAAACTTCAAAATTGCAAGGGGAAAATCGAGTTTTGTGGACAAGGTAACGGAATATCACGGGAACAAACCGAGGGGTACGGAACAAAGGAAGATGCGATCGCGTCGCGAGTACATAAGCATGCTCACTGGGGTCAAGCGACGTTGCGTACTGGTTTATGCCACCGCCGAGCAGGGCACCCTGAGCCAAGCACAGTCATACCCGTTCGACTCCGGAGGCAGCACACCATGGCCCGTTCTACGACCCAGACTCGCGCTACGTTATTGGTGAGTGGATTGGCCACCGCCCTCTGCTTAGCGCCCTTAGCAGGGCCAGCAGCCCTGGCCCAAACACCAGCCGGTACTCCTGAGAATGCTCCGGCTGAAGCCGACACCACTACCCGCTTCACCTGCCAGGTGCATAACGGCCAGTACACCGTAATGTACGCCCCCAGCACCCAGCCAGGGCAAGTCTACCCCTGGGCTGTGCCCCAGGATATGGGCAGCGCCTGGCCCGCCGATCGCCGCTGTGCCGAAATTAGTGCCCGCCTAGAGCGCTACCGTCCCGACGGTTTACTGGCCCTCGAAACCTCCGTTGAGAACGGCTACAACACTGTCTGTGTCACCACTGAGGCCACCCCCGGCTGCCGCATCGTATTCACGGTTCCCCCCGGCCAAGACGCGACGGTCACCCGCGATCTCGTCTTTGATAACCTGGCGGTTGCCGACCGAGGCGACCAAACCCAGGGAGTCACCACCTTTACCGGCGGCAACAGCGATGTGCTGGGGCAAATTGGCAACATTCTGGGCCTGCCCAGTGCTGCTCGGTCAGCTAGTTCTAGAAACCAAAGCATTAACCTCAGACCCTTTCTCGACGCTGCCGATGGCGGTACTGGGGCTCGTCTCAACGGGGGCAGCCCAGCAGGGCGACCCCTCAACCCCGATTCCTTCCGCTAAACGTGAGGCTAGGGATTATGCTGCTCGGCACTAGTGGGCAAGGGGTGGCCTTTCGTGGTACTCAGAAGGCAGTAACGGCGTGGCTCCCATGTTTATTCCCCCCGGTTTTGTTCAGCGATCGCAAGTGTTCAGCCAGGGCACCGTGGCCTACGTCGAGGCCGACCCTAGCTTTTGGCCAACTCCCCCAGCCAAAGCAATGCCCTTGGTGTTTATTCACGGGTTTGGGGGGGGCTCGTCGAGCTATGAGTGGTCTAAGGTGTACCCGGCCTTTGCCGCCGACTACCCCATTCTGGCTCCCGATCTGATCGGCTGGGGCCAGTCCGACCATCCCGATCGCCCCCTCACCACCGCCGACTACGAGGCCCTTCTTGCTGAAATAATTCAGCGGCTCTGCCCTGAGCCCCCTGTGGTCGTGGCCTCTTCCCTCAGTGCCGCCATGCTGGTACGGGTGGCGATCGCTCATCCTGACCTAGTCCGAGGGCTGGTCCTAGTGGCTCCGGCGGGGTTGGCTGACTTTGGCCAAGACCCCAGCAGTTCTTTCCTCAACCAAATCGTTAAACTACCGCTGGTAGACCAGCTGCTATATCGCGGTGCGATCGCCACCGCCGAGGGCATTAAGCTATTTTTGAGCCAGCGTCAGTTTGCTGACCCCAGCAAAGTTGCCGATGAAATCGTTGCCGCCTACCTGGCATCAGCCCAGCAGCCCCAGGCCGATGTCGCGGCCCTGGCCTTTGTGCGCGGAGATCTGAGCTTTGACCTAGCGCTGGCTCTGCCGCAGCTCATCGTGCCCACCGTCATGCTCTGGGGCGAAGCCTCCCAGCTGACGCCCATTGCCACGGGGCGGCGTCTGGCCGCCCTAAACCCTGAGGCTATACGCCGCTTTGAAGCCTTGCCAGGCGTGGGCTTGACGCCTCAGCTAGAGGTACCCGGAGTCACCATTGGGCTAATCCAACAGAGCCTATTGCAGCAGTTGAGTGAGTGACACCAAATCCGCATTGCATAACCCCGATACCCAAACGGTCACCCTGTAGGGGCCACAGCATGCGCCCTGCCGAATCGGGGATAACCATGCAGGAGATGGGGCGCGCCTTGGGGCGTCCTTCCATAGACGCCCCAAGGCGATGCCTGCTCTAATCAAGGCCTTTAAAGCTGTCGCCGTTGAGCAGACGGCCCTCAGCATCAATAAAGCCCCAGCGGTTGTCAATCTGCACTCGAGCCAACCCTTCTGAAAACCGCCCGGCGTTGGCATATTGAGGGTCGATTACCAAGGTGCCTTCGGGGTCGATGTAGCCGTAGCGCCCGTCTTTTTGCACCACAGCCAGCCCCTCTGAGAAGTCGGCGGCGTAGTCAAATTGGGGCGCAATCGTGAGCTGGCCGCTGGGGTCAATGTAGCCCCATTTTCCCTCCACCAGCACGGCGGCTAGCCCCTCCGAAAAATCTGAGGCAAAGGCCAGGGTCGCGTCGATCACCATTGCCCCCTGGGGGTTGATAAAGCCAAACTCACGGCCCTGGCGCACTCGGGCCAGCCCATCTGAAAAGCTAAAGGCTCCGTCGTAGCGAGGCTCAATCGCGATCGCCCCCTCGGGGTCAATGTACCCATAGCGACCATCGACCCGAGCCACGGCCCGAGATTCGGCGAAGCTCCAGGCATCTTGAAACTCTAGCGGCACGACCCGGCGACCGTCGCTGTCAATATAGCCATAGGTATTGCCTAGCTTCACCAGGGCGAGACCATCGACAAAGCGTTCGGCCAAATCAAATTCGGGCTCAATCACCCATTCTCCCTGAAGGTCAACGTAGCCGTACTTGGTGCCGCCCTGCACCGCCGCCAGCCCTTCAGAAAATGACTTAGCCTGGCGAAACTGCACGGGGATGCCCCAGTTGCCCTGGCGGTCTAGAAAGCCAAAATAGTCACCGACTTGGGCCACCGCTAGACCCTGGACATAGTCGGCGGCGACGGTGACGTTGTTGTCAGCGATGCGAACACTGAGCTTGCCGTTGCGATCGATATAGGCCAACTGCGACTTGAGCCGCACCAGAGCGACCCCTTCAGCGAAGTCTGAAACGCTGTCGAAGAGTAACGGGCTGGTCATGGCACTGGCAAGGGCAACAGAGTGAGGGTTTATGAACTGTAGCATTGCCGTGGCCTGGCGCGGTTGGCGATCGCTTACACCGGGCTGAATTGGCCCACAGGCCGTCAGGGCCGCTAGGCCGAGGCCTAACCCCGTCAAGATTCCTAGGCTCGATATGCGTCTGTGCTTGGTGTGCGATCGCCCCATGGCTCTTTCTTGCCCCAGTAGTAAACTAGCCTAACTCCACGGCCTAGTTGGCTATCTCTCCTAGGATCACCATGGCCGATTTAGCCGGGGTTATGGCGATATTGCGACAAAAATCCACCCTGAGGGGGAGCTAGCTTTAGCCTAGAGGCTAGGGCAGCTTCAACGGTAGATCGGCATTGATAGTGTCAATTTCTTGCTGCTCTAGCTCGTTGACCTCAGCGATATAGCGGGTCAGCAACGTTTGCAGCCGGGGTGCATAGAAGCGGTGCAAGCTGTAGTTGCCTAGGGCCGGAAACCCCCGCCGCTTTTTGTGGCGGCCCCCCGCGCCAGGATCAAACAGGGTAATGTTGTGGGCGATCGCCCACTCGATCGGCGCGTAGTAGCAGGCATTGAAGTGCAGGTTGTTCATATCCACCGTCGAGCCCCAGTAGCGCCCATAGAGGCGATCGCCCTTGGTTAGACAAAACGACATGCCCACGGGGTCGGCATCATCGTCACCGTAGGCGGCAAAAAACACCATGCGGTGGCGATAGTCGTGGTGCAGCAGCTGAAAAAATTTGCGGGTTAAATACTTGCTGCCCCACCAGCCAAACTTGTCGCAGGTGTCGGCGTAAAAATCGTACATCTGGCTGCACAGCGCTTTGCTAATGGCATCGCCGGTCACCGCCTCCAGGCGCAGGCCAGCTGTTTCCATCGATTTGCGCTCGCGCTTGATGTTGCGCCGCTGGTTGGCGTTAAAGATGCCCAGGTAGTCGTCAAAGCTTTGAAAATTGTGGTTTTGCCACACATAGCCGTGGTGCAGCCACTCAGAAAAACCCATCTGAACCATAGTGGTCCGCCACTGGGGGTCAACGTAGAGAAAGTGGCAGCCCGAGATGGTGTTGCGATCGCAGAAAGCGTCAATGGCATCGACCATCGCCTGGGTAACGGCCCGCTCGTCCTCTCCCGGTGGAATCAGGAATTTGTAGCCCTCCGCCGGGGTAAACGGAGCCATGCCCAACAGCTTGGGATAATACTGCACCCCTAGGCGCTCGGCCAGATCGGCCCACTGATGGTCAAACACAAACTCGCCGTAGCTGTGGCCCTTGAGATACATCGGGGCCGCCCCCACCAGGGTCTTGCCGCGCCAGATCGTCAGATGGCAGGGCAGCCAGCCCGCATTGGCCCCCACACTGCCCGATCGCTCCATATTGTGTAGCCAACTCCACTCCAAAAAGGGAGTTGCTAGGGGCAAAGCCATCTCGTCCCACACGGCCTCAGGCACTTCCTCTATGTGGCGAATCCAGGTGGCAGTTAGAGGCGGCACAGACGGATAGCCCATGGGTGATTAGCAGTAGGGGACGATTGGTTATTCTCCAGGGTAAAGGAATTTACCGCCCCTGGCAGGGTGGGGGCAGCACCCCGTAGTGCAAAAACACCTCGCCACCTACGGTCTGGCTCGACAGTAGCTGCAAGCGAGGGGCCACGGCGGTTAAAAAACCGGCCCCCTCTACCGGGGTTGGGGCGGTCGCCCCCCCCAACAGCAGCGGACAAACCGTGATAAATATTTCATGAATGCAGTGGCAGCGCAGCAGTTCCGCCACTAGCCCACCGCCGCCCAGCAGAGCCAAACGCCCCATCCCGGCTGCTCTAAATTGGGCTAAGATCCAAGGCCAATCCCAAGGCTGGGTTTTGGCCTCAGGGATCGTCCAAATCCGCTGAAATTGTTCTGGGTTCCAATCTGTGGCCCCCGCCGCCGTAGTGAGCAATCCCCGTGGCACCGGCTGACGAAAATATCGCCAGCTGGGGTCGAGGTGTCCCGAGGGTGACCAGACAATTTGCCAGGGCTGATCTGCCTGCCCTCGCTGCCGCCGCTCGGCTAGCAAGTCTGGCTGCCGCACGCTCAGGGTCGTGCCGTAGGCTCGCAGGGTGCCTGCCCCAAATAACACTCCATCCGCCGCCGCGACCTGCGCCTCCAGGTGGGCCAGGTCTGCCGCTGACGAAAACCGGGCTGCACCACGCTGGACATCGGCAATCTTGCCGTCCAGACTCATGGCCAGCACCAGGGTAACGTGGGGAAGCGGTGAATCGGGAATAGGGGCGATCGCCAAGGGTCAAAGCTGGGGAGCGTACCTCTAGTGTACCGAGGCTTCCATAACCGCAGGCTGGCCTTCACCCAAATCCCAGCTGCTGTGGCATTTCCAGCTTTGATTGGTCAACTGCTGGTAAAAGCGCAGCTCCCATAGGGTGGGAGTTTTCCAGTCAATGGCGGCTTTCGCCTGGGTGACTATAGCCTTATTATCTTTACGGTTAGGGCCGTAGGCCAGGGGCAGACCGAGTTCATCCTGAATACGGAGGGGCATTTTGCGGGTGGGTGATTTGACCGTACAGGCAAAATTCACCATCACCTGCTTCAGCCAGGGAGACGTAATCGCCAGGCCGCTCCAGTCGGGTTTAGTCACCAGGCCCTCCAGAGTTACCACCGGAGTAGGACGCGATTTGAGGCCTCGGTTGTAGGCGCGATCGAGGCTGCGGGTATAGACCGGAGCTGCACCAGACTGCTCTTCAAAGCCTTCGATCAACAGGCAACAGGCGTCTGGGCCTTGCTGAAGCGGGGCTGCGGTCTCTCGGTGCTCGGCTAAAAACCGCTGAATCTGCTCGGCTAGGCTTCCAGTCGGGCAAACATAAATAGCAAATTTTGTCATAGGGCATTCCCAGAGAAACAGCAGGCTGGGAAGTACGGTAGGGAGCCTGCTCTAGCCCACCGGCTCGATGCAGACGCTAGGGATAGAGGCAGGACAACGACTATACCTCTACATAGCAGCTTAGGCTATGAATGGCCGAATGCCGTTAATGGGGCGTTATTATTTACTTAAGAATTTCCGGTTGTGCTCAACCCTACGGTCTTCAACGACTGGGCACATCAAAGGCATTTTCGATATAGTCTTGCAGAGTTAAATAGCGAATATCATCCACAGACAGGTGTTTAGCGGGGTTGGCAGTTGGTTTTTGGCCGTTACGACAGGCCACCAGAGCGACATCAAAGCGGCAGGTGGCCTCGGCCCACTGGGGATGTTTCAGCAGATACAGCTGGGCGGTTTTCCACAGTTTGGCCTGCTTGCTGCGGGTAATGGCCATCAGGCCATAGGCATCCCAGTTGCCATGGCTGCGGGTTTTGACCTCCACAAAGGCAAGCTGCCCCCGACAGTCGGCAGGGCCTTTGGCCATCACTAGATCGAGTTCGCCCCAGCGACAGTGCCACTGGCGATCGCACTGTCGCCAGCCCTGGGACACCAGCCAGTTGGCCACCAGGGATTCCCCCAGGGTGCCTAGTTCGGTTTTGCTGAGTTCGGCGGTCATAGACAGATGCCTTGGGGAATGACTCCCTTCAGCGTGCCCAAAAGCCTCTGCTCGATAAAAGTTACCGATAGTTGGTAAACTGCACCGCGACCGGCCACTCTTCTTGCTTCACTAGCTGCATGGCCTGCTGCAAATCATCTTTAGATTTGCCAGTCACTCGCACCGAGTCGCCCTGAATAGAAGCAGTCACCTTCTTCAAATTGTCGCGGATGAGTTTGGTGATCTGCTTGCCCATCTCCTGCTCAATTCCCTTTTTCAGTGTCACCGTCTGGCGCACGCGCGTGCCGCTAGCGGCCTCTACATCGCCGTAGTCGAAGATCTTGAGGGACAGATTGCGCTTGGCCGCCTTCTGGTGCAGCAGATCTTTCACTGCGTCCAGGGTCATATCGCTGGCGGTTTCGATGGTGATCGTGCTGTCCGCCAAGTCAATGGTGGTTTTAGTGTCCTTGAGGTCGTAGCGGCTAATCACATCTCGCCGGGTTTGATCCAGGGCATTGACCAGTTCTTGACGGTCAAAATCGCTAACAATGTCAAAGGAAGAGCTAGAAGCCATGGGTACCGTTGGGTGTCTGCGCACCAACAGACTACATCAAGGCCGACCGACAGCTCAAGACATAGAGAGTAAAGGTACTTAGGTTGGCAACGGCAAACATCAGCGATCGCCCAATCGGCACGTTCAAAATGTAAGCCACTGGGTACAGGGTGCGAGCGATCAAGTAGGCGATCGCAGCCCCCATCGCCAGCCCTGACTGCTGCTGAGTGACGTAGGCCATCAGCGCCGCAGGCGCGTACAAAATCATCGACTCAAAAGCATTTTCGTGGGCCCAGGTGGCCCGCTGAGCGTAGGGCGGCAGCTTGGCTAGCATTGCCCGAGGGGCAGCCTGGTCGTAGCCCACCTGAAAGCGACCGTAGCCCACCGCCAAGAATGGCACATACACCAGTAACGCCGCCAGCCCAATGCTGACCAGTAAAAACCCCGGCATGGTGAGCACAGATGCCATCGATCGCTATCCTCGCTAATTTCTTATGTTGTGGGGATTCGGGAAGACGTTAGAACGTTGGTAAGTTAGAGCGTTCCAACCCTGCCAACGTTCCAACCTGCTAACCTTCCCCCGATCGCTAATCGAAGTAAAACAGCGTCACAATCTTGCGCTGGTCTTCGGCATCCTGGCAGGTTTTTAGCAGCGTGTGGCTGTCGTGAAAGGCAAAGCAAACCAGCTGTTGGCAGCGAGAAATGATTTCCTGGTTGCACACAGAACTCGCCTCCGCCAAAGACAGGGTGTCGTTGGCAGGATTTTCTACCAGGTGCATGACCTGCTCAAGCTGATCGCGCGACTCGCGCGGCTGACGCGCCAGGCTCTGGGGCAAGATCACCGTCAGCAGGTTGGGGTCGGCCTGCATCGCCCCCTTGATGGCGGCAGAGTTGGTACCTGTCGCCCCTGAGGTAATGATGCGGTTGCCCCCTAGGGCCAGAGCATAGGTCATTAGCTCTATGAGTTGCTGGTGGGTAATCGGCACATGGCGCGACCCCAAAATTGCCACCCGCTTAGAACCCGACTGTTGAATGGCCGCGAGTTCCTGCAAAAACGTGTCGACTTTAGCGGATTCGAGCGACGCTTCCATGGACTGACTCAAAGGCTGCACCGAATGCGAGAATAACGCGCTTCATTGTATCAGAAGGTGAGGGTAAGGCCACATTTCAGCCGCCTCGCCCAAGCGACCTAGGTGGCCGACACGGGCAACCCCAGATCCAGCAGGTGCAACAGCCGGTCTTGATCGAAGTGGGCAGCGATCAACTCTTGAATGCAGCGTACTTTGATAGGTTCATGGAGGCGCACCTGGCCAAATAGCTCATCGATCCGCTCAACGGTAGACAGGGTGTCAGAATCTACAGAAACAATCGGCACTTCCAAATCTGTAGCCCGTTCTAAAATCTCTGGGGTAGGGGGAATCTGGCCCGTTAGCACCAGGCACTGAGTAGAGGTTTCGAGCGCCGCAAACTGAATATCGGTGCGATCGCCGCCGGTCACCACCGCCATATTCGTCGCCTTGCGAAAATAGCGCAGCGCCGAGTTAACGTTCATCGCGCCAATAGTGAGAGTTTCGACCATTAGATCGAGGCGATTCTTACAGCACAGCACCTCAGCATTGAGGCGACCGACAATCTCGCGAACGGTGATGCTGCGCATAATCGGCGATCGCGGCAACAGCGCCAACACTGGAATCCCCTTACTTTCCAAAAAAGGGCGCACCAGCGTAGCACAGGCATCTGCCGCGTCAGGAGGCACGTCATTAATAATCACACCCACCAGACGTGGCCCCAGCTGGGCTTTGGCCGCCAACAAGCGATCGACCAACAGCAGCGAATCGTAGCGAGTCACCAGCAGCACCGCCGCGTCGATCTCAGCCGCAATATGAGCCACCGACAGGTTGAGCAACGTCCCCTCGGTCAAATTGCCAGGGCCTTCGAGCAGCACCAACGCTTCTCCCCGATGCTCTGTGTACCGTTGCAACCCGCTGCGACTGAGCGTTGGCTCCTGCGATTGCCCCTTGAGGGCTAGCTGGCTTGCCACTGTGGCTTCGGTTAACGAAATCGAGGGAGGATAATATCGCTCAGCGGGTAAATGTAGGGTCTCAACAATAAAGTCTAGGTCTGGGTCTTGCCCATCGCCATTGATCGAATTGCCAATGGGCTTGCCAAACCCAATATCCATGCCCGCCGCTTGAAGCTGAAGACCCAGACCCAGTAGCACTGCCGATTTGCCGCTGTACGACTCAGTCGAACCAATTATTAAACGTTTTGCTGAACTGGGCACGCCGCAAGTCCTCCATGGAACGAATGCACTGGACTCTGACCCCTAACCCCCGGCTCGGCCAAGCAAACCAGCGCTAGATTACGTCAGTAGGCACAGTATCACACTCATTCTGCCACCTCAGCGCTGGTCAGCGGCAGGCTTCTTCAAAACCCCCTTCAGGTAAGCATCGAGTTGGCGTTCTTCAACGACACCGCTTTACTCGTCTAGGCGCAAGAGCTTGCGGTAAAACCCCTGAGAGAAATCGGCTGAGCGCTTCTGCCGTAAAGCCACAATGACATCAAACAAAAAATCGACGAACTCAAAGGTCGCCATCGTGATCTCGTAGCTAAACTCGCTGTCACCATCAAACTGCATGCGGCAGCGAGTTAAATCTGCTGGCAGCACTGACACGTTCCATGTGGCCACAAAGGCAATGCTTTCTCCCCCTTCAATTTGCCGTTCTCCCTCCAGGTTGCCCTGCTTGTAGAGGGCAATGGCGTAGGGCAGCGCGTTGCGCTTATTGCCCTGGTAGTAGGGCATGTAAACGCTGATGTCTTGCTTACCTGCGGGCTGAATTGCCTCAAACGTCAAACTCATGGGTCTGGCCTTAGGTCAAGTTTCAACAAATCATCTAGACGGGAGGACGAGCAGTCATCGGGTTGAGTTGCCTAGGATACTCGATCTAGGTCGATGCCTAGGGGGCCGATGAGTCTATCCACAGCTAGCATTCCCCAGGAGGGTAGCAGGGGCATCACCAAAATTTTCCGCAAAATCGAGGATGATAGACCTAGACCAGGGCATGCTTAGGGAGAGGTATTCTCCCCAGTAGTGACAAACTGGTCGTTGCCGTTGTTGTCGTGCTCCCTACCTGAGTTGATGGCCGATTTTCCTAAACGCTTTTCCACCGGGCGCTTTTACCAGCCTCTCGAAGAGTTAGAAATTGAAGACTTTCCTGGTTATGCCGGTCGTCGGCCTAAGGCGGCTCTGATCCTCAGCGTACTGTGGGGCGTCACCATTGCGCTGCACTTATTGTCTTGGGGCAGCTGGCTGGTAGTTGGGCTGACAGCGATTCTCGCGACCCACGCCCTGCGAATTTTGTGCGCTCGACCTATGCCTGAGGCTCTGCCGCTGCCTTCTACTACTGACGTCTCTGCCGGGCTTCAAGCATCCTCAACCCAGGCTCCTCTCAACCCCGACTCGTGGCCCTACGTATCCTTGCTAGTAGCGGCCAAAAACGAAGAAACTGTGATTGAGCCCCTGGTAGCGGCCCTATGCCAGATCGACTACCCGACCAGCCGCTACGACGTCTGGATCATTGACGATAACAGTACCGATGGCACGGCCCAGCGATTGCAGGCCCTAGCCCAGCGATACCCTCAGCTGCGGGTACTGCGTCGTCCTACCGCTGCCAGCGGTGGTAAGTCGGGGGCACTTAACCAGGTTTGGCCCGACACTAAAGGCGACATTATTGGTGTGTTTGATGCCGATGCGCGGGTGCCTCAGGACGTGCTGCGCCAGATTGTGCCGCTGTTTGACGCGGGCAAAGTAGGGGCGGTGCAGATGCAGAAAGCTATAGTTAACCGAGCTAAAAACCTCTGGACTCGCGGTCAGCAGGCAGAGATGGCCCTTGATAGCTATTTTCAGCAGCAGCGTATCAGTCTAGGCGGCATTGGCGAACTGCGGGGCAACGGTCAGTTTGTCCGTCGGGCGGCCTTGACCCAATGCGGCGGCTGGAACGAAGAAACCATTACCGATGATCTCGATTTGACCCTGCGCCTGCACTTTAGTGGCTGGGAAATTCACTTTTTGCTGCACCCCGCCGTGGGTGAAGAAGGGGTCGAACGACCTCTGGCGCTGTGGCATCAGCGCAATCGCTGGGCTGAGGGGGGCTATCAGCGCTACCTCGACTACTGGCGGTTGATTGCCCAGCATCGCTTGGCCCCAGCCAAAACCTTCGATATGGCAGCCTTTTGGATGATTCAGTATGGCCTGCCTACGGTGGCCTTACCCGATTTTGTAATGGCGATGCTGCGGCATCGTTTGCCACTGTTTTTGCCGTTGTCAAGTTTGGCCTTGACGCTATCGATGGTGGGCATGTTCTGTGGGCTTCGACGGACTCGTCCTCAGCCCGTCTGGGTCAGCGGGTTGCAAACGCTGTGGGGCAATTTCTATATGCTGCACTGGCTGTTGGTGATTGCTACTATGGCCATGCGGCTGTCGGTACGGCCCAAGCGGCTACGCTGGGTCAAAACCGTTCATTTGGGCAGCGAAGAAGACCTCAGGGTTGATATGCCTTAGGCTCCTTTTCTTCACGTTGGGGTTCAGGTTCGCTTGAGAATCATGGCTCTGAGGACTTGGCCCCCTGATTTTTGCCGCCGGTTTGACTGAAGACTGTTATCTGCGATCGCACGTCCATGCCCTGGTTCGTTAAACTCGAAAGAGGCATTGTTAACAAAGCCACCTTTGACCAGTTTGTGCCCGACCATGTGGCCTACGTCAAAGACCTGATCGCCCAGGGCCATGCCGCCAAAACCGGCTACTGGGCCGAATATGGGGGTGGTATGCTGTTGTTCCGGGCCGATTCTATCGAAGAAGCCCGCGCCATTGTGGCCGCCGACCCGTTGATTGCCAACCACTGCGTCGAGTACGAGCTGCACGAATGGCGGGTGGTGGTCGAATAGGAGAATGCGCCGTGGCCGATTCAAGTGATGGATACAAGATTGTCAGCGACAACCGCCAGGCTCGCCACGAGTACGAAATTTTAGAAACCTACGAAGCTGGGCTAGAGCTGATGGGCTCAGAGGTCAAGTCCATTCGCCAGGGCCGCGTGAACCTGCGCGACGGCTACGCCCTGATTAAAGACGGTGAACTGTGGCTGCACAATATCCACATTTCTCCCTACACAATGACCAACAAGGCCTATAACCACGAGGCCAAGCGCGCCCGCAAGCTGCTGCTGCACCGTGACGAAATTCGCAAACTGATCGGCAAAGTTGAGCAAAAGGGGCTAACTCTGGTGCCGCTTAAGCTCTATCTTCAACGGGGCTGGGTCAAGGCCACCATTGCCCTGGCTAAGGGCAAAAAACTCCACGACAAGCGGGAAAGCCTCAAGCGCAAACAAGAAAGCCGCGAGACGGCTCGGGCACTGAGCGGACGGGATTAATTCAGTTCAATTGCTCGGCGCTGGCTGGCCCGTAGGTTCTGAGGTATACACTCACTCAATACTCACGCCGCCAAAGGTTTCAGCCTTTTTGCCGGCCCGCGCCGGAGCCGCTTTTTCGAGCTGACGGGCCTGCTGGTGATGACGCTGAAAGTGGCTGAGCCAAGCTTCTGGAGCATTCATCGTTTCACCGCCGTGCTTAGTGAGGCGCTGGCGCACCTGGCAGAGCACCGGCGTATTGACGCAGGCCCCAGAGACAATTACCTGACCCTTGGTGAGTGAGGGTAGTTCTTTGAGTAAATCGCGCCCGGCGGCTTCAACACCGTACTTGAGGCTGTCTTGGTCAACAGGGTTGACAATGCGCATTAGAAACTGGCTCATGCACTGGGAGAGCACATCCGAGTCGAGCTTACCGGGGCGCTGGGTAATTAGCCCCACCCCCATGCCAAACTTGCGGCCCTCACTGAGAATGGTGCGCAAAATTTGCTTACAGCGGGCCGGTTCGTGGGCCGGAGCAAAGCGGTGGGCCTCCTCGATCAAAATGAATACCGGGTAGGGCAGGTAGTTTTCGTCGTCGGGGGTAATTTTTTCTTTAGCGGTGTTCATGCGGGCCTGGTAGCTTTGGCGCAGCACGGCGGCACAGATCACCTGTTGCTCCTCCTGGCTGATCTCGTTCATTTGCAGCACGGTAACCTGGCCTGGAGAGAAGAGGTCTTTAGGGGCTAGGTGCTGCACCCGGTGAAAATAATCTGACCGCTCCAGCTTGCCTAGCTTCCACTCTAGGGCGGGAGCTGAGGAGCCAGTTTTTTCATTGCCCTCGTCGTCGGTGGTGCGGTCTGACTCGTAGCAAGCGGAGATTAAATCCTGCACATCCCAGCGGTGTTCGCCAAACTTGTGCTTACCCAATAGGCTGAAGGCTTTGTTGAGAATGGCCTGTTGGCGATCGCTCATATCTGGCAGCAAAGTGAGAATGTCGTAGTAATCGAGGGACGACATGCGAATGCGAATGTCGTCGGGGGTGAGAATTTTGACCTCGGGGCTGTAGCCGTCGTCGCTGGCAAAGCTGGGGTGACCCCGCAGTTCGGTCAGGGTGCCATACTCGCCGTGGGGGTCAAAGATCAGCACGGCGGCACGGTTGTAGGGGCTGAGCAGCTCTTCGATCAGCACCCCAGCGGTGTAAGACTTACCGGAGCCGGTACCGGCCAAAATTGCCATATGGGTACTGACCAATTCCTTCACGTCTAAGGCGACGGGCACCCGCCCCCCAGGGCGCAGCAGCAGCGAACCAATGTGGGCCGAGCCGACAGCCTGGGGCTGCTTTTTGTTGATGATCTGGCGCAGGCTCTCGTCATCGGCCAGGCAGACCTTAGCGCCGGGGTCAGGGGCAACGCGAGGGTTCATGAACCCCAGGGCGGGGTGGAAGTGACCCACCACATCGACAGTGACTTCGTAAATTTCGGGGTTGGGGTGGGCAAAGCCGACCAGGGCAGCGATCGCCTCAGGGTCAATATCGGGGTCAGCAAAAATGCGATCGGGCAGGTGGTCAATCAAGCGACGCTCAGAGATTTTACCCAAAATCTGGGCATTGGCCATATCCGCTAGATCGACGGTGTAATAAACAAACTCGCCAATCTTGACCTGGCGATTGTCGGCAGTAATAAACACATACTGGTTGCCATTTTCCCCTGGCCCCTTAACGGTGCCGATCACTGGAGAGGTCGAAGCTGGTGCTGAGCGTGCCATAGAAACCCCGCTAGAAAACCCGTTGCCAATCCCATAGCCAGAGAATAGCCATTTCTGGCCCAGGCTTCATTAATACTAATGTCCTGCTGGAGATTAGGGTAGGGGCCAGGTGATCAGTCCACCAAGCAGACCTTACAGCCTGATCCATCCACCCGAGGTGCGAAGTGGGGTTTTTCTGTTAGACCGCCCTCGAAAACTGGCGGATTCACGGATACCCCCCCGCAGACCAATAGATACGCTAAAGGTAGTCAGGGGTAAGTAGCTTTGCTGCCACATTACCCCTGGCCCAGGCTTTAGGAACACTTCGCTGGATAGCCCCATGGCATCTGACAATTCACCAGTTTTGTTCCAGGCTCGCCCTCCCGAAGGGTTATCGCTGGCCGCCTCCACCCATGGCGACGGTAGAGAAATCTGGCCGTTGGTTCATGCCCTGGCGGCTACCCTCAATGACCCCAACCCCCTACCGGCCCTAACCGAGGTGCTGGGCACTCATCTCGGCGCACGCGCCTGTCTCATGCTCTGTCACTACCCCAGCACTAGTGGCGTCACCTATACCTGCTGGCACCAGGGAACTGCCCCGGCGAGTCACTGGCTAGCCGCCAGCTCAGACCCCAGTACAGTCTTGGACGGGCAGCGTCGCGTAACCCTCGAACTCATTCAGCAGACCATTGCCCCCCCGATGGGCCTGGGCTGGCCTCACTGGCGCAAGGGGTTAGCAGAACTGCTGCAGGCCGATCATCGTCCCCCCGCCTGGCTGCGGGCGATCGCCACCGCTACGGCAATTGCTGTCGATGGGTCAGGCTTGCAGGGAGCTATTTTGCTGCTCGGCACCTCTAGCCTAGGGCTAGACCAAACCGTACAGGCAAATTTGGCCAGTCTGGGGGCGATCGCCTTTCATCAGTACTACCTCCAGGGACAGGCGCAGGGCAATGCCGAGCAAGTGCTCTACCTCAACCATCTCAAAGAAGACTTTCTCAGTACCCTTAGCCACGAGTTGCGCACCCCCCTGACCAGCATGATGCTGGCCATCCGTATGTTGCGCCGCCCCGACCTCACTCCCGAGCGATCGGCTATGTACTTAGATATCTTGGAGCAGCAGTGCACCCGCGAAATTAATTTGGTCAACGACCTGCTGATGCTGCAAACCCTTGAGTCTACACCCCCCTTAACCACTCCCCAACCCATTGACCTAAGCCACCTACTTACCGATTTAGCCCAGCAGGCAAAAGAGCCCTTTCAACAGGCACAGCTCACCCTGGCGCAGCAACTACCGCCCACGCCGGTGACGCTGTCGATCGATTCGGCCCAGTTGACTAAGGTGTTGCAAGAGCTATTGGCCAACGCCCGCAAATACTCCGCTCCTCAAACGACTGTGACCCTGGCCCTGGCCGACAATCAAGCCCATCAGGGTCGAATCACACTACAAATTAGCAATGTAGGAGCTGCCATTGGGGCAGACGACTTGCCCCATATTTTCGATAAATTTCGCCGGGGATGTAATGCCACCAAAGACGGCATCGCTGGCACTGGTGCTGGCCTCGCCCTGGTCCACGGGATTGTTGAGCAGCTGGGGGGCACCATTAAGGTGTCGAGCCAGCCCCATGACAATCAGCTCTGGCAGACCTGTTTTACCCTTGAGTTCGAACATCATGACAAATCTATCCACAATTCATAGGCACCACACCGTCCCACTAAAATTTGCTGCTATTCTGAGCACAGGTACGGTTGCCTGGCTCAACTGCACCATTGACGGCTGGTTTTAACCCATGACTGCAAATCCTCCCAACCCAACAAATTTTGAGGCAGCGCCCCTGGACGCTGAAGTTTTTGCTGGCGATCTGGGGTCGGGTGCCCTGGCGCTAGAGTCTGGAGTGAGCGTTCAAACCGAAAAGCTGGAGGGCCAGCAGCGACGAATTTTGGCGTTTACGCAAATTCCAGCCACAGTCGATCAGGTGTGGCAGGTACTCACCGATTACGACAACCTGGCAAGCTTTATTCCCAACCTTGCCTGTAGCCAACGACTCAGCCACCCCGATGGCGGCATTCGGCTAGAGCAGATCGGCTCCCAATGTTTTCTCAACATCAAGGTTTGTGCCCGCGTAGTACTTGATATGGTTGAGACGTTCCCAAAAGAACTGCGCTTCTCGATGGTAGAAGGCGATTTTCGCCAATTTGAGGGCAAATGGACCCTAGAGCCGGTCGCAGATACTCCAGAGCCTCTGGTTCGCCTGGGCTATGACTTAGTGATTCGTCCCCCTCGGGCCATGCCAGTTGGTCTAATTGAGCGGCATATTCGGAACGACTTGAGCAGAAACTTGCGGGCAATTAGCGATCGCACTACGGCCCTATTTGCTGATTAAAACGTTCCGACCGACCCTGGACTAGCAGACTAAGAAATCTGCAAACCAATAACGTCCCGGCGTCATTTCCGCGTAGGCAGTAAATCCATCAATCCAAATTTCAGGGCTGCGTCAAGGGCTGCATGCGTTCGGCGATCACGGCGTAGAAGGGGTCGCCGCCGGGCATACCGAGCATTTGCAAAATAGCGGGGACATTGGGAGTGTGAGCAATCACCTCTGGGGTGCCAAAGCCTGGCACTGCGCCAAAATAGCTCTTAACCAAATTGACTCGGCGAGTTTCACTACCGTCGCGCCAGGCGGCGATCGCCTTTTGATAAAACATCCGGTTCGAGAAACTGACAATGGCAATGCCGCCCGGTTTAAGAACGCGATAGATCTCAGCAAATACCACCTCAGGCTGCTGAAGATATTGCACTGATACAGTATTGAGCACCGCATCAAAGGAGGCATCCTCGAGAGGCAGCTGAGGGTTTTCGTTCAGGTTTTGCACAAAGTAGTGGTCGAGGCGGGGGTTTTTAGCTAACTCCTCAGCATTCATGCCGTGCCCTTCAATGTGCTCAAAGGGCAACTCCGCTGGCAAGTGCGAAACCCAACTGCTCATCATGTCGAAAAGGCGGCTACCGGGGGTCAACCGCTGGCGATATAAATCTGTCAGCTGCTGAATGAACCCCTCATCTACATGGGTAACAAGGCGGGGCACATCGTAAAAATAGGTATCGCTGGCATCGTCTAGCTTAGTACGTTGATCGGGCTGAAGCAGCATGGGGGTTGGATAGAACTATGTTTGCTTAAATTGTAAACATATCTTAAAGAAGGAGCTACCTGAGCCTAAGGCTGCTCCCTAGGATTGAAGCATTGAGGCTATAGCCGTAAGCCCGCTAGCTGAGAAAAAGGATTCAGGTGGGGATATCCGTCTTGGACGCAGCGTAGAACCCAGCTCTATCCCGCGTTACACTGTTAAAAACCCGTATTTGGGCGTCTTCGGTCTATGAGTTTAGAGATAAAAGCCGTGCAGGCACCGTATGGCGATGCGATGTACCGCACGCCGCCCCCAGATCTACCCTCCCTGCTGCTCAAGGAGCGGATTGTCTATCTGGGCCTTCCTCTGTTCTCGGGGGATGACGTTAAGCAGCAGGTGGGTATTGACGTCACCGAGCTGATCATTGCTCAGCTGCTCTTCTTGCAGTTCGATGACCCCGACAAACCCATTTATTTCTATATCAATTCCACTGGCACTTCCTGGTACGACGGCAACATGATTGGCTACGACACCGAAGCCTTTGCCATCTGCGACACCATGAACTACATCAAGCCGCCAGTGCACACCATTTGCCTGGGCCAAGCGATGGGCTCTGCCGCCGTGATTTTAGCCGCCGGCACAAAGGGCTACCGGGCTAGCTTGCCCCACGCGCGGATTGTGCTCAATCAGCCTCGCAGTGGAGCCCAGGGCCAAGCAACCGACATCGAAATTCGGGCCAAAGAAGTGCTCGACAACAAGCGTTCGATGATGGATATTTTGGCCAAGAGCACCGGCAAAACCAGAGACCAGGTAATGCGCGATTCTGACCGGATGTTCTACATGAACCCAGAGGAAGCTAAGGAATACGGCATTATTGACCGGGTGCTGGCTAGCCGCAAAGAGCTACCTCAGCCGGCTGGAGTTGGGGTTTAGCCTCATCCCGCTATCACAGCGTCCATGGTGATGATGGCCTTTAGGGCCAATCTAAGACTCTTCCACGACTGTTGTTTTATTTTAGGTTGCAAGAGCACTATGCCCATCGGCACTCCCAAGGTTCCCTATCGTTTGCCTGGTAGCCAGTACTCCCAGTGGGTTGATATTTATACCCGTTTGAACCAGGAGCGAATTATTTTTCTGGGGCAAGAGGTCACTGATACCCTGGCCAATTCCATTGTGGCCGCCATGCTGTACCTTGACTCTGACGATAACACCAAGCCTATTTACCTCTACATCAACTCCCCTGGCGGGTCGGTGACGGCGGGTATGGCAATCTACGACACCATGCAGTACATCAAGTCTGATGTAGTGACAATTTGTTTAGGGTTGGCGGCCTCCATGGGGGCCTTTCTACTGGCAGCCGGTAGCCACGGCAAGCGAGTGGCCTTGCCTCACTCGCGCATCATGATTCACCAGCCCATGGGTGGCACCGGACGCCAGCGTCTTCAAGCCAGTGACATTGCCATTGAGGCCAAAGAGATTCTACGGGTTCGCCAAGAGCTCAACGAGATGATGGCCCGTCACACCGGTCGCTCTATTGACCAAATTCAAAAAGACACTGACCGTGACTACTTCATGTCGGCGGAAGAGGCTGTGGCCTATGGCTTGATCGACCGGGTAATTGAAGAGCGAACCCAAGATTTGGCTACCCCCACGCCTGCTGTGGTTTAATTCGCTGCGCCATTTCCGCCCAAAGTTGGCAGAATAGGGGCAACACACGTACCTCTTCTACAAAGTTAGCGAACATGGCGCTGGCGCACTACTACCGCATATTGGGGCTAAGAACTGGGGCCAGCTTTGACAATGTTAAGCTGGCCTATCGTAATTTAGCTCGGCTATATCACCCGGATGTGAACCCTGGGGACCAACTGGCCAAGGAAAAATTTATTCAGGTTACGCAGGCTTATAAGGCTCTGGCCAACGCGTTGCCTACGGATGGGGTAGCGGCTTCTCCAGCGTCCCCTGCTGCGGTTAGATCGACCCAGAATTCCCCTAGCACGGCACCTCGACCCCAGACACCCCGATCGCCCCGGGCTGAGCCTTCTCAAGCCGCTCCACCACCACCTGCGGAAGAAATTGAACTGACCCTAAGCCCAACTCCAGGCGGGTCGGAGGTTGACCAAACTCTAAAAGTCAATAGCTTTAAGCACCTGCGAGGTTTCTTCCAAGAACAACGCTTTCCCCGAGCAGTGGCTTTGGTAGAGGGGCTGGTGCAGCGATTCCCAGAAGATCCTGAAATTCGCCAGTGGCATGCGCTCACTTACTATCGCTGGGGCCACGACTTACTCAATCACCATAATTTCAGTAAGGCCGAAGCCTGCTTGAAAAAAGCCTGGCGGGTTGATCCTTACAACAAGTCTTTGCGCCAGGCGCTTCAGCAAGATTTTCAGCGGCTAGCGCAGCAGCAGCAAGCCTCGATGCCCCAGGCTCAGTAAACGTTTGAACGTTCGAACGTTCTTAAGGGGTCTAGATGTTCTAACCCAGGTGACTATGGCTATAGATGGCTATCGGCTCTGCTTAACTCGCGTTTGGGTTGAGTTAACGAGTCGAGAGGATGGTGTAAAACCATTGCTCGAAGCGGATGGCAAGGGCCTCTAGGGAATAGTCTGTTTCGGCTTGAAGGCGGCAGGCGCGGCGATCGAGACGGTCAATGGCGGCGATCGCATCCACCAGCCCCTGCACATCGTCGGGTGGCACTAGCCAACCGGTCTTGCCCGACTGCACAATTTCAGCGGGGCCGCCCCTGGCATAGGCAATGACCGGCACGCCGCAGGCCAGGGCTTCGATCGCCACATTGCCAAAGGCCTCAACCCAGCGTGGAGTCATCACCAGGGCACGGCACTGGCGCAAGACCTGCTGAAGCTCATGGGTCGGCAGAAAGCCCAGGTAGCAGTCAGCAGCACCGGGAAAGCGATCGCAGAGTCGATGCCAGTAGTCGGCATCCTCTAGTTTGCCGAGGATTTTGAGCGGTGCCTGGGCCATAGCTGCGGCCTCTAGGGCGTCTTCTAGGCCCTTTTCGGGAGAGATGCGACCCAGCCAAGCTAGAGCATTACCTGGGGAAGCACAGAAGTCGTACAGGTCTAAATCGATAGCACTGCTGAGGATTGCGAAAGCATCGGCAACGCCAAAGGTTTCGGCCTGGGTGCGGGTATAGGCCCCCAGACGGTTGGGGTAGTCCTGAGCTACTTGGTCAATGGCCCCATCCATGGCGTCGCTGAGAGACCCCATGGTGACAAAGTGAGCGACTGGAGTACAGAAAAATTCTGTCAGATAAAACGGCAACCAGTCGTAGGCGAAGTTGACGATCACATCAAACTGGTCTTGCTGCCGTTGGGCATAGCGCCACATATTGCCCAACACACTATTGTCGGGAATCGTGATCGGGGTGTTGCGCCCCTGGGTATGGGCCGTGGGTTGAAGCTGACCAGGGATTTGAACGATGGGGACGGTCCCTAATTGAGACCCCTCGGGGGCCAGCACGGTCACCTGGTGCCCTCGTGCCCTGAGCCCCTGAACAACGTTGATCAGGGTAAGTTCGACCCCACCCCCCAGACCAGACCCCAATGGGCCGACAGGGGTTGAGATCAAGAGCAGGCGGAGGGAAGAGGGCATAGAGCGGGAAAGGCTGGGTAGAAGTGGGGAAGAGAGCGTGATGACGAGAAGGGTGGTTCAGTTGGGGCTAAGCCCGTGGACCAAGGAGCGTTGCTTACCCCAACGTGACGCACTCACGACACCGATGCAAGCATACGGTGCGGGCTTCTCCCACCGAAAGTGTTTTACCATTGGCTACCGGGTTCGAGCTTTTTAGACTAATCCGGCTTTGCCGGGGTGCCCTTAGCTACGGGTCCAGCTTCATAGGACAGCACCCACTGCCGCAGCGTCTGGGTCAGCGCCTCGCGCTGGTTAATCAGATAAATGCTAACTAGAGTAAAGCCCACCCCAATCCACTGTAACGAGCTTAGGGTTTCACTCAAAAATAGATTGCCAAACAGCAGGGCAAAAACCGGCGTGAGAAAGGTGAGGGCGCTGAGGCTCGTGAGATTGCCCTGGGCGGCGAGAAAAAAGAAAATACCGTAGGCGAGGGCGCTACCAAAGATGGTGGAATAGGCGATCGCAGCCCAGTCTAGCCCCGTCAATCCTTGCCAGGGCTGCACCTCTGCCAGGGACGAGAGCCCAAACAGCGGCAGCCCGCCTAGCACCATATGCCACCCCGTCGCCACCACAGGGTCTACATACTGGCAGACATAGCGAATCAAAATGGTACCTGTAGCCATCGATAAGGCCGCCAGCAGCATCAACCATTCTCCCCCCTGGAGCAGGGTGTTGAGGGCTGTGCCCCCGGTCAGCCAGGCGGTGTCACCGTGGAGTAACGATAAGATCCACTCGTCGGGCAGACCGAGTAAGCTAATGCCTGCAATTCCCCACAGTAGGCCAATCCAACCGAGGGCACCAATGTGTTCACCAAACAGGCCCCGCGCCATGACGGCTACAGCTAAGGGCTGGGAGTCAATCATCACTGACCCGAGCCCGGCCCCAGTGCGCTGCAACCCTGCCGCTAAAAATCCTTGAAACAACGTCCCATCCACCAGGGCAAATAGCGCGATCCACAGCCAGCCCTGGCGACCAATGGCCTGAGGTCTCCCTAGACCTAACCCGACTAACAGCACCAGCAATCCAGCGGGCACTAACCGCATCCCAGCCATAAAAAATGGGGCGGTGTGGGGCATGGCCCCCTTCATTGCGACCATGGCGGTGCCCCACAGAAAAAAAGGAGCGATCAGCACCAGCGGGTTGCGGGCGAGGGTCTGAGGAGCAGGGGTAGAATTCATAGGAAAAAATGCGATCGCGACCGCTGGGCCGCAGACTTTCTTAACGAATGTTAACGCAGTTCGAGGTCGGGTGCCGCGTTAAGGGTCGTCATGACTCGCCAGCCTAAACGCTACTGCACCCCAAGCTGGCGCGGTGTTTTTTTGGCTACAGTTAGATTGGCTACAATAGAGCGCAGCCTTGGCCATGCCAGGCTGTCTACCATTTACAACTGTTTGCACCCTATGGTCTGGCCGTTTTCTCCCCGTTCACGTAGATCGATTGCCCGCATTGAAGTCAATGGCGTGATCGCCGCAGCGGCCCGTAAGCGCATCCTTGAAGCGCTCAAAGAAATTGAGGAAAGGCGGTTTCCAGCGCTGCTCCTGCGCATTGACAGCCCCGGTGGCACTGTGGGGGATTCTCAAGAAATCTACACCGCCCTCAAACGGCTCAAAGACAAGCTCAAAATTGTGGCCAGCTTTGGCAATATTTCAGCCTCAGGCGGGGTCTACATCGGCATGGGGGCCGACCACATTATGGCCAACCCCGGCACGATCACCGGTAGCATTGGGGTGATTTTGAGAGGTAATAACCTAGAGCGCCTGCTCGATCGGGTGGGGGTGTCGTTTAAGGTGATCAAATCTGGCCCTTACAAAGATATTCTCGCCTTTGACCGCGAGCTGACCGACCCTGAGAAATCTATTCTGCAAGAACTCATCGATGTGAGCTACGGCCAGTTTGTTAAAACCGTGGCTGAGGCCCGCCGCCTCAGCGAAGACACCGTGCGCAGCTTTGCCGACGGGCGCATTTTCACCGGTGAACAGGCTGTGCAACTGGGCGTAGTAGACCGCCTAGGCAGCGAAGAAGACGCCCGACTCTGGGCGGCAGAGCTAGCTGGGCTGGACCCCGATAAGGCTGAGTGCATCACTTTTGAAGAGAAAAAGCCCCTGCTGCGCCGCCTAGTACCCGGCAACAGCCAGATGGTTGGCGCTGCCACCGGTTTAGCCTACCCTGGCCTAGCGGTGCCCGCCCTCAATGCCACCCTAGAATGGTTAGAGTTTGAGCGCTCCACTAGCGGCCTGCCGCTCTGGCTCTATCGTCCCTGAGGCACGAAAGGACAAAGGGCAGATCACTGGCCTGGTAGGATGAACGCGGTAAAATGCAGTCAACTCTCTACCCCAGTGGCCCTTCGCAGTGGTACCTGGGGTTTTGAAGCATGACATTTGGAGGTTGCGGCGTGGACTGGCGATTGTGGGCAATTCGAGGAGCAGTGACGGTATCAGAAAATACCGAAGACGCTATGCGAGAGGCAGTGACAGAACTGGTAGATGCCCTTGAAGAACGCAACCATCTGGACCCTACCTGCATTATTAGCGCCACCTTTTCAGTGACTCGCGACCTAGATGCGGTGTTCCCAGCGGCGATCGCCCGGCAAAGGCCCCACTGGGACAATGTCGCCCTGCTTGACGTGCAGCATATGCACGTTGAGGGAAGTTTGCCCTACTGCATTCGCATACTCATGCATGTGCAGCTACCAGTGCTCCACGCTAAGGTGCAGCACGTCTACCTGCGTGGAGCTCGCGATCTGCGACCTGACCTGGTGGTGACGGGTTAAGGACGCTCCCCTCATCAGTAGGTAGCCCTTATTAAACGTCGCCGACGGGGTTAGCTTTGGTGCGTGACGCAGAGCGATAACATGCAGCAGTCCCCCGATTGAGATGCTCAATCGGGGGACTGCTGTGGCGTGGACAGGCCAGCCGGTCTAATGCTTTTTCAAGCGAATGCCTAAAAATAAGTCGTAGAGAAAGCCAAAGAAGTCTTTCATTTGCAACAGCCCCAGGGACTGGGGAGACCCCTTCTCATCGAGCAAGGGCCGCATGACCTCATAGGTGGGCTGATACTTATACCAGGGCACCGAGGGCCACAGGTGATGCACCAGGTGATAGTTCTGACCCATAATCAGCAGGTTGAGGATCGGGCTGGGATAGACCCGGGCGTTCTTCCAGCGATCGCGATCTTGAAAGGGCCGATGGGGCAGGTAGTCGAAAAATAACCCTAGGGCAATACCAACAACCAACGCAGGCGAAAACCAATAGTTAAAGATATAGCCTAGAAAGTCAAACCGCCAGGCGACAAACACTAACAAGCCCACTATAAAGCGACCCAAGAACCACTCCAGCAGCTCCCAGTTGCGCCACAATCGGCGCTTGAAAAAATAAATCTCGTGGTAGAAAAAGCGGGCGGCAATCAGCCACAGGGGACCGCCCGTCGAGACAAAGTGATCCGGATCGTTTTCGGGATCGTTGACGTGGGCGTGGTGCTGCAAGTGCACCCGCGTAAAGACCGGAAACGAGAAGCCCAATATGAGGGCGCTACCGTGGCCTAACAGGGCATTGACCACCCGGTTGCGGTGGGCCGAGTTGTGACTAGCGTCGTGAATCACCGTCCCTGACAGGTGCAGAGACAGAACGTTCATCAAAAACACGCACCAGCCAGCCCAGTGCCAGCAAAAATAGCCCACCGTCGATAAGCTAATTAGCCCTACGGAGGCTATGAACATGAGAGTATTCAAACTTAAACCACCCTCAGTTTTCAGTAACTCAGGGGGAACCGTTTTTCGAATCGTCAGGGCTTCAGCTGCCACCGACATGATGCATCGCTCCTACACCAGTGCCTTCGGTAGTATACGTTACGGCGCATGATTAATAAAGTTTTGTGACACGCCCCGGGGGTTATACGTGCCGAGGGCACGCTGAGGGCCGTTCTAGAGCGATCGCCGCCTTAACTGCCGGTCTACGGCCCATCACCCGTAAAAACGCTGAAATTCCTGCTGGTTTTAGGATAACGCGTCAAGCCCATCGCCATTCGTGCTACTATCCACTGTGCTTTATGGCTACTGGTTGATCAGCCTATTGAGGTTTGCAGCTAGTAGCGTTTTACTCTCAGTAGAGGTCGTCTATGCCCCTGCGCACCCCCCTCCGCCGCGCCAAAATTGTGGCTACCATCGGCCCCGCGACTCAAGATCCTGACGTGTTGCGATCGCTGATTGAAGCTGGGGCCACTACCCTACGGCTCAACTTTTCCCACGGTAGCCACGACGACCATCAGCGGAGCATTCGGCTAATTCGCCAGATCTCCTTCGAACTCAACCAGCCGGTCGGCATTCTGCAAGATCTCCAGGGGCCTAAAATTCGCCTGGGCAAATTTGAGCAGGGCTCGATTGTGCTGGAGAAGGGCGATCCCTTTGTGCTGACGAGCGAGATCATTGTGGGCAGCCAAGGGCGTGCCTGTGTCACCTACGACAAGCTGGCCCAAGAGGTGCCCGCTGGAGCCACCATTTTGCTGGATGACGGCAAGGTTGAAATGCAGGTGGAGTCGGTAGATTTAGCGGCCCAAGAACTGCACTGCCGGGTGGTGGTAGGCGGCACCTTGTCCAACAACAAAGGCGTCAACTTTCCTGGGGTTTACCTCTCGGTTAAGGCCTTAACCGACAAAGACCGTGAAGACCTGATGTTTGGCCTCAACCAGGGAGTTGACTGGGTGGCCCTGAGCTTTGTGCGCAACCCTCAGGACGTGCTGGAAATCAAAGAAATCATTACTGCCGCTGGCAAAACTGTGCCGGTGATCGTCAAGATCGAAAAGCACGAAGCGATCGAGCAGATGGAGGCGATTCTCTCCCTGTCCGATGGGGTGATGGTGGCGCGGGGCGACCTAGGGGTAGAACTGCCCGCCGAGGAGGTGCCAATTTTGCAAAAGCGCCTGATCGCCATGGCTAACTCCCTGGGCATTCCGGTGATTACGGCAACCCAAATGCTCGACAGCATGGTGTCTAACCCCCGCCCTACCCGAGCAGAGGTGTCTGACATTGCCAACGCCATTCTCGACGGTACCGATGCGGTGATGCTTTCCAACGAAACCGCCGTGGGTAAGTTTCCGGTAGAGGCCGTGGCTACTATGGCTAAGGTGGCGGTATGTACCGAGCAAGAGGGGCTATCCCTGGGCGATCGCAAAGACAGTGGTGCCCGCTCTATTCCCAATGCCATTAGCCAGGCGGTAGGCCGTATTGCATCGCAACTCAATGCCGCCGCAATTATGACGCTGACCAAAAGCGGGGCTACTGCCCGCAACGTGTCAAAGTATCGGCCTGAAACACCTATTTTGGCAGTGACCCCCCATGTGCACGTGGCCCGGCAGCTTCAGCTGGTGTGGGGAGTACGGCCCCTGCTGGTGCTCGACCTACCGTCTAGCAACCAGACCTTTCAAGCGGCCATGAGCGTCGCTCAAGAAAAAAGCCTGCTGAATGACGGCGACCTGGTGGTGCTGACGGCGGGCACGCTGCAAGGGGTGTCAGGCTCGACCGATTTGATTAAGGTTGATGTGGTGACGGCGGTGCTGGGGCGAGGCAACGGCATTGGCGAAGCCTCGGTCAGTGGCCGCGCCCGAGTCGCCCACAACAGCCTAGAGGTCAACGATTTTAACGACGGCGAAATTTTGGTGGTGCCCCGTACCAGCGCCGATTTTGTGGAGGTGATTCGCCGAGCTGGGGGCATTGTCACCGAAGACGATAGCCCGACTAGTCATGCGGCAGTCATCGGCCTACGGCTGGGGGTACCGGTAATTGTGGGGGTTAAAAACGCAACTGAGATCATCCGTGACGGTAGTATTCTCACCCTCGACACTCGGCGAGGGCTAATTTACTCTGGCGCCCTCGGCCCAGTAAAAAATGAACCTGCCATGAGCCTCTAGGGCTCAGGTCAGGGCATCAAAGTCAGGGGTTCACAACAAAGGGGCCCAGGGATACCTCCCCGAGCCCCTTTGCTATGTGAATTAAGGCAGGGAGGCGCTAAAAAGCGCCCACCTTTACCTATTTGTAAAGCTCAGTAGATAGACGGATGGCCATAATACCTGGCAACAGAGCTACGGCCAAAGCTATAAAAATCTGAGTGTCAGAAAGGGGCATAAAAAAAATACTCCTCAAGGCTGGGTAAATAACGCTCAATAACAAACACCTTATAGATAAGGCGTTTTATCTAAACCGATTGTTAACTAAGATGGGGGTTTTCGAGAGGCTGACCAGCCTAACTGTTACAGAGCTTAACGGGGATTGAGGCGGGTAAGGCCAGGGTTCTAGTTTGAAGTTGATTGGCTTAGGCTGGTAGGCTAAAGTGCTCCAGCGGCTGCCCCTTTACTTTGGTATGCCTCAGCGATGCTTGATATAGATAGGACTCAACCAGTGCGCGGCGACTTTGAACGGCAGATTCTGCGGGTACAGCGTGACCTGCTGCGGATGGGGGCGCTGGTGGAGAACTCCTGCGTGTTAGCCCGAGATGCCCTGTGCGATCGCAATCTAGATGCGGCTCAAAAGCTTAAGACCCACGACAAGCAAATCGATCAGTTCTACCGTCAGATCGAGCTGGACTGCATGCATCTGTTTACCCTTCAGTCACCGGACCCTGAAGATCTGCGGCGGATTGGGGCGTTTATGCAAATGGTGCGCGACCTAGAGCGCATTGGTGACTACGCCGAAGACATTGGCGAGGTAGCGATCAAACTCTTTCCTTATCCGGTGCAGCCGCTCATGGGGCGGGTACAGACCATGCTCGATCGCTGTCGGTCGATGGTGGCCATGTGCCTGCTAGCGGTCTCTAACCTCGATGCCGAATCGGGGCTAGAGATTAAACAAAAAGACGACGCCATCGACACCGACTACGACGATCTCTATGCCCTGCTAGCCAATCAGACCAATCTCGTCGGCTCAGTTGAACCGACGGTGCTGCTAGTGCTAGCCATTCGCTACCTAGAACGCATCGCCGACCACGCCACTAACATTGGCAAGCGAGTGGCTTACATTGTGACGGGTGAGAGGGCGTAGGCGGGTGTACGGGTAGGCGGGTGGATGGGTGGATGGGTGAATGGGTGGATGGGTAGGCGGGTGTACGGTGCAAGGTGCAAGGTGCAAGGCTGAGCCGTAAGCCGCAAACCCAGAACCTGAAACTTGAAACCCGAAACCTGAAACCCGGCACCTGCAACCCAAAACCTGACACCTGAAACCTGACACCCATCCCCCTTCACCCATCCCCCTTTACAAAACGTTGCCTACCATTGACAAAAAGGTTTGACAGCGTCCCGTTTCCTGAGAAACTGTAGGAGATAGCGTACCCCTGTCGTTGGAAGGGCCTCGGTTATGGGCCTGCCTGGGGTCAGGCTTGTCACCCAGGGCTAAGTTCATCTGCGGCTGTAGCAGGTACACTTGGGCGTCGGCTGTGCTGGTTGTTTGCGCGGCCATCGCTGATAGGCAAAACTAGGAGCCTGGAACCTCCCTTGGGAGAACGGTTCAGGGCTAGTTTTAGCTCCAGCGTCAACCTCAGAAGCGGTTGGATGCTGCCTCGTTGCCACCGGCAGAGCACCTTACCGGTCCACTCCTGGCTCTTGCAGGCAGACAGCCTGGCCCAGGGCACCCCAGTCATGAATAGTTTTAGGAACCATTCGCTACATGGAACTCTCGATCGCAGCCCTACTGGCCAGCTTCGCCAAAGAAAAAACGCACACGCTCAAATCGCTCGAGAAAAAGCTGCACTGCAACGATAATGCCAGCCAGCGCGACTTGCAAATTGCCGTAGATGCCCTAGAGCGGCTAGGGGTGCTGGTCAAAGAACGGGGCAAGTACCACCGCAACCTGGCCGAGGATGTGGTAGAGGGTAAGCTGCGCTGCTCAAGCAAGGGATTTTGCTTTGCCATTCAAGACGAAGAAGGGGCCGACGACATCTACGTGCGCGAAAGCCAGCTCAATACGGCCTGGAACGGCGATCGCGTGCTGGTCAAGGTCACCAAAGAAGGCAGCCGCCGTCGCAGTCCTGAAGGGGAAGTGCAGCTAATTCTAGAGCGAGCCAATGCCTCGGTCTTGGCTCGGGTCAAGCAAGAGGCCGAGGAATACCGCGCGGTGCCCCTCGACGATCGCCTGCTGTTTGAGCTGGCTTTGATTGAAAATGGTAGCTCCCTAGCCGAAGCTGTCGATCAGCTAGCCCATGTAGAAATTGTCCGTTACCCCCTGGGGCAGCACCCACCCCAAGGCCGAGTAGCCCAGGTGCTAGGCAGCGACGCTGAAGCAGCCGCCGACATTGACATTGTCTACTGCAAGCACGATCTGCCCCGCAAATTTTCTGAGGCGGTGCTGACCGCCGCCCAAGACCTACCCACCCGCGTTCGCAAGGCCGATCTCAAAGACCGCATCGACCTGCGCGACGCCCTCACTGTGGCCATTGATGGCCCCAACGCCCAGGTGATTGACGACGCTCTCACCCTAGAGCGTACCGCCCAGGGCCAGTGGCGGTTGGGCATTCACATTGCCGATATTTCTCACTATGTGGCCGCCCACTCCGCCATCGATCAAGAGGCCGCCAAGCGGGGCACCTCGGTCTACTTGGGCGATGAGGTGATCCCCATGCTGCCGCCGCCGCTCTCTGGCCCCTTGGGGTCACTGCTGGCGGGCAAAGACCGGCTGGCCCTGTCGGTGCTGGTGACCCTTGATGACACCGGCGCGGTGCTGGAGTACGAGGTACAGCCTACGGTCGTGACGGTCGATCACCAGATTTCTTACCAAGAAGCCCAGGCCATCCTAGAGCGCGACAATTCTGATTTAATTCAGAGCCTGGGCATCAAGCCCAAGACCATCAAGGCCCTAGAGCCCGTCTACGACCTGATGGACAATCTGCTCTACCTGAGCCAGGCCATGAAGCGGCAGCGGCTGCACCGGGGGTCGTTTGAGCTCAACCTGCCCGAGTACGATTTTCCCGCCGATGCGGGCGAACCCTTGGCCCACTACCGATCGCCCAAGTTTCAGTACGACGATGAAGGGCTGCTGGGGGTGATGGTCACGGCCACTAGCCTGCCCTCACGCCAGATTGTCACCGAGTGCATGCTGCTGGCCAACCAGCTGATTGCCCAGCAGCTCAAAGCGCTGGGGGTACCCGCTATCTATCGTCTCCACCGCGCCCCCGATGCCAGCGATGTGCAAGAGCTGGTCAAGCTGGCCGAAAACATGGAGATTCAGCTCACCCTCGATGATGAAGCGACCCCCCAACCGAAAGACTATCAGCGGTTTGTGGAGCAGTTTGCCGCTTCCGGGGCCGAGAAAATTCTCACCTATCTGCTGCTGGAAACCATTCAGCCTGCTTTCTATAGCACCCACGCCGATCTGCACTTTGGTCTGGCCCTGAGCGATGGCTATACCCATTTCACCTCTCCCTCCCGGCGCTATGCCGACTTGCTGGTGCATCGGATTTTGCACGCGGTGTTTGAGTCGGGCCGCGATCGCCGCTCGACCCGCTCTAAAGACCCGGCCAACCTGCGCCACAGCTCTTGCCACGGCCAGGTCAACTGGAACGTGCTGCCGCCAGAAATTCAGCACGAGCTAGAGGACGACTTGCCCCGTATTGCCATTCACCTCACCGAGCGAGAGCGGTTAGCCCAGGAGGCAGAGTCAGACCTAGAAGGGCTGAAGAAAGCGGAGTTTATGCGATCGCATACCGGCGAGGTCTTCCACGGCCTGATTACCGGTGTGCAGTCCTACGGGTTCTTTGTTGAGATCGAAGAACTGCTAGTCGAAGGGCTGGTCCACGTCAGCTCCCTCAAGGACGACTGGTACGAGTACCGGGCTCGTCAGCAGAAACTCGTGGGCCGCAAAAATCGCCAGCAGTATCGCCTCGGCGACCAAGTTGACGTGCAGGTCAAGAGCGTTGACTACTACCGCCAGCAAATTGATCTCGTCGCCGTCGGTGGCGGTAGCCAGGCTCCCGAAGACGAAGACAACAACTACAGCGAAGACGACAACGGCGACCCTATCAACGGTCAAGTCGACGGGCGAGATGAGAGTGAGTAGGGGATAGATGGGTTAGGGGGTGAATGGGTTAGGGGGTGGATGAGTGAGAGGGTGGATGAGTGGATGGGTTAGAGGGTGGATGGGTCAGAGGATAGGGGCCATGGGTTAGCTCCAACTTCCCTGACTCGCTAGGATGGGGAGGGCAAAGGCGTTTAGCAGCGTTACAACAGAGCGATCGCCTTTAATTACCCACCTACCCATCCATCCACCCACCTACCCATCCACCCCTATGCCCGCCACCGACTCCCCCGCCTTTACCCGTCCCCTAATCGTGGGAGTCACCGGGGCATCGGGCTTAATTTATGCTGTGCACACCCTTAAACATGTGCTCAATGCCGGTGGGGTCATCGATCTGGTGGCGTCTAAAGCATCGCAAATGGTGTGGCAAGCCGAATCGGGCATTCATATGCCCCTCGACCCTGAAAAGCAAGAGCAATTTTGGCGCGACCAGGCAGGGGTTCCCACCGCCGGTAAGCTGCGCTGCCACCCCTGGGGTGATGTAGGGGCTACCATTGCCAGCGGCTCCTACCGGACGGTGGGCATGGTGGTGATACCGTGCAGCATGAGTACCGTAGGGCGACTGGCCGCTGGGCTGAGTTCTGACCTCCTTGAGCGGGCCGCCGACGTGCAGTTAAAAGAAGGCCGCAAACTGGTGGTCGTGCCGCGCGAAACCCCCTTCAGCCTGATTCACCTGCGCAACCTCACCGCCTTGGCCGAGGCGGGGGCACGCATTGTGCCCGCAATTCCCGCGTGGTACCACCAGCCTCAAACCATCGAAGACCTGGTTGATTTTGTAGTGGCCCGTGCCCTCGACCAGCTCGATATCGACTGTGTACCGCTGCATCGCTGGCAGGGGCATCTATCGCCAAATGAGTAGGTGTCGGGTATCGGGTGTATGGTTCTGCCTGACCCCTAACACCTAAAACACCTGACACCTGACACCTGACACCTGACACCTGACACCTGACACCTGACACCTAACCCGTATACCCGCCGCCGCCGCGATAGGATGGGCAAGACGGTATTTTAGGACGACCTATGGCGACCGTGCGGCTGATTGTGGTCTTGCTGGGGTTGGGATTGGTGGTGTTGCTGGGGGTACAAAACCTGGCAACAGCCCTGCCTTTGGTCTTTTTAGGGGGTAGAACCCTGGCATTGCCCCTGGGGGTGTGGTTGGTCAGTGCGATCGCCCTGGGGGCCGTCACCACGCTGATCACCACGGCGCTACTGGGGGCCATAGGCGCTCGCTCGGGGCCGCGATCGTCTGCCTATAAATATCGGCCCCAGTCGTTTTACGAGCCGACCGAGCCCGCCTCGAACGCTAGCGCATCCGCCAGTAGCTACCCTCGCAATTCGCCCCCCTACGCTGAGCCAGGGCCGGGCGTTAACCGGGGCAATGGCTCCGCCGAGGAGGATGCGAGCTGGCGAGACTGGACCAATCTCAAATCTCCCGGTCAGTGGAGTGATTGGGAATCGCTCAGCCGAGCCCCCAAACCCGAAACTGCGGCAGGGCCTGCGGGAACTGCGGCGGCCTCGGGCCTTGTCGATAGCGTCACCACCTGGTTTAGCAGCAGCAAACAGCAGGCCAAGCAGCAGCAGCGGGTCAACGAGTCGCTGCAAGCCCTCGACGACGACTGGGGCGACATGGAGCATCGACCCTATCGGGCTCCTGGCGTTAGCCCGGTGCAAGACAGCCTTGACGACATTAGCCAGGGATGGGAAACCAATGACCCCAGCCGCGATTTTGAAGCTTCCCAAGCACCTCGTCGGGTGTACCGAGACGGGTCGATCTATTCCTACAGCTACCGCAATGAAGACAATCCATCCCCTGGTAGCGAGGGACAGGTAGACAATATTTACGCTCCTCCAGACGACACAGTCTACGGGGACGGTTACAACGACAGCCCTGACGGTGAAGATAGTGACCACAATCCTCTCGGTGAACCCGAGTTGGCTGAAGATGGGGTTGTCGATGCCGACTACCGGGTGATTGTGCCCCCCTACACCCCTGCTGCCGAAGCCGCCGCTACGTCAGAGACCTGGGCCGACAACAGCAATGCCGAGGATGATGATTGGGAGGACGCCGATGATGCGCTGACGCCTTGATAGTTTGAGAACAGCCCCGTCTAAGACAAGCACCCCACCCACCCATTTAACTCACCTACCGACTTTCCCATGACTCTGCACGATCGCCTCAACGGTATCAACCTCTACCTCATCGGCATGATGGGCGCTGGCAAAAGCAGCACTGGCGCTGAGCTAGCCCAGGCCCTGGGCTACCAGTTCTTTGATACCGATGGGGTGGTAGAAGCGGCTGCCGGGCAACCCATTACAGAAATTTTCGCTCACCAGGGTGAGGCGGGCTTTCGCCAACTCGAAACTAGCGTGCTGGCCGAACTGTCGACTTACCGGCGGCTGGTGATCGCGACCGGCGGCGGCATTGTCACCCAGCAGCAAAACTGGAGCTACTTGCACCATGGCATTGTGGTGTGGCTCGATGTTCCCCCCGCTATTCTGCAAGCTCGACTGGCGGGCGACCTAGACCGCCCACTGCTGCAAGGGCAAGACTGGGACAGCAAACTGACTACGCTACTGGCCCAGCGCCAGTCGCTCTATGCCCAGGCCGATGTGCGGGTAGCTGTGACCGCAAACGATAGCGTGACAGCCATTGTGGCCCGTATTCTCGCGCTGGTAGAAGAAAGAATTCGCTCTGAGGCTGATTCTGCCGTGCTCAATTGATACACTACTGGCAACCAACTCCCAGCCCAGTCTCGATCGCCAGGATGCTGAGCGTCCCAAGGTCTTGCTCCGGGGGCATGGGGGTTGCTTTTGCCAACGTTATCAATAGCGATCTATAAGCGCCATGGTTCAGTCTCCTTCTTCGCAGACAGTCAACGAGGCCGAGGCTACGCGGGTGCGCATTCTCAGTGAGGCGCTGCCCTATATTCAGCAATTTCGGGGCCGCACGGTGGTGGTAAAGTACGGCGGCGCAGCGATGAAAGATGGCCGCCTAAAAGCCGATGTGGTGCGCGATATTGTGTTTATGGCCTGCGTGGGCATTCGTCCGGTGGTCGTTCACGGTGGCGGCCCAGAGATCAATATTTGGCTAGGCAAGCTGGGGATTGAGCCCCAATTCAAGGATGGGTTGCGGGTCACCGATGCCCCCACCATGGACGTAGTGGAAATGGTGCTGGTAGGCCGGGTGAATAAGGAGTTGGTAGGCCTAATTAACCAGGCCGGGGGCAAGGCTGTGGGCCTGTGCGGCGTCGATGGCAACCTGATTACCGCTCGGCCTCAGGGGGCTGAGGGGGTAGGGTTTGTCGGCGAAGTCAGCGGCATTGACTCGGGTATTTTGAAATCGTTGGTAGAGGCGGGCTACATTCCGATTGTGTCGAGCGTGGCGAGCGATGAAACCGGCCAGGCCTACAATATCAATGCCGACACGGTAGCAGGCGAGATCGCCGCCGCCCTGGGGGCCGAAAAGTTGATTTTGCTCACCGATACCAAGGGCATTCTAGAAGACTACAAAGACCCCTCAACGCTGCTGCCTAAGCTCGATATTCAGCAGGCGCGCCAGCTAATTGAAACGGGGGTTGTGGCCGGGGGCATGATTCCGAAGGTAAATTGCTGCGTGCGATCGCTGGCTCAGGGCGTTGGTGCCGCCCACATTCTGGACGGTCGAGTACCCCACGCGCTGCTGCTAGAAATTTTCAGCGATCTGGGTATTGGCTCTATGATCGTAGCCTCAGAGTTTCGGGGGTAGCCGCTTTTGGGGCCAGCTCGCCCTAGCAAAAGAAACCTAGCAAAAGAAATCAGCGTAGGAGTCGATCGCCCCGGTCGGCTCTGGCCCCTGGCCGTAGGCTCGCTGAATATTGTCGAGGGTCATCACCGCCTGGGGGGTGTCGTCGGCCAACAAGCGACGGTTGAGCAGCAGTAGGCGATCGTAGCGGTGCAGGGCCTCGCCCCACTCATGGCTGCACACCACCAGGGTTTTGCCCTCTTGCTGAAGCTCGGCAAAGATGGCCAGCATGAGGGCTTCTGTCTTTTTGTCAATGCCGGTGAAGGGTTCATCGAGCAGCAGCAAATCGGCCTCCTGAGCCAGGGCGCGAGCGAGAAAGATGCGCTGCTGCTGGCCGCCGGAGAGTTGCCCAATGGGGCGATCGCATAGATCCAGCATATCTACCCGCTCTAGGGCGACGGTGACCCGCTGCTTAGCCCGCTGGCTGGGCTGGCGAAACCACCCGGCGAGAGCTGCCTGGGCCATCATCGCCACCTGACCAGCGGTAATGGGGTAGTCCCAGTCGATGCGCGATCGCTGGGGCACATAGGCTACCGATTGCCGCCGCCGCAGGGGCGCACCCTTAAACAGCACCTGTCCTCGACAGGGCACCAGGCCCAGCATTGCCTGAATTAACGTGCTTTTGCCAGCGCCATTGGGGCCAATCAGCCCCACCAATTCCCCTGCCCCCAAACGCAGAGAGATATCATCTAGGGCCTGCCTCCCCCGGTAGTTGACAGACAGGTTTTGAACCTCTAGCATGACACCCATGAAATGATAACCATTATCACCATCATAGTAGTTTAGTTATCCATTTCTGGGAGAGATAGACCATGTTTTTACCTACAGTGACTCGACCAACCGATGGTCAGCAGTTTCGGCGATCGGTCCGGTGGGGCACTGGTTGGGCGATCGCCTTGGGCGTGGGCTTAGTCGGGTGCAGCGGTGACGAAGTGGCCAATACCGCCGAAGAGGCCCCCGTAGCGCAGGCCGATGCCCCCGTAGTGGTAGCCACCACCAGCGTACTTTGCGATCTGACCGAGCAAATTGCCGAAACTACCATCGCCCTCACCTGCCTGCTCGAACCGGGTACCGACCCCCACACCTACCAGGTGAGGCCCTCCGATCGCCAAACTATTGAGCAGGCCGATCTAGTGCTCTACGACGGCTATGACCTCGCCCCCAATATTATTAGCCTGGTAGAAGGCAGTACCACTGCGGCTACGCGGGTGGCGGTCTACGAAGCAGCGGTTCCCAACCCGTTGATGGCTGAACCCCACGATCATGACCATGACCATGCTGACGACCATGACCACGGGGCCGAAGCCGCTCACGACCATGAGCAGGACCACGACCATGCCCATGAGGATGCCCACGACCACGGGACCACAGCGGCGGCAGATCTGGCTCCCGATCCGCATGTCTGGCATAGCGCCCCCAACAATGGCGCGATCGCAGCGGTGATCGCCGAGCACCTAGCCGAGATTAACCCCGAGCAGGCCGACCTCTATGCCGAGAATGCCGATCGCCTAGCCGCGCAATTTAACGATATCGATAGCTGGATTCAAACCCAGGTAGCCACAGTACCCGCCGCCCAGCGTCAGTTGGTGACCACCCACGATTCCTTTGGCTACTTCGCTGACGCCTACGGGTTTGAGGTCAAGGGTGCCCTCAGCGGCCTCAGTACCGATGAACAGCCTACCCCTGGGGCAATGACCGCTTTAGTTGACCAGGTTAAGGCCGCAGAGGTGCCCGCCATTTTTGCCGAAGACACCACCAACCCGAGGCTAATTGAGTCGGTAGCCAGAGATGCTGGAGTGGCCGTAGCTGAGCAACCGCTGTTTGTCGAAGGCCCCGGCGGCCCCGGTAGCGGTGCTGAAACCACCCAAGAAATGCTGGTGGTCAATACCTGCACCATGGTGACAGCGCTGGGGGGCAGCTGCGATCGCGCTAGCGCGCCCATCTAATACCGAATCCGACCTACAACCCCCGATTCGAAACCGATACCTCGTAGGGGCGTAGCATGCTACGCCCCTACAAATCGATCGCGTCCGCCTTGGCAGGTCTACAGTTGCCCCTGCCCCCCAGGTGTAAATCCTGTACTTTGCGTTTACTCCTTCAGGTGGGGCCGCAGTAGGGCGCTCACCCGCAGCAGTTCGGCCACCGACCAGGCCTGGGCAAAGGCCCCGCGCGGCTCCATGGGTGCATCGCCGTCAAAGATTTCGCTGACGGTGCCCAGACAGCCGCCCTGGAGGTGGTGAATTAGCGGGTCTAGAAAGCTGTGGGCCAGATCGGCGTCTTGATAGACCCGCCAGTGGGCCTGGGCAAAGGGGCCAATCAGCCAGCTCCACACGGTGCCCTGGTGGTAGGCTCCGTCGCGCTCCACTAGGTCACCACCGTAGCGGCCTTGGTAGCTGGGGTGGGCCGGGTCGAGCGATCGCAGCCCGTGGGAGGTCAGCAGTCGCTGGGCCACCGCATTCACCACCGCCTGCTGCTGATCGGCGCTGAGGCAGGGATCGCCCAGGGTTGGATCGGGCAGCGAAACGGCGAAAATTTGGTTAGGCCGCAGGGCCACATCGTCCCCATCGGGGCCGTCGAGCAGGTCGTAGCAGTAGCCTAGCGACTCATTCCAAAACCGCTGAAATCCCTGGCGGGTTTGGGCCGCCAATTCTTGAAACTGCCCCACCGGCTGGCCCAAAATTGCGGCAAAGTCGGCCATCACCAGCAGGGCGTTGTACCACAGGGCATTGACTTCAACCGGTTTGCCGATGCGAGGGGTAACCACCCAGTCCTTCACCTTGGCATCCATCCAGGTGAGCTGTACGCCCGCTTCCCCAGCAGAGAGCAGCCCATCGGCGGCATCGACCTGAATGCCGTGGCGGGTGCCTTTACAGTGCCAGGTGATCACCTCCTGCAAGGGGCCAAAGAGTTCTTCAATCAGCGCGGTGTCTTCCGTGGCGCGGTGGTAGGCCCGCAGCGCTTCGAAGTACCAGAGGGTAGCGTCTACGGTGTTGTAGTGGGGCGCTTCACCACTTTCAGGAAAGGCGTTGGGCAACATGCCCTGGTCGAGAAAGCGGGCAAAGGTCTGCAAGATCCGCCGAGCCAGGGAGGGCCGCCCGGTGGCCAGGGTGAGGCCGGGCAGGGCGATCATGGTGTCGCGGCCCCAGTCGCCAAACCAGGGGTAGCCCGCAATGATGGTTTTGCCGCTGCTAGCCGGCTCTGGAGAACCATCCAGATCGTCTCCGCCAGCCCCCTCAGCGCCAGCACCTTCAGCCGTAGCAATGGCCCGATTGACCACAAACTGATCGGCGGCCAGCACCAGTTGCCTCACCCAGGCAGGCGGTTCAGCCTCCGGTTGGGCAGCGGCTCCCTGAGTGATCAGGTGCTGCTCATAGGCCATACGGCGCAGCAGGGCGCTTTGGCCCGAGCGATCGGCTTCGGCTTCGGTGGTGGCCACCAGGGTAAACGATTGCCCCTGACCCAGGGTGGGGGCAAAGGTAGCCGCGTGCAGATGATCGTCGTAGGGGTCAATGCCCCGGTAAGCTTCAACCGCGAGGGCATAACCGTTGTACCAGGTGTGGGCGGGCTGGGCAGGGGCGGTTTCGCTAAGTAAATAAAAGGGTTGAACACCGGCTTTGGCCTGAATCTGCAACCCCTGGGGGCATTCTGTCAGGGTCATTTGCCAGCCGTTGCCCTGGGTGCTGTGGTGGTGGTCGCGGTGGTTGACCAGCACCTTGAGCGTCAAATCGAGGGGAACGCTGGCCCGACTAAGGGTGTAGCGCACGTAGGTGGTGTTGGCCCCTGGCTCCATCCACACCCGCTTTTCGAGGCGGGCATCGGCGATCGCATAGACCCAGATCGGAATCGTACCCTCTAGCCGAAACGACTCTAGATACAGATAGCCCTGGGGATGCAGGGTGCCATCGGCCCAGCGATCGCAATGCAAGTCGCAGGATTGCCCCAGGTAGTGAGCGGTTTCGTCAACCTTGGTAACGAGTAGGGTGCGATCGAGCGGCGGCTTGAGGGTAGCCACCAGCAACCCGTGGTAGTGGCGGTTGAGCACTCCGGCGACGGTGCCACAGCCGTAGCCGCCAATGCCATTGGTGATCAGCCATTCTTGCTGGGTAGCCATTGCCCTGTGGCTGCACAGGTGACGCCCGAAGGAGATAGTCATACACTCAAACCCGTGGGTGAAATCATGCAACCGGGATGCTCAGTGGATAGACTCTGGTTAGACCAAAGCGTTGAACCAGAAGGTTTAGCCGGTCTGAATCGATTGGCTCAGGGATGGCTGAGTCAATTGCAATGCCGCATCAATCAATACCATGACTAATACGATCATAATCTTGACAGGGGTTTCGGGGGCGGGCAAAACGACCGTTGGCAAACTGCTGGCCCAACGCCTCAACAGCCCCTTCCTCGATGGCGACGATTTTCACTCGCCCGATAATATAGCCAAAATGGAGCGAGGTGAATCGTTAACCGATGCCGATCGCGCTCCCTGGGTTGAGTCTTTGCAGGAATGTATTGAAACGTTGCTAGACAATGGCCAGGGAGCGGTGGTGGCCTGCTCAGCCCTCAAAGCTGCCTATCGCGAGCAGCTCGGCGGCGATCGCGATCGGGTCAAATTTGTGCTGCTAAAAGGCTCCTACGACCTGATTCAGCAGCGGCTCAAACAGCGCCAGGGTCACTTTATGGACGACACCCTGCTAGACAGCCAATTTGACGCCCTAGAAGCCCCCGCCGACAGTCTGGTGGTCGATGTAGCCCCAGCCCCAGAGGCGATCGTGCAAACCATCGTAGACTGCCTGAACGTAACGCCAGCAGCTCACCCCCAGTAAAGCTCCCACGCACCCACGCCTAAAACTGACCCTGCCACGACAACGGCTGCTCGGCCCAGTTGTCTCCGAGCGATCGCACTGCCGTGATCTCGACCTGGGCGTAGGTGCCACGACTAAACGGCCCTCGGTCAATGGGCAGCCGCCCTAAAGCTAGCTCGTAGCGGTTGCCCTCCAGGCTCACCAGTTCGGCTGGTAAAACGTCGTCATAAACCGTGACGTAGCGAGGTCGGCGACTGTCTCTGGGGTCATCGGCGGTGGTGCGCAGTCTGACGCGAAACTGGGTATTGAGATAGGCCGCCTCTCCCGCCAGGTCTAGCACCGCCGCGCTGAGGTTCGCGCCATTGCCCTGCACCCCGCCCCAGGCCAGCCGGGTGACATCGCTGGCCCGCACCGCGTTGGTGACCGTGATCGTCAGCTGCTCGCCCTCGCGGCGGCTGGTGTAGTCGGCCCACAGGCTGTCGGGAAATACCGCCGTCAGCGACCCGTCGGGCTGAATCTCGGCTCGCAGGTTGCCGCCCGCAAATACCCCAAGGGGGCGTGGGGCCTGCCAGTCGAGGCTGACATCGCCCTCTACCCGCCCCGTATATTCGCGGTAGGTGTCTCTAACCCGCGAGCCGGGGGCCAGCAGGGCATTGGCCCCCGCCCGCTCGGCCCACAGGTTGCGCGAGAGCCGCACAGGCTGGTTAGACAAAGTGGTCAGCCCCACAGAAATCGTTGGGTTTTCGGGAGGCAGTGGCTCTAGCTGGTTGACCAGCGACAGTTGCCCATCGGCACCGGGAGTGCCGTCGCGGCCAAAGGACCCATTGCTGCCGCTGCGGCCATCGCGGCAGGTGTAGCGGGCGTTTTGGCAGCTGTGGTCGGATTGGCCGGGGGTGCCCGTGCAGGTCTGCACCGTCCACTGACGCACATCGCAGCGACAGCCGATCGCCCCGCTGCCACCGCGCCCGCCCCGGCCCGAGCGCCCCCCTCGGGCATCGACCGAGAGCCGTTGCAGATGACTGCGATCGCCGTAGTACACCAATAAATCGCCGCCGCTGCCGCCGCTGCCGCCCGCCCCGCCGCTACCCCCACTACCACCATCGGGGGCACGGAGATCGTAGGCCACGTTGCGGGGCTGGCCACCGCAGCGAGGGCGGTAACCGTTTTCACCATTCTCGCCGTCTTCGCCATCGCTGCCCGCGATCGCAAAGCTAGCCGGGGTACCGTCTACCACTACGCTCTGACTCTGCCCCGCCGTGCCGTCGCGGCCTGATCTGCCCGTGCGACCATTGCTGCCCTGACTACCGTAGACGCGAACCGACTGCGCCCAGGCCACCATCGAGCAGCCCTCTAACCCCGGCAACGGCAGGGTGGTGATCAGGCCAAAGCAAAGGGGAGCCAGGGCGATCGCAAGGGCACGTTTCACAGTGGGTTTCCTCGGTGGGCAAAGCTTACCCCAGACTAGCCACAGACACCGCCCGACAGCGATCCCCTGTGCCAGAATTTTGGAGTTATAGCGCTGCCCAGATCCCAAAGTTCTGCTGGGCGTTGCCATCGCTCTACGCAACACCGCAAAACCCTGAGATCTAGGCCACAGGCAACCGGAAAGTGCTATAGGCTAATGACTGTAAGGGCAACTGCCGGGGCAGAGGGGAGTACGGGCCATGTTAACTGACTTGCAACAGCGCAAATTGACCAAACTATTTAGCATGTACGACTCTGACTACACCGGAGCGTTGGTCAAAAAAGACTTCGAGCTGATGTTTAAAAAGCTGTCTACCCTGCGCAACTGGTCGCTGCGATCGCCCCGCTGCCTGGTGCTGCAAGACAAGCTGATGCGCAAGTGGCAAGGGCTCGAAAAAAAAGCCGACACCGCCCACAACGACCAAGTTTCCCGAAACGAATGGCTGGCCTACTACGATGACGGGCTAACCGATAACGAGCTTCACGCCGAGGATATTATCAGCCTGATGGAGCTAATCTTCGATGTCTTTGACCAAGATGAAGATGGCAAAGTCAACGAAGCCGAATGGGGACAGCTGCTGGCCGCCTTTAACGAGTCGCCAGTCTATGCGCCCCTGGTGTTTCCCCCGCTCGATGCCGACCAGGACGGCTGGCTCACCAAAGCCGAGTTTTTGCAGCACTTCAGCGCGTTTTGCTGTAGCGACGAGGCCGACAACCCGGCCAATGGCATGTTTGGACCTTACTAGACACGGGCTGTGCCTCAATCGGGTGAACGTATTACCGTTATCATGACTCGCGATTGTGTGGCAGGCCACCGCATTGAAGAAACCAGCCGCCACAACGATAGTTTTGGGCGGTGCAAAATTATCGAAGCCTCCCCGCCACAGCCCAGATCCCAGGGTTCTTCTGCACGTTGTCACAGATTCACGCCAGCTCCCTAGACCCTGGGATCTCTCCTGCGATCGAACAACCCCCTGCCCTAGAAACCGGGTTTCTAGCTTTCCTGCCTGGGCACCTTAAAGACTTGTCAAAGCTTCATCAAGAAACCTTTCTCCTTGAGAAATAGAGTGATATAAACGAAAGTAATAGTATCAATCCTCGGCATCCCGACCGGAAAACCGTAGATTGGGTTTAGAGTCGTTATCAATTGCAGAGCTTTGCTCCTAGCATGAGCCTTACTCCATCCCCTCCTGGGAGGGGCTAGGGGTGGGTTAACCCAATACCCGTTACCCTCAACCCTCGCTCTCCACGATCGCCCATGACCAGTCTTACCCCCCTCCCCGGCCCCAAGAATGACGATCGCGATCGCTTCTACTACTTTGCCTACGGCTCCTGCATGTGCCCGGTCGATTTGAAGCGATCGCTGGGCGAGAGCACCCACGCCTACGTCATTGGCCCCGCCACACTGGAGGGCTATCGGCTGGGGTTCTTTCGGCGATCGCGCCTGCGCGACTGCGGCGTGCTCGATGTAGTTACCCAGCCCGGCTCCACGGTGCAGGGGGTGCTGTATAGCCTGCCCTGGCGACTCAGCCCCGCCCTTGACCTACGCGAAGAGGGCTACTGCCACGAAATAGTGACAGTAAATTGCAACGGTCAGGTCTACGGTGAAACCCGCACCTACTCCGTGATCAGCAAGACCCACGAAGAGATTGCCCCCAACGAGTGGTACTCCAGCGTAGTCATGCGGGGGGCGGCCACCTGTGGGCTACCCGAGCAATATTGCTGGGAACTGTTCCACCACATTCACTCGCTACAACGGCGGCAGGCCCCGGCAGCGCTACGGCGCACGGCCTAACGCCCTAGCAACGGGTCGGGGCATTCCCTATAATAGGGGCACATTCTAACCCTTCACCCCCGCCAAGCCTGTGACCCAAACGCCGCTCTCGCCTCGCCCCGCCGTCACCGATGCCCGCCCCGATGCCCTGGGCCGCTTTGGCCAGTTTGGCGGCAAGTACGTGCCCGAAACCCTCATGCCCGCGCTCTTTGAACTAGAGCAGGCCTTTTACCAATACCGCGACGAGGCCGACTTTAAGGCCGAGCTAGACGGGCTGCTAAAAGATTACGTCGGTCGCGCCACGCCGCTGTATTTCGCCGAGCGGCTCACCGCTCACTACCGCCGCCCCGACGGCAACGGCCCCGATATCTACCTCAAGCGCGAAGACCTCAACCACACCGGGGCACACAAGATCAACAACGCCCTGGGGCAGGTGCTCTTGGCCAAGCGCATGGGCAAGCAGCGGATTATCGCTGAAACTGGAGCGGGCCAGCACGGGGTAGCCACCGCGACGGTGTGCGCCCGCTTTGGTCTGCAATGCGTGATTTATATGGGCGTGCAAGACATGGAGCGCCAATCGCTGAACGTGTTTCGCATGCGGCTGATGGGGGCCGAGGTGCGCGGCGTGACGGCGGGCACCGGCACGCTCAAGGATGCCACCTCTGAAGCGATTCGCGACTGGGTGACGAATGTAGAAAATACTCACTACATCCTGGGTTCTGTGGCGGGGCCGCACCCCTACCCGATGATGGTGCGCGACTTCCACGCCATCATCGGTGAAGAGACCCGCGCCCAGTGCGTCGAGAAGTTTGGCGGCCTGCCCGATATCCTGATGGCCTGCGTTGGCGGCGGCTCCAACGCCATGGGTCTGTTCCATGAGTTTGTCAATGATCCCACCGTGCGAATGGTTGGCATTGAGGCGGCGGGCAGCGGTGTGGCCAGCGGCAAGCACGCCGCCACGCTAACCGAGGGCCGGGTAGGTGTGCTCCATGGAGCAATGAGCTACCTGCTGCAAGACAGCGAAGGCCAGGTGATTGAAGCCCATTCCATCAGTGCTGGTCTGGATTATCCTGGCGTTGGCCCCGAGCACAGCTTTTTGAAGGATGCGGGCCGGGCCGAGTATTACAGCGTCACCGACCAGGAGGCTCTAGATGCCTTCCAGCGGGTGTCGCGCCTGGAGGGGATTATCCCCGCCCTGGAAACCGCCCACGCCTTTGCGTACCTGGAGACCCTCTGCCCCCAGCTCACCGGCAACCCTCGCATTGTGATCAACTCCTCGGGTCGGGGCGACAAGGACGTGAACACGGTGGCCAAAGCCCTTGGCGGGTTAGAGTAGTCCCTTTTACCGGTCGAGTTGTCTAAAGCTAGGTTAGGGATTGCAGATGAGTGCGGAAATCGACGTCAAACCAAAGTCGTTGTACGACGTAGATTACCAACTCTGGTTGGAAGACACTGTCGCTCAGCTGCAATCCCAAAACTTTAGCGCCCTTGATCTAGAAAACCTGATTGAGGAAATTGAAAGCTTGGGCAGAAGTGATAAGCGATCGCTCAACAGCTATCTAAAGCGACTCTGTGAGCACCTGCTAAAACTGAGCTACTGGGAAACCGAGCGAAATAGATGTTTCTCTGGTTGGGACAGAGAAATTGGCAACTTTCGTCAAGAAATTCAGGAAATTTTAGACGACAGCCCCAGTCTGAGAAACCATCTGAAGAATCGCTACACCGCTGAGTATGTCAAGGGCCGAGATTTGTTTTTAAGGGTCAGCAAATTAGACGCTAAGCAGGTTCCCGAGGAGCCTTGCTTCACGCTTGAGCAGGCCCTTGATAGCAAATGGTTGCCCTGGCAGCCTGACCTATCCGATAAAGATTAGGAGCACTATGGCTGACGGTTTTGAAATCTGCGATCGCGACCTTACCCCCGATCTACTGGCCCGCTATCAACAGGCCAGTGCGATCGCCTGCGACACCGAGACTATGGGGTTGCTGCCGCTGCGCGATCGCCTCTGCCTGGTGCAACTCTCAGATCCTGAGGGCCATGTAGCAGTGGTGCGCATTGAACTCGGCCAAAAAGAAGCGCCATTGCTCAAAGAACTGCTCGAAGCCCCAAACATTCTCAAACTGTTTCACTTTGCCCGCTTTGACCTGGCCACCCTCAAGCACAACCTGGGCATTACCGTAGCCCCAGTGTTTTGCAGCAAAATTGCCAGCAAACTCAGCCGCACCTATAGCCCCCGCCACGGTCTCAAAGAGCTGGTACGCGAGCTAGAGGGCATCGAGCTCGACAAAACCGCCCAAAGCTCCGACTGGGGCAACGCCATGAATCTCTCCGACGAACAGCTCAGCTACGCCGCCAACGACGTCCGCTACCTCCACGGCATTCACCACACCCTCACCGCCATGCTCAAGCGCGAGGGCCGCTGGGATCTGGCCCAAGACTGCTTTAGCTGCCTGCCCACCTTTGTCGCCCTCGACCTGCTCCAGTACCAGGGCGTATTTGAGCATTAGCTTTGGGGGTTTAGGCATTGTTGCCGTAGCTGGCCCAAACCCAGCCTGGCCGAGTAGGTGGGTAAAAGGCGACAGAGGTTTCGCCGCCGGGTACGATAGTCTTGTCTGTCTCTACAACCGATCTATTGCAGGAGAGCAACTATGAGCGTTGACGGCAAAGACTTTCAAGACGAGCTGCAAAAAGCGATCGACTACGCCCACCAGGTTACCGCCGAAAAGGGCGAAACCTCGTCTGAAGCGGCAGTCGCCTGGGATGTGGTCGAAGAAATGCGGGCCGAGGCCTCCCACCAGCACCAGAAGCCCAAGAAAACCGGCTTTGATCAGTACCTAGAAGACAACCCTGAAGCCCCCGAAGGCCTAATGTACGACACCTAAGAGGGGACTACCGCTAACCAGCCTAGGCCTCCCCGACTGGCGGAGCGCGATGTTAAAATGGTCTTTGGTTAGTTTTCGGTAGATTTCGCTTGTTTCATTTCATTTTGATTTTCGATACAGCTTTGTCTCCGTTTACTCGCTGCGTTTGTACAGTAAGGAGACAACTCTATGTCACTCTATGTTGGTAATTTGTCCTACGATGTCACCCGCGAAGATCTGGAGCGGGTGTTTGCAGAATACGGCGACGTGAAGCGGGTTAGCCTGCCCACCGATCGCGAAACCGGTCGCCCCCGAGGCTTTGCCTTTGTGGATATGGCGGCTGAAACCCAGGAAGACTCCATCATCGAATCCCTAGATGGGGCCGAGTGGATGGGTCGTGAAATGCGAGTTAATAAAGCTCGCCCCCGCGACGACGCCCGCAGTGGCGGCGGCGGTGGCGGTAACGGCGGCAACTACCGTCGCACCGGTTTCTAGCATCAGTTAGACAGTTTCTATAGCGATCCTCGACGACTCGTGACTAGTTGTAGGTCAGGCGTTTTGCCTGTACGGGCAAGGTACTCGTTCTACATTCACTACCCTCAATCAGATTGCTATAGGTTCACCAACAGTCAAATTATCAAAAGGGTAGGTCGCAGCGGCCTACCCTTTTTTTTAACGCTGACTAAAACTGCGATCGCTCAGCCACAACTGGCGAGCGCTCAACCGTGACCTGGGGCCTACCGCTGGCGTCTAGATAGCCTAGATCCTGCAAAAAGGCGTAGAGCGCAGTGGGAAAATCTGGATAGGTTTGTACCATTTCCCCATCGTCGGTGTAGGTGTAAAGGCCCCAGTCGTCGGTGCGACCGTAGTGGGCCAGCATGTACTGCCAGGCTGCTCGATAGCGCCCCAGGCGAATGTTTTGGGCAACATAGCCCGCTAACACACCGTTTTTGTCACCGCGATCGGCAAATTCTGGATCTTCGATGGTGAAACGCATGCCAGCGGCGATGTCTTCAATGTAGTTGGTAAATTGGGTCGTGGTGTCGCGGTACTGGCCATTGTCGTAGGTGAGAATCACGCTGGGCGGGTAAGACCCGGCGTAGGAACTAAAGCTATAGAAAAAAGCATTGTCTAGGGTGACAAATTCCATTTTCCCATCGCCGTTGAGGTCTTTAAACTCACCGCCGCCGCCGTCGAGATAGCTAAAGTAAATGGGATTAAACTGCCCATCTTGCCAAGCATAGGTAGTGTAAGCCATACAGCAGTGGGCACCACCGGTAAACGTTTGCACCACCACCTCAGCGGTGCCGTTACTGTCGAGATCAATCAGGTCAATGCCCGCAAACATAGCGGCGGTATCGGTTACCGATAGCTGGAGCTCATCGTTATAAAACAGCTGAAGGCTGAGGTTGTTGCCAATGGTTTCAGCGTCGTAGTCGATGGGGGTATAGCTGGCCACAACCCGAATAGGCCCCTGCTCGATCTGCTGGTCAGTCAGGTCTCCAGTATCGTAGTCAATCTCGATGCGAGGGGTCTCAGCTAGGGCAGGCAGGCTCAGGGTAAACAGACTACTGAGCAGCAAGCTTTTCAAAATAGCTTTCATGAACTTTTTGGTATCTCAATACGATTACTTACATGGCTGACCCAGCTGGCCCCGGTTGTTTCTGCGCTTACCAGCGTCGCCAGTGACGTTTGCCCACTACAAAAATGCCCAGCAGCACCCCAACGACTAACGGGTAAGACGGGGTGACCAAAGCCGCAGGAATGGGCAAAAACCCTTTGGCAAACAGCACCAGCGCTAAGCAGGCCACCAGCGCCCACAAAATGCCGGTATCGATATAAACCCTAGTAAACCAGCGTTCTAAAAGCGTGAGGCCCAAGGCCCCCAGGCCAAACCCAGCGGCCAGGGGCAGCGCCATAAACAGCAGCTGCATCAGGGGCATCAGGCCGCTGCCCACATTGGCCAGCAGTAGGGCCAACCCCTGGGCCAGCAGCAGGTCGGCAGCCGTAGCGATCGCCACCGCCACCAGGGCCACTTGAAACAAAATTGCCCAAGGCAAGGACTTGAGTCGCCCAAAGGGGTTACGCATGGCCGCAAACTATAGGAGATTACGCCCATTATTGCGCTGAACCCCCAATTTGATCGGGCATCTGGGCCAATTTAGTCTTTAGAACGGGGGTGCCCCATCCCTCAGAAGCAGCGGTAATTACCCCGATAAGTAAATCTTTGCGGTGCTAAGGCCTTAGATATGGGATAACAATAGGTGTGGGTGCAGACAGCACAGTCTGAGCCTGCGCTATGTTTTGCCCTGATTCTAAGTCTGCCCTATGGAAAAGCTGCTGCAAGGCCTGCGTGAGTTTCAGGAAAACTATATTCCCGACCACAAGGAGCTGATCAAGCAGTTGGCCAAGGGGCAACACCCCAGGGTGCTGTTTATCGGCTGCTCTGACTCGCGGGTAGACCCCACGATTATTACCCAGTCAGAGATTGGCGACCTGTTTATTATTCGCAATGCGGGCAACATTATTCCGCCCTACGAGGCGACCAACGGTGGCGAAGGGGCAACCATTGAGTACGCCATGGAGGCGCTAGATATTCGCCAGGTGATTGTCTGCGGCCACACCCAATGCGGAGCCATGAAGGGGTTGCTACAGATCGGCGAACTGGAAGAAAAAATGCCCCTGGTCTACCACTGGCTGCATCACACCGAGGCCACCCGCAAGCTGGTGGAAGACCACTACGGCCACCTCGGCAAAAAAGAAAAGCTCGACATGCTGGTAGCGCAGAACGTGCTCACCCAGATCGACAATCTGCAAACCTATCCTTCGGTGCGTTCTAAGCTGCACGCGGGCAACCTCGACATCCACGGCTGGATCTACCAGCTCGAAACCGCCCAACTGCTGGCCTACGACGAAGAAACCGAGACATTTGTACCGCCCCACAGCAAAATCTACGCCGATATTGAAGATGCGAAGTCTATGAAGCCCGGCGGGCTGTCGCTCAAGTCTGACAACGATGGTAAGGCTGGTGGCCATGGGGGGGCCAGACCCGAATTTTCGGAGCCGGTGCAGCCCTACTGGCCGGGAGCTAATCGTCTCAGCCCTGAGCAGGCCGCGCGGCTTTATCGAGGAGCCGGGGTGTAGGTCTCACCCCCCCCATCCACTCATCCACCCATCCACTCATCCACCCATCCACTCATCCACCCTTTTACCGATCAAAGCTGGCAATGCGCCGCGCTGCCCCAATGCTCTGCTCACCGGGGCCAAAGGTAACTTCAAGCGCCTGCTGGTCGGCAAAGGCGCGCGAGGCTTCGCGGTAGACCGTGCGGGTCGTGGGTAGGGTGCGGCGCTGGCCGTTGTAGTCAAAGGTGATCGCATAGTCGACTTCGCGGAAGATCGCGGGGTCGGTGCGCTGCTCAATCGGTTCGCGCTTGCGGGCCTCTAGCTCGTCGGCGGTAGGGCGCGGTGGCAACGGCGGCCAGTACAGCCCCTCGTCGTCGGGGCCGGTGGCAGCTCCCTCGGGGCGCACCCCATTGCGGTTGACCAACGAGTTAGATTCAAAGGTTTCCATGTGAATGGTCTGGCGGCGATCGAAGCTGCGGGCATATTCGGCTCGCCAGGTTTGGGTGACGGTGGCAACGGCTTCGTAGGTGCCGGTGGTGACAGTGTTGCCGGTGGCGGGGTAGTTTTCGCAGCCTGAGACCAGGCCGAGGGCCAACCCCAGGGTAGTCGCCTGGAGCCAGCGGGGCACGAAGACCTGAGCGGTTGACATCGGCATAGCAGTAGCGGTGCAGCAAGCAACAGTAAACGTTCTGTGTATGAACCTACCAGCGGTTTCTATAGAACAGCTATAAAAACCGGCAGCGGGCAAAAGTGGCACAGCAGGACAGTTAAAGGCGACAGCGATCTTCTACAGCGCTCTGGGAAAAAGGCAGGCTTGAAAGCAGAGCAGCAACGTTAACCTGGGGTTATCGTTTGAGCGATCGCCAACGACGTAGCTTAGTCACAGTGTAAGTACCAAAAATACTGGCTTAACCCACATTCTGTATCGATTTGGTGTGCAGGGCGATCGCCCCTTGCACCTATTAATTAAATCTGGTAGGCATGGGTTGCTACTGCCATAACCTGCCCGATCGTCTAAGGCCGCGCCTTCCTATGACTTGGCTATGACCCAAACCTCTCTTTCTATTCAGCAAACGCTGCAATCCCTGGCACCCTTTGATCGGCTGCCTGCTGAGGCCTTGCAACAGCTACTGCAAACGGCCCAGCCGCTACGGTACCGGGTGGGACAACCGCTGCTGCGGCGCGAGGTGCTCACCCAGCAGGTGATTGTGCTGTTAGAGGGGCAAGCCCGGCTGTTGGGCTACGATCCACGCACCGAGCAGCCGATTACCCTGCACCGCTTTGATCAAGGCGAAATGCTCGGGGTGATCAGCCTAATTCGGGGGGTATCCTGTGAAACGGTGATTGCGTCGAGCGAGGTGCTGGCCTTAACGCTGCCCTCCTACAAGTTTTTGAGTTTGCTCAGTGACTATCCAGAGTTTGGGGGGGCGGTGCGCGATCGCCCCTATGCGATCGAGGCCTTTGACCTGGTGGCTAAGCATGCTAAGGTCCATGCCCTCGACATGGGCGATCTCAAGGCCAAGGCCCAAATAGTCTGTGACGCCTCGGCGATCGTCACTCTGCCTACTGGCCCCTGTGATCTAGCCTCGCTCGATCGCACGTTTATCTGGGTGCTCAGCGGCGGCACAGTGCTGAATGTGCCCGTGGGGTCAACCCTGGCGCTCGATCGCTCTGTGGAAGTGCTCAGCCCTCAGGGGGCAAGGGTGCTGGGTATGACTCCAGCGGTCTTGGCGGAGACCATGCCCAAACCGGCGATCGCCCAAAGCGATGCCCTAGCCCTGCCCGTAGCTGTGCTCGACGTCAACAACATTCCCTACGCCACCGAGGCCGATCTAGCCCCTCGCGCTCAAGACGTCGCAGCCGCAGGAAAATCGCCCAGCCGCAGCTACCCCTTTGCCCGAGGGCGGGGCGAGGTCGACGGTGCCCTGGCCTGCTTCGATATGCTCAGCCAGCAGTTTTCCATGCCCTTCCGCAAAGACATGATTCGCCGCATTTTGGCCAATCAGCACGAGCGCATGGGCCAGCTATCGCTACCCATCTGCGGCTCAGTAAGCGAAATGATGGGCCTTAAAACCCAGCTAGTGCGGGTTCCTGTCGGAGCCTTTGGTCGCCTCCACACCCCCTGTCTGATTCGCTGGCAGGAAAGCTTTGCGGTGGTCTACGAAACCAACGAGAAGGCCTACGTGCTGGGCGACCCTGAGGTGGGCATCATTCGCCGTACCCCCGAGAGCTTTGCCGAAGTTTGGGGTGAGAGCGGCGAGGTACTACTGCTTGAACCAACCCGCGAAACGCCCCAACAGAAGTTTGGCCTCCAGTGGTTCTGGCCCTCCATTCAAAAGTACCGCTGGGTACTGGTCGAGGTATTTGTCGCCTCGTTTTTTGTGCAACTGTTTGGCTTAGCTAACCCGCTGATGGTGCAGATCATCATTGACAAGGTGATCGTGCAAAACAGCATCGACACCCTGCAAGTGCTGGGCGTTTTCTTAGTCATTGTGGCGGTGTTTGAGGCGGTGCTGACCAGCCTGCGCACCTACCTGTTTGTCGACACCACCAACCGCATCGATATGGCCCTGGGGTCAGAAATTATCGATCACCTGTTTCGCCTACCCTTGCGCTACTTCGATAAACGCCCCGTAGGCGAACTCTCCAGCCGCATCAATGAGCTAGAGAATATCCGCTCTTTTCTCACCGGCACCGCCCTGACCGTGGTACTCGACGCGGTGTTTTCGGTGGTGTACATCGTCGTAATGTTCATCTACAGCTGGCTACTCACCCTGGTCGCCCTAGCCACGATTCCGCTGTTTGTGTTGGTGACCATGCTGGCGGCCCCCATTGTGCGCAAACAACTGCGGGTGAAAGCTGAGCGCAATGCTGCCACCCAGTCGCTCTTGGTCGAGTCGCTATCGGGCATTCAAACCGTCAAGGCGCAAAACATTGAGCTGCGCACCCGCTGGCAATGGCAGGAGCGCTACGCCGAGTACGTCAGTGCCGGGTTTAATACGGTGCTGACCTCCACCACCGCTAACTCGGCCAGCAACTTTCTCAACAAGCTCTCGGCGCTGCTGGTGCTGTGGGTCGGGGCCTACCTGGTGCTCCAAGGGCAGCTCACTCTGGGGCAGCTAATCGCCTTTCGGATTATTTCGGGCTATGTGACCGCGCCAATTTTGCGCCTGGCCCAGCTGTGGCAAAACTTTCAAGAAACGGCCCTGTCGCTGGAGCGGCTGTCAGATATCATCGACCATCCCCAAGAGACCGACGCCGACGATGCCAACCAAATCCCCATGCCCGAGATTAAAGGCCAGGTCACCTTTGAAAATGTGGCCTTTCGCTTTGCCCCCTCTGGCCCCTTGCAGCTGGCCAACGTCAATCTAGACTTTCCGCCGGGGATATTCGTTGGTGTAGTCGGCCAGAGCGGTTCGGGTAAGAGCACCCTGATGAAACTGCTGCCTCGACTTTACGAGCTAGAGTCGGGCCGAATTTTGATTGACCAATACGACATCAGCAAAGTAGAACTGCACTCGCTGCGGCGGCAGATCGGCATTGTGCCCCAGGACAGCCTGTTGTTTGAGGGCACCATGCAGGAGAATATCTCCCTCACCAATCCTGACGCCGAGGCCAGCGTAGTAATTGAGGCAGCCAAAATTGCCTGCTGCCACGACTTCATTATGGATTTGCCCCTGGGCTACAACACCCGCGTCGGCGAGCGGGGCTCAAATCTGTCGGGGGGGCAGCGGCAGCGAGTAGCGATCGCCCGCACCATTCTGCAAAACCCGCGCCTGCTGATTCTTGACGAGGCCACCAGCGCCCTCGACTACGACACCGAGCACCAGGTCTCGATGAACCTTAAAGCCTGGGCGGCGGGCCGCACGGTATTTTTTATCACTCACCGGCTCAACACCATTCAACAGGCCGACCAGATTTTGGTAATGGATCAGGGCTCAGCAGTAGAGCTAGGCACCCACGCCGAATTGATGGAATTGCAGGGGCGCTACTACACCCTCTACCAACAACAGCTCAGCGGCGTTTAGGGGATAGGTGTTGGGTGTCAGGTCGCGACCCGATACCCGATACCCAATCGCCACCCCCCTTGCACCGTAAACCGTAAACCGCTCACCCAATCCCCGATACCCAATCCCCGATACCCAATCCCCACTCCCCGATACCCATCCCCGCACCCCCTATGGTTCGCATCAACAGCCTTACCCCCAACTCATCCCCTGCCGACCGCAAGGGCGATACCCTGCTCTCTAACCAGCCCTCGCGGCAGCGGATACAGTTCGACAAACCTGTGATTTTGCGCCAGTCACCCCGATGGTCGCGGGCGGTGGTGTGGAGCCTGGTCGGGGTAACCTCCTTTACCCTGGCCTGGGCTTGCCTGGCCAAGTTTGAAGAGGCGATACCAGCCCAGGGCAAGCTGGAGCCCAAGGGCATGGTGCAGCCGGTGCAGGCCCCGGTGGGCGGTGTGGTGCAGGAGGTGCTGGTGCAGGAGGGGCAAACCGTAGAGGCCGGTACACCACTACTGCGGTTTGACCCCGAGACGGCCCAGGCCCAGCTCACATCCCTAGAGAGCATTCGCACCAAGCTGCTAGAAGAAAACGCCTACTACCGATCGCAGCTCGCGGATGATCTCGACGCCAGCGCCCCCCTCGACATTGCCCCTGGGCTAGTGCAGTTGACCAGCAACCGGGCCGCTCTGGTGGCCGAAAATGCCCTCTACCGCGCCCAGCTAGCGGGCGATGCCACGGGGGAAAGTTTGCCGGTGGCCCAGCGCGATCGCCTGCGAGCCGCCAATGCCGAACTCAACTCGCGCCTCAGTATTGCCAACCTGGAGGTCGATCAACTGCGTCGTCAGCTCACCCAAACCCAGGCTCAGCTCACCAATGCCCAGAGCGCCCTACGGGTTAACCAAGACATTCTAGAGCGGGTTACGCCGCTGTTTGAGGCTGGCGGCCTGGGCCAGATTCAGTACCTCCAGCAGGAGCAGGAGGTCAACAACCGCCAGACCGAGGTCAACCGATTGGCAGAAGAAACACAGCGCCTAGACCTGGCGATCGCCCAGGCCCAAGAGCAGTTTCGCAATACCTCGATCGCCTCCCAGGATGAGTTGCAGCAGCGCCTGGCTACCAACACCAACCAAATTGCCACTATCGACAGCCAGCTGACCAAAACCATGCTCGAAAACGACAAGCGTCTGCAAGAGATTGACAGCCAGCTGACCCAGTTGCAGCAGACCCTCACCTACCAAGAGCTGCGTGCCCCGGTCAGCGGCGCGGTGTTTAACCTCAGGGCCAACCAGGCGGGCTACGTGGCCAATTCCACCGAGCCCATTCTCGAAATCGTGCCCAGCGATGCCCTGGTGGCACGGGTGTTTATCACCAACCGCGATATTGGCTTTGTGCGCGAGGGCATGGCGGTCGATGTACGCATTGACTCGTTCCCCTACAGCGAGTTTGGCGATGTCAAGGGCACCGTCACCCAGATTGGTTCCGACGCGCTGCCCCCCGATCAGATCAACCCCACCTATCGGTTTCCGGCAGAGATTACCCTAAGCGATCAGGCGATCGCCATTGATGGGCAACCGGTGCAGCTCCAGTCGGGTATGTCGCTTAGCGCCAATATCAAGACCCGACCCCGACGAGTGATCACGATCTTTTCTGACCTGTTTGTGCGCAAAATCGACACGGTTAAAACGGGGCGGTAGCAGGTTTGGGGCATCGGGTAGCCGCAAACGCAAACGCAAACCCGATACCCCAAACCTTATATCTAGTACCGCGAACCCTCTACCCGATAGATTGATTTAGCAGCATTCATAGAAAAAACAACAGAAGTCGTCGCGATTTGATAGAATACAGTCTATCTAGCGCTCCAGTGCGAGGGGGAGGTTGTTCGGTGATACACGCTACACTGCACCAGCTCAAGGTTTTTGAAGCGACTGCCCGCCATGGCAGCTTTACTCGCGCCGCCGAAGAACTCTATCTGACCCAGCCCACGGTGTCGATTCAGGTGAAGCAATTGACCAAGGCGGTAGGGTTGCCCCTGTTTGAACAAATTGGCAAGCGGCTCTATCTCACCCAGGCAGGGCAAAAACTGCTCGAAACCTGCCAAGAAATCTTTGATGGTCTCGACCAGTTTGAGATGGCGGTATCTGACCTCAAAGGGCTAAAGCAGGGTCAGCTGCGCCTGGCGGTGATTACCACGGCCAAATACTTTGTGCCCCGGTTGCTAGGGCCGTTTTGCCAGCGATTCCCCGGTATTGATATCTCGCTGAAGGTGACTAACCACCAGCAGATTCAAGAGCGCATGGCCAACAACGATGACGATCTCTACATCATCAGCACGCCCCCCGAGCAGCCCGATCTCAAGATTTATCCCTTTCTCGAAAACCCGCTGGTGGTGCTGGGGCCTCAAGATCACCCTCTGGTGGGTAAGCCGCGATCGCCCATTCAAATTCTCGATGGCGAGCAGTTCATCATGCGCGAACCGGGCTCGGGTACCCGCCACGCGGTGCAAAAGCTGCTGGCTGAGCACGATGTGAACGTCAAGGTGCGCTTAGAACTGGGCAGCAATGAGGCGATCAAGCAGGCGATCGCAGGCGGGCTGGGCATCTCGGTGCTGTCGCTACACACGATTATCTCTGAGGGCACCCGAGGCGAGTTTGCCATTCTCGATGTCGACCATTTCCCCATCGATCGCCACTGGTATGTGGCGCACTTGGCGGGCAAGCAGCTCTCGGTGGTCTCCCAGACGTTTCTAAACTACCTACTAGAAGAAAGCCACACCCTGGTCGAAAATCTGCTGCCAGGCATTAGCCGGGTACCGGCGGCGATCGCCCCCGAACCCACGGTCAAAGGCGACGAAATGCTGAGCAAGGTTTAGACGGAGATTAGCTCTAGGGCGATGGCAAACCCTAGAACGCTGCCTTTGCCCCAGACTAGGTGGCGATTAAAGCAGCGCGATCGAGTTGGATCTTGGTGTCGATCAAAATCGATTCACTTAGGGCTAGGCGATCGCCGGTCATCCAGATGACTTGGGGTTGAAAGCGGTACAGCCGCCGGGGTGAAGGCGCGAGATAGTCAGCGGGGGTGCGCCGATGCCCCTGCCCCGAGCGCTGGGTAAGCAGTGGAATAACTTGCGCGACCTCAGCGGGAGGCACCTCGGCAGCGGTGCCCGTGAGGTAAAGTCCCTGGCCTTTGCCCTCCTCGGGTTGGGTGCTGTAAATCGCGATCGCCCCCCGGCCCTGGTTGGCCGAGAGATTCTGCGAATGCTGAGCGACGATCGCCGAGGCCCAATACAGATTCCAGCTTGAGTCGTAGGCAAAGAAAACTGGAGAGGCCCAGGGCTGACCAGCCGAGGAACAGGTAGACAGGGTACAGTAGATCGTGCCGGCCAGCAGCTGCCTGGCTCGCTCCAAAACCGCCGGATTTTGGCCCTCAACGGTATTGACCCAACCATTGTCAGCGGTAGCGATCGCCATAGTCTCCAGACCCTAAAACGCAGCTTTGTCTACCATAGAACATCCTCCCTATGCCCGATGATCTAGGCCCCTTTCTCTTTGGTATTGCCCTGCTGGTGCTATACCTGAGCTGGTCAGCAGCGACCGAAATGGGCACCCGCTGGCCCTGGCGCAAATAGCACATTATTGTTTGTCAGATCGCGCATGAGCGCAGGCACATCCCGAATTTGCAAAATCATTGCTCTGACGGGCAGCTTGCCTGTCATTATCGTTCAGACGGAAATCCTCGCCGGATAGCTTATACCGATATCCGAGTTCTACGCCCCGAGTCCCAAGCGGCCACCCCGTAGGGGCGTATGGCCTGCGCCCGACTGCACCGGGAGTAGCCAAGTCGGGTTTGGTCTAAATCGTTCTAGAGCCCAGCCGTCCTGTTTTTCTAAAACCAAATCCTTCTACCGGTAGAGGGGGAAAGAGATAACAGTGTGCGTAAAAAATTAGGCGATTGTAGCGCAGGCAACAGATTCCACCGGTTAGATATCGTGGACTAAGGGCTGAGTCTATTGGCCCTGCGGGTTTAGAGCGGCCAGTCATCTATCTGTTCCATTGAGGAAGGAGTGCTCCTGTGACCCAGCCCACTGAACAATTGCCCCAGTCGCCCCCTAGTCCGGGGCGCGAGAATCGGCTTGCTGAATTTTTTGACTTCACAGCCCTGCGCACCGATTTTCGCACCGAGACCTTGGCGGGGTTGACCACCTTTGTCACCATGGCCTACATATTGATTGTCAATCCGGCGATTTTGTCGGAAGCGGTGTTTTTAACCGAGTCGGGCGACCTGTTTGGAGAACTGGTCGTGGCTACAGGCCTATCGGCGGGTCTAGCGACGCTGATTATGGCGCTCTACGCCAAGTTGCCCTTCGCCCTTGCACCGGGCATGGGCATTAACGCCTACTTTGCTTTTACGGTGGTGCTCGGCCTCGGCATCGACTGGCGCGTCGCCCTAGCCGCAGTGTTCATTGAGGGGATTATCTTCATCCTCATGACCGTAACTAACGTACGCACCAAGATTGTGGCGGCAATTCCCGATGCGGTGAAGCACGCGACCACAGCGGGGATTGGCTTGTTTATCGCCTACATTGCCCTCAAGGGGGCGGGCATAATTGTGCCCTCAGAGGCGACCTTTACCACCCTGGGTAACCTGCGATCGCCCCAAACTGCCATGGCCCTGCTGGGCTTGGTGATTACCGCTGCCCTATTTGCCCGTCGGGTGACCGGAGCACTGCTGTGGGGGATTTTAGGCACCGCTCTGCTCTCTTGGGTTTTGGGCGTCTCGCCCTGGCCCACAGGGCTCATGGCCATTCCCCAGGCCCCGACAGATTTGTTTGGCCAAGCCTTTGTCGGGCTAGGCGAACTGTTTCGCATCAACTTTTGGGAGATGATCAGCATCATCTTCGTGTTCTTGTTTGTCGATTTGTTTGACACTATTGGCACCCTCACCGGGCTAGGGTCAAAGGCGGGCTACATTGATGCCGAGGGCAAGTTTCCTGGGGTTGAAAAGGCGTTTATGGCCGATGCCGTGGGCACCACCGCTGGGGCTGTGCTCGGCACCTCCACGGTGACCACCTACATTGAATCGGCTTCAGGCATTGCCGAAGGGGGGCGCAGCGGGTTTACAGCCCTGGTGACGGCGGCGCTGTTTTTTGCCTCAGTGCTGTTTATCCCTCTGCTTCAGGGCATTCCCGCCTTTGCCACAGCGCCAGCTCTAATTATTGTCGGGGTGCTGATGATGTCTGGAGCCAAAATGATCGATTGGGATGAGCCTGCCGATGCGATCGCAGGGTTTCTCACCATCATCATGATGCCCCTGGCCTTCTCGATCGCTGAGGGCCTGGCTATGGGCCTGATCGCTTTTCCCCTCGTTAAAGCCTTCCAGGGCAAAACCTCCCAGACCACCATTGGCATGTGGATTTTAGCCGCTATTTTCTTGCTGCGCTACATCTTTGTTGCCGGGGGCTAACGCTGAAAAGAAAGGTAGGGGCGTAGCATGCTACGCCCCTACCTCAGAGCGTCAAAGGTATCGCCCAATGCAGCGGTGAGGGTCTGGCGGGTTTGAACGTGGGCGGCTTTCTCCGCCTCCAATTTTTGGGTCAGGTCTTGGCACTGTTGCACTAAGCCATCGAGGCGATCTTGCAGCCCCTGTAGAGAGTTGACGGTAGCGAGGTCTTTTTCTAAAACCGCGCCAGGCGTGGCCGAAAGCCGCTGCTCTAGGGCCTCAATTTGGGCCTGAAATTCGGCTGCTTCTTCACGGCGCTGGCGAGCTTCGGTCTCGTAAAGACGACGCCAGTTAGCGGCACTGTTGAAGGCTTGATCGCGCTCCTTTTGGGTGTCGGCTAACTGCCGTTGGAGGGTGCGCACCTCCGTAATCCACTGGGTGAGGTCTTGGGACATGGCGATTACCAAACAAGGGGGCCTGCCGAGGGCTAATACAGCAGCCGAGTCAAAATACCCGGTGCTGGCAGCACAATCATAACCAACAGTGTCAAGGCCAGCAGGCCCAAAAAGTCGCGGCGATCGTCGAGTTCGCTGACATCGTTGAGGGCGGGCTGGTCAGCCGCCGGAATAAAGAAGAGCAAGATCGCCCAGACCATCAACTCAGGGTGCACCAGGGCCAGGCCAAACACCAGCAACCGAGCCACCTGACCGACAATGCTGCCGATCCGCTGACCATACATAGCGTGGATAATGTGACCCCCGTCGAGCTGGCCGACCGGCATCAGGTTGAGGGCGGTAACGACCAAACCAAGACAGCCTGCGATCGCCACCGGATGCAGATGAATCGCCTGATCGGCAGCTACCGTGGCCCCTAGCACCAGCTTAGAGAGCAGCGTCAGCATCAGGGAAGCTTTGGGGTCAAGCGCCTCAAAGTTAAGCAGGCTAGACCCACTCTCGGGGATGGGCACCACCGTAGACCGGCTCAGCCCCCACAGCAGCAGTGGCACCGCCACCACCAGCCCCGACAGCGGCCCGGCAATGCCTACATCAAATAGGGCACGCCGGTTGGGCACCGGTGACTTCATTTGAATAAACGCACCAAACGTGCCCAGGAAAAACGGCACCGGGATGAAGTAGGGCAGCGTCACCTGCATGCCGTAGCGGCGCGCCATCAGGTAGTGGCCCATCTCATGGCAGCCCAGAATCACCAGCAGCGCCACGGCATAGGGCAGACCACTCAAAATTAGCGCAGGCGTGGCTTGCCACTGGGCCTCATTCACCCCCGCCAGGTAGGCCCCCACCGCTGTAGTCGTCAACAGCGTCACTAGCAGCAGCCCCAGGGCTAGCCCTGGCCGCGCCAGGGTAGCGGCCTGAGTCCCTTTCTCGACCTGGGGGTTGGGCACCAGGGCAAATATGGGCTTGCCCTGCAATCCTTCTTGAAAGAGCACTAAAAAGCGATCGCCAAAGTGACGGCGAATATTTTCTCGCACCGTGTCGTAGGCCACGGTCGGCGAAGCCCGCAACTGGCCACGGCAAATCATCGCCTGGGGACGGTACTCAATGTTTTGCAGATAGTACACCGACCAGGGAAAGCAGCCTTGGAGCATGGCCTCTTCATCTTTATCGATGGGGCGCAGGGCTGGTTTAGCCGGAGGCGGGGGCGACGGCGGGTTGTCGGCAGCTCCGGCCTTGGCGGTCTGGGGCACAGCAACTCGACCTTTCTGAATCAGTGCCCAGTAGAGAATGGGGCAGGCAATAAAGAGGCCCAGCAGCAGGGCAGTGGGGGCAGGCTCCTCACTGCCGTTGACCAGCACCCAACCGGTGAGGATGAAGGCGGGCAACATCATCACCAGCCACAGCAGCCACACGGGGGTACGCGTAATGCGGCTGACGCTACGCTGGAGCAGCACGTAAGTCAAAAGACCCAAAACCAGGAGCCAGAAAAACACCATTAAATTGCCATTGAAGTGTATCGATTGAACCCAGAGCGAACCGCCACCAACAGAGGCGCAGAATTTTACTCAGGCAGGGGGGCAAGTTCAGTTAGTATAGGCGTTTCATCGGGGTTTCTCACCCCTGGTCCTGCCCCCTCTGTCCCAACGTTATGACAGCAGCATCAGCTTCGGTTCCGTCGGCCCAGTCCCCCAGTGTTAAGCCGCCGCGATCGGTGTTCGACACCGTCTATGCCTTTGCGCCTAATCGCGACACCCAGGGAGCCACTGCCTATTTCATTGTAAACAACACCCCTGAGGGTCAGCCGGCTAACATTTTGATCGATGCCCCCCCTTGGGATGAGGGCACCCGCGATTGGCTTAACGATCGCGGCGGCGTGCGATCGCTGTTCATTACCCACCGAGGCGGATTGGGGCGTGCAGCCGCGATCCAGAAAGCCCTGGGTTGCGAGATAGTTATTCAAGAGCAAGAAGCATACCTGTTGCCCGATAGTCCTAAAACGGCCTTTCACCATACCTTTAGCTTTAGCCCTCAGATCGAGGCCTTTTGGACCCCCGGTCACTCCCCCGGTTCGTCGTGCCTGTACTACAGCGCCTACGGTGGGGTGCTTTTTACCGGACGGCACCTGCTGCCCAACCAGAGTGGCGAGCCAGAACCGCTGCGGCTGGCGAAAACCTTTCACTGGCCCCGCCAACTCCAGCAGGTCGAGAAGCTAAAAGCTCGATTTTCGGCCACGACCTTAGCCCACCTCTGCCCTGGTGCCAGTACCGGCTTTCTGCGAGGGCAGCGCACCATCGATCGGGCCTACGAGCGCTTGCAGCGGCTAGAGCTTGAGGCCTTCCGCGATCGTCAACCGCTGTTGTAGGGGTAAGACGACTTCTGGAAAACTTTCTGCCTAATGGTGGGCAGTGCCCATCCTACGGTGGCTACAGTCGCCGGATACAGCGGGGAGATTCTTTTCTAGAAATCTCCTAAGCGGAGGAATAGAGCGCTTATTCTGCCTCAGGTTTGAGGTCGGGGCTGTAGGCCGCCCAGGTTTGCTGTAGCCAGGGGTGAATGTCTCGCGGGTACAACAGCCAGGTGCGCTCGTAGGGTTGGCTAAGCGCCTGCACCAGGGGTGACAGCTCTTTGATATCGACGAAAGCATTGTCGCTGTACACACAAATGCCCTGATGATAGGTGGTATAGCCCCGGCTCCAGGTGCGCCGGAGGCCGCTGTAATGTTCGCCGCTGTAGCCCTGCGCCTCGAGATGGGCACGCACGGTGGCCAGTAAGGTTTCCTGCTGGTCTGCCGACAGCCGGGTGACTTCCAGGGTTTTGAGCAAGTCGCGGTCGAGGAAACGACGGCACAGGTCAGCCAGGAGTCGGTCGGGGCTGTGTCGCCATCGCTGGAGGTGGTAGGTAAACACAATGTCGTCACCGGCCAGGTAGGTGTCTAGGGCCAGGGGGCGATCGGGGGCCAGCAGCCAGGCGGTGACCGTGGGGTCGGCCTCAAGCTTGCCTACCAACAGGTCAGAACGCGCCCGCTCAAAGGCCCGCTCTAGCAGCCAGGTAACTGAAATATTTTTGGGATGGTTGTATACCTGGGCGTACATGAAATGGCGCACCACCAGGTAGTGCTCGATCGCAGACAACCCCTTGTGGGCCACCACCAGCCGCCCGCTGCCAGCCTCAAACCGCAGGGCCATCAGAATGCGATCGAGGTCGAGCTGGCCGTAGCTGGCCCCGGTAAAGTAGCTGTCGCGCAGTAGGTAGTCGAGGCGATCGCAGTCGAGCTGACTCGACACCAGTTGCCATACCAGGGCGATCGGGTGCTCGTGGGTATAAACCTGATCGACCGCCGCCGCCAGCCCCTCGGCCCGAGCCTCTAGGGCAGCGTGAATCTCTGGCAGCTCGGCGATGATCCGACGGGTCCAGTGCTCGTGCTCTAGGCCAAAGACTTCTTCAGCGGTATGGCTAAAGGGGCCGTGGCCAATGTCGTGGAGCAGCGCGGCCACCAGCACCGTAGCCCGGTGGGGAGCCAGGTCCGGGTAGCGCCGCTGGAGCTGGTCAAAGGCGCGACGGGCGATCGCCATCACCCCTAGAGAATGGGTAAAGCGCGAACTTTCGGCCCCATGAAACGTCAGGCTGGCCGGGCCGAGCTGACGAATGCGCCGCAGCCGCTGAAAGGATGGGGAGTCGATCAGCTGAATCAGCAGCGCCTCGTCGCGATCGCTGGCATGAAGGGTAATCGCGCCGTGGAGGGGATCGTGGTACGAGCGGCTAGACTTAAATTGCACTGGGTTAGAGACCCCTAGGGTGAGCGCTGAGTCGATCGGCACCAGGCTAAGACGCGCTGGCGACTACCGTGGCTTGGCTGAGCATTTCCAGGGCCGCCTTGTACTGGGGGTCAGCGTCGGTAGCCACGGTGTCGCGGTTGAGGGGTACGCTAGCCACCATGCGATCGGGGGTAATGCCCAGTTTATTGATGTCGTGGTGGGCCGGGGTCTCGTACTTAGCCACGGTGACCGCCAACCCCGCTCCATCGGACAAATCAAACAAAGACTGAATCAACCCCTTACCAAAGGTAGTGCTGCCCACCAGCGTGGCCCGACCATTATCTTGCAGCGCCCCAGCCAAGATTTCGCTGGCGCTGGCGGTGCCCTCATTGACCAGCACCACTAGAGGGGCATCGGTAATCGCCTGGCCAAAGGCCTCAAAGCTATCCAAAATACCCTGGCGGTTAACCGTGTAGACAATGGTGCCCTGGGGCAGCCACAGCCGAGCAATTTCGATCCCGGCTTGCAGCAGACCACCGGGGTTATTGCGCAAATCTAGCAAATACCCTTCGGCCCCTTGGTCGGCTAAGGTTTTAACGGCCTCAGCCAGCTTCTCCGCCGCGTTGCCATTAAACTGACTCAACCGCAGATAGCCCACCTGCTGCCCCGTGGGCGTTGTTTTTAAGGCCGCTACCACCGGGTTGAGGGTAATAACATCTCGGGTGAGCGAAACCAAGCGAGGGGTCTCCTCATCGGAGTGTCGCAACTGGAGAGTAACGGTGGTGCCCTGCTGGCCCCGCATGCGCGCCGCCGCTTCATCAAGGGTGAGTTCTGTGGTGGCAAAGCCGTCAATTTCAAGCACCACATCCTGGGGCTGAATGCCCGCCTGCTCTGCCGGAGACCCTTCAATGGGGGCAATTACCCGTAGCCAACCCGGCTGTTCATCCTTAGAAATTTGCAAGCCTACCCCGGTGAGTTCGCCAGCGGTGCTAGTTTGCAAACTGCGATACTGACTGGGCGGCAGCAGACGGGTGTAGGGATCGTCTAGCCCGGCCAGCATGTCTTGAATAGCGCTGTAGGTGTCGGCCCGACTCTCCAACGGCCGCTCTAACGCCCGTTGACGCGTAAACCACCAGTTTTGGTGATTAAAGCTGTCATCGACGTAAGCTCGATTCACGATTCGCCACACCTCGGCGATCAGATTTTGCTCTTCGGTTAGAGCCAGGGCAGGGCCTGCCGCCAGCCCCCCTACAACTAGCCCAAACAGGCACAAACAAAGAATACTTAGACGCAGCAGGGGTCTGATCATAGAGGCAAGGCAGGCAATAAATGGTAGACGTATCGTCCAGCGCTTCCGCTAGGGACCAAGACTTTGGCCAGAGGCACCACAGCTAGGCGTAACCTAACCCGGCATGACTTCAAGGATCAACGATAGTCCTAACCATGCGGTCGGCGCTTTACATTAGTTTATTGTGTTCAAATTTTTCCCCAATTGCGACCTCAGGCTAACGATAGCTATAGTCCCACCGCAACTGGGCTCGGCAGACAACCAACAGCGCTTGACAGACAAGCTATAGAAGAGCGGCTAACCACTTTCAGAAAGTGAGCTTTGGCCCTAGCCTTCATCAATGTAACAAAGTGTTGCAGAACCAAGGGTAATTTCTAAGATCCATCATGGAGCTGGCTTTTGGCCTGGGGTGAGCCTTTCGCCTCAATTGCCGATTCTTCAGGCAACAGTAGGCTCCTGAGGGCTTAGAATTTAAGGCAGGGAATTTAGCGTTGCCATTACGGCTATGTTACATTTTTCATTGACGGCAATTATAGATATATAGAGTTACCCGCTTCATGTTTACCAAGCAAGTTACTGACTCTAAGACCTTCCAGTGGTTTAACGAGCGGCTAGAGATTCAGGCCCTGGCCGACGATATTTCTAGCAAGTACGTGCCGCCCCACGTCAATATTTTCTATTGCCTGGGGGGCATCACCCTGACCTGCTTCCTGATCCAGTTCGCCACTGGGTTTGCCATGACCTTCTACTACAAGCCGACGGTCGCTGAAGCGTTCAGTTCTGTGCAGTACCTGATGACCGACGTCAACTTTGGCTGGTTGATTCGGTCCATCCACCGCTGGTCCGCCAGCATGATGGTGCTGATGATGATTCTCCACGTGTTTCGGGTGTACCTCACCGGTGGCTTCAAGAAGCCCCGGGAGCTGACCTGGGTAACCGGCGTGGTGCTGGCGGTGATCACCGTGACCTTTGGTGTGACCGGCTATTCTCTCCCCTGGGATCAGGTGGGTTACTGGGCTGTGAAAATTGTGTCCGGTGTTCCCGGTGCCATTCCGGTGGTGGGGTCTACTGTAGTTGAGCTCATGCGCGGCGGCGAAGCTGTTGGCCAGGCCACCCTGACCCGCTTCTACAGCCTGCATACCTTTGTTCTGCCTTGGGCGATCGCGGTATTCATGCTGCTGCACTTCCTGATGATCCGCAAGCAGGGTATCTCTGGCCCTCTCTAGGGGTTTCGATGTGATCGAGCCTGGTTAAAGGCTCCTAGGGCATGACGTTTGGTTTCGTCTAAACCAATTGCCCTAGACAAATGGTTTAGACTTTGGGCGTGGCCCAACCGGCTGTAACAGGAGAAGTTTTTCAATGGCGACCATCAAAAAACCGGATCTAAGCGATCCTAAGTTAAGAGAAATGCTCAAGCAGGGCATGGGCCACAACTACTACGGTGAGCCCGCTTGGCCTAACGATCTGCTCTATATCTTCCCCGTAGTAATTTTGGGCACTATTGCCTGCTGTGTGGCTCTAGCGGTGCTAGATCCGGCACTGGTGGGTGAACCCGCCGACCCGTTTGCCACGCCGCTGGAAATTTTGCCCGAGTGGTATCTGTATCCCACCTTCCAGATTTTGCGCATTGTGCCCAACAAACTGCTGGGTATTGGGGCCATGACCGCTATTCCTCTGGGGCTGATGCTGATTCCCTTTATTGAGAGCGTCAACAAGTTTCAAAACCCCTTCCGCCGTCCTGTAGCCACTACCCTGTTTCTGATTGGCACTGCGGCCACCCTTTGGTTAGGGATTGGAGCTACTTTCCCCATTCAAGAATCGCTCACTCTGGGCTTGTTCTAGAACCACCAACGTTAGTAGCCCTTCAAGACCTGCGTAGAACTGTATCGTTTTACGCAGGTCTTTTTGCTGGAAGTATACTCTTTCGCTAAGCTAAAACCACAGGGTTCTGGTAGGCGTTGATACAGGAGTAGGGAATGGTAAGGACGAAGACCAGGCAAGAACATTTGCAGGTAACCAGCCAGCTCGACGTAGTGGCCCAAGTACAGCGCTGGTTTCGAGAGACCTGTCGATCGCTAGAGGGAGATTCGGCCTGGGTCGGCAGTCACTGCGATCGCCTGGCACTGGCGCTCACCGAAGGCTTTACCAATGCAGTACGCCACGCCCATGCTCACCTGCCCCCTGAAACCGGCATTGATATTGACCTATCCCTGACGACCGACCACGTTGAAATTCGCATTTGGGATCATGGCGATCCCTTTAATCCAGAACTACTGCCCGAACCCCAGCCAGGAGAACTGCTAGACAGCGGCTACGGCTGGTTTTTGCTGCGCCGCCTAGCCGATAAGGTCACTTATCAGCGAGCCAAAGATGGTCGCAACTGTCTATCGATTGTGAAGTATGGCACATGCTGATCGAGGGGCAGGGGGCAACTGATTCGTCCCAGAGGGATGGGTGAGGGCCAGGCTAGTGTCTGGGATAGTAACTCAGTGGGGGCGGAGGCAACCAAGCAAAGTGATTTGTAGCCATGTGCTGCTGCCTTTGGTAGTACCGTTCTGCCACTGGCTAGGCATTCCCTAGGCTCTCATCATCTACGGCAAAAAGGGGTTGAATCCCCTACCGCCTAGGCAGCAGTGGGCACTCCGCCAAGCTGGCTGATTTGGGCTAAGAGTCGCGATCGCCGCGATCGCGCTTGCACAGCCAGTGATCTTGACCCCGCCCACGGGCGCTTAGTTCCCTGTGCCTAGTGCTCTGCTCAGTGGATGGCGATGTCTACTGGCGTTAGGGCTCGAGCCCCCCAACTACACCAACCCCTAGGGATACCCTACCCCAGCGGTACAATAGAGTTTTAGGGCCAGTCATCCACTGGTCCACGATGCGTGGAGAACATCTCCTGTGAACCAAAACAATTTCAACCAAATTCGGGTAAACATACCAGGCCTGGGCTGCTGGCTGATCGTGCTTGGGGTGATCTGGTTGCTTGGGGCCGCCGGTTTGGGCTGGCTGGTAAAATCGCTGGCTGTATTGGTGGTGCTGGTGCTGGTAGCTCCCGTTCTGGGGTTCATTGGTCTTAGGTTTTGGTTGCAGCGCAACCTGGTACAAGGCCCCTGCCCGGTATGCAATACCGGGCTAACGGGCCTGAAGGGAGGCGAGACGCGCTGCATCAACTGCGGCACGGTGCTGCAAACCGGCTCTGAGGGGTTTTCGCGGGTAACTGAAGCGGGCACTATTGATGTCAGCGCGGTAGAGATTACCGTGGAAGCTCAGCCGATTTTGCCCGAGGGTGACGACCTTCGCTAGCGGTTGCGATCAACCACTATGTCGAAGTGAGTCTGTGTTGTTAGGATTGTGTTGTTAGGATAGATCACAGAACGCTAAGTAAATCTGGAACGCATCGCTATGCCCGCCGCCATTCAAGTTGAGAAAACCAAACTCAAACAGCCGCCCCTCGAAATTCATACCATGGGCGATCGCGTACTGCGTCAGCCCGCCAAGCGGGTAGCCAAAGTCGACGACGAAATGCGGGCGCTGGTGCGGGAAATGCTGCAAACCATGTACAGTGCCGACGGCATTGGGCTAGCCGCTCCCCAGGTGGCGGTCAACAAACAGTTGCTGGTTGTCGATATCGACCCTGAGAATGCGGCCAACCAGCCCCTGGTGCTGATCAACCCCAAAATTATCAAAGTCTCTAAAGATTTGGCCACTGGGCAAGAGGGTTGTCTCAGCATTCCTGGGGTCTACCTTGACGTAGTTCGCCCAGCGGCGCTGGAAGTGACCTACAAAGATGAGAACGGTCGGCCCCAAAAACTTCAGGCCACCGATCTCCTAGCCCGCTGCATTCTCCACGAAATGGATCACTTGGCTGGGGTGCTATTTGTTGACCGGGTCGAGAACGCCCTGGCCCTCAACCAAGAGCTCAACAAGAACGGCTTCTACGCCAAAGATGTGCAGCCAGTGACGGCTTAGCAACATGTTATGCTGCCTCGGTAGGGCAGCAACCACCCCACTCGCCCTACCCAAACAGCATTTAGGAGAAAGCTCTGTGACCCCCAAAAGCGGCCTGTTATTAGGTGGTTCCTGCATTGCGGCGATCGCAGCGGTAGGTTCTGTCTTTGAACTCTCTTCGGGTAGCCCTGATTGGGGCACAGTACCCACGACGATCATTTTGGGCCTCTGCGTGCCGCTGGTCGGCATTTTGTTTTATGCCGCAGTCAAAGACGCCAAAGCCAACCAAGAGTAGCCGGGCGATCGCTTTATCAGCTTTATCAATGGCAAGTACTTAGTCAGACACCTGCCGGAGAGATCTACTCCAAACGGCGGGTATGGGGATCTCAGGGATTAAAAGCCGCGTCTACTCTAGAGGCCACACCTCCCTCACCCCCCCCGGCTTGAGTGGCCAGATCAACCAGCTACATTAGGAGAGCGCTATGGAGACCAACCCCAATTTCCCCGTGCTGACTCGGCGATCGCTGCTGGCAGCGGCGGCGGTAGGGTCTACAGTGGTGCTGCTGGGGCGTCCGGCCCAAGCCTACGACGTGATTCTCAACCCCGACGCGCCTCAGCTCGGGGATACGATCTCAGTGACGGCGATTCCGCGTACACCGGCTTCAAGCCAGCCCATCGTCACGGTTAACGACGGAACTGAATACCCCACGTTTCCCATTAGCAACAATCGGTTTCGTGCCCTGATTCCCACCAGCCCCCTTGATCCGCCGGGGCGTATGGTGATTCGGGTGATTGGCACCGGCGAAACCCGCAACCTGGCGGTGGGGCTAAAAAATCGCACCTTTCCGACCCAGCGCATTACCCTGTCGCCCAGCCGCAGCAACCTAGGCACCCAGCACGAGTTTGACCGGGTCGCCGCCTTTAAGAACCTGGTTACTCCCGGACGCCACTGGAACGGTACGATGCAGCGCCCCAACCCTGGCCGCACCACCACCCAGTACGGGGTACGCCGCTACTACAACGGTGTCTTTGCCCAAGACTATTACCACCGAGGGCTCGACTATGCTGCCCCTACAGGCTCTCCGGTGACATCGCCCGCAGCCGGGCGGATTGGGCTGGTGGGGCGGGTGGCCGACGGGTTTGAGCTGCACGGCAACACCATCGGCATTGACCACGGCCAGGGGGTACTCAGCATCATGCTGCACCTCAGCCGTATCGATGTGAATGAGGGCGATTTTGTCCAGGCGGGTCAGGTGATTGGGGCGGTCGGCAACACGGGAGCATCTTCCGGGCCGCACCTGCACTGGGGGCTGTACGTCCACGGCGTGTGTGTAGACCCTGCCCCGTGGATGGCCAGGGGGTTTGAGTAGCAATGCCCACCATTCCCCGATAAGCTTCAAGCAATTGGCTTTGGACTCCTGGCATGAACACCTACGCAATTTTGGCCCACACCCAGCGGCAGCGGGTGAGCGATGGGGAAACAGTGCCGCTGCTGGCAGGCTGTGAGCAAGCCGCTCAGGTTTTGGTACTGGTGTGGCCCCAGCTAGGCGACTTTGACAGTTTAGAGTACGCCTGGTGGCTCCAGCGAGAAGCTGAAACCCTGCACCAACAAAATATTGCCGTACGGGCGGTGGGCATCGGCGATCGCGCCTCGGGCCAAAAATTCTGCGCCTATACGGGCTTTGCCTCAGAGCATCTGTTGGTCGATGAAACCGCCGCCTTACACCGAGATCTAGGACTTTATCAGGGGTTAACCCTGAAGCCGCCTGGCCTCAATCCGGGGCAGGCCGCTTGGCTAAACCTGATGCTGATGTGCGCTGGCATGGCCAGCCCTGGCACCCTACGAGAGGTGCTGCGCGGCTATACGGGCGATCGCCGGGCTCCTCAGCTAATCGGCGACGATGAGGTGGTCAAAGCCGGGCCACTGCCGCCCCTGACGGGCAAAGCCTTTAACCTGGTTGGCGGTAGCGGGTTTCAACGGCCCATCGAACTAGCCACCCTGCGCCTGCGCAATATGACCGAGGTGCTGAGCCACTGGAGCACCTACGTGTCCAATGCCGCCTACCTGACCCAGCGAGGCGGTACATTCTTGTTTGATGGCGATGGGGATCTGCTGTACGAACACCGCGATCGCGGCATTCTTGGCTTTGCGGCCACCATGGCCAACCCGCTGGCGTTTTTAGCTGACCATGTGCCTGTCACAAACATCCTCTAGCCGGGGTCAGTGATGGCGTGGCTTGAGCCCTTAGAAACCCTGCTCGAAAACGTTGCCCTAGGCACCATGTTTTGCCTGGAGGCGGTTTCGGTGCTGTGCGTGGTGGTGGGGCTGCTCAAAACCGCGCGCCTGACCCTACGCCTGCGGCAGCAACGGCCAGGGCAGCCGCTGCCCTTTAACCAGGTGCGGCTCAAATTTGGCACCTGGCTGACTTTGGCCCTGGAGTTTCAGCTTGGGGCCGATATTTTATCGACCACCATAGCCCCCACTACCGAAGACCTGATTAGGCTGGCGCTGATTGCCTTTATTCGCACGTTCCTCAATTATTTCTTGGATAAAGAAATTGAGGCAGAACAACGGCTAGGGCGGGATCAACACCAGTACGACCCAGACAATCGCCGCTAATCTCTGCATCTCATCCCAAATCTCACCCCAAGCTGGTTACTCTGGTATTTGCTTGGGCGAGGGCGATCGCGGCGGCAGATTCTGGAGCAGCACCTTATCGACTCGGCGACCATCCATATCCACCACTTCAAACCGCAGCCCCTGCCATTCAAAAAAGTCGCCAGCGGTGGGAATGCGCCCCATGTGCCGAATCACGAAGCCCGCCAGGGTATGGTAATTGTCTTCGTCTTCGGTCAGTTGCTCACGGTTGAGTAAGTCTTTAAGGTCATCCACCGGCAGCAGCCCGTCCAGCAGCCAAGAGCCATCGTCTCGCTGGGTGATCATCGGATCGTTGGCATCCTCTAAGGAAGGCAGATCGCCGACGATTGCTTCTACCACATCGTTGAGGGTGACCAGCCCTTCCACACCACCGTACTCATCGAGCACCATGGCAAAGTGGGTGCCCGATGACTTAAACAGTTCTAATACCTTGAGCACGTAGGTACTCTCGGCCACAAACAGAGGCGGCTGCACCAGGCTGAGCAGGGTCACTGGCGGGGTCGTCGGGCTGAGGTAGTTGGGTAGCAGCGCCTTGAGCGAGACCACCCCTACACAGTCGTCGATGCCGCTGTTACACACTGGAAAATGGGAGTGGGCGCTCTGCATGACCAGCTCACTGTGTTCGGCAAAGGAGGCGTCTACGTTGAGCCATTCGATATCGGTGCGGGGAGTCATGATCGAGCGAATGGGGCGATCGCCCAGTTGCAAGACCCGTCCCATCATTTCTTGCTCAGCGACTTCAAAGGTACCGGCCTCGGTCCCCTGATCGATCAGCAGGCGCAGTTCTTCTTCGGTAATGGCGACTTCGGGCCGTTCTTTAAAGCCCAGCAGATTGACCAGAAACCCAGTAGACACCCCCAGCAGCGCCACCAGCGGGGCCGCCAACCGCGACAGTCGCCGCATTGGCCTCGCCACCTGACAGGCGATCGCCTCCGGGTAGCTCAGGGCAATGCGTTTGGGCAATAGCTCTCCCACTACCAGCGACAGATAGGTAATCACACCTACCACTGCCGCCAGGCTGAGCAGGTCGCTGTAGGGGGCTAGGGCGGGCACCTGGTTGAGGCTCTGGCCCAGGCTGGTGGCCACCGTAGCCCCCCCCAGGGCACCGCTGAGAATGCCAATTAGAGTGATGCCAATCTGCACCGTTGACAGAAAATTGTTGGGGTCGTTGGCCAGCTTGAGAGCCAGCCGCGCCTTGGCACTGCCCTGCCGCGCCCGGTGCTCAAGGCGGGCCTTGCGGGCCGATACCAGGGCAATCTCTGAACCTGAGAACAGCCCATTGGCCATAATCAGCAGAAAAATGAATACACTCTCAAGGGCAATAGCGGACATAGGTTAGCGGTAGGGAAGGGGAGAGCTAGCAGCAGACTAGCCTCAGCGAACAATCGGCGGTTTTCTAGGCTTGCTTTCTATTATTGAACGGCAATTTGACCGGCATCGCCGTTCGCCGTGGTAGAAGAAAAAGATGGTTTCTCCTTTGCCTGAGTTGCTGTGCTGACTGTAACCCGTCTGCTACCTGCCAATGCCGATACTCCCGTAGTGGCCACGTTGTCGCTAACGGCGGGCGATCGCGCCAAGTCACGCCATCGATTTACCGCAGACGATGGCACCCCAGTCTACCTAAATCTACCCCGAGGCACGGTGCTGCGCGGCGGCGATCTGCTGGGTAGCGACGCCGAGGTTTGGCTACGGGTGGTGGCCAAGCCCGAGCCCGTGGTCGTGGTCACCGCCCAATCGGGCTTTGACTTACTGCGGGCCGCCTACCACCTGGGCAATCGCCATGCCCAGCTAGAGCTCAGCCCAAATGGCCTCAAATTCGAGCCCGATCCGGTACTAGAGGCCATGCTGACCCAGTTGGGGGGCCTAGCCCTGACGACCACTACCCTACCCTTTGAACCCGAAGCCGGAGCCTATCGCGCCATGGCCCCCGGTCACAACCACGATGACCATGACCACAACTAAATCCCAAGCCCTGCTGCGGCTGCTGCAACTCACCAGTCCCGCCCTGCCGGTGGGGGCCTACAGCTATTCTGAAGGGCTCGAAACCCTGATCGAGCAGGGCACCATTATTACCCCGCCTAATTTGGTTAACTGGTTAGAGCAAGAACTGCTCTCGGGCTTGGTGGTGGTCGATGGCGCAGCGATCGCCCTAGTGCACCAAGCCGCTAGTCAATTCGAGCCAGGGGCCGACGCCACGCTGGCCAAGGACTCTCTCTGGGGGGCGATCGCCCAGCTCAACCACCAGCTTTCGGCCCTGCGCGACAGCGAAGAAATTCGGCAGCAAAGCTGGGATATGGGCCGCGCCCTGGTGCGCATGGCCACCCAACTTCACCCCGACCTCAAACCCTGGTTTAAGGCGGCGGGCTCCCCCTGCAACTTCGCCGTAGCCTTTGCCCTAACGGCTAGCCACTGGCAGATTGATGCCCAGTCGGCAGTGCTGGGTTACCTCCATAGCTGGGCGGCAAACCTGATCACCAGCGCAGTAAAGTTAGTTCCGCTGGGGCAGACCGTCGGGCAGGAGATGCTGCTCGGGTTATATCCAGCCCTGGAGCAAGCCTGCGATCGCGCCCTCGCCACCCAGACGCTAGAGGAAATTTCCCTCAGCAGCTGGGGCACGTCGCTAGCGACTATGCAGCACGAGGCCCTCTACACGCGCCTGTTTCGTAGCTAATAGCCTGGTGGACTGCCAAACTCACTATGGCCAGTAAAGGGATATACGGTTCACGGTTTCAGGGTCAAGGCAGACCGCGAACCGCACCCCTCAACCTCTAGCCTTTCACACTCTCCGGCTCTACCCAGCGGCCATCGGCCTTGATCAAGTTGATTAGTTCTGCCACACCCTGATCTTCGGGCACCTTCTTGATCTCATCGCGGCCCCGGTACAGCGAAATGTAGCCGGGAGTTTTGCCCACATAGCCATAGTCAGCGTCGGCCATCTCGCCAGGACCGTTGACAATACAGCCCATCACCGCAATATCGAGCCCAGTAAGGTGCTTGGTGGCCTCACGTACCTCGTGGAGCACATCTTCGAGGTTAAACAGCGTGCGACCGCAGGAGGGGCAGGCCACATACTCCACCATGGTTTTGCGTAGCCCCAGGGCCTGCAAAATGCTGTAGCAGACGGGGATCTCTTTCTCGGGTGCCTCGGTCAGCGACACGCGAATGGTATCGCCAATGCCCTGGGCCAGCAGCGTGGCAATACCCGCCGTAGACTTGATGCGGCCATACTCCCCGTCGCCCGCTTCAGTGACCCCCAGGTGCAGGGGGTAGTCCATCCCCAGCTCGTCCATACGGTGGGCCATCAGCCGGTAGGCCGCTACCATCACCGGCACCCGCGAGGCCTTCAGCGAAACCACCAGGTTGCGAAAATCTAGCGATTCACAGATGCGAATAAACTCCAGGGCCGACTCCACCATGCCCTCGGGGGTGTCGCCATAGGTAAACAGCATACGCTCGGCCAGCGACCCGTGGTTGACGCCAATGCGCATCGATTTGCCCTGATCGCGCAGAGAGACCACCAGGGGCTCTAGGGTTTCGCGAATTTTGCTGCCGATGTCTTCAAATTCGGTTTGGGAATAGTCAGTGCGGCCCGCCTGGGGCTTTTCAAACACGTAGAGGCCGGGATTAATCCGCACCTTATCGACGTGCTTGGCCACCTCTAGGGCAATCTTCATGCCGTTGTGGTGCACGTCGGCCACCAGGGGCACAGGCTGGTAAGTGTCTTCTAAAATTTTGCGAATGTCAGCTAGGGCCTTAGCGTGGGCCATACTGGGCACCGTTACCCGCACAATTTCGCAGCCAATCTCGTGGAGTCGGCGAATAGCGGCGGCAGACCCAGTGATATCGAGAGTATCTTCGTTGATCATCGACTGCACCACCACGGGGTGACCGCCACCAACGGTGATGCTGCCGACGGGCACTGGGCGAGTTTGGCGACGGTGAATGGTGGTGGCGAAGGGATCAGCGGTGGCGGCGGTGGTCTGAATAACGGGGTTAGGAAGCGTTTGCATAGCCGTTGCTCAATGGTTGCCAGTGCTAAGGAAAGGGGGTGTTGCGATAGTCCCCCAAAGCGGGTCTGTGACCATCGCATATCCATCTCCCAGAGTGCCACAGAATGACAGTTCAGACATGCTGACTCCGTAAAAACCCTGCTAAACACCTTACCTGATCCCACCGTCACAACCTCTGAGCACCAGCCCCCGTCGAGAACGTTATGCTAAGGCTCTAAGCACCTGCGCCAAAAACTTGCGCCACAAACCTGCGCCACACACTTGCGCCACAAACCTGCGCCACACACTTGCGATCGCCCCCATGAGCCAAACCTATAAAGCTACCGGCATTAACCTCAAGGCCATCCCCCTGGGCGAAACCGATCGTCTCCTCACCATCCTCACCCCCGACCTAGGGCTGGTGCGGGCCGTGGCACCGGGGTCGCGCAAACACCAGTCGCGGCTAGGAGGCCGCAGCGATCTCTTCGTGATCAATGACTGGCTGGTGGTCAAGGGCAAACGCCTCGACAAACTGGTGCAGGCCGAAACCGTACGCACCTTCCCCGGCTTGAGCCAACACCTAGGACGGCTGACCGCCAGCCAGTATTTGGCCGAGGTAGTGTTGCTCATGGCCCTGAGCGAATGCCCCCAGGGTGACTTGTTTCAGCTCTTTGTCGAGCACCTAGAGCGGCTCGAAACAGCCACTCCAGCGGCGTTGCTGGCAGCGCTGTGCCACGGGTTATACCACCTGCTGGCCCTAGCCGGGGTTGCCCCCGAGGTGCACCACTGCTGCTTGAGTCGGCTTGAAATTGTGCCCAATTTGCTCGACCCCACCTGGCGAGTCGAGTTTAGCGCCGACGCTGGTGGGCTAGTGCAGTCGGTCGAAACCGTTCGTAGTAGAGAAGCTCAGGGCCGCTACAGCAAGGGCGACCGGCGGCCCGTGCTGCTGACCGCCACCGATGTTGCCCTGCTTCAACAGCTGAGCAAACCCGAGATTATTGCCACTGGTTCGACTGGGCTAGGGGCACTAGAGACCCATGGCGGTACAAGCCAGCAGCTCTGGTCGCGAGTTGAGCGGTTGCTAAGAGACTATACTCAAGATTATTTTGAGCGCCCCATTCGGTCGGCAGCTTTAGTTGATGTCTGTTTAGCTACCGTTTAAACTACCCAGTAGTGAGCTGATTAGTGCCCAGGTTCGTTGGTTACCCCATGCTCCGCGAGTTTGATGCCGATACCGATACTACTGAGGCCAACTATTTGTCTCGGTCACACCCCCCGGAAGCTAACAATCCTATGGCACCTGGCTCCATTGCTGAGGCCGATCTTCCAGAAGTAGCCCAGTCTTCTAACCCCTCAGCCCTGCCCGTAGAAAACGGATTTGGAGCTATTTTTCAGAATCGCAATTTTTTAATTTTATGGACAGGCCAGCTCTTTTCTCAGCTAGCCGACAAGGTCTATTTAGTCTTAATGATCGCCATTATTGCGGCTCGGTTTGAGACCCCAGGTCAAACCATCAGCGGTTGGGTTGCAGCAGTCATGATTGCGTTTACCATTCCAGCGGTGCTGTTTGGGGCGATGGCTGGGGTATTTGTCGATCGCTGGCGCAAGCGACCGGTGCTGGTGTGGTCTAATCTGCTGCGCGGTGGCCTGGTGATTGTACTGCCCCTAGGCATTTGGCTGACCGCGAGTTGGGGCATTGTATTTGGTCTGCCGGTAGCCTTTTGGCTGTTGCTGCTAGTGACGTTTCTAATTTCTACGCTGACTCAGTTTTTTGCCCCGGCAGAGCAGTCGATCATTCCGCTGATTGTGGCGGAGGGCGATTTGCTGTCGGCCAACTCTCTCTACACCACTACCATGATGGCCTCGGTGATAGTGGGGTTTGCGGTGGGCGAACCGCTGCTTGCCCTGGCCGACAAGCTCATGCTAGCCCTAGGCATCGCCAACAATGGCCCGGCTATTTTAGTCGGCTTGAGCTATCTGGTAGCTGGCCTATGCCTGATGACTATGGCCCCCGGCCAAGAAAACCTCTCTGCGGCCCACGAAGATTTGTCTCATTTTTGGGCCGATATTCAAGATGGCTTTCGCTACTTAGATGAACAGGTGCAGGTGCGAGTGGCGATTATTCAGCTAGTGCTGCTATCTTCCGTGTTTGCCGCTCTAGCGGTGCTGGCAGTGCGTCTGGCAGAAATGATTCCCGCCATTAAAGCCTCTCAGTTTGGGTTTTTGTTGGCAGCGGGCGGGCTGGGTTTGGGTCTGGGGGCGGTACTGGTGGGTAACTTCGGGCCTCGGTTTCCCCGTCGGTTTTTGAGCCTGTGGGGGGCTGTTGGCATGGCCGCCTGCCTGGTAACCCTGGCCTGGACCACGCAGCAGCTTTGGGCTTCGATGGCCATTATCGCGCTGCTGGGGCTTTGCGGTGCCTTTGTCGGTATCCCCATGCAGACGCTCATTCAAGAAAAAACGCCCGAAGCCATGCGCGGCAAAGTCTTTGGCCTGCAAAACAACCTGGTCAATATTGCCCTTAGTCTACCGTTGGCCCTGGCTAGCGTAGTCGAGGCTCGCCTAGGCTTAGCTAACGTTTTTATGGGTATGGGAGCCTTGGTAGGCTTAGGGGGAGTTGTAACCTGGTATATTGCCGATACAGCAATGAGAAAGACTCAGGCTCCAGGCTAAGCTCTATTTTTTATCATTGACAGCTTAGGAGTTTAGGGCCTAGATCTCCGGCAATGATCGCTGACTCAGCTACTCTGTTGGCACCTCCGCCTTAGGAGAAAGCAGGAGTTAAGTCAAGTCATGAGAAGCACCGCTGCGGTGGATTGCTGGCGCTTGTTTCGGTTGTTTAACGGATAACGCTAGACGGCATGCACATCGCGTGGCTTGGCAAAAAAACGCCCTTCTGCGGCAACGTCACCTACGGCCGGGAGATCACCAATGCCTTGCTTGAACGAGGTTGTCGGGTTACCTTTCTCCACTTTGCCCAGTCCCAGGAGGGGCATACTGGCGGTCATGCCAACAATTCAGAACCCGAGCAATCGGCAGAGGTGCCGCTGCCTTTTTTGTTTAAGTCTCAAATTCTTACCATTCCTTCGCTCAAGTCGGGCAAGCTGTTAGCCAGTGCCCTAAAGCGGCTTCAGCCCGACTTGGTGCATGCTTCTCTGACCCTATCGCCCCTAGACTTTCGGCTGCCAGAGATTTGTGCCGAGCTAAATCTGCCCCTGGTGGCCACCTTTCACCCGGCGTTTGACCGGCGAGTGCGCAGCCTGACCTCGGGCACCCAGCACCTCACCTACCAACTCTATGCCCCCTGCCTGGCTCACTACGATCGCGTCATTGTGTTTTCAGACCTCCAGCGCGACCTGTTGATCAAATTGGGGGTGCCCGCCAAAACCCTGGTGGTAATTCCCAACGGGGTTGACACCCGCCGTTACTCGCCAGGGGCCTCGACAGTAAAGGCAGATTTATATGCCCGCAGGCTATTTGTCTACCAGGGGCGCATTTCACCCGAAAAAAATGTAGAAGCGCTGCTGCGCGGCTGGCGACAGGCCGATATGGGCCGCGACTGCAAGCTAGCCATTGTGGGCAATGGCCCCTTAGAAGCTTCGCTCAGACGGTTCTATGGCGATGACCAAGACATTCTCTGGCTGGGCTACCTCTCTAGTGAGCAGCGCCGCATCGACATCTTGCGGGGAGCGGATGGGTTTATTTTGCCGTCGCTGGTGGAGGGGCTATCGCTGTCACTGTTAGAGGCGATGGCCTGCGGCACCGCCTGTATTGCTACCGACGCCGGGGCTGATGGGGAAGTTTTGGCCGATGGAGCGGGGATTGTGCTCGATACTCAGCGGGTGTCATCGCAACTACAAACGATTCTGCCAATCTTGCGCGACCACCCTGAGATCACTCAGCTCTTGGGCACAAAGGCACGTGAGCGGGTGCTCCAGCGCTACACCCTACGGGATAACATTTCTGCCCTAGAGACGCTGTATGGCCAGGTGACTGAACAACGGCTGATGTGCGGCCAGCGGGCATAGGTAGAACCCTAGGGAGGAAGACGGGCCGACAATCAAGCCTCATAATGCGGGTGATTTGTAGCTGTTAAAGTTTTACCGGCCTTATGATTAGAACCAAAATTGTTGAGCTATCGACCATTGCAGCTGCCGCCTACCGCCAAAAGCTCAAGGGCGGGAAGTCTGGGGTAGTGGTGATGCGCTACGACACAGCTCAACCCGGATTGGCATCGTTTAGCCGTAACACGGGCGATCCGGTACCCAACGCCAATGTCAATCTGGAATTGTTTCCGCTAGAGGCCTTTAAAGAGGCCCTAGAGCTGACCTCCGGTATGCCCTATTCGAGACGGGGGGCGGTGAAGCTGAGCGGTAGCCCGCCGGAGACCGAGGTTGAGACAGAGGCCGATGCACCCGAAGATGAGGCCACCATAGACAGCGCCGAGTATGCCGCCATCGTAGAGGCCTACACCAACAAGAAGGGTGAGCTGTCCTACGATTTAATCAACAAAGACTTTATTCAGTTCGCGCGATCGAGCAAGATCGTCGGCGAGATGGTGGCCAACCGGGCGTCGGAAGACGAAATTCGCGACCATGTGGTGAAGGTGAAGCTGGAAGAGCTAACCGGCAACCGAGGCCTGACCACCGTTCAGGCCCAGCAAATTGTCGCAATGCTTGACGAGGTTAGCCCCCGCTATGTATTTCGCGAACTGAATGACGAGATTCGTCGAATGCTGAGCCAAGCTAAGGGCTAGACAATAACTAGATGCGATCGCCCGGACAGAGCCTGGTGCCCCCGGTTTCAATACACTCTGGAGTCAGCTGCTGCACCACTGTCTGGCGAAACTGAGGCACCATTGTATCGGGCAGATCGGGCACCCACTGGTCTAGAGACTCGGCATCGCCCCAGGCCTCTTCTAACACCACCCAGGCGTACTGTCCCTGGCCGTAGGTTTCAATCACCGATCGCGCCACCGAGCAACTGACAAAAATCTGTCCCATAAAAATGCTGCCGCCGTCGGCCTCATAGTTAAAGTACGCCCCCCGCGCCGACTGATGCCCGCAGAATTGATCCGCCGTCAGCGCCACCATGGTCGCCAGGTGGGCATCGTACCAGCGCAGTGCTCCGCCCCAGGCTGAACTCGATGTGACGGCCTGGGGTACCTCAAAGGTGACCCAGCGGTGGTGCGGGTCGCCCCCTTCCCTGGCGACCTTAACGAGAGCCATGGGAGGACCTGCCTCAACAGCAGCATCGCTCCTCGTCTCAAGCTGCGCTTGAACCTCAATTTGCGTTTGAATATCGGCCACAGCCTCTAGGGCACCGCTGGTCAATGCCTGCCACCGGGCCGCGTCGGTGATCACCTGAAGATCTTGCTGGGGCACCAGTTCAATAATCGTCTGCTGTCCGGCTGGCACCAGCACCAGAATCTCGCCGGTATGGAGATATTCGACGGCATACAGCTCGCCGCTGCTGCGAAACCAGTAGGCGACCCCATCCCCCTCTGGGGTCAGAGCCGATGAGGCCGACAGCGTGATGAGCTGCCCCTCAGCATCGCTGACCGTGCAAAGGGTGTAGATGAGGTTGCCGATCGCTTTCACCTGGCGATCGCAATCGCGAGCCATCATGCGCTCAAGCTCACTGTAGATGTCGTCTACGCTATACCCAGCGGGCGGCCCATCGGCTTTGCTGGCGACATCCGCCACAGCCAGGCTCGGCTCACTGGGTGTGAAGACAGAGGTAGAGACCTGTCCACAGGCAAACAACCCCAGGGTGAGGGCCAGCCCACCCACCCTGAGAACTGTCTTCCGCAGCGATGGATTGGTCGGGTGCCAAGCTCTAGCCATTCATCTCAGTCCCACGCAGTACTCTAAATCTAACTACACCACTATTCCCGCGATACCGGTTAAATTACCGCCGCGATCGCCTTTGAGGCCTATCAGGCTTTAGGTAGTGGCCGTAGCGATCTCTGGCGCTCTAGGATCGCTTGCCCAAGAGTTGATCGCGCAGAGATTTGATGCGATCGCGAAACTTAGCCGCCTCCTCAAAGTCGAGATTTTTCGCAGCCTCTTTCATCTGCTTTTCAAACTGACCAATCAGTTCAGGAATTTCTTCCAGGGGCAGATCTTCTTTGTGCTCGTAGACCTCTTCTAGCTCGTGGGCATTGAGGCGGCGCGAGACTTCAAGGAACGACAGAATCGAGTTGCTGTTGCGGCGAATAATCGAGGTGGGCGTAATGCCGTGAGCATCGTTGTAGGCGGTTTGGATGGTGCGGCGGCGCTCGGTTTCGCTGATGGCTTTAGCCATGCTGTCGGTGAGGTTGTCGGCGTAGAGAATCGCCTGGCCCTGGACGTGGCGGGCGGCGCGGCCAATGGTTTGAATCAGCGATCGCTCGGCCCGCAGAAACCCTTCCTTATCGGCATCAAGAATCGCCACTAGAGAAACCTCCGGCAAATCTAGCCCCTCCCGCAGCAGGTTGACCCCCACCAGCACGTCGTAGAGCCCCTCCCGTAGGTCTTGGATGATCTCAATCCGCTCAATGGAGTGAATCTCGGAGTGCAGGTAGCGCACCCGCACCCCGTGCTCGTCAAAATAGTCGGTCAGGTCTTCGGCCATGCGCTTGGTCAGGGTGGTGATTAGCACCCGCTCCTGGCGGGCGGCCCGCTCTTTGATTTCGCCCAGCAGGTCATCGACCTGGCCTTCGGTGGGGCGCACAAAGATCTCGGGGTCGAGCACCCCGGTGGGGCGAATGATCTGCTCCACCACCTTGCCGCCGGAGATCTCCATCTCCCAGTTGCCGGGGGTGGCCGAGACAAAGATGCACTGGTTCACCTTCTCCCAAAATTCTTCGGCCTTCAGGGGGCGGTTGTCGGCGGCGCTGGGCAGCCGGAAACCGTGGTCGATCAGCACCATCTTGCGACTGCGATCGCCGTTGTACATGCCGTGAATCTGGGGAATGGTGACGTGGGACTCGTCAATCACCAACAGCCAGTCCTTGGGGAAATAGTCGAGCAGGCACTCCGGTGGCGACCCGGCGGTGCGCCCAGCCAAATGGCGGGCATAGTTTTCCACCCCGTTGCAGTAGCCCACCTCGCGGATCATCTCTAGGTCGTAGCGGGTGCGCTGCTCCAGCCGCTGGGCCTCCAGTAGCTTCCCTTCTTTCTCCAGCTCCTCCAGGCGATCTTTGAGTTCGTCTGTAATCGCCTGACAGGCTTCTTCGACTCGATCTTCGGGGGTGACAAAGTGTTTGGCGGGGTAAATGCTCAACCCTTCCATGCTTTGTAGAGTGGCCCCGGTGATCGGGTCCACGTAGCGCACGGCATCGATTTCGTCGCCAAAAAATTCAATCCGAATAATCCGGTCTTCGTAGGCGGGGCCGATCTCTAGCACGTCACCCTTAACCCGAAACTTGCCTCGGCCCAAGTCTAAATCATTGCGCTCGTACTGAATTGAGGCCAAGTCGCGCAGCACCTGCCGCTGGTTCACCTCCATGCCCACCTTCAGCGGAATCGACGCTTTCAGGTATTCCGACGGAATTCCCAGACCGTAGATGCAGCTAATTGAGGCCACCACAATCACGTCCTTGCGCTCAAACAAAGAGCGGGTGGCCGAGTGCCGCAGCATGTCGATCTCGTCGTTGATCGAAGCGGTCTTGGCGATGTAGGTATCGGTGGTGGGGATGTAGGCCTCGGGCTGGTAGTAGTCGTAATAGCTGATGAAGTACTCAACGGCGTTGTCGGGGAAAAACTCGCGTAGCTCGTTGCAGAGCTGCGCCGCGAGGGTTTTGTTGTGGGCTAGCACCAGGGCGGGCTTACCAATGTTGTCGATCACGCGGGCGATGGTGTGGGTTTTGCCCGTGCCCGTCGCCCCCAGCAGAGTTTGATATTTGGTCTGGTCTTGCAGAAACTTGGTTAGGCCCGCGATCGCCTTGGGCTGGTCGCCTGCGGGTTCAAAGGGAGCCTGAATGTCAAAGTCGCCCATAGGTCACCAAGAAACGGTACAAAGACACTATTACGCTTCTTTATGATGCCTGATTTTTGCTGGGGTGGTAGTTAGAGCTATGACGTGGCTAGGGGCACCTCTGCCGGTAGAAAGGGCTGGCGATCGCGGTGCTGGACCGGCCAAGCCGGCTGGCCAGTAACTTAAACCTCACCTGCGCTTCAACTTCACCATTAGGAGAGAGGGAGAACAGCCGGTTTACTGGTTAGCTAAGGAAATAGCCCGAACTGACCGGTGGCGCTGACCACCGATGGCGCTGACCACCGATGGCGCTGACCATTTACAGGCGGTCCTGACATTCCCCCTTTACCTTTCCAGTTGATCTACTCCTATGAAATTTCGCTGGCTGCGCAGTCGTCGGTTTTGGCTCTTGGTGGTGACAGGCGTTGTAGTAGCCCTAATTGGCAGCCGGTTGCCCCTGGCAGACTGGTTTGTGATCGTTAACCGCGAGCTAGAAAGCCTAGGAGTATGGGCAATACCCGCCTTCATTTTGGCGTATTTTATAGCCACTGTTTTGGGTTTGCCCAACATTTTACTAATCTTGGTGGCGGGGTCTTTATTTGGCATTTTAAAAGGTACGGCTGTGGCCTCAGTGGCCGATATTTTGGGAGCGATAGGCTGTTTTTTTCTAGGGCGCACCTTTGCCCGCGATCGCATCAGCCGCTGGATGAAAAAGCACCCCAAATTTGCTCGCATTGACCAAGCTGTTGAGCAAAAGGGCTGGAAGGTACTGGTGCTCACCCGGCTGTCGCCGCTCGTGCCATCCAGCGTTTTAAACTACGGCTTTAGCTGCACGAAGGTTGGCTTCTGGCAGTATGCCTTCTTCTCATGGATCGGCATGATACCGGTGATTTTGCTCTACACCTACCTCGGGTCCTTTGGCACGTACCTTTTGGGTAGCGAAATTACGCTGGAGAAAGTAGCCATTCAGGGGGTGGGTTTGGTGTTGGCGCTAGGGGCAGCGCTCTACATCACCCGTTTGGTGCGCAAGGCGATGATTCCTCAATGCCCAGTCGAAGAAAAATCGAGCTAGGCATTCAATACTCGCCATGACCTATTCTAAGAACCATTAAGAACAGCAGCTTTACCGTAAGACATTGTTACGGCTAAGCGCTACAGGCAGCGCCTTTTTTTATAATCAAAGAGTAGCCGAATCGCCCCTGGCCTGGCTCCATCACTGTCTCTATCGCTACACCGTAGAGAGCCTAAAACGCGGGCCTGTACCACAGGAGCTTAACCGCTATGTTTAGCAAAATTTTGGTTGCGCTAGATAATTCTGTTCACCGCCAAGAGGTGCTCAAAAGAGCCCTTGATCTAGCTCAAGCTAATCGGGCTAACCTCATGCTGCTGCACGTGCTGTCGGCCTATGAAGACGGCAGCCCCGGCATTCCCATCCGGTCTTACCAGGCCTACTACCCCGTGCTCGAAGACTCGACCTGGCGGCTTTACCAACAGCGATGGGAAGAATTTGAGGCCCAGGGGCTAGCCCAACTGCGGCAAGAAGTCGATATTGCCCAAGCGGCTGAGGTCAGCGCCGAATTTACCCAGGTGTCTGGCGAACCGGCTCCTACTATCTGCAATGTTGCCAACTCCTGGGGAGCCGACCTAATTGTGGTCGGCAGCCACGGTCGCAGGGGCCTCAGCGAGCTGCTGCTCGGCAGCGTTAGCAACTATGTGATGCACCATGCCAACTGCTCAGTGCTGGTGGTGCACAACGGTGGGGCCAAAACCAGCGATCGCGAAGTAGCCGCCGCCATGGCCAGCACTTAACCCCATGGCCGACTGTGGATGTGGATCGATTAGCGCCAAACATGCCGCCCAGCGCAAAACCCTCTGGGTGCTGTTAGCGATCAATGCTGGGATGTTTGGCTTAGAGGCAGTGACCGGCTGGTGGGCTCAGTCGACCGCCCTACTGGCCGATTCTTTAGATATGCTGGCCGATGCAGCGGTCTACGGAGTGTCGCTCTACGCGGTCAGGCGATCGGCCTCGGCCCAGGCCCTAGCCGCGCGGCTGAGTGGTGGGCTACAAATCGCCCTGGCTCTATTGGTGCTACTAGATGGGGTGCGGCGCTTTACCCTGGGGCGCGAGCCCGAGCCGGGGTGGATGGTGGCGATTGGACTGGTGGCTCTGGTGGCCAACGTAGCCTGCCTGGTGCTGCTCGCCCGACACCGCAAAGAAGAGGTGCACATGCGAGCCAGCTGGATTTTTTCGAAGAACGACGTGATCGCCAACCTGGGCACGATCGCCGCCGGTTTTTTGGTCAGCCTGACGCGATCGCCCTGGCCTGACCTGGTGGTGGGCTGGCTAATTGGAGCGATCGTGCTCCATGGCGGGGTGTCAATTTTGCGCGCTGCCCGGCAACAGACCAGGGATGATTCTGGCGCTGCTTAGCCCGAATTATTCAAGCTCCTCCTCACTGCCCCCGCAACCCGGCCACGATCGCATTGACAATCACCGCATCGTTCCAGGCCGGGGGGTCTTCGCCCAGGCGCACAATCACCAGGTCCTCAGAGGGAATGACGTAGACCCGTTGGTGGTGGCGACCATCGAGATAAAACGTGTCGGCAGCGGCAAAGGGGGCCGACGAGGCCCGGTTCACCTGGGGATAGGCGTTGGTGCGGGCCTTCAGCCAGAGGTGCAGGCCAAAGGTCGGCTCCAGCGGCGACTCCCGCCGCATCTGCTCAATCCAGCCCTGGGGAATGACCTGGCTGCCGCCCACCTGGCCGTCGTGCAGCAGCAGTTGCCCCAGTCGCACCCAGTCGGGGGCAGTGGCGAAAAAGCAGCAAAAGGGTTTGGCGTGACCTCGCGGGCGATCGAGCCAGAGAAAGCCATCCCCGGCCCCCAAGGGCTGCCACAGGCGACTGCTGAGGTAGTCACCAAAGGATTCTCCCGTGGCCCGCTCTAGCACCAGACTGAGCAGTTGTGAGTTGAAGTTGTTGTAGTCAAACACCTCGCCAGGGGAGCCCTCTAGGGGTATACCCAGCGCCAGCTTTTGGGCATCGGACCCGCCATAGAGCTTGACCAGGTCAGACTCTAGGGTATCGGTGCGATCGTCGTTGCGTAGGCCCGACTGCATGTAGAGCAAGTCGGCGATGGTGATGTCGCCCCTGGGATCGTTGGCCCATTCGCTCAGGTAGGTACTAACTGGTTCCTGAATCGACGCAATTTTCCCTTCGTCGATCGCCACGCCGATCAGCAACGCCAGCAGGGTTTTGACCATCGACATGGAGTTGACCCGGTCGGTGGCCTGGTGGCCCTGCCAATACTGCTCTAGCACCAGGCGATCGCGGTGCATGACCAGCAGCGCCACCGAGTTTTGCGCCTCGGCAAACGCCAGCGCCGTCTGTAGTGCCTCAGAAGGAATTTCGGTTACCTCGGCCTGGGTCAGAGGTGGGGCCTGGGGGGCAATTCCGGCAACCCTTTGCTGGGGTCGATACCAGTCTGCCGAGGTGATCGGGCGATCGGGGTAGGTGAGCGATCGCGCCCACAGCCGCCAATCGACCGAAACCCGCAGTAGCCCGCCCACAGTCACTAACCCCACTACCGTCCACAGTCTGGGCCTGAGGAAAGATTTCGTCATGGTTTGTGCGATCGCTATCCCTGCTGTTCCAGGATAAGCACTTGATTTGCCGTTAGGGTGGTCAAGTTGGCGCACATGTATGTAACCATGCCCCGCTGCTCAACGAGTCAGGCCAAGGTTAACCCCAAACTCCAGGCTTCTTCGCGACGTCGCCAAGGGTCTACTGGCTATTCCAGATCCCAGGGTTCTGCTCGACGTCGCCAAAGGTCTACTGGCTGCCGGAGAACCCTGGGATCTGCTACCACCTACATGCCCATGATGCAGTAGCCAGAATCGACGTAAAGAATCTGCCCGGTCATACCCGTCGACAGGTCACTGCACAGAAAGGCCGCCGTATTGCCTACCTCGGTTTGGGTCACGGTGCGACGCAGCGGGGCAATTTCTTCCACATGGTGAATCATGTCAAGAATGCCACCCACTGCTGACGAAGCCAGGGTGCGAATGGGGCCAGCGGAAATGCCGTTGACGCGAATGTTATTGGGGCCAAGTTCAGAAGCGAGGTAGCGCACGTTCATTTCCAGCGCCGACTTAGCAATGCCCATAACGTTGTAGTTAGGCACCACCCGCACCCCGCCCAGGTAGGTGAGGGTGACAATGCTGCCGCCATCGGTCATCAGCGGTTTAGCCCCGCGCGCCAGGGTAATCAGCGAGTAGGCGCTGACATCGAGGGCTAGCTGAAAGCCGGCTTTAGAGGTATTGCTAAAGTCGCCGGTCAGGTCGTCGCGGTTGGCAAAGGCCAGACAGTGAATCAAAATATCGAGCTTGCCCCATTTCTCGCCAATGGTGCTAAACACCTGTTCTACCTGGGTTTCGTCCTGTACGTTGCAGGGCAAAAACAGACTGGGGTTGAGGGGGTCAACCAGGTCTTTGACCTTGCCTTCCATCTTGCCTCTTTCGTCGGGCAGGTAGGTGATGCCCAGGTTGGCCCCGGCGGCGTGGAGCTGTTGGGCAATGCCCCAGGCGATCGATCGATTGTTGGCAATGCCTGTTACCAAGGCATTTTTACCAGTCAGGTCTAGCATGGTGTCGTTACGTTTGGGCGGTGGTGATTCGCACTTAGGAGTTTACGGGAATGTGGGACTTGTGAATAGGGTACAGCCCGATAGAATGGGTAGGCTCAGGCACAAGTTTCCTGCCTGTTCTGTTGACGATTGCCAAAGGGGTGATCCCCCCACATGCTCTCGTCAAACATTCCTTTTGTAGCCCCCTTGGGAAGGGGAGCAGGAGGGATCAAACCCATGCCATCCACCAGTTCACCTAACGTTTACGGCTCCGCTACCCATGGAAGTTATCCCCGCTATCGATTTGATTGACGGTCGCTGTGTGCGGCTTTACCAGGGCGACTACGCCCAGACCGAGGTGTTTAACGACAACCCGGTGGAGGTGGCGCAGCAGTGGGTAGAGCAGGGGGCAACCCGGCTGCACCTAGTCGATCTCGATGGGGCTAAATCGGGCAAGCCGGAGAACTGGCAGGCTATAAAAGCCATTGTGCAGGCAGTGGATATTCCGGTGGAGGTGGGCGGGGGCTTGCGCGATCGCGCCCGAGTCACCGATCTATTCTCCCTAGGGGTGCGCTACGCCATTTTGGGGACGGCGGCGATCGAGAACCCTGAGCTAGTCAGCGATCTAGCTGGCGAATTTCCCGGCCAGATCATCGTCGGCATCGATGCCCGCGACGGCAAGGTGGCAACGCGGGGCTGGCTTGAGACATCAGAGGTGGATGCGATCGCCCTGGCCCAGCAGATGGAGCAACGGGGCGCAGCGGCGATTATCTACACCGATATTCAGCGCGACGGCACCCTCCAGGGGCCAAACATTCCGGCCATGCGATCGATGGCTGAGGCTGTGTCAATTCCGGTGATCGCCTCCGGCGGCGTCGGTGCCCTGCGCGACCTGCTCAGCCTGCTCGTGCTAGAACCCCAGGGGGTAGAGGGCGTTATTGTCGGGCGAGCGCTGTACACGGGAGATGTCAGCCTGAAGGAAGCTGTGCGGGCTGTGGGCAACGGGCGCTGGCAAGATGTGCCGCCGAATCTTGGTGGATCAACCTTTGCCTAGCCCCAACCTCGCGTTGGCGATCCGATCGTTCTCTGCCTAGATTAGATACCTCAAACTCTGAGACCCCAAAGCAAAAATCCCCGAACCTCAATGGTTCAGGGATTTTTGCTTTATGTAGTTGAATGCCAGGAGGCGGGCTTGAACCGCCGACACGAGGATTTTCAGTCCTCTGCTCTACCAACTGAGCTATCCCGGCTAGAGGGCGCAACTTTCAGCGCTCACTTAAGATAGCAAGCTGATGTCCCCCCTGACAAGAGCATAGCCAAAAAATCCTGAAGAAGCCTACCGCACCTCCCTTAAACGGGCCACCTTCAGGAAAAAGCGACCTGTGCCCTGACCAGCGTAGGCGCGTACCCGCACCGTATAGGTACCTGCCTCAGTGATGCGAGAAAACAGGAGGGAGTTGGTAGTGCCGTCGGGGCCGTCATCGTTCTCCCCCACGGTCACGCCGTCTTTGTTCATCAAGATGACAAGAGTGTCAAACTCGTCGGAGGTGACATCGATCGCCACTTGATCTCCAGCTTCTAAATACACCGTGTAGTCGCGGGCAAAGCCCCCGGCCCCAGTGGGAATATCTTGATCGCTCAGCGTGTCATTGACTTCTCGCGAGGCGGGCAGAGGGATAGGCGTATAGACACGAGCCTGCGCCTTGGCGGGCAGTGCCGTTAAAACACAGGCGGTTAAAGCCAAAGGAAGCAGCAGACTACGCTGAAGCCGAAGGTGAAATTGCATAGATTTTGAGGAAAGGGAGACAAAATTGCCCAAAGACAAAAGGTTGTGCCCATTGTCGTGCCCATTATGGCTCAAATTGCCCAATCAGGCAGTGAACTAAAAGAGTCTATACATACCCAGCCAGGCTCCTAGCGATCGCAGATTTCCGCGTGATCGCTGTCGAGATTCTTGGGCGATTCTTGGGGCGATCGCCGCCGGGCTGTCAGCGTCACACCTAGCCCAGTCCTTAAAAGCTGAGGCAGTTATTGCGTCGTTTCCCGATTTCGTTGCTACACTCACAGACGACCAACGCCGTAGGTAAGCCGCTTTTGTCCATGCTGGAGCGCCGACGTTATCGATCCTCGTCGTCAAGGCCTAAGCCTAGGCGCAGACGGCGGCGGGTGCCTCGCCGTTCGGCTGTCATGACCATGGCGCTGCTGAGCAGCACCCTGCTGCTGTTTGCCTTTCGCGGCGCCAGTGAGTACTGGCGATCGCCCCAAGAATTCGCCCAGCGCCCCGTCGGGCAAATTGTAAATCGGGCCGAAGTGGCTACAGGTATTCGCCAAATTCAAACCGCTAACGGTCGGCCTACCCTCAACCCCCTGCCCCTAGCCGAAGAAGTCTGGACCTGTGAGGTGGTGGTGATTGGCGGCACCCTGGGCGGAGTCGCCGCTGCCGCCCACGCAATGCAAACCGGCGTCACCACCTGCTTAATTGAGCTGACCCCGTGGCTGGGGGGGCAGGTGAGTTCTCAAGGCGTGTCGGCGATTGACGAGTCGCGGGCGATGCGATGGCGGCGCAATTTCTCCTCCAGTTGGGAATCGTTTAAGGCCCTGATTAAACGACAGCCCGTGTACCTGCCCGCATGGACGGGAATGCCTGCCCAGCTCACCGTCGAGCAAGTCAACAGCTGCTGGGTTGGTGAACTGTGCTTTACCCCCAGAGCGGGGGCCACAGCGGCTGAAATGCGCATGCGTGAGGCGGTCCAAAGTGCTCCCGAAAGCCGCTGGGCGACCTCAACGGCCTTTAAGGGAGCCGCCTTCGATGCCTCCGGTCGCTATGTAACGGCAGTCTATGGGGTGCGACGCATCCCCTTAGACGCGGGCTATGTGCCCACAGGACGGCTCTCCCAAGAGCTAGAACGGTGGTACGGCTGGTCTGACGACGAGGTCTATAACAAAATTCCGATTCGCCTCCAGCCACCGCCCAACCGATCAATGATTGTGATTGACGCCACCGACACCGGTGAGCTCGTGGGCTGGGCCAACCTCCCCCACCGGCTGGGATCTGATAGCCAGGCCTTTACCGGCGAAGTCAACGCGCCACCTAAAGACAACCCCGACTGCACCCAGGCCTACACCTATCCGTTTGTGCTGGCTACGCTCAACGACAAAAACGAGAGCCTCAACGAGCTGCGAGCCTTAGAGCCCGCCATGACTAAGGCTGAGCACCGCCAGGAGTTTGACCTAGAGGGGTTTCCGTTCTTTAGCTTTGGCAGCGTGTTTAACTACCGCCGCATTGTCAGCCAGGTGTCGGGCGATTCTAACGTCAACCTGACTCGCCCTGGCGAGATGACCCTTATTAACTGGAACAAGGGCAACGACTGGCACTTTATGGATCCGCCCCTGGTCTTTACCGAAGAAGATGTGCGGCTGTCGGGCCAGCGCCAGGACTGGCTGGGGGGGCTATCGGTAGAATCGCTCCACCACGGCGAGCTTCACGCGCTCATGTTTGCCGAGTGGCTGATAGAAACCGAAGCGACCAGCAAGCTGCCCCTAACCCTACTGCGGGGAGCCGATGCCCCGCTGGGCACTCAATCTGGGCTAAGCATGGTGCCCTACATTCGCGAGGGACGACGAATTTTGGGGCGTCCGGCCTACGGCCAAGATAGCTTTATGGCCGTAGAAGCTGACCTGCGCGAAGACATGACCGGAGGGCGCGATTTTAGCACTACGGCGGTGGCCCTCGCCCACTACGACATTGACATTCACGGCTGCCGCTATCGATCGTGGCGACCCACCTACGAGGCGGCGGGGGCCAGCATTAAAGAATTCGTGGTGCGACCGTTGCAGATTCCGTTAGAGGCGATGGTGCCCCAAGGGGTAGACAACGTGCTGATTGGCGGCAAAAGCGTCGCCGTTAGCCACATTGTCAATGGGGTGAGCCGGGTACACTACGGCGAGTGGAGCATTGGCGGGGCGGCGGGGGCAACAGCGGGCTGGTTGCTGCGCCACGCCAAGCCCTACGACCTGACCCCGGCCCAGGTAGTGGTGACGGGCCAAATGCCTGACCTGCAACAATTTTTGGTAGAGCAAGGGCTGCGGTTTACCTGGTAGCGATCGCCCACCAGCCCGCCCCACCCCTTGAGAGAATCTGGGCACTCCGCAGTTTGGCAAAGACACCTTGGTAACGTCGACCTTGGCCTATCCTAGAGGGTGCTGACCAGTAGAGTAGGGTGGGATCGATGGCAGAGGGCATGCGCCGAAGACGTGGGCTGGTCAGATGGGGGCGATCGCTAGCCCTGATCTTAATGCTGGCGCTGACTAGCTGTGCTATCCCGCAGCTCAAGGCTGAAGACCGACTGTTTGTGCCCATCACCGTCGATCTGCTCGATGTCTACAACCTACCGCCCCAAGAGTTTGAGGGCACCACGGTCGGCGGCCTGTCAGCCCTGAGCTACGATCGCCCCCGCAACCTGCTCTACGCCCTCTCCGACGATCGCAGTCGCTTTGGCCCCGCCCGTTTCTATACCCTGGCCGTCACCCTGGGGGGCAGCGCGAGCCAGCCCCGGTTCGACACCGTCAGCATCCAGTCGTTTACCCCCCTGCTCGATGCCGACGGCAACCCCTATCCTCGGGGCAGCGTTGACGCTGAAGGGATGGCCCTATCGCCCCGCGACACCCTATTCATCAGCAGCGAAGGGGATGTGCGGCAGAATGCACCGCCCTTTATCGGCGAGTTTGATCGCCAAACCGGGCAGATTATCACCACGCTGCGGCTGCCAGAACGCTATTTGCCCGACGACCCCGACACCCCCACCCAAGGGGTACAAAACAACCTGAGCTTTGAAGCGTTGACGATCGCTGGATCATCCAGCGGGGCAGGCATGATCGAGCCCTTTCGGCTGTTTGCGGCCACCGAGTCAGCCCTAGTGCAAGACTACAACGACGATCCTAGCCAACCCCTCAATGCTCGGTTTTTGCACTACCTAATCGGCGACGACCAGAGCACGCTAATTGCCGAGCACCGCTACCCGCTTGATCTGGAGCCCTCCGGAGCGGTAATCAATGGCCTCACAGCGCTGCTAGCGATCGACCCCGGCGGGCACTTTCTGGCCTTAGAGCGGGCTTTTGGCCTGCGGGGGCTACAGGTAAAGCTCTACCAACTAGCTACGGGCGGGGCCACCGATACTTCAACGATCGCTAGCTTGGCCGGGGATGTATCGGGTATTGCCCCCATTCGTAAACAGCTGGTGCTCGACTTTGCCGACACCCCCCTAGCGGTGGATAACCTGGAAGGTATGACCCTGGGGCCGCGCCTGCCCGACGGCAGCCAAAGCCTGCTGCTGGTCAGCGATAACAACTTTGAGGGCGATCGCGCTACCCAGCTAATTTTGCTGCGTTTGCAGATGTAATACCAATCGTCCATGCCGCCAAGACGACACCCCCAAACGATGAAAATTGTAGGGTGCATCCGCGCAGCGATGCACTGTCTCAGGGTTATCTTTAGAGCCAATCCGAATTGTATAGGCCTGATTTCGTCAGAGCCAAACTGTAGGGGCAAATGGCATTTGCCCTCCCAAGTAGGAGGTAACCAAACAGGATTGGGTATCAGGTAATTTCTAAGAAGAACGCCCCTGCATTGGGCAAACGGTTGTTTGCCCCTACGGTAGAACAACTCGTTGGTAGGGTATTTACTTTGCTGAGATCTCCTCAGACTTCTATCACGCGGAAATAGGGCACACAAAAACATCCTCTAGGCAATGGCTCACGCTCACTGGCCCAGAGGATGTTGCACGACCGCTCTCAGCAGCGATCGCAGAGAAACTGATTAGCTAGCCGCGCTGCCGATCGCCCCTTTGAGCGCCGCAATGCCTTGCTCGACGCTGGCCCACAGGCCCATGTCAGGCTCTTGACCCGCGATTTCACGGGTACCAACAAAGTAAAGTACGCCCTTGAGAACTTCTTGGTGAGCCCGGTTTTCAAAGTTAACTTTATTGAGCGGCTCCATGGCATCTTGAAGATCATCGCTCAAGGTTTGACCGACTTTGTGCAGCACCAAACCCGTCATAGTCTGCTGGTGCTTCAGCAATTCAAGCTGAAAAAACTTGTCGTACAGGGTCAATTCTGAACCCTGCATCATTTTGGTGACGGCCTCAGCATGTTTTTGGGTAATATCGCGCGGCTGTGCGGTGGAGCCTAGCTTAGTCCCAGCCTCTTCGATGGCGCTGAGGTTTTCGCGATCGCTCTTCAGCATTCCTTCGAGACGCTCACGAATGGTGTTGTCATCGGTGGCCGCCATTAGCTTTTGCTCGCTGTCAATCAAGACATTTTGGAAAAGCTTTAGATCGGCAAGCTTGGTTGATAAGGTCGTCATATCAGTCATAGATCTATCTCCTAACTGGAAGATTGTCAGTGCGTCACCACTCACAATCTTCATGATTCCGTGATAAATCAGGGGTACCCTCTCTCTTTGGAAAGGTTCGAGTCGAAAGCCTATCTACTGGCTACATTGATGACCCACCGATCAGGTTCTACACACCCAAATCTCCCTCCCAGCAGACCAGCATCTCCTTACCCGGTTGCTACCATAGCTATAGCGCTCAGGCTGTCGGCTTCTGTAGCTTTTTAACCAAGGGAATCATCGCCCATGTGTGGACGGTTTAGCCTCAATCAAACCGGTGATGACCTGGCCGATGCCTTTGACCTCAGGCCCACTCCTCCCGTCGTCCCGCGCTACAACATTGCCCCCAGCCAGCCCATCGCCACGGTAGTGGCCACCGCTGAAAACCCAGATCCCCATTTCGACTTTCGCCTGTGGGGGCTGATTCCCAGCTGGGCCAAAGACCCTACCATTGGCAACCGCATGATCAACGCCCGCGCCGAAACCGTGGCCGAGAAGCCCTCCTTTCGCGCCGCCTTCAAGCGCCGCCGCTGCCTGATCTTGGCTGATGGCTTTTACGAATGGGAAACCGTGCCGGGGCAGAAAACTAAGCAGCCCCACTACATCTTTCTCAAAGACCACGCGCCTTTTGCCTTTGCCGGGCTGTGGGAGCACTGGGCCGACCCAGCCAGCGGCAGCGAACTGCAAACCTGTACCATTCTCACCACCGCCCCTAATGCGCTAATGGAGCAAATCCACAATCGCATGCCGGTGATTTTGGCCCCCGACGACTATGCCCCCTGGCTCGATCCCGATTTTGATCAGCCGCAGATGCTCCAGGCTATGCTGCGCCCCTACGAGGCCGACGCGATGGATCGCTACCCGGTTTCGACAGTGGTGAATAAGCCCCAAAACGACTTACCCGACTGTCTCGAACCTTTAGATGAGGGGGTAGCAGAGAGCGATTAAAAGGGTTTGCCCTTTTCCTGGCGTTGACGTTGCAGTGCTTCCTCATACCACTCCAACTCGTCTAAAAAAGAGCCCAACCGTTTGACCAAGGCCGGATCTTGGGGAGAGCCTTCGGCATCAAGGGTATCCGTAATTTTTGAGATGGCAAACATTGATGAAATCGTCGGCATGCCCATCTCCCCCAGCATCACCCGCAGGTGAACGGCGGCCCGCACGCCCCCAAAGCCGCCCACCGAGTAAGACACAATCCCCGCCGGGCGAAAGTAATACTCTTCGAGGAAGTGATCCATCAGATTGCTCAACCCCGGCAGAACCGAGTGGTTGTATTCGCCCGTCACCACCACAAACCCATCGGCAGTGCGAATATGCTCGGCTAGCTCCTCCATTTTGGCCGGAGCCTGGCCGAGTTCGTACTCTTTATACATGCGGTCGAGCAGGCCAAAGTCGTACTCTAGGGCATCGGCAAACACGGTGGTGTGGCCACGCTGAGCTAGCTGATCGAGCAGAAATTTGGCCGCACGAATGCCGTTGCGATCGCGCCGGTAAGAGCCGTAGAACACTACTGTTTTAAATGCCATAAGCAGCCCCCGTGGATGGTCTGGGCCTAGGCTAGCGCACCAGCCGGGGATACAACCTCCCGCAAAAGGCGATCAGTCCAGCGGCCACCGTCACCAAAATTCCCAGGCTCAGCCCCAGGCTGTAGCTGCCCGCCGGTTCCACCAGCATCAGCTGGCGCAGGGCATCGACCATGTAGGTCAGCGGGTTGAGCCGCGACACCACCTGCAACCAGGCGGGCATGATCGCGATCGGATAGATCGCATTGCTGGCAAAGAACAGCGGCATCATCATCAGCTGTCCGACGCCCATCACCCGCTCGTGGGTCTGCGCCCAGCAGGCCACAATTAGCGAAAAAGTTGAAAACAGCGCCGCCCCCAGCATCACCACCAGGGCTACGCCGAGAATTGCTGCGGGGTTCCAGTTAATCCCCACCCCCATCAGCGCCGCCACAATATAGATGATCAGCAGTTGCGACAGGCAGCGCACCCCCGCCCCGATCGCCTTACCTAGCACCAAAGCCGACTTGGGGGCCGGGCTGACCATCAGCTTGTGCAAAATCCCCAAATCCTTCTCCCAGATCACCAGCAGCCCGGTGAAAATCGACATAAAAAGAACGCTCTGGGCCAAAATGCCCGGCGTCATAAAGTCGATGTAGCTCAAGTTACCGGTGGGGATGCCCCGCACCTGGGTAAACACCTGGCCAAAAATCGTTAGCCACAGCACCGGCTGCACCGCACGGGTAAACAGCTGAATCGGGTCGTGGCGCAGCTTGCGAACTTCCAGCTCGGCGGCGACTAGAGCCTTGGCCATGAAGTCTTCGACTGGGGCGGTCAGGCGGGGGCTAGCCCAGCCGTTTGGCGGTGCGTCGTGTAGTTGACGTGTCACGGTAGCGTCCTTCGGTTTCAGTACTGAGCGAGTTGCGGGTGTAGTGGATGAATACGTCATCCATGGTGGCTTCAGGGATGGGCACGGTGGCCTTGAGGGCGGCGGGGGTGCCGATCGCCACCTGCTGCCCCTGGTAGAGCATGGCAATGCGATCGCACAGCACATCGGCCTCTTCCATAAAGTGGGTGGTGAGAAACACCGTGGTGCCGTAGTCGCGCCGCAGCTGCAAGATCAAGTCCCACATGGTTTTGCGGGCCACGGGGTCGAGCCCCACGGTGGGTTCGTCGAGGAATAAAACCGGGGGCCGGTGCAGGGTAGCCTGGGCCATCTCCAGCCGCCGAATCATGCCGCCGGAGTAGGTATTCACCAGGCGGTGAGCCACTGAGTCTAGCCCCACATAGACCAGCGCCGCCTGAATGCGATCGAGCCGCTGTCGCCGGGGCACCCCATAGAGCTTGGCGAGAATCAGCAGGTTTTCATAGCCGGTCAGGGTGCCATCGACCGAGAGGGCCTGGGGCACATAGCCAATGCTGCGCTGCACCCCGCTAGGCTGGCGGCGAAGGTCATACCCGGCGATCGCAGCCCGGCCACTGCTGGCGGGCAACAGGGTCGTGAGCATTTTGATCAGCGTGCTCTTGCCCGCGCCATTTGGCCCTAGTAGGCCAAAGACTTCGCCCGGTTCTACCGTCAGGGAGAAGCCGTCTACCGCCGGTTTGGAGCCGAAGCGTTTAGTGAGTTCCTGGATGTCAATCATTTGTGTGGGAGTAGATGGGTAGAGAGTGGGTGGGTGGGGAGTGGAGAGAATTGGTTGAATGAGGGGCTGTTGTGACGAGATTCGATCCCCCCAACTTTCGCAGTCAAAAACCCACCCATTACCCCCCTTCACAAGGGGGGCAGGGGGGATCTCCGAAAGCATCCCCTTCGCACAGAACCCTCTCCCTCGAAACGTCTGGAAAAGTGCTCAGGCGATCAACCACCCCTTCATCAAACAGACCGCCCAAGATCGCCAGCCCCGCCTGCACCTGCTGAAGTTCGGCTGCCGTCAGCCCAGCTAGGCGATCGGCCACGGTTAATAGCGTCGCGTCGTAGACTCGCTCCATCTCCGCTGTGCCCTCGGGCGTCAGGGTGAGAATGATCCGCCGCCGTTCCTTCGGATCGCTTACTCTGTGGATCAGCCCTCGCTGCACCAGGCGCTCGACCATGGCCGACATGGTGGGCCGAGTGACGTCTAAATAGTCAGCCACTTCGGATAGGGAAGATTGCGATCGCCGCCGCAAAAAATACAGCACCCGCAGCTGCGACAGCGACAGATGGGGCTTGCCGTGGCGGCGAATGCCCGCCCGCAGAAATCGCGTCACCGCCGGTACTGCCGTCATCAGGTCTGCCGCACATTGGGCCGGGGTAAGGGCTTGGGTCACCACAGGCAATCAGCTCCAGCCAATAGTTAGTTTAGCTAACTGTTAGCTTAGCTCAGCATTTTTGAATTGTGGTCGTGGCAGGGTTAAGGGAGATCTGCTGACGACCCGCAATCTACTGACGACAGAAAAATACCCCACCTCTGAATCTTCCATTCGGTGGTTTACAGGGTCTCCAAACCTGGTAGATTGTCTTGGTATCGGCAAAATGAATGAAGCATTGATATGAAAGTCCTTGTAATTGGCGGCGACGGCTATTGCGGGTGGGCGACGGCCCTATACCTCTCCAATCGTGGCTACGAAGTCGGGATTCTTGATAGCTTAGTGCGTCGCCACTGGGATGCTCAGCTTCAGATTGAGACGTTAACCCCCATTGCCCCCATCCAAAGCCGCTTGCAGCGGTGGAAAGATCTCACCGGGAAGCACATCGACCTCTACGTAGGCGACATCAACGACTACTCCTTTTTAGAGGAGACGATGTTGGAGTTTGAACCCGGTGCGGTCGTGCACTTCGGTGAACAGCGATCAGCCCCCTTCTCGATGATCGACCGCGAGCACGCCGTACTGACCCAGGCCAACAACGTGCTGGGCAACCTCAACCTGCTCTACGTGCTGCGCGATCACTTCCCCGACTGCCACCTGGTCAAGCTGGGCACCATGGGCGAGTACGGCACCCCCAACATTGACATCGAAGAGGGCTACATCACCATTGAGCACAATGGTCGCAAAGACACCCTCCCCTACCCCAAGCAGCCCGGCTCCTTTTACCACCTCAGTAAGGTGCACGACTCTCACAACATCCACTTCGCCTGTAAGGTGTGGGGCCTGCGCGCCACCGACCTCAACCAGGGTGTGGTCTACGGCGTGCTCACCGAAGAAACCGGCATGGACGAGCTGCTGATCAACCGCCTCGACTACGACGGCGTGTTTGGTACCGCCCTCAACCGCTTCTGTGTGCAGGCGGCGGTGGGTCACCCCCTCACCGTCTACGGCAAGGGCAGCCAGACTCGCGCCTTCTTAGACATTCGCGATACCGTGCGCTGTGTCGAAATTGCGATCGCCAACCCCGGCGACCCCGGCATCTTCCGCGTGTTCAACCAGTTCACCGAAATGTTTAGCGTCGGCGATCTGGCCATGATGGTGAAGAAAGCGGGCAACACCCTGGGCGTCGATGTCGAAATCGACCACCTTGATAACCCCCGTGTTGAGGCCGAAGAGCACTACTTCAACGCCAAGAACACCAACCTGCTGGAACTGGGTCTACAGCCCCACATGCTGTCTGATTCGCTACTCGACAGCCTGCTCAACTTCGCCGTCAAGTACAAAGATCGCGTTGACAAGAACCAGATTCTGCCCAAGGTTCAGTGGCGACGCAGCTAGCGTAGATGGGTGGATGGGTAGAGGAGTAGATGAGTTGGTTCAACGTCACTGAACACAGATGTCTCTGGCCAACTCGAATGCTTCCTAAACTCATCCACCCGCCCACTCATCCACCCGCCCACCCATCCACCCGATCACCCCCCGAAGCCCCTATGCGGATTGCTCTCTTCACCGAGACCTTTTTGCCGAAAGTTGACGGCATCGTGACCCGTCTCAAGCACACCGTCGATCACTTGCAGCGTCAGGGCAATCAGGTATTGGTGTTCTCCCCCGAAGGCGGGCTGACCGAGTATCGAGGAGCAAAAATCCACGGCGTGTCGGGGTTTCCGCTACCGCTCTACCCAGAGCTTAAGCTAGCGCTGCCAAGACCCTCCATCGGCGAAGCGCTGGAAGCTTTTCAACCCGATTTAGTCCATGTGGTCAACCCGGCAGTCTTAGGATTGGCGGGCATTTATTACAGCAAAACCATGGATCTCCCCCTGGTGGCGTCGTACCACACCCACCTGCCCAAGTACCTAGAGCACTACGGCCTGGGTATGCTCGAAGGGGTGATGTGGGAGCTGATCAAGGCCATGCACAACCAGGCCCAGATCAACTTAGTCACCTCCACCGCTATGCAGTCTGAACTATCAGAGCACGGCGTTGAGAATATTGAAGTGTGGCAGCGGGGGGTTGATACCGAGCTGTTTCGACCAGAGTTGGCCAGTGCCGAGATGCGCGATCGCCTCTCAGAGGGCAACCCCGACGCCCCCCTGCTGCTCTATATTGGGCGGCTCTCGGCAGAAAAAGAAATTGACCGCATCAAGCCTGTGCTCCAGGCCATTCCCAATGCTCGCTTGGCGCTGGTGGGCGACGGCCCCTACCGCACCGAGCTAGAGGCCCACTTTGAGGGTACGCCCACCAACTTTGTCGGCTACCTGGGCGGCGAAGACCTGGCCGCCGCCTACGCCTCCGCCGATGCCTTTGTCTTCCCCTCCCGTACCGAGACCCTGGGCCTGGTGCTACTGGAAGCGATGGCGGCGGGCTGTCCGGTGGTGGCGGCGAACTCCGGCGGCATCCCTGACATTGTCACCGACGGGGTGAATGGCTTTTTGTTTGACCCAACCGATGAAGAGGGGGCGATCGCCGCTACCCGCCGCCTGATCGAAGCCAAGGCTGAGCGCGAGTTGATGCGCCGCAACGCCGTTGCCGAAGCCGAGCGGTGGGGCTGGTCGGCGGCGACCCGGCAGCTTCAGCAGTTTTATCGGCAGGTGCTGGCTGGGCGATCGCTGCCGATGGCTGCTTAGAAGGGTTCTGGGTAAGCAAAACTGGTTACCGGTTTCTTTGAGCCAAGGTAGTCATGGCCCAGTTCGTTGTCTGCGGATAATCAGGATGGTGGGCAGTGCCCACCCTACGGATTAGCTAGCGCTCGGGTAGGGTGGGCACTGCCCACCATCAGCCGTCCTAGGGTAGGCATTACCCACCAGCCCTGTCAAAGTGGGGCTGGTTTAGGGGGTGATCCCTCAGATTAACCGCTGAGCCTTGGACGTCTAGTCCTAGGCTCAAAGCAGACATCCTCTGAAGAGGATTACAATCGGGCTCTCCAGTCTGCTCTAGCAGACTTTTGCTATGAGCCAGGGGAAGGTTTCAACTGACCTTGATTTCTTGCAGAAAATCGAGCCAGAATGAAGCTATAGCAACGGTGAATACCTGCTCCTATGACTGCCACCACTCCGCAATTTCGGTCTCCTGCTCCGTCAGATCAGCCCAGCTTGAGCGCTCAACGGTCGGAGCTAGCGGTGGATGTGGCCATTGTCGGCGGCGGCATTGTGGGGCTGACTCTGGCGGCGGCGCTGGCCCCAAGCGGCATGCAGGTAGCCGTCATTGAAGCTCAAACAGCGGCGGGGGCGGCCTCCCGCCAGCGGGCCTATGCTTTTTCGCTGACCTCAGCGGATATTTTCAAGGGTCTGGGGCTATGGCCGCAGATCGGGCCGCACATCTGTCACTTCGACAAGGTGCAGCTCTCCGATGGCGACTACGCCAGGGTGGTACAGTTTTTGCCGACCGACCTGGGCACCGAGGCGGTGTACTACGGGGCCGAGCATGGGGTGCTGATGGCGGCACTGCAAGGGGCGATCGCGGCTTTGCCTAACATTCACTACCTCTGCTCGGCCACCCTGGGAGATATCCACGACCGGGGAAATGGCACTGTGGCTGAGGTGAGTTTGCCGGAGGGGAAGATTGCAGTGCGATCGCCCCTGTTTGTTGCCGCCGATGGCAAAGGCTCACTGTTGCGGCAGCGGGCCGGTATTGGCAGCTTTGGCTGGCGCTACCCGCAGTCCTGCGTTACCGCTGTGCTCGAACCCGAGCATTCGCACCAAAACACCGCCTACGAGCGGTTTTGGCCCAGCGGCCCCTTTGCCATTCTGCCCCTGCCGGGCCAGCGCTGCCAGATCGTGTGGACCGCTCCCCACGCCGAGGCCGAAGCCATTCTAGCAATGCCCGAAGCCGAGTTTATGGCCGAGCTAGAGCGGCGCTATGGCCACCAGATGGGGCGGCTCAAGCGGCTGACAGCCCCAGCATTATTTCCGGTACAGCTGATGCAGTGCGATCGCTATGTGCTGCCTCGCTTGGCCCTGGTGGGCGATGCGGCCCACAGTTGTCACCCCGTCGGCGGCCAGGGGCTTAACATGGGTATTCGCGATGCCGCCGCCCTCTCCGAGGTACTGATTGCGGCCTATCACCGGGGTCAAGACCTTGGCAGTGTGGCTGTGCTGCGGCGCTACGAGCGTTGGCGGCGACTCGAAAACTGGGTGATTCTCACTTTTACCGACGTGCTTACCCGCCTGTTCTCCAACCAGGTGTGGCCATTGGTGGTACTACGGCGCGGAGGGCTGTGGGTACTCAGTTCTGTAGCTCCCCTTAAACGCTTAGCGCTGCGGCTGATGACCGGTCGCCTAGGGCGGGTGCCCCAGCTAGCCAAAACAAAATCGTGAGACTAAGACCTGTGTGTAGAGCCATGAAGTAAATCCAACCTGGTATTTCTTACCGCCCTACAATTAATCAGTACCTTATCGGCTTAATGTTATGTCTGTAGAAACCGTCGGCAGCCCGCCCCCCGAGGCCGATCGCGTACGATCTGTGCTACAAGAACAACTGCCGCAGATCATCGCCAGCTTCAACCAGGTCTTAAAAGACCAGTACGGCATTGAGGGCATTAGCGTGGGCGGGTTTACCGTAGTGCCCGAGAGCGCGGTGTCGTCTAAAGTGACCTGTGATCAAGATGGCTGCTCGGTCAGCGAGTAGTGTGCTAGGGGGGTAGTGCTATTCAGCGGCAGCGCCACCCTCACCAATGAGAGTGGCGCTACTTTAGTTAGGGGATTAAGAGACGTTTAGTTGCTGGCGATCGCATCGACGGTCAGGTCTGAGCGCAGGATGAGGTCGAGTTCGCTCGGGCGAATCACTACCACCGCACTGTTAGATGTGGGCTGGTTTTCACCTGTGATAATCGAGCCGACGACGCTACCAATGGTGCGATTACCGGTGATGGTGGTCAAAATTGACTCAGCAGCCCCCGTGATCAGCGCCCCTTGCAGCGTGCCACTGTTGACGGTATTGGTCGCTGCGATCGGGCTCGATTCGGCATTGATGGGGTAGGTGCGCCCGTTAATCGTGAGGTTGTCGGCCACAAACCTAGCGGCTGTCACCGTAGCCCCGCGAATTTCAACCGGCACAATGCGCCCCTGAACAGTGCTGCCGACGGGAATGAGCACCTGATTTTGGCTATTGCGAACGGGTTCAGTAATTTGCAGACTCGTGGCTACGGTCTGACCAGGGGCAACCACAATATCTACATCCGCATTGGGATAGCGCACATCTAGCTGGGTGCCGTTGGGCACCAACCGTGGCGAGTTGCTCGTTTGGCCCGATCCAGAACCCGAGCCAGCGCCGGGGGTGGGGGCGGTACCCACAATGTAGTTGCTGGCGCTCAGCCCAGCTTGCAAAGCGGGCATGCGACCCTGGGCCACCAGAGCCTGGTAGATAAAGGCGGCCACATCGGCGCGGGTGGCGGTGCGCTGGGGGCCTAGCACATCGACGTTGGGATAGTTGACCACTAGACGGTTCTGGGTGGCGGCGGCAACGGGGCCTTGGCCATACTCAGGAATTTGGCCGCGATCGCGGTAGACGCCCAACACCTCATTCACCGAACCGCTAGAGTTGTAGTTGAGGCCATTAGCCAGCGCCACCAGCACCTGCACCCGAGGAATCTGGGTTTCGGGTTGAAATGCGCCGTTGGGGTAGCCAGACATAAATCCTTGACTGTAGGCGTCGGCGATCGCAGCGCTGGCCCAGTAGTTGCTCGGCACATCGCTAAAGCGGGGAGCGGTGCGATCGAGGGGCTGCTGAAAAGCGTTGCGCACAATGGCAGCAAACTGGGCACGGGTCACCGGCTGGTCGGGCCGAAAGGTGCCGTCGGGGAAACCAGCAATGATCTCCTCATTGGCCAGGTTTTCAATAAAGGGACGAGCCCAGTAATTGGTGCTAACGTCGTCAAATTGGGCAGTTTGCGCCGTAGCGGGTAGGGCAAAAGTGGCTACCGCCACCGCTCCTAGCGTAGCTAAGGTAGCTGTTCTCGCCGATTGATTCAGTACGGTGCTCATGAGTAAACGTCCTTAAAAGCGGAGTGTTAATGCAATATCAATGGAGGGTAAAATTGACCGCAGCAAACTAGCTCAGGACTAGCCGGAACTGGTTAGAGACGGTTGATGTAGAGCCTGACCGTTTCCCTGAGGCATGTTGGGCCAGCCAGACTGGAAGCAGAGGGTGGTGGTTGGCCTGCCGGTGGAAACCGCGTGGAAACCGTTTTGTACCAAATCCGAATTGCATAACCCCGGTTCAGCCGGGGGTTAACCAAACAGGATTCGGTCAATGGCTATTGTGCCTTTAGTCACCAGACCATCCGCACCAGGTCGCTGTTCCCCGGTTTTGGGCCGTTAGCCCAGACGACTCAATAAATCAGTCTAAGGAGATAGCGCGATCGGTTAGGGATGGCAGGAATAGCGCAATTGCCCTCTTGTTCTCTCCCTGTCGTTGTTGAACTAGTGTAGTTATTGCTGCTCCGGAGCACCTGTACCGACCGGTAGGCTCTGGCCCCGCCCTTAGCAAGAGATGGCCAGCACCCACTCGGCCAGCATCCCTTAAACTTGAGTCACACAAGATGAGTCTTACCGAGAATCTCCCCTCCGTTCACTCATACCAAATCCGATTTGGTAAACCCCGGTTCATAATCAGGAACCCCGTAGGGGCGTAGCCTGCTACGCCCCTACAAATCGGGGATATTTATTCAGGATTCAGTATCAGCACTCAACCCACTATGAAAGCCGTTGCCCTAACCGAGTATTTGCCCATCAGCGACCCGCGATCGCTGTTCGATGCTGACCTACCCCAGCCCCAGCCTACCGGGCATGACCTGCTGGTGCGAGTCGAGGCGGTGTCGGTCAACCCTGTCGATACCAAGGTGCGTGCCCCCAAAGACAAGGTAGAAGACACTCCCAAAGTGCTGGGCTACGATGCCGCTGGCGTGGTCGAAGCCGTGGGCGATGCCGTCACCCGCTTTCAGCCGGGGGATGCCGTCTACTACGCTGGCGATATCACCCGGCCTGGCTCCAATGCCGAGTTTCAGCTGGTGGATGAGCGAATTGTGGGCCACAAACCCCAAAGCCTCTCCTTGGCCGAGGCCGCAGCGCTGCCCCTGACCACGATCACCGCCTGGGAGGCCCTGTTTACCCGGCTGGGCATCAACCGGGCCGGGGGTAACCGGGGCGATTCAATTTTGATCATTGGCGGGGCCGGGGGAGTGGGGTCGATCGCCATTCAGCTCGCCAAGCTGGCAGGACTGGTGGTGATTGCCACCGCCTCGCGCCCCCAGTCCCAGGCATGGGCAAAAGCCATGGGAGCCGACCACGCCGTCGATTACAGCGACGCCCTGATTGAAGAAATGGCCCAGCTTGGCCACCGCGAGGTCGATTTTATCGCCAACTTCAACAATACCGATGCCTACTGGGGGGTGATGGCCGAGCTGATTCGGCCCCAGGGCAAAATCGTCGGCATCGTCGGCAACACCGACCCCCTCGACCTAAATTTGCTCAAAAACAAAAGCGCCACCTTCGCCTGGGAATTTATGTTCACCCGCTCGATGTACCAAACCGCCGATATGGCCGACCAGGGCCACCTGCTCGACGAGGTGGCGGCCCTAATCGATGCGGGCAAGCTACGCACTACGTTGCAACAAACGCTCTCACCGATCAATGCCGCCAACCTGCGCCAGGCCCACGCCCAGCTTGAGTCGGGGCGCACGATTGGCAAGCTAGTGCTGGCGGGGTGGGGGTAGTCAACGCCTTACTTGATCGAAACCCGGCCATCGGCTTCGATGGTAATGCTGCGATCGCTCGGTTCGCTAGGGGCGTCAAACAACTCTACCCGCAGAGTGGTGGGGTTAGGGCGGTTCAATCGTGCCCGCACGGGCAACCGCTCCTGCGACCAAAAAAACACCGAGGGGTTGGGCTGAGTCGTCCAGCCCACCTGGGTTTCGATGGTGTTGCCGGTGTAGAGCAGGCGGGGGCCGAGCCGGGGCGGCTGCTCTAGGCTGAGGGGGCGACTGCCCACATTGACAACCTGAATGGTGATGCGATCGCCCGGCGTAAACTGAATCTGCCCCGACTTACAATTCACGGTGCAGGGGGTGGCCAGGGCCACAGGCACAGTCCACAGCCAGGCCAGCAGCCCCAGCCCAACTCCTCCCAGCAACCATCCAGCGGGCAAAAGCGATTTCACAGCAACGATCCTCCAGTAACGATTCCCATAGGGTGGAACAGATCTTTATTTAGCCGTTGGTGTGTTGCCCTGGGGCCTTGTCTACACATCTCGTAGGAATTGAGAGAGTGCAATGGGGTGCATCCCACTTTTGTAGCTGCCTGCGTCATTCCCGCGCGGGAATCCATTCGGGAGCCAGATGCCCGCTGTGGATTCCTGCCCCACGCCTTCGCAAAACAAGATCTAGTATCAGGTTCTAAGGTGGCTCTAGTTGAGACTTTTGCTCTAACAGCGCTTCTACCGCCGCCAAAAGCTGCGACTGGCCCCAGTTTTGGTAAAGTGAGGCCGCGATCGCACAGCCTCCCGCCCCCACCCCCTCTTTGACAAACCCCCGCTCGTAGGCCCGCAGCGCTTCAAACCGCGACGTCTCAAAGCTCAGCTGGGTAGCCAGCAGACAGGCCCCGGTTAGCTCCGCCAGCCCCACCGTATCGCCAGTGGCATCTTCCGCCACCCAGCGAGTCGTACCCACCACCACGTTTTGCGGGTTCCAGGCGTAGTTTTCGGCTTTGGCGATCGCCTTCATCAGCGCATACACTGCCAGCATTTGTGTGCCCCCCGCCAGCAGCACAGGCCGGGTGCGGCTAGCCGCCAAAGCCATCCCTGCTACCACGGGCTGCATTGGGTCGCCCACCGCCGCCGCCACCGCTAAGGGATGGGGCCGATCTGACAACTCAGCACGGGACAACCCCTGGGTGACTAAGGTCTGCTTTTGATCGTGGTTACAGGTGGGATGGCTGCTATTCACTCGCGCCGCCGCATCTAGCCCTAGCCCTGTCAGCAGGCCCAGGGCCGTCGTGGTGCCGCCCACCACGCATTCCGCCAGCAGTATATAGTCGCTTTGAGCACCCAACAACTTCCCCTGGGCTAACCCTTGTCGCCAGAGGTGATGCACCACATCTAACGGTAAAGCCGCTCCAGTGCTCAGGCACTGAGCAGGCTTACCCCCCAGATCTACCCAGGGGACTGTCGGCGACTGAGGCAACCCGGCATTCAGAACGACAAGCGGAATCCTCTGCCCTGCAATAACAGCTTTGGAAATTAGCGCCGGAGACGCCCCCGCCTGAAGCGGCGGTAGCGGATACTTTGGGCCTGGCGCGAGGCCATTGACCATAAACTCGGCATCGGCTAGGGCAGTGTAGCGGCGATCGCGCGGTGTCGCCCCCGCCGCCGAAATTCCCTCGATCAGCCCCGTCTCCGTAAACCCCAGCGTCAGCACCATCGCTGGCCGCAGACCCTGCCCTTGTTCTAGCCAAGCTTGGCCTTGCTGAAGCCGGGTGTAGATTTTAATTGGAGACATACTGAGCAAAAGGCTGAAGCATAGAGCTGATAGGGGCGTAACTGGGGCCTGGTCAGGTTAAATACTGATTTGATAACTTTATTGATCGGTGGGCAGTGCCTACGCCTACCCATCTACCCATCCACCCATCTACTCCTTCAGCAAATCTTGCACCCACCCCGGTGGCGCTGGAATTTTGGTGCCCAAACGACTCAACAGCAGCCAGGCCGCCAGATGCACCGTAAACAGGTACACAATATTGCTGGCCAGCACCGACAGCAGTGCCAGCAGCTGCACTGCCTCTACATTGGCCTGTCCCAGCACCCCCACATCTAAAATGCCTAATCCCACCAGGCGCTCAAGCCCCCAGTTCAGCATTTGGGTCACCTGGGTGGTCAAATACACCCATAGATCTTCGCCCACCAGCACTGACGACAGCCACAGCCGAAAGAAAAACCCCACTGTGCCCAGTAGCGACCCAACGGCGATCGACCAGTACCAATTTGACCGTCTCACCCAAAAAAAGCCCAGCTGCACCCCCAACAGGGCGTAGGGCATGAGAAACAGCAGACTGCGGGGCGGCCCCATCAGCACCGACAACAACAGCCCCGACACCAGCGCCGACATCCAGGCGGCCCGTGGCCCCCAACGCAGGTAGACCAAGGCCATAGGCAGCGGAAACAGCAAACGCAAAATTGGCCCTGGCGGGAAATAAGTATTCACCAACCAAATTAGCGCCGCCGTGCTGGCTAAAAAGGCCGTCTCGACCATCGCCAGGGGGCCAACCTTAAGGCGGTGGGATAGATCGGGTTCGTCAGCCTCAGCCTCTGGATCACGGTAGTCCAAGTAGGTTTCTAGCTCGTCGAAGTCGCTCGCGGTGGTCTCGACAGGGGGCACAAATTTGGCCCCAGAGGCCGGGTCAGGGGGGTGACTCATGAATAGCTAAACCAGCAGACGTTCTAGGGCGTTGATGTCAGGAATACTCATCATGTCTCTTTCCCGCACGATCAACCCTTTCTTTTCTAGCTTACTCAGTACGCGGGTCACCGTCTCACGGGCCAGCCCACTAAGGCTGCTCAGCTCTCGATGGGGCAGGTTCGGAATTTCGATACCACCGGCTCCCGCTTGCCCTTGCCCATCGGCCAAAAAAAGAATGATATCGGCCACCCGCGAGGTGCTGTCAGACTCCCGCAGCCGCAGCCGCCGATTCACCTGGCGGAGCCGCCGCGCCATCAGCTGAGAGAGGCGAATACCCGCTAAAGGCTGGGTATTGAGCAGTTTGACAAAGTCGCTGGCGGGCATGCTACCAATCACCGTAGGCACCAGGGTAATCACGTCGGTGGAGCGAGGCACCTCTTCTAGGGGGGCCATTTCGCCAAATAGCTCACCTTTACCCAAAATATTCAGGGTGACTTCTTTGCCGTCAAGATTATAGGTACGAATCTTAACCCAGCCATCCAAAATAAAATAGACTGAAGACCCCCAGTCGTTTTCCAGCAAAATCACCTGATTTGCCGGATGACGGCGAGTGACAACGTGGCTGGTGGCTTCAGCTACAGCCTCTTCTGGCAGGTCGCGGAATATCAGAGCCGAACGAATTAATTTGAGATCGGCATCAGAGTCGCGAGGGTTGTAGCGAGCATCCATCAATTCCCCCAACATTAATTTTTTTGTTTAAGTTAGTGATATTAAAACGACCCAACCAATCCTATCCCAGGGCAGGGGTAGAATGCTTGACTGGTGGATAAACGGTAGAATTCAAAGCCCTAGAACTATATCATTCCCCCAACTACAGACCGGTGACTATAAATAGGGTGCGATCGCAAGCCCAATGTCTACGCAAATCGCCCCCAGCATAGCCCTACCGCCTGTCGCTTTAGTGAAACAAACGGGGGATGCTTAGGTAAAGGGCAGTGCCGCTAGACTGATCTAGCCTGATCGAGTTGATAGCTTGATTTTAATGATTTGGCTTTGATGATTTTTAAAGCCGCCTGACATACACTTTGGCAATCGCTGGGGTACAAGGTAAGCAAAGGGGTAACCGTGCAGCAGGATGAATTGGAAGCTCTGGTAGCCGAAATCGATTCAATTCTGGGGGAAGCCGCGCCCCGGCTACCCTGGGTGATGTCGAATGATGCCAATCAGCGGCAGCTGTTGGCTCGGGCTCGGGCTTGTCTAGCGTCAGTTAAGGCGGCTTCAGAGGCCGAGCCACAGGCCCTGGGCCCGAGCGGTTTGCCCAACGACCCCACTGCGGCGGCATCAAGCCAGGTGCTCAAAGCGCTGCTGCAAGAAATGCAGTACCTGCGCGGTCAGACCATGCAAATTCTCGATCCGCTGCGCAACGAGGTGACCACCCTCAGGCAGCAGCGAGAGCTATTGCTGCAAGAGGTGCAACAGCTGCAACAGCAGCGGTTACAGGTTGACCAGGGGGCCACGCTTCACCAACTCCCCCCCAGTTGGGAAGCCGCCCTGCAGCAGATGGCTCACCAGATTGAAGCCAACCTCAGTGCCCAGGTCAGCCAGTCGGTGCAGCGGCTAGAGTCGGCCACGGCCAACGCCTACGGTTTGAGCCAGGGAGCGCAAGGATTTGCCGAGGGCGATGCTCCAGGGCTAACGCCAGCCCAGCGGCTAGAGTTTCTCAAACAGCTTCAGGCCCAGGCCGACCAGGTCATGCTGGGGCTAGACCAATCGCTGCGATCGGTGTTCGACACCCTCCACCAGAGTATCTATAGCTATCAAGACTCGCTTAACCAGGGGCTAAACCAAATGCACTCCCTGGGACAACAGGGTGAGCTGATGTTTAGTGCCCTGGTCAATCATCTGGGCCAGCAGATTACCCCCGATACCCTGGCCTATTTAGAGTCGGGCCAGCGCCGCGAATTACCCCAGCCCCGACTAGAAACCGCTGCCCCCGAGACCCGAGGCGAGCAAAACTTCGCGGCGGAAGGCAGTGGTAACTTGTCGCTAGACCTAGAGGATGATCTAGCCCTAGATGCCCTCGACTTTGACCTCGATCTAGATGTTGACGACATTACCCTGCTGCAAATCGAGGACGAAATTACCGAGCTTCAGCTAGATGACAATCTAGACGATGCGATCGCGGCTGAAGCCGATGCTGATTCTCGCCTAGACCTGCAACTGCTGAATAGTCTAGATGTCGCTGACCCCGACCCGTCGCCGGCGGTGTCACTGCCCGATGGGGTAGAGAGCGATCTCACCGCCGAAGTGACGGCGGGGGAAGAGGCAGACTCAGGCCTAGACGAGCTCTATGAAAGTTTGTTTGGCAACGGTGGGAGCTTGGGTGACCTCACTGAGATGCCCCTAGACCCTGAAGCCGGGGAGACGGATACGATAGATGATTTCTTAGGAGCTGACCTGGAGACCGATTTTGAGATCAACCTAGAGACTGGTCTGGTGGGTGAGGGAGCGCTTGATGATATTGACGCAGCGATCGCAGACGACCCTACGGAACAGATCACCCTCACCGATGAGTTGCCCCGCCCCGAAGACTTGGCCCAGCTGACTTTGGCCGCTGAGATGGCCGAGGCCGACCCCAGCGCCGACGTCACCAACAGCAGTCTAGATGGGCTGTTTGGAGCAGGCACCGCCGCCCAGATCGAAACCAGCCTGGGTAGCCCGCTCGGGGTCGATATTCCCGAGGTAATTACTTCGTTTGACGACCTGTTGCCCGCAGGCCCTGGCGAAAACGGCGATCGCGAAGCGGCATCGGATGATGACGATATGTTTGGCGAGTTTATCGCCGCCTCTCCCGAAGAAGATCTGCTGGCCCAAGACGATCTCACCGCCACCGCCTCCTATGACCTGGTGGTAGATGACGCCATGGTCGATCAGCTGCAGCAAGACCTGGAGAACCTAGAGACCGAAACGGCGATCGCCTCTGAGAGCCGTCCCTGGGCCGATGGCGGTCTAGATCGCTTCTCTGCCCCCGAGCTTTACTCCAGTGAGACCACCCCCGACTTGGCCGCAACGGAGGCCACCGAAGCCGCCTTTAACTTACCTCCAGACCTGTTTCAATCGCAGCCCACTGCCCCAGCCCCGGCTGAGCCTGTAGATTGGTTTGGTGCAGAAGCCCCCTCTGCAGAGACCTCTGACCCCAATCCAGGGGTAGACCTATTTGGCCCCATACCCTCTCTACCAGACGATGCGGCGCTCAGTTTGACTGAGCCTAATGACCCACCGCCCACCGCCGATCAGTCGGGTCTCGACCTGTTTAGCGATCCGACCCCCGAGTTGGGTGAGCCTACCCTCGATCTATCCCCCGACCTGTCGGCGATTGACCTGTTTAGTGATCCAGTACCCGCTGAAGGGTTCGCCGACAGTTCTGATCAGTCTGAAGCTGAACCAGCCCTCGATCTACCCTCTGACCTAGCCGCGATCGACCTCTTTGACAGCCCTGCGGCCACCGATACCCCGCCAGAGTCAGCCTTAGACTCAGACTTAGACTCAGAGTCGCCAGAGTTTGACCTGTTTGACGAGTTGCACTCCCCAGCCCCCGCCGATGGCGATCGCCTTGAGACAGCCCCCAGCCCTACCAGCGACGCCTTTGGTCTCGATCTATTCGGTGAAGCCCCCCTAGAAGCTAGGGAGGAGCCGCTTGCCCCAGACCAAGTTGAGGCTGACCAGCCTGGGCTAGATTTGTTTGGAGGGTTAGCCCAGGCTGCCGAGTTTAGCGCTACTGAAGGCGATCGCGTTGAAGAACCCAGCGCAGCACCGATCGAGGCCCTCGACTCCGATGCCCCAGATTTCGAGGCCCCCAAGGCCCTTGGGTTAGATCTGTTTGGGGAGCCAGCGCCGGCCTTAGCCCTAGAGGACCTGCTGGCAGATCTCGACTTGAGCCTAGAGCCAGAATCCCCCGCCCTGGGTGAATCGGGCATGACCCTAGACGACCTCACGGATCTATCGGCTGAGGCTGCACCGGCTGACAATCTGCCCCCAGACTCGGCCCCCACGGTGTCTGCCCCATCTCTAACCCTAGAAAACCTGCTGGGAGACGATCTCACCCTTGAGCCGTTACCCCCAGAACCCCAACCCGAAGCCACCCTAGACGACTTAGCTGCCGATGTCAGCTTTGCACAAACCAGCCCTGGGCAACCAGCGCCGCTGTCAGACGCTGATCCCTCCCGAGACGGTACCCTTGCGGATCTTGACTGGGGTAGTCTATCGGCGTTTAGCCCCCTAGAGTCTGCACGCCAGCCCGACCTCTTCCCCGAAACCGGGCCAGAAGGTGAACTGTGGGATGCCGGTCCTGACTCTGAATTTCCGACCCTAGACGAAGATCCCTTTGCCGACCTGTCGTCCGCTGAGGAGTTGCCTTCGCCAGATACGACTCCAGAGGCGTTGGCTTCCGAACCGCTTACCCTAGATGAACTCTCCCTAGGGCAAGACGCCTATCTCAATGGCCCAACCCCAGACGATCTGTTTCCCGAACAGCCCCCCGCCTTAGATCGCCTCACCTTAGATGAGCTGTCCTGGGAATCTGCCCCCCCAGTTTCGCCATCATCGTTAGGCGACAGCAGCTCGCCTCTGGCCGACCCCACAGTAGAGACGTGGAACCTAGATTCCCTTGAGCTAGACCCCCTTTCTCCGGCCCCCCAGGCAGACAGGTTCTCCTTTAATTTAGATGATTTGAACCTGAGCCTAGAGGGCGATGATGCCGAAGAGGAGAGCCCGGCTGACACGACATCCCCAGCAGCTAGCCTTGAGGATCTAGCCGCCCTTGGAGCCGACTGGGCAATAGAGGCCCCTAGCCAACCCGATACGCCCCCTCAGCCACCCACTGGGGAAACCGATTGGCAGCGAGAACTCAGCCTCGACACTATTCTCGACGCCGCTGGGGCCAGCCCCATGGCAGAGCCTAACGCGCCCCCAACCACGGCTGACGATGCGATGCAGACGGCGGCAACCCCAGCGGAGCAGCCGATGGAGGCCATGATCGATTTGATCAATCTCGATCCGGCGTTGGAAGAGCCGCTGCCGCCTGAGCCCAGTCTGGCTTTAGATCTGGACTTGAGCCTAGAACCTGAGAGCCTAGCACTCGACAACTTCCCTGAGCCCGCTGCTTCAGGGCCTGACGAGCCGTTGGCTGGATCTGCTTTAGACTGGTTAGACCTGGGGGCTGAAGTGGGCGATCGCACCCCTTCCCCAGAAGCCGCACCCATCCTCGATCTCGACTTCGACCTGAGGCTTGAACCAGAAACCGATACGATCGATCGCTCTGGGGCTACAGACAGCCCCGACGCCTTGGCCCTCGACTTTGACACAGCGCCATCGCCCGATCGGTCTGCCACTCTAGAGCCTGCCCCTGGGAATGCCAGTGAAACCGACACCGTAATTGACTGGCTGCCTGCCGAGCCCCAAAACCTGTTTGAGGGTGATCTGTCTCTGAGTGCTATCCCTCAAGAGCCAGAGCCAGGACCAGAGCCAAATAACTCGATTGCTGACTTGGCTGCACTAGAGGCCCTAGGTTTAGAGGTCACTAGCTTAGAGGTCACTAGCTTAGAGAACGCTAGCTTAGAGAATGACGATGACCTAGAGTCTCTCTTAGCAGACTTTCCCACCACGGAGACTGCGCCTGCCGTCAGCGATCATCTTGAGCTTGAGCGGTCTATGGACATCACCGCCGATGCTCCTGTACCGCCGCTGTTTGATCTAGACGATGATCTAGAGGTCCCAGAGCCATCCCAGCCCGCAAGTTCCGAGGCGACAGCAACCGATCTGTTTGAAACGTCTCCCTCAACGACTCCCAGCGATGTCGCTCCCCCAGTGCTAGATCCCCCTGGGGTAGACCCGTTTGCTCTAGAGTCTCTAGAGGCGATCGCCCCGACCCCAGACCCGACTACCGCAACAGATCCAGCCAATCGCGTCGAGGCTGAGACCCCGGCAGCAATTCCCCCCGCCGCCGCTGCATCTGCGGCGGCACCCACACCGCTGTGGTTTTTAGGTTTAGACGTAGGCACCACTGGCCTATCAGCGGTACTGCTAGAGCGACGCGGCGGCAATGTGTATCCGCTCTACTGGATCGACAATGCCATCTCTGGCGTGACCGCCGATAAATTCTTCCGTCTACCTACTTTGGCCTCTGTGGGTCGTGACGATGAGGCCGGTAACCTAGGCGTTCGGTCGGTGGGGTCGTCGGCGCTAACGGTGAACTGGAGCGATACCGAAGACCCTGCCGATCAGAGCACAGTGCTGATCAAGGCTCTCAAGCCTTACCTCAAGGTGGGCATTCCCACCGGGGGGGCCGACGAGGGCTCTGCCCAACCGCAGATTCAGTGGTCTGACCGCGATCAGTTGCCCTTGCAGGTGTTTCAAGACAGCTTGCAGAGGCTGCTAGCCACACTACCCCAGGGTCTTGCTCCCGCCGCCGCCTTTACCGTTGGAGCCGTAGGTCTCGACAATGCCGCTATTTCTCTAGCCTTTGAGCAACTACTGGGGGTGATTGTCAGCTACCCAGCCAACTGGCCCGACACCTACACCTTTAATCTGCGGGAAGCCGTGCTGGGGGCCAAGATCATTGCTAACCCCGACGATGTTTACTTTGTTGAGGATGCGATCGCAGCTGTGCTCTCTGGTCTACCCGACCCTGGTGCGCCCCTCCCCGAGGTCAGCAGTCAGCCCATGCAGCAGCAGACCCTCTATGCCTGCGCCTGGACAGGCGGCACCGTCGTCCTATCTGCCGGGGCTACGGTGACCGAAGTGGGCATGGTCAACCTGCCGCGATCGCTGAGCGACCTCACCTACAACGACTTTGCCCTGCAATCCATGAGCTATGCAGGCGACGCCATTGATCTAGACATTGTTTGCCACCTGCTGCACCCCGCCGAACGTCGCCAAAGCCGCACCAGTGAAGGCTATGGCCGCAGCAGCACCACCGATGGCTGGGGCTGGCAGGCCGCTATGCCCGAACTCGACGGCACCCATTGGGCTGATCTAGACCTCGATAGCTGCGACTTTCCCCGCCCGGCAGAGCCCGATATTGCCCGCCGTCAACGCCTCTACCAGCGTTTAGAAAGTTCTCTGCTGGGCCAAAGCGTGCTCGAAGCCGCCCGCCATCTGAAGATCATTCTGCAGCACCAGCCCCAGTTTGAGCTAGAGCTAGCCGACCAGCGCTGGGTGGTGCGCAGCAAAGACCTCGAAGACCGGATCATTCTGCCCTACATTCAGCGCATCAACGGTCACCTCAACCGGTTGCTGAGCGAGGCCAACCTCAACAGCCAGGGCATCAACCAGGTGATCTGCACAGGCGGCAGCGCCTCCCTGCCCAAGATCGCCCGCTGGCTGCGGCAGAAGTTCCCTAACGCTACCATCGTGCAGGATACGTACCACAGCGATCGCCCCCCAAGTTGTAGCCGGGTCGCCTACGGCCTAGTCAACCTGGTGCGCTATCCCCAGGTGCTCGATCTTACCCGCCACCAGTACAGCGACATGTTCTTGCTGATGGAGGTGCTGCGCACCCTGCCCGAGCAGCCCATGCCCCTCAACGGCATTTTGCACCTGCTCAAAGAACGGGGGCTGAATGTCGATGCCTGCCAGGCCCATCTGATGGCTCTGCTCGAAGGTCGCCTACCCCCCGGTCTGCTGCCTAGCAGTACCAGCACCCCCCTGGTGCTGGCCCCCACCAGCGAAGCGCTAGCTGCCCTGGCTACAACTCCACTGTTTAAGCGCCCCAACGGCCAGGTGTATGTGCCTGACCTAGAGCAGGGCCAGCGGCTGCAAGCCTTTATGGAGATGCTGCTGGCCGATAAACGTCAAACCCTGGGCGACCCCCTGCTCAGCCAGCTAATGGCACTGAATGTGTAGCTGAGAAGAAGCCTGGGAGTGAAGCGTTAGACACCTTTACCGCCCAGGACTGGGCTTACAGTAGGGTTACCTAGCGCTAGGGACAGACGGGCTATGGTGATGACTGCGCAACAGCTGGCCGACCTGATGCCAGATGCGACCCAGTTGGAGAGTAATGAACCAGAAATGGAAAGCTCGCTACATTACGCCCAGCTAGCGCTGCTGGTGGCCTGCTTAGACTGGCTGTGGCGAGAGCGAACAGATTTCTTCATTGGCGCTAATCTGACTATCTATTCCAGCCGCGAACAGCTCAAGAAGCGCGATTTTAGAGGCCCCGACTTCTTCATAGTCAATCAAACCCAGCGCCATCTTAGATGGACTAAATATGTACGCAATGTCGGGTTAACCGACTGCTTCCTCAAAAATCACATCCAGCGCCGCCACCGAAAATCGTGGGTGGTGTGGGAAGAAGATGGGCGGTACCCCGATCTGATTATCGAGCTGCTGTCTCCGGCTACGGCAAAAACAGATCGCACCCTCAAAAAGGTGCTCTATCAAGATTGCTTTAGAACCCCAGAGTATTTTTGGTTTTCGCCAGAGACCCTGGAGTTTGAAGGGTACCGATTGGTGGGGCAGCACTATGATGCGATCGCGCCTAACGCCTCAGGCCACCGCTGGAGTGAGGTGCTGGGCCTATTTTTAGGCGTTCAAGACAATACCCTGCGCTACTTTCACCCCTCGGGTGAGCCGGTGCCCACCCCCGAAGAGGCAGCAGCAGCGGCCCAAGCCCGAGCCGATCGCCTAGCCGAGCAGCTAAAAGCCCTAGGGGTAGAGCCAAAAGCCTAAGTCACCTCAGTCCCCCCTTTCTCAAGGGGGGCAGGGGGGATCTCCACTTTTGCTACGAGAAACAGGACTCTTCAAACGTCCTCTGATACCAATCGTCCATGTCGCCAAGACGACACCCCCAAGGATGAAAATTGTAGGGTGCATCCGCGCAGCGATGCACCGTCTCAGGGTTATTTTTAGAGCAAATCCGAGTCACATAACCCCGATTCATCATCAGTACCCCGTAGGGGCATTGCAGTGCCATGCCCCCACAAAGCAGGTGTATACAGACAGGATTTTGTATTACTCAATCAGCAGGGTTTTCGTCAGAATGACCATCCACGTCATCCCCTCTGGGGTGGCTGCGCTTTGCACTCCGCTGGTAGGCGGCACTGGGATGGGGTCGCTCCAGTCATTGGGGTCGGCGTAGCCGTAGGCATGGAGGATTTTGATGGTGCGATCTATCCCCGCCAAGCTGCCGTAGAGCAGGTGGCGCACTTTCTCAGGGCGGGGATGAGGATGGGTTGGCTGGTCAGGCGGAAGATTGGACGCTCCGCTGGCGTCGGGTTCGAGGTATTCAAACATCGGTTCTGTATTCCTTTGGTGTTTGCAGTGAGCAAGCCCTGCCTGCAATTCCCTTGTAAAAGGGTAGAGTTTTCCCCTCCTGGGAGGGGCTAGGGGTGGGTTCAACTCAAGCAGCTAACCGACTTACTCGCGATAAGTAACGGGCTGGTTGCCAAAACAGACCCACCCCACCCTGCGGGCACCCCTCCGAGGAGGGGAAGGGCGAGGAAGACAGAACGCGAAAACCCTAGCTAACCGCAGCTGAGGTGCAAACTGGGAGAGCTAGGGTACGATCGACCTTAGCCCTGCAATCTGCGCAAGAGATTTGCCGGGTTAGCTGTTCGTAGGTGTTGGAAGCGCCTACGGACAGCGCCAAAGTTTTCGAGTTCTGCATGGTCACCGCTCGGATTGAACGGCTTAATGTAAGAGAATACTGGTACAACCGCTCCCCGTCAACCGTGGAGATGGAAGATAGCACGATGCTATTTATCCTTATAAAAGCTATTATGCAAATTATCTACTAATCAGGAAGAGTCAGGATGCGAATAATCTGCCTATCTACTCAATTAAAGGAATCAGATAGTTAGAGTTATTCAATAAATTAATAGACGGATAAGCGGAAGCTTAAGATTGAACAATCCTGAAATTCAGGGCTTAATTATTTTCTTAGTATTTTTTTGCGTTTTATGAAAATCAAGATTAATGGGATAACGAGCCTCGCTGATTCCAATAGATTTTTGCGAGCTCTCTGGGCTGAATTACGAAAACAATTCGGGAAATTCGCCTGGAATTATCAACCATCCAAAGATGGAACTTCACAAACCATTTTTCTTGGCTGGGGAAATGGGATACCCATCTCTTTATTATATAGCCAGAAATCCATAGTAAACGGTGTCCTATTTGGGAATGGTTCTAGTGAGCCTGTAGATGAAGCAAGTGAGTTAGGCTTAAAACTAAAGCAAAGCGTTGTTGCAGCACTTCAGCATCGAAATATTCCTAAAACGGAGATTCTAGAGGTGCCAATTTCATCTCTTTATAGTTCACTTGCTCCCTATAAAGGTGAGTGGCTTGAAATTTTGCCTGGACAACGGCCTATCTCCTTGCTAACTGTTAGAGTAAAAGCTTTTGACGAGACGGATGCGAAAACAGAACTCTTTCGCATTTCTTCGTTTATTTTGGACGTGCTTAGCATAGAAACAAATAACATGTTTTGGATTGACAGCCAAAAACAGGACAAAGTTTACGAATTAAAGTTAGGAACGGAAGAAGCAGTCTGCCCAGAAGTAAATACTTCTCCCAATGATGAAGAATGGATTGACACATATCCATCTCACAACGGATATATGCTTATTTCAAATCAGGCCATCCAATTCCTTGATCGGATTTTGTCAAAAGATGAGCTGAGTAGTACTGAAAGTTTATTTATCCGCTCTTGTCATCACTATCATATGGCAAGGATTCAAGATGCATTAATTTACAATCGCTTGTATTCTCCGAACAGTCAGCCCAACGATGAACCACTTGGAATTATTTTGGAAGAAGATCCCCGCTTCAAAGAAGCACCTATATTTGCTGGACGAGCTAATGAGATTGCTACAGTACTTTATATGTCTGCAATTGAAGTTGTTTCAATGATTGACGCTAATCCTTCCGAGAAGTGTACAAGTTGTGGTCAAGAACAATATAGAATTTCAGCACGTGTTGCAGAATACGTCAATAAATATGATGAGGGGGGGCATTTATCTAAAGTCTTCAAGTCCCTTTATAGCAAGAGATCAAAGTATCTTCATGCAGGGGCTTTACTGAGTGATCATGCATATGTTGGGACAACCATACCTAAATTGGATCCCTCGTCAGACTCTGGTATGTCCGAGATGATCTCTGTTCCTGTCATAAACCTACGAGAATGGACTGGTTATATGCTTCGTCAACAACTTAAATCTTTATTATTAGCTGGTGGGCTATGAGCGCTGACTCACCAAAAGCCCCAAGCGCTTTAATCTTGCACTACGATCGCACCATCCCCCCCGCCCAACCAAACCTGCGACGACTACGAACCCCTGCTCGCCAGCCGTCGCGACGATACCACCATCAAAATTCGCGTCAACGCCCACACCCCAACAGATCTCGCTTATAGCTCCCACGGCTGGCCACGGTAACACCCAAAAAAAGCCCCCTGCTTTTCTTAAAAACAAGGGGGCTTGAGGTAGCTATGCAGGATCTCTAGTTCAGCGCTTCGAGGTAGTCGCGGACGCGATTGCGGCGCTTGGGCTGACGCAGCTTTTGCAACGCCTTCGACTCGATCTGACGCACTCGCTCGCGGGAAAGCTCCAGAGCGCGGCCAATCTCAGCCAGGGAGTAGGGGGTGCCGTCGCCCAGGCCAAAGCGCATGTTGATCACATCTTGCTCACGGGTAGTGAGGTCGGCCATCAACTGTTGCAGATCGCGGCGCAGCGACTCGCGAATCAGCATGTCTTCGGGCGACATGCAGTCGGTTTCGAGCAGGTCGCCCAGCTCGGTGTCGCGGTCTTTGCCCACCTTAGTTTCGAGCGAGACGGCGCGGGGCACCCGCAGCAGCACTTCGCGCACCTGGGCGGCGGTCATGTCTAGCTCGCGGGCGATGTCTTCGACCGAAGGGGTACGGCCTTTCTCTTGAGAGAGCTTGCGCTGGGCCTTTTTGATTTTGTTGAGCTTTTCGGTGATGTGGACTGGCAGGCGAATGGTGCGGCTCTGGGTCGCGATCGCCCGCGTAATGCCCTGACGAATCCACCAGTAGGCATAGGTGCTAAAGCGATAGCCCTTGGTGGGGTCAAACTTTTCGACCGCCCGCTCTAGGCCCAGGGTGCCTTCTTGAATGAGGTCGAGCAGCTCCAGACCCCGGTTTTGATATTTCTTCGCCACCGACACCACCAGGCGCAGGTTGGCCTTAATCATGTGCTCTTTGGCGCGAATGCCCTCAGAGATGGCCTTTTCTAGCTCAGGCACAGTGAGGTTGCTGAGTGCAGCCCAGGCGCGCTTGCCTTCGGCCAGGGAGGGCTTGAGTTCGGTGATGGGCACCTCAGCAGCGGCGGCCCAGCGCTCTAGAGACGGGCGATAGCCCAACTGCGACGAAAGGCGATCGCGGGTTTGCAGCAGCTTGCTGTAAACGGCTAAAATGCCACCCTTGGCCTCGGCAGCGGTGTTTAAGTCTTCGAGCAGCTGCATATAGCCCTGCACGCACTGGGCCTCAGCGACCTCTTCGTGGCGCTCTAGCAGGCGTACTCGGCCAATTTCTTGCAGGTAGAGGCGCACTAGATCAGTGGTGCGACGCCCCTTCAGCACGGCCGCTGTGTCGGCCTCAAAGTCGCTGTCATTAGCATCGGCGGCAGCGAAATCATGGAGCTTGAGGGAGCTGCCGTCCTCATCATCGCCTAAGCTAGGCAGGCCAAACTCCTGATCAGCCAGGGGGGAGGCTTTATCTCTGCTGTAGTGGGGTGTTGCTACCATGACGCTCTCTAGTAACTTGTACCAAACATGTACCGATAGGCCATTTGCCAACCTGAGCTCAGTATTCCCAAACTGTCAGGACTTTGGAACAGCGGCTGGAGTTCCAGGGGAAAGCAGGATGGAGATCGGGGGGGTAGGTACTCTCCCCGAGGGCCAAAACTCACCGGGGTGAATTGAGGACCTAACCATGCCGCAGGCTGAGGCCAGCAAAGACGTATCGTCCCCGTAATCTACGACGCCAGCAGGGATAATTCCTGACGGAACGTTACACCTTGGCAAAATCCTCACATTGAACCCGAACTGGCCTATAGGATGTGAGCATTCGTTGCGATTGAGAGCAGGCTTCGCTCATGGTTGATGGTCTTTCCTGGGCAGCAGAGGCCCAGGCCAAACTCAAAAACATTCCATTTTTTGTTCGTGCCCAGGCCCGAAAGCGCATTGAAGATGTAGCCCGAGACCTAGGGGTCGAAGAGGTGACTGCGGAACTGGTCGAGCAGGTGCGCCTAGAGCTAGGCCAGTAAATAGGCCCGCAGGTTATCGCTTAACCTCGTCTCTGCCTGGCGAACATCGCCTCTACCGGTAGAGATAGGTTCTCTATGGGAGGTAGCGCTAAGGTTATAAACGAGTTCACACGCTGGTTACGTGACCCAGGGCCCGTATCTAATCGGCGATCTCGCCCAAGCTTACTGGGCACCCTCCGCCCTAACAATGTGGCCTTTGCCTCTGTAATTGACTCAGGGTCGAAGGGCACTGAATTAAGGCTGGTGGGCAGTGCCCTACGGCGGGCCAAGGCTTTCGGCAATCTGCGAGAGCTTATTTCAGTGCCATCCGACTCAGGATCGCTTGATTCTGAAACAACTTTAAGGTGTCGGGTTGCAAGTCGTACTCATAACGAGTATGATTTAGAGGTGCCCAAGGCGAGGATGGTACGATTTCAGCATCAAGCCCTCGGGCGCGTCAGTAGGTTTGTTGGTTACACAATTCGATTGTCAGGTAAAAAGAGAGGCCCTATGGTTGCAACTCCTGTAAAAACTCAAGCCAAACGTCGGTTTTACCCAACCCGCATTGATATGGCGGCCAATGTGCGATCGCAGGTCTGTGAGGTCTTAAACCAGACCCTAGCCGCTACCCTCGACCTCAAAACCCAGACCAAGCAGGCCCACTGGAATGTCAAGGGCATGGATTTCTTTCAGCTCCACGAGCTGTTTGACGAACTAGCAGGCGAGCTAGAAGGCTATGTCGATATGGTGGCTGAGCGCGTCACCGCCCTGGGGGGCACCGCCATGGGCACCGCCCGCATCGCCGCCAGCGAGTCGATCTTGCCCGAGTATCCCTTCGACGCCATTGACGGGGCCGAGCATGTAACAGCTCTGGCGGAGCGGTTTGCCGCCTACGGCAAGCATGTGCGCGAAGCGATCGCCACTACCGATGACCTGGGCGATGCTGACACCGCCGATCTCTACACCGAGATCTCTCGCACCATCGACATGCGTCTGTGGTTCCTTGAGGCCCACTTGGTAAAGAAGTCTGAGCTTGACTAGCCTAGATTCTTCGCGATCGGAGCAAGACGGGCCAGCAGCCTATCCCCTAAGCGGGTGTCCACTCAGGTTCTGAGGATGTCTAATACCGATCCGAATTCCATACCCCCGATACCCAACCGGTTGACCGGTTAGGCATCGGGGGTAGCCAAGGAGGCTTTGAGATGAGGACACTCCTGTGAGATAGCCGTTCCGGCTGTCCACTTCCGGCGACCAAGGCATCACAGCACCACCTGGCTCTCGGCGGCAGAGGGCGCTGCGATCGCAGCTCACGTCAAGCCCACCTGCACCAAACCATTTCTTAGCTGGCCGTCGGCAGCAGTCAGGTACAGCCCCAGGCTAATACCTAAAAATCGAGGGAAGCGATACTATATCGCTTCCCTCGACTAAAGCATGGTCTATCTGGAATAGCACTGAATTAAGGCTGGTGGGCAGTGCCCACCCTACGGTAGATCCAATCGGTCTACCTGTGTGACCAAGCCAGATGCTACTCGGCAGTAGCTAGCTCGGTGCTGCCCCGGCGACGGCGGCTGGTGAGGGTATTGAACAGCATCTGGCCGATCGCCTTCACCAGGTTGCCTTCTAGCTCCTTAAACATCTCCATGTTCAAGCCAAAGGCGTCGTTAGCCTCTTCTACAATGCTGGCCACCATAGCCTCATCCACCGGAGCGGCATCCATCGACTCGCGGTACTTAACCTTAAAGGCCTTCTCGTCAGAGATTTCGGGGAACTCGTAGAAGGCAGTGCCCTCGCCCTCAGAGAGATTCATCGCCCGCTGGGCAATGCCCTTGAGAATTTGACCACCGGACAGGTCGCCAATATAGCGAGTGTAGGAATGGCTGACCAACAGCTCAGGCTGGGTATTGGCCACCTCGCGAATGCGATCGACGTAGCGCTGCCCACCGGGAGTCATAGAGATTTCGCTAGCCCAGTTAGGACCGTAGTAGTAGGCTAGATCAGCCTCTAGCGATGCCTTGCGGTGCAGCTCTGGGAAGTAAACCTTAGAGACCACCGGATGCTCTTTGTGGCGCTCTAGCTCTTCTTCCATGGCTGCATAGGCGTAGTAGAAGTTGGCCACTAGCTTGCGGTAAGAGTTCTTCTCGACCACGCCGCGCAAAAAGCAGCGCACAAAGCCCATGTTTTCGGCCATGGTATGGGCTTTTTTGGTGCCTTCACGCAGCTCGGTGGATAGGTTACTGCTCATGCTGACTGTCTCGCTCTAGGGTTGATGTAAAAGGTGAGGTTTAAACGAAGGCTTGGTTTAGACAATGCCTGCTCAGGCAATATTAGCCCCCTACAAGTAAGGGCTTAACATGCCATTACACGAGCTACATTTGTTTAACTTAGACCGATTTGATGACCGTTTTCATTACGAATTTTTACAAGCATTTACTCAAGGCCATACTGTTTTCAGGATAAGCCGTAGACCCTTGTCTTAACCGGTCTCTGGGGCTACAAAACGTTACGGAATACCGCGCCGGTTGGGTCGGAGATTTGCAGCCCCCAGTTTAGGGGTAGCTGTGCAGGCCGACCCCACCGACAACTGCCGAAAGGTAACTAGCCCTTAGGCCGCCATCCGAGTCAGCAGCACCGGGCAGGTGGCATATACCCGCACGAAGTCGGTCAACGACTCACCGAGTACCTTATCTAGGTCGGGTAGGCCCTTGGCGATGCTGGGGCGGCGATCGGGTGAACCTAGAATGATCAGGTCCATATTGCGGTCTTCTGCCAGTTCACAGATGCGGCGACCGGGCTTGCCCTCGGGGGCAGCCAGTTTGTAGTCAATGCCGTACTTCTTCGCCTCGGCGGCGGCAGCCATCAAAATCGGGTCTTGGTTGGGGTCGGCACTGGCCACGTCAAAGGGCTTGCTCTTGAGGCTAGAAACCGTGTGCACCAGCGTTAGCTCGCCGCCTTTGATATCGCGCAGCAGAGAAATGGCAATATTCAACCCTTCCTTGGCCGAGTCAGACTTGTCCATCGCCACCATCACCCGCTTGATGGGGCGAATGCTGTAGAGGTCGTCTTTGACCAGCAGCATGGGCCGCGACGACAGTTGAAACACGTATTGGCTGACAGAGTTTTCGAGAATAGCCTTGAGCCCCTGCAAGCCCCGCGACCCCATGACAATTAGATCGGCGTCGACTTCTTCGGCCACCTGAATCACAACGTCTTTAGGGTCACCCTCCCGCAGTACGGCATTGACCCGGCTGGGGTCAAGGTTGAGCTGGGTAATAGCAGTGGCCAGGGTGCGGCCCCCCGCTTCCCAACGCTCTGCCATGGTTTCGGCAGACACTTGAGAGGGCACCACATGCAGCACCGTGATCGAGGCTCGCTGCACCAGGGGAATATCCATTAGCGCCTTCATCATGGCTTCGGTGTTGCCGGTGCCAGAATCGGCTAAAAGAATTTTTTCGATCATGGTTTCCTCGTATTGTTGCGCTCTATGGTGAGAGTGACTCTAATGGATTAGCGGGATATAAAACTGAAAAGTAACGTGATCTCAACCATCATAGGCACTGGGTTTGAGCCTATTTTGGCCGGATTAATAATTTGTAGTAGAGTCGCCCATCGACCAACCCCGCCCAATACTATGGCCGCCATAGATGGGTTGCCAATTCAATTGTTATAGATTGAGAAAACCTTGGTAGAACAGTTTCGTTGGTTTGACTACCCAGTCACAGTGCAGCCCCACCACACCGACTACGCGGGCATTGTCTGGCACGGCACCTACATCGCCTGGATGGAGGAAGCCCGAGTGACCTACTTGAATGCCTGTGGATTATCTTTTGCCGATTGGGTCAAGGCGGGGGTAGACCTGCCCGTGGTCGATCTGGTGCTAAAGTATCGGCGATCGCTCACCCTGGGCGATACGGCCTTAGTCAAGGCTCGCCTGACTCCAACTAAGGGCGTGCGCGTGGTGTGGCATTACGACATTCAAAACGCCGCCACGGGTGAGACCTGCATTGAGGGCACCGTCACCCTGGCGATGGTTGATTTCAGCACCCGCCGAGTGCTGCGTCGCCTGCCCGCCCCGTTACAGGCTGTCCTCGACCAGATGCCGCTGATGAGATGACCTAGCCAGGAAACTTCTCTGGAGGCTGACCCCCAAAACTTTGTAGGATGAGCAAAGCGAAGCGTGCCCATCATGGCTACTCAGCATGATTAGGATGGGCACAGGCGATCGCTTTTGCCCATCCCCCTTTGCCCATCCAAACAGTGTCTCAACCAGCCATGTTGCTCTCTCTCCCTAGATTCTTTGCCGTTGCGTTGTCTCTGCTAGTGATACTGGTGGGCGGGCTCAGTATTGCCCCTGCGGCCTACGCCCAAGACAACACCGTAGACTACACCCTCACCGATCTGAGCTTCCGCGACTTTTCGGGTAAGCAGCTCTCAGGCACCTCCTTCGCGGCGGCAGAGATGCGGGAGGCTAACTTCGCCAAGGCTGATCTGAGCAAAACCATTCTGACTAAGGCGTCGTTTTTGCGGGCTAACCTGGCGGGGGCTAACCTGGCGGGTACTTTTGCCGATCGCGTTATTTTCGACGGAGCCGACCTCTCCAACGCCATCTTTAGCGATGCCCTGCTTACTAGCAGCAGCTTCGGTGAAGCCAACATTACTGGAGCAGATTTTTCGGGGGCCATTATCGATCGCTTTCAAACAGCGCAGATGTGCAAGTACGCCGACGGCGTCAATGAGACCACCGGGGTGGCAACGCGGGATAGTTTAGGCTGCCGGTAGGGCAGAAGGGTGAATGGGTAGGAGAGTGGATGAGAATAGATAATTAGCGATCGCAAGCAGCCGAGGACTTCGCCATGCTTGCCACTAAGCCAGAAAGCTACTTTAGCTCCTGCAACAGTTCCACCTCGACCAATCAGAACGACCGAGTCAATTGTCTCGGCTATTCTCAATGGCCAACGCAATGTCACCGTTGAGCACATTGAAAAGTTGGCTGATTTCTTCCACAGTTCCCCCGCCCCATGCTTTCCTCGAATATCGTGATGAATCTGCTTTTTCGGCCTCTAGTAATTGCTCTGCTCTGCCTACTGTGTCTCACGGGTTGGAGCCTGCCCACCTGGGCACAATCCGACCCGGCGGACCTCTCGCCCCAGGCGGTGCAAGAGATTTCTGACCTACGCCAAAAAGCGTTTACCGCTTCCCAAACAGGGCAGTTCAACGAGGCCGAGACCTACTGGAGCCAGCTGATCGACTACCTGCCCGACGAGGCCGCCCTCTGGAGCAACCGGGGCAATGTGCGGGTCAGCCAAAACAAATTAGCTGAGGCGCTGGACGACTATAACCAAGCGGTGGCCTTGGCCCCAGAACAGCCCGACCCCTACCTCAACCGGGGGGCCGCGCTAGAGGGGCTGGGGCGGTGGGAGGATGCGATCGACGACTACAGTCAGGTGCTGGCCCTCAACCCTGAGGATGCCGCCGCCTACAATAATCGGGGCAACGCCCAAGCCGGCCTGGGCCACTGGGAAGATGCGCTGGCCGACTACCAAACAGCCGCCGACCTCGACCCCAAATTTGCCTTTGCCCGCGTCAACGCCGCCCTAGCGCAGTATCAACTGGGCCACGCCGACGAGGCCATTCGCCAGTTTCGCAGCCTTACCCGTCGCTACCCCAGCTTTGCTGACGCCCGCGCCGCCCTCACCGCTGCGCTGTGGAGCGAGGGCATGAGTGGCGAAGCCGAGAGCAACTGGGTTGCCGTCATGGGCCTCGATCGCCGCTACAAAGACCTCGACTGGGTCAGCACCGTGCGCCGCTGGCCCCCCGCTATGGTTGCCGCCCTAGAGAAGTTTTTGCACCTATAAGGGTGCGGGAGAAGCGATCGCCCCTCCCGCACCCTTACGTCAGTAGACGAGTACAGCCTGGCAAAAGCTAGCCAACCCTTCCTGAAACCTCAAACCTAGCACCTGACACCCCTAGCCAGGGTTACCTATTCCTACCAGCCAGCCCTACCCCTCCTCCCCAGTCAAAACCGCGACCAAGGTGGCCTCAACCATCTCCTGGGCCTGGGCGATGTAGTCGGGGTCGCTCACCTCATGACCTTCAAAGTAGAGGGCCAAGGGCAGCGCCGCCAAGATGACCTCGGCGGGGCGAGGGGCCACGAGGCAGAGGGTGGCGGTGGCGATCGCAGCGGTCAGCAGTTTGAGGGGTCTAAAAACAAGAGTGCTCCAGGGTTATGGGTGAAAACTAGGTTATTCACGAAAACTGACAGTGTCGGGGGTTAGCCCCGATCGGGGTTGAGAAGGCTCGGCTGTGGCGCGGGCGACTTGATCTTCTAGGGCGCTGAGAAACTGCGGGCCGCCATTCATCGGGGCAATTTCGATCACCAGGATTTCGCCAGAGTGAGCGAAGATTTGAATCACGTCGCCGATCAGGTTTTGCACTTCGTGCTCAATGCGAGCAATCTCATTTAGGGGAATGCTGGTAGTCGCCGATGACCGGTGATAGAGAATGCGGCGATCGGTCAAAATAGCCGCTTCGGTCCCCTTTAAAGCAATGGTGGCGTCGTAATAGGCGATCACCTTTTCGCCTTCCTCAAGCAGGTTGTGGGTCTGAAGATATTGGGTGGCGTAAGGCTCCATGGTGCTAGTAAAGCGCACGCCGCCAGCGGGTCCAAAACTGAAGAAAATCAGCAGACCTAAGGTTGTCGCCGCCAGGGCACCAGCGGGTATGCCCAAGCCAAGGAGCAGCCAGCGCCGGGGGGTGTTTTGAGTGGCTTGCATAGTCGTTATCTCCGGGTAAAGTATTCAAAATGGGAAAATAGTGCAGGGCAGAAACCCAGTTAATTCATGGCTAGAATGACGGGCTAGCTAGCTGTCAGCTAGCTAGCTATCAGAATGATGAATTGACAAATTCGGGATGCACTCGAAGGTCTAAGCAGGGTTGAAAATGCGAACCTGGTGGCGATCGCAAACAGCCAGAAACTCATCGAGATGGTCGGGCAAGACAATGGCGCGATCGCCCACTTCCCGGTAAAAGGCATCGGCAAAGCCCGGCAGAATAATCAGCAGCTTGGCCTCAGGTGAGCTGACCCGAAACCCATGGGCGATATCGGCTGGAAAATGAATGGATGCCCCGGCAGCAGCCACCACCTCGCGACGGCCAATGGTGACCTCTAGTTCACCGCTGAGCATGTAAAAGGTCTCCTCCCAGGGATGCGTGTGCAGCGGGGCACCATTGCCCAGGCTGTCACTGGCTTCGTACATCACCCACTGATTTTGGGTGGCGTCGCGATCAATTTTGACCACCATCTTGTGGGTCAGCATTTGAAAGCGATCGCCTTTCCCAGGAGCAAGAACCTTGGGGGTAGAGGAGGCCTGAGTCATTACTTGAGTCATGGTGAAATCTCCAATAGTGTTTGTTCGGGTAGGTGAATCGGGTGTGTGAACCCGCTGAAAAATTGCGCTAGACAACCTGCCGCCACTCCGGCTGGGAGTAGCGATCGCAGCAAAGCTAAGCAGCGAAAAAGCTGGGGTGCCACTCCGCCTCTGGGGTGGAGTAGGGTTTCTAGCGTGGCCTAGGGAGCGACGAACCCTAGCAGGGCCACCCGGTGTTCCTGGGTTTCGGGGTGGTAGGTGATGCGGTAGCGGGTGGGGTGTAGCCCTGGCTGGCTATAGCGTTTCGGCTGGGCAAACTCCTGCTCGACCGTGGCCTGACTCTTCTCAGGGCCATGCCTCGCAGGGCCATAGACCTTAGCCCCGCATCGGCACCGTGGCCAGTTGGGTCTGGAGGCGCTCCAGGTTGGCAGGGCTCATGGTTTGCAGATAGCCCTCGGCCATCTGCGGGGGCAGCAGTTCCAGCATCAGCCGGTTTTCTACCCAAAATTCCACCAGGTCAAACAGGCCATCGCGGTTGCAGGCTAGGGTGCGCCACCCCTCCCGCTGGGCGATCGCCTCAATGTCGTCCTGGCTAACCGGCACCGAAATCGCCGCATGGACGGCGGTGAAATGGTAAGGGTGGGCATTCTGGCAAAAGCTGGCCTCATCCTGCCCCTGGCCCGGCATAATTTCGCTGCCGATGGGATAGACCTCGAATAGGGTGCCGTAGTCATCCTTGACGGCAACCGCATAGGCCCCCTCCAAGGGGGGGAAGGGCATCACGCTGCCCTGGCACAGTTCGGCCAAAATCAGAGCAACCCGGTGGGGATCCTTGGCCGGAATTGAAATGTGGTGAATCATAACAACCTCCCATTAGGGAAAAGCGGAGAGAAAAAGCGGAGAACGGCCTAAGAAAACGCTTGTGGTGAACGTTTCGTTGGTCTAACTATCGCTTTCTCACTGCCGGGAAACCAGGGAGGATAGGGTAAGTTAACCGGCAAGTTTAGAAGCAGGATTCAGCCTGTCGTCGCCGACTGGCTACAGGTACCGGTGCTAAACCCCTTTGAGTAGAACCTCTAACGACCACTGTTGCAGCTTGTATAAACGATGACTCTGGCTGTTTGAGTTTGTGCGATGATATCGCTGATCCTGGGGTAAAACTCCCCTGGGCACTCGATTCAACGGTGTGAGGGCGGAGACAGCGGTGGGGGCAAACGGACGGCGACGGGGGGTCGTGTTGACGCCCCAAGGGCAAGAGAAATTAGAGGGGGCTCGGCGGCGGGTTGAACAGCAGGACAACTACGGTCAGCGGTTTACCCTGGAGGAACTGTGCGATCGCACCCAACTCTCCCTCAAAACCATCACCAAAGTCCTCGATGCCAAAGTCACCGTCGATCGCCACACCCTAGAAGCCTTCTTTGCCACCTTCGATCTCAGCCTCGATCGCGCCGACTACCGCTTTCCCGCCCCCCCTGAGCGATCCCAATCAACTCCCCCCACCCTGCCCTCTACCCATCCACCCGCCCCCCCATCTACCCCACTCCCCTCTCCCCACACCTCCTGGGGCGAAGCCATCGATGTATCGCTGTTCTATGGTCGCACCCAGGAGTTGGCGATGTTGGAACAGTGGGTGGTAAACCAACGCTGCCGACTGGTGGCGCTGCTGGGCATGGGGGGCATGGGCAAAACCGCCCTGTCGGTGAAGCTGGCCCAAACCCTGCAACCTCACTTTGAGTTTGTGCTGTGGCGCAGTCTGCGCGATGCCCCCCAGCTGAGCGACCTGTTGGCCGATTTATTGCCCCTGGTATCACAGCAGCAGGAGGTCAAGTTGCCCCCAGGGCCAACCGCCCAGATCGCCCGCCTGGTGCAGTATCTGCGGCAGCACCGCTGCTTGTTGGTACTCGACAACGGCGAAACCATTCTGCAAGGGGGCGGCACCATTGGCCACTACCTGCCCGGCTACGAAGCCTACGGCGACCTGCTGCAACAGGTGGGCGAAAGCGACCACCAGAGTTGTTTGATCCTCACCAGCCGCGAAAAGCCGGGGGAAATTGCCGCCCTAGAAGGCGACGGATTGCCGGTGCGCTCTTACCTATTGCCGGGGCTTAAGGTCGGCGATAGTCAGGCCCTCTGTGCCGCCAAGGGGTTGGCGGGCAGCCCCAGCGACCACCAGCAATTGATCGATCGCTACCGGGGCAATCCCCTGGCCCTCAAAATTGTCGCCACCTCCATCCGGGACCTATTTGGCGGCAGCATTGCCGAATTTTTGCAAGACAACACCCTGGTCTTTAGCGGCATGCGGCGGTTGCTTCAGCAGCAGTGCGATCGCGCCTCTGAGCTAGAAAAGCAGATCATGACCTGGCTGGCCATCCATCGCGAATGGGTCACGCTGGATCAACTTCAGCGTGACCTGGGCAGCGCCATCCCCCGGCGGCAGGTACTAGAGGCGATCGAGGCGCTGCACCGCCGCTCCCTGGTGGAGCGGGGCACCCTGGGCTTTACCCAGCAGCCGGTGGTGATGGAGTACGTGCTGGAAAAGAGCCTAGAGCAGGTGTTACACGATCTGCTGGCCTGGGGTAGCCCTCCCCCTGAGAGCGAGGGGCCGGGGGTGAGGGCCAACCCCTGGTTCCACCAGTACCCGCTGATGCGGGCCAGCGGTAAGGAGTACATTCGCCAAAGCCAGGTGCGGGTGATTTTGGCCCCCCTGGCAGAGCAACTTAAGACCCAGGTGACCCCCCGTGAGCAGTTGGTCAGCCATCTCAAGCGGGTGCTAGATTGGGTGCGATCGCGCTTTGCCCAAACCCCCAGCTACAGTGCCGCCAACCTGATCCACCTGGCCCACCACCTGGGCTGCGACCTCAGCGGTTACGACTTTTCCCAGCTCTGGGTGCGGCAGGCCCACCTGGTATCGGTACCCCTAAAGGGGGTCAACTTTAGCGGGGCCACCTTCGAGCACAGCACCTTTGCCCAGCCCAGCACCTACAGCCGCGCCGTGGCCTTTAGCCCCGACGGCACCCTGCTGGCCTCCGCCGACTTTAACCACCTGCGCCTGTGGGATATGACCCGCGATCGCCTACTCAAAACCATGCCCCACAACACCTGGGTGTGGCGGCTCACCTTTAGCCCCGACGGTACCCGGTTGGCCAGTGGCACCACCGACAATGTGGTTAGCCTATGGGATGTGGCCACCGGCCAATGCCTCAAGGTGCTGAAAGGGGAAGAGGAGGGATGCTCCTCCATGGCCTTTAGCCCCGATGGCCGGGTACTGGCGGGCACCTACCACCACCAGGTGCGCCTGTGGGACACCGACACCTGGCAATTGATTGGCACCCTAGAGGGCCATGGCCAGCGGGTGGCCTACGTGGCGATCGCCCCGGTGCCCGACCCCCAGGGCCGAGTGATCGTCGCCAGCGGCAGCCACGACCAGACCGTGCGCCTGTGGGATTTGCACAGCCGCCAGTGCCTCCACATTCTGCAAGACCACGCCAACCTGGTGTGGAATTTGGCCTTTAGCGCCGATGGCCAAACCCTGGCCACCAGCAGCATGGATGGCACCATCGGCCTGTGGGAGGTGGCCACTGGTCGGCTGCGACGGGTGCTCAAGGGGCACACCCACATGGTCAGCGCCGCCACGTTCATTCCCGGTACCGACTGGTTAGTCAGCAGCAGCTTCGACCAAACCCTCAAGTATTGGGACATTCACCAGGGCACCTGTTTACACACTACCGTGGCTCACCGGGGCGAAGTTTGGGGCGTCTCTAGCACAGCAGATGGTCGCCAGATCGCCAGTGTCGGCAACGACAAGCTGGTGAAGCGCTGGGATACCCAGACCAAGCAGTGCCTCAGCGCCGTGGGCGGGGCCTCTAGCCAGATCTACGGGGTGGCGGTGGTGGGGCCGGGGCTGGTGGCCAGCGGCGGTGATGATGAAGTCACCCGGCTGTGGGATGTGGCCACCGGCCAGTGCATCACCACCCTGGCGGGCCACAGCAGTTGGGTTTGGGCGATCGCCCCCCACCCCACCCAAGCTCACCTGGCCACCGCAGGCGGCGACGGCACCATCAAAATTTGGGATCGGCAGACGGGGCAGCTGCGTCGCACCCTGGCGGCCCACACCGCCGCCATCTACGGGCTGACCTACCGGGCCGATGGGACAGTGCTGGCCAGTTGCGGGGCCGATGCCGGGGCCAAACTGTGGGATGCCCAGAGCGGCGAATGCCTGCGCACCTTTGCCGGTCACCGCAGTTGGATTTGGGACTGCGCCCTGGCCACCCACCAGCCCTGGCTCGTCACCGCCAGCAACGACGAAACCCTGAAACTTTGGCACATTCACACCGGAGAGTGCCTGCGCACCTTGACCGGCCACAAAGAACGGATTTGGGCAGTGGCGATCGCCCCCAACGATCGCCTGATCGCCTCGGGCAGCGAAGACTACACCGCCAAACTCTGGGACCCCATCACCGGCGACTGCCTGCACACCCTGACGGGCCACCACAGCCAGATCAAAACCGTCGCCTTTACCCCCGATGGCAAGTATCTGGCCACCGGCAGCCAAGACTGCACCCTCAAACTGTGGGACTTGGCGGGTCAGTGCCTGCTCACCTTCCAGGGTCACCGCAGCGCCGTTTCCAGCCTCGCCTTTTATACCCCCGCCCCCGGTGCCGCCCCGCTACTCATCAGCGGCAGCCACGACGAAACCCTGCGCCTGTGGGATCTCACCACCGGCGAGTGCCTCCAGATGCTACGCACCCCCCGCCTCTACGAAGGTATGGCCCTAACCGATAGCCAGGGGCTCAACGACTGGGCGATCGCCGCCCTGCAAGAACTGGGCGCTCAGGTCTAGGACAGGCTGGTAGAAATAGGGCAACCCTTGCTGGGGAGTCAGGTAATGGGTTTCAGGGCTTGGGTTTCAGGCCTCGGGAATATAGCTGTAGCCAGTCTGGTTAAGACATTTTCCCTCAAAACGTTTGAACGTTTCTAAGGTATCTGGATATCCTAACCCAAGTGACTATGGCTATAGCTGGCCGACTTATGCTGCAAAGTAGAAGCTGTCAGGCCAAAGAGGAACGAGAGAAATACGGTTTAATACCAATCGTCCATGTCGCCAAGACGACACCCCCAACGATGAAAATTGTAGGGTGCATCCGCGCAGCGATGCACCGTCTCAGGGTTATTTTTAGAGCAAATCCGAATCGTATAACCCCGATTCCCAACAGGCCAGCTCGTAGGGGGCGCATGGCATGCGCCCTGCCGGAATCGGGGGTAACCAAGCAGGCTTTGGGATAAGCCATACGGGAAGCTACAAACCGCAAACCTTGAACCCTAAACCTTGAACCGCAAACCCTAGCCCGCTAAAGCCCGCCATAACTAACTCGGCTCAGCCCCTGTCACCCCAAAAACCTATGCTACCCTTAAAAATAACGAGCGCTCAGTTAAAAATAAATGCCCAAGGTTGTCGACCACGACGAGTATCGCAAAGCGCTGCTGAACCAGTGCTTTGACCTATTTGCCGATCACGGCTACGCCAGCCTGACCACCCGGCAGATCGCCAAGGCGCTCGGCGTTTCCACCGGCACGCTGTACTACTACTTCCCCAGCAAGGAGGATCTGTTCATGCAGCTGATCGAAGAGATGACCACCCAAGATTTGCTGCGCGCCAGTGCTGAGATTGAAGGGTTGAGCAGCCTGCGGGAGCGCATTCTGGCTCTGGCCGATTTTTTAGAAACCAACGCAGACTATTTCATCAAGCAGAATTTGCTGCTCATGGATTTTTACCAGCATGCGGGGGTGGGGCCATCGCGGGTGAACGAGGCGGTGCAGCGGGTGAGTGTGCGATCGCGCGATGAAATCATGACCGCCCTTCAGCTCGACAACCCCCTGATTGCCACCCACGTGCTCTGCCTGTTCGACGGGATGATCTCCGAGCGCATGGTGAACCCCGAGATGGTGTCCTACCGTCAACAGGCCGAACTGCTGGCGGACCTGCTCACTGCCTACCTGGAGAAATTTCCGGGAGGGAAGCAATGAGGCTGCGTTCCCGGAAATTAGCCATTGGCCAATTGCCCTGGGTATGGCTGCGCTATGGCCGCCGCCAGCTTTACCCCTGGTGGGTGCTGATGGTAGCGGGCTGGCAGCTGCTGGTGCAGTGCGGGGTAGACCGAGACCGCGCCGCCATTCGCTGGATGGCCACCGCCGTCAAAATTGACGGCGCTAAGCTGACCGAGTTTCTCAACGACTTAATCTGGTGAACCCAATGAAAACACTATCGCCGCTAACCGTTTTGCAGCCCACCCAGTTTGATGCCGCCACCACGCTGCTGTGCGAGGCCTTTGCCGACGACCCGCTGTTCAACTACTTGGTGCCTGCCGATGTGGGCGATCGCCCCAGGGTGATGGCCTATGTCTTTCGCCTGCTGCTGATCTGCGGCGGCGACCACAGCTACGGCCTCACCGACACCGATGGCCAAACCCTCAAAGGCGTCGCCCTTTGGCTGCCGCCAGGGCAGTCGGTGGGTTTGGTGGATATGCTGCGGGCGGGTCTGTACCAACTGCCTTTTCGCCTACCCTGGCAGTATCTAACCCGTTGGCAAGCTGCCCTGGCCCTCGACCACTACCACCACCAGGCCATGCCGATGCCTCACTGGTACCTGATGCTACTGGCAGTCAGCCCCCGCTACCAGCGCCAGGGCGTCGGTCACCAGCTGATCCAGCCGGTATTAGAAGAATGCGATCGCACCGGCCAATCCTGCTATCTCGAAACCTCCACCGAGGGAGCCCTCCGCTTTTACCAGCGCCACGGCTTTGAAATTCTCAAAACTGGCCCCTTCGTCGAGCAAGCCCCACCGTTTTGGACAATGCAGCGGTAAAAGTCACTCGGCGGCGGGCACTCGCACTGGCTCAGACTTGGCAAGGACCTGCCACTGATAGCCACTATTGACGTAGCCAATTTCGACCAGGTAGTCGCGATCGGCAATGGCGATCGGCAGGTGCAACTCGCCAGGGGTTTGTAGGGGAGCCTTAAACTCTTGCAGACTATTGAGACCATTGCTACGGCCAGGCAACTCGGTAACATCGTAGAGCCGGGCCTTAAAAGCACGAGAACCGGCTTTAAGCTCTGCGACGGTAGTCGGGGGCAATTCCCAGTAGGCGTAGGCATTTTTGCGATCGCGCGGAGTCAGAACGACCCGCGCCGGGGCTAGCTCTAAAGGTTGAGCCAGAGCCGCCGATCCCACATCAGCAACATCAGCGATCTCCCCCCCTGGGGCCTCTTCGGCAACCGGGCTGGGGCAGACAGGTACGCGCACAGGGGCCGAACGGGCTAGGGCATGCCAGCTATCGTCAGTGCCCCCATAGCCCAGTTCGACCAGGTAGTCGCGGTTGTCAACGGCAACGGGTAGGGACTGATCGCCCACCGCTACGGTGTCACAGGCAAACGGGTAAGTATGGTGGGGGGCTTGGCTATCGACATCAGCGATATCGGTGACATCGTGGAGCTTGAGCGCTAGGGAATAGTTTTGCTGCCTCAGGGCCTCTACCTCTAGCTCAGGCATCTCCCAGGAGGCGCAGGCAGCGCGGCAGTCCCGCGGCGTGAGAACAATGCGGCGATCGCTAGGCGTAACGGTCAGCGAGGCCGCCACCGGAGCGCGATCTTTGAGCAGCCACCAGAGCAGCCCCCCCAGCAAAGGCAACGCGAGCAGCCAGGGCCACCAGGGCAGTCCCTGGGCAGAGGTCAAGGGCGGCGCAGACACCGGAGCCGTTGCGTCCAGGGTCGCTTCTGAAGCAGCGACAGCTAAAGGACGGGCGATCGCCAACCGACTACCCGGCCCAAGCGAGGCCAAAGTTTCACCCCCCTCTCGGGGATGATTGGCCTGGGCCAACAGCACCCCATAGCGCTCAGACCCAATGACAACGGCAACCAGCAACGGTGCAGTAGCCGCCCACCGCAGCGATCGTTGCCAAGAGGCCCTAGCGCAGGGGGCCTTTACCCCAGAGCGTTTAGACATAAGCGGCACCCAGATAAGGCAGAACAGGAAAACATCGCTAACCAAATACTGAACAATCGCTATAGTTGGGCCATCAAACCCAGAGATCGAAGCAATTTATCTGACATTGCCAGCTTCGATTGAAGCGCGTTAGCAAAATACCCAGTGTCAGGAATACCAAATCCGAATTACATAACTCCGATTTCCAAAAGGCCAAACCTTAGGGTCGCATAGCATGCACCCTGCTGAACTGACAAATAGGTATCTTTAAAGAACCCACCAGTTTTTGGGCCGAAACAATTCACTTTGGTACTCAGAGATTAGATCAAAAACCTAATAAACTCATAAAATCAGGCCAAAAACAACGCTTAAACCCTAGGCAAATCAAAACTATTGCATTGGTTAATATCGCCACCTGCCACGCCGCGATAAAACCACTCGACGCGCTGCTGCGATGACCCATGGGTAAAAGAGTCAGGGGTAACATAGCCCCGAGCTTCCATTTGCAGGCGATCGTCGCCGATTTGACTAGCGGCGTTGAGGGCTTCTTCAATATCGCCCTCTTCTAGAATGTCGCGGGTCACATGGGCGCGGTGAGCCCACACACCAGCGAAGCAGTCGGCCTGAAGTTCGAGCCGCACTGATAGATCGTTAGCCTGGGTGCGGCTGCTCCCCTGCTGTGCCCGCCGTACCTGACTGGAAATACCCAGCAAATTTTGCACATGGTGTCCTACCTCGTGGGCAATCACGTAGGCCTGGGCAAAGTCGCCCGGAGCACCATGACGCTCCGACAGATCTCGAAAAAAGCTGGTATCGAGGTAAATCATCTGGTCAGCAGGGCAGTAAAACGGCCCCATGGCAGCCTGACCCAAGCCGCAGGCTGACTGGGTCGCACCGGAGTACAACACCAGGTTAGGCTCCTGATAGCGAGCCCCAAACTCGGTTTGGAAGATGCGGTGCCAGGTATCTTCCGTTTCGCCTAGCACTGCTGAGACAAACTCTGCCGAGCGATCGCTCTCAATCTGGCTCACCGGAGGAGCAGTATCGTAGAGACTCAACGCCCCCCCAGGCTCAAGCACGACCGAGGGGTCACCGCCTAAAAAAGCGACCACTAGCGCTAAAAGCAACGCCCCCAAACCACCCACTGCGGCCCCGCCTCGAGGCGCACCCATACCCCGGCGATCCTGTACGTTGGTGCTGCGTCGACTCGATTGCCACTTCATGGGTTTACCTCAATTCCCAACGGGAAAGCTTTAGAACACAACACCCCTGAGGATATGCCCTCAGGGGATTTATGGGTAACAGTCTGGGGTTAGACTTGGCCCTCGGCACCTACGTCTAGACGCTTACTTAAGCGCCCGATCAACCGTGCCTTTAGCTCTATAAGCAAACCCCAGCTCTCAAGAGAAAGCTGGGGCGAATTTGGTCGTTCCATTTATGGTCGTTGTGCCAACAATAGAATTTAAAGATAAGAAAGTCATAAAGCCTAGGCGTCTAAAAGCCCTGCCGGAGGACTAATTTCGACATAGCCTTCAGCCAAATTCACCACAGGAACAATGGCGTTGACAAAGGGCACTAGCACGCAGCGAGGCTTAGCAGGCGGCAAATTCTCTGTTTTAGGAGAATAGTAAGTAACTTCTAAGAGGTCGTTACCGGCGGCAAAAATGTCGGTCACAGTGCCAATGTCGTCGCCAGTGGCCTGCACAATCACCCGTAGCCCGATTAAGTCGGCAACATAAAACTCATCGGGGTCTAGCTGGGGGCGATCGCCCACGGGCACCATCAACACCGCACCCCGTAGCGCCTCGGCATCATCGCGGCTGTTGACCCCGGCAATCTGCACTACGTACACCCCTTTGCCGTCTATATATCTACCTCGCACCAGCTCCACCCGTTCTGGGGTCAAACTGCGAGGGCGCTGTAGCCAGCGATCGCCCGGTTCCGTAAACCGCTCCGGAAAGTCAGTATTGGGGTAGACGCGCATCTCTCCCTTCACCCCCTGGGGGGCAACAATGCGGCCGATTTCGACCCAGTCTTCAGCGGTTGTAGGCACAGTAGTCATCGGGCAGGCACCGCTACAGTAGACGACTCAAGGGCCGATTCAGGCTGACTGGGCTGTCCCTGGTACACCTCCGTCACCAGAGCCCCCAACCGCCCAGCGGCCTCGACTAGGTCTTCGCGGCTAGCGGTCAGGCTCAGACGCAGGCACTGGCGAGTGTGGGGCCAGTCTTCGCGCAGCCCAGGAAAGAAGGGGTTGCCCGGCACCACGATCACCCCCCGCTGTTTGAGCTGCTGATACAGCTCTTGGTCAGAAATCGGCAGCTGATCAAACCACAGCCAGGCAAAAATGGCCCCTTCGCCATAGTGCAAATACCAGGGCAGATCGGCGGGCAAAGCGCGATCGAGGGCAGCCTCTAAGACCGCAAACTTGTCTTGGTAGTAGGGGCGAATCACCTGCTCAGACAGGCGGGCTAGCTCACCGGAGGCGATCGCTCGGGCAGCGATCGCCTGCCCGTAGCGCGACGAATGAATGCAGAAGTTGGTCTGAAAACATTCCAGCACTTGAATAATCGCTGGATCGCCGATCGCGATTCCCAAGCGCTCCCCGGGCAGCCCGGCCTTCGAGAGACTCATGCAGTGAAGAATGTTGTCGCCAAACACCGGCTCCATCGCGGTGAAGTTCAGCGCTGGGTAGGGCGGTGCGTAGGCCGAGTCAACCAGCACAGGCACGTTGTGGGCCGCCGCCAGACTGGCGATATGCTGCACATCTTCAGTGCTAATCACGTTGCCCGTAGGGTTGCAGGGGCGCGAAAACAGCACAAACCCCGTGTCGCCATTGATGGTGAGTTGGCTAAAGTCAGGCCGGTAGCGAAACCGATGCGTCGCCTCATCCACCAGGAGGGTAGGGCGGTAGGCCCGCACCGCCTCGGGCACCAGCGAAATGCCACCGTAGCCGGTGTAGTCGGGGCTGAGGGGCAGCACAATATCTTTCATGCGACCGGTGGCGTGATAGCCCCCAAAAGCATTGGCCGCTAAGAAATACAGCGCCTGGCTGCCAGCGGTAATCAAAATGTGGCGATCGCTCAGCGCCAGCCCGTAGCGCTGGTTAAAGTCGTCTTTAATCGCGGCAATCAGCGGCTCATAGCCCTGGCTAGCCCCGTAGCGACACACCACATTGCCATACTCAGGACTGGCCAACAGGTCCTGGGTACAGTCGCGCCAGAGCTGCTCAATTTCGGGCAAAATTACCGGGTTGCCCGCGCTGAGATTAATGAACTGCTGCCCCTGCCCCGCTCGCAGCGTCTCAATGATGTCTTTCATAATGGCGCGCACGCCAGTGAGATGAGACATTTCCTCGCCAAAGCGGGTGAGTTCTGGAGTCATGGTCGAAGAGTAGGTGAGTGGATGAGTAGCGGGTGAGTGAGTAGGGGCGTTGGCGCAGCCTAGCCATAGGCTTTATCGCGTTCGCCCAGAGGCATCGAAAGCAATCAGACCAGATTTGGTATAAGCCTTTGCCCTCAGCTGAGTGAGCCTTAGCTAAGCCAACTTAGGTTTAAAGGGGTCAGATTAGTATAGTAGCCTCGCCAGAGTTACTCACTCACAGTTATCCCACCCATCTACTCTCCCACCCATCCACCCCCATGAACCCTCTAGCCTCTGGATTTCTCGCGAGTCTCTTTGCTGGCTTGAGTACAGCCCTTGGCGCATTACCGGTACTGCTGCCCTTTGAGCCCTCAGAACGCACCCAGGGCATTTTGTTGGGCATTGGCGGCGGCATGATGTTGGCGGCCACCTCCTTTTCGCTGATCTTGCCCGGTACCGATGCGGCGATCGCCCTGGGATATTCTGGCCCGATCGCCGCGCTGGTGATGGTCGCGGGGGTTTTGCTCGGCGGTGCGTTTCTGTGGGCGGCCCACAACCTGTTTCCCCACGAGCACTTTTTCAAGGGGCAAGAGGGGCCAGAGGCCCAAAACATTAAGCGCATCTGGCTCTTTGTCATGGCGATCGCCCTGCACAACTTCCCTGAAGGACTGGCCGTCGGCGTGGGCTTTGGCGGCGGCGAACAGGCCGGGGCGATCGCCCTAGCCATCGGCATTGCCCTACAAAACATTCCCGAGGGGTTTGTGGTGGCGATCGCCCTGCGCGACCTGGGCTACGCCCCCCGCTATGCCTTCACCGTATCGTCGCTCACCGGCCTGATTGAACCGATTGGCGGACTGGCAGGGGCCGCTGTGGTCACCATGGCCCAAGCCGCCCTGCCCTGGGCCATGGGCTTTGCCGCCGGAGCCATGCTGTTTGTGATTGTCGATGAAATTATTCCCGACATTGACCAAAAGGCCTTTGGCCAGCGCGGCACCGTCGGCCTGATGGGCGGCTTCGTCGTCATGATGTTTTTAGACATTGCCTTGGGCTAAATTGCCTTGGAAGGGTACTCCATGCAAATACTGGTTAGCCCTCCCCTTGCCCTAAGGGCTCCCGTGCATACACAACTGTAGTCTCGGCTGAATTGCTCTCGCTCGATCCCCCACCCCCCCTTAAAAGGGGGGCATTAGATTCTCTTTTTCAAACGGGCGTTGCCTCGCCAGGCAGGGCCGTTTACCAACCAAAGGCCGATAGCGGCGCTAACGCTTTCACGCTTTCCCCCTCAGCCGGGGGTTCGCTCAAGCGCGACTCTGCACAAAACGACGCCGTGCTAAAGCCACCAAACCGCTTCACCACACTAGTCCGCAGCCGCAGATTGGGGTTGGCAAACCAAAACCGCTCTATCGAGCTCATGGTTTCATACTCGGTGATCAGCAACAGCCCTTCGTCGCCATCGATCTCGTAGCGGCCAATCACCGGCACAATTTCGGCGTAGCCCCGCTCACGCAGTAGCTGCCCCTGGCTGGGGTCATCGGCATCGGGCACAAGCGCAAACACGGTGCTGCCCTCGTGGTTTTGATCCTCTCTATCCCAGGCCATAGCCCCGTTCCAGGTGACGTAGGCCCCACCTACCGCCAACGCTGGATCGACATCGTGGAGCTGGCAAATTTCGACCACGCTGGGGTGCCCCATATCCAGGGCTTCTACCGAAATTGTCGAGCCGCCGAGCTCGGCTCGGCGAAAAGGCAGGTGGTGGGTGGTGCGCTGGGAGTTCCACTGACCAGCGCTCATGCGGAAAAAGTCCATTACGTCCATGGGGCAGGTTCTTATTACTTACTAGCGTTCTCAGAAATGTATCGACCCAGTACGGCGGCAAGCGATACCAAATTAGCCTTTAGCGATCATAGCGCTGTCGATGGAGTCGATCCAGCTAATCCCTCCAAATGGCGCGAGAATGGCGCGATCGCCCCCTCAGAGCCAGTCTCACACCCTAAGGCCAGCCCAAAAACGCCTCTATAAACAGTCCTAGGCAAGACTATTGGCACCTAGACCAAACTAGGGCCTATTGTTGCGAAATATTACGTTACCTGAGAGGGTCGAGGCCTCTACCCAAAACCCCTAGAGTGCCCAGGGCAGCTGAATTCTTCCACTTTGCACCTACGGCAAAGGTCGCTTTTCCTTAATAACTTGTAAAAAACAAAGACCCACCAGCGGTGTATAAACATCTTTGGAGGGTTAATGAATTAGCGAAAGCCAATTCAGACAACGGTTTCGAGAAATGTTGCGGATCCCTTACAGAAACGCCTTTTCTCTTTCTCATCGGCCTTCTTTTTCGAGCTTGTCGAGCTGAACATGTAGAAGCTTGAACAACCTTGAAGAAATGTAAACTAGATGAGAAAACAAACACCTCTGATCTTTAAGATCCTCACTATAGATTGGTTAGACAGCTCCGGCTGAACTAATGATTAACTCGGTCTTTCTTAGACCACTTCAAGCAAACTCAGCGACAAAAAATTAGGAGATTTGAGTCGATGTTTGACGCATACACCAAGGTTGTTTCTCAAGCTGATGCACGGGGAGATTTTCTGTCTACCGATCAGCTAGACGCTCTGTCTCGCGTGACTGGCGATGGCCTAAAGCGGATCGACGCTGTTAACCGCATGACCGGCAGCGCTTCTAAGATTGTGTCTGATGCTGCTCGTGCTCTGTTCGCCGAGCAACCCCAGCTCATCGCTCCTGGTGGCAATGCCTACACCAACCGCCGCATGGCTGCCTGTCTGCGCGACATGGAAATCATCCTGCGTTACGTCACCTACGCTACCTTCACCGGCGATGCTAGCGTTCTGAACGATCGCTGCCTGAATGGTCTCCGCGAAACCTACGTTGCTCTAGGCGTTCCTGGCGCTTCTGTTGCCGCTGGCGTTGAGAGAATGAAGGCTTCTGCTATCTCCATCGCTAACGATACTGCTGGTATCACCCAGGGCGACTGCAGCTCTCTCATGTCTGAGATCAGCAGCTACTTTGATCTGGCCGCAGCCGCTGTTGCCTAAGCTCAGATTAAATTGAGCCTGACTTGAATTAGATTAATTTGAATTTGATCTAGTTCAGCTATCTGTTCATTTGCTGTGGAAACAACATTAAGGAGAACATTCCAGTATGAAAACCCCTTTGACCGAAGCAGTATCAACCGCTGATTCTCAAGGCCGTTTTCTGAGCACTTCTGAGCTTCAGGTTGCCTTTGGCCGTCTGCGCCAAGCCAACTCTGGTATCGAAGCTGCTAAGGCTCTGACCAACAAAGCTGATTCTCTAGTCAGCGGCGCTGCTCAAGCGGTTTACAACAAGTTTCCCTACACCACCCAAATGCAGGGCAACAACTACGCTTCTGACGAGCGTGGTAAGAACAAGTGCTCTCGTGACATCGGCTACTACCTCCGCATGGTGACCTACTGCTGCGTTGCTGGCAGCACCGGCCCCATGGATGAGTACCTGATTGCTGGTCTCGATGAGATCAACAGCACCTTCGAACTGTCTCCCAGCTGGTACGTGGAAGCTCTGAAGTACATCAAAGCTAACCATGGTCTGTCGGGTGATGCTGCTTCTGAAGCCAACTCCTACATTGACTACGCCATCAACGCTCTAAGCTAGGTTGGCCATTTGCCCGGAGGGGCAGACAGTTGTTAGCGATTTGTTAGCGATTGTTTGTTGCTCCGGGCATTGTTGTATCTATGCTTAGCCCAGCGCGACCCAAGCGGCAGGCTAACCCTGTCTACTGAGCGGCACCATGGGGTTATCCCCAACGCCATTGCTCCACATCTTTCAATCCATGTCCGGTGCTGGCGGCCAGGTTGCGACGTTAACCCGGTGGCCAGTCCTGTTAATAACCTCGCTGGCAAAGCGCTGCCCTCGGTCTCGGCTAGGGGTGTACTGAGCTAATCCTGCCACTGCTCATACGGCTACGGGTAGAGTTGGCCTGGAGTGCTGCGCTGGTTTTTAGTCTGCTGTGTTGATTTCATGCTGAGTTAAGTCTCACTGTGTTGATAAGGAGGATAATCCTGTGCCTATTACAACAGCAGCATCCCGGTTGGGAACCGCTGCATACGATGAAACTTCGCCCGTGGAGTTGCGCGCCAATTGGACCGCCGACGATGCCGAACTAGTCATTCGGGCCGTGTACCGCCAGCTACTGGGCAACGACTACATCATGAATTCTGAGCGCCTCGTGGGTGCTGAGTCGCTGCTGAAGAATGGTTATATCAGCGTGCGCGACTTCGTGCGAGCTGTAGCCAAGTCTGAGCTGTACAAAGAAAAATTCTTCTACGGCAACTTCCAGACCCGCGTGATCGAGCTGCACACCAAGCACCTGCTAGGGCGCGCCGTCTACGACGAGTCTGAAGTGGTTGAGCACCTCGATCGCTACGAAAACGAAGGCTACGACGCCGACGTTGATTCGTTCATCGACAGCGAAGAGTACCAGGCCAACTTTGGCGACAACACGGTGCCCTACTACCGCAGCTTTGTCTATCAGGCCGGGCAGCGTTCGGTGGGCTTCACCCGCATGTTCCAAATGTATCGGGGCTATGCCACCAGCGATCGCGGTCAGGCCGGGGGCAAAAAGTCTCGCCTAGCCGGAGAACTGGGGCGCAATACCTCGTCCTCCATCGTTAGCCCCACCAGCTCCGCAGCGGGCTGGTCGTCCCAGGCGAACAAGTTGGCTACCCCCAACCTGGCCCTGGGTGGACCTACCCCCTACGGCACCAATGCCGGTCGGGTGTATCGGGTAGAGGTTATGGGGGCCAACCTGCCTCGCTACCCCAAGGTACGCCGCGTCAACACGGCCTATCTGGTGCCCTACGAGCAGCTGTCGGCCAAGCTCCAGCAGATTAGCAAGCAGGGTGGTCGGGTAACTAGCGTTACCGCCGCCAGCATGTAAGGTCGCCCCAAACCCAGTAAAGGTACCATTTCAGTGCCTTTACTGGGTTTTTGTAGAATCCTGTATAGCCGTCGCCACCAGGGTAGAACATTTTTGTAGGTAACCTATAAAGCGATGGCTTACGCCAGTTCGCTGCCCCAGTTTTTGCTACAGGTAGTAGTACTGTCCTAAGCGAACTGGCCAGCGCTATAATCACCCCCTTGAAAGGTTTAGGAGAGTTTAGTCAATGCTCGCTCAAAACGCCTTTGGCAGTCAGACCGCTTCCGGAAGTCGGGTTTTTCTTTACGAAGTAAAAGGCCTGCGCCAAAACGACGAGTCTGACCGCAACAACTATCCCATCCGCCAGAGTGGCAGCACGTTTATCAAAGTGCCCTACAGCCGCATGAACGAAGAAATGCAGCGCATTACCCGCATGGGCGGCAAAATCGTCAGCATTCAGTCACTGTCTGCCGACTAAGCCGCAGGCAGGCTTAGACACGCGGAGAACCGGCATGGGACAAAATCCACACCAGTTGGTCAACGCCGAGGGAGAATCCCTAACGGTGGATCAAGCCCTGGCCAACCTGCGCCAAACCGCTGATACAGGGTTGCGCTACTATGCCGCTTGGTGGCTAGGGCGTTTTCGCGTAGCTGAACCCGAGGCGATCGAGGCCCTGGTATCAGCGCTGGAAGACGAGAGCGATCGCGCCCCCGATGGGGGGTACCCACTGCGCCGCAATGCGGCTCGGGCACTAGGCAAACTAGGCGATCGCACCGTCGTGCCAGCGCTGATACAGTGTTTGGCCTGCGACGACTACTATGTGCGCGAGGCGGCGGCCCAGGCGCTAGAGTCCCTGGGCGATATCCAGGCGATTCCGGCCCTGCGATCGCTGCTGGCTGGGGGAGTTGCCGCTGCGGTGGCGGTACCCGGCAAGCCCCACTTGGTGCAGCCCTACAACGCCATCCTAGAAGCCCTCGGCACCCTGGGAGCCACCGATGCGGTAGACGACATCACTCCCTTTCTCACCCACGACGTCGCTCAGGTGCAAAATGCCGCCACCCGAGCGCTCTACCAGCTCACCGGGGAGGCCACCTACTGCGATCGCCTGGTGCAGCGCCTGCAAGAGCCCAACCTGCAACTGCGGCGATCGGCCATGATGGATTTGGGTGCGATCGGCTACCTGCCCGCCGCCCAGCCCATTGCCGCCACCCTGGCCGAAAACAGCCTCAAACTCATTGCCCTTCAGGGCATTCTAGAATCTCACCTGGCCCAATCTGAGTTTCCCAGCGCGGGGCTGACCGCCGAAGCCCGTCAGGTGCTGGCCTTGATGGATGGGCTGTTGTAATCATCTTCCTCCTAGGCACCCAGGTTAAGCCTCTTCACCTGGGTGCCTAGGCAATTCCCTTCAAAACTTGTGTACTGAACCAGAGAGACTCTCCCGGCGTGGGCGCGATCGTAGCAGAGCTAATTCAGGCCGTTGAAGCCGCCGATTCTAAAGGCGCAATGGTGGTGGCGGTGAGCAAACTGGCCGCTGCTCAAGATGTGGCCGCCATTCCTACCCTGATTACGGTGCTGGGCTACAACAATCCTGGTGCCGCCGTAGCTGCGGTAGATGGCTTGGCCGCCTTAGGCAGCGCCGCCGTACCCGCCCTGCTCGAACAAATCGACGGCTACAACTATGGCGCTCGGGCCTGGGCCATTCGAGCCGTCGCCCTGATTGGCGACCCTCGCGCCCTGCCCGTGCTGCTCGACACCGCCCGAGGAGACTTTGCTCTCAGTGTCCGTCGCGCCGCCGCCCGAGGGTTAGGCACCATTGACTGGTCGTTGCTGCCTGCTGAGCAGCTCGCCGCCGCCCAAGCAGAGGTGCTAGAGGTGTTGACGACAGCCACCACCGATGCAGAATGGGTAGTGCGCTACGCCGCCGTGGCGGGGCTACAAACCCTGGCCACCCATCTAGTAGAGCCTGCGACGCAACAGCCAATGATTCTAGCCGCCCTCGAACAAGCGCAGTACGACGACACCCTGGCCGTACAGGCCCGTGCCCGCCTGGCCTTAGAAGCACTAGACCAATAGAGGCAGCTGCGTTAAAGTCTTGCCGACGATGTTGAGAAATACGACACATTAATTCGATTTCGAGGTATGGTCTCTATGGTTAATGGGCAAAGGGCGTTGCCACCAGGCATCTAGCGCTCTAGCCTAGGGTCGAGGGTTGGGAGAGTAAACATGACGTTGGCAAATCGAGCAAACACCCCAGATGTATTGAAAGTCATGGGGTTACCCGTTCACTGGCGGGCCGACTATGCGGGCTGGCTGATCGATCACTATCGTCAGGGGCACGGTGCCCATGTGGTTACCCTCAACGCCGAAATGGCCATGCAGGCTGACCAAAACCCGGCCCTGCGCCAGGTCATTCTCAATGCTGAGCTAGTCATTCCTGACGGGGCTGGGGTGGTGCTGTACTTTCGCACCAAAGGGCAGCGCATTGAGCGGGCTCCGGGCATTGAGCTGGCGGCGTCAGTGCTCAAGCGCCTATCCCCCCAAGAAACAGTTTTCATGTACGGTGGCGTGCCCGGCGTGGCCGATCGCGCCGGGCTCTACTGGCAGCGGCAACTGGCTGGGTTACAGATTGCTGGCACCCAGCACGGCTACCTCGGGCCTGAAGACCAGCCCGATTTTTTGCGGCATTTGGAGCGACTCCAGCCCAGCGTTATTCTGGTCGGCATGGGCGTACCCCGCCAAGAACTGTGGATTCGTGAACATCGTCACCTCTGCCCCAACAGCGTTTGGATTGGCGTGGGCGGTAGTTTCGACATCTGGGCTGGGGTCAAATCTCGCGCCCCCGAGTGGATGTGCCGCAACCACTTGGAATGGCTCTACCGCCTCTACAAAGAGCCCTGGCGTTGGCGTCGCATGCTGGCGTTGCCCCACTTTGCCTGGCGATCGCTGACTTACTCGGCGCGCTAGCCTGCCTATTTATGCAGGGCATTGCCGTGCAATGCCCCTACCAGAAAATTCCGCCTGTCAGGGTGTCCTACCTCAATCAACGGCTGCCATTGGGGCGCGATCGCCTTCATCCTTGCAGGATCTGGTCTTAGGCTAAAACAAGCGGGGCGAGACCCAGGTAACGCAGGCCGGCGGGAGTAATGTCAAAGCGGCAGGGCAAGATCTGCACTCCCTTAGCGATCGCCTCGCGCAGCAGCAGCCCGTAAGTGGGGTCGGCCTCATCGCCGGGCGAAAACGCGGTGCAGTCGCCCCGGTTAATGAAGTACAACATCACCGCCTGGGCGGTGGGAATCAATGCCGTCAGTTCTCTGAGGTGCTTTTGGCCACGGGTTGTCACCGTATCGGGAAATAGCGCCAGGGTACCCTTGGCCCAGGTGGTGTTTTTCACCTCGATATAGGTGATCGGAGCCGCGTCTTCCCCAGCGATCACAAAATCGATTCGGCTTTTACCATCGCCGCCGTAGCGTACCTCTGGGCGAATGGTGGTGTAGTCACCCAGTTCTGGAATTTGCCGCGCCTCTAGCAGCGACTTCACCACCCGGTTGGGCAGCGCCGTGTTGACCCCGGCCCAGGTGGGCACCGTGTCGTTAACTTCCGCCAGTTCCCAGGTGTAGGCCAGCTTGCGCCTGGGGTCAGAACTCTGGGAAACCAGCACTCGCCCACCGATGTGGCACACCCCAGTCATCGGCCCCGTGTTGGGGCAGTGGGCTGTGATCACCTCCCCAGTTTCGAGTTCAATATCGGCAAAAAATCGCTTGTAGCGCTTTAGCAGAGTGCCCTCAATCAGGGGCGGCAAGGGATAGAACCAGTCGGTCATAACAAGGGCTAAGGGGGGGTAATGCTCACCCTATCAGGAATGTGACCCTACCCAAACCTGGGGTCGTGCCCTAGGGCGCTCACCGGCACCTGGGCAAAATAGCGACGGCGAAACTGCTCCTCTTGCAGGGCATCTAAAAACCGCCTGACGGCGGCTGGGTCAGGGCTTACCGAGTCAGACTCGATGGGGTCGGGAGCAGGCTGTATCGCCAGGGTTTCTAGGTCATCAACTATCTCAAAGCCCACCGCTGCCAAGGCGGCCAACCCCAACGACAGACTCGTGGGAGACAGCCGCAGCCGCTGCATTAGCTGTACCCTGGTCACCACCGTTGCCGTACGAGCGAGGTATTTGGCAATGCCCACCAGTTCTTGCCACAGATCTAGCGGCAAGCGGTCATCGACCACCAAGGAAAATGCCAGCGCCACGGGCAACCCAGCCTGGACGGCCTGGCGCTGCCAATCTTGCCAATCGCGCCACTGGGTAGGGGCTTGGTCAACGACTAGGGCCGCATCTTGGGCGGCGGGGGTGGCCTGCCGCCAGTCGAGAATAGGCAGTATCTGGTCGGATATTGCAACAGCCGTCTCGACAAGCACCGGACGCACATCCACCAGTTTGACGTGGTAGCCGTTATAGCTGTTGAAATCTAGCTCGACGACCAGGTCACAGCGACCGGGGGGCAGTTCATCGCGGTAGTGGCCCCACCACTCCCCAGGAAAGCCCGTCTGAGCGGTGTCGTCCCACAGCTCAAATTCAGTTTTGATGAACCCCACGGTTTTGTTGTGGCGATCGCGCAGTTTTCGGTGCGAGGTATTTCTAAACCACCCATTGCGAATCAGCAGCTTGGGCACTGGGTTACCCATACCGCAGGGTTCGAGCCCCTTCAGCTCGCGAAACAGCGGCTGACCCAGCTCAGCCACCGTCACGATTAAATCGATCGCCAGCGCGGGCTGAGGTGCACCGTCCCCCCCCAACTGTTCGCGCACCATGCGGTTGAGTGCCGCCGCCAGCACATCGATGTGGGCCACCGGCAGGGTAAGCCCCGCCGCCAACGGGTGACCGCCAAAGCCAGTCAGCAGCTCGGCCTGGGCCTGAAACAGCTGGTAGAGATCTAGCCCCGCTACCGATCGCGCCGACCCCCTGGCCATAGGGGGGCTGCCATCCTCCGGTGGCGGATCGAGGCGCAGCAAAATGGTGGGCCGCCCCAGGGCCTGGGTTACCTGCCCTGCCACCAGGCCCAACAGCCCTGGCTCCCACTGCTCGTCGGCCAGAACCACACAGCGAGTCGTAGACAGATCGACCTGGGCGACCCGTGCCATCACCTGGTTGTAGAGGTCGCGCTGGAGGGCTTTACGGCGGGTGTTGGCCAACTCGGCCTCATGGGCCAGGGTTTTGGTGCGAGAGCCAGCTTGACTCGTCAGCAATTCCACACAAAAACTGGCATCGCCATGGATACGGCTGACAGCATTGATCCGGGGGCCGAGACCAAAGGAAATATCGGTGGGGCGATCGCCCGTGCGCTTGCACAGCGCCAACAACTCTGCCAGCCCTGGCCGTGGGTACGGCGGATGGGGCTGAGTTTGGGTTTGTAGCCGGGTCAACCCCACCTGCGCCAGATAGCGGCAGTCGCCCCGCAGCTCTACTAGGTCGGCAATTAGGCCAATCGCCACCAGGTCTAAAACATGGTCGAGGGGCAGGGGCGGCGGCGACTCCAAGGCGGCGTAGAGGCCCTCCAGTAGCTTGTAGGCCACCGCCACCCCCGACAGCGTCGCCAGCGGATGATCGGACGACAGAGAGCGGGGGTTGATCAGGGCCACCGCGCCCAGCTCTCCCTCCGGCAGCGTGTGGTGATCGGTGACAATCACCTCCAGGCCGAGCGCCTTGGCGTAGGCAATTTCGGCCCCATTGGTGCTGCCGGTGTCGCAGGTCACCACCAGCGTGGCTCCCCACTCAGCTAGCTGGTCAAGCCCCCGCCGTGACAGCCCGTGGGACTCGCTCAGACGGTTGGGGATATAGTACGTGAGGCGATCGCCCTTGGGAATTAGCTGCCCCAGCCCATCCCACAACACAGCGGTCGAGGTCACCCCGTCGGCATCAAAGTCACCCCAGATCGCCACCTGCTCATCGGCCGCGATCGCCTGTTTAAGGCGCTCAATGGCGATCGCCATCTCTGCCCCAAAGGCGCTGGCGGGGGTAGGCCGATACACCGCCGGGTTTAACCAGCCCGGCAGCTCTTCAAGCCCGCAGAGCTGCCGCTGCCACAGCACCTGGGCCAACCAGCGCGACGGCTGAGCCCCCGGCAGAGCCTGAGTCACCGCCTCTACCCAGCGATCGGGGCAAGCCTCGATCGGGGGCAGATCCCAGCGCAGCGGTAGTGCATCCATAGCGGTCAACCTAGCGAAGTCAAGAAATGGTGAGGCGGGAGTGATGGAAGTTTGACAGACTAGGGCAGTTTAAATAAGCTTCCATAAATTACAGAAAGCCTAAAATCCTAGATCAATTTCCTACGATAGGGTGAGGAAGATCTTCAAAATCATCCGATTGGCTGAGTATATCTATAGTAATCCTCCGTCTTAGGGTAGAGCTATAGATGCCCGCCATCTCCCATCGTCCCTGATGCGGTCAGGTTGACTGTCATGGAAGCTCCGGGTTCGTGGGACCCCACCCATAGCCACCTAGATTGTTTCTGGGGTTGTGTACTCCTCACTAATTACTATGACCAAACGTAGCCACCCTGAGCTAGACGGGCAACATCCTCAAACACTGTATCGATTTGAGCTCAAACGCCCTGGCCAAGCCCTGCGAGAACGGCTAGCCTGGGGGGCCGTTGGTCTATCCCTAGGCCTGGCCCTTGCCGGCGGATATTCACTGGTGACCTCTCAGCCGCGAGCCTGGTCATGGCCGCCCAATCGCGCTGCTGCCGCCGCCGTAGACAACCCCTTCTACCAGGGCAGCGAGCGGGCCATGTCAGCCGCCGAGCTCACCCAAACCGCCGAATTTAGCGAAGAGTGGGCCGAAGTAGCCATGCTGTGGGAGCAGGCCATTGGCTTTATGCAGTTGGTGCCTCAGGCCAGTGGCCAGGGCAGTCTGGCCCAAGAAAAAATTGCCGAGTACGGGCGCAATTTGCAATATGCCCAGAGTAACGTCACCAGCCGCCCCAGCAGCACTCCAACCGCCAAAACCTACTGGACCCTGGGTTCTGATCTAGACCTAGTCTTAGCGATTCAGGGCACTCCCTCCCAAACCACCCAGTTTCCCAACACCTGCCAGCAAACCCTGCGCTACGGCAACAGCACCATTGAGCTCAACAACGGCTACGTCAAGCAGTACAACAACGCCGATGGCACCCTCAAGGTGCTGGGCGAAGGGTCTATGATACTCTCGGCTCAAGCCGCCCAAGACACTTGGACGCTAGGATCGAGCGAAGCCCAGGTCATGCAATTGCAGGGCACCCCCACCCGCCAAGAGCAGTACACCTCGAACCGCTATACCACCCTGTATTTTGACAAAAGCTCAGTGCTCTTTGAAAATGGCCAGGTGATTGGATATTTTAACGCTGACGACAATCTCAAGGTATCGCTAGACCTGCCTGCTCTGCTGGAGGGGCAGTCCGACGCCCAAACGTGGTCGCTGGGCTCAAGCCGCACTGACGTGCTGCGTGCCGAAGGCCAAACCCCAGTGGCCATTAGCCGCAATGACAACAGCTGTGAAGAAATCTTTCATTTCACCGAGGGAGAAGTTACCTTTCGCCAGGGGATAGCCACGGGCTATCGCAACCATAACCAAGCCCTGAAGGTGCGATAATGCGATAAACAGTCATCTCGCTAAAGGCGACTTACATTGAGTCTACATTTAGCGATCGGCTTTACAAGACAGTTCAGGGCAACGGCGCTAATCTAGAACGAGGTTCCTGCACAAGGCCCTTGGGCGGTGGCTGAGATCTGGTTCATCGTTTTGGTCTAATGCCCGTATGCTTAAACCAACCCTGCCGTCTGTCCTGCCGCTGCACTGTGGATGATGCTTCTGCTGCCATTGACCTGGTGATCGTTGACGACGATGCCGAGACTTCGCGCCTGCTCAACCGACTTTTGAGTCAGCAGGGGTACTGCATTCAGACGGCTGAAAGTGGTCAGCAGGCCCTTGATTTAGTGGCCAAGCGCCAGCCCGGCCTCGTGATGCTCGACATTCTGCTGCCCGATATGGACGGCTATACTCTCTGCAGACAGCTCAAAAATGACCCCCTCACCACCGAGATTCCGGTAATTGTGCTGAGTTCTCTAGTCGACCCTTTAGATAAGGTCAAAGCCTTTCAGGCCGGGGCTACCGACTACATTACTAAGCCCTTTGCGGTACAGGAGGTATTGGTACGGGTGCAAAATCAGCTGCATCTGGCCCGCCAGCGACAGCAGCTCAGCCGGCAGAATGCTCTGCTCACGCAAGAGCTGCAAGAGCGTACCCAGATGGAGCAAACGCTGGTTGCAGCCGAAACCAGCTATCAAAGCATTTTTGAAAATGCGACGGTGGGCATCTTTAAAGTCTCATCGACGGGCCGACTTCTCAGCGTCAACCCATCCATGGCCAGACTGTACGGCTATGAGTCGCCGGAGGAAATGGTCAGCACCATAGAAGACATCGGCCGACAGATATACCACCAGCCCAAACGCCGCGACGAACTCGTGGTGTATCTCAACCGCTTTGACAAAATCACCGACGCCGAGTCAGAGGTGTTTCGTAAAGACGGCGATACCTTCTGGGTGAGCGAAGACATTTGGAAAGTGTGGGATAAAAACGGCACCTTTCTACACTACGAAGGCATTGTCCACGACATCAGCGAACGCCGCAAAATGGAAACCGAGCTGCGCCAGCAGCGCCAGCAGGCCGATCGCTTACTGATCAATATTTTGCCCTACCGCATTGCCCAGCGCCTTAAGGGGGGAGCCCGCACCATCGCCGAAAGCCTCGACCAGGTCAGCGTGCTGTTTGCCGATCTAGTTGACTTTACGGCGGCTTCCAGCCAGATGACACCGCGCGACTTAGTCAAAATACTCAACGAAATCTTTTCGATGTTTGATCAGCTGGCAGAGTTTCATCATCTGGAAAAAATTAAGACCATTGGCGATGCCTACATGGTGGCGGGGGGCCTGCCTACCCCTAACGATGACCATGCCGAGGCGATCGCCCAGTTTGCCCTCGACATCTGCGATGCCATCAAGCAATTTCCACGCCCCGATGGTCAGACTTTTCAAATTCGGGTGGGTATCAATACTGGCCCGGTGGTCGCCGGGGTGATTGGGCGGCGCAAGTTTGCCTACGACCTCTGGGGCGACACCGTCAACATTGCCAGCCGCATGGAAGCGACCGGTGAAGCCCAACGCATTCAGGTCACTCCCAATCTCTACGAAAAGCTCAAGGACAAATATCAGTTTGAGTCACGCGGCTATGTGGCCGTCAAAGGTCGGGGTCAGATGGTGACCTACTGGCTAGTGGGGCGGCTATAGCCCCTAAAGGTTTGAATTGATCTACAGCCTGGTAAGAGTCGGGTAGGTAGTTACTGGCATGGCGGCACTTCGGCAAGCAACAATTTTAGTTGTAGACAGCGCACCCCACTTCACCCATGGGTTGACCCAGACCTTGACCCAGGTGGGCTACCAGGTGCAGGTTCAGATTGAGACCGACTTGTTACCCTTGCTAAGCGCCCCGCTTGCCAAGCTGCCTAACTTAATTATTTTGCCGGTGGCGGGGGCAGATAGTGAGGGCTACAGGCTATGTCGCCAGCTTAAATCTGCCCCGGCAACGGCCGCAATTCCCGTTATTTTAGCGGGGGAGTTTGCCGATGCCGATAGCCGGTTGGCAGTGTTTGCAGCGGGCGGGGCTGACTATATTGAGCTGCCAGGGGTGGCGGCGGACATAGTCAGCCGGGTGCATCACCACATTGAGATAAGCGCGCTTGCACCAACAGCTAACCTTTCGCCCTCCCGCCCCTCGCTATTGCAAGCCAGCCTCCAAAGGCTGCATAATTCGCTCGATTTAGACACGATTCTCAGCACTGCCGTTCATGATGTACAGCAGCAAACCCAGGCCGACCGAGTGGTAATCTACCAATTTCAGAGTAATGGTCGGGGGGTGGTAACCCATGAAGCCATTGCCGATGCAGAGCTGTCTATTTTGCATCGTCAGATCGAAGACCACTGCTTTGATCAAGAGCATGCAATTCAGTACTGGTCGGGTCGGGTCGGGCAAATCAACGATGTCGCCAACTTAGGTGATGTGAGCAGGTGCTACCGCGATATGCTGCTCAGCTTTGCCATTCGGGCCAACTTGGTAGTGCCAATTATCCACAATTTGATCGGGGAAACCCGCTACCTGTGGGGGCTAGTGATTTTGCACCAGTGTCATCAGCCGCGGCAGTGGCAGCAAGATGAAATCGATCTGCTACAGGAGCTATCGGCCCACCTGGCGATCGCCATTCAGCAGAGCCGCCTCTTTGAACAGGTGCGCCGCCAGATCCGACAAGAGCAGCTGCTCAACCACATTCTCGACGACATGCGCGCCAGTTTGGAGGTGCAGGCTATTCTCACCGGCACTGTAGAGCGCCTGTGCTCAGCGCTCAATCTCAGCCAGTGCGGCATTACCCTGCTAGATCACACGCTAGCCAATCTACCGTCCCCCTTCGTCGTCAGCGCCCAAGCGCCCAACTTAGTCACGCCAGCATTACCCCTAAAAATCACGGAAACGCTACGGCAGCAGTTGCGGGAAGCTAGCAACGCCACAGTGGCTGCCCCGGCAGCGGCGACTCCGTTTTGGCTGCACCAGGCGCAACTGATTAGTCAGGGCCAAACTACCTATGTGGCTACGATCATTCGCACCGAGGGTCAGGTGCAAGGCTTGTTGTGGCTCTGCCCTAGCCCCGCTCAGCTCGTTTCTAGTTTAGATACCCTCAGCCCGCCAGAATTTAGCGATCTGCACCTGGTCGAAGAAGTGGCGATACAGCTCAGCCAGGTTCTCCAGCAGGCGGCCCTATATCAGCGGTTGCAAACCGCTAACGACGAGCTCCAGCGCTTAGCTCACCTAGATGGGCTGACCCAAATTGCCAACCGCCGTGAGTTTGACCGCTACTTGTTTCAGGAGTGGCAGCGGTTGCAGCGAGAGCAGGGCAGTCTAGCTTTGGTGCTAGCCGATGTCGACTATTTCAAGGGTTATAACGATACCTACGGCCACCTGGCCGGAGATGACTGCCTGCGATCGCTCGGTCAGCTTTTCACCCAGGTGACGAAGCGCCCCGCCGATCTAGCCGTCCGCTACGGCGGCGAAGAATTTGCCCTGATTTTGCCAAACACTACTACCGCTGGCGCGATCGCCCTAATTGCAGAAGTCCGAGCCCATCTGGCGCGGCTGGCCCTACCCAACCGCGCTTCCCCCCTCTACGGCCAGCTCACCCTCAGCTTTGGCATTACCGCCATCGTTCCCACACCGAGATTATCCCTAGAGCAGTTGATCAAGCGGGCCGACCAAGCCCTCTACGCCGCTAAACAGAATGGCCGCAACCGCTACTGTCTATGGTCCAAAGCGATAGAATCTGAAGCAACAGAATCAGCCCAGGAAAGCTTGAGAGAAGCCTAGCTAGGCAGTTGCGGACAAAGGAAGAAGGGGTCCTTGGAGCGGCCGACGGGGTTGTCTTCAACCCTGCTGGAGGCTGCGGGAGCCTTTCCCCGATGATATTGCCCCAGAATATCGCTCCTAGATTTGTAGATGTTTTAGGTCGCTATGGTTAGTTTGTCTTCTGCCCTTCAGCAGCACCTGAGTCAGCCGCTGATCATCGGCTCGGTCACGCTCCACAGTCGCGTGCTGCAGTCGCCCCTTTCCGGGGTGACCGATCGCGCCTTTCGGCAACTGGTCCGCCGCTACGCCCCTACTTCCATGCTCTACACCGAGATGGTGCAGGCCACGGGCGTCTGTCATGCCCAGCAGCTCGAAAAAATTATGGACATCGACGCCGCTGAGCAGCCGATCAGCATTCAGTTGTTTGACTGTCGGCCCGACTTTATGGCCGCCGCCGCCCGCAAGGCCGTCGCCGCCGGGGCCAAAACCATCGACATCAATATGGGCTGCCCGGTGAATAAAATTACGAAGAAAGGCGGCGGCTCTTCGCTGCTGCGTGAGCCGGAGGTGGCCGAGGCGATCGTGCGCACTGTGGCAGAGGCGGTACCCGTACCCGTCACCGTCAAAACCCGCATCGGCTGGGATGATCAGCAGATCAACGCCGTCGAGTTTGCCCGCCGTATGGAAGCCGCTGGCGCTCAAATGCTCACCCTCCACGGGCGCACCCGCAGCCAGGGCTACCACGGCCCCGCCCGCTGGGAGTGGATCGCGAAAGTGAAGGCAGCGCTGGATATTCCGGTGATTGCCAATGGCGATATTGACTCAGTGGCGGCAGCGGTGCGCTGTCTAGAGCAAACCGGAGCCGATGGGGTGATGTGTTCGCGGGGCACCCTGGGCTACCCCTTTTTGGTGGGCGAAATTGACCAGTTTCTCAAGACAGGAATCATGCCCATTGCGCCCACCCCCGTAGATCTGCTGCGCTGTGCCCGCGAGCATCTGGGGCTACTGTGGCGCTACAAAGGCCAAAAGGGCATTCACCAGGCGCGCAAGCATATGGCTTGGTATATCAAAGGCTTTGAAGGGGCGGCCCCGCTGCGTCAAAAACTGTGCCAGATCACGACCGTAGACGAAGGGTACGATCTATTGGATGGGGCTGTGCTGACCGTAAAGCTCCAATATCGGCCTTTTTGCCCAACTTAGCTCTCTTGGTAGACGAAATCTTGGCCGCTAGCCGCTATGCTTGCGATCGCTAACGGTTGTAGGCCGCCCTGCCAAGAAGTGGATAACCGCCCCTTGACTAATGGGGTTTAAGGTAGGATCTATTAGTAAATCTAATTTGCAGTTTTCACCCCCCGTAATCTCCATGACCTCGTACGCCACCGCCACCGCCCGCGCTGATATGGGTGAGCTTCGCCGTCTGAGAAGCCTGCTGCCTCCCGAGCTTCAGAGCTGGGTGACGGTGGAATCAGCCATTGATGTCACGCCACCCCTGATTACCTGTGAAGAACTGGGCAAAGATCAGGTCGAAGTTCAAATTGACCTGATTAAGTGGGAGCAGCTGGCTCTAGACCAGCGCAATTTGCTGTTCTGGCATGAGGTGGGTCGCATTCAAAACGACACCATTCCCCGAGACGGTTGGGAAATGGCCGCTCTAGCCATTGGTCTGGGGGGTGCCGTGGGTGAACTGTGGGTACAGGACGGGCTCTTGCTGACGCTGGCCCTGGGGCTATGCGGTTTTTCGAGCTGGCGGCTCTACAAGCGCAACAACAACCAAAAAACCCTGCAAGAGAGCATCAGCGCCGACGAACGGGCGATCGCCATTGCCACCCGCTTTGGTTACACCCTGCCCAACGCCTACAAGAGCCTGGGCAGCGCTCTCAAAACCCTGATCGAGCAAACCCCCAAGAAACGCCAGCGCGATCGCTATATCAAGCGTCTAGAAGCCCTCAAAAAGAGCGCCGCCAAGGCCAAAGAAAGTGCTCGGGCCGAGCGCGGCGACATGCGATCGGCCTATTGAGTTTCTAGGTAGGGGCATTGCAGTGCAATACTCCTACCAAAGTATTCTGCCTGTCATGAGGGTTTAACTACATCAACTGCTGCAATATTGTCTCTACCGCCGCCGGAGATACCTCCGGCGGCAAAGTTTGGTTTGCGCCAATTACCTCAAAACCTGGCCCTTGAGCACCCTGCCCTTGGGGAACTACCCCCGTCAGCCCCGCTGCCGCTAGCTGAGGCCCGAGGGCGGCATTGCCCTGGGGCAGCACCAGCACGGGCTTTGGTCCCTGTCGATACACTGCTAGCCGCTGGACGGTTAGCTCAAACGAGCCTGGTTCAAAGGACGGGTTGAGATCGCCGTCGTACTCAAACTTGCTCAGCATCAGCTGCATTGAGTACACCTGGGCCGGATTTAGCGCACTGGCCTCGGGCACCGTGCGGGCGCGGCGGGTCGCCACCGGATCGAGAAACGGTGTGCGCACCGTAATGGGCCGATCTGAATCAGTATCAAAGGAATAGCAGTAGGCCAGGCTGTCCCAGTCGGGGTTGTCGCGCAAAATCCATTTGTAGCGCTGACCATCGCCCTGGGCGTAGAGCACTGTGCCCTGCCACTGGCTGAGGTTCAGCGGCGGCTCCAGGTTGCGCGTTCGAATGGAGGCAAAGCCACCGCTATTGGCCGTAGACACCTGCCCTACAAACCGCAACCCGTTTTGCCACTGCACCTGGCTAGCGCTCACCCCACCCATGACCCCGTCATCGAGACTGCCCCACAGGGCGGCGATCGCCGGGTCGAGCGCCTGAAAATCGAACAGAGTGGCTTCTTGGTAGCTGGCTACATGCCCCAGGTGCTCAAGTCGAGATGCCCAGGTTGCGTCGCTAGGGCCCAGCCCAACCACTAGGGGCAGATTGACCAGAGGTTGGTCAGGCTGGGAGCTCCAGCCTGGAGGCGTCAGGCTATAGCCCAGGGGAGCTAGCGCCTGGCCCAGGGCGTCTGCCCCATCGTGGCCCGCGCCCCATAGCCCCACCGATCGCGCGGGCGCTAGGTGAGTCGTGTCTACGGCTGTTGTCATGGGAGTAGTACCTGTTGTGTTGGTCAGGCCGGGCAAACTGCGTAGACCTCTACTCAACGGGCCAGCCACCTCAAAATGAATCAGCGTTTGAAGCAGTCGTAGAGGATTCCAGACCATAGTACAAAATCGCCCATCAGGTTAGAACAGAGCCGTCATTCCCGCTCAGAGCCTGCCCCATGCCTTCGCGGGAGCAGGAATCGCTGCCAGCAAAACATCCCCATGATCATGATATCGGCTATGGCTATAGTACTGGCCAGCGGACAACCTATGTTGGCGTCAGTGCTGGGCCATGGCCCAGCGGCCCAATGGGATTTGGATGGGGAATCACTCCTCGATCGCCAGGGAAACGCGGTTGCCGCCCACAGAACGCATTTCACCTAAAAACTGCATGACCTGCTCGTAGGGCAGATCTTGGCTAGGCAAGACAAAGACAATGTTTTCAGGGTTGCGGCTGAGGTAGTCGGCCATTTGGCCCTTGAGGGCATCGACTTCGACCGGCTGGCCGTTAAGCTGCACCAGGTTTTCGCCGACCAGCTCCACGATGAAGGGATCGGAGGGCAGCGGTGACGGGGCATTGTCTGGCTGATCGGCTGGCAGCTGAACGTCGATCAGTTTTTCGCTGCCCAGGCTCATGGTGATCATGACGAAAAAGGCCAAGATGCCCATCATCACGTTGAGCATGGGGATGAGATCGACCTGGGGCAGCTTAGAAGACTGTTTTTGGCTAAAGCGCATCGTTCTACCTACACCCGCTCAATGGGCGTCGCATTGGGAATCAGCGTGCCCCGATGGCCCGGATCGTTTGCGGTCATGGGTTCGTACCAGTATTGGCGGTAGACCAGCTCTAGCTCGTTACCCGCGTCTGAAAAGTAGTCGATCTGCTGAGCCTGAAGGCTGACCATCACCCGAAATACCAGCAGCGCCAGAATCGCGACGACCATGCCCGCTGCCGTGGTAATCAGGGCTTCGCCAATCCCCGCTGCCGCTGCGCTGGCCTGCTCGCCCGTGCCACCGCCGCCAATGTTGAGGTTGCCAAAGGTTGCGATCAGACCGGTCACGGTGCCCAGCAGGCCCAGCAGGGGGGCAACGGCCACAATGGTTTCTAACATTTTGTCGCCCCGGCGCATTTTGACAAACTCGCGATCGCCAGCGGTTTCCATTGCCAGGCGAAAGGTGTCGGGGGAGGGCTGCTTGAGCCGCAGGGGGGCCAGCAAAAACCGACCGATGGGCAGATCTTGGGACTGGGCCGCGATCGCCGCCGCCTGGCTCAGGTCACGGCGAGAGGCATCGAGCACCTCGTTGACCACCTGGTCTTCTCGGCGCAGCAGGTTGGTCCAAAATAGCGCCCGCTCTAGGGCCGTGGCAATGGTCAGCACCGAGCAGCCCAAAATGGGCACCATGACCGGCCCACCCTTCGCTAAAAAATCGAGAACAGTTGTCATAGCCCCGGAGTTAGTTGGTTTTGCTAGCTGTACGTTTCAGAGTTTTCTATGTCACCGCATATCGCCCTCACCGACTATCGCCTGATCAGGTTGGTTGGCCCAGCCCAGGGGGGCCGGTCTAGCAACCGTCTGGGGCAGAGGTGAGCGGCAACACTGCTACCAGGATAAGCCTAGCGAAACGGACTAGCCCACAGATTAAAGCTCAGCCGTTTAGTCGTTAAGAACCGGTTAACGCATCTAGGCGGCGGAAAGAGCGTACCCCTAATCGCTATCGCCCGGAATGTAGGGGCGGTTGATCACTCGTCCGGTCGGCCCGGTGGTGGTGGTAGTTTTGACCCCAGGGTTCGCCGCTGGGGCGATGGTCTGGCTGGTCTGGTTGGTCTGGCTTGAGGTAGACGAGAGAGCCGTGGGCTGAGGTGCTAAGGCGGCCCCTGCCGCCGCCACCGCCGCAGGCTGAATCTCTTGCCAGGTTAGATTGCCATCGGCGGCAATGGTGACCAGCACGGCCTCAATCGGGTCGGCCTCGGTGCTAAGGCCGCCGACAATTTGACACTGAAAGCGATCGCCGGGCAGATTGACCCGGTAGGTAGCGGTGCCGCAATCGATCAGCGGGCGTTGACCGTAGACCTCAGACAACCCCTGCTGAATCGTGTCTTCGACCTTAGGCAGGTTGAGCAGCACTTTAGAGTTGGGTACATCCCAGGTAACCGTGCCCTGGTCATCTTGCTGGGTCACGTTAATGGTGAAGGTGCCGCCGGAGCTGAGTTCGCCGACGCAGCGAAAGTAGGCCCCCGCCTGACGGCTGACATCGCTAGGGCAGCGCACCGCGCTCAGCGATAGCCGCCGCCCCTGGCGCTCGATGTCGGCCTGAATGGTGGCTTCTACCTCAGCGGTAGGCAACCGATTGCTACAGGCGGAGAGGCCCAGGGCCGCTAGCCCCAGCGCCCCCAGCAGAACCTGCCGCTGAGCCAGGTGAGTGTTAAACGTCATGGTTTGCCAATCCATCGAATCCAGAAATCCTTCGGGTGAGTCAGCGGTGGGCTAGGGTGAATACCCCGATTGTGGCAGCAATGCCCCCCTAATGCATGCTGTCCCCAATACCTAAACCACTCAAGCAGGGCGCGATCGTTGCCAGCCTGGTCCCACTCTCTACCATAATGGAGGTGGCTTAACACTCGTTCACAAACATCTTTCACCATGGCAAAAGATCTCCAGCAATTTTTGACCCTTCTAGAGCAACGGGGGCAGCTGCGCCGGATTACGGCCCCCGTCAGCGCTGAGCTGGAGATTGCTGAGATTGCCAACCGGCTGCTGCTCGGCGGCGGCCCGGCCCTGTTGTTTGAGAATGTGCAGGGGGCCACGATGCCTCTGGCGATCAACGTGCTGGGCACCGTGGAGCGGGTGTGCTGGGCCATGGGCATGGAGCACCCCGCCGAACTTGAAACCCTGGGCGAGAAGCTGGCGCTGCTCTACCAACCCCGGCCCCCCAAGCAGTTTAGCCAGGCGATTGATTTGGGCAAGGCGCTGTTTGATGTAGTCAAGGCCAAGCCCATGCGTGATCTGCTGCCCCCCTGCCAGCAGGTGGTGCTGAAGGATGATGCGGTCGATCTCAACCAGATTCCGCTGCTGCGGGTTTACCCCGGCGATGCCGATAAGGTGATTACCCTGGGGCTGATGATTACCAAAGACCCTGAGACCGGGATTCCTAACGTGGGGGTGTACCGGCTACAGCTGCAATCGAAGAATACGGCGACGGTGCAGTGGCTGTCGGTGCGGGGCTGTAGCCGCCACCTGCGCAAGGCGGCGGAGATGGGCAAAAAGCTGGAGGTGGCGATCGCGATCGGCGTACACCCGCTGGTGATTTTGGCCGCTGCCACGCCGCTGCCCATTGACCTGTCGGAGTGGCTGTTTGCGGGCCTCTATGCCGGTAAAGGGTTGAACCTGGCCAAGTGCAAAACCGTTGACCTAGAGGTGCCCGCCGAATCTGAAATTGTGCTGGAAGGCACCATTACCCCTGGCGAAACCGCTGTCGATGGGCCGGCGGGCGATCACATTGGCTACTACGGTGGCGTGAATGAGGCTGCACCGCTGCTGCGGTTCCACTGCCTGACCCACCGCAAAAACCCGATCTATATGACTACCTTTAGCGGTCGCCCGCCGAAGGAAGACGCGATGATGGCGATCGCCCTCAACCGCATTTACAACCCGATTCTGCGCCAGCAGGTGCCCGAGATTCAAGATTTCTTTTTGCCGATGGAAGGGCTGAGCTACAAAGCGGCGGTGCTGTCGATTGAGAAGTCGTACCCTGGACAGGCAAAGCGGGCAGCGCTGGCGTTTTGGTCGGCGCTGCCGCAGTTTAGCTATACAAAGTTTGTGATTGTGGTCGATAAGGCGATCAATATTCGCGACCCGCGTCAGGTGATGTGGGCGGTGACCTCGAAGGTGGACCCGGTGCGGGATGTGTTTATTTTGCCCGACAACCCTTTTGACAAGCTCGACTTTGCCACGGAGAGACCGGGGCTGGGCAGCCGCATGGGGATTGATGCGACGACAAAGGTTTACCCAGAGACTGATCGGCCCTGGAGTGAGGAGCTAACCCCCGACCCGGCGACGGCGACGCTGGTGGATGGGCGCTGGGCAGAGTATGGGTTAGATGATTTGAACCTGGGCGATGTGGACCCCAATTTGTTTGGCTATGACTTGAGGTGAGGGAGTGTAATATTTAGCTTTTAAGTCTGATTGCTTATGCATGGGCCGTTGGGTTCCTCAGATGCAGAAATGTTCAGTAGCCAACAATCTATGCCACGGTATCCAAGAGCAACAGGTGTGCATTGAGTCTATTGCGTGCAGCACTAAGCTCCTGGGGAGCGGGGCAGAAACCTTAGCCATAGACAATAGTCATTACTGATCACTGTTGGAAGGTCGTCGGGTGGAATGTTTGCGGACGAACATATCTAGTGGTAGCGATTAGCTCAACTACTAAAGCTCACATCAATCACAATATAAGCATCAGACTTCCAAACGGGCGGTACACAACGCGGCCCTCGTTCGACACATAGTGCTTATCGCAGATACACAATCTTTATGCCAAAACGAAGATTGCCAAGCAGCAAAGCTTAAAGGTTTAGAGTATCACTCGTAATGAACAATTAAGTTTATTTGTACTAAAAATTGAGACAAAAGACAAAGCGACAATGACGATAAGTTCGTAAAGTCGCCCAATTTCAATACGCAAATTGCTTATTTAAAGGACTTGAAGCCAACATTCCGCAGGTTAGAAAATAATTTTCGATGTGTATGTTTTTTGCGCTGCTCGCAAGCCCTGGGATATGCCGTTCGCAGTTTTCGGAGTCTGCCGTCTGAATGATTACGGATCGTTAAGCCGCTGCTTAGCATAACCGAGTCCTCCATTTCTAAAACCCTCTGACAGAAAGGCTTTCAGCTATTGTCTCATACCATGCACAAGAAAAAATAATCGACAACCTGCGGAATGTCGATCTGAAGCTTTTTCATTTCAAGGAGCTAGTGTAATGAGAAGACTGAACAACCAAGACAAATCAAATACAGAAATTCAGGCTTAGTGATTTCTTGAAGTGAGGTCGCCCTAACAATTAGTCATGACGCCGTACTACTAGCTTAATCACCCTTCAAAAGATAACTTGTTTGCCTACTAGCAGAAACAAGTTTTGCATATAAATCAAGATACTGTTCTCCTATTACCTCTGGACAAAGTTCTTGAGTAACATAATCGAGCGCTGCTAGAGATGCCTGCGCAAAATTGCTAGTCAAATATTCAATTGCAAGTACAAGATCTGTAACAGCAGTAGAATGCTCGCCATAGAAATCGATCAATGCTCCAAAATAGGGGGTCACATAACTATTCATACCCGTATTTGATTGAGCAATAACAGGAACACCATATGCTAAAGCCTCAGTCAAAACATTGGGTGAATTATCTAGCCGAGATGGGCACAGCAATATGTCAAAGCCAGCATATACAGACGAGCGCTGTGCGCGACTGAATGCCCCATGTACTTTCACCTCCACTCCAGGAATGTCTGGAATTTCAGATGGAGTAATACGACCGAACAGATCAATTGCTATTTTCCCCCATCTGTGTGACACCTCCGCCAACAAACGGGAAAGATTGAGAAATCCCTTGCGAGGCAGTGTTATTGGGTCGGCAATAAATCCTAAACGCAGTGGCTGTCTTGGTCGCTGCCGTGGCTTAATATTGGCCTGCCAGGCTACTGCATTTCGAATCATACAAATTCCGTCATCTTTAAGTGCATTAGCCAACCATTCTGACGGAGCAACCCGCATGTCTGGCAAATGGTGACCGCTGAAAATTGTTGATTTCAAAAGATGCTCAGCCAAATCAAGCTTCTGAGGTGGTACATCAGAATAGTGGCGCGCGCCGTGGTAGGGCCAGAAATCACTCATACGGTGAACGACTGGACAAGGAACTTTCGAAATATCCGAAAACTTGATCACATTGCCTGAAATATCACATAACTGAATTACGTCTGGATGGTACTTTTCATAAAGGTGTACGAGATTAAAAACGGACGGACCAAGGCGCAGGAAATGAGTTTCGGCATCACATACAAGATGTTCACAGACACGCTCCATCTTGCGCAGCAAATCGATAGGTTGACCTAATTGCTTAGCATAGGCATCCATAACTACAACCTCAGCCCCAGCAGCGCATAAGGCATGAAGCAAATTAGAAGCACCGGAAGCCGCGCCTCCTTTAGTAAGTGTTTTTGCGACAAGAAGGACTTTCATTATTTAGTTAGGCTTTAATATTGGCAACATTAAAATACATAACCTTGACAGCAAACACAATTAAACGAAAAACTGATAGATCACATTGATTTTAGCAAGAATTTTATACCTTCACACACAAAAGATTAAACATTCCCATTTAATAACATCACCAAAATATTCAAAATATCCCACTGGCGATACCAAAAATAGAAATGCCTAACAACTCTCTCAATCAATTTAGAAGCCCTTTAGACAATAGAGTATTTCTTAAATTAATCACAATAAAATCTCTCAAATCCAGAATTCTACACAACCTCAGCTCGACATTCAAGAACTTGGATTAACGCGACATCTTCTGCCAATAGCAACAAAGAAATAAACAATTACAAAAACATAAAAAAGACGAGATCCAGTCCTTAAGTTGTATTGCAGAAAAATCAAAAATGGTAGAAACACAACTGAGTAAAACAAAATCAACTCTACAATATCGCGTTTTGTGGATAAAATGGTTCGCAGCAGACACAAGACAGTTGCAGACGTGAAAACAATAAATGAGTATCCATAAAATCCAAAGTACGCCAGAGAATATCCAAAACCTGGGTAAGGAATATTAACTCTAAATCGGTTTATCGAATCATATTCTAGCGTGCGGTCGTATATAAACGAAGGCAGAGGTATTATAGAGTAATACAACCAATCATTCGCGGCACTATTACTTATAGTCAACATTTCCCCATTAATAACAATAGAAAAACTTAAAATGTAATTAATACCATAGATAGCTGATGTAAACAAACCATTTAGATCTAAATCTTTTGCATGACTAACTGCCGCAAGTAACCCTCCTATATTTGAAGAACGCATAGAAAGGGTCAATGCAAGAATATAAATCGCCAAGAAAGATAACAATAGCTGAGACTTTGTATTCCGACAACCAATCAAAAAACGCTCAATCAGAATGTATGAAATCAAAAGTACTGGCCCTGAACGTGAGCCGATCATCAGATAAAAAACTAAACAGGCTGTTAGAACCAAAAATCTTTGTACTGGCAGCCGAAGGAAAGGAGTTATAATTACTGAGGAAAGAAAAAACAATTCCTCAAAACGCATTAAACTACGCCTAGAAAACTCAACAACAAAGCTAGAGCGATGAATAAGTGATGAATGTTCAACAGCAAAAAATATCATCACTGCCGGAAGGATGCAGACCCAAACAAAAGGCCATCCAAGGGTTCGATTAAATTTCACATTTCTAATATTAATATTCAGAACCCTATATTTTTTGTGCCTAGGATCGACAAAACTTACTAACTTAAAAGCCAAGAAAATACACAAAAAATGCGCGATCATAGAATACATGATCACATCATAATATGGATCTTTGCCTCTCTGATAATAATCAAATGGCAAGATGGAGCCAAAAGCAAAAATTCTTGTGCTTATCGTAAAATAAGCAACTTTTATGGCTGGAACTGAAAAGAGAATCAACGCAGTTTTATTTTTTGATGCAATGGCTAATAAGAACAATATAGTGACTAAAAATAGCGGCAACATTTTACAAACAGGCTCCAATATCTATTCCATATTATCCATCAGTTTTACGTTGATTAGCCATGAGGTGCCGCCGTATCACTCTGATTCTAGTATTGCGAAGAAGAAATTATATCGAGAACCAACTATTAATTATTCTGTCCAATAGTTTTGTGCACAGTTACTTTATACAACGCTAATTCTAAACTTTTTGTTCTTTGAATAGATCAGTCATTGTATTCTGATTGACAGATCATCAGAATACAATGACTGTACCTTCAAATTGAATCCAAAAATTTTTTAATATGAGTTAAATAATTATCCCTAACTCGAATTCTTTCGGCTTTATCTTCAAGAATGACATTCTCAAACTGAAAAATAAACTCTTTTACCTTATCTCTAGCAGCAACAGGTATAAACCTTGTCCCAAATGACATGGCAATTATTCCTGGATGCAGTTTAGACGACAAGATCATCTTCGCACGACTTAGATAGCCGAGCTCAATGCAGATATTATCATTATTTATTAGCGGTAAAATAGGAAGTCCAATTTCGCCACCAGTCTTTTTAATCCCTGTATGTGCATGAAAAAATGCTGTTTTCATACCTTTCGACATCCATAATGCTTCAGGTAAATGCAGTATGCTACGGCGAGATAAATTAATTAGAAACTCCGGCGAATTGATTCCAGGATCTATTGGATTAAGTCTTGAATATTTTTCACAGCAGTCATTTGTCAACAAAACAATATCAGGCAGGTAATAAAGGTTTCGTACCCCTAGTTTGAGATCACGCTTGAGGCGAACAACCGCACCTTGGAAATACTGACTCTCTATTATCATCCGTCTTGCTACACTGACTTGCGGCAGCATTTTGACCCCATCACTGCCAAGCGATAGTCCAAATATAGGTAGTCGTTTCTCTTTAACAAAGAATGCAAGTTGTGTGATTGCTTCCTCAATTTCCGAATTGGACGAGTTAGCCTCCTTAAAGAAAGCACCACCACCCAGAAAGATTGCATCAACCTCAACATCCTGGAAACATGAAACTGCTTTATATCCCATTTTCTTAAATCGAGGATTTGCTGAATAAATTAAAGGTGCATGGCCAATCTCTTCTAGAATTTCATAAAAGATCGCTGCCATCAAATCATCGCCTAGATTTCCTTGATGATAAAAACCCCAAATAAGAACACGCTTCATCTTCTTGCCCTTTTGCACGCGCTCTCATAGACTAAAAAGGCTAGATTTCTAAAAACTTTAGACAAAAAAGATAAATTTTCAATACAGAAATCTGGCGTCTTAATATTTTTTTTGTTTGTACGTGATTCCATCAGTTCAATCAGTTTTTCGGATGGAAAATCAATTGTTTTTTTACCAATTTTCTGAGAAATTTTTGTCATAATATCTTTTATTCTTTGCTCATTGATAACGTCTGAAAATAAAACAACATAATCCGCCAAAAACATCGATACAGCATTAGTAATAATATATTCAATATAATAAAGTGAAATATGTCCTTTGCGCTTTGCGAAAATTGAATTCACTGCAAGATCTGGCTCTCTCACAACCATCACAGAAAAAATTCCAAACACTTTTGAAAACAAAAAATGCTGCCACGAATGAATATGATGTGCTATTTTTATATCTGGAAAGCTAAGTTGGGTGTAGTAATACAGATAAGTATTTGCAGAACGTGGAAATCCATCTATTAGCAAATCGCATGCTAGTGTTACAAAACGAGGGGAATACTTCTCTACCTTATAATTATTTAGTATCTGGCGCAGTTCAGTCCCAGGTATAACTTGCAAAGCTAGTCTAAGAATTTGCCTCATTATCTATCTATTTTTATCTGCTGAATTGATTTTTTTAACCGAAAAAAGGTGATGGCATATTGCAGTGAATAGTGAACTACCATCATTAGTGAGTAAATCAAAATAGACTCATATGAATTCAATCCTTTTCGTTCTGCCAGAAAAAAGGGAATAATAGTTAGCACTGCCTTTTGAAGATAGAGATAAAAAACAGTTTTGTTAGACTCTAAAACATCAAGCGTCCTCAATAGTGAGGAGGATATAAACTGTGGTACTAGTGTTATTGACAGCAGTGATATAAATTTACCAGCCGGTTCCCAGCCTCGACCAAGGAGAATTTGAGAAAGTAAGGGAGAAAAAAATGCTAGAAATATCGAGGGAAAAAGAATAATTATTAGTAGTGTTAATGTTGTTTTTTTAAATAATTTCTGAACAGCAGCAGGTCTATCTCCTCTCCATAATTCTGCCGCTTCAGCATAATACGCACGGCTGACAGATTGTCCAAGTAAAATGAATGGCAACGTCACTGCCATAGTTGCTAAGCCTAACTGTCCTGTGGTTTCGGCACCATACAGCATCGTTGTAAAAAGTAAAGGTGCCTGCATCGATAAGACTAGTAAAAACTGGGCAGGCAACCGGTAGACAGGAAATCCATAGTATCGCCGTGCCACTACCAAAATATGTCGCAATTTCAGCCGTGGAACCATGTTGAAAAAATCTTTTCCAAAGCAGGAAAGCAGATTGCTTAGCCCCCCACTATAGGCCGCGACTTGACCTATCAGAAGCCCAAGAGGCTTAATAGCTATTATCCCCATCAAAAGCTTAATGCCCTCGCCCGTTAAAGATTGAAAAAGCTGCGTCTTTGCAATAATACGGTAGGATCTCTTGCGTGTAGCCCACATTGTAAGCAGTTGATATGAACTTGCTCCCAACATGCCTGGTCCAATTATCCATCGCCAGGGCGCGAGTACTTCCAGTGAAAATGTCTCAAGAATCGGTAGTCCAAAGACGAAGAGTATGATGCCAATCAGCACAGATAGAGTAGTTGACAGAATGGTACATAGGCTTAATAAAGCAAAAGCAGTCTGATCATGGCGAGGAAGCGGTATTGCCATTAAATAGTGCAGCGTTGCTAGCGGAATAAGGATTTGAAGTAAAGCAGTAAATACGGATAGTACACCGAAATCTTCAGGACTGTATATCCGCGTCAGGATGGGAATTGAAGCCAAGCTGATTAACCGCGCTGTGCCACTCCCAGCTACAAGCACAGCCATGCCCCGAAGAACATTGCCTGATGGACCAACGAAAGAACTGCTCATCAAGTGTCGTAGATGGGACAGCATCATAGGTAACGCATTAAAGGATACTTGAAAACATTAAGATTAGATAGAATGTTAAATTTGATACCAGGAAAAATCGTTAAGAAACGTTTTGGTATTCTTAACTGCTTTCAGACAACCACCGGAGGAATAACCTCAACACCCAATACTGACTAGCAAGTACATTCAAACAGCACATAGAAGATGGTACTGAGAATGCTATAAGGTTTATTTTGAAAAGGTAACTGCCAGTCTGGGAAAGAGTCAGTCCGTCCCGAGCAAAGTCGTGCTGAGAATGTGGAAGATTACTGAAGTACACTTTACCCGCCCCCTAAGCTAGTACGACATTAATCTATACGCAGTCTGCTTAGGGGTAATCTTTCTTAGCATCAAACATCCTTCCCAGATAGGCTCTAAGATTTCTGAAGAAATATAAATAGATTACCTGTTAGCGCTGCAGGCATTAGTCGATGTATTACTGATAACACACTAAATAGAAGTTCACTCTTCATATAATACTGAGGTTCAGATGTATAAGTATAAGAAAAATTATTCCATCCATCAAACAAACACGAAATTTCACGATGCGTGTTACATATATATTTTGTTGGAAAGACATCAATATTTTTTCTATCTGGCTGAAGCTTTTGAAGAAGCCAGAGATATAAAGAACCACGAAGAAGCCTTGACCCTAAACAGACATAATTTAAAGAATGTGGTGTTCTTGCACAAAAAAATCCTCCTTTCTTCAGAATTCTCTGAGCCTCTTTTTTCAAAAATAGTGAGTCTGATCGAGATAGATGTTCAAGAACATAGTCGCAAATGATCATATCAATACTTTCGTCTTCAAGTGGTATGCAATCATCTTTTGCAGTGAGCTGAATATTGTAAGATGTTGTAGGATTTGAAAGAACTGCTGAGTCTATATCCATCCCAATTAGTTGAGCAACCTTGTCTTTTATGCCGCGCACACTTCTCCTATAAGCGCTTTTATCTTCAAAGAACCAATATCCACGACCTGCTCCATAGTCTAAAACCTTAAAGTCAGGCTTTAGTAAAGAATTGATTCTTCCATAAAATTCAACTGTGCCATCGAGAGGTCCATAGCCTCCTATGCAACCTTTAAAGGGATCAAAAAATTTGTTTTCAATATCCATTTTTATCCACTCTTTCACTGAGAACAATTATTCAGTAAATACATTGAAAATTGAAAATAGTTTGAATCTTTTGGATTAAGGCACCATAAATTCAAGCTAATCAGTAAAAAGTACATCCCAGTTTAAGCTTGCTATGCCGTTGATCTGGCAGATCCAACAACCACTCTCATAAATACCACAATCTCATTGAAGTTGAGGCGAATCTCCTCCTTAATCACCTTCAAAAGGGTGCCATTGAGAAAAACGTCTCCCTGCATTGAAAGAGCTGGGTGAAACTTTGTTCTTACACCAAGTGAACTCACCCTTTATTCTTTAGCCCGCGCCTGATCCGTTGTCAGTTTCGTAAGCTGACTTATAGCGGTTCTTAGATGGGTGAGGTACACCTCAGACTGGAAAACCATTGAAATTAATAGGCTTGAGGAAACAGCCTGTACTTTATGCAAGTGAGAGCCGCTATAAATTTTTCAAAAACATTGTCTTCCCTATTTCATCATGGCGAATAATGCCAATCCACTTACCCACTTTGCATCAAAAAAAGACATCCTGAATAAAGGTCAAAACTTTTCCAGGAGCAGGTGATCAATTTTGATATTCGGACTGAACAACAAATTATTCCCTTCGCCTTATGAGCGAGTAAACCCCGTAGTGCCGTGCACTTCTCCTGCTGCTGGCCAATAGTGTACGAATTTAAAGGTAAAAGCTTTAATCTAACAAGCACTCATCCTCTACCTTCGTTATCTAGCCAATACACCGAAAATCTTTAGCTTCCAGGTACTTCATCTGCCGGGCCTGGCGGCGAGTAAACTCACCCACCGTAGGGTTACCCGTCGGCAAAATCACCCCGCTGGCCTGCATCCACAACGCCTCCGGCGCAACAGCAACACTATATTGATTAGCAGCTGTTCTATGCACGTGGTACCAACGAGTCTCTTGGCAACGATCGCACCAAAACGCCTCCAGCCATTCGCCCGTCAGCGGCACCGTGCCATAGCCCGCAATCACCGTCAGCGATCGCAGCCGACTCAGGCCCCGCTGCTGCAAGTGCTCTGCCTGAGTCGTGTAAAGCGGATACTTTTGACTAACACTCTCAAGGTAAGTGCCGTGGTCGGGGCAATAAATAGCCCGCCGTTTCGATCGGCTGCGGTTGCGTCGGGGTTGAGACATAGCAAAGCAAAAACCGAACTATAAAGTACCAAACAGGCGCGGGCCAAATACCTGTCTAAACAATCTGCGTAGCAACTCAGCTCCAGGCACACCTATCCCGGCTACGGTCTCAGGCGAGGGCCAACGAGACTACGGGGGAGAGACTGAGATCTAACGACCATCGAAGCCCACTCCATGCCAGACAGGTTACCGGAATTATTCAATTTGACAAGCTCTGAACCAGACTTTTTTAGATTTAGACTTTGCCTAGAGTCATAGGCGAGAGGCCGCCGCCTTCGGTGAGGGAACACGGGCAGTAGCCGCCATCGGGCCTCGCAGGCAGGACTCCACCACTTCAAAATAGCGGCGCGTGCCCTGCTCGGGGGTAAACTTTTGCTGCATATAGCAACGGCCCTGATCGCCCATCTGCTGCGCCAGGGTGGGGTTCGCCGCGAGAGTCCGAATAAAATCGGCCAGCCCAGCGCTATCGCCATTGCGAAAGGCACGGCCAAAGCCCCCTTCAGCCAGCAGCGATCGCAGATAAGAGTGCGATTCACAGATAGCTGCCACCGGTCGCCCCGTCGCCAAACTGCTATAGAGCTTGCTGGGGGCCACCAACCCCTCCACCCCCGGCACCAGACTCACTAGGCTCAGGTCGCAGGCCGTGAGCGAGTAAGGCAGATCGCCCTGAGACTGATAGGGCAAAAACATACAGTTGCCCAACCCCAGCGCCTTCGCCTGAGCGATGCAGCTATGGCGCTTGGCCCCAGCCCCCACAAAGACAAACTGCACCGGCTCATGGCGCAGCGCCTGAGCGGCAGCCAGAATAGTATCTAGATCGTGGCAGCGGCCCATATTGCCCGAATACAGCACCGTAAACACCTGATCGAGGCCGTGGCGACGGGCAAACCAGTTGTCTGCCTTAGGGCGCGGCACAATTTGCGTTGGGTCGGCCCAGTTGTGAATCACCGAAACCCGATCGGCAGCCTCCGGGCACCGGTCGACAATTCGCTGCCGCATCGTTTGGCTAAGCACCACAATCGCCTCGGCATGACGCCAGGTCAGACAGTTGAGCCAGTTCCAAAAACGCACCAGCCCGTGGTTGTGGGCAACCATATTGAGAGCCACCGCCACCTCGGGGTGAATATCGTAGACCACGCACAGGTAGGGCTGCTTAAAAAGGCAGTGGAGCAGGTAGGCCATCACCGGCAGGTAAGGCGGCTCGGTCGTGACCAACACCAGGTCGCCACGGCGGGCAGGGCTCAGCAGCTTAACCAGCGATCGCACACAGTACAGCAGCCCCCCCACCGCTCGCCCCCGAATGCGCTGGGGCCACAGGCGAGACGTACGAGTGCGACGCACCGTGACATCGCCCACCACCTCATACTTAGGAGCCATGGGGCGATCGTAGGCATAGCCCGGCTGCCCCGCAAACACCTGCACCTGCATACCCTGACGGCTCAAACTCTGGGCCAGCTCGGCCATTAGCTGCCCCGTCGGCGCATAGTCAGGGGGAAAAAACTGGGTCAAAATCGAAAGTTGGAAAGATGCACCCGGATCGGAACGTATTGCTCTCATCAAACCCTACTCAACAGGAACTCAGCACCAAAGGAAACTACTCGTATAAGCACCAAAACTGCTGCTATCGGCATTTTTTGACCTTAGCCTTAAACATCAAGCTGGTTTAGATTGCCTAAAAAATTAGCCAAACTACCATCTAGATACAAGCATTTACATTTGCAGCAGCAAATTCAAAACTTGGCTTCAGAAAGTTGTCTCAGAAATCGCTTTCAAATATATTCGCGCCAACCCCGACTTTGCCTAGGGCTACCGAGAAGGATACCGCACTTCTTCTAGAAGAGCATTTCAATATTTAATTTTATTGCTATTGGGCAGGCAGCCCATTTTCCCTAAACACAGCTGGGCCTAAATAGACCACACATTTAACCCACAAGTCGTATTCGAGACTACCAGGCTTAGCCCAGACCGCTTGTCATAACAAGCACATGAATCAGATCTTTCCCTACACCAGCCTTTAAACGAGTAACCCGGCTGGGCGATCGTTTTGCTCCAAGATTGGGGCAAAACTTGAGGCAAAACAAGCTTAAAGCCAAGCACGACCGATTCAAAGCTAAGTTACATCCACCCCAAAAGACACGCCAAGCCAATGCTTAATCAGATCGAGCCAATCTCTATCATTAGAGAGATGCGCTAAATCAACCGCAGAAACTACGGTACATCCTTTGTCAGACCAAGACGAGCAGCGAATTCCGCCTTGGCTAACTCAATCAGCGGCATGATTAGCTAGAAAAATAAATTGGAACGATAACCTCACCCGTAGGGGCAAACGGCTGTTTGCTCTTACCCAAATTCATGCCCCCCTATTCAACCGACAAAAGCCCATGGAAAACCGACATCTTCCAGGGGCGATGCAATGTATTATCCCCCAATCGGGGAGGTGCAGATAGGATTTAGCAAACCCCGGTTTATCATCAGAAATTCTCTAGGGGGCGTAGCATGCTACGCCCCTACAAATCACGGGTAGGCAATGCCTGTCATTCCCGTGCATACGATCTTTACGGCTCTCTACGGCCTAACTGTCGATCGCAGTTCTCAGCTGTTGTAGCGATCGCCCCAGAGCGACAAAGTCTGAGTTTTGCCCCAGGGCAACTAGCGTCTCAGGAGAGCTGCTATCTAAAATCTGGTTATAGGCTTGGATGGCGCTTTCTAACTGAGTAGCGCTAACAGCGGCAGCAGTGGGCGGCAGCAGCCCGCCCGTGGCGTTAAAGAGAGCGACTAACGCTCGATAGTCGGCACCGGTCAACGCCATTTCGGTGAAGATCGCCACCTGACTAGGGGCCAGGCCAGCCGCAAAGGCTGCCGCCAAAAACCCCGCCGCATTGGCGATTTGCGCCTGGGTGCCGCGCAGAGGCGCAACCATAGGCGTGCCGCCAATCGGCACAAAGACCGCCGAGGTAGCCAGCAGAGCCGTCGGGGTAGACCCAGCGATAGGAGTAGGGGCAGCAATGCTGAGGGTGCCTTGTTCGCCAGTGAGTGAAACGCTGTCGCCATTGGCGATCGCCGCTGCCACCACCACCGCCAGTTCATCCACAGTCTGCTCGGCATCTTCCTCGACACCGCCGCCGAGGTCAACAGAGGTGAGCCCGTCGAGGGCAATTTCGCCTGGGGTCGTCAGGGCGGCGGCAAGGGTGGGGTTAGTGCCCTGCAACCCTTGCAGAATCTCTGTGGCCGATTGGTTAACTGCCTGCTGGGCCGCCACCGTGAGCAAGATCTCTCCGGTAGTGGCATCGATGGTGGCATTGGGAGTAGTCGAGGTAAGTTCTTCTTCACTGCCCAGGGAAGAGGCCCCAATGGACAGCACCGTTGAGCCCCCCACGCTCACCCCGCTGCCCAGACCGGAGGGTACCGAACCGGAGTAGCCCGGTAGGGCGATCGCCAGGGTGCCGCCTACTACAGCCATCATTAACCAAACATGCTGCCAAAGTCGGCCCACCAGTTTATCCACGGTTTTTCTCCTCAAATATGAGCTGCGATCGAGAATGGGGCTAAAGCATGAGCCCGGCAACAGGAATCATCTCATCTAAAACCTGGGGCCAAAGTTAAACCCATAGCCGATACTTAACACTGCGACGGAACCAGCACGGGTATTGTTGCCGATATCGCCGTAAAGCAGGTTGAGCGTAATCGGTATCGTCGATACCGGCACAATCGAAGCCCCGACATTCACACCGACGCCGCTCCAGGCCGTATTGACCGAAAACTGAGGGTGCACTTGCAAGCCCACTCCGGCAATCACGCCTACGTCACTGCCTTCGCCCGAGAACGACCCGCCCCCTAGGCCCAGGGTGCCTGTGATCGGCAGCCGGTTGGTCGGGTGGTCGGGCTGAAGCAGGTGGGCCGCCGTCACCACCCCGTAGAGACTCGATGGGCTACCGCCAGCCTCAGAGCCATAGGAGGCAAAATTGTTCAGCCCCACAGCGGCGGCTACCTCGGTGTCATCGCCGCTGTGGACGACGCGGTGCACCTTGACATCAAAGCCACCGTTTTCGCCGAACCGCCGCACGCTCTGCAGGTTATAGGCCAGTTCTACCCCCACTACCTGGCGCGAGTCACCTAGCCCAAAGCCCATAGACATACTGCCGTCAGCCACGGGACGCACGCGATCGGCTCCGGCCAGCGAGGCGCTGATAAACAGGTCGCCCCAGTTAGCTCCAAAGGCGGAGGGAATGCCAGCATTGGGGGAGGGGGGAAACGTCAGCGGCGGATTAGCGGCGGTCGTCAACGGCGCGATTCGCAAGTCATTTTGAATCTGCGCGGCACTGCCAGCGGCTGGGGCAGCCTGGGCGATCGCCGGGGCCGCCTCTGGCTCTGCCCCGAACATAGCCGGTGATATCCCCGCTAGCGTCGGCGACATTACCGGCTGCGGGGTAGGCAAGGCCAGTGCCACGTTGGGGTTGCTGCCCGCCAAATCGGGCAACTGGGGGCCAGGGAGAGGCTGTTGTCGCGATCGCTGGTTAGCCGCAGTCGCCCTACTCGGGTCAGCGATCGCAGCCCGTCGCACCGATCGCCCTGGAAGCTGGGGCAGCTGCGGCCCCCGCGCCAGGGTTTTGGGCTGGGGCACTCGGCGGGTTGGGCTAGGCTGAAGCGTGGTTTGGTCGGCCAAAGCCGCCGGATCGACTGGCATACCAGCCTGCGATCGCAGATCGCGCAGCAGCGATTGCACCGCCGTTGCTCTCGCCCGAATAGTGGCCAGGTCGGGGGATGCCGCACGGGTCGGCGGGGTCGTTGCGATCGCGGGGGCTGAGCTAGGCGCAGCCGCCACGGCAACAGCGCGCCCTAGGGGCTGGGCCATTGGGTCCTGGCTCAGGGCTAGGGCCTCAGGGGTGGCCGCTGGCCGCTCAAGCCCTTGGGGGCGGGGCTTAGCGGCCACAGGTTTAGAGGGCGGCTCAGAAACGTCGGCGATCGCAGTCTCTGCCCCAGTCCCAGCGGGGGCTTGAGCTTCAGCCATGGTCCCCGCAGGAGCGGCGATCATCGCCCCTGAGCCCTCACCGGAGCCATTGCCTGGGCCATCGGCGGCGACGGCGATCGCAGCAGCAGGCGGGGACCCGACTTCAGTCGCCAGCTCATCGTCTAGAGATGTCAGGTCAGCGGCGATCGGTGGTGGCTCTGAAACCACAGCTATTACCGTCTGATCTGAGGCCCCATCCCCCATCGGGTTTACGACCAGGTTAGGGGCTAGCTCTGGAGCTGAAACGGCAGATGCAGCGCTGTCTAAGGTTGTCTCCTCGGGCGGCAGGGCCGCGATCGCGGCTGTCGAATCTGGCTCTGGGGTGGCAGCCGCTGGGGTAGCCGTCTCTGCCGCTGCGGCAGCAGCATCTACCACAACATGATCAACCCCCGGCGTCCAAACCGGTTGAGCAGCGGCCTGCTCGTCAGCCTGGGGTGCTGTGGTCTGCGCCGAAGGCTCTGGCGTCACGACTGGATGGGGATCTGCCGCCAGGGCTACGCCAAGACTGGGTTCAGGCTCGGCCAAGGGCAATTCGGGGGCCGCCTCGGCCCCGCGAGGCAAGAGGCCTAGCCCGGCCAGCCCCAGTAGTCCACCCGTAATCAGTGGTTTTGATTTGCGCTTCATCAGTCGTACTCCTCACGTCCCATGTCATACCTACCGCTGTTTAGCGGCTGTGTTCTAGCCGGTCTCATGCACTCCCGAGGTTACCTTGGGGTGACCGTAATCCCCGTAGTAATAGTCGTAGCCGCGCCGTCGGCTCTGGGGTACACCATTGACCACCAACCCCAGCAAGGGAGCCTGGGCCGTATTGCCCAGATCGGCCAGCACCCGCTGAATTTCTGAACGCTCAGACCGGTTGAGCCGCACCACTAACAGCAGCCCGTCGGCGTGGGCAGCGGTCAGCTTGGCGTCGATCATGCCCGCTAGGGGGGGAGTATCAAAAATGATCAGGTCGTAGTGGCGACGATACTGCTCTGTCATTTGCTGCATCTTGCGCGACGACAGCAGCCGACCAGGGGCCGGAGGGCGCGTCCCCGCCGGTAGCAGGTGCAAATTGGCATTGCCAGGAATCGTCAGCACCCAATCGGTAGCATCGTCAATAGTCTGGGTCAGCAGGTCGCTCAGCCCCCGACTATTGGACTGGCCAAAAATAATGTGCTGACTAGGCTTGCGGAGGTCACCGTCAATCAGCAGCACCCGACGCCCCATATTGGCGGCGGCGATCGCAAGGTGGGCACACATGGTTGACTTGCCCTCCCCTGGCACCGACGAGGTCAGGGCCACCACCTGCACCGGGGTATCAGAGCTCAGCATGCGCAAGTTGGCCTCAAGCGAGTAAAACGCCTCGGCAAAGCTAAAGGAGGTATACAACTTGTCGGGGCTTTGACTCTGAGCCAACACCTGGGCCATAGTGCCTGCCAAGTCGGGGACAATCAGCAAGGGCTGCTTTTCCAGGGCCGGAGCATTGGGCACCATGGCCAGATTGGGTAGCTGGGTGACTTTGACCAACTCGTCAGTACTGTGAAAGGCTTGGTCGGCGCGATCGCGCACCAGCGCCGCCCCACCCCCCAGCAGTAGCCCTACCACCGTGCTCAGCAGCAGCTTGCGGGGCAGGTTAGTCATCTCGGTAATACTCGACTCATCCAGGGGCGAAATCAGCTCCCAGGGTGCGGTCTGTCGCGCCATCTGCAAACGCAGATCCTGGCGACTGGTCAACAGCTGGTCAAGACTACCTTCCGCCACCGCCAGCTCTCGGGCAATCTGCTGGTAAGAGCGCGACAGATCGGCCAGCCGCTGAATCTCGGCCCGCAGCTGCTGTACCGCCTGGCCAATCGCTTGATCCTGGGTGTCTAGCACCTGCATTTGATTAGCGGTATCGACCAACTGCTGCATCAACTCCCGACTCACCGTCCCCTGATAGCCCAGGGTATCGGCTGCTACGGTCGCCCCCACCAGCCGCTGGGCTTCGGCCTCTAACAGCGGCAGCAGCTGCTGTCGCCGATCTTCTAAAGCTTCAATCATGGGCGTCGTAGCCTGAAACCGAGCTGACTCAGCCGCAATCGTTTGCTCCAGCTCGCGCAGGTCGCCGAGCAGCGCCTGGTAGGTGGGCGACTCGTTGAGGTTGGCCACTCGAATAGCCGTATCGGGGTCAAACCCTACCTGAGTTCGCAGGCTGTCGTACAGCGGCCCCAGCGCCATCAGCTGCACCCGCAGCTGCTCTTGATCGGCCAGCATCTGGTTGAGTCGCTGGGTTACGCTCTCGCTGGTGGCGTTGACGTTAACCAGGTCATAGCGTTTCTGAAATTCACTCAGGTCTTCCTCAATTACCGCTACTTCCTGCCATTTTTCTTGCAGTTGTTCGTCGATAAAGGTCAGCCCTCGCCGCAGTTCCCCCTGGCGATCTTGCACACTGTAGTTGACAAAGCCGTTGACCACCTGGGTCAGCACAAAGGTGACCACCGCCGGGTCGTCGGCTCGGTAGGTAATGCGCAGCACCTTAGACTCCCCTTCTTGGGTAATCGCCAAGCGCTCTAGCAGAGTGGTGTAGGTAATGTCGGGATAGCGTTGCTGAATGTTGGCCAGAATCGGATCGATCACATCTGGGCCACGCAGCACTCGAATTTGGCTGGTGTAGTCTAACCCCGAATTTCTAGCTCCTGGCAACCCAACTACCGCTTCCAAACCCAGGGAAGGGGCAGCGGTAACCGGTTCTACCAGAAGATTGGCACTGCCGCTGTAGACCGGAGGACGACTTAAGTGCCAGAGCGTCAACCCGCCAAAGGACAAGGCTGCTACCCCTAAAAACACCCCAAGCCGACGCTTGAGCACCCCGACTAGATGACTTACATCAAAATCATCCCCATCGTCTACGAGGGGAGAGGACGGCGCTGTGACGGCAACAAACCCATGATGAACCTGACCATGGCCATGACCATTGCCGTTGCCGTTGGCTTCATGGGCCGTGGAGGAGGGAGAAAAAGGCATAGTGTTCGAGGGAAATATTCCCAGGAGTTCGTTACTTATAGCTCAAAAGTCAAAATTCAGCGTAATTTAGCCATTTTTTGCTTTGTTCAGACCCCAGTACAGGTCTGGCCCCTGCGCCCGGCTAAAACCCAAACAACCGCAAAATGGCCGCGAGCGGTGTTAGAGGGCGCAGAAAAAGGCCTAGGGTGTCGCCGGCCGCAGCAGCGACGTTGCGATCGACAATCACGACATCGTTGGGCCGCAGAATGGGGTTAGTGGTGTCGTTGGCGGCAGCGGCCAGGTCTACGTCCACCGTGCGCTGGTCAACGCTGCCATCGGGGTTGAGCCGCACCAGCTGCACCGTGGAGCTTTGGGCGCGGCTGCTTTCAAACCCGCCAGCGGCTAAAATCGCCTGGTTGAGGGTGGCATTGGCGGGTAGGGTGACGCCGCCAGGGCTGGCAACCTCACCGACCACCTGCACCGGCATGGCGGCGGGTGAAAAATTGGCGCTCGAAATCGCTACCGACTCTTCGGGCAAAACCGCCACGGCTTTGGGAACCACAATGGTATCGCCATCACGCAGGCGCATATCTTGATTAATGTCACCAGTGCGAATCAAATCCCAAAGGCTAGCGGTCACCATGGCATCGCCCTGGCGGTGGGGGCGGCGTACCTGAATAGCTTTGATGTTGGCCTGCTGAGTAATGCCTCCCGCTTCTTGGATTACCTGGGTGAGGGTAGGCCACTGGCGAGCGGTGGGGTTACCGCTACCGCTGCCGCTGGTTTCGGCCTCTAGCTCAATGGTGTAGGTACCGGGGCGGTTTACTTCTCCAGCCACCACCACTCGCACCGGGCGGGCCGCCAGCAGCGTGACCGTCAGCTGGGGCGGGCGAGTGAGCAACGGAGCGTAGCTGGTGACCAGGGCCGTCTGAGCTTCAGCCAGGGTTAACCCTTGAACCGCCACAGCTCCTGCCAGGGGCAAGGCCAGAGTGCCATCGACCAGCACCTCGTGAACGCCGTTCTCAGGGCCGCTAAATTCTGGAATATTGAAGATGTCTATGCGAATGCGATCGCCTGGTCCGAGCACATAGGCCTCGGGCAATCGTGGTTCAGCCATAGGAGCCGCTAGTTGCCCTGGCCGGGGCAAAGGCCCCTGATCGACCTCGGTAGAGAGCGGTAGGGTTTCTGCCCAGGCGACCCCCGGCGCGGCGGTGAGGGATGCGATCGCCCCTAGGGTGCTCACCCCCCGGAGAATTAGGCTAAAGCGGGTCATTACTAGCTTCCTCAGGCTTTCTGGACAACCGCACCAACGATTAATTAGGTACTCCGCGATAGCTCATGATGTTCTATGCAGCCCGATTTAACCTCCGTAAGTTAGCAAACGTTAATCTGCGCCGTGCTCATGCAAAACAAGCTGCACCTGCTCTGCTAGCCAGGTATTAAACAGCTCATCGATTAAGCGCTGACGGGTCGGCTCATCGAGTCGGGCGGGCAAAAACTTTTCGAGCCTCACCACCACAAACCATTCCCCCACTCGGGTGGGTGGCCATAGCTGCCCCGGTTGACTAATCGAGAGCATGCGGCCCAGCGCCGGGTGCGGCACCGACAGCTCAACCGGGCCAATTAGGCCGCCCGTCTGGGCCTCCTGACCTTCAGAATACTGCCGGGCCAGCTCAGCAAAGGGTTGGCCATCGTCTTGAATGCGGAAGTACAGTTCCTGGGCAAGACCCCCATCATGGGTGCGAATCAGCGAGTACAGCACCCGATCGAGGCTGGCCTTGCGCTGTAGAAAGTGGGACTCTACCTTAGGAGCCCAGATGTCGGCCTTGTGGCGCTGTAGTTTGGCCGCCCGCTCTGCCAAACCAGTGAGGTCGGCGTCGCTCAACCCCCGCTGAGCCAAAAACCCCTGGCGCTGCTCCGGCGATGTGATCTGGTTAGTCTGCAAAAACTGGTCAACCGCCTGGGTGAGCTGCTCTGGCGTTAGCGTCACAGCGGCGATCGCCTGGTCAATCACTAGTTCTTTGACCAAGGCGGGTAGCAGGCCATAGCGCCGGAGCAGCGGCATGACATCGGCGGCTATGACCGCCCTATCTCCGATGGACAGCACGGGTCTGGCACTTTGAGCAGAAGAGGGATTCACAGAGACAATTGCTAAAACGGTTGCCGAGAGAGGGTACCGATTCGATCCTTTAGCCCAAGGTTATCGTATTCTGGGCGAGCCGTCAGGGGCTGAGTTAAGCGAGCCAAACTTACCCCACAACCCGGTCAAAATTTGATAGATAGAACGCAAGCTACCCAGTTGACGGGGCTGCTACAATCCACCCAACCTGTTTTATCAATCCAAGGAAAGCACCATGACCCGGCCCACTATTCCCGTGGTGTCTTACCCCGATCTCTTGAGTGAGACGATGGCGCGGCAACGGGCGATCGCCACCCTGGGTCAAGCCTTAGAAGAGGTCGGGTTTTTTATCCTTGAGCCCCATCCGGTTTCCCCCGAAGTCGTGCGGCGCGCCTACCAGGTGGCCGCCAACTTCTTTGCCCTGCCCGATCGCACCAAAACCCAATATTCTCCCCCCCCTCGCCTAGGGCCAAAGGAGCCAGGAAAAGGAGGCTTTTCTAGCTTCGGCAGCGAACAGGCCAAAGGCCATAGCGTTCCCGACCTCAAAGAATTCTGGCATGTGAATCGCCACAGCCTCACCGACCCCATGGCCCCTTGGCCCCAGGAGGTGCCCTCCTTTCGCCCGGTGATGACCCGGCTCTATCAACAGCTGATGACCTGCGCCGAAACCCTGCTTGAGGCCTGCGCTGAGTACTTGGGCCAGCCCCGCGACTGGTTGGTGACTATGGCCACAGGCGGCAATACTGTGCTGCGGCTGGCCCATTACCCGGCGGTAGGCACGGTGCAGCCGGGAAGTCTGCGGGCCGCCCCCCACGAAGACATTAATTTAATTACCCTGCTCTGTGAGGCCACCGCTCCGGGGCTAGAAATTTTGGTTCAGGGCCAATGGCTCCCGATTCAGACCCACCCCGGCCAGATCGTGGTAGACACCGGCGATATGCTGCAAAACCTCACCAATGGGTTGATCAAGAGTACGACCCATCGCGTGGTCAACCCCCGCAGCGGTAACCAGGCTCGTCTCTCTATGCCGTTTTTTGTGCATCCTCACCCCGAGGTCGACCTCACCCCGGTCAAAAGTTTGGTCGATCGCACCGGCGGCGTGGCCCAGTTTCCCCCCATTACCGCCGCCGCCTACCTAGCCCAGCGGTTAGACGAGATTCAGGTGGGGCCAGCCGCCTAGCGACTGGCCGAGACAGGACAACTTTTGTGGGCGGTTGCAGGTGCTGGGTGTCGGGTGTTATACAAATCCGGATCGCCCAACCCCGATTCCAAACAGAAATTGTAGGGTGCATCCGCGCAGCGATGCACCGTCTCAGGGTTATTTTTAGAGCAAATCCGGATTGTCTAACGCCGATTCCCAAACGGCCAACCCGTAGAGGCGCATGGCATGCGCCCTGCGGAATTGAGGGCAACTAAGCAGGACTGCGTTTCAAGCCCCAATACCTAACTTGCCGGCCAGACTCGGCGTCAGCGGCAGCAGCACCGTCAGGGCCAAAAACAGGGCCAGCAGTCCCAGGGCCGCGCGGGCATCGTTGGGTTCAGAAATATCGTTTAGACAAGGGCGCTCTGGGTCACGCTGTAGCAGCAAGATCACCCCCGCCCAATACAGCGCTAGGGGGTTAGCCAAAGAGACCAACCCCAGCACCACCAGGGTAAAGAGAGTGGTGCGGCCCAGGGTCTTGCGGCCATAGATCGCCTGCACCATGCGGCCACCATCGAGCTGCCCTGCTGGCATCAGGTTGAGAGCGGTAATCACCAGCCCCAGCCAGCCCATAATCGTGAACGGGTGAATATCGACCAGGGGCTCTTGCAGCACATCCCCCAGCACTACTCGCGCCAGGGCACCGATCAGCACAGACCCCTGAAAGAACCCCGACGGAATTTGAAACGCACTACCGGGGTGCGAGAGCAGCAATCCACCCACCAGCATCACTAGAGAAACAATGCCGCCCGCCGCTGGACCGGCCACGGCAATGTCAAACAGCACGCTGCGGTTGGGCAACAGCGACTCAAACCGGGTGAGGCTGCCAAAGGCCCCAATCTGCCAGGCGGGAATTAAAAAAGGCGGGCTGAGGCGCACCCCGTAGCGACGAGCCGCCACCCAGTGGCCCGCTTCGTGGGCTCCCAAGATGGCCAGCAGGGCCAGCAGAAACGGCAACGCCGCCCGCCAGCGAGAAAAGTCTTGCAGCAAGTCAAAGCCCTGGAGCACGGCTCCAGCCTCTAGGCTGGTGAACAGGGTGGCAATCGCCAGTACCCCCGCCAGCGCCCACTGGGCCGGGGTGGTTTTGACCGGGTCAGCAGTGGCGGGCAGCACCACCACCGTGGGCTTTTGCTCCAGGTTTTCGACCAAGAAAAGGCGGTAGCGATCGCCCAGTCGTTCGGTCAAACGCTCTGCTAATTTGGCCTGGGTGGTCGCGGGGTCGCCCCGCAAGTTACCGCGAAAAATGGCCCCCTGGTCGTAGGGAATAGTCTCGGTGCGAAAGTAGGTGTCGAGGCCAAAGATACCTTCGATCTGCGCTAGCTCCTCCGGCGGAATGGCGATCGCCGCCGCTGGAGCGCCAGGGGCAGCGGTCGGCTGATCGAGGGGCTCTAGGCGATCGGTCGGTTCAGGCACCGAGTCTGCGGCGGGTATGGGCGCTGGGCGCTGGGTAGACAGCAGGTCTTGGCCCAGGGCACGGAGGCGACGGCCCAGATAGATATAGAGCCCTGTCGCCCCCAGCAACAGCAGCAGCACCCCCGCCAAATTGATATAAATGCCTAAGGCAAATAACCCAAAAAACAACAGCCAGGGGGCCATCAGCACCACCGATTGCAGCCAGGCCAAGATGCCCACCGAGCCGTAGGGCTGGGCGCGGCGATAGCCCCAGACCAAAATTGCGATCGCAGCCAGCAAAATCAACCCAGTTATAACCATAGTGCTGTTGTCCTTGCCCTCCCCAACAATGATCGAAACCGCCCCCACAGGGGCAAAAACCCCCATCAGTCTACCGTCGATAGGCCAGAGCCGACCAGCCAGGGGCCGCTTTGAGCAGTTCCGCCTGCGGCTAAACCGGTATAAATGGAATTCGCCCAGAGATTAAGGTGCTTAAATAAAGCAGACAGAACAGCCAAACAGAACCCCTTAACCTAGAGCGGCTGCGGCCCCTGAGGGTCATCTCTATGGTTTGATCAGCCGTTGCGCGCCATGACCCCATCGCCCCCCGAGCCACCTCAACCTCAGATGCCTACCCCAGTTGCAGACAATGGCGCTGACCCCCCAGGCAAGCTTTCCGCCCCGCCCCAGCTTTCAACTCCAGCTCCCGAGAGTCAGGCCACCGTCGCCCCCTCTAACCCGGCCCAGCGGCTCGATCTAGATCCCTCCGATCCAGCCAATTATCCATCCATGTCCCCTGACCCTGGCACGACCTCCGCTAGCGCCGTCACCGTCGTTGCGATCGCGGTCATTGGGCTGGGGCTAGCCACCAACAGTTTCTGGCTCACCCTAGCCGGGTCCCTGGTGGCTACGCTGGTCTCCCTGCGGCTAATGTGGCCCTTCTTCCAGGAAGTGTTAGGTGAGCTATCGCCCCGGCAGCAGTCACTCCTAATCGCCATCCCCGGTGTGTTGGTGGGGGTGATCGGCCTGATGAAAATCACCGGCATCAATCGGGCGATTTTGGTCTGGAGCCTCGGCCTCCGGTGGGATATTCTCGGAGCCCTAGGCGATTTTTTGGGAGCGATCGGGCAAATTTTCATTGCCTTCTTGGCCCTGTTTGTCGCCTGGCGGCAGTACGTCATCTCCCGCGATTTGACCAAACAACAAAACCTAATTACCCAGCAGCAAACCATCGATGCCTTCTTCCAGGGCATTTCAGAACTGGTGCTCGACGACGAAGGGCTGCTCGAAGACTGGCCCCAGGAGCGGATCATTGCCGAAGCCCGCACCGCCGCCATTCTCAGCAGCGTCGATGCCGGGGGCAAAGCTAAGGTGATTCGGTTTCTCTCTCGCTCTAAGCTGCTCGCCCCCCTACGCCGCGACAACCGGTTAGGGAGAGCCATCTTAGACGGGCGGGGCGGCTACGAGGAAGATCTGGCCAGCGGCATTCGGGTGATCGATCTAGGTGCAATGCTAGCCGCCGCCGATCTCTCTGGCACAGACCTCCGCTGGGCCGACCTGAGCGAAGCCAACCTGATTCGGGCCGACCTCCGCCGAGCCGACCTGGTACGCACCAACTTTGCCCGAGCCATTTTGTACCAAGCCAATCTGTCCGGCGCTGATCTAATGGAAGCTCGACTGTTCTACGGTAGTCTCGAAACCGCTACCCCCCGCACCCGCACCGGCATTCCCGACTACACCACCGGAGCCAACACCGGGGCCGTGGTCGAGGGCACCAACCTCAGCGGCGTCTACCGGCTGTCAGACGACCAGCGCCGTTACATCTGCGCCTGGGGGGGCGAGGCTACCCGATCAACGGTCCCCGGCGGCTGTGACGATACTCCCAATTTGCTAGGGCGGTAGTGCTTTTGGCGTAGATGAGTAGATCCACCGTAGGGTGCATCCGCGCCGCGATGCACCACCCACACCCAATCCGACTTGGGAAACCCCAATTCGGATTGGGTATCAGCCAAACTCGGGGACCGCACCCAGCTTGCGAACCGCCACCGATACCTCCATCCCCAGATAGTCGCCCGCATCGCCAAACCACGACCCCGAGAGCGGGATCGCCTGTCCGGGGTGACGGGCGATCGCTACCGCAATTAAATCAAACCCCTCGGTAATGCGGTTGGTGGGGTCGTAGACCAGCCAGCCAGCCCCCGGCAGATATACCTGCAACCAGGCGTGGGTAGCCCCAGAGCCGGTCATGCCCACATCTCCCCCATCCAGGGCCGAGTCATAGAGATAGCCCGACACAAACCGACAGGCTAACCCGAGCCGTCGCAGGGTTTCCATCATCAGCCAGGCGTAGTCGCGGCAGGTGCCCGATCGCTGGCGCAGGGTTTCTCCTGGTGGCTGGGTGCCCTCTTCCTCCCGCGATCGGTAGGTAAACGTGTCACGAATGGTGTTCATAATTCGCCCCAGCACATCGCTGGTCAGATCCATATCGCCAGCGACAAAGCTCTTGGCCCAGGCCGCCACCGAACCGTCCGGGTCTTCGGCGTGGGGCCGCAGATACACCGCCAAATCAGTCCACTCGTCGGGCGTGTACTGCACCGGCACCCGCGTCGCCCTAGGGTCGAGGGGAAAGTCATTAATGCCTCGGGTGCCAAAGTGCTCGCCCTGAAACCGACAGGTAAAGGTCAGTTCCTGGGCGGGTTCTTTGAGGCCAATCACCGCCACGTTGTTCGACAGGGTATCGCTCACCCAGTGCACTTCAGCCGGCACATTGACAGTGATCGAGTAGCCCAGCAGCCGCCCACTATAGTTGCCCCGCGGTAAAAATATCGCCCGATGGGTACCAAAGGTCACCGGTTTGGCATAGCGGTAGGTGGTGATATGCTCTACTTCATAAACAACCGACATAGCGACAGTCCTAAAAGGGGGCTTTGTCCGTTGTACTACGGCTGGCCAGTCTAGAATAGGCCCATTGCGGTTCTTTAATTGCGATGCCACCCCCTGAAGCCAGCCCAGATTTGGAGCCTTCTGCCGCCACCTCCGATATCTCCAATCTTTATGAGTCAGATTTCTACGCCTGGGTACAGCAACAGGCTAGCTTTCTACGTGCCCAACAGTGGCACCATATCGATTTACCTAACTTGATCGAGGAAATTGAATCGTTGGGCAAACAGCAGCGCCAGGAGCTTCGCAGTCGGCTCAGCGTTTTGCTCGCTCACCTCCTGAACTGGCATTTTCAACCTCAACACCGCAGCCGCAGTTGGCTAGCCACATTACGGGTCCAGCGCCGCGACATTTTACGCTTACTCAATGAAAACCCCAGCCTCAAACCCGATCTGGAAGAGGCATTGACCGAAGCCTACGCGAACAGTAGGGATTTGGCGATGGGTGAAACTAACCTACCCGAGGCTACGTTCCCGCTACATTGCCCCTATTGCTTGGCCGACATTTTTGCAGAGGATTTTTATCCTGGCGAACCTAGTGATTTGTTAAATGACTAGGGGTTCAAGCTCAGAACCTCATAAATTGCCTGGGTAATCTGCTTGAGCTGCTCTGGCTCCACAATATAGGGCGGCATCGTATAGACCAGGCGACCAAAGGGGCGTAGCCATACTCCCTGGGCAACAAACTGGGGCTGCACCACGGCCAGATCCACGGGTTCGTGCAGTTCGACCACACCGATCGCGCCCAGCACCCGCACATCCTTCACCGCTGGCAAGTCGCGACAGGGGGCTAGCTCCCGCTTGAGCTGGGCTTCTATGGCAAATATCTTGGTGGCCCAGTCGTAGCTCTCTAGCAGAGTCAAATTCTCTAGCGCCACCGCGCAGGCCAGTGGGTTGCCCATAAAGGTAGGACCGTGCATAAACACCCCCGCCTCGCCCTGGGCAAAGGTTTCGCTAATATGGGTCGTTGTCAGCGTGGCCGCCAGCGACATGAAGCCGCCGGTCAGGGCCTTGCCAACACAGAGAATGTCGGGGCTAATGTCAGCGTACTGGCAGGCGAAGAGCTTACCCGTACGGCCAAAGCCTGTGGCAATTTCATCGAGAATCAACAGCACGCCATACTCGTCGCATAGTTCCCGCGCCCGCCGCACATACGGGGGGCTATAGAACCGCATACCCCCTGCCCCCTGCACCACGGGTTCAAGAATAGCAGCGGCAATCTCCCCGTGGTAACGCTCTAGAATAGCCTCAAAGCTGGCAATGTCCCCGTCTTCCCAGACCCCCTCAAAGGGAATTTGGGGGGCATCGGCAAAGTACTGCTCCACCAGGCTATGGCGAAACAGATGGTGCATGCCATTCACCGGGTCACACACCGCCATGGCCGCAAAGGTATCACCGTGGTAGCCGTGGCGAATGGTCAGAAAGTGCTGCTTTTGGGTCTCCCCTCGGTTGTACCAGTACTGAATCGCCATTTTCATGGCAACCTCTACCGCCACCGAGCCAGAATCGCAGAAAAACACGTGCTGCAAGGGAGCCGGTGTCATCTGCACCAGTTTTTGGGCCAACTGCACGGCGGGTTGATGGGTCAGTCCACCAAACATCACATGGCTCATGCGCCCCATTTGCGCCTGAGCCGCCTGGTTCAGCCGAGGATGGTTGTAGCCATGAATGCAGGCCCACCACGATGACATACCGTCGACCAGGCGATCGCCCGTTTCTAGCTCTAGGTAAACGCCCTGGGCCGACTTCACCGCAAACACCGGCCCCGTGCCCGGCATGGCAGCATAGGGGTGCCAGACATGGCGGCGATCGAGCGCCATCAGTTGATCAATCGGCAGCGTATCCATCACGGTAGGGTGCACTCGCGCAGCAGTGCGTCGTAGACAACCTAGGCCAAAAACCCGTCAACGTATTCTAAATAGGTCTCCGGGTCCTCCAGCATCGGGAAATGCCCCGTATTTTTTACCAGAGCGTAGTCAATTTTTGGATTTAAATCCGCTGCCGTGCGCCCCAGCTCTGCCGGGGTAATTTTGTCGAATTCACCCGCAACCAGCAGGGTAGGAACGCTGATTTTGGCAAACTCCACCGGCATCACTTCCGTCGCTTTCTTGCTGACTGAGGTAAAAATTGTGCCCAAGGCCGTAGCATAATCGGCATTTAAGAAATCGTCTAGAAAAGCCACCTTCTCGGCGGCAGGAATGGGGCGGCTGAGGAACCGAGCCATAAAGAAGCGGGGCGCTAGGGGCAGCTTGCCCAGCCACTTGGGTCGAAAGGCAACTACGTAGCCGCCAAATTTGTAGAACGCTTCAAAGGCCGCTTTGTCGTACTCAAAAATGCCGTTGCAGGTCAAAATGACGCGATCGCAGCGCTCTGGATACTGATTCACAAAGTACACCGCCACCGATGCCCCCATGGAATGAGCATTGATCGACACCTGCGGCAGGTTTAGCGCCGTGAGCAGGTCGGCCAAATCGTCGGCATAGGTCTCTAGCTCGTAGCCCCGCGCCGCTACCGCATCCTGCTGGTCGGGGGCAATGGTGGATCGCCCAAACCCCCGCATGTCGTAGAGCAAACAGTCGTAGCGATCGCTCAACGCCGCCGCCGTGCTCCGCCAATAGCGGGCCGACCCAGCCCAGCCGTGGATAAACACCATCACTGGCTTAGGAGAAGCCGGGTCGCGGGGCAGATCGCTACTGACCCACTCGTAGTAGTGGTTGACCTGACGAATCTCAACGTAGGGCATGGCTACGCAGACTCAGGCTTAGGCATCGACGATGGGTGCAGCAGCAGGTCGGCGGTCGACCGTTGCTCAACCATTTCGCGGGTAATCGTGCAACGTTTGAGGTCTTTGCGCGAGGGCAGCTCATACATAATGTCGAGCATCAGTTCTTCGATAATGCCGCGCAGGGCGCGCGCACCGGTCTTGCGACGGTAGGCCTCTCGGGCGATCGCCCGCAGCGCATCCGACTTAAACTCTAGCTGCACATTGTCCATCAGCATCAGCTTTTGGAACTGCTTCACCAGGGCATTCTTGGGCTCAGTCAAGATCGCCATCAGCGATTCTTCGTCGAGGGGTTCTAGCACCGAGGTCGCCGGAATTCGGCCAATAAACTCAGGAATCAAGCCAAATTTCACCAGGTCATCGGGCTCCAGGTTACGCAACACGTCAGCGGTGCGCTTCTCCCGCGAAAACTGACCTTCACCGGGCTGGACAAAGCCAATCGATTTTTTGCCGATGCGCTGCTCAACAATTTTCTCTAACCCAACAAAGGCACCGCCGCAGATAAACAAAATGTTGCTGGTGTCGATCTGAATGCAGTCCTGGTAGGGGTGCTTGCGACCTCCCTGGGGCGGCACGTTGGCGACCGTACCCTCCAACATTTTTAGCAGTGCCTGCTGGACACCTTCTCCCGAAACATCGCGGGTAATCGAAGGGTTCTCGCTCTTGCGGGCAATCTTGTCAATTTCATCAATGTAGATAATGCCGCGCTGGGCTTCTTCCACATCTAAATCGGCAACCTGAAGCAGCCGCAGCAGAATATTTTCGACGTCTTCGCCCACATAGCCCGCCTCGGTGAGGGTGGTGGCGTCGGCCACTGCAAAGGGCACCTCTAGAATACGAGCCAAGGTTTGAGCGAGGAGGGTCTTGCCGCAGCCCGTAGGGCCAATCAACAAAATATTTGACTTCTGTAGCTCAACGAGGTCTTCGGGAGCTTCACCCTCCAACCCTTGCAGGTAGCTAAGACGCTTGTAGTGGTTATAAACCGCCACTGACAGCACTTTCTTAGCTTCATCCTGACCGATCACATGATCGTCTAGATAGGTCTTAATTTCACGCGGCTTAGGAATCTGGCCCAGAGCAATGGCTGGCGCCGTTCTGGGGCGATCGGCAGGAGCTTCTCGGCGGGGAACCGGCTGAGCGATCGCCGTACCCGAATCAAACAGCTCTTCGTCTAAAATCTCGTTGCACAGATCGACGCACTCGTCACAGATGTAGACCCCCGGCCCCGCAATCAGCTTGCGCACCTGCTCCTGAGACTTGCCACAAAACGAGCACTTGAGATGGGAGTCGTACTTAGACATAAAATGCCCCTAATTAAGTGCAGTCATAGCGACGGCTGCCGAGAGCGACTGTCTCTCTACGACATCATCAATGATTCCGTAATTTTTGGCCTCGGCAGCAGACATATAAAAGTCGCGTTCCGTATCGGCTTCAATGCGATCGATGGGCTGCCCAGTGTGATGGGCAATCAGCTCATTGAGACGACTCTTGTGGTACAGAATCTCCCGCGCCTGAATTTCGATATCGACCGCCTGGCCCTGGGCACCCCCCAACGGCTGGTGAATCATAATTCGAGCACTGGGCAGCGACAGCCGCTTGCCCTTAGCCCCGGCGCACAGCAGAAATGCTCCCATACTGGCCGCTAGGCCAAAACAAATGGTCACCACGTCCGGGCGAATTTGCTGCATGGTGTCGTAAATGGCCATGCCCGCCGTCACCGAACCACCGGGAGAGTTGATATAGAGCTGCACGTCCTTCTCAGGCTCTTCGGCATCAAGGTAAAGCAGTTGAGCAACAATTGAATCGGCCACTTCGTCAGTAACCGGTGTGCCCAAAAACACAATCCGCTCCCGCAGCAGGCGAGAGTAAATATCAAACGCACGTTCCCCCCGCCCCGATTGCTCTACAACAACGGGTAACATGCTGCGCACCTGGTCGGCGTGGCTCAAACTCAAGATGGGGCTACTCAAAGGGTTCGATGCAATCATAATAGGTTTGCGCGAGATTTCAAGGGCTTGGGGATATTGCTTTACGCCAGATGCCCCCAAGGCAACGACGTCTTTTAGACCAAACTGAGCGCCAGCCATTGGCTGACCTACCCGACATTATGCCCCAAAAATTCAGGTTTACGGGGGTAGAACAGCCAACGGGTTTACCAAACGCTACGACTGAGCCCAAGTGCCAGCCTAGCGATTTTCAGCCTTTTTTTTGCTTTTGCCCGCCGATGCCCCAGCGGCTGAGACCTCAGTGGCCTCAACTTCTGTAGCTTCGACCTCTACCGTTTGAGCATCAGCGGCTTCTGACTCGACAGTGTCGCTTTCAAGGGCCTCGTCTAGATCGGCAGCCGCCTCAGGCTCTGGTTGCAATGTGCCTTCGGGCACCAGCTCAACGGTGTTGACTTCTTCTAGCCAGGCCAGAATTTTTTCTTGCAGCAGCTCTTCGGTTAGCACCTGGGTCAGGCGATCGGGGTCAATCTGGCTGGGATCTTCGACCTCGGCCATAGCCTCCTTAATTTTTGCTTGAAGCGCCTCTTCTTCGACCTTAATGCCTTCCTGCTTGGCCACTTCGCCCAAGGCCAAAGTGCGGCGCAGGCGCTCGATCGCTTCAGGACGCGTGCGCTGGCGCATGCCATCAACCAGCTCCCGAGTCAGCATTTTGTTGACATCAATGCCCTGGCGGCTAAGCTGCATGATGGTCTGGGTGAGCAAAAAGTCCACCTCTTTTTGCACCAGAGTGTTGGGAATTTCGGCCTCTAGGTGCTCTACAAGGGCTTCGATCAAAGCCGCGTCTTTGTTGGCCTTGGTTTTCTCCGTCGCCTCTTCCTGGTAGCGCTCAGTCAGCGAAGTCCGCAACTCTTCAATCGTCGCAAACTCGCTGATCTCCTGGGCAAAATCATCGTCGAGATCGGGCAGTTCTTTTTCTTTAATTTCCTTCAGGGTGATAGAGAACACCGCAGGCTTACCTGCCAACTCCGCCTGGGAATAGTCGTCCGGGAACGGAATTTCGATATCTTTGGCCTCTTCGAGGGCCATGCCAATGATGCCTTCCATAAAGCCGGGAATGAAGCGCCCCTCCTCGAGTTCGACCTGGAAGTCGGTGCCTGAGCCGCCCTGAAATTCTTCAAATTCGCCGCTTTCGTTCTGCACCTTACCAACGAAGTCGATCACGGCCACATCGCCAGCCTGGGCAGGGCGATCTTCAATCGGCACCAGGGTGGCCATGTTGTTTTGGTACTTTGCCAGGGTGGTGTCAACCTGCTCCGGATCAGGGAGGATTTCTTCGGCTTGAACCGATAAACCCTTGTAGGTCTTCAAGGTGACACGGGGAGGCACATCGACCGAGGCTTGAATGGCGAGGGGCTGCCCAGGCTCGTACTGGCTAATCAATTCCTCAAAGGAACTTTTTAACTGGTAGTTGCCGATCGCCTCGATTTCTTCTTGCTTAATCGCCTTTTCTACGGCGTTTTGCACCAGTTCTTCAATCACTGCGGCCTTGAACTGAGGCACCCCAACCCGCTGCAAAAAGACCTGCCGGGGCACCTTGCCCTTGCGAAAGCCCGGCACATTGACCGTCCGCATCATCTTATTGAGCACCTGATCGTAGGTCTTTTGAGACAGATCAGCAGGGATCTCAATTGCGAGTCCCACCTGGCTATCGGGCAGTACTTCCTGGGTAACTTTCATGGGGTCTTTTTGCTAACTAGACGGCGGCTGCGCACGCTCCAAACCGGCGAGGAACTTTTGGCGCAATTAATAAGCATACTCTATCGCTCGTTACACCCCAAGGACTATTCCTCAAGTTTCGTCCGCCATTCGGGGCATCTAGGCCGCAGTTTCAAGGGCATTGGTCGATGCAGCAGCTCCCAGAGCCTAGCTTGATTTCCTCATGTTCATAGCTGTGGCCAGCCTGGTTAAGACATTTCCCTTAGAACGTTTGAACGTTCTCAAGAGCTTCTAGATGTCCTAACCCGGTGCTCATGGCTATATTTCAGCGTCCCCAGCCCTATCCTTTCCCCGGCAAGATTGCTTGGGTAGGCCCCAGGGCTGTTGGGAGGCAAGGGCAAAATGCTAGTATCAGCGGATGCCAGAATGTTGATGGATAACTTTGAGGTAGTGCTGTGTCGAATGGGCTGAGCGTTGCAGTAATGGGGGCCACGGGGGCCGTGGGGGCAGAGCTTTTGACGCTGCTCGATGAGCGATCGTTTCCCCTTAAAAATCTGACTCTGCTGGCGTCTCCTCGATCAGCAGGCACTACTCTTAGCTTCCGGGGCGAAGACATTCCCGTACAGGCCATCGGCCCAGACTCCTTCACCGGCATTGATCTGGTATTGGCATCGGCAGGCGGGTCGGTCTCTCAAGAATGGTTGCCCAAGGCGGTGGCGGCGGGTGCTATTTGCATCGACAACTCCAGCGCCTATCGAATGGATCCCTCAGTGCCTCTGGTGGTGCCCGAGGTCAACCCTGAAGCCGCCCAAACCCACCAGGGAATCATTGCTAACCCCAACTGCACTACCATTTTGATGGCCTTGGCCGTTTGGCCACTGCACCAGGTACAACCCGTGCAGCGTTTGGTAGTGGCCACCTACCAGTCGGCCAGCGGCGCTGGCGCTAGGGCTATGGAAGAGGTCAAACAACAGGCTCGCGCTATCTTGGCTGGCGAAGAACCTGTGGCAGAGGCTTTTCCCTACCCTCTGGCGTTTAACCTGTTTCCTCACAACTCGCCCCTTGACGAACAGGGCTACTGCCAAGAGGAGATGAAGATGGTGAACGAAACCCGCAAAATTTTTGGCGCTGACAACCTAAGAATCTCGGCCACCTGTGTGAGGGTTCCCGTACTGCGAGCCCACTCCGAAGCGGTTAATATTGAATTTGCGACTCCATTTTCTCCCCAAGCCGCTAAGGCGTTACTGGCCAAAGCCCCAGGGGTCAAACTGGTCGAAGATTGGAAGCGCAACTACTTCCCTATGCCTATGGAGGCCAGCGGTCAAGACGATGTGCTGGTCGGTCGTATCCGCCAGGATATCTCTAACCCCAACGCTTTGGAGCTGTGGCTAAGCGGCGACCAGATTCGCAAGGGGGCCGCCCTCAATGCGGTGCAGATCGCTGAGTTGCTGGCTGTGCCCCAGGCGGTAGTGGCGGGTTAAATGCAGTACATGCTTACAGCGTGAGCATGGCGTAAAGCCAGAATTACCTGTAGGGGGTTGTCGCCAGGCGGTAGGAGGTATAAGGTTTAAGGCTCAAGGCATAAAGACTACCTATGCCCTATACTTTGAGCCTTAGCTCACTACCCTCCTGACCAGGGGCAACTTGGTATAATCTCAAGGTCGTTGAATTTATTAGGATGTAAGGCATTCGGGTGACGTATTTTGGCAGAGTGCTAACGGCAATGGTGACGCCATTTTCTGAAGATGGCTCCGTAGATTACGCCGTGGCTGAGCGCCTAGCTGACCATTTAGTTAGCAACGGCAGCGATGGGCTGGTGGTGTGCGGTACCACAGGCGAGTCACCAACCCTGAGCTGGCAAGAGGAATACCAGCTGTTTAAGACTGTGCGTGAGGCCGTAGCGGGTCGGGCTAAGGTCTTAGCAGGTACAGGCTCTAACTCTACGTCTGAGGCCATTGAGGCCACCTGCCATGCCTACGACCTAGGATTAGACGGGTCGTTGCAGGTAGTACCTTACTACAACAAACCTCCCCAAGAGGGGCTTTATCTGCACTTTAGCCAGATTGCGGCGGCGGTGCCCGACCTGCCAATTATGCTGTACAACATCCCGGGACGTACCGGTTGTGGCCTGGCGGTAGAAACCATTGCCCGCCTAGCAGAAATATCGAATATAGTGGCTATTAAGGAGGCCAGTGGAAGTTTAGACCAAGCCAGTCAGGTCAGGTACCATACCCCTGCCGAATTTGGCATCTACTCTGGGGATGATTCGTTGACCCTGCCAATGCTCGCCGTGGGCGGCTGTGGGGTTGTGAGCGTTGCTAGCCATCTGGTTGGCCCTCAGATTCAAGCTATGGTGCAGGCCTACGAAGCCGGAAATACCCGGTTGGCCACAAAAATTCACTTGCAGTTGTTACCTTTGTTTAAGGTACTGTTTGTTACGACTAACCCAGTGCCGTTAAAAGTGGCTTTGGTTCAGCAAGGATGGCCAGTGGGTGCAGTGCGATCGCCCCTGTGTATGCCTGACGAGTCGGTGAGTACTGCGATCGCAGATGTGCTTCAGCAGCTCTCAAATACGGGTATTTTAGCCCCAACCCTGTAGGCTCCCCCTAAGAGACTGGCGTGCCAGTGGGCTAACTGCCATTGTGACTACTTCTACCAACACAGCCTTAGCTAAGCTGCTCCGTTCGACGCAAATTGCTTAGCCAGCTAATGCAACTACCCTGATTTTCTCACAACTGAATAGTCTGTTTATTCCTGTACCCACGTAAACGTTATCTATGGTTCTAGCTGTATTCTCTACGATTCCCGCCTCTCTACCTGCCTTGGGCGCAGCACTATTCTGGGCTGATGCTGTACCTATAGAGGCTGCTTACACCTAGGGTGCTAATGAGGCTAGCTTGAGGCAAGGTCGCCACTGTCTTCGCTGCAAAGATTCAGCAACCCTCTGCCCACAACTTTCATAATCGCCTTAGCCATCTAAGGCTGCTCTTCTTTTCAGGCTAAAAGTTTCAATTTAACTAAATAGCCCTCAATCTTTTTCAAACCAATTCAACTATTCACAGACGAGACTGTTTATGACTTCAAAGACTTCAAATTCTGCCAATAACGCCCTCAAAATTATTCCCCTGGGTGGTCTACACGAGATCGGCAAGAACACCTGCGTATTCGAGATCAACGATGAGATCATGCTGCTCGACGCGGGGCTGGCCTTTCCGACCGACGGTATGCACGGGGTCAATATCGTACTGCCCGATGTCACCTACCTGCGGGAAAATCGCCACAAAATCAAGGGCATGATTGTCACCCACGGCCACGAAGATCACATCGGCGGCATTGCCTTTCACCTGAAGCAGTTTGATATTCCGGTGATCTACGGCCCCCGTCTAGCCATGGCTCTGCTTGAGGGCAAGCTGGAGGAAGCTGGGGTGAGCGATCGCACTGAGTTGCGCCCAGTGCGCCCCCGTGAAACCGTGCGAGTAGGCAACTCATTCTTAGTCGAGTACATTCGCAACACCCACTCCATTGCCGACAGCTGCTCGGTAATTATTCACACCCCCGTGGGTATTGTGATTCACACAGGCGACTTCAAGTTTGACCACACCCCCGTCGACGGCGAAACCTTTGACGTGCAAAAACTGGCCGAGGCTGGTGAGAAGGGTGTGCTGTGTCTGGTGAGTGACTCCACCAACTCTGAAGTGCCCGGCCATACGCCGTCAGAGCGCTCGGTCTTTCCCAACCTAGACCGTGAGTTTGGCAAGGCCGACAAGCGTCTGATTGTCACCACCTTTTCGTCGTCGGTGCACCGGGTCAACATGATCTTGGAACTGGCCCAGAAGCACAACCGCAAGGTATTTGTGGTGGGGCGTTCTATGCTCAACGTGATCGCCCACGCCCGCGACCTAGGCTATATTAAGTGCCCTGAAAGCCTGTTCTTGCCCCTCAAGTCGCTCAGCCACACCGCCGATGAGAACGTGCTGATTCTCACTACGGGCTCCCAGGGTGAACCCCTAGCCGCCCTCACCCGGATTGCCGAAGACTCTCACCGTCAAATCAAGGTCAAGCCGGGCGACACCGTGGTGTTCTCTGCCAACCCCATTCCCGGCAACACCATTGCGGTAGTCAACACCATCGACAAGTTGATGATGCGCGGGGCCAAGGTGGTCTACGGCAAAGACAAAGGCATTCACGTCTCTGGCCACGGTGCCCAAGAAGACCAAAAGCTCATGCTGGCCCTCACCCGGCCCAAATACTTCCTGCCCGTGCACGGTGAGCACCGCATGCTAGTGAAGCACTCTGAAACCGCCCAGAGCATGGGTGTGCCCGCTGAAAATATGGTGATTATTGATAACGGCGACATTGTTGAGGTCAACCCCTCCGGCATTCGCAAAGCGGGTAAAGTGCCCTCAGGCATTGAGCTAGTGGATGCCTCCCGCGTGGGCGTGGTAGGCCGCGATGTGCTCAAAGAGCGCCAGCAGCTGGCTGAAGATGGCGTGGTCACCATTGCCGCCACCGTCGGTAACAATGGCAAGTTAGTAGCCGACCCCACTGTGCAAATTCGGGGTGTGGCCCAGTCGATCTCCCAAGAGCGCTTCCAGGGCCAGGTAAAGCAGATCATCAGCCAGGTGCTAGCTAACAAGGGAGCTGAGCTGGTGGTCTCTAACGGTAACGGCAAAGCCTCGCTTGATTTAGATGCGCTTAAGGTTGCCCTCGACCAAGACCTGCGTCGCCTGGTACGGCGCGAGTTAGACAAGCGCGACCCCATGCTAATTTTGCTCATTCAAGGGGCTGGGGTAGAAGGTTCCGTTCAAGCTCAGCCCCAAGCCGAGCCGAAGCCGAGGGCCCAAGCCAAGCCCAAAACTGACTCAAAGCCCAAGGCAGAGCCCCAGCCCAAGACAGAGCCCCAGCTCAAAGCGGAGCCCCAGCCCAAAGCAGACGTCGAGCCCCAGGTAGCCGTCGCTGAGCGGCGTACCCGCACCCGGGCCACGGCGGCTTCGGCCTCTTAGGTAGTTTAGAGATAGCAAAAAAAGGGGGGCGATCGCAGCTGCGATCGCCCCCCTTTTTTTGCTAATTAGGGCGATCGCTTGTGGTTGCCGATCAACATTACGGGTGCGATTTTGGCACAGCTGTGGTAGAAAGGTACGCAACATTAGGTTGCTGCCTCTGCTTGACGCTATAATGCTGTCAGCAGGAGCTGATGTACCTGAGCAAAGGTGCATAGCAAATGTCTTAAGCAGCTACACATCCTTAGCGCTAAAGGCTTCTGTCAAAATTTTTGTTCAGCTTGTGCGGTTTATCCCAAGCAGATCTAGCGCAAACGAGATCCAGTACGAACAAGAATTTCCAGAGTTGCCCAGCGGGTTAGGTGATCTGTGCATGCCCTTAGGAAGCAGGAGTTTGTCGCGGCCTCGCGATAAGTTCTATTGCGAGGCCTTTGCAAACAAGTTTTCCGACAGCCCGGTGGCGGTGTTGACGTGGCTGGTGAATGGCCAAATCACCCACTCAGGGCAGGAAAAGCAGACTTTATTCGCCCTGGTGAGCGTCGTATGAGGAATTTGGATGCCGAAGCAGATTGTTATTGCTGAGCAGAATCGGATCGCGGCGGTTTTTTCGGAAGATCAGATTCAAGAGCTAATTGTGGCCACCGGTAGCCACCAGGTTAGCGACATTTATTTAGGCACGGTAGAAAACGTGCTGCCCGGCATTGATGCCGCTTTCGTCAACATTGGCGATAGTGAGCGCAACGGCTTTATGCATGTCACCGATCTGGGACCGCTCAAGCTCAAGCGCAGCGCTGGTTCGATTACCGAACTGGTCGTGCCCCAGCAAAAGGTGCTGGTGCAGATCATGAAAGAGCCCACGGGCAATAAAGGGCCAAGGCTGACAGGCAACATCAGCTTACCAGGGCGCTATCTGGTGCTCATGCCTTCAGGACGAGGGGTCAACTTGTCTCGGCGCATTCGCAGCGAGAGCGAGCGCAACCGCCTGCGAGCCCTGGCCATTCTTGTCAAGCCCGCTGGCATGGGGCTGCTGGTGCGAACAGAGGCCGAAGGCATTAGCGAAAACGCCATCATTGAAGACCTAGAAACCCTGCAAAAGCAGTGGGAAAGCATTCAGCAGCAAGCTTTAAACACCCGTCCTCCCGCCCTGCTCAACCGGGATGACGACTTCATTCAGCGGGTGCTGCGCGACGCTTACAACGCCGATGTCAACCGCATTGTCACCGACTCCAGCACCGGCATGAAGCGGGTGAAGCAGCATTTGGCCAACTGGAGCGACGGTCAGGTGCCCGCCGGAGTGCTGATTGATCACCACCGTGAGCGCACCCCTATCCTCGAATACTTCCGGGTGAATGCGGCCATTCGCGAAGCCCTGAAGCCTCGGGTAGACCTACCCTCCGGTGGCTATATCATCATTGAGCGCACCGAAGCGCTAACCGTAGTTGACGTTAACTCTGGGTCGTTTACCCGCTCTGCCACGGCCCGTGAGACGGTGCTGTGGACTAACTGCGAAGCAGCCACCGAAATTGCTCGCCAGCTGCGCTTGCGTAACATTGCAGGCGTGATTGTGGTCGATTTTATCGACATGGACTCGCGCCGCGACAAGCTGCAAGTACTAGAACACTTTACCAAGGCTCTCCGCTCCGACAAAGCTCGACCTCAAATTTCGCAACTGTCGGAGCTGGGGCTGGTAGAGCTAACTCGCAAACGTCAAGGCCAAAATGTTTACGAGCTATTTGGTCGTCCCTGCCCCACCTGCGGCGGTCTTGGTCACTTGGTTCACCTGCCCGGTGAAGCTCCTACCGAAACCAGTCAAGATGTGCCCCGAGCTGTGGTCTCTAGCAGCAGTGCCGTTCCTCAATTAGCACCGCCGCTAGCCGATGGGGATAGTCTTGAGGGACGCCCTGACCTTCAAGAGCTCGACTTAGGTAACCACCCCAGCTACCAAGATAAGTCTGGCCGCGGCAACAACCGCCGCCGCCGCCGCCGCGACCCTTTGCCTGCTCGGAGTAACGGCAAAGAAGCGCCGGTGGTTAAAGACAATGGGCCAGAGATCCCTGACGTAAAAGAGTCGGTCGAATCAACGGTGCCCGTATTAGCTCATAAACCTGAGGAGGAAAAAGCTGCACCCCGGGGTCGCGGGCGATCTGGGGGGCGGAGCGACTCCCCCAACGAGGCGTCGCGGAATCGCAAAACCGTCGCCCCGCCTCAGGTGGTCACGGTAGAGATGACCGCTGACGAACAGCGCATCTACGCCATGATGGGCATCTCACCCCTGGTGCTGTCGCCCCAGGAAGTAACTGATCCCCGCAATGTGGCGGTGGCGGTCGTGCTCCCTGGCCAGGCTCCACCGGCTCTGGTCTCAGTTACCCCATCTGAGGTGCTGGACGAGATCAATACTGATACTCCGGCAGAAGAAGCCACAGCAGTGGCGATCGCCGAGCCTGAACCCTCTTCCCCTAAACTCTCCCCCAGCCGCACCGTACGCACCCGGTCGGCTCGCGCTAAAGCCCAAGAGACTGAAACCGCCACTCCAGCAGACCCGGTGATTCCCTCAGAACCGGCCGTTGAGATGCCGATCGCTGCTGAGCCCACGGCGGCAGATACCCCCGCTGAGATAGAGGAGACCCCGACTGACGCAGAAGCCACTAGCACCCTGCGCCGTCGCCGCCGCCGCCGCTCCTCAGCCAGTGGCGACGGCGACGAATAGCTCCAGGTCGCTATTCATGGCTGATCGGCCCGACGGCGCCATGCTGATTGCCGGGGTAGATGAAGTAGGGCGTGGCTGCCTGTTTGGCCCTGTGGTGGCAGCGGCAGTGGTTCTGTCAGCCCAGGCTTGTACTCAGCTTGAGGCTCTTGGAGTAACCGACAGCAAACTCCTGAGCGAGGCCCGCCGTGAGCGCATGGTAGAGCCGATTCAAACCCTGGCCACCGATTACGCCCTAGGGCTAGGGACGATCTACGACATCGAGCGACTCAACATTCTCCACGCTAGCCTGTTGGCTATGCGCCGAGCGTTGAATCGTCTGACGATCGCACCCGAGCTCTGCCTAATTGACGGCAATCAGCGGATTCCAGACCTGGCCTGGCCCCAGCGCACAGTGGTGCAGGGCGATCGCCTACACATTGAGATCGCTGCCGCCAGCATTTTGGCTAAGGTGTGGCGCGATCGCCTAATCGTTCGCCTCGATCGCCGTTATCCCGGCTACCATCTGGCTCGCAACAAAGGCTATGGCAGCGCCGCCCATCGTCTAGCCTTGCAAACCCTAGGGCCAACTCCCCAGCACCGGCGCAGCTTCAAAGGATGCAGCTAGCGCAGGGCAGGAACAGCCGCTGGAGTCAACTCGGTAAAGGTGTGGGCTCGATCAAACCCCTCAATGGCGATGCGCACGTAGGCTGACAGCCAGCGAAAGCGGTTAGCCGTTTCTAGTGAAATTGGCACCTTGCTAAACAAAATCACCGCAAACAGCTCTCCTTCTGGGGGAAGGCCACCAAAACCCAGCACCGACTGCACCCCATAGGCCGCCACAAACTCGCGCTGGGCAGGAATATAGGGGCTGCCCACGGCCTGGGGGACATAGAACACGTTGAATGACTTGTGAGGGGTATCAGTCAACAGAGTAGGTACCGTTTCAATCACCTTGCTCACCTCCAGACCAAACTGCTGGATGAGCTGCAAAATCATGGGTGCTCGGTGTACAAAGTCTTGGTCGAGCAGCGGAATGCCCTGGTGACCCGCAGAGCCTTGTCGGTAGTTCCAGTGAGGCTCAGCACCAGCAGTGGCTAACAGCGTCAGGCACTTAGTCGCCGAAGGCACGTACTGTCCTTGAAGAATGCCCCGCGCCGATTCCTGCACCTCAGCAGGCAAAAACCCAAAGGGGTGAGTTTTAAAGAAGCGCACCAGAGCGCAGGCCGGCTCGCCGGTACGAGGGTCTACAAAATTGTCGTAGATGTAGCGTACCACCCGGTTAGCAGTGTCTTCCATACTCTGCGATCGTTCGTCCATATTGCGCAGAGTAACTGCACATTGGCACATATCAGCCTTGGAAAAATGCTCTAGATCGTACATTGTTTTCATCCTCAATGGCTAACCAAATTATTGCCAATAATGGGGAGTGTTTAGAGTGGTCAATGTTCATTCTAAACACTTCAATGGAATTACTCAGAACGCTTACAAAGACTTGGCAATCGCTTCACACCGTAAAAGTTTATAGTTGTTTTTCTAAAATTTCCGGGCTTCTAAAGCAGCAAATTAACAAGATTTTCATAATCGCTCAAAGCTATTCCCAAAGGGCAACAATACTATAGACAACAGCTTGATGAGCTACTGAGCAAAGGGTAGGCCCATCATAGTTATCGCCAGCAGCACGGCATGAAATAGGTAAACCAAAGCAATTTCTCAGCCAAACAAAAATATCCAAGCTATATTCAACCCAATGTTTAGCGTGCCGTTAGAATTGCCGGCATCCACCCATTTATGCCCAAAAGAAGCCATAGTAGAAGATGCCGCTGTCGGTTTAAACTTTCTTTAAAAATATACCTGACCAGTCAACCCAATTATCGTTATAGCCATAGCTACCTGGGTTAGGACATACAGAAACCTCAAGAACGTTTGAACGTTCAAACGTTCTTGAGGAAATGTCTCAACCAGACTGGCTACAGCTATACATGGCGGCTTGAGCGCCAAACCCAAGGGTGCCTAGAATAGCGGCTCCTGATCTAAGATAGGCTTGAGCGCCCTGCTTGGAATTCTTGATAGGTGCCTTTCAGATCTAGGCCAGGCAACCTTGCGAAACAAACCCCACCCCAAGCCTTTCTCCAGCTTAACGGGCCGTATCTGCTATTCCCCAAGAGAACCCTGTCATGAAACGTCTTGTAGTCTGCTGTGACGGTACCTGGCAAGTAGCTGGACAGAAAACTCCCACCAATGTAGTTAAGCTAGCCCAGATCATCAATACCAAAGACAGCGATCTGCAACAGCCCCAAATGGTGGAATATAGTGCGGGTCTTGGTTCAGGCGGCAAGTGGTTTAACCGTCTATTCGGTGGGGTCTTTGGCTGGGGCATTGATGAAAATATTCGGGCGGCCTACCGCTTTCTCTGCCTCAACTACGACGAAGGCGACGAAATTTATCTGTTTGGCTTCAGTCGCGGAGCCTATACCGTGCGCAGTCTAGCTGGACTCATGCGCATTGCAGGAGGACTTTTGCCCAGCAACGAAGTGCTCAAGGTGCCCGCAGTCTACGACATCTACCGCAGCCGGGGCCGCTACAGCCACGATCGCCACCTGAGCCCAGACGACTTTAACCGCCACGAGTTAGCCCGCAAACAGCGCGCCATGCATGCCCTCAGCACCCAGGTACGCCCTGCCCGAGTCACCGTCCTCGGCTGTTGGGATACCGTAGGGGCCTTGGGAATCCCGCGCACCATACCACTGCTGAGCTATATCGTTAACAGAAAGTATGAATTCCACGATTATCAGCTCAGCCACCTGATCGATCATGCCCTCCATGCTGTTGCCATTGACGAAACCCGCAAAGTTTTTGACTACACCCCTATGCAGCAGAGTGACCACAACCTTCAGGCTGGGCAGACCTTGCATCAGGTTTGGTTTCCGGGAGATCATGGGGCGATCGGCGGCGGCAATGCTGAGACACTGCCCCTGGCCGATGGTGCACTCCTATGGATGATTGACACCCTTCAAAACACCCTTAACTTAGGGCTAAAGTTTGATCTCAGCGCAGTCCAACCCGACCCCGAGGCTCCGCGTTCAGCGACTTACAGCATCCACCCACAGCCCACAGCCCCGGTAGTTATGCAGCCTATTGCCTGGCTGTTTCGCCTGACGGGTCTGCGATCGCGCACCATACCCTCCGACGCAGCTTTGCATAACAGTGTGTTTCAGCGTTGGCGCACCTTGGGTAGCGCCTACCGCCCTAGCAACCTACCACCAGCCCTCGTTGCCCAGCTCAACAGCTACACCGCAGATTAACCCGCGTTTTGTCAAAAACGACCTCAAAAGAGCTTCCCACAGACCTATATTGTTTGCTATGCTATAGCACTGAACGCGGATGTGGCGGAATTGGTAGACGCGCTAGATTTAGGTTCTAGTGTCTTCGGACGTGAAGGTTCAAGTCCTTTCATCCGCATAAGCTACAAACTCAATGGGGCCAGATCTCAATCAAGATCTGGCCCCATTGAGTTTGTAAAGCAATTTGTAGATCTATAGCTATAGTCATCTGAGTTAGGACATCCAGAAACCCTAGAAACGTTCGAACGTTCCAACGCTTTGAGGGGAACTGTCTTAACCAGATTGGCTACAGCGCTAAGAGCGCCTCCTGCCAAAGCAAGTATTCATGGCGTTAAGGCCCTGAGAAAATTGCTTCTTCTAGATCTTGGCGGCTGAGCGAATATTTAAACACCCGCTGTACGTCTTTGCTGTCAGCCCCTGCGTCGATGTAGCGGACCACCAAACAATCGGTTTCTAGCACAATTTCTGCCTCCCAGCGAGGACGTACAGTGCGCCAGCAGTGAGGTGCATCGGCATCCTGGGTACAGCCCTGCTGGTGAAGCCAGGTTTCAATATCGGGCAAGGGATGGTTGTAGAGAGGAGTGGTTGCAGAAGGAAGGGCCATAGGAGTCTCTGAGGTTAAAACAATTCATTGAGTGCCGCCATAGTGACACTATCTGACTAGAAAAGGGACTACAGCCAGGTCGGCTGAGACGGCACCGCAGGCGCTGGCCGGGTTGGGGGAGACGGCAAAGCTGGGGCGGTTAAAGCATTGGCCCCAGCTTTAGGCTCCGACTCAGATGGTGAGACGTCAGCCGGGGCAGGAACAGGGTCACGGGGCTGCTGGGTTAATGGATCAGCATTCATCTCTAGCTCAACCCTATAGTCACCTCGGGTAAGGCTCACGGTGACCACCAGTGCCAGACAGGCTACAAAGGTCAACCCCAGAATAAAGAGGGCAAAAATTTCGCCAGCAGACAACGGGCGATCGGTCGGATCGAGGTACATATTTTTGGGCCACTCGCGCCCTGCCGCCGCCGAGCGGTTGAGGGGTTCTAGGGGCTGCATAACCGAAATGCGAGAATAGCCAACTTGCTGATCGTAGACCCAGCGGCGATCGGGACTGCTGAGAATGGCATAGGCTTCGTTGAGCTGCTGAAATCGCTCGGTGGCTTCAGGGGCTGGCAACTCAGTTGTGTCGGGGTGGTAGAGCTTGCTAAGGTCGCGGAAAGCACGTCGAATTTGCTGAGGGCTAGCGGTAGGCTTAACCCCCAGCTGGTCATAGTGGGTTTTAGGTCTTGGATTGGCGTCAGGCATAACATCCCACTCGGCAGGGCAAACAGCAACGGGTATAGGCTGGGCTATCCCGGAGCCAGTTCCCAATCTTCAGAGGAGCGGGTCAGACGAATTTGGGCCAGGGTAAACACTACCGGAATCACCCGCCCATAGTTGGTGGCCACCGCCCGCCAGCCCAGATCGGCTAGAAACCAGCCCCACAGCGCTGGCCCCAGTACCGAAAACACCGCCTTGGTAGCCCCATAACGAGCGGCACTAGTCGCCACGCTGCGAGAAGCCAGGCCCAAGGCAAACCGATGATGCATTTGAGCGACCATGGTGCCCCCGCCTTTGACCACAGCCTGGCGGGCCACCTCGTAGCGGGCCACCTGCCAAGCCATTTGCCTAGCAATCTGCTGAAGCAGCCAGGGCTGGAGCACAGCACTGACGGCCACGACTCCGCTACCTTTAGCCAGCAGTGCTAGGGGATTAGCCTGTAGCGTTGGGGGTAAGGCTTCAAACTGGGCCGAGCCGGTCAAGGTCTGGGTGAGCGATTGCTGAAGGCGATCGCGTTCTAGTCTGGGCAGCTTCTTCAAGTTACTGCGGAGCAGGTGCAAAAACACCTCGGCCTCTAAGTCGCCCGTCGACCAGGCTTCGGTGTAAGCAATCTTGAGATAGCGGCACACTTGGATCAGGGCCTGCCGGTAGGTGACTCGGTGGCTCTGACCGTTGATGACCGTTAACCCATCTGCCGCCAGAAACCGAAAGCGCTGCTCTAGGCGATCGAGCCACTGCTGTCGGGTACCACACTGTACAGTTAACGGATCCGCATTTTGCCAATAATCAAGCGGGTTAAACCGAGGCCGAAACAGCATTTCTGTCAGGGCCTGAAGTTCTTCGTCTGTTGCTAGCTCCAGGGCAGACCGCAGCTCATCCACTGGGCATCACCGGTTAAAAACTGTCTTACATTTTTACACAATTCCCCAAGATAGGATGTTGGGCAACGGCACACTGCGAAATTGGGAGAGAAATAGATGGATGACGTGGTGGTAATTGGGGCAGGACTCAGTGGACTCACGGCGGCGCGCCAACTCCACCAGGCGGGCTACCGAGTACTTGTGGTCGACAAATCTCGCGGGCTAGGAGGACGCATGGCCACGCGCCGCCTAGGGGCTACGGTCATAGATCACGGCTGTCGGTATTTACAACCGTTTGCTGACGCGTCCCACAGCCTGGTTTCAACGCTGTTAGCCGCTGGGGTGCTCCAGGGTTGGCAACCAGAGAGTTTTGCTTTGGCCGCTAACGGAACGCTAAGCGCGATCGCCACCGAGCCGCTCTACATTGCCCCCCATGGCATGAGTGCCGTTGCCAAAGCTCTGGCACCAGGGCTGACTATCCATCGTCACTGGCGGGCCACAACTGTGACCCCGATCTCCCAGGGCTGGCGGATTGAGGGAGAAATAGGGGAGGCCAATTCTCAGAGCCAGCCTCAGACCCTTGAGGCCAAAGCCGTCGTGGTGGCGATCCCCGCCCCCCAAGCCGCTGCTTTGATAGATCAAGCCGCAGCGGATAATCCGGCCCTTCAAACGTTAAATCAACGCCTTCAAGCCGTCCAGTTTGAAGCAGTGCTAACCGTGATGGCTGGCTACGGTAAGACCTCATCTAGCCGCTTGCCCGCGCAACAGACAGACAGCGGCTGGATGATCACAGGCGACCATCACCCTCAGCTGCGCTGGATAGCCCTAGATAGCAGCAAACACACCGATTCTACCGAACCGGTGGTTGTGGTGCACAGCAGTGCCGCCTTTGCTGCCCAACATCTCGATCACACCGACTTAGCCAGCGTTGGCCAAGCCCTCCTGACCACTGCGGCTCAGCACCTTGCCCCCTGGCTGGCTTCACCGGAGTGGACACAAGTACACCGCTGGCGCTACGGGTTTGTTCACCAACCGTTGGGTTCTACGGTGCTGAGTTGCCCTACCCTACCGCACCTAGTCGGTTGTGGCGATTGGTGCAATGGGGGCAACGTTGAGGGTGCGATCGCCTCGGGGCATCAAGCTGCTAACCTCATCGCCCAAGCTTTAGCATCATAACTCTGCCTTAGCTGGGACGCTGGGGCTAACTTAGGCGTTGTTGCTGTTCGAGTAATCGCTATTTTCTTTATCTTCGCTACCCTCTTCATCGGTAGCCCCCGTGTTGTTGCGACGGAAGAAGCGCTGATTGCCCGACCGCTTTTTGCGGAACTTGCGGGCGTAGGCTTGGTTGCGTAATGCTTTTTCTTTCTTAGGATTGCGACGTTTAGACATTCAATAACCTCAGACAACAGGGCAGGTGTGATCAGCAAACAAAAATGGCAGCAAACAGGGAAATTCCCAGGCTTTAGGGCCAGCGTCTCTTGCCAACATCTCAGCGGCAAACGCAACACTGGGCCAACTAACACTCTGCCCGCACTGGCGTTCGTTGTTCACGACATGCCATAACCAGAGGTTTACTTTAACACATAGGAGCATCGGTGCTGAGAGGGATGTTGGAGCAAGAATTAGCCCTAGTAAAGAACCGCTAGGGCGTCACTCTAGGGGCCGCTCAGGATCGAGAGCTGGGCGACGTAGGCATGCCCTCCCTATGTCGTCCAGCTCTTTTTGATCCCAATAGAACGCTAGGACTGGCTCGAGCTCAACACTTTCTCGGCGCTGGTGGTATCGGGGTTTGCCTCGGGGGTATCGGCCTCCGAGGGCGGCACCACCTGCCAGAATTTGGGCAGATACTCACTCCAGTTGGCCAAAATTGCCTCAGCCTTAGGGCTGCCGGTGTGGGCCAGGTGAGCCTCAATCAGCGCCTTGAGCTGAGCTTCTCCAGCCGGAGTGATCACGCGCTGAACTTTGACAATCTCGGGGTTAACTCGCACCGGGAAGCGCCCATCTTCGTCCAAGAAGTACCCAAGACCGCCGGTCATCCCAGCGCCGACGTTGCGGCCAACCGCACCCAGCACTACCACGATGCCACCGGTCATATACTCACAGCAGTGATCGCCAGCTCCCTCAATCACCGCTTGGCCCTTAGAGTTGCGCACGGCGAACCGCTCCCCAGCAGTGCCCAGGGCGTAGAGGGTACCGCCGGTAGCACCGTATAGACAGGTGTTGCCCACAATCACGTTGGTAGACGGATTGTAGGTAATGCCAGCGGGGGGCTTGACCACAATTTCGCCGCCGTGCATGCCCTTGCCGACGTAATCGTTAGACTCGCCGACTAGGGTTAGGGTCATACCGGGCAGATTAAAGGCCCCAAAACTCTGGCCCGCACTGCCGGTAAAGGTGAGGTTGAGCTGCCCTTCAAAACCGGAATTGCCGTATTTCTCGGCGATCGCCCCCGCGACTCGAGCCCCAACGGTGCGATCGGTGTTGATCACACTATAGGTTTTTGTCACGGTACCTTGATTTTGAATTGCCGCTTGAATGTCGGCATCAGCCAGTATCTCGTCGTCGAGCACCGGACCGTTGCTGTGCACGGGGCCGTGCTGGAGCCAGGTGCGATCGCCGCGCCCGTCGGGCAGATTCATCAGGGTGGTTAGATCTAGCGCCTTAGTTTTGGCCAGGGAAACCCCCGCCCTCGGCTTGAGCAGGTCGGCCCGTCCCACAATGTCGATTAGAGAACTGTAGCCCAGGCGAGCCAGCAGCGATCGCACCTCTTCAGCAATGTAATAGAAGAAATTCACCACATGCTCGGGCACCCCGGTAAACCGCTGACGCAGCTCCTCTTTTTGAGTGGCCACCCCTACCGGACAGTTGTTGGTGTGGCAAACCCGAGCCATAATGCAGCCTTCAGCGATCATGGCGATGGAGCCAAAGCCAAATTCCTCAGCCCCCATCAGGGCTCCCATCACCACATCCCAGCCGGTTTTGAGGCCACCGTCGACCCGCAACGTGACGCGATCGCGCAGCTCATTGTCCATCAGCACCTTGTGCACTTCGGTCAAACCTAGCTCCCAGGGCACGCCAGCGTGCTTAATCGAGCTGAGGGGCGAGGCTCCGGTACCACCATCGTGGCCCGACACCTGAATGACGTCAGCATTGGCCTTAGCTACCCCAGCGGCAATGGTGCCAATGCCCACCTCCGACACCAGCTTCACCGACACCCCTGCCTTAGGGTTGATCTGGTGTAGATCAAAGATCAGCTGAGCTAAATCTTCAATGGAGTAGATGTCGTGGTGGGGCGGCGGCGAAATCAGCGCTACCCCAGGCTTAGACCGCCGCAGCATGGCGATGTAGGGGCTAACTTTTTTGCCGGGCAGCTGGCCGCCCTCCCCCGGCTTGGCCCCCTGGGCCAGCTTGATCTCGATTTGTTCGGCATGCATTAGGTACTCGGGGGTGACGCCAAAGCGCCCAGAGGCCACCTGTTTAATGGCCGAACTAGCGGTGTCGCCATTCTTGAGCCCGCGCAGGTGAGGGAAGGTCGGAGAGTTGCCTTCACCGTCCACATCAGAGAGCACCTTGAAGCGTACCGGGTCTTCGCCCCCTTCCCCAGAGTTAGATTTGCCACCAATGCGGTTCATGGCTACTGCCAACACCTCGTGGGCTTCGCGCGACAACGCCCCCAGCGACATCCCGCCAGTGCAAAAGCGGCGCATGATCGCCTCTACCGATTCCACCTGGTCGAGGGGAATGGGCTGGCGATCGCTCTCATAGTCGAGCAGATCGCGCAGGGCTGAGATTGGGCGGTTTTCAAGCTGTGCTTTGTACAGTTCGTAGTGATCGTACTGGCGTTCAGCCACCGCCTTGTGCAGCAGCTTGCTCATGGCAGGGTTGTTCATGTGGTACTCGCCGCTGGGTCGAGACTGCACAAAGCCCATGTTTTGCAGGCGCTTAGTAGTCAGTTCAGGAAACGCCCGCTGGTGAAAACTAATTGTTTCCTGGGCCAGCTCTATTAAGGACAGCCCCCCCAGTCGAGACGTCGTGCCTCGAAAAGCCAGATCGAGCAAATCAGGGCCAATACCAATGGCCTCGAAGATCTGCGCCCCCCGGTAGCTGGTAATCAGCGAAATGCCCATCTTCGAGAGAATCTTCAGCAGCCCCGCATCCACAGCCTTGCGGTAGTTGTCTTGGGCACCGTTGAGGGTGGAGACCGGCAACTTGCCAGTTTCCATCAGCTTTTGCGTGCGATTGTCGGCCCACCAGTGGCGCACCGACTCTAGGGCCAGGTAAGGACACACGGCGCTGGCCCCGTAGCCAATCAGACAGGCAAAGTGATGGGTGCTCCAGCACTGAGCCGTATCGACTACCAGCGAGGTGCGCATGCGCAACCCGTTGCGAATCAGATGGTGGTGCACGGCCCCCACGGCCAGTAGAGGGGGAATGTAGCTGGTTTCGGCGCTGAGAGTGGCTGGGTTGCCTTGGGCATCGACGCGATCGCTCAACACGAGAATGGTTTGCCCGGCTTTGGCGGCTACATCGGCGCGATCGCACAGGGCGTCCACCGCCGCCTGCAACCCAGCAGGGCCATCGGTGATGGAATACAGCGTAGATAGCGTGGCCGTAGCAAAGCCCGATCCGTGGATATGCTCCAACTCCACTTCATTGATGACTGGGCTTTCTAAATGCAGCAGACGGGCATACTCCGGCTGCTCGTCGAGCAGGTTACCCTGGGCACCCAGTTGCGTGGTTAGCGACATCACCAGCCGCTCCCGCAGGGGATCGATAGCGGGGTTGGTGACCTGGGCGAAGCGCTGTTTGAAGTAGTCGTAGAGCAGGTGGGGCTTGTCGGAAAGTACGGCATGAGGCGTGTCATCCCCCATGCAATAGGTGGGCTCCTTGCCCTGGGCCGCCATGTCCTGAATGATCATGTCCACGTCTTCGGCGGTGTAGCCGAAGGCACTCTGCTGGCGCAGCAGAGCCTCAGAACTGTAGACAGCGGTTTCGCTAAAGAGCTGGGGCTGCACCTCAGCCCGGTTGTCTTTCAGCCACTGGCCGTAGGGATGCCGAGTGGCCACCCGCTGCTTGATAGCCCAGTTTTTCAGAATTTCCTGACTGTGCAGATCGACAGCAATCATCTGGCCGGGGCCAAGTCGGCCCTTTTCTACAATGTCTTCAGGAGCCACATCCAGCACGCCAGCCTCTGATGACACCATCAGCAGGTCGTCTTTGGTGACCACATAGCGGGCCGGGCGCAGGCCATTGCGATCGAGGGTGGCCCCCACCTGGGTACCATCGCTAAACACGATCAGGGCCGGGCCATCCCAGGGTTCTTGCAGACCGCTGTAGTACTCGTAAAAATCAGTGATTTCAGGATAGGCATCGAGCTCGGGCTGGTTGTTGTAGGCCTCGGGCACCATCATCATCAGCGCCTCCTGGGGCGATCGCCCCGATCGCACCAGCAGCTCCATCACGTTATCGAGGTTGGCAGAGTCACTGTTCTCGGCATTGACCATGGGCTTGAGCACATCGAAGCGATCGCCCCACACCGGATGGTAAAGATCGGCCTGGCGGGCCACCATCCAGTTGATGTTGCCAACCAGCGTATTAATTTCGCCGTTGTGGCCCAAGAGTCGCATGGGGTGGGCCAGGGGCCACTTGGGCATGGTGTTGGTGCTAAAGCGTCGGTGATACACCGCAAAGGGGCTGACATAGTCAGGGTCCCGCAGATCTTCGTAAAAGGTGGCCAGCACCGCCGATCGCACCATGCCTTTGTACACAATGGTGCGACTAGAGCAGGAACAGACGTAAAAATCCTTCAGCCCTGCCACCACCTCGGCGGCTAGACCATCGGCATTGGCCACCCTTTGAGCAATGAGATGCAGCACCTGGCGACGCACCAGATAAAATCGACGCTCCAAATCATCGCCAGTTTCTGCAGCAGAGGCCATCACCAGCTGCTCAATGCGAGGCTGATACTGCTTGGCCAGGGCACCCAGCACCTCAGGGCGCACAGGTACAGTACGCCAACCCACAGCGGTCAGCCCCTCATCCTTCACCACCTGGTTGAAGGTGTCACGCACTAAAGTCGCAGCCTCGACGTGGGTCGGCAGAAAAATCATGGCCACACCAGTCTGGTCTGGCTGAATCGCTCCATAGCCCTGCTGCTCTGCCCAGCGGCTCAGCACCACCCACGGAATCGCCGTCATTACTCCGGCCCCATCCCCCGAATCTTGGTCGGCGCAACAGCCCCCCCGGTGCTCCATACAGTCCAGAGCCGCAAGAGCCTTAGACACTAGATCGTGGCTGGGACGATTCTGGCGATCGGCTAAAAAGCCCACGCCACAGGCATCGCGTTCTTCGACCAACGACTTTGGCCCCCAGTTTGGCCATTCAGAACGGGTGTGTTGCCGAGTTTGATAGGGTTGATTCACAGGTGTATGTCCCATGGAGGAGCAAAACTAAGGAAAAAGTGGGCAATGAAAAAACTAATGATCTAGCCGGGGAAACTAGCCTAGCAGCACGCATTACGTCACAAAAGCGGCAAAAAACCTATTTTCTCCGGTTGCGGCCCAGAAACCGAGCCAGAAGAAACTGTCTGGCCTAGCATCGATTTAAGCAACCCGGCGCAGGCTTAGGGGCAGTGCCTCCGCCTCGGCCAATTCACCGCGCCCTGATCTAAAACATCCAAGGCGAGCATTCTAGTCATAAAGCGTTAGCGCGTGGTGCGCTCTATCAGTAATTTACAGACTTTACCAGTAGTTTACAAACCTTAGGCCTAGCATTGAGTCACAGCTTCTTAGAATTAAGCGACGGTGACGGTAGCGATTGTTTCAAAATCACCTCTAAATCGATATTAGGTCGCCCGGGCAGTTGTTGCTTGGGCCTGTAAAACTTAGTCGTTTATTACGCTTGTGTTCCCATGGTTCGACGGCCTGTCTCAGCGCCTTTTCCAAATCGTTTTTCCTTAGGCTGCCGCTGGCTGATCGGCAGCTGGGTCGGGATGGGCCTGCTGGGGGCGATCGCCCCGTTGCCCGCCCTAGCGATTCCTGGCAACCCACCCTCTGCAGAGATCGGCCTCGCCAACGCCGCCCTTCCTCCGGTGGCTCAAGGCCAGACCCTGATCATCAACGGTAGCCAGGTTAGCATTCCGTGGATGATAGCCCATGGCCAGATTGGCCTGGCCGACTATGGGGTCACCGATCACCTCGGAGCCACCTTACTCAGCAACGGACACCCCAATCAGCAGCCCGTCCAGTGGTTCACCCAGCCTGGCGAGGCGGTAGACCTAGCGGCCTGGGTGCAGGGCGGCTATCGTTTTCTCGATATCACCCCTCTGGCCGAGCGCTACGGCTGGCAGGTACAAACCCAAGGCACAGCCCTACAAATTACGACTCCCCCCGCCCAGGTCGTCGGCCTGCGGCGAACAGCCATCCCCGGCGGCGAGCGTTTAATCGTGGATCTATCAGGCCCGGCTCCGGTGGCTTTAGCCGATAGCGTTGATGCCCTGACCCTCACCCTGGGAGCCGCTGCCAATACGGCAGTGCTCAGAGATGCGATCGCAGCCCCCGCCGGAGCCCACCTGGGATCACTCACCGCCACGCCGGTAGCCACAGGCATCCGACTCCAGGCCAGGGCCAGCCATCAACCTCGCCTAGCCACCCAGGCCAACCCTCCCAAAATTTTGATCGACATTCGCGCCGATCGGCTTCAACCCCATAGCATTGCCTGGGCACCTGGGGTCCGCTGGCAGCAGCGGTATGTCGCCGTCGCCGGGCAGTCGTTTCCGGTTTACTGGCTGCAACTTGACCCAGCCCAAGCCAGCTTGCGGCCCATTTGGCCCGACCCCACAACCGCAGTCGGCACCGCTCCTCTGACCACCACGGCCCAGCGCTGGCAGGCGATCGCCGCCATCAACGCTGGCTTTTTCAACCGCAATAACCAGTTCCCCCTCGGGGCAGTACGCGCCAACCAAAATTGGATTTCAGGCCCCATCCTCAGCCGAGGTGTCATCGGCTGGAATGACCAGGGCCAAGTGCGCATGGAGCGCCTCTTTCTCCGCCAGGCACTCACGACCGGAAACGGCCAAACCTTTCCAATCCAGGCGATCAACAGTGGCTACGTACAGGCGGGCATCGGCCTCTACACCTCCGCCTGGGGGCGCACCTATCAGCCCATTCTCGATGGCGAAACCGTGGTAACGGTGATTAATGGCGTCGTCACCGCCCAGCAGGCTACCGGCGCGATCGGCTCGAGCAGCATAGCCATTCCGCCAGAGGGGTATGTGCTGGCGCTGAGGGCCTATGCTACAGCGGCCCAGGCATTACCCCCCGGGCAACCGGTCACCCTAGAGTCTGAATTACTGCCCGCCAGCCTAGCGCCCTTCCCCAATATTGTCGGCGGCGGACCGCTGCTAATTCGCGATCGCACCCTCGTCCTTGACGCCAGGTTAGAGCAGTTTAGCGCTGCCTTCGGCACTCAGGCAGCCCCCCGTAGCGCCATTGGCTTAACTGCCAGCGGCGAAATATTGCTCGTGGCCGTCCACAACAGCCCCCTAGGCCCCGGCCCTACCCTCGATCAGCTCGCTCAAATCATGATCCAACTGGGCAGCACCGATGCCCTCAACTTAGATGGCGGTAGTTCCGCCAGCCTTTACCTGGGCGGGCGGTTAATCAACCGCTCGCCTCGCACAGCCGCTAGGGTCAACAACGCCATTGGCGTGTTTCTACCTTAGCCCTGCCCTGCTCCCGCATCCGCATTCCTGGGAGTGTTAGAACAACATAAAGTTGGGTGTAAAGACTTCGTGTAATTGCCCCATTTTGTCGTTCAGGGCCCCAGCTTACCGGTTTGCCCTTGCTAGACTATGGGCTGAAAAACCTGCCCAAATCAGCGGGCAGTTGAAACCTTTGGGCACAGGCAAAGTCTCTTAAGCAGTGGGCCTTTTGAGGGGCGAGCAGCCCATTCAAATCGTTAGCCCTGGCTCAATCTTAATATTCAGGTTCTAGGAGAATTATTGTTATGCCAAAACTACAAGAGTCGATTCAGCCCGTAACCTTGGCTCTAGCTACCAGCAACGGCAACGAAATCGCTGAAACCGGTCTGCGCCCCTGGGGATCCTACACCGTACTTGAAGAGGGTCGAGGCTACAAAATCAAGCGCATTGAGGTCAAGCCAGGCCATCGTCTCAGCCTGCAAATGCACCACCACCGCAGTGAGCACTGGATTGTGGTCTCTGGCACCGCCAAAGTCGTCTGTGGCGACAACGAAATTCTGTTGTCCACCAACCAATCTACTTACGTCCCCCCCTGCACCCAACATCGATTAGAAAACGTAGGCGTTATTCCTCTAGTTCTGATCGAGGTACAAAATGGCGAATATCTGGGCGAGGACGACATCGTTCGATTCCAAGACGACTACTCCCGAGCCGAACCTGTCTAAGCCGTCACGTTGAAAAAACCTAGCCAACCTTGATCTCCCTGGTTCAATAGGCAACGGCGGTAGTGCTAAGCTCAGCAGTACCGCCGTTTTTCATGAGTTGCTGCATATCCCCCATGGTTCAGATTCGTCCTGCCGCCGCCCAAGAACTCAAGCGATTGCTGGGTCGACACCCTGCTCCCCCGACACCCGGGCAGTCCCCACAGATCTATCTCAGCCTTGAGCCTGGGGGTTGTGCCGATTGGACCTACCGACTGAGAGCAGAAACCAGCCTCCAACAGCCTCTGACCGCCCTCACCTATGACGACATCAGCCTTGCGGTGCCCACAGAGCAGCTCGAACTAATCAAAGACCTAGTGATCGATTACGCCGAAGATCTCATGGGTGGCGGGTTTCGCTTTATCAACCCCTTGGCTCAGCGCACCTGTGGCTGCGGCAACGCCTTCGCCCTCAGCAGCGACACCCCAGTTACCCAAGACTGCACCGCCGCTCATTTGCCAACCTCCTAACAAAACCATCAGATAGGCAAGCCTCGGAGACAAGAGTTGCTGACGGTGTTTGACCAAAGCTTCTTTACAGTGCTAGCATTAGATCTTGTGAAAACTTGAGTTTTATCCGCCGTAGCAGCAGAAGCACTTATGCCCACGATTCAGCAACTCATCCGGAGTGAGCGCCAAAAAGCCGAGAAGAAAACCAAGTCCCCTGCCCTAAAAAGCTGCCCGCAGCGTCGGGGGGTCTGTACCCGTGTCTACACTACCACTCCTAAAAAGCCTAACTCGGCTCTGCGGAAGGTGGCACGGGTTCGCCTGACCTCTGGGTTTGAGGTGACCGCTTACATCCCTGGCATTGGCCACAACCTTCAAGAACACTCCGTGGTGATGATTCGTGGCGGACGGGTAAAAGATTTACCTGGGGTTCGCTATCACATCATTCGTGGCACCCTTGACACCGCTGGCGTCAAAGACCGTCGCCAAGGGCGCTCTAAATATGGCGCTAAGCGTCCTAAAGCATCCTAGTCCAAGGCATTTTAGGGTTTACGAGCCGCAGTTAAGCTAGGTCTCTTGATCAAGTAATCAAGTTCGCTGTGGTTGAGTGGGGGAGGCCAACAGGCTGCTTTGTACCTCCCTAAGCTGGCCAAAAGCTAGCTAGCTTGACTCGTGCCAATTGCCTGCTTTAGCTAATTTGTTTTGTATTCATTGGCCAGCTAGCCTCTAACTTACTGGAAGTTAAATCATGTCCCGCCGTACCGTTATTCAAAAGCGTCCGATCCCGCCCGACTCTGTTTACAACAGCCGTCTCATCACGATGATGAGCCGCCGCTTAATGACCAGCGGCAAAAAGTCCTTGGCTGACAAAATCATCTACAACTCCTTCGGCATTATCAAAGAGCGCAGCGGTGGCGATCCTCTCGATGTGTTTGAGCGGGCCGTGCGTAACGCTTCTCCGTTAGTCGAAGTTAAGGCCCGTCGAGTAGGTGGTGCCACTTACCAGGTGCCCATGGAAGTGCGCTCAGAACGCAGTGTAGCCCTAGCCCTACGCTGGCTCACTCAATTTGCTCGGCAGCGCCCTGGCAAATCTATGGCGATTAAGCTCGCCAACGAATTGATGGATGCCGCCAACGAAACCGGTGGCGCTGTCCGCAAGCGGGAAGAAACCCACCGCATGGCAGAAGCAAACAAGGCCTTCGCCCACTATCGCTATTAGTAAAGCGATTTCTGTGGCTGCAGAGTGTCTGCTTCGTTGGCGATAGCGGTTTCGGCTTCCTAGAATAAGTGTGTTTGGGTTTGTCAAACCGGCCAGCCGTAGAGTAACGAGGAGGTAGCTGTGGCACGAACAACGCCCCTAGAGCGAGTTAGAAATATTGGCATTGCGGCGCACATTGATGCGGGCAAGACCACAACTACAGAGCGCATCCTGTTCTACTCAGGCATGGTGCACAAAATTGGCGAGGTGCACGAGGGTACTGCGGTTACCGACTGGATGGAGCAGGAGCGGGAGCGGGGTATCACCATTACCGCTGCGGCTATCAGCACCAGCTGGCGTGATCACCAAATCAACATCATTGATACTCCGGGGCACGTTGACTTCACCATTGAGGTGGAGCGATCAATGCGGGTGCTGGATGGGGTGATTGCGGTGTTTTGTTCAGTCGGGGGCGTTCAGCCCCAGTCCGAAACAGTGTGGCGGCAGGCCGATCGCTACCGTGTGCCCCGCATTGCCTTTATCAATAAGATGGATCGCACTGGATCTAACTTTTTCAAAGTTTGTGATCAACTCCGCGATCGCCTCAATGCCAATGCTGTCCCAATCCAATTGCCCATCGGTGCCGAGGGCAATTTTAGCGGTGTGATCGATCTGGTGGCCATGCGCGCCCGGATCTACCACGACGATCTGGGCCAAAGCATGGACGACACCGAGATCCCAGACGATATGCTGGCGATCGCCAAAGACTATCGCGCTCAGCTCGAAGAAGCCGTAGCTGAAGTCGATGAGAGCTTGGTCGAAAAGTATCTCGAAGGTAGCCCCTTAACTACAGAGGAGATCATGGCTGCCCTGCGCCAAGGCACGGTCAAGGGCACGTTGATTCCTGTACTGTGCGGCTCGGCCTTTAAGAACCGTGGCGTGCAGCTATTGCTCGATGCCGTAGTTGACTACTTGCCTGCCCCCATTGACGTACCTGCTATTCAGGGCCTACTGCCCAGTGGAGAGCAAGCAGAGCGCCCGGCCGATGATGACGCGCCTCTCTCAGCGCTGGCCTTTAAGATCATGGCTGACCCCTACGGACGTCTGACCTTTGTACGAGTCTATTCGGGGGTGCTCAAAAAAGGTAGCTACATCTACAACGCCACTAAGGATAAGAAAGAGCGTATTTCTCGGCTCATTGTGCTTAAGGCGGATGACCGCATTGAGGTTGATGAGCTGAGGGCAGGCGACCTGGGAGCCGCCATTGGCCTCAAGGACACCTTTACCGGCGACACCATCTGCGACCCATCTCAGCCCATCGTACTAGAGTCGCTCTATGTGCCCGAACCGGTGATATCCGTAGCGGTAGAGCCTAAAACGAAACAAGACATGGATAAGCTGGCTAAAGCTTTACAATCCCTGTCCGAAGAAGACCCTACCTTCCGGGTGAGCACCAACCCAGAGACCAACCAGACCGTGATCGCGGGCATGGGTGAGCTGCACCTCGACATTCTGGTTGACCGCATGTTGCGGGAGTTTAAGGTAGGGGCCAACATCGGTGCTCCCCAGGTGGCCTATCGAGAAACAATTCGTAAGGCGGCTAACGCTGAGGGCAAATTTATTCGCCAAAGCGGTGGCAAAGGCCAGTACGGGCACGTGGTGGTTGAGGTAGAACCCACTGATGAAGGCAGTGGATTTGAGTTTGTGTCTAAGATTGTTGGGGGGACTATTCCCAAAGAATATATCTCCCCGGCAGAACAGGGCATGAAAGAGGCCTGCGAATCTGGTATCCTAGCTGGGTACCCCGTGATTGATTTGAAGGTTACTCTGGTCGATGGGTCTTATCACGATGTAGACTCATCAGAGATGGCTTTTAAAATTGCTGGGTCAATGGCGATGAAGGAAGCCGTCATGCAGGCGTCTCCCGTCCTTCTAGAGCCGATCATGAAGGTCGAGGTTGAAGTTCCAGAAGATTTTCTGGGCGACGTCATGGGAGACTTGAACTCCCGCCGGGGCCAGATCGAGGGTATGGGAACAGAGGTTGGCGTTGCAAAAGTTACAGCCCATGTTCCCCTAGCTGAGATGTTTGGTTATGCTACCGACATCCGCTCTAAAACGCAGGGTCGGGGCATTTTTTCGATGGAGTTTAGCCACTACGGCGAGGTTCCTCGAAACGTGGCTGAGGCCATTATCTCTAAAAACACTGGGAACGCTTAGAAAGGAAAGGACACGTAACGTAAATGGCACGCGAAAAGTTTGAACGCAATAAACCCCACGTCAACATCGGCACCATCGGTCACGTTGACCATGGCAAGACCACTCTGACGGCAGCCATCACCATGACGCTAGCGGCGGCTGGTGGTGCTAAGGCTCGTAAGTATGACGAGATCGATGCGGCCCCTGAAGAGAAGGCTCGTGGTATTACCATTAACACGGCCCACGTGGAGTACGAGACTGCAACTCGCCACTATGCCCACGTTGACTGCCCTGGACACGCTGACTATGTGAAAAACATGATCACCGGTGCGGCCCAGATGGACGGCGCGATTCTGGTTTGCTCGGCTGCCGACGGCCCCATGCCCCAAACCCGGGAGCATATTCTGCTGGCGAAGCAGGTCGGCGTACCCAGCATTGTGGTGTTTTTGAACAAGCAAGACCAAGTCGATGACGAGGAACTGCTAGAGCTGGTTGAACTTGAAGTTCGTGAGCTCCTCAGCTCCTACGACTTCCCGGGCGACGATATTCCCATTACCTCTGGGTCTGCCCTACTGGCAGTAGAAGCGTTGACTGCTACCCCCGCTATCAGCCGTGGTGAAAACGAGTGGGTCGACAAAATCCTAGCGCTGATGGACAGCGTTGATGACTACATCCCCACCCCTGAGCGCGACATCGACAAGCCTTTCCTGATGGCTGTTGAGGACGTGTTCTCAATTACCGGTCGGGGTACCGTAGCCACTGGGCGAATTGAGCGCGGCAAGGTCAAGGTTGGCGAAACCGTTGAGTTGGTAGGCATTCGCGACACCCGTAGCACCACTGTTACTGGGGTTGAGATGTTCAAGAAGAGTCTTGAAGAGGGCATGGCTGGTGACAACGCCGGTCTGCTACTCAGGGGTCTTCAAAAAGAGGACATCGAGCGCGGCATGGTGTTGGCTAAGCCCGGCAGCATCACTCCTCACACCCAGTTTGAGTCTGAGGTTTATATTCTCAAGAAGGAAGAGGGCGGTCGTCACACTCCCTTCTTCCCCGGATACAAGCCTCAGTTCTATGTGCGTACCACTGACGTAACCGGCAGCATCATGGCCTTTACCGGTGATGACGGTAGCGATGCTGAAATGGTTATGCCTGGCGATCGCATCAAGATGACCGTAGAGCTCATCAACCCCATCGCTATTGAGCAGGGCATGCGATTTGCTATCCGTGAGGGTGGCCGTACTGTTGGAGCGGGCGTCGTTTCCAAAATTCTGAAGTAGCCCTAGGCTCACTTCTCAAGGACAGGAGCAACCCGATTAAAGGCTTGCTCCTGTCTTTTGTCTAGACATCATTTGCTTTCATTTCGCACCTTGACAACCTAATTAGTTGAGACCTATGGCTACCATCCAGCAACAAAAGATTCGCATCCGCCTCAAAGCCTTTGATCGCAGACTACTTGATACCTCCTGCGAGAAGATTGTTGATACGGCTAATCGCACCAACGCTACAGCCATTGGCCCTATTCCCCTGCCAACTAAGCGCCGCATTTATTGCGTGCTGCGTTCTCCTCACGTTGACAAAGACTCCCGAGAGCACTTTGAGAGCCGTACCCACCGCAGAATTATTGATATTTACCAGCCGTCGTCTAAAACGATTGATGCTCTGATGAAGCTAGATTTACCAGCTGGGGTAGATATTGAAGTAAAGCTGTAACATCTATTTTCTCTGACCCGCCAAGGCATTATGCTTGGCGGGTTTTTGGCATCTAGGCTGACCACCGATAGGCTAGAACCCCGACCCAGGCCACAGCATTCTTCAGGTGAGTTGGGTTAGAATAATTCATATGTAAACAAGTGTTACAAGCTGCCCTGCCCCGGCACGGCGTGCTTGAATCCCGTAAGAGGCGATAATGGCATTCTCCGAGTCCCTATCTGTGCGAGAGCTACCGCTTTTCCCGCTACCTGAATTAGTTTTATTTCCGGGGAGGCACCTGCCGCTTCACGTGTTTGAACCCCGCTACCGGATCATGATGAACACTATCCTGCAAAGCGATCGCCGCTTTGGGGTGTTGATGTTAGATCCGACCTCTGGCAAACCTGCCCAGGTAGGGTGCTGCGCCGAGATCCTTCACTACCAACGATTGCCTGACGATCGCCTAAAGATTTTGACCCTTGGTCAGCAGCGGTTTCGGGTACTTAGCTACGTGCGCGAAAAGCCTTATCGAGTAGGTCTAGTGGAGTGGATCGAAGATAAACCCACTAGCCAAGACCTTCATCCCTTGGCCTCAGATGTTGATCGCCTACTGCGAGATGTGGTGCATCTGTCGGCTAAATTGACCAACCAGGATATTGACCTGCCTGACAATATTCCTGATATTCCTATCGAGCTCTCCTACTGGGTAGCCAGTAACCTGCATGGAGTCGCCCTAGAGCAGCAGGCGCTGCTAGAGATGGATGACACCAGCGTGCGTCTGGAACGGGAAGCTGAAATCTTAACCTCTACCCGCAATCACCTAGCCGCCCGCACCGCCCTTAAGGAAGTGCTTGAGTAACCCCAGTTTTGGCTTTTGCTGCCGCTAGGCTCGGATCTATAGTCATCAGATCGTAGGTGCCAAAATTAACCAGGCTTTCGGTGCAGCCCAACAGATCTTCTATAGCCTGTTGACCTGTAGGGCTGTGACCGTTAGTTTCAAGATCGACAAAAAACAGGTACTCTCCCAGCGATCGCTTGGTGGGGCGTGACTCAATGCGACTGAGATTAATGCCGTAATGGCCAAATACCGCCAGGGCTTTAAGCAGAGCACCGGGGCCATTGACCGGCAGACTAAAGGCTAAAGAGGTGTATTGTCCGGCTTTGCTGGACTCTTCAGCAGTATGACCTTTAAGTACCCAAAACTTAGTGCAGTTATCAGAGTGGTCGTTGATATTGTGAGCCAAAATTGGCAGGCTATAGAGCTGAGCGGCCCATTCTGAGGCGATGGCCGCTACCGTTTTATTGTCAGCGAGGTGATCTAGGGCCTCTGTAGTAGAACGCGTGGCCACTAGCTCGGCTTGGGGTAGATGGCACTCTAGCCACTGTTGGCACTGGGATAGCGCCTGGGGGTGAGAGTAAACTACCTTGACCGTCGTTAAATCGCCAGCCTGGGAAAGCAGTCCGTGGTGAATGGGCATCACCATGGCGTGACGAATAGTGAGCCGCTGAAGCTGCCAGAGCATGTCTAGGGTAGTGGTAACGCCACCCTCGGTAGAATTTTCGACGGGCACAATGGTGAGCTGGGTAGCACCAGTAGCTGTGGCCTGCATAGCGGTAGGAATACTGGGCATGGCCTTGAGCTCGACAGATTGCCCCGTGCGGTGCTCTAGATCAAGGCTATAGGCCAGAGCAGCAAGTTGGGAATAGGTGCCCTCAGGCCCTAGGTAGGCAACAGTTATCGTCATAGCAGAATCGCAGGTGCGGGCTTGTTCCATACTACGTCTAGGCTGGCGCGATCGCCTGTTTTAGCGGAAGCTAGGATTAATCGAGCCTTAACCCAAAAACCGGCTAAGCTGGGCCAACAAAGTTAACATTCCCCAGTAATATGTAAAGGGTTTTGCCGGAACCTGAATTCTGGTAGGGAGTGAAGGTGATGGTTAAGCGCGTCAAGGAACGATTTGGCATTAAGCCAGGTTCAATGAAAATTCTGGTGGCCTTTGGGTCAGGAGCATTTCTCTTGGGCGCGGCGGTGCCTCTAGCCGCAGCCTTAGGCACCGGCAGCCTGCGCATTGGCAATGCGGGGTGGGCCGCATCACCCGCGGCTGAGCAGCCTCAAGCTTTGACTGCGAGGCTCTTTACACTGAGCGATGCCCCTGGTTTAGACGCATTTCCCACCGTCATGAGTAGTGAAAGGCTGTGCCGTCGTCCGGTAGAGCTGACGGCAGCCATAGAAAATTCTGCTGCCGCTGGTAGCCAGCTATTTCAAGGAGCAGGGCTAGGGGCGGGGAGCGCCGTTTTGGGGACAGCTGCGATCGCTCAACTGGCAGCAGCCCCTTGGCCTAGCATTCATCCCCAGGCCGCTGAAGCCAGGGTGCCGATCTTGATGTACCACGACGTACTTGAGCCACCAGAGGTCTTTTTTGATCTTACTCCCACAGACTTTGAGAACCATCTGCAAACTATTCTCGACAATGGATTGACGCCGATTAGCCCTGACCAGTTGGTACAGCACCTGCGCACCGGAGCCGCTCTGCCCGAAAAACCAGTTCTGATCACCTTAGACGATGGTTATGTAGGGCATTATGAGCATGTCTTCCCGCTGCTGCAAAAGTACCAAGTACCCGCCACTTTCTTTGTGTTTCCCGGCAAGGTAGACGGCGAAGTTGCCGGTCGCTCTACCCTGACCTGGGAGCAGCTCAAAATTATGGCTGCGGATCCTCTGGTCACGATCGCCTCCCACAGCGTCACCCACCCCGAAGATCTACGCGCCCTCAGTGACGACGAGCTGATCTACGAAGTCGTTGAGTCTAAGCGACGACTAGAGAGCGAGTTGGGTATTCCTATGCGCTACTTTAGTTACCCGACCGGCCACTACGACGAGCGGGTAGCGCAGGTGGTGGCCGATGCTGGATACCTGGCAGCGTTTACCATGCGCCAGCAAAATGAGCAGTTTGCCGGTGCCTCGGAGTCACTCCTGGCGATCGAGCGGTTCGGCCAGTCTAGCCTCGACTCATTGATAGATGTGGCCTGGGGTGGGCCGCCTGCGACTGGAATGGCACCCGTAGCAATAGCCCATTCAGAGTTTAACTTTGCTACCCCGGTAGAACTGCAAAAGCTCAATTTAGATGGACAATCCTTGAGCTTAATCAGCGGTGGTCACCCAGTGACCATTCACGCAAACAGCCGTTATCAACTGCCAGATATGCTGGCGGGCAGCAACATCACCGGGGCCGTAGACGGAGGGTTTTTCTCGCTAAAATACCTCGACTCTAACGTCATGATTGGCCCAGTGCTGAGTCAGAGCACCAAGCAGTTTGTGCCCGGGTATGCCGGAGAAATTCCTAAGCTCAACAGCCGCCCCTTAGTGCTAATGGCTCCTCACCGAGTACTCTTTGTGCCCTTTGATGCTGATCGCCACAACACTTTGGCAGGCTTAGTTCGTGAACTACCTGGGGTCACCGATGCCTTCGTCGCTGCCGCCTGGTTAGTCAAAGATGGCTTACCCCAGCCCGCTAGCAGTTTTGGCACCTTGTTTGATTACGACGCTCGTCGACACCGCGCCTTTTGGGGAGTGAATACGGCCGGGCAACCTGTGGTAGGGGCCACTCACACCATGGTTGACTCGGTTGAACTGGGCGAGTTACTTTACCAAGCGGGGCTACGCGATGCGGTCATGCTTGACTCTGGAGCCAGCACATCGTTAGCCTACCAAGGCGATTCGCTGGTAGGTTATGTCCCTCGTCCGGTACCCCATCTAGTGGGGTTGGTGCCTCCCGAAGCCCATAATGGCAGCCCTTGCCCCTTGATGCTAGACGCCGAGAACCCCACCACCAGAAAGCGCTAAGCAGCCTGAATTATTTCGTAGACTACACTAGCGCAACGGCTCCAATCTGGTGCAGGAAAGCATCGGCTAACTCTCCTGACTTTCTGGCATGTTTTAATTGCCAAACCCGGCATACCAGAAATAAGTAGCCATGGGAATTACAGTGGCTAGAACTAATAGGACAACCAGCAAGATGGTGGTGTTACTACGGTTTTCAGCGGTTTCTTCGGCACTGGTAAAGGTGCTTTCGCTGTTAAAGGAATCGTCAAACGCGGGGGGGCCAGGATCTGCTTGGCCACTCAGTACAGCCACTAAGCGATCGCTAGCGGCTAGAAACGCCTGATTATATTTGTCCCCTTCCAGTAGGGGGTAAAGCACCGTTTCTTGGGCAACGCTGTCGGCGATGTCGGGGGTAAGCAGAGTAGCAGACTGATCGCCTACGCGAATACCGACGGTCTTAGTCACCTCATCAAGCACCAGCAGGGTTTGATTGGCTTGAGCTTCTGGCGTGGGATACCAGCGATCAAATAACTTGTCGGTAAAGGTTTGGATGGTTTCGCCGTAGTCAAAGTGGTGAATGGTGACTAAGCGAGTCTCATTTCCTGTAGTGCCAGCTAGATCGCTTAAACGACCCGAGATTTTGTTTTCGTTGATGCGGCTAATAATGCTGGCTTCGTCGACTACCCAGGTTGAGTCACCAGCCGCTACTGTGGGCACTTGAAAGACAGCTACCGCCTCAGCGGGTGCCGCCGTCAGCCCAAATACCAAAAACAGCGGCAAGATCAGGCCCACAACGCTAATCCGGCAGAGCCTGACTAACCGGGCAATTGTTCGTTGCAGGAAGTGACTACGCATGGTTCTAAGCTACAGCGACTACTGAGTTGAGAGAGCCGAGCGAACTGCACCCAAAACCCTATTAATCAATATACGAGGCTTAGACCCTTGAGGGAACTAGATCCGCCTAGTTTCCCTACCATAGACGCCCCTAGAGGCACGGCTGAGACTGATCGTTTAAGCCGAGGGCAAATTGCGGAGCCGAATGAGTTGCCGACGCATCAACGGTGATGCTGCCATTTCCGACACTTCGCTGACTTCAACTTGAGACTCTAACTGTTCGACAAATTCATCGCTGCCGTAGGAGAAGGCATCGAGCAGTTGCTCTAGAAGATGTTCGCGATTGGCAATGACATGGCTTTCTTCTAAGATGCGAAATTTGAGGGTGATTTCGCACTCATAAATGCCAACCTGAGTCTCAGCCGACGGACGGGGTGCGAATGTAGCCATAGTCAGAGGTGTACTCCCTAAGTAGATGTGCAAGGAGTCATCAGAGGAGGCTTGGGGGCTAGAGCATTAGCCTACTGGGGGCGAGCAGGGGCACGGCACCGAAACAGCTAACTAGAACGAGCTAGGGGCGGTGATGCAATCCCTTTGATGACGATGAGGCACCTATGCTTTGGGCTGCCGTGTCGGTCGTTAGACATCGGTAGTAACCCTAGCATTGGCTCCCTGATGCCATCAAACCAAAAAATCGAGCTACGGCCTATTTTTGAGGGTTACTTTCACAGGATTGACATAGATTTATGAGGCGGCGGTTAATATCATTCAGGCTTATCCGTACATTTTCAGACAAGAATCTTTTTTTTATACGTCGCCTCATTTGATAACTAGATCAAAATCTATTCACCATAAGCATTTAAGTCTAGAGTGAATGCTCAGAGGGGCTTTCAGCGAGTGGATAAATTAGTATCTTCGAGTTTTCCTAACGACTTACCCTGTGACCGAAGTCTAGGGAACTGGAAAAAAATTGTCTCTGAAGTCGCTAGGGCGATCGCACGGAATCAGTAGCCAAGGTGAAAAAAATCCGTAGAATACTGAGTACCCCAAGTGCCATAACGAACTAGCAAAATGCGTGATTCTCTGATGCAAGCCTACCTGCCGCTGATTGTTTGGGCCGGGCTAGGCATGCTGCTGGGCCAATTTGCGCCGCCCAGGTTGCCCCAATTGTTAGGGCGACTGCTCTACTGGGTGGGCATTCCGTTAGAAATTTTTGCCTTAGCTCGCCAAACCGACTTTGCCCAAGACACTGGGCTGGCCCCGCTGTATACCGTAATTGCGTTGGCCCTAGGGTTGGGGCTGGCCCTGATTGGCCTAGCCGCAGTGCGGTGGAGCGTTTCAAGCCGTCATTCGGGCATAGAACCGGCGGGTAACGCCGCTGTTCTCTCACTGGTGCCGCAACATGATTTTGACCAGTCTAAGGACAAAGATCAGCCCTGGACAGATCCGTTGACTTTCACCTGGGCTGATCGCCCCCGCCACGGCAGCTTTGTGCTGGCCTCAATGATGAGCAATACCGGCTTTGTCGGGCTAGCTATTGTGCCAACGCTGGTTAGCGGCCCTTACCTGGGCTGGATAGTCTTTTATAGCGTTACGCAAAACCTGGTGGGAACCTACGGCTTTGGGGTTTTTCTAGCCAGCTGGTTTGGGCGCAACACCCATGCTCAGTCTCGCTGGCAACTGCTGCGAGATATGGTGACCGTGCCTTCCCTTTGGGCTTTTGGGCTGGGCTACACCTCCCGGCGCTGGGAGAGTCTACCCGAGATTGAGCAGGCGTTACATCAATCCGTGTGGCTGGTGATTCCGTTGGCCTTGGTGCTGATGGGGCTACGGCTGAGTCAACTCCAGGGCTGGAGCAGTCTCAAGCTCGCCATAGTGCCGACCGTCATTAAGGTGCTAATACTACCGGCTACGCTGGGGGCGATCGCCTGGAGAGCGGGGTTACCCCACAATGCGGTGCTGGTGCTGGTGCTGATGTCGGGTATGCCCAGCGCCTTTGCCGGGCTGATTTTAGCGGAAGAATATGGGCTAGACCGAGAGCTGTCTGCCGCTAGCATTGCCCTATCTACGGGGGCGTTGCTGCTGACAATTCCTCTGTGGCTATTGGTGTTTGGGATTGAGCGGGTTGGGGGCTGAGGGATGCGGCCCAGAGGTTGGGGGCGTAGCTCCGTAGATCAGGGCGAGATCTGGGGCTTCGGTGCAGTACATGTGCACCCAGATATAGGCGTGCTGAAACAGGGCCAGGGCTAGAGCGGCCTGCGATCGCCCCCCGAGTGCGATCGCCCAAAGCGCTAAAAACCCAAAGCTATACATGGCATTGTCGCTGTAGCGAAAAGCCCCCTGGTGCACCAAGGGCATAGTCCAGTAGCAAGCGCGAAAGTGATCGCCCCCAGCCGCCCGCAGCAGCCCAAAGTATCGCTGCACCGACCAAAACGTGTAGAGAGCTGGCCCCAGCAGCAGGGCGGCCAGCGGCATCGCTGCCCAAAGGGGAATCGCCAGAGTGCCCGCGCTGCTGGCGGCCACCGCCGCCGTGAGCAAAGGGCGCGCCATCAACAGCGGAAAGAACACCAGGCCCCACACCATTAGGTCGGCGCGGCCCAGCCAGCGACTCAGGGTGCCAAAGCAGATTTGCAGCCGCCAGAGCAGCCACACCAGCACTTGATGGATCACGGCGACGGCAATCAGTCCGTAGGCCCACTGGCGATCAATGACTCCGAGCCAACTCCCACCAGTCAGCCCCGGCTCGGCCAAGGCGATCGCCCCAGGCACCAAAACCAGCACCAGCAACCCATGCTGCAACTGACCATGGAACAGGTATTGCCAGGAAACCCGGCGATTGATCTCGGCGAGTTCGTTCATAGCTGTCGGCTCTTGAGCAGTGATGAAGCCCCTAAAGGATCCTCTACCCCATCCTTAAGGTTTGATCCTATTGTTAGGGCAATGCATCTTCCGATGGTAGCTATGTCTCATCCCGATCAACAGCCTCAGGATACAGCCAAGACCTCAGGCGCTCGACTCAACCCTGACACCCTACAACCCAAAGAACAGCAGGCCGCAATCAACGGCACCCTGATGCAGTACTTCCACTGGTATACCCCCGCCGACGGCAACCACTGGAACCGCGTTCGACAAGCGGCTGAGGATCTGGCCAAGGCAGGTATTACGGCCCTGTGGTTGCCTCCCGCCTCCAAGGGCTTTGAAGGCCCAAAAGACGTGGGCTACGGGGCCTATGACCTGTTTGACCTGGGGGAGTTTGATCAGCAGGGCACTGTGCCCACTAAGTACGGCACCAAAGCTGAGTATGTCGCGGCGGTCAAAGCCTGTCGCGATCAGGGCCTTCAAATCTACGCCGATGTCGTGTTTAACCACAAAATGGCCGCCGATTTTGAGGAAGAGTTCAAGGCTACTCCCATGGACCCCAGCGATCGCCGCCGTACCTTAGGCGACATGCGGAAAATTAAATCCTGGACAGGCTTTAACTTTCCGGGGCGGGGCGACAAATATTCGAGCATGAAGTGGCACTGGTACCACTTTGACGCCGTAGACCACAACAGCAACGAGCCTAACTATCGGGCCGTTTGGCTGATTGAGGGTAAAGCCTTTGAAGACAAAGTGAGTTGGGAAATGGGCAGCTATGACTATCTAATGGGCTGCGACCTCGATATTGACCACCCCGATGTGCGCAATGAGTTGAAGCACTGGGGCGAGTGGATGCTTGACCAGGTTGGGATCGATGGCTTTCGTCTAGATGCCATTAAGCACATCTGCGGCGACTTCTTTGTCGACTGGCTGACTCATCTAGAACGCTATGCCCAGCGAAATCTATTTTGTGTCGGCGAATATTGGACCTACGACCTCGGTACCCTGAGCTGGTACGCCAACAACTCGGGCGGTCTTTTGAAGTTGTTTGATGCGCCGCTGCACCGCAATTTTCACCAGGCAAGCCGAGCCGGTAGCCACTACGACCTCCGCACCATTTTTGACCATACGGTGGTCAAAACCATGCCGTTGCTGGCCGTCACTCTAGTCGAGAACCATGACACCCAACCCCTGCAAGCCCTGGAATCAGTAGTGGAAGCCTGGTTTAAGCCCCTGGCCTACGCCCTGATTTTGCTGCGACAAGACGGCTACCCCTGCATCTTTCACTGCGACTACTACGGAGCCCACTACGTGGACAAAGGCCACGACGGCAACCAGTACGAAATTTGGATGGACTCGCACCAGAAAATTTTAGATCGACTTTTAGTAGGCCGCCGCCACTTTGCCTACGGCCCCCAGTACGACTATTTTAACCACCCCAACGTGGTGGGCTGGACGAGGCTAGGATCTCCCGATCATCCCCAGGCCATGGCAGTGCTGCTGAGCAACGGAGCAGCTGGCCATAAATGGATGGAAGTGGGCAAACCCAACACCACCTTCTACGACCTCACCGGCACTATCAAACGGAGCATTACCACCAACGCTGACGGCTGGGCCGAGTTTTGCTGCCATGGCGGGTCAGTGTCGGTATGGGTAGACGATCACCCCATTCTCAATAGCTATTTGGGCGAGCTAACGAGGTAACCCAAGTCTAATCGGCTACCTGCCGACCTAGGCCACCGGATTTCGGATGAGGCACCTACTGCGAGATAGAATTTTACTCCGCAAAAAGTTAAGCTGTGTAACGCACGCTCGTATTGCTTGAGGCAGTGGGGCGTTGATCCCTATGGTTAAATTTGGTGCTTTAGTGCAAGTAGATCGCATCCTGACCGGGGCCACAGAGGCAGAGCTATCGGCCTATGTTCGGTCAGCTGAGGAGTTAAACTTTACCCTTCAAGACCTGAAGGCGGCTATTCCAGGCTATTGTTTTCGGCCGTCTACCCTGAGGTCTTTGGCCTATCTGTTTCTCGATGTTGGCATTGTTGTGGGGCTATATGCGATAGCCTACAGCCTCAATTCTTGGCTGTTTTTCCCGATATTTTGGCTGGCTCAGGGCACGATGTTTTGGGCGCTGTTTGTGGTCGGTCACGACTGCGGCCATGGGTCATTTTCACGCCATAAGTGGCTGAACAATCTGGTAGGGCACCTCACCCATACGCCGATTTTGGTGCCCTACCACGGCTGGCGCATTAGCCACCGCACCCACCACGCCAACACCGGCAACATTGACACCGATGAAAGCTGGTACCCGATCGATGAATCTACCTATCAGGCTATGCCTGCGGCACAAAAGTTTGTGCGGTTTTATGGATCGCTACTGGCTTACCCGTTTTATCTCTTCTTTCGGTCGTCGGGACGGGCTGGCTCCCACTTCTTGCCCAGCAGTCCGTTGTTTCGTCCTTCAGAGCGGCGCGACGTGTTGGTGAGTACCCTGTGCTGGTCAGCGATGATTGTGTTTTTGGCGTGGTTGGGGATAACCCAGGGGCTGCTGTTTTTGGTGACCTACTATGTCATGCCCTACCTCGTGTTTGTCATGTGGCTCGACTTTGTCACCTTCTTGCACCACAGTGAGCCAGATATTCCCTGGTATCGCGGGGAGGAGTGGTACTTTCTCAAGGGGGCACTGTCGACCATTGACCGCGACTACGGCCTGATCAACCCAATTCACCACAATATTGGCACCCATGTGGCCCACCACATCTTCTCGAGCATGCCCCACTATCACCTGAAGACAGCGACCGAAGCGATCAAGCCAATTTTGGGCAATCACTACCGCAGTTCTAGCGAGCCGGTGTGGAAGAGTTTTGCTCGGTCGTTTTGGGCGTGCCACTACGTGGCGGATCAGGGTTCTAAAGTGTATTACCAGCCGCATCCTCGTCATCAAAGGTAGCTAGTTTGAGGCGTTAACGCTGTCACAGACGGCTACTTCGGTAGTCTATAGAGGGAAATGGGCAGTTTAGAATCAGTTCGATTCTAAACTGCCTATTTCGTTTGGGTGGCGGCGAGCCGCACTAAGTGTAGAATCAGCCCCTTCAACTTCTTTGAGCATGATGGTTCCTTTTCCTTCTGCCTCCCACAATGCTCCCCCCTCACCGGCTGATATCTCCCAGGGGCCAGCCCTAGAGCAGCGCCCCTGGGTAAGCCTTGATGCCTATGACCAGTCGAACTACAATCCGGGGCGATCGAAGGGAATTATTTTGCTCTGGTGGCTACTGCAAGCCATAATTTTTCCCCTGACGCCCCATGCGTCCCACGGCCCTAGGCGATGGCTGCTGAGACGGTTTGGAGCCACCGTTGGCCAAGGAGTGGTGATTCGGCCAACGGCACGGTTTACCTACCCGTGGCATGTGACGATTGGCGACCACAGCTGGATTGGCGATGACGTAGTGCTCTATAGCCTGACCACTATCAAGATTGGCAATCACTGCGTGATTTCGCAGAAAAGCTATCTCTGTACCGGCAGCCACGATATCAGTGATCCGCGATTTGGGTTACTGGTAGCTCCCGTCATCGTTGAAAACGGAGCATGGGTAGCCACCGACTGCTTTATAGCTCCTGGGGTGACCATAGGGGCCAACAGTGTGGTGGGGGCGCGCAGCAGCGTCTTTAAGTCGCTGCCACCGGGCCAGGTGTGCTACGGCAACCCCTGCCGACCAGTTGCCCCGCGCAAACTGAGGTAGAACCGGCAAAGGGACCGGTGGCAGGAGTTCTGGGATTGCCACTGATGTGCTAGAAGACTAAGGACGACAGGATCTTTAGTGTTGTTCTTGTTCTAGCAGGGTGAGGAGTTCGAGGAAGACAGCGTTGGTCCAGCCGAAGCCGACTTCATTCGTGTTATAGCCAAATTTGATTTTGCCAGACACGTCGCCGGTACAGGCTTCAATATCATATTTTTCGAGCAGCACACCGCAGCGCTCAAAGTCTTTGACCAGTAAGGAAACAAATTTTTCGGCTAGGCGTAGGGCCTCGGCTTTGTAGCCGTAGCGCAGCAGACCTTTGACAACAAAATATTGAAAGGGTGCCCAGCCAAAGGGAGCATCCCATTGGTTACCGGAAACAACATTACTGGTTTTAAAACCACCTGGGGCTTCAAATTGGGGGAGGTTGTCCACTAATCGCTGGGCTTGTTCTGGGGAGGCAATACCCGCCCAGAGGGGATAAAAGGCGGTGGCGTATTCGTAGCGGCAGTGGCAGCGTTCTCGAAAGTTGTAGTCGAGGTAGAAGCCCTTTTCGTCATTCCATAAATATTTGTCGATTAACCCTTTGCGGTAGTCTGAGCGATCGCGCCATTGATCGGCTAGGGCAGTGTTGCCTAAAATGTCGTGAATTTGGGCTAGATCTTGCTCGACCTGGTGCAGCAGTACATTGAGACAAACTGGCGCGTAGTGAATGATGTCGACGCTAAAGGGCCCAAAGCGATCGGTGGGATCGAAGCCCGATTCTCGCATGGCGCGATCGCCTGTGTAGAACAGCTCAGTGAGTTCGTCTTGTTCGCGATCGTAGTAGAGCGAGACATCGTAATCGGTGACGGTATTGTCGCGATAAAACTCCTTGACGCGATCAAAATGGCTACGGCCTTGGTCATCAATTTCTGAGTACAATACTTCGGGAGCTGGACCATCGGCGACAGCAAAGTAGCGCGATAGCCCGGTGGCCTGGTTGAGGTGGGGGGGCACGACCCAGTAGTAGTAGTAGCTTTCGAGCTGCGGCAGAGTGCTCAGTAACCAGTCGGCATCTTGGCAATGCCCATACCATTCGAGCACCATGCGCGATAGCAACGGCGGCTGTGATCGGTTGAGGTAGTAAGTGCGGTTGGCGTTGAGCACAGTGCCGTAGTGCTTGACCTCATAGAGCAACTGCTCAATTAAGCTCTTGGCCAGGGCATATTCTTGGTCATGCATCAGGCCCAGCAAAATGAAGTAGCTATCCCAGCCGTAGAGTTCGTTAAAGCGTCCTCCGGGAACGACGTATTCGCCGGGCAAATAGAGCAGGCCGTGGCTTTCAATTTGCTCACACTCCAGGGGCAGACTGCGGATGGAAATTTTTTCCATGTCTTCGGGGGGAACAGTCTTTTGCAGATGCTCTATCACCCGGTCACTATCTTCTTGACCAGAGATATACACCAGCCAGAGGCCGTTGCGTTCGTGCTCAATTTTTTCGTCATAGGCTGCGTCTAGCAGCTGATCGTGGGAGCGAGAGAGGCGTTGCCATCGATCTCGAATGTAGGTTTTAATTGCCGCGATGGTGGGTGAACTGAGACTGGTTTGAGTGGGCGAGATCATAACGATTTTGAGACGGTGGATAAGGCGGCGGCAAGCTTAGGCAGTGTCGAACAGGAGCGATTGAGCGGCTACTGTCTCAGGAGAAGAGGCTTTATTTGGCCCCCTCGCCGATGAGAATGGCAACCGGAAATTGGGCCAGTAGCTCGGACAGGGGGATGTCTTCCCAGGGATTGCCCTGAACGGGGACTACCGGCTCGCCGGTAATCCAGTTTTTCCACTGGTGGGCGCTAGAGGGTAGAGCCAGGGTGGTATTGCCCCACACTTTGCCGGTGGGGTACTCGCCGGGCTCGATCAGACTGGTGAGAAAGCGGGGGGCGATCGCCACGATCGACTGATTCCCCCACTGGCGGGCAAAGGCCACAATATTCTCTTCGGCATCTCCTCGAGCAAACAGCGGTTGGTAGTCGCCCTGCTCAAACAAATCGGGGTAGGCCTGACGGGCTGAGAGGCCGCAGTGGGTAACCCACAGTTTGATCCGCCCATCTTGACGATACTCCAGCAGGTTTTGCAGCAGGCCAGGGCGATCGCCTGCGGCCCATTGCTTCAATTCGTGCAGCCAGTGGCGACGCAGGCCGTAGTCGACAGGGCGGCGATTGTCGGGGTCTACCAGGCTAAAATCCCACAGGTCTTGGCCTTGGTAAATGTCGGGCACCCCCGGCAGCATGAGCTTGAGCACCACCTGAGACAGCGAGTTGTAGATGCCGTAGTCAGCAATGCGCTGCTGAAATTTACGGAATTCTGGCAGAAACAGATTGTTTTCGCCGGGGGTGAGAATGGCGCGGGCAAAGGCCACATAGCCATCTTCATAGTCAGCGTCTGGCCGTAGCCAGGCGGTATGGACTTTGGCTTCGCGCACCGCTTTAACGACATAGTCAGCAATGCGATCGCAAAAGCTAGGCAACTCCTGATCATCAAAAGGGAAAGCCCCCACCAAGGTTTGGTAGAGAAAATACTCGTCGTTGGCATCGGGTACGACGCGATCGTGGGCTACTTTCTTGTGGCTACCGTTGAGGCTGCGCCAGATATTGACCGCAGTCTCCCACTCAGCGGGCAGTTCAGACAACACATTGAGCCGCGCCCGCACATCTTCGCTGCGCTTGGTGTCGTGGGTAGAGGTGGCGTTGATGGCGTGGGGCCACTGCTGCTGTCGCTGGTGTTGACGTTGGTGAAACTGCCGCAGCGACAGGCCAAAATGCCCTGGCGACCCACCTACTTCATTTAGGCTAATAAAGCGGTTGTAGCCGTAGAACAAGGTATCTTCTACCCCTTTGGCCATCAGCGGACCAGTAAACTGCTGAAGGCGCATGACAAAGTGAAGCCACTGGGCTCGCTCTTCCTCGGGCAGAGAGCCTTCAAAGTTTAACGACAGAAATTTCTCAATCAAGTTGAGTTCATTGATCAGCTGGGGAATACGCTTTCTGGCTGCTTCAATGGCCTCTTCTACGTAGGCAATATCGCGTTCAGAAATACCTTTGTCATTGACGTAGGTACAGTAGATCGGAAAAGCAATCAGCACCTCCTCAATAGCCGTGCGCAGACCGTAGAGGGTAAGGTCTCGCCCATAGCGGTATTGCTGGCAAACCCGCTTGAGAAATCGGGCCAGGTTGTTGATGTCGCCCACCAAGTTGGTGTCAGCAATCAGTCGTTTTTTGGCGCTGACCAACTCTGTATAGGAGGTCGCTTCGCCCGTGAGCTGTTGGTAGAGACGGGTAAACGCATCTTGGTGATCTTGTTGGCAGAATACGCCGTTGAGCTGGATTAGAGAGTCGTAGCCGGAGGTGCCCTGAATGGGCCATTCGTCAGGCAGGGTTTCTTCGGTTTCAAGAATTTTTTCGATCACAATATAGGTATCACCCAGGCGATCGCGCAGGCGCTCTAAGTACGTAGTCGGATCGTACAACCCATCGATGTGATCAATTCTGACTCCGTTAAACTTTCCCAATTTGACCATTTGAATAATCAGGTCGTGGGTCTGATTAAAGACCTGCTCATCGTCTACCTTGAGGCAAATTAGCTCATTGACGGTAAAAAACCGTCGGTAGTTGAGTTCCTCTGCCCCCACCTTCCAAAAGGAGAGACGATAAAACTGCTCGGAGAGCATTTCGTCAAGCAGATCAAAACTGCTGGGTTGATCGGGAATGCCGTTAAAAAGAATTAGGTTTTGATCGATAAATTCGCGGACTTCGTCGCTCTCTTGGTAAACATCCCACAACAGCCCTTTGGCAAACTGGGCCTGATCGCGATACTCGCGCCCGGAAAGATCGACAATGGCATTTTTGACCAGATACAAAATGCCGGAGATTTTGACAAAGGTGCGATCGCTCTTGTCGAGATGCTGCGCCAGTCGCCCCGATTGATAGCTCAAAAACCGCCCGTAAGACTCAATCCGCACCGGAAACCGCAGGCCGTAATAGTTGACGCTGAGCCCAGTTTCATCGTAGCTGAGCTGAATTTCACCACGCTCTAAACAGCGATCGTAAAAATCTCCCAGCATCGGGGCCAAAACCTTGCCGCCCAACTCCTCTGGCCCTTCCCACTCAATGTCAAAAAAGTTGAAATACTCTGAGTCAGGCCCATACTCCATGACATCCATGAGGTAAGGATTTTGACCATCATAGGCCATGTGATTGGGCACAATATCCTGTAGCCAACCCATGCCGTGGTGGTGCAGCGTGTCGATCAGCGGTCCAAACGCCGCTTCACCCCCCAGCTCAGGATTGAGCTGACTCGGATCGACCACGTCATAGCCGTGGGTGCTGCCCTTACGGGCGTTAAAGATCGGCGAGGCATAAATATCGGACACCCCTAAGCTTTTGAGGTAGTCGACAATGTCTTGGGCCGCAGCAAACCCAAACTCGGGGTTGAACTGAATGCGATAGGTAGCGGTGGGAATACGCATAGGAGTTCAAAAAGTAAGAGAAATTTAAAATGAACCAGCGCTGGAAGCTAGGCTGAGCGAGAGCCACCCAGACCCTCAGGTAACGCCATAGAGAGCAAACCCCAGCGGGGGCAGCTCTAAGGACTGGGCTTCAGTAATTTTTTCGGGTAAAGCAGAGCCGGGTCCTTGCCACTGCTCGAGAGCAGAATCGAGCTTAAGGACCCAGGGCTGATTTGTATCGGCCAGGGCAACATCAATGATGCTAACGGCCTGGTTGAAATTGATTAAAAACAGCAATGGCCCATTATTCGTCGCTCGCTCGTAGACAATGATCTGCTTTTCGTCGTCACTGGTAATGGTGATGTCGTCAGAGTAGGACGGGGCATTGAGTCGGAGTTGTCGCCGCAGTTCTAGCAGCCGCTGGTAGAAGTTCAGCAATGTTTTGTGTTGCCCTTCGGTGCGCTGGTGCCAATTTAATTTAGACATTTCAAACGTAGCGACCTCGTGGGCAGGCTGGGGTTCGCCAAACCCATGGGCCTCTTTAAATTCGCGCTTTCGGCCCTGGTAAACGGCTTCGATTAGATCGGGATCGCTGTGATCAATAAAGTATTGAAAAGGTGCCGTTTCGCCGTATTCTTCACCCATGAAAATTAGCGGGATGTAGGGAGACGTGAGCAGCACCGCCGCCGACAGCTTAAGGGCATCAAAGGGTATTAGTTTGGAGAGGCGATCGCAGCCCTTGGCGTTACCAATTTGGTCATGGTTTTGGGCGCAGACAATAAATTGATCTGAGGGCAAGTCGGTAGCTGAGTTGCCGTGTCGTCGTCGCCGAAAGGGTGAATAGGTACCGCTATAGACAAAGCGATCGCGGATAGCCGTCGCCAGCGCTGTACAGGTGCCAAAGTCTTGGTAATAGCCGTAGCGCTCTCCAGTTAGCAGGGTGTGCAGGGCATGGTGAAAGTCATCGCTCCACTGGGCTCGTAGGGCAAAGCCCCCCTGGTCTACAGGGCGAATAATGCGGGTGTTGTTGAGATCGCTCTCTGCTGTCAGATACAAGGGCTTACCCAACTGCTCAGACAACGCTGCCGCTGCCTCGGCCATGTCGGCCAGCACATGCTTGGCCCCAAAGTCGTAGATGGCATGGATAGCATCGAGTCGCAGCCCATCGACGTGAAATTCGCGCAGCCAGTAGAGGGCGTTTTCAATGCAATAATGCCGCACTCCATCACACCAGGTGTCATCGAAGTTAATGGCGTTGCCCCAGGGGGTATTGTATTTATCGGTGGTGTAGGGGCCGTAGCTGCCGGTGTAGTTGCCCTCAGGGCCAAAGTGGTTGTAGACCACATCTAAAATGACGGCGATTCCCTGCTGGTGGCAGGCATCAACTAGACGTTTAAACCCGGTTGGGCCGCCGTAGGAATTTTGGGTGGCGTAGGGGTATACGCCGTCGTAGCCCCAGTTTCGTTCACCGGGAAACTGGGCCACTGGCAAAATTTCGATCGCCGTTATACCTAAATTTTTGAGGTCAGAAAGCTGCGCGATCGCAGCTTCAAAAGTACCCTCAGGAGTAAAGGTGCCGATATGTAGCTCGTAGATAACGTAATCTGACCAGGGAATATTTTGCCAGTCGCGATCGCCCCATTCATACTCATTGAGATCAACTACGGCTGAGGGGCCATGTACCCCTTCTGGCTGATAAAAAGATGCCGGATCGGGCCGCAAATCGGCCCCATTGACACAGTAGAGATAGTGAGTACCTGGAGCCACGTTTTCAACCGTAGTAGACCAGTAACCTTCCTCACTTTTCTCCATCGTAAAAGCCGATTCTTGAGGCGACAGAAGCCGTAGCTCAACCGCATCTAGCTCAGGCCCCCAAAGGGTAAAATGACACTGTCCATCCTGTTGCAGAATGGCTCCAACCCTGTTTCTTGCTGTCATTGCAGCACTCTCAATTAAAGAAGATAGCGCTGATCAATTGGGATAGATCGGCACGCTCCGTTAACTTAGCAGAGCCACTGAGGTTCGTAATCTTCTTTTAGGTAGACATCTCATACCAAATCCTACTGGCTACCCCCAATTCTGCTGGGCGAACGGCGGTAAGGCCTCCGGCCAGGCTATGCCAACGCCCCTACAGGTTGACCGGTTGGGTATTGGGGGTATGAAACTCGGATTCGGTATAACTCACTGTTTGGACACCCTTTAACTTGCCCTTAATCGCAGGGATAAGTTAATGAGGCCCGCGCCAGTTCTTCTTCATGGGTTAGATCGAGGCGCAAAGGCGTCATTGAGACATAATTTTGCTCAACGGCCCAGCGATCGGTGCCCGGCTCGGCAGCCTCTAGCGGTACCACCGTAAACCAGAAGTGGGGCCGTCCCATCGGGTCTTCGCTAGCGACAACCTGACCGTCGTACTGCCGCACCGACTGGCGAGTCCAGCGCAGGCCCAGCGGGGCTTGCTCAGGAAAATTCACGTTGACCAGGGCCAGTTCTGAACTGGTCAGGAGTAAGTCTAAGACCTGCTCTAAAGCGGGCTTGAGTTGGTCAAAATTGGGCTCACTCTCGGTTACGGGTGCGCTAAAGGCAATACCGCGCAACCCCAGCAGCACCGCCTGCTTGGCCGCCGCCAACGTTCCCGAATGCCACATGGAGTTGCCGAGGTTGCTGCCCAGGTTAATGCCCGAAAGCACGAGGTCCACTTTGTCCCACTGGTAAGCCCCTAGGGCGACGCAGTCAGCCGGGGTGCCGTTGACCCGGTAGGCCTCAAAGTCTTTGAGCGGGGTGCGCTTATAAGAGAGGGGGCGCGAGGCAGTGATCGAGTGCCCCGCCGATGACATTTCGACGTCGGGTGCCACAATTCGCACGTGCCCAAACTTAGAAGCTACCTCAGCCAGGGCCGCAATTCCAGGGCTATAGATGCCGTCGTCGTTAGCAATAAGTATCCGCATGTTGATCCTCCTTTCTACCTTTGGCCTCATCGTTCTTTCTGTCTTTAGCCTCATAGTCAGCGGCCAGAGCGCCAGGGGATGATAGAGGCACAAGGTCAGTTTTATTGATGCTTGTACTTTGAACGTTTAGAGAATGTCTATGAAAGTCACGCTGATTCATAATTCCAAGGCGGGAGATGACGATCAACCCTCTAGCGAGGTACTTTTGAGTCTCCTGCGTCAGGCTGGCTATGAGGTTACCTACCAATCACCCAAGGCCCAGAATTGGGCTGACGCTTTAGAATCACCCGGTGAGTTTGTGGTGGTCGCAGGGGGAGATGGCACCCTGGGCAAGGTAGCCAAACAGCTAGTGGGGCGACAGATTCCGATCGCTATTTTGCCCCTAGGAACCGCTAACAATATTGCGAAAACATTAGGGTTGATGGACAGTTCTTTAGAAGAATTAGTAGCTGGATGGACAACAGCAAAGCCCACCCAATTTGATGGTGCGATCGCCCAGGGAGAATGGGGATCAACCTATGTTGTAGAAAGTTTGGGGCTAGGGCTATTTACTCAAACGATGGCTCAAGCTGATAACAGTAGCGCTCTCGATCAAGCAGACAGCGCTCAAGCAGAATTAGCAGCCGTTTTAAATCTGTTAAAGCAGCAAGTTTCTCGCTGTTCTGCTCAGTCTTTGCAGGTTTCTCTAGACGGGCAAGACCTCTCCGGCAGCTACCTCTTGCTAGAAGCCATGAATATTCAGTATGTGGGGCCAAACCTTCACCTGGCCGCCGCCAGCGTTGATGACGGGTTGCTGACAGTTGTTGGAGTGAAGGAAAGTGAGCAGCCTCAGCTATACGAGTATTTAGACCGCTGCTTGGCTGGTGAAGACTGCCCGGCTCCCTTCACCCCCTACCGAGGCAAGCATCTACGGATTCAGGGGGAGGGGTTTGACATCCACATAGATGATCAGTTTTTGCCCTACCATCGCTTAATGGCACCCTCTGAGGTCACAAAGCCTAACCCCACAGTTATTGAAGTCAAGATTGACCCCCAAGCCCTACAATTTCTCTTGCCCGCACCCCACTCATCCTGAATCCTGTTTGGTTATCCCCGGTTCAGCCGGGCACATGCCATGCGCCCCCACGGTTTGGTCGTTTGGGAATCGGGGTTATGCCATTCGGGTTTGGCATAACCCAGCTTTTGCTGGGGTAAGGTACAGGATGACCATCGCCTCTGGCCCTTGGTTATCTAACTCTTGAATGAGGAGAGATCAAAAGGGGCGCTGAGGCAGCTAGAAACCAGCCAAAAACGGTGCTAGATTCGCAGCTACATGCTTTAGAAACTTTTTTGTCTAGAGAACATCGCCTCTCTGCAAATCGCGCTAGCGACGAAGTAGCGGACTATAAGTATCAGGGCTATTGCCCCCGCACAGGGCAACAGTATGCCTTGCCCCGCACCGCTCTAGCGCGGGCGGTAGCCCAGGGGCTAATGGCACAACTCCAAGCCGCTAACCCGCTAGAGGGCAAGATGTACGGGGTGTTGCTGGTACAGACGGCTGACAGGGAAACCCGAGTGCTCAAGGCGTTTTCTGGCCTCTGGCAGGGACGATCGCAGGTGGCCGGCTGGGTGCCGCCGATCGCAGGGCGAGAACAGGTGGCCCTGCAAGAGGCCCGTACCCTCGACCAGCTAGCGACGATTAAAGACCGTCTGCTAGGGTTGCAGCAGTTGCCCGATCGCAAAACCTACGCTCGGTTGCAGGACGAGCAAGCCCGCGATCGCACCCAGCTCAACCAAACTCACCGCGATCGCAAACAGACCCGCGATCGCCAGCGCCAAACTCTGGCCCACACCCTCACCGGAGCAGCGCTCACGGAGGCTCTAGCGGCTCTGGAGCAAGCTAGCCGGGGCGACAAAGCCGAGCTGCGGCAGTTTAAACAGCAGTGGCGCGATCGCCTCACCCCGCTAGAGACCAAAATTCAAGCTGCCGATGCCGAAATCGCCGCCCTCAAACAGCAGCGCCGCGATCTCTCCCGCCAGCTCCAGACTGAGATGCACGCCGCCTACCGCCTCACCAACTTTGCCGGCGAATCGGTTGCGCTTCAAACCCTGGCCCAGCGGGGCAACCTACCCACGGGCACAGGCGACTGCTGCGCCCCCAAACTGCTGCACGCAGCGGCTCAGCTTAGCCTCAAACCGCTGGCGATGGCCGAGTTTTGGTGGGGGCCAGCCCAGAGCGACAAACAGCCGGGCGAATTTTACGGGGCTTGCGCCGAGCGCTGTCAGCCGATCATGGGGTTTTTGCTGTCGGGGTTGTCGGCCCAGGTGTTGGCCTCAGCCGCCATTCCCGTAGGGGCGCAGCATGCTGCGCCCCTACAACCCCCGCAAACTGGGGGCATTCAACCGGGGCTTGAGATCACCGTTCTATACCAAGACCCGTGGATCATCGCGGTGGATAAACCAGCGGGGCTGCTGTCGGTGCCGGGTCGCTACTGCGATCGCGCCGACAGCGTCCTCGCCCGCCTGCGACTGACCCTGCCCCAAGATGCCTTTCTGCAACCCGTCCACCGCCTCGATCAAGATACCTCTGGGCTGCTGCTACTGGCCCTCGATGCCGACACCCACCGTCAGCTCAGCCAGCAGTTTGCCCAGCGCCAGGTGGCCAAAACCTACCAGGCGATCGTGATGGGGCAGGTCTCTAACTCGTCGGGGATTATTGACCTGCCGCTGTGGGGCGACCCGACCCAGCGCCCCCGGCAAGGGGTGAACTGGCAGCAGGGCAAACCCAGCCAAACCAAGTTTGAGGTGCTGGACTGCGAAAGGGAGCATACCCGCATCGCCTTTTACCCGTTGACGGGGCGCACCCATCAGCTACGGGTGCATGCGGCCCATCCCCAGGGGTTAAACGCGCCGATCTGGGGCGATCGCCTCTACGGCCAGGGCGCACCGGGGCAACGGCTACACCTCCATGCTCAATCGCTGCAATTTGTTCATCCTCATAGAAAGGATGCGATCGCCCTGAATTCCGCCGTACCGTTTTAGCTTAGGTGGTGGGGCGATCGCGCTGGCTGTAGCGCAGCACATCGCCCGCATCGGGGCGAATGATCAGGCCATTGGTGGGAATGTCGATGGTGTGGCTCCAGCTGATGCGATCGAGGTAGCCGAGCAGGTGCAGGCGATCGATGGCGTGCTGGGTATCGTCGGGGCAGCCGACTAGGTAGTGCCGTAGGCGGCGGTGCGGCACCACGGTGATTGGAATGGTAGGCAGCGGAGTCTGTGCCGCCCCCTGACCGTAGGACGGCAAAAAAGATTGCGTTTGCAGCATTTAAGATTTCCTCAACAGCAAAACAAAGCGTAGGGTGGGCGTTGCCTACCGGGCAGGGATCACAGCCTTTCAGCAGGTGCATGAGCAGCAAAAACTAGCCCCTGCGATCGCAGATGGCAAAAGAACATGATGGGTAACGGTAGAATAGGGCACGACAGCAGGAACGCCCTCGTAGGTAGGGCTGGTGCTGCCATCGACTTACATACGCCATATTGACGTACCAATTCTAATACGTCAATATGGCGTGCCATCTGCGTTAAATGAAAAAAGACCGACGCCCCCAGGAAAGCGATTCCCCCATTGAAGAACTCAGGATTCAGCGGACGAATCTGTCCCAAGCTGAGTTCGCGGTTCACTGTGGGATTCCGCTGCGGACGTATCAACGGTGGATTGCCGGGGCAACTGAGGCAAAGTTAACGCCCCAGCAGTGGAAGGCTCTAATGAGCGTTTTGAATGTTCAATCCGTTGATGAAATCCCCAACGATTTCGCAGGTAGCGAAGGGGTGCCTTTGTAGCCTAAGCAAAGTGGATCTTCAAGGTTGGATGGTTGAGGCAGGGTTGGCTGGTGGGCAATGCCCACCCTACGGAGCCAGCATCCTCTGCCGTGTAGGGGCAAACGGCGTTTGCCCCGCCCAGACTAGGGTCGCCAAACCCCATACCCCGCAGGGCGGATGCCATTCGCCCCTACATTCGGCTTTCCCAGTCTTCGCGCAGCAGACCGTAGAGAGCCACATCGCGATACACGCCCCACTTGGGGGTTTGCCGCCGCCGATAGCCCTCCTTCGTCATGCCCAGTTTTTGCATCACCCGGCCCGAGGCAGGGTTGTCGCCAAAATGCACCGCGTTGATGCGATTTAGCCCCAGGTTGATAAACCCAAAGTCAACGATTACAGCAGCGGCCTCGGTCGCATAGCCCCGGCCCCAAAACGGTCGCCCCACCCAATAGCCCAGCTCTGCCATGTTGTAGGTCGGGTACAGGCTCAATCCTACCGCTCCGCAGAGCCTGTCATCGGGCTGGGTAATGGCAAAGGTTATCGCCTTGCTCTCGGCCCAATCGACTTGCTGCTGGTTGATCCAGCTTTCTGCATCGGCCTCGGTGTAAGGGTGGGGAATCGAGAGGGTATTTTCGGCTACGGCGCGATCGCCCGCCAGCGCCACCACCGCAGGCACATCCGCCAGCGAAAACGATCGCAGCACCAGCCGCTCAGTCGTTAGCGTCGGCTGCTCCTCCGGCAGCCCCATCTCCACCATCCCAGCCAATCTCCCTACCCCTCACCTCTGGACCTCTTCACCCAAGACTCTAGAAATCGAAATAAATATACGGCAGCGTCTCCGCCGGGGCCAGCAGCCAGGCCAGCAGGCTAAACAGCGGTACCAGCAGCAGTTTCACCGGCCAGCTCAGCTCTAGCTTGAGCCCTCGCTTCACCACATAAGCGGCGGCCATCAGCCCCAGTACCCCCCACAGAATGAGCAACAGTTGGGTAAAGGTAAAGCCCAACGACTCTAGGTAGACCAACTGGCTAAATTGAGCGTCGGCAGGGGTGCCCCACAGCCGTTGCAGGGCCAGGTTATAGCGCTGGGGCTCGGGCAGCCGAAAGAATAGCCAGCTAAAAAACACCAGCCCCTGGGTCAGCAGCCAGCCCAGCCCAGTGCCCGGTAGGGTGCCCCAAAACGCCTTGACCGGCGGACTGGCTTTGCTCCAGGACTGGGTGAGACGGTGCACTACCAGGCCCGCCCCGTGCATGGCCCCCCAGATTAAAAAGCCCCAGTTGTTGCCGTGCCAAATACCTGCGATCACCATCACCAGCATCAGGTTGAGGCAGGTGCGCCCTAGCCCCTGGCGCGACCCGCCCAGGGGAAAGTAGAGGTAGTTGCGCAGCCAGTCGCCCAAAGTCATGTGCCAGCGCCGCCAAAAGTCGGCCAGGCTGGTGGTGAAGTAGGGGGCATCAAAATTTTGCGGTAGGGTAATGCCCATCAGCAGGGCGCTGCCTCGGGCGATGTTCACGTAGGCGCTAAAGTCAATGTAAAGCTGAAGACCGTAGGCAAAGGTAGCCAGCCAAATATCGGCGCTGCCCGCCCGCTCCAGGTTGTCAAAGCTGAGGTTGACTAAGATGGCAATGTGGTCGGCAATCAGCAGCTTTTTCGTCGCCCCGTAGGCGATTAGCCACAGGCCTTCGACGGCAGTGTTGAGCCCCGGCGGCTTTTGCTGTTCAATCTGGTCGATAAAGGGGTGAAAGCGGGTAATGGGGCCAGAGATGAGTTTAGGAAAATAGAGCTTGTAGGCAGCAAAGTCTGAGAAGTTAAGCGCTGCGGGCGACCCTCGGTATACATCGACCAGGTAGGCGATGCACTCAAACACGAAGAAGCTCAGCCCCAAGGGCATGATGATCCGATTTAGGGTGTCGTCGGGGGTAGCTGTGCCCAGATCTAGCCCCAGCCAGCGAAACAGCCCTTCGGCATACTTAAAGCCCAGCAGCAGGGCGACGTTGATAGCAATGCCCAGCCACAGCAGGCGGGTGCGGCGCTGGTTCCAGCCGCGTTCGGCCAATTGCCAGCGGGGGTTAGGAATGCGCCAGTCGAGGGGGGCAGCGATCGCATTGCCCATCAAAAAGGTCACAATCAGCAGCACCACCATCAGCAGCAAATACTGCACCTGAAGCGAGGCATAGAAAATCAGGCTGGCCACCACCATGAGCCACAGCCTTGCCTGGAGCGACTCCAGCGTCCAAAACACGCCGACGACGCTGAGCAAAAACAGGGCATAGATCAGGGAGGGGAGAGTCATGGGGTGGCAGGGGCAGCAGGGCGAGGCCAGGAAATCAGCGGGTCTTGCCCCAGCTGGCTCGACACCTGGTAAGCACCATAGCGGTTGAGGTGGCTGGGATCGGAGAAATAGTCGTAGCGGTTAGGCCACAGTTGGCCAAAGTCTCGGAAAAGGAACCCAGACTCGGTAGTCGAGAGGGTAAACATATGCTGCAAAAATTCTGACTCCGCCTCGCGGCGATAGTCGTCGAGGTATTCGTCGGTGAGCGGCGTGTTGATAAACACGATGGGAATGCCCTGATCCTGGGTGAAGCTCAGCAGGTTTTCAAAGGCCTCCGACTGCTGGCCATCGAGCCGAAAGCTGTCGTAGTCGCCGTCGTAAATACCTGAGACGCGGGCGTAGTTTTGGTAGTAGGTGGCGGGGTTAAACCGCACCGACAGGGCCAAAAAGCCATCAAAGTCGATGGTGCTACCGGCGGGCATGGGGGCGTCTAGGGCCTCTTCGCTGAGGTTGCCAGTGCGGGGGGTCGCAGCAACGAGCTGCTGCTGGAGCCAACCCTTGAGGCGATCGCGGTTGCTGTGCACCGCCGAGAGGGTGGCCAGGCGATCGCTCATCCATTCGTCTAGGGCGACGTAGCTGCTGGGCAACGTGCCGGTGGGGTTAATCAAACCGCCCTCTGCGGTGGCCTCAGCGGTGGCGTCAGCAGCCTGCGATCGCCGATTGGCCATTTCTCGGTAACCAGGGGAGGCGGCAATGGCATTGTAGGTGGCATCGGTGCGGCCACTGTTAAAGGCCCGCGCCCCGTCGGCCCAAATAATTAGCTGGGGCAGCTGGTGAGGCTCGAGCACCTGGCGAATCACCAGATCGACTACCTGGGCAGTCGCCCCGTTGATGCCAAAGTTAAACACGCTGATGTCGTCATAGCCAATGGCCGCCAATTCTTTGCGCAGAGCCACCGGGTCAACCCCCCGCAGGGCGCGGGAGCTGCCGACAATCATCACCTCCGGGGGGCCAGACTGGGCCAGGCGCTGGTAGTACAGGGCCAGCTTTTCGTTCATCTGCTGGCTGTTAAAGGTAGAAAAGGCCGCCTGATCGACTAAGTCATCGATCGCCACGATGGGCTGGCTGGGGCTGGTGGCTAAATCTTGCCCCTCTAGCGATCGCGGTGAGTCGCTAATAAACCCATCCCCAAACCAGTCATCGCCCCCCTGGGCCGTAGGCCAGTCGAGCTGGGCCAGGTCATCGGCAAAGGGGTCGGTGGCCACCGGTGGTGGGGCAGCCTCGGGCAGCACGATCTCGGCCTTGGCCTGCTGAGCAGGCGGGCTGACCACCTGCCCCAGCAGCCAATCGACCTGAAGCGCAATCAAGACGCCCACCGCCGCCCACACCACGGCAATTTTGAACCCATCGGAGCGGCCCAGATCGTTGATACCATCGACGCCATCGGCGGCGGGCTCGGGGGTGGCGCTAGTCAAGAGCTGCGATCGCAGCAGCATGTGCCGCCCCTGGGCCAGCAGGTCTTGCACCCACTCGCCTACGGCCAGGTCTTCATCCAGGTCGGCCTCAAGGTCGGCAACGGTCACCGGGCCGTCGGGGCGCACCAGCAGTTCGTTGACGTAGGCATCAGAAGCGGTGAACTCGGGGGTGGCCTCGGGCACCAGACGGCGGCGAGTCAGGAAATCTTGACCGTAGCTCCAGGCGGGCTGCGACTGCCCCGATCGCCGCCCGTAGACGCGCACCCCTTCGACCCCCATGGGGCTGAGCGCCAGCAAATAGTCGTGAATGGGCGGGGCCACCAGGCGGCGCTGGGGAGCCACCGGCCCATCGACCATGACGTGCAGCAACCCATCGCGCTGCAATAGCTGCACCCGCTGCCCGCCGGTAGCAAGCCGGTCATCGAGGCTGGGGTTGAGCAGGCGGGTGAGCAAGAAGGCAATCGCCGGTAGATCGCCGGTTTGGCCCAAATATTCGGGGGTGTCGGCTAGGGCGCTGTGCTCGGTAGCCGGCAGATCGAGGTAGTGCACCCAGGCGGGGGTCGCCTCGGCCCCGGTCTGGCCATAGATCACCGCTCGGTAAATCCCCTGGGGAGCCAGCGCCTCAAGGGGCTTAGCCAGCGCCTCTAGCACCGCCGTTTGAGCCTCTAGCCCCTCGGCCTGCTGGGTATCGTGGTCACCACTCTGGGGTGAGCAGATCAGGTGTAGCGTGCCATTGGTGAGTTCAGCGGTCACCCCCAGGTGCCAACTGGCTACTGCCGCCGACAACAACCGCGCGATCGCATCGGTATCGCCCCAGCGGCCCCACTCCCGCAGCATTTCTTCTGGGGGGGTGAGGTCGATGCGCAGGCTCCAGTCGGGTTTGGTTTCACCGCGCACCTGCAGCAGCAGCACCGCATCTTTAAACTGAGTCAGCTGAAGCTGCCGCAGCCGCTCTGCGGTAGGCCGGGCAATCAGCGAAGGGTCGGGGCTGTAGGTGGCCTCACAGAGAATCCACAGGCGAGAAATAGTCGTGTCATGGCCGCCAGGGCCATCGACTGCCGCCGGATCGCCATCGTCTAGGGCAACCGCCATCCGGTGCAGGTGGGCGGTGCCCGGAATCGCCTTAATGCTGACCCACACCCCCACATCTAAGCTGCTGAGGGTTTCGCTCAGGTACCAGGCGATCGCCTCAGGGTCACCCTTGCGGGCCAGGCTGAGGTTTGACAGCACAATTGCCCCACTGCCCGTCGCCGCTCCCCGCTGCCCCTCGGGTTGGCTTCGGTTGTACTGCTCTAGCAGCGACTGGGTCGCCTTCATATCGGCCTCGTCCTGGTTTTCGAGCACCAGTTGGGCCAGGTGGCGTTCTAGACGGTTGAAATAGATCGGGGCCGTCCAATCGGGGGTGGGGTTGCCCGACTGACGACTGTAAACGTAGAGCTGATAGACCTGAGGATAGTGCTGCCGCACCAGGCCGTCGCCCCCCTCTAGAAGCGATCGCACCAGCTTCAGTAGCACCGCCGACTGCTCTAAAGCCGCTGGAGTTTCACACAGCACGTGCAGAATGTTGCCCCTGAGCTTGATATGAAGCTCTGCGCTAGGCAACCCCATAGCCTCCTTGAGCCAGCTCAGAACGTTGTCCGCTGGCGAGTTAGGGCTAAGGATGGGGTTTGATAAAGACACAGGCATAGGAGGTCAGGGTAACGGCTAGGCTGAGGCCACACTCCCAAATCGTGAGACTGCGCCTGATGGTGGCGCAGTCGGTTTAATTTATACCAACTCCAGCGTCAATCAGCCGATTTCTTTTAGGGCAATCTCAAAAACTTAGCTTAAGCACCGTGGTTATTGCCAAAACACCGGCACCCAAACCCTAAGACTTCCCTGGCCAGGCTGCGGGCCACTTGTCTAATATATTAATGATCAAACGCGCTGATGGTGGCCCCAGGCACAACCTCCTCAAGCGGGGCTTAACTATCCCGCGTTAAGCGTTTGCTGCCCGTTCGGCCATCTGGCTTTGTCTCCTCCCCCCATGCCCCTCGTTATGAGTCAGCTATGAGTCAGCCCAATCCCAACTCCGGCACCAGCAAATCGGTTGAAATTGTGGTGGGGTTGCTGGTGCCCCCCCTGCTGCTTGGCATTTTGGCCGCCCGCGCCCTCACCGATGGGCTGACCCAGGCCGGTTTGGCCAGCGAGCAGATCTTCTCGGGCGAACGGCTGCCCAACCTCAACCTGCACCACCCTGCCCAGGCTGCCGCCGCCGCCCATACCACCGTCGAATAAGCACCTGCTTTTCCCCAATCCCGGCCCTAAAATTTTCCTGACCTAGGGGGTAACCGCCTGTGCTACCGTCGATCTAGCAACCTCAACCGCCCAGGGCGATCGCTGTAACTTTTCAAATTGTTCATCCAGATAAACTTCTTCCGGCCAGGGTAATCCTATAGAATCGTTGCGATATCGCCGTTCTCTCTCTTCCATACCCATGAGTTCAACGCTCCACTCTTCCGGGGATACCCGGCCCGCAGCTCAAACCGATCCAGCTGGCCCTCCGACCTCTGTGGATAACCAGCCCTCTCGGCAAGACCTGCTGTTGCGCCATCGGCTGCGGGTAGTCGAAGACCTGTGGGAGAACGTGCTCGAACATGCCTGCGGTCCCGAGCTACTGAAGTTGCTCCAGCAGCTGCGGCGCATGTGTTCCCCTGAGGGGCAGGCCCCCACTGCCGAAGAGGCCAGGGTCAAGGCCGTCGTCGACGTGGTCGAGGCCCTCGACCTAGAAGACGCCATTCGCGCCTCGCGGGCCTTTGCTCTCTACTTTCAGCTGATCAACATCGTAGAGCAGCACTATGAGCAACGAGGCCAGCAGCAGCAGTACCGAGCTGCCTACGAAACCTCAGAACTAGCCCAGCGATCGGGGCATACCCCCTTCCCTGGCCCTGCCAATGGCAGCGATGGAGCCACTTACTCCGACGCTAAAAGCAGTTTCTTCCAGGCCGACTTGCTCAGCCGCAGCATTGCCGAACCCCCCGGTGGGCGCAAAGAAGCCGGTACTTTCCACTGGCTATTCCCCACCCTCAAGCGGCTCAACGTGCCGCCCCAGGTGATTCAAGACCTGATCGATCAGCTCGACGTGCGGCTGGTGTTTACCGCCCACCCCACCGAAATTGTGCGCCACACCATCCGCGATAAGCAGCGCCGCATTGCCAGCATTTTGCGCCAGATGGACCAGGCCGAAGAGAGTGCCCAAACCCTGGGTCTGGCCTCGTCATGGGAGATGGAAGAACTCAAAGACCAACTCACCGAAGAGATTCGCCTCTGGTGGCGCACCGACGAACTGCACCAGTTTAAGCCCTCGGTGCTCGACGAGGTCGACTACACCCTGCACTACTTCAACGTGGTGCTATTTGAGGCGCTACCGCAGCTCTATCAACGGTTTGACCGGGCGATCGCCACCACCTTCCCCGAGCTTGACCCACCCCGCCATCGCTTCTGCCGGTTTGGCTCCTGGGTGGGTTCTGACCGCGACGGCAACCCCTCCGTCACCCCCGAAGTCACCTGGAAAACCGCCTGCTATCAGCGCAATATGGTGCTGAGCAAGTACATTGCCTCGGTGGATAAGCTAACCGAGCTGCTCAGCCTGTCGCTGCACTGGAGCGAGGTTTTGCCCGAGTTACTAGAGTCGCTTGAGCAAGACCAGGTCAAAATGCCTGACATCTATGACGAGCTAGCCATTCGCTACCGTCAAGAACCCTACCGTCTCAAGCTGGCCTACATTAAACAGCGGCTCAAAAATACTCACGATCGCAGTCTGCGACTCTACCAGGGCGACCCCTTTGCCGACCATTCCAAAGACCCCAGTGGCGCTCCCATCTACCGCTATAGCCATGAGCTATTGGCCGAGCTCCGGCTGATTCAGCGCAACCTTGAGGCCACCGGCCTCAACTGCCAAGACCTCAGCACCCTAATTTGCCAGGTCGAAATCTTTGGCTTTAACCTGGCCCAGCTCGACCTGCGCCAGGAGAGCACGCGCCACTCCGATGCCCTGGACGAGATCGCCCAGTACCTGCAAATTTTGCCTCAGCCCTACAGCGATCTGCCCGAGGCTGAAAAAATTGATTGGCTGGTCAGCGAACTCAAAACCCGCCGCCCCCTCACCCCCCGCGAGCTGCCGTTCTCTGACAAAACCCGCGAAACCATTGCCACTTTGCACATGGTGCGCCAGCTGCACCAAGAGTTTGGCCCCGACATCTGCGGCAGCTACGTGATCAGCATGAGCCACACCGTCAGCGACCTACTAGAGGTGCTGCTGCTGGCCAAAGAAGCCGGTCTCTACGACCCCGCCACCGAGCTGAGCAGTCTCCAGCCAGTGCCCCTGTTTGAAACCGTCGAAGACCTCCAGCGGGCTCCAGCGGTGATGGATGCTCTCTTTCAAATTCCCCTGTACCGCAATCTGCTCCAGGGGCAAGCCGCTCAGCCTGCCGAACAAGGCCCTGGCAGTGTAGCCACCCCCCGCGCCGTCCCCCTACAAGAGGTGATGCTGGGCTACTCCGACAGCAACAAAGACTCTGGCTTTCTCAGCAGCAACTGGGAAATTCACAAAGCCCAGCAGTCGCTGCAAACCACCGCCGATCGCTACGGCGTGTCGCTACGCATTTTCCACGGGCGCGGGGGCTCGGTGGGGCGCGGCGGCGGCCCCGCCTACGAGGCGATTTTGGCCCAGCCGGGGCGCAGCATCAAGGGCCGGATCAAAATTACCGAGCAGGGCGAGGTGCTGGCCTCTAAGTACAACCTCGCCGACCTGGCTCTCTACAACCTCGAAACCGTCACTACCGCTGTGATTCAGGCCAGCCTGCTGAGCAACAGCGTCGACGACATTCAGCCCTGGAAGGAAACCATGGAGGAGTTGGCCACCCGCTCCCGCAGCCACTACCGCCAGCTGATCTACGAAGACCCCGACCTAGTCAACTTCTTCCACCAGGTCACCCCCATTCAAGAGATCAGCCAGCTCCAGATCAGCTCTCGCCCCGCCCGACGCGGTGGCAAAAAAGACCTCAGCAGCCTGCGGGCCATTCCCTGGGTCTTTAGCTGGACCCAGGCGCGATTCTTGCTGCCCTCCTGGTATGGCGTCGGCACCGCCCTGCAAGAATTTATGGACGAGTCGCCCGAAGAGCACCTTAAGGTCATGCGCTATTTCTACAGCAAGTGGCCGTTCTTTAAGATGGTGATCTCAAAGGTTGAGATGACCCTGGCCAAGGTCGATCTGCAAATTGCCGAGCACTACGTGCGCGAGCTGACCAACCCCGACGACAAAGAGCGCTTCCTCAAGTTGTTTGAGGCAATCTCCCAGGAGTTTTACCTGACCCGCGATATGGTGCTGCGCATTACCGACCACGAGCGCCTGCTCGATGGCGATCCCGATTTGCAGCGATCGGTCTACCTGCGCAACGGTACCATTGTGCCCCTGGGTTTCTTGCAGGTGGCCCTGCTCAAGCGTCTGCGCCAGTACAAAGACCAGGCCGCTACGGGCATTATTCGCTCGCGCTACAGCCAGGGCGAGCTGCTGCGCGGCGCACTGCTGACCATCAACGGCATCGCCGCTGGCATGCGAAATACAGGCTGATGGCAATGGCTGAAAAACTTTTTTTCCAGTGGTGGGCACTGTTCACCACTGGAAAAACCTAGTTTAGCTGAGCTTGCTGGGCAACCTGATAGGCGGCCTCAGCCTCTCGCCGCAGCTGGTTAGACTCGGTTTGGGCGTCTTGGCCCAGTTGCTCAATGCTAGTGGCCATTTCATAGGCTGCTTGGCCCAACTGCTTGGCTTTTTCAAGTTTGGTGCTAAATTCCTCGGCAACTGATTCAATTTCAGCAAACAGAGCTTTGTACTCCTCTGGTGGACTGTCCAGCCAGGCTTGGAAGTCTTGGGGCTTTGCTGTCAGCAGAGTCAGCGCTGTTTCCCATGAGGTCTTGAAGCTGAAATTAAGTGCCTTTAGCGACTCATGCTTAGCTCTGAGTTGCTTGAGGGTGGAGACCTGAGCTAGAGCATAGACCTCAGCTTTTAACTCAGGGATGGTTTTCGCGGGGGCTGGATCGCCGACTGGTCTAGTTTCCAAAAATGCGATCGCATTTTGCCAAGAGGTTTTGAGGCTCAGGTTGAGCTGAGCGATCGCTCCATACTTCGCCTTTAACTGCTGGGTAGTGGTCACTCCTCCCAGCTCGTAGGCTTTGGCTTTTAAGTCGTTAATTCTCATGGCGGCGACCATCACGGCGAATTTCTACAATACCTAGCTTGGTCTGCTTGCGGAGTTGAGATAGTTCTAACGTTAGCGCCTCATTTTCACTACGCAGTTGCTGGTTCTCCTGTGTAGCGTGGGTAAGTTGTTGACGCAGTTCTTCTGCCGCCGCTCGGGCTGCATCACGCTCGTTCCGAAAGCGAGTGGTATGGGCAACGCGACCGCCAAGGCGCTGATTATTTTTGGCAAGTTCCTGTCTACGCTTGGCAACTTTCTCAAATTCTTGCTTGAGAGTCTCAAATTCCTGGAGTAAGTCGCTGTAAGCTTTGGCCTGTTCAGCCTCAGCTCTAAGGGTCTCGTTTTCAGTTTCGAGGATAGAGATGCGGTTTTGCAGCGCTTGGATATCCTGGTCTTTGCCAAAAATAATTTCCTGAAACGCCTGGATGATCTTCTGAAATTTATTCTTAGTATGGGCAAGATCTTGGACTTCGTTCTGCAGCTCGGCGATGTGGCGATTGAGAAAGCCCGCCCGCCGCTGGAGCACCTGGGCAGTGCACTGGTACTTAATGACCGCGATGACCTGGCTGCGTTCCGGTTCGTCTAGCAGCACGACTTCATGACTGGCGCGAAGACTGTCGTAGTTAGTGCAATCGTGGCGCAAACGTGGGGTCTCAATATGGCCAGGAGAAGAGACGATGCTCAGATTTTTGAGGCGTACCTTGCTATGCCAGTAGTCAAAGAGTTCTTTTGAATCGTTCATCACGGCGATCGCGGCGTTGGTTGTCAACTGATTTAGGTTCAGAATACCCGCCTGCCTTTGAATCTAAGGCTTTCCCTGAGTTCCTTTACTCAGTCTCTATAGACTTAATGATCAAATCAACCATTGCGGTAGATGGATATGCCTTCTTTGTTGATGTGCTGCCTGAGTGATTCGCAAGGGATCATGCCATAGGCTACAAAGTTAAAAAAGTAGGGCAAGTAGGTATCTGCTTCAATGTCAAACTTTAGCCGAGCCGCCAAGGCTGAAGTGACGCCGTCGCCCTTGATTGCAATATCTACATCCGAGGCAGGTTTCTGGGTGCAGAGGGCGCGGGAGCCAAACAAAATGGCCTCTTCTATCTCTGGGTAGGCGGCGATGAACTGAACGATGTCTTTGAGTTGTTGCTTAGAGAGGCCATAGCTCATGGCTTGGCTGAATTCGCTGTGAAATGCCTGCACCAGGGGTATAAACTCATCTCGAATGAACGTGATCATCTCTTGCAAGACGGCTGTGTCGTAAACATGGTTGGTCATATTGCGTCGGGCAATGGTGGCCATCCAGTCTTCAGGGCTAGTAATCATCCCCGCCTGAAACGCTACTCGCACCGTTTGTTTACTATTGCTAAGGCCGCTGTAGCCGTCATACTCCAGATACTCTTTCATCGTTCTCCAAGCGATCTCAAAGGTGAACGCAAAGGCCTGAATCAGGGCGATTTGAACGACCTCGTCATCGGGGGCGGTCTGGTAGCGCTCAAACACGCGGCCAAAGGTCTGGTAGGCCTCGTCAAAGTTTTGAAACCGTTGCACCCAGCGTAGATCGTGGCTCATGCTGCATCATTGATAAGTGAGCGGCGGGTTTGCTGAGAATCAAGGTGTAATAGCGTGGCCGTCTCGGCTGTCTACGGTCGGGCAAGATGCCCACCCCACGCACCGTGGTTTCAATCAATATCACGATTCTTTAGCTAAATCTCAAGATCTCGCAAAGCCGCCGTTGATGCAGACTAAGCCCCGGTAATACCTGGCTTTTGGTCAGCTATTGAGAATTTCTTGCCAACAATCTTGTTTACAGCAAAATTTGGTGTGTTGAAATCTGAACCATGCAGTAAGCTTATCGGCAGGCTCAGGGTAATGGTGGCTGAAATCGCCCCATGCGACAGATGCAGGTCGGTATCAAGCAGCCCAACACAAGCGGCCAACACAACAAGTTTGCAGGTTTGAGGAGTAACTCCATGAAAAGCTTAGGGCGTTGGATAGGGCATACGGCAGGGGCCGCCCTGTTGGCGACGGCAGCTACCGTCACAGGCGCGGCGATCGCACCCGAAGCCGCCCAGGCCCAGGTGGCCTATGGTAGCTATGTGGGTATAGGTGCCGGTATTGGCGTCACCAACGATGCGGCCACCGGCCAGGGCAGCGGGATGCAGGGGGTAATCTCCGGGCGCTACCGCCTGTTGCAATATCCGGTGTCGCTGCGAGCCCAGGCGTTTCTATTTGGCGGCGAGTTTGCCTTTGTGCCCACCGTTTCCTACGACGTGCCTCTGAGCTGGAATACCGATGTCTATGTGGGGGCAGGCGCGTCCTTTGTGGGCGGCGGCAACAATCCTTCCATCGTGGGCGACAAAACCTCTTTTGTGCTGCAACCCGGCATTGACTATCTGTTCCCCAACAGCAATATGGTGGCCTTTGGCAACGCAATTTTTGCCTTCGATGCCTACCGTCAGGGCGGCAACATGGCCGTCTCGGTACAGGGCGGCGTCGGCATCCAGTTCTAGCAACTGCGCCAATCCTCAACTGAAACTTCAAAGCGCTCGTGGCCCTAGGGGTTGCACGGGTGCTTTTTTTTGGGTGGCAGGTGTCGGGTGGCAGGTGGCAGGTGTCGGGCAAAACCGTGAACCATGACCTGTGAACCGTGAACCTAAACAACCCACCCCTGCCCCTCCCACGAGGGGATGCCGAAACCGTGAACCCGATACCCAATACCCGATACCCGATACCCGCCCCAACCAGGACAAATGTATTAAGATCGACTGAACTCACACAGAGGATTGGCCAATGGGGATGAGTCAACCGCTGGGGTCAGTGATCCAGGGTTCGCTGAGTCAGGGGCTGGAGGTGCGGCTGCACCCCGATATCTCGGTGGAAGATATGCGGGTGGGCAAGTTTCTGGTGGTGCAGGGGCGGCGATCGCAGTTTTTCTGCATGCTCACCGATGTCACCCTGGGCACGGGTAGCCAGCGCATTTTGGCTCATCCGCCGGAGCCGACGAATCTGTTTTTGCAGGAGGTGCTGGCGGGTACGGGTACCTACGGCACGATCAACCTGACGCCGATGCTGATGTTTACGCAGCAGGAGGGTGAGGGGGTGAAGGGTGAAGGGGGGAAGGGTGAGGGGGTGAAGGGTAGAGGGGCTGACAGTAGCTATGGGTCGATGGCGGTGCAGAGCAACGCCGATGTGGAGCTGCTGCCGGTGAAGACGATTCCAGCGCACTTTAGCCAGGTTTATGACGCTAGCGATCGCGACTTTCGCATCATCTTTGGCTGGGAGGATGACCCCCATCGGCGCAACTTTGCGATTGGCCAGCCAATCGATATGGAGGTGCCGGTGTGCCTGGATCTAGACCGGTTTGTGGAGCGTAGCAACGGCATCTTTGGTAAGTCGGGCACGGGCAAGTCGTTTCTCACCCGGCTGCTGCTGGCGGGGGTGATTCAGCGCCAGGCGGCGGTAAATTTGATCTTTGATATGCACTCGGAGTACGGCTGGGAGGCGGTCAGCGAGGGCAAGCAGTTCAGCACCGTTAAAGGGCTGAGGCAGCTGTTTCCGGGGCAGGTGCAGATGTTTACCCTCGACCCCGAGGCCACCCAGCGGCGGGGGGTGCGCGATGCCCAGGAACTCTACATCAGCTTCGACCAGATTGATGTGGAGGACTTGAATCTGGTACGGGGGGAGTTGAACCTGTCGGAGGCCAGCCTGGAGAACGCGATTATCCTTCGCAACGAGTTTGGCAAGGGCTGGATCAACCGGCTGCTGACGATGACCAACGAGGAAATTCAGGAGTTCTGTGAGACCAAGCTGGGCAGCAAGTCGTCGATTATGGCCTTGCAGCGCAAGCTCACCCGGTTGGCCGACATTAAATATATGAAGGCGGCCAGCGGCACCAACTACATTCAGCAGATTCTCGCCGCCATTGACGACGGCAAGCATGTGGTGGTCGAGTTTGGCTCTCAGTCAAACATGCTGGCCTACATGCTGGCCACCAATGTGATCGCCCGCCGTATCCACGCCAGCTACGTGAAAAAGGCCGATCGCTACCTCCAGACCAAGAACGTGGTCGATCGCCCCCGCCAGCTGATGATCACGATCGAAGAGGCCCACCGCTTTTTGGACCCGGCCACGGCGCGGCAGACGATCTTTGGCACCATTGCCCGGGAAATGCGTAAGTACTTCGTCACCTTGCTGGTGGTCGATCAGCGGCCCTCGGGCATCGACAACGAGGTGATGTCGCAGATTGGCACCCGCATTACTGCTTTGCTCAACGACGAGAAAGACATCGACGCGATCTTTACCGGGGTGTCGGGGGGGCAGAGCCTGCGATCGGTGCTGGCCAAGCTCGACTCGAAACAGCAGGCCCTAGTGCTGGGGCACGCGGTACCGATGCCGGTGGTGGTGCGCACCCGCCCCTACGACAGCACCTTCTACGCCCAGGTGGGGGCAACGGCCTGGGAGGAACTGCCCGACGAGATGGTATTTAAAGCGTCAGAGAGGGCTCGGGCCGACCTAGGTTTCTAGGCGATCGCCGTAGCGGTGCCACCCCTGGGACGGTTTGTCCTAACGTGCTACCCTTGTGGCTAATCGTTGCTGTTGGGGTAGCAGCTTGCTACTCTAACCTTAAATTTCTAAGTATTCTTGAGACAATTGCTAAAGTAGTGAGATGTGTGCCGTGCTGCGGGCGGCAGGCAAATTTGAGTACTGTTTGAGTTCCTGCGCATTTTAACCGCAGCCGGGCCTTACCACCCGATGGGCAAATTATTAAACTGGGAAATAGGCATCTTCCCCTCTTTTGAGGCCAGGACCGACAACTTTATGGCTAACTTACCTGGGCAACCCTTAGACCGTACGGCTAACTCCGAGATTCTTCAGTATTACCAGTCACACCGACTGTTTCGCGATCGCTACCGGGTGCTTAAAAAGCTAGGTCAGGGGGGCTTTGGGGTCACCTACTTAGCTCAAAACGCCTCCTTACCAGGAGAACCCCGCTGTGTCATTAAGCAGCTCTGCCCCAAGGCAGGCAGTCAGCTCTCTCTAGAGCGGGCCAAGGTGCGGTTTCGCCGGGAGGCCAGGGCCCTGGCCAGTCTGGGTAGCCATTCTCAAATTCCGCAGCTGCTCGACTATTTCACGGCCGGGGGTGAGTTTTACCTGGTGCAAGACTACATCCACGGCGAAACCCTGGCCCAGGAGGTACGTCGCAACGGTCGGCTAACCGAGGCTCAGGTTAAATATTTCCTGCGTGAAATAATTCCGGTGGTGCGGTTTGTGCACCGTAACCGGGTGGTGCATCGCGATATTAAACCGCCCAATATCATTCGCAGTGAGCGCGATCGCCGTCTAGTGCTGATCGACTTTGGCGCTGTGCGCGAGTTTCTCTCTGACGTAGACGACTACACCTCGGTGCAGGCCCCGGCCACCCAGTTTGTGGGCACCCCCGGCTTTGCCCCGCCCGAGCAATTGGCCCTACGCCCCTGCTACGCCAGCGACATCTATGCCCTGGGCATGACCTGTCTGTACCTGCTGACCGCTCGCACCCCAATTGAGTTTGACCAAGACCCCCTCACGGGCGTAATTCGCTGGCACCACACTGTCACCGTTAGCCCCCACCTGACGACGGTGCTCGACAAAATGCTGCTGCCCGACGCCCAAGACCGTTACACCACGATCGATGAGCTAGAGCGTGCCCTAGAGCTAGAGCCTCACCTGGAGGCCCTGGCAGGCTGCATGAATACGCGCAATCACCCTCCCTTAGACGACCCCGGTGCCGATCACAGTCTCGCTGCCGACGGTTACTTGACCCCCATTCAGCGCGAGGCCCAGGCGATTCGCAAGTGGCGCACCAAACGTTCGTTTGGCTCTCAGCAGGGTCGAGCCAGGTCGGTCTATCGGCCCTAAGAAAGGTCTGGGCAGGGGGATGGGCAGGGAGGATGGGCTATTCATTCTCTAGCTTTGCTATCTCGTTAGCTAGGGTTGAGCCAGGCTAGCACTCGCTGGTTAAAATCGGCGTCGGTTTCGTCGTAGAGGCAGTGGCCGACCCCTGGCAAAACCTCGGTAGTCAGCAGGGGGCTGAGGGTCGCCAGTGCTTGGGCTTGGGCCACGGGCACTACTCGGTCTTGGTCGCCCCACAGCAGTAGCGTGGGTACCGTTAGCGCAGTCACCAGGTCTTTAATCGAGGGGCTAAAGCTGGGGTCAGTGCGCGATCGCACCAAATAGCACAGGGTTCTGGCCGCACCGCGATCGCTCGTGGGCAGCGCAAAGGAATTCACCAGGTCATCGTCTACCCGCTCGGCCACCGTATAGATGCCCGCCAGCGCTCGGCGGAGAAAGCTAGGGCGACGGACCACCCTAAACAGCGATCGCATTAGCAGCGGGTTAGCCACCAAACTCTCCACCCGCAATGCCAGCGCCGCCACCCAGCCCGCTACCAAATCTTCGCGATCGGCCCCCAGGGGCAGGGTTAACAGCGCCAACTGCTGCACCCAGGCGGGGTGATGGTGGGTGGTCGTCAGCGCCACCAGTGCCCCGAGCGAATGGCCCACCAGGGCCACCGGCTGACCAATGACTCCCTGAATAAAATCGGCTATCTGGGCTGCCCAAATTTCTGCCCCGTAGAGGGTGGCCGCCTTTTCAGAATCGCCAAACCCCAGCAGGTCAATGGCGTAGACCGGAGCGACCTGGCTGAGGGCTGGCAGGTTGTGCCGCCACTGGTTGAGATTGGCCCCAAACCCGTGAATGAGCAACACAGGGGGCACAGTCGCATCTGCTGGCCCCGGATGAAACCAGTAGCGAATGCGCCAGCCCCGCCAGTGCCAAAACCGTTGGTATCCCGTTTCACTCAGGGTCGAAGACAGGCTGCTCAGTAATGTCAAAGGTTGAGGCACAGATCAAAGCCCACTAGGGATGGTGGGCAATGCCCACCCTACGATGGTAGCTCCCTTCTCCCCTATTACCCCTCACCCCTCACCCTCCACCCTCCACCCCTCACCCCTCACCCTCCACCCTCTACCCTTCACCCTTCACCCTTCACCCTTCACCCCTCACCCCTCACCCTCCACCCCTCACCCCTCACCTCCCTATGCAGCCGCACCGCTTTAGGTCATGCTAGAGACCGAAAATGCAGTTGAGCGATTCAGGAGAAACAGCTATGGCCGAGATGGATCCTGTCAAATTGATGAAACAGGAAGTGGGTCGTCAGGCGGCGGCGCGGGTGCAGTCTAACACTGTGGTGGGCTTGGGTACCGGCTCGACTACAGCGTTTGCCATCCAGTTCATTGGTGAGCGGCTAGCCAGCGGCGAAATCAGCAATATCAAGGGCGTGCCCACCTCCTTTCAGGCGTCGGTGCTAGCCAAGCAGTACGGCATTCCCCTCACCACCCTCGATGAAGGGGATGAGATTGCCCTAGCCATCGACGGGGCCGACGAGGTTGACCCCCAGATGAACCTGGTGAAGGGAGGCGGTGCCGCCCACACCCGCGAGAAGATTGTGGACTCCCTCGCCAAAGAATTTATCGTGGTGGTGGATAGCTCGAAGCTGGTAGACAAGCTGGGCACCACCTTTGCCCTGCCCGTAGAAGTTATGCCCTTAGCGGTCACCCCCGTCACCAAGGCGCTAGAAGCTCTCGGCGGTAAGCCCGATCTGCGGATGGGCATCAAAAAAGACGGCCCGGTGATCACCGACCAGGGCAACATGATTTTGGATGTGAAATTTGATGCGATCGATGACCCCGCTGGGTTAGAAAAGACGATCAACAACATCCCCGGCGTGCTCGACAATGGCCTGTTTGTGGGCCTGGCGACCGAAGTGCTGGTGGGCGAAGTCAAAGACGGCCAGGCCAGCGTGCGTAAGCTGTAGAGATTGCAAACCTTAATTTGAAAAAAGCCGAGGGTTAGCGAAGTCGTAGCCCTCGGCTTTTTTGTGTCCATGTGGCCAAATCGTCGGGGCGTATGGCCTGCGCCCTGCTGCACCGGGGACAACCAAACCAGATTCAGGATGAGGTATGGCAGAGTTGGCAAACCCCATCAACTGTGGGCGCGATCGCCCGGTTTTTTAAGGAAATACATGGTTTTTTAGGCTCAGCGGATGGCCGTCATACACTGCTTATACCCAACCCAGCCTGGATTGGGGTTTAGTGTTCTACAACCAGCTAGCAATCAACGCGATGGTTTTTTTAGCAGATTGGCGCATTCAGGGGCGATCGCTGAGGCGATCGCTGCTGCTGGGTCTGGCGGTGTTGCTGCTGGTGCTGGTATCGCCCACCTGGGCCACAGGCGAGCGTTTAGCCCCCACCGTCGAGCCTACCGAAGCCGCAAACACCAGAGTTGAGGCCACCAGCCCCCTACCCTCAGCGGCGGTGATCGGCAACGTGGTCGATGGTTTTCCGGTGGTGCTCGATGGAGAGCCGCTTTTCTACGTCAGGCAGGGAATTGCCGGGGTAACCACCGCTGAGGAGCGGGCCGCGATTATTACCCAGCGAGTAAGGGCAATCGCCACCGATTCCAGCCTAGACCCAGACACCATTCGCGCCGAAGCCGAAGAAAATCAAAGCGTCGTGCTGGCGGGGGACACCGTGCTGTTCACTGTGCGCCAGGAGGATGTTGGGTCCTATGGTCGCTCCCATCCTGAGCTAGCTGCCGAAGCCGTAGCGCGAATTCAGCAGGGGGTGGTCAACTACCGCGAGCAGCGCAGCATTCGGCGCATCGTTACCAGCCTGGGCATGACCATTCTGAGCACCCTGGCAGTATTTCTGGTGCTGCGGGGCATCTTGTTTGGCAGTTCCAGACTGCTGACCTATATTAGACGGCGGCGCAACGCCGATACCCTGGCGATCCGGATTCAGTCGGTGCAGATTTTGGGGTCGGGGGCCACCAGTTATTTGCTCGGCGGGCTAGTGCGCCTGCTGCGCCCGGTGCTCATTTTGCTGGCGCTGTACCTATACGTGCCCTTCGTGCTGAGCCAGTTTCCAGCTACGGCAGACTTTGGCGATAGCCTGCTGCAAGATATGGCCTTTCGCCTCAGCCTGCTGGCCCAGGGGTTTGTCGCCTACCTGCCCGAGCTGGCAATGATTGGCGTGATTGCCCTGCTCACCTATTACGTGATTGAGTTTGCCCGACAGGTGATTATCGAGCTGGGCCGCCACGATGTGTATCCCTGGTTTTATCCTGAGTGGGTGCAGCCAACGGTGCGGCTGGCGGCGCTGCTGATTGTGGCGATCGCCATGGTGATCGCCGGGCCATACCTGCCGGGGTTTGGCTCCCCCGCCTTTCAGGGTATTTCGCTCTTTTTGGGGGCGCTGCTCACCCTGGGCTCGTCATCGGCGGTGGCCAACGCGCTGTCGGGGATCATTTTGATCTACACCCGCGCCTTTCAGCTCAAAGATTTTATTCGCATTGACGATATTGTGGGCGAGGTCGAAGACAAGTCGCTGTTTGTGACTCGGGTGCTCACTCCCAAGCAAGAGACCGTCACCATTCCCAATGCGTCGGTGCTCAACAGCAACGTGATCAACTACAGCGCCATCTGTCGTGAGTCTGGGGGCCATCTCCTGCTCTACACCACCATTACCCTGGGCTACGACCTACCCTGGCGCAAGGTGCACGAGGTGCTGATTGAGGCAGCGAGGGCAACTGCTGACATCGTGCTCATCCCCGCCCCCTTTGTGCTGCAAAAGGCTCTCAACGACTTTAACGTCAGCTATGAGCTAAACGCCTACACAGCCTCGCCGTCAAAAATGCCCGAAATCTACTCCCGGCTGCACCAAAACATCCAAGACCACTGCAACGCCGCCGATATCGAGATTTTGTCGCCCACCTTTTCGGCCCTGCGCGACGGCAATCACTCCACCATTCCCGCCGACTACCTGCCCGCCGACTACGCCGCCCCCGCCTTTGTGGTGCAGGGCACCAACGGTCAGCCGCCCTTAGCAGACTCTCGGTTGCAGGAGACTATGCCCGACACCAACGGTTCCTAAACCCCCAAAATTCAGATGGTCAACCAACCGACCCTGCGACAACCAACCTTTTTAGACACCTGGGGCCAGCCGCTGGGGCTGTGCCTGATTCTGTTTATGCTGTCGTACACGATCGGCGTGGTGCAGCCGATTATGCCGCCCCTGGTGCAGGAGTTTAACTCTAGCGTGGGTTATATTCAGTCGGCCCTGGTGCTGATGTCGCTGGTGACGGCCTCGTTTACCCCCACTGCCGAAAACCTCAGCCAGCGACTGGGGCGACGGGCGGTGCTGGCGATCGCCCTGGGGTTCTTTGCCCTGGGTCTGGTGGTGATTATACTCAGCGCCGATATTGGTTTGTTTACCCTGGGGCTGGCGGGGTGCATTGGCGTGGCGGGGGCGGTGCTAATGAGTACCCCAGTGGCCCTGATGGATGCCTTCCCCGATGCGGGAATTCAGCGGTACGGGCTGGTGGCACTGGCGATCGCAGGGGTACTCGGTGCCCTGGTCGGCTCCATTACCGGCGGCGTCATGGCCTTTGACTTTAGCTGGCGCTGGGCCTTTGCCTTCGAGCTGGGGCTAATTCCGATCATCTGGTGGCTGGTGCGATCGATCGCGGTGCCCGCCCCGGCCCACACGCTGCCCGCCGACTGGCTGGGGGGGTTGCTCTCGGTGGCTGGGTTTGGGTTTACCCTGGTCGGCCTCAGTCTGGCCTCAGAGCTGGGCTGGTGGCAGCTGAGGGGAGAGCCCCAGGGGCTAGTGGGCCTCCTGGCTCCGTTTGGCATTTCCGTGGCTCCGGTGCTGATCGCCACAGGGCTAATTTGTCTGGGGCTGCTGGTGTTTTGGGAGCGGGGGCGATTGCGCCAGGGGCAGCCGTCGCTGCTGCGGCTGGGGGTGTTTAACCGCCGCATTTATACCCTGGGGCTGGCCATTGGCACGCTGCACACCATGACCACGGTGGGGGTGCAGTTCAACTTGTTTCAGTTTATTCCGGCGGTGATGGGGCTTAACCCGGTGCAGACCTCCATTGCTGTCATGCCCTCCACTATTGCTCAACTGGTTGTGCTGCTGCTGCTGGTCAAGCGGCGGCCCCAGTTTCCGCCCCGTTACCTGCTTCAGTCGGGGCTGGTGGTCAAGGCGGTGGGTATTGCCATGCTGTGGGCTACCATTGCCCCCCCGGTGACGGCCCTAGAGCTGTTGCCGGCCCTGGTGGTGATGGGGGCGGGCACGGGCCTGTTTGCCACCTACATTACCTCCCTCACCTTTGCCGATACCCACAAAGACCAAAAAGCCGAGGCGCGGGGCGTCTACCGCCCGTTTCAAAATCTGGGGGCTTCGCTGGGGCGGGGCATTTTGGGCACGATGCTGGTGAGTGTGGCTTCGCTCAAAATTGTCGATGGCATTTTGGCCGAGCTGGGGCAATCCGTTGACGCCGAGGTGCGGCACAGTGCGGTGCGATCGCTCCAGTTGGCTATTCAAACGCTACGACGCAGCGATCGCCGCGATCTATTTGCCCAACTGCCCGATGCGATTCAGCCCGCCCTCAGCGACATTTTGCAGGGTGCTGCCGTGCAGGCCATGCAGAGCACCCTGCTGGTAATTTTGGCGCTCTGTCTGCTGTGCCTGGGCCTATCGTTCTTGCTGCCCAAGACCGTCAAGACTTTAGAGGCTCCTATCGAGTAAGCCGTAGGGTGGGCATTGCCACCCCTGTCAAGGTGACATTCCTATAGGTTGGGTTGTGGCAACAGCCCAACCCACCGCCGGGGTTAGCTTCGGTGCGTTACGCATAGCGATGGCGCACTACGAATAATTATGACCACGAAGGGCCTATCAAGATCTGTTTAGAAGAATAGAGAGCGCACAGCTTTCGCTGGGCATTATGGAGGTTGAAAGGCCAGAGAACGCCGTTAGCGCGCATAGATGGCCTGGGCCTACCGCCATCGAGCCAGAGGCTCACACAGCATAAATCTACTGGCAGTTTTGGTTCGCCGATCGTTGCGGGCCACCTATTTTTGGCACCGAAACGAGCCCCATCAAATTTCGGCATCACGCCAGACTTTAACAACTATTTTTGAGTTTAACTCCCGATAGTTTTCGACTTTAACAACTTTTCTGTAACTTAACTTTCTTGGCCAGACTTTTGAGTCGCTGGCCATTTTTTTGCGATCCAATTTACTCATTAGAATTACGCAGGCAGCCTTCATTTGACGGCACTAAAGCCGAAAACTAGGTGTAATTAACATGGATTCATCTCGCTCCAAAATAAAGCCTAAGTATAATCAGCACAAGTTCATCCTAATCCAAAACAAAACATAGGTGTAATTAGCATAGGGCAACCCAATTTAACCGGCTAAATTAATAGACATGAGGGAAAGAAAAGAATGCCGAAACGAAGACAAGTGGTTCACCCATCTGCTACTCAAATCAAGACGAATAGCAGCTTCGCCAACAAGGCTACCAACTTTCTTCTCTACTTCAATAAAATCTGCCTCACTACTGACAAAAGGCAAGACATCCTCCTTAAATAGAAATAAGGAGCGCTGTCTAACTCAACTCAGAAAGTAGGCGACCAGGGCATTGCAAATGCCCTAAAAAAACACAATCAGGCAAAAGTGCCAATTCAGGAGACCCCACCATGTTTGCTAAAACTTTTCGTAACACCCTAATTGCTTCTGGCGTTCTTGTCGGCGCATCTCTAATCGCTGGCCCTGCTGCCCTGGCTGCTCCAGATGCTGATCCAGCCACTAGTGCAGGAGCAGCAAACTCTACTTCCGCTACTGTGGAACTAATTAACCGAGTTACTTTTGTCCCGGCACTAACGACGACAGTTCAGCCTGTCACGACACAAACCGATATGGCCTTTCCACTAGGAACTGTGGCGATTCGCAACAACCATGTTAACGGATGGAACTTAAATGTTGCATCTGCGAATTCGGGTAAGTTGAAAATGGGCACTACTCACGAGCTATCTTATTCAGCCATCACTCTGGCAGAGACGGCTGATATTACCGAGGCCATTATCAATCCTGCTAGCGGGGGAATTTTGGGAACCGGTGATTTTAGCGCAAGAGTTGCTGGAGGTACAGAGGCAATTAACGTTTCAGCCTCGCTCACTGTTCCGAGCAATGTTGCAGCTGGTGTGTACACCGACACCCTCACCTTTACCCTGACCTCTAAATAATTCTCCTTTGAGAAGTTTAGGTTAGCTTAACAGTCTGATTAAATCACTAAGTTATGTGGAGGTGCCCAAGGGCACCTCCACATAATGGGCGTGTATAGAGGTCAAAAAATGCGAAATCACTCCCTCTTTAACAGCTTAATCTCTACAGCTTTAGGGTTAAGTGTGTTGTGCCCAGCAGCAGCCTTGGCCTTGAGCCAGGTCACCTACACCGCCAGCGCCACCTTTATCCTCAATCCCAGTGGCAACCCAAATCAAGACTTTGGCATCGTGACTGTCCGACCAACTAGTCTTACTGGATGGGAGTTGCAGGTGCGCTCGAACGAAGGTGGGGCACTTCGCCACAGCGATCACCCCTCTACTATTCCTTACAACTTAATTGTAGGCAACTCTCAAGTAGGTAACTTAACTGGTCAAGATATCACAGTGTTGACTGACTTAACAAACTTTTGTCAAACCGTTATTTTAATTGAATGCACTATCCCCATACAGGCAAACATAGCAGCACATGATATCACCGGAAAACCAGCTGGATCTTACTCAGATACGCTAACTTTTACGGTCGTTGATAAACCACTATAACTAGAAAAATATATTCCAAAATCTCTTTAAGAGGCTGATGGATCGCCTAGAAAAAGGGAACTATTACCCTAGAGGCTAACTACAAAGCCGAGGCAATTCATCGTAGTTTTGTAACCCTTCAGAGCGCAACCTCCCTGTAGTCTTTCACCCAGAACAGTCATGAAAACTTTGGCCCGCATCGGCTGTCTAGCCTCACTTCTAGTTGGGGCGGCGGCATTGGTGGCCCCGCCCAGCTGGGCCGATGCCACCTATCAGCTTTCCCCCTCTACCCTCACCCTCGAACCCAGTGGCTCTCGCTCTACCGGTTCGTTTCAGGTCCGCAGCACAGGTAGCAAGCCCGTAGCGGTCGAAATTCGCGTTACCGAACGCCAGATGGATTTGCAAGGCACCGAAACTCGCCCCGACGCGGAAGATGATTTTGTTATCTACCCGCCCCAAATTTTGCTGCAACCAGGCCAGGTGCAAACCGTGCGCGTTACCTGGCTAGGCGAGCCCAACCCCGAGCACGAGCTGCCCTACCGGCTAATTGCCGAGCAGCTCCCCATTGCCATCGACGAGCCCGAAGTTGCGGTCACAACCGCCGTGGTCAGAATCAACGCCCTCTATAACTTTGTGGCTTCCCTCTACATCACGCCCCGAGGGAGCAGCCCCAACATTGTGCTCGAAAGCGCCAGCCACCAAACCATCAACGGGCAAGACGCCCTGGTCTTGCAATTTAACAACCAGGGTACGGCTCATAAAGTGATGACTGGCTTGCACCTCACCCTCACCTCGCCAGGTGGGCAAACAATCACCCTCAGCCCCGAACAACTGCGAGGGGTAAGCGGTGAAAACATGCTGGCCCAACATCAGCGGCAGTTTACCCTGCCCTGGCCCGATGGTTTTCCCGTGGGGCCAGTGAGCGCCACGATTGATCTGCGATGACCTGTCTGTGCGCTGGCTACAGCGTGCCCCCCTGGATGCCCTGTGTTAAAGCCCTACCTCCTTGCCACCACAACGCTCCTGCTTGTTAGCTCATTGCCGCCGCTACAGGCATCTGCCCTGACCACTACCGCCCTAACCTCACTCCCAATCAACGCCGCCCCCCGCCCCGCCGTGGCTGAAGACGAGCCCCCCGTCACGGTATTAGCGCCAGTAGATGCAAGGCTAGAGTCTGCCGCACCAGATTTAGCGCTAGCTCTGGGCTTAGAGTCCGCAGTGCCTAGCCTAGGTTCTGTCGCCCCTGCGCCAGAGCCTCAACTCCTAGCCTTGGAGCCTAACTCAACCTCCCAGCCCGAGCCCTCAGCCCCCGAATCAGAGGCACCGACGGCTCAGCCCGCCGTTCCACCAACCACAGCCGACATTGCTCCCCCAGCGGGTGCGTCTACCGAAGCATCGGCTGAAACCGAGGCTGAACTATTCGAGCGCATATTTGGTCGTCCCCCGGCTCAGAACCAGTCAATTTCTGTGCCCTTTTTTATTAACGATCAATCCCAGGGGCAGGCCGTTGTCGTCATTGCCGAGGGCCGTGCTAGCCAGATACAAGCCAGCCCTATCCTCGACAAAACAGCCTCTATTTTGCAGCCAGACTTGCAAAGCCAATTGGCTGCAACCGTCGATAGTGAGGGCTACTTACCCTTAGATCAGCTGCAACAGTTGGGCATTGCGGTTGTTTTTGATCAAAGTCGGCTAGAGCTGTATTTACAAATTCCGGCGGCGCTGCGGCGTACCAATGTAGTGGGGGCCTATGGTCTGCCCGCTGAGGCCGCCAATGCCCTACCCGTTAGCCGTCTCAGCGGCTATCTCAACATTTTGGGTGGCGAAGATATTGTCTGGTCTGGCTCAAATGCTGGGCGACAGCCCCTGCGACTGTCTTTAGACGGGGCGATAAATTTATCCGGCTGGGTGCTAGAGGGTCGGGCCGACCTGCTCGAAGGGGGGGCACCGGGGTTTAGGCGGGGCGATGTGCGGCTGGTGCACGACGACCCGGCCAATGCCCTGCGCTATATGGCAGGAGATTTATCCATTCCGGTGAGCGGTGCGTTTCAGACGCTGGTGCCCTTAGGCGGCATCTCGGTGTCTCGCAACTACAGCTTGCAGCCCTACCGCGTCACCCGCCCCACCGGAGAATTCACCTTCTTTTTAGAGCGCCCTTCGCGAGTAGAAATTTACATCAACGGCGTGCGGGTGCGGCAGTTGCAGCTAGAGGCCGGGCCTCAAGATATTCGCAATTTGTCTCTCACCACAGGGGCCAACGACATTCAGCTGATCATTACCGATGATCTGGGGCAGGTGCAGCGCCTCGACTTTGCCACTGCCCTCGCCGGTAACTTGTTGGCCCCAGGCTTGCAGCAGTTTTCTTACAATTTGGGGTTCCCTAGCCGATCGCAGAGTGGGCAACGCCAGTACGATTGGGCCGAGCCTCAGCTGGCCCTTGCCCATCGCCTGGGCGTAAGCCCCACGGTGACGCTAGGGGCCTACGCCCAGCTTACGCCCTCCTATCAAATGGTAGAAACCGATGGAATCTGGGCATCAGAGATCGGCAACTGGGGTTGGGATATTGCGGCCAGCCACAGGGGCGACTTTGGCACCGGCCTGGCCATGCGATTGCAGTATGAGCTACCTCCCAGCCCCCAAGATGTGACCAATCGATCGCTGCGCCTTGCCGCCGAATACCGGAGCGATCGCTTTACTACCCTGGGTTCGCTCAGCCCCAGCCCTGACTGGCTGACCCTGTCAGGCTCCTACAGCCAACGCATTTTTGACGGCACTAGCTTAAACTTGGGCGGCAGCTACCGCTTCGGGCGAGATGTGCCCGATAGCTACACCGCTAACTTGGGGTTGTCTCGCTCCTTCGGCAATGGTCTGAGCGGCAGCCTCAATATCAACCACAGCCGCAACCAGCAGGGGCAGGCCGAAACTCGGGCCTTTTTAGGCTTATCTTGGCTGATGGCTCAACAGCGCCAGTCGGTGTCGCTTAACACCACCGCTAGCAGTACTGACACCATGCGCAACCGCCTGTCGTGGAGCCGTCGCCCCGATCGCCGCCTGCAAAGCCCAGGGCTATCGCTAGATTTAACGCAACGAAATAGTGGCTACGATCTCTCGGGACAGATCTCCTACACCGACTACCGCTTCGATCTGGGTCTCACCCAGGATATCTCCTGGGGCAACGGGGCGGGGTCTGCTAACAGAAACACCACCCGCTTAACCTTTGGTACAGCTCTGGTGTTTGCCGATGGCCACGTTGGCTGGTCGCGCCCCGTTACCAATAGCTTTGTCATGGTAGTACCCCGCGATCGCTGGCGGGGGCAAATCATTGGTGTGAATCCTAGCCAAGATGGCTACCGGGCTGTAGCCGATCGCTTAGGCCCGGCGGTGCTGCCAGACTTGCAGCCCTACTACGTCTCGCGGGTACGGCTCGATGCCCCCGAGGCCCCGATAGGGTATGACCTAGGAACCGATGATTATGTCGTCATGCCCAGCTACCGCAGCGGCACCGTGATCATGGCTGGCACCGAAGCCTCGGCCTTTGTCCGTGGCGTCCTGGTCGATGAGGCCGGTGTTCCCCTGGGGTTGCAGGCCGGTGAGGTCGTTTCGTTGACAAACGCTGACTGGGCGGCCCAACCCCTATTTACTAACCGCATTGGCCGGTTTGCCCTGCTAGGGTTTACCCCAGGGCGCTATGAGATCAGGCTTCGCGATCGCGCCCCGCTGCAATTTGAAATTGCCCCCGACCAAGACGGTCTGATTGATTTAGGCACGTTGCAGATTGGTCTTCCGTAGGCCCAACAACGCTAAATGCCCCAAGGTCTTAAAGACCCTGAGGCATTTCTGGCGATCGGCTGATACCAAATCCTATCTGTCTATCCCCAGTGCAGCCGGGCGCATGCTATGCGCCCCTACGGGTTGGCCGATTAGCACTCGGGGTTATGTAACTCGGCCTGGGCATCGCTCAGCTTGCTCACTACTGCTTAGGCGTCGAGTAGAGCTTAGGATTGGGCACCGGAGCCTCGCCCATAGGGCTTTGGCCTTCTGGATTTTCCAGATACTGAAACTCGCCCTTGCCATCGGGGGTGGGGCCTTTTGCCCAACGACCCTCTTTACTGTCGGTGCCTTCCGACAGGTTCCAGAAGGTATAGGCGGCGTCTTGTTTCTCCAGCGACTGCGGGAAGCGGCTGGGCACCGGCAGGCTTTCTAACCCATCGGCCTTAAGCTCTTCGATCGCCGCCAACCACTGATTTTGGTGCATGGTATCGCGGGCAATCATGTAGCTCAGGGTGTCTTTGACGCCGGGGTCAGTAGACATTTCGTACAGTCGCACGGCCTGCAAACGGCCCTGCGCCTCAGCCTGCACGTTAGAGAAAAAGTCGGCCATCAGGTTGCCCGAAGCCACAATGTAGTTGCCGTTCCAGGGATAGCCCACGCTGTCGGCAGGTAGGGCACCGCCACCAGACATCACGGCATGTTTGGGGTTCATCGCGCCCATGATGATATCTTCAGTTTTCATACCGCCCATTACCCCTTCCACAATGGGGTCTAGAGCGGCTTTTTCCTGAACATCCGGAGGAGCTTTATCCACCAGGTGAGCAATCATATTGGCCAGCATCTCAATGTGGCCAATTTCTTCGGTGCCAATGTCGAGCATCATGTCTTTATATTTTGCCGGACCTCGACAATTCCAGCCCTGAAATAGGTACTGCATCATCACAGACATTTCGCCAAACGGCCCACCAATCAGCTCTTGTAGCTGTTTAGCATAGACCGGATCGGGCTTTTCTGGCTTGGTGAAATATTGCAGGCGTTTCTTATGGTAGAACATGAGATTTTTCAGTGTTTAGTGCAGAAAGAGCAGCAAGATATTTGCCTCTTCTAATTCCCATGGTTGTGGGAGAATTTTTATTTCCCATCTCTCAAAAGGGGCATCAAAACCTAGCATCAATCAATCTGTCACTCTAGCTATAGGGTCTTCTCCTGCTAAAGATCCATCCACCCTCATGCTTTAGCAGGGGGTCCAACCTTTACAACCAGCAATCCCTTGCTTACCGTGAGGGATAGCCCTTTGTCAGTTCAATTCCTATGCAATATCGACGCTTTGGCCGCACTGAGCTTCAGATGCCCGTGTTCTCCTGCGGCGGTATGCGCTACCAGCACTCATGGAAAGACGTACCTCTGGCAGACGTTCCCCAAAAGAATCAGGAGAATTTAGAGGCCACCATTCGCCAAGCGCTAGCAGTGGGCATTAACCACATTGAAACGGCGCGAGGCTATGGCACCTCCGAAATTCAGCTAGGGCAGATTTTGCCGACGTTAGATCGCAGCCGCCTGATTGTGCAAACCAAGGTTTCCCCGACTGCCGACCCCACCGAGTTTCGCCAGCACCTCACCGAGTCGCTAGACAATCTCAAGCTTGAAACGGTAGACCTGCTGGGCATTCACGGCATCAACACCGCCGAACTGCTGGATTGGACCCTACGCCCCGGCGGCTGCATGGAAGTGGCACGGGAGTTTCAGCGCCAGGGGCGGGTGCGGTTTATTGGCTTTTCGACCCACGCGCCGACGGCAGTGATTCAGCAGGCGATCGCATCTGACCAGTTCGACTACGTCAACCTGCATTGGTACTACGTCAACCAAGACAACTGGGCTGCGATCGACACCGCCCAGCGCCACGATGTCGGCGTATTTATCATCAGCCCGTCGGATAAGGGAGGGCATCTGTACAGTCCTCCCGCCAAGCTGGTAGAGCTGTGCGATCCGCTCAGCCCAATGGTGTTTAACAATCTGTTTTGCCTCAGCCATCCCCAGGTGCATACCCTCAGCATTGGGGCAGCGCGACCCAGCGATTTTGACGAACACCTCAAGACCCTGCCGCTGCTCGATCAGGCCGATTGGCACCTCAAGCCGGTACTCGATCGCCTGCACCGCCACGCTCAGAGCGTGCTGGGCGAAGACTGGCTACGCACCTGGCAACTGGGCCTGCCCAGCCCCGACGACACCCCCGGCCACATCAACATCCCTGCCATTCTGCGGCTGCGAAATCTGCTGATCGCCTTTGATATGGAAGATTACGCCAAAGCCCGGTACAACATGCTGGGCAACGCCGGTCACTGGTTCCCCGGCGAAAAAGCCGAGAATCTGAGCCAGGTGGATTTATCTGAGTGCCTGCGCCGCAGCCCCCACGCTGACAAAATTCCGCAGTTGCTGGCCGAGGCCCACGAGGCGTTGGCGGGGCAGGCGTTGGCGCGATTGTCGAATGCTTAGAGCATGGCTCTTCTCTGACGAGGGGGCCAGGATCATCCCCTCCAGGGAGGGGCAGGGGTGGGTCGGTTTAAATCAGTATTGGGTGGTGGGCAATGCCCACCCTTGTATCTTTAGAGGTGTGTGGCAGACCGTCCCACCCTAGGTTGTCCAAAACCGAACGTAGCATGGGTCGCTGCACACCTCTGAAGTTAACTCGCAAAATCGCCAGGAGCTTAGACTCCGTATCGAGCAAGGACGAGTGATGTCAGATTAACCTCCTACACGGGTGGATACAACCATGACTGAACTATCACAAGCGCATCAATGGGTTGGCATTGACGTATCCAAGCGCACCTTAGATGTGTACGTCCGTCCACTTGGATTAAGCGTTCAGGTGGCCAACAGTGACTCTGGTTTAAGAGAGTTGCTACAGGCGTTAACGGCGTTTCGTCGCGAGACGAGTCTGATTGTGCTGGAAGCGACCGGGGGCTATCAAGCCCTGGCGGCGCGAACGTTGATGGCGGAGGGCTGGCCCGCCGTTGTGGTGAATCCACGTCAAGTGCGTGATTTTGCCCGGGCCACGGGGCGCATGGCTAAAACAGACAAAATTGATGCCGAGGTGTTGGCTCACTTTGCCGATGCCATCCGTCCAGAGGTACGGGCGATGGCGAGTGAGGCCAGTCAACACCTTCAAGACCTCGTCACGCGACGGCAGCAACTCGTCGAGATGATGAGTGCCGAAAAAGCCCGGCAACGCTCAGCACGAGCCAGGACGGGTCAGAGCATTGAGCAGCATATTGACTGGCTCAAGCAACAGATCCAAGACCTCGATACCCAGATTGAGCAGCTCATCGCCCAGAGCGATCAGTGGCAGCGCACCCGCGAGATCCTCACCAGTGTGCCGGGTATTGGGGCTGTGACGACGGGGCTCCTCTTGGCCTCACTCCCCGAGTTAGGACAGATCTCAGCGAAGCGCCTAGCCAGCTTGTGTGGCCTCGCCCCGTTCAACCGCGATAGCGGCCAGATGCGGGGTAAGCGGATGATTAGCGGCGGTCGAGCCACCGTGCGCACAGGCCTCTACATGGCCGCGTTAGTCGCCACTCGCCATAATCCGGTCATTCGCGATTACTACCAGCGCCTGCTGCAGCGGGGAAAACTCAAAAAGGTTGCCCTGGTGGCCTGCATGCACAAACTGGTGATTATTCTCAATGCCATGGTAGAACATGACACCCTCTGGCAGGCTCCGGCTTGCTCCCTGCCCGCCGCCACATAAGGAACAGCAAGACTCTGTCTGATGCAGGCAGGGCTCCTGGCTTGATTTCCGCTGCCATCCCGCCGAGGCTAATCGCATAGCAGGATGAGCTTGACAAAGAAGATAATCGCTACCGCGCAGGCGATCCCAGGGCTTCATCATCTATTGATGAGAAATTCCTGCAATTCCTAATCATTTGTGAGAAGTGATTTTAAGACTTTGTTACGATGTACACAAACGCACAGGAGAACCATCCACCATGCCGCATACCTCTTCCAACAAAAATTCTGTCGTGATCTCCCCGTCAATTTTGTCGGCAGACTTCAGCCGCCTGGGCGAAGAGATCAAGGCTGCTGACGAGGCCGGTGCCGACTGGATTCACGTAGACGTGATGGATGGTCGCTTTGTGCCCAACATTACCATCGGCCCCCTGATTGTCGAGGCTATTCGCCCCGTCACCCAAAAGCCCCTCGACGTACACCTAATGATCGTCGAGCCGGAGAAGTACGTCGCCGATTTCGCTAAGGCTGGGGCCGACATCATCACCGTGCACTGCGAGCACAATGCCTCGCCCCACCTGCACCGCACCCTGGGCCAAATTAAAGAGCTGGGCAAAGAAGCTGGGGTCGTACTCAACCCCGGCACCCCGCTATCGCTGATTGAGAACGTGCTCGACCTCTGCGACCTGGTGCTGATTATGAGCGTCAACCCCGGCTTTGGCGGTCAGAGCTTTATTCCCACCATGGTCGATAAAATTCGCGCCCTGCGCACCATGTGCGACGAACGCGGTCTAGACCCCTGGATTGAGGTGGATGGTGGTCTCAAGGCGAACAATACCTGGCAAGTGCTAGAGGCTGGGGCCAATGCGATCGTGGCCGGTTCGGCGGTGTTTAACGCACCCGACTATGCCGCTGCGATCGAGGGCATTCGCCACAGCAAGCGCCCCGCCCCCGAGCTAGCCGCCGTGTAGGGCAAGAAGGGTCGAAATTTAACCGCACTATCTCTCTAGGAGATAGGCCCTAACCAGGGGTGAGTTAGCCAAGAAGCCTAACTTGCCCCTGGTTAGCTTTTAGAGGTGCGGGGAAATTGATCGAGGTGGCGGCCTAGGTCTGCTTGCACCTGGTGGTATAGATCATCACTTTCACCTTTGAGGCTAATGACCCCATACACCTGCACCGCTTCGTGTTCGCGCCCCGCCAAAACGTGGGTGCCTTGGTCAACGGCGACAATGTGGTCCTTGAGCAAGTCGTAGCAGGCCTGGGTAATCAAAATATCGGTGCCGATTAATTTGGTCAGCCCCTCAATGCGGCTGGCCACGTTTACAGTGTCGCCAATGGCCGTGTATTCTAGCCGCTGCACCGACCCCACGTTGCCCACCACCAGTTCGCCATAGCTGATGCCAATACCGTTGTATAAAGGCGGCAACGCCTGGGCTTGAAGGCTAAGGCGCAGGGTCGCGAGGGCCTGACGCATAGCCAAGGCTGCCGATACAGCATTGAGCGCATCCTGCTGCGGGCCTTGGGAAGTGGGGGCACCAAACTCGGCCATCACGGCGTCACCAATAAATTTGTCGATAGTGCCTCTATAGGCCAAAATGGCATCGACCATGACATCGAGGTAGGTGTTGAGCAGACTGACGGTTTCGATCGCCCCCAGCTCGTACGAAATGCGGCTAAACCCGCGAATGTCTGAGAACAGCACTGCCGCTGGCATTTTTTGCCCAACGGTGAGGCTGGTAAAGTCATCGGGCTGGTTGAGAATCTCCTGAGCCACTAGGGGGGCCACGTAGCGCTCTAGGGTGCGCCGCAGCCGCTGTTCTTCAAGGCGGTTGCTGACGGCTCCAGTGGCGATGTAGGTGACACCGCCCATGCCCAGACAGGCCACCGGAATGGCTACAGGTATGAGCCGATCGCGGTGCACCATCAGCAAATAGGCGATCGCGCCCCAGGTGGCGATCGCCCCCATAAAGCCCAATAACCTTGGCACCGGCTGCGTCAGCCGGTAGCCCAACCCCAGCCCCACCGTCCCAAACACCACAGCGGCCAGCAACCCCTGAGCCACAGGATTAGACACCGCCGCACTCACCGAACGACCCTCCATCAAGGCGGCTAGGGCGTGGGCATGAATTTCGACCCCCGGCATGGCGTTGTCGGTAGGGGTGCGCTTGCGGTCTTGGAAAGAGTCGGCCATCGGACCAATTAGCACAATCTTGTCTTTGAACTGGTCTGCGTAGAGGGGCCAATTGTCGGGGTCAAGCACCTGCACAAACGACAGGGTTGGAAACGTACCGGCAGGACCGTAGAAAAATAGCTGCTGGCTGGGTTGAGATGGGCTGGGGTAGCCAGCGGCGGCTAGGGTGGCCCCGGCTAAGGACGGCAACTGATCGGTAAAGCCGTGGGTTTGCCGGAGATTTTCAATGCCCCGATCGGGAAAGGCACGGTATTTACCGTCGGCGTCAGCCTCCAGGTTAATTAGCCCGGCCCGGCCACTATAGATGGGCTCTAGCAGACTGGTGAACAGACCAAAATCACTACTCGACACGTCGTAGGCCGCCGCCAGCGCAATGCGATCGCCCCACCGAGCCAGGGTTGTTGCTAACGCGGCATCGTCGGCGGGGCCATAGCCGCTGGGGTCAACCAACAGCACGTCAATCGCCACGGCCTTGGCCCCCGCTGCCATCAGTTGCTCAATCGCCTGAGCATAGGCCTGACGCTGCCAAGGCCAGATCGCCAGAGGGGCCAAAAAGGGATAGCGCTCTGGTTCGGCCCGGTAGAGGTCACCCTGGGTGAGCGAATATTCGTCAATCGCCAGAATGATGATGTTGTCGGGGGCGGGTACTGGCCCCCGCAGCCCCAGCAAAAACGACTGTGCCTGGCCCTCAATCAGCACAATCCACGGATGCTGAGACACCAGGGCGATCGCGCCAAACACCGCCCAGCTCACCATCAGCCCGTGGCCTAACTGAAAAATTCGTCGATAGGATCTAAGCACAGCAGACATCGTCCAGCATCGGCTTCAACTTAGAACGGGAAGGGAAATCGGACCGGCGGGCTAGGTATAGGCGGTGCCCAAAAGGAAGGAAACGGCACCCCAGGAAACAGTTGCTGAAAGGTTCGCCGGAGGTTGCCCATACCAGGCAGTTCGACCGCAAAGCCTCGCAGTAACGGCCCCTCCAGCAGGTCAATAAAGTCCTCCGCCGCGAGGGGTCTCACTACCGCCGCTACCTGGTCAGCATCAATCGTCACCTGCTGCCCCTGAGCCACTGTAATTGCGGCATCGGCGGTAAAGTCAACGGTTTCACCTGCGCTATGGTCGGGAGATAGGTCGGGAGCAGGCTCTAGGAAGTCTACCGTTGGGTTATCTTGTGGGTCATCTTGCTTGATGGCGATCGCCTGCCTGCCTGCGATCGCTAGGGCACCTGGCTTACCACCGAGATTTGGCCCGGTAGAGGGCAAGGTCGGGCTCAACATAAAGCCAAACGACGGTTCGAACGTCGGTTCGAACATCGGGTCAAACGTCGGGTCAAAGCCCGGACTGCTTGGCCCAGAGGGAGACGGCTCTGGAGGAGTCAGCCCAGGACTTGAAGGCTCTATGGGTTTAACAAAGGGCACCATCGGATCAGTCGAAGGCACCACCGGATCAAAGAATGGATTGAGCGGGTCAAGCACCTCAGTGACTAAATCAACCGGCTCTGGATTAAGGTTGTGCTCTATAACCACCTCACCCTCAAACACCTGAATGATGGTTTCTCCGGCCTTAGTGACGGTGAGGGTATAGAGGGTGCCCCGCACCCCCGCCACCGTAGATGTTGAGCAGCCATTGAGTGTGCCATTGACCAACAGCGTGCCCCGATTGACCTGGGCACACTGGCCTATTACCAGACTAGAGTTATGGGCCAAACGGGCCACAGCCCCTGTATTAAACCGCAACGCAGTGCGAGCCGACCCGGTGCGCACCTGCTGACGCTGCTGGGCTACATGGTTGACCCGAGCAACGCGGTTTTGAATATAGACCTGGTTACTATCTAAGATTTCGGTGACCGTTGCCGCTGCATTAGTCTGGCCCTGGGCCTGCGGCCCCAGGAGTGCCAGCCAACTACTCCACAGCACCGCGACGGCCATAAGCCGCCCAAACCGTCGCCAGCGTCTATTTAACCGGCGTCTGTTTAAACCGAGGCTCAACCTCTGTAACCCCAAAGCCGCCATCGCTAAGTTCCACTGAGTGCCCTGCTTGAATGTATACCCAAGGCAACCGGGCAAATTCAGACCAGCTTGTGAAACTTAACTCGCCCAAAGCGAACTAAATCGAGAGCCTAGCTAAATACATCGGGCTGGTCGGGGTGGTGCACTTGCTCCAGGTCGGGCAGCATTGCGGTCACCGCTTCGGGAGACTGGGCAATCATGGCCAGCAGGTCGTAGGGTTCGAGCGGCTGACCAGTCTGGGCCGACAGCCGATGGGCATAATAGCGCACCTGAGCCATGATGCGGGGCTCAGCCTGGCGCAGATACATGCACAAACAAGCCCGCGCCTGGGCCTCTGGGTCGCGCCCTAGGAAGTAGGCCAGGGCGGCTAACAGGTCACGCTCGTAGTCAGGTAAGTCTTGAGGCATAGAGGCCATAGTAGGGCTGGCTGCGGCTAGGGTCAAACCACGGGGGCAGGTTAGCAAGACCAGCAGCAATCAACGGCTAATGGCCACAACCTTCCCTTTAGGCTCAGTCGTTGCCCCGCCAGCTTACCTACTTTGGCGGCCCAGCCTCAGCTTTCTCAAATACCTTTTCGGTAATTAAGCGCGACCCCTGCTTGCGGGTGAGGTAGTTGGCCCCCCACTGGGTCATCACCATGAGTTTGTTGTCGAACTCGATCAGGTAGAAGATGTGCACAAACAGCCACACAAACCAGGCCGGGAAGCCCGTCAGCTTGGCCCAGGGCAGGTTGACCACTGCGGCATGGCGACCAATCACCGCCAGGCTACCGCTGTCTTTATAGGCGAAGGGGGGCAAGGTGTCGTCTTTGAGCCGCTTTTGAATCAGGCGGGCCACATACTTGCCCTCCTGCATGGCCACGGGGGCCACCCCCGGCAAGGGGCGATCGCCCTGGTGGGCAAAGTGGGCCAAATCACCGACTACAAAAATATTGGGATGGGTGGGCAGGCTGAGGTCGTCGCTGACCATGACTCGGCCCGAGCGATCGCGCTCGGCCCCGGTGCGATCGGCCAGCAGACCACCCATGCCCGGGTCACGGACCCCCGCCGCCCAGAGCACAGTGCCTGCTTTCAGGTGATTGATCTGGTCACCCTGCTTTAGGGTGATATCGTGCCCCTGAATGTCGGTGACTAAAGCCTGAGTCATCACCTCCACCCCCAGCTTCTCTAGGTCGGTCTGGGCTCGAGCCGACAGATCCGACGGAAAAGGAGGCAGCACTCGGTCCATACCCTCCACCAAAATAATGCGGCTGGCGGTGGTGTCGATGTGGCGAAAGTCGTTGCGCAGGGTGTGATAGGCCAGTTCGGCCAGCGACCCAGCCAGCTCTACCCCGGTAGGGCCACCCCCGACAATTACAAAGGTCAGCAGGCTTTGCTTTAGCTCTGGGTCGGTGGTGTTCTCGGCTTTCTCAAAGGCGGCAAAGATGCGCCGCCGCATCTCTAGGGCATCTTCTACGGTCTTGAGGCCGGGGGCCACATCGGCCCAGTCGTCGCGGCCAAAGTAAAAGTGGCTCATGCCTGTAGCCACAATCAAATCGTCGTAGGGAATGGTGCGACCATCGTTGAGAGTGACCAACTGCCGCTCAGGATCAACGTCGGTAACTTCGCCCATCAGCACCCGTGTATTCTTCTGAGCGCTGAGCACGGCACGCAGGGGTGAGGCAATATCGCCCGGCGACAGCCCCCCCATGGCCACCTGATACAGCAGCGGCTGAAACAGGTGAAAGTTGCGCTTATCGATCAGCGTCACTTCCACATCGGCCCGACCGAGCTGCTGGGCAGCGTAGAGACCACCAAACCCACCCCCGATAATCACCACCTGGTGCTTGCCGGGAGTCACCGGCGGCACCTCAATCGTTGGAGCAGGGGCCTCTGAGGCCGTTCCTTGGGAAGTCGGATCTGAGTCGAGGGAACGTTGGACAGTCTGCATTGCAATACCCAGGAAGCAGGTTGTTACTTTTCGTTATAAAGCAGAATACCGCTAAATACTGTGCACTGTGCTATATCCCCACAAAGCCGCCATGATTATGCCCTGTTCACCAAGGGAGTATGAACTGGAGAAGCAGTCCGGTAGGCTTAGGAGATTTCTAGAAAAGAAACTCCCCGCTGTCTACGACGACTGTAGCAACCGTAGTAGCCACCGCATGGTAGGCACTGCCCACCATGAGAGAGAAAGTTTTCCAGAAGTCACCTTAGGGGTCTAGTTTTTCTCATCTTGCCGAAGCATTTTTGAGATTGACCGGTTGAGGCGGCGGCGAGGGGGCTAAAATTTGGGGAGCTTTTCTTTGCCGTCAGCAGCGGGAGAGAAGAGCATAGCTGGCGATTGCAGGGAGGCAAGCAGCAATACCATGGCGCTGATCGTACAGAAATATGGGGGAACCTCCGTTGGCACCGTAGAGCGGATTCAAGCGGTGGCCCAGCGGGTCAAGGCTACAGTAGAGGCCGGGCATGCGGTGGTGGTGGTGGTGTCGGCCATGGGCAAAACCACCGATGGTCTGGTGAAGCTCGCTGCCGATATTACCGATCGGCCCAGCCGTCGCGAAATGGACATGCTGCTGTCGACCGGTGAGCAGATCACGATCGCCCTGCTGACCATGGCTCTACACAATCTGGGGCAGGAGGCGATTTCTCTCACCGGGGCCCAGGTGGGCATTGTCACCGAGGCCGAGCACACTCGCGCCCGCATTCTCAAGATTAAAACCGATCGCCTCCAGCGCCACATCGATGAAGGCAAGGTGATTGTGGTGGCGGGCTTTCAGGGCATTAGCCAGACCACAGACTTAGAAATTACGACCCTAGGGCGGGGCGGCTCTGACACCTCGGCGGTGGCCCTGGCGGCAGCGTTAGGGGCCGAAAAGTGCGAAATCTACACTGACGTACCCGGCATCCTCACCACCGACCCCCGCCTGGTGCCTGAGGCCCAGCTGATGGACGAGATCACCAGCGATGAGATGCTGGAGCTGGCCAGCTTAGGGGCCAAGGTGCTGCACCCCCGCGCAGTGGAGATTGCCCGCAACTACGGCGTTATGCTGGTGGTGCGATCGAGTTGGACCGATGAGCCCGGCACCCGAGTGGTTTCGCCCCGGCCCCAGCCCCGCCCCTTGGAGGGGTTAGAACTGGCCCACCCGGTCGATGCAGTGGAGTTTGACACTGACCAGGCCAAAGTGGCCTTACTGCGTATTCCCGATCGCCCCGGCATTGCCGCCCGGCTATTTGGCGAGCTAGCCACCCAGGCGCTGAATGTAGATTTAATCATTCAATCGATCCATGAGGGCAACACCAACGACATTGCTTTCACTCTGGTGCAGGCCAACTTGGCGAAGGCCGAGGCAGTAGCCGAGGCCATTGCCCCAGCCCTCCGCAGCAACCCCACCGACACCACCCAGGCCGAGGTGATGGTCGACCAGCGCATGGCCAAGATCAGCATCGCCGGGGCAGGGATGATTGGCCGACCTGGGGTAGCCGCGAAAATGTTTTCGTCGCTGGCGGCGGCGGGTATCAACCTTCAGCTAATTTCGACCTCCGAGGTCAAGGTGAGCTGCACCATCGATGTCAAAGACTGCGATCGCGCCATTGCGGTGCTTTGCGAAGCCTTCGATGTCACCACCTCTCCCATGCCCCAAAGCGATGTGCCCAGTCACGCTGCCGCCGCCCCGGTGGTACGCGGTGCCGCGCTCGATACCAAGCAGGCCCGCGTCGCCATTCGCCACGTGCCCGACAAACCTGGTATGGCCGCCCATATTTTTCAGCTGCTGGCTACCCATGGGGTCAGTGTCGATATGATTATTCAGTCGCAGCGCTGCCGTCTGGTCAATGGTCAGGCCACCCGCGACATTGCCTTTACCGTCGCCCAGGCCGATGCTCAGACTGCTAAGGCTGTGGTAGAGTCTGCCGCCGCCGAGCTAGGGTTGGGCGATGTGGCGGTCGATGATGCAATCGCCAAGGTCAGCGTGGTTGGCACCGGCATGATCTACGCCCCAGGCGTGGCCGCCAGAATGTTTAAGGCCCTCTCTGAGCAGGGCATTAACCTACAAATGATTGCCACCTCAGAGATCAAGATCAGCTGCTTGGTGGCTGAGGAGGAAGGGGTAACCGCGCTGCGAGCGGTTCATAATGCCTTTGGGCTAGCAGGGCTGGAGCGCACCGTAGTACCGGCCTGAGTTGGCTGATCTGACATCAAATTGGAGCTACGCAAAAGGCACCGTTGATCATCAGCGGTGCAGTGCCCCTAAGGGAGGACATATTGCGGTGGGTTAAAGCTCTAAAGTTAAAGCGTGCCTAAAAACGCTAAACCTCGGTCGGGATCGCCTTGCGAGAATCGGCGGGCTGAATGCGAAACTTGACCAGGTTGGCCAACTCTTGCAGCTGATGAATGGCCTCTGCGCCTTCTAGCTTCATCAATTCGCGATCGTCGCGCATCTCGGTCCAGGTGATGCCGTAGTCAGATACCAGGAAGCGAATGAGATGGTCGTCGCCCAGACTGACCATAAAGGATGCACTGTTCATTTGACCACCGCAGGTGTAGCAAGAGGCCAAATAGCCCATGCCCTCAAGCACTGTGGCCAGCGCTTGCAGGTTCATGACTAGGTCTCTAACAAATTGGCGGTGCTGCTCGGCTAGTCTGACAAACATAACGACACTCCTCGTTACCCATAAAAATTGTAGCCCAAAAATTAATTAATTCTTAAGATACTAAACATGATGCTCGATTTCTGGTTAATCGATTCGTCTATCTTAACTACCCTGGCATAAATGTGCCCTCAATCAACCCTAAACTCATCCCCTAGAAGCTGCCATACCCCGAAAGAAGCAGACTGCGAAGGCATCCTGTAGATTGTGAAAACTTGAGAACTTGTGCGTTCTAACATGAAGGTGGGCGTAGCAGCGGTCTGAAAATGCACTGCGCCTAGGGTAGACAGTAAATTTGGCCCCCACGGTAGCTATCACGACTAAACGACGGCTTTTAGCCACAATGTCATGCAATGTTATAAATCTGTCGTGGCGAGGCCGGAGGGTTTGAGCGCCCAGGTGTGGTCTTCGGCCAGCTCTAGGGTGGCTTGGTGATACTCAGCCAGCGATTCGCGGTGGCCGACGCTAATAAACGTGGTGCCGCTGTGGTGCAGGTGGTCGTAGAGTTTGGCCTCGTTAGCCAGATCGAGGGCGCTGGTGGCTTCGTCGAGAATGGCAAAGTCGGGCTGGCTGACCAAAAGGCGGGCAAAGGTGAGCCGCTGCTGCTCGCCCAGCGACAGTACATCGCCCCATTCTTCTACCGCATCAAAGCCACCAAAGCGCTCGGCCAAATTGGCCAGGTTGACTTTCTCTAGGGCGGCCTGGAGACCAGCATCGTCCACCGCTTGGCTGGTGTTGGGGTAGAGCAACTGCTCTCGCAGGGTGCCGAGAATCATGTAGGGCTTTTGGGGCAAAAAGAGAATGCTGTCTAGCTCAGGGCGGTGGATAGTGCCGCTGCCGGAATGCCAGAGACCGGCGATCGCCCGCAGCAGCGAACTCTTGCCGCAGCCGCTTGGCCCCACAATCAGCAATCCGGTTTTGTCAGGAATATCAATCGAGAGATTTTCGACCAGAGTGCGCTGGTAGTTGGGGGTTTGCAAGGTAAACGCTTTTAGCGCCAGGGAATCTGAGGGTTCAATGGCGATCGTGGGATGGTCTAGAGATTCTGAGGAGTCTTCCGCCGTAGAATCATCTACGGATGGTGGGGACGCTGCGGCGGCGGGCTCACTCTCCACATGGTTGAGCGTTTCGGCAAAGCTGTAGAGACGATCGATGCCGGCCCCAAAGGAGGTGAGTTCTGAGAACCGGGCCACCACCACATTGAGCGAAAAGAACACCCGCATGAAGGCTCCCTGGGCCTCGGAAACCTTGCCCACTTCGAGATCGCCGGAGAACACCGCTGGGGCCACCACGATCGCGGGCAGCACAAAGGGAATAAACTCGTAGGCGTTGGTCAGGGCATTGAGGTTGAGTTCCCAAACGATCAGCTTTTTAAAGTTGTCGAAGGCGGCCATGAAGCGGTTGTTCACCTGGCTGGCCTCCTGGGCTTCGCCCCGGTAAAAGGCGATCGCCTCAGCGTTTTCGCGAATGCGTACCAGGCTGAAGCGAAAGTTGGCCTCCCGTTTCAGCTGCTCAAAGTTGAGCCGCACCAGGGGCTGGCCAAAGATCACCACCGTCACCAGGGTGCCCAGCAGGGCGTAGAGCACCAAAAAGCCCACCAGATTTTTGGAGATGCCCCAGAGCACGCCGCTAAAGGCGATCACTTGCAGCACTGAGCTAACCACCACCAGCAGCAGCGCCAACGACTGCTGGGTGAAGTTTTTCACATCTTCGGCGATGCGCTGGTCAGGGTTGTCGATGTCGGGCTGAAACTGCTGGATGTCGTAGAAGGCGCGATCGCTAAAGTAATCGCCCACAAACCGCCCCGTTAACCACCGTCGCCACTCTAGACCCAGGCGCTTTTGCAGGTAGTCGTAGCCCGCCAGCAGCGGCGCGTAGGCCACCAGCACGCCAATAAATACCAGCACGGTTTCCCAAAAGCGGGCTTCGTCTTTAGCGGAGAGAGCAGAGATCAGCACGCCGCGCTTGTTGTTGAGCACCACGCTGAGGCCGGTGTAGCCCAGCAAAAACACCGCAATCAGCAGCAGCAGGCCCCCGGCTTTCCACTTTTCGTCGCCAAACCAGTAAGTTTTGGCGATCGCCCAAAACCGTCTAAACCCTTTGAGGTTAAATCGTTCCATGCCGGTGCAAAGTCTCCCGCTGCGCCAAGGGTGCTTTGGGGATCTTACAAAAGTTCACCCCTTTGTGCCGGGTTACTGGGGGGTGAGGGCACCCATTTTGCCGCTCTGGTAGTCGGCCATGGCCTGGTAGATTTCTTCGGTGGTGTTCATCACAAAGGGGCCGTGGCCGACGATGGGCTCGTCGATGGGTGCGCCTGAGAGTAGCAGGGCAGTGGTATCTTGCAGGCAGTCGAGGGTGAGGGTGGTGCCAGCCGAGTTGCAGATACCAATCTCCGCCTCTGCGATCGGCTCCGAGCCGCCCACACGCACCGCTCCCTTCAGCACCACCAGCAGAGTGGTGTGTCCCTCGGGCACATCCAGACTTACCTGCTGACCACCGCTCAGCCGCAGATCCCACAGGTTGATCGGGGTAAATGTCTGGGCTGGCCCCTGAGATTCTGCATAGTCTCCGGCAATCACCCGCAGGCGGCCCCGACCATCGGGTAGCTCGACGACAGGAATGCGATCGCTGGTAATGCCCTGGTAGCGGGGCGCAGACATTTTGTCCTTGGCGGGCAAATTTACCCACAGCTGCACCATCTCAAAGGGGCCGCCAGTTTGGGCAAAGGTTGGCCCGTGGAATTCTTCGTGCACCAGGCCCGCCGCCGCCGTCATCCACTGCACATCCCCGGGGCCGATGATGCCGCCGCCGCCCGCCGAGTCGCGGTGCTCGACCTCGCCGTTGTAGACGATGGTGACGGTCTCAAAGCCCCGGTGGGGGTGTTCACCCACGCCGCGCCGCGCTGTCGTGGGGGGAAATTCGGCTGGCCCGGCATAGTCGAGCAGCAAAAAGGGGCTGATGGTTTGGCCCAGACCGTTGTAGGCCATCAGCGTGCGCACCGGAAAGCCGTCGCCTACCCAGTGGCGACCTTGGGTGCGCTGAATGCTGTGCAGGGTTTTAGCGGTGCTGGTCGGGTTGAGAGTCGGCATAGTGAAGCGGGGATGAACGCTGTAATGCTTTCTACTGTAACGAATTTCAAAGTTGGGTTGAGGGTCCTCACCCTCTGGCTGTCATGCCTGATTCACCGTAGATTCGGTGTCGGGCAAGACGCGAGGGTTTTTGCTGATCGAGGCGCGGTAGAAAATGAGTGGGTTAGAGCAGACCCCAGGGTTCTACTATGGATAGCCAACCCTCTTTGAGACTATCTAGAAGAACCCTGGGGTCTATCCCTGCGGAACCAATACTCAGGTCAGGCGGCGAGCGATCGCGCCACCATCCCGTGCTTCTCTAGCACCACCGGCAGATCCAGCGTCAGCAGGCCCTCGGGGTTAAGCACCTCTCTGCCGTGGATAAAGCTGTAGTCAACCCGATCGACCATGCAAAAGATCAGCGCGGCCACGGGGTCGTAGGCAGTGCCCGACAGCGCCAGGCGATCGAGATTGACGGTGACAAAATCTGCCGCCATGCCGGGGGCCAGGTGGCCAATGTCGGTGCGGCCCAGCACCTTTGCGCCGCCGCGAGTGGCGATCTCCAGCGCTTCGCGGGCGGTGAGGGCAGCGGGGTCTTCTTCCCGCACGCGGGCCATCAGAAAAGCCTGGCGGGCCTCACCCAGCAGGTGGCTGCCATCGTTAGAAGCGGAACCATCCACCCCCAAGCCCACGGGCACGTTGTGATCGAGCATTTTTCGGATTGGGGCCATGCCGCTGGCCAGGCGCATGTTGCTACAGGGGCAGTGGGCCACGCCAGTGCCGGTCTGGCCAAAGCTAGCGATCGCCTTGTCGTCGAGCTTGACGCAGTGGGCGTGCCAGACGTCTTCCCCCAGCCAGCCTACCGAGGCGGCATAGTCGCCGGGGGTGAGGCCAAAGGTATCGAGGCTGTAGGTGACGTCGGAGTTGTTTTCGGCCAGATGGGTGTGCAGCCGCACGCCGGGGTAACTGCGGGCCAGCGCGGCTGACTCACGCATCAAATCGGTCGAGACGCTGAAGGGGGAGCAGGGGGCCAGGGTAATGCGGGTCAGGGCATAGGGGTCGTTGTTGTGGTACTGCTCGATCAGGCGCTGAGAGTCTTTGAGGATATCGGCCTCGGCCTCAACGATGGAGTCGGGGGGTAGGCCGCCCTTGCTCTCGCCCACGCTCATGCTGCCCCGGCTGGCGTGGAAGCGCAGCCCGGTTTGGGCGACAGCCTCGATTTCATCATCGAGGGTGCAGCCGTTGGGGAAGAGGTAGAGGTGGTCGCTGGCGGTGGTGCAGCCCGAGTAGATCAGCTCGGCGGCGGCCACTTGGGCGCTGAGGCGAATGGCCTCGGGGGTGAGCTGCTGCCACAGGGGATAAAGGGCACTGAGCCAGTTGAACAGAGATGAATTCTGTGCCCCCCGCACAACCCGCGTCAGGGTTTGAAAAAAGTGGTGGTGGGTGTTGACCAGGCCAGGAAACACCAGGTGGCGATCGCCCAGATCGATCACCCGGTCAGCGGTCTGGGGTAATGCTGCGGTGGTGCCCACCTGCTCGATCATATGGTCGCGAATAAACAGTGCCCCAGCGCGAATCTCCCGCCGCTCATCATCCATGGTGACGAGGGTGTGGATGTTTTTGACCAAGAGGGTTGGCACAGCTAGAACTCCCGCAACACGTTATTAGGACGGGACTATAGCAGGATCAGCGAGGGCGCTAATGTTTTCCGCTATGCAGATTTAGGTTTTCTGATCATTGGACAACAATGGCGCTATTCCCCTAATCGAACCATCAGCGGCTTCCCCAAAAAACTCAGACAGGCGCTCTCATGACGTCTGATTACGAGAGACCAATGAATTAGAGACCAATGAATTTTTGAAAAAACTTCACTTTGCCCGCGTAGGGCGGGTAGCGCCAGTCCATATCCAGCCAAAAGGGTTTCTTCAAAACGCCCTTGAGGTTAGAAAAGGTGTCAAAGCTATATTGGCCTCGGTAGTGGCCCAGGCCACTGCTGCCCACCCCGCCAAAGGGGAGATTCCACTGGGCAACCTGCAAGATCACGTCGTTGATGCAGACTGACCCGGCAGTGGTGCGATCGAGCACCTGGGCCTGCACCTGGCGATCGCGCGTAAACAGGTACAGCGCCAGAGGCTTAGGCCGTTGGTTGATAGATGCGATCGCATCGTCCAAGTTGCGATAGGTGAGAATCGGCAAGATCGGGCCGAAGATCTCCTCCTGCATAATTGGGGCATCCCAGCTGACGCCGTCGATCAGAGTGGGGGCAATGTAGCGATCGCGGCGATCGTGCTCTCCCCCAGCCAAAATATTGCCCTGATCCAGCAGGCCCACCAGGCGGTCGAACTGGCGATCGTTGACCACGCGCGATAGGTCGGGGCTCTCGGCGGGATTTTCACCGTAGCACTCAGCGATCCTCTGCTTTAGCGCCACCACCAGGTCATCCTTCACCCGTTCATCGACCAGCAGGTAGTCGGGGGCAACGCAGGTTTGCCCCAGGTTGAGAAACTTACCCCAGGCAATGCGCCGGGCCGCCACCTCCAGATTGACATCGGCATCGACAATGCAGGGGCTTTTGCCACCTAGCTCTAGGGTCACCGGGGTGAGGTGCTGGGCCGCCGCCTGCATGACGAGCTTGCCGACCCGCTCACTGCCAGTAAACAGAATATGGTCAAACTGTTCGGCCAATAGCGCTTGGGCGGTGTCAACATCACCCTCCACCACGGTTACATAGGCCGGGTCAAAGGTAGCTTCGACCAGCCGGGCCACCACCCTAGAAGTAGCCGGGGCCAGCTCCGAGGGTTTGAGCATGGCGCAATTGCCAGCGGCGATCGCCCCCACCAGCGGCGAAATCATCAGCTGAAAAGGGTAGTTCCACGGGCCAATCACCAGCACCACCCCCAGGGGCTCGGGTTGTACCCAGCCCGAACCCGGCTGTTGGTTCAGCGGCAGCGATACCTTGCGCCGCTTCACCCAACGGGGCAGGTGTTTGATCACATAGTCCAGTTCGCTAATCGCCCCGACTTCAAAATAGCCTTCAAACTCGGGCCGCCCCAGGTCTTGCCTGACCGCGTCGATAATGTCGGCCTGGTAGGTGACAATGGCCGCTCGCAGCGCCTTGAGCTGGGCGAGGCGAAAGTCAAGGCTGCGGGTCGCCCCAGTATTCCAGTAGACCCGCTGGCGCAGCAGTAGATCGGCAACGGGGGCAGAGGCAGCGAGGGTAGTCATGGTGATCTCTGGCAAAGGAGCGTCCGGGCAGTGAATGCGTCTCTATCCTACAAACCCCTCGGTCGTCTTAGCCATAGAAATCGGGATCGCGGTAGCCGGGTGATCTCAATGGCAAACCCTGGCCCTGGCAACTCTAGCGTCGGCCCAGAATTGAGTAGACTCTGTAGAAGCACCCCCTAAAATTTGAATATTCCATCATGCTGACATCAGTTTTTCGTTTCGGCTTTGCGGTTGCTCTGGTTATGCTGACTCTGCTGGGCAATGCCGAACCCAGTTCCGCTGTTTCTTTAGAGGTTAATTTTATGGGTGCTCTACCATTTATCGGCAATATGGCGGGCGATCGCCCCACCAATCTAGGCGTTAAAGCAGGCAAACTAGCCCCCTGCCCTGCTTCTCCCAACTGCGTGGTCAGCCAGGGCGAGGCGGATGCTGAGCACAGCATCGCCCCCTTGACCTATAGTGGCGACTCTACCCAGGCGATGGCTAAACTCACCAATGTTGTCAAAGCCATGCCCCGCACCACCATTGTTGAGGCCACCGACACCTACCTCTACGCCGAGTTTGCCAGTAAGCTGATGGGCTTTGTCGACGATGTAGAGTTTTACCTCGACCCGGAGGCCTCGGTGATTCAAGTGCGATCGGCCTCTCGCATGGGCCAATCTGACCTGGGGGTGAACCGTAAACGGGTAGAAGCCATTCGCCAAGCCCTGGCTACCGCCTAGAAGGAGCTCCTATCTGAGCCACCTAAGATCGCAGGGCTCAGCCGTACCAGATGGCCTCGATCGCCTGGGCCGCCGCCACCGGGTCGGCAGCGGCATCGAGGCGCTGGGTAATGTGGCCCAGCTTACGACCGGGGCGAATGCCTTTGGTATACCAGTAGAGGGTGGCTTCAGGCAGCTGCTTTAGCGCTTCGAGCTGGCGGTAGTGATGCTCGTCAGACGCCTCTAGCCCCAGCAAATTCACCATCACCGCCTGAGGGCAGGTGAGCCCAGCGGGGCCAAGGGGGCGATCGCTCACTGCCCGCAGCTGCTGTTCAAACTGTGAGGTGGCACAGGCATCGAGGCTGTAGTGACCCGAATTGTGGGTGCGGGGAGCAATTTCGTTGATTAGCACCTGATCTTGCTGGGTGAGAAAGCATTCGATACCCAAAATACCCACCAGCTGAAGCTGTTCCGCTAGGGTGCAGGCCAGGCGATGCATCGTCGCGGCCACCGCTGGTTCCACCCTGGCCGGAGCCAAGACCCGCCGACAAATTTGATCGACCTGCTGGGTTTCTACGGTGGGATACACCGCGATCTCGCCCGCCGCCGAGCGGGCAACCATCACCGCCAGCTCTTGCTTAAAGGGCACAAACTCCTCTAGCAAAACCGGGGCATGGTTAAACCGATCCCAGGTGGCGCTGAGTTGCGAGGCCGCCTTGACGACGGCGGTGCCATAGCCGTCGTAGCCTAGGCGGCGAGTTTTCATCACCAGCGGCCAGCCTAGGGCCTCGGCTTTAGCGGCTAGTTCAGCCTCGCTTTCGTCACCCTCTAAAAAGTCGTAGCAAGGGTTGGGCAGACCAATGTCTGCAAAGAATTCTCGCTGGTGGCGCTTGTCTAGCACCAGGGCCAAAACCTCTAAACCAGGGCGAAAGCGAGTGCCTTGGTCAGCCAGGGGTTGCAGCCCCTCACAATCGATAAACTCGTTTTCGAAGGTAATGACGTCGCACTGGGCCGCCAGGGTTGCGGTGGCGATCGCATCATCCACCGCAGCGAACAGAGCCGACGAGGCGATCGCCACCGCTGGGTCGCTTGGGCTAGGAGTTTGCACCACCAGTTCTAGCCCGAGCCGTTGGGCCGCAGGCCCCATCATCCAGGCCAGTTGACCGCCGCCAATGACACCCACACGGTGGATCGGGTTTGACTCTGTCTGTGCCATGCTTGTTCGCAAACGCTGTCTCGTCATCGATGACCTGTTGCCGGTTAACCTTGCCAGGGCTGATCAGCAGATTACTCAGGCAAGACTAACCCGCTAACCCCATCGCCAGGCTCACACCCAACATTTCAGGCAATCACCTTAGCATCTGGGTGGCCCAGTCAGGCTAACTCACCTGACCCATGCGTCGAATTTTGAGCACGTCGGCCATTTTGCGAATTTGCCCAAAGGTTTGGTCGAGGTGAGCATGGTCTTTCACGTCTAGCCCCAGGTCGATCTCGGCGGTTTGGCCGGGGAAGGTTTTGACTTGAGCCTTGTGGACGTTGATTTGCAGGTCTGACAGATGCGACAAGATATCTTTGAGCACGCCCACGCGATCGATCACCTCAATGCGCACCTCCACCGGGTAGGTCTGGCGAGTACCATTGTGATCGCCCTGGTTCCAACTGACTGGAATGATGCGATCGCCCGGTATATCGACCAGGTTGGGACACCCCTGGCGGTGGATAGCAATGCCCCGGCTACCGAGGGACACACTGCCCATAATCGGCTCGCCCGGCAGCGGATTACAACAGCCCGCAATGTGGTGCACTAGCCCCTCAATACCCAAGATTGGATCTTTTGAGGGGGCTGGCCGATGGCGATGGGGGCTGGTCACCGCCCCCGCCAAAAACTGGTTAGAACCTTGCAGCGACGCCTCGGGCGAGAGCACCTCCAGCGGCTGTTTCGTCTTGACCGCCTCTCGCAAACGGTTAACAAACAAGTTTAGCGTCACCTCGCCATAGCCCAGCCCCGCCAAAAAGTCGTCAACACTCTGGTAGTTGCAGCGCTCGGCAGCCATCTGAGCCGGTTCTGACTTGAGCAGGGCGTCAAAGCCGCTGCGACCCAGCTCTTTTTCGAGCATGTCGCGGCCTCGGGCAATATTTTCGTCCCGGTGCGATCGCTTATACCACTGGCGAATGCGGTTGCGGGCGCTAGGGGTGACAACAAAATTCAGCCAGTCGAGGCTGGGGTGGCTGTTCTTTTGGGTAATGATCTCAACGATGTCACCATTTTCGAGCGGCGTGTCTAGGGTGACGATGCGGCCATTCACCCTAGCCCCGGCACAGTGGTTGCCCACCTCGGTGTGAATACGGTAGGCAAAGTCGACCGACGTTGCCCCCCGACTGAGAGGCACCACATCGCCGTCGGGAGTAAAGACGTAGACATCTTCGTCAAACAGGTTTCCCTTGACGTTTTCGAGAAATTCTTTAGCGTCTTTGAGATCGTTTTGCCACTCCAGCAGCTGCCGCAGCCAGGTAAACTTTTCGTCGTCGGCGTTGATGCGGGTGTTGACCGACGAGCCAGTTTCCTTGTATTTCCAGTGGGCGGCGATGCCATACTCGGCGATGTGGTGCATCTCTAGGGTGCGAATCTGCACTTCGATCGGTTTGCCCTTGGGACCAATGACTACCGTATGCAGCGACTGGTAGCGGTTAGGCTTGGGCAGACCAATGTAATCTTTAAACCGACCGGGGATGGGGCGAAAGGCATCATGAACGATAGCCAGGGCGCGGTAGCAGTCTTCGTTGGTGCCAACTATCAGCCTAATGGCCGCGATGTCATAGATCTCAGTGAAATCTTTCTGCTGCCGCTGCATTTTGCGGTAGATACCGTACAGGTGCTTAGGACGGCTGTTTACGTCTACCACCTGAATCTCGGCCTGGTGCATGCGCTGGCGCAGGGTTTCGGCCACCTGCACCAGCCTCGCCTCGCGATCAGCCCGCTTCTCGGTAATGTGCCGCTGCATCTGGCGGTAGGCGTCGGGCTCTAAATATTTGAAGGAAAGATCTTCCAGTTCCCACTTAAACCGCCCAATCCCCAGGCGGTTGGCCAGGGGCGCAAAGATCTCCATCGTTTCGCGGGCAATGCGGCGGCGCTTTTCGTCGCTGAGATGCTCTAGGGTGCGCATGTTGTGGAGGCGATCGGCCAGTTTCACCACAATCACGCGAATGTCTTGGGCCATCGCCAAGAACATGCGGCGAAAGTTTTCGGCCTGACGCTCAGTTTTACTCTCAAAGTTAAACTTCGACAGCTTGGTCACCCCCTCCACCAGCTGCCGTACCTCATCGCCAAAGTGATTTTCCAGTTCTTCGGGGGTGATGTCGGTGTCTTCAACAATGTCGTGGAGAAAACCCGAAGCAATCATGGCGCTGTCGCCCCCAAGATCGCGCAGCAACCCAGCCACGGCGATCGGATGACAGATGTAGGGTTCTCCCGAGGCCCGATACTGCCCCTTATGCAGGGTGTAGGCAAACTCAAAGGCCTGGCACACTAACAGGTTGTTTGACTTGTCTTCTGGGTCTTGGGCCGCGTCGTCTTGACTGTCATCGTGATGGGTCAGCACGCAGGTTTCGAGCCAACCGGGGAGGGTGCAGTCATCGGGTAGGGGGGGATGAACTGTTGCAGTCATAGGATGCCAGGGACCTATCCAGGAGTAGGGTGGGTTGGGAAAAACGCTAACGCGGGAGGCGACTGTTTGAACACTGTATTCAGACTGGTCTCGAAAGTAGAAAAATTAATTACTAAATAAAAGAATCTATCCGATCTATCTCCAAAGATGGAGAAGAATCACCCGATTAACGTCGTGAATTGAGATCAAAACCTGAGCAGAACTCGTACATTTGTTCTGCCAGCAAAGGTTTATTAGCTTTGGTTTGGTCTGCGCTAAGGCAGCACGCTGAGATAGGGATAACCTACACCATAACTCTGAGGAAAATTGCCCCTCTGGGCCAGGCTGCAATAAATGCTTATGGCCGCTTCTAAGTTGATGGATAGTTATGTATTAACCTTAACATTTGTCCCCCCTGGGGGGAATCGGTAATTTATCTTTAGCAATCAACCGGGTTTCTAAAGACAGTGCAGCTAAGGCCCCTAGACGGTACACCTAGACGAGGTTATCTATAGTATGAAGCATGCCCTAGCCACCCTGCGATCGCATCTCCAAGCCTTAGAAACTATGGCCCAGGCAACCCATCCTGACAGGGCTGGGCTACAGCAGCAGTTTTTGTTAGCCCAGCAGCATTTTCAGCACCAAATTTTGCCCTTGGGTGACCAAACACCTAGCGCTCAGCCGATCATCACTGAAATCAACCGCACCCTGCGGCTATTGGCCATGGATGTAGCCTTTTTGCAAACGGCCCGCCAGTCTATTACTACCCAACAGCGCCAGCGCCAGCTGGGCGACAAGCTAGCCCAGCTGTTGGGGTTTTGTGCCGCATTAGCCCCAGTGCTCAACCCAGGAGCGATTGAGGAATAGCCTTCTGGGCTTCTAGGCCTCCCCCCTTAAAGTGGTTTAATAGGAGAGATTTCTTGGGTCGGCCAAGCGGGAGTAAATGCCTTGTATCAATGTCCTAAAGAAGGTGATGTCAACCTTCAAGACAGCCAGCTAGCACCGGGACTACCGGTCAAAGCCTGTCCCAGCTGCGGCGGTAGCTGGATTCCACCAGAACAGTACATCAACTGGCAGCGTCCCCAGATTGATCCCGACGCCTCGCCTCGGGTCTCGGTGCTGCCCCTATCGCTCAATCCTCCCTTTCAGCCCGCCGCCCTCGACAACCGGGCGGCCCTGTGCCCCGACTGTCGGAGCTACCTGGTGCGGGGGCGCATTACCCTTCAGCAGGTGTCGTTCTATGTAGAGCGCTGCCCCAACTGCAACGGTATCTGGTGCGACGACGGCGAGTGGGAGATGTTGCAGCAGCTGGAGTTGCATACCCACATTGAGTATATTTTTTCGGCTGACTGGCAGGGCCAAGTGCGTGAACTAGAGCATACTGAACGGGAAAAACAGGCCACGATCGATAAGTTGGGGCCAGAAATTGCCCACCGCGTCTTTGAATTGGCCAATCTGCTAGAAGAGCACCCGAATGGGGATTTTGGCGTGGCGTATTTGATGCGGCGGGTTGATCAGTAGGCGGGTAGAAGGGTGGATGGGTGGGTGCTTATACCGTCATAGACGGTTGGCCTTCATTCGTGCTGCATTTCTCTCTCTCATTAATTAATTCTCAATCCCTTTACCCCTTCACCCGCCTACCCATCCACCCCCTTCCCCCACGCTTACCCCCCCTTACCCCTCCACCCCCTTCCCCCTCCATGCCCGACGCTCTACTTGCCCTCGACAGCTTCTCGGTCACCTACCCGGGCCAGGAGGAGCGCGCGGTAGACCGGGTATCGCTGAATCTATCTGCTGGGGAAAAGCTGGGGTTGGTGGGCGAGTCGGGCTGCGGCAAGAGCACCCTGGGGCGGGCGGCGCTGCGGTTGTTGCCCAAAGCCACGGAACTGCGGGGGCGGGTGTGGTTTAACGGTGAATCGGTGCTTGACTTCAGCCCCCAGCGGCTGCGACGGTTTCGGGGTGAGGCGATCGCCCTGGTGTTTCAAGACCCAATGACGCGGCTGAACCCGTTGATGACCATTGGCGATCACTGTACTGAAACCCTGCGAGCCCACCGCCCCGAGGTGTCGGCGGCAGCGGCTAAGGAACGGGCGATCGCGGTACTAGAAGCGGTCAATATTCAGGCTAGCCGATTTGGCCAATACCCCCACGAGTTTAGCGGCGGCATGCGTCAGCGGGTGGCGATCGCCCTGGCGATGATTTTAGAGCCCAAGCTGATTGTGGCCGACGAGCCGACCACCAGTCTCGATGTCACCGTGTCGGCCCAAATTCTCGATGAGCTGACCCGGCTGTGCGATGAGTTGGGCACCGCCCTGGTGCTGATCTCTCACGATCTATCGCTGGTGGCGGAGTACTGCGATCGCGTTGCCGTCATGTACCAGGGCCGGATGGTAGAAGCGGGCACCGCCGCTACGGTGTTTCAACACCCCCAGGATGACTACACGCGATCGTTAGTTAACTCAGCCCTACAAATGCAGCAGGCAGAAGGGCTAGCCTACACCGCCCGTTCCCCCGACCCTATTCTGCGCCTCACCGATGTCAGCCAGCACTACACCCTAGAGTCTAACCCCATTGCCCGGCTGCTAGGCGGTCAACCGGCCCAGGTGATCAAGGCTGTAGATGGTGTTTCCCTCGATATTTTTCCGGGCGAAGTGGTGGGGCTAGTGGGCGAGTCGGGCTGCGGCAAGAGCACCCTGTCGCGCACCATTTTGCAACTGGTCAAACCCACGGCGGGGCAGGTCAAGTTTGAGGGCACCGAACTCACCACCCTCTCTCGCGAAGCCATGCGGCAGCAGCGACGGCAGCTGCAAATGGTGTTCCAAGACCCTCATGCCTGCCTCAACCCAATGATGACTGTCGGCAAAAGCATCGCCGACCCGCTGCTGATCCACGGGCTGGCCACAGTGGCTGAAGCCGAAAAACAAACCCACGACATGCTGGCCCGCGTCGGCCTTACCCCCACCGCCGACTATTTTCACCGCTTTCCGGGCGATCTCTCGGGCGGGCAACAGCAGCGAGTGGCGATCGCCCGCGCCCTGATCACCAAGCCCAAGCTGGTGATCTGCGATGAGCCGGTTAGCATGCTCGACGCCACGGTGCAAACCCAAGTGCTTGAGCTGATGATCGCCCTCAAGCACGAGTTTGATCTTACCTACCTATTTATTACCCACGACCTATGGGTAGCGCGGTTTATGTGCGATCGCATTGCGGTCATGCAGCAGGGCAAAATTGTCGAACTGGCCGAAACTCAAACTCTGTTTGCCTCACCCCAACATCCCTATACTCAGACCCTCTTACAAGCAGCGCCCCTGCTAACCACTCAAAACTAGCTTCTCTCAAGTTTTTTCGAGAACAGGTTGAGAATTTATGGGACGGCTGTAATCAGAGACATTTTATTGGCAAAGAAATCTGTACTTTCGTTGAGGAAATTCGAAACATTTCCAGTTAGAACTATAAGCGCTACCAGCAGCTTATAGCGGTTCTCGGACAAGATATAGTGACCCCTGCTCGAAATGATGGGTGACAGCCATCCGGGGTTGGCTAGATGAGGTGGAAAGCCAACTTCGGCCCCCATCCAGTAGTTCTCTACTCAGCCACACCAACATTGGGAAGGCTTAGGCGTTGACGAGTGATTGAGGGCAAGCCTCATGGGAGGATAGAACCTCCTATGAAAGAACTCACCTCCCGGTCAGAACCTCTTCCGGTAGGCTTCCAGGTAGGCACTTCGACCCAGTTCCAGCGCGATCGCCTTACCCACCTCTGCTTTGCGGCGAACCTGACAAAGGCTAGGACAGCTTGTTCGCAGTCAAGCACCCCCTGCGGTTGCAGGTGTAAGCCGTTGGGCCATAGGCCCCGAATGCTAGCTTTGGCCGCAATCCTGGCCCACTTATAGCTGTAGCCAGTTCGGTTAAGACATGTCTCCTCAGAACGTTTGAACGTTCGAACGTTTCTAAGGTTTCTGGATGTCCTAACCCAAGTGACTATGGCTATAGTTAACGTTTTGGCAATTTTCCCAAAAGCTCAATCATCAACAGGGCACTCCCGCTGGCAAAAGCACCGCCGAGCATGCCATGGGCGACCCGAACCTTAGGCGCTTCGGTGAGGCAATGTTCAGGTAGTGCTTCTGATGTGCTACACGCTCGGCCCTCAACCCGCGCTGCACCACCGCCCAAAATGATCCCTGCCCCAAGCACTAAGGTAGCTGCCCATACCAAGCGGTTTTTTTCGCGTTGAATAAACATTTAGGTAGTTGACAAACGGTGGATTTAGAATACCCACCTCCATCAACGTTGATAACGCACAACTTGCCATAATTCTTTCCGGATTGAGCCTAAGCCTTGAGGCCAGCCTAAGGTTTGCCGGTAGGTGGGGGGTTATGCCAGTTTCACGCCTAAATCAACCGCTGCAAGACCATCAGCGATCGCGCCGCCACCGGAATACTCTTATCGCCGGTAACAATCCGCTCTTCACTGACAAACCGAGCTTCGGTGGTGTCGATCACTACCGACCAATGGTGGGCTTGAAACAGCTCAGCCAGATGGAACTCAATCGTTTCGTAGTGGGCGTTGAAAAACATCAAAAAGTCGTTGTCGCTAATCCGCTCTCCCTGCTTGCCGGGGCTAGGGATCTTGTCGCCGTTGAGAAAGACGCCAATCGATTTGATGTAGCCAATATCCCACTGGTCTTGGGTCATCTCGGTGCCATCGGGGTTCTGCCAGCTAATATCGGTTACCCCAAAGCCGTGGATGGGCTGCCCCTGAAACCACTTGCGCCGACGAAATACCGGGTGCTGCCGCCGAAAGAAAATCAGCTCTCGGCAAAAATTAATTAGGTCTTCGTTGCCCTCGGGCAGGTGCCAGTCAAACCAAGAAATCACGTTGTCTTGGCAGTAGGCGTTGTTGTTACCCCGCTGGGTGCGGCCCATTTCGTCGCCCCCCAGCAGCATCGGCACCCCTTGAGACAGCATTAGGGTGGTCAAAAAGTTGCGTCGCTGCTGCTCGCGCAGTCGCAGCACCTCAGGCTCATCGGTCAGCCCTTCGATCCCACAGTTCCAGGACGAATTATTGCTTTCCCCATCCTGGTTATTTTCTTCATTAGCGTCGTTGTGCTTGTCGTTGTAGCTGACCAGATCGTTGAGGGTAAAGCCGTCGTGGGCGGTGATGAAATTAATGCTGGCGTTGGGCTGCCGTCCATTCATCTGAAAGTAGAGATCGGGGCTGCCGGTGAGGCGGTAGGCAAACTCACCCAGGGTTTCATCTTGCCCCCGCCAAAAATCGCGCACGGTATCGCGATATTTGCCGTTCCACTCCGACCAGTTGACCGGAAAGTTGCCCACTTGGTAGCCGCCCATGCCCACATCCCAGGGTTCAGCAATTAGCTTTACCCCGGCCAGCAGGGGGTCTTGATGGATCAGGTCAAAGAAGGCCGACAGCCGGTCAACGTCGTACAGTTCTCGCGCCAGGGCTGAGGCCAGGTCAAACCGAAAGCCATCCACGTGCATGTCGCCCACCCAAAAGCGCAGGCTATCCATAATCAGCTTTAGCACCTGGGGGCTGCGCATGTGCAACGAGTTGCCACAGCCGGTAAAGTCCATGTAGTAGCGCGGGTCATCTTCCATTAGACGGTAGTAGCTGACGTTGTCAATGCCCCGCAGCGAGAGGGTTGGCCCCATGTGATTGCCTTCACCCGTGTGGTTATACACCACATCGAGAATCACTTCGATACCCGCCTGGTGCAGGGCTTTCACCATCTCCTTAAATTCTTTTACCTGCTCCCCCAGCCCGCCGCTAGAGCTATAGCCCGAGAAGGGAGCAAAAAAGTTAATCGAGTCGTAGCCCCAGTAGTTTTTCAGCCCCTTGTCAACCAGATGGCCAGGGCAAGAGAGATAGTGGTGAATCGGCATCAACTCTACAGCGCTAACGCCCAGCCGTTGCAGGTGCTCGATCGCAACCGGGTGAGCCATGCCCGCGTAGGTACCCCGCAATTCTTTGGGAATATCGGGGTGCTGTTTAGTAAACCCTTTGACATGCACTTCGTAGATGACGGTCTCGTGCCAGGGAGTGCGCAGCAGAGTATCGTCTTCCCAGTCAAAGGTTTCGTCGACCACAACCGACTTGGGCATCAGGGCCATACTGTCGAGGTCAGAAAAAGAGAGGTCTGCGTCGGGGCTATCCCAGTCGTAGCCAAAGATCTCTGGCCCACTGCCCACCTCGCCCGAAATCGCTTTGGCGTAGGGGTCAATCAACAGTTTGTTGGGGTTGAAGCGGTGCCCTTCGTGGGGAGCGTAGGGGCCATGTACCCGGTAGCCATACTCTTGACCAGGGCCAATGCCGGGTAGATAGCCGTGCCAGACAAAATTGCTCACCTCGGTAAGCGGCACCCGGGTTTCAGTGCCGTCTTTGTCGAAGAGACAAAGCTCAACCGCCGTTGCATGTTCAGAGAAGAGTGCAAAGTTGGTGCCCTTATGATCCCAATGGGCACCAAGGGGATAGACATCACCGGGCCAAACTGCAACGTACATAGCGAAAAGTTGTATAGGTGGATTGAATGGCGATCAGGCCGACTATTTGGCCAACATCGACTCCCCCAAACGCCTGGGCAGCATCTCAGGAAAACCTAAGGGGGCCTCAACCAGAGTCTGAGGCCGAAAGCCCGTCAGCGAATGAGTTGAATTCAAGTTTGGAGACCGATGCAGACCGCGGCTGCTTCTCTGAGATGAGCTTGAAACAGCCATTCCAAGTTGACGCGTTAAGCTAATCTCGCAACGATGCCGTCCTAAAAGGCCGTGGCTTTCGTGGCTTGAAGATGAAAAACGATATATCAGAGGATTCTAAAAAAATAGCAAAGTCTTTTCTACCGGGAATCTATCCAAGGAAGGAGCACAAGCTTGGGGGATTTAGTCAGGGGTGTCGGTCTTAGCCGATACGGCCCTTTGCCGCTGGAGTCACCGCTGGTTCCTCCATTTGGAGGCTTGGTGTTGCAGCTGAGGGCGATCGCTCGGGAGCCAATTTCATGGCTGCCTGAGCACGATCCCTCTAGGGTTCTTGCCTAGGAGGGGCAATCATGACGGCTCAAGGGACTCAACCCATGTTTAGGGTCACTCTGCCGCACCTCACACTATATATATGGTGAATATATAGTGATGCCGACCATACCTTGCGATCGCCGATCGCTAGCGGCCTGACCCTCGCCCCTCGTAGCTGGCTGAAAAATGTTGGGCCAGGGTGGCCGCAATGATGGGGTCGTTAGCCTGCCGCAATAGGGTCATGATCGATACATCCTGTGGGTTTGTAGATTTAACTACAGTGCGATCGCCCCTATTTCGGAAACTTTAAGCCCCCCGCAAACCCCCCAAAGATCAAGCATTATCCGTTGATAATTAACATTAATTAACAAAAAGAGAGTCTATTAGGCGATTTGGAGATCATGGCCCGCCTCTTTATTGAGTTTTGTTAATAGAACGCCCTTCCAATGATCAATTTTGTGATCAGAGCAATTCCAGAAGCCTCATGGATCAAGGGATTCCGCAGATTGAATTATTGTTAACCTCCGTCAAAAAGCGTCAAATTGCGAGACTATAATGCTCAAGAGCAATCACCGCCTAAGTATCACTTGTACCTGTGGGCAGCCTTGCACTCGGGTACAGTTCTAGCCAAGGCGATTGATTCTCGATTTGCTTTTGTCTAGAGAGAGGAGAGTCTCCATGACAACTACCCCGCGCGAGCGGGAGGCGAAAGCCAAAGTCATCGTCGACAGGGATCCAGTACCTACTTCGTTTGAGAAGTGGGGCAAGCCGGGTCACTTCGATCGGACTTTAGCTAAGGGACCCAAAACCACCACTTGGATTTGGAACCTTCACGCCGACGCTCACGATTTTGATAGTCATACCAGTGACCTAGAAGACATTTCGCGCAAAATCTTTAGTGCGCACTTCGGTCACCTAGCCGTCATCTTTATCTGGCTCAGCGGCATGTATTTCCATGGCGCTAAGTTTTCAAACTTCGAAGCCTGGATGACCAATCCCACGGGCATCAAGCCCAGTGCTCAGGTGGTCTGGCCGATCTTCGGTCAAGAAATCCTGAATGCTGATGTGGGTGGCGGTTTCCAGGGCATTCAAATCACCTCTGGCCTATTCCAGTACTGGCGCGCCGCTGGCATCACCAATGGCTTCCAGCTCTACGTCACCGCCATTGGGGCGCTAGTGATGGCGGCCCTGATGCTGTTCGCTGGCTGGTTCCACTACCACAAGGCCGCTCCCAAGCTGGAGTGGTTCCAAAACGTGGAATCAATGATGAACCACCACCTGGCTGGCTTGCTCGGTCTAGGCTGCCTTAGCTGGGCTGGTCACCAGATTCACGTGGCGCTGCCAGTTAATAAAATGCTGGATGCCGGTGTGGCTCCGCAGGATATTCCCCTGCCCCACCAGTTCATCCTGAATAAGAGTCTGATGGTTGACCTCTACCCCAGCTTTGCTGAGGGTCTGAAGCCCTTCTTCACCCTTAACTGGGGTGTGTACGCTGACTTCCTCACCTTCAAAGGTGGGCTCAACCCCGTGACCGGCGGCCTCTGGCTGTCCGACACCGCTCACCACCACCTGGCACTAGCCGTTCTCTTCATCGTTGCGGGCCACATGTACCGCACCAACTGGGGCATCGGCCACAGCATGAAGGAAATTCTAGAAGGCCACAAGGGTGACCCCCTCCTGTTTGGTGGCAAGGGCCACGATGGCCTGTACGAGAACCTGACCACCTCCTGGCATGCCCAGCTGGCGGTTAACCTGGCCATCCTGGGTTCCCTCACCATCATCGTGGCGCAACACATGTACGCCATGCCTCCCTATCCGTACCTCGCGACGGATTACCCCACTCAGCTGTCGCTGTTTACCCACCACATGTGGATTGGCGGCTTCTTGATTGTGGGTGCCGGTGCCCACGCTGCCATCTTCATGGTGCGTGACTACGATCCGGCCGTGAATATGGACAACGCGCTCGATCGCATGCTGCGCTCTCGCGATGCCATTATTTCTCACCTCAACTGGGTGTGTATTTTCCTCGGCTTCCACAGCTTTGGTCTATACATCCACAACGACACCATGCGTGCCCTGGGTCGTCCCCAAGACATGTTCTCTGACACGGCCATTAAGCTGCAGCCGGTCTTTGCCCAGTGGGTGCAAGGCTTGCACAGCGCCGCAGCCGGAGCTACTGCTCCTAATGCTATGGCCAGCGTCAGCCCCGTGTTCGGTGGCGATGTGGTCGCCGTGGCCGGCAAGGTAGCGATGATGCCCATGGCCCTCGGCACTGCCGACTTCATGGTGCACCACATCCACGCCTTCACCATCCACGTGACCGCGCTGATTCTGCTTAAAGGCGTGCTGTACGCCCGCAGCTCTCGACTCGTACCCGACAAAGGCGAACTGGGCTTCCGGTTCCCCTGCGACGGTCCCGGTCGGGGCGGCACCTGTCAGGTTTCCGCTTGGGACCACGTGTTCCTGGGCCTGTTCTGGATGTACAACTCCCTATCCATTGTGATCTTCCACTTCAGCTGGAAGATGCAGTCCGACATTTGGGGCACGGTGAGTCCCGATGGCACGGTAAGTCACATCACCGGCGGCAACTTTGCCCAAAGTGCAATCACCATCAACGGCTGGCTGCGCGACTTCCTGTGGGCGCAAGCCTCTCAGGTGATTGGTTCCTACGGTTCGGCGCTGTCGGCCTACGGTCTGCTGTTCTTGGGTGCCCACTTTGTTTGGGCCTTTAGCCTGATGTTCCTGTTCAGTGGTCGCGGCTACTGGCAAGAATTGATTGAGTCCATCGTCTGGGCTCACAGCAAGCTGAAGGTGGCTCCCGCTATTCAGCCTCGTGCTCTGAGCATTACTCAGGGGCGGGCTGTGGGTGTGGCTCACTACCTCCTAGGGGGTATTGCTACTACCTGGGCCTTCTTCCTGGCTCGAATCATCGCGGTGGGCTAGGTTTCTCGTCATGGAATCTCCTGGGGGCGCTATAGGGCGCAAGCTTTGCGCCCCTACGCCCCTAAATACCGCACTCATGACTCAAATGTCGTACTAGATTCCGTTTTGATTCATGGCAACTAAATTCCCTAAATTTAGCCAGGACTTGGCCCAAGATCCGACCACACGGCGGATCTGGTACGGGATTGCCACCGCCCACGACTTTGAAAGCCACGACGGCATGACGGAGGAGAATCTTTACCAAAAGATTTTCGCCTCCCACTTTGGCCACCTGGCAATCATCTTTCTGTGGACTTCGGGCAACCTGTTCCACGTCGCCTGGCAAGGCAACTTCGAACAGTGGATCAAAGATCCGCTCAACATCAAACCGATCGCCCACGCGATCTGGGATCCTCACTTTGGCCAGCCTGCGGTAGATGCTTTCTCCCAGGCCGGGTCTTCGACTCCGGTGAACATTGCCTTCTCAGGCGTGTACCACTGGTGGTACACCATCGGCATGCGCACCAACAGTGACCTGTACAGTGGCGCTGTCTTTCTGCTGATTCTGTCGGCGGTCTTCCTGTTCGCAGGCTGGCTGCACCTTCAGCCCAAGTTTCGCCCTAGCTTGTCCTGGTTCAAAAACGCCGAGTCTCGCCTCAACCACCACCTGGCTGGTCTGTTTGGCGTCAGCTCTCTGGCTTGGACCGGTCACCTAGTGCACGTGGCTATCCCCGAATCTCGCGGTGTCCACGTGGGTTGGGACAACTTCCTCTCGATGAAGCCCCACCCCGAAGGCTTAATGCCCTTCTTTACCGGTAACTGGGGAGTCTATGCCCAGAACCCCGATACCTCTAGCCATATCTTTGGTACGGCAACCGGGTCTGGTTCTGCGATTCTGACCTTCCTGGGTGGCTTCCATCCTCAGACAGAGTCTCTCTGGCTGACGGATATGGCCCACCACCACCTGGCGATCGCGGTGATCTTCATCATCGCTGGCCACATGTACCGCACCAACTTCGGTATTGGCCACAGCATCAAAGAAATCTTGAATGCTCACAAGCCACCCGGTGGCGGTCTGGGTGAAGGTCACAAGGGTCTCTACGACACCTTGAACAACTCCCTCCACTTCCAGCTGGCTCTGGCCTTGGCTTCGCTGGGTGTGATTACCTCCCTAGTGGCGCAGCACATGTACGCGCTGCCCCCCTACGCCTTCATGGCTAAGGACTACACCACCCAGGCGGCTCTGTATACCCACCACCAGTACATCGCTGGATTCATTATGGTGGGGGCCTTTGCCCACGGCGCGATCTTCCTGATCCGCGACTACGACCCCGTTGCTAATAAGAACAACGTCCTCGATCGCGTTCTACAGCACAAAGAGGCGATCATCTCGCACCTGAGCTGGGTGTCGCTGTTCCTGGGTTTCCACACCCTGGGTCTGTACGTGCACAACGACGTGGTGGTTGCCTTTGGCACCCCCGAGAAGCAGATTCTGGTTGAGCCTGTGTTTGCCCAGTGGGTGCAAGCCTGCTCCGGTAAGCTGCTCTACGGCTTCGACACTCTGCTGTCGAACCCCGACAGCGTGACTCAGACCGCCAATGCCGTTTACCTGCCCGGCTGGTTTGATGCCATCAACAGCAACGCCAACTCGCTGTTTCTAACCATTGGCCCTGGCGACTTCCTGGTTCACCATGCGATCGCCCTGGGTCTGCACACCACCACCTTGATCTTGGTCAAGGGTGCTCTGGATGCGCGCGGTTCGAAGCTGATGCCCGACAAAAAAGACTTCGGCTACAGCTTCCCCTGCGACGGCCCCGGCCGTGGCGGCACCTGCGACATCTCTGCTTGGGATTCGTTCTACCTGGCCATGTTCTGGATGCTCAACACCATTGGTTGGGTGACCTTCTACTGGCACTGGAAGCACCTGAGCATCTGGTCTGGTAACGTCGCTCAGTTCAATGAGTCGTCGAACTACCTGATGGGCTGGCTGCGCGATTACCTGTGGCTCAACAGCTCTCAGCTGATCAACGGCTACAACCCCTACGGCATGAACAACCTTGCTGTCTGGGCCTGGATGTTCCTCTTTGGACACCTGGTTTGGGCCACCGGCTTCATGTTCTTGATCTCTTGGCGCGGTTACTGGCAAGAGCTGATCGAAACTCTTGTCTGGGCGCACGAGCGCACTCCCCTAGCGAACCTGGTTCGTTGGAAGGACAAGCCCGTTGCCATGTCGATCATTCAGGGTCGAGTTGTGGGCCTAGCTCACTTCACGGTGGGTTACATCCTCACCTACGCGGCCTTCCTGATAGCTTCAACGTCAAGCCGATTTGGCTAAGTTGGTCTAGTTAGGTAAACCCTTCAAAACTCCTCGGCGCTCTGCTCCGGGGAGTTTTGTATTTAGAGGCAGTAGCACTATCATCGTGGAGTCTGTCAGGGTGCAAGGCTGTATGCCAACGGTATTGAGAAAAGATGGCTTTGACTTTCGGATGTACTTTGATGATCACATTCCTGCCCATGTCCATGCATTTAAGGGCGATGGAGAGGTCAAAATCAGTCTGGGAGATCCGCTAACCCAGCCTATAGTGATAGTCGCTTACAATATGAGCAGTAAAGAGGCTAAGCAGGCACTAGCGATCGTGCTTGAACATCAGACCGAGCTTTTGAAGCGTTGGGTAGAGATGCATGGCTGATTTAATTGAGGACGCTCAATTCCTAGAACAGTACCAGCGGGCCGTAGCAGCAGCTAACCAAGCTAGGGCTACAGAACCTAGAGCGGTAGCAGTCTATTACGATGCTATAAATCACCTGATCGTGATTCGCCTCAACAGTGGAGCGGTGTTTAGCTTTGTGCCTGATATTGCCCAAGGATTGGGCGGGGCATCAAAAGAAGACTTAGCGGCAGTAGAAATTACCCCTTCTGGAACAGGACTGCACTGGGAAACCCTTGGTGCCGATTTTTCAGTATTGGGACTCCTCAGTGGGTGCTTTGGTACCAAAACATGGATGGCGACGTTGCAAAATCGCTTGCAGAGCCAGCTAGCTTGATTGCTAATACCAAAGGATGAGTGGGACTTAATTAAATTAAGAGCTAGAACCCTCTATGAATGCTGAAAAGATTCGCCTAATTCAACGTATTGACCACTTGCCAGACTCACTGATCAGGCCGGTATCGATTTTGTGGAGTTTCTGTTATGGAGGCAAAAAGCTAGTTCTGAAGATGTAGCCTTGACCAAAGATAGACCTAATGCAGAAGATCTAGCTTGGCTCAACTCTGACCTCTCAAACTTGGGTGTCTATGAACCCTACGAATGAGCTGAGGAAGAACTGAAAGAAGGCAAACGTTCCTGGAAAAGGGTTTGTGATTGGAGACTGACTGAATCTGTACTGCAATATGGTGATCATATTCCCGTACTGCGGTACAGATTCCCTAAGGTTGAGAGTTTTAGCAGTAGTTGAGATAAAGATGACTTTCCTAGGAGCAGGCTTCCATTAGGAAATTCTAGATAATGACTTTTCCGTATTAGGTCTACCGAGTGGATGGTTGAGACTAAAGACTGGACAAATAGGTTAAAAAAGTGACTTATGGTCGGCAAGCCTCATGAAAGGTAATTAATAAAGCGAAGTAACTAAGAAGAACAAGTAATATAGAGCAATTTTTTGCTGCTGGCCGATTAGAATTTTTGTATTGTATCTCAACGTGACACTTACTAAAGTGAGCGAAAGAGAAGTACAGAAAGGCGAAAGAGAACTAACAACTGCAATTTTCGAACATTAGGAATTCAAGAAAATGCTCTCTGCCTCGCCAAGCAACAATGCTTACTCCACTTGTCAAACTTAAATTTTCTCTAAATTTCAGCATTCGAAGAATGAGAATACCCGACATTGAAACAGCTCTTACAGAGCTTGAAGTAATATCACCTATGCAAGCAATGTTCTATAAAGAAGCTATAGAGCAAATCCCAAGCCTTGAATATGAACAGTATATTGGCGAATACAGAGTTGACTTCCTTGTCAAGGAGAAGAAGTTTGTTATCGAGATCGATGGTCATGATTACCATAAAACTAAGGAGCAAAGAACAAGAGATTGCTTGCGACAAAGAAAGCTAAATTTGTATGGGTATTATGTAATTCGTTTTACAGGCACAGAAGTTTATAGAAATGTTGGATCTTGTGTAAGAGAAACTCTTGATTTATTGAAGCAACAACCCCAGTTTGCCAATGGAATTGCTGAAATTCATCCAGACCATTACTATTGTTTCAGGATTCAAGAGTCTGTTATGAATCTTCTTGATAGAAATAATTGTGATTTTTATCAGGATGAATGCTGTTTTAGATTCGAGCTTGGAGAATATTTTGATCCTTTGTTAATAATTAAAAGTGGGAAAATTGCGTCAGTTTCGCATTTTTTCACGCAGAATTGTGATGTTATTAATGATCCGCAGGTAAGTTTTTATCTCGAAGGTGATGATCCTGGCTATGGTAATTGGATACCAGTCTCAATACAGCAATTGTTTGGTTCTCGGAGAGAATGTTCTAGTTACGATTCAGATGCAGATATCTTGACGACTTATGATCTTTCTGAGCAAAAAGATATTGCACGTTTTTGTGAGATATGGGGAGCATCTATTCGAGCACAAGGTTGGATAACTGATGGTCAATTAGTTAGTTGAAAGAACAACTTTTGGCTCCCTGACAGATTTGCTATCTGTCAGCCCTTTCCTTAAGTAAATGCTTGACTTTGTCGGATTTCTCCTGTAATAGCAAAAATCCACTCTCCTACCCGCGTCTTTCCCCATTACCGCACCCACCCCAGTAGACCAGGCTTGGCTTAACTCCGACTTTTCCATCCTCGGTGCCCGCTAACCCTACGAAGGGGCCGAAGGCGAACTAGAGCAGGGCAGCCCTACTCAAACTCAAACCTGTTATTGTGTGTTGCTGGGCTTGTTTTCAACAAAAATACACTTTGAAAAGTTTCCAAAACGGCCTTGCTTAGCAGGTGCTAAGTCACCCAAAGACTGTATATTTACGGGTCTAACCCCAACGACAGCAAAGTTACCTAAGCTGCTCTTGGGCTACCACTACGCCCCTACCCTGAATGAACTCTACAGAGGTAAACAGTAGAGGTAGAACATTGCATAGAGGAAGTGGATCCTAGTTCGATCGCTGACGCTTTTGCAGGGCTTCTAGCATTTGCTGCTTAACAGCCTCGGCCCAGACACTGAAATCTTCCCGATTCTCTAGGGCGTCGCTGGCCGATCGCGATACTGGGTAGGCAGTTTGTGCTGATTTTAGAGTGGCCATGGCTATAGGTGAGGTTGTTATGCCTCTGATATAACAAACTCTCAAGCGGCTTGACCACAGCAGTATGCGCCCTATGCATTGACTAGCCAAAGACTTGCATAGTTTGGGGTAATTTCCTCCATTAGATTTAGTTATCGGCCTGTCCTTGGATTCTTTCTGCCTCTTCTAAGGCCATAGCTCGGTTAGTAGCATAGGCTTGCACCCGGTCTTGGGCGATCGCATAGCGCTCGTCTTCCGGGGGCACTTCGGCCATCAGATCTGAGGCACGCTGCCAGCGCACAGCCAGGTCAAGCCATTGGGACGCAGTGGTAGCGTCTCTGCCATCTTCTACCGACTGTTGGGCAATGCGTACAGCCAGCACAAAGGGATCTTGACCCGCTGGAGGCGACGGAGCGGGGTCGGTTGTGGTGTCGGGGGTGTCCTGCGATCGCAGCCCCAGATCGATGCCTAGCCAGTCTTTGGTGGCCCAGCCCACCAGGAGCAGCAGCAGCGCCAGGCTAGCGCCGCCAATTAAGCCGCGCCAAAAGGCACTGCTGCTAGAAGTAGGCTTTTTTTTATAAACGTCGTCTAGAAAGGGGTTGCGCTGGCGGGGCGCTTTCAAGTCGCGCCAGAGTCGGGCGACAATATTGGGGCGTTTGAGCGTAATAGGTTCTGACCACAACAGGCTGTGTTCGGGGTCTCGCTTAATTTCATCGAGCCACAGCAACTGCTGCTCTTGCACAATGCGGCTATTGATATTGACCCGGCTAATGCCTCGGGGGCTAATGGACTCAAGCACTTGGCGCACCTGGTCTACCACCGTCTCCTTGGGGAGCGCCTCGGCGGTAGGGGCTTCGACCAGCAGTTGGAGAATGCCGCTGTCTTGGATGGCACGGGTACGAATGCTGTCTTCCGCGAAATGTTCGTTCAAAATTTGAATGATCGCGGCGACGCTACCCTGACGGGCTTGGTAATCGATGTCGTCTATGGTTGGAGGCATGACTCAAGGCTGCCGCACGCCACGGAAAACCGCAACATAGCGCAGAGATAAACGGCTGATCCCGAAATTATATCAACCGCTGCCAAACCCGGAACGCCTGTGTAAGTGCCGGGACTGATTCTTGATCCCCAATCCATGAGTTGTCCTATTTGTGTGGCAGAGTGCTAGACCACCCCAGTGGCTTAGGGCATGGGCATGGGGCGATCTGCTGAGCTGAATTTACAGCAGGTGCTGAAAGCGGTCTTCGGCCCCGATCTGTTTAACCGCCGCTTTGATGTCTTGGGTACGGTCTTTGCGCACAACCAGGGTGGCATTGCCGTCGCGCACAATCACCACATCCTCCAAGCCGATGGTGACAACCACTTCGTTGGGGTCGGCGGAGTAGACAATGCTGCCTTCGGTATCGAGGGCAACGTGGGTAGCCAGATCAACGTTTTTGTCACCGGGCTGCTTTAGCAAACGCTCGACGGCGTTCCAGTCGCCGAGGTCATCCCAGCCAAAGGTGACGGGCATGACGTAGGCGCGATCGGTGTGCTCCATGACGGCATAGTCGATGCTGAGTTTTTCCAGCCCAGGGTAGGCGTCTACGCCTTGGGCAATCAGCGCCTGCATTAACTGGGGGGCGTGGGTCTTGAGTTCGTGGATCATCACTCCAGCGGGGAAGATGAACATGCCGCTATTCCAGCTGAAGCGGCCGCTGTCGATGAAGGTTTGGGCGGTGGGGGCATCGGGTTTTTCGGTGAACCGGCTGACGGTGTAGGCGCTGAGGTGGCCGTAGGTGCCGGTCTGCTCGCCCTGCTCAATATAGCCGTAGCCAGTAGAGGGATAGGTGGGAGCAATGCCCAGCGTCGCGAGCGCCCCTTCTGCTACCGCCAGCTCTGCGGCGGCCTGTAGGGTGTGGCAAAAGGCGGCTTCGTCGGCAATCCAATGGTCGGCAGGAAAGAACCCCACCAGGGCATCGTCACCATAGCGTTGGGCCACCTCAAGCGTGCCCCAGGCCACGGCTGGGGCGGTATCGCGACCCACAGGCTCGATCAGCAGGTTGGCTTCGGGCAGCTCAGGTAGCTGTTCGCGCACCCGATCGGCCAAATGGGCCGCAGTGATCACCCAGATATTGTCCCAGCCTTCGGCGAGGCCGAGCAGACGGTCGGCGGTTGCTTGCAGCAGGCTGCGATCGCCGCCATCGAGACATAAGAACTGTTTGGGCCGGGCTAGGCGACTCACCGGCCAAAACCGTTCGCCCTTGCCTCCGGCCAAAATAATGGGGATTAGTGCAGCCATAGTAGAACTTTCTTTAGAGTTTAGTGATTGGGTCGTGGATCCTGTGCCCCTAGGTGGGTAGGCCTAAGCCTGCGAGGGCGCGTTTCCTAGCGTTGACGAGAACCACGGATATAAGTGGCTTAATCCTAGCCTTAGGAGGGAGATATCAGAGTAGAATTCGCTTAATATTGATTAACACATCAACCTGCTGCGAAGTTTTAGCTGAGCTTAGCCAGATCTTTTCAGCCTGGTCGCCCAACGGTGTCTAATCAGGTCGTGGTCTTAGCTGAGCTGCGGCTCAGATCCGTACTGGGGCTACACAGCGAAGTCGCGACAGGGGATATGGTGGTAGGGCGTGGCAGCAAATAAGCAGGTATCCATGACAACCCCCGTGCAGAACGCAGCAACCCAAGCAAGCGACCCATCTGAGCCTGGAACGCCCGACCAACCCCAAACTCCGCCAGACAGCGAGTTTTCCCCGCCATCCTCTCCCCTTCCCCTGCCAACTGCCACTGAGCGCCCCCAGGGGATGCGCCGAGTCGTTAACACTCTGCTGTGGGGTGGCCTGTTTGTTGGCACCGCCGTAACCTCGGCTGTCCTCGGAGCGACGGTGGCGTTGACCGTGCCCTTGCCCAACCTGTGGGGAGGCAAGGTTAACCCGGCGGCTAGCCTCGGCGACCTGTGGCAAGCCGGGTTTCGCTACCAGGTAACGCGCCCGGTCAATATCTTAGTTATGGGTATTGATGAGGTGCCTGAGGCGATGCCCAACTCCGACGAAGTTTTTGGGGGACGCACCGATACGCTGCTACTGGTGCGGGTCGATGCCGATGCTGGCACGCTTAACGTCATGTCGATTCCTCGCGATACTCGGGTACAGATACCGGGGTCTGGCATCGATAAGATCAACCAGGCCAACGTGCTGGGGGGGCCAGAATTGGTGTCTCAGACCATCGGCTACAACCTCGGCAATATCCAGGTCGATCGCTACGTGCGCATCAACACCACCGCCTTTCGAGAAATGGTCGATCTGGTAGGGGGCATTGAGGTCAATGTACCCAAGCGCATGGAGTATGTCGATCGCACCCAGGGGCTCTACATCGACCTGCACCCCGGCTGGCAAACCCTCAACGGTGACCAGGCCGAGCAATTTGCCCGTTTTCGTCAAGAAAGTGGCGATATTGGCCGGGTGCAGCGCCAGCAAATGCTGCTTAAAGCCCTGCGAGAACGGTTGACTAACCCCACGGTGATTCCCAAGTTGCCCCAGGCCATTCGGGTGTTGCAGCGCTACGTTGACACCAACTTGACCCTAGAAGAAATGCTGGCGATCGCCAACTTTGGCCTCGAAATCGAATCTGACCAGCTGCAAATGGTAATGTTGCCGGGCCGTTTTAGCACTCCAGAGGAGTTTATTGCCAGCTACTGGCTGCCCAACTGGGATGCCTCGGCAGCGGTGATGCAAAATTTCTTTCAGGCCGATGGGGTAGGGGTGTACGCCGATAATTCCCAGGGCCGCTACGTGGCCGACTTGACCATTGCGGTGCAAAACGCCTCTAACTACCCCAACCAGGGGGCGGCGGTGGCCCGTTATCTGCGCGAAAACGGGTTTGAGAATGTCTATGTCATTAGCGACTGGCCTGGTACGATCGCCCGAACTGAAGTCGTCGCCCAGCGGGGCGATGTGGAGAGTGCCCGGGTGGTGGAGTCGCTGCTAGGGGTAGGGCGTGCGATCTCTGAGTCAACCGGCGACCTCGGTTCTGACATTACTATTCGGGTGGGCCAAGACTGGGGCGATCGCGTTACCCAAGGTTCCGAGGCCTCGGTTCGGTAGCAAGCACCTGCCTGCCCAGGCTCTCGTTTCCTCAGAGAGGGTTTGCCGGACAACTGCCGCAATGGGGGTGGTTGATATTCGCCGCCCACTTGGCCCACACTAGGGGTTGGCCCAGCAACGCTGTGTAATGACAAATTTTGACGTTAACGCTGCCACCCTGCCAGTTGCCCTCAGCGTAGGTGGCCTAGTCGACTACATCAAAGCCGTGCTTGAAGACGACCCCACCCTGCGCCAGGTGTGGGTGGTCGGCGACGTTTCGAGCGTCAACCATCACCCCAAGGGGTTGTTTTTTACCCTCACTGACCCCGATACTGGCGCAGCCATGAGCTGTGTGGCCTGGCGCAGTCAGCAGGCGCGACTAACTGTGCTGCCTGCAATGGGCGAGCAGGTGATTGCTCTGGGTACGGTCAAGGTTTACCCCCAGCGCAGTAGCTATCAGCTCACGGTGTGGCAGGTGCTGCCCGGCGGCGATGGGCTCAGGGCCTTGCGCTACCGCCAGCTCAAGCAGCGCCTCGCCGCCGAGGGCCTGTTCGATGCTGAGTTTAAGCGCCCCTTGCCCGCGCTGCCCCAGACGATCGCGGTAGTGTCGTCGCCCCAGGCCGCAGCCTGGGGCGACATTCAGCGATCGCTGGGTCATCACCACCCTGGCCTGCACATTTTGTTTTCGCCCGCGACGGTACAGGGCGACACCGCCCCCGCCTCAATCGTGGCGGCCATAGACCGGGTCGCTGCCGATGGTCGAGCTGAGGTGTTGATTTTGGCCCGCGGCGGCGGGGCCAGCGAAGACCTGGAATGCTTTGACGACGAGCGGGTAGTGCGGGCCGTGGCCAACTGCCCGATGCCGGTGGTCACCGGCATTGGCCACCAGCGCGATGAGTCTCTAGCCGACCTGGCGGCAGATCTGTGTGCCCATACGCCGACGGCCGCCGCGATCGCGGCGGTGCCCGCCCTGACCGATTTAGTCGAAGCCCACCAGCAACGTGTGGATACCGTCAAAGCCCTAGTGGCTGAACACTTGCTGGACGCCCAAAGCGATGTCCAGCAACTGGGGCAGCGCCTCCTGCTCCTGCGCCTTGATCAGCGAGTGGCTCAGCAGCAGGTTCATCTCAAACAGCTCCAGCGACGACTGGTGCAGGGGGTGCAGGTAGAGCTGCGGCAGGCGAGCGATCGCACCGCCGCCCTGCGGAGTCACCTCATGACCCTTGACCCCGATACCGTCGTCAAGCGAGGCTACGCCCTAGTCCGTGACGACGCTGAGCAGCTCGTCACCAACGCCAAGACGGTTGTCCCTGGTCAAACCCTCCAGGTGCAGCTCGCCCAGGGCCACCTCACGGTCCAGGTGATCGAGGCCCATCCCCCTACCGCCTAAAACTTCTCACCGATTGCTCTGTCGGGCCGGGCTACAGTGCCGGCCTCGGCCTCGACTCACTCACTTCTCCATTAGTCACCATGCCTAAAAAGTCTGCCCCTGCTACCCCGCCCGACAACTGGAGCTACGAAGCCACCGTCGCCACCGTCGAGGACATCATCGCTGGCCTCGAATCGGGCAGCTTGCCCTTAGCGACGGTCTTGAGCCAGTTTGAGCAGGCGGTAGAGGCGCTTCAGCAGTGCGACGTCTATCTACGCGACAAGCAGCAGCAGGTGGATGTGCTGATTGAGACTTTGTCTGACTCCTAAGCAGCTGGTTGGGACTACACCATGTTGGCTAGGTTACGCCATATGGAGTAGTCCAGAAATCTGATTGAATCAGTTGGGGAATACTGTATAGGTTAGAAAACGTTAGCTTCAGAACCTTGGGTTTCTCTTGAACCTAGAAGCGGCTATAAGCCCTACTCCTATCACAGTTGCCCCCCAGACCATGGTGCTGGCGGCGATCGCTGCCATGCAGCCGGTCGCTCGCTCATCGCGCTCTGGCGATGCTCGGCCCGCCTGGGAATCTAGCGCTAACTGCGTGATCGTGGTGGAGTCGGGGCAGGTGGTCGGCATTTTGACCGCCAGTGATGTGGTACGGCTGGCAGTCAACCATCAGCCCCTAGAGACAATCGCGATCGCCGAGGTGATGAGTCAGCCTGCGGTGACCATGACCCAGTCGCCCAATGCAACGGTGGCCGAGGCGCTCGCTCTACTGCGGCGGTACGGCATTCGCCATTTGCCTGTGGTCAACCACGAGGGCGGCCTAGTGGGTCTGGTCACCCAAGATAGTGTGTTTGCCCTACTCGAGAGCGCTTTAGCTGAGGAAGACCCTACTGCCGCTGCAGGCAGCGGAGCGATCGCAGTCCCTACGCCCTTTGCGTGGAAAACGGCTTTGCAGGCGTCCCAGCATTACCTGACTGATATTCTCAACAACACTAAAGCCTGCATCTGTAGTTTTAGGCTGTATCCTGACGGCAATTACGAGTACGACTACTACTCTCAGGGCAGCACGCTCGTTTACGGCTATGCGCCCCAACACTTTAAGGCCCAGGCCAATCTGTGGCGATCGCGGGTGCTGCCCGATGACTTAGAAACCGTCATTATGCCTGCCGTGCAGGCCGTCTTTGACGGGGAAACTCACCTTGACCTCGAATTTCGGTTTCGCCACGGCGACGGAGCCCTGCGGTGGATTAGGGAAAGCTACACCGCCCGTTGGGATCAGGCCCAGCGCTGCTGGATGGTCACCACCGTCGCCGTAGATATTAGCGCTCGCAAACGGGCCGAAATGGCGCTGCAAGCCAGCGAAGCCCGCTTTCGGGCAGTGTTTGAGCAGGCGGCTGTAGGCATTAACCAGGCCGATGCCACGGGGCGATTCATTCAAACTAACCAATATTTCTGTGACCTCTTGGGCTATACCCAGGCAGAACTTTTGGCCCTGCGCTATCAAGATATTACCCACCCCGACGATCTGGCCCAGTTTTACCCCTTCCAAACTCGCCAGTTGCAGGGAGAGTTGACCTGTTTTACCTTAGAGCGGCGCTACCGCCATAAAGCAGGCGAGTGGATCTGGACAGAGCTGACCCTGTCGCTCATCCGTGACGAGGCGGGGCGGGTGGTGTCTGACCTGGCAATTGTGGTCGATATTCGCGATCGCAAACGGGCCGAACTGGCCCTGCGATACAGCGAAGCTAAGAGCCGGGCCGTTTTGGCGGTCATGCCCGACCTGATGTTTCGCCTGGGGGCTGACGGTCGCTACCGGGAGGTGATCAATCCCCGACCCGATCTAGAACTGTTTTTTGAGGGCCGTGACCCGGTGGGGCGGCGGCTGGTAGAGTTTGCCCCGGCAGATATGGCTACGCGCAAGCTGAGCATAATGGAGCTAGCCCTGACCGCTGGAAAAATTCAGCTCTACGAACAAGAGATCGAAACCCCCGACGGCTGGCGCTACGAAGAAGTGCGGGTTGTCAAGAGCGGCGACGATGAAGTGCTATTTATGATTCGCGATATTACCGATCGCAAGCAGGCCCAGGCCCAGATTGTGCACAATTCCCTGCACGACCCGCTGACGGGGTTACCCAATCGCACGCTGCTCAGCGATCGCCTCAATGCCGCTATTCACCGAGCCCAGCGCAACCCCAACTATCAGTACGCGGTGCTGTTTCTCGACCTCGATCGCTTTAAGGTGATCAACGATAGCCTGGGCCACGCCATTGGTGACCAGCTGCTGATTGCGATCGCTCAAAAGCTGCACCTTCACATTCGCACGACCGACGTGGCCGCCCGACTTGGGGGCGACGAATTTGTGCTGCTGCTAGAGGAAATCGATGGCCCAGACAAGGCTGTGACCGTGGCCGAGCGGGTCTTAGCCGATTGCCAAACCCCGCTGATGATTGAGGGCAACGAGGTGTTGACCGGGGTGAGCATTGGCATTGCCACCGGCAGCGAACGCTATACCGACGCGGCGGAGATTATTCGCGATGCCGATATTGCCATGTATCGGGCCAAACACCGGCAGCGCGGCACCTACCAGTTCTTTGACCCAGCCATGCACACCCAGGTGCTCGCCCAGCACACCCTAGAAGTAGAGCTCTACCGGGCGATCGAGCAGAATGAACTGGCGGTGTATTACCAGCCCATGGTCGACTTAGTCCAGGGGCGACTCATGGGGTTTGAGGCCCTAGTGCGATGGCTCCACCCAACCCGAGGGTGGCTAACCCCCGACGGGTTTTTACCCTGTGCCGAGGCCACGGGGCTAATTGTGGCGCTCGATCAGTGGATGCTGCGCCAGACCTGTCGGCAGATGAGCCTCTGGCAGCGGCAGTTCCCGGCCCTAGACAACCTGTGCATGGGCGTCAATCTCTCGGCCCAAAATTTTGCCACCACCTCACTGCTAGCTGACATTGAGGCGGTTTTGGCGGAGACCGGGCTGCCGGGGCATTGTCTCAACCTCGAAATCACCGAAAATATTTTGATTCAAGATATGGATAAGGCGATCTATCTGCTCACGCAGTTGGCAGATCGGGGCATCCGCATTAGCGTTGACGACTTTGGCGTGGGCCATTCTTCCCTACAATACCTGCACCGGTTTCCCCTCACCCATCTCAAAATCGATCGCGGCTTTGTGAGGCACCTGGGCAGCGACCACCGCGACTATGCCATGGTGCAAATGATTTTGGGCCTCAGCCAGCAGCTGGGACTATCGGCGATCGCCGAGGGGATCGAAACCTCCCAACAGCTACGGCTCATTCAACAACTGGGCTGCCAGTTTGCCCAGGGCTATCTGTTTTCAGAACCCATCACTGCCGCCGCCGCTGAGGTTTATTTGAGCGAACAAGCCCTCAACTGGCCAACGGAGTAGCCCCCAAAAACTGACAAGAGGACAGTCCTCAGTCGAGCGGCTCTAGCCTTGTCAAAAATCGACAAATAAAGTACAAGTGTACTTATTCGCTAATGCCGATGGCGGACTTGATTTGATCTACAAACCCTTGATGGTCGATCACTGGTTTAGAGATATAGCCATCGGCACCACTCTGGCTCAAGAAATTCTCGCGATCGCCCTCCATGGCGTGGGCCGTCACCAGAATGACGGGCAAACCCGCCGTGGCGGGGTCAGACTTCAGCAGCTGGGTAATTTTGATGCCATCCATGGGTTTGCCCTGGTACATACTGTGAGCCAGAGATACATCCATCAAAACCACGTCAACGTCGCCGCTGCGGGCAATGGCGATCACCTCTTCCACATCTTCAGTATGCTTAACGGCCAGGCCGCCGCGCTTAGTCAAAATTTTGGAAAACACCCGAGCATTTACCAGGTCGTCTTCGACGAGTAAGACGGTCTTCATCGCGTGTGCTAACCCCTGTCATCGGAGGAATGTGTTATTTAGAACGTAAATTAAGTGGTTGATGCGCCTGCCGACTGGGGCCTTGCCCGTAATTCGGGCACTCTGGAGAAGCTCACGGGCTTCCAAACCCAGCCCAGGCTTGGCTCGACCTAGGAACCTAGGCCAGCGTCGTCAGCCCCAAGGCTTGCTATTGCCACAGCCTTGACTATAAGTTACAGCATTGTTAACGCTGATTGACCAGGCTAGGCTAAACCAGCGCTGCTCTACAACGTTGTTTTTAGCCAAGACTGAGCTAAGCGCTGCGAACGACTGCCCCATACCGTCACCTCTGTCCCCCTTACCTCAATCATCCAGGTTCCCTGCCCATGGCCGACCAACTCGATATTCTTGCTTCTGGGCAGATTGTGCCCACCTCGCTTCACACCGAGGTGCAGCGGTCATACCTGGAATACGCCATGAGCGTCATTGTGGGTCGGGCGCTGCCCGACGTGCGCGACGGCCTCAAGCCGGTGCACCGCCGCATTCTCTACGCCATGCATGAGCTGGGGCTAACTCCCGATCGCCCCTACCGCAAATGCGCCCGCGTGGTCGGCGACGTGCTGGGTAAGTACCACCCCCACGGCGACCAGGCGGTGTACGACGCCCTGGTGCGCATGGTGCAAACCTTTTCGAGCCGCTACCCGCTGCTCGACGGCCACGGCAACTTTGGCTCGGTCGATAACGACCCTCCGGCGGCCATGCGCTACACCGAAACTCGCCTGTCGCCGATTAGCAACGAGGCCATGCTGACCGATATCAGCGAGGCCCTAGTCGACTTTAGCGACAACTTCGACAGCTCTCAGCAGGAGCCGGTGGTGCTGCCCACCCAGCTGCCCAACCTGCTGCTCAACGGGTCTTCAGGCATTGCCGTGGGTATGGCCACCAACATTCCGCCCCACAACATGGGCGAAGTGATCGACGGTCTGGTGGCTCTGATCGATCGCCCCACGATCACCGACGACGAGCTGTTTCGTCTGATTCCTGGCCCCGACTTTCCTACCGGGGGCGAGATTATTGGCACCGAGGGCATTCTCGACGCCTACCGCACCGGGCGGGGCAGCATTCCGATTCGCGGCATCTGCCAGTTTGAGGAGGTGCACCCCGGTCGCGGTCGCCAGCGGCGCAATGCCATTATCGTCACCGAGTTGCCCTACCAGGTGAACAAGGCCGGATGGATTGAGAAAATTGCTCAGCTAGTCAATGCCGGACGGCTGGAAGGGATTGCCGATATTCGCGATGAGAGCGATCGCGACGGCATGCGGGTGGTGATCGAACTCAAGCGCGATGCCCCCGCTCAGCGGGTGCTGCAAGACCTCTACCGCACCACACCCTTGCAGACCAACTTCGGCGTGATCATGCTGGCCCTCGACAACGGCCAGCCCCGCCAACTGCCCCTACGCGAGGTCATGCAGGCGTTTCTCGACTTCCGTGAAACCACCCTCACCCGCCACTACCAGCACCAGCTCGAAAAAACCGAGGCCAAGCTGCACATCACCGAGGGGCTGCTGGCGGCGCTCAACAACCTCGATGCGATCATTGACATTTTGCGCAACGCCCCCGACGGCACCACCGCCAAGCAGGCCTTTCAGCAGCGCTTTGACCTCAGCGAGCGCCAATCTGACGCAATTTTGGCCATGCCCCTGCGTAAGCTTACCGGTATGGAGCACCAGGGCCTGGCTACCGAGGCCAAAGAACTGCGCCAGCGACGGGATGACCTCAATCGGCTGCTGAGCGATCGCAAAGAGCTGCTCAAGGCGATGAAAAAGGAGCTGAAAGCCCTCAAAAAGAAGTTCAGCGATCCTCGCCGTACCCGCATTCAAACCGATGCCGAGCGGGCCGAAGAGTCGCAGCAGGTCGAAGAGATCATTGCCGAAACGGTCGAAGAAGCTACCGTGGTGGAATTTACCCAAAAGGGCTACGTGCGGCGCTATTCGCAAAAGGCTTACCAGCGGCGGCAGGCCCGGCTAGAGGCCGATACCGACCCCAAACTCCACGCCATTGACGATGATCCGGTGGTGCAGGTTGAACCGACAGTGACCACCCAGGAGGTGCTCACCCTCACCCGCGATGGCCGCGCCTTCACGGTGATAGTGGAGGCGATTCCTAATAATCCTCGTCAGGGCAAGGGTTCACCCTTGGTCAACTTGCTGCCAGGGTCGGTGCCGCCCGATGCCGATGCGATCGTGGCCCAGTTTGTCATTCGCGACGATTTGCTCGAGCACGACCTGATTTGCTTGACAAAGCGGGGCAAGATTAAGCGCGCCCCGCTGCAGGAGTTCACCAACCTCACTGGGCGAGGCCTGACTGCCATGAAAGTCAAAGACGGCGATGAGCTGGCCTACGTCACCCTAGCGGAACCGGGCGATGATCTGGTGCTGGGCACCACGGGCGGGCGGCTGCTGCGCTTCCCCATCGACGACGACAACCTACCGGTGCTGGGCCGTGCCGCCCAAGGCCCCCAGGGCATTCGCATGGGCAAACAAGAGACTTTAGCGGGGTGCGTAGCGGTGCAGTCGAGCAAAGATTGCCTGCTGCTGCTCTCGACCCAGGGCTACGCCAAGCGCTTGCCCGTAGACAGTTTGCGGGTGGCGAAACGCGGCGATATTGGCACTCAATCTTTTCAGTTCAGCCTCAAGACTGACAGCTTGATGGCGTTGCTGCCAGCGGCGCCCAAAGAGTCGGTGACTGTATTTACGAGTGCTGAGCGCACTGCCGTTATTGCCGTCGATTCGGTGCCACGCCAGGGCAGGACTGGGGAGAGCGATCGCATCGTCAAACCCAACAAAGGCGAAACCATTACCCAGGTGCGTCGCATCATTCCGCCCGATCAGAGCACCCTAGCCGAAGCAGAGTAAGATAAATTTTGGATTTTAGATTGGCGATTTTCAAAGTTGCCGCCTCGCCCTGGGGTGCATTAGCGCTGGCCATGCACCCTCTGCGACCTTTCTCCATCTCCCGCTGTCAAAGCCCAATCGCTTTACCTGCTTAATCTCAAAGGGGTGGGGGAGATTGCTCTACAGCATCACTGCAACATCGTCTGCTTGCCCCTCTACCTGCTCGTTGCCCTGTGGCCCAAGTCGCAATCGAAAACGTCTACAAAACCTTTCCCAAGTCTCGCCAAGCCGACGGGGCGGAGACGGCTTTAGAGGCAGACCACGATGCAGCAGCGGTGCTCAAACGCATCAACCTCGCCATTGATGACGGCGAATTTATGGTGCTGGTCGGCCCCTCGGGCTGTGGCAAAAGTACCCTGCTGCGGCTGATCTCGGGCCTAGAAGAGATTACGGGCGGCAGTATCTGGGTGGGCGATCGCAAAGTCAACGACCTACCCCCCAAGCTGCGCGACACCGCCATGGTGTTTCAGAGCTACGCCCTCTACCCCCACCTGAGTGTCTACGACAATCTGGCCTTTGGCCTGCGCCGCATGGGGGCCGACCTCGAAACCTCCCTGCCAGAGCTGGGCAAACCACCGCTGCCCCTGAGTGACTCCCACGCCAACCAGGAGCTAGAGCGCCTGCTCACCGCCAGCCGCTGGTGGGAAAAGCCGCTGGTATCGCTCACCCGCCGCCTGCCTCCCAGCCTGCGCTATGTGTCAGACGCCGAGCGGCTGATTGACGATCGCATTCGCGCTGTGGCCAAAATGCTGCAAATCGATGGGCTGCTGGGCCGCTATCCCCGGCAGCTCTCTGGCGGGCAAAAACAGCGGGTGGCCCTGGGCCGGGCTATGGCCCGCAACCCCCAGGTGTTTTTGATGGATGAACCCCTCTCTAACCTGGATGCCAAACTGCGGATGGAAACCCGCGCTCAAATCGTCAATCTCCAGCGGCAACTGGGCATTACCACCATCTACGTCACCCACGACCAGGTGGAAGCGATGACCATGGGCCACCGCATTGCCGTGATGAACCAGGGCCAAATTCAGCAGGTGGCCAAGCCGCTCGATCTCTACAATCGCCCCGCCAACCGCTTTGTAGCCGGGTTTATTGGCTCCCCGCCGATGAATTTTATGACGGTGCAGGTACAGGCCCCGTTTTTGCTGATTCATCCCGAGTTTCGCCTGTCGCTGCCCAGCAGCTGGGACGATGGCCTGCTGCCCTACGACGGTCGCGAAGCCCTGCTGGGTATTCGCCCCGAGCACCTGAGTTTGGCTTTGCCCGCCCCCAAAAATATTCGTGGCCACATTACCCACCTAGAGGCCCTGGGCAGCGAAACCTACCTGACGGTGCAGACCGAGCGGCTGACTCTGCTGGCCAAAATTCTCCCCGATGAGGTGGTGCGGGTGGGCGACGAGATCTGGCTGGCGATCGCCCCTGACAAAGCCCACCTGTTTGACCCAGTTACCGAAGCCGCTCTGTGGGATGGCTAGTCGCTGAAACGTTTAAACCCGACAAAAATCTTGGGGGAAAGCCCGTTGCGCAGAACCAGATTTGTCAAAACCCAACTCCTCGCGGGGCTCGCTGTCATGGGTGCGATGGTCACCACCTTCGTGATCGTGCAAGCTCCCTGGGCTCACGGGGTGCGGGCTGTGGTGCTGTTGACTCTGCCGGGGGTGCAGGGTGCCCTGACGGCCAAACATGCCTTTCGCCAAAGCCGACGGGCCAGGTTTAGTCCGCTAATCGTGGTGGTCGAACTGGTCTGTGCGGGGTGCTTGGCGGTAGCGGCTGGGGTAGCGCTGCTAGGGGCTAAGTCGGTGCCGGTGCTCTATGGCAGTTGGGTCGTCGCTGCGATCGCTACCCTCATTTTGGTGATCGCCGCTGCCCTAGATCTGCTTCGAGCCATGCGCCGCAGGCAAAATCAGCGCCCGGTGTTGATCAAGCTGCTGCTGCAAAGCGTAGCGCTCATCCTGTACAGCATTCTGCTGCTGTGGATGGGGCTACTATTGTTGCTCTCGCTGTCGGGCGAGTCGTATATGGGCAATTAAAGGAGCAAGTCTCAGGAGTGGCTTCTCTTACCGACTCATCGTAAATCCGACTTGGCTAGTTCCGATCGGGCTGGGCAAACACCGTTTGCCCCTACGCAATCCGCCTGATTGGAATCGGAGTTATGGGATTCGGATTTGGTATCACTCACCTACCCATGGTGTGGCTCAATGTGGGGGATCAGCGAGTGGGGCTTCTCTAGGCCGTGAGCTTCCATTAGGGTTTGATCGCCCATGATCTGGCGGGGGCAGCCGTCGGCAATGATGCGGCCCTCGTCGATTAGAATGACGCGATCGCAGACTTCGAGCACAAATTCCAGGTCGTGGGAGGAGATCAGCACGGTTTCGGTGGAGTTTTGCAAAAAGCGAATCAGGCGGCGGCGGGTGCGCAGGTCGAGGCTGGCGGTGGGTTCGTCGTAGAGAATGATCTGAGGAGTCATGGCTAGCAAACCGGCGATCGCCACCATTTGCTTTTCCCCTCCCGAGAGGTGGTGGGGCAAGCGATCGAGCAGGTGGGTGATGCCAGCCATATCAGCAGCTTGAGCCACGCGGGCGGCGACTTCGGCGGGCGGGAGACCCATGTTTTGGGGGCCAAAGGCCAGATCGTCGCGCACCGAGGCGGAGAACAACTGGTCGTCGGGATCTTGGAAGAGCAGGCCGACTTCGGGACGAAACTGGCCAGGTTTGAGGGTTTCGCCAAACAGTAAAATTTCGCCTGCTGCCGGGGTGAGCACACCGCACAGCAGCATAAACAGGGTCGTTTTGCCGCAGCCGTTGTGGCCAATAATGCCGACGCGATCGCCATCCTGCACCGTCAGCGAAATATTGCCCAGTACATCGGGTTGGTCAGGATAGCCAAAGGAGAGGTTGCGGGCGGCGATCGCCGCGGCCTGAGAGCCTGGGGCCAACGATAGGTGGGCAAAATTAGTCGAAACCGAATCCATCATTGGCACATCCATCATAGGCGAATCCGTCATTGGCGCAATATTCCTTCGGCAATAACTAATCCTATCGCTGCAGCCAGTACAATCCCAGTCAACCCCCAGCTTAGAATGCAGGGCTGGGTGACGGCACTCTGCCCCTCGACTGACTTTGCACCATAGCCATAGCCCCGCAGTCGCATCGCCCGATAAACCCGGTCCGACTGCTCATAGCTGCGAATCAGCAAATTGCCGGCCAGCATCGCCAACTGCTGCATCGTCTGGCGGTTGACCCGCAGCCAGCCCTGGCGCTTGTGGCCAAAGCCCCGCAGCCGCATGGCCTGCTGCATCGTCGCCAGCATGGCCGCAATCTCAAACAGGTAGCGGTACGACAGCAGGGTCATATCGGCCAAGATGGTGGGCAAACCGAGCGATCGCATGGCGCGCAGCAGCGACAAAAACGGGGTAGTGCCCAGCAAAATAAACCCCAGGGTCAAAATCGATAAAAACCGCCCCACAATCAGCAGGGTAGCCATCAAGCCCTCCTGGCGTAGGGTCAGCCAGCCCCACTGGCCCAGCACCGTATCGCCCACTGTCAACGGCAGCAGCACCACCAGCGACAAAATAAACAACCCCGGATAGCTCAGTCGCTGGCGCAAAAACGACAGTGGCAACTCCGACAGCAGGTAGAGCCCCGCCGCTACCCCCAGCATCCAGGGCACCAGGGTGAGCTGACGCACCGTGGCAAAGGCAAACATCAGCACCGCCAGGCTGACCAGCTTCAGCCGGGGTGACCAGCGGTGAACCACCGACTCGCGGTGAATATAGGTATCGTGGCTAGTGGCCCCCATGGCTCTACCCCTCCAGCAGCTCAGGCTTGGCCCGGCGCAAAAACAACACCAGCATGGCCGTAAACACCCCTTCAATAATGGCTAGGGGAACATGGCCGATCGACAGGGCCAACACCGCTGTTTGCTCAGCTCCGGCATCGAGCTGGGCCGGAATGTTGAGAATGATCAGGGCCAGAAAAATCAGCGCGGCTATGCCCAGGCCCAGGGCACCACCCAAAAAAGCAAACACCCCCGTGCGGGCGGGCTCCTTCAGCAGCTGACCGACGGTATGGCGGGTCTGGAACATGTGATAAGCCAGCAGGGCTGGAATCCCCATCATCGCGGCATTGACCCCCAGGGTGGTAAGACCACCGTGGCCAATCACCAACGCCTGAAAAAACAGCCCAATCAAAATAGCCGGAAAGGCAAAATATCCCAACACCACCCCCAGCAGCCCATTCAAAATGAGGTGAACACTGGCGGGGGGCACCGGAATGTAGATCGACGACGCCACGAAAAAGGCCGCCGTCAGCAACGACGCCTTGGGAATTTCGGCGGTGGGGTCGGGTCGGCGGTTAATCTGCCGCAGAGAATACCAGGTGGCCAGGCCGGTCACAGCATACCCAGCTGCACAGACCTGGGCCGATAAAATTCCGTCGGGAATATGCACTAGCGCTTGCCTCGGGCGAAAAATAGAGCGGTGCCAATAAAGCCCCAAATCACAGAGCCAATAGTAATACCGCGTTGAACCGGGGAGAGGGTAGTACTAGGAGAGATTAAAGATTCTGGCGACGGTTCAGCCTCTGCCTCAAGGGCAAGATTGGTGGCCTCACCACCGGTCGCGGCACCGATCGGAATGGTGGCGATCGCCCCATGCCCCGCCTGCCGTACCATCACCTCCCAGTTGCCCACCAGGGTTGTATCGGGCACAAAGCTAAAGCGCCCCTGGTCATCGGTATTGCCCTGCTGCCAAGGCTCGCTGGGGTTGTCCGGGGCATAGACCAACACCTGGGCATTGGCCATGGGTTCACCGGTTTCAAACTGAGCCGCTACCTCCACACTGCTCAGCTGGCGATGCTCTAGCACCACCCCGTGGGCCAGTACTGGCCCACCCAAGCTTGCCGCTCCCAGCGCCCAGGCCAACGCAAATTTGAATTTCATAGGGTGGTCAACCTAACTTCTCGACAATGGCCTTCGCCCACATGGCCCAGGCTCGGCAATATGCTCAAAAAAGTAGTGTAATCGGTCTCAGACAGCCCAGCTTGAAGGGCGGCACTGTCTAGATCGACCACCCCATTGCGAGCCAGGGCCGCGAAGGGGTCAAACCCAAGCGCTCCAGTGTTAAGGCTGTCGTCAGCGGGGGCATCCCCATCGCCAAACAGGTGGTCGAAGTGAAAGGTTGCCTCTAGATCGGCAACGTCACCCGCCGCCAACACACCCTTGCGCTCATCGCCGACAAAATCGCCGCAGGTAAAAGCCAGTTCTTCGGTCAGCTTGAGGGTAAACGGTACCGTTTCGCCCGCTTTGGTGGCGGTGCCCTGCATCCAAATGGTGTGGTCCTCCGATGGCCCCGTTTCGGCTGGCACCATCCGCCAGGCCAGGGCGTTAAAGCGTCCCGCCGGAGCCTCGACCTCACTGACCACCACGGGTTCAGCCGACTCATCGCCCTCAGCCAGATCTACCACCTGGGTGCCCTCTACCCTGACTTCGGCCTTGGCCTGGAGATCGGTGCCCGCGTCGGGGTCAAAGGGCGGGTCGGTTTGAGCAGCGGTAATCTCAGATAACGACACGTAGACATGGTCAAACTCGATCGCCCAGCCGTCTTTGGTGGTAAACCCTTCACGCACAAAGTCTTCGCCATTGGCCCGAATCACCAAGGTGCCAGTGCCGGTAGCGGAGGTGCCGGCTGCCGGATTGGCGGTGGCATCTGAGGCAGAATCGGGGGACGTGGTCGTCGAGCTTTCGCCACCGCAGCCGGGCAACAGGCCTAGGGCTAAGCAGCCCACCGCACCTACTGCGAAAGCTTTGAGAGAATTGCGTTGCATAGTACCTGGGAAAAAACGATTGTTTAGGATAGGCGTCTGGGGCCAACGGCCTAGGTCGCCACGGCATCAGCCCCTACCCAACGGCTAGAAAAGACGCGACCCAACCCGTTTACTTAACCGTGAGCCTCCCTTAACTTGCAATGCCCAGGGGGGGCACCCGGCTTAGAGATCTAGCATTTCCCCGGCCAGCAAACGGTACGATGAGGGCACAGAAATCCTGTATCCCAACTTATCGTTCGAAAACCCGATGTACGACGTAATTGTGGTGGGGGCTGGTCCCGCCGGAGCCTCAACCGCCTACCACCTGGCCAAGCAAGGGCACTCGGTGCTCATGCTAGAGAAAGCAGCGCTACCTCGCTATAAGCCCTGTAGCGGTGCCGTTTCTCCCAGCGTGGCCGAGTTCTTTGACTTTGACTTTGCCCCAGCGATCGATCGCGCGATGCGTCAGGTGCGCTACACCTACAAACTGGGCGACCCCATCGAGGCTGAGCTGACCACCGACCCCATTTGGATGGTGCGCCGGGAGGTGTTTGACCATTTTTTGGTGCAGCAGGCGCAAAAGCTGGGGGCGCAGCTCAAAGACGGTACAGCGGTCACTGCCATTGAGAACAAGGGCGACTACTGGCAGGTTTCGACCGCCGATGGCCCGTTGGAGGCTGCCTACCTGGTCGCCGCCGATGGAGCCCAGGGGCCGATGGCCCAGTGGCTAGGCTTTCCCCCCCACACCGTGAGACTGGCCAACGTGTTGGAGGTGCCTGCCCCCGTCGGCGATGACTGCGCCATTAACTTTGAGTTTGGCCTAATTAAGCAGGGCTGTATGTGGAACTTCCCCAAGCGCGAAGGCTACTCCATCGGGGCCGCGACCTTTTTGGGCCAAGCCCCTGCCAACCACCACAAAGCCCTCGAGAAATACAGTCAATCGTTTGGGGTGAGCCCTGCATCGGGCACCGTCTACAGCCACCCGCTGAAGCTGTGGGATGGCAACTACCCGCTACATACCCACCGGGCTGTCTTGGTGGGCGAAGCCGCTGCCATTGTCGATCCGCTCAGTGCTGAAGGCATTCGCCCCGGCATGATCAGCGGGGTGCGGGCGGCTGAGGCCATTCACGCCGCGATCGCAGGCGATCCAGAGGCACTGGCCCAGTACACTGACACCATGCACGCCACCTGGGGGGCCGATATGCCCTGGGCCAAACGCATCGCCGGACTATTCTTTCGGGTACCGGGGATCGGCTACCGGGTGGGGATCAAGCGGCCCACTGCCACCCAGCGCCTGGGGCAGATTTTGGCTGGCGAAGTGCGCTACGCCGACATCGCCAGCCGGGTGATGAAGCGTATGAGCGGCGGATTGTTGTCGGGCTAGCGAGGTTTCCCTAAGTTTCTGTACCAGCGAGCGAGCTTCTGGGGATCGATGCCAAGGAAGTATCCGATGATCATCAATTGGTTCGTCAGGGTGGTGCGCAGAACGCCCAGGGTGCGCCAGCGGCGATCGCTCGTCATCACCGTCGCCGGGGCGATCGCAACTTTTCCCAGCTTTCGCAGCCGCCGCACCAGTTCAAAGTCTTCCATCATCGGCAGGTCGGGAAAACCGCCCAGTTGGTGAAAGACCTCTGCCGGAAGAAAGATAGCCTGGTCGCCGTAGGGCATTTGCAGCCAGCGCGATCGCAGGTTTACCCCCCATTCCACCCAGCGCAGCGATCGCCTGGGGCTATCAATGGCCAGCCTAAAGGCTCCAGCCACCACACCGGGTTGAGCTAAGGTCTGGCGAATCGCTTGGTCGAACCCCTCGGGCAGGCGAGTGTCGGCATGGAGAAAAAGCAAAATATCTCCGGTCGCTGCTGCCGCCCCCCGATTGAGCTGCCGCGATCGCCCCGGCGGAGAAGCAATCACCCGTACTCCCAGGGCGTTGGCAAGGGCATCGGTGCGATCGGTGCTGCCCCCATCGACTACTACCACCTCTATCCCCGTTGGGATGGCCGCCAGCACCGTGGGGAGTTGTTCTACCTCATTCAGCGTGGGGATCACGATCGATATGGGCGCTGGCGGCGAAACTAGGGTTGTTCTGACTGCTGCCAAGTCGCGATCGCTGGCTGAGGGGATAGGCCGCAGCTCAGACACCCAGCCTAGCGAGCGCTTCACCAGCGCCTGAATTCGTTCCACATTCCATAGCCTAGCGGGTGACGGGGGCATACCAAAGCGTTGTCCTGTGCTTCGCTAATTTACCCAATCCAGCGATCGCCCTGTCTGAGCAGCAACTTAATATTTGCTGAGAACTGGCCGATCCCTCAGCGCTATGGCCGCCGTCATGCCGTGAATGAAGGCATTCATCCAGCCTGCGCCAACGGTTTGCCGCGGTAATACCGAATCTGAATCGCATAACCCCGATACCCAACCGGTCAGCCTGTAGGGGCGTTGGCATAGCCTGGCCGGAGGCCTTACGGCGGTTTGCCCAGTGGAATTGGGGGTAACCAAGCAGGATTCGGTATAAGACCTCAATCTGACTGGCTATGGCTACAAAACCGATCAAAGATGTAGTTGTCGGCGTGCTGGGTGGCTTTTTCGTAGTCGGCCTGGCTACGCACCGTCCAGGCCAGCAGAGGGCGGTTGAAGCGGCGGCGAGCCAGGGTGGTTGACAGGGTGGGCAACGCTTTGACGTTGTAAGCGATAAAATGCGGCTGGCTCGCCCAGGTGAGCAACAGGTGGCTGCGCAAAAACTTCTGTGGCTTGCTGGCTAGCTGGCCGCGAATAATCTCGGGAGCTTGGCGCTTAAACCACTGAAGCGATCGCGGATTGAACGACTGCACCGCAAATTCACCTCGGTAGCCCGCCAGGGTTTTGATCAGGGCTTGCTCAGGGGGGCCAACCTTTTTCTCGTTTTTAATTTCGATCAGCACCGGCACCTGGCCTGCTATATAGCTCAGGGTTTCGGCTAGAGACGGAATCGTCTGCTCAGTGTTGTACAGGTGAAACTGATTCAGGCTGGTGAGAGTTTGGTCGGCGATGCGGCCCTTAAGGCCAGTCAACCGCTTGAGGTCGCGATCGTGAAACACCGCCAGGTGGCCATCGGCAAGCAGCTGCACGTCTAGCTCAATGGGGTGCTGCGCTGCGATCGCCGCCTCAAAAGCCGCTAAAGAGTTCTCTGGCACCGCAGTGCCCTGGTGTAACCCCCGATGGGCAATGGGTCGGGTTGTAATCCACTCCATCGTGGGCATCCTCTACCCTGCTAAGCTAACTTGCACGCCGGTTGCCCTCTAACCATACTGGGCCACATCACTTTTTAAAGTATGGCTTACCACCTATCCCCGCCACCCCCCCATTGATATGCCTCTCGATACCTGGTTTCCCCTTGCGGTCTACTATGCCGATTTACCCGATGCCGCCCAGCACAACGCGTCCCTAGCCGAGGCCATCCTCAACCTCGAAGCCAGCGGTAGCGAGCCCCGCAACTTTCCCGAAATGGCCTGGACAGGCGACCTGCACGGCGTCGAAAAAGTGCACACCGACCCTCGCTTTAGCTGGCTGGTGGCCCAGGTTGAAACCCACGTGGTCACCTACCTCACCGAACTCGGCCTCGACCTCAGCCAGGTCGATCTCTACATTCAGCGGGCCTGGCCCGTGGTGTCGCGCCCCCAGCAAGAAGTCGGTGCCCACTGTCACAACACGGCCCATGTCAGTGCCGTCTACTACGTCGCCGTCCCCGAGTCGGGCACCGATGCGGCGGGCTGCCTCACCTTTTTAGACGATGCCCGCCCCAACGAAGTCAGCCCTGGTCTCGGCAGCGAAAACACCGACATCATCGCCACCTGGAACTACCTCAACCAAGACCAGGCCCTGTATCTGCCCACCGAGGGCCGCCTAATTATCTTTCCCGCCAAACAGCGCCACGGCGTTACCCCTAACCACACCGAGGATCTGCGGCTGTCGGTTTCCTTTGATATTGTGCTCACCGCTGCCCCTGGGCAAGCCGCCGGGGCCTACGAATTTCTAATGCCGCCCCCGACCCAGTGGCAACGATTTAGGGAGCAGAATGGCTCTGACTTTGAGTGATATTTGTAGGGGCATACAGTTGTACGCCCGAATCGATAGCTTTAGGAAACCGCAAACTGTAGGGTGCATTCGCAAAGCAATGCACACACGAAGCCATGCGCCATGACGAGCGGCTTGGGTCAAGCCAATTTCTGATCAAACAGCTGGAGGCGATCGCTATGGAAATTCGCGAAGATAACCTCACCGGGCCACAGATCATTGCCCTGCTGCGCGAGCATTTGGAGAACATGCACGAGATTACGCCCCCCGGCAGCGTTCACGCGCTGGATCTGGAAAGATTAAGAGCACCCAACATCACCTTCTGGACAGCCTGGGAGGCTGACGACCTGCTGGGCTGCGGCGCACTCAAAGAACTCGACCCCACCAGCGGCGAAATTAAGTCGATGCGAACCACCGCCGCCCACCGCCGCCAGGGCGTTGCCTCCAGGCTTTTAGAGCACATTATCGAAGTCGCCCGGCAGCGGGGCTACACCCACCTGTACTTAGAAACCGGCGCGTTCCCTGCCTTTGCCCCGGCCCGCGCCCTGTACGAGCGCTACGGCTTTGAGTATCGTGGCCCCTTTGCCGACTACACCGACGACCCCAACAGCTCCTTTATGGAGAAAACACTGCTGAGTTAGGCGCGATGGGGATGTTGGATTCCACTTCGTTCTACTACAAAACTGCAAGCTGATATCAGTGGCATTCTCCCTTCCACAGCGGAGCTAATCTTTCTCCCGCGTTGAGACTGCTCGTGGGTGGCAAACACCGTTTGAGCTACCACTACACCCATTACGGTTCCCCCCAGGCTCACCATCATTTGAAATCGGCTCAGGGCGTTGAGTCGGTCGGTTTCTATGCAGTTTGGCAACACGTCATTGCCAAACTGCATCCACTGGTTACGTCGAAGATATGCGGCTTCAGCATCTATTTGAAACGTCATCGGAAAGCTGAGAATATAGCCCAAAAGCATAAACAAAAGCGCGGCAGGCAGGGTAAGCGCTAAATTTTTAAGCAGCAGGACGAGTAATTTTTTGGGCACCGTTTCAAGCAAAGGTAGGATGGGCAAAGGTCGTTAGACTGTGCCCATCTTCGCTCAGTATTTGGATAATGGGCACGCGCTGCTTTGCCCATCCTACAATTCAACTTAATTGCCGATAGCTCTACCGTGCCAGTCTCTGACCATCGCGTCGCAGCAGGCTAAACACCTCTCCCGACTTCACCGTAATCAAAGGTCCAGAGAGCGTAGGTTGGGTGAAACGGAGTGGAACCCAACATCTCCGTCGCGCCGCCAAGGCCAACGCTTTGTTGGGTTACGTTAGCACTTTACCCAACCGACAGAACTCCTTTGATGGCCCTTCTATCGCGTCCAAATTTCATAAATGGCCAGCGCAATCTCAATCACAATCAAAATCGTGATGTACCACTCTACTCGGTGACTGCTATTGCGCTGCAAGAGATTTAGCGAGGTTTCTACTGTTCTAGAAATTAGCGCTAGCTTTTTCTCCAAAATGACCAATCGTTCCCTCAGCTCATATTCATCTTCAAGTCGGAGGTACAGACGATCTAGTGTGGGATCATCCCAAACTGGGTCCGGTTTCTCGCCCACCTCCACAATGCCAAACATCTTTTGCTGAATCAGCAATGTACCGCCAATGTAGTTGAGGAGGTCTTCCTCTTTGGGCGATCGCCTATTCTTGCCCTGAATACCAATGGTAAACGGCTTGATCGATTGAAAGATATCGGCAATCTCGACCTCGTAGTAGTTCAAAACCACACTCTTGCCCAGCGCTTCAGCTACAATTTGTAATCGCTCAGCGCTGTAGTCTTGCAGCCAGAGCACATTGCCCTCTAAACGCTCTTTGGCCTGGGGACGAAAGGCGATCGATAGCTCTTCTGAAATGGTTGACTCGATGGGTTCGACAATGTGAGGCCGCAGCATATCTAGCAGAGCATTTTCCTCATCGACACTCAGATCAAAGGTGATAATCACGCCATAGCGCAGCAGTACGGCACAGCCCGTGGCCCCGGCCCGAATAATGAGTGGATTCGTCGCCAGTAGCTCGGTTCGGTCTAAGGTTTTGAGAGACAGTCGCTCACCCACAATACTGGCACGGGCCAGGATAGTTTCTTTGCTAGCCCAGTCCAGATGAGTGGTCGGTGCCAGGGTTTGGGCGTCGGTAGTTTTAGTCAAACTATTGTCGGTAAAAGTCATGAGAATTCTGATTTTGTTAGATTAATTTAGCGGTTAAGTAGGAAGGCGCAATTAAATATAAACCCGCGTAGGATGGGCAAAGCATCGCGTGCCCATCCTCAGGACATCCTACGTTTAATTGCAACTGCCGACCTACAGCGATGGTCAGATCGAGTGGCTGATGAGTAAATTGTGCCTAGTCAGGGTTTCCGGGTCTTTAGACATCCCCAAAGTTATCCTGGCAACGTACTCGTGAGCGTCTGGTGGGTGGTGAGTTCTAGCGGCGCACCCTGCAATCGTTGACTCATCCGCAGCTGCCGATACAGAGGACGCCAGTGCCAAAGAATGTTGGCCAAAGCTTCCCAGAGGGTTAGCCAGCCAAACACGGTTACCCCCTGACCGAGCAACAATAAGCCAATTCCGGTATCGGTAGTGGCTTGACGAGCGTCTAAAAAAACCGACAGCCCTAGTGCTCCACCCCCCAACAGCCCCAGCAAAACGGCATCGCCGACCAGTTTTTGTAAATCTTGACGGCGCACCTCTTCTAGGTGGGAAAAGTAGCGCTGAATTGCCGTTTGCATAATGCCAGCAGAGCCACGAGCGGTCAGCTGATCGTCAAAGTCAGTCATTAGGTTGATGTTCAGCAGCAGCGATTCGTCGCCCAATTCAGATAAACGGGCAAACAGATAATCAATAAAATCTTTGTTGAGATTGAGCACAGTTGCGTTTTGATTATCAGGTTCATTGCCAAAGTTTTTCGGAAATCCCTCAAAGGGCATGAGTAGCGCTGTCGGTGAGCTGAGCTGTAGGCGCACGACGACATGACCATCGGGCGATCGCGTGTAGCTGTCGGCGAGCTGCTTTTCTCTTACCGTTCGGCGGCGGGGCGGAAATAATCGAAAAACTCGTTTCACAGACGCATCAGCAGAAGCAGCAAAGGTATAGCGTAAGAGCCATGGCCCTGATTGTGGCCAAAAAGCAGGGCTGCCGCAAGTAGCACCTGGAGTACAACCCAGGGCATAGTCCTCCAGCACCTCTACACAGTTTAGGCGTTGCAAAGCAGCCCTCCGTTGAGTACCGTTGCAGACGCAAGCATGTAGGACGAGGCTATGGTCTACGCATTTCCGCCGGGGTTTCAGTGGGGGGTCGCCACCTCGTCGTACCAAATCGAGGGCGCTGCCGACGGGCGTGGCCCCAGCGTGTGGGATGTGTTTAGCCAGACCCCAGGCCGAGTACTGAATGGCGATACGGGGGCCGTTGCCTGCGATCACGTCCACCGCTACCGCGACGACATTGCCCTGATGGCAGAGTTGGGGGTGCGCCACTACCGCTTTAGCATCTCCTGGCCCCGCATTTTGCCCGAGGGACGGGGGGCAGTAAACCAGGCAGGGCTGGCCTTCTACAGCGAGCTGGTCGATACCCTGCTGGAGTTTGGCATTACACCCCACGCCACCCTGTTCCACTGGGATAGCCCCCAAGCGCTCGAAACCAAGTACGGCTCCTGGCGCAATCGGCAGATGGCGCAAGATTTTGCCGACTATGCGGCGGTGGTGGTGAAAAGGTTGGGCGATCGCATCACCCACTGGATGACGCTGAATGAAATTTTCTGCTTTACCCACATCGGCTACGGCGTCGGCCACGTTCCCGAAATGGCCCCCGGCACCGTGGTCAAAACCGCCAAAGCAGTCTGGCAGACCTCCCACCACGCCCTGCTGGCCCACGGGCTCGGCTGTCAGGCGATTCGCGCCGCCTCGCCCCAGCCCTGCCAGGTTTCCCTGGTAGATAACTATCTGGCTACCGTCCCCCTCAGCGACACCCCCGGCGATATTGCGGCGGCTCAGGCGGCCTTTCCCCTGACGGGCACCAACGGCGGCATTCTCTACCCAGCGCTAACGGGCCACTACAGCCCCCAATTGCTAGAGGAGCTGGGCGAGAATGCCCCCGACATACAACCCGGCGACCTGGAGGTGATTTACCAACCCATCGATTCCCTGGGCTTTAATGTCTATACCGGGGTTTATGTGCGGGCGGCTGACAATGAACGGGGCTTTGAGATGTTGCCCTTTCCCCAGGGCTACCCACGCCTGCACATGCCCTGGCTGCATATTCTGCCCGATAGCCTCTACTGGGGCGTGCGCCACATCAGCGATACCCTACAACGCCCAGAGTTGCGCGTTTTCATCAGCGAGAACGGCTGCGCCGCCCAGGATGAACTGACACCCACCGGGGAGGTGCTCGATCTAGACCGAATTCAGTACTTGCAACAGTATCTCCGATCGGCCCACCGGGCGGTGCAGGAGGGCTACCCGCTGATGGGCTACTTTCTGTGGAGCTTTTTAGATAATTTTGAGTGGGCCTATGGGCGCGATCGCCGCTTTGGCATCACCTACGTAGACTTTGCCACCCAGCAGCGCATCCCCAAGGCCAGCTATCACTGGTATGCCCACTGCGTGCAAGAGAATCGGGTGGTTTAGCCGCGATCGCTAACCTGCCAATCATCAATGCCACTCGAAGCAACCGTTCGCTGGCGATCAAGATCGCTGCCGCCCGTTACCCCAGCCAGCATGACGTTAAACATCTGCCAACAAAACACCCCCAAGCCAAGGCCGGGGGGTGAATAAGAACTCAGCAATTTCAGAGACTCAATCAAACTTAGAACGCGACACCTAGGCCAGAAAACCGAGGCGCTGGCCGTTGTCGCGAGCGGTACGAATCCACGCTTGGCGCTTTTTGCTATCAATCCCAAAGCGGTTGCAGAATTTGGTAATTGTCTTGGAGTGAAGAGCGATCGCCTGACCCCGCAGTTGGTTGAACTTGGGGGTTCCCATCATCGAACGAACCAGCAAAATCATCGGTGCAAACATCGCGCTTTTCCTCCAAAGACTAGTTAAGACTGACCGACAAACCCGCAGCGAACTTGGCTTAGCTCACCGCCAGAGAAACCAGAAACAGGCCGGTCACCAACAGCGAGGCAAAGGCGGCTTGCTTGGCGTAGCGCTCTTGCTGCTCAGGAGAGGGGTAGGTAGCAAAATACACTTCAGGCTCTACGGCGTAGTTGTTGAGAATGCCGTTGTCAAGCTGGGTAGTGGTAAACATTTCAAGGCCCTCCTGGGGTGTCAAATGTTGCTTTATGTAAACTAATGTAACAGCAATGTAACGAAAGTGCAACATTTCCTTGCCTATTTTTTGCACATGCGTTAACCCACGCCTGAAGGACGCAGGCTTGGACGCTTGATCCACCGATAGGGCACAACGGTTGATTCCCTACCAGTGATCAACCACAAGTCCGGTCTAGAGTCAGGTCTTGTGCCCACCGCCTCTCCCCCGGTGCTACCATAGCAACGCCCATAACCCCTACCCCAATGGATCTCAAAGCCCACATCCGCGATATTCCTGACTTTCCCCAGCCTGGCATTCTCTTCCGCGACATTACGCCACTGCTGGGCAACCCCACCGCCCTGCAATACAGCATCGATCTATTTGCTGAGCAGGTAGCCGAGTATCGTCCCGACTACATTGTGGGGATTGAGTCGCGAGGGTTTATCTTTGGCATGCCCCTGGCCTACAAAATGGGCGTTGGCTTTGCGCCCGTGCGCAAGCCCGGCAAGCTGCCCGCCGCCGTCCACGCCGCCAGCTACGCCCTTGAATATGGCCACGACACTATAGAACTGCACCAAGATGCCTTCACGCCGGGCAGCCGAGTCCTCATCATTGACGATTTAATTGCCACCGGGGGCACTGCCGCCGCCACCGCCCAACTAGTTGAGCAGACCGGCTGTACCGTCGCTGGGTTTGGCTTTGTCATTGAGCTAGTTGGTCTGGCGGGGCGCGCCAAACTGCCCGACGTGCCGATCACGGTGCTGCTTCAGTATTAAAGAAGAAAGTCTCAGCCCAACCCTGGGAGGCCGATCTGTTTGCTATGAACCGTTTAAACGGTTTATAGCAAACAGATCTCAATCGAGTGGGCTACGGCTAAGGGCATAGCGTAGGCAGCGGAGCACCACAAACCACAGCACCCCAATTACCAGCACCAACCCCAGTCGGTTGAGCCACCAGCTCGACTCTAGAGCTAAAGCATTAAAGGTCGCGTGGGAGGCCATCGCCGCCAATAGCCCATTGCCTACCAGCCCCGCGCCCCGCCCTGGCGGCCCAGAAAATTTGGCCATTCCCAGGGCATAACCCCACAGCGATGACCACAACGCGTGCCCCGGCCCTGCTAACAATCCTTGTAGGGCAAACATAGTGAGAACGGCAGGCCAAGCCGCTCCTGCCGCTGTCCCAGGCCCCAGCCGGATCACGGCAAAATAGGCATAAAGCATTGAGCCCATCACTTGCAGGGTGGCAAAGCCCAGGCCTGCAGCCGCCGCAAAGATAATGCCATCTACCGGCTCATCAAACTCAGGGTGAAAATAAACACCCCGCTTGACCACTCCAAACTTGGCCAGCTCCGCCAAAATTGGCACGACTACCACCGCCATTACCCCTGGAGGCAGCGGTACAAACTGCCGCACCAAAAAAACAGGAATAAACGCCAGCAAACCCAGGCCAAAAATCTTCATCACCAGCCCTCGTGGCTCGGGGTTGAGTTTGTCACGGGTATAGAAAAACCACAACAGAAATGCCAGCGGAGCCAAGGCCAGGGCCACAATGCCCACCACGGAAGCCAACATGTTTGAGTCAGTTGCAAGGGTTGCCATGGGCCAGGAGAAGAAGCGTGCTTTTAATCATATATCGAGAGCATGAGGGCCGCCGCTAGGGGTGAGAAGGGGTAGCCAAAACCAGAAGACAAGGTTTGAACTTTGATTTTTTGAGGGTTTTGTCATACCGGATGGACTTTTGAGTTCGTCTGCCACTCCCTTTACCTTCCCAATAAAGACCACAATCTTTGTAAGATAGGGTTTCACAACAAACGAGGTGGCGGGCGTTCATGCAGGATGTGTTGGTCATTGGCGCAGGACCAGCGGGACTATCGCTGGCGGCGGCCTTAGGAGAAACGGGGCTAGCCGTTCAGGGCCTGGCCTTGGACGATCCGGCGCATCCCTGGCCCAACACCTACGGAATCTGGGTCGACGAGTTAGAAGACCTGGGTTTAGTGCGGTTTTTAGAACATCGATGGAAAGACTGTGTGGTGCATGTCAACAGCGGCATGGTGCCGCTACACCGGGAGTATGGACTGCTCGACCGGAACCAGTTGCAAGCCCACTGGCTTACCCAAGCTGAAAAACACCAGGTGACCTGGCATCAGGGCAAGGCCAACCACATTGAGCACTTCGCTACCCATACCCAGGTGACGACGGCGGCGGGCGAAACCTTCACCGCCCGACTGGTGGTAGATGCTACGGGGCACCAGTCAAGCCTGGTTAAGCGTGCGGTGGCTCCAGAACTGGCGTTTCAGGCAGCCTACGGCATCATAGGTCGGTTTTCTGAGCCTCCCACCCATCCTCAGCAGATGGTGCTGATGGATTTTCGCGACGACTACCTCACCCCGGCCCAGCGCCATGAGCCGCCCACCTTTCTCTACTCGATGGACCTAGGCGACGGCCTGTACTTTGTCGAAGAGACCTCCCTGGCTCACTATCCGGCGGTTTCCCTAGAGACGCTAAACCAACGGTTGCACCAGCGCCTACGCCATCGGGGGATTGAGGTTAAAGACATTCACCACGTTGAGCGTTGCCTGTTTCCCATGAATCAGCCCCTGCCCGATTTCGCTCAGCGAGTCGTGGGGTTTGGTGGGGCGGCCAGTATGGTGCACCCCGCTTCGGGCTATATGATCGGGGCACTGTTGCGCCGAGGGCCGGGGCTGGCTAAGGCGATCGCCTTGGCGCTAGACTCACCCCAGTGCACTCCGGCCCTAGCGGCTAGTCAGGCTTGGCAAGCCCTTTGGCCCGCCGATCGCGTGCGCAAGCACTACCTCTATTTATTTGGCCTAGAAAACCTAATGGCCTTCAATACGCCGCAGCTGCACCAGTTTTTTGCCGCTTTCTTTAGCCTGCCGACCGACGACTGGGCCGGTTTTCTGGCCGACAGTAAGGCGCTGCCTGAGGTGGTGCAGGCCATGATTGGTCTGTTTGGTCGTGCTCCCAACTCCGTGCGGCTAGGGTTGATGCGATCGGTGTTTACCCACGGGCATCTGCTGGGCCGCACGCTGATGAGTTAAGAAGCCGTTAGGGTAAAGAGAAGGGATATCCCCTAGGACTGTGCTCCTGGGCTAGCCACTGAGAATACATCAGTACTCATTCTGCCACGGAGACATGGCGTATACTCAGGGGTTATATCGTGGGGCCAGGCTCACGCAAAGACGGGCTAACTTCTGCACCCGATGTGGGCAACCTGACTGTATTCCACGGGTAGCCGATGACGTCTACCCCACTGTCGTACTTGTTGCTGTCGAGTCCATCATGGAGAACCCTTTTATGGCTGAGTCACCCAACGCCCCAGGGACCCAACCCGCACCACCGCCACCGCCCAGACCTCCCCAGACAGCAGCCCAGGCTCAAGCTACTGCCCAGGCGCGTGCCCAAGCTGCGGCGCGAGCCGCTGGCCAAGCCGCCGCCCAAGCCGCAGGTAAAGCCCCCGCTCCGGCGGTCTCAGCCGCCGCTCCCGCTGGTACCCCAGGGGCAGCCCCAGCTCCAGGGGCAGCGGCTCCGGCAGCCCCAGCCCCTGGGCAGGTGCGCCATCGCCCTGCGGCACCGCCCCCCATGCCCAAGGCCAGCGAAACTGTCAAGATCAGCAACGGCGTCACTCTAGAGAAAATTGTGCGGGAAGCCTTTGACAAAGGCTTTTCAGACGTTCACCTAGGGGTGGGAGAGGTACCTCGATTCCGCGATCGCGGCGAAATTTCCCCTACCGAATATCCCGTTACCGACGAAGCCACTTTCTTTGGCTGGCTCGCAGAGATTCTCAAACCCGAAGAGATCCAGGAGTTTCGCCAAACCCTCGACTTTGACGGGGCCGCCCAATACGACTTCACCCGCATCCGGATCAACATTTTTGACTCCCTGCGCGGCCCGGCCATGGTGCTGCGTCTGATTCCGGTGAAAATTCTCACCCTGGACCAGCTGGGGTTCTCGCCCATCTTCCGAGATGTGTGCCATTACCATAAGGGCCTGGTGCTGGTGACTGGCCCCACCGGCTCGGGTAAGTCGACCACGATGGCGGCGATGATTGATTACGTCAACACCGAGATGCCCAAAAACATCATCACCATCGAAGACCCCGTAGAGTTTGTCCACACCAGTCGGCGATCGCTGATCAAGCAGCGAGAAGTGGGCATGCACACCCAAAAGTTTGATAATGCCCTCAAGGCCTCCCTGCGGGAAGACCCCGACATCATTCTGGTCGGTGAAATGCGGGATAAGGAAACGGTCAACACCGCCCTCAAAGCTGCCCAAACCGGTCACTTGGTCATGGGTACCCTGCACACCAACAGCGCCGTTAAGACCGTAGAGCGGATTCTCAACCTGTTCGAGCCTGAGCAGCAGGCTCCGGTACGGGTGTCTTTAGCCGAATCTCTAGTGGCGGTCATTGCCCAGGGTCTCTGCCGCACCACCGACGGCAAGCGGGCTGCCTTCCACGACATTTTGATTAACACCGACGCCATCAAAGACTACATTTTGCGCGGCCAGCTCGATGAAGTCGAAGCGTTGATTCCCAAATGTGGTTTTGACGGCATGTGCACCATGAACCAGTCGCTCTACGCCCTCTACGAATCGGGCCGAATCACCGAAGAGACCGCCCTAGAGATGTCGCCTAGACAAAACGAAATGGCCCAAATGCTGCGGGGCCGTGTCTAACACCATGAGAGTTGGCCCAGTCGTCTCCACCAGTTTTAAGGGCATTGCCCTCTTTACCCCCGGAGGCGACTGTGTCTACTGCATTGATGAACGAAAACGTGCCCATTGGCACCTCGACCTGTGTGCGGCCTTGCAAAGCCACCTCAAGCTAGCCGAGCCGCCCTACTTCTTGCTGCCCTGCTTTACGGCCACTGTCGATCGCTGGGTCAACCCCACTACCCAGGCTCCGGTCACGGTGGCCGAGGCTTACCCCCGTGCCCTGCCGTTTCAACCATTGCTCAACGCCCTGTTTGGCCTGGACAATCTCCAGTGGCAACCCAACTACAGCAGCGCTGAAGAATGCTCAGTGGCACTGATCGAATCCTATCGACCTACCTTTCCCCAGCTTTGGCTGTGTCATGACCTAGTGATTGGGGTGGAAAAAGCGACTGCTACCCTCAAAGATGCTGGGCCATCGCCAGAGGTTTCTCTAGATGTTTTAATGCAGCCTCACCGCTTTAAGCTCTTTGTCAGCGGCACCGACACCACCGCAACTGAGCAGATGCTGCGGTTTTTACATACCACCCTAGAAGCGACCTTACCGGGAGCTTATATCTTGCAAGTGATTGATGTAACCACTAACCCTAACGAGGCAGAAGCCGCTAATGTTTCAGCCACACCAACGCTCATTCAGGTTTTTCCAGAGCCGGTTCGACGGGTTGTGGGCAATGTGCTCAGTCAGGCACAAATGATGGAGCTATTGGCAGCCAGGTAAGGTGGGCTTAAGGTTGGGCAACCTGCACGGCCATGCACCCGAGGCCATGCAGGTTATGGGCTAGATCTAGTTCTGAGCCTGGCACTCTGAGAGCACCACAGCATCGTCTACTTCGACTAGAGCTTCGTCGCCCTTGTTCCAAAAGGTGGTGGTGCCATCGCTATAGCGAGCACCAGAGGCCGCTTCGGTAGCAGGCAGCGTCACTGGCTCCTGGTCGGGAAGAGTGACAACCGCCTCTTCGGTGCCAATCAACTGGGCGGTGATGGTTTCTCCACCGGGACACTCGAATACCGTCGTGTCACCGTCAGCCATGGTGTCGTCAGTAAACATGGTCTCATCAGTAGCCGTAGAGTCGTCAGCAGGAGTATCGGCTGTAGGAGCAGCATTGCAGCCAGCTAGAGCCAGCCCAGCCAGAGCCACGGTAACTACAGAGGCTTTCAAAATAGATTTCATTGCGACTTCTCCAATCGTGCGTTTTGGGGCTTAACAGGCGCAAATAGATTGAGGACCAAGATTCTGTATCCTCAATCACATTATTGCAGTTAGCCATTGTACCGGCTCTGGTACCCCCTGCGTGGAGAAGATGGGTCGATTTTGCAGATAGTCTACCGATCAAGGCCGAAGACGGAGGTTTTTGCCACGATTCGCCAGAGGATTGTGCCCAATGCTGAGTCAGTAGGGAGTAATCTGGGAAAATTAATTTGGGAAAATAAAGATAACACCAGAGCTGTTCCATGAACTAGGGGTCTGGTGTCACACTGTTTCTCTCTGGCCGATCTCTTTAGCTGGTCTTCTATGTCAACGAAAAATATTGTCTCCCTGGGGCTGTTGGTATTTATTCCCATTTCAATTTTGGCGGAACGGCTAGAGTGGGGAGCGTTGACCATTTTTGGCCTCTCAGCTGTGGCGATCGTGCCTCTGGCCATTTGGCTCAGCACCGCTACTGAAGAGCTAGCGGTGGTGACGGGGCCTACTATCGGCGGCCTCATCAACGCTGTCTTTGGCAATGCCACGGAGTTGATCATTGCCCTGGTAGCGCTAAAGGCAGGGCTGATCGATATTGTCAAAGCCAGCATTACCGGGTCAATTTTGGCTAACCTACTGCTGGTGATGGGGCTGTCGATGCTGGCGGGGGGACTGCGCTACAAAGAGCAGAGTTTTAACCAAACCGTCGCCCGCATCAACGGCTCGACCATGAGCCTGGCTGTGGTGGCGATCGTGCTACCCGCCATGGTGATTAACACCAGCAATATTGTCGAACCCGCCACCATTCGCCAACTGTCGCTGACGGTGGCAGTGGTGATGATTTTGGTCTACGGGCTAACGCTGCTGTTTTCACTTAAAACTCACAGCTACCTTTACGATGTGGGGGTCACTGACCTCGAAGACGAGCCCCATGGTGAGCACGAACAGCCCAATGTGTGGCTCTGGGTAGGGGTGCTATTTGCGGCCACAGTGGGGGTGGCGATCGAGTCTGAGATCTTCGTGGGTGCGGTAGAAGAAGCAGCCAATAGCCTCGGGTTCACGGCGCTGTTTACTGGCGTCATTTTGCTGCCTCTGGTGGGCGGCGCAGCAGAGTATGTCACCGCCGTGCGGGTGGCGATGAAAGACAATATGGATCTGGCGGTGTCGATCTCAATGGGGTCGAGTCTGCTGGTGGCGCTGCTGGTAGCCCCAATTTTGGTGATTATTGGCTACTTTATTGGTCAGCCGATGGATCTTAACTTCGGCCTGTTTGAGGTGATTGCAGTAGTGATTGCGGTGCTGTTTGCCAACTTGATCAGCCTGGACGGGCGATCGAACTGGCTGGAGGGGGTGTTGCTGCTGTCGACCTTTGTGATTTTAGGGGCGTCGTTTTTCTTTCACCCGGTTTAGGGCAACGCCACGGTCAACCGGTCATAACAGGTTGGCGGTGTAGGGCTCAAACGCAGCACAATCTCCCTTTTTTACCGTAATTACTGTCTTTACTCCACCCCGCCGGGTGTAGTCGCCAATCACCCGCAGACCGTGTGGCTGTAACTCATGCCACAGGCGATCGGCGATCGCATTGGCCACCCGCTCATGGCTGACCCGCTGATCCCGAAAACTATTGACGTAGAGCTTAAACGCCTTTAGCTCGACGACCCACGGCCCAGGGCAATAGTCCACCACAATCGTGCCAAAGTCTGGGTAGCCCGATCGCGGGCACAGCGCCGTAAACTCTGGGTGCTCTAGGTGAATGGTGTAGACATTCTCAGACGGGTTGGGCCACTTCTCCAGCGGCTCGACACTGGCCTGGGCAATGGCGCGATCGCCGTACTGAGATATTGAAGTAGGAGCAGTGGTCATCGGTGGATCAAGAGTAGAGAGTAGTCCAGCGGCGTTGGCCCTGGATAGACAAGGGGCGATCGCGGCCTGGGCCAAGTCAATCCCCATTCGGTAATGTAGTCTTTTTCAGCAATCCTTGACCAAGGGAGATTGGCCAAATTGCTTTTAGATGCCAAGGGTTAGGTAAAAGTTCCCGATCGCGCTCTTAACCAAAGTTATTCCAATCGCTTAATCAAAACTTCATACTTGTTGCTTAACTCTGGTGTTTCCAACCCATAGCCCGTGATAGTCTCTCCAAACGTTGGTGGTAGTTTTTGTAGTGCGCTTGTAGCACCTGCCTCCAACTCCATCTAAGACGCTTTTTTGAGGAAAACACCATGGCAATTTACCGTAAGCTTGCCCTCGCCGCCGGTAGCCTAACTCTAGCTGGTCTGGCCCTGGGTTTACCCGCCCAAGCCGAAACCAACAAGGTTGAATCTATGGCCGACGGTGTTGAAGCCGTAGCCGCCGACATCGATGCTGAGGCCCCCGCCGTTGACGTAGATGCGATCGAAGCTGAGTTAGAGGCCGAACTAGACGCTGCCGCTGAAGACGCCACCGCTGACGCCGATACCGAAGCCACTGCCGACGATGTAGATGTGGTCGAAGAAGAGACCACCGACGCTGCCGACGATGTAGATGTGGTCGAGGAAGAGACCACCGACGCTGCCGATTTAACGGACGAAACCCCTGACGCTGTAGATGTGGTCGAAGAAGAGACCCCCGACACCGTGGAAGTAACCACCGACGAGGCCACCGAGATCCTCGAAGAAGCGCTAGAGCCTGCCGCCGAGCCGACCCCCGGCAGCTAGGCCTGACTAGCCAAGGGCTAGATCTGCTGCTTGACCCAGTTGAGGGCTGCTTCTCGACTGCTCACTAGCCCCTCGGCTTGGGCCAGAGCAATGCCCTCTAGTAGCTCACCAATTTGAGGACCTGGTTTAAGGGCAAGCCCCTGCACCAGGTCCTTTCCCGTTAGTAGGGGTTGGGGGTGGGCAATGGGGTCATCGGGGGTGAGGTAGCGTTCCACCAGCGGTAAGATCAGCGATTCGGGTAGGCCGTGGGCCAGAGCCAGCAGGGCCACGCCGCCAAACCCCGCCCCTGCCACTTTAAACAGCTGGTATTGTTCACCGCGCGGCAGGGGGCCGGCCTGGGGGTGCTGGCACAAATATTCCCAGCCTTTGAGAATGCTCAGCACCGCCTGCTGCTCAGCCCGGCTGTACTTCAGCCGCACCAGGGTCGCCTCGGCGGCTGACAACTCAGCGGGCACTAGCTGGCTCAGCTTGGTGGCCTTCAGCCAGCTGCGGTGCAGGCCGGGGGTGGTTTGCTCTTTGATCCAGCTGTGCAGCAGGTGCGAGTAGTCGGGCCAGCGCTCGTGGTACTGGGCCGCTAGCTGATCGATAGTCGCCAGGCGATCGAGCTCGGGGCCAGCAATCTCAGGCAGCCAGCTCTGCAACAGGCCATCTTGCCAGGCCAAGGACAGCAGCACCGATCCCTCGGGCAGGCTGAGGAGGCAGTCGAGTTCGCCCCGCACCCGTTCGGCAGCCATGCGGCCCAGGTTGGGGGCTAGGGTGCGAATGGTTTGCTGGGTGCAATCGTCGAGGCTGAAGCCCAGCTGAGCCGCTTGACGATAGGCCCGCAGCAGCCGCAGGGGATCGTCTTCCAGGTTTTCGGCGGCCACCATGCAGAGGACTTTGCGATCGAGGTCGGCGCAGCCGTCTAGGGGATCGAGCAGGGTCTCGCTGTGGGGGCTGTAGGCGATCGCATTGATGGTAAAGTCGCGTCGATGCAGGTCGGAGTAGATGGTTGGCCCCACCTGCTGGGCAAAGTCAACGGTGGCATTGGCAAACACCACCCGCGCAATCTGATGCTCGGCATCGAGCACCACAAAGCCCGCCCCGCAGTGCTTGGCAATTGACTGGGCGGTGGCGATCGCCCGCTCGGGCAGCACAAAATCGAGATCTAGATAGTCAGCCTGACGACGCAGCAGAGCATCTCTGACGCTGCCCCCGACCAGGTAGGCTTGCTGTGGCAGTAGCGACACGCTAAAGGGCCAGGTTTTTGGCGAAAGTGCCGACTTTTCAGTAGCCACTGTCAGGGAGAACGTGGATAGCGTTGGACTCAATGAACCCTCATTTCTTTCATTACAACAGGGTTTTGCCGTCTTAGCATCTCGATCAGGTAGCGCGCACCCAAAAACCCCGTGAGGTTTTCATTTTGCAACATCCAGGCTGAGGGGCCAGCAGCATTCAAAAAACTTAGCTAGAGTAACAGAAAACGTATCCCCTGTACTGCCCCCTTAGTGCTGCCTCAGACCTACGACGTGGGGTTGGACAGTAGCTCACTGGGTAGCCAAATAGGGGTAGCGGCCCAACTCTGACCATAGCCTGTTAATGCCGGGGATGTCCTATGTGCATTTGTGTCAATTGTCACTACGTCGACCGCTGCACCACCTACCATGCCGTAGAAGGGCAGCATCAACAGCCTCACCTCACCGAGTTCCCCAGTTTTGAAGCGGTGGAACCCACGATCAACGTCAACATTCGCCAGAGCGGTGACGAGATCGAAATGGAGTGGGATGTGGTGGGCTGCGAGAGCTTCTCTGAGGAAAAAGGCAAATGGGCCAAGCTACGCCCCGGTGAGCTGGTGCCGACCTAGGGAGCGGATGGGTAGATGGGTTAGTCTTTACCTATCATTTTCACAGTAGGGTGGGCACTGCCCACCAGCTTAGAACCTCTAACATTGCAGATTGTTGGACAGTGGGTAGAGCCATCCTTTTTTGATCACGCTTTGTGTCAATCCCGCCTGCCCGCAGCCTCAAAATGAGGAGAGTGCGAGGGTATGCACCGCCTGCGGTCAGCCGCTGTGGGTGGCCGAGCGCTATCGCTGTTTGCAGGTGTTGGGGCAGGGCGGGTTTGGCCGTACCTACCTGGCTATGGCAGAGAGCCACGATCCGCCGCTGCATTGCGTCCTGAAGCAGATGGCTTTAGCAAGCGGCAACTCTCGCCCCCATGCCGCCCAGCGTTTCCACCGCGAAGCCGATCGCCTTAGAACCCTCGGCCAGCATCCCCAAATTCCGGCCCTGCTGGATGCGATCGACAGCGATCAGGGGCAATTTTTGGTGCAGGACTATGTGCCTGGCCCCAACCTCGACCAGTTGGGGCCGCCCGCTGCTGGGGAGAGGGTGGCCTGGGTAGAGCGGGTGCTCTACGAGCTGCTGCCGGTGTTGGCCTACATTCATCGTCACGGTGTCATTCACCGCGACATCAAGCCCGCCAACATTCTTGCGCCCCCGGCTCCTCAGCCTCTGGTGCTGGTCGACTTTGGTGCAGCTAAGGCGATCGCCGACCCCAAGCAGCTTCAGCAGACCGCCACGGTAATTGGCAGCGCTGGCTATGCTGCCCCTGAGCAAGCCCTGGGCAAAGCGGTTTTTGCCAGCGATATTTTTAGCCTGGGGGTCACCTGTCTGCACCTGCTCACCGGGCTGCACCCCTTCGATCTCTACGCCGTCAGCGACGATGCCTGGCTGTGGCGACCCTACGTCAGCGACCCGGTCAACGCCGCCCTGGGGCGGGTGCTCGATCGCATGGTCAACCGCCGTCTGTCAGAGCGCTACAGCAGCGCCCAAGCCGTACTGGCCGACCTGCGCTGGAGCGGTCTGGCCCTGGCTGAAAGGCCAACTGAGCGATCGCCCCAGATTGCCGTTCGCCCCGCCGAGGCGACGTCAAGCTTGTGGGAACAGCGGTTTGCCCTGAGTTTGCCGGGGCTGGTGGCCAACGGGCTAGCCGTCAGCCCCAACGGTCGGGCGATCGCCGCCGCCTGTTCTGACGGTTCGGTGCGCCTGTGGGACTGCACCAACGGCGAGTCGCTGCACACCTTTAGCAAAACTCTGGCACTGTTTGGCATTGGCCACCGCGGCTCGGCCAATGCGGTTGTTTTCATCCCTGGGGGGAATGCGATCGTCAGCGGTGGGGACGACAACCAGCTAATTTGGTGGAATTTAGTAGACTACAGCGGCCAAAAGCTGCCCCTGGTGGGCTGGCAGATTGCCTCGTTACTCATGGTCGCGGCGGACGAAACCCTGGTGGTGGGCAGCGGCGACGGTCGCATTCACCTGTGGCCTATGGGCCAGGGGGGAGCAGCTAAAACGCTGATTCACCATCAAGACCGGGTTACGGCTCTAGCCCTAGAGCCGACTGGGCATCTGCTGGTAAGCGGCGGGCGCGATCGCACTATTCGCCTCTGGTCACTGCCCTCGGGGCGGCTCTCTCGCACCCTGACGGCCCCCAAAGCGCCCATTACAGCCCTAGCCTGCCATGCCCAAGATGGCCGCATTGTCAGCGGTGACCAGGGCGGCCACGTGCAAGTATGGAGCGCCGACCACCCCGATGAGGGGCTGATGATCTACCAAGCAACCAGTTCGGTCACCGCGCTGGCAATGAGCCCCAATGGCGGCTGGCTGGCGATCGGGGCCGACAACGGCCAGCTCACCCTGATCAATCTGCAAAAGCCAAGTCAACTCACCCAGCTGCGCCACGCCTGGTCTGTGCGTGCCCTGGCCTTTACCCCCGACAGCCGGATGGTGGTTAGCACCAGCGCCGACGGCACCATCCGCTTTTGGTGCTATGGCTGAGCCGAAGGGGTGGTGGAGTACTGGCGTACGGTGGCGCTAAACCCTGAAGCCTTAAACTGCTTGAGCTTTAAGGGTTCGGGCTGGTTGGCTGCCACCGAAATGCGCAACTCGAAATCGCTCTCGCCGGGAGGTACTTCAGCAATGCCCCCCAAGCGACCCCGGTTTTGCATGACGGGGTTGTCGTTGGCGTCAAAAATGCGGCCAAAAATATCCGCATCTATCACCGGCTTGCCGGAGCGGTTGATAGCTTTGCCGGTAATCAAAAAACAGTTGGCCTCTTGAATAGAGCCCGCCGCCACCATGCCCTCAGCGTAGTCGGCTGGGCAGGGGCTATAGCCAATGTCGGCCAGCTCAATGGGGGTGAGGGCCTGAGCCGTTAGCCCGCTGCCGCTGAGCAGCCAGAGGACTGCAATTAACAAGCCTGTAAAAATCCTGCGTAGTGCCATAGGTCGCTTGCCGTGAGCAGAGTTTAGCCTTTATTAGCTTATCGCGATTTGCTCAGGCAGGCGCTGAGCCAGGTTGCCCCCGGGGGCTAGGCCTGAGTTCTGCCCTAGGGCAGCCTTGCTTCGCCCTCTACCTGCCGTGGCTGGTTAAGAAATCGATTCAACCCCGGCATCTCCATGTATCCTTTAGCAGAATCTTGTATCGCCCCTGGGTATCGCCATGAATCAGCACCTTAGGCCATCTCTGGCTATGCTGGCCTTAATCAGCGCCGTGGCCACGCTCCCCATGCAGTGGTTGAGGACTGAGCAGCCTCTGTGGGCCCAGGGGACGGCAGAACCTACTCCCACCTTCAGGCTGCAAGAGAGCGTGGCGCCGGGTACCGAACTCTCCATTGATGGGTCGCCCGCCATGGCCGGTATTAACCAAAGCCTGGCCGAGGGGTTTGAAACCCGCTACCCTGACACGGCGGTGAACCACCTAGCCGAGGGCGATGACCAGGCCCTTCAAGCCTTACGGCGCGGTAACGTTGACCTGGCCGCCCTGGGGCGAACCCTGGCCGAGGCCGAGCAAGATCCCAGCCTGACTTCGATTCCGGTAACGCGGGAGAAAATTGCTGTCATTGTCGGTCGCGACAATTCCTTTGAGGGCGACCTCACCTTCGAGAGTTTTGCCGCCATATTTCGTGGCGAAATTACGAACTGGTCGGAAATTGGTGGCCCCAACCTGCCCATTCGGTTTGTCGATCGCCCTGCCGAGAGCGATACCCGCCTTGCCCTGGGCGATTACGAAATTTTTAGTCGGCAACCCTTTGAAACCGGAGAGACAGCGGTGCAGCTCTCCGAAGACAGCACAGCGGCGGTGGTGCGCGAGTTGGGCAATGACGGCATTAGCTATGCGATCGCCTCCGAAGTGCTTGACCAAGACGCCGTGCGCCCGCTGAGTATGCACGGCACATTGCCCGATGACGATCGCTACCCCTACTCTCAACCCCGCAACTACATCTATGAGGGAGAACCCAGCCCGGCGATCGAGGCCTTTTTGGGCTTTGCCACCAGTGAGGAGGGCCAGGAGGCGATCGCCGCTGCCAAGCAAATTGCCAGCGCCAACGTTACCGTCGGCGCTAGTCGACTGCCGGGCGGTGTCGCCCTGGCCCCCGACGGACGGTTTATGGTGCGTGGCACCGAAGACGGTCAACTGCAATGGCTCGATGACGCAGGCAACCCCACCGACACCGTAGTGGCCGATGCCCATCAAGGAGCCGTATCGACCGTGGTGGTTAGCACCGATGGCCAAACCGTAATCTCTAGCGGGGCCGACGGCACCCTGCGCCGATGGGATCGCAATGGTGCTCCCATCGGGGAACCGTTGGTCGGGCAGGGAGCGCCTATTTTGGCCCTGGCCCTGAGCCCCGATGGCAGTACTGTGGCTAGCGGCAATGCCGATGGCATTGTAGAACGCTGGTTAATCGCCGATGGCGCGGCGCTAGGAAACCCGATCACCGCCCACAACGGGCCAGTGCAGGCCCTCCACTACCCCGCTGGCGGACAGGCCCTCATCACCGGCAGCAGCGATGGCAATCTGGGCTTTTGGAATGGCGATGGCAGCTCGGCTGGTCAGATCGAAGCGGCCCACGAGGGCGGCATTACCGCCATTACCAGCAGCCCCGACGGCCAAGTGCTCACCACCACCGGCGGTGACGGCACTTTACGCAACTGGGATCGCTCCACCCTTCAGCCTCGGGGGGAAGCCATTCCGGCCCACGACGGTGCGGTGAGTGCCGTGGCCTATGCCCCCGACGGCAACACCTTGGCCACCGCCGGTACTGACAGCACGCTCCAACTCTGGTTGCCCGATGGCACCGCCCAGCTGCCAGAGCCGGTGCAGCTCGATCAGCCGGCAGCCTCCCTGGGCTATACGCCTGCGGGGCAGTTGGTGGTGGGTAGCAGCGATCGCAGCGTTGAGCTGCGCGATGGCCAGGGCGAACGGGTCTCTGCCAGCCCGCCCGAAGACCCAAGTGCCGATCCGACCGAGGGTGGGGACGGCAATCCGCTCTGGCAACGACTTCGCAACCTACCCCCTAGCGCCTGGTGGATGCTGGCGGCAGTTCCGGCTGTACTGCTGTTGGCGGGCCTGTTAGCAGCACTGTTTGGCCGCAAAGACCGCGACGATGATCCTGAGGACGACGAACTCCTAGAGGCTGGGCTGGTTCCCAGTCCCGGATCGGGCGCTGGCTCGGGCATTGATTTTTCTGGCCTTGGCGGCAGGCCTGCGATCGCCGTTGGCCCCCTACCTGAAACCGATGATGGCGAAGCGGGGCGCTTGCCCCCCGAAGCCGACCTGGTGACTGGGGCGGGCCTTTACCCGGTGGGTGTAGCCCCTAACAAACTAGAGCAGGCCCGCATTGACCTGGCTGAGGGCCGCCGTCTGATGCGAGAAGGGCGTCACGACACCGCCTTAATCTATTTCAATCAGGCCGTTGAGGCCACCGAAGTAGAGCGCAGCAAGGCCGAAGCGATGGGGGTGGCAGCCCAGGGGCTTAACGCGATCGCCGCCCAAGCCCAGGCCCAGCGGGGCGCAGCCCTAGCCCTGTTGGGCGAACCCAATGAAGCTATGGATAGTTTTAACACCGCCCTGGAGCTAGACTCCAGCGTCATTGAGGCCTGGGTGGGTAAAGGCCGGCTGCTCAGCACCCTGGGCCGCTACGACGAAGCCATCTTTTGCTTTGACACCGCCCTAGAACTCGATCCCTCCCTGGCGGCGGCCTGGTTGGGGAAAGGACAAGCCCTCATGCCGATGGGGCGTCAGAGCGAAGCCCAGGACTGTCTGGCCCGAGCCACTGCCCTGGGCAGTGACGATCCGGCCTTGGCGAATCTGGGCCAGGGGGCCGGGGGCAATCCAGAGGCAGACTTGTCCGAGGATGGGGCGACTGACAGCTACGACCCCGACGTACCCTTCGACTTGCAGCAGATCGCATCGGGGTTACCCTCCGCCGATGTCGAGATTTCGGGGAGTAGCCCCAGCGGCTACGACATTCCGCCAGACCTGGCTGCCGAGGTGGCACTCTTGCCCGATCATGCTGAAGATGCGGTTTTGAGCGGCGTGGCGCAGGAGACAACGGGCGCGGGATCAATTTCGGCTGGGCCGTTGCCCGCCGACTCCGATGGGCCTGCCCAGGAGCTACCCCCAGACCCACTACCGAGTGAGGCCATCACTCCTGGCCCAATACCACCCAGTCCTTTAGAGGATGAGTTGCTCAGCCAGATACATTTGAGTGTGGCCGCCGATCGCGATTTGGCTGAGTCGGGCATGCTAGCTACAGGCCAAAGAGCCACCACTGAGGCCATGCCCCCGCTCCGCCCGGCACCGGTACCGGTGCCAGAGCCAGTGCTCGTCGAGCCGGGCGATTATGTGCCGCCCCCGCCCGAACCGACTGATACCGATACCGATACCGATGTGGAGTCGGGGTTAGAAGGACTGCCGCCCGAGGTGGTGGCAGCGCTGTCTAGTATTCCGCCCAGTTCGCCCGACAGCTTTGGGGTAGCGCCTGCTAACGCCGATGCGGTAGTCACAGCCGCCCCCAAAACGGCTAGCTGGATTCAGCTGTCGATCGACCGTCAGAGCGATCGCTTCTACGCGGTGTGGCAGCTCGATGAGGGCGATCGCGCCCAGGCCAAGCAGCAGGGCGGTACAACCATGACCCTACGCCTCTACGATGTGACCGGCCACGCCACCCACACGCCCCTGCCTAAGCCAGTGGCCGAGCAACTCTGCCGCGACGACTTTGCCCAAGACTGGTACCTGCCGATTCGCCAGTGGGATCGTATCTATGTGGTAGAAGTGGGCTACCTCAGCCCCGATGGCGACTGGCAGGCGATCGCCCAATCAAAGGAAATCGCTGCCATTTCGGCCCAGCCGTAGATCGCCCGAAGGGGTTCGCGCCCGCGCCTTCTCGGAGGCAGGCTCTAACCAGGGATGATATGATGCCCGGTTCGAATTCCATACCCCCAATTCCCAACAGGCCAACTTGTAGGGGCGCATGGCATGCGCCCTGCCGGAAGCGGGGGTAACCAAGCAGGATTTGGTATGACAGCCTTCAATCTCTGTTGTCGTGAACCATTGGAGCGAAAAAATGCCCGGAAGCGAGCCTCCGGGCAGGGGTCAGGAGTAACGATTTCAGGAGTGACGGTTTCAAGAGTGACGGCTTCAAGAGTGACGGGTATGGCAACCCCTGGGCCTACACCTTCAGTACCCACTGGTCGCGGGTGTCGGCGCTGACGAAGGGGGCAGGCACGTAGTCAATCTCGACCCCGAGCGCAATAAACGCCGCGCGAATGGTGGTGGCGTGGGCCGCCTCGGCAGCGGCGATGGTGGCCCCGGCGGTGATCAGTTCGGGGGTTTTGAGCTGGGCGACTTCGCTGGCGTAGGCGATCGCCGCATCGGTCTCTAGGGCCAGGGCCAGCTTGGCAATGTTCACGTCCGAATCTAACCCGCCGTCGCCCCGCTCCAGGTAGTCGGAGAGGTCGTAGCTGGCTTCGGCCATCACTGGGGTGCCGCCCAGGTCGGCAATGACCTGACTGAGCAAGTCGCGGTGTACTTTGTGGTCGGCCTGGTTGGCCAGGGCAATGGCCAAGACGGCTTGACCAACGTCGGTGTCGCTGAGACCCCCGGCAGCGGCACCGTAGGCCCAGATGGCCTGGTGCTCGTAATAGAGAGCACCGTTGAGAATTTCGACATCATTGGCGGCATCGCTGCCATGGCTACTGGCTTGAGCTACTTTGGTCAGGGCCGAAAACCCTAGGGTGCCAGCCAAGCCTGCGATCGCGCCGCCAACCATGACCCGCCGCCGAGAAACTCCCGCCCCCCGTTGAAACCGATCGGCCGTCATCAAGTGATTATCCATAGCAGTATCCTTTGCGCTAACGTCTTAAGCGGGCCTTCTTCAAGTGCCCAGCACAATACGACTAGCCCCAGCTGCTGGATGAGCGATGACGTTGTTTTTTCTGCTCCTAGGTTAGAAATGGCTGGACCATACCACCTGCTCTGCCCCGTCTAATGCCCTAGGAGCGCGAGTCTAGTGACGCGTGCGACTCGCTTAGCGAACAGTCTGCCTGGTTTAAATGCTAGATATCGGTCACGTTCTTCCCCCCAACCTGGTTATACCGAGTCTGAGTTCTATACTCCCGATACCCAACTGGTCAACCTCTAGGGGCGTTGGCATAGCCTGGCCGGAGGCCTTACGGCGGTTCGCCCAGCGGAATCGGGGATAGCCCAGTAGGATTTGGTAGTAGACCCCATCCATCCGGCTAGCCTGAGTCGTATTCCTGACATAGAGTCAATGCCCCCATTCTCGCCCTCCGACCCCCTAATACCTCGCCCGGTTAGCGATCGCGACCTGGTCAACCGTCTATGGGCCGGTGATACGACTGCCCTTGCCACCCTCTACGACCGCTACTCGCCCATGGTCTACACCCTAGCCCTGAAAATGCTGGCTAACCCTGCCGAAGCCGAAGACCTCACCCAAGAGGTCTTCGTCAATTTTTGGCAGCGGCAGCAGTACAACCCCGACCGAGGCAGCATCGGCAGCTTTTTGGCTACCTATACCCGTTCTCGCGCCATCGATCGCCTGCGGGTAAGTAGTGGCCGGGCCACCATTCTCCAGCGGTTTCAGCGCATTAGCGAGGCTTCTAGCCGCTCCCCCAGCCCCGTTGACCATGCCAGTTTGCAAGAGCAGCGGCAGCATCTGCGGGCTGCCCTCGATCAAATTCCTGCCGCCGAGCGCGAAGTGCTAGAAATTGCCTATTTTCAGGGGCTAAGCCAGGCTGAAATCTCAGCCCAGCTGGGCATTCCCCTGGGCACTGTTAAGTCGCGCTGTCGGCAGGGGCTGCTGCGTCTGCGCGACCTGCTCCAGCATCAGCGAGATTAAGGGTCTACCGATCGGCCCTGGGCTTGAACTCTGGACCGTCCCCCCATCTATCCACTCCGTTACTTACCCCCTCCGCCCTGCATCGATGAACTCACCCTCCCTTCCCGAAAATTGGCGATCGCTGCTGGCCGGGTACGTGCTCAACGACTTGACCGACGCCGAAGCGGCCTTAGTCGAGCAATGGCTAGACTTGCCTGAGGTTGCCCTCGAGCTAGATGCCCTGCAAAGCACCTGGGCGAGTTTGCCCGCCGGGCTGTCCCCCCTGGCACCACCGCCAGAATTGCGCGATCGGATCATGGCGGCCGTCACTCAGCCTGAGCTAGACCCCGCTGTCACGGCTCAAAGCTCAGCCGTCCAGACCGTGAATTCTTCTCCTATTCCCCGCCGTGGGTTTCCCTGGGGCAGGTTGGCCCTGGCCCTGGGCTGGGTCGCTACGGCGATCGCCCTGGGCTTGGCCCGACAAGAAAACCAGCGTCTGCGCCTGGCGCTGCGACAAACCGAAGCCATTGTCGCCAGCTTTAGCCAGCCCACCAACCGCCTCTACACCCTGGCTGGCACCGCTGCCGTACCCCAGGCCAACGCTCGCCTGGTGGTCAACCCCGCCGACCAAACGGCGCTCATTGTCACCACCGATCTGCCCACCCTGACTACAGAGCAGGTCTACCGGCTATGGGCTGTGGCCGACAGTGACCCCGTCTTTTGCGGTCAGTTTAACCCCCAGACGGTGCAGGCGATGCACCAGTGGTCTTTGCCCAACCCAACCTGTGCAGACCGGCCGGTACAGATGCTGATCACCACCGAAAAAGCTGCTGATCCACCCCTTCCCGCCGGAGATTTGGTGATGCAGAGCCAGTCGTAACAGCGATCACATGCGCCAAAGGCCGGGGTTGTTTGACACAATACCAAGTAATGCCAAACCAGAATCGGATCACCCCCATTGCGACTAGGCCAAACCCGAGGGGACATGGCCTTTGCTCGGCTGAAGCGGGGTGATCAAAGCGACGTTGGCGTCACCCTGTCACCCACCCCAAGCATGGCCCCAAGCATGGATTTCACCGCTGCTCTGCCCACGTTTTTTATCACCCTGCGCGAGGGGGTCGAAGCCGCCCTGGTGGTCGGTATTGTGCTGGCCTGCTTAGCCAAGGCCAACCGGCAATCGCTCAACCCCTGGGCCTACGCCGGCGTGGCCGCTGGTCTGGCGGGCAGCGTGATGATTGGCATTGCCCTGGGGATGGGGCTGCAGCAGCTACAGCAGGGGCTACCGGGGTTGCAAATTGTGCTCAAGCCGCTGCTAAATGTGCTGTTTGGCGCGATCGCCATCATTATGCTCAGCTGGATGCTGCTGTGGATGACCCGCCAGGCCCGCAGCCTCAAGGGCGAAATCGAAGGTACTGTGCGATCGGCCCTCGACGATGACCAAACCGCTGGCTGGAGCGTTTTTAGCCTGGTCTGCATCGCTGTACTGCGCGAAGGGTTTGAAACCGTGCTGTTTATTTTTACCAATGTAGAAAGCAGCGTTGGCGCGGTTGGCGGGGCGATCGCAGGCCTTTTAGGCGCAGTGCTAATTGGCCTAGCCCTGTTTCGCTGGGGGTTGCGCATCAACCTCAAACGCTTCTTTCAGGTCATGGGGGTACTGCTGCTGCTAATCGTGGGTGGCCTGGTGATTTCGGTATTTAAGAATCTCGATGCCGCCCTCGCTACCCTCAGCCAAATTAGCCCTACCGCCGACCTCTGCTTTGCCCAAGCCTCCTGCGTGCTCGGCCCCCTGCTGTGGGATGCCAGTACCGTACTGCCCGATCGCCAGTTCCCCGGTGTTGTGCTCAAGGTCTTGCTTGGCTACCGCGACCATTTGTATCTGGTGCAGCTGGTGGCGTACCTGGGCTTTTTGGCGATTGTTGGCGGCAGCTACTTTCGCAGCCTCAACCCGCCCGACTCAAGCCCCAGCAAAACCGCCCCCAGCCAATCCTGACATTGTGCCCGCTGTGCTCCCGCGCCCAAACCGCGCCCAAACCGCGATATACTCCCTTCGAGTCATAACCACGAAGGACACCGCCCATGGTTGCTGTCGCCATTCTTGCCGCTGGGCGCGGCACCCGGATGAAATCGAGCCTGCCCAAGGTGCTGCACTCTGTGGGGGGCAAGTCAATGGTAGAGCGGGTGCTCGACAGCATTGCCGACCTCAACCCTAGCCACAGGCTGATTGTGGTGGGCTTTGGCCAAGAGCAGGTGAAAGCCGCCCTGGCCCACATTCCCAACCTCACCTTTGTTGAACAGACAGAACAACTGGGCACGGGCCATGCTGTGCAGCAGGTGATACCTCACCTAGAGGGGTTTGATGGCGACCTGCTGGTGCTCAATGGTGACGTGCCGCTGCTGCGGGCCGAGACCATGCAAACATTGGTCAAAACCCACCAAGACAACGGCAACGCCGCTACCCTGCTCACCGCCCAGTTCTCTGATCCCACTGGCTATGGGCGCGTGTTTTGCACCGACCAAAACCTGATTACCGAAATCGTTGAGCACCGCGATTGCAGCCCGGCCCAGCGTCAAAATCCTCGCATCAATGCCGGGGTCTACTGCTTTAACTGGGCCAAGCTGATGACCGTGCTGCCCCACCTCAGCGCCGACAACGATCAGCAGGAGTATTACCTCACCGATGTGGTCAAAGACCTGGCCCCGGCCATGGCGATGGATGTGGCCGATTGCCAGGAGATTTTTGGCATCAACAGCCGCAAGCAGTTGGCCGAGGCCTATGCCATCTTGCAAGACCGGATCAAAGACCACTGGATGGCAGCAGGCGTCACCCTGATTGACCCCGACAGCACCACCATCGACACCACCGTGCAGCTCGAACCCGACGTGGTAATCGAGCCCCAGACCCACCTGCGCGGCAAGACCACCATTGGCACCGGTAGCCGCATCGGCCCCGGCAGCTTAATTGAGAATAGCCAAATTGGTCGCGACGCCACCGTGGCTTTCTCGGTCGTGAGCGACAGCACCGTGGGCAGCGGCGCACGGGTCGGCCCCTACGCCCATCTGCGGGGTGAAGCTGTGGTGGGCGATCGCTGCCGCATTGGCAACTTTGTCGAAATCAAAAAATCGACCCTGGGGGCAGGCACCAATGTGGCCCATCTGTCGTACCTGGGCGACGCCACCCTGGGTACCCAGGTTAACGTGGGGGCAGGCACCATTACCGCCAACTACGACGGGTTTAAGAAGCATCAGACCGTGATCGGCGATCGCACCAAAACCGGCAGCAACAGCGTCCTCGTTGCCCCCGTCACCATCGGCAGCGACGTTACCATCGCCGCTGGCTCTGTGGTACGCAAAGATGCCCCCGACAACTGCCTGGTAGTCTCCCGCGCCCCGCAAAAAAATCACGCAGGCTGGCAACCCAAGCATTTACGCGACGAGAAGGGTGAAGAGTAGCGATCGCAGGAGCGGTGCATTGCGGCCAGGCAAGAAAATTGACATTTGCAAAAGATGCTTGGGCCGCGTTGGCGGAGCCTCGCCTTAGCGTTATGCACCCTACAAATTGGCCCATTGTTACCCAACCCGTAGGGGCATCCGCGAAGCGATGCACCAGATCCGTACTAGATCCCAAGTTCTTCTAAAATCGGCAGCATATCGCCCCAGCTCAGCCCCCGGTGCAAATACTGCGGTGCCGCCGGGTTGTACGGCCCCACCATCACATCGATCGCCTCAATCTCGGCATTCTCTGGCAGCACTGGCACCTCCGGGTCGGCGGCAGTGGGGCGCACCAGCGAGCTAGAGAAACCCCGGTAGATCATCACCTCATCGGCTTCGCCCGCAACCACAGCCCGCACCAGCAGCACCAGGCTGGGCTGCCTTAAGGTAAATTGCTCTAGCCGCAACCCAGGAGCCATTGCCGCACTCATCCACCCACCTACCCGTCCACTAATTGATCGCCTGCCGCCCCTGCTTACCCAGGCGCACAAACACAAACCAGGCCAGCGACGCCATATAGATCACCAGGCCCAAAATGCCAAAGAAACCCAGGAAGCCATAGGTGTACCCGGCGTGGAAATATTCTCTATAGAGCAGCGGCGGCTCTAGCCACACTTGGCAGTCGGCGGCCCCAAACCGCGCCCCCGAGAAAGCGCAGGGCAAAAAGCCCAGCAAGATCGCGCCACCAATGATGTTGTAGAGGGTTATGGCCCAGCGCCAGGCGCTAAAGATTAGCTTCAGCAGTGAGCTAGGCTGCTCGCGAATTTCTTCGTTAAGGTCGACCCAAAACCACAGCGACACCGGAATCAGCACCCGCGCCATCAGCCCCGACAAAAAGCTGATATTGAACCCGCCGATCATCAGGTAGACGGTGATCATCAGCAGGCTGGCCACTTTCCAGTAGATCAGCAACAGCCGCTGAATGGCCTCGTTTTTTTGCACAAAGGCCCAAATCAGCAGCGCCAGGGGCAAAAACACCGTAAACAGCACGGCGAGGCGATAGTCAGTCCAGACTAGGGCGCGCAGGAGCGAAGGTTCTAACATAGGAGCGCAGTAGCGGTACGGGCAAATTGCAGCCTATAGCGTAACATTTGACCCGGCCAGACTGGCTTGAAGATGCGAATGACTCAGCTACTACCACCGCCTTAGTCAATTGCACCACTTTTATAGATGCGTTGTCGGGTTTCGGGTTTACGGCCTGGGTTAAACCTTAATCTCGGGCTACTGGGCTAGAGTACCGCTCCAGGTTTTGGTTGCTGTTAGACCTGCGACGATGCTGCGGGGGCGATAGCCGAAGGCAAAGGCTTTTTGGCTATCGGACGACACATCGGGCGGACGGCGGGCGGGCATGGTCACATCGGCCTGTTTGCTCGGAATCAGCAAATTGGGGTCAACGCCAAACACCTCGGCCATACACAGGCCAAAGTCGTAGCGGCTGAGGCGTTCGGGGCCGCCCAGGTGTAGCAGGCCAGGAGCATGCTCTAGGGCCAGCAGCAGGCCAGCGGCGACATCTTCGACGTAGGCAGGGGTGCGAAACTCGTCGGTAAATAAACTTAGAGGTTGCCCCGATCGCAGCGTGCGCAGAAAACCCTGCAAAAAGCACTCGGCAGTGGGGCTGGGGGGGCCATAGAGCAAGGGCAGGCGGCAGATGGCGGCGGTGGGGTGTAGATCGTGCACCAGGGCCTCGGCCTCGGCTTTGTGGTGGCCGTAGAGATTTACAGGGCTGGGGGGGCTAGCTTCATTGTAGGGGGGCGACTGGCCATCAAACACCTGGTCGGTGGAGGTAAAGACGAAGGGGATTTGGTGCTGGGCGCAGACCTCAGCTAGGACGCCTGTGGCCTCCACATTCACCCGGTAAGACTGAGCTGGGTTTTGCTCACAGCGGTTGGGCTGAGAGAGAGCAGCGGTGTGAATCACGGCAGCGGGGGCGATCGCCGCGAGGCAGGGGGCGATCGCCTCTAAATCACTGAGATCCAGCCTATGCCTATTCACCCCCGGCAGGGGTTGGGGAACCTGACGGTGGTAGGTGCCCGTCACCTGCCAGGTGGCCTGGGCCAATCGGCACAGATGCCAGCCCAAAAAACCACTGGCCCCAGTGACCAGCAAACGGGGAGGAGTGGGTGCGGGGCGATGTTCCATAGGGCACAAGATCGGGTTGAATGAAGGCTGGGCAGGTGTGGTGGTTTGCAAGTTTGGGGATGACTATGGCCCGGTGCCCGGTGTGGATAGACAATAGGGTTCAGCGCTGGCCAGGGCGGTTGAGGCTGCGATCGCGCCCCAGTTCGTGGCTCGCTCTGCTGGCCTTGGGTATCGCCCTCTGGATCGGGCCACTGGGCCTAACAGCATCTCACTACGGTGGGCAGGCCCTGGGTCAAACCCCGCCAACCGAGGCGGCAGCGCCATTTTTTGCCGATGTGCTGGTGCGAGGGCAGCCGGTGTTGCAGGTGGGGGGGCTGCCCGATGTTAGCGCGCCTGAGCGGGCGGGGCAAATCAGTCGGCGCATTGCGGCACTGCTCAACCAGAATGCAGCCCCCGACCCGATCGCGGTGAATCTAGACCCCAGCCGCAACCTGGCCACCCTCCAGGTCAACCAGCGGGTGATTATGACCGTCACCGAGCAAGACGCCCTCGACTTTGACACCGATATTGCACCCCTAGCCGAGCGCTGGGCCGACCTGCTCAACCAGGCCCTGGCGAGAACCAATCTGCTATCTGCTGCTACCTACCGGGTGCGGGGTACTTCTCAGCAGCTGTTACGGGATACCCTCGACAACCTGCCTGCCCTGCTCGGGGCGCTGGTGGTGCTGGGGCTGACCTGGCTGCTAGCGGCAATTGTGCGCCACGCGGTGCTGGTGTGGGCCGAAAAAACCGAGGGCGATCGCACCACCGAAGTGCTGATCAGCCGCCTCTGCTACGGCGGCGTGTGGACCCTGGGGTCAGTGATTGCTTTGGGGGTGTTGGGGCTCAACTTTGCCGCCCTACTCGGCACCCTGGGCCTCACCAGCGTTGCCATTGGCTTTAGCCTGCGCGACGTACTCAGCAACTACATCTCGGGGGTGATTTTGCTCGCCACCCGGCCCTTTCGTATTGGCGATCAGATTGTGATTAACAACTTTGAGGGCACCGTCACCCAGATTCAGCTGCGGGCCACTACGGTGCAAACCTACGACGGTCGCCTGGTCTACATCCCCAACCAGGAGGTGTTCCAGAGCAGCATCACCAACAACACCGCTTCCCCGGTGCGGCTCAGCAGCGTCACCGTCGGCCTCGACCACAGCGCCGACCTGCCCGATCTATTCCACCGCATTCAGCAGCAGATGAGGCAGATCGACGGCGTCGAGCTAGACCCCGAACCGATCGTGCTGGTGCGCGAACTCACCCCTTCTACGGTGAATTTAGAGGCTCAGTTTTGGGTCAACTCGCGCAAAAGCTCGTTTTTGCAGGTGACCTCGCGGGTGCTGGCGGCGATCAAGCTCACCTTGCAAGAGGCCCAGTTCGCTGAGGCGGTGGCTCCTAGTGCGATCGCATCTGAGTCGCTTTCCACCGAAGCCGATATCAAACTGCACACCGAAGAAAACCTGCCCAAAGGAGATCTCTAATATGGCCAGCACGCTTTGCAACACAAACCGCTGGGCTATTGAATTGCTGCATCCATACTCCCTGTTCACGCAACGGCGCTATTCTTAAACGCATTCTTCTTTAGCCACTCTCTAGCCCCAGCTATGGATCGCAACCAGTTTCGCGTCGGCACCTTCAACCTCAACAATTTGATGCTGCCCGATCGCGAGTTTTACCAGGGCGAGACCTACAGCCAAGAAAACTACCTCAAAAAGCTCACCTGGATTGGTGCCCAGCTCGATCGCATGAGGGCCGACATTATTGGCTTTCAGGAGGTGTTTCACCGGGGGGCGCTGAAAGAAGCCCTGCACCGCAGCGAATATCACCAAAATCACGAGATCGTCATGGCCGAGGGTTTTGGCCGGGGGCCGGGGCTGGCGCTAGCGACGCGATTTCCGGTGGTAGGGCAGCGGATCTACGACGAGTTTCCGCCCGAGGGCATTTTAGATTTAGAGGGGGCCGAAATTCCGATTCGGCGGTTTTCGCACCCGGTGCTGGCGGTGGATCTGGCTCTCACCGACGCGATTCACTGCACGGTGTTTGTGGTGCATCTCAAGTCTAAACGGCCCATGATCGCCAACGGAGCCGATCGCAGCGACCCGGTCGAAATTGCCAAGGGCCACGCCCGTTCGCTGATTCGCCGCACCGCCGAGGCCGCCGCCCTGAGATTTTTGCTGATGGAGGGGCTGCGCGATCGCAACTACCCCGTCATCGTCGTCGGTGATGTTAATGACAACCACACCGCCGTCACCACCCAGATTGTGGCGGGTACCCCCCCCTGGGAATGCTGGCCCTACCGCAAAAAAGCCCCCGTGTGGGACGTGCTGCTCTACCAGGTGAAAGACATTCAGGCCCGCCTCGGCTACGGCGACCACTACTACACCCACATCCACAACGGCCACTACGACAGCCTCGACCACATCATGGTGAGCGAAGAATTTTCGGCCCAAAATCGCGATCGCATTGGCCGCGTCACCTACGTTTCAGTGCTAAACGACCACCTGTTTGACCACACCCTACTCGAAGACAATATCGAACCCTGGCAGTCAGACCACGGCCAGGTGGTCGCCACCATTGAGCTCAACCCGCCCCAGTCGGCTCGTCCCCAGCTCGTCGCTCGCCTAGGCCCATGACCGTTGCCTTTGGCCTGCTGTCCTAGACAGGCTGCTCCCCGTGGCAACCGTAGCGAGAAGGTCTCCACTCGCCTAGACTTGGCACCCGACCTTCCTAGACACGAAATGTTACCAGTCGTGGTGGAAGTGCTCTCGTCGGTGCAACACTAAATAGTGACCATCGGCTTTCCCGGAGCAACGGGGGAGCCATTTCGGAGGTGTCTATGACCGGTGTTGTGCTCTCTCCTGTAGACTGGCCCGCTTTAGAGGACGGTCTACCCCCGCTCTCGGGTCGAGAGGCTGATATTGCGGCGGTGATGGCCAGCGATGAGCCGGTGTTTTTGTCGCGCACCAATCTGGCTTTACCAGATATTTCGGCGGGCTTTGCGATCGCCCTGCACATGCACCAGCCCACCATTCCGGCTGGGGCCACGGGCGAGCTGGTCAACCACCTCCAGTACATGTTCGAGCACCCCTACGACGGGGACAACCACAACGCGGGCACCTTTGCCTACTGCTATGCCCGCCTGGGCGACTTCATTCCTGAGCTAGTGAGCCAGGGCTGCAACCCCAGGGTCATGCTCGACTACTCAGGTACCCTGCTCTGGGGCCTACAACAGATGGATCGTCAGGATATTCTCGCCAAGCTGCGCCGCCTGGCCTGCGACCCTACCTATCAGCCCTACGTCGAATGGCTCGGCACTTGCTGGGGCCACGCGGTGGTGCCCTCTACCCCCGTGCCCGACCTCAAACTGCACATTCGCGCCTGGCAGCACCACTTTGCCGCCCTGTTTGGCCCTGAGGCTCTGGCCCGCGTGCGCGGCTTTTCGCCGCCGGAAATGCACCTGCCCAACCACCCCGACCTGCTCTACGCCTTCGTCAAAACCCTCAAAGACTGCGGCTATCGCTGGCTGCTGGTGCAGGAACACACCGTAGAAACGCTAGAGGGCCAAGGGCTATCGCAGCCTCACCTGCCCCACCGTCTGGTGGCTCGCAACAGCCAGGGTGAAGTCGAAGACATTGTAGTGCTGGTCAAGACCCAGGGGTCAGACACTAAGCTGGTGGGCCAGATGCAGCCCTACTGGGAAGCCAAAACCCTCAGCCAGGTCTCTTTGGGCAGTGCCACTGTGCCCCAACTGGTCAGCCAGATCAGCGACGGCGAAAACGGCGGCGTGATGATGAATGAGTTTCCCAGCGCGTTTATGCGATCGTGGCACGAAATGCGCGACCAGGGCGGCGGTCGTCGGGGCGTGGTGGGCTTTAACGGCACCGAATACTTGGAGCTGCTGGCAGCGGCAGGGTGTGGCCCCGAGACGTTCCCCCCCTGTCAGGCCGTGGGGCAGGCGCGATTGTGGCAGGCGATGGCGGGGGCCGAGGGCAGTGAGGCGGTGGCAGCAGCGATCGCAACTCTAGCGGCCCAAGACGGCAACTTCTCGATGGAAGGCGGCTCGTGGACGAGCGATCGCAGCTGGGTAGTGGGCTACGACAACGTACTCGACCCTATGCAGCGCCTCAGTGCCCAGTTTCACCAGACCATGAATCGCCAGAGCGACCAAGGCGATGCCCTTGGAAGCCAGCACCGCTACCGCAACGCCCTCATCCACAATCTACTGCTGCAAACCAGCTGCTTTCGCTACTGGGGCCAGGGTACCTGGACGAGCTATGCCGAGGAGATCTACCGTCGCGGCCAGGCAATTCTCACCCACGATTTTGCTTAGGCGACTTTTGAAAGCCGTCTTCCCACAGAGATGTAGATGTATTGACGTGAATTTTTACGTGAATTTCTCGGGTAGGGGCGCATGGCATGCGCCCTGCTGAAGCGAGGGTAGCCAAACAGGATTCAGTATTACAAGTTGTTTAATCCACGATCCTAATGGTGGGCACTGCCCACCCTACGGTAGCGCCCTACCCCTGAACGGGGGCTGGGCTATGTCTCCAACCAGGATAGCGATAGCTGTACCGTTCCCAGTGGCTAGGCTCGATGGGCTCTATCGGGTAGTCATGCTCACATACTGCGATCGCCACTTATCCCTATGATTAGACCTAATAGTTAGGAATATCCAGGGTATGGACTACAAGCAAGAGCTAATCACCACTATCCACGACCTCGGGTATGATTCCGAGCGCTTAGAGCAACGTCTCACTGAGCTAAGCCAGACCAACCCAACTGCGGTGCTGATTCCATCCCTCTACGAAGAGCTAGAACGCCCTGCTCTGGCCACCATTCGAGACCACTTGAGCCACTGCCCCTTCGTCAACAACGTCATTGTCTGCCTCTACGCCGACACCTTCGAGCAGTACTGCCACGCGGTGCGGTTCTTCGAGCCGCTGCCCCAGCCCACCTTCATCCTCTGGGAAAATGGCCCCGGCATTACCGGTATTCTGCAAAACCTCAAAGATCAAGGTCTAGATCTGCTGAAATTTAAAGGCAAGGGCCGGGCTGTGTGGCTGGGCCTTGGGGTGGCCTCGCTCCATGCGGCGGCGATCGCCCTGCACGATGCCGACATTGTCACCTACGATCGCGCCTACCCGCTCAAGCTACTTTACCCTCTGCTAGAACAAGACTTTGGCATTGCCTTTAGCAAAGCCTACTATGCCCGCATTGGCGACAACCCTCGCAGTTTGCACGGGCGCGTCACCCGGCTGTTTGTCACCCCGCTGATCACCTCGCTGATGGAGCTGTTTGGCTACCGTGACTATCTGCGTTACCTCGACGCCTACCGCTACCCCCTCTCGGGCGAATTTGCCCTCTCTGCCGACCTGGCTTTGACCACCCGCATTCCTGGCAACTGGGGATTAGAAGTGGGGTTGCTGGCCGAGGTCTACCGCAATGTGGCCCTCAAACGCATTGCCCAGATCGATCTGGGTATTTTTGAGCACAAGCACCAAACCATTGGTACCTCCGCCAACTCAGGGCTGCAAAAAATGTGCCGCGACATTCTGCAATCGGTGCTGCGTACCCTGACCGAAACCGAGCGGGTCGTGATTGGCGTTGACCACATTCGCGCTCTGCGGATCAAATACCGCCGCGAGGCCCAAAACCTAGCCCGCCAATACTTTGTCGATGCTCGCTTCAATGGCCTAGAGTACGATCGCCACAAAGAAGAAATGACCATCGAAACCTTCGAGCAGATCATTCTTGAGGCGGGCACCCAGTACCTAGACGATCCTACGGGCACTCAAATTCCCGATTGGACGCGGGCGATCGCAGTTATTCCCGACCTGCGCGAACAGTTGCTCGACGCCATTCTCTCCGATATGGCCCAGGCGCGATCGGCCCCTGACCCCGTGCTAGATGCCTCTGGCGTCTTAGCCACAGCGATGGGTTAAACAGGTAGAACTTGAGTCAGCTGATTTTGGCAGAATCTAACGGCTTAAGGTTTCAGGTTTACGACCGGCCTTGAACCGTACACCATAAACCCTGAACCCCTACGAACCCCTAATCTTTGGTTTGGCAAACTGACTAGGCCGTTCTCTTCTTGCCGATGGTGCTGGTGCTCGCTGGCAGAGTGTTGCGGCTGCGTAGGGTGACATTGACACCTTCGCTCGATTGCTCAAGCACCAGCAAAGGTGTGGGTTTAGCTTTTTGATCCCAGTGCATGTTGGCAATGCGGCCCTGGATGGTGGGCTGCCAGTGGGTTTCTTCTGCATCGGGGCTCATGAAGTTCTCGATGCAGTCAACTAGCTGGCCAATGGTGGAAGACGTGGCCTGGGTAGGCAGCTTTGCCAGCCTAATTTGAATGCGAAACAGCACCCGCTTCTTGGCCATCGGCTGATCGTGGGGAGCATACTCTACGTCAAAAATCTCATCGACCACCCGAGGCTTGCTGGCAATGCCAATCAGTCCTTCCTCAGCCTGGCGCGGGCGCAGCGCTACCGAAATTTTTTGCTTTACCTTGACCTTGAGTTGGTTGACGATCGATGCGTGGAAATGATCTTCATCCATACGCATGCGCAGATAGTCGAGGTTAAATTCGCGTGAGTGAATTAAGTCAGGATTTTGCTCCATCTTACTGATGGTTTTAAGCGCCAGCTTGACCTTTTTTTGGAGCTCTTGATTTTTGTAGCTTTCAAATTTAAGCTGCTTCACCATGCGGCGGGTTTGCAGGTGAGAATAGACCCCCAACCCCAGCAACAGGAGCAGCAACCCTCCAGAGGTCAGCATCCAAAGGTTATCAACCGGTAACCGACTGGTGACTGGGGCCTGGGCGAGGGTTGACTGCACGAGAACTGTAGAGGTTTTCATGGTCGGCAAGAGGCTCAGAATTATAGCTGTTTTTATAGTTCCCTCAAACTAGAGGTGCCATCCGGATGAACCTGAGAATCAGTAATAACTTTAAGAACCAGGCCGGTTAAATGGTAAAGGGTAAAGGGAATTTTATGATGTATCCGTGGTATCCCTGAGGCGATTTACGGGGGACAGAATAGTCTCAGTAATCTATTCTCCTCGTCCTCTCGAACCGGGTTAGGGGTGAGAGGGCACAATCTCGATTGCAGAGCAAGGGCTAGCCGGACCAAGGCTTGTCGCACCATCTAGCGAATCGGCTAAAGGCCTCAGGCTGGTTTTCAGCTTATCAACTGAAGGAGCTGGCCTAGGCCGCACTATCCGCGCTTCGTATGCCGCAGGCGGTTAACCGCCCCGACCTGTGCTCTTTCACAGCCTACTACTCTGCTGCACAAGCTAGCTAACCGTTTCTGCGGCCTAGGCCCTGCCTCCCTCAGCCAAGGTAGTAGCCTTCAGAGCGCCTCGACTACGGTTCTCTTTGCCTCTAGACACCGTGACCGTTTTACATTTATATAGAAATGTATAAAGAAGCATTAAGCAGATTTACCTACGGGCTATGTTGCTCTTTGACATTTCACTTCAAGGCCGCTGTCGGGTAGCTCGTCCCTCGTGAACAGGGTCGTTGCCGGTTCGATCGCACTTCGCCCGTAGAGTCATAACTCTTTGCAGCTGGGCTAGGCGATCGCCGGGTGATCTGAGCCTGCGGCAGCAGGCTGGTAGCGCCACGCTCTCTTTTAACTACTGCTATAAACGACAAATGCACTGGAGTTGCTAGGGCGATGGCTGCCTACTACCAGGGGCGATCGCAGCTGTTGAACCTAGGGCAGCGTTGCAGCTTGATTTGCCCAGCGATCTTGAACCGCTCAGGCCAGTCCAATGGGGCTTGGCAGGGTCAACGTTTCATATTTGTAGGGCCTAGAGGAGGACCATTGAACATTCACACGCTCAAACTTCGTGCCCCTAACCTGCGCCATCTCAAGCGAGAGTGGTTTTCTAACCCTAAGGCCGATATTTTGGCCGGGGCGGTAGTTGGGCTGGCACTGATACCGGAAGCGATCGCCTTCTCGATCATCGCCGGGGTTGACCCCAAGGTCGGCCTCTACGCCTCCTTTATCATCGCTGTCACCACTGCGTTTTTGGGTGGCAGACCGGGCTCTATCTCCGCCGCCACCGGGGCTATGGCCCTGCTGATGATCGACCTGGTGCGCGACTATGGGCTTGAGTATTTGCTGGTGGCCACGCTGTTGTGCGGCCTATTTCAAGTCATCTTTGGGCTGCTGCGGCTGGGTCGTCAGATGCGCTACGTGCCCCGCGCCGTGATGGTGGGCTATATCAACGCCCTGGCGGTGCTGATTTTCTTGGCTCAACTGCCCCAGCTCACCAATGTGCCCGTTGCCGTGTACGTGATGACGGCGCTGTCGCTGGCGATTATTTACATCCTGCCGCGTTTCACCACGGCGGTGCCCTCGCCCCTAGTGGCGCTGTTTGTGATGACCGTAGCAGCCATTTCTCTTGGCATTGACGTGCCCACCGTGGGCGACATGGGCGAACTGCCCACCGCGCTGCCGCCCTTTGCGCTGCCCCAGGTGCCTTTTACCTTAGACACTCTGCTGGTTGTGCTGCCGACGTCGCTAACCATGGCTGTGGTGGGGCTGCTGGCGTCGTTTCTCACTGCCTCGCTGGTAGATGAGCTGACCGACACCCCCAGCGACAAAAACCGCGAGGCCAAGGGCCAGGGCATTGCCAACATCATCACCAGCTTTTTTGGCGGCATGGCGGGCTGCGGCATGATTGGTCAGTCGGTGATCAACGTGCAGTCGGGGGGCCGGGGGCGGCTCTCAACCCTATGTGCTGGGGTGTTTTTGCTGTTTGCCATTTTGGTGCTGAGCCAGTGGGTGCAGCAGATGCCCATGGCGGCCCTGGTGGCGGTGATGATTATGGTCTCCATCGGCACCTTTCGCTGGGCGTCGTTTCGTGACATCGCCAAGATTCCTCGCACCGAGACGGCAGTGATGCTGACCACCATGGTGGTGACGATCTTTACCCGCAACTTTGCCCTTGGGGTGGCCACCGGTATTGTCATGAGCACGGTGTTTTTTAGCAACAAGATTGCCCAGCTGGTGTTTGTGGACAAGGTGCTGCACGACGATGGCAACCACCGCATCTATAGTGTGTCGGGCCAGATTTTCTTTGTATCGAGGGATGAATTCTTCGAGGCCTTTGACTTTGAAGAGTTTGTCGATCGCATCACCATCGACCTCACCCACGCCCACCTATGGGATCAAGGAGCGGTGGCCGTCTTAGACAAAATCGTCAACAAATTTCGCCGGGCTGGGGCCGAGGTCGAGGTAATTGGCCTCAACGAGGCCAGCGCCACGCTGGTGAACAAGCTAGCCGTCCACAGCCAGCCGGCCACCCTACAGGATTAGTCACACCATGAAACGCATTTTACTCTGCACTGACGGCTCCGCCTTTGCCCAGAGCAGCTATCCCTACACCGCCTGGTTTGCCGAGCAGCTGGGGGCCAGCGTTGACGTGCTCTACGTCACCGACTCGCGGGGGCAGGCCACAGCAGAAGCTAGCAACCTTAGTGGCAGCATCGGACTGGGAGCCGCCGAAAGTCTGCTGAAAAAGTTGGTGGAGGTGGAGCACGAGCGGTCTAAGCTCAACCACCAAAAGGCCAAGCTGATTTTGGCTGACGCGGAGGCCGCGATCGCCGCCCACGGGGCCACCACCGTCAAGCTAATCCACAAAACCGGCTTTTTGGTGGACTGTTTGGCGGATCTCGAAGCCGACGTGGATCTGATCGTGCTGGGCAAGCGGGGGGATGCCGCCGACTTTGCCTCGGGCCACCTGGGGGCTAATGTCGATCGCATTGTGCGCAGCAGCAGCAAGCCCTGCCTGGTTACGCCCAGAACCGTGGTGCCGATGGAGCGGCTGCTGGTAGCCTACGACGGCAGCCCCACCAGTCAAAAGCTGCTGCGATTCCTGGCCGAGTCTCCTGGCCTGCGGAATCTGGAGCTTCACCTGCTGACGGTGGCGGGGTCAGAGTCTGACGCGGAGAAAACCCGGTGTTTAGCCGAGGCCGAGGCGATGCTGCAAGAGGCTGGTCTGACGCCGACAGCGAGTTTACAGGTCGGGGAGACTGAAAAGGCGATCGCTCAATACATTGACGACCACAACATTAGCCTGCTGCTGATGGGAGCCTACGGTCATCGCCGCGTTCGCCACCTGGTGATTGGTAGCACTACGGTACAGCTGCTCCGCAGCAGCCAAATTCCGGTGCTGCTCTACCGCTAGCCTCCCTTCCTCGGGGGGGGAGGGGTGGGTCAGTCTTGGCCTTAGATCTACCCACCCCGCTGGATGGATGACCGGCTGCTAGCGCTCAATGCTGGCCTGCGATCGCGCAGCAAAAGCTGAACCTAGAACCCACTCCGAGCGTCTCCCGCGATCTGGAAGTGGAGGTTTAGGCTTCCCTGCTCTGGGCAGTCCAGCTGTTGTGTGCTTGTGAAGCGTGAAACTTGGAGCAATGGACTATAAATTACTCCATTGCCCTTTGCTGTCTGAGGCCACTGCTGCTGTGTCAATTCCATTAGTTAATTCCATCGGCTTTCGCCACTGGCGGGGCGACCTGTTTGGTGGGCTGACGGCGGCGATCGTGGCGCTGCCCCTGGCGTTGGCCTTTGGGGTGGCCTCGGGGGCGGGGGCGATCGCCGGTCTCTACGGGGCCATCTTTACTGGCTTTTTTGCGGCCCTGTTTGGCGGCACCCCCACCCAGGTGTCTGGCCCCACCGGCCCCATGACCGTGGTGATCACTACCGTAATCGCTTCGCTGGTGGCCCGCTACCCCGATGGCACGGGCCTAGCCATGGCCTTTACGGTAGTGATGCTGGGCGGGCTGCTGCAAATTGTGTTTGGGCTGATGCGCCTGGGGCAATACATTACCCTGTTACCCTACACGGTGATCTCGGGCTTTATGTCGGGTATTGGGGTGATCATTGTGCTGTTGCAGCTGCCGCCGCTGCTAGGCCACGCCGCCACGGGCGGAGTAATTGACACGCTGCAAGACTTACCCGGCTTTTTGGCTGCGCCCAACTGGGTTGCCCTGGGGCTAGGGCTGTTGACTCTGGCGATCGTGTTTGCCATTCCGCCCCGATTGAATCGAATTCTACCTGCGCCTCTGGTGGCGTTGGTGGGGGCTACCGTGGTGTCGGTGGTGGTGTTTGGCGATGCTGACCTGCCGCGCATTGGCGATATTCCGTCAGGTTTCCCGACCTTGCGGCTACCCACCTTTAACCTGCGCGAACTCGATGACATGCTGCGCTACGGCATTATGCTGGCGGTGCTGGGGGCGATCGACTCGCTGCTGACCTCGCTGGTGGCCGACAGCATTTCTCAAACCCAGCACAATTCTGACAAAGAACTGGTTGGTCAGGGCCTAGCCAATGTGGTGTCTGGCCTATTTGGCGGTTTGCCGGGGGCCGGGGCTACCATGCGCACGGTGGTGAATGTGCAAGCGGGCGGGCGCACGCCGCTGTCAGGTATTATTCACGCTCTGGTGCTATTGGTGGTGCTGCTGGGGGCGGGGCCGCTGACGGCACAAATTCCTAACGCTGTGCTGGCGGGCATTTTGCTCAAGGTGGGCATTGATATTTTGGACTGGGGGTTTATCAAGCGCGCCCCGAAGATTTCTCTCAAGGGCACCGGCATTATGTACCTGGTACTGTTTTTGACGGTATTTATCGACCTGATTACGGCGGTGCTGGTGGGAGCCTTTGTGGCCAACATGTTGACGATCAAGCGGCTGACCGATGTGCAGAGCGATCGCATCAAAACCATCACCGCTGCCACCGAAGACAGTAACCTGACCGGGGCTGAAAAGGCGATTCTCACTCAGTCAAAGGGAGATATTTTGCTGTTTCAGCTAGGCGGGCCGATGAGCTTTGGGGCCGCTAAGAGCATTACTCGCCGCCTGGCGTTTGTGAGAGAATATCAGGCCCTGGTGCTCGATCTCGGTGAAGTGCCGACCCTGGGCGTGACGGCGGCACTGGCGATCGAGTCGATTGTGCAGGACTCGATTGGGCGCGATCGCACGGTCTGGATTGTGGTCAAACCGGGCCAAGTCAAAAGCCGCCTCCAAACCCTCGACCTGCAACGCTTTATCACCCAGCGCAAACGTACCGAAGGCACCGCTTCCCCGGCTATTTACCTGGTCGAAAATCGCCACCAGGCGTTAGAGTCTGCCTTGGCGCTGATTCAACCACAGGTCGTAGTTTAGGGCACTGCCATACTGCACGTAAACGGGGCACCGCTACACCCCCAACCGCGCGGCGATCGTGGCGAGCACTGACTGGCTCAGCGCGTCGTAGTCGTAGCCGCCTTCGAGGCCAAAGAGAATGTTAGGCGTGACACTCAAGCACTGGCGGGTGAAGGTGCCATAGTCTTGAGGATTGAGGTTAACGCTGGCCAGGGGGTCGGCGGCGGTGGCATCGTACCCGGCGCTGACAATGAGTAGATCGGGCCTGAATGCCTTGAGAAAGGGAATCACCTTTTGCTCAAACTGGGCGTCATAATCGGCGCTGGCGCTGCCGGGGGGCATGGGCAGGTTCAGCACGTTGCCGTGAAAGCCGGTCTCGCTGCTGTGGCCGGTGCCGGGATAGGCGGGCAGCTGGTGGAGGGAGCAGTAGGCGATCGCCGCATTCTGCTCTACCAGGGCCTGGGTGCCGTTACCGTGGTGCACATCCCAGTCGAGAATGGCGACGCGGTTGATGGTGGATTTTTCTAGGGCGTAGTGGGCGGCGATCGCCGCATTCGAGAATAGACAAAAGCCCATGCCGCGATCGCGCACTGCGTGATGCCCCGGTGGCCGCGCCAGCACAAAGGCCGAGTGCCCAGTTTCGAGCACGTAATCCACACCGTCGAGCCAGGCGCTCACCGCCAGCCGCGCTACAGCGTAGCTGGCCTCAGACACCACCGTATCGCCATCAATCTGACCACCGCCAGTATGGGCAATTTCCCGCAGGGCCGTGACATAGCGAGGGTTGTGGATCTGAGCAATCAGGCTGTCTACTTCCCCTCGCTGAGTCACCGGAGTAGGCTCTCGCCAGTCCAGATGATCGGCCCAGGGCGTCTGCTCTAGGGCAGCCACAATAGCCTTTAATCGACCTGCGTTTTCGGGATGAAAACTACCCGTGTCGTGAGTCAAAAAAACAGGTGAATAGATAACGGCAAAATTAGCCAGGGTGAAAGCATGGTGCACGGTGAATTTAGGGGTGGTGAACGGCAGCAAATTGGCGATCGGTCTATGGTGGCAAAACCTCCCCCTGCCAAGGATCTTGCGGCTCTGGCTCCACCATAACTCTCAATAATTTGAACCGGGGAATTTGTGCTAAAATATAACTCACATGAGTCCGCAAAAAACATACTAATCAAGCGCTATTCAGCACCGCTCGGTGCGAGGGTCTGACTAGCGCTTTGTTGTTCGCAAAATCGGAGTTTTTTAGCCTATGGCTACCCCAGAAGAGCGCATCGTTCCTACCGATCTGCGCAACGAAATGTCACGCTCTTACCTGGAATACGCCATGAGCGTGATCGTGGGTCGAGCGCTGCCAGACGCCAGGGACGGGCTCAAGCCAGTGCACCGCCGCATTCTCTATGCCATGCACGAGCTGGGGTTAGCCGCCGATCGCCCCTTCCGTAAATGCGCCCGTGTGGTCGGGGAAGTGCTGGGTAAGTATCACCCCCACGGCGATACGGCGGTGTACGACGCCCTGGTGCGCATGGCCCAAGACTTCTCCATGCGCGTGCCGCTGATCAACGGCCACGGCAACTTTGGCTCTATCGACAACGATCCCCCGGCGGCGATGCGATACACCGAGTGTCGTCTGCAATCGCTGACCAGTGACTCACTGCTCCAAGACATCGAGTCGGAAACCGTCGATTTTGCCGACAACTTCGATGGCTCTCAGCAAGAACCCGTGGTGATGCCCTCGCGGCTGCCCCAGCTGCTGCTCAACGGCTCTTCGGGCATTGCCGTGGGTATGGCCACCAACATTCCGCCCCACAACCCCGGTGAGCTGATCGACGGCGTGATCGCGCTGATCAACAACCCCGAGATCTCCACCGCTGAGCTAATGGAGATCATTCCCGGCCCCGACTTTCCCACGGGTGGGCAGATCTTGGGCCGCAGCGGCATTCGCGATGCCTATATGACTGGGCGCGGCTCGGTTACCATGCGCGGCGTCGCCACCATGGAAACCATTGAGCACCGGGGACGGCCCGATCGCGAAGCCATTATCATCACCGAGCTGCCCTACCAGACCAACAAGGCGGGCATGATCGAGCGGATCGCCGAGATGGTGAACGAGCGCCGCTTAGAGGGCATTTCTGACATTCGCGATGAGAGCGATCGCGACGGTATGCGCATCGTTATCGAACTCAAGCGCGACGCCTACCCCCGCGTCGTGCTCAACAACCTCTACAAGCAGACGCCCCTACAAAACAACTTCGGCGTCAACATGCTGGCCTTGGTGAACGGCGAACCCCAGCTGCTCGGCCTCAAGCGCATGCTGGAGGTCTTCCTGGAATTCCGCGAAGAGACGATCATTCGCCGTACCCGCTACGAACTGCGCCGAGCCGAAGAAAAAGACCACATTCTCCAGGGCTACCTGATTGCCCTGACCAACCTAGATGCCATCATTGCGCTAATTCGTGGGGCCGCCGACACCCCCGCCGCCAAGCAAGAGCTGATGGACACCTACAGTCTCTCGGACTTGCAGGCCGACGCCATTCTGCAAATGCAGCTCCGTCGCCTCACCGCCCTAGAGGCCGACAAAATTCAGCAGGAACACGAAGATCTAGTCGCCAAAATCACTGACCTGCAAGATATTTTGGCCCGCCGCGAGCGCATTCTTGAAATCATTACCACCGAGCTGGGCGAGCTCAAGGCCAAGCACGATAGCCCCCGCCGCACCGTGATCGAGGTAGATGACGGGGAACTCACCGACATCTCGCTGATTGCCAACGAGCAGGTGGTCATTCTCGTCACCGACCAGGGCTATATCAAGCGCATGCCGGTGGCCACCTTTGAGGCTCAGAGCCGTGCCACCCGAGGCAAGGCTGGGGCCAAAATGAAGGAAGACGACGCGGTGCAGCACTTCATCACCTGCTACACCCACGACTATCTGCTGTTCTTTAGCGATCGCGGCGTCACCTACGCCCTGCGGGCCTACCAAATTGCCGAAGGTTCTCGCGCCGCTCGGGGTATGCCGATTGTGCAAATGCTGCCCATACCCAAAGAAGAGGCGATTACCTCGGTGCTAGCGGTGCGCGAGTTCACCGACGAAGACTACCTGGTGATGCTCACCCAGGGTGGCTTTGTGAAGAAAACAGCGCTGTCGGCCTTCAGCAACATTCGCACCAACGGACTGATTGCCATCTCCCTCGAAGAGGGCGATTACCTCAAGTGGGTGCGCCTGGCCCGCAATACCGACAGCATTTTGATCGGCTCGCGGCGGGGCATGACGATTCACTTTAAAGCCAGTGACGAGCAACTGCGACCCCTGGGGCGGCCCACCCGGGGCGTGCGGGCGATGTCGCTGCGCGATGGCGACGAGCTGATCAGCATGGATATTTTGCCCAGCCAGGTGGTCGAAGCGGTGGTGCAGGCGGCTGAAAATGACGAGGATGACGAAAGCGTTGCGGGCGGCAACGAGGGCGGCCCCTGGGTGCTGGTAATCACCGCCTCGGGTCTGGGCAAGCGGGTGCCGGTGGCCAAGTTCCGGCTGCAAAATCGGGCGGGTATGGGCCTGATGGCGATCAAGTTCCGCAAGCGCGACGATACGTTAGCCTCACTGCTGGTGGTTGGCGAAGGCGATGAGCTGATGCTGGTCACCAACCGAGGCATCATCATTCGCCAGCGGGTGAACGATATCTCGATTCAGTCGCGACCTGCGACGGGGGTGCGTTTGCAGCGGCTGGATGGGGAAGATGCGATCGCTGCGGTGGCTGTCGTGCCCCCGGCTCTACAGGTAGAAGGGCTTGACGATGCCGTTGAGGCAATCGAGGCGATTGAGGAGGCTGCCGAAGATAGAACCGTTGTCGACGTGATCGCCGTAGAAGGGGCGACCGAGGAGGAATAGCCCGCTGGGTCGTCCAGGGGTGTAGTGAGGAAATAGCTCACTCAGGCTGACGGTCGCCTTAGCCTAGGGGCACAGGCGACCGTTGCTGTAAGCGTTCTGGCATTGCGGCAGGCCCAGCCAGAGAACTGCCTACGGCATCGCTGGGCTGGGGTTGAAAACTGGCCCAACGATTGAGGTACTGAGTCAAGTGGCGATCGCCCTGGGCAATCCTTTCTACTAGCAGGGTCTGCACCCTGGCGGTTTCGGCCTGGTGCTGCTCTTCGCTAAAGAATCCGGCAAACCTGGCCGCTCGCAACCACACCAGGTAGGTGCTCAAGGCATCGTACTGGCTCTGCGCCACGATCGATTCCAGATTCCCCTCTACCCACCAATCCACCACATCGTGAGGTTCTGGCCCTACCTGACCCGGAATGCCCATGGCTGCCGCCAGTTCGTGCAGGGAGGGGGTGGCAATGCCCCAGCCGCTGAGGGCACTTTTTAGGTCAATGTGGGCGTCGCTGTGGCGGCTAAAATAGTCGTTCCCCCACCCTTTGTCAGCCCGACGGCAAAAATCTGCCGCCGAAATACCTGCCACCAACCCCCGCTGAAGCAAGACCGGCAGGTCGGCAGTTTGCGAATTAAACCCCACCAGCTGCGGATGGTGCTGCCCTAGGTAGCCCAGGAACGTAGAAATCAGTTCCCCTTCGTCCATCAGCTGATCAAGCTGTCTCGGTAGCGTGGTCAGCCGCAGGTGGATATTGCCATCGGGTTGCTGCTCTCGAACCACTGCCGAGACCGCAACCACGCGGCACAGTGCCGTTTTGAGATGGGGACGAGGTTTGTCTGCCGTGGCCCCAGCCTTGGCCCACATCACGTCAAACACCTCAGCCTCCGATAGCGTGGCGGCCAGGCCGTACACTCGCCGTCCCGAGGCCGGGTCAGGCACCCACTCTAGATCAAAGGCGCATACTTGCCGACCAACAGATTTAAACATAACGGCTCCCTGGGCTGCACTAAAAACTTACCTAGGCCATGCCCAGGCGCTGTTTCTAACATTCCCAGCCCCATCAGCTAAGCCGCTAGGGAACCTGCCAGGCCCGCTGATGATAATCGTCGGGCTCTGGAAACAGGTCTACAGGTTCGCCATGGTGATGTCCGTGGCCGTGATCATGAGCCTGGCCGTGGCCGTGGGTATGCCCCTGATCGTGAGCGTGCCCGTGCCCATGACCATGATCATGCCCATGACCGTGCTGACCACCCCCGGCAGCGAGGCGAAACTTGCACATTTCGCAGTTCATGGCCACTTGGCCCAGCTGGGTTTCGATCTCGCGATCGCGCAAAATCTGCATTAGCTGCGGGTGGCTACCCATCTCCGGCAAATAGCTCACCAATTGCTCAGGATGGGCGGTCTGCTCTTGCTCACAAATACCCATGATTTTTTTGATTAGCACCCCGGTAAAAAGAAAGTAGGGCAGCACAATAATGCGCTTGGGCTCATACATCCGAGCCCGGCGAAAGCCCTCTTCTAGGCGGGGGTGAGTAATGCCAATAAAACAAATTTCTACGGTTTTGTAGCGGCTGCCCTCCCAGACAATGCGGGCTAGTTTATACACATCGCCGTTGGCGTCGGGGTCGCTGGCCCCTCGGCCCACAAATAGCAGCACCGTATCTTCGCGGGCAATGCCGTCGGGGTTAAAGCGGGGGCTGTCTAGCTCGGCCAACCGCTCTTGCCAAAGCTGAATAATCGCCGGGGTAATACCAAAGTGGCGACCGTAGTGGAAGGTGACCTGGGGGTGGCGCTGGCGGGCGCGATCGAGTTCGTTGGTAACGTCGAATTTATTGTGGCGGGCGGCAAATAATAAAATTGGCAGCACCGAAATGTCGGTGTAGCCCTTCTCCACACATCGGTCTACCCCGTCTTGAATCGTGGGTTCGCTCAGCTCTAGAAAACAGGGAATCACCGGACGAGACTGGTCGAGGGCCTGGTAGGCGGCGGCAAACTCGAGTACGCGATCGCGCCCTTCGGTATCTCGGCTACCGTGGCCCACCAGCAGCAGCGGACGCTGAATCGGCAAGGGCGACCAGGTGCCAGGGGCGCTGGGAGAAAAATCGTTGGGGGTGGTAATGATAGGTGCGATCGCCATAGGTGCTCAAAGTGCCGCAGTGATACTCAATCTAACCCTCCGCTCGACCAAAGGCGATCACCGACAAAAATTTAGCTCACCACAGCCTGAGACCAGGAGCAAGACGCTAACCTAAACCCAGTTCAACCGTCACAAGCCAAATTAAACATCGGAGAACTTGACCTTTAGGGCGGCAATGATCAAAAAAACGCAGCCAGATAAAAATCAGTCTGCCTGGTTATCTTAGCCTAGGGTAGAGGTTAGAACCATCCTGGGGGTGGGCATTAACACCATGGAAGAACCGATAGACAGTCAACCTATCGCCTGGCGCGATCGCCTGCGCAGCCATCTGAACACCACCGACACCCTAGCGGGGCAGTTGATCAATGGTGCGATCGTGCTGCTGATTTTTTTGTCAGCCGCCATTTTTGTCATCAAAACCTATCCCATCTCATCTGTCTTAGATCAGTGGTTAAGCCTTTTAGATTGGCTAATTGTGCTGACTTTTACATGCGAATATGGGCTGCGGTTGTGGGTTGCCCGCCGCCCCTGGAAATATGCCTTAAGTCTCTATGGCCTGATCGATCTAGTGGCCATCTTACCCTCCTGGATTGGAGTCTTTGATATTCGCTTTCTGCGCTTTTTTAGATCGCTGCGTATTTTGCGTCTGGTGCATATTTTTGACAATCGACTGTGGTTTGGCCAAGTAACCAGCACCGACAGCCTGATTTTGATTCGGATTTTGTTGACCCTGGGGACCATTATCTTCATCTACTCTGGCCTCATTTTTCAGGTTGAAAACCCCAGTAACCCTGAAGCCTTTGGCACCTTTCTCGATGCGGTTTATTTCGCTGTTGTCACCATGACAACGGTGGGCTATGGCGATGTCACCCCGCTTTCTGAAGCTGGACGGGGGCTGACAGTGATGATGATTCTCACCGGCATTGCCCTGATCCCCACCCAAGTCAGCAGCCTGATTCGACAGTTGAACAAAGTGGCCAAGTCTCAGCACCAAGCCTGTCCGGGCTGTGGCCTCGCGCTCCACGATGAAGATGCTCAGTTTTGCAAACACTGCGGTACTCTTCTAAAGCTGGAGCCGTAGCGCGATCGCCTTGCTGTTGCCTTAGTAACAGAACATAACGATTATTGAAAAAACCAATATCCCTTTTGCTGAGTAGGGTCTTTCCAGTACAATAGCCCACCAAAAGCCTCGTCAGCCTCCTCTCGTCGGCTGCGCGGTGTTCACTTCAGTCAGCCTCACCCCCGAGCCGACGTTGTCCATTTCAGTTAGGACGTTCCATGACTTCTGTGCTCCATCGCCCCACCGACGACGCCAAGCTGTCTAGCCTTCCTGAAGACGTCAGAACTAGATTGCAAGATCGCTTCAAGCTTGTAGTTCCCGCTCGTTCCGCTGCCGACCCCTCTCCTTCTCCCGTGCTCGACGCCGCCCCTCCCCAAGACCCCGCTGTTCAACCGATCGTTTCCCTAAACAATGTCGAAAAGTTCTACGGCAACGGCAGCAAAGCCTTAGCTGGTGTAAATCTCACCGTCAATCCCGGCGACTTTCTCTTTGTCACCGGTCCCTCCGGCTCGGGCAAATCTACCTTACTAAAGTTGCTATACGGTTACGAGCGCCCCACGGGTGGCAGCATTTTGGTGGGCGACGAACCCATTTCTGACCTACGAGGCAACCGCCTGGCTATGATGCGGCGACGCATCGGCGTCGTGTTTCAAGACTACAAGCTGATTCCCAAACGCACCGTAGCCGAGAATGTCGCCTTTGTGCTGTGGGCTCAGGGCTTCACCCGCAAAGAAATTCACCGTCGCCTCTGGCCAACTCTGAAGATGGTGGGCCTACAAGGTAAAGCCCAGTGCTTCCCCGACGAACTTTCCGGCGGTGAGCAGCAGCGCGTGAGCATCGCCCGCGCCGTAGTCAACACCCCGCCCCTACTGCTGGCCGACGAGCCCACCGGCAACCTTGATGCCGACAACTCTCTGCAAGTGATCAAGATTCTCAAAAAACTCAACTCCATCGGCATTACCGTCATCGTCACTACCCACGACGAGCACCTGGTGCGCATTTCTAACCACCCCGTCGTGCAAATCAAGAATGGTCGCCTCCACCACCTGCGCCGCTAACGCTACATTCCTTAACATCAAGCGCTACACCATATCCAATCAATAGGATAATGATCAGAGCTAACGCCCTGGTGGTCTGGGTCAAGACCCCAGATGAATTTGGTCTTTGAGAGGAACGCGCCTTGGTCAGTACAGCCCCATTTAAAACAGCAAAATCAGAAGAAATTTTTGCCGCCGCCCAAAACCTGATGCCGGGCGGCGTCAGTTCTCCGGTACGCGCCTTTAAGTCAGTGGGCGGGCAGCCCATTGTGTTTGACCACGTCAAAGGTGCCTACATCTGGGATGTAGACGGCAATAAATATATTGACTACGTGGGCACCTGGGGGCCTGCCATCTGCGGTCATGCCCATCCTGAAGTGCTGGCAGCCCTGTCGGCAGCCCTGGAGAAAGGCACCAGCTTTGGTGCCCCCTGCTACCTCGAAAACGTGCTGGCCGAAATGGTCATCCAGGCTGTGCCCAGCATCGAAATGGTGCGCTTTGTCAACTCTGGCACCGAGGCCTGTATGGCTGTGCTGCGGCTGATGCGCGCCTACACCGGACGCAACAAAATTATCAAATTCTCCGGCTGCTACCACGGCCACGCCGACATGTTCTTGGTGCAGGCCGGGTCTGGAGTCGCCACTCTGGGTCTACCCGACTCGCCGGGAGTGCCTAAGTCGGCTACCAGCGACACCCTCACCGCCCCCTACAACGACCTAGAGGCCGTCAAGGCTCTGTTCGCGCAAAATCCTGGCGAAATTGCGGGGGTTATTCTAGAACCCGTGGTAGGTAACGCCGGATTTATCACCCCCGATGGTGGCTTTTTAGAGGGTTTGCGCGAGATTACCCGCGAGCACGAGGCCCTGCTGGTGTTTGACGAGGTGATGACCGGCTTCCGCATTGCCTACGGCGGTGCCCAGGCCAAGTTTAACGTCACCCCCGACCTCACCACCCTGGGTAAGGTAATTGGCGGCGGTCTACCCGTCGGGGCCTACGGCGGTCGCCGCGACATCATGGAAATGGTTGCCCCCGCTGGCCCGGTGTATCAGGCAGGTACCCTGTCGGGCAACCCCCTAGCCATGACCGCAGGCATTAAAACCCTGGAGCTGCTCCAGCGCCCCGGCAGCTACGATGAGCTAGAGCGGCTGACCGCCAAGCTCACCGAGGGGCTATTGCAGGCGGCGCGCGACGCGGGCCACGAGGTCTGTGGCGGCCACATCAGCGCTATGTTTGGCATGTTCTTTAACCCCGGTCCGATTAGCAACTTTGAAGATGCTAAGGGCTCTGACCTGGAGAAGTTTAGCCGCTTCCACCGGGGCATGCTAGAGCGCGGTGTCTACCTGGCCCCCTCACAGTACGAGGCGGGCTTTACCTCCCTGGCCCACACCGATGCGGATATCGACGCCACCATCGCCGCCGCCCGCGACGTATTGGCCTCGCTGTAAGTTAGCCACGCACCCAACCCCAAAACCCCCGAGTTCTTTAAGAACTCGGGGGTTTGCTGCACAGGCACAACTAACCACTCAATCAATTCAGGCTAAACTTTGGACAGACCAAAGCCAGCAATAGACCTGTTGAACGCAACTTCGCTGCGGTGAGGTAATTCCAACTATCGTTCGGGGGGCATGGCATGCGCCCTGCACCATTTTGGGGGTAGCCAAGTCGAATTTGATAGAAGGGGGAAAGTGCGATCGCCCCGTCAATCTTGCCCAAATGTAAAAGCCCGGCTTCTTTGAGAAGCCGGGCTTTTGTAGTGTTAGCTAGAGACTACGACATCGCTTGGATGATGTAGTCGAAGTAGGGTTGGGTGGCGGCGGCGTCTTCATCAGACAACAGGTTCAGAGAAGCATCCTTGAGGCAGCGGATGGCTTCGGCCATACCGGGGACCGGTACATCTAAAGCGTTGTACATTTCGCGGACGCCTACGATACCGATAGCTTCGATGGGGGTCTGGTCACCAGCCAGCACGCCATAGGTGACTAGACGCAGGTACCAGCCGTAATCGCGGATGCAGAGGGCACGCTGCTTTTGGCCATAGGCATTGCCACCGGGGGCGATGAAGTCGGGCCGCCGCCGCCACAGCTCCCTGCTGGCCTGGTCAACAATTTTCTTCTCGTTTTCAGACAGGGTGGCGGCGATGCGGGTGCGCTGTTCGCCGGTCTTCAAAAATTCTTCAATGGCCTTGAGCTCGCCGGTGGTTGGGTAGCGCAGCTCGTCGTCGGCATTCAAAATAACTTGGCTAACAACAGACATAGTTAAAAATGACGGGGATGACCTATTTCATTGATAGTTTAGCGACTTGGGGGTCTATAGGGAAAGTTAAATTCTCATTTAGTTGTCGGTAAATGAGTCGAGCCAGAGCGAGGCACAGCCAGAAAAACAGCTCAAAAACAGGGTATCGGTATTATTTTCGCCGGTTTGGCTAGCGAAAGACCCGCTGAGAACTGGCGGCAGCTATGTAACATTTTTGCAATGATTCAGCCAATCTAAGCGCCTAGATCGACTCCGCATTCCGACTCGATAACCTAGGGATATAGCCACCGCCAGAACCGTTAGGACATGACCGATACCCCTGAAGTGATGGCTATACGCCATTGCGCCGTCCCAGTTTTTAACCGGAGCAGAGACCGAGGTCCTAAGCGCAATGGCCATCGCTACACGTAACCTTCGCCTTGCCATGCCAAAACCTTGGCTCAGCATCAACGTTTGCTTTAGAGCAACCTGTTTTTGGGCCAATGTTCACAACCAACTGGCTACGGGCTTATGGGGCTACAGCAGGTTGGCGCGGGGGCGAAAACGCTCGGTCTGGCGCAGTTCTTCGTAGAGGGCTTTTTCGCGATCGCTCAACCCCTGGGGCACGACTACCTCTAGTTCAACAATTTGGTCGCCCCGACGCTCTTTGCCTATGGGGTAGCCTCGCCCCGCTAGCTGGATAATCTGCCCAGTCTGTGCCCCCTGGGGCAGGGTGGTGCGCACGGGGCCATCTAGCGTGGGGATATCGATCGCACTACCCAAAGCTGCCTCGCTGGGGGTGATGGGCACCTGGCAGTACACATCGTTGCCCTGGAGGGTGTAGAACGGGTGCGGATCGACCTGAATGCGTAGGTATAGATTGCCGCCGCCCACGCCCTGGCCCCGCAGGCGAATGCGCTGGCCGGTGACCATGCCAGCGGGCATGTTGACTTCGAGCGATCGTCCGTCTTCAAGTCGAATGCGCTCACGCCCACCCCGAAAGGCTTTTTCGAGGGGAACGGTGAGATCGGCTTCGGCATCGCGGCGGCCCGGTGTGGTGGTGGCCCCGTAGGCTGTACTATCGGCGGTGTAGCCATTGGTTTCGACGGCATTGCTCGCCCCCCGTCGGGTGCCAGGGCGACGGTTGAGGAGCTGATCGACAAATATGTTGAAGTCAGGGAATTCGCCAAAACCAAAATCTTCTAGGGAAATTCGCCCACTGAAAAGATCGCCGACCCCGGCCTTTTGCTCGGGCTTGAAGCCCTCCTGTTGCCAATACTCGCTGAATTTCTCGTACTGGGTACGCTTTTCGGCGTCGGAGAGGACGGTGTAGGCCTCGCTGACCAACTTAAACTGCTCCTCGGCAGCCTGGTCACCGGGGTTGAGGTCGGGGTGGTATTGCCGAGCGAGCTTTCGGTAGGCCTGCTTAATATCGCTAGCGGTTGCGGCTCTGGCAACCCCCAGAATGTCGTAATAGTTCCGAAAGTTCTCCATAGAGGGCGGGTAGGTGGCGAGCTAGGACGTGGCAAAGGGGGAGTAGATAGGCAAATGGCTCTGACCAGAGCGCAGTCGGTTGTCTGGCGGGCAGGCTTTGCCGACCTAGGGCATGCCTAAGGCGAGAAGCTGGCTAGAGCCATTCGTCTCGATCGCTCCAGTTGTCGTCATCGTAGCGGGGGGCAGGGCGACGATTGGCATTCGCATCGCTGGGGCGTCTATCTGCCGGCGGGGGAGCCTGCGGGACTCTTTGCCGGTCGGCCTCGGGCCTGCGATCGGGGGTAGCGTCTGGGCGAGGGGCCTGACTGGCTGGAGGCCGACTGGATGAAGACGGCTGGCCCCAGGGGTCGTCGTTCCAGGGGTCTTGGCGCGGGGTGTCTGGAGCTGAACCGGGCCGGTCGTAGTTGTCGTAGCTTTGGCTGCCATAGTCAGCCTCGCCATAGCCCCGTTCTGGCCCAGGACGACTACGCTGATCGTCGTAGCCCGAGGGGGCGTAGCCCGTGCCGGGGTCAGAATTTTGGGGTTGCCGCCGGTAGTCTGAGCCGTAGTCTGGGTCGTAGTCTGGGCGGTTATAACCGGGCTGGTCATAGCCGGAGCGATCGCTGCCTCGGCCATAGTCTGACTGACCGTAATCGGCGCGGTCATAACCGGCTTGGCCGTAGTCTGAGGCAGGCGGCTGAGACCGACTGGGGGTTGACCCACGATTCTCCCCTGGGGAGGGACCACGGTCGTAGGCTTGGTTGCTGTAACCTCGCTCTGCGTCGCGATCGTCACCATAGCCGTAGCCTGAGCCACCGCTGGGGCGGTTGCTTGCTGGCGGTGTGCCCTGATTGCCATAGCTCTGGTTGCCATAGCCCTGGTTGCCGTAGCCCTGATTGCCATAGCTCTGACCGCTATACCCCGTTGTACCGTAGGCCCGATTGTCATAGGCAGGGGGGCCGTAGGGCTGCTGCCCGCCCGAGCGACCGCGATTGTCGTAGTCCCAGTCGTCGTCCCAATTGCCCCAGGAGGATGACCCCTGGTAGCCGTAGTTGGGCCGCGCATCAAGGTCGTCGTCGAAGGTGAAGGTTTTCTTGAGGGTGCTGCCAATCTGGCCGAGAATGCCGCCTTCGGGGGCGTCGTCGGCCTCGTAGAGGTAGGCCTCGCGGTTGAGGTCGTAGAGCTCGTCTTGCAGCTCGGCCTGGGCAATGTCAATGCCGCGCTCATCGCTCTGCTCGAGGTAGTCACGCAGCTCTTGCACTAACCCTTCAATGCGGCGGCGGCGATCGCGGGCAAACTGCATGCCAAAGTCAAGGGCCACCTCCCGCAGCAGCCGCTCCGCCTGGAAGGTCAGGGCCTCAGCCCGGTTGCGCTTCTCAACCCGCTCCCGCTGGAGGCGATCGGTCTCGGCAAACTCTTCGGCCTCGCGGATCATCCGCTGCACTTCGCCTTCGTCCAGGTTGGATGCTCCCTGCACCGTCAAGCTCTGCTCACGGCCAGTGGTCTTATCCATAGCCGACACTTGCAAAATGCCATTGGCGTCGATGTCAAAGGACACCAGCACTTGAGGAACGCCCCGAGGTGCGGGAGGAATGCCCATCAGCTTGAAGCGGCCCAGAGATTTGTTGTCGGCCCCCATTTCGCGTTCACCCTGGAGCACATGCACCTCTACAGAAGTCTGGTTGTTCTCAGAGGTGGAAAAAATATCCGATCGCCGTACCGGAATCGTGGTGTTGCGGGGAATCACCTTCTTCATCACGCCGCCGATGGTCTCTAGCCCCAGCGACAGCGAGGTGACATCGAGCAGCATGATGTCCTGCACTTCCTGGGTGATGATGCCCGCCTGCACGGCAGCACCCACGGCCACGGCCTCATCGGGGTTGACATTTTGGCTGGGTTCCAGGCCAATCAGCGATCGCACCAGATCCTGGACCATGGGCATGCGGCTACCGCCACCCACCAGCACCACTTCGTCAATGTCGTTAGGCGTCAGCCCTGCATCGCTGAGGGCCTGCTTGAGCGGAGCCCTCAGGGCGCTGACCAAGTCGCCGCAAAGCCCCTCAAACTGCGATCGGCTAAGGCGAGTCTCGATATGCTTAGGCCCATCGGGGGTCGCCGTGATAAACGGCAGGCTAATTTCAGTACTGGCCACCCCAGACAGCTCAATCTTGGCTTTTTCAGCCGCCTCAGTGAGTCGCTGCAACGCCTGTCGATCTTTGCGCAGATCGATGCCTTCTTTTTCGAGAAACTGATCGGCTAGCCAATCAACAATTTTGGTATCAAAGTTGGTACCCCCCAGCTGGGTGTCGCCGGAGGTCGATCGCACCTCAAACACGCCGTCGCCCACATCGAGAATAGAGACGTCAAAGGTGCCGCCCCCGAGGTCGAACACCAAAATAGTCTCGTTTTGAACCTGGTCGAGGCCGTAGGCCAACGCCGCCGCCGTCGGCTCATTGAGAATGCGCTTTACCTCTAGCCCGGCAATGCGCCCGGCATTGCGAGTAGCCTGTCGCTGAGCATCGTTAAAGTAGGCCGGCACAGTAATCACCGCCCCGGTCACCGGCTGACCCAGGTAGCGGCTGGCTTCATCGGCCAGCTTGCGCAGCACAACTGCCGAAATTTCTTCGGGGGCAAAGTCTTTTTCGAGCCGGGGGCAGCGAATTTTGACGTTGCCTGACTCATCGCGACGAATGGTGTAAGGTACCCGTTTCGACGACTGATCCAGCTCAGTGTAGCGACGCCCCATGTAGCGCTTGACGCCATAAAAGGTGTTTTGGGGGTTAAGCACCGCCTGCCGACGGGCCATCTGCCCCACCAGGCGTTCGCCTTCTTTGCTAAAGGCCACCACCGAGGGCGTCGTGCGCATGCCTTCGGCGTTGGCAATTACCACAGGCTTGCCACCCTCCATTACAGAGACCACTGAGTTGGTCGTGCCCAGGTCGATGCCAACTACTTTTCCCATTCGCTCTGGCGTCTCCTTATCTGTCTGACTGCGTGCTCAATGAAGATTAGCACCGGGAGGGCATCGCTTCTGCCAACCTACTTACATCAACTGTCTTAATGATAGTCTGTCTCGGGCTGGCCTAGATTCTATCGCATAGCCTGAGGGGGCAAGAGATGGGGACGACAAGGAACAGCTAATCTTGATTCTTAAGGTGTTTAGCGGCGTTTGCTTGGTACCTATGGATAAACTGAAGAGAACGTTCAAAGCCTCGCGTTCCTAAATACTGGATTCTCAACCCCGCTGACCAAAACGGTGCGAGTGCCGGCACAGCAGGAACAGGGGTTTAAACCCGTGGGCACCTTTGCGGGCGATCGCACCATCACCTCTACCTAGCTTGCCGGGCTAGAGGTCACTGTGGCTGAGCTGTTTGCGGCGGGCTTTGACACCTAGCTGTGCCCCTCGCCTGGCGGCGTAGAATCAGCCAACCGTTGATTGGGTCACCTCAGCGGCTAAAATCAAGAGCGCAGTGCACCCCGTTTGTGAGCTATGGCAGGTCATAGTAAATGGGCCAATATCAAGCGACAAAAGGCCCGAGTCGATGCGGTCAAGGGCAAAGTCTTTGCCAAGATGTCGCGGGAGATTATTGTGGCGGCGCGTCAGGGGGGCGACCCGGCGGGCAATTTTCAGCTGCGCACAGCAATCGATAAGGCCAAAGCGGCGGGGGTGCCCAACGACAATATCGATCGCGCGATCGCCAAGGGCTCGGGCAACCTCGGGGCCGACGACAATTACGAAGCGATTCGCTACGAGGGCTACGGCCCCGGCGGCGTCGCCATTTTGATCGAAGCGCTGACCGACAACCGCAACCGCACCGCCGCCGACCTGCGCGCCGCCTTTAGCAAAAGCAACGGTAACTTGGGCGAAACGGGCTGCGTCGGCTGGATGTTTGAGCAAAAAGGGGTCGTCACCATTACCCACCCCGGCGACGAAGAGGCCCTGCTCGAAGCCGCCCTGGAGGGCGGCGCTGAAACCTACGACCTCACCACTGTGCTGGGTCGCCGCGACGAAGAGATTCTCGCGGTCGATCTCTTCTGTGACCCCGTCGACCTAGAAGCCCTCGACACGAGCCTCAAAGCCCAGGGGCTGACCGTTCACCAAACTGAGCTGCGCTGGATTCCTAGCAATACGATCGCAGTGGATGACCCCGACCAGGCTCGCCTGCTGGTGAAGCTCATGGACGCCCTCGAAGACCTCGATGATGTGCAGTCGGTCACCGCCAACTTTGACATGGCCGAGGAGATGATGGCAGATATGGCGGCCTAGTGATCCAGCGCGATCGCGCTGGATCACGCTTCCATTTCCTGAGACGCGCCGCAGTGGCGGCAGTAGGGCAGGTACTTGTAAGTGGGCTGGTGGCAGTGGCCGCACTCTACGTCTTGGTGGTAACCACAGTGGGGGCAGTGGGTGTCGCCCAGGCGAAGCTTTTTGGCGCAGCGAATACACTTCTGATTTTGCACTCGCCCTGCCACCTGAAGCCGAGGGTTGAGCACCACCTTTTGAAAGAATTTGATTATGCCGTAGCCCACCAGGGGCACCAGAAAAATGTAGAGGTAGTTGAGCAAAAACAGCAGCCCCCCCAGCAGGGCAAACAACACCTCTGACAGCCAGCGGGCGATCGCCCCAAACTGAAGCACCTCAAAGACCTTGATCACCAGGGGAATGCAAAAAATCACCAGCAGATGCCAGCTTTGCAGCGCAATCAAGCCGTAGCCACGCCGCTCTGCAGTGCGGTGAACCGCCCAGGCCAAACCGATCAGGGGCAGCAAGAACAGGCCCTGAAACAGCATCTGCACCGTGGGGTACCAAAACGAGGATCGCTGAAACTGGCGATCGAGCTGCTGAAACTGGCTGTCGTTGTCGAGCAGGGTAAGAAACTGCTGGCTGGCGGAGGTTTGGGCGAGCTGGGTTTGGAGGGCGCTCTGCTGCGATCGCAGCTCCTCCAGTTGAGCGTTGTTGCGATCGAGGGTGGCGCGGGCCTGAGAGGCCTCGACCTGGTTGATCGACTGATCTTGGGGCTGCCCGGCGATCTGCTCTAACAGGGTCGAGTCGTACTGGCTGCGAATGGTCTGGTTTTCTTGCTCCAGAGTGGCAATGGTCTGCTGAGTCTGGTCGAGGCGGCTGAGAATGTCCCGGTTTTCGGGGATGTTGAGGCCATCGGCGGTGGCGGCATAGTCGAGGCAAATGGGGGACACTTCGCCCAGGTGGCCCTCGCCACCCCGGCGGTAGTCGTCGGCCCAGCTAAAGCTGGGGTCGTCAGGAAACCGCATGGTGTTGCGGAGAATGTCGTAGTTGCGATCGCCCTGGGTTTGGGCTCGATACCCGGCCCAGGGGCTGTGGCAGGGGTAAGCCTGGTAGGGAGCCATGGGCCAGCGGCTAATGTCATTGAGGCCGCTAAACACGTTGAACAGAATGAACAGGTCGATCAAAATGATCACCGCCAGGCTAGCCCGGTTGACGGGCTCGTTGTTGACGGTGCGGGCCTGCCTAAAAAACCGGCGAAACTGCCGACGAACACGGGTAAACATAGCTCAGACTCCTGCGGTGTGCTGCTCCGACTGTAGCCCTAGCGACGGTTATCGCGTTTTTCCCCAGACAGTTTCTGGTTCTGTCCTGATGGAGGGAGTGGAGGGGTGGAGGGGTGGAGGGGTGGAGGGGGTTGGCTGGTCCTGCTAAAGGCGCTGTAGCCAACGTAGGGTGGGTTAGTGACCACCACCCATGACAATCCTGGCAACCAAAGTACCGAAGAATTTTGCTTCCTCCCAAGGGCGCAGGCCCTGCGCCCCTATAGGGGGGGCTCTTCTTTCCCAGAAATCACCTCAGGTCAATCTTCTGGGGAAACCACCTCAACCGCTGAGCGCTTGATCTAAATCAGCGATCAAATCATTCACCTGCTCTAGGCCGATAGAGAGGCGCAGCAGGTTAGGGGCGGTGGCGGTGCCCACCTCAATCGAGGCACGGTGCTCAATGGTGCTGTGGGGGCTGCCAAAGCTGGTGGCACGGGCGATCAGGCGGGTGCGGGCGGCAACGGCCATCGCCGCGTCTTGATCACCCTTGACTAAGAACGAGAGCAGGCCACCGTAGCCGGTCATTTGCTGTTGGGCAACGGTGTGGCCGGGGTGCTCTGGCAACCCCGGATAGAGTACCTGTTCAATGGCCGAGTGCTGAGCCAGCCATTCAGCTACGGTTTGAGCCGCCGCCGCCTGGGCGCGCACCCGCAGGGGCAGGGTTTGCAGACCCCGCAGGGTCAGCCAGCAGTCAAAGGGCGAAGGCACCGTGCCGCCAATGGTTTGAATCAGCCGCAGTTGCTCAAACAGTGGATTCAGCTCACGGGTGACGACGGCACCCCCAATCACATCGCCATGGCCTGCCAGGTATTTGGTCGTGGCATGGATAGAGAAGTCGGCCCCCAGCGCCAAGGGGGTTTGCAGCACCGGAGAGGCGATCGTGTTGTCGCAGGCTAGATAGGCATTGGCCTGGTGGGCTAGATCGGCCACGGCGCGAATATCGGTCACCGCCAGTTGAGGGTTAGAGGGCGTTTCGATCAGCACCAGGCGGGTGTTGGGCCTCAGTGCCTCAGCCACCGCCGCCAAATCTGTCGTATCGACCAGGGTGTAGATCAGCCCCCAGGGGGCGAGAATTTTCTCTAGCATCTGCTGCACGCCAAAGTAGACACTCTGGGGCGCAATCACATGATCTTGAGGGCTAAGGGCTTGCAGCAGACTAAAGGTGGCGGCAGACCCCGAGGCAAAGGTGGCACATTCGGCCCCGTTTTCGAGGGTGGCCAGGGCGGTTTCGAGGGCATCGCGGTTAGGGTTGCCGCTGCGGCCATAGATGTAGCCGTAGGGGTAGCTGCCGTCGCCGCCGCGCTCAAAGGTCGTCGAGAGATGAATTGGGGGCGTGAGGGCTCCGGTGGCCGGGTCGATGCCCCTGCCGCTGTGAACAGCCTGGGTATCGGCAGAGAAAGCGCTGGCGTCAGGAGACATAAAATGATGGGGAAATGACAGTCTTCTGATTGTAGGGGTGATTTTCAAAGGTACCGACCTAGGCGATCGCCCCTCAGATCAGCTCCCCCACCTGGGCACCCTAACCCCATCCACCCAAATCCCCTATGCAACACCAGGGCAGACACCTGGGTCTGCCCCTACCCACCCATCCACCCATCCTACCCACTCACCCACCCACTCCCCCATGGACGCCCTCATCACCTTCGCCCTCGTCTTCCTCTTCGGCTCTGCCGTAGGTAGCTTTCTCAACGTGGTGATCTACCGCATCCCGGCGGGGCTGTCGCTGCTGCACCCGCCCTCGCGCTGCCCCAAGTGCCACACCCGGCTCAAGCCCTACGACAACGTGCCGGTGCTGGGCTGGCTGTGGCTCAAGGGCCGCTGTCGCTACTGTCGCGCCCCAATTTCGCCCCGCTATCCGCTGATTGAGGCTTTGACCGGAGCGCTATTTGTGGCGGCGTTTTGGCTAGGGGGCATGACCTGGGCCACGGTGGGTTACTGGCTGCTGCTGAGCTGGCTGGTGGCCCTGGCCTTTATCGATCTCGACACACTGACCCTGCCCAATGTACTCACCCAGTCGGGGTTGGTACTGGGGCTAGCGATCAAATTTGCCCTGCCAATGGTGCAAGGGGCACCCTGGCCCAGCCCCATCCATAGCCTACTGAGCGGTATTGTGGGAGCAGTCTTGGGTATCTGGATTTTTGACCTGATCACCATCTTTGCCTCGGCGGCCCTGGGGCAGACGGCCATGGGGGGTGGCGATGCCAAGCTGGCGGCGATGCTGGGGGCCTGGCTAGGCTGGCAGGGGGTGCTGCTGAGCGGGTTTTTGGCCTGCGTGGTGGGGGCTGTGGTAGGGGGTGGGGCGATCGCCCTCAAGCTGATCAGTCGTCGTCAGCCGGTGCCCTTTGGCCCCTTTCTGGCGATCGCAGCGGTGATCACCCTGTTTTGGGGCGAACCCCTGATCGGAGCCTACCGAGCCATCTTTTTCCCATAGTGCGTAGGGTCACGGCGGGCCTCTCGTCAGTCTCTGGCTGGCCCGGTCGCCTTGACCTAGCCAGCCAGAGTGATTCATGATCGTTAGAGGGCGTGCTCTATGCGCCGCCCCGCTGAGCAAACGATACGTCTAGATAGCCCACCGTGACCAAACCGCCGCAATATTTTAAGCTTGGCCCCTGGTCGCTGAAGCATAGCTGGCAAGATTTTATGGGCAAAATCGCCGCTCTCTGGCTGGGGCTAGTGTTGGTCTGGGCAATGTATCCTGCCAGTGCTGGGGCTGCCACCTGGTATCCGGTAGCGGAGGCCAGCCGGGGCCAGCAGCAGCAGTTTGTCGATATCGACTCGGTAGAACCCCTCGGCCAAGGCCATGTGCGGGTGGGCAGCTACTACGTTGACAGCCGCTCTGGCAAACCCCAGCGCACCGACTACTTAACCGAATATGACTGCGATCGCCGCCGGTTTCGCGATGTGGAGTACAGCGGCCCTGTAGGCAGCAGCGGTTGGCTACCTGTAGACCCTGACCCGTTAAACTCGGCGGCGATGGAGTATGTGTGTGGGCTGGTGCGCGGGTAGGTGGATGGTCTTAGCCTACGACCATGACCTGCGCCGTTTCTCCGGCGGGAATAAGCTTCGTGCCTACGGGCACTACCGCCAGGGCATTGGTGCCTGCCAGATTGATCAAATTGCCGGAGTTGTGGCCGCCCCCGGCCAGCTCAAACCGGTGACCGGCGGCGGTCATGGCTAGCCGGCCCCACAGATAGGTTTCTCGCTGCCCCCCGGCTTTGAGGTCGTGGGAGGTGACGGCGGGCACAACCATCGGCCCCCAATCCGTTCCTTGGCCCGATCGCTTGCGTAGAGCCGGAGCCACAAACCGCCAAAAGGTCACCAGGGCCGAGACCGGGTTGCCCGGTAGGCCAAAGTAGAGGGGGGCAGAGCCATTTGCAATGGGGAACGTGGCCACCGTCAGCGGTTTACCGGGTTTGACCGCCACGGCGCGAATGTGTAGCGTTGCCCCCAGTTCTACCAAAATCTCATCGACATAGTCGTAGTCGCCCACCGAGACACCCCCGGACGACACAATCGCATCTGCCTGGGTCAGGGCCGTTTGAATTGCCGCCCGCAGCGCCTGGGGTTGGTCGGGCACAATGCCCAGGGGCACTGCGATCGCCCCCGCCTGACGTACCAACGCCGCCAGAGCATACTGATTAGAATCGACAATTTGCCCTGGCTGTAGCGGGGTTCCAGGCCCTACCAACTCATCGCCTGTGGAGAGAATTGCCACCCGAGGCTGAGGGAACACCGGCACCTGAAGGCACTGGGCCGAGGCCAACACCGCCAGTTCTGGCCCACCAATCAGCTGACCCGCTGCCATCAGCGGGTCACCCGCCCGGCAATAGCTGCCCCGGTGGCGCACAAACTGCTGAGTGGTTGGCGCTTCTAGCACGATGACGCGATCGCCCTCTCGCTGGGTCACCTCTTGCATGACAACCGTGTCGGCCCCAGCGGGCAGCATCGAGCCAGTCAGAATGCGGGCCGCCTGGCCAGGGCCGACGGGTCTCGTGGGCGATCGCCCCGCCGGAATCGTTTCTACCACCGTCAGCGACTGGGGCTGCTCAGCGCTAGCCCCCTGCACATCTGCGTAGCGCACCGCGTAGCCATCCATCGCTGAGTTGTCCCAGTGGGGAAAGTCGAGGGGGCTGGGGATAGGCTGAGCTAAAATGCGCCCCAGAGCCGCGTCGAGGGAAACTTGCTCAGCCTCAGTGGGCAGCAACACTAGGTCAAGAATGGTGGCGGCGGCCTCGGTGACGGAGAGCATAGAAGTCTTGAGGGGTTAGCCGTAGGATGGGCACTGCCAGTTTAACCCTAGGGTGGGCACGGCCCACCATTAGCAAGACCGTTTCCCCGAAATCCTCTTAGAAATCGGGGCGGGTGATCAGGCAGCTGAGGCAAAGCGCCACAGACCCAGCCAGGGTAGCGGCAGCTGAGGCGTCGGTGCCTATAAACATCAGCAGACCGTATAACCCCAGCCCCACACTGGCCACCAGGCCCAGGGGAGTGGTGAGAAAGTCAAAAAACTCGAGCAGCCCTTCGAGAAAGTGCAAAAACTGAAGCCAGCGGGCCAGAAGTGCCATAGGGGTGTATCGCTCAGAGCGTGACTAAAGACTAGAAAATTAGCTTAGGTATTTCTCTCTACAATAACTGTCTTGGCTTTAACCAAAAACTTTCCCTCGACATTCTTTGGGCCTGCTTCAGATTTTGCTTAGGCGACTTCTGAAAAACCCTCTCTCTGATGGTGAGCATTGTCCACCCTACGGTGGCTATAGTCGCTGAATAAAGCAGGGATCTTCTTTTCTAAAAATCTCCTTAATACAGCGCCTGCATTAGCCGTTTGCGGTAGGTGGGGATGAGGGGGTCGCTGTCGCCCAGCAGCTTAAAGACCGTGAGCATGGCTTTGCGGCCAGCGTCATTGCGGTAGGTGCGATCGCGCTCCACAATCCCCAAGAATCCCTCTAGCGCCAGGGCAAAATCGCCCTTCAGCGCCGCCTCACCCGCTGACCCAAAGGCCCTATCCAATTCAGAATCGCCCAAGCCGTTGAGTGCCTGGCGCAGGGTGACTAGCCCCCGCAGGCCGTCAGCTTGATCACTAGTCGCGCGATCGCTCGGATCGATCAAATCTAGATACTGAGCCGCTAGAGCATCGTCGCCTTGGGTTAGATACACCTGAGCCGCCTTGAGCAAAATCTGGCCGTTGTTGGGGTATCGGGTCAGCAAATTAGCCAGGGCAGGCAGCACTTCGGCCATATCGCCACTGGACTGAGCTCCTTCAAATGCCTCCAGGTCGTCCTCCAGGCTCGATCGCAGGCCCAGGCCATTCAGGAATTCGCGCAGCTGCGGCTCGGGCAGCACCCCCACAAACCCCTCCTGCACCTGCCCCTGGGTGACAATGCGAACGTCGGGTACTCCCTCCACGCCAAAGGCCTTAGCTAGCTCTGGGTTGGCGTCAATGTCAACCTTGGCCAGGGTAAAGTCATACTCCTGGGCCAGCTTTTCAAGCATCGGCTTGAGCAGTTGGCAGGGGCCACACCAGGTCGCAAAAAAATCAACGATTACCGGCTGCTCAAAGGATGGTTGCAGCACCGCTTGATCAAACTCGACCTGATTGACGGTAATAGATTGTCCCATGGGTATCTCTGTAAAGGGGCTCAAAAGCGGGGGCTTAAAAACAGGTCGTAGAGTTTTACGCGACCTCCGGCACTCAAGGCCAATAGTTCAACTCGTGTTTAGAACTGTTTCAGAACGCCTTTGGGGAAAGACTATTCCATGCATCCCATCGTAGGTTATGTTAGAAAACTGGCATGAACTATCTAAGGTAGCTATGCAGCAATGCCCCAGGTTGGCCCCTCCACCACTCAGGACCAGGCATTGAGGCCCAGGGTCGGGGTTCTCTGTCGGCCCTATCATCGGCAGTCTGGTTGTTGTGGAGTTGGGCCGCAGCCATGAAGCGTGTGGTATTCATTCTCGGCGTTTTAGAAGATGAGGATGTTGACTGGCTCATAGAGTCGGGTCAACGGCGGGAGTTGCGTCCCGGAGACGTGCTCATTAGCGAGGGCGAAGCCTGCGACGAGTTCTTTCTCATTCTAGACGGCGGCCTAGAGGTTTCGGTGGCCGCCCTAAGCGATCAACCCATTGCTCGTCTGGCCACTGGTGAAGTGGTGGGAGAAATGTCTTTTGTCGATGGCCAACCGCCATCGGCAACGGTGACGGCCCTTGATCCCAGTATTGTGTTGTCCATTTCTTGTGGCCAACTGCGCCATAAGCTACAGCAAGACATTTGGTTTGCCTCTCGCTTTTATCGCGCCCTAGCTATTTTGCTCTCAAGTCGACTGCGCAGCACTGTCAAACACCTTCAGGGCCAACACTGGCGACCTGTAGCTGCCCTCAACGATGCTGGCCTAGACGAAATGGACGACATGCTTTCGATGGGCAACATTCGGTTTGACTGGATGCTAAAGCGCCTGCGCGATGTCAACTCGAATCCGTGGGAAGAGCTAGAAGTGGACAGTGGTGACTAGAGGCTCTCGGTCAGCTAGAGGGGCTCCTCGACTGGGTTCACTGTGGCTATTGGGGGCGATCGCCCTTGGGCAATTACTCCCCCTTAGAGTACAAAATCATCACCGTTTAAATATTCAGTCACCTATCGAGGTTTCTGCTACCATTCAGGCAAGACGACTCGGGGTAAACTAATAGCATTCTATGGGTGCACCCCAGGGCTGTGCTTCTACTCGCAAAGATTAAGCTGGCGCAAGTGAGCTTAGGTCTAAACCACAGTCTGCGATTGTCACAAGACTGGGCTCAAGAGAGCCATCGCAGCGGTGGAACAGGTGAAGGTGATACAGTCTACTATCCCTGCTGATTGCATCTGCGTTCCCTGCTGATTGCATCTGCGTTCCCTGCTGAATCGGTTCTCGGCTTCGTTTTTGCTAGTGTTTCAGAGTATGCCACTTCATACCAAGCTCAGTAATATTCTCATTGTTGAAGATAGCAAAGGTCGTCGAGAAATTGTCTTAGATGGGTCAGTGTACTCCATCGGGCGCGACCCCAAGTGCGACATTCGGCTGTCGTCTCAGTTTGTATCGCGGCATCATGCCACCCTGGTGCAGTTGCCCAAAGACGACGACACCTTCTACTACCGCATTGTAGACGGCAACCTCAAGGGCAAGCCCAGTGCTAACGGCATGCTAATCAATGGCCGTAAGCTCCAGGCCCACGATCTAAAGAACGAAGACGAAATTGTATTTGGTCCCCAGGCCCGCGCTATCTATTACCAGCTCAAGCGCGATAGTCAATCGACTCTGCCCCCAGACGAATTTGATATCACCCTAATCAGCCCCAATATGGTAGAAGAGGGCGATGAGGGCAGCGACAACCTGGATGACGATACTGAAATCTAGCCGCCGAGTCAGCCTCAAAAGCTGTTCTAGATCTACCTCGGCAGTCTACCCGTGACGGCAGCGGCAAGGTTAATGATTGTCAACGTTGAAACCGGAGGTGATGGCTACTTCTAACGCGATATCTGCCCAGCATAGTTGATATCAGAGCCGCTTAGGTGCTCCTAATCTGTCATTCCCACTTCCGTGGGAATGACAGGCAAGCCGTTTTCGGTTGGTTAACGAATCAGATTGCACCGGACTAGGGGTGAAGCCTTGCCTGAGCATCATTTCCTGTGCAGGCATCCCAGATATTAGGCCTAGCCAACACTTGGGCGATCGGCGGTAACTTAAACCCCTAAACCGCCGCCCCGATCGCCTGGCTGACGGTACTAAAGACCTGTTCGCAGTGGTTGTTGTGACTCAAGGGAAGTTCTTCATTTTTGACCACCAAATTTACCCGAGCTGATTCAGCAGCTACAGTGGGCTGGTTGATCAGCACCTCAATAGTGGTGAGCTGCGCTAAGGGCACCTGTCCTGGTTGCTCTTTGGCGACTAAGTAGTCTTTTGTTTCGTAGATCATATGCAGCCCACAAGCCTGGAGCGTGCTGATGATCGAATCTCGCAACCGTACGGTGGCAGTGGAGACGGGAAGTGAATTGGTATACCGGGCCATGGGTATCCTCTGCTGAGACCAGCGTAACGACATGGTCAGTGCCTGAGCACAGACAACCTTGGGTTATCTACTGCACCCGTTGACCGCTTGGGTATGGCACCAGTCCTGATTTGCTTCTTAGTGTATACCATAAAATTTTTGGCTGGCAGAGGGGGGAGGGGCTATTCACCGATGGCAACTCTGGGTCTACCTTACCTGTAAGCTTGAGAAAACGATGCCTAAAATGACAAGTTATGCCCGGTAAGCTGGTGGTGTTTGAAGGGGTAGAGGGCTGTGGTAAATCGACACAGCTGAAGGGGCTACACGCTGCCCTACAAGCCAGCGATCGCCTGCGGCAGCTTCAACGGCAAGGTGTAGTGCCAGCGCTGCTGACCACCCGTGAACCGGGGGGGACTGAGCTGGGGTTAGGCCTGCGACAGCTGTTGTTGGGCTACCAGGGCACCGCCCCCATGGCCAGTCGTGCCGAACTGTTGCTGTATGCTGCAGATCGCGCTCAGCATGTTGAAGAAGTGATTAAGCCCGCCTTGGCCCAAGGCTGCTGGGTGTTGTGCGATCGCTATATCGACTCTACAGTGGCCTACCAGGGCTACGGTCGCGGGCTTGATCTAGCTTTGATCGATCAACTCAATGCGGTGGCCACCGGGGGCCTAGTACCCGACCTCACCCTCTGGCTCAAGCTCGATGCCGCCACGGGGCTAGCCCGCACTCAACAGCGGGGGGCCGCCGATCGCATGGAACAGGCCGATCTGGCCTTTCACCAGCGGGTACAGCGGGGCTTTGAGACCCTGGCGACGCAGCACCCCGATCGCATTGTGGCGATCGATGCCGCTGCGCCGGTAGAGGCCGTAGCCGCCGACATTTTTGCCGTTGTAGAAGGGTATTTGCAGCAGTGGTACGAACCCAATTTGACGGCTTAGTGGGCCAAGACACGGCTGTGACACTACTCTGGCGCGCCGTCGATCAGCGGCGGGTGGCTCCGGCTTATCTGTTTGCTGGCCCCCACGGGGTGGGGCGACGGATGGCCGCTGAGCGCTTTGCGGAGGTTCTGTTTGCCCCCGGCAATGGAGAGCTGGCCCCAATTTTGCGCCGGCGCATTGCCCAGCGCAACCATCCCGACCTGCTCTGGGTGGAGCCGACCTACCTGCACCAGGGCAAACTGATTGCCGCCTCCCAAGCCGCCGAGGAGGGGCTAACCCGCAAGAGCCCGCCCCAGACTCGTCTAGAGCAGGTGCGGCAAATTGCTCAGTTTTTGGGCCGCCCACCCCTGGAAGCACCTCGGGCAGTAGTGGTAATTGAAGCCGCCGAGACTATGGCCGAGGGGGCCGCCAACGGTCTACTCAAAACCCTGGAAGAACCGGGTCAGGCCACTATCATTCTGCTGGCCCCTGGCCCGCAATCGCTGCTGCCAACCCTGGTGTCTCGCTGCCAGACGATTCCCTTTCAGCGGCTGAATGCGGCGGATATGGCAACGGTGCTTCAGCGAGTCGGGCAATCGGAGGTCCTTGAGCAACCGCAGATGCTGGCGATGGCTCAGGGTAGTCCGGGAGGGGCGATCGCCGCCTATAACCAGCTCCAAACCATTCCCCCAGAGCTGCTGGCCGCTCTGCACCAGCCCCCCCGCAGCCTGCGCCAGGCTCTAGAACAGGCCCGCCAGGTGGCCAAGACCCTCGACACCGAATCGCAACTCTGGCTGCTCGACTATCTGCTCAACTGGTACTGGCAGCGCTACCCGGCAGAAAGCCCCCGCTGGCTGCCCAAGCTGGAAGCTGCTAAGGGCTACCTACGCCGCTTTGTGCAGCCCCGCCTGGTGTGGGAGGTGATGCTGATGGATTTGGTTCAGTCGTAACCCAGCTCAACCGCTGGAGGTGCATCGGCCTGAACGGATATTGCTTATCATGCAACTAGGCACCCAATAGGCTGAGCCGATGGAACAAATTGCCAAGCTCCATATCGAAAAACTTCCCGAGGGCGTTTATCTCGCCACCTCTGACGACATACCTGGCTTAGTAGCACAGGGCCGTACCGTTGCGGAAACCATAGAAATCGCCCGCGATGTCGCCAAAAAGCTGCTAGAAGCTCAATCAGAGCATTCACCACGGCAAACAATGATGAGCCTTGCCAATATTGAAGATAACTTCGATTACCCGCTTGTCTTGGGTGTTTGATGGGTCGTCTAGCCGGGTTTAAGTATCGTCAAATTGTCAAACGCCTCAAGCAACTGGGCTTTGAGTTTGACCGTCAAGCGGCAGGTAGCCATGAGATTTGGTACAACTCCACAACCCATTGCTACACAACCATTCCAAACCATCCAGGCGATATGCCCGAAGGTACGCTCAGGGCCATCCTGAAGCAGGCTGGCATCACCCCAGATGAATTTCTAACGTGAAATCATGAATCTTTTGGCATGCAGCACCAAATTCGGATCGCATAAACCCGGTTACTAAAAAGTCAAAATGTGGGGGCAAATGGCATTTGCCCTGCCGAATTGGGAGGAGCCAAGCAGGATTTGGCATAATACCGAATCCTATTTGGTTACACCCGGTTTGTAGTAGGGGCATTGCAGTGCAATGCCCCTACGAGATCTCTGTTTTGAACCGGGGTTTCTCAATACGGATTTTGTATAACGCCTTAATCGTCCTCCACCATCAATCGCCAGCGGATAGTTTGGGAGGTGACGCTGTCGATTTCGCCTAGGCGCACCTGCACCGTTTCGCTGGTGACCGGACCGAGGGCAGTGAGCAGGGCGCGCAGGTGGGGGGTGCTCTCGCCGCTGTCGACAAACACCCGTTCAGCTAGCTGGTTGATCCGCTTCCAGGCAGTGAAGAGTTTGACGGCGGTTTGCTCGATCTGGGCGGCCTGGGCCACCATGTCGGCGGCAGAGTTGAGGCAGCCCACCCGCAGGGCTTCTTCGAGGGCCAGTTCTAAGTCAATGCCGCTGGCTTCGAGCAGTTGTACCTGGTTGGCGGAGGCCAGATACTTCGACAGGTAGCGGGCCTCGGCGGTGACCTGCTTCAGGGTATCCAAGTCGGGGTTGAGCTCTACCTCGGTTTTGAGGGTGCTCTGGTGGACGGGGGGCAGCTTTTCCATCTCCTTGACCAGCGGTGCAATGTAGCGGGTGGGGATGGTATTGTTGGCGGCTTTCTCGCGCAGGGTTTCGGGAATGAGATCGGAGGTCATGGCGGCCCACTCGTTGGCCACCTGGCGCACCTCACGGCGGGTGATGTGGTCGCCCTTGCGGGCCGAGTCGCTGACCAACTGCTGCACTTCGGGGGCCGACTTGGCGGTTTCGACAAAGGCGCGCTTGCTGAACTGGTTCACCTCTTTGGGGGTGAGCATACCGGCGTCGAGCAGTTGGTCGGCACTATCCGCCAGTTCGATCAGGTTGTAGGCATGGCTTTTGGTGATTTCGCGGTCTTTGAGCCAGTTGAGAAAGCCGGTGCCGCGTCCGTCGCCGCCTTTCTTTTCGCGATCGCGCACTGTCCGCAAAATCCTGCCTCGCCAGATGTCGGTTTGCAGATCGAAGCGATCGCACACCTGCCAGGCGGTTTCCATCTGCTGGTTAAACTCGTAGTCCGAGATCTTCTCGTCGTGGGGGTCAGGCAAGGCAAGAGTTAACTCTCCCGCCTGCATGGCTGACTCGATCACTTCAGAAGAATAGGGCATTGCCGCCGTCATACCGTTGTTTCTCTTTGCGCACAGGTTGCCTATTGTCCCACGTCTACCCGTGCGATCGACCGTCTTTCCAGACCGCCTTCGAAAATAGAGGCCAGCCCTTTGAAATAGAAGCCAACCCTGCGGCCAAGGTCAGCGCTATGTCTGTTACATCAACCCGAATGGTAGGATAGCCGGGGTCGTTTCACGCATGGTCACAGCTCTAATCAAACCTTAGTTTTAGGAGTCACTATGCGATTTCAAACTCTGCAATCCCTGTCTCTGGGGGTTGTTGCCTTGCTGGTCACCAGTGCTGTGGCGATCGCCCCTGCCCGCGCTCAAGACATCCGGCCCCTGAGCGAAAATGCGAGCCTGATTCGGGCCTGTCGCCAGCTCAATCGGACCTCAGAAGTCTTTGACAATAGCACCCTGGGGCCACCGGCCAACCGTATTGGCACCCTGGCGGTGGGCACCCAGGTCACCCTTACCGGGGCCATCACGACCGGACGGGCACAGGTCTATCTAAGCAACGATAGCCTCTCTGGGGTTCAACCTGTGGGCTGGCTGAATGCGGGGAATCTTGCCCCCTGCGGTACGACACCGCCCCCGATTGCCGGAGCCTGCTTCCGGGCCAACCAAGCTCTGAATGTACGGTCTACGCCCTCCACTACCGCCCCAATTGAGGCTAACTTTCTCACCAACGACTTGATTCGGGCCACCACCAACCCGCCGACCCAGCAGACCACTGGCGACGGTCGCCAGTGGATGCAGGTGGGCATCTTTAACGGTGACAGCGGTTGGATTGCCCGCACTGGGGCCAATGGCATCGGCAGCAATGTGACGCCGACCACTTGCCCTTAGGACCCGGCGACCCCTGGGCTAGGGGGTCTGGGTGAACGGAGGGAATCGGGCTACTCTAGAATAGAACATCCGTTCAGTGCCTATGGCCCCATCCCTACGTCCATCCCCCGAGGCCGATCTGGCGCTGACCACTGAACAGGAGGCGGCGCTGGCGGCCTTGAACAGCTTTGTGCAGGGCACCGAAAAGCTCTACCTGCTGACCGGCTATGCGGGCACCGGCAAAACGACTCTGTTGCAGGTGTTTGTGCAGGGGTTGCGCGATCGCGGTGACGACCGCCCAATTGTGCTCAGCGCCTTTAGCAACAAAGCCACCAAGGTGCTAGCGGCGATGGCGGCCCAGTGGCAGCTCGATATTGCCGCTATGACCTGCTGCAAACTGCTGGGCCTGCGCCCCGTGATTGACGAAGAAAGCGGCAAGCAGGTGTTTGCCATCGATCGCCAGCAGGCCAGCCAGATCGACCGCTACCGCCTGGTGATCGTCGACGAATGCTCGATGATCAACCAAGAGCTGTGGGAGCTGCTGGTCAATGCGGTGTCGAACCTATACCGGGACACCCAGATTTTGTTTGTGGGCGACTCGGCCCAGCTGCCCCCGGTCAACGAGCCCGAGTCGGCCTGCTTTCGCCAAATTATTCATAAATCTGAGCTGACTGAGGTGGTGCGCTACGGCGGCGCGATCGCGGTTGTCGCTGAAGACTTGCGGCGCAATCTAGAGCGCGATTACTTGCCCCACTTCACCAACGACGCCAACGCCGACAACACCGAGGGCTGCTTTGTGCTGCCCCGTCCGGCCTGGCACGACCTGCTAATTCGCGCTTTTACCAGCCCTGCCTACCAGCGCAACCCCGACCAGGTGCGCGCCCTGGCCTATACCAACCGCCGCGTCGCCCAGCTCAACCAGCTAATTCGCACCGCCATCTACGGCCCCAACGCCCTGCGGTTTGTGCCTGGTGAGCGGCTGATTGCCGTCAACCCCTGCCTCGAAGAAGAGACCATTGTGCTGCCCACCTCCGGCGAGTGTGAGGTGCTGCACATCGCTCGGGGTCGTGAGGGCGAGTGGCCCCTGTGGCTACTCGAAGTCGAAACCGAAGCGGGCGATGACAAAACGCTGCGGGTGCTTCACGAGTCAGGCCAGGCTGAGTTTAAAGCCAAGCTCGACTTGCTGGCCAAAGAAAAACGCTGGATGGAATTTTGGGACTTGCAGCAGCGCTTCCACACCGTCGACTACGCCTACAGCCTCACCATTCACAAAAGCCAGGGGTCTACCTTCCAAGATGTGTTTGTCGATGTGCCGTCGATGGCAGCCAACCGCAATGTGATCGAGCGCAACCAGCTCTGCTATGTGGCCTTTACCCGCGCCGCCAAGCGACTGTTTTTGTACCAGTAGCCAGGGCGATCTACTGACCCAACTGGCGAATCACAATGCCTACCAGAGCGGTTGAGGCACTGATGGCCAGCCCGGCGATAATGCCACCTACCCACTTGATCACGCCTCAGGTGCGGTCTTGCCACGGCTGAGCTTGCTTTTGAAATCGCTGAGTTTCTTCGAACTCAACAGTCAGTTTGTCGAGTTTGTCTGCTAGATCCTGAAGGGTTGGTTCGCGATTAGGGGTAGTGGCCAGGGGTTACAGGATGCGCTGATTCAATCCTACGGGATGAACTGTGCCCTGCATCCTGGGTGCGATCGCGCCGCGAGGGTTGGTTTAGGATTATTAACCCACTGATCCGAGAGATTTAGCGATACTCAAAAAAGCGGCTACCGAGTTGAGTACCCTCCGGTTTTAGTCCGCTAACCGCTCCTGGCACCTGAAACCTAGCGCCTGCAACCCTCAAAATCTAGCTCACCTTTGGAGAACCTGTAATGTCGGTCAGCCCCAGCCTCAAGCGGCTCTGGTTAATGGTGTCTGCCGCCGCCGTGATGATTGCCCTGGTGGTATATCTGGGCGTGGTGCCTGTGGTCACAGGTAACCAGACCGCGCTGAGAAACATAGAAGCCCGGCTATTGAGCGATCGCCTGCTGCCCGATGACTTTTCAGCCGCAGCGGCCAGCGGCGGCATGAGTCGGGGCGGTTCCTTTAGTCGTCCGGCTACGCCTGCGCCCTCGGCTCCGCGCAGTTTGCCTCCCAGCTATGGCGGCGGTTATGGGGGTAGCTACGGCGGTTATGGGGGTAGCTATGGCGGCAACTATGGCTATCGCTCGGCCCCCGGTCCGGTGATTGTGCCCTACCCCACCTATGCCCCGGCCCCAATGTATGTCGACACAGACGACGGCGGCGGCGATTGGTTTTTCATCATTGTGGTGCTGGGGTTTATTTTGCTGCCCATTGTCTTGAACTATATGCAGGGCGGTACCCGCAGCTTTGATCGCCCAGCAACGGCGGGCAGCCAGAGTGAGTTGCTCAACGACATTGTTACCGTGTCGCGGCTCCAGGTGGCGCTGCTGGCCGGGGCGAGAGAACTTCAGCGCGATCTCGATCGCATTGCCGTCAACGCCGACCTCACCACCTCGGCGGGGCTGGCCGCGCAGCTGCGCGCCACCGTGCTCACCCTGCTGCGTCACCCTGACTACTGGACCCATGTGCGGGCCGAGTCGCAGACCGTGGCCGGGCGAGAAAAAGCGTCAGAATTGTTTGAGCGCCTATCGATTCAAGAGCGCAGCAAATTTGCGGTAGAAACGCTGGCGAATGTGGGCGGCGAGGTGCAGCGGCGAGCTATGCCCGGTGGCCCCAGCGATGAGGTGGCCTCCCATATTGTGGTGACGCTGCTGCTGGGTACGGCGGACGATCGCCCCCTATTCAACTCCGTCAACTCGGCGACCGATCTCAAAGCTGTTCTGCAACGCTTAGGTTCAATTTCTCCGGCCTACTTATTGGTTTACGAGTTGCTATGGACCCCCCAAGACCCCAGCGACAGTCTTAGCGCCGATGAGCTAATCGCCAACTACCCCGATTTGGTGACACTGTAGTGCGATCGCACCCCGTTCGGTTCACCCTACAGCCCAGTACGGGAGGGAAGTTCGCCATCGCAGTAGGGTTCTTACCCCTAGGGAAAGGCCTTAGATTGGCGCACCATAGTAACTGTAGAGAGCGAAAGCTCAAACGCTTAACCCGACTCACTTCGAAAGTTTGGAAAAGCAAGTATCAGGAGGTTAAAAACCTATGATTATCCGTCGCTATTTAGACCCCATCACCGAAATCAACGCCATTCGTCGCCAGATTAACGATGTGTTTGGCGATCTCACCACCGAGACCCTAGCCAAGGCCGACTGGGCACCCGCCATTCGCCTAGTCGATCGCGGCCATGAGTTTGTACTCACCGCCCACCTGGTGGGCGTCACCGCCGCCGATCTTGACGTGCAGGTGAGTACTGATGGGGTGTCGATTGCGGGTACTCGCAACGCTCCTGCGGCCCCCGCCGAAGCAGATGCCAAGGTGCTCTACGACGACACCCGCTACGGCAGTTTCCAGCGCATGGTCAACCTGCCCGACGCGGTGCAAAACGACCAAGTGGTGGCCGACTTTAACCACGGCGTGCTGACCATGACTCTGCCCAAGGTGGTCGAGGCCCGTAACAAGGTAGTCAAAATCAGCCTTGGCGGCAATGAAACCCCTGCCATTGAAGCAGGCGAGGCCTAGGCGTTAGGTGTCTTTAGCCTAAGCAGTTGAAGCTTGAGAGTAAGTCATGAGTTTTGGGGAGGCCTTGCCTCCCCTTTTTTTGCTGGTAAAGACTGGGCTGGAACCGCAGAACTCGCTAAAACCATATATCTCAACTCGCGCTAGGGCTGAGGTTTTTCGGTATCGGCGTCGCCAACGATAAAAGTAAACGACATGGGGTTGTCGACCCGCTTCGAGGCCTGACGCAGCTCTAACCCGACAATTAGCCCATCATTGTCGTAGTCGAGAATGAGGTTGGGTGAAACGCGGGCGGTTTCGTCGACCTCGCGCTGGTTAAAGGCAATTTGCAGGATGTCGCGATCGGGATCGTAGGTAATCTGCATAAGCAACGGGCGACGGCGGTGAAACGGGTAGTGTGATAGCCGCCATCATAGAGTGTTTCGGCCCGCATGGTTTACCCCTTTACCACGGGCATAGCCTGAAGCCGACGGGGGGTAAACCGGCGGGGCCAAAATAGCACCCGCAGCAGCAGCCCAATCGATTGTAGTTCGCCGGGGCTGTTCCACCGTTTCCACTGGCCAGGGCGACAAAACAAGGTGGTGACTAGGGCTCGGTAGCTGGCGGGGGGTAGGGGGCCAAACTGCACCCGAATCTGGGGTAAGTCATCCTCGATGCCGACGGCGGTGATAATGCCCTCTAGGGCGATCGCCTCTTCGGCAATGTCTAGATCGACGGCCATGCCTACCACCAGGGGATAGTCTGGGGTGGCGGCCTGGGTGAGGGTGACTTCGACCCCTGCCTCAGACATTAACGTTGTCACTCCCCACCAGGGTTTGGGCGGTTTTGGGATGGCCGTCTTGGCGGTGGTCTTGCCGCTTACGCCAGACTCTAACTCCGCCGCAAATAGCTTAGGCGACAGCTTGATCACCCGGCGCAGGTCAAACCAGGCGTGGGTGTCGGGGCGGGGCACATCGAGCAAGATCAGCAGGGCCACGGCGATCATGGCCAGGTTGTAGGTGCTCCACAGCCAGCCCAGGGTTAACCCCTGCATTTGCCAGCCCTCAGGGGCTAAGCTCAGCCCCAGGTTGCGCCATAGACTGACGGCGGTGAGCCCAAACAGCACCACCAGCGGCCAACCCAGCCGCCAGTTAAACCGAAACCCCTGGCTAGAGGTGCCCTTAGGCGTGACTGTAAACCCCCGCGCAAACGGGGATACCATGGCCTGCACCACCGTGGCCGCCAGCGGAAACACCAGCACCAGCGAGTAAATATCGGAGAGCAGGGCCGATCGCGATCGCTCGTTGAGCCAGGCAAACACCGTCAGCTGCATCAGGTAGTAGGGCACAAAGTAGTAGAGCAGCTCTGGGGCTGTCGCTCGAATGGGGATGACACCCAAAAACGAGTAGGCCAGAGGCATCAGCAAGAACCCAATGCGGGGAATGCTGCTAAACCAGTGCAGCAGCCCTTCGAGGTGGCCCAGCCGCTGCATGGGGGTTAGCCCCGGTATGGTCAACGGGTTGGAGGCGATAAAAAAAGCTTGTAGGGTGCCTCTGGCCCAGCGCAGCCGCTGACTGGCGTGAGCGGCGATGTCGTCGGCGGCAAGGCCAGCGCTGAGTTTTTCGTCGAGATAAATCACCTGATGGCCCTGGGCGGCTAGCTGCACAGCGGTAAAGTAGTCTTCGCTAAGCGATTCGGTGACAAAGCCGCCGGTTTTTTCTAAGGCGCTGCGCCGCACCACAAAGGAGGTGCCCGAGCAGACCACGCTGCCCACCCCGTCGCGCATGGGCTGAATCTGACGGTAAAACACTTCTTCTTCGGGCGTGAGCACGCCTTCTAGGCCTAGATTGCGGGCGATCGGGTCGGCATTGTAAAAGCTCTGGGGGGTCTGCACCAGCCCCACCGTAGGCTGCTGAAAAAAGCCCACCGTACGGCAGAGAAAATTGAGGGTGGGCACAAAATCGGCATCAAAGGAGGCGATTAGCTCGCCCTGGGGAATGCCTTTGACCCTGGCGTGCGCGATCGCATAGTTGAGGTTGCCTGCCTTGGCGTGGTGGTTGTCGGGGCGGGTCACGTATTCGCAGCCCAGATCGGCGGCCAGGGCCTTGATTTCGGGACGGCGGGTGTCGTCGAGCAGGTAAACGGTCTTGCGTGGGTAGGTCATGGCCTGGCAGCCAATGATGGTGCGGCGCAAAATAAACGCCGGTTCATCGTAGGTGGGAATAAACACATCGACCCAGGGCTGGTAGCGCCCGCTGAGCACATCCTGCTCTAGGGCGTCGGCCTGGGGGCGGCGATCGCGAACCCGCAGCAGCAGCAGCAGCTGAAGCATGCTGGTTACCAGGCCAAACAGCTCCATCCCCAGCAGCCCCAGGCTGAGGGTGCCTTCTAAGGGCGAGGCCAGGTTGAGGGTGGTCAGGCAGCGCCACACCAGGTAGCGCCCCAGCAGCACCAGCAACAGGCCAATCACCAGGCACCGCGACCAGGGCCGAGGCCGGGGCGACAGGCGGGTAATGGCGAGGGCCGCAAGCCACAGCAGCACCGTAGGAGCGACCAGATAGTGCACCGCGATCATCGGCACCTCTAGCCACGGCAGAGACTGGCCCTGCCAGTCGTGCAGCCCATCCAACAGGGCGGTAATGCGTGCTTCACCCCTAAACCAGGCGATCATCAGGGCCGTAGTTAAGCCGGTGCTAGCTGCCAGAATCAGCGTGGCCCAGCGCACCGGGGGACGCGATTTAGCCTGGTCGGTGGGTTTAGGAACAGACTTGGGTAAAAACGCCATGGTGCAGATGACCGGGTAGATGGTGCCGGAAGCAGAGGCGAAGCCGCCCCTTGATTCAAACCCCTGGGACAAACCAGCCCTAGGGCAAATGGATCGCGTAGACGGTGCTAGGCCTGATCTCTATGCTGGCAGATGCCTCTGAGAGCAGCCTGAGCGGTTCATCAACAAGTGGTGACAAACCAGGAGATGTTTACGTTAGACCCCTGGGAGCACGACCTTGTGGCCCTGCCCATTACCATACGGATCAGAGGGCGAACTGGATGAGTTTGCCCCAAAGCTTGCCTCCAGAGTTTGCCCCCAGAGTTTAGCGATCGCCCTCCGGCGACCTCGGCGCGATCGACTGGCGTAGCCCCTCGTGACCAAAGCTATAGCCCCCCGCTACCCGGCGCAGCAGCCCCGCCGCTACCATAGCCTCGAGCCAGGCGCGACCCGTCACGGGCAACCCCTGTCGCCCTCCCAGCAAGAGCCGAACCATGGTGTGCTGCACCGTAAACGACAGCCACAGAGCCGCGATCGTCAGCCCAGCCACGATCACTCGGGCTCGGGGCAGGGTCAGTAGGGTAAAGGGGTGTTGCCCGCCGACCACCGCTGGCAACACCAGCAGCAGCAGCAAAATGATGCCGAGAATGGCTACCAACAGCAGCGCATTGCGTAGGGCTAAGGTCACATCCTGGTTGGGGGTCTGACGATATTGGGCCGTTCTGGCCAACCCCTGGTGCAGCAGCCCTAGTAAGCCCAGCCCCCAGCCCCCTACCGCCCCGATCACCCCCGCCCAGCCAAAGGCGGGCAGTCCCAGGCCAAAGGGCGTTAAGAGCAGGGCGGCCACCGTGCCCAACCCGACCCCCAGCGCCAGGCCCAGCAGACCACAGGTTAGGGCTAAGGTGAGCAGAGGACCGGGCGATGCGATCGCCAGCCCTAGTCGAACGTAGGGAAAGTTCTCTAGATCAATTTGAGAGAGCATCAGCCCCAGGGCTACTCCCAGCAGGAGGTTGCCTCCCACCAGCCCCATCAACAGGGCGATCGCCAGCCCCACCAGCAGCCGGTAGAGCAGTTGACGCGGTTCGGGCAGCCACCCCCGATCGAGGTCGTCTAAATAAAACAGGCGAGGCCGCTGGTCGAGCTGTCTAGCTAGCCAGGCCAGGGCCGATTGGTGTAGAGCTGGGTTGCCTTTGGTGTTGGCTAGCCCCTGGGCCAGGTATCGCTGCACTAGCTCGGCGCGGCTGCGCAGGGGTGGGTCGGCGGGGTTATCCATGGCGACCAGCAGAGTCAGTAGCAGAGGTAACCGGGCCAGTTGTTGCAGCAGTTTGCTGCCCTTGATCACCGGCCATAGCTCGGAGCGGCGTTGGCCCAGCACATAGTCTTTTACCTGCTGAGCCGCCAGGGGAATGAGGTTCACCCCACCGTTGAATTGATCAAAGGTCAGCCCCGAGGATTCCATCACCTGGCGACGGCAGCAGAGCAGGGCTGTTTGATTGGGGTTAGTTCGCAGTAGGGCCTCTAGGGCAGCGGCGCATTTGCGCTGTTGAGGAATTGCTAATTGGTCAAAGCCATCGACTAAAAATGTCAGGCGGGCATTGTCGATCCAGCTCAGCGCTGCGCCTTTGGCCACGCGGTAGTCGCGCCACAGAGCGGCAGCGAGCCACTCTCGCATGGGTTCTCCGGCCCAGGCCGAGACATCTGCCAGCACCGGTACTGGCCCACTGCGCTTCAGCAAAAGTTCGCCTACCGCCAGCAGGGTATGGGTTTTGCCCACCCCCGCCTCGCCCAAAATCAGCAGGCGACCGTCAATGCCGTCGCGCTGAAACAGGTCTACGATCTCCCCCACCGAGGTCAGCACCTGGTTGTCTTGGCGACCAAACTGTAGCCCCCACACCCGATAGTTCATGGGAATCTCGCGCCGGGGGGTCACCAACGACAACCCCGCTCGATGGGTTGCTAGCTGACGACTCACTACCTGGGCCAGTGCCTTGAGGTCAGCCGCTGCCGGGGTCAAGGTTTGGCCAGGAATCAGCGATCGCAGGGTACTGGTAACCATGGGGTCAACCCTCGTAACGGGCCTAGTAACGGGGCACCGATCGATCGACCGTGAGGGCATAGGCATCGATGCCGCCGGTCACATTCTTCAGCTGGGTAAAGCCTTGCTGGGCCAGCCACATACACATTTGGGCCGATCGCATGCCGTGGTGACAGAGCACAATGGTCTCGCGATCGCGCTCAAACCGGCTGTGGATCGTCTCTGACCAGGTGGCATACTCGCTCAGGGGCAGATTCTCAAACCCTGCAAGGCTAGCCGTCTCAACTTCCTGCGGCTCACGGACGTCAATTAGTTGTAGGGTATCGTCGCCCTCGGCTAGGCGCTGGGCCAGGGCATCAACGCTGAGCGGTTCGTAGGGAGCGGCATCGGGAGAAACAGTCATAGATCAATAGTAGGGGCAGCGGCAAAATTGTGGTGCGTCTGGGGGCGTGTACAGTCCGTGACTTCCCTTAGACTTTACGCAACATTAACCCATCTCTCCGGAAAGGTGGTATACCCTGAGCTCAGCTGGGCTATTCTCTGCGCCGGTTAAGCACGTCCTGAGCCTTTGCAAACTATACCGATGAAAACCATTGGCCTAATTGGTGGCATGAGCTGGGAGTCATCCCTGGAGTATTACCGCATTCTCAACCAGACCACCCGCGATCGCCTGGGGGGGCTACATTCCGCCAAGATCATTTTGTTCTCGGTCGACTTTGCCGACATGGCCGCCATGCAGCACGAGGGCCGCTGGAACGAGATTTCAGAAATTTTGGTTGAAGCAGCCCAGCAGTTGCAAATGGCTGGGGCCAGCCTGGTGCTGGTGTGCGCCAACACTATGCACCGTCTGGCCGACGATATCGAAGCCTGCATCTCAATTCCGCTGCTGCACATTGCCGACGCTACCGCCGAGGCGATCAAAGCCCAGGGCCTGGGGCGGGTGGGGCTGCTGGGCACCAAATTTACTATGGAGGAGGCGTTTTACCGCGATCGCCTGCGCGACAAACACGGCTTGGAGATGATCGTGCCCGATGCGGCTGGCCGTGAGGCGGTGCACACCATTATTTATGAGGAGCTGTGCCAGGGCGAGATCAAGCCCGAGTCACGACAAACATTATTGGCTCTGTGCCAAGAGCTGATGGAGGCCGGAGCTGAAGGAGTGGTGTTGGGCTGCACCGAGCTAGAACTGCTGCTGGGTGATGGGGCGGCAACGGTGCCTCTATTTCCCACCACCCGCATCCACGCCGAGGCGGCGGTGAAGCTGGCCTTAGAGCTGTAGATCATCTAGAAACCGGGTTTCTGAGGTTGTAGCAATATCCGTTGGCAATGCAAAGCAGAAACCGGGTTTCTGGCGGCAGCAATATTTTGATAGATGAGTTTCGGTGCGTGTATGGTGGGGAGAGTTTCGTCCTGGGGCCCTCGTCTTACCGTCTTCAACGCCTGTGCCTATGACCGCAACGCCCTCTCCCCAACGCCACCTGCGGCAGCGGCTCATGGCCCTGGCGATCGCGCTTACCCTGGCTGGCGTGGTGGCCCTGCTGCTGTGGCAAGAAAGCGGCAGCAGCGGCTTCTGGGCGGTGCTAGAGAACATTGTCATTACCCTCATGGGCGAATACCCCGATAAACCCCGCAGTTCCCTGGGGCGGGTGCTACAGCTGCTGCTGCTGATCTCGGGCACATTTATCTTTGGGGCCATCAGCGGTAAGATTTCTTCGATTTTTGTCACCCGTGCCCTGCGATCGGAGACCACCGTGAGCCTGTTCAACAACCACATCATTCTCTGCAACTGGAACGACAAGGCGGCGGGCATCATCGACCAGCTGCTGGAGGGCAACAAAGACAATCCCATCGACATCGTGGTGGTGGCCGCAAAACCCGTCGCCGATCGCCGCGAATTCCCTACCCAAGTGCACTTTGTCCAAGACGACCCCACCCACCACGACACCCTAGAACGACTTCATGCCTCCCAGGCCAAGGCGGTAATTTTGCTGGCCGACGAGGCCACCGAGTCCCCCGACGACAAAAACGCCCTGATTGCGTTAGCCATCAAACACCTGGAGCAAATCCCCGGTCGCCAAAAAGACATCCACGTGATCGCCGAACTGGTGAACCTGCGCCGCCGTCGCCACCTGCAAGAGGCCGGGGTCGATGAGGTGGTTTCAGCCCGCGACTACAGTGCTGGCATTATGGCCCAGAGCGCCATGTTCAAACATATGTCGGTGGTCTACCAACAACTGCTCACCTACTCCGACGATTCCAATGAGTTTTACTTTATCGACCCAGGCCGCTACCCCAACCATCTCTGGGGCAAGTCCTTTACCGAACTCAGCCAGTGGATTAGCACCTACAGCGCCACCCAGACCGACAACCCGCTCCTCCTGCTGGGAGTGCGTCGGGGCGACGGCAACATTCTGCTCAACCCCAAACCCCAGTCCTTTGATCGCCTGGCTCCCGACGACGCCCTGGTAGTGATGGCCTTTAGACAGGTCGATCGCATCGATTGATTAGGGGTAGCCGTTGCTCGTTCAGTCGAGTCACCGCCAAGGATCCCGTTCTGATGCCATTTATGAGCCACGACCCTCGCCCATATTACGATCCGTTAAGGTTTATGGGGGGTGGCGATGAGAGCTGAAATCTCTCGCTATAGACTGGTCAAAGATTAGGAAACCCTTACTGCATAGACCGTTTTGACCTACCTTTGAGGGCCTCCTCAAACTGTCAAACCCAGTCGTGACCCACATTGGAGTTTTGTTTCAATGTCCCATTCTGTCAAAATTTACGATACCTGTATTGGTTGCACCCAGTGCGTGCGCGCTTGTCCCACCGACGTGCTAGAGATGGTGCCCTGGGATGGCTGTAAAGCCGGGCAAATTGCCTCCTCTCCCCGCACCGAAGACTGCGTGGGCTGCAAGCGTTGTGAAACCGCCTGCCCCACCGACTTCCTCAGCATTCGGGTTTACCTGGGTGCCGAAACCACCCGCAGCATGGGTCTGGCCTACTAGGGCAACCCCGCTGCATCGATATAGTTATCGTCATCAAGCTCAGCCCCTGGGACTAACTCCCCCAGGGGTTTTCTATTGGGGCTATAGACAGATCAGTAGGGTTTCAGGTTCACGGCTGGCCGTGAACCTGAAACCTTGGGAATAGGACTTACCTACCCCCCTACCCCACCTCCTGGGATGCCTTCACCTGGGTCTGTGGCTGGGGCTGAAACTGGAACAGGGTATAAACCACGTTACGGCGAATGCCGGTCATCATGTCGAGAAAGACTTCGTAGCCCTCGCTCTTGTACTCGATTAGCGGATCTTTCTGGCCGTAGCCGCGCAGACCCACGGTTTCGCGCAGGGCATCCATCTGTTGCAGGTGGTCGCGCCACAGACTGTCGATCTGCTGAAGAATGAAGAATCGCTCGGCCTCACGCATTAGCCCCGGCTTGATTTGGCTAACCTGGGCTTCTTTGATGTCGTAGGCAATCCGGGCCTGCTCGTGGAGAAAGGTCTTGATTTCGCCCACAGAGAGGTCTTCGAGCTGCTCGGGGGTGAGGTCGGCCAGCAGGTAGACGAACTCTTTGATCTTATCGACCATCTCCGGCAGCTTCCACTCTTCCGGGGGAAGTTCGGGGTTGATGTAGGCGGTGACAATGTCATCCATGGTTTGCTCGGCGTAGCCGATCACCATTTCTTTGAGTTCGTCGCCTTCAAGCACCCGACGGCGCTCGGCGTAGATGGCGCGGCGCTGGTTGTTCATTACCTCGTCGTACTCAAACACCTGCTTACGGATGTCGTAGTAATAGGTCTCGACTTTCTTTTGAGCTCCTTCCAGCGATCGCGTCAGCATGCCCGACTCGATCGGCATATCTTCTTCGACCCGGAAGGCATTCATCAGACCGGCAACGCGATCGCCGCCAAAGATGCGCAGCAAGTTGTCTTGCAGGCTCAAGAAAAACTTAGTCGAGCCGGGGTCGCCTTGGCGGCCCGCTCTACCCCGCAGCTGGTTGTCGATGCGGCGCGACTCGTGGCGCTCGGTGCCAATCACGTGCAGTCCACCGCGCTGGATTACTTTGTCGTGCTCGGCGCTAGTGAAAGCTTCGTACTCCTGACGAATGCGGTTGTAAACATCGCGCAGCTTTTGAATCACCGGGTCATCGGTGGGGGCTTTCTCGGCGGCGACGGCCAGCTTGTCTTCGGCCTGAAGCTCGGGCAGGCTGCGCTCTCCGTAGGTGGTCACAGCAAAGTCTACGGTGGCTTTTAGCTCATCAATGGCAACCGGCGATAGCTCAATCGGGAAAATGTCTGGGGAGGCTTTCCAGGTTTTGACCTTTTTGGTGCCGCCAAAGCCCTGGGCGGGGGCACGGCCCTTGGTGCCCGGCACGGCGGTGACCGCAAACTCGTCTTCGTCTTCAGGTTTGACAATGCGGGGCATGAGGTATTCGCGCACCTTGAGGCGGGCCATATAGTCGGCGTTACCCCCCAGAATAATGTCGGTACCGCGCCCGGCCATGTTGGTGGCAATGGTAACGGAGCCGCTGCGCCCGGCCTGGGCGACAATCTCAGATTCTCGCTCTACGTTCTCGGGTTTGGCGTTGAGCAGGTTGTGGGGCACACCCCGCTCACTTAGCAGCGCCGACAGCACCTCCGATTTTTCGACGCTGGTGGTGCCGACGAGAACAGGGCGACCGGCTTCGTGCATCTCGGCGCACTCTTCGGCGACGGCCTTCCACTTGGCCTCTTCGTTTTTGTAGACCACGTCCGACAGGTCGCGGCGGGCGGCGGGGCGGTTGGTGGGAATGATCGTAACTTCGAGCTTGTAGATGCGCTCAAACTCAGCTTCTTCGGTCTTGGCGGTGCCGGTCATGCCCGACAGCTTGGGGTAGAGCAAGAAGAAGTTTTGGTAGGTAATGCTGGCCAGGGTCTGGGTTTCAGGCTGGATCTCGACATGCTCTTTGGCTTCGATCGCCTGGTGCAGACCGTCGCTCCAGCGGCGGCCGGGCATCACCCGCCCGGTAAACTCGTCAACAATCACAATTTCGTCGTTGCGGACGATGTAGTTGACGTCTTTGGTAAACAGTTCTTTGGCCTTAATGGCGTTGAAAATGTAGTGGGCCCAGGGGTCTTTGGGGTCGAAGAGATCTTGCACCCCCAGCACCTCTTCAGCCCGGATAAAGCCTTCGTCGGTGAGCAGCACGTTGCGAGCCTTTTCGTCGACTTCATAATGGTCGTCGGCATTGAGCTCGCGGGCAACTTCGCTGGCGCGGGTGTATTTTTCGCTGGGGCGCTCGACCTGGCCTGAGATAATTAGCGGCGTGCGGGCTTCGTCTACCAGAATAGAATCGACCTCGTCGATCACGCAGTAGTTGAAGGGGCGCTGCACCACATCTTCCATGGCCGTGGCCATATTGTCGCGCAGGTAGTCAAAGCCAAACTCGCTGTTGGTGCCGTAGGTGATATCGCAGCCGTAGTTGTGGCGACGCTCGGCGGGCGACATGCCCTGCTGAATCAGACCGACGCTGAGACCTAGAAAGCGGTGAATTTGCCCCATCCACTCGGCGTCGCGGCGGGCCAGGTAGTCGTTGACGGTGACTACGTGGGCACCTTTGCCGGAGAGCGCGTTGAGGTAGGAGGGCAGGGTGGCTACCAGGGTTTTGCCTTCCCCGGTTTTCATCTCGGCGATCTGGCCATCGTGGAGCACCATGCCGCCGATTAGCTGTACGTCGAAGTGGCGCATGCCCAGCACCCGCTTCGAGGCTTCGCGCACCACGGCAAAGGCTTCGGGCAGCAGATCATCAAGCGATTCACCCTTTTCAATGCGTTGCTTAAACTCCCCGGTTTTGGCTGTCAGGGCCTCATCGGAGAGCTGCTGAATCTCTTCCTCCAGCAGGTTAATCTCGACCACGTCGGGACGGTACTTCTTGAGCTTGCGCGCGTTGGGATCACCGAGGAGGTTCTTCAGCATGAATTCAGGCAGCTAGGTCAGCGTAGGGTGTTGCACTTAGTCAATCGTAACGGGAGACCGCTCGGCAAGGGGCGATCTCCACACCTGGGCCGGGTCAAGGTTGCTTTAGGAAGCGATCAAAAGTGCTTTTCTATCCTATCACCTGGCTTGCTGAGCGGGTTTGCTGGGTGCTGAGGTCACCGCTGACGAAGGGAGCGATCGCGCCCAGAGATTGCAATACCCCACAGCAGCCCCTTAGGGTGCATTCGCGCCGCAATGCACCAAATTCAGACCTGAGAATTTGCCAACCGAGAGCGGTGCATTGCGGCCATGGGGATGGCTTGGTCATGGGCAAAGGACGTTGAGCCGCGAATGCACCCTACGAATTCTGCGATCGCCTCACTCCTGTAAGTGCATTCGCGCCGCAATGTACCAAAACGTTGTTGTGATTCTGCAACGTCATCTTTACCCACCTAGCCCGGTATTCGGTATAACCATTTTGTTACAATTTGGGTCGCGCCTATTGCGGCAGACTTCCTGGCCGCTGACCTATGCATTTATCCAGCGAGCCTCCCCCATCTATGAATATGGCCCAGCCTCCGTCGCCGTCTTCCCCTCGCCTGCACCGGGCCACCCTAGAAAATATGTTGCAATCTGCCGAGACCGTTGCCGCGCCCTGGACGATCGAAGACAGCGAAGAACTCTACCGCATCCACAGCTGGGGTGAGCCTTACTTTTCAATCAATGCCGATGGGCATCTGACGGTGTCGCCTCGGGGCGATCGCGGCGGTTCTTTAGACCTGTTCGACCTAGTCGAAGCGATCAAGCAGCGCAACCTCAATCTGCCTCTGCTGATTCGCTTTTCCGACATTCTCGAAGACCGGATCGAGCGCATCAATGCCTGCTTTGCTAAGGCGATCGCCCGCTACAAGTACTCGGGGGTTTACCGGGGTGTGTTTCCGGTCAAGTGCAACCAGCAGCGGCAGCTGCTCGAAGATGTGGTGCGCTACGGTCGCCCCTACCAGTTTGGCCTAGAGGCTGGGTCAAAGCCCGAGCTGCTGATCGCCCTGGCGACCCTCGACACGCCCGGTGCTCTGCTGATCTGCAACGGCTACAAAGATAAAGACTACATTGAGACCGCCATGCTGGGGCAGCGGCTGGGGCAGAGACCGATCATTGTGATCGAGCAGATGAACGAGGTGGCGATCGCGATCGAGGCCAGCCAGCGGCTCGGCATTCGCCCGGTGCTGGGGGTGCGGGCAAAGCTCAGCACCAAGGGCAGCGGTCGCTGGGGCATTTCAGCGGGCGATCGCGCTAAATTTGGCCTCACCGTGCCCGAAATTCTGGCGGTGGTAGACCGGCTGCGCGAGGCTGATATGCTTGACTGCCTTCAGCTGCTGCACTTTCACATTGGTTCCCAGATCTCCGCCATCAGCGTGGTCAAAGAGGCCCTGCGGGAGGCCAGCCGCATCTACGTGGAGCTGGCGGACCTCGGGGCGGGTATGCGCTACCTGGATGTGGGCGGCGGCCTGGCGGTCGACTACGACGGTTCTAAGACCACCTTCTACGCCTCTAAAAACTACAGCACCCAAAACTACGCTAACGACGTCGTGGCCGAGGTGCAGGAGGCCTGCCGGGTTAAGGGCATCCCGGTGCCCACCCTGGTGAGCGAGAGCGGACGGGCGCTGGTGTCTCACCAGTCGGTGCTGGTGTTTGATGTGCTGGGCAGCAGCGATGCCCCCAACCACGAGACCGTCGAAGTGCCCGGTGACGACGACCATGTGATTTTGCGCGAACTCTACGAGATCTACCAAAACCTCAGCGCCAACACCGTGCAGGAACTCTACAACGACGCGGTGCAGTTCAAAGAGGAGGCGATCAGCCTGTTTAACTTTGGCTACCTTAGCCTGTCGGCTCGGGCCAAGGCCGAGCGCTTGTTTTGGGCCTGCTGCCGCAAAGCCCTGTCGGTGGTTAGCGATGCCGACTATATCCCTGAGGATATCGAGGAACTGAACCAGAGCATGGCCTCGATCTACTACATCAACCTGTCGGTGTTTCAGTCGATGCCCGATACCTGGGCGATCGAGCAGCTGTTCCCGATTTTGCCGATCCACCGGCTCAACGAAGAGCCCAGCTGCCGGGGCACCCTGGCCGACCTCACCTGCGACAGCGACGGCAAAATCACCACCTTTATCGACCTGCGCGACGTCAAGCACGTGCTAGAGCTGCACGCGCTCAAACCCGATCAGCCTTACTACCTGGGCATGTTCCTGGGCGGGGCCTACCAGGAGATCATGGGTAACCTGCACAACCTGTTTGGCGACACCAACGCTGTGCACATTCACATGACTCCCAAGGGCTACCAGGTCGAGCAGGTGGTGAAGGGCGACACCATGACCGAGGTGCTGGGCTATGTGCAGTACGACGCTGAAGACATGATTGAGAATATTCGCAGGCGATCGGAGCGGGCGCTGCAAGACAGCCAGATCACCCTGGAAGAGTCGCAGCTGCTGATTCAACACTACGAGCGCAGCCTGAGCCAGTACACCTACTTGGTTTAAGTCGGCTTGGTTTAGGCTGGCCTGGTTTAACCCTGCTATAGCTATCAGTCGGTAGGTGCAAGTAAACGTAGGATGGGGCAAAGGGCCATGTCCGTGCCCATCGCCATGTAACGGTTTGCGATTAATGGTGGGCAAACCGTTAAAAACTCTCGACGACGCTAGGCCTAAAGGCTAGCTTTAGGGTTGTTTTATTTGGACTTTAACCGTCTACTATGACTGTGCAACCGCGACCCTCTACAGCGAACTCAAACCTAATTCTGACCAACATAGAAACGATTCCCGGTAAAACCATTACCCAGCACCTGGGCCTGGTGCAGGGCAGCTCGGTGCGGGCCAAGCACCTGGGCCGCGACATCGCCGCAGGCTTAAAGAATATTGTCGGTGGTGAACTTAAGGGCTACACCGAGCTGCTGCAAGAAGCCCGCCAAGAGGCCACTAACCGTATGGTGCAAGAGGCCCAGGCTAAAGGGGCCAATGCGATCGTCAACGTGCGATTTGCCACCTCGTCACTGACCCAGGGGGCCGCAGAGCTGTTTGTTTACGGCACCGCCGTGCGGGTGGAGTAGCTATGGATAGCCTGATTATATTTGCCGTGCTGCTAGGCATTGGCTATTTTTTTGGCACCCGCGCTGAACAGCAGCATTTTCGCTCGTTGCAACAGCGGGAGAGTGCGATCGGTGGGTTGGTGCTCAGCGTGGCGGGGGCCAAGGCGGTGGTTCCTGACGCCCAGGCGGCGCAGTTGTTTGTGGGCAGTGTGGTGGTGTCGTCAGACTTCTTTAAGACGTTTATTGCCGGGGTAATGGGTCTGTTTGGCGGGCGCATTAGCGTCTACGAAACCCTGCTAGAACGGGGCCGCCGCGAGGCTCTGCTGCGGATGGAAGAATCAGCCCTGGCCTGGGGTGCAAACCGGGTAGTAAACATCCGCATTCAAACCGCTGAGCTCAGCGGCAACAACGGTAAGGGGGTGGTGGCCCTAGAGGTGATCGCCTACGGCACCGGCATTCACTGATCGTTAACGGAGCTGGCGGCCAGGGTGGTGCCGAGAATCAGCCCGCCCCCCAGCAGAGTGCGTAGTGAGGGCATTTCTGCCAGCAAGAGGGCCGCCAGCACAATGCCATAGACCGGTTCTAGGGCGCTGATCACACTGGCGGTTTGGGTCCGCAGCACCGCCAGACTTTCGATAAATAGGGTGTGGGCCACTGCCGTACACAGCACCCCCAGCACCAGGAGTAGCCCCAGATCTCGGGGGTTGAGGTCTAGGGAGCCCAGGGGCGCGATCGCCCCCAGCCCAGCCAAACTCATCCAGGCAAAGAGATTTTGATAAAACGCGATCGCCACTGCCCCATACCGCTGTCGGTATCCTTTATTCAGCAGCTGCAATAGCGCAAAGGACAGCCCTGACAGCAGCCCCCAAATTGCCCCTGCCGTCGTCGTCGACCCCAAACGATACTCCGGAATCACCAGGGCCACGCCCAGGACGACCAGACCTGCGATCGCCCCATCACGCCACCGCCAGACAGTCTTAAACAGCAACGGCTCTAGCAGCGTGACAAACACCGGAAAGCTCGAAAAGGTCAACAGCCCAATCGCCACCGTCGCCAGCTGAATGCTGCGAAAAAAGCTCACCCAGTGAAAGGCCAACAGCATCCCCAGCAGCGCCAGACCCAGCAGATCTTTGGCGGCACCAGGGCGCAGGCTCGATCGCCCGACCGCCAGCACCAGCCCCAGGGCCAGAGTGGCAAATCCCGTGCGCCCCAGCACAATAACGGTGGCGGGTAGATCGAGAAATTTGCCAAACAGCCCAGAGAGGCCAAACAGAAAAACCGACGCGTGAACCTGGAGTAGAGCGGTTTTAGAAGCGGGCATGGGTAAGGTGGATGGGTAGGGGGTAAGGGGTGGATGGGTAAAGAGTGAAGCGCCAAAGGTGGATGGATAAAGCAGACGTTAATCTACCCAGCCAGCCGCTACTCGCCTACCCGCTGCCCGTCTACCTGCCTACCGCTCCAGCCACACCTTCAGGCTGGCGGGCTGGGCGCGATCGCCCTCTAGCTTGATGCCGCGATCGTTAGAGGCCAGGTGACGGGCAATTTTGTAGACCGCCTCCACCTCGTCGCTGGCCCCTGCCTGCTCTGCCAGGGTTTCAATGCCCAGCGGCTCGCTGGCTGCTCGCAGCGCCGTCAGCACCCGCCGCTGGAGATCGAGAATGGTTGCCGCCGCTTTTTTGCCCGCCTCGACCCCCGGCTGGTGGTAGGCGTTGATATTCACCAGTGAGGCATAGAAGCTCACCGCCCGTTCGTACAGAGCAATCAGCCCACCCACCACGCGGGGGTTTACATCGGGGATGGTGATGGTCACCGAATCGCGACCGTTGTCGTACAGGGCGCTGCGGGTGCCGTAGAGAAAGCCATTCAGGTAGTCGCCGGAGGTGACATCAGGCTCCACTTCGATATCGTCCTGGTTGGGCAGGTCGTCGAGCACTTCAATAAAGGTGGCAAAGAAGTTGGGCACCCCGTCGCGCAGCTGCTGCACGTAGGCGTGCTGGTCGGTAGAGCCTTTATTGCCGTAGACGGCGATGCCCTGATGCACCACATTGCCATCAAGATCTTTTTCTTTACCCAGCGATTCCATAATTAGCTGTTGCAGGTAGCGGCTAAACAGCATCAGGCTGTCTTTGTAGGGCAGCACCACCATGTCTTTTTCGCCCTTGCCCTGGCCAGCGTGGTACCAGGCCATGGCCAACAGGGCGGCGGGGTTCGATTTCAAGTCGGGCACGCGGGTGGCCTCGTCCATCAGCTTGGCCCCATCGAGCATGGCGCGAATGTCGATGCCTTGGAGCGCGGCGGGCAGCAGCCCCACGTCCGACATCACTGAGGTGCGACCGCCGATCCAGTCATACATATAGAACTCTTTTAGCCAGCCCTCGGCCTTGGCTAGCTCGATGTCCATCTTGCTGCCTTCCATAGTGATGGCGACAGCGTGGTCGACAAAGTTGAGCCCCATCTGCTCGTAGGCAGCCTTGACCTCCAGCATGCCGTTGCGGGTTTCGGGAGTGCCTCCCGACTTGCTGGTGTTGAGAATCAGGGTGGCGGGCAGTTGGTCGAGCATACGGGTCATGGTGCGGCGCATGCCCGCTGGGTCGGTGTTGTCGATGAAGTGAATGGTCATGGGCGGTACGTCGGGCGACAGCGCCTCGGCTACAAACTGTGGCCCCAGGGCCGAGCCGCCAATGCCGACCGACAGCACATGCTCGAACCGGGGTGCTTCGGGGGGGTGAATTTCACCGGAGTGCACCTTGGCCGCAAAGTCTTCTACCGCCTGAATATCGGCCAGAATGCTATCGCGAATCTCGGGGCTGGGGGCTAAATCTGGGTTGCGTAACCAGTAGTGGCCCACCATGCGGTCTTCGTCGGGGTTGGCGATCGCCCCCTGTTCGAGCGCCACCATATCGGCAAAGGCCCGCTCAAACTTGGGGGCCATCGTCGCGACAAAATCATCGTCAAAGCGAATGCGACTGATATCGAGGTAAAGGCCCAAACCATCGTGGTAGTACAGCCAGTCTTGGTACCGTTGCCACAGAGATTGGGTCATGGGCTTGTCCTCCGCCGGGTTGATAGGTTGAATTGAGCTGCGCCACTCATCGTACTCAGTAGCTCAGTATGGTGGGCCAGTCGTAAGGGAAGGTTAACTATCTGACCAGGTTAAGGGATGTTAACCCCTCTCGCAAAGCTGTCATGCTGCCATCACGCCCGCTGCCAGAATCTGGACAACTTAGAGATTTCATATATTTTTCTTATAGGTTGGGCTTGCTGTAGACCCAGGAGTAAGGTGGTGTATGCGCGACCCATTTACTGAAGAAGAGTGGATGACCCTGCTACAAGCACCAATGCAAGTTGTCATGGGCGTCTGTCTTGCTGACCGAGTCGACCCTATTTCTTTTTTGCAGGAACTGAAGTCTGGAGTGGCTCTCGTTGAAGAAGAAATTCGGCGGGACGATCTGCCCGGCAACCTGGCCCCTAGCCTGGCTAACAGCATGGTAGCCCTCGATGCTGCCGAGGCCCTCGATGGCGATCAACTGCTGCTAAAAAAGCAGTTTGAACTGCTGGGGCTCATGCAGACCTTTAAAAGTTCGAAGGACGGTCGTGGCTATGCGATCGCCTATCTGCAAAGAGTAGCCGCCATCCTAGACACCAACGTTACCGGTGTGCAAGCTACGGCCCTCAAAGAATGGCTGATGTCGGTGGCCGTAAAGGTGGCAGAAGCCCACCGCGAAGGCGGCATTATGGGGATCGGGTCGAGCCGCATTAGCGACAAAGAGAACGATGTACTGAAGAAAATGAGTCAGGCCCTAGGTCTAGCAGGCTAACTGCCGCTTTCGCTCTGAAAACCAGAGTTTAACGCGCTATTTACCGCGATTATAGATTGACCATGGTATAGATAGCGTTAGAGACCAGGTGCAGCCCCTGTTTAGGGTCATCGGGCTTTCAGGAAGGTTCCTTATCGCTCCCGACTTCTAGACGGCGAAGCAAAAACCGTAGCAAATGCTACTTTATGATCGATAATTTCAGGTGCACAGGGCCGGTTGCTCTTGAACGGGTCCCTGGTTGATTAGCCCCATTGTTGTTGTGTGAGGAGTACCGCCAATGCTGATCGGATTTTTAATTAGCGTCATTGTGCTGGCTATTAGCCTGTTGATTATTTCAAAAATTCCTCCCATCGGGGTGGAAATTGATAGCCCGGTTAAGGCTTTGCTGGGTGGGGCGATTATTGGAGCGTTTAACGGCATCTGGGGCTTTTTCCCCAATGCGTTGCGTGGCTTTTTTGCCATTATTAGCCTGGGCTTAATTCCGCTGATTGGGGCTATTGTTGTATTTGGCTTAGCCGCCTGGCTGATCGAAGGGTTCCGTCTGCGCTATGGCATCTGGAGCGCCATTTTGGGTGCGATCGCCCTGGCCATTGTCAGCTCAATTTTGAACTTTATCTTGCAGTCGGTGGGCCTAGTCGGTGTCTAACACTGAATCCCGTTTGGTTACCCCCCGTTCAGCAGGGCGCATGCCATCCGCCCCTACGGTTTGGCCGTTTGGGAATCGGGGTTAGGCAATGCGGATGCGGTCTCAGCCGCTAGAAAAGGTTGAACGGGTAGGGGGCTTAACGGTTAACACCCTACCCTGACTCTGCTCTTTGACCTAAAGCCCTGAGCCAGTTTGGCTCAGGGCTTTTAGTTGGGCGCTAACTACCGGGAGGGTTAGCTGACCAGGGTTTGCTCGCGATCGCCCCGCTTGGTTGCCCACCAGGCAAACCCACCCCCGGTGGCAAACATCACCAGGCTATAGATCGCCGCTGGAATGGCCAGGTTGGGCTGGTTGAGCAGGGTGGGGGAACTGGCGATCGCGATCGCCAGCGTGCCGTTTTGAATGCCGACTTCCACCGTAATAGCGGTGGCATTGGGCCGATCGAGTTTGGCGACTAGGGCAATGAGGTGGCCCAGGGCCATAGCCCCCAGGTTGAGCGCCAGGGTCACTAGCCCCACCTGGGCAAAGAAACCTACCAGGCTCGCGCGCTGCTGCACCAGCAGGCCTGCAATAATTAACCCCAGCAGCGCCAGAGAGAGCCACTTGACCCTGCGTTCGACCTGGCTTGCAAACTGGGGTAGGTAATGGCGCAGCGTCATACCTACCGCCACCGGTATAGCTGTGATAACTGCAATTTGCCCAACCGTGGCTAGAAATGGCAGTTGAAGGGCAGCCGCTTCGCCCATAAATACCCCGGTCGCCAGGTTCACCACCAGAGGAATGGTAAAGACCGTAATTAAGCTGCTCAGGGCCGTCAGCGTAATCGATAGCGCGACATTGCCCCGTGCCAGGTAGGTCACCAGATTAGAGGTTGGCCCCCCAGGGCAGGCAGCCAAGATCATCACCCCCACCGCAAGGTCGGGGGTCAGAGGAAAGATCGACGCCAGCCCAAAGCCCAACAGGGGCAGCATAATCAGCTGGGCCAGCAGCCCAATCACCGCTGCTTTGGGATACACCAGCACCCGCGTAAAATCGCCGGGCGTCAGCCCCAGGCCCATGCCCAGCATGACCATAAACAACGCCAGGGGCAAAAATACCGCCGTCAAAAAAGTTGATTCCATCACTCCACCGGTATTGTGCTGCGAGTAGTTTAACCAGACGGGGAATCTGCTTTAAAGCAATGGTTGGCGGGATTGCTGCCCTACATCACATCCGCATCCCATAACCCCGCTTCCCTACCGGTCAACCGGTAGGGCGTTGGCATAGCCTGGCCGGAGGCCTGACGGCGGTTCGCCCTGAGACCATCGAGGGGAGCCAAGTAGGATTCTCGTATAACCCAGCAGGATTTAGGATTACGAGCCGAGGTAATTAAATATGCTGACCATAAACCCTAGGGCGGCGATCACCAGCCCTGCGCCCATTACATTGGTCTGCAAAGCGGTTAACCGATAGGCGGGGCGCAGCCAAAAACTTAACCCCCGACTAATTCTGGGCATAACCCCCCAGGTCAAAATTGACGATGTAATTAAATTATTGATGACCAACGAAGTCGGCATTGGCCAGGTTTGCATAATGCCGAGGGCGCTGAACACCATGCCCTGAATCATCAGCGTGGGGTAAAGGCCCAGCACCACCGCCAGCACCTGTTTCCAGGGCGGCGGCCCCAGGCTGCTGCTCTCGTCTCCCCCAGTGTGGGACGAGAACCAGCCCTCTAGCCCGGTGCTAAACGACTTGTAGCGGTAGGCCACAAAGGTCTCTCGGCCCTGCTCGAAGATTTCGGCGCGATCGCTCGACTTGAGCCAGCGGTTCAGTTCTTTAGGCGTTCTAAAGTGCACGATGGCATACCACTTCACAACCCCATCGTCGCAATCTAGGGGGGGGCAGAGGTCGGTGCGGGTGTAGCCCGAAAAGCCTCTAGCTGCTTTTGTCAGGCGAGCGTACCACTTGCGAAATAGGGCCTCGTGGCCCTTGGGCACAATGTATTCCGCCACAAAGGTCGAGTAAAAATAGTCGTCGGGGGAGACCGATGAGTCGGAATCGGGGGCAGTTTGAGAATCTTGGGAGTCGAGGGAGGCCATCGTCGCTTAGTAATGAAAGAAAAACGATCGGGCCGCAAAAAAACCGCCAATCAGCAGCAGCCAAAGCAGGTTTTGCTTAATAGTTTTTAGTTCGGCTAAGATTTGATCCGCCTGGGCGCTGGTCATCGGCATGGGTTCCGGGGGTGGAGTTGACGCACCCTCCGTCGGGGGCAGGGGAGCAGCCTTTGCCGGATGGGAGATGGGTTCTAGGTCAGCCATGAGGTCGTGATTGGTTTGGTAGACAGCTAATTCGGCCCGATCGCCTTGCTTGCAGGCCACTCTGACGGGCTGGGTTGACTCCAATGGCGCGATCTCGCCTGGGCTACCGGGGCAGGTAACTCTGCGATCGCGGCCAGCCATCTCAGTTAGGGTACTATCCCCAATCAGCGGGCTCAACACCCAGCACTCACGGGTCTGGGTCGGTGGTCAGCACCAGCACTGGAATCCTTAAGATTCTCCGGCAAAGTCACCGTTAGTTCTTCAAAGTACGTAACATTTACTTACTGAAGATATATATCTATCCTCTTGGCACAAGACATCTTAGAAGAACAGACCGAAGACCTAAATACCCTGCTGAAAAAAGCTGCTCTGGTGGCAGTGGCTTTGGTGGTAACTGTAGTGCTAAGCGTTGTGGCTGTACGGTACTCCCAAGCGTCAGAACCCTACATTCGCGAGGTTTTGGCCCTTCAGGGTGATGGCGATCGGGGTGAAGCTATTTTCAAAATGAACTGTGCCGTCTGCCACGGTCTTGAAGCCACCGGAGAAGTGGGGCCAAGGCTGGTGGGTGTGTCGGACCACAAAACCAAAGTAGGCCTGATCAAACAGGTGATTAGCGGTCAAACGCCCCCTATGCCGCAGTTTCAGCCCGAACCTCGGGATATGGCCGATCTGCTCGACTATTTAGAGCGGCTATAGCTGTCTCTATACAGCGGCAGTTTGGACAGCGGTCTGAGCGGCAATTGTTACAGAATTTTATGAGAGGGCTAAGCCCTGCTTCACCTTTAGACAGAGGGTTTATGAGTCTCCCTAGAGCGCTCGGCACCGCGTTAAAGCCTTTGAAGCAGGCATGGCTAAGGGATTACAGGGCTTGGTGTGGCGATCGCTAGGTCGCCAAAAGATTAAACTCCGCCAAGATATTTGTTTACAAAACTCCATGACTGCTGTAATCTGTTGGTACGTGGGCAACAAATCTAAACGATTGAACCCCATGTACCTTGAAACGATAAATACCAAGGACTAATACATCATGACCACTACTCTACAGCGGCGCGAAAGCGCTTCCCTGTGGGAGCAGTTTTGCCAGTGGGTCACCAGCACCGAGAACCGCCTGTATGTGGGCTGGTTCGGCGTGCTGATGATTCCCACCCTGCTGGCTGCTACCGCCTGCTTCGTGGTTGCGTTCATCGCAGCCCCTCCCGTCGACATCGACGGCATCCGTGAGCCCGTCGCTGGCTCTTTGATGTACGGCAACAACATCATCTCCGGTGCGGTTGTGCCGTCCTCTAACGCCATCGGCCTGCACTTCTACCCCATCTGGGAAGCCGCTTCCCTCGATGAGTGGCTGTACAACGGTGGCCCTTACCAGTTGGTGATTTTCCACTTCCTCATTGGCGTCTTCTGCTACATGGGTCGTGAGTGGGAACTGAGCTACCGCCTGGGCATGCGCCCCTGGATCTGCGTGGCTTACAGCGCACCTGTGGCCGCTGCTTCCGCTGTGTTCTTGATCTACCCCCTGGGTCAAGGCTCCTTCTCTGACGGCATGCCTTTGGGTATCTCCGGTACCTTCAACTTCATGCTGGTGTTCCAGGCTGAGCACAACATTCTGATGCACCCCTTCCACATGCTGGGTGTAGCCGGTGTGTTTGGTGGTTCTTTGTTCTCGGCTATGCACGGTTCACTGGTGACTTCTTCTCTGGTGCGTGAGACCACCGAGACCGAGTCTCAGAACTACGGCTACAAGTTTGGCCAAGAAGAAGAGACCTACAACATCGTTGCAGCCCACGGCTACTTCGGTCGTCTGATCTTCCAATATGCCAGCTTCAACAACAGCCGCAGCCTGCACTTCTTCTTGGGTGCGTGGCCTGTGATTGGCATCTGGTTCACCGCACTGGGCATCAGCACGATGGCGTTCAACCTGAACGGGTTCAACTTCAACCAGTCCATCCTCGACTCACAGGGTCGTGTGATTGGCACCTGGGCTGACGTGATCAACCGGGCGAACCTGGGTATGGAAGTGATGCACGAGCGCAATGCTCACAACTTCCCCCTCGACCTCGCTACCGCTGAGGCTCCTGAAATCATCGGCTAGTCTCTAGCTCTTTGATTTTCAAAAAGCGCTCCCTTCGGGGAGCGCTTTTTTATTGTCCACTCACTAATCGTGGCAACGTTCCACATCGCCAGGCTATCCCTGGCGCTCCTGCCCCCCGGCGTAGATTACATTTACCGGACAGCTTTTGTCCCAGGGAACGCTGTTATAGTGGGCAGGTTATTTCTTCCTGTGCCAGTGAAGCATCTCCTCGTTGGCCTGGGCTCCCTGCTGCTGCTAGGGCTGAGCGTTTGGGTGGTCACACCAGCTCCCACCCGCAGGTTACTGCCCCTGTCTGTCTGTGCCCCAGAGATCACCCCCTGGTTGGTGCTAGGCAATCTAGGCCTTGTACTCCTCAGTTTGCTAACCCTGCGAGACACTAGCCTGGGTCGCCTGGCTCTGGTAGCGGGTGGCCTGGCCTTGGGGCTGAGTGTCTTGCCCCTGAGCCAGCTGCCAGCGGTTAACCGGGCGGCTCACCAGAGCCTGGGGCAAGTGGCTGGGGCCGATTATGAGGCCAAGCTTGCACCCGATCGCCCGGCCCAGATGCGACCTCGGCCCATGGTGCTGGCCGATAGTTTTCGGGGCATAGCGATCGCCCCTGTCCGCGAGACCACGGGGATTGTCTTTGCAACCCCCGCTGGCGTTCCCCTCACCCTCACCCTCTACCAACCCGCACAGCCGGGGCTCTACCCAGGCCTGGTGATGATCTACGGCGGGGCCTGGCAACAGGGTAAGCCTGGTGACAATGCCACCTTTGCCCGCTACATGGCCAACCAGGGCTACGTGGTGTGGGCGATCTCCTATCGCCATGCCCCGGCCTACCGCTTTCCTAGCCAGGTCGAGGATGTACAGGCGGCGATCGCCTTTCTCAAGACCCACGCCAGCGATTACGAAACCGATGTCGATCGGGTCGCCCTGCTGGGGCGATCGGCGGGGGCACATTTGGCCATGATGGCGGCCTACCAACCAGGGCCGTTGGCGGTGCGGGCGGTGGTCAACTACTATGGGCCGATCAACTTGCTGAATGGGTACTACGACTTGCCCCAGCCCAATCCGCTCAACGTGCGTCAGGTGCTAGAAACCTTCTTAGGCGGCCCCCCCGATCAAATGGAGGAACGCTATAAAGCGGCCTCGCCCAGTTCTTTAGTAACGGCTAATTTGCCCCCATCGTTGCTGATCTATGGCGGCAAAGACCACATCGTTGAAGCTAAATTTGGCCAGGCTATGGCCGATCGCCTTAAGCAAGCTGGCAGCCCGGTGGTGTTTATTCAAATTCCCTGGGCCGACCATTCCTTTGATGCGGTCTTTAATGGCCTCAGCAACCAACTGGCTCTCTACTACACTGAACGGTTTCTGGCCTGGGCACTACGGTAACCGTGACCCATTAGCCGGTGGGGATTTCTCATCGTTGCTACGTTCCGCGTAGCAACGTCGTCAACGGCGCTCCTGCACTCTGAGAGCGGAGACGCAGAGCATCGGGGGGCCGTATCAACGCAGAGCGTTGGCACCAGCAGGCGCAGCGTCGGGGGCGATCGCACCGGTTGCTGGCAGTGGTTGATTGGTGAACGTGCCGATTCGGCGATCGCAGCGCTTCGCCCGGTGCTCAAGCCAGCGCCAGCCCCAGCGCAGCAGGTGAAGCTGGCGAAATACCTGCTGGGGGTCAGACAGGTGGGTGGTGGGTAAAGACGTGCCAATTTCTTTAAACACCAGCCCCAGGGGAACGGCAATTTCATCTTGGAGCTTCAGCAGCTTGGCAAACAGGGGGCCGTAGGCGGCGATCAGCGACCCCACCCCGCCCCGGGCCTGGCCCCAGCCAACAAACGCTAGGCCTTTGTAATCGGGCAAAAACGCGCCACCGTAGCATTCCACCACTGCGCCTTTCACCCGCTGGAGGGCCGAGGGCAAAAACGGATAGGCGACATGAAACCCCGTGGCGCAGACGATCAGATCGACAGTTTCGAGGCTGCCATCGACAAAATGGACGCGATCGCCCTCCAGATAATCGACTTCAGGCTTGGGAGTAATGCGCCCATGCCGCAGGTAGTAGGGGACCTCGTTGTTGAGAGTGGGATGTTTGTCAAACAGGCGGTGCTGAGGCTGAGGCAACCCGTAGCTGGCGTGGGTGCCAAAGGTAAGGCGAATGATGCCGTAGGTGATCAGCCGCTGAAACCATTCCGGCATCCAGATCTTAACCAGGTCGACCACGGCTACGCCCGCAAAACTTTTAGGGATAAACCACACCGACTCTCGCAGGCTAAGAAAGGCTTTTTCACCCACACGGGCGGCTTCGGCCACAATGTCGCAGGCCGAGTTGCCGCCACCGATGACCAGCACCCGCTTGCCCTGGAGCTGGCTGGGTCGGTGGTAATCTTTGGAGTGCAAGATGGGGCCGGTAAAGGTGCCCTTAAAGTCGGGGAAGCGCTTGCACCAGTGGTGACCATTGCAGAGCACAACGCCTTTATAGATGCGGGTTTCGCCATTTTGAAAGGTCACCTGCCAACGGTTGTTTTCAATCGGGTGAATGGCGGTAACGCAGCGCTGCAACTCGATCGCTGCTTTGAGCCCAAAGTGATCGGCAAAGCTATGCAGATAGGTATGCATTTGGCGGGCGCTGGGAAAAGGCGGATAGTCCGCTGGCATGGGGAAATGGGTGAATTCGGTCACCGTTTTGGAGGAAATGATGTGGGCGGTTTCGTAGACGCCGTGGTGCCAGTTGCCACCGATGTCGTCGCTGGCATCGACCTGGTCGTAGGGAATGTTGGCGGCTTTGAGCGCCTGGGCCATGCCTAACCCAACAAAGCCTGCGCCGAGAATAAGTTGTTTGTCTTGGGTCTCGATCATGGCTCTATAAATTGACAGGTTTGACGGGGGAATTCAACAGGGCATCAGTGAAACATTTTGGGGGAAACGTTTCTTCAGTGGTGGGCCGTGCCCTACAGCGGCTGCGATCGCCGGATTAACACGCCGATCTGCTGGCTAGCTCGGTAATCTACTCAGGCCGATTTGGCGGCTGATCCAATCGGGTAGGGCGGGCAGGTAGCACTTGGCGAGTCGCCCGCTGGAGGCGATCGCATCGGGAAAGACCTCGGCTTGGTTTCGCTCAATGGCGCGAATGGTGCGGGCCATGACCTTGACTGGGTCGGTGGTGAGGGGCACCGGCACAGTTTTGTCGGCTTGCTCCCACAGGCCAAAGCGGGGGCACTGGAGCAGAGGCGTGCGGCTAAAGCAAGGGCACACGGTGGTGACATTGACATTGAAAGGGGCGACTTCGTGGCGCAGTCCTTCACTAAACCCGCGCAGACCAAACTTGCTGGCGGCGTAGGCGGTGAGGCCGGGCATGGCGATCCATCCGGCGAGGGAAGAAATATTGACGATATGCCCCCGGCGGCGGGCGATCATATCGCTGGCGAAGTGGGTGCTCAGGCGCATGGGGGCCATGAGGTTGACCTGCATCAGGTGTTCCCACCGCTCGGGGGGGATATCGACCATGTGGCCCAGGATGGCGATACCGGCGTTGTTGATCAGCACATCAATGGGCGACTTTAGCGCCTGGGTTTGTCGGTACAGCTCTTCGCAACCAGCGGGGGTGGCCAGGTCGGCACTGAGGCAGGCGACGATTTCGCCGGGGGTCTGGCCCAGGGTGTGGTGGAGCTGGTCGATCTGCGATCGCAGATCGACCTCGGGGCGATCGGTCAAAATTAAGCGGCTGCCCTTCAGCAGCAGCTGGCGGGTAAGTTCTTGGCCAAATCCCCCGGCGGCTCCGGTAATCAGCACCACCGCAGACTGAAGTTGAGTCATAGAGCAAGGGGTAAAAAATGGAGCAAGCCACTCTTACTAAAGCACATTGAACTACGCATTGTTCCTACCAGTGTGGCCAGAATAGGCTGTTTGAAGCGACGGTACAAGGGAAGGGTAATCGCCCAGGAATACGGGTATGGTGCAGCAAGCAGACTACTTTTACAAAGTACGCAATAATAATTAAACCTGATTGGGCTTCAGATTAATGCGAATGCCATCGATGCATTTAATCAAGCATCGCTGAGTTAACAAGGGACGGCGCAGACAATTTTGAGCTTGCGGTTGGAACCCAGGGCAAAGCCCGATAGCCTTGAAGTCACCACTCAAAAGAAACGGCCATTTCATGGCTAAACTGAGTTTGAAAATTTTGCGATCGCCTATAGTGCATTCTTTCAATCAGCTATAATTATAATCGCAAAACTAGAAAAGCCATTCCATTTCAAGCTGGTAATCTAACTCAGCTGCTGCTTCCTCTAATGAGCTTTCAAGCATCTTTGCCTGAGATATAAAATCGCAATATTTCTTTAATGCAACATGATAGTTCGTTTCACGAACAAGAGAACGATATCTCAACTTCCATCCCGGAACAGGATCATGCTTGATTGGCCAATTATAGTTTTTCATTAACCAGTCAAAAGTATCTTTGTGCACCTTTGGGATGTATCCTAGCTTTTTTGCGATCAATTCAATGTCTTCACTCATGCAGAGCGCATAGGCCTGTGCAAAGGTGATCGCCCAATCTCTTTTTTCCTTTTGGGTAGAATAGCCTGCCAAAAAATAAATATTTTTGTCGACTGAGCTGATTAATGCTTGCATATCAGCTGCCAGATCTCCGACCAGATCCTCTTTGAAAGATGCCGCCACCTCGTCGAGCCTATTGTAGGCAGCGATAAATAATTGTGGTTCATTGGCAAACAAGTCAGAAGTGCCGATATATTTAACAGCCCTATAGGAAATTTTCCATGAACTACTCCACTCCCAATAATTTGGGTGATATGCCTTAAGCAAATTGCAAATGTTTCGAAAATAAAATATAGCCAAGGAATGCAAAGTCTTTTCATGCTTCAATCCTTGGTGATAGGAAGTATTGCGAAGAGAATGCAGCTTTATGATAGACTGAGACGTATATCGATCAATCAATCCTTGTTCAAAGGCGAATTTAACCTTGTCTCCAAAATTTTGACCTAAAGCTTTTCTCATGCTTTTAGGGATATTGTTTAATGAGCCGGAGTCATTAAGTAATTCATGCTTTTTCGCCTCATTCTGCGCGTATCTATGCAGAGTGAGTTCGGCAACATCGTCAATCAAAAGAATTGCGAAACGATCGTAATTTCTGTCTCTCATCTTTAACTGATCGAGAGCTAAGTCTAGCTGATCAATATTGTCTGTAAGAAACTGAATCATAAGTTAATTAATTGCAATAAATTTAAAAGCCGACTAGCAAATGGCTAGATCAAATTGAACAGCTAAATACACTGGCTAGTAAAGAGGGTGGGCACTCCCTTTTCCCCTTAAAAAATAAATAATTATCATAATTATTTTTTAAGGCAGAGGCACGAAGTGCTTTTGCCTAAGCTATATCCTCAGCAATAGTCTAGATACTCTTCAAAACAAGTGCTGAAATCACTGATATTCCGTTGATCAAGCCACTGCAAAAAAGATCTGGAACTGCATTCTACCGTTGGCCATTCAAAATTATTTGGAGTGTTATCTTAGAATAAGAAACGTTTCTACTCCCACCATCGACGGGGAGCGATCGCGCCATCATCATCCATTAAGCCGTTTATTTGAACGGTGCCCCCACAGAGCTTGAAAGGCGTGGCGCTGTTGGTCAGTGCGCGAACACCGATAAATAGATAACTTCGCAAATTTAACCAGCAGATTGCGAAATTAGGCTCATAGTACCCTAGCCACCCCCGCTTGATGTGCAAATTGAGGGGCTAGGGTCTTCACGTTCTGTTTTCCTTAACCACAAAAGAAATAGAACCGATGTTTGACTATCTCGACCTAGGCCCCTATGACAACCAAGGCACTCAAGGACTAAGTCCCTAAGGCTGGAGCGATCCTCGAAGGGGCTATCCTCGCTCAGTGGATGGTGATCATGACCAAAACCGTGCTGCTAGAGTAGCGGGCCACCCAGATCCCAGGGGTCTAGCGGGGGCTATGGCCTAGACACAAAGACCCGCCCTAGACCCCTGGGATCTCCACGGGCAACCCCCAGGCATAGGAAAAAGTTTGCGATACTTTAGTAATGCCCTTGTTGCTAAAGTCCCCTCGCCCACCTCAGATGCCATGCCTGCCGCCAACCCCCTGCTCGCCCTCGACTACCTGCCTGCCCTAGAGTCTCTGGGCAATGACTACTACGACATCGTCGCTGCCGCCGAATTTCCAAAGCACATTCTGCGCTTTCGCAACGACGACGTAGTGCAGCGGCTTGGCCTCGACCCCGCCACCGTCAGCGACGACCACTTTGTCGAAGCCTTTGGCAAATTTCAGGGGCGCGAGCCCTTTTTGGCCCTGCGCTACCACGGCTACCAGTTTGGCGAATACAACCCCTTCTTGGGCGACGGGCGCGGCTTTCTCTACGGCCAGGTGCGCGGCAGCGACGGCACCCTCTACGACTTTGGCACCAAGGGCTCTGGCACCACCCCCTACTCGCGCGGCGGCGACGGTATGCTTACCCTCAAGGGTGGAGTGCGGGAGGTGCTGGCGGCAGAGGCGCTGCACGCCCTGGGGGTCAACACCTCCCGCGCCCTCAGCCTGGTCGAAACCGGGCAGGCCCTCTGGCGGGGCGACGAGCCATCCCCCACCCGATCGTCGGTGCTGGTGCGCTTTAGTCAGTCGCACATTCGCTTTGGCACCTTTGAGCGGCTCGAATATCTCAACCGCCCCGATCTGATCGCCAAGCTGCTAGAGCATGTGATCGACCTCTACTACCCCGAGGCGCGGCTGTTTACCGATGCCCAAGAGCGGTATTTGCACTTTTATGGCGAACTGTGCGATCGCGTCGCCCGCCTCGCCGCCCAGTGGATGTCGGTCGGCTTTTGCCACGCCGTACTCAACACCGACAACATGTCGATCACAGGCGAAAGCTTCGACTACGGCCCCTTCGCCTTTATGGATGGCTACGACCCCCGCTTCACCGCCGCCTACTTTGACTACGGCGGGCGCTACAGCTACGGTAACCAGCCCATCATCTGCCAGATGAACCTCAAGGCGCTGCAAAAGCCCCTCAAGCTGATCATGCCCGAGGCCGAGCTAGAGGTGGCTCTAGAACCCTTTAAAGATCGCTACGCGGCCTACTACCAGCAGCGCATGCTCCACAAACTGGGCTTTGAATCGCTCGCTGATGACCTTGCCACCACCCTCGTTAGCCAAACCATTGAATTACTGAGCGCGGTAGAAGTGGGCTATCACGACTTCTTCCTCGGTCTTACCCAGCAGTTTTTACCCGAGTGGCGCGAGGATGTCGGCCAAATTTTTAGCACTACCCTAGAAGCCTCAGACCCGGCGGCGATCGCCCCGCTCGAAACCTGGCGGCAGACCTACCACCGCTGCTTGCAAAGCCTTGACGCTGGGCAGATGAGGCAAGTGGCTTCGCTGCTGAAAGGTACTAACCCGCAAACCGTGCTGCTGCGTCCCGAAATCGAAGCCATCTGGGAACCCATCACCACCGACGACAACTGGCAACCGTTCTATGACCTGCTGCACAAGATCCAGCATCCGTTTGAGCAGGAATAGGGATGCTAGGGTGTTGGCCTCGACCGTGGTGGGCAATGCCCACCACGGTCGATCCTTGGGTAGGGGTGGGCGTGACCACCCCTAGGTAAACTGAGATACATAACGTCTTCTAACGGATCTAAACCTATGGCTGACGACCCCACCCCCAGCACCCTCGCCCCGCCCCCCACCGCCAAAATTCTCCAGTGCTTTAGCGGTTCCTTTGTGGCGGGCACCATTGCCATCTTGGCCTACCGCATGATGCTGGCGATCGCCGCCAACTTTGCGGCTCGCCCTGTCTTATCAGACAACCCGGCAGTGGTAAATATTTCCTCAGCCGTGCGCACCCTGGTGGTTGGCATGGCCGCTCTAGGGGCTGGCATCTTTGGCCTCGCCGCTCTGGGGATCTTTTTGCTAGGAGTGCAGCTTTTGTTTCAGCGCCTCACCGGGCGACCCTCCACCCTGCCAGATTAGCAACCTGCGTAACAATGAAGCAGGCCGCTTTAAGGATGCAGTGCTATGGCGATCGGGGTTTGGGTCTTGGGCAATCAGCTCTGGCAAGAGCAGGCGGCTTTGGCCAGTTGTGAGGGTCAAGCTGCCTCAGTTCTCTTAATAGAATCTACCCAGTTTGCCAAAGAACGCTCCTACCACAAGCAAAAGCTAGTGCTGGTATGGTCGGCCATGCGCCACTTCGCCGACGAATTGAAGAATGCCGGGTGGTCGGTTACCTACAGCATTGCCGACGACACCGAAGCCGCCCTGCGCGAGTGGATTAACGATCGAGACATCACCGAGTTGCGGATTATGGATTCGGTAGATCATCCCTTCACGGTCTGGCTGCAAGGGATAGACCTACCCTGCAAACTCACGATTCTCGACAACAACCTGTTTCTCTGGAGCACTGCCGACTTCAACAACTGGGCCGACCAGCGCCAGGGCCTGCTGATGGAGAGCTTTTACCGCGAAGGCCGCCAGCGCTTCGACGTGCTGATGGAGGGCGACCAGCCCATCGGCGGCCAGTGGAACTTCGACAAAGACAACCGCAAACCGCCCAAGGGCAAGCTCAATACCCCTGTCCCCCGCTGGTTTGAGCCCGACGCGACAACCCAAGCCGTGATCGACAAAGTAGAGGCGTTGGAAATACCGACCTTTGGCAACGCAATACCCTTTAAGTGGGCCGTTACCCGCGATCAGGCCCTAGAGGTGCTGGAGGTGTTTATCGCCGAGCGGCTAGAAACCTTTGGCCCCTACCAAGACGCCATGGTGACGGGGGAAGACACGATGTGGCACGCCCTGCTGTCGCCTTACTTGAACCTGGGTTTACTGCATCCCTTAGAGGTGGTGGAGCGAGCGGAGGAAGCTTTTATAGAACGCGACCTGCCGCTCAACAGCGTGGAGGGTTTCATTCGTCAGGTGATGGGCTGGCGAGAATATATGCGGGGGCTGTACCGTCACTTCGACGCCGACTATGCTCAGCGCAACTGGTTTGACCACCGCCAGCCCCTGCCGGAGTTCTTCTGGACGGGGGAGGTGGAAATGAACTGTCTGCACCAGGCAATTAGTCAGATCCACCGCACCGGCTACGCCCACCACATCCAGCGGCTGATGATTCTCAGCAACTTTTCGCTGATTGCTGGGTTTATTCCTCAAGAGGTCGAAAACTGGTTTCATGCGGTGTTTATCGATGCCTACGACTGGGTAATGCAGACCAACGTGATTGGCATGGGCCAGTTTGCCGATGGCGGGCTGCTGGCCTCTAAGCCCTACGCCTCGTCGGCCAACTATGTGAACAAAATGAGCGACTACTGCAAAGGCTGTCGCTACAACCCCAAAACGCGCACCGGAGAAGACGCCTGCCCATTTAATTTCTTTTACTGGGATTTTCTGCATCGCCACCGCGATAAGTTGCAGACCCAGGGCCGCATGAGCTTTATGCTCAAGAACCTGGACCGGATACAGCCAGAAGAACTAGATGCCCTTCAGCAGCAGGCGCAAGACTGGTACGAAGCTCACCCTTGATTTCGATTAAACAGCTCCATACAGATCAATCCGGTGTCTCAATGACTCGTAGCGATTATCTTCTTTGTCAAGCTCATCCTGCTATGCGATTAGCCTCGGCGGGATGGCAGCGGAAATCAAGCCAGGAGCCCTGCCTGCATCAGACAGAGTCTTGCTGTTCCTTATGTGGCGGCGGGCAGGGAGCAAGCCGGAGCCTGCCAGAGGGTGTCATGTTCTACCATGGCATTGAGAATAATCACCAGTTTGTGCATGCAGGCCACCAGGGCAACCTTTTTGAGTTTTCCCCGCTGCAGCAGGCGCTGGTAGTAATCGCGAATGACCGGATTATGGCGAGTGGCGACTAACGCGGCCATGTAGAGGCCTGTGCGCACGGTGGCTCGACCGCCGCTAATCATCCGCTTACCCCGCATCTGGCCGCTATCGCGGTTGAACGGGGCGAGGCCACACAAGCTGGCTAGGCGCTTCGCTGAGATCTGTCCTAACTCGGGGAGTGAGGCCAAGAGGAGCCCCGTCGTCACAGCCCCAATACCCGGCACACTGGTGAGGATCTCGCGGGTGCGCTGCCACTGATCGCTCTGGGCGATGAGCTGCTCAATCTGGGTATCGAGGTCTTGGATCTGTTGCTTGAGCCAGTCAATATGCTGCTCAATGCTCTGACCCGTCCTGGCTCGTGCTGAGCGTTGCCGGGCTTTTTCGGCACTCATCATCTCGACGAGTTGCTGCCGTCGCGTGACGAGGTCTTGAAGGTGTTGACTGGCCTCACTCGCCATCGCCCGTACCTCTGGACGGATGGCATCGGCAAAGTGAGCCAACACCTCGGCATCAATTTTGTCTGTTTTAGCCATGCGCCCCGTGGCCCGGGCAAAATCACGCACTTGACGTGGATTCACCACAACGGCGGGCCAGCCCTCCGCCATCAACGTTCGCGCCGCCAGGGCTTGATAGCCCCCGGTCGCTTCCAGCACAATCAGACTCGTCTCGCGACGAAACGCCGTTAACGCCTGTAGCAACTCTCTTAAACCAGAGTCACTGTTGGCCACCTGAACGCTTAATCCAAGTGGACGGACGTACACATCTAAGGTGCGCTTGGATACGTCAATGCCAACCCATTGATGCGCTTGTGATAGTTCAGTCATGGTTGTATCCACCCGTGTAGGAGGTTAATCTGACATCACTCGTCCTTGCTCGATACGGAGTCTAAGCTCCTGGCGATTTTGCGAGTTAACTTCAGAGGTGTGCAGCGACCCATGCTACGTTCGGTTTTGGACAACCTAGGGTGGGACGGTCTGCCACACACCTCTAAAGATACAAGGGTGGGTTAGGCAGCACCTCAACCTTGCGACTGTCCCCTTCTCCCTGCCTGACGCAACCCACCGTCCCCCCATCCCGAATATCCCAACAAGTTGTGTTTTGTGACGGATTGGGAGTGCGATCGCAGTCCTCCCAATCCAGAAAGTTAGAATTCAAAGGCGAATTCCTTGAAGATCCCCCCTGCCCCCTTGTGAAGGAGGTAACGGATGCGACTCCTACAGCAAAGATCTGGGGGAGCGATGCCAACCAAAGCCCGTCTTATCGCAACGGGCAACGACGTAATCTTGATAAATACTATGGTTCAATCTGCACCTCAGACCCCAGCCAACACCCTGCCCGCCGACAGCTACGTGGTGGTGGGTCTGGCCACCTGCTACCTGCGCCACGAGGGCGAAACTGTCGAAATTCAGGTGCTAGAGCCAGTTCCCTCGGCCTACCTCCAGTCGGTGCTTCAAGGCATTCCCACCTCCTACAGCGTCATCTGCGGGGCCACTTTGGCCCAAGCCCAGGCTCTCGATCTGCCTGAAATCGCGGCGGCCCCGGCCCAGCCCTGCGCTGATTTTGAAGAGCGTCTCCAGGCCGCTGCTCGCACCTACCAGGCTCGGCCTGAATCAATCAATCTGGTACCTGTGGGTACCCTCAAGCGCGACCTTAACTATTCCACTGAGCGCAAACGGGTGCTCAACAGCCAGCGCAAAATCTCTAAAAACGACAACGTTAAGCAGCACAAATACACCCACGAAGTGCTGTAGAGACTTAACTGAAGCTAAGTACCGTCCCCTCCTCGGAGGGGTGCCCGGAAGGCGGGGTGGGGTGGGTTGTGGCAGAAGTCAAACCCACCCCTACCCCTCCCAAGCGGGGATATTCAGTCAGTTCTCCCAACGTTTTTCTGCGGCAATCCGCATTAAATTGGCACGATCGATCGCTGGCAGGTCGGGCAAATGCCGTGGATCAGCAGCTGGCAGTCGAGAATGTGGTAGCCGGAGCGATCGGCGGTTTTAGCCCCTACCTTGAGCACCGAGTCGTTTTTAAACTCGATGGTTTTGTTGCACCGCACGCAGATCAAGTGGTGGTGGTGGTGGGGTGCGGGCTGGTTGATTTCGTAGCGCTTTTGGCCCTCGGCTAGCTCTAGCTCGCGCAAGATGCCCATGCGGGCCATCAGCTTCAGGTTGCGGTAGATAGTAGAGAGGCTAATCGGTTCGCCCTCTTTTTCCAATAGTTCGCAGAGATCTTCAGCGCTCAGGTGAGTGCTCTCAGGCAAATTCTGGAAGGTTTTGAGCATGGTCTCTCGCTGGGGAGTCATGCGCCAGCCGCGCTCATTGAGCTCGGCTTTTAGGGCTGATGGAGTGTAAGCCGCCACAGCGTGGTTCCTCTCCGCTAAATTTCAATAACTGGCTCTTAATGAGAATAGTAACGAATTCCCTGGCGTATTTGCAATAATTTCTTGCTATTGAGAATGACTCCGAAGACTGCGTTAACTGTCTTTAGATTTCTGATGAAAATTGGCCCTGGCGGCGAGCAGCGGCAACTAGAGTGAGCGCTGCCAGGGGAGCGGTGACAGCCCGCAGAATGTGCGGCCCAAGGGAAACGGGCTGAAAGCCTGCCGCGATCGCACCCTCCACCTCTGCCCCAGTCCACCCCCCCTCTGGCCCAATGGCAACCACGACGGGCAGGGCAGGATCGCTAGCCTGAGCCACCGCCAACAGGTGAGGTGCATCGCCCCGAGCTACACAGATCCACCGATATCCTGTCGTGGGCTGCTTGAGGTAGTCCCGCCAGGGCAAGGGGGGCAAAAGTTGGGGCAGCAGCAGCCGTTCAGATTGTTCAGTGGCTTCGGCGGCAATGCGCTGCCAGCGCTCTAGCTTTTTGGGGTTGGGCTGGTGCAGGGTGCGATCGCTAATCACCGGCTGTAGGGTACTTACCCCCAGTTCGGTAGTTTGGCGCACCACGTCGTCAAAGCCGCTGCCCTTAGGCAATGCGATTGCCAGGGCGATCGGAGCCTGCCTGCTCTCTGGTAAGGGTGGAGTCGCCACGAGGGTTGCCAGGTCAGACTCCGTCGTCAACGTCGCAATCCACTGCTGCCCCTGCCCGTCGAGGGCAACAAACTGCTGCCCTGCCCCCAGGCGCAGCACCCGGTATAGGTAGTGCTGCTGGCTGCTGCTCAGGCGCAGCTGATCAGCCACCACCTGGCCAGGTTCAACCATTAACCGCTGCACAATCCCTCCTGCCCCTCAGCTAGCGCCTTAAACCTTACCCCTTGCACCCCGAACCGCTCCTGAACCTGCCCCCATAACTAAGGCCCCCAGCTCGAAAGCTGGAGGCCTTGGTTTTTTAGAGGTTTCAGTATAGTACGTCCCATATAAGAACCTTGCGGCTCATGACTAATGTAAGCGAATCTACGTAAAGAAAAGATAAGTGCCCCATGAAGCTTCCTTATAAGTTTTCCGTGTATTCGCCTAGGGCACTGTCAAGTCAAGCCGTTGGAACATCTCGTGTTCGTCTGTTCCAGGGGCTTGAAAGCCCCCTTGCTAAGGGGACCCTGCTCATAGCCCAAGCACCCCTACCTCGTGCTGACGGGGTACGATGTCGAGCACATCGAGCTGCGCACAATATTTGAGGTCAGCTTCGTTATTGAGGCGCAGCAGGCGCTGGCCGTGGCTGGCGTAGTGCATGAGATCTAGCAGCTGATCTTGCCACTGGAGGTAGAGGCTGACAGCGGCGATCGCCGCGTCATTTCCCGCCAAATCTTTAAACGTTTGCCCGGTCGCCGCAATGATCCCGTGAACGATGGCCCCAGCACAGACCGTGTCTTCTAAGGAATAGGTGCCCTCCCAACCAGAGCCCACCAACCATACGGTTTCAGGGTTTTGGCTGAGCAAGAAATTGACCACAGCCTGGCGGGTGGTTAGGGCGGCGGTAATGACCGTCGGGGCGTGCTCGATGCGCTTGAGACAGCGGGTGCCGTTGGTGGTGCTCATAAACAACCGCTTGCCCCCGGTGCGCTCAGGGGAATGGTCGAGGGGTGAGTTGCCTAGGTCGCAGCCTTCGACTTTGCCGCCGCCCCGTTCGCCCGCCCGCAGGCGTTGGTCGGTGGGCCAGGCGGCGCTCACGCTTAACAAACTATCGATGTCGCTAAACACCTGAATGGCTTCTGCCCCCGCTGCGAGGGCAGCGGCCATGGTGGTGGTGGCCCGTAGCACATCAATGGCGATCGCACAGTCCGGGGCAGAATCCGGCCCAGCGTCCGGTGCATCCTGCTCAGGTACTTCTTCGGGAGTGTGGAATAGAAATAACTTCACGGCTTAGGAGTTTCTTTAGGACGTAATAACCAAACCTGGCATGACTAACCGGGGTGGCAACACTTCATTCTATGCGGGGAGTTGCCCGATTTCGCAAAAAAAGGAGCGCTCCTAGGAGTGCCCCTTAGCTTGTGATTCTGCCGTTAAGCAAGTTGGCAGCCTAGGGCAGCCACTCCAATACCGCTTCGTCTTTGGTGTTGGTGTGGCGCGAGGGGGTAGCGCGATCGAAGGTCATGTGAACAGCGCGGGTCTGTTCGCCATCCGCTGCTACCGCCATAATCGGATAGTCAATGTTGCCATCTTGGAAGGACATTTGGAACCGGAAGGTGCCATCGGAGTTGAGCTTAATCGGCTGCCCCCCAATGGTAACGGTGGCATCGGGCTCGGTAGCGCCGTAGACGATTAGCTCAGCATCGGCCACCAGCCAAAACTTGCGGGGGCGAATGGGGGGAGCCGACGCCGAGAACCCAGCCCCCGACATGGTCAGCCCAGCCCCCGACATGGTCAGTCCGCTAAAGGCACCGATGCCCGACATGGTGGGCACTCCAGCCATGGCCCCTGGCGCAGCCCCAGGAACAGCCCAGAGCCCAGCTCCAGACGGGAACACGTAGGAGCTGACCGCTTTTTCGGGAGCCATCGAACCGGGCACGTGGGAACCCGGCACATGCTGCATGGAGCCAAACAAAGAACCGGCGACCCGCTGGGCCTCGGTCGATTGGGTCATGGCATAAACTTCGTCGTAGATGGCGTTGGCGCTCTCGGCAGCGCGCTGGCTGGGATGCTTCAGGGTGATCAGGGTCTGGCCGCGCAGGTCAGCCTGCCAGTCGACGGTCAGAAAGTGATCTTCGACCCAGTCGGAGGGGTAGACAGGGGGAATGTGAACCGGCAGCGACCGGGCCAGCACCAGCCAGCGGCCATCGTTGCAGAGGTAGCCGATCTCGGCCACATAGTCGCGATCGCTCACCGGAATGGGCAGATACCACTCCCGTGCCATTTCATCGCATTCGTACTGTTGCAGACTGTGAGGGGTCTGACGCAGAAGATCCATGTCGGTGACGTCGTAGAACCGCAGTGCCAAGCGCGATCCGCCCTGACGTCGCAGCTCATCTTTGTGAGTGTGGGGAATATCCCAATAGGCGTAGGCCCATTGGGGGTCGCGGGGCATAAGCACAATGCGGCTTTCGCCGTAGCCACTGGGCAGGTCAGCCAGCCCTTCATCGACGGTAGCCAAAACTTCGACCGAGGGTGGTGTGGGGGCTGTGTAGACTGGGGTAGGGGCGACGGTAGCACTGGCCATGGCGGGCACAGCTGTCGATACTGTCGTCGGCACTGCGGCTGGCACCGAGGGGGTGGCGGTTGTTGCTGTCCCTAGACTGCGCTTGGCATCGATGGCCTGAATTGCTGCAATCAGCTCAGTTTTGCGCATCCGGCTGTAGCGAGACACTTCGTATTCGCTGGCCACCTTGCGGAGCTGCCGCAGGGTCATTTCTTCTAAGGGCAGGCGGGGCGATGGCATAAGGCACTCTCCTCTAAAGACCAAGACGACTGAAAAGACTGATCACGGCAATCTCAACCCATCGAGCGCAGCCAGATGCTCGGCGACAAGTGCCCAGCGATCCCCATGGGCGATCCCCAGGTGGGCTTTACGATCCCGGTGGGTTGCCAGAGCCAGAATTTCTTGACTGAGGCACCGGTTGGGGATCAACCGTTGGTCTGTAATATGACAAAAACCACGCCTGGGATCAAGCCCCTGACAAGGCTTTTCTCGACTTCTCTGCGAGGTTGCAGGGGTTTGGGGATCAATTTGTCATGCTTTCCTGACAAATTGATCCCTCTGCGTATTATTGCGTCAGGGATTTTTGACATTAGCGATCGCACTGGTACCCCTGTTTACTAAAAGCAGGCGGGTTAGACCACAGCAATGGGAAGTTTCCGCAGGATGGCTCTGCCCTTCAGTAGATGGGGTGATTAGCTAGCCTCATCGGGACAACATCCCTGCTAGAGTTTGGGGATGCGTTGGTCATGGGTAGGTAACACATCGTTGACGGGGGCCTCTCGTGGGGCACCGGCCCTAGCCGGTGTAGGCCAGGGCCAGGATGACCGCGCATGTCTGACCCCGCTGCCGTTCGTTATTTTCGTTATTTCAGTCGCCTATGTCCTCTGATCCTGCTCATGCTCCCGACTCTGGGGCTTCAGTGAATGCTTCTGGTGATCCTTCTGGAGCCAGGGGCAGTCGCCTGATTAGTCGGCTGCTGCCGCCGGCCATTCGCCTGTGGCTGCACACCCAGCTCGACCATATTGAAGGGCTAGAGTTTGCGATCGACGGCAAAGATCGACAAATTTTGGGGGGCTACCTGCCGGGGGTCACGCTGGTTGCTCGCCAGGCGGTATACCGGGGGCTGCATTTGAGTCAGGCCCAGGTGAGTGCAGCCGATATTCGCGTCAACCTGCCCCAGGTACTTCGAGGTAAACCGCTGCGGCTGTTACAGCCTTTTCCGGTAGAGGGGCAAGTGACCATGCTGACTGCCGATCTGCGGGCATCGCTGCAATCCTCTCTGCTGGGCCAGGGCCTGCGAGATGTGTTGACCCAACTGCTGGCGGGGACTGATCCCGCCGTTTCTCTCGATCCGTGGCTAGGCGACGAGCAGGCCCACGCCGCCGTAGACATCGCGCTAGAGACCGATCGCCTGACGCTGCGCTGGCCGGGGCGATCGCCCTTGGCCGAGGCCCTAGAGCTAACCACAGGCCTGATCATGCAGGATGGGCGGTGGCTGTGCCTGCGTCAGCCCGTGATGCGGCGACTGCCCGCGACCGGAGCGCCGTCACCGCCGGTAGCCCTGGCTGACACTGCCTTTGACCTAGGGCCAGAGGTCAATATTCGAGACCTCTCCGTTGGCCCTGAAGGCATTGACCTGGTGGGTTTGGTGCGGGTGATTCCAGCCGATTAAGGGGCTTGGATAGTTGGAATCACCTGCCTCGAGCATGAATAATCCAAGCTAGGCCTTGGCCTGAGCTTTTTTCTCGGGTCGGTTGCGGGGCGGTACAGCTCGGCCTTGGTAAAAGCGTTGTTGTAGCTGGCCAAGCCCCGCCCAAGCAGCGGCAGTGCCCAGGGGCAAGGTGGAAAGCACCGTGGCCGCTGGCCCAGTTATTGCCCCGGTGGCGATCGCCAATGGCAGCACTGACCACCCCACTGCGCTCACCCCCAGCAGCCCCCAGCGGATTGTTTGTAGGCGCTTCAGCGCGGTGCGACAGCTGTGACAGTGCTGGGTGTGAGAGTGGTAGCGATCGAGCAGGGCGGCTTTGGGCAACGCCGGCCCCAGGGCGCGACCGGGGAAGGGGTCGGCGTTAAAGTCGTTGACCCAGTTGCGAAAGGCCAGCACGTAGCGATCGGCCTGGGTAGGCAGGTAGCAGGCCTGGGCGTAGTTCCGGTTTTCGTCGAACGAGGCTGGGTGCAGTGCTTTCTCTAGGATGCGCTCTTGCAGATGTAGAAAAATTTGATCGTCTTCGAGCACGGCATTGTTGCCGATGTGGCTAAACCAGCGGGGCGTGAGGCCAATGATGGTCGCAGGCAGCTTCGACGAAAATTTGAACGGAAAACGGGCAAACAACCGGCACTCACCCTTGCGCATTGGGGTCGCGTAAACCACGGTCATGGTGCGGCCAAACTGCTTCGAGGTGAGGTCGTGATACATCAGCGCCGGGGCGATGAAGGTGGTGTGCTGAGTGCCCAGCTTGCCCTTGCGAGGGCCTTCGGGCCACAGCCCCCGAAAGCCCTGCTTACCCGCCTCCAGCACCTCCATTTCCATAGGGGCAGCGTTTTCACGCTTGCCTACGGTCTGGTGGTGGGTGTAGGGAATGTGGCTGGCATCCAGCACGTTTTCGAGCAGGGTGAGCGCATCGTAGGGCAAGTCTCGAAAGGTATTGAGCACCACCCAGCCGTCGGGCTCTGCGGCCAGGGGGCCAATGATTGGCACCTCAACGTTGGGAGCATTTTGGGCCTGGCCGGGGTAGGCAAAGAGCAGTCCCTGGTGAATGGCGGTGGGTATGGCTTTGGCGCAAGCGCGACCCGACCGATGGGCGTCGCCATCGAGCGGCTGCTGAGGAATGTGGGTGCAGGCTCCGTCGCCGGAGAAGGTCCAGCCGTGGTAGGGGCACTCTAGCTCGCCAGCGGGGTTGACCCGTCCTTCGGAGAGGGGAGCAAGGCGGTGGGGGCATTTGTCTTCAAACACTCGCCAGGCTTCACCTTGGGGGTCCCACCAAATGACGATGTCCCGTTCGAGCAGGGTGAAGCGGGTGGGGGTGGCGGGATCTAGATCTTCGATGTAGGCGATCGGATACCAGGCTTCGGCCCAGTCAAAGCGATTGGGGTCGGGGCCGCCAGCGGCCAGAGGGGAGATAGACCCCGTAGACTGGGGGGCGATCGCAAGGGAAGTCATAGCTATATCCGGGGTACAAACCAACCTCTTTACATTCTGCAACATTTCTTTAGCTATGGGGCTGGCTGTGCCAGGCTAGCGGCAGTGACGCTGGCTAGGGTATCGGCTAAGATCGCTGGACTTAAGCCGACATTGGACGGAGTTATCTCAGCTTTAATTTCCGTTTAATTTGAGTATGGAAGCCCGTTTGGGTATTGATTGCTTCCCCTCTACTGTGTCTTAGCATGACGCGCAATGTGCCGCCCCAGCCTGCTATTAGTCAAAGCCAAATTTTAGGTGCAGTAGCGACCATCGGCGACGCGATCGCCCTAGGCTGCGATCTCGATGAGGTGCTACAGCAAGGGGTCGATCTGCTGCGCCCTCTGCTCGATACCGACCGCGTGGTGATCTATCGGTTTTTGCCCGACGAGGACGGGGTCATTGCCGCCGAATCGGTGGGCTTAGACTGGCTACCCCTGCAAGGCCAGCTGATTTATGACCCCTGCTTTGGGAATGGCTGGGGCGATCGCTACCGCCAGGGGCATGTAGGCATGGTAGAGGATGTCCAACGCAGCAGCCTCGAACCCTGCCACGCTGAGCTGTTGACCCGCCTGCAAGTACAGGCCAATCTGACTGTACCCATCCTGGCTGGCTCCCATCTCTGGGCTCTGCTGATCGCCCACCACTGCCGCAGCCCTCGTCAGTGGAGCCAGTCGGGGCGAGACTTAATGCAGCATGTGGCACATCAGCTAGGCCAGGGAATCTATCAAAATGACCTAGAGCAGCAGTTGCAACTGGCCCAGCAACAGTTGGCCCAGCAACAGCCGCAAAATCGGCGGCTGTCTAGCGAAACTGAGCAATTGTTTCAACTGTTTACCGATCATGTTGAGCAGCTATTGTTCATTCGCGATGCGGTATCGGGGCAGTTTCTCTACGTTAACCATGCCTTCGAGCGCATTTGGGCACAGCCCCGAGCTGCGCTCTACCGCGATCCCGACCTATGGCTGCGTCAGGTGCACCCTGACGATTTACCCCAAGTACAAGCTTCAGTCACTCGCCAGTTTGAGGGCCAATCGGTGCGGCGAGAATACCGTATTCTCCGCCCCAGTGGCGAGGTCCGCTGGATTCAAGCCCATGTGCGGGTGGTCGAAGACGACCAAAACCGGCCCCGCCATCTGGTGGGCTGGGCCGAAGACTGCACCGATCGCAAACAGTTGCAAGCCCACCTGAGGGCCACTGAAGCCATTCTCAGCCGCCGCGTCGGCCAAGAGCAGCTGCTGCGGATGCTGACGGCCCGCATGCGCGAAAGTCTCGATTTTGACAAAATTTTGAGCGCTGCGGTAGCGGGCATTAAAACCGTTTTTAATGCCGATCGGGCAGTCATTTTTGAAATTGTAGCCAATGGCGACCGACGCATTGTTCAGCAGGCAACCCACCCCAACTATGTCACGATTACCGATGCCATGATACCCAAGGGGCCGCTGCCCCTCGATTACCTGCGAAAACTCTGTTCAGGTCATCCTCAGATTTATAACGATATGGCGACGGCACCCTGGACACCGGGAATCGTGGCCTTTTTGGAAAGTGTCGAGGTCAAGTCGGCGATGGTTGCCCCCATTGCCCATCCCCCAGGGGGCGATTCGCGCAGCGATCCGTACCAAAATCGCCAGTTGGTGTGGGGCTTTCTGACCGTGCATGCCTGCGGCCAAGCCCGACAGTGGCAGCCCTTTGAAGCCAATATGCTGCAACATTTTGGCGATCAGCTCACCACCGCCCTGCACCAGGCTGAGCTATACCGCCAGCTCCAGGCCGCCAATCAAGCCCTCGATCGCATGGCCAAGGTAGACAGCCTCACCCAGCTCGCCAATCGCCGCTGGCTCGACGACTATCTAAACCAAGAGTGGCAGCGATTAGCGCGGGAGCGTAAGCCCCTCAGCGTCATTCTTGCCGATGTCGATTTTTTCAAACCCTACAACGACACCTATGGCCATGCCGCTGGCGATCGTTGTCTGGTAGCCATTGCTGACGCCATTCGCCACGGGGTGCGTCGCCCCGCCGACTTGGCCGCCCGCTACGGGGGCGAAGAATTTGCTCTCGTGCTGCCCGATACCGATAGGGCTGGAGCCATTCGCGTGGTGCAGATGGTGCGCCACCATCTGCAAAGCCTGGGGCTGCCCCATGGAGCCAGCCCCAGCGGCAACACCATTACCCTCAGCTTCGGCATTGTCACGGGGGTGCCTTCCCCTAACCACTCCGCCGAAAGCATGCTCAAAGCCGCTGACCAGGCCCTCTACGCTGCCAAAGCTGCCGGTCGCAATCAATATCAGGTGTTTCGGCGCAACGCTTAGAAAAAAGGCTTAGAAATCCAGAATTTGAGGTCAGCCCCAAGGGGGTGACTTATGCTAGTGAGCAGACATAGGGAAACCCTAGAGCGGGTTTGAGGTACTGGGTTTCAGGTATCAAGAACGGTTGGCTGACTTGTGCCGCAGGGTGCTAGGGGGCAATGAGAGGGCGAATTTGCAGGGCCAGATAGCCCCCTATGGTGAGGCAGACCGTTGCAGCTAATAGGCCTTTGCTGGCGATGAAGTGCAGCCGAGGCCACAGGTAAGCTGTGGCGATCAGCACTAGCCCTAGCTCTACTGTGGCCCCCAGCAGGCCAAAATGATCGGCATCGTAGTACGACACCGGGCTAATCACCCGCACCGCACTGAGGGGCCAAAAATGCTGGTGGGCATCGTCGTGGTGCAGGGGCAAATCGGCTAGGTGGTGCAGCACCATACTGGCCCCCAGACAGCCGAGACCAGAGCCAAGCCAAAGGGGAGTGAGATAATAGCCCAGGGCTACCACTAATAGCCCCAGGGGGATGGAGTTACCCACGGCAAAAATGGCTTGCCAAGGCTGACTATAGTAAACCTCACTCCAAATGATGTGCTCGGGTAACTGCTGCCACCTAGCCCAGCCGTAGAATACAAATAGAGCGGCATCGGGAATCAGCGCACCGATTAAGATTGGCCAGGTCATAGTTGGGGCCAGCGGGCGGCGCAGCAGAGCTAGGTTGAGAATCAGGTGACTGGGAGTATTCATAGGGCCATGGTACAGCGACCGATCTACCTCGACTGCCACGCCACTACCCCCGTTGACCCTCGGGTGCTAGAGGCAATGCTGCCCTTCTTTAGCGACCATTTTGGCAACCCCGCTAGCCTCACCCATGTCTATGGCTGGGAGGCCGAGGCCGCAATTGGGCGATCGCGCGAAACCATTGCGGCTGCCATCAACGCCAGTCCCGAAGAAATTGTCTTTACCAGCGGGGCCACCGAGGCCAACAATCTGGCGATTAAGGGCATCGCCGAAGCCTGCTTTAGCCGGGGGCGGCACATTATTACTGTGCAGACTGAGCACAGTGCGGTGCTCGACCCTTGCCGCTATCTAGAATCCCTGGGGTTTGAGGTCACCTACCTGCCCGTGCGTCCCGATGGGCTGCTAGATCTAGAGACGCTAGAAAAAGCCTATCGAGATGACACGGTGCTGGTGTCGGTGATGGCCGCTAACAATGAAATCGGCGTACTGCAACCCCTGGCCGAGATTGGGGCGCAATGCCGCGATCGCCAGGTTTTCTTCCACAGTGATGCGGCCCAGGCGATCGGCAAAATTCCCCTCGATGTGCAGGCGATGCAGATCGATCTGCTGTCGCTGACCGCCCACAAGGTCTATGGCCCCAAGGGCACCGGGGCGCTCTACGTGCGGCGACGCCCTCGGGTGCCCCTGGCGGCCCAGCTCCACGGGGGTGGGCACGAACGGGGGCTGAGGTCGGGCACGCTGTACTCGCCCCAAATTGTCGGGTTTGCCAAGGCCGTCGAGCTGGGGCTGGCCGAACTGGGGGCAGAGAGCGATCGCCTAATTGACCTCCGTCAGCGGCTGTGGCAGGGCCTGCAACCCCTGGGGGGCCTACACCTCAATGGCCACGCGACCCAGCGCCTGCCCGGCAACCTCAACCTCAGTATTGACGGGGTAGATGGGCAGGCCCTGCTATTGGGGTTGCGAAGTCTGGTGGCCCTATCGTCGGGGTCGGCCTGTAGCACGGCCAGCACTGCTCCCTCCCCGGTGCTTACCGCCCTGGGGCGGACCGATGCGTTGGCCTACGCATCGCTTCGCTTTGGCCTTGGACGGTTTACCACGGCGGCTGAGATTGACGCGGTGGTGGCTGGGGTTATTGCCACGGTAGAGGCGCTGCGCCAGGGCGCTTGAGGGCCCCTCACTGCTGTCAGGCTGTATTGCTAAACCTTCATCACTTCTACATCACTGTCTACGTTCCCCTCGCAGAAGTACTGATTAGATTAGGCATAATAAGCGTTAGCTTTGGGGCTAGGGGCATTGGCCACGATTCACGCCATGTCCAAGCCTAGTTTACGCAGTGTAGTGTTCGGGTTCCCCAACAGACCTATGACGACCCAAAACCTTCAACTGAGTGCGTTGCTCAAAGCTGGCGTTGAGCAGGCCCGCCTGGGCTATTTTGAGGCGGCGATCGCCCAGTTTTCGGCAGCCATTGCCCAGCATCAAACCTGTGCCAAGGCATTCTATAACCGAGGCTGCGCCTACCGTGACCTGGGTCGCCACCAGGCGGCCATCGACGATTTTTCGGTTGCGCTGCGCCTAGAACCTACCTTTGCCAATGCTTACATCAATCGGGGCAACCTCTACCGGCTGATGGGGCAGCTAACCGAGGCCCTAGGCGACCTCAACCGGGCGATTGAGGTGCAACCCGTGTCGGCTAAAGCCTACGGCAACCGGGGCCGCATTAAGCTCGACCTGGACGATTACCCAGGGGCGATCGCCGATTTTTCGGTAGTGCTGGCCGAGCAGCCTACCTTTATCAAGCTTTTGCTGTGGCGGGGGCTGGCCTACCTCAAACAGGGAGCCCATACGGCCCTAGCCGAACACCGCCGGGAGGCCTACCAGTTTGCCATTGCCGACTTTACCCGGCTGCTGCACAGTCAGCCCAACCACGCCGAGGCCTATAACTATCGAGCAGTGGCTTATTTTCAACTGCGTAACCTATACCAGGCCACCCTCGACATTAACCGCGCCCTAGAATGTCGGGCCGACTACGCTGAAGCCTACATTAACCGGGGCATGCTGCGTCACGAACTGGGTGACTTTCAGGGAGCGATCGACGACTACACCAACGTGCTCGAACTCAACCCCGATCTGCAAGACCGTTCCTACAATCAGACGCTGGTGGGGCTGGCCCTCGATAGCCCCGATACGACCCTGAGCGAAGACACCCCGCTGAATCTGCGCTTTCGCCTGGCCGATCTGTACGACAGCCGGGGGCTGCTGCGAGCCCAAGTGGGCGACATCGATGGGGCGATCGCCGACTACACCCTAGCTCTGCGCTTTAACCCCCACAGCGGGCGCATTTTGGCCAACCGGGGCCGCGTATTTAACCGTCAAGAAGACTACCAGGCCGCGATCGCCGACCTTGCCCAAGCCCTAGAGCTCAATGAAGACGATGCCCTGGCCTACTGCGATCGCGGCTACGCCTTCTACTTTCTCGACGAGTGGGATCTAGCCCTCGAAGACTTCGATCGCGCCATTGCCCTCAGCCCTACCCTAGCTGAGGCCTACATTGGCCGGGGGCATACCAATATTCGGCTGGGCCACGAGGCCGCCCTGGCCATAGCTGACTTTCGCAAAGCCCTAGAGCTGTCCTGGGGCAAACGCAAACCCGAGCGATCGCGCCCTCTCTAGCGATCGCCAAACACCACCGATGGAGCGGCACCGCAGAGGCGATCGCCACAATTGTGGGGTGCAATGGCACTGAGTGAATGGTTGGCGGTGCCCACCCTAAAGGTTTGGCTGCCGCCGCTAGTGCCAAAAGAATGCCCAGGCATTTAAGGATGTACAACATCTCTAAATGCCTGGGCAAATGTGATTGCAACGAGCATGGCAGGATTCGAACCTGCGACCGCTAGAACCGGAATCTAGTGCTCTATCCACTGAGCTACATGCCCTTAAGCTGCATCATTCTAGCACCTGCGCGAGGTGTTCGCACGCTTGTTCTTCCCAATGGCGTGGAGGGCGGGGTAAGCCCTGTGTTTAGACCGTTTTGGGAGCCGCTAGCCGCTAGGATTGGGCAAACCTCCCTTGGAGAATTGCGCTTTACTGGTTTAAGTACTCTAACCAACTCACCATGCCCCAACCCACCGACACCGCCAATCCCCTCGATGCCGCTGCCGCTACCCTCAACCAAGCGGCTGAAGAGACTACCCTTTCTGAAGACCAGTACCGCCGCAAAATGCAGCGGCGGCAGGAGGTGCAACAGCAGCGGATCGCCGAGCGCAATGTCGAGAAGGGGCTGGTGATTATCAATACCGGCAACGGCAAAGGCAAGACCACCGCTGCCCTGGGTATGGTGCTGCGTTCGATCGGCCACGGCTACAAGGTCGCCATTGTGCAGTTTATCAAAGGCGCGTGGGAACCGGCGGAAAAAGCCGTGCTGGAGCGGTTTGGTGATCAGCTCACCTTCCACGCCATGGGCGAAGGCTTTACCTGGGATACTCAAGATCGCGATCGCGACACCCAAACCGCCCAGACAGCCTGGGAAACGGCACTAACCTACATCCGCAACCCCGAGTGCAAAACTATTTTGCTCGACGAGGTAAACATTGCCCTCAAGCACGGGTTTCTGACCGTAGATCAGGTGTTGGCAGGCCTAGCCGATAAGCCCGAGATGACCCACGTCATTCTCACTGGGCGCGGCGCACCCCAGGCGTTAATTGAGCGCGCCGACCTGGTCACTGAGATGACCCTAGTAAAGCACCCCTTCCGTGAGCAGGGCGTCAAGGCCCAGCCCGGCATCGAGTTTTAGGAGAAACGCTCTATCTAGAGGTTTTGCCCTATCATAGGAACCCACCAGGCCCAGACCTAGACTTAATGGCGGTAGATTGCATGGCATCAGACTATCAGCCCTCGTTGCTCTCTGATGCTGATCTGCGGGCGGCAGATCTGTCGTGGGCCTACAACCGGCCTGCTGGGTCAGCCATGCTGGCCGATGAGCTTCAGGAATGGAAGCGGCGAGTCGCTCAGTTTCAAACGACGGTCAGGTCTGGCCCCGCGATCGCCCAGGGAACGCTGTTTGATTTGGCTGCCAGTTCCCCCGCCGATACCCTCGACCCCTTTGGGCTGCCGCCGCGCAATGCTGAGTTTTGGCGCGGGCAGTTTCAAGAGTCTGGGGTGCCCGCCCTCTACTTTGTGGTTGACCACGAGGCGGCGGTGCTACTCTATGTGGGCGAAACCGTAAAGTCGAACCAGCGCTGGAAGGGCGTTCACGACTGCAAGCGCTACATTCTTAGCTATGTAGAAGCCCACCGCAGCCACGATTTGCCTGTGGCGGTAAATATTGGTTTTTGGCCCCATGCCGATCGCGATCGCAAGGCCCGGCAGGCCCTAGAGCTAGAGCTGATTCAACGCTGGCGATCGCCTTTTAACAAAGAAAACTGGGCGATCTGGAGCACCCCCTTTGTCGGCGGCAAGCTAGAGACCTAGACCAAACAACAGTTGCTAGGAGCCGTGTCCAAAAGGGGCCGGAGTACCCTGGCCACCGTAACCGAATCCGGCTGGGTTACCTCCAGTTCAGCAGGGCGCATGCCATGCGCCCCTACAGTTTGACCATTTGGGAACAGGGTTTATGCGATCCGAATTTGGTCTTACCCCCTACCCTATCGTCGCAAAGCGAATCTTCAGGTAGTCGTCTTCCATCTTTGCGCCCGAGGGTTGCAGCGCTGCCAGGGCCTGGGGCAGTACCAGGTTGCGGCGGTGATTGCCGATGCGTACATTCAGCTCATCCGCCGACTTGCTCAGCTCAATCTGGTCTTTAGGAATACCCGGCAGGTAGAGTTCCAGGCTGTAGTTACCGTCCTCCTGCACCACCCGCAGCGTGGTTTCTTTGTAGTAGACCTGGCTAGGGTCTTCGTCGGCGTAGAGGGTTTCTTTGAGGCGCTGGAGCGATTCTAGACCGCAGAGTTCTTCGGCAAACAGCGGCACCTCTTTCACCGGCAGGGGGTGAAAGTTCTCGTGGATTTCGTGCTTGTACTGCTGCTGCTTTTCTTTCATTCGCTGAAAGAACGGGTCTTGCACCTCGTCGGGAATGATGCGGTTAGCGATCACCAAGTCGGTGCCGACATTGTAGAGGCTGAGGTAGGCGTGGGCACGGAGCGATTCTTTAATCACCATTTTTTCGGGGTTGGTGACCAGGCGTACCGAGGTGGTGCCTGCGTCGGTTAGCACTTTCTCGAGCTCAATCAGCTGTTCGTAAAACTCGTAGGGCGCATCCATCACCTCTTTAGTGGGCAGGTTAAAACCCGCCACCGGGCGAAAGAAGGGCTGCACCAGGGGCCGCAGCGCCTCAGAGACGGCCTGGAAGGGCTTATAGAGTTTACGCATGTACCAGCCCGCCACCTCAGGCAGGCTGAGCAGGCGCAGGGCAGTGCCCGTGGGGGCCGAGTCGATGATTAGCACGTCGTACTCGCCTTCATCGTGGTGGCGCTTCATGCGCACCAGGCTAAAGATCTCGTCCATGCCGGGCAGAATGGCCAGCTCCTCGGCCTCAATGCCCTCTAGGCCACGGGCTTGCAGCACGTCGGTAATGTAGCGCTTCACCGCGCCCCAGTTGCCTTCGAGTTCCATCAGGGCGTCGAGTTCGGCTCCCCAGAGGTTGGGCTGCACCAGGCGCGGGTCGTGGCCCAGTTCCATATCAAAGCTGTCGGCCAGGGAGTGGGCCGGATCGGTGCTGAGCACCAGGGTTTTGTAACCCAGTTCGGCACAGCGCAAGCCTGTGGCGGCAGCTACGGAGGTTTTGCCTACGCCGCCTTTGCCGGTCATTAACAATACCCGCATGTGGGTGTCCTCGCCTTTCTCGTTATGGTTCCCTATCTCTTTAATCTATAGGTTTTTTAAGCTTTCCGCAGGCGGCAGCGGGGATCACCTGAGAGTGCGATCCCCAAAGGCGTTGTTTTTTCTACGGCTAAGGTTTTTGGGGCGATCGCGCGCTGAGGGCAAATACCGGTTTTCTTTTGTGCTTCTGTCACCGCTGGTCTACTACCTGCCTTGGAGGAGAGACCAGCACAAAAAAATTGGTCTCTGGCTGACGGGCCAGAGACCAAAACATAAGGTAAGAGTAATGTGTTATGGGCGGTAAGCAATTGGCCTCGTTGGCCAGCAAAACCAAATCTCGTAAAGACCAGCAGCCTTAGGCCTTACGGGAGTAATACTCAACCACTAGCAGTTCGTTGATGTTGAGAGCAACCCATTCGCGCTCAATGATGCCGTTAACTTTGGCGGTGAGCTTGGCTTTGTCGAGTTCGAGGTGGTTGGGCACGTTAGCCAAACCGGGAAACTCTAGGTTGGCTTCAACCAGTTTCTTGGAAGCTTCGCGATCGCGCACGGTGATCACATCGCCAGGGCGGCACTGGTAGCTAGGAATGGACACTACACGACCATTGACGCAGATGTGACCGTGGTTGACGGTCTGCCGCGCCGAGGGAATAGTGGGGCCAAAACCAAGGCGAAACACGGTGTTGTCGAGCCGCATTTCGAGCAGTTGCAAAATGACCAAACCAGTAGAACCACCAGCCCGACGCGCTTTTTTCACATAGCGCAGCAGTTGCTTCTCGGTCAAGCCGTAGTTGAAGCGCAGCTTTTGCTTTTCTTCGAGCCGCACTGCGTATTCAGACTTCTTCTTGCGGTCTTGGCCGTGCTGCCCAGGGGGATAGGCTTTGCGGGGGGTCTTGCGGGACAGGCCCGGAAGCTCGCCCAGACGGCGTACGACCCGCAGGCGAGCGCCTCTATATCGCGCCATAAACGTTTACTCTCCGAACAAATTCCAAAGATTCTAATCTTAGCGCGATCAAGCGCCGTAGGCAACACTCTGATATTTTTTTCTGGTCTTACTGCTGAGATCGATGATGTCTTGAAACGGATGGGAGGCCGATGGGCCGGACTGGTCGCTGTCAGGCTGAGCGGTGAACAGCTCGGCGGTAATGGCGGCGGGGGGCTGGGGCTTCGAAAACAGGTAGCCTTGGCCAAACCCACAGCCTAGGCGCTGTAAGCACTGAAGCTGCGCTTGGGTTTCGATGCCTTCGGCGACTACGGACAGGTTGAGCTGCTTGCTCAGGGCCATGATCGTTTCTACCACTTGATAATTGCGGCTGCCCGACTGAATCTGGTGAACAAAGGATCGATCAATTTTCAGAATATCGATGGGGAAGCGGTGGAGATAGCCGAGGGATGAGTAGCCGGTGCCAAAGTCATCGATGCTGATTTGAATATGCCGCGATCGCAGCGCCTGAGTCAGGGCAATAGCGGCCTCTGCGTCCTGCATGATGGCGCTTTCGGTAATTTCGAGCTTGAGATTGGCCGGATTAACGCCCGTGTCGGCCAGCACTTGGTCAATGTCGGTGAGCAGCGTAGGGCTGGTAAACTGCCTGACTGACAAGTTCACGCTCATGGTTAAGTTGAGCCCCTGCCGCTGCCAGACGCACAACTGTTCGCAGGCTTGGCGTAGCACCACTAGCCCGATCCGCACCACTAGCCCCGTTTCTTCCATGCAGGGAATAAACTCTCCGGGGGAGACCATGCCCCGTTGGGGGTGTTGCCAGCGCACCAAGGCCTCAAACCCCTCGATCTGGCTGGTCTCCAAGTTCACAATTGGCTGGTAGTAGGTGACAAATTCCTGCTGGTCTAGAGCTCGCTGTAAATCGTTTTCGAGGGTAAGGCGGTGGCGCACAGCCCTGTGCATTTGCTGATCAAAAATGTGATATTTTCCCTTACCCTGACGCTTGGCCTGGTAAAGAGCAATATCTGCTGCCTGTAACAGCGCCTGGGGCTGTAGATAGTCGCCTTGGGCGAGGGCAATCCCCAGACAGGCGGTCATAAAGACATTGCATTCTGCGGTTTCAAAGGGGGCTACAAAGGCGTCTAAAATTTGCCGCACCCAGCCGTCTAAATCAAACCCCTCATCTACGGGGTAGAGCAAAAAGCAGAATTCGTCTTGACCAAGGCGGGCGAGGTGGTCTTGGGGGCCTAGATAGCTCTGCAAACGGTGAGCGATCACCTGCAACAGCCGATCGCTCACCGTGTAGCCAAAGGCTCCGTTGATCAGCTTAAACTGGTCGCAGTTGAGGTAAGCCAAAGCGAAGTTGGTTTGGTTCTGGTCTAGCCGTTGACCAATAATTTTGAGCAAGCCCGCCCGACTGGGGAGTTGGGTAAGCGGATCTTGAAACAGCAGGGTTTGCAGCTCAGCGGTGCGCTGATTGACGGTGGCTTCGAGGTGGGTATTGAGGTCGGCTAGCTGTTGGTACTGCTGGCTGATGCGCAGCATAGAGCGCACTCGGGCGGTGAGTTCGCTGCGGTTAAAGGGTTTGCCAATGAAATCATCGGCACCGGCCTCCAGGCACTGGGCCAGCGTCTGCTTAGAGGCCAACGCCGTGATCATGATGATCGGCACCGCTTGCCACTGGGCCTCGGCTTTGATCCGCTGGCAAACCTCAATGCCGTCTAGGCCCGGCATCATCACATCTAGCAAGATCAGGCTGGGTTGAATTTGGGGCAGGGCTGCGATCGCGGCTTCGCCATGCTCTACGTAGTGGAGCTCGTAGCCTTGATGGGCCAAAAACGCTTCAATCACGTAGAAGTTATTGGGTTCGTCATCGACAACAAGGATAGTCGCTGGGGTCATGGCGGTGGGCTATTGAGCAGGGTCTGAATGGTGGTTACTAACTGGTCAAGCCTGACGGGCTTACTTAAGTAGAGGTTGGCCCCCGCCGCTAGGCAGCGATCGCGATCTTTAGCCATCGCCAGGGCCGTGAGAGCAATGATGGGTCGGGTCGCTAGCTGCGGGTCTTGTCGCAGGCGACGGATTGCTTCTAGCCCGTCCATCCCCGGCATTTGAATATCCATCAGGATGAGATCAGGGTGCCCAGATTGAGCCAGGGCAATCGCCTCTTCGCCACTTCTGGCGATCAGTAGGCCATAACCCTTAATCGTCAGATAACTGGTGATTGTGCTGATGTTGGTCTCCTGGTCTTCGGCTAGCAAAATCACCGGTGCCCCCGTCGTGTCGGGGATGGAGTCTGCAATCGGTGCGATGGCGGCCGTACTAAAGGCGCTGGGCGGAGCAGTAGGGGGCCTGTCCCAGCCTGGGGCATCAATTCGCTCGTAGGGCAAATCAACGGTAAAGCAGCTGCCTACCCCCACCTCACTAGTCAGACCCACCTGGCCCCCGTGGAGGGTCACAATTTGCTTAACTAGAGCTAGCCCTAGACCAGTACCCTGGTACTGGCGGTTGAGGGCACTGTCGATCTGCACAAACGGCTGAAACAGTTTGTCAATGTCGTCGGTGGCGATGCCAATACCCGTATCGCGAATGGAAAAGCGGAGGGCATGGGGAGCCAGGCTACCGTTGAGCAGGCGCAGCGGGTGAGCAATGGCTGCGGCTGGCAGGGGAGTAATTTTTACAATGATGGATCCCTGTTCGGGGGTAAATTTAACGGCATTGTTGAGCAGGTTGATCAACACCTGGCGCAGTCGGAGCTCATCGCCCCATAGGGGTGGCAGAGACTTGGGTATTTGAACATCGAGCCGAATACGTTTTTTTAGGGCCTGCTGTTTGACAAAGGTTAAGCTCGATTGGCATAGGTCTTCTACGGCGATCGCCCCGACATCGAGTTCTAGTTGACCCGACTCAATTTTGGCGACATCGAGAATGTCGTTGATGAGCTCTAGGAGGTGAGTGCCACTGCGCTCAACGGTTTTGAGGGCGTTGGCCTGACGGGGAGTAATCGCGCCCAAGATTTCTTCCTGCAGTGCCTCGGTCATGCCGAGAATGGCGTTGAGCGGGGTACGCAGTTCGTGGCTCATGTTGGCTAAGAATTCATCCTTGAGCCGGGTGGCGCGCGCGAGTTCGGCGTTGGTGCGGTTGAGTTGGGCCTCGGTATGGCGGCGATCGCGATCGAGGCGATAACCCTCAATCAAATTGCTGCAGGTGGCCAAAAACGGGTCTAGGTAATCAATCATGTCCTGGTCGTAGCCGCTGGGATGGTTGGCTAGGCCCACTACCCCAACTAGGGTGTTGCCCTGGAAAAAGGGCAATCCTAAAAAGGACCTTAGCGACGGACATTCGTCTGAAGTGCCGCCCAGTTTTAGATTGGAGTTGAGGCGGTTAGCAATCACCGGCTGGCCCGTTTTAATGACGGTGGTAAGCAGGGTATTGAGGGCAGTAACGTCCACCCCCGGCTGGGGACTGCTAGCCTCGGGTGCTTTCGGGGTTGGGTTCCCGTCTAGCTGGGTCAGGCAATAGGTTTGCAAGTGGGGAATGCCCTTGATCTTCAAGCAGCCGTCTTCCAGCACCGCAGAACCGTCATCGTCAAACAACACCTCGCCAATGAAGCTGTAGTTGCTTTTGCTGACATCTAAGAGCCGGGTGAGCAGCCCATCAAAGATATCGAGGCGGTTGGTGGCGGTAATAAACTGTGCCTGGGCCTGGCTAATAATGCCCATCAAATTGTTGCTGTTTTGGAGGGCAATTTCGGCTTGCTTGCGATCGGTAATGTCAAACTGCACCGACAAAAACTTTACCGGTCGCCCCTGATCATCTAAAAAGGGCACAATGGTGCTATCAACCCAGAAGATCTGACCTTTTTTGGTGCGATTGCACAGCTCGCCTCGCCACACTTGGCCGCTTAAAATCGTCGTCCACAGGTCTTTAAAGAAATAGGGTGAATGGTAGCCTGAGTTGACGATGCGGTGGGTGTTGCCCATGGCTTCGGCCTCGGTATAGCCCGAAACTTCTACAAAGCGATCGTTGACGTAGGTGGTCACCCCCTGAATGTCGGTAATGGCGACAATGGCTGCTTCGTCTAGGGCCAGCTTAAAGGCGGCCAGCTCTTGCAGCAGGGTTTGGCGTTCTAGCTCTGCCTGCTTACGGCAGGTAATGTCTTGAAAGGTGCCGACCGTGGCGACAATCTGCCCGCTGAGATCGCGCAGGGGTAAGCGGTTGGTCTCAAGCCAGCGCTGTTCGCCCGTGGGCAAGGTGAGAATCTCTTCAACCCCCAAGCTGGGCTGACCAGAGTTCATCACCTGACGGTCGGCAGCCCGGTAGGCCAGGGCTTCGGTCTCAAGATAGGAAAAGTCGAAGTCGGTCTTGCCTAGGATCGCCTGGGGCGATCCTAGGCCGGTAGTATCGGCAAAGCGCTGGTTGCCGCCTAGGTACACCGAGTTGCAGTCTTTCCAAAACACCGCCAATGGGAAGGTGTCTAATACGGTTTGCAATAGCTGTTGCGACTCCCGCAGGGCGGTTTCGGCCCGTTTGCGATCGCTGATGTCCAGCATTACCCCCTGCCATAGCGTGTCGCCGTTAGCCAAACGCTCTGGGGTAGCCGAGACCTGTATCCATTTGAGGGTGCCGTCGATGGCAATAATGCGGTGTTCAGAATAAAACGGCTCTAGGCTTTGAGCGGAGGCGATGACAGCGGCTTCTAATGCCGCTACATCGTCACTGTAGACTCGGTCAAACAGAGTGGCTGCATCACCTAGGGCAACCTCTGGGGGAAGGCCATAGATCGTCTCGACGTAGGGACTGAAATAGGTAAAGGTCGACTGATGATCGGCATGTAGGACGTAGCGGTACACCACCGCTGGCACGTTTTCGGCCAGTTGTCGAAACTTGGCTTCGCTGGCCTGGAGGGCTAGCTCAACTTGCTTGCGATCGCTGATGTCAACGGCGATGCAGACGCAGCTCCCCTCGGCCTGGGAGAGCATGGCCACCCCTAGCAAAATGGGCACCTGATGCCCCGCTTTGTGGTAGTACGCCTTTTCAACCGGGGCCATGGTGCCGTGGTGCTTGAGGTGTTCGACGATATTGGCGTCTTGGGCTGAATATTCGGGAGGGGTGAGGTCTATCCAGCTGAGCGTTTGGTTGGCGATCTCTGCCTGGGTGTAGCCCAGCATGGCCCAAAAGCAGTCATTGGCTTCGGTGATGGCCCCATCAACGTTGCTAAACATCATGCCGACGGTGTTGGAGTCAAACATCCGCCGAAACCGAAGTTCACTGTCTAATAGCTGGGCCTCGGTGCGCTTGCGGCTGGTGATATCGGCAAAGTAGCCGATCACTTCTATGGGGTTGCCCTGGGCATCGCGCACCAGCCGGTTGTCGTCGTGCAGCCAAACATAGTGGCCATCGCGGTGCAGAAACCGATACTCGCAGCTGTGGCTGTCTTGGCTCAAGACCTGGGCCATGCTTGCTTGCACCTGGGCCCGATCGTCGGGATGGATGCGATCGCCCCAAAACTCCGGGTCGGCCAGAATATCGTCTGCCTGATAGCCCAAAATAGTGCTGACGTTGGGGCTCATGAATGTGGCCCGGCAGTTGCCGTCAATCTGACAGGTGTGAATGACAGCGGGGCTGGTGCTCAGCAAAAATTCTAGGCGATCGCGCAGGCGCTGGTTTTCTTGCTCCACCTGTTTGCGATCGCTGATATTGCGGACCATCACTAGGGCTTCATCGGGGCCAATACCCACGATCCGCACCTCTTCGTCGACTAGCCGGCCTTGTTTTTGCAGTTGATGCTCATAGACTTGCAGCTCACCCGTGGCGATCGCCCGTTCAATCGCTTCGAGCTGTCGCTGCATCAGGTCGGCAGGCAAGCACTCGGCCAGGTGGGAGTGAATTGATGAGAATTGGCCCGACTGGTGTTGCGGTTGGACATACTCCAGGCAGCGCCCATCGGTAGCTACCCGCAGCAGCAGATCGGGAATGGCTCCTACCAAGGCCATCATTTGGGCCTCCCGCGCCCGCAGTTCAGCGGTGCGTTCATCGACCTTGCGCTCTAGGGACTGGTTCAGCGCCTGGAGCTGACGGGCGGCCTGCTGGCGCTCTTGATGAGCAGCCCGCTGTGCGCTGACATCGCGCACCAGAGCTAGAACCTCGTTGTCGCCGTAGGGGACCACCCGCACCTCCTCGACTTGGAGCTGGTCGTCAAAGGAGAGATCCTGCTCATAGAGCTGGATCGTTTTGGTAATCAAGGCCTGGTGAATGGCCTCTAGACGTTGCTGGGCGGCCTTCGGCGGCAAACTGTCGGTCACATGAGTGCCAACCAGTTCGGCCATATCGCCCACCACGGCAAAGGTGGGGTTGGCGACAAACTCTTGGTAAATGCCCTCTGCATTAAGGCGCACAATCAGGTCGGGCAGGGCGCTGATCAAGGCACGATAGTGGGCCTCTCGGGTGCGCAAGGCCTGCTCAACTGTTTGACGTTCGGCCTCCAATCGCGCCTGGTCTTGAGCATTGGCAATGGTTTGGGCCATCACCGTTAGCAGCTGCACCGTATCTTCGTCCCAAGCGGTGGGTTGACTAAAGGAGACAAACCCCAGGCAACCCACTACGCCCCCAGTGCGAATCAGCGGTACCGACAGCATGGACTGAATGCCCCACCGCCGCCAGCTGGCGCGATCGATGGCGCAATCGTCGGGTAGGGCATCGACCCAGGGCACCTGCACAATGCCTCGCTGCAAGATCGTCGTTGTCACCCAGGGAAAAGCCGCTAGTGGTATTGGTCCTTGGGGATGGTTAACCCTAGGGCAACCAGGTCGATACCAGGCGTGGGTCACAGACATGGTTGCGGGGGCGCCGTCGGTGGGAGGCTCGTCAAAGGCGATCACATGGCTCTTGTCTACGCCGATAAAAGCCCCAATCTGCTCTAGGGCGTGGGAAATTTCGGCATCTAACTGCTGGTCGCTAACCTCCACAAAGCGACTGGTTAGGGTGACCAGCAAACGGTTGAAGTCGCGCTGACGCGCTAGCGATTGGGGGGTAATGCCGCCAGCCTGGCCCGCAGGGCAGACTCCTGATCTGTGGTCGGTGGCGGCGGCGACAGCCAGAGCATGCATGAGGCTGGCATGGGTGGCCAGCCCGACTAGCCCACCTTGCTCGTTGACCAGAACTACCTGCTCAACCCGGTGCTGGCGCAACAGCGCTACGGCGGCCCAAATATCACTCAGGGCTGCTGCGGGTAGGGTAACCACGGGATGGGTCATCACTTGGGCAACGGGCTGCTGCTCTTGAGGCTGGGTTGCCCAGCGCACAATATCTGATGCGGTGAGCAGGCCCACCACTTGCTGATGCTCGACTACCACAACACAGGCCGCTGCCCCTAGGGGTGGCCCAAGCGGGTCAGCGGCAGCCTCGGCATTGGCCTGATTTAGGCAGGCGATCGCCGTTTTCATTGAGGTCTGGGGCGAGACCGTGAGCAATGGCTGAATAATGGCAGCCTGAGCTAGTCCAGGCCGATATGGCATGTCCATGACGGAGGTGTCCCCTAGCCGCAGGGCGACTGCTAGAGAGGTAGCTAACCCCGAGCTAGAAGGTAGCGGATCTCTAACGGTTTACCTGTCCAGCATTCCCCCTTGCTGCTCAAGACCACCAGAACGCTCGGTCGCTGCCATTCTCAGTGCTGGCTCAACCGGCTCAAAAAGGCTTTTAAGCGATCGCTGCTGGGGTTGGCAAAGACCTCGGCGGGCACCCCTTCTTCTTCGATGATGCCGTCGTTGAAAAATAGCACCCGGTTCGAGACCTCCCGCGCAAACTGCATTTCGTGGGTGACGACTACCATGGTCATGCCCTCTTCGGCCAGCTGGCGCATGACGCTCAGCACCTCGCCCACCAGCTCGGGGTCGAGGGCGCTAGTGGGCTCGTCAAACAGAATGGCGACGGGCTTCATACAGAGGCTGCGGGCGATCGCCACCCGCTGCTTTTGCCCCCCCGACAGCTGCTCGGGGTAGGCGTCGGCGCGATCGCTCAGCCCCACCTTATCCAAGTAGTGCTCGGCCAGGTCGCGGCAATCGCCCGCCGGAAACTTCAGTACCCGACGGGGGGCCAGCATCAGGTTTTCAATTACCGTCAGGTGGGGGAACAGGTTGAAATGTTGAAACACCATGCTCACCTGGCTACGCAGGTGGTAGAGGGCCTGGCGGGGCAGCTTGGGTGCGGAGACATCTTGCCCCATCACCTCCAGGTGGCCCTGGTTGATTGCTTCCAGTCGGTTGAGGCAGCGCAAAAAGGTGCTCTTGCCGCAGCCCGAGGGGCCAATAATCGACACGACATCGCCCTTGGTGAAGGCAGTGCTCACCCCCTTTAAGACCTCAATCGGGCCAAAGCTTTTATACAAATTGTCGCAGGCAATAACGGGGGTGGCGATCGCAGGCAGAGTGGTGGTCATTGGCAGCGGTTTGGGTGATGAAAGGGGTGCACCAGGCTATACCCTAAAGAGAATCACTGGCACCCTGGGGTATCTGTATTCTAGATAACAATTTCATCTAGATAAAATTGTCTATGGTGCAGCATCATATCCTCACAACCGCCGTGAGGCAGGTCATTTGCCCCCGTACCACCGTTGGCCCATGGTTTACCGCATCGTTCGCTTTCGCTGGCTGAAACGCGCCCTGGCTCTGATGCTGGGTACATTGCTCGCCGTGGGGGCCGCCCAGATGGCGGGCCTGAGCCAGGCCCCAGCAGTATGGGAAGTGGGTACCGAACCCGCCTTCCCGCCCTTTGAAATGCGAGACGACGCCACCGGCCAGCTCACGGGCTTTGATATTGAACTCATGCAGGCGATCGGCGAAGCCGCCGGGCGCGAGGTGCAGTTTATCAGCCTGCCCTTTGATGGGCTAGTGCCCGCCCTTCAGTCGCGCACCATTGATGCAGCCATCAGCGGCATGACCATCACCGCTGAGCGGGCACAGACCATCGACTTTTCGAGGCCTTATTTTGAGGCAGGGCTGGCGATCGCCGTGCGCGAGGCCAACACCGACATCAATTCTTTAGAAGACCTGGCGGGCCAGCGGATTGCCGTGCAGATTGGCACTACCGGGGCCGAGCAGGCCGCCCAGGTCGATGGGGCTGCCATTAGCACCTTTGACAGTGCCCCCCTGGCCCTGCAAGAACTGCTCAACGGTCGAGTCGATGCCGTGGTCAACGACCTGCCGGTGACCCTCTACGCCATCAACGAGGCCAACCTTCAGGGCATCAAAATCGTCGGCGAGCTGGTCACCGAAGAATATTACGGCATCGCTCTACCGCAAAACTCTGAGGCCCTAGCGGAGATCAACGCCGCCCTCGACACCCTGCTGCAAGACGGCACCTACGCCGAGATCTACCGCCGCTGGTTTTCTGCTGATCCGCCAGAACTGCCAGTAGTGGCCCCAGCCCTGGCGGAGGCAGGCACGGCGACTGGCCTGGCCTGGGGGCGACTGTTTCAAAACCTGATGCGCGGCGCGTGGATCACGATTTTGTTGACGGCCTTCTCGTTTTTCTTTGGGCTGATTGGCGGGGCGCTGGTGGCCTTTGCGATGATTTCACCGATTAAGCCCCTGCGCTGGCTGTGCCGCGTCTACGTCGATTTCTTTCGCGGCACGCCCATGCTGGTGCAGCTATTTATGATCTACTTTGGCCTGCCTGCTCTCTTTCAAAGCCTGGGCTTTGACTTTAGTTTTAATCGCATTTTTGCTGCCATTCTGGCCCTTAGCCTCAACGTCGCCGCCTACCTGGCCGAGATTCTGCGCGGTGGCATTCAATCGATCGATCGCGGTCAGTGGGAGGCAGGCGAGTCGCTGGCAATGAACCCGGTCGAGACCATGCGCTACGTGGTGTTTCCCCAGGCGTTTCGACGAATTTTACCGCCCCTGGGCAACGAGTTTATTACTCTGATCAAAGACACCAGCTTGGCTGCCGTGATCGGCTTTGAAGAACTCTTCCGCCAGGGCCAGCTGACCGTGGCTACTACCTATCGCGCCTTTGAAGTGTATCTGGCGGTGGCGATTGTTTACCTGGTGATGACCTCTCTGGCCTCCTTCGCCTTCAAACGCCTAGAGGCCTATATGGACCCGATCAATCGGCCTAAGAAAGCTAAGAAAGACCCAGTGCCATCGGCGATCGGTGTTTAGACTGCCGTAGACGGCTTCTGTTGGGGTTGCCTGTTGAGGTGCTGCCCCGTGCAGCTACCACCGCAAGCCTACTGCTGCTGCTGAACCCCGGCTAAAATTTGGTACACAAATAGTCGTCGAAGCGATTCGGTTTGCTGCTGCTGTTCGTTTGCAGCGGCGTGTAGTTCTGCGGCTAGCACTACGCTACTAGCCACCAAGACCAGAAGTAAACACAGGTTTCTAGCAATCAGATAGGCAGGTAAACAGCGCTTTTTCATCATGGCCACCGGGGCAAGTCTAAGACATTCATCAAGCAAGACCCAACTATTACAGTATTGGGAAAATGCTTGGGAAAATTCACTAACTACCAAAAAAGTATTTACAAAAGTTACCGAAAGTTGCGGCGATACTCAACAAACGCTCGACCGGCATTGCTGACATCGGTCGAGCCGCTGATGCTCCAGGTATCGTCTATGCGGTAGCGGGCATTGAGGGCGAAGGGCTGGCTTTGGTTGAGCACCTGCACCAGGCTGGCAGAGAGATTTTCGGTAATGCCTATGGCGGCCCCAACCCCGAGCCCTAGGGAGTCTTTGTTAGTGGTGGGTAGCACCGTAGTGCCGACCAGCCGCAGCCGTCGTAGGCCCAGGGCATGGGCGATCGCATCTTGACTGTCGGCTGTAAACGCTCCGAGTAGGTTAGACCCCAGGGCCAGACCGGGCTCTGTGCCGCCCAGGCTAGCTAGGTAGCCGCCGGTCACCATGCCCAGTAGTTGGTTTTGGCCGTAGGTGGGCGTGCTGGTTAGCGCCAAAATGTTGAGGTTGTCGAGCAGGCGACTGGCCTGCCCCTGCACCCGAGCCTCAATCAGTAGTTCGTCGAGTACGGTGGTGCTGGCTAGGCGATCGAGGGTGGGTATTTCCGCCGCCCCGGTGGTGGAGTTGAGCGCGTTGATGTTGTACTGCCGCTGCAGCGGTACGCTAGCCTCTAGCACCAGATCGAGATAGGGGTCGAGGGCATTCTCGGGTTTAAACAGCACCACGTTGCTGCGGCCTGGCGCTAGAAAAAATTCGGTGGTGATCGTGTTGATCCAGCCGTGGGTGAGGTACAGGGCTCCGTCAGCCGAGAGGTCGGGCACCAGGCCGTTGAGCGCCACTGCTCCCTCTAGGTTGAGGGAGAGTAACGGCAACACTCGCATCTGGGCCGGGTCAAGCACCAGCCGCAGGTTGTCGAATTGTAGGGGAAAGGCGGTGCTGATTTGTCTCAGGGGAATGCGACCCGGAGTATTGCCTACGCGGTCGAGATCTGGCTTGGCTAAGATCTGGTTGGCCTGCTGAAGCAACCCACGCCCCACGGACACCCTGGTATTTTGCAGCTGCACCTGGCCGCCGATGGTAGGAGCCAGCAACGCCTGAGTCAGAGTCAGTTCGCCAGTCACCCGGCTGCGTACCTCGTTGGCGTAGTTGACGTCGAGATTGGCCAGAGATAGCCGCAGGCCAGGGTCGGTTGGTCTAGCATCTTGGGTAATCAGTGGTACCTGACCCGCCAGGGCAACAGTGCCGTCGAAGAGGCTACCGGTCAAGGAGTCTATACGGATTTGGGTGCCCTGGAGCTGAATGTTACCGGTGAGGTGATCGAGGGATGTCCCTAACCACGGGCTGATCAAGCTGGCATCGGCAAAGCTGACATCTCCTGATAGCAAGGGGCGACGGGGGGTACCGCTGAGGCGTAGGTCAACCGTCGCCTGACCGCCACCCCACACCAGGGCTGGAGTGAAGAGGTTGACCAACGCTAGGGCCTCGTCTTTGAGGGTAGCCCGCAGCATCATGGGGCCGCTGGCGGGCTGCGCCGTCATAAAGGGCAGGGCGTAGGGTATTGTGCCTGAAAAGCTCAGGGGTTCGGGATGGCTGCCGACTACCCGGCCATCGACGCTCAAGGCGGCATTTTGGTACTGAAAACGGCTGCTAATTTCGGTGAGCGGCTGATGGTTAAGGCTGGCCTCGGCTACTGCCATGTCACCCCTGAGGTGAGGGTTAGTGTAGGGGCCGGTGAGGTGGGCATTGAGGTTGAGTAGTCCGGTCACGGCGACGGGGCTCTCTAGCAGGGTGGCGGCGGCTCTGAGGGGCAGACCTTCGGCCCCAACAGCTAGGTCAGACTGTTGTGGTGAGAGGTCTCCCACCAGGCGGAGGCGGGCCTCACCCGTGCGAAACTCGACGGGGTCGAGGGAGAGCACCTGGTTCTGCAATTGCCCCCGGGCTAGAAACCGATTGTCGAAGGCGTAGCGGCCCCAGGCCCAGTCTTGGCCAGTGAACTCAAAATCGGCGGTGAGGCCCTGAATGCGGGAGGCCTTAACACCCAGGCGACCGGCCACGCTGCCTTTAAGCTGGCTGAGGGCTGGCAGCAGGGTGTGGGCGCGCTCTAGGTGGCGTGCTGTCTCTACCGATCGCAAAGCCTGAGCTAGCTCGGCCAACGCTTCTAGAGAAGCCGTGGTATCGCCGACGGAGGTGACCGTGAGATCGGCGGCGGTGCCCAACCCCAGAGGGCTCAGTACCCGACTGATATCGGCATAGCTGTAGAGGTTGAGCGTTGCCAGCAGGTCTTGAAAGTCGGCTTCGGCAGTGGTGATCTGCGCCTCGCCCTGCCAGTGGGGAAACAGCCGCCCGCTGCCAGTGACCTGAAACTTGGTGTCTGAGATCAGCTGGAGCGAACCACCAGTGAGCTGGGCTAGACCGTCGCGGTACTGGAGGTGACCGGTGAAGCGATCGCACCCCAAGCTCCCCAACGCGGGGCGATCGAGGGCAAACTGGGCGATCGCCTCAGGGTTAGCCAAATCGGCCAGATTTAGGGTGGCCGTGGCGTTGAGTTTGCCGCCCAGCTGCCCTAGGTCAGGTTGCGTCAAGGGGTGCAGCCCCAGAGCCGCTAGGTCAAAATTGTGCAGTTCGGTCTGTAGGCGGTCGCCCTGGCGCTGGCCCTGGGCCAAAACGTCTTTACTGGCTAGGCGAAAGGCGTTGGGCCGCAGGTCGGCGGCTAGGTTGGCTGAGATCTCTTCGTCACGCCCCCGCAGACTAAGGGTGGCTCCGGCGGTACGGGAGGCCTGCACTGGCCCTGAGACCGCATCTACCAGAGTGAATTGGTTGAGGCCCACCTGGCGCAGTCCTATGGTGCCCACCAGATGCGGATCGGCCAGGGTGCCGCGCAGCGTGCCGTCAAAGGCCAGGGTGCCTCGGGGCCGCAGCCAGGCTGGACCCTTGACCAATCCGGAGGCCGATTCTAAGTTGATCTCTGACAGCCGTGCGGCCAGGTCGATGGTGCCAATCTGGGGTAGGCCACCCTGGGGCAAAAAGCGCATCTCAATGCCCCCCCGGGCAGAGAGGTTAGCGGTAGTGGCTTCAGCAATGTCTAGCCGTTGCCCCGTCCAGGCAAAGCGGGTGCTGAGGGCACCGGGCAGCATTTGGTCTAGGCCCGCCAGGTTGAGGTGAGGCACTGCTGCGATCGCCAAATTCAGCGGTACGGCGTGGGAAAATCGAGCCTGCCCCAGGGCCTGAATGCCCTGGAGGTTTAAGGCGTTTAGCGACCCAGAAATGTCTAGATCGGTGTCTAGCGTGCCCCGTAGCTGGGGCGATACTAAATCTAGATCTAGCGCATTGCCCGCCACCTGAGCCTGCCAGTCGCGGCGGGTGAGGTCGGCGGTGGCGATCGCTTCTAGACGGCCTGCCCCCACCTCAAACACAGCATTTTTGGCGGTGACGAGGCGATCGGCGTAGGTGAGCTGGCCTCGACTGGGGAAGGTTGACTGGGGCATCTGCCAGTCGGCCTCACCCTGGAGGCGGGCCAGGGGGCCAAACAGACGGGCTTCGGTCAGCAGCGGCCCTAGCCGCCAAGTCTCGGGCAAAGACACCCCATAGAGTGCCGCCAGGCGATCTAGGGGCAGATCGGTTTGGGCAGTGAGAGTTAGGTAGGGTTGAGCATGAGGGGGTTGGGGCTGGGTGGGGCGATCGCGGTTGGCCAGCGCGTCATGAGTCACTGCACCATTAGATAGTGCGCCATTCAACAGCACCTGGCCCTGGGCCGTCACCGTACCGCCCGTGACCGGGGTGAGGGTAGCCTGGTGCAGCGTAGCCCCATCGAGATTGGCTCCAAACCGAGCCGCAATGGCGTCTAGACCTAGTCGATCGATCTGCACCAGGCCTAGGTTGGCCAAGGTCCCGTCTACCTGAGGGGTTCTTAGCGGCCCAGTAACGCTGGCCTTGACCTGAAACCGTCCTGCTGCCTGCACCGGTAGAGACTGCGCCAAGGCTTCAGCCACCTGATCAAGGCTGACCTCAGGAATGTCAATCTCAAGATCGTGGCCCTTGTGGACATCGACTTGGCCCGCGGCTCTGACTAAAATGGGGCCAAACTTGAGGGAGCTATTCTCTAAGCGGCCGCCCCCACCGTTGAGCTGCATGGTGCCGTTGATGTCTTGCAGAGCCGCAGGCAGATCGCCGATCACAATGTCGCCGTTGCGCAGCCGAGCCGTTCCCCTGACCGTCAGTCGGTCGGCAGTCTCGGGGCGATATCTGAGGTCGAGGTTAGAGGACAGCAGGCCGTTGCGCACAAAAAAGCTGCCGCCAAAGAGAGGATTCACCGCCTCAATCGGCAACTGCTGGGCCTGCACCGCCAAATTAAACTGACGCGTATCGATCTGCCCCTCTCCGCGCAGTTGAAAAGCCCCATTGTTGAGCCGTCCGCCCACGATCAGCGAGGCTGTTTGGTTATTTGGGCCACCAAAGCGCACCCGCAGGTTGACGTTTTCGAGCAGCACCAGGTTAGCGCTCGACACCCCCTCCGGCAATTCCACAATGGAAGTGCGCGACAGGGGGCCAATGGCCAGATTGGCATTGCGAATCTGAATACTGCTCAGCTCGGTTTTGAAAAAGCCCTCTTCCCCCACTGATTGCGGTATCTGCACCCGCCACTCACCATTAAACCCTTGCTTGAGGGCCACCTGAGGGTCGATAAAGATCAGGCTGGGGCGCAGGGTGCGGGTCAGCAGCAGGTCTAAGGGGTTGAAATTAACCTCTAGGGACTGGGCCCGCACCCAGGAAAAGTCGGCTTCGGTCGGCGGCACAATCGAAGGCCCCAGGCGCACCCCGGTAGGGCTAAAGCGCTCAAATTCGCCCACTTTAATCGGTCGCCCCAGGGCATCGCTGAGGTTGCGCTGCAAGAACGGAGGCAATTCGCGGCGAGCTACGCTGTAGCCCCACCAGCCTAGCCCTAAGCCAGCGAGGGACAACCCGCCCGCTGCGATCGCCAGCGCCCTCAGCCAGCGTCGAGGGCGAGGGGGGATAAGTTCTGCCTCTGGTGAAGACCCTTGAGCCACAGCAAGCCCGCCAGTTGAATAATGGCCTTAGCACGGCGCTACCGGCAAGAATGCCATTAATTTACCCCAAGCTTCTCAATTTGCAAATTATCTGGCTCGGGGGCGGGGTATGGTCGGTCTACCTAGCGGCCAGGTCTCACGGTGCTGGGTAAAAGAAAAAGGCTAGGGCCAGCACCGTATAGGCGGCAATTAGCAGCACCCCCTCTAACCAGTTGGAGCGACCATCCATGCTGATGGAGTTGGCAATTAGCACCGCCACCCCTACCGCCACCAGGTCGAGGGGGCCAAAGTCGAGGTTCATGGGCTGGTGCAGCAGCCAGCCAGCCAGCACTAAAACCGGCCCCATAAACAGCGCCACCTGCATACTAGAGCCGACGGCGATGGCCATCGCCAGATCCATCTTGTTCTTAATGGCTACGCTGACGGCGGCGGCGTGCTCGGCGGCGTTGCCGACTAAGGGCAGCAGAATTACTCCGGTAAATAGCTGAGTCAGCCCCAGTCGATCGGTGGCCACTGCCAGATTGTCAATCAGCAGTTCCGACTCAACAGCCACAATTAGCGTAGTCACCAACAAAATCCCGATCCAGACGCTGACGCGGAGCGGAGGTTTTGGAACTGGGAGATCTAGATTATCGGAAGGCTCTGAGGGATCTGGGGCTAGGGCGATCGCGATCGCTGTCGTTGTCGGTGCTTCGGCTATTGCTGACCAGTCTCCAGAACTGATTGCCTGCAACACCGGGGGCGGGGTCTGGACGGTTACCATCGCCCCTGTCTCTGTGTCGCTCTCCTCCTGAAGGTAGGCGTGGGTTTTCATCGTAAAAACCAGGCTCAGGCCGTAGACCACGATCAGCACGATCGCCACGGCGTTGGAGAGGGTTTGAATGGTTTCGTCAGGCACCACATCGGCCACCAGGTCAATGGTGGTAGGCAGCAAGATCGCGATCACCGCCAGGTTCATAGCCGAGGAGTTGACCCGAGCGATCATCGGCTGAAAGGTTTGCACCTTATAGCGCAGTCCCCCCAGCAGCATTGACACCCCCATCACCAGCAGCAGGTTCGACACAATGGAGCCGGTGATGCTGGCCTTGACCACATCCACCAGCCCTGCTCTCAGTGCAAACAGGGCGATGATCAGCTCTACCATGTTGCCAAAGGTGGCGTTGAGCAGCCCACCCCAGGCGGGACCGAGGACAACGGCGATCGCCTCGGTGGCCTCACCAATCAAGCCCGCCAGGGGCAAGATCGCTAGAGCCGCAGTGAGAAAGATCGCGATCGCGCCCCATTCCAGCCAGTGGGCCAGCAGAGAAATCGGGATAAACACCGTTAGCACCGCGAAGATTACAGTCTTAGGGCTAAGCGTCTTTAAATTGATCGTCGTTGAGCCCATGGCCTTGTAGATAGGTGAAGGGTGTAAATCATGCGGCTCCAGGCGCTGAGCGCTAGAACCTTGTGGTCACGGACCAATAGTGCTCCCCAAACTGTGGCATGATGGCGGCGATGTCGCCTCAGGATTGGCAACTGGGGGCGATCGCCCGCAGAGACCCTAGCTGAGTCTATCTGCCCACCTACCCTTAGCTTCCCTGCCCAGCGGTGGAGTTACTGAAACCCTGGATACTGATTTGGGTAGGGTTATCGGTTTATCAACTTGGCGCACCTCTCTAGAGTCTTTAATTGAGATAGTTAGTCATCGTGTCAGCCATCGTCGGTCTAGCAATTCACACCTGTGGCCCTGCCCTGGGGCTGGCCTTATGCGACGTCAAAGGCGAAATTTGCCACCAGAGCTGGCCCCTGGGGCGCGATCTATCGACCCAGCTGCACAGTATTTTGATGGAGTTTATTGCCCCTCACCGCTGGCAAGATGTTGCGTTTTTGGCGGTGGCGATGGGGCCGGGAGGCTTTACGGGCACCCGCGTGGGGGTGGTGACGGCCCGCACTCTGGCCCAACAGCTAGAGATCCCGCTGTTTGGAGTGTCGAGTCTGGCGGCGATCGCCCAGCGCGCCCTCGCCGACCAAACCCCTGGGGCAGCAGACATTGCTGTGGAAATGCAGGCCCAGCGAGGGCAGCTCTACACCGCTATTTATCGACCCACGCCTAATGGACTAGCGGTAGTTCAGTCGGAGCAGGTGAGATCGCCCGAAGACTGGGAAGCGGCCCTCAACGCCCATCCGCATCCTCTAGCGCGAGCGGCAGCGGGGGACGACCTCGCGGCCACGGTGGTGCAGGTACTGGAACTGGCCCAGGGAGGCTGGGCCAGGGGCGATCGCCCCGACTGGTCGACCGTGCTGCCCTACTACGGTCAGCACCCGGTCGATCGCTAGGGGGCGGCGGAGGGCAGGGCCTCGACCGAGCTATGGCTGAGATCTAGGGCGCAGCCTGCAATCTAGACCTGCGCTATGGGCAACTATTGAAATTTCCTCAGCGATCGCACCCAAAACCCCTCCCCACAACCCGCTATCCTAGATAACGTGACGCACCCGGTGAGGACTCGATGGATACTAAAGCCTTTAAGCGATCGCTCAACCATTCCGACAAGTACTTTCGCCAGGGGTTTGGCCACGGAGAAGCGGTCGCCGGGCAGATGCAGACCGAGTACAACAGCGGGCTAATTCAAGAAATTCGCGATCGCCAATACACCCTCACTCGCGGCAACGTCACCATCAAGCTGGCCCAGTCCTTTGGCTTTTGCTGGGGGGTCGAGCGGGCGGTAGCTATGGCCTACGAAACTCGCCAGCACTTCCCCACCGAACGCATCTGGATCACCAACGAAATCATCCACAACCCCAGTGTTAACCAGCGCCTCAAAGAGATGGCGGTGGAGTTCATCGAAGTCGTCGATGGTGAAAAAGATTTCTCTGTCGTGGGCCAGGGCGACGTGGTGATTTTGCCCGCCTTTGGGGCCAGCGTGCAAGAAATGCAACTGCTCAATGACAAGGGCTGCACCATCGTTGACACCACCTGCCCCTGGGTTTCTAAGGTATGGAACACCGTCGAAAAGCACAAGAAACGCGACCATACCTCGATCATTCACGGCAAGTACAACCACGAGGAAACCGTGGCCACCAGCTCCTTTGCGGGCAAGTACCTGGTGGTGCTGAACCTCGACCAGGCTCAGTACGTGGCCGACTACATTCTCAACGGCGGTGACAAGGTCGAATTTATGGCCAAGTTTGGCAACGCCTGCTCTGAGGGGTTTGACCCCGACACTGACCTCGATCGCATCGGCGTGGCTAACCAAACCACCATGCTCAAGGGCGAAACCGAGCAAATCGGCAAACTCTTTGAGCACACTATCCTCAAAAAGTATGGCCCTCAGGCCCTCAACGATCACTTTCTCAGCTTTAACACCATCTGCGATGCCACCCAAGAGCGCCAAGACGCTATGTTTGAGCTGGTCGATGAACAGCTAGATTTGATGGTGGTGATTGGCGGCTACAACTCGTCGAACACGACCCATCTGCAAGAGATTGCGATCGAGCGCAACATTCCCTCCTACCACATCGACAGCGCCAGCCGCATTGGCCCCGGCAACCGCATCGAGCACAAGCTGCTCCATGGCGAGATGACCACCACCGAAAACTGGCTGCCCGATGGCCCGATCACCGTGGGCGTTACCTCCGGCGCGTCTACCCCCGATCGCTCGGTCGAAGATACCATTGAGCATATCTTTGCGATCAAAGGAGCCGTGGTTACCGCCTAGGCGATCGCCTAGATTCTGCTAGGCTTTACCCCTTAAAATCACTGTTAAACCTGGGGATTGATTGACTATCCTATGGCCTTTCAGATCACCCCCTACTTTAGCGTGCTGGCCCTGACGGCCGTGATAATGGTGCTAGTCGCTAGCGTGGCATGGCAGCGGCGAGGCTCAACCCTAGCGCGCACCTATTTTTCTTTGATGATGGTGGCCGCTACCTTCTACGCGATCGTGGCTGCTATGGAAGCAGGGTCGGTAGCTGTATCCGACAAAATTTTTTGGTCTACGCTGGAATATGTTGGCACTGGCGGCATCACCGTCTTTTTCTTCCTCTTTGCTGAAGCTTTCGCCTACGAGCGCTCAAGCTTTAACCTCGCTCAGCTTATCGGCCTGAGCCTTTGGCCGATCTTCAATGTCATTTTAGTTGCCACCAATGCCTGGCATCACTGGGTCTGGGTTGCGGTGATTCCAGGTTCACCCCCTAACAACGTGGCTATTTATCAGCATGGCCCCGGCTACTTTTGGGTGCTGCTTTGCTTCTACCTATACGGAATTCGAAGCATTCAGGTCTTGGGTCGCTCCACCTTCAGCGGTGGGCCTCTACGGCGGCGGCAAGCCCGGTTTTTGCTCCTGGGGTCGTTGTTTCCCTATATAAGTGGTGCCCTCTATTCACTGCGCATCACGCCCCCCGGCCTTAACCTAACGCCAATGTCTATGCTCGCCACAGGGCTGTGTTTCTTTTGGGCACTGTTTCGCATGGGTGCTTTTGACACCATTCCCATTGCCCGTGAAATGTTAATCGAACATCTACGCGATGGGGTGATCGTCATCGATTTATGCGATCGCATTGTCGATATCAATCCCCAGGGGCGATCGCTAACCGGCCTAAAAGTCAGCTGTATCGGCCAATCCTTCCACACCGCTTTGTCCAATCCAGCAATTCTGCGACATTACGCCCAAGGCCTAGAAACACCCTTCGAGCTTTGGATCAGCAACCAAAAAACATGCTATGTCACTGCGCAATTTTCGCCCTTGGTAGACTACCAGGGCAGAATTCACGGGCGACTGCTGATACTGCACGATATTACCCAACGGTATCAAGCAGAATTAGAATTACGTCAGGTCAACGGTTGCCTTCAGCAACAGCTTCAAGAAATTGAATTTTTGCAGGCTGAGCTAGAAAATCAGGCCAGACAAGATCAGCTAACAGGGTTATTTAACCGTCATTATCTAAACGAAACTCTACCCAAAGAATTACAGCAAGCTAGGCAGTTAGGCTACTCTATCGTCTTTATCATGCTAGATATTGACCACTTCAAACATATTAATGACACCTTCGGACACCGGGCCGGGGATCTGGTACTTAAAGCTTTTGGCCAAATTCTTGCTCAGCAGATGCGTGTGGGTGACAGTCCGTATCGACTCGGAGGAGAAGAGTTTTTAGTGGTTCTTCCAGGCATGACCCTGGAGGCAGGTCGTCAACGAGCTGAATACCTCCGTCAAGCCTTTGAGAACTCAGTCGTGCGCTGGGCCGGGACTGAAGTCAAATCTACCGTTTCAGGGGGCATTGCTGTTTTTCCAGATCATGGCACTAATGACGATGATTTACTCCACGCAGCCGATCTTGCCCTCTACGAAGCTAAGAGATCAGGACGCAATCAAATTGCCTGTTTCAATAGTCTGCAACCCCAACCACACCAAGCAATTCTTTAGGTAGTATCGCTAAATTGCTGCATAACTTTGGGTAGAGCCAACGGCCATTTGCCTCTACAGAAGACATTGCCGTATGGCATTCGCCCCGAGAAATTGGGGGTTAACTAAGCAAGATTTGGTATCACAGGGGGCGCATAAACAATTGGGTGAAGTAAAAGGTGCTGCCCCTCTGCCAAACTCCTACCCCTGTTTCGGTAAAGCTCGATCGCACAATATTGGCGCGGTGCCCAGGGCTATCCATCCAGCTTTGCACTGCTAGGGGGGCAGGGTCTGGCGCGTTGGTGCTGGTAAATAAATTTTCGCCCACCACCCAGTAGGGAATGTTGGCATTCGACACTCTCTCAGCGGGCGAATCACCCGTGGGGCTGATATGGCCAAAAAAGTTTTCCTCGGCCATGCGCTGGCTATACTGCCGTGCCACCTCGGCCAAGGCCCCATTGGGCTCTAAGGCGTTGAGTCCTTCCTGCTGCCGAATGTCGTTGATGCGCTCGTAGACCAAGGCTTCCATCTCGGCAGTGGTAGCCGATTGAGCATTGCTGTCGCTGGCGGGCGCGGGGGGTGGCTCCCGCCCAATGCGAGTGACTGGCGGAATGCGCTCGATTAGCTGTTCTAACGTCGGCAGTTCGCAACTGGTTAAGGCTAAGCTCATAGCGACTAGCCCCACCCATCGCATCAGGGTTGACATCATAGTTTTGCAGAATGTTGGGTTGAAGGCATAGGCGGCGGTCGTACCTTATTTAGCCTAATTCCAAATAACAAAGATCCCAGACAAAGGAGACCAATGTTGTCTCGTCCGTCTGGGATCAGAATTAACGTGCCTTATCTAATCGGTGAAAACTAGCTCAGCGGTTTGGCCAAGGCTAGGGCTGCTCGCCGCCCACTAACCGCTGGCTAATTTCGGCTTGCAGGGCGGGGTCTTGCTGGGCTTGGGTCAAAATTTGCTCAAATTCTTCCACGCTCAGGTCTTCGGCTTCGATCGCGGCCTGCATGTCGGCGCGGGCACTGGTGCGAATAGCCGAAACCTGCTCAACAGCGGCAACAAACTGTTCAGCCTGGGCGGGGTCAATGGCGCTGGCCGCTTCGGGAGTTTGCTGGGCGGCTGCGATCACATTGTAGTCATCCACCGTCAGCCCTTCGGCCTCAACGGCAGCAACGAGCTCCGCCTGCACCGATTGCTGAATGCTTTGAATCGCCTGGTAAGCGTTGACGAAGCTATCAATTTGGCTGTCAGACACCTCTAGGGGAGCAACCTCGTTGGGGGCCGGAGCCGTTTGGGCCTGCGCCACAGCGGCAGCAGGAGCACCCAACATTAGGGTGGCTGCCAGTAGGCCTTTGAGCAATGTTGAAGGTTTCATCGCGATAATCCTCGCATATCATCAGCCGCAAACCTCCCAGTAGAGGCTTACACCAAGGCCTGGGCGTCAACGATAACAACCCGTACCCTGCGTCGATACCCTAAGGGCCGCAGATGACTGCGAGATGACGGTGGTGTGACGATGGTGTGACATAGCTGGGCTGACCAGGAGCATGGCAGACGCTATAACTCCGACGACCAAAGCAACAGGCAGCCGTATTGTGGTCACGAACCTAGGCCAGTTCAGCACATTGCCTTAAACTGTAGAAGCAGATCAAAAGCATTAGTCATCATGATTTTTCCTGGGGCTCCGGTTACGGTGATTAACGTCAATGACACCTACTATGGTTTTCAGGGGCTGGTGCAGCGCATTACTGACGGCAAAGTAGCGGTGCTGTTCGAAGGCGGCAACTGGGATAAACTCGTTACCTTCGAACTGTCTGAGCTAGAACCCGTTAGCAGCGGCAAGCGGCGTTAGCCATGCGGGTACCCCTTCCCCAAACCACAGCCCAGGCCCGGCGGCCCGACCACATTGCCGAAGTGATCGAAACGGCCACCACAGAGTTTTTGGCCCAGTGCCTAGAGCCAGAAACCCTGGCATTTTCAGCCATGCCCGCTTTTGGCAGCTGGGTCACAGCCCTAGACGAAGAGTCGGGCAATACGGTCTACGGCGTGGTGTACCATGCCACGACTAGCCCCATTGACTCGGTGCACCGGGCCAGGGCCCTGGGTCTCTCGCTCGAAGATCTGCGGCAGCAGCAGCCCCAGATTTTTGCCATGCTCAAGACCGAATTCAAAGCGGCGATCGTGGGGTTTCAGGCTCCCGACCTAGCTGGGCAGCCTCTGGGGCCACTGTTTCAGCACCTGCCACCCCGCCCGCCCCAGGTGCATCAGGCCGTGTATTGTTGCTCTGCTGAAGCGGTGATCGACTTTACCGACCAGCTCGATTTTCTCAGAACCCTGCTGGCTATGGGGGGTGCCCCGGTCGATAGCTTGGTGGCGGCAGTGCTGCGCCAGGGCTACCAACTGCGCAAACTCGATCGCCCCTGGCTAGTGCAAGCTGGGCGGACTCTCAGTGTGTTCTTAAAGGACGACTACGACCGCCTGAGAATGATTTTGGGCCAGGTCTATGCGTAAAGGGGTTAGGGGTTAGGTTCAAGGTGCCAGGTGCCAGGTTTAAGGTTTAAGGCATACCCGAAACCTGAGACCCGATACCCGATACCCGAAACCTGAGACCCGATACTCGATGCCCGATAAACCCACCCCTGCCCCTTCCAGGAGGGGATGCCGAGACCCAATACCTGATACCCAATGCCCAAGCCTCAATATCCCGCGTCCGCTCCACCACCACAGGCATGACAAACCGGTATGCAAACCTTTGATTGGATTGTGGTTGGCAATGGCCTGGTAGGGGCAGCGGTGAGCTATGAGTTAGCCCAGTGTGGGCTTTCGGTGCTGCTGATCGATCGCGCCCTAGAGCCTGGCAACGCTACCCGCTACAGCTACGGCGGTATTCCTTACTGGTCGGGCAAAACGGCACTCACCCAGCAGCTCTGCCAGGAGGGCATTGCCAAACACCGTCAGCTCAGCGAAGAATTGGCCGGGGATACTCAGTATCGAGACCTTGATCTGGTTTTGACCCTGGCGGCGGATGGGGATCCAACCCTAGCGGCTAAACCCTATGCCGACTGTGCGACGCCACCTCGGTTTGTATCTGCCGTCGAGGCGAAAACCCTGGAACCTTTGCTGAATGAAGCTGCGATCGCCGGGGCGTTTACCGTGCGCCACGGCCATGTTTCGCCCGTAGCGTTGGTCAATGCCTACAACCAGGCCTTTCAGCGATTGGGCGGCACCCGAATCATTGCCTCCGTAGTCGATATAGTCCGCATCAAAGATAAAGTCACCGGGGTGCTTACTGCTGAGCAGGCTTACCCCGCCAAGCAGGTGCTAGTGGCCGCCGGGGCCTACAGCCGGGCGCTGCTACACCAGGCCAACCTCAATGTGCCCCTTTACTACACCCACGCCGAGCTGATCGAAACGCCGCCGCTCGATCTCAAGCTGCAAGCCTTGATCATGCCAGCCCAGACCCAGCGCTTTGACCTAGAGGCCAAGGCGAGCCAATCCGATTGCGATCGCCAGTGGGATGAACCCGGTCACGAGGTCACGCCATCCATTCTCGACAGCGGCGCAATTCAGTTTTTAGATGGCCATGTGTGCATGGGCCAGATTAGCCGCACCCTCACCGATCTAGAGGCCGATTTAGAGGCAGCCGAGGGCGATCGCACCATGCGGGCTGCTCTGGCCGCCCAACTGCCTGCCCTGGCAACGTTGCCGGGCACCTGGCGACATTGCCGGGTCAGCTTTAGCCGCGACGGGCTGCCGCTGGTGGGTGCCATGCCTGGGGTCGAAGGGTTACACCTGATCGCCGGGTTAAGCGCGCCTTTTGTCTATCTGCCCCCGATCGCCCAGCGATTTGCCCAGGCCGTCGTAGGTGACCCCGACCCAGTCCTTGGGGCAATGGCGCTAGAGCGGTTTGCTAGTACAGACTAAGGGGTGGGAAACTCGCCCATAAATTTGACTTCAGGCTGAAGCCGCACGGCCCACCGATCCTCGACTCGATCTTGCACATGGTGAATCAGGCGGCGAATATCGGTGGCCGTGGCCCCGCCCAAGTTCAAAATAAAGTTGGCGTGGCGCTCGGCCACCTGGGCATTGCCAATGCGATATCCCTTCAGCCCCGCTTGCTCGATCAGCGTTCCCGCCGTGTGGGGGTAGGGGTTGCGAAACACGCTGCCGCAGTTGGGCATGTCGTAGGGCTGGGTAGCCCGACGCTGGTTGAGCCCAGCTAGTGTATCGGCCATTACCACCGCCGGGTCATAGCCGGGCTCTAGCTGAAAGGTGGCCTCTAGCACCACCCGTTGCCCCCCTTGCAGCGCCGAGGTCCGATACTGAAACGCCAGCTCAGCCGGGGTAAGCTGCACCAATTTTGGCTCTAGGCCCAGCCCTGGGTCGAGCACGGTGGCAGAAGTCAGCACATCCGCCGCACATCCGCCGTGGGCACCGGCATTCATCACTACAGCTCCGCCCACCGTACCGGGAATACCTACGGCCCACTCCAGGCCGCGACAGCCGCGTTTGGCCGCCTTCCAAGCCAGCGTCGGCAGCGGCTCTCCGGCAGCTACCGTCACACGACCGGTATCGTCAAACTCGGTGCTGCGCCAGCGCCGAGTGCAGAGTACCAGGCCAGAAATACCGCGATCGCTAATCAGCAGATTAGAACCAGCCCCCAGGGGGGTAATGGTCAGGTTAGCCGCGATCGCCCAGGCTAATACTGCCTCAAACTCACTCAGGTGGCGCGGCATGGCCAGCCACTCAGCCAGTCCCCCAACCCGAAAGGTCGTCAGAGACTGTAGCGACATCTGGGGTCGCAAGCAGACAAGTTCAGGTACAACCCCAAGGGTTTGGTTCATGGCCTTAGCTCTCAACAGTCGTTCCCCATGCTAGCCAAATCCGTTGGGGTGGCTGTTAGCTAACAAGCCTCCTGTAGTGAAGGCACCTCGGCCTCCGCGTAGTAAGACATCACTTGGGGAATAATTTGGTTGAGGTTACCGGCCCCCATAAACATCACCAGATCTCCCGGTCGCAAGCTGTGGGCCAGTGCCGCCTGAATGTCATCGAGGGTGTGACCATAGAGCACGCGGGGGTGCGACTGAGCCACCGCATCGGCTAGCTGACGACCTGAGACCCCAAAGGTGTTTTTCTCACCAGCGCTGTAGATATCGGCCATAATCACCTGATCAGCATCACTAAAGGCGGCGGCAAAGTCGTTCATCAACGCGGCCGTACGGCTAAAGCGGTGGGGCTGAAACACAGCTACAACCCGACGGGCCTCTTGGCTGTGACGGCTGTCGGCAAGCAGCGCCTGATCAGCCTTGATTCGGGCAGCCGACAGCGTCGCCCGAATCTCGCTCGGGTGGTGAGCATAGTCATCAAAAAACTGAACGCCGTTGTAGCTACCCCGGTGCTCAAACCGGCGGCGGGCACCGCAAAACTGCGCTAATCCATCAGCGATATCGGCAAAGCTGAGTCCAAGATGACGACCAACGGCGACGGCCGCCAGGGCATTGCTGAGGTTGTGGCAGCCCAGCACGCGCAGATGCAGCCGTCCCAGAGACTGGCCCAACTCCCACACTAGAGCCGAGGTACCATCGGCCCCAAACTGAATGTCAGTCACATGGTAAGTGGCACCCTTGTCAGCGGCTAAGCTGTAGGTTAAGTCGGGCTTCAAGCTAGTACGCACCACGTCACAGTCGGCACTGGCTACTAGCAACCCACACTGCCGTTGAAAGGTTTCAAAGGTCGAAATCACCTGTTCGAGATCGCGGTAGTGGTCGGTGTGGTCAAGCTCAATGTTGGTGACAATCCCAATACTGGCCGATAGCTTAGACAGCGTGCCGTCAGACTCATCGGCCTCGGCTACTAGGTAAGGCCCTTGACCCAGGCGGGCATTGCCGCCCCAGCTCGACACTTCACCACCCACCACAATGGTGGGATCAAGGTTGGCGTTCAACAGCAGATGACCAATCATGCTGCTAGTGGTCGTTTTGCCGTGGGTGCCCGCCACGGCAATGCTGCTGTACTCACGAATCAGCGCTGCCAGCAGGTCAGAGCGGTGCAAAATCGGGCAGCCCAGTTCAAGGGCCGCCTGGTATTCGGGGTTGCGGGTGTCAATGGCTGTGGAACACACCACCTGAGGAGTTGCCTCGGAAGCAATCACCGTGGTCGTCAATTTGGGCTCTACCGCCAGGTTAGAGCCTGCTCCTGGCCAATCTGGGGCGGTTGGGCGAGGGGCAGGGCTAGACGGGAGAAAGTAACTCAGGTTAGCGGCTTCTTGCTGCCAAAAAATATGGGCACCCGCCTCTTGCAGGCGATGGGTGATGTGGGTGAGCCGCAGGTCAGACCCAGAGACGGGCAGGTTGCGCTTGGTCAAAATGTAGGCCAGTGCCGACATGCCAATGCCGCCTATCCCAATAAAATGAAAGGGCCTGCCGGTAAAATCTACGGAAATCGGCATCGTTACACTCCTTAGAACACCACACCACACCAAGTGTCAGGCGTAATCATAGCAAGAATTGCTAAATTGGCCTAAACATCGGCATTAGACTGCACAGGTTCCTTATTCAACACCTTGAGAAGGCCGCCATCAGGACAAAGCGGGGGCTAATCCCTAACCGCTACAGAGGGGCAGGCTCTTTTGGGCTAGACCGTAAGACAGGGATTTTTGACCAAAATTCCCGGTGCAGCGACTCAATATCTATCGCCATGCCTATCGCCACTGATATAGAGTTTCTATAAAAAGCACATACCAATTTTCTATGCGAATCAAAGACATACAGTAGAAATACTTATACTGCTCTACTGAAGGTGATCCCCATAGACCGCAGTAGAAGCGGCTTGAGAATTATGAGGCATAGATCTATCAAGGCTTTCTTGACAAACAAATAGACCTAGTTCAATGGTCAGCCTCTATAAAGTGGATCATGCTTTGCGATATCATGGGGGCGTCTAAGAATAGATACCTAGTTCGACTACAACAGAGGGTTAAACGCAGTGGTTAGAGTAGCAATTAATGGTTTTGGCCGCATTGGCCGTAATTTTCTGCGCTGCTGGTTGACGCGGGAGAACAGCCAGCTTGAGGTGGTCGCTATTAACGATACGTCTGATCCTAAGACTAACTCCCACCTGCTGAAATACGACTCGATGCTGGGTCGCCTCGATGCTGACATCAGCGCTGGAGAAGACACGCTGATCGTCAACGGTAAAACCATTAAGTGTTACTCCGATCGCAACCCCAACAACCTGCCCTGGGCCGCCTGGGACATTGACCTGGTGATTGAATCTACTGGGGTGTTTGTGAGCGAAGAAGGCGCTTCTCGCCACATTGAGGCTGGGGCCAAAAAAGTGCTAATCACGGCTCCTGGTAAAGGTGGTGGCATTGGCACCTACGTGATGGGCGTTAACGACGCCGACTACACCCACGACAAAAATAATGTGGTCAGCAACGCTAGCTGTACGACCAACTGCCTAGCCCCTGTGGTGAAGGTGCTCAATGATAGCTTTGGCATCATCAAAGGCACGATGACCACTACCCACAGCTACACCGGCGACCAGCGTTTGCTTGACGCCAGCCACCGCGACCTACGCCGGGCTCGGGCTGCTGCGCTCAACATTGTACCGACCACCACTGGTGCCGCTCAAGCCGTTGCTCTGGTAATTCCCGAAATGGCCGGCAAGCTTAACGGCATTGCCCTGCGCGTACCTACCCCCAACGTGTCGGTGGTTGACCTAGTCGTGCAGGTCGAGAAGCCTGCGATCGCCGACCAAGTCAACCAGGTGCTCAAGACCGCTGCCGAAGGCGCGATGAAAGGCATCTTGGCCTACAGCGATCTGCCCCTCGTCTCCATTGACTACCGCAAGACCGATGAGTCGTCGATCGTTGACTCTAGCTTGACCATGGTAATGGGCGGCGACATGGTGAAAGTGGTGGCCTGGTACGACAACGAGTGGGGTTACAGCCAGCGGGTGGTTGACTTAGCCGAACTGATGGCCTCCAAGTGGCAGTAGGGCAGCGCTAATCGACCTAGGTTGAGGCCCATGGGCTAGTAAAAAGGGGAGCGCAGGTTCTGCGCTCCCCTTTTGGGTTTCAGGAGAGAAAGCTTGGCTGCCTAGACCGAGGTCAGGTCGGGATGCATCGGGGCTACCCGAGCCTCGCCGAGAGCCCGATAGCAGCGCTTGATATCGTCAATCAAGCTGGCCGCCCCACGGGTGTCTCCTAGAGCACAGGCAATCGACAGGTGGTGTTGAAGATGCACAATCGCTCGGTTGTGGTCACCCAGGGCAATGCTAGCTAAGGTGAGCTGGGTGAGAATGCGCCGCGTCGTGCGGTTATCGATCGCCCCTGCGCCATTGTCGCTGATGCTCATAAAGCGTTCGTAACAGTCGATGGCCTGGGGATACTCTCGCAGGGTGAGATAGGTATTGCCTAGATTTTGCAAGATCTGTAGATGGGTATCGCGATCGCCCAGGAGGGTAGCCAACATCAAGCTAGCTTCGTAGAGGGTGGCGGCCTGGCGGGTCAACCCCTTGGCCCGATAGACCATGGCCAAGTTGTTGAGCGATCGCATTTCACCGGGGCGATCGCCAATCTTTTTCGCCATTGCCAAGCTCTGACCCATGTACTCCAAAGCTCGTTGCAGATTGCCCAAATGGCGGTAGCTGTTGCCCAGATGACCCAGAGTTTGCTGCACAAGGGCCTCGTCACCCAGTTCTCGTGCTACCCGTAGACACTGACGCCCATAGTCGGCGGCCCATAGATAGTCGGCCACTCGGTAATACAGGTTGGCTAGGGTTAGCAGCACCTTGGCCTGGCGCACTGTGTCACCTAGGTTGCGGTAGCTGTGAAGCGCCTGCTGCAGCAGTGCTAGGGCCGGAGTGTACTGGCCTTGGCGCAGGTGGCTCAGGCCCTGCTTAAACCACTGAGCAGCTTCCGCCGCCTGACATTGCTGATAGCCTTGGGCAATGCGTTCTGCCTGGGCCAACAGAGAGGTATCTCGGGGCAGGCGCACCGTAGTCTCGTTGGCAAGAATGTAGGTGGGGCGAATGGGTGAATTTGAGGAAGTCATAGACCGAAGCCGCAGAGCTGCTGCGGTAGCGTTTTAAAGCAGGGGTGTTATCACGGTGAAAAAATCAGGTAGATCGCGTTGTCTTAATCGTAGGTTCATGCTTCCCATGTCAACACCGTGCATTCACGACATCTGTCAAGGGGAGCCTCGCCCGCCTGCGCAAATTAACTGATAAGAATTCAGCATAGGGGAGCAAAAGCGCTGTTTTCTCCGCATTTTTTGGGCGCTTGGCGATCGCTCTAGATCTGGCCTTCATAAAGCATTGTGGCAGATTCTGTGATTGTACGGGGACAAGGGGGCTCTTGACTATGGGCCTAAGTTAACAAAGCCGCTACTGATTACACTAGAGAGGCTCTATTGTTTTAACTTTTTCTGTGGCTCCTCTTCCCCTTCAGGATGAAACACTGCTGTTTGCGCCAGCCCCTACCCAGCCGGGTGCGCTAGCCGTTGTGTTCGCCTTCCCCAACCAGTACAGCGTAGGCATCACCAGTCTGGGCTATCAGGTGGTGTGGGCTACCCTGGCTGGCCGGGCCGATATTGAGGTGAGTCGTTTGTTCACCGATGGGCACGAGTCACTGCCCTCAGTCATCGATGTATTGGGGTTTTCCCTATCTTGGGAGCTAGACTACAGCAACCTGCTGGCCCTGCTAGAGCAATTAGATATTCCCCTCGCCGCGCGTGATCGCAGCGCCGATCATCCCCTGATCTTTGGCGGTGGTCCGGTACTCACCGCCAACCCCGAGCCCTTTGCCGATTTCTTCGATGTCATTTTGCTGGGCGATGGCGAGACGCTATTAAATGATTTCTTTGACGCCCTGGTGGCACTTAAAGCGGCCTCTCGGTCAGACACCTTGCGCCATCTGGCCCAGGTGCCGGGGGTATACGTGCCTGCTCTGTACCAGGTCACCTACGACGGCCCCACCGGGGGGGTGCGGGCGATCGCCCCGCTAGCTGATCAGATTCCCGCTACGGTGCAAAAGCAGACCTACCGGGGCAATGTGCTCTCGGCCTCCACCGTGGTCACCCCCCATGCCGCCTGGGAAAACATCTTTATGGTAGAAGTGGTGCGTAGCTGCCCAGAGATGTGTCGCTTCTGTTTGGCCAGTTACCTCACCCTGCCCTTTCGCCCCGCCAGCCTAGAAGACTCGCTCATGCCCGCCATTGAGCAGGGCTTAGCCGTCACCCAACGCCTGGGCTTGCTCGGCGCGTCGGTCACCCAGCACCCCGAATTTGACACCCTGCTCGACTACCTAAATCGGCCCCAGTTCGACGATGTGCGGCTTAGCCTGTCTTCGGTGCGCACCAACACTGTCACCCCCAAGCTGGCCGAAACCCTCACTCGCCACGACAGCCGCTCGATCACCATTGCGATCGAAAGCGGCTCAGAACGGGTGCGGCAGATCGTCAACAAGAAGCTTGAGACCAACGACATTGAGCAGGCTGCCATCAATGCTAAAGCGGGAGGCCTCAGCGCCATGAAGCTCTACGGCATGGCGGGCATTCCTGGTGAAACCATGGCTGACCTAGAGCAAACCGTCGCCCTGCTGCTGCGGCTTAAAAAAGCCGCCCCCGGCCTGCGGCTTACCTTCGGGTGCAGCACCTTTGTGCCCAAGGCCCATACCCCCTTTCAGTGGTGCGGCGTTAGCAAAGAGGCCGACAAACGGCTCAAGTACTTGCAAAAGCACCTACGTTCCAAAGGTATCGACTTTCGGCCCGAGAGCTACAACTGGTCGGTGATACAGGCGCTAATCTCTAGGGGCGATCGCCGCCTGGCCCCGGTGCTAGAGCGGGTGCGCCACTATGGCGACTCCCTAGGTAGCTACCGCCGCGCCTTCAAAGACTTTCAAGGCCAAGTTCCGCCGCTAGAATACTACGTCCACGCCGACTGGGATTTAGCTCAGCCTTTGCCCTGGGATCACCTGCTTGGCCCTCTGCCTAAGGCCACGTTGCAAAAACACTTTGACTCGGCGGGGGTAGCGGCGATCGCGGTCTAGGGCGACTTCGGGAAAACTTTCTACTTTCTCTTTGATGGTGGGCAATGGCCATCGCTATATATAGCTGTAGCCAGTCTGGTTGAGACATTTCCTCAAGACCGTTTGAACGTTCAAACGGTCTTGAGGTTTCTGGATGTCCTAACCCAGGTGACTATGGCTATATCTTCTTTTCTAGAAAGTTTTCTTAGCCTCAAACAAACCCCAGGTCGTTACTGCGTCCGGCGTGGGCAAGGGCGAGCTGGTGGTACTTCTGGGCGTGTTCTAGCAGTTCGAGGGCCTGTTGGTCAGAGACATCGCGCACAACTTTGCCCGGTAAGCCGATCACCAGCGATCGCTTCGGCACATCTTTAGTCACCACTGCCCCGGCACCAACGATGCTGCCCGTACCCACTCGCACCCCGTTGAGCACGATCGCGCCAATGCCGATCAGACAGCCCCGCTCGATGTGGGCGCTGTGGATGACGGCCCGGTGGCCGATGGTGACATAGTCTTCGAGGATCGTAGGCTGGCCGGGGTCGCCGTGGAGAATTGCGCCGTCTTGCACGTTACTGTAGGGGCCGACCTCAATGCGTTCTACATCGCCGCGCAGCACGGCTCCGTACCATATGTTGCAGCCCTCATGGAGGGTAACTTGACCCATGACCGTGGCACTCGGGGCCACAAAGGCGGCCTGAGATAGGTCGGGTCGGGGCCAAAGGGAGCTAGAGGAAGAATCCATAGGGATAACGTTCTCGAAAAAAGTTGGTGGATTCAGTGAATGGGATGCTCCGGTTACGGAGAGAGCCAAGTTCCCACAGGTATAATACGGCTAACGCCTATTCCGCTATTGGCCCATCGCGCTCATTTGCCCCGTTCATTTGCCGCCCTACTGAGGACACGTCTGGTTTCAGCCCAATGGTCAACTCCGCTTTGCAGTACCCCATCTATGGCCCAGAAATCCAGTGTCCTCACTGCCGTCAGATCATTCCGGCTCTGACCTTGACGGACACGTATCTGTGCACCCGCCACGGGGCCTTTGAGGCCAACCCCGACTCGAAAGAGCTGGTGCATCTCCAGTCGGGGCGGCATTGGCGACAGTGGGATGGCGAATGGTATCGCCAGCACACCCACCCCGACGGCATTCGCTTTGAAATTCACGAGGCGCTCGATCGCCTCTACACCCAGGGCTACCGGGCCACGCGGGTGATTATTGCCGAGCGCTACCAAGATCTGGTCAATTCTTACCTCGAGCGCAACAACCCCTGGCGCGGGCAGGCTGACGCGTCTACTGCCCCCAAGCTCTACGGGCTACCGGTGGAGTTTAGCCCCTCCGCCGAGGCTGACCCTCGCTGGGCGGTGATCAACTTTAGCCTCGAAAAAGAACCTGGCGTACCGGTGCGCTATCCTTACTTTCGTCTGTTTGAATAGCCCGCCTGTTTGAGTTCTCTGCCCGATGCTCCACCACGCATCAATTCGCACCCAGGATATCCACCGCGCGATCGCCTTTTACGAAGCCCTGGGGTTTACTGTCCACGAACGCTTTACCGCTGGCATTACCTTGGCCTGCTGGATGGAGGGGTTGGGGGGACGCATTGAGCTGATGCAGGTGCCCGAGCCTCGGCCCGCCGCCGATGCCTTTAGCGATGAGCACTATACGGGTTACTACCATCTGTCGTTTGATCTGACCGAGGCCACGCCCAGTCTGCCCACCTGGCTTGCAGACCTGCGCCAGCGATTTGCTGCCGATCCCAATATTGAGGGTACGCTAAAGGTTTTACTGGAGCCCCAGCAGCAGATGATTGGCGATCGCGTCTACGAGGTAGCTTTTTTGGCCGATGCCGATGGGTTGCCCCTGGAATTTATTCGGGTGCTAGGCGATGTCCAACCCTGACGGCCCCAACGCTGAGAGAATTGCCCCCTTTGCCGACAACTGGGCCTATCTCAAGACCGAGCTGGCCTGGCTCGATCGCCTGCTGATGGTAGCGGTGTCGCGGCAAAAGCGCGAACTGCAAGAGCTAGACGACTTTGCCCTCGCCGACCAAGACCGAGTTACCCGTCACTGGTGGAAGGGCATTATCAGCTTCACTGGCCAGCCGGGCTACGACAATATTCGACCCCCCAAGGCGGCGCGTGGCGGCAGCAGCAGCTATGTCCAGCAGCTAGAGGCGCGCATTGTCGTCAGCCAGCGACAGGGGGTGGTGCTGGCCCTGCCTCAACTGCGCGATCGCCTTCAGCTCACCCTGTTCGAAAAAAACGTGCTGCTACTGGCGCTGGCCCCCGAGGTCAACCAGCGGTTTGGGCGGCTCTACAGCTATCTGCATTACCAGCACGACGAGTCCGACTGGGATCTGCCCACGGTCGATCTTTGCCTGCGGCTGCTGTGCCGAAATGACCAAGAATGGCGGCGATCGCGGCCCCAAATTGCTCCCAACAGCCGCCTTGCCAGCCTGGGCCTACTAGAATGGGTCAGCCCCGAAGACACCACCCTGCTCAGCCGCCACCTGCGCCTCAACGAAGACCTCGCGACCTACCTGCTCTCCGAAGCCCCCGACCCCGCCACCCTCGATGCCTGGACGATGGTTCCAGCGGCTGAGCTACGAGAATCATCTGAAATTCCGGCGGAGAGTTGGGCCAGCCTGGTGCTGCCCGACCCCCAACTTACGCAGCTCAAAACCGTCGCTGCTGCCGCCCGCGCCACCGACGGCGCAATGGTGCTCTTAGCTGGCCCCAGCGGCACCGGCAAAACCCTAGCCGCCCAGGTGCTGGCGGCAGAGCTAGACCTGCTGTTGGTAATAGTCGATTTAGCTACCATCACCCCCGATGAGGAGGGCAACATCCCTGAGCTAGAAGACCTGGCTGGTCTGCCTCCCTGCGTGTTGCTGCTCAAACATGCGCCTCACTGGTTTGGCCGCACCCCCACCGCCGACTCAGCCTTAGTGCAATCGTGGATGATTCAACGCCGCCGCCAGCCGGGGCTAACCCTGCTCAGCAGCCATTACCTGCAAAGTATTCGTCCCTCCTGGCGGCAGGCAATGGCCGGTGTGGTCGAGTTTCCCAAGCCCGATGCCGCTGCCCGCGAGGTGTTGTGGAAGCGGGCAATACCCCGCGAAATCAAGAAAGAGCGGGCGCTGACTTGGCCCCACGTCGCCCAAAAGCTCGCCCTGACCGGTAGCGAAATTGCCACCCTGGCTCAAACGGCAGTGGGCTTGGCCCAGCAGTCTGAGCCGCCCCTATTAACGCTAGACTGCCTGCAACAAGCTCTGGCGCTGCACCATCCGGGGATGACGTTGCCCAAGGCCAAGCAGAAGCGAACTAAGCCAGCGAAGTCGAAGAATGCTTAAGGTGCTGTAGATCTCTATAGTTCGTTGGGGGTGTCTGGGGCTACCTCAATGCCGGGTTCTGGCTTCCACGGCGAGAGTTCATCATCTACCAGGTCAGCCAGATCTCTAGGCGTCACGTTCATGTCGCTACAGGCTTTTCTGAGGGCAGCTTGAAACTGGGCCGTGTCGCTGCCGTAGCCACAACGCTCAGCGGCGATCGCTAGCCCCTCGGTAGCATTTGCCTTAGCGCAATCTACCAAAATTACGCCCGTCAGCGGAGATGAACTAGCCATAGTAAAATCTCGACTCTAAATGTCCCGTTGCTCTTAAAAGCTAGGGATGTTAGTGGCCTGCCACATCTAACCTGCGGCAGACTTACGCCTACAAAACATCCTAAGGATAGGGACTTTCCCAACCCTATTTCCCGCATTAGGCAGAGGGGACTACGGGGCTACTGCGGTTAGATCAATAAAGAACCGAATCCAAAGAGACATTACCATCTATGAGTATCAACATCGGCCTTTCTGAACAAGAACGCCAAGGCGTTACCGACATCCTTAACAAGGTTTTATCCGACGCCTATTTGCTACTGATCAAAACCAAAAAGTATCACTGGGATGTGGTTGGCCCTCAATTCCGCACGCTTCACGAACTGTGGAAAGAGCACTACGAAGCCCTCACCATTAGCATCGACGCCGTCGCTGAGCGGGTTCGTATGCTGAACGGCTACCCGCTTGGTACTGCTGAAGGGTTTCTCAACAATGCTTCTCTAAAAGAGCATCCTGGCGATCTGCCCAGTGCCGAAGAAATGGTCAAGCGGCTTGTCACCGACCATGAGCAAATCATTCGCAATCTGCGCGAGTATGTCGACCAAACATCTGAAGAGTTCCATGATGAGGGCACCTCAGACTTTTTGACTGGCCTGATGGAAGAGCACGAAGAAATGGCTTGGATGCTGCGCTCCTTCCTGGATGGTGAATCGTTCGCCCCCAGCGGCAAGCGAGACAAAGAACTGGTCGGCAATAAGTAAGCGCAAAAGCTGCTCCTACAGCTTTTATAGAGGTGGCTAGATAGCCAGATCTAATGCGACTACGCACTCCTCAGGACTGCTCTGACAGTAGGTCGATCGAGCCAACTTAACCGACTAAAGCACCCCGTCGGTAGCCTTCGCAAGAAGCCTACCGACGGGGTGCTTTTTTTGCTCACTCGCCCCAAGCCCTTCAACCTATGGGAGGATCAATAAACCACCCATCCACACCACCCATGCCCACCGTCACCTTCCCCCTCGCCTACCTGCAACGGCTTACCCCCACCGCCCCCCAACAGCTTGCCCAGCAAGCCTTTGACTATGGCCTAGACGCTAGCTTAGGAGACCAAACCCTAGAGGTCGAAGTGACTGCCGAGCGACCCGACTTGCTGGCGGCTGAGGGGTTTACCCGCGCCATCAATATTTACAACGGTTTGGCCCGCACGGTGCCTGAGACGCTAACAGCTTCGGGCCATCGGGTGACGGTGCGGCCCGAGGTGCAGCCCCTGCGGCCCCACATTGCCGCTCTAGTAGTGCGGGGGGTAGACCTCCAGGGCGGTGGCCTTGAGGTGCTGGTCCAGTTTCAAGAAAAGGTGACCCAGACCTTTGGCCGCCAGCGCAAAAAAATTGCGATCGGAGTCTACGATCTCGACCAAATTAGCGGCGACTTGACCTACGGTGCTGAGCCGCTAGACGAGCTGACCTTTGTGCCTCTGCACAACACCCAGCTCATGACCGCGCGGCAGATCTTGCAGGACCACCCAGCTGGTAAGACCTATGGCGCTGCTCTAGCGGCAGGCGATTTGGCCCCTGTGCTGCGCGATCGCACCGGCACCGTGCTCTCTATGCCGCCGATCATCAATGGGGCTGGGGCAGGAGAGGTAACAGCCAGCACCCGCAACCTTTTCATCGATGTCACCGGCATTCTGGCCCAAACGGTGCTCGAAACCGCCAACATTTTGGCCCACAACTTTTTAGATACTGGGGCTGAAGTGCAAACCGTCGAGATTGTCACCGCCCAGGGGGCTGTCACTACGCCTACCCTGGCCCCCCGCCCGGTACATTTTTCAGCCAAGTACCTCAACGAAATTATGGGCACCGCCATTCCTAAAGCTAGCCTGGGCCAGGTGCTAGCCCGCATGGATCTAGACGTGAGCGGTACCGATGTGGTGCATGTGCCCACCTACCGTACCGACATCTTCAGCCAAGTAGACCTAGCTGGCGATCTGCTGGTGGCCTTAGGCATTGACAGTCTTCAGGCTGAGCCGCTGACCGTCAAGTTTCACCTGGGGCAGGCTAATTCCCTGCGCCAGGCCATGTTCAAGGTGGGCGATCTAGCCCAGCGTATGGGACTGATGGAGGTTAAAAGCTTTGTGCTTACCGACCCCGACCTGCTCGATCTGTTTGCCGCCCCCTACCTGCAAACCGGCAATGCCAAGAGCCGTACCTTTAGCGCCACTCGCACCACTCTACAAGCTGGGTTACTCGACATTTTGGCTCGCCAGATCAGCGCACCCAAGCCGATCAACATTTACGAAACCGGCGAAATGCTGCGGTTTGCCCCCAATGGCGAGATCTGCGAGAGCCAGGGCTGGGGCTTTGCCAGCCTTGATGCCCGTGCCTCATTTACTACGGCTAAAGCCTACATGCAGACCATGCTCAAGGCGCTGGGGCTACGCTATGACCTCAGTGCGTGCGATGCGCCCTACTACATTCCTGGGCGGGCCGCTACAGTGCTCATCGACGGGCAACCTGTAGGCGAGTTTGGCGAAATTCACCCCCAGGTGCTGGAGCAGTTTTCCTTTCCAGAGCCCGTCTGCGCGGGAGAATTGAACTGTACGGCTAGCCTTGTGACCCGCCCCCCCTTATGACCTACTCCCCTTTCTGTCCCGCTCGACCTAGGGGCATTACAGTGCAATGCCCCTACCAGAGGATTACGCCTGTCAACGTGTCCTAACTCAATTAACTGCTGCAATATCAGCGTAGCCGCTGCCAGCCCCACCCACGACCACGCTCGGCGATGTCGTGGCCATAATGGTAAAGGTCAATTACCAAAGCGAACTTACCATGCGACTACTACACACCATGCTGCGGGTCGGCGACTTGGATCGTTCTCTCAAGTTTTACTGCGAGGTGCTGGGCATGCAGCTACTGCGCAAAAAAGATTACCCCGGCGGCGAGTTTACCTTAGCTTTTGTGGGCTACGGCGACGAGGCTGACCACACGGTGCTAGAGCTGACCTACAACTGGGGCGTAGAGGCATACGATCTGGGCACCGCCTATGGCCACATTGCCCTCGGCGTAGACGACATCTACGGCACCTGCGAAAAAATCAAATCGATGGGTGGCCAGATCGTGCGCGAACCCGGCCCTATGAAGCATGGCTCAACGGTGATTGCCTTTGTGCAAGACCCCGATGGCTATAAGGTAGAGCTGATTCAGCTCGGTAGCTCGGAAGGACACCGGAAAGCTATTGAGCCTGAGATGGCGGTGAGCTAGGCCAGTACAGTACGGCAAAAACCCGGTTGCTTCGGCGCTGCTCTAACGCCATGACTGGCCTTTTGGCCCAGAAACCGGGTTTTTGCACCGCCGCCTACCGGGCTAAAAGGCGTAGTTAATCGTGGCAGTGAACTCGGTGTCGGCGTTGCCGGGTTTAAATAGCATGCTGACATTGAGGTCGAGGACTAAATTTTGGGCAATGCCCCAGTCAAGCCCGCCGGTAATCATGGCATCGACGGCGGAGCGACCGCCGGCATTGTAGGCAACACCAGCTCCGCCGTAGGGGTAAAAGCCGTCGGCAACGGCAAAATCTACGGAGACCGGCAGGCGCAGTTCGGTGTTGTTGTCGAAGAGCACCGAGGGCCGAACGGAGAGTGTGGCGGCATTACCTAGATCGGTAAGCTTGGCTTTAGAGTCAATGACGAACGAGGTGGGGTCATTGAAGCCAGCCCGCACGCCAGCGCCAACGTAGTAGTCGGGGGGCTGCTGAGCTGAGGCAACGGGGGCTGCGATCGCACTTCCCGCTAAGAGGGCTAGCAACACAAAATTTGGTTTCATCATCACTCCTCACCAATAACTAGAGCGGTCCTCAATAGTCTGCATCAGTTCTCTGATTTCTCATCTTTTGAGAGCGTAAATTTGCCAAAATTCTGGTGAGGGAAGCTAGTTTTAATAAAGGTTGTGTGAGCGTTCTGCCCTGGCTAATGGCAGCGGGCGCTCAATCAGACATTCAATCTGTAGAAAATAGATGGCAAAGTCTTCTGGCTTTACTGCTTGAAATACGATTGCTTGAAATACCGACTCTTAGCAGGGCCACCGTCTGCCGTTTCGTTCATCCCTTGGCACACTAGAATGGTGACGGCCCTACCTTTGTGTTCGCCTTGTGCTAGATCTCGCTAAATTATTTCCCTTTCCCCTCGACGATTTTCAGCACCAGGCGGCCGCAGCCCTCGATGCCGACAAGTCTGTGGTGGTCTGTGCCCCCACCGGCTCGGGCAAAACTCTGATCGGTGAATACGCCATTTACCGAGCCTTGGCCCACGGCAAGCGAGTGTTTTATACCACCCCGCTCAAGGCGCTCTCTAACCAAAAGCTGCGTGATTTTCGCGATCAGTTTGGCTACGACAATGTCGGTTTGCTGACCGGAGATCTGTCGATCAACCGCGACGCTCCGGTGGTGGTGATGACCACCGAAATCTTTCGCAATATGCTCTATGGCACCCGCATTGGCGAAACCGGCACAACGCTCCAGCAGGTCGAAGCCGTGGTGCTCGACGAGTGCCACTACATGAACGATCGCCAGCGCGGCACCGTGTGGGAAGAGTCGATTATCTACTGCCCGCCCGAAATTCAGCTACTGGCCCTCTCCGCTACGGTCGAAAACTCGGGTCAGCTCACCGACTGGCTGCAAAAGGTGCACGGCCCCACGGAGCTGATCTACTCCGACTTTCGCCCGGTGCCGCTGCAATTTCATTACTGCACGGGCAAGCGGTTGGTGCCCCTGCTCGACAGCAGCCAAAAGGCGATGAATCCTCAGCTGAAAAAGCAGCGCGCCCCCCAGCGCCAGCCTGGTCGGCGGGGCAGTGGTCGGGTGCCTTTGCCCTTTGTCATGGGCCAGCTGCAAGAGCGCGACATGCTGCCCGCCATCTACTTTATTTTTAGCCGCCGAGGCTGCGACAAATCGGTGGATGAGGTCAGCCACCTGTCGTTGGTAACGGAGGAGGAAGCTCAAGAACTCAAGCTCCGCATTGATACGTTCTTAGCCCACAACCCCGATGCTGGCCGGGCTGGTCAGGTGGGGCCGCTGTATCGAGGCATTGCCGCCCACCATGCGGGCATTTTGCCCCTGTGGAAGGGGCTGGTCGAAGAGCTGTTTCAGGCGGGGCTGATCAAGGTGGTGTTTGCTACCGAAACCCTAGCGGCAGGCATCAACATGCCCGCCCGCACCACGGTGATCGCCAGTCTTTCGAAGCGCACCGACATGGGCCACCGGTTGCTCACCTCGTCAGAATTCTTGCAGATGGCGGGGCGAGCCGGGCGGCGCGGCATGGATGAGCAGGGCCATGTGGTCACGGTCGAAAGCCCCTTTGAGGGGTCGCGGGAGGCGGTGCATCTGGCTACCTCAGGGGCCGACCCATTGGTGAGCCAGTTTACCCCTGGCTACGGCATGGTGCTCAACTTGCTGCAAACCCACACCATTGATGAGGCCAAAGACCTGATCGAGCGCAGCTTTGGCCAATACCTGGCCACCCTGCACCTGGTGCCCCAGCAGCAAGAAATTGACCGTTTGGAGGGGGCGATCGCCCATCAGCAAGCCCAACTTGCCGCCTTCGACGAAACCTTGCTGGCCGAGTACGCCAAACTCAAAGAACGGCTCAAAGAAGAACGCCGCCTGCTCAAGACCCTCCAGCAGCAGGCCGCTCAAGTGCTGGCCGACGATGTGGCCAAGATGGTGCCCTTTGCGATCGCCGGTACCCTGCTCTCCCTCAAGGGCAAGCACATTCCTGTCGGTGAGCCGGTGCCTGCCGTGCTGGTCACCAAGGTGCAGGGGTCGGGGCAGTTTCCCTACCTGGTGTGTCTGACTAAGACCAACCAGTGGTGTGTAGTCACCGCCGCCGATGTGGTGGGCCTCCATGCCGATATTCCCCGCTTGCAGTCGGTCGATACTCTGGCTCCGCCCACCGAACTCATGCCCAGCCCCGGCAAGCGCTGTCGGGGTGATGATCATACCGCTGCGATCGCGGCCCACATGGTCAACCCCCCCACCCTAGAAATGCTGGCCCCCGAGGTGCAAGACCAGCTCGATCGCATGCGTGAGGTCGAGTACACTCTGGCCAAACACCCCGCCAGCCAGTGGGACAATACCAAATCGCTGCTCAAGCGCCAGAAGCGGCTGCGCGAGCTGGAGGCAGAATGGCGCGATCGCCAGCAAAAACTCTCCCAGTACACCGGTCGCTACTGGCAAGAATTTCTCAACATTATGGATGTGCTCAAGCACTTTGGCGGTCTTGAAGACAACCGCCCCACCGAGCTGGGCGAAATGGCCGCTGCCATTCGCGGCGACAACGAGCTGTGGCTAGCCCTAGCCCTAGCATCGGGCGAGTTTGACCACCTCGATGCCGCCCAGCTAGCCGCCGCCTGTGCTGCCCTGGTTACTGAAAACTCGCGCCCCGACAGCTGGTGCCGCTACAAACTCTCAGGTACCGTCGAAGAGGCCCTTGGCGGCTTGCACAACCTGCGGCGGCAGCTCTACCAGCAGCAGCACCGTCGCCATATCACTGCTCCCATCTGGCTGGAGTACGACCTGGTGGGTCTGGTAGAGCAGTGGGCACGGCAAGTAGACTGGGTTACCCTGTGCGACAACACCAGCCTCGATGAGGGCGACATCGTCCGCATTTTGCGGCGCACCCTCGATGTGCTGTCACAACTGCCCCATGTGCCCTACATCAGCGACGGCTTACGCACTGCTGCCCGCGAGGCCAAAGACCTGATGAACCGCTTCCCCGTCAATGAAGAAATTGGCTAAGGTGACTATCTCAACCCAGCGATAGAGGTCTTAGGATTCTAAAACCTTCAACAATATAGAGATAACGCCTAGGGTTGCAGTCACCTCTGCACCATCACAACGGCGTCCGGTTTTGCGATTTTCAGGTTTATGAAATTTATCTCTACAGCAGCCCTATTGACCCTGGGGTTGGGTGCCATGTTTCCCACCTTGGCCCAGACTGTGCCTATGCAAGCGCTACATCAGCAGAATGACATCACGATTTCTGGCACTGTTGGCCGAGTTGTGGGCTACAGTTTTACCCTCAACAATGGCCCTGACGAAATTATGGTGGAAGCCAGCCCTCGTTGGTACCAGCCCATTACAGTTGTCCCCGGTGAGCAACTGATCGTAGTGGGTGAATACACCAACGGTGGGTTTGAGGCCCACCGCATTACCCGTGCCAACGGTGACGTCATCAGCATGCGCTAACGCGAGACCCTAGGGTTCTTTTGCAAACTGTCAAAAAAATTTGGCTTATCCCAGAAGAACCCTGGGGTCTAACCTCGCTAAAATAATCTCCCCTGCTGCGCGTCCCCTAATGCCGATTGCGCTGTGCCGGAAGACGCCAGGCGATCGGCGTAGCGGGTAGTTTCGGGCAGGCGGTATTTTGTGGTGCATCGCAACACTAGGTCAATTGCGGTTTTGAGCGTTGTGTAGTGGCCAGGGGAAATGTACAGCGGTTTGGTGTTGGCGCGGTTGCGGAGAACGGCCCCAATCTGCTCACCCCGATCGATCAGCGGTACCCAGGTGCCTTTGTCGGTAGGTACTTCGATGTGAGTGCCCACTAGGCGCGACTTGGCTACGCCAACGGTGGGGCGATCGCACAACAACCCCAAATGTGACGCAATCCCCAACCGTCGGGGGTGCGCGATGCCTTGACCATCGCAGAGAATCACATCCGGCTCGGTGTTGAGCTGGGCCAGCGCCGCCAGCACCGCAGGCACTTCTCGAAACGACAGCAGCCCCGGCACGTAGGGAAAGACGGTCGGCTGCCGCACCAACACCTCATCCACCGGGGTCAAGTCTGGGAACGACAGCACCACTACGGCGGCGCGAGTGGTTTCGCCCCCATCCTCAAACCCGGCATCGACCCCGGCAACGTAGCGAATCGGGTCGGGCAGGCGGTCTTGGAGAATGATCTGAGGTGCAAGGGTTTGTTGGAGTGCGATCGCCTCGGCAAGCGTCGTCGGCCAGCGTTCTGGAAACTGAATCTGCATAGGCAAAGCCTTCGTTACGCCGTAGCCTCTACCTTGCCGCAGATGTCATAGCGAAAACAATGATCGTTAGAAGGAGACGCAAATAACTGGGTATGCATGTGATTACGCGTAAGCGGCTCAACGAGTTTGCCGCACTGCATCCGAATACACGCAATGCTCTTGCTCAGTGGTACAGGATCGTCAAAGAGAATAACTTCTCTAATTTCGCTGAACTTCGACAGCTCATTCCATCGGCTGATCAAGTTGGGAGATTAACGGTTTTCAATATTGGAGGCAACAAAGCCCAGCTGGTTGCAGCTATTCACTACAATCGAAGTAAAGTTTACATTTGAGCCATATTGACTCACGCAGAATACGACGAAGGGAGATGGAAAGAATGATTCAGAGTATTAATCTCGATCAGACTATTGCTGCTTGGCGACCCATGGCCAACACGATATTCGTTCCCCGTACTAATGAGCAATATGAGCGCCTGGTAACCTTACTAGACGGTCTGATCGATCAGGTGGGCGAAGATGAAGAACATCCTCTTGCTTCAATGATGGATGTAGTTGGTGCCTTAATTGAGAACTATGAAACAAAGTATGTTCCTGTGCTAGAAGAGGTTGCCTAGCGGTATGCCTTGACCCAAATCATGGAAAATTTTAAGTCCTTGCAACTCCCACGCCTAGGATAGTGCTAATTTCTTTGGCCTGTGCCGACCAAACTCTATAACTCGAACCTTACCCCTCCAACTTTCGCATGTTGGGGTAATCGTGCCCTTATCCACCTAGTGGTTATGACGAGAGGAAGGTGCCTTCTACGCTTGGCCCTAAAACACGCTGGAATCGGTGCTGAGTGCTGACCAGCTTCAGGCTCTGGCTGCGGCCTTCAGCGTTACTCCAGCGGGCAACTTTGAGGGGCAGATCGTGCTGCAAAGAACTGATCCAGGTCCCCTCTCTGGCGAGGTAGAAGCGGCTCTCGATCAGCTGTTCACCCTGCGCTACGGCACCCCATCGGCAGAGCTGAGCACTTTCCACCCGGCCCCGGACAACCAGGCGGCTAAAACCCAGACCGGGCCGGGGCGCATTCCCCCCGTCACCGACACCAAGCTCATTGTGGCCTGGTTGGTGCATTGCGGTGGTGCAGCAGTAATGGGCGATCGCGCCATCTACCTACCGCCTAATGACACCCTACCCCCCATCCCCTAACCCCATGCACAATCCAGATTTGTATCAGGTGCTCTGCGATCGCATTCACCAATCGCCCCAGGGCCGCATCCCCTTTGCCGAGTTTATGGAGCTGGCGCTGTACCATCCCCAGGGTGGCTACTACACCACTAAAGAGGCCATTCTGGGGTTCGAAGGAGATTTTGTTACCTCGGCCCACTTGGGCCACGACTTTGGCGAGCTGCTGGCCACCCAATTTGCCGAAATGTGGGAACACCTGGGCCGTCCCCAGCCCTTTTCTTTGGTGGAGATGGGTGCTGGCCAAGGCTTAATTGCCGCCGATGCGCTGGGGGCCTTGCAAAACCACTATCCTGACTGCTTTGCCACCCTCAGCTATCAAATTATCGAAACGTCAGACCAACTGCGGGCGGCCCAAGCGCAGCGCCTGTCGCATTGGGCTGGACGAGTCACCTGGCTAGAGTTAGAAAACATTCCCGACGACAGCATCACCGGCTGTTTTTTTACCAACGAACTGGTCGATGCCCTGCCTGTACACCAGGTCGTCACTACCGAATCAGGCCTAAAGGAGGTCTACGCTACCTTAGCCGAGGCCCCAAACGCCCCGGTCGTCGAAGTCTTCGATGTGCTATCAACGCCGCGTCTGGCCGACTACTTTGCCTTTGTGGGCATTGATTTAACCGACCCGCAGTACGCCCCCGGCTACCGCACCGAGGTGCATCTGGCCGCCCTCGACTGGATGAAAACCGTCGCTACCAAGCTGCATCGAGGCTACGTGCTCACCGTTGACTATGGCTACCCCGCCAGTCGCTACTACAGCCGCGCCCGTGCCCAGGGCACACTCCAGTGCTACTACCAGCACGCCCACCACGATAACCCCTACAGCCATCTGGGCTACCAAGACATTACCGCCCACGTTAACTTCACGGCGCTAGAACGCCAGGGTGAAAGCTGTGGTCTAGAGACTTTGGGAGCCACCCAGCAGGGCATGTTTCTGATGGCGCTGGGATTGGGCGATCGCCTGGCAGCCCTGGGCCAAATTCAAGCCAGCGACCCCGCCACCGTCAACCTCGCCATCCAGCGGCGCGACAAACTGCACCAGTTGATCAACCCTATGGGCCTGGGGAACTTTGTGGTGTTGGTACAGGGCAAGGGCCTAACCCCTGACGCCAAGGTGCTCAAGGGGCTGACGGTGCCGCCGCTGATGTAAGAAGTTTTAGCTGCCCTTCTGCCACTGGGCCAGGTCGGCGGGGGTGTTGAGATTGGTCAGCATGGCCTCTGTCTGAGCCGTCAGAGCAATTGGGGCCACTGTCTGCGTATTGAGCCAGGGCTGGAAGGATCGCCCTCCGGCGGCCACGTACCGCTGCAAATCGGCTAAGGCGCTGGTGCGGTAAAAGCCACACAGCGGTTCCCAGCGGCCCTGACGCTGGGGTAGGTAGGCCAACGCATCGGGGGAAAGTTTGGCCAGCTGATCGCGCCAGGTTTGCAGCACCGCCGCCGACACATTGGGCAGATCGCAGGCCAGCAGTAGCACCCACTCGGGGTTGATGGCTGGGTCTGTTTGTATTTGCTCAAGGGCTTGAACTAGGGCTACCACCGGGCCTGGGGGTTTCTGTGAAGGGTCTACCCCAGGGTTCTCAGAAATAAAGGTGACTGATGTTGCTACTAAGGGACGGTAGCGATCGCCCCAGGGCGTCACCACATAGACCGCCTCGGCACAGGCTGAGGCCACTCGACAGAGCCGCTCGATCAGGGTTTCTGCCCCTAGGGAAATCAGCGCTTTGTCGTGGCCCATACGGGAGCTGCGGCCCCCAGCCAAAATAATCGCAGCGAGAGCAACCAACGCTACCCCCTGGCGCCAACTGTAGTTCTCAATGTCATTCGCAATGTCATAGTTTGCTAGGGGCGACCTTAGCCTGGGCCACCCTGCGTAGGCGAGCGGCGTCGGCCTCAGCCAGCCCTTTAAAGAAATAGATCAGCCCGGTGAGAAAGGCTAGGGCCATATAAAACAGACGAATGCCCCAGCCCGCCCCCTCAAAAATCATCGAAAATACGCCGGGTTCAATGCCGCTAAAGCGGGTGAGTTCAGAGCGAAACCACTTTTGGTCTTCGGCCATGCGCTCTAGCTCGGCCACGGTGGCGGGCAGAATTGGCATTTGGGTGGTGGTGGTGTAGTAGCCCCAAAAGCCCTTACTGCTGCCCTGTTGCACCAGCGCCTGGTTGGCTAGGGTGGTAATTTGTTGGCGAGTTAGATCTGACTCGGCGGTAAGCTGGCTGAGCCACAGCTGGTGCCGCAGCCAGTAGCTGCTAAAAAACACCAGGGGTAAGGCTACCAGCAGGGCGATCGCCCGGAGACCGAGCGGGGTTTTGACCGACAGGTGGCGGGTGGCGCTACCCAGACCAAAGCCTAAAAACGCAAACAGCACAATGACGCTCAGCTCAGCAATTTCAAGGCTCTTGAGCCAGCCCCCGAGAATGGGCAGTGGATGTAAAAAGACCTCGGCGGCCCAGGTCACCAGAAACCGCGCCCCAATGACGGCGACGGTGACGGCAACAACTGTCAGCACATACTTAACAAGATTGTTAGACCTATTGGCTGTGGGGCGGGGGGTTGGCATGGTGACGGCTGGCCGAAAGAGTGGGGGCGGCGCTTCCCCTAATAATAATGACGTAGGGCGAAGGATCAGCGTTTGTCTAGAAAAGTCAATGTCTCTGGTCTGGCTGTAGGGTGCTTAAGGCCCCAAGCTGGTCGGGGGCAAAGCTGCCCTGTTCGGTGACGATCGCAGTAATCAGTCGCCCCGGCGTCATATCTGAAGCGGGGTTATAAAATTCTGCGCCATTGGGCGACGTCACCCGTTGGCCCCCCTGAAGCCCCCCTAGCCCATCGCCTAGCCGATAAATTTCTTCAGCAGGATGTTCTGAAATCGTGATTTTTTCTCCACTGGGTACCGAAAAATCTAGAGTTGAAACTGGGGCCGCCACCACAAAGGGAATGCCGTGGGCCTGGGCGATGAGGGCCAAACTGTAGGTGCCAATTTTGCTAATGGTGTCGCCATTGGCGGCAATGCGATCGGCCCCGGCCAGCACAGCGTGAATCAGCCCCCGCTGCATGCAGTGGGCGGCCATGCTGTCGGTAATCACCGTCACCGGAATGCCCTCCTGCACGCATTCCCACGCGGTGAGCCGCGAACCCTGAAAGGTGGGGCGAGTCTCGGCGGCATAGATCCGCTCTAGACGGCCTGCTTTCCACAGCGATCGCATAATGCCGAGCGAGGTGCCATAGCCCGAGGTAGCCAGCGCCCCGTGGTTACAGTGGGTGAGCAGGGTGAGCCTGGCTGGGCTCTGGGGCAGCACCTCAATGCCGCGATCGCCGATGGCTTGGCAGAGCCCAAAATCTTCGGCTTGAATGGCCTGGGCCTGGGCCAGCAATTGCGCCCTCACAGCTTCGATCGACTCGCTAGAGTGGTGGGCCACCGCTAGCATTTGGTCTACCGCCCACTGGAGATGGGCCTTATCGGGCCGGGTCTGCTTAAACTGGTCGCCGATCGCTTCAAGACGCTCCCAAAAGGCAATGGGGTCTTCGGTGTGAATCTCAGTGGCCCCCAGGTAGAGACCATAGGCCGCCGCAATGCCCATGGCAGAGCCACCCTGGACAATGCCCGATCGCAGCGATCGCACCACATCGTCACAGCGGCGAATCGACACAATGTTGTAGCGTTCCGGCAGCTGCCGCTGGTCGATCAGCACCAAATGATCGCCTTGCCAGAGCACCGGATAAACCTGGGTATCGCTAAGAGCCATCGTTGCGGTTGAAGAGAAAACAGCAGGAACAGCCAACTGTCCCATTACATTCAGCCATCACATTCAGTATGGAGGTTTCTTTGCCCCTGTCAATGCAGCCCTGACTCACCCTCGCCACCTCTGAACTGATCACGCTCAAGGGTTGGTTTAAGGGCATAAACAAAAAAATCAGGCTAAGCCAAGCTAAATTTGGCTTCAAAAGCCCGGTTTCTGTCTCCGGGTGGCTGTTCAAACCAGGGCGACTCTGGGAGAGTGATGCAGACGCAACGCTAAATTTTTCTATGGCTACTTGCTTGATTACGGGTGCAAATCGTGGCATTGGCTACGAGTATTGTCGGCAGCTTCAAGAGCGGGGCGATCGCGTCATTGCCGTCTGCCGCCAGCCCTCAGACGAGCTAAAAGATTTGGGGGTGCAGGTCGAAACGGGCATTGACATCACCGATGATGCTTCTGTGGCTGAGCTAGCCCAGCGGCTTGAGGGCACCCAGCTAGATGTGCTGATCAACAACGCCGGCATTTTAGAGCGCGTCACCCTAGACGATCTCGACTTTGACAGCATTCGGCAGCAGTTTGAGGTAAATGCGATCGGCCCGCTGCGGCTGACGGCGGCACTGCTGCCCCACCTGGGCGACGGGGCAAAGGTGGCGATTATGACTAGCCGCATGGGGTCGATTTCCGACAATACCTCCGGTGGCTCCTACGGCTACCGCATGTCGAAGGTGGCGCTGTCGATGGCGGGCAAGTCGCTGGCCCACGACCTCAAGCCCAAGGGCATTGCCGTGGCAATTTTGCACCCCGGCCTGGTGCAAACCCGCATGACCGGGTTTACCAACAGCGGCATTACCCCCGCCGAGTCGGTCAAGGGGCTGCTGGCCCGCATTGACGCGCTAACCCTAGAGAATTCCGGCACCTTCTGGCATTCAAATGGAGAAGTATTGCCCTGGTAGCAGGACATCAGGAGTTGGCCACACCCATCGTGCATCTCACCCCTTACCCCTTACCCTTCACCCTTCACCCTTCACCTCTTGACCCAGGGTTCATCCCAGGGGCCGCCGCCGACTTCTAGCCCAGCCTGGGTGCTAGTGGCCGAAAGAATCAGATCGAGCTGGCTGCCCCGCCGCTGCCAGAGTTTAAGGGTGAGGTCACCCAAGGCGGTGTCGCGGCAGCAGAAGATCATCCCCTTGTGGGTGGGGGCGCGGAGGGGGATACCCGGTAGGGTAGTGGTGCCAGTGACTTCGACGGCATAGTCGAGGCTGTCACAGCGCATTTGCCAGTCGCCCCAGGGAGTGATGTGCCAGGTGACGCGGGCATTCCAGGGTACAAACTCGTAGAATTTGCCGCCGTGGTGAACGCCGACCATGGCCACCGACTCCATCCAGCCCAGCACCTGGCGTCGGCCCCCCCCGGCGGTGAGGGCCAGGTCGGGTTCGCCCTCAAAGGCATTGCAGTTGAGCCAAAACCACTTCTGTGGAAACGATCGCCCCCAGTTTTTCTCGCTGTAGGCCGGGGCATTGGTAAATTCATGGCGCTGCCCCTGCCACTCTAGCCACCCGGTAGACAAGCCGTGGGCCATGAGAATTTGCCAGCCCGGCTCAAAGATTTGCAGGCTAGAGAGCAGCCCAGCGGTCGACTGCTGCGGGTGGCCACTGCTGCCCCAGCCGTAGACGGGGTCGGTGTGGTATTCCCAGGCGACGGGGCCATAGACGGGGTCGTTGAGATGGCCTTGGTGCCAGGTGGCGGTGACCTGGTAGCCCTCGGCGACCTGATCTTTGAATTCTGTAGCCGATAGCAGGCGTGGCTGGCTGGGCGATTCGCCGCGCCAGTGACCTAGCCCCAGCCCCTCAGGCCAGGCCCAAAATTTTTGCGGGTCGGGGAAGGTTCGGCAAAAGTAGCTGTCATCAGGCCCGAGGATTTGGGCTGTGCCGCCGCTGTGGGGCCGCCCTCCCACCGGATCTTCGATGGAGTACATGAAAGCAAAGGTCTGCCGGGTCTCGGGTAGGGTAAGGCGAAAGTACCAGCCCTCAAAGAAGCGGCTAGTTTGGCCATCCCAGTGGTAGCCGCTGTGGGGAGTCTGGAGGGGGTGAAGGGGCATGGTGGGTGGGGAAGTGAAGGAGTGGGGAAGTGAAGGGGTGGAGAAGTGAAGGAGTGGAGAAGTGAAGGAGTGGGGAAGTGAAGGGGTGGAGAAGTGAAGGAGTGGAGAAGTGAAGGGGTGGGGGAGTGCTTAGTTTTGAGTTTGAGTTGGGGGATCGAACGTTTGCTTGGGTATGCGCCCATACTCTAGAAAATAGTTTGGAACCTCAGGGTTTGCTGCCGCCTACAGGTGGATTTGCAGAACATAGGTTTAAACCGATGATCGGCCAATCCTTTCCGTGGGGTGAAGGGCGGCGGAACGCCATTCTCGATGGGGGTCTGGGGCCAGCGAAATGGCCCCAGCGGCAGATTTGGTTTCTATCCGATCGCTGTTGTCTGCCTCGCAGCCTAACGCTTAAGAATTAGCCTTGGGCAACTTCTGAAAAGCTTTTTTCCAATGGTGGGCAGTGCCCGCCCTACAGTAGCTACAGACACCAGATAAACGGAGATCTTCTGTTCTGGAAATCTCCTTAATCGTAAAAGGCTGCTCACTCTTCGACCCAGCGGGGAACATACTGCCAGCCATCGCGGATCTCATCTCGATAGCGCTGGTGGTTGGGCTGCTTTTCCTCAACTAGCTGCCAAAAGGCTTTGGAGTGGTTCATGTGGACGGTGTGGCACAGCTCGTGGACAAAGACATAGTGAACGAGGTCGGGGGGTAAGAACAACAGCTTGTAGTTAAGGCTGATGTTTTTGTCGCTAGAACAGCTAGCCCAGCGAGTCTTTTGCCCGCGAATAGATACCCGGCTAAAGGGCAGGTTGACCACAAAGCTCAGCTCGCGCAGCCAGGGGGCAAACTCGGCGCGAGCTTTGCGGCTGAGCCACTGACGCAGCAGGTCGGCGCAGGCGGCGCTGTTGTCGACGGGGCCGCGCAGTTGCAGGGTCTGGGGGCCGCTCTGGGTCATAGACAGGGTACGGGTGGAGGCGGGTTGGTAGTGAACCTCCCAGGTTTGGTGGCGCGATCGCACCTCGATCTGCCCCGGTTTTTCTTCAAAATGGTCGTCGGTGAGACCGGCGGTTTGGTGGGCCAGGCGCTGGCGCGATCGCCATAGCCAGTCGCGCCGCCGATAGATCAAGTCGGGCACCTGGGTCTGGTCAAACCCCACGGGCACCACAACTTCTACCTGGCCGTTGAGGTGCACCTTGAGCGAGACATGGCGGGCGCGGGCGCTTTCCCGAATATGGTATTCAGGCAGATCCGCTGGGGCGGCGGCAAAAAGCTGAAGCTGTTCAGACGAGTCAGCCATGGGCGGCAGAAACAGGGCAGTGGAAGGCTTTAGTCAAAACCCAAGGGATAGCTCACTGGAGAACTACAGATCTTGAACTAGGGCAGCCTGTTCTATCCTACGGTGCTCTAGAAAAGAGAGCAAAATTTGCTGGTGGGGCGCTCCGATGGGGCGTTCTTCGCTGGCGCGGGCCGAGTAGCGTTTGCCCTGGTGAATATCGGCGACGCTCCACAGGCCCAGGTCTAGACCTTCGCTCAGCACCAGGCTAGCGACAGGCACCACCAGCGGACCGTGGTAGACGTGGCGCACAACCGTTTCGTCTTCTATCCGCTCAAACAGCTCTAGCTGAGGCGCATCGTAGCCAATTTCTTCGCGTAGCTCGCGGTACACCGCGTCGTCGGGCGATTCACCCGGCTCGAGGTGGCCCCCAAAGAAGGCCCAATGACCGGGCCAGATAATGGTGGGGATGTCGTCACGCAGCTGGAGCAAGAACTGGTCGCCCTGATAGAGAATGGCGATCGCCACCTCAGGCTTAGCAGACTTGTCGCTCATAGCTTCTCAGCCTTGAGGGCAGCCCCAATTAGCCCCACCTGGGGGTTGAGCACCAAGTGCACGGGCACCCGGTCGAGTAGCGAACTGACCCGGCCCTTGTGGGTAAAGGCATCTAAAAACTGCCCCGCTGTCATCAGGGTGAGGTTTTTGGCGGCGATGCCTCCCGCAACATACAGCCCGCCGTAGGGCAGCAGCTTCAGGGCCAGGTTGCCCGCCTCGGCCCCGTAGGCTGACACAAAAATTTCCATGGCTTTCTGGCAGATGCGATCGCGGCCCTCGGCGGCGGCTATGGCAATCACGGCGGCGGGGTCGACGGTCTTAGTCGACCGGCCAGTCTGGCGTTCCCAGGTGGTGATGGCTTCGGCAATCTCGGGGGTTTCGTGGGCAAACTCGCGATCGCGCAAAAACTGGTAGATCGCCACAATCCCCTGGCCCGACACCACCCGTTCTACCGACACCCGCGAGATCTGGTGCTTGTCGAGCAGGTAGCGCATCAGCTGAAACTCTAGCTCTGAGCGGGGGGCAAAATCGGCGTGGCCCCCCTCCGACGGAAACACCAGGGGTCGCCCCGCCCGGCAGAGGGCAAACCCCTGCCCCAGCCCGGTGCCCGCACCGATGATCGCCACCGGGGCACTGTCGTCGGGGTCGCCCGCTTGCAGGGTGTGAAGGTCTTCGGCGGCGAGGCCAAACACGCCATAGCCGACCGCTTCAAAGTCGTTAATCAGTTCGACCCGATCGAGGCCGAGTTCGGCCTGGAGGCGATCGCCTTCGAGCGACCAGGCCAAATTGGTCAGGCTAGAGGTGTTGTCGACCACCGGCCCAGCGATGGCAAAGCAGGCCCGCTGGGGCGGATGGCTGGCCCCCATCGCTTCAGTGCTCTGGTGTAAGAATTCTTTCACCATGGGCACCAGGTCGGGGTAGGCCTGGCTAGAGTAGGTGTGCTCAAAAGCGGTCTTCAGAATGACCTGATCTGAAGACTTGAGCGTGCTGGCCTCAACTAGGCGCAGGATGGTTTTGGTGCCGCCAATGTCACCGGCAAGCAGATAAGTCATAGCTGGGGCGTTCTAATGGGCTAACAAGGGTAGGGGTAGTTCCTGGTTTAGCTTACCGCTGCGAAAGCCCTCTAGATCGAGGGTGACGTAGGTGAAACCGTAGTCTTGCAGCGCCTTTACTAGAGCTTCAAGATCGGTGGTGGCGACAAAATCTTTAATATTTTCTACGGGTACTTCGATGCGGGCAGTGTCTGCCTGCGATCGCACCCTGAGCTGTCGCAGCCCCAAATGACGCAGGTATAGCTCAGCTTGGCCCACCCGCCGCAGCTTGTCTAGCGTGATGGCTTCGCCATAGGGAAAGCGCGAGCTGAGGCAGGGCTGCGCCGGTTTATCCCACCAGGGCATACCCAGCAGGCGCGAAATCTCGCGCACCTCAAACTTGGTAATGCCCACTTCGGCTAAGGGCGACCTGGCCCCTCGCTCTTTCGCGGCCTGAATGCCGGGGCGGTAGTCGCCCAGGTCATCGGCGTTGACGCCATCGACTACGTAGGGGTAGCCCCGATCTAGGGCCAGAGGCTTGAGGGTGTCATGTAGCTCGCTCTTGCAGAAGTAGCAGCGGTTGACCGGGTTGGCGGCGTAGTTGGGGTTGTCGAGTTCGTGGGTGGCAACAATTTCGTGGGCAATGCCGATCGCTGCCGCCTGCACCTGGGCTTCTTCCAAATCGGCGGGCATCAGCGAGGGCGAGTTGGCGGTGACGGCCAGGGCGCGATCGCCCAGCACGTCGTAGGCGACCTTGGCCACCAGGGTGCTGTCGATGCCGCCCGAATAGGCAATCAGCGCCCGATCCATCGCGGCAAACAGGGCTTTGAGCTGGTCTAGTTTTTGCGACACCATGGTTGACATGAACAATTGAGACACTACGATTTCAGAAGCTTGCTTTAAGGGTTGAGTCGGTAGTTCTAATTCATTAGACTGCCCACAGATGCTTGGGCAAACAGCTCGTCACTCATTGGCAATGGCGTCTAGACATACTCTCGTCACGCGATCGCCGTTGGCACGACCCCTCCATCTTATCGCGCAGGTGATGGATGCCTACGCTACTGGGGAACCCAGGCCGCAGGGCGGCGGGCAGGGAAAAGTGGCGGAAACCATCAGAATTCGTATGGTTCAGACTACCGTCTCCCGACAGGCAATAGTGCGGGCCTCGGCGGATAGCTGCGCCTGGGCATGCCCCCGGCTATAGGCATAGGCGCACCATACATCTAGAAGCGTCATGACCAGGTCGAGCTTGGTGCCCTGGCCACTCAGCAGCTTGTTAGCGGTCTGAGGTAGTTCTTCGAACCCCCACCATCGCAGGCGGCAGCGCAACTCTTGCCCAGTGAGCGGGCGCAAAAGACTTGTCCCATGCAGGTCGTGCAGATAGCGGTTAGCGCAGCCGTAGCGATACCACTGGCTGTACAGTCCCCTAAGCGTGTTGCGGTGGTGATGGTAGAGCACCGCATCGGCGGCGTGTACCAGTTGCCAGGGCGTTTCTTGCTGAATGCGCCAGCAGAAATCGGCGTCGCCGCCCGTAGTCAGATGGGGCCGAAAGTATCCCACTGTACTCAGTATTTCCGCCCGAACCGCCAGGTTGGCCGTCTGGCCGTAGGGTAAAAATGCATGGTTGAGGGTGTTGTGCTGAGACAGCATATCTCGACGAGCGGCGTAGCGTTCTAGCCAGTGGGGGCTGGGCTGGGCCTTAATCTCTCCAGCCACTAGGCCTACAGCGGAGTCGGTAAAGGGCTGCACTAGGGCGGCGACCCACCCTGGCGTAGGAAGGCAGTCGGCATCGGTAAAGGCCAGAATCTCTCCCTGAGCCAGGGCAATGCCAGCGTTGCGGGCAGCGTAGGAACTTTGAATAGTGCTGTAGGTGAGGACTTGGAACTGAAGGCCCTGGGCGGCGGCGGTTTGAGCGGCAGCCTGAAGAATTTTGGGGGTGCGATCGCAACTGCCATTATCCACCAGCAGATATTCAATGCGGTCGGCGGGATACTGCTGCGCCATGAGCCGCGTCACCAAGTTGGGAAGATCGGCCTCGCCGTTGTAGATGGGCACAATCACCGACACAGAGGGATAGATCTGTGGCCCCAGGTCATCAGTTTTCACTGTTGCTACTGCCATCGCCTATCTCCCTAACCTGCTTCCAGTAAGTCCACTCTTATTGTCTGCCATCGCCGTGCTCAGCCCGCCCCCGGCCTCGGTTGCCGCTATACTGCTGAACGCAGTCAATGGCTCACGCTTGTCCCGCTATGGTTTACCTCACCCGTTTGCTGCTGGTGATCGCTTTCGGTCTGGGGGGGTGTGCGCCCTGGCCCTCGGTGCCTGACGCTGCCGGCGAGGATAGCGTTCCCTCTACCGCAGCGCCGGCCATACCGCCCCGCTACGAAACCATCACCCTGCCCACCGCCACGGTGCATGTGGTGACGATCGCCGACCCGGTGCGATACCCGGTGCGGGTGGCGGTGGTGAATGAACTGGCGCGGGTAGACCAGATGGCGGCCCAGGTGTGTGAGGGCGAAGGATGCGTGGCTGCTGCTATTAACGCGGGCTTTTTTGACCCCAACAACGGTCTAACCACATCTCACGTTGTGCAGGATGGCGTACTGGTGGCCGACCCCAACCAGAATGAGCGACTGATCGGCAATCCCGATCTGGCTAGTTATATGGACAGAATTCTCAATCGATCAGAGTTTCGCCGCTACGATTGCGGTGGCACCCCCCGTTACGAGATCACGTTCCATCAAGACCCTGTGCCGACCGGCTGTGCGCTGGTGGATGCGGTGGGGGCTGGGCCGCAGCTGCTGCCGCAAGATACATCGGTGGAAGAGGGCTTTGTCGACCGTGCTGCGGGGCGTGATGCTCTGGGGAGTCGGTCGCTTAATGCGCGATCGGCGGTGGGGCTGACGGCTGACGGCAGTGTGGTGATGGTGATGGCGGCTCAGGTGCCGGGGGTGTCGCCCAGCGGGATGACGATGGCGGAGATGGCAGCGTTTATGGGCGATCGCGACGTTATCTCGGCACTCAACCTTGACGGCGGCAGTTCGTCAACGCTGATTTATGGCGACAGGGTTCACTACGGTCGGCTCAATGCGTCGGGAGAACTGGTGCAGCGCCCGGTGAAATCGATTCTGTGGGTTGAGAATCTCCCGTAGGGGCGAACACCGTTCACCCAAGGTGGGGTTTATGGTTCTAACCACAGGAAATGTGGCAGAGATCGGGGGTCAAGCCAGACTTACCGCTGGGGGCGTTTCGATTGCCCCCAGACCCCGTCGACCAGGGCCGTTCCGCCGCCCTGGACCCAACGGAAGGATGGGGCTATGCCTGGCTAAATTGGGAGGGTTGGCCTTTCGCAGTCTGTTGGTTATGGAGTTAGACGGCAGCAAAATTTCCTTGCCTTTCCTGTCCGCTCACCCCCTCGCCCACTACTCCCCTTGTCTCTCCGCAAATGCTCGATTGCGCTGGAGATTTAGCTCTAGTTCTATGAGGTCGCTGAGCTGGGTAGTGAGGGTTTTGATCCGTTTGTTGGCGGTGACTTTGCGGTGTAGGGCGGCGCGGGCTAGGTCTTCGCGGTTGGTGGCGAGGGCTTTTTGGGCGACGCGGTGCCACTCGTCGGCGGTTTTGTAGGCGGTCTGCTGGTCGGCGAGGGTGGTGTTGTAGGCAGTGGCGATGTCGCCTAGGGCTTTTTGAAAGTTGGCGCGGGCTTGTTCGGGGGTGGTGACGTGGCGATCGCGATCGGCTAGTCGCCGCAGCTCGGGCAGGTTGAGCTGGTCGGGGCGCAGGCCAAAGTTGATCAGCTGGCGGCTTTCGCTGCGCCCGGTGGTACACCAGTTGGCGAAGTGTTCGCAGTTGTTGAGCAACAGGTCGTACTGGCGTTCGCCCAGGCGGCTGGTGGCTCGCTCGACTACGGTGTCAGCGGGGTAGATCAGTGACTGCCGCACCGGGTAAACCGAGTTGCCCCAGGAGAACGCCTCGTAGCTGGTGCGAGAGATCTCGGCGATCTCTTTGGCTTTGCTGTAATGAATGACGGTGTCGTCGCCGCAATCGATGCCGTGGTGCTGGTATAGGCCTGGCACTCCGGCCAGATCGCGCAGCACGTAGATTTGATCGCCCTTAGCCATAGCTGCTGACTCGTTTCTTTCTTTATAGCAGCCCCATTTACGGTTCGAGGGTGCGGGATTCCCACCTCTAAGGCTATTTTGTCGATAGAATTACCCAAAAATTTTCTGCAAAATTCCCTTTTTTTGGCGATGGCCCAGCACGAGTTGTTGCAGCATTTGCCCTTGCCAGAAGGGCATGGCCCCATGAGTGCTCTGAAGCTGGGCTACCTGAGCGAGGTCGCTGGCGGCTTCGGCTCCATCGCCGGTCAGCCAGCGACCAATCGGGTGATCCCACCCCTGGAGAAATTCGTCGAGCATGACCCGGTGGGTATCGTCAATGGGGAAGGGGGACTCGCTGGTGTCGGCATGGGTGTTGTGGTGCAGCCCTTTGCGGGGTTTGGTCGTGGCGGTGAGGGCTTTGGCGGTGAGCGATCGCCAGGTTTCGCTCAGCAGCGGCGGCAGTGCGCTCAAACCACCGGCCTGGGCTAATTCGTTGGCCAGGGCCACCATCTCGCGATCGCCGCTGTCCGCGCCGTAGCGGGCAAAGTCGTCGAGGAGAGGCTGCAACAGCTCGCGCTCTAGTACCGTCGCCAGGCCCGCTACGGTGGCGACGTCTTGGGCGGGAATGGGGTTGCTGGCGATCGCCAGGTGGGCCAAAGCTGCCGCTAGATCGGTTTGACTGTCGGCGCTGAGGCAAAACCACACCCGATCGCTGACGGCATGGCGCACCTGCTGCTTAGCCTGCTCAAGCCCAAGCTGGGGCAGCGCTGCTTGGGGTGAGGTGGCTTCAGGGCTGTTGACAGGGGGGTGGGGTGCTTTGAGTTTGGGGGTTTCAGGCTCGCTCACCGCTGATGGGGCTGGCTCAGCCTGGGCGGCTGGTGCCGGGGGCGGCGGGGGCGGCGGGTCCGCTGGGTCAAGGACTGAAAATTGTGCTTTCGAGGCGTGTTGGGTAGCTAAAAGGGTGGCATTCTCAGCTTGGAGAGCGTTGATTAGGGTCGATTGCTGGGCCAGCAGCACATCTTGCTCGGCCAGACGGGTTTCTGCGGCTGCCAAGCGCTCGGCTAGCTGCTTTAGCTCTACGGCGGCGGCCCCGGCTCGCACCAGGTTGCCGTAATGGGGTTCGCTGACATCGACCGGCTTAGCCGACTCGCCCGGCAGGTAGAGCCACCCTTGCTGGTCGCCCCGGTTGACCACCAGTCGTTGCCCCTCGGGGTTACTCATGGTCAGAGTAGTGGTGCCCGAGTTACTGGAGGTGGTGGCTGAGTAGCGGCGGTTGCTGTAGGTAAATTCGACCTTGGAAGAGGAACTGGGAGCGGCGGGCGACTGCGCCGGGGTCACCGTTGGCGTGGGGGGTGGTTCTGCGGCTACCGCAGGCTGTACCGACGTTTCGGTGGTGCTCTGGGATAGATGATCTAATGCCGTGGGCTCGGTGGCACCAGGCCCAGTAGCAGATCCTAGGCTAGAACCGGTGCCAGAGCCAGTGTCAGACTCTGGAGCAACTTCGCTCACCCTGGGCCGAGGGCCGACCCCGCTGGTCGTCGTCACCGGAGTTGTGAGGTTGGGGAGCGACGGCCCTACCGGTCGCGAGGGCCGTTGTACCGCAGCGGTCGAGTTGGGTCGGGCTTTGGTTGCGGCGGCGGCTGGGCGCACCCCCACCAGTTCTAGCTCAACGGTGGTGGTGCCCTGCCATTCGTTTTGCTTGAGCTTATAGGCGACATCGAGTTGGTTGGGCAGGGGGTAATATTCGCCCCAGCGCCAGGCGATCGCTTTGATCGTTACATCGCTGCCGTCTTCTCCCAGCACCAGCTTGAGGTGATCGCGGTTGCGGCCCACGGTCTGCTGCTCTAGTACCCGCAGGTTGGGCGTCCAAAACACCGGGTCGGGGTTCTCAATGCCGCAGGGATGCAGGTGATCGATCTGGTCGAATAGCCCTTGGTCTACTTCGCCCAGGCGGGCCTGGCTATCGATTTTGACCAGGGGCTTGAGCAGATCGACGGTGAGGGTTTGGCAGGCGTAGTGGGAGAGCCGGGCCGTGACCTGGCGCAGGCGATTGGCCAAAAACGAAAAGCCTCCGGCAGCCCGGTGGCCACCAAATTTTTCGAGTAGGTCGTGGCAGGTTTGCAGGGCGGCAAACACGTCAAATTCGGGAATGCCTCGGGCTGACCCGCGAATCACCTTGTGCTCGTCGTCTTCGTAGGTGCCGATGAAGACGGGCACGCCGTAGCGCTCGACCAGCCGCGAGGCGACAATGCCGATCACACCGTGGTGCCAGCCGGGTTGCACAACCACCAAGACGCGATCGCGCTCTATCTCTACCGTGCCCAGGGCGCGCTGCTGCTCACACCAGGCGATCGCCTCCTGCTCAATGCTCTGGCAGAGATCTTGGCGGGTGGCGTTGATCTGCTCGCACTGCATGGCCCGCTCCAGGGCCACCCCCACATCGTCGGTGGTCAGCAGGTCAATCACAATTTGGGGCTCGGCGATTCGGCCTACGGCGTTGATGCGCGGCCCTAGGCGAAAGCCAATGTGCTCGGGCTTCAGCGGTTTGCTCTGGTCGGCCAGCCCCGCCACCTGAATCAGCGCCTGAATGCCAAAGAGGCGCGACCTGGGCAATAGCCCCAGCCCCCGCCGCACCCAGCGGCGGTTCACCCCGGTGAGGGGAGCCAAATCGGCAATGGTGCCCAGGGTAAATAGCTCTAGCAGTGGCCCGGTCAAGTCTTGGGTGCGGCCCAGGGCCTGGGCCAGACATACCGCCAGAATGTAGGCTACCCCAACCCCCGCCACGCCCCGGTAGGGCGAAGTTTCGCTCAGCAGCTTGGGGTTCAAAATCGCATTGGCTGGAGGAATCTCGGGGGGAATGTCGTGGTGGTCGGTGATGATCACCGCCAGACCCAGCTCGCGGGCGCGGGCGATTGGGGCCACGGCGGCAATGCCGTTGTCAACGGTGAGAATAATGCTCACCCCATCGGCGTAGCAGTCTTCGACAATGCGGTTGTTGATGCCGTAGCCCTCGGCCATGCGGCTGGGGATGGTGTAGCTGACCTGGGCCCCCATGGCCCGCAGCGCCCGCAGCAGCAGCGCGGTGCTGGTCATGCCGTCGGCATCGTAGTCGCCGCAAATGGCGATCGCCTGCTGAGTATTAATGGCCGTTACCAGCAGCTCTAAGCTGGCGGCCAAGTCAGGAAACTCGGCCAGGGGCGAGGGCAACTGCTGCCGCTCGGGGTCGAGAAAGTCGGTCGCCAGAGCCGGGGTGGTAATGCCTCGGTTGATCAATACCTGGGTAAGCAGCGGCGACAACCCCGTGGCCTGGGCCAGGGTGGCGGCCAGGGGAGCATTCGCGGTGGCCACCTGCCACCGCTGTTGCGGTAGACGTTGGCCCTCGGTTAGCGATGGAGAAGAAGCGATCGCAGAATCAGTCACAGCACCGGGGCACTAGATCATGTGCACTTATCATAACCGCAGATCTCTACTCAGCAATGCCCGTCTCAGCGCGATCGCCGGGGGCTTAGAGGCGCAGGGCAAACGACCTGTGGGCCTACACGACATCGGGCAGTGGGCGTTTGAGACGATAGAGCCACAGCAACCCGACAATGCCCAGGGCAATGCCGCCCAGGCTCACCAGTTGGGCTACCCGCAGTGGTCCCAGCATCAGACTATCCAGTCGCAGACCCTCAATCCACACCCGACCCAGGCTATAGGTGGCAAAGTAAACCAAAAATATTGTGCCTGCCTTCAGCCGCCCCGGATGACGCAATCCCCAAAAAAAGAGCCAGAGTACCAGCGCCAGCACCCCCAGGTTCCACAGCGACTCGTAGAGAAAGGTGGGGTGGTAGTAGGCGGCATCGGCCAGCCCCGGCGGTCGCTGAGCGGGGGGAATATACACCCGCCAGGGCAGATCGGTCGGGCGGCCAAAGGCCTCCGAATTAAAGAAATTGCCCCAGCGACCAATGGCCTGACCCAGCACCAGGGCCGGGGCGACCACATCCGCCAGTTGCCAAAAGGAGAGCCGATAGCGGCGGGCAAACAGCAGCGTGGCGATCGCCCCCCCCAAAATAGCTCCGTGGATAGCAATACCTCCCTGCCAGATGGCAAAGGCTTGCAGGGGGCGATCGGCGTAGCGATCCCACTCAAACAGCACGTAGTAGAGCCGTGCCCCCGGCAGTGCCCCCAGCACCAGCCAAATGGTCAGGTCGCCAATGCGCTCTGGGTCTAGGCCCCGCCGCCGACCGAGCCGCTGGGCCAGCAGCATGCCCAAAAATAGGCCCGAGGCAATCAGCATGCCGTACCAGCGGAAGGTAATTGGCCCTAGCTCAAAGGCCACTGGCCCCGGTGAGGCCAACTGCCCCAGGTTTGGCGGCAGTCCTCGGGCTATAGCATTTAGCGGCAGCAGCATAACCAAACTCTGTTTTTTCTAAGGGGTTTTCTAAAGGATTCTCGCAGGGTTGAGGGCGCTCACTCAGGCCCCACTGGGCAGTGAGTTAGGCCAGCACCATCATTCACCCTACCGCATCTCCGGTTAGCGCACTGGGGTTGGCCTCTCGGGCGCTCACGACAGAACCCAGAGCCTTAGCCAATCGGGTCGTACCGTGTCGAGGTTGGCCAGCCAATCGCCACTGAGAAAATCGGGCAGTTCTAAAACGGAAACACCCGTGGCACGATCAGCACGGTCAAACCCCAAAACATCAGATTAAAGGGAATGCCGACTCGCATGAAATCGGTGAATTTGTAGCCCCCAGGGCCGTAGACCATCAGGTTAGTTTGGTAGCCAATCGGGGTGCTAAAGCTGGCCGATGCCCCAATCATAATGGCCACGGCAAAGGGCATAAAGCTGACCCCCAGGTTTTGGGACAGCGATAGAGCAATGGGAAACACGACCGCCGCCGCCGCATTGTTGGTAATCACCTCGGTGAGCAGGCTGACGATGGCGTAGATGGCGGCTAGGGCGACCCAAGGGTTGCTCCCCACGATTCCCAGTACCGCTGTCGAGAAGGCCGAGGCGGCCCCAGTCACCTCCAGGGCTTTGCCCAGGCCCAGGGCCGCCGCCACGACCAAAATGACCGACCAGTCAATGGCGCGAAACCCCTGCTGAAACGAACAGCAGCCAGTGAGAACCATGAGCACCGCCGCCAGGGCAGCGGCATTGAGCATCTCCATCCAACCAAAGGTAGCTAGGGCGATCATCAGCACCAAAATGCCAAAGGCCACCGGCGCTTTGTCGTGGCGCAGGGGGTCGGAGTTGGGCACTGGGCTAATCAGGTAAAAATCGCGGGAGGCGCGGCGCTCCTCTAAAAAGGAGGGGTTGGCCTCCAGCAGCAGAGTGTCGCCGGGGCGCAGGCGAATATTGCCAATCTTGCCGGGCAGGCGCTCACCGTTGCGACCCACCGCCAGCACCACCGCTCCGTAGCGGCTGCGAAACTTGCCCTCGCGAATGGTGATACCTACCAGCGGGCAGGTGTTAGAGACCACCGCTTCCATCAGCGATCGCTCTCCCCGAGGCGAGTCAAGCTTAAACACCTGGTCGGTGGCGGGCTGCAATCCACGAATCTGGTTGAGGTCAACAATCGAGTCCACCATGCCCACAAACACCAGCTGATCGTGCTCCCGCAGCACCTCCTGGGGATTGATCACCGTCAACAGCCGCTCATCCCGCTGAATTTCGGTCAAGAACAGGCCCGGCAGGTGGCGCAGCCCCGCTTTTTCTACGGTTTTGCCCGCCAGGGGGCTGCCGTCTTCGACCACCATTTCGACGGTGTATTCGCGGGGGTCGTCGGTGCCGGTGATGGCGGGTTTGCGGCTGGGCAACAGCCAGCGCTGGGCCAAGATCAGCATTAGAGAACCGGCGATCGCGCAGGGCACCCCCACCGGCACCAAATCAAACATTCGCAGCCCCGGCAGATCGGTCTCGGCAATGAGCAAGCCGTTGACCACCAGGTTGGTGCTGGTGCCAATCAGCGTACACATCCCGCCCATAATCGCCGCATAGCTGAGCGGAATCATCAGCTTGGAGGGGCTAATGCGCAGCTTGCGGCACCAGTCGCCTACCGCTGGAATAAACATTGCCACAATCGGGGTGTTGTTCAAAAAGGCGCTCAGGCCCACCACTGGCACTATCAGCCGTAGCAAAGCCTGGGTGTGCCCCTGGGGCATGCCCAGCACCGACCGCGAGATAATGTCTAGCCCACCGGTCTGTTGCAGCCCTGCCACCACAATGTAGAGCACGGCGACGGTGACCATGCCGGGGTTGCTAAACCCAGCCAAGGCCGTACTGGTATCGAGGACGCCGCTCAAGAGCAGTAGGGCCAACGCCGCCAAAAACACCACTTCTGCGGCCAGAGTAGTCAGCGCATTCAATAAAAATGCCCCCAATGTTACCCCCAGGGCTAGCCCGCCCTGCCACCCCAAGGGCGGAAGGGTCACTCCGCCCAGCACGATCCCGCCACCGACTACGCCCGCTAGCACAGCTATGCCGATCAGGAGTTGTAGCCACCGCCTACCTGGCGAGGCGGCCCTCTCACTGGTCTCGGGCTGGTGTTCGGGTTGAAGCAAACTGTTTTTCATGACAGACCCATGGGCAGGGGCATTACGAGGGTGGCGAAGGCGGTGGGCGGGGTGAAACTCTGTCGTTGCTGCAAGTTGTCGGGTGGGCTTAGATAGAGGCACCCTTGTCCCTCCGCTGAGTCGGGTAAACGTCAGCCCTAGCAACAGCAGGGCAGGCACAACTTAACCCGATTATCCTCCCACAGCAAAACCATTCTGCCAGTTTAGAAATGAGTTTGAGGCGAATTCTGATCTAAGTCAGTTTAGACTCTAAGTAAATTTAGGTTTTTTGGCTTATTTTTTGCCCGTGGAGCTTTCATCCTAAATCCAAATTGCATAACCCCGATTCCCAAAAGGCCAAACCGTAGAGGCGCACGGCCTGCGCCCTGCTGAACGGGGGGTAGCCAAGGAGGATTTGGTATCAGGGGACCATAGGCAGAGTGTGGCGCAGCGTGGCTCGGCAAAAAGCCAGGGTTTGACCTTAGGAACGATGGCGCTGCCCTAGATTGCTCAACGGTCGCTGGCGGGCGATCGCATCCAACCGACAAAAGACCGTTCTCAGAAACAAAAAACCCTACCGGTTAACCGGTAGGGCCAAAGGTGAATACTGACCTGTCTGTGTGAAAGAAACGCTAACCCTAGAAAGACAGCTGGGCCTGCATATTGAAGATGACAATATCAGGGTTAGTGCTGAAGTTGTTAGCGTTCATAATCCAGTAGACGGAGGGCATCAGCGCTATGTTTCGGTTGAGCGGGTAGCGGTAGACAACCTCTACCTCTTGTTGCCTCCCCCCGTCGCCACCGCCGGACACCAGAAACTCGCGGCCGTTGATTACGCTAAAGGGAACCAGGTAGGAGATGGTGCCCTGCGCACCTTCTTTAAACAGGTTGGGAAAGGCCACCCCAAACTGAATCGACTGGGCATCGACGTTGCCGATACCGGCCCCAGTAGCGGCTTCAGTCAGTCCGACACTGCCGTAGCTGTAGCGACCAAATAACCCCAACCAGTTCAGCGGTGTCCAGTCAAAGTTGACGAGAAAGGTATCGGCGGGGGCGTTGGTGAGTGCTCCCCCAGCGCCGTTATCGGCTAGGCCGTAGAGGGGCTCACCAAAGGTGCCGCCGATCTGTCCGGCCGCGTTGGGCATGAGGTTAGAGCGGGTGTAGAGCAACCGCAGGTTGAAGTTGTTAAAGGGCCGTAGCCCTAGCTGGCCGGTGAGGGTGCTGGTGCCACCAAAAAGCCCGACAGCTGGGTTGCTAGGGGCTTTGGGGCCACCGATAAACTCGGTATTTTCGGCAAGATAACCAACTCGCACATCGAGCCAGTCGGCTACGTTCCACACAGCGATCGCCCCCGTGCCCCGATCGAGGGAGTTGACCTGGGTGCCACCGCTGGAGTTGAAGCTGTTGCCCCCGGTCAAAAAGAAGGTGTAGCGGTTTTGGTCAAAGTAGCTGTACCAGTTGATGCGGGGGCCGATGTCGAGGGTGAGGTTGCTACCCACTGGAAAGGCGTAGCTGAGTTCTCGCAGGTAAACGCTAAAGTCTTGGCCTGCCGGTACCCCAGTCTGAAACTGAATCGGCGTGCCAAAGGTGTTGAACAACCCTGCCGAAGCCCAGAAGTTGCCGGGGCCAGTGCCGCTGCCCGTCACCAGCTGGAGCTTGAGGCGATCGGCACCGCTAAAGGAGGTGTCAAAGTTCATCCACAGCAGGCTGCCCACATTGACCGCTGGGTCGCCCACCACTGTGGCTACAGGGGTAGCTCTATTATTAGTTTCTCGGAGGATGTCACCGCCAGAGAAACCGCCGCCGATGTTAAAGAAGGCTTGGCCTCGCAGCTTGGTTACGGTAGAAAATTGCTGGGCGCGCAGCTGAGCTGTGTCAGCCTCAAGCTGGTCAACTCGACCGCCTAGGGTGGCTAGCTCAGCGGCAAATTCTTCTTGCAGGCGCAGCAGTGTGATCAGGTCTTCTTCAGGCAGGCCAGCGCCTAGGGTGCTGGCAATCACATCTAGGCAGGCGTTGAGACCGGCGGCAAACTCAAAGCGGGTGAGGGTGCGCTGCCCCCGAAACGTGGTGTCGGGGTAGCCCTGAATACAGCCATAGTTCTCAACCAGGTTGTTCAGCGCCTGAAACGCCCAGTCGGACGGCGATACATCCGAAAAATCGGTAACCCGTGTCACCTGGGCCAGGCCTTCGAGGGTCTCAGGCTGCACGGTCGTATCGGCGGCCAGGCCAGCCTCTAGATCGCTGACCCGAAATCTGGTGGCCCGTTCAGCGTCGGTAGTGGACTGGGGTTCAGAGGCGATGAGCTGGGGTGTTGCTGCCTCAGTTGCCACCTCAGATCGTGCGCCGGGGGCAGCGATCGCATCGCCAGTCGCTTCCCCAAGCACCAGAGAGGTCAACCCTAAGGCTTCAGTTGGGGAGGGCGCGATCGCCAACTCCGAGCGATCTGAGCGATCGCTGGTGCTCTCGGTCGTGACCGAGGGGGCCGCTACCGTAGCGGTCGCCGACAACAGTAGTACCGACACCGCTAACAAACTGCGCTCACAGCCCTTCAAACCCAGGCGGGCTAAAGCGCTCAAACTTAAACCGTTCACCATGATATTTCCTCACACCAAAACTGTTGGACGCTTGTGCCATCGGGAACTTGACCGTGCTAACACCGTCACTACCTACAGACTCAGCCTCAACGCCTGTAGGTCTAAAAACCAGCGACAACGCGTTTGCCTGACTCAAGCCGACGGGCCAATACCTGACTCCTCAAAGTGGCCCTCACCCAGCAAACCAAAGGCTGCTCTGCCTGCTTTGGGCTAGGCGAAATCAGGGCCTGAACCATACCAAGCCCTGCAAGAGGGCGGCAGCTCCATGAAGCCGCCCCAGCAATGCACTCACTCTCCAGCGAGTTATGCCTCAGACAGCTCCGGAACCGCCTCGACCTTCACCTTGGGTCTACCCGGCAAGACGATGTTCAATAGAATGGCCGTCAGACCACCGGTAGAAATCCCCGAAGAGAACACGTTCTTAATCAGCGCAGGCTTGTCGGCCAATACCTCAGGGGCGTAAACCACCCCCAGACCCAGGGCCAACGAAACCGCCACGATTACGCTGGTGCGGCGATCGAGGCCGGTCGAGGCCACGATGTTGAGCCCCGCCACGGCGATGGAGCCAAACATGACCAGGGTTGCCCCGCCTAAAACCGGCTGAGGAATCACCTGAAAGATGCCGCCTACGATGGGAATCAGCCCCAGGACGGCGAAAATACCGGCTACATAGAAGCCCACATAGCGGCTACCCACCCCAGTCATTTGAATCACCCCGTTGTTTTGGCTAAAGGTGGTGTTGGGAAACGTGTTGAGCACAGCGGCAATGGCTGAGTTAATGCCGTCGCCTAACACGCCACCCTTAATGCGACGGAAGTAGGTAGAGCCTGAAACCGGCTCACCTGAAACCGCCGAGGTAGCCGTCAGGTCACCAATGGTCTCAATGGCGGTGATGACATAGAGCAGAATGAAAGGAACAAAGGCGGTGAAGTTGAAGTCTAGGCCGTAGCGCAGCGGTATGGGCAGGCGAATCAGCGGCAGATTGCTGAGAGAGCTAAAGTTGACCAGTCCCAAGGCAATGGAGATGGCGTAGCCCACCACTAGGCCAATGGCGATCGCGCCCATTCTCAAAAAGCGGTTTTGCGACAGGGTCAAACACACTACAATCGCCAGTACCAAGCCCCCCAGGGCCAGGTTTTGCGTGCTGCCGTAGGTCTCATTTTGAAGGGCTGCCGCCCCCCCGGATAGGCTAAAAAAGCCAGTTTTGATCAGGCTGAGGCCAATAATCATCACCACGGTGCCCGTAACTACGGGGGTGATCACCTGCTGGAGCAAGTGTAGAAACCGGCTCAAAATAATTTCAACCGCAGAGCCAAAAAAGCACAGCCCAAAGATCAGCGCCAGGGCTTGTTCGGGGGTGCTGCCGCTGGCAATGGCCGCTGAGCCCACCCCAATGACAGGGCCTAAAAATGCAAAGCTGGTACCCTGAAGACTCAGCAGCCCCGAGCCAACTGGCCCAAACTTGCGGCACTGAATAAAGGTGCAAATGCCGCTGGCCAATAGAGACATACTGACGATGATGCCAGTGTCTTCAGGACTAACGCCCAGGGCCGCACAAATGAGCAAACCAGGCGTAATGATGCCAACAAATGAGGCCAGTACGTGCTGTATGGCCACATAAAATGCTTCCCCCATCGGCGGTTTGTCGTTGAGGCCGTAGAGCAATTCAGACTGAAACGCAATTGTGTTTGCAGCTGCCTCTTGCTCTACGGTGCTATCGTAGTCTGCCTTTGCCATGTCCCCTCCAAAAATGGTTTTTCATAACAGCACTTAGCTTTTGCGACCTCTTTGCTGGACTTAAAGGATTACAACAACCAACAACAGGATTTTTTGTTCATTGAGATACAAACAAATTTGCTCTTGAGCTGCATCTAGCAGAATTTAAGCAAGTCCACTGATTTGTCTCTCGAAAACCGCTTTGACTATCAACGCTTAACAGCTGAGAGCTAGCTGTATACTGTATACACTTTCCCAAGGAGGTTATAGAAGGAAAAGGCAGCGTCGTTCTGTAGTCAAGCGCACAGGCCAAGGGAATATGTGCGGAAACAGTGACATAACCCACGACTAAAGCCCCAAAAGAACTAAAAATCTTTCTTTGGATAGGTGCGAACGTAACATTTACTCATTTGGGAATGGGAAATAACAGTATCGGAACTAACAAAATGGGGCTAGCCCTACCGCTAGGATGGGGCCTTGAGCCAGGGGTCGGGGTTGCTAAGCCCGCTTCACGCCACCACCTAAGAATTAGAGAAAACCTATGGTCAAGGGGCTAGGAAAAATCCTAGGAATCGGCTTACTCAGCCTGTTACTACTGCTGCCGGGCCTGTCTGCCTGGGCTGACAAAGTCGTAGAACCGCTGGTATTCGATGCCGGCGGAGGGGCGATCGCAGTACTGTCGTTCTACGAAACCGAGCCCGCCACTCAGGCCGATGCCGTTAAGTCGTTTTACAAAAGCACCAAATCGTTTTACAAAACTATTCCTGGGTTCTTGGGCTGGGCGCTATTCTCTAGCACCGATGGCACCCGTGTGGCAGAGCTGAGCCAATGGCGCGATCAAGACAGCTATGACGCTTTTCAAATCTCCCTAGCCAGCGATGGCGACGGCGAAGATTACACCAAATATTACGAGGCCTATGCCAGCGCTAAGGGCGGCAAAGGTAAGGGCAAAGCCAAAGAATCGGTAGAGTTGGGCGATCCTGTTTTGACGGTCTCTTTTGCCGTCGATCAGGTGGTTTCACCGCCGGGAATGGTTTCTGCCATCCCCGGTAATATGGCTCTGGTGCAAATTAGCGACATCACTACCGATGCCGATCACCCCATCAACTTAGTGGCCGCAGCCCATGCTGCCCTAGCCGATTTAAGCCAGTTTTACCCCGCCCCTCGCACGGCAATTTTACTCACAGGTCTGGAGGTCAACCACATTGCCCTACTGGCGAACTGGGGTAGCGTCGCAGAGTTTAGCGATTTAGACCAGGTGCCCCGCATTACCCTGCCAGACGACATCGCCCTGGCAATAGACGATGTCCCCGACGACCCCGAAGATGTCTCCTTTACAGCCGATACTCACCTTTACCAAACGGTCAAGGTGATCACGCCTAAGGCTGAGACATCTAGCAAAGAATAATACCGTTAGCTTTGTTACCGACGACGGAGCAACGACCCTCGATGATGATCTACAGGTCGGCCCATCGCTAGCCTTGAGATGTTTAGATTTCCCCATGCTACTGTCGGCTTTTCTGAGCCTGAGGCTAGGCTTTGAGCGGTTTTTCCCGAGTTGGGTTTGCTCCATGTTAATTCTGCTTACTTAGATACTTTCCATGGTTGCCAGTTCTCCTACAAAGCCTGGGTTTAGCCTGGGCAATTACCTCCTCAGCGATGGTCCAGCAGGGTTTATGTTGAGCTGGGTAGCGGGGTTTGTTGACACCTCTGCGTTTATCATTTTGTTCGGTATTTTTACCGCCCATGTCACCGGTAACATCGCCCTGGCGGGTTACGAGTTTGTGCAAGCTGACGAAGAATCGACCCTCATTCATCTGCTGATGTTTCCGGCTTTTATGGTGGCGGTGGCAGGCACCTCGCTGCTGGCCCGCTACGCTCGCAAAAAGCAGTGGCCAGTGTTTGCGGTACTGCTCACCGCCGAAGCGATCGCCCTCACCATCTTCCTGATTGTGGGAGTCAACCTTTCCCCCTCGCTAATTTTCAATATTCAAGAAGAATATATTTTGCCGATTGGCATCGCTGGGGTGGTGGCTATGGCCATTCAAAACGCACTGATGAAAGAGGCCAAGGGTGTTTTCAAGAGCTACATACCCACTACGGTGATGACCGGAAACACCACTCAGCTCACCATTGATCTGGTGCAGATAGCGGTGTCTAAGTTTGCGCCACCAGGAGATGAAAAAGCAGCCCTGGCGGCAGCAGAATCGGCCGAGCGAATGGGGCGAGTTTTGCCAATCATGCTAGGGTTTGCCTTCGGGGGGCTAGCGGCCACTTACTTTGTGCTAGTTTCAGAAACCTGGTGGAGCCTAGTTTTACCGGTGATCGTGATATCGTTCATGGCAGTTGTAGCCTTTTCAGAACATCTAAAGACTGCTGGCGATCAGCGTTAGGTAACTTTGTTTAGGCCAAATAGTTTTTGCTAAGTCTGTTTTAGCAAGCGTTGAGATAGTTGTGTTGATATACGGAGACTTTCCAAGCATGTTTCGTAAGTTTTTAGCCGTTGTGCTGTCCACCCTGGTGGCTCTTACTCTAGTAGTTAGCCCAGCTAATGCTGGCCCGCTTCCCTTCTCGATTCCGTTTTTTAATGACATTGATCTAACCGAAGGTCAAGCCGCTCTAATGGAAGAGCTAGAGTCGAAGTATGTACCCGAAATTGAGAGCATTCTCTTTCCTGAACAGCGGGAGAAATTTGAGCAGGCCATTCAGGAGGGGTTGAGTTTACGCAAGGCTTTTAAGTCAATGGCGTTGACCACAGGACAAAAACTAGAGCTTTCTAACACGATGAAGGCGATCCCTAAGGGTGAGCTGTTTGCCGCCCTGACCCCCGAACAAAAGAAGGAGGTCTTTATGAACAAGAAAGAAATGTTCATGCCTACTCCTGAAGAAATCGCCGAAAAAATCAAAATTGGCATGGAGAGCAAAGCGATGTATGCCCCCGATGCCCCTGATGCTGAAACCGCTCTCACCCCCGATGAGATTGCCGAGAAGGTCAAACTAGGCTTTGAGAAGAAGAAAGAATTTATGCCCAGCATGGAGGAGATTAAGGAGAAAATTGCCGCCAAGATGGAGGCTATGGCCGAGTAGGCTGGTGAGATAGCCTTGTGGAAGACGTTGCTGCCAATTGAGCATTGATGAATGGCAGTATGAACTTGGGTACGGGCGCACAGCTGTGTGCCCCTGCGAGGGACATTGATGCTTGAATTCATCCCTGTGCTCAGCAACCCCGCTATTTGCATTGGGTATACGGTTCTGAGGTCTACCTTGAACCGTATACCTGAAACCGTATGCCCCTCTAACCCATGATCGTGAGCTGGGTCGTCTTCTAAACCTCTGCTTTTTTGTCGGGAGCCGACAGAGTAATGGTTTGGCGAGGCCGAGAAATACCTCGGCTTAACAACAGTGCTTCAATTTGCTGCAACAGCTCAAAATCGGCCTCCGGCAGAGTCTGCCCTGGCTCAAGGGATTCATCGGCCTGCAAAAAATCAAACGCCTGCAAAAACTGCTCAGGGGTGGCAGCAATAGGTGCGTCTAAATGGGCCGGAATAATGCGCTCAAACTGCCAAGTGGCGACTGCCTTGGCCCAGGCTAAGACCTCCTCTGGCCCTCGGTTAAAGATTAGCGTCTTGAGAATGGGGGCCACCTGGAGCCGCCCCCCGTTGTGCAGCGACGCAAAGGACTGGGGCCAGTCAGGCCGCCAGCGGAAGGGGTAGAAGCCAAAGTAGTGCTGGCGCGATCGCACCGGAGCCTGCTTGGCCTCTTGCAACATTTCCCCTGTAGTGGCTACATCTAGGGTGCTGGGCCGAAAGTAAAAGGCAAACAGGGCAATGCGCTGCCACCCCTTGCGGCGGTTGGCCGGGGTGTCGGCGATCGCATCAGTACCTGTGTCGCGGGCATGGAACAGCAGCGGAAACGGGTCAATCTGCACGATCGCTGGCGGCTCCGCCGGAATCGCCACGATCGCATCGGTGACCAGCAGCGTACGGCTGGCTCGGTGAAAGCAGGCGGTTTCGCCAAAGGGGCCTAGCCCAAGGTCGATGGGCGGCAGCAGGGCGTAGTCGACCTGGTCGGCAAAAGGGGCCTGGGCGCTGTCGGCAGGGAGAATGTGGGTGCGATCGCGCGGCAACCCCAGCCAGGGCAGCGGCAAATTCAGCGGAAAACTCCACTGGTTAGGCGTCACATACACCTGGGCCTGGGGAAATTTGCGGGCAAAGGGGCCAACAAACACCTTGTGCTCAATGCCTGTCACCGTCGACATGACGATGTACTTCACCGGGCCGTAGCGGTCTTCTAGCTCGCGCACCAGGGCAATACATTCAGGCGTCGGGGCCACGGGCGAATAGACCAGCAGCCCCGTCGGCTCTAGCCGCACCACCGTCATGCGGATCGGCACCACCACGTAAAAAATGCCCTGGAACTGCTCAAAGGTCCAGACCTGGTCCTTGACCACCTCCACCCGCTGGGTGGGCCGCTGGCCATAGGGATAGAGGGGCACCAGGGGCCAAAAGGGCCAGGCCTGGTCGCGGCGACGCAGTGAGGGGGCAGAGGTGACGGCTGACATTAGGGCGCGGTAATAATCCCTGGAACTCAATCAATGGTAGTCATAGCCTACTAAAGAAAAGGGCTTCAGGGGAATCAAACCAAATTTTCAGAGGGTACTCAGCCTTGCCCAGGGCAGATACGTTAAGTTAAATAAAACGAGGGTTGGGCGATCGCCCGCCTCATCCATACCTACCGATGGTTTGATTCCGCCATGAAGCGACGCAAGCTTTTAGAAGCCGGTACCGCCGTGGTTGGCGGCTCCTGGCTGTTGAATACCCTGACCGCTGAAGTTTTCTCCAACCAACTCGACACTATGGCTACGACCAACGAGCAATTTACCGTCAACAAAACCGAGCAAGAATGGCGCGAGCAGCTCACCCCCGAGCAGTTTCGGGTGCTGCGCCAGCACGGCACCGAGCGGGCTGGCTCTAGCCCCCTCGACAAAGTCTACGAACCCGGCACCTTTAACTGCTCAGGCTGCGGCACGCCGCTGTTTACCTCCGACACCAAGTTCAACAGCGGCACCGGCTGGCCCAGCTTCTACGCGCCGATCGAGGGAGCGATTGCCACCACCACCGATCGCTCCTTCTTTATGACCCGCGTGGAGGTGCACTGCGCCACCTGCGGTGGCCACCTGGGCCACGTCTTTCCCGACGGCCCTGCCCCCACTGGTCAGCGCTACTGCATGAACGGCGTTTCCCTAGAGTTTGTGCCCGAGCAGGCCTAGCTACCGTAGGGTGAGCCGTGCTCACCATCGGGGAATAAGTGACTGTAGCTACCGTAGCGATTATCTTCTTTGTCAAGCTCATCCTGCTATGCGATTAGCCTCGGCGGGATGGCAGCGGAAATCAAGCCAGGAGCCCTGCCTGCATCAGACAGAGTCTTGCTGTTCCTTATGTGGCGGCGGGCAGGGAGCAAGCCGGAGCCTGCCAGAGGGTGTCATGTTCTACCATGGCATTGAGAATAATCACCAGTTTGTGCATGCAGGCCACCAGGGCAACCTTTTTGAGTTTTCCCCGCTGCAGCAGGCGCTGGTAGTAATCGCGAATGACCGGATTATGGCGAGTGGCGACTAACGCGGCCATGTAGAGGCCTGTGCGCACGGTGGCTCGACCGCCGCTAATCATCCGCTTACCCCGCATCTGGCCGCTATCGCGGTTGAACGGGGCGAGGCCACACAAGCTGGCTAGGCGCTTCGCTGAGATCTGTCCTAACTCGGGGAGTGAGGCCAAGAGGAGCCCCGTCGTCACAGCCCCAATACCCGGCACACTGGTGAGGATCTCGCGGGTGCGCTGCCACTGATCGCTCTGGGCGATGAGCTGCTCAATCTGGGTATCGAGGTCTTGGATCTGTTGCTTGAGCCAGTCAATATGCTGCTCAATGCTCTGACCCGTCCTGGCTCGTGCTGAGCGTTGCCGGGCTTTTTCGGCACTCATCATCTCGACGAGTTGCTGCCGTCGCGTGACGAGGTCTTGAAGGTGTTGACTGGCCTCACTCGCCATCGCCCGTACCTCTGGACGGATGGCATCGGCAAAGTGAGCCAACACCTCGGCATCAATTTTGTCTGTTTTAGCCATGCGCCCCGTGGCCCGGGCAAAATCACGCACTTGACGTGGATTCACCACAACGGCGGGCCAGCCCTCCGCCATCAACGTTCGCGCCGCCAGGGCTTGATAGCCCCCGGTCGCTTCCAGCACAATCAGACTCGTCTCGCGACGAAACGCCGTTAACGCCTGTAGCAACTCTCTTAAACCAGAGTCACTGTTGGCCACCTGAACGCTTAATCCAAGTGGACGGACGTACACATCTAAGGTGCGCTTGGATACGTCAATGCCAACCCATTGATGCGCTTGTGATAGTTCAGTCATGGTTGTATCCACCCGTGTAGGAGGTTAATCTGACATCACTCGTCCTTGCTCGATACGGAGTCTAAGCTCCTGGCGATTTTGCGAGTTAACTTCAGAGGTGTGCAGCGACCCATGCTACGTTCGGTTTTGGACAACCTAGGGTGGGACGGTCTGCCACACACCTCTAAAGATACAAGGGTGGGCACCGCCCACCATTGAAGACGTTTGCCAACAGTCCCCTTAGCCCTGCTCAATGCAATCTTTGCCCTCGACGTGGCCGCGTCGGGGGCTTGCTGTTGCAAATCCGGTAACCTCAGCCAGCAGTGGCCCTGAGCCTCCTTAAAATGGGGCAACAGTCTAAAAGAGAAATAGCCATGATTACACAACAGATTTTGCGACGCTGGGCTAGCCTGGCGTTGGGCGTTGGGGTCTTGATTGCCGGGGCAGCGTTGGCCCCACGAGTTACCCAGGCCGAGACCAACCCAGCGCCCGCAGAGACTACCCTGCCCGAAGTGTGGCAACCTGCCAGCCAAGCTGACCAGGCGCTGATCTGGCGCTTTGTGCTGCAAAGCCCTATGGGGGTAGCAGCGCTCAACCAGCTCGCGATCGAGGGCTTCATCAGCCCGGTGTGCGAGAAGACCCTTTACACCCATGAGGTTTACGAGTCGTTTCAGACCCTGCTGCGGGTGCAGTGCCCCACGCCAGGTGGGGTCTCCACCGCCCGCGCCTACGACGAAATGCGCGTCACCTTCAACCGTTTCGAAGACACCATTGAAGGTTTTGACGTAGAGCGCATCTACACCGACTGATTGCCCTCAAGCCTCGACATCGGCTAGGCAGTCTGACTCGGCTCGCTGGGCGGGCTCTTCCACTGAGCCTCTCGCAGAATGGAGAAGACCACGATGTCGTCGGGTTTACGGGCACCCCTATAAGGAGGGGATGCGGCCGACCTTTCCGTTGCGTGGGATTTCACCAAACTGACGGTTTACAACAAGAGGTCAATCTCCCCCATACCGGGGCCACCGATCGCAGTCATATAGTGGAAATTTCCAGCTCCAACGCTGGCTTCTAGGGTCTTGACCACCTGGTCGACATCGTCGTAGGGGCCGCTCATAAAGAAGGGCTGGCCGTCTTTGCCACACTCAATGGGCAGCAGCGTTTCAGGCCGCAGGCCCAGGTGAGTTTGGGCCTTGGGATTAAAGTCTTTGTGGGGCTCAAAACCTAGACTGCGGGCATAATCTACGGCACCAAAAACGATCGCCTGGGCCTGCTCAAGGGTGATGTCGACAAAGGGTTCGTCAAATCGCTCTTCGCAGAACCCGAGAAATTTCTCATACTCGCTGGTACCCATTTTCCGGGGGGGTATGGCATCTTTAACGCCCAGGCACCAGTAGTCGATCAGGTAGCTACCCACCAAAAGGCGGTTGTGCTCTTGACGAGCCACAATCACTTGGCCCATCCCCTCAACGCCCTGGCGGATCTGGGGACGAAGCTTAGTCAGGAGAGATTGTTTTTTTGGAAATAACTTTTGCACTGCACTCTGATTCACCAGACAGGCCTGCAGGGGTTGTAAATCGCCCGATCGCGCCTTTTCGAGATACAGATCTTCGGCGCGATCGCGAATAAAGGCACTCACTTCTGCAGGCCTCAGGTCCAACTGGCGGGCTATCTGCTTGGGGGCAACCTTAGCCTCTCTGAGGCGAAGAATTTCAGCGACTTGCTCAGGGGTCATTGGCATTCGGACTGTTCTACATGGCTTAAATTTTAGGCTAATCGTGAACATTGCCGGGTGGCATGGTTGTTCCAGTCAGAATGCATTCGCTGGTGTCGGTGGCCTCTAAATTAGCGCCGCACAGGTTGGCTTCGCAGAGATTGACATCAGATAGGTCGGCCCCCTGAAGGTTAGCTTCACAGAGATTGGCTTTCCACAGTCTGGCTCCGCCCATTTTAGCTCCGGTCAAATCGGACCCCTGGAGATTGGCTTCTGATAGGCAGGTTAAATGCATCAAAGTATCTTGCAAGTCGGCCTGAATGAGCAGAGCCCCACTCAGATCGGCCTCCGTCAAATTAGCCGATCTCAGTACTGTTTGACTTAACTTTGCGCCGCTCAAAAAAGCACCAAATAAATTAGCTTGGGTCAAATTGGCCCCAGTTAAATTGGCCTCGCTGAGATTGGCATTTTGCAAAGTAGCGTGGGACAGATCCACCCCAGTCAGCTCAGCCCGACTGAGATCTATGCCCCCCAACGCAGTGCCCTGCAGATCAGCGCCAGCAAGACTGACCCCTTTAAAGTCTCGTTCGCCTGCGGCGTAGCGGGCTAACAACTCAGCGGTGGTTATTGGTTGGTTAGACGGGATAGCGATCGGCTTGTCTGTCGACATGAATTGACTCCTGGTTTTACTCTAAACCCAGCCTTAGAACTGAAGCATTCCCCTGGGGGAATGCTTCAGTTCTAACCTGAGTTAAGGTTGGCTGGTTCGCTAAATCAGCCCAGGCCCCTTGTGATGCCAATCGTGGGATTCAGCCATGGCTTTGCGGTCACTGGCCCGCTGCTCGGCGTTGGCTTTTTCCACCTCGGCTAAGTCACCTGGGTGCTTGATGTACATGGGCGGTTCAACGGCATAATTATTAATTAACCCTTCCCGGTCAACGGTGTAACCGTCGCGAGTATGAAGTTGTTCAGGGTTTTGCGGATCGTGATCGACATGGCCAAAGGCTTGACCTTCTCGCTGAGCCCGAGCAGCGGTTTCTGCCGGTATCAGGTGCCAGTCATAGTGAGATGGGGTTAAATGGTGATCGCCAGCTGAGTTGTTAATAGCCATTTTATTCACCTCTTGCAATAAATTGAAGCGTCCATTGCAGTGGGATTTGGCCCTTGCCAAGGTGGAAATTACCCTCAGAAAATAACCTTCAGGTTGATTTCATTGTAAAGCCCAAATTAGAGCGCGAAATCTATGGGCAACTTAACGTTTTACTTCGTTGCATTTGTCGGTCAGGCCCTCGCGCAGGGACTAAAAATTCTGCCTTCGGCACCTTGCTTCTGACCACTGGGTAGGCACTGATGGGGGCGGTAGCCGCCTGGTGGCGTTGTACCCGAGCAAAACTGGCAGCCAGGATGGGTAAATAGGACGGAGATTATTACAATAGGTAAACATGAGGCACCCGACCTGCCTTGCGCTGTAATGCCCTCTACTGCAAAGTTGAGGGGTTTTTGTGCTTCTAATTTCCCCTTTTCCCTGTAGCGCGTCCTATGGCTTTCTCTTCGATTACCCGTGCCCTGCAACGCTCTCCCCTCACCGGCGAACTGTTGAGCAAGCTCAACCAGCAGGGCAAGCTGGTGCTTAACGGGGTCGCTCGGTTACCGAAAGGACTTGTCTCCTCTGCTCTGGCCCTGGCTCAGGGTCGCCCGCTACTGGTGATCACCGCCACCCTCGAAGAAGCCGGGCGCTGGGCCACCCAGCTCGAAGCCATGGGCTGGGACACGGTGCATTTTTATCCCACCTCCGAAGCGTCACCCTACGATCCCTTTGACCAAGAGTCGGAGATGACCTGGGGCCAGCTCCAGGTGCTGGCGGATTTGCTGGCGCTGCGGGCCTCTGGGGAAGATGGTTCGCGTAAGCTGGCGGTGGTGGCTACCGAACGCGCCCTGCAACCTCACCTACCGCCGGTTTCGGCGCTAGAGCCCTACTGCCTGCGGCTAGAGCTAAAGCAGGAGATTAACTTTAAAGCCCTGGGCCAGCGGCTAGCCACTTTGGGCTACGAGCGGGTGACGGTGGTTGAAACCGAGGGCCAGTGGGCGCAGCGGGGCGACATTATTGACGTATACCCGGTGGCCTCTGAATTGCCGGTGCGGCTAGAACTGTTTGGCGACGAGCTAGAGCGGCTACGAGAGTTTGACCCCGCCACCCAGCGATCGCTAGACGCCATTGACTACCTGGTGCTCACCCCCACCCAGTACGGCCCAGTGATTCTTGAGCAACTCAGAGAGCAGGGGCTATTGGATGACCTGCTTTCCGACGCTGCCCGAGAAGGCTTGGAAAGCGGCATTCTCCCCGAAGGCACCCGCCGCTGGCTGGGCTTGGCCTTCTCAAACCCAGCCTCGCTGCTAGATTATTTGCCCGAGAATAGCCTGATGGCGGTGGATGAGGTCGATCAGTGCCAGGCCCACAGCGATCGCTGGTTAGAGCATGTGGAGGATCACTGGCAGGAGGTGAGTGAAACAGTCGGAACCCACCCCTCCCCCTCCCCGGAGGAGATAGATGCAGAGCCATCCACCCATCCACCCATCCACCCATCCACCCCCCACCCTCTTCCCAAGATCCACCGCTCGTTTCTCGATGCCCTCAGCGATGCCGAGGTATTTCCGCGCATTGACCTGTCAGAAATTGCTGAGGCCAACAATGGCCTAAACCTGGCTAGCCGTCCAGTGCAGGCGATTCCGCACCAGTTTGGCAAGCTGGCGGAGACGATCAGAAAGGAGTGCGATCGCAAATATTCGGTCTGGCTCGCCTCGGCCCAGCCCTCCCGCTCCGTATCGCTGCTGCAAGAGCACGACTGCCCGGCCCAGTTCATCCCCAACCCCAAAGATTTCAATGCGATCGACAAGCTGCACATCCAGCATGTGCCGGTTGCCGTGAAGTACTCCGGCCTGGCGGAGCTGGAGGGGTTTGTGCTGCCCACCTTCCGCATTGTGGTGGTGACCGACCGCGAATTCTTTGGCCAGCACACCCTGGCCACCGGGGGCTACGTGCGCAAGCGCCGCCGCGCCGCCTCCAAACAGGTTGACCCCAACAAAATGAAGCCGGGGGATTTTGTCGTCCACCGCAGCCACGGCATCGGCAAATTTATCAAGCTCGAAAGCCTGGTGCTCAACCACGAAACCCGCGACTACCTTGTGATTCAGTACGCCGATGGGCTACTGCGGGTGGCAGCAGATTCGGTCGGGTCGCTGTCGCGCTACCGGGCCGCCAGCGGCCAGGCCCCGGTGCTCAACAAAATGACCAGCACCGCCTGGGAAAAAACCAAGGGCCGGGCCAAAAAAGCGATCCAAAAAGTGGCGGTCGATCTGCTCAAGCTCTATGCCCAACGGGCCAAGATGGAGGGCTTTTCTTACCCTGCCGACATGCCCTGGCAGCAGGAACTCGAAGACTCTTTCCCCTACCAGGCCACCCCCGACCAGCTCAAGGCGGTGCAGGACGTGAAGCGCGACATGGAGAGCGATCGCCCCATGGATCGCCTAGTCTGCGGCGATGTGGGCTTTGGCAAAACCGAGGTCGCCCTGCGGGCGATCTTCAAAGCCGTCACCGCCGGGCAGCAGGTGGCTCTGCTGGCCCCCACCACCATTCTCACCCAGCAGCATTACCACACCCTGAAAGAACGCTTCGCCCCCTACCCGATCCAGGTGGGCCTGCTCAACCGCTTCCGCAGCCAGAACGAGAAAAAAGACATTCTGCAGCGGCTGAAGACTGGCGAACTCGACGTGGTCGTCGGTACCCACCAGCTGCTCGGCAAAGGGGTGAGCTTCAAATCCCTCGGCCTGCTGGTGGTAGACGAAGAACAGCGCTTTGGCGTCAACCAAAAAGAGCGGATCAAATCCCTCAAAACCCAGGTGGATGTGCTCACCCTCAGCGCCACCCCCATTCCCCGCACCCTCTACATGGCCCTGTCTGGGGTGCGCGAGATGAGCCTGATCACCACGCCACCCCCCTCCCGCCGCCCAATCAAAACCCACCTGTCGCCCCACGACCCCGAGGCGATCCGCACCGCCATTCGCCAAGAGCTCGATCGCGGTGGGCAAGTGTTCTACGTGGTGCCCAGGGTCGAGGGCATCGAAGAAACCTCCGCCAAAATTCGCGAGATGGTGCCCACGGCCAGAATTGCGATCGCCCACGGCCAGATGGACGAAGGCGAGCTAGAGTCGACCATGCTCACCTTCAGCAACGGCGAGGCCGAAGTGTTGCTCTGCACCACGATCATCGAGTCGGGGCTCGATATCCCCCGCGTTAACACCATTTTGATCGAAGACGCCCACCGCTTTGGCCTCTCCCAGCTCTACCAGCTGCGGGGCAGAGTGGGTCGGGCGGGCATTCAGGCCCACGCCTGGCTGTTCTACCCGAAAAAATCCCTCACCGACAAAGCCCGCCAGCGCCTCCGCGCCATCCAAGAATTTACCCAGCTCGGCTCCGGCTACCAGCTGGCCATGCGCGATATGGAAATTCGCGGCGTCGGCAATTTGCTGGGGGCCGAGCAGTCGGGCCAGATGGATGCGATCGGCTTCGACCTCTATATGGACATGCTCGAAGAAGAGATCGCCGAAATTCGCGGCCAGGATATTCCCAAAGTCGAAGACACCCAGGTCGATCTCAACGTCACCGCCTTTGTGCCCAACGACTATATTCCCGATCTGGAGCAAAAGATGGGGGCCTACCGCAGCCTCGCGGCAGCCAACAGCAAGGTGGAGCTGATGCAGATTGCCGCAGATTTGAGCGATCGCTTCGGCCCCATCCCCCACGCTACGGCCCAACTGGTGCGAATGCTAGAACTGAAGCTGGTGGCTAAGCAGACAGGGTTCTCGCGCATCAAACCCGAGGGCAAGCAGCACGTGGTGATGGAAACTCCAATGGAAGAACCCGCCTGGAAGAAGATCAGCGAGAATCTGCCCAGCCACCTGAAAACGCGGTTTGTCTACAGCGGCGGCAAGGTAGTGGTGCGCGGCCTAGGGGTACTCAAGCCCGAGAAGCAGCTGGAGAGCTTGACGGAATGGCTGGGGTATTTGCAGGGTGCGATCGCAGAGCCGATGTTGGGGTAGAGTTTGTAGCGGCTCTAGTTGATTGAGGTATTGCGGCACCATCGGTAATACTGACGTGCCAACTACCTTTATGACCATGCCACGCCAGTGGAAACGCTTCTATAGCTGTAGCCAGTCTGGTTAAGACATTTTCCCTAAAAATGTTTGAACGTTCAAACGTTTCTAAGGTATCTGGATGTCCTAACCCAAGGGTCTGATAGCAAATCCGCATCCCCTAACCCCGATGCCCAACAGGCGGATTGCGTAGGGGCAAATGGTGTTTGCCCAGCCCAATCGGGGCTAGCCAAACCGGATTTAGGATGAGTTGTAGAACGGATGGATCACGATCCCACGAGAGTCTACATTTCGTGAATCTAAAGTTTTGAACCTAGAACACTCAGTTACGCTTTAGAGTCTGCACTGCCAGTCTAGATGGGGTATCGCTCAGGGCGTCTATGAACAACCTTCCCTTCAGTATTCAAAAATTTGTCTTTCAACAAGAAAGTCTCGCCACCATTGTAGAAATGGACGACACTACAGGCGTTGAGGGTAAAAATCCGGGCTACTTTGTCATGAGTAGCGCCCCGCCTAACATCGAAGAAGCCGTGGAAGATAGCGAGGCGACGCAGCAGCAGGCGGCTCAGGGGGTTGAGGCGATCGCCCACCACCTCCACCAAATGATGGCCACCGCTGCCGACGGAAGCGCTGAGTTAGTGATCACAGTGCATGGCTATAACACTAGCCTCAGCGGCGTAAAAGCCTGGTACAAGAATATTTTCACCTACATTAACCGTCACGATTCGGCGATTGCCGCCGCCCCAAATCGAGTGTTTATTGGTTACCGCTGGCCCTCTGAAAATGTCGCCCTGGGCAAGCCCGAAAAGATGATTCAAGCCCTGGCGGCGCTGCCACCGCTACCCCGAGATTTGCTAGTAACGGGGGGAGTATGTGCCCTGGCACTGCTGATTTTTGAGCTGACCGCCTGGGGCACATCGATTTGGGGGTTTGTGCTCAGCCTGATTTTCGCCCTACTGTTTGTGCTAGGGACGCTGATGTTAGCCCTGGTAGTGCTGCGGTTGGTCGTTTACTTTCGCGATAGCTACCGAGCCGACAACTTTGGAGTACTCGATCTAGTCGAACTGCTGCGCCAGATTGATATGGCGATCCTCAAACGCACCGCTGCCGAAATGTTTCCCAATACGGTGGGGGAGGCCAATCATCTCCAAGCTATGGCCCAGGCGCGGGGCTACTGGCAAAGGCGATCGCGAAATAAGGTGAGACTGAGCTTTATTGGCCACAGCATGGGTGGGTTTGTCGTCACCAACGTAGTGCGGATTTTGTCAGATGTGTTTGACACAGCATCGGTGCACAAGCAGCCTGACTCCTGCATTGGCGACGTATTTAGCCTGGGTCGATTAATTCTAGCCTCACCCGATATTCCAGTACTAACAATTGTCTCTAGTCGGGCCAACTTTTTAGCCTCTTCTCTGCGGCGTTTTTCAGAATCTTATCTGTTTAGCAGCGAGGGAGATATTGCCCTACGCATCGCGTCTACCACCGCCAATTATATTGCCTTTCCCAGTCGCACCCAGGCGCGGGGCTATCGGCTAGGTAATGTGGCCCTGCAAAATCACCATGGCGGAATCGATGACTATGGGCTGATTAATTTGGCTTCGCTAGATCAAGATTTTTCACCGTCCTTGCCCATTGGTGAAGCCATTGCTCAGTCTCACAACAATGTGATGGAGCAGCTGTTTTTAACCTACCGGCGTTCTCATAAACGGGGCGTGGTTACCCTGGCCGATCTGTTTAAAGTGCAAGCCTCCCAGGACAGCAACCGGGCTACGGTAGCCGACTTTTTCACCTACTTTGACTGCACCGACTATATCGATATTAAGTACGATCCCAGCAACAATACCTGCTCAGCCAAACCCACTGGCATTTTGACCCGCGCCCTGGGTCATGCCACGCTTAAGCCCTGGCACTACTTTTTGCTCACCCTCGACTACGCTACCGGCAAGCGAGATGTGCACGGCGGCTACTTTGAGGGGCAGTTTAGCCAGCAGTTGCTCTACGGACTGGCGTTTCTAGGCTTTGAGGGCTATCTGCAAACCTTCGATGCCGATCATCAAGTCGCTCTCAGCCAGCTCCATCTGGCTTGCCAAAACAAGCAGATTCAGGGGCACCTGTCGCCGATTTGCTACCGCGTGGGCATTCAGAGCGGCACCATAGAGGGTACGAAGGCTGAGATGCTTAAGGCCATTGATAACGATGCCTAGGTGAGGCTGGGGTGAGGCGACCAAACCGAGCGATCGCCCTGTCCCCAAAAGCCGTCGTACTTGGTGACGGTGATATCGCCGAGCACCTGGGTTTGGCAGGCCAATCTCAGATCGCGTTTAGGGTCGTGGGGCGGTAGCGACCGACGGGCCTTGTCTCGCCAAGTAACGGCTGACACCTCACCCTGGATCTCTACCGCGCAGGTGCCGCAGGTGCCAAGGGCGCGACAGTTGATCACTTTCGCCTGACCGTTGTAGAGATCGACGCCATTGGCCAGCAAAACCTGACGCAGATTAGCCCCGACCTCGCACTGAATGGTCTTTCCCTGAGCGGTGACGGTAGGCATAGCGATTTCCTTTTGGGGCAGAATATCTACGTTTTATAACGCGATCGCCCCTGTCGGCTCAAGCAGTTTCAACCCAGGGCTTACTCTAGATCATTGGGACCTTTAGAGCACCACTGGCAATGACTGAGCGCAATGGGCAAGACCCAACCTTTGAGGGTCAACGCACCCCCCTTCAGATCTACGACACCACCCTGCGCGATGGCGCTCAGCGGGAGGGGCTAGCCCTCTCGATTGAAGACAAGCTGCGCATTGCCCGGCGGCTCGATGCTTTGGGGGTGCCCTTCATTGAGGGCGGCTGGCCGGGGGCCAACCCCAAAGATGTGCAGTTTTTCTGGCAGCTCAAAGAAACGCCCCTTACCACCGCCAGCGTCACCGCCTTTTGTTCGACCCGCCGCCCTGGCAAAGTCGCCGCCGAAGAACCAATGCTGCAACCGGTGCTCGCTGCCGGCACCGAATGGATCACGCTGTTTGGCAAATCCTGGGATTTGCACGTCACCACGGGGCTACAGACCACCCTGGCCGAAAACCTGGCCATGATCGACGACACCATTCGCTACTTTCGCAGCCAGGGTCGCCGGGTGATCTACGACGCCGAGCACTGGTTTGACGGGTACAGCGCTAACCCCGACTACGCCCTGCAAACCCTAGGCGTAGCCGTAGAGGCCGGAGCCGAGTGGCTGGCGCTATGCGATACCAACGGCGGCACTCTGCCCCAGGCCGTCGGGGAGATGGTAGCCGCCGTGAACACCTGGCTCCAGCAGTTCCCAGAACCCCGGCCTCAGATCGGCATTCACACCCACAATGACAGCGGCACGGCGGTGGCCAACGCTATGGCGGCGGTGGCAGCGGGGGCGACCATGGTGCAGGGCACGATCAACGGCTACGGCGAGCGCTGCGGCAACGCTAACCTCTGCACCCTAATCCCCAATTTGCAACTCAAGCTGGGCTACCCTTGCATTGCCCCGGCCCGGCTCGAAACCCTGGCCGAAACCAGCCGGTTTATCAGCGAGGTGGTAAATTTGGCCCCCGACGACCATGCCCCCTACGTAGGGCGATCGGCCTTTGCCCACAAGGGCGGCATCCATGTCAGCGCCGTGGAGCGCGAGCCCAAAACCTACGAGCACATCGACCCGGCTACCGTGGGCAACAGTCGCCGCATTGTAGTATCTGACCAGGCGGGGTTGAGCAATGTGCTGGTAAAGGCGCGTAGCTTTGGACTCACCCTCGATCGCACCGATCCGGCCTCGCGCCAGCTGCTCTCTCGGCTCAAAACCCTAGAGCACGAAGGCTACCAGTTTGAAGCCGCCGAAGCGAGCTTTGAGCTGCTGATGCGGGAGGCGCTGGGCGATCGCCCCCAGTTCTTTGACCTCAAGGGCTTTTATATCAACTGTCAGCACCAGGGCAACGGTACAGAGCACAGCAGCCAGTCGCTGGCCACGATTAAGGTAACGGTCGGTGAAGAAGAAATTTTGGCGGCTGCCGAGGGCAACGGTCCAGTAGCAGCGCTAGATACAGCCCTGCGAAAGGCACTACGGACGTTCTATCCGTCGATCGCCAACTTTCACCTGTCAGACTATAAAGTGCGCATTATCGATAGCGGTGCAGGCACGGCAGCCAAAACCCGTGTGCTGGTGGAGTCGAGCAACGGTGCCCAGCGGTGGACCACCCTGGGGGTCTCAACCAACATCATCGAGGCGTCATACCAGGCGGTAACAGAGGGGCTAGAGTATGGGCTCATGCTAGAAACTGCCCGCCCTCATTGTGCCTTGGCCCCCAGGGCCAGTCTCTAACCCTGACTCATACCCCTTGCCCCCTCGGGGGAGGGATAGGGTTGGGCCAAACTAAAGTTAAAAAGAACCCTGCCGAATCTTAAATTCAGCAGGGTTGATGCTCAGCGAATCATCAGGAGAACTTAGCGCTTTTCAATGCCTTGGTTGGGGGCACCCTCTACGCCGGTGTTAGCACTGCCGCCTTCGGGCTGCGCTTCATCTTTGCCATCACCCTTCTCATACATACCGGTATGGCGCTGCATTGGGTCGATGGGGGTGTTGTAGCCATCTTTGGCTTGAGCATCTTGCTCTTGCGTACGATCGCTTTCGTTTTGGTTAGCCATAACTAACGTCTCCTAGATGAGTTATACGCTCATCATAGAAAGCTCTTAAACTTAATCACCCTACCCCAGGGCACACCTGAGCTGGGTGGACGGGGAGAGATTGGCAGGCGAGAAGATCAACCCCAAGGCAGAGCGTTGAAGGACCACGGCCTTCCTGATAGCGAATGGGTAGGCGCGAATGACGTTCGCGCCTACCCATGACCGAGATAAACCTGGGATCGATGACAGTTGGGCTAGGTTAAGCCGCTTGCAGCAGCGCCTGAATCGATGTTTTCTCTAACAAACCCGCCAGTGAGCCATCTTGACGCACCACCGCCAACGCCTGGAGTTTTTGAGTTTCTAGGGTTTGCACCACCTCTAGCAGAGGGCGATCGGCAACCACCGTAGCAATGTCAGCGGCAGAGGTCATCACGGCAGACACAGAGGTGTTAGCCCACTGGTCGCGGGGCACCTGCTTGAGTGCATCGACCAACACGGTGCCCACCAGAGCACCACTGTCATCGGCCACCAAAAACTTGCGCCAGGCCGAAGGGGCCGCCAGCAGGGCATCGTCAGCAAAGTCGCGCAGCGACAAAGAGGCGCGAATCACCGGGCTATCTTGCACCACGGCATCGGCGGCAGTCAAACCGGTCAGACGGCCCTGAACTTCGCCAAACTGAGCGGTGCGGTTGGCGTTTTGTAGCATGAACAGACCAATCAACAGCGTCCAAATGCTGCCAACGGGGCTCAGACCGACAATGGAAGCGGCCCCGAGGGCGATCGCCGTCCAGCCAATTACCTGGCCCACTCGGCTAGCAAACACCAGGCCTTTGTAGGGCTGGCCAGTAATTTGCCACACCAGCGCCTTCAGCACGTTGCCACCGTCTAGGGGCAACCCCGGAATCAGGTTAAAGGCACCCAAGGCCAAATTGATGTAGGCCAACAGCGCCACGATACCGGCGATTGGGCCAGCCAGCGGTAGCACCTGCCCAGCGGTGAAGAACAGCCCAAACAGCGCAAAGCTGACCAGGGGACCAGCGATCGCCACCCAAAACGCCCCCTTAGGCGTTGCCGACTCTTTTTCTAAAGCCGCCAAGCCACCAAACAGAAACAGGGTAATCGAATTGACCCCAATGCCTTGGCGCAGGGCTGCAAAGCCGTGTCCCAACTCGTGGGCCAGCACCGAGGCAAACAGCATCAGCGCTGAAGCCAACCCCAACACCCAGGGCAACGACCCACCCAACTGGGGAAACGCCGCCGCCAAGCCACTGCCATACTGCCAGGTAACTAGCAGCAGCACCAAAAACCAAGACACATTCACATAAAAGGGAATCCCAAACAGGTTCCCCACTCGTAAGTTGCCGTTCATTGGGCACCTCTTGTTAAAACCTAAAGACCAGGGATGCCAGTTTCGACAGGCTGCTTTCACCAGGCCGTCTTGAGGCGCTACCCCGCCCATGACCTCATTGTAACGAATTGTTAACGAGGCTCTAATCCATCCAGGGGGGTGAGAACCGAAGCATTGGGGGCGGGTTGACGCAGAAAACCGTCACAATTCACTCGCTGAGCTGTGCCCCATAGGCCAAAATTTCCCTGCCGATTGCCCCATAGTCTTGCCAACCCAGCTCAGCTTTAGGATCGTTGACATCGTAGACAGCGGTACCGGCCAAAGCCGCTTTTTGAAACACAGCGTAGCGGCGAATGCCACCGGCAAACAGCGGCAGCCCGGTCGAAGTCAGCATGGCCCGCACCTCGGCCCCAGCCCGACTGGGGTGAGGCGGAATCATGGTCAGCAGTATGCGGTAGGGGGCAATGGGCAGACCGGCCAGGTGTTCTACCATCAGCGTTAGGGCATCGAGAGCAAGGATGTCGGGGGTGGTGGGCAGCACCAGCAGATCGCAGGCAGACACCAGCAAGGCCAGATCATCGGCGATCGGGCGAGCCTGGGTATCGATCACGACGTGGCCGTGGGGGGTGGGCATGTCTTTAGCCTGCCACTGGTCAACCACTAAGAAAGGGAGCCCGCCCCGGCTAGCCCAGGCCAAAGCCGAGCGGTTGGGGTCAGCGTCAATCAGCAGAGTCTCGGCGTGGCCCTGCAAAAAAGCAGCCACGTGAATGGCAGTGGTAGTTTTGCCCACGCCTCCTTTAAAGCTGGCTACGGTCACAATCATGGAACACAATCATGAAATAAAAGCACTTGCGGAACTAATCGCGGAGCCTGGGGCAGAGACAAACTCACCAGCCGGGATGGACTGTCTAGCCACTATCACCGCCGCCTACCCACCAGGGCAATTTTCTGGGCGCTACCGAGCCGCCACTAGCACCACCCCAGCCATAATCAGCCCCATCCCCACCAGGCGAGCGAGGGACAGATCTTCTTTAAAAACGAATACCCCAATTATGACCGAGGCCACGTATATCAACGACGCTGAGGGCGCAGCCACGCTCAGATTCACCCGCGTCAGCAGCAGAATATAGACAATTGCCCCCAGGCCATAGGCCAAGAGCCCGACAATCAGCGTTGGCGTAGTAGCCATGCTCACAATTAGGCTCAGGGCATTGGCACTGGTCACCTGACCGAGCTGCAAAGCGCCTAGTTTTAGAAATAGCTGACCAAAGGCACTGGCTGCCACCGCCACTAACAGCAGGCCAAATTCTTGAATTGTCATGGCGGTTCCTTGGGGCAAACGACCGGGGGCAAACGACCAGGGCTAGGGGCGTATCTTACCGAACATTGGGGCCAGGGAAAACCTAAGCAGCGGCGGAGCCCGTTTACCCAAGCTAGGATAGAAGACACTCACTAGCCTCTCTAGTCCCTGAATTATGACTGGTAAAACTCTCCTGATCGGGCTGCGAGCCGACCAGTTTCGCCATCCCCTCGACCTAGAAGCGACCCGCGCCCTCAAGCAGCTACCGGGGCTAGATATGATGGTGCGCATGGCCCTTGCCCCCCTGGCAGAACGGTTCTTTCACCTCGACCATTTGGCCTCTAGTGTGCAGGTGAGCGATCGCCAGCTGCCCGATCTACACCAGTCGCTGGTCGAGGCCTGCCGCATTCTCGATCTTGAGGTGCCGCAGCTCTACGTGCGCCAAAACCCGGTGCCCAACGCCTACACCTTTGCCATGCGCGGCGAGCAGCCCTTCATCGTCATCCACACGGCGCTGATCGAACTGCTCACCCCCGCCGAAACCCAGGCAGTCATCGCCCACGAGCTGGGCCATCTCAAGTGTGAGCACAGCGTCTATCTCACCCTGGCCAACCTCATTACGATGGCGGCTAGCCAGTTGCCCCTAGGCGAAGTGCTGGCCCAAAATCTGCAAAACCAGCTAATGGAGTGGGTGCGCTGTGCCGAGTTTACCTGCGATCGCGCTGCTCTGCTGGTGGCCCAAGACCCCCGCACCGTGGCCTCACTGCTGATGAAACTCTGCGGCGGTTCTCCATCGTTGGTCAACCAACTCAATGTCGATGCCTTTATTGAGCAGGCCCGTGCCTACGATCATCTCAGCGGCGATGCCCTCGGCGATGCCCTCAAGCAAATTCGCACCCAGGGGCTGACTCACCCGGTCCCCGTACTGCGGGCTAGAGAAATCGATCGCTGGGCAAGCACTCAAGACTATTATGATCTAGTTAAACGGCCACCAGTTGAGTATAATGGAGCTGCATCCAAGGGCGGATGGCGGAATTGGTAGACGCACCACACTCAAAATGTGGCGACTTCGGTTGTGCGAGTTCGAGTCTCGCTCCGCCCATTAATTAAGCGATCGCAGCTTTAGCATTAGCACCCTAGGGTGATGAGCGCTCGATTGCTAGCGAGGTGCCGCAGCAGCAGCACCAGATTCAGCCGACGCAACCCAGCCCATCACCAGGGTCCTGTGTCACGCCAGTAGGGTGACTCGGGGGGTGACCAGCCGAGGGGCAAGCTGCCAGTGACCAACAATCCCTCAGATAAGTAAAAGCGCAACAGGCGCTCTGCACCGGGGTAAGCGGCAACGTCATCCCCCTGCCAAATCACCTTGGCAGTGCCGGTGAGGTAGAGCAGGTTGCCCCGCTCAAAATCAATGAATATCAGCCCGGCACGGGGGTTAAGCTCTAAGTTGCCAAAAGTGTTGAAGTGTAAATTGCCCGAAAAGTCGGGGATCATCAGCGTTTGGGAGCTATCAATACGCACAAAACCTGGCTGCCCACCCCGATGGGATACATCGACGCCGCTAGCGATCGTTGCTGCCTGATAGGCAGTGGCAATAAAAAAGGTATCAGCCGCCGCGATCATCGCCCGTTCTACATCGGTTAGAGCGGTTAGCGATCGCACAGAGGTCGCGATCGCCGCACCCGTCGATCGCGGCTCAAACCGCCGCATCTGAATATATTGAGGACAGTTGCCAAAGCTCTGCCCTACCGCTACGGTCATCCCCTCAGAACTCACCGCTGTCAGGGTGCCATTGATGCGGTTGCGGCGGCGGGTGTGCAGCTCAATGCCCAGCAGGCCAATGTCGTTCCCTTCGGCTAGGGTCTGGGCCAACGGGTCACCCACCAGGGGCTGCGCCGCCAGATGCAGGGTGCGCGCATCGGGAGTATGAATAAACCCCGGTTTTCCGACCAAGATAGAAGCCCAGGGTTGGCCACGCCGATCGACTGTGCCGACCAACACGTAGGCCAACTGGGCAAAAAACTCACGGTGCTGATCAGGCAGGTAATCGCGAATAATCTGCCGTCCCTGACGTTCAAGGCGATCGCGCACCCCCAGCCGCGTCTGAATCGCCCGTTCTCCGGCATGAAAAGGCGATTCAGCGTGAGACCAACCAGAATTTGCCATGGTGGTTACAGCCCTGCCATCGAGATAAACCCCGGGAGCTGCTTAATCCGCTCAATCCAGGCCAGCAGATGGGGGTAGGCATCGAGATCTAGGTTGCCGTCGCGGGCTAGAGCCACGTAGGGAAACACCGCCACATCGGCGATGGTGGGGCGGTCAAACTCTAGCCACGCTTGGCGACTCAGGTGTTGGTCGAGACTGGTAAGAATGTGAGCGGCCTTGTGGTGCGATCGCTCAATATTGATGTCACCCATCTTAAACAGATGGTAAAGCCTTGCTGCTTCAGGCCCCTGGCGCACTTCGCCAGCGGCCGTCGAGAGCCAGCGCACCACCTGCGCCAGCGGCAGAGCCTCGGTGGGCAGCCAGGCATCACCGCCATACTGACGCGCCAGGTAAACCAAAATAGCCTGGGCATCGGCCAAGACAATGTCGCCATCCACCAGCAAGGGCACCTGGCCAAAGGGGTTGAGGGCGAGAAAATCGGGAGCTTTGTGAGCCCCCTGCATCAGGTCAACCTTGACCCATTCGTAGTCGAGGCCCAACAGCTCTAGAAAAAGACGCACCTTGTAGCTGTTGCCCGAAAGTTCGTGACCGTAGAGCTGAATCATGGTTTGCGTCTCACTTGGTTAAAGGGTTAGTCAAAGGAACTGGGGTGCATCTCGAATTTGCCAATTCATGGCAATGACGGGCAGATCGCCTGTCATTGCTCTGAAACGGGAATCCATTCGAGAGCCATGATGGGCTAGTGGATTACAGGTTCATGAACAAGGCTGGCTAAGGCCTAAGTCTGGGCAAAAAAATCGAGTAGCGCCGTTGAAAACTGGTCTGGGGCATCTTGCTGTATCCAGTGAGATGCACCTGCTATTGGCTGAAATTGGGCACCAGGAATTTCGCGGGCTAGCTGTTGGCCATCCGCTGCTTTTTGCCAGGGGTCATCCATGCCCCACAGCACTAGGGTGGGGGCGGCGATCGCACCATGGCGGTCAACCAACGCCATAGTCTGGTTAGCGTTGAGGGCCGACGCATTGCGCAGCAGGCTTAACTTGCCTTCCTCGCTGGCCCAGGGGGCGATCATGCCAGAGCGAAACTCTGGGGTGAGCCGCTGGGGGTTAGAGAGCCCTGCCGCCAGGCTGTCTTCTAGGGCTTGCACCAGATCGGCCACCGAGCGAGGCTGCCACCGCAGCGGATGGCCAAAGTCGAGCATGTCGTCATCAAAGCGGTCGTAGCAGACTGAGTTAGTAACAACCAGACGGTTCACCACCTGGGGATGCTCAATCGCCAAAATCAGCGCCACCGCCCCGCCCGTGTCGTGGCCTACCACCTCGACCCGCCCTAGGCCCAGGGCCGACAGCAAGGCCACAATCATGTGCGCCTGGGTCTGAAACGATCGATCAAAGCGATCGCGGCGATCGGACCAGCCGTGGCCGAGCAAGTCTGGGGCCAACACCCGATAGCCAGCCGCAACCAGGGGCGGTATGACCCGGTGGTAGAGATAGCCCCAGGTGGGAATACCGTGCATCAACAAAATAGTGCCGCATCGGGCCATGCCTACATCCACATACCGAATGGTGACGGGAATATGGGCGACGGCACCAGCCGGCAATACGATTTCCTGCTGGCTCGCCTTAAACGCTTGCCAAGTGCTCCAATCCTGAGGGGCTAAGGGCAAGTCAGCTTGAGAGGATAAATCATGAGACATCAGAACACACCTCCGCAGAAAGTACCGAACGTTCGGTACACAGCTATTGTACTGATCGTTCGGTATAATGTCAACAGGCGAAACTATTTTCTTGGAGACGCGCGGTAATGCCTAAGCCAACTGTGGCTAAGCAAACCTACGTGCCGCCCCTGCTCGACTTGTTTCGGCAGTACGGCTACGACGGGGTAAGCCTATCAAAAATTGCCCGGGCAACGGGTTTGGGTAAGGCCAGTCTCTACCACCACTTCCCCGGCGGCAAAGACGACATGGTCGAAACGGTGCTCACCACGCTAGATCAATGGCTACAGGAAACATCACTGGATGCTTTAGAGGGCGAAGGAGATGCGCTGGCTCGGCTGACGCGCATGGGCGATCGCATCAGTACCGCCTATAGCCACGGCGAAAAACCCTGCATGCTAGCGGCGCTGATGCTGGGTTCGGCCAAAGACGTCTTTCAGCCCCAGGTGAAAGGGATGCTAGAGCGGTGGATGGGGGCGATCGCCGCCGTTCTCACTGCAGGAGGTATGGAGGGAACCATGGCCCAGGCGCGCAGTGAAGAAGCATTAGTGGCCATTCAGGGAGCGCTGGTTATGGCGCGGGCGTTAGACGATGCGGCGGTGTTTGAGCGCACCATGCAGCGCCTGCCCGAGCAGCTTTGTCGCTAATTGCCCCCGATTTGGTATCAGGCATTTGCCCGCTGCAAGCGAGCAATGAAGCGCAATAGGTTGCTGGCGCTGTGGTTAAAGTAATGTTCGGTAAGCGTATCTTCGCCGCCCCAAATGGGTATCCATCCGCCAATGCGAGTAAAGATGTCATACACAATAAAGCCTGCCACCTTGCCCCGTTTGCCGGTGGCGGAGTACAGCATTTGGCAAGGATAAGCAATATTGCCTATCATTAAGGGAATCATGCCAACAAAAAACGCCAGCCAAGGAATTTCTTTGCCCTTGGCAGTAGCTTGAACCATTCGAAAGCTTGTGTAGACGGTTCTAGAAACAGCCCCACCCAGTAGAATAACTAGCCCCAAGGTCAATTCGTCAATGTACCCTGCCAGATAGATCAGCGGAAATATTCCATACTCCACGATCTTGACGAAGACCTTCATCCCCAAGTGAACACCAAAATCACTGAGGTAATCAGTACCACTCTCTTGATCTAGGCGAGTGAACAAAAGTTCACATTCTTCGGCAGTTAGCTGTTGGCGATCGCGCCAAGCCTCAATGCGATCAGTGACATAATTGTGGGCGATTTGGGTGCGATACCGTCTTGAGAAAATTAGCTTAAATAGATTGCGAGCTAACCTTAAATAGGGAATTTTAAGGATTTTTTTAAGTATAGCTCGGGGCACATCCAGCAGCTTTTGGCTGCCTTTGACAATGAGCTGCTTGATAATGTGAAAAAACCAAAGTACAGGATGCTTCAGATACCGATCTGCCGCCGAGGAACTAATTTTTCCCTGCTGAACTTGAGCGAAAACACCTCGCTGCAAGCGATTGAGCGATCGCCACTGCTGCTGATGGTAGCCCAGCGCCTTGATATCATTCCAAAGCTGCTGATAAGCTTCAGCACCAAAGGTCTTTTCCATCTCAGGACCATGGCCATGGACGTAGCACGACAGAGTTTTAATGTCGGTATCATCAAATAGAAAAGTGCGGTATTGAATACATTTAGGCAAATAAAAGGTAAACAGAGTCAGCACATTTAAGGGAAACAGGGCAGGAACACCCGATTCCATATCAATCCAGACAACGGTGCGATCGCCGGTATCGCCATCGACAATTAAAAAGTTATTCAACGCTACGGGGTTTCCCTTACCGGCTTGCCACACCAGCCCGTCTAGCCCGGCCTCTACTAACCGCTGCTGGAGCGGTTTCATAATTTTGTCGGTGAGTTCTTTCACCTCTCGACTGCGCTCCACATCTAGGGAATGACGCAGGGCGGGGCTACGCCCAGGGATAAAGGCTGCATCCAGTTGATTCTGGCGCAGTTCCCGGTTGCGCTCAGCCCCGATTGCATTGGCAATTTTCAGCTTTTCTCCAAACCAATACTCCACCAAGCGCTCTAAAATTTTGCGGCGATAATAGGCACATTGAAGGACATCTTCATTCCAAATGTAGGGATTGTCGGCACCAAACAAAACGTAGTGAACAGCCGCCGCCAACGTATCCCCGGAAAATACCTTGCGGGCCACCGGTTGATTGTCGATCTCGATTAGAAAGACCTGCCCCGATCGGCCTGCCCCCAAAGATTTTGAATCGGATTGCTGATCTACGTGGGTCATGGAATCAGTTATAAAATCTGGGCCTAGTCTGGCCAGAGCTATCTAAAGCCAAAGTTCTTTAAAGCTAGCGTTTTCTCTATAGCCTACCCGAGTGCAGAGGCATCGCGTGCCCGACAGAATCGCTGTTTCGGCTTAAGGAAAGCACAGTTATAGCCATAGTCACTTGGGTTAGGACATCCAGAAACCCTAGAAACGTTCGAACGTTCTTAGGAGAAATGTCTTAACCGGACTGACTACGGCTATAAAACAACCAAATTCCCAAACCCCATCTTTCAAAAGGCCAACTCGGAGGGGCGCGTAGCATGCACCCTGCCAAATCAGGAGTTAGCAGGCAAAATTTGGTGTTAAGCAGCCGACAAATATCTTCCCCATAGTACTTAATTTGACCGCTAACCGCGTCCCACCCCAGATAGAGGACTGATACCCAAGCCGAATCCCATAACCCCGATTCCAAACCAGTGGCTTGCGTAGGGGCAAACGGTGTTTGACTAGCCCCCAAAAGGGCTTAGCCCCAAAATCGCTAGTCTTTGGCGTACCGCATCGGCTGGCCGTCTACCGAAATTAAGCAATCGAGCCGGATCTCAGTACCATCTTTGAGCCGCAGAAACTCGGCTCTGCCCCTCGTGAAAACATCAACAATTTGGCCCTCAACGGTGACCTCTGCCCCGGCTTCTGTTCGGTAGTGGATGGTGCAGGGGCGGCGACGGGTAGCCAACGCCTCTAGCTCGTCATGAAAGCTACAGCTCACCACCCGGTAGGCAGAGCTGGCTGGCACTAACACCGTTGTAATGTCGGTCGTGCCACTGAGCAAGCGGTGAACCGGGCAGCGATCGCCAATGTCGAGCAGCCGCTGGCGCTGCTCATCGGCCAGATTGCCCTCTAGGGTAAGGTGAGCCACAATCGCCGTTCGGTGCTCAACGGTCTGCGAGGCCACCGTCACCTGAACGCGATCGACCGGCCAGCCCTTGCGCTCGGCGTACATTTTGATAGTGATCGCCTTACAGCTGCCCAGCCCCGCCAACAGCAGCTCGGTGGGGGTTGGCCCCTGGTCGTCGCCGCCCAGATGGGTGGGCTCATCGGCAACGAGCTGAAACTGGCGGATAGTCACGGCTTGGCCGTAGCGCGATCCTTGGGATGAAACCTGAACTGAGGCCATAACCAACCTGTAAACCAGTGCTAGTGAGCGATCGCAGGTGATACAACCCGCGAGACGATCCGCACAGAGTCGGGATCAGCCCAAAGCACCAGTTTGGGGTCGTAGGGGCTGTTGAGGGAGGGGTGCTTGGGCAACATGCGTAGGGAAAGCCCCTGCAAGCCACTGGCGGTGTACTCCAGCTCTAGGGCGTAGATGCTGCGATCGCTCTCGTCTTGCCCCTGGTAAGCCATCGGCAGGGCCATTCCAGCATGAATTTCACCATCGACAGAGACCGTGCCCCGATACAGCTCGACCTGCACATCATCGGGGGTGAGGGCACCCAGACGCAGGGCAGCGGTTACTTTAAAGGGTTGGTTGACCTGGAGATCAGCGGTTTCGGAGATCGCCACTTCTTCAAACCGTGCATCGTACCAGTGGTCGATGAGTCGGGCCTGCCAGACGGCCAGTGCTTTGCCGGGGCCGTAGTCTTGGGAGACTAGGGTATGGGCGCGATCGCTGGCCGCAAAATAGCCCAGGTTGGCGTAGTCTTTCACCATGCGGGCGGTGTTGAACTGGGGCGTGTTGAAGTAGATCGCCTCCTTCATCTTGGCCACCCAGCCCCGGGGAATTTCGTCTTTGTCGCGATCGTAAAACAGCGGCACCACCTCTTTTTCGAGAATGTCGTAGAGGGCATCGGCCTCCACGTCGTCTTGGTAGTCGGGGTCATCGTAGTCTTCGCCGTGGCCAATGGGCCAGCCCGTGCGAATGTAGTCGGCCTCATCCCACCAGCCATCGAGCACGCTGAGGTTGGGCAAGCCGTTCATCGCCGCCTTCATGCCGCTGGTGCCAGAGGCTTCGCGGGGGCGGCGGGGGTTGTTGAGCCACACATCGCAGCCCGCCACCATATCCCGCGACAGGTGAATGTCGTAGTTGGGCACAAACACAATCGAGCGGCTCAAGCCCTGATCGCGGGTGAAGTGGATGATGCTGCGAATTAGTTCTTTGCCGGGAATGTCTTTGGGGTGGGCTTTGCCCGCAATCACAAACTGCACCCGCCGACCGCTGCCGTTGCCGCTGATGATCTGGCGAATGCGCTCTAGATCGTGCAAGAAGAGGGTGGCCCGCTTGTAGGTGGCAAACCGGCGCGCAAAACCAATGGTGAGCACAAAGGGATCGAGGCATTCTTGAGCTTCGGTGAGTTCGCGGGCCGAGCCGCCGCGATCGCGCGTACTCTTGGCCAGGCGATCGCGCACGGTCACCACCAGGTGCGACCGACACTGCTCGTGGTTGCGCCACAGCTCGTCGTCGGGGATGGCATGCACCCGCTCCCACAGCGCCGCGTCGGGGCTAGCCTGAGCCCAGCTAGGGCCAAGGTAGCGATCGTAGAGCGTCTGGGTCGATTTGGCCACACAACTGCGGGCATGTACGCCGTTGGTAATGGCGTAGATCGGCACCTCGCCCTGGGGCAACCCAGTCCACAGTTCGCCAAACATATCTCGCGATACCTCGGCATGGAGCTTGCTCACCCCATTGATAAACGTAGCCGTCTTAATCGCCAGCACCGCCATGCTGAAAGGGGCAGAGAAGTCGCCCGTATCGGTGCGGCCCAGGGCCAGAAACTCGGCATCCCCCAAGCCAAAGCGCTCGCGGTAGTGGCCCAGATAGTGCAACACCTTCTCCGGCGGAAACAGGTCGATACCCGCCGGTACAGGGGTGTGGGTGGTAAACATCTGGCTGGCTTGGGCCACCTGCAGCGCCTCGGCAAAGCTCAGGCTATGTTCATCCATCAGCACCTGCATGCGCTCTAGGGCCATAAAGGCCGAGTGGCCCTCATTCATGTGGTAGGCGGTCGGCGTCAGCCCCAGGGCCTTGAGCATGCGAATGCCGCCAATCCCCAGCATGATCTCCTGGTGAATGCGCATGTCGATATCGCCACCGTAGAGGCGATCGCAAATATCCTGGTCGTACTGGCTGTTGGGTTCGATATTGGTGTCTAACAAATACAGCGGCACCGTGCCCACCTGCACCCGCCATACCCGCGCGTAGACCATGCGATCGGGATACTGCACCTCAATTCTGAGTTCATGGCCCTGGCTGTCGCGCTCCAGGTGCAGGGGCATATTGTAGAAATCGTTGATCGGGTAGCGTTCTTGCTGCCAACCGTCGGCATTTAGATACTGGGCAAAGTAGCCCTCTTGGTAGAGCAGCCCCACCGCCACCAGGGGCAGGCCCAGGTCACTGGCCGACTTGAGGTGGTCGCCCGCCAGCACCCCCAGCCCACCCGAGTACACCGGCATGCAGGTGGTGAGGCCAAATTCCATTGAAAAGTAGGCGTAGCATTCCCCTGGAACAGCGGTTTTGCGGTGCTTTTTATACCAGTCGCGATCGCGCAAATAATCCTCTAACCGCTGGGCGGCGCGATCCATCTGGGCCAAAAAGCCAGCATCTTCGGCAATCTCATTCAGCCGCGCCTGGCTAATCGTGCCCAGCATCAATACCGGATTGTAACGGCTCGACTCCCACAGGTCGCTGTCTAGTCGTTTAAACAAATCCACCATCTCTACATCCCAATCCCAGTGGAGGTTGTAGGCCAGGGTGCGTAGCGCCTCTAGCCGCTGGGGCAGAGCCGGAGTAACGTTAAACGTGCGAATTGGGCGCATAGGAGCAGCAACCATAACGGCGGTTTTATATAGAGCCATTCTGCCGTCAATCGGGCCAGGTGGCCTCGCTTTTAACACTCTCTTTGGCGGAATGGCTGGGTCAAAGGGCGATCGCCGCCCCGTTGACCTGGCCCTAGTCGAGTTCTGCACCAGCGCCAGGTTATGAGATCCCTACCTTGAAGCGTAGCTGAGAGCGATCCGGTGGGGGAATAATAAATAGGTAAGGAGAATTATCTAACCGCTGTATTAAGGACATGACCATGACGCAGGATAGGAACGCCCAAGGGCGCGGCAGTACCCTCGATCCAGACATTCGCCCCGATGTTGAGTTTGATCAGTGGGCGAGAGCCGTACGCCAACAAATGGTCGACGCCCTCAAGCGCCGCGGTAATCGCTAGCCCAGGGGCAAGCAAAGGGCCGGGTTTCAGAGGGCCAACCATTCCCTCAAAACCCCGGCCCAACTCACCGCCTGACTCTTGGTAAACTACGGGGGCATCTGCCCACATAAGCAACCGTACCCCTCAAATTGCCAAACCAGTGGCCCCTAAACAACCAACCGGCAAAAGTAGCGGTAAATCCACAGACGGCCCCCTCTCCACCCCAGCCAGTTCTGGTCGGGGCTTCAAGGTACAGGTGTTTTATCTAGCGGCTAGCAGCAATAACCCCAAGGCCCCCCTCAAAGATGCCCTGTGGTTCGCCACCTACCCCATTATTCCGCGCATTGGTGACTGCGTTTTTAGAGATGGCGTGTACTACCGGGTAGAGCGCGTTTTTTTGTACGAAAATCTAGCGGCTGGATGGTGTGCTGACGTCGAAGTTTCCTTCTACGGCAGACGCTAGCATCGCTCCGATATTGACCTCAGCGATCGCGGCCAAAACCGTGTTACAAATCTTATGAACTGCCCCAGGGCTAAGGCTTGTAGCGACCACCGTCACAGTGCTATACAACGATTAATCTTCAGAAACCTTATGCTAAAGTAGGCGGGTAACATGTTTTGCTTTCGGTAGGCTGGTTAATCACAGTCTGATCTCAGTTTTCGGGTAATCGGTGTGTACCACTCCGAATCGAACTTGTCTACATCACATGTCTAATTTGGATTTGGAGTTGTGCCATGTCGATTTATGTAGGAAACCTCGCCTACAATGCTACGGAAGGAGACATCACCGAAGTCTTCTCCGAGTACGGAGCCGTTAGCCGAGTAACGGTACCCACCGATCGCGAAACCGGGCGTCCTCGCGGTTTTGCTTTCGTAGAGATGGAAAAAGAAGCTGACGAAGACGCGGCCATCGAAGCCCTCGATGGGGCTGAGTGGATGGGTCGTGAACTGCGGGTCAACAAAGCTCGTCCCAAAGAAAAGCGGGCTGGCGGCGGCGGTCCTCGCGGCAACTTTGGCGGCGGCGGCGGCAGAGATGGCGGCAACCGAGAATTTTCTCGCTGGTAACGCTCCGAGCTATTCCCTTATTTAGCAACAGTGGCCGAAGATGTCTATCTTCGGCCACTGTTGTTATAGGCCATGGTCATAGGTCGCAGAATCCCACTTTCTATCGCATCTGCCGCTGCTCTGGTGTCACCCTAACGTTTTACCAGCGGTGATGTTTGCTGCCACACCACGTCTTGAGAACGGTTGAGCCCAAAGAAAGCAAGGCTGCTGACATCGTACAGCCCCATAGAAGCCAACATATCCTGGGTTAGGAGAGACTGAACCTGGCTAGCCGCCTCTTCAGGGTTAATCACCCGCACCGCCAGCCAGGCAATGGAGAGTTGGCTACCCTGAAGGCTGACCTGAGCCGAAACCCCTCGTTCCTTCAAAAGCGCTGCAATTCGCTCTAGGGCTGTGAGCGACTCATCCTGGGAGGCCAAAACAGGAGCTTCCACCAAGCTAGAAGCGGCTTCGGTGGCGGGAGGATGTTCTATATAGTCTTTGAGTTGATAAAAGGCCTGCTTTAGCTGCTCTACATGGGCGCGATCGCCTTCGCGCAAGGCTTGGGCTTTGAGCTTAAAATAAGCACTCTCAACCGATTTCAGCGGATCATTCGGCGCTAATCCCAACAAAGCGTAGGCGTAGGGAATTGTCCCCGGCGTTAATTCAGGTGATGCCGAGGGAGAAGCCGGGGCAGGCTCTTCCGAGGGCTGGGCCTGGGCGGCGGCCTCAGCATCTGGGGCAGCGTTCTCTAGCACTAACGGTCTAACTTCACCGGACGCTGCCCCCAGGGCGATTTCCACTCCCCAGCCTGGCTCTTGGCGATCGGCCTGTTCGCCGTAGAAGTGCAGCACGGTGGTAGGACTTAGCTGCAACCGGTCTAGCCCCCGGCGCACGTAGTTTACGGTGGCGGTTTGAGGGGGGAGGGTTTGGCCGGTGAGCCAGAGCTGTAGGCAATCTCCCTGGCGATCGCCGCGCACTACAATGCCCTTAGCCTGCAAAGCCTGGTTCATGAGCATGGCGATCGCAGCGGCATCGCCACCTTTAGCCTGCTCAAGCAGCGAAATCGGTACCATAGGACACCTCCAAACGACCTTCCTTGGACAAGACTAACCCAATTTTTGTTTGGCGACCCAAAAACGCTATGCTTCCCCCGCCGGAGGCCACTCCAGCACCCATTGACCCAGCATTCCAGTCCGAAAGTCATTGAGAATGCGCTTAGCAGTGCGTTCAGTATTGTCCTGAAATTTTTGGGCCGCCACCTGGGCTACAAAGCTCTCGCCAGTATAGTCATCCAAGGCTACGCCGTAGCGGGCTTGCAAAATGTCTTGGTAGTCACCAGGCGCATTGGTCTGCTGTAACCCTTTGAGCACATCTAAAAAAGCTGCCGCTGTGCGTTGGGTATCGTAGGCGGCTTCGCCAATATCGTCACAGATAGAGAGCTTCAGGGCCGCGTCTTGATCGTCCATGCGGGATGGAATTACCCCTGGAGCATCGAGCAGATCTAGATCACCCGAGATACGAATCCACCGCAGTTGGCGGGTGATACCGGCGCGGCGAGCGCTAGCCACCACCTTGCGGTTCAGCAGGCGGTTAATCAACGCTGACTTACCTACGTTAGGGAAGCCAATCACCACGGCCCGAATGGGGCGGGGTTTCATGCCTCGGGCCTGACGGCGCTGGTTGACGGCATCACCCGCTGTTTGGGCGGCTTTGGCGATCGCCTTCACCCCCTTTCCCTGTTGCCCATCGGTGAAGTAAGGCACTTCTCCCTGCTGCCGAAACCAGGTCTCCCAGGCGGTGCGGGCCTCCGACGAAATCATATCGACCCGGTTGATCACCAGCACTCGAGGTTTGTCGCCCACCCAGACATCAACTTTAGGATGCCGGGTCGATAGGGGAATGCGGGCATCTCGCACCTCTAGCACCACATCCACGCGGTTGAGCTGATCGACTAAGGCCTTTTCTGCCTTGGCGATATGGCCGGGGTACCAGTGAATTTCGGGGGTGGACATGGGTAGGGGAGAGGTAAGTGAGTAGGTCGCAAGGTGCGGGATGGGGAAGATGGGCCTGATACCAAATCCGACCTACAAAACCCCGATTCGTAACCGGTACCGCGTAGGGGCATTGCAGTGCAATGCCCCTACAGATCGGGGATAGACAGATAAAAGTTGGTATGAGTACATTGCCGTGCCACCCACCCATCAATCCTAGGGTGGATAAGGTCAAAAGGCGAGGTTATATTGACGCGCCGCCCTCTTCAACGGGCACATTACCAAGCGTCACCAGCGTTTCGTCGCACCAGGCGAGCCAGCTCGTCTCGTAATAAATACCGTTGCGCAGGGTGATGTATTGAAACTGCGCCGTCAGGGACATGGCTTCGGGATTGGCGAAATAGGTCCGCTCAATGTCTCGATAGGCCTCCAATGTCGCCTGATGCTGAGCACGCTCGTGCTCAAGGGTAGCCGCCATGGTAGCAGGGGGCACCAGGTAGCCCACAAATAGCTTCACCAGCAGGTCGTCTTTGGTCGGCGTGCATTTCGCCGGTTGAGCAATCCACTCTTTAAGGTAGGTCTGGCCCGCTGCGGTCAGGCGATAGAGCTTTTTATCCGGTTTGCCCGCCTGGGCGATCGCTTCAGCGGTCACCAGCCCTTGGTCTTCAAGCTTGGTGAGTTCTCGGTAGATCTGCTGGTGACTGGCGTGCCAGAAGAAGCCCACCGAACCGTCGAACTGCTTGGCCAGATCGTAACCGCTACAGGAGCGATCGGTTAGGGCAGAGAGAATCGCGTGGGAGAGGGCCATGGGGTTAAGTCACAAAACTAAATATACAAGCAGTTGACTATGCACAAAGGTGCACATAGGATGAAATTATTAAATGCACTAAGTTGCATATTCACTCAGTTGCATTTCCATTGTGCCAGCTTTGGGTGGCTGCCCCTGTCCGCGATCGCATTTGTTCACGTCCTTTTCTGACTGGAGAAACATCATGATCAGCCGCATTCGGCCCTGCGCCAAGCCGCGTCAGCGACTGCCCCTGAACGGCATCAACTGGCCAGAACTCAGGGCGGCCTATCGCACCTTTTTGGGCAACCCTGCCGCAGGTATTCTGCATATTCTCGCTGCCGGACGCCACAGCCAGTGGCAGCGCTGGGTTGAAAACCGCCTAGAGCGGCAGGCCGCTCATCTAGCCCATCGCCCGATTGCCGTCGATCTCGATACCCTGGTGCAGCTTCCCCCTGATACCCTGGGCGGAGCCTATGCCCGCCACATGCTCCGCTACGGGTTTAATCCGCAAGTCTTTACGACCGATGCGGCCCCTGGCGAAGGGCTGCGCCAGCGCACCGCCATCAGCCACGATATCTATCACATCTACACTGGCTTCGATGCCTCACCGATAGGTGAGTTTGGCGTGGCAGCCTACACGTTGGTACAGTATCGCGATCTGCTGAATGTGTTTGTGCTGTCGTTTGTGCCCCTCAGCCTGACCAACCCGTTGTGGACGGTGCCGCTGCTGCGAGCGCTGGGGCGCGGTTTTCGCATGGGAATGAAGGGCAGGGCTGCGATCGCCTACCCACCCGAACTTAACTGGGAGAAGCCATTGGCGATCGTTCGTCAGGAACTGGGGCTGGGGGAATTTTTCTAAAGTCTATGCCCACCCTACGGGCTACTTTTGAAGGCTGCGACGATAAATGGGGCAGGGTGATCTGAGTGAGGCTGGAGATTTTGGTGGGCAGTGCCCACCCTACCCGCGCCCCATGTACTCACCCACTCATCCACCCACCTACCCATCCATCTCTTTCCCTAGGGAATAATCAGCACGGGGCAGGGCGACAGGTTAATCACCCGCATGGTCACGCTCTCATTCTGCACGTCTTCGATCAGACCTACGCCCCGACAACCCATGACAATCAGGTCAGCGTTGAGTTCATCGGCCACATCGCAGATCACAAAGGCGGGCTGTCCTTCCCGCTCAACCACTTCAGTATCAATACTTTGGGCCGCAAACAGGGCCTTGGCCTGCCCCAGCAGCTTAGCCACGGCCTCGGGAGATGACTGGGCCGAAGGCTGACTCGCCTCGTCGCGAGGCTCTACCACCGACAGCAAAACTAGCCGACTCCGGTGAGTGTTGACCAGTTCGGCCACCTTAGGAGCCGCCTGCTGCGCCTCAGAACTCATATCGATGGGAAATAAAACCGTCTTGAACATGGCGTATCGAAGGGAACTCACACTCCGGTAAAATGAGGTCGGCCTTAGGTAATTATTACGACAGACAGAGTCGCTGGGCCGTTTCCCCAAATCTACCTTAGTCAAGGTTGGGGCCGCTGCCATCGGTGCGCTGCATAACGTAATAAATACAGAGACTTAAACCAGTTTTAGGAGGTATATACAGTGGTTAAAAAATCGGTGGCGAGCCTGACGGCAGCCGACCTTTCGGGGAAGCGGGTATTGGTGCGGGCTGACTTCAACGTGCCCCTTGACGACCAGGGTGCCATTACCGACGACACCCGGATCCGGGCTGCCCTGCCCACCATTCAAGACCTGACTGGTAAAGGGGCCAAGGTCATTCTCACCAGCCACTTTGGCCGGCCTAAGGCCCAGGTGGTCGAGAGCATGCGCCTGACGCCTGTAGCCCAGCGCCTCAGCGAGTTGCTTGGCCAAGAGGTGATCAAGTGCGACGACTGCATTGGTGATGAGGTCGCCGCTGCCGTGGGTGCAATGGAAAATGGCCAGGTGGCTCTGCTCGAAAACGTGCGGTTCTACGCCGGTGAAGAGGCCAACGACCCCGAATTTGCCAAGGCTCTAGCCGCCAACGCCGATCTGTATGTCAACGATGCCTTTGGCACGGCTCACCGCGCCCACGCCTCTACCGAGGGGGTGACCAAATACCTCAGCCCCTCCGTGGCGGGCTACCTGATTGAGAAAGAGCTTCAGTATCTACAGGCGGCGATCGAGAATCCCCAGAAGCCCCTAGCGGCGATCATCGGCGGCTCTAAGGTCTCTAGCAAAATTGGCGTGATCGAGACCCTGCTCGACAAAGTTGACAAACTGCTGATCGGCGGCGGCATGATCTTCACCTTCTACAAGGCACGCGGTCTAGCGGTGGGCAAGTCACTGGTGGAAGAAGACAAGCTGGAGTTGGCCAAGTCGCTCGAAGCCAAGGCCAAGGAAAAAGGCGTTGACCTGCTGCTGCCCACCGATGTGGTGCTAGCTGACAACTTTGCCCCCGACGCCAACAGCCAAACCGTCAGCGTCGAAGCGATCCCTGACGGCTGGATGGGCCTCGACATTGGCCCCGACTCGATCAAGGTGTTCCAAGATGCGCTGAAGCAGTGCAAGTCGGTGATTTGGAACGGCCCCATGGGCGTATTTGAGTTTGACAAGTTTGCAGCCGGTACCGAGGCGATCGCCCACACCCTGGCCGATCTCACTGGTCAGGGCGTCACCACCATCATTGGCGGCGGCGACTCGGTGGCAGCAGTCGAGAAAGTGGGCGTGGCTGAGAAAATGAGCCACATTTCTACTGGCGGCGGCGCTAGCCTAGAGCTGCTCGAAGGCAAGGAGCTACCCGGCATCGCTGCTCTAGATGAAGCCTAGAGCCAGCGGGACGCTGAATCGATTCGGGTAGGAATACTGTCTCTACCCGGTGCTTCACCCAATTCAAGGCCAAGCCAAGCTGTGAAAGTTTTCCAGTGGAAAACCTTTACAGCTTGGCTTTGGTTTAGATTGGCTCGGTAAAAGATGGATTTTGGGGAGCTGGATCTGAGCCTTTCTGCCCCCAGAACAGCAAAAAGTGATCTACCTGATCAATGGATTTTAAATACCAAAACACTACCACCATCGGCAATACGTAGCGATCCCAGGGATGAGCTTTGACCATAATGACAGCGTTGAACAGGATCAAAAGGCCCGTTAAATTGGGCCTGGCGAACCGCACACAGGTCAGCAGAGACAGGATGTAGTAAAACCCCCAGCTTAGGACGCTATAAGGTAGCATTTCTGCCAGTTTCTTGACATTGCCGCTGGCCAATTCTTGGGGTGGAAAGACCAGCATAAATAATAGTAGGCCCAAGGCAAGGATGCCAACTCTATACTTTTGCTGATCCCATTGATGACTTAAAGCGCGCAGGTGAGCGCGGGGATTGAACAAGATAAATTCTGGAATAACAATATAAAGACCGATGAAGGAGAGGTAGTGAATTGCTCCCCCTAGCTCTACTCCCCAGATAGTTTGTTGCACATCAGGGGCAGACCTGATCTCCAAAGCCATTTCGGGGGCCAGCCCCTGGAAGAGATAAAACCAGAAAAATAGGGAACAAGACGCCACTAAGGGCAAAATCCAGTGCCTTTGGGCAGGCCAATCAATGCGATTAGTCTGCCTTACTCTAGAGGTGGCCCTGATCAATTCGTAGGTTGCGATCGCCGCTGGAAAGGCAACCATATATTGCCGAGTCGCAATCGCCAAAATAAAGGCTAAACAGCTCCAGCCAGACCGATTGCGAACATAGCCCATCGTACCCAGTAGAACCCAAAAGCAGGCGAGCATCTCGGTGTAAAGTCGCCCGCTTAGCCATAGATAGTAGGGACAGAGGAAGAGACCAATCAGGCATACAATGGCTCGCCCACCTTTGTCTTTAGTCGGCCAACCAATGATAAATACCATCGCGATCGATAGCACCAGGTTGAATAACCGACCAGCCCAGATTCCTTGACCGAACAAGTATTCTAATAAACCGAAAAGTATAAAGGGTAACGGAGTATTAAGCTCCTTATAATCCCTCAGATCACTCAAGCTAGGCAGAAGGCGATCGCTAAAAGATAGGCTGGTGTCCCAGAAGGTTTCTTCATCCCACCAGTAAGGCCCTCTGAGCCCATCTAGCCAGGCTATTAGAGCTAAATAGAGGACCGTGATACTAAGCAAAAATAAGAATTTTTGTTGAGTATGAGTGAGTTGCATGGCTGTAGAACTCGGCTAATCTTAGGGAAGTACAAATATGCGATATGCGAAATACAAATGCCCCTGATACCGAAGCTAGGTAGAAGGTATAGACGTTGGGGTAACAGGCCGTTGCTGACAATATTTTTGAGAAGCAGTAAAGTTTAAGTTCTGGGAAGCAGTCTGTCGATAGATAGCCATAAAACAGGTACGCAATTTTTTCTACAGGTCAACACTGGTCTAAACCAGTTTTTAATCTCGACAGGCCGTGCCGCCCAGTTTTAACCTCACAATTTCAACCGCGCTAACATAGCGCACTAGCACCATCACTAACGTCACTTTCAGCTTTTGCCCTAGGCCCTGCAACCGGCGGTCAAACAGAGCATTCACCGCAAAGGCAACCGGCGGTATCAAGTTTTGCCCTAGCGCCTTGAGAAACACTACCTGGCGCTGCCCCAGGGTTTCAGCCTGCCTGAGATGAAGGGCGTAGCGTCCCCCGGTCAGACGCTGCGTCCGTTTAATTAGCTCTCTAAACGACGATCGGGTGGGGTGCAGCACCACCGCTGCCTCGGCATAGCACTGGGGATACCCCTGGCTATACACCCGCTGCCCCCATTCCAGATCTCCGTGGGACTTGAGCTGTGCGTTAAACAGACCCACCCGGTCAAACACACATCGCCAGGTCAACATATTGGCTGTAGCCCCGCCATGAAACTGTTGCAGCAGCAGTTCTTGGGGAAACGCTGTAATACTTTCGTATAAATCCACTGGGGTTAGGTAGGCGGGGTTGGCAAAAAACACCTCTACTCTGCCCACCACCTGACCAGGCTGGGGCATGTGCTGCAACTGTTCTACCCCACGCTGGAGCCAATCGTCAGCCGGAATACAATCGGCATCGGTAAACGCAATCACGTCGCCCACCGCTACCGCCAACCCCCGGTTTCGAGCCGCGTAGGATCCGGGTGTGGCTTCAAAAGCTAGGGTGGCGTTGCGGTAAGGGGCGATCGCAGCCTTGACCCCATCGACCTGATCAGAGCCATTATCGACCACAACAATTTCGTAACGAGTCACCGGATAGGTTTGACGGGCCAGAGCCGCCAGACAATCTTTCAGCCGATCGCCGTCGTTAAACACCGGAATAACGACCGACACCATGGGATTCAACGTATCATCCACTCTGCTCACTGGACGCAACCTCAGGCAACCATACAGTTTTCATAGTACGACCGCTCCACATTCACATCCCTTAGGCCGGCCCCCAGGCAAACAGTACCTGCACCCCGAGATTTCTGTCACCTGCCATGAGCCGTCGCGATCGCCGTCGGCCACCACAAGCATTTCATCCGACAGGCAGGCACTATGAGCCAATGGATGTTCCGATTTCATAGGTCACGTGCAGTTACTTACAAACTGTAGGCAGTCAGCAGAAGTAATGACTAGCAATGGCTCGGGATTTTCACAGGAAATTTATGAAGCCCGCGCCCAGTCACCGTGAGCAGTACGGGCCTGAGCTAGCGTAGAACTGACGCCAAACAGGATGAGATTCTAAACCTTTAACTGTCCCGTCGCCTGCCCTGGAAAGCAGCGGTACCTGTGGCTCAAGCCGCCCTCAGGATTCACTCTGCGATAACTCATAATCTGGGGGCATTACCGTCTCAGTCTCAACATCAAGGCTGAGCTGATAGTCGGTCGGTTTATCTAACACATCAACAATCCAAGCTTCTTCAATCCAGGTTTTGCAGACTACAGCCAGAGGCAGGGCCAGCACTAGCCCCAGTGGCCCTAGAAACGTGGCAAAAAAGATCTGAGAAATCAGCGTAGCAGCAGGCAACAGCGCCACCTGCTTCTGCATCACCATGGGCGCAAACCAGTAGCTCTCTACGTTTTGAATCAACACGTAGAGCACAATTACCGCCAAGGCCGTGCCCGGCGACTGCAATAGCGCCACAAACACCGGAAACACCGCACTCAGGGCCGGCCCCAGGTTAGGAATGAAGTTAAACAACCCCGCCAGCACAGCATGGGCAAAGGCGTAGGGCACCTTCAGCAAAACCAGCCCAGTAAAGCTAATCATCGCCACAAACATCGAGTTTAAGGCAACTCCCCCCAGCCAAAACATCAGCGATCGTTCGCACTTAGTCAAAATTTCGTCGGCCCGACGGCGGTAGCTCGATGGAAACATCCTCAGCAGCAACTGTCGGTAGGCCGTGGGGTTGGCCAGCATCATCAGGGTGAGCACCAGCAGCAGCAACAGCTGCAATAAAATGGCCACCGAGCTTGAAAAGAAAGTTAGAAAATTGCCAAATACCGTAGAGCCAATCGACGTGGCCTGACGCAGTAGGTCGGGCAGGGCCGGCAACAGCCGCAAATCTTGATCGGGAAACCAATCGGGGGGGCTGGCTTGAAACGCGTCGAACCATTCTCCTAGGCGGTCAAACCCTTTGGGGGTCAACAGCAGCAGTTGCTGAAACTGACTGACAAACAGCGGCAGCACCAACCCCAGAAAGATGACTCCCCCTAAAAGCACCAAGGCCGCCGTAACCAACACCGATCGCTGCCGAGGCCAGCCATAGACCCGTGAGAAAAATCGCACTAGGCTATTGAGGGCAATGGTAATCACCACCGCCGCAAAAATTAGCAACACAATCTGGCGAAATTGCCACAGGATAACGAGGGCAATGCCCAGGGCAGCCAGGTTGAGCCAGTCGGTTAGCTTCACAGCGGTGACACCTTAAAAACAGTTGATTACCCTTACAACAAATTGTAGCCGGGTGAACCCTAGAGAAGTCTAGTACGCCCGCTGAGGCTGGTATGCTGGGAGTCTAATTTTTATTACTTTGGGTGTCATGGCAACCCCAGTTCCTACCTCCCTCCGCGAGCAGCAACACCCGATGATTCGGGGTCTTGCCGATCGGATCGAAGCTACTTGGCAACAGTACCTAGACCTGTCGCCCTACAGCCTGCCAGACGACCTGGGCTACATTGAGGGTCGCCTAGAGGGCGAACGCCTCACCATTGAGAACCAGTGCTACCAGACCCCCCAGTTTCGCAAGCTGCACCTAGAACTGGCGCGGGTAGGAGCTAACCTCGACATTCTGCACTGTGTGATGTTTCCCCGCCCCGAGTACGACTTACCCATGTTTGGCTGCGACCTGGTGGGGGGACGCGGGCAAATTAGCGCGGCCATTATTGACCTGTCGCCGGTAACAGGAGCACTGCCCGAGGGCTATAGTGAGGCCCTAGAGGCTTTGCCATCCCAGAGCTTTGCCGAAGAACGCGATCTACCCGGTTGGGGAACGATATTTTCGCCTTACTGCCGGTTTATTCGCCCCACCAGCCCTGAAGAGGAGGAGGCCTTTGTAGGGCTGATTGTTACCTACCTAGCGCTGCACTGCCAACAGGCGATCGCCACCCCGGCTACCCCAGGCCAGAGAGAGCACATTCTGGCGGGCCAGCGCCACTACTGCGAACAACAGCAAAAAAACGATAAAACCCGCCGGGTGCTCGAAAAAGCCTTTGGCCAAGCCTGGGCCGATCGCTACATGACCACGGTGCTATTTGACCTCGCCGAGGCTTAAGGCCTAGTACGTGACCAAACTGAGGGAGTCAGGTTCCAGGTTTCAGGTCTGCCATGAACCTGAAACCTGAAACCTGTCACCTTTGACTTGGCAGACTACTCGTTGGTTAGTGCTTAAGCGTAGATTCTGTGGCACAGGTGGAGTAGGCGTGTAGGGTTAATTAGAATAGAGAATCTTTGTTGTACACCTGCGCCGCCGCCATGACCGTCAGTTCTCCTACCCCGCTAGACACGCTTACCCTCGACACTGAGGCTGAGCTGGCCTCACCTCGCCTCGGCCGCGTGATCGTGTTTACCGGCCCTAGTGGAGTGGGCAAGGGTACGCTGCTACAGGCCCTGCGCCATCGCTACCCGGCCCTCAAGCTGTCGGTGTCGGCTACCACGCGATCGCCCCGCCCCGGCGAAGTCGATGGCCAAGACTACTTTTTTGTTAGCCGCGACGCCTTTAAGTCGATGGTTGAGCAGGGCGAACTGCTCGAATGGGCTGAGTTTGCTGGCAACCTCTACGGCACCCCTAAGACCCCCGTGCTCAGAGACATCGAAGCCGGGTATTGGGTGATTTTAGAAATTGAACTAGAGGGAGCCCGCCAGGTGCGAGAAACCTTCCCCCACGCGCTTCAGTTGTTTGTCTTGCCCCCTTCGCTGGAAGAGCTAGAAAGCCGCATTCGTCTGCGGGGTAAAGATGCCGACGATGCGATCGCACGACGACTCCAGCGTGCCCGAGTCGAAATTGACGCCGCCGCCGAGTTTGACCGGCAGATTGTCAACGACGATTTAGACGTCGCCCTTCAACAACTCGAAACCGCCATCTTTACCGATTGAGCGTGAAGGAATCTTTCTGTGGGCAGAGCATTCTATAAATCACCCTCGCGATCGGCCCTTACTGATTTATAGCTGTAGCCAGTCCGGTTAAGACATTTTCCCTAAGGCGATTTCTGGACAACTTTCTCCCTAATGGTGGGCAGTGCCCAACCTACGGTGGCTACAGTCGCCAGATACAGCGGGGATCTGCTTTTCTAGAAATCTCCTAAGAACGTTTCTAAGGTTTCTGGATGTCCTAACCCAAGTGACTACGGCTATAAATCCTTTTGCAAAGAACCAGACGCCTCAACGGCGTCTGGTTCTTTGCTATTCACCAACCCAAGACAAGGACCAACTTGCCTAAAGGCCATTAACTCGATCTAGCCGACTTAAAACAATGCGGATGGCGAGACTCGAACTCGCACAGCGTAAGCCACACGCCCCTCAAGCGTGCGTGTCTACCAATTCCACCACATCCGCTGGTGTGTTCTGAACCGTACTAACATTAGGCGCAGCTGAGGGAAGCTCACCGTCATGCACAAGCTCAGATATATAAGAGTAAACCATAATGGTGCAATTGTCAGAACCAACTCGGCAATATTTATCACTCCACCACCGTGATACGATCAGCAACCGTCGTATGATGCTGGTTATGGTCGGTTGCGGCAGTGGGCTGGGGTTGCTTAGCTAGACTGCTAAACCCCAAACCCCTCAATGGTCTGTTGCTATTTGCCCTACGTACATGCGCTTTTCTAAGATTTTGATTGCTAACCGGGGAGAAATTGCGCTGCGCATCCTCCGTACCTGCGAAGAAATGGGCATAGCCACCGTTGCGGTTCACTCCACCGTCGATCGTCACGCCCTCCACGTGCAGTTGGCCGACGAAGCGGTGTGCATTGGCGAAGCCCCCAGCCAAAAAAGCTACCTCAACATTCCCAATATCATCGCCGCCGCGCTCACCCGCAACGCCAGCGCCATTCACCCCGGCTACGGGTTCTTAGCTGAAAACGCCCGCTTTGCCGAGATCTGTGCCGACCACCAGATCGTCTTTGTCGGCCCCTCCCCCGACTCGATTCGGAGAATGGGTGACAAATCGACGGCGAAAGACACGATGCAGAAGGTGGGCGTGCCCACAGTGCCCGGTAGCGGCGGCCTGCTCAACGACGAGACCGAAGCCTATAAGGTGGCCAGCGAAATCGGCTACCCCGTGATGATCAAAGCCACCGCCGGGGGCGGCGGACGCGGCATGCGTCTGGTCAACAGCGAGGTCGAGCTAATCAAAGCCTTTATGGCGGCCCAGGGCGAGGCCCAGGCCGCCTTTGGCAACGGTGGCGTCTACATGGAGAAGTTTATCGATCGCCCCCGCCATATCGAGTTTCAGATCTTGGCCGACAGCCACGGTAACGTGGTGCACCTGGGCGAGCGCGACTGCTCGATTCAGCGCCGCCACCAAAAGCTTTTAGAGGAAGCTCCCAGCCCCCGGCTGACCGCAGAGCAACGGGAGAAAATGGGCGCGGCAGCGGTGCTGGCGGCCCAGTCCATTAACTACGTAGGCGCAGGCACCGTAGAGTTTCTGGTCGATGGCCAGGGCAACTTCTACTTCATGGAGATGAACACTCGCATTCAGGTCGAGCACCCGGTCACCGAAATGATCACCGGTATCGACCTGATTGCGGCCCAGCTGCTCATTGCCCAGGGCGAAAAGCTGCCCTTTACCCAGTCTGAGATTCAAATTCGTGGTCACGCCATTGAGTGCCGCATCAACGCCGAAGACCCCGATCACAACTTTCGCCCCAACCCTGGCCGCATTAGCGGCTACCTAGCCCCCGGCGGCATGGGCGTGCGAATGGATTCCCACGTCTATACCGACTACGAAATTCCGCCCTACTACGACTCGCTGGTGGGCAAGCTGATTGTCTGGGGGCCAGACCGCCCTACCGCCATTCGCCGCATGCGCCGCGCCCTGCGGGAGTGCGCTATCACCGGGTTGCCCACCACCATTGGCTTTCACCAAAAGGTGTTAGAAAACGCCAACTTTCTCAGCGGCGATGTCTACACCAACTTTGTCGCTGAGATGATGGCGACGCCCTGAAAACCGCCATCCTAGTTGGCGGTCAGGCAAAGGGGATAGGTGAGGAACGAGTTATGGGCTATCAGGCATCAGGTCTACCTTGAACCCGATCCCTGATACCCGAAACCTAAGACCGTATAGCCTGGCGAGTACGGCTAACCCAGCATTCGCAATAGGCCCTGCTGGCCTACCAAAATCTCGCGCAGCAGGGTGACAATGCCCACCCAGATCACCGGGGCGATATCGACGCCACCAATCGGGGGGACCAGCTTACGCACGGGCACCAGCAACGGCTCAGTCGGCCAGGCTATCAAAGCAAACGGCAGCTTAGAGAGGTTGGCCTGGGGGTACCAGCTGAGCACAATGCGAAAGATAAATAATAGGGTCATCAACCCCAGCAGCAGGCCCACGCCTAGATTCAGCACTTGAGTGGTGGCCATGGGTTCCTCCAAAATACGCCGTTGCAGTAGATACAATTCTAAAGCTTTCCCCACCGCATTCTCTATGCTCTGGTGGCTTTACCCCAACGATTGAGGGGGTTCGATGGCAAAAATCTTGGGGCAGCGAGGTTTGGCTGTGGTGCAGCAGGCGTAACTTGATCAATAATGATCAGTAACAATCGGTTTCAATCGTTATCAGGATCAAAGGATATGACACCGTCTTTAACTAACTTCTTGCTGAGCCTGCTTGCCGGGGCTGTGATCATCGTCGTCCCCGCCACCGTCTTCTTGGTGTTTGTGAGCCAGCGCGACAAAATTCAGCGCCAGTAGGCCAAGGGTTGTGCCCATTGGCCTAGGTCGGGGGGCACAACCTAGCAACTTTGCAGTCGGGAGCGCCCAGTGGGTTCCCGATTTTTTCGTTAAGTCGGCTAGAATTAACGTGTTCGGTTGGCAGAGGCGATCGCCTAAGAGGAATTTGCCGTGAATTTTGGTACCCCCGTCCCCCTGCTGCTGGGCATCTTTATGGTGATTTGCGGCGTGGCCCTGTTCTTTCTAGATCGGCTCAAGCCGGGCTACGAGCGCGACTCCGATAAGGTTTACGCCATTCTGTTTTTGCTGTCAGGGGTGTTTTTGCTCGGCAACCTGACGATGGACATCATCCCCTCATTTCAGCAGATGCTGATGGTGGGCATGCTGGTGTCGCTGATGATTCAAAACATCAACTCCAGAACACCGTTGGCAGCGCGCCCTGGCCCGCTCGATGGCGGTGACTACGGCGGCGGCGGTTATCGTCCCCCCAGTCGGGGTGTGCGCCCCCCTGCCTACGGCCCCGATCGCACTAACCTACGCGCTGAGCTCGACCGCCGCGACTACGGCCCCGACGATCGCTACAACCGGCCCCGCCCCATGCTGGGAGGTCGTGAAGAGCCCGGTGGTCGCCCCCCCTACAACGCCGATGTCTATGGCGATGGTCGGCCAATGCGCCGCGATGACGGCCCGATGGATCGCCCTCTAGACGGTCGCCCCTTAGACAGCCGCCCTATGGACAATCGTCCTCCCGACGGTCGCCCGCCCATGGATGGCCCTGACGGCCCTCCCTACTACGGCAGTGGCCCTCGCCCCGGCGACGATCGCGTTCGTCGCCGTCGCCCCCCCAAAAGCCGCAGCGAATACAACGATCGCTACCGCCTCGACCCCGGTCCGCCGCCGCCTCGGCCTGACTACCGCCCCGATCGCGACCCCCTCTAGGCGCAGGCTATAGTTTGGCGATTTTTGTGGCCTGATTTCGGTAATTATCTTGTCATCTTTGCCCGTTGATTTTGATACGGCCACGATTGCTGGCAGCGCTCTATGGGCGATCGCGTTTTACTGGGGTTTTTCACCCTTGAGCGATCGGCTCATTTCAGCTCTAGAAGGCTGGCTGGGAGCAGATTCTCCAGCGGCATCACTCTTGAGCGTAGTGCCGTTTTTAGGGTTTGGGGGCCTAACTCACTACGGCCTGACTCTGTCACTGGGGGGCAGCTGGGCCGTCAGCCTGGGTGTCATTTCTGCAATCGGCTGTGGCGTGTATGAGTTGGGTCGGCGCGACGGTCAGGCATCTGAATAACACCGGCCCTAGAGCCCATGGCGGTAGCTTTGCCAGGGGTGTTTGTAACAGTGCAGACGCGATCGCACCCAGCTAATAGGCATAGGCAAAGCCCTTTGCTATCCTACCCACATACAGTGGGAGCAGGTAGTGCCGTTCTATGAAGCCTAAGCAACTGATCCTTTTAGGGCTGCCTGGGGTGGGGGTAAACACCCAGGCAGCGGCCCTCGCAAACCAGTGGCAGGTGCCCCATGTGGTTATGGGAGATCTCGTGCGTGGGGCGATCGCCGCCGAGACAGCCATCGGCCTTGAGGCCCGCACCTATGTAGACTCAGGCGAGCTGGTACCCGATGTATTGGCCATGAAGCTAATCCGCAAGCGGTTTGAGCAGCCTGACACCATGCTCAAAGGCTGGGTGCTAGAGGGGTTTCCGCGCACGCTGGCCCAGGCTCAGGCGTTTGATCAGTGGTGGGCAGCGGTGGGGCAGCCACCAGCGACGGTGGCCTATCTCAAAGCACCAACGGAGTTTTTGATCATCCGAGTCTTAAACGAAAGCAGCGAAAAGCCGCCAATTTCGGCCATCCGAGACCGCTTAGAGAGCTCTCAGCAGTCGTTAGAGCCGTTGATTGAGTACTATCAGCAGCGATCGCAGCTCGCCACGATCAACGCCAGCCTGTCGTTTGCGGAGGTCGCCAGCGCCTTGGCCCAGCTGGGCGAAGAAGACACCGGTGCCGCTAAATTGATTCGTGATGAGGCCGAACTCGATGCGTTGCTAGCCAGTGAACCTTTGCTGGTGGTCGATTGTATGGCGTCTTGGTGCGGCTCTTGCAAACAGGTGATGCCGTCGATCAATAAACTAGCTGAGGCCTATGACGATTCGGTCATGGTTAGAAAGATTGACTTTGATGCCAATCGGCAAATTACCAAACGATTTGGGCTGAAGGGCATTCCGGCGGTAATGTTCTTTAAAGACGGTGAACGGTGTGAGACCCTAACCGGCATCAAGTCTTACCAGGAATACAACGATGCGGTAAATCGCCTGTTGGCCTGATGCCTATGCAAAAGCACCAGAGGTCTCTGGGGACCAGAATTGGGCGAGGGAAACCTACCATTGAGGTTGCCATAGGTTTGGCAGCTGACCTAGAGCGAGGTTGATGATTCCTGTTCTGTGGTTTCGGCGACGATCGCTGGCTCAACAGCGGGCGGGTGGGTGGGCAAAATCACCGTAAAGGTTGAACCTTGCCCAGGTTGCGATGACACGGCAATTTCGCCCTGCATCAAATTGACAAGCTGAGCCACGATCGCTAGGCCTAGGCCGGTGCCCTGATCGGTCTCAGCGGTAGAACTAGAGCTGACCCGATAGTAGGGCTCAAAAATATAGTTCTGCTCGGCCTGAGCCATGCCAATGCCGCTGTCGCGCACCGTAATGGACCAGCGATTATCGCTGAGGGTCTCTGCTGCGATCGCCACATAGCCGCTCTCGGTGTAGCGAATCGCATTGCTCAGCAGGTTAGTAAGGATTTGCTGGAGGCGCAAGGGATCGGTTTGCACGGTGGGGGGAATGCGATCGCACGCTACCCTTAACTCCAATCCCTTATTTCGCGCTAGGGGTTCAACAATTTCAATCACCGACCGAATCAGCTCTTGCGGCTCAATCGTCCCGATTTTGAGCTTAATTTGGCCATCGCTCTTTTGCAGTTGGAGCGTGTCGTTAATCAGCCGCAGCAATAGCCGCCCACTGCGCAACACCCGCTCAATACTTTCGAGATGGACATAGGAATCTTTAATTTCGGCCTGCTGCTGCTGGCGCAGAAACAGGTCGGCATAGCCAATAATCGACGTTAGCGGCGTTTTGAGCTCGTGGGTTAGCTTTGACATATTGTCGTGGCTAGCCCGCACCAAACGGGTGAGTTCTTGGTTGGTCAGCTGCATTTGGGCTCTGAGCTGGTCTAGCTCTTCCATGCGACTTTGGGTATAGCTGTCAAAGCAACGGGCGATCGCCTCGTCAATCACCGTATCAATTAACCGAATGGCCCACAGCACATCCTTGGGCGCGGCCTGCACCAGGTCGGCCTCTAGCTCTGAGAAAACAACCGATCGCAGCAGACGATATTCCCGCGCAATTTCTGCCGGTTCAAACCCCTGCTCAGCCCGAATTAGACCATGCTCCAGGCTAGCCTCATCAATGATTTCAAAGTTTTCGAGCTCACTATCGGCCAACATGGCAGCCAGCGACTCTAGCACCCTGGGCAAGCTATCGCGCACCGCTTTGAAGGTGAGTTCGTTGGTGGCCTCAATCTGCTGATCGTCAAAGACGGCATTAATCCATAGCTCAATAATTCTGTCGCGCTTTTGATCCAAAATGGTGCTGAAATCCATTTTCATAGCGCTTACCGGCTATAGAGTTGGGTGAGCTCGCGCAGGCGATCGCTCAGGGCCTGGGTGAGTAGGTCAGAACTGCGATAGCGCCAGCGCCAGTTGCCATCATTGCGGCTGGGGTCGTTCATGCGCGATCGCCCGTCTAAATCTAAGAGATCTTGCAGCGGAATTACCGCCAGATCGGCTACTGAGGCCAGCGCTGCCCGAATCAGCAGCCAGTTGATATCGGTGATTTCTGCTGGCGAGTCGTAGCCAAAATAACGGGCCAAAAATTGTTTCTCGGTATCGCTGGCCTGCTGCCACCAGCCAATAGCCGTGTCGTTGTCGTGGGTGCCGGGGTAAACCACGGTGTTGCTCGTGTAGTTGTGGGGTAGATAGGCGTTGTTGGGGTCGTCGCCAAAGGCAAACATCAAAATTCGCATGCCTGGAAAGTCGAACTGCTGGCGCAAAGCGTCCACTTCGGGGGTAATAATTCCTAGATCTTCGGCCATAATCGGCAGCGTTCCCAGCGCTTGTTCGAGCGCCTTAAAGAACGTTTCACCAGGGGCAGCAATCCATTCGCCATTGATGGCGGTCTCTTCTCCCGCTGGCACCTGCCAGTAGGCCTCAAAGCCTCGAAAGTGGTCAACCCGCACAATATCGACGTACTGCAAGGTCACCTGAAAGCGCTTAATCCACCAGGCAAAGCCCGTTTTTTCGGCCTGTTCCCAGTTGTAAACCGGGTTACCCCACAGCTGGCCCGTGGCGCTAAAGTAATCGGGCGGCACCCCAGCAATAAAGGCCGGCTCAAAGGTGTTGGCATCGAGCTTAAACAATTCTGGGTCGGCCCACACGTCTGAGCTGTTGTGGCATACATAGATAGAAATATCGCCAACAATTTTGATGTTTTTCTCGTTGGCATAGTGACGCAGTCGCTGCCACTGCTCAAAAAATTTGAACTGGACAAATTGGTGATACTGAATCTGAGCATTTAGCCGATCGCGCTGAGCTTGCAGAGCCTCTGGCTCGCGGCGGGCGATCGCCGGTTCCCAAAAATTCCAGCTTTTGCCGTCGTTAGCCTCCAGCAGGGCCATAAACAGCACAAAGTCGTCGAGCCATGAGGCCTGCTCTTGACAAAACCGGGCAAATTTAGCCTGGGGTTCGGCCTGAGGCGCGGCAAAAAATCGTTCGTGAGCCCGCTTAAGGAACTGGGTTTTGTGAGCAATGACTTGCTCAAAATCGACCTGCTCGGGGTTCCCATCGTTCAAGGGGGTAAGGTCACTGGCCTCAAGCCAGCCTTCCTTTGCCAACTGCTCTAGATCGATCAGCAGCGGGTTGCCGGCAAAGGTGCTGAAATTCATGATGTAGGGCGAATGCTCGTAGCCAGTGGGGCCGAGGGGCAAAACCTGCCACAGCGTTTGACCACTCTTGGCCAAAAAATCGACAAAGGCGTAGGCAGCCTGCCCCAGATCGCCAATGCCAAAGCGGCTGGGTAAAGAAGTGGGATGCAGCAAAACGCCGCTGGCACGTTGAAAGCTCATAGGAGGTGGTTAATCGAGATTGATTTAATCAGTCTGGCCGATCGAGCTTAGGAGCTTTCTAGAAAAGAAGCTTCCCGCAATATCCGGAGACTGTAGCCACCGTAGGTGGGCACTGCCCACCATGAGGGAGAAAGTTTTCCAAAAATCGCCCTAGTAGGCCCGCTTTAATTAAGAACTGCATTTGTAGACAATCGGCACTGCCATTCATAAAAGAAAAGGTTGCCGATCTGCATCCCTCTAAGGGGTAGGAGATAGCCAGACAGTAGCCTATCCAACCAGCCAGGCAGCAGAATAGGCCCTACAAACGAGGCTTTGAGCAGATCTTAAGCCCGCGATCGCACCGCCGCTCTTACCTTAGGACGATGATGAAGTAGACAATTTTCGCTAGCGTGATGGCGGACATTGCGTATGGCTGGACGAGTGATTTTGAAGAATGATCCCCTGTGGTTTAAGAATGCCATCATCTACGAAGTGCCAGTGCGGGCCTTTGCCGACAGCAACAGCGATGGCATTGGCGACTTCCGTGGGCTCACCGGCAAACTGGATTATCTTCAAGACCTTGGGGTAACGGCGATTTGGCTGCTGCCCTTTTTTCCGTCACCCCTGCGCGACGATGGCTACGACATTGCCGACTATATGGATGTCAACCCCATCTATGGAACATTAGACGACTTCAAAGAGCTGCTGACTGCGGCCCACCAGCGGGGAATTCGCGTCATCATCGAGCTGATTGTCAACCACACATCCGATCAGCACCCCTGGTTTCAACGCGCCCGGCGATCGCCCAAGGGCAGTCCCGAGCGCGATTTTTATGTCTGGAGCGACACCTACGAAAAATACCAGGAAGCTCGGATCATTTTCCAAGATTTTGAAACCTCCAACTGGACCTGGGATTCGGTAGCCAATGCCTACTTTTGGCACCGCTTTTACTCTCACCAGCCCGATTTAAACTACGACAATCCGGCGGTGCAGCAGGCGGTGTTTGACGTTCTAGACTTTTGGCTGGAGATGGGGGTCGATGGCCTGCGCATGGATGCCGTGCCCTACCTGTATGAGCGCGAGGGCACCAACTGCGAAAACTTGCCCGAAACCCACGCATTTCTAAAACGGCTGCGCAAGCATGTAGACGAAAAGTTTCCCAACCGCATGCTGCTGGCCGAGGCCAACCAGTGGCCCGAGGATGCCGCCGCCTACTACGGTGATGGCGACGAATGCCACATGAATTTTCACTTTCCCCTCATGCCCCGGCTGTTCATGGCCCTGCGCATGGAGGATAGCTTTCCGATCGCAGACATCTTGCAGCAAACCCCAGCAATTCCTGACAACTGCCAGTGGGGTCTGTTTTTGCGCAACCACGACGAGCTAACGCTAGAAATGGTCACCGATGAAGACCGCGATTTTATGTATCGGGTCTATGCCCAAGACCCCGAAATGCGGGTGAACTTGGGCATTCGGCGGCGGTTAGCGCCACTGCTGGGCAACGATCGCCGCCAGATTGAGCTGCTCAACAGTCTGCTGCTGTCGCTGCCCGGCACCCCTGTGCTCTACTACGGCGACGAAATCGGCATGGGCGACAACGTCTACGTGGGCGATCGCAATGGGGTGCGCACCCCCATGCAATGGAGCTTTGACCGCAATGCGGGCTTTAGCAACGCCAGCCCCCAGCGGCTCTACTTGCCTTTAATTGTCGATGCCGAATACCACTACGCCACGGTCAACGTTGAGGCCCAGCGGGCCAACCCCAGCTCACTGCTCAACGCTACCAAGCGGTTGATTGCCGTACGCAACCATTTCCCGGCCCTGGGCCTGGGCGACTTTCAAATTTTGCATCCCGACAATCGTAAGGTACTGGCCTTTACCCGGACCTACGAAGACGAGCACATTCTGGTGGTCGCCAACTTGTCGCGCTTTGTGCAGACCGTCGAGCTAGAGCTATCGGCGCTGAAGGGCTGGGTGCCGGTAGAAATTTTTGGTCGCACCGAGTTTCCGCCCATTGACGAGGAGCCCTACTTCCTCAGCATTGGAGCCTACGCGGTGTATTGGTTTATGCTGAAGCCGCAGACGGTGTCGGTCGCAGCAGCGCAACCCCAAGCCGATCTGCCTACCCTGGCCCTCGATGGGGCCTTGTCTGAGGCCTTTACGACCTCGCAGCTGACCCAGCGGCGCAGTTTTGTGCAGAGTCTAGAGAACCTGCTTCCCCTTTACCTAACTCGCCACCGCTGGTTTGGCGGCAGAACGCGAACGGTGCAAACCACTCGCCTAATTGAGGCGATCGCCATTCCCTACGGTGATAGGCAGGCCCAGATGGTGGAACTGCACGTCGATTACATTGAGGGCAACCCGCATACCTATGTGATGTTCTTGGCGGTAGCCGAGGGTGAGCGGGCGCTGCACCTGCTGTCTGAAGCGCCGCAGTCGGTGGTGGCCCGGCTCAAGCAGGTGAATAGCGACGGGGTAGCGGTACTGTTTGATGCGATCGCCGACAAAGCCTTCCTCAGCACTCTGCTAGCGGGCATGGCCCAAAACCGAGTTTTCCAGAATGCCGCTGGCACTCTGGCAGCCAGCACTACGGCCCTATTTAGCGAGCTGATCAGCAGTGACACTGCCGACTCGCTCAACTACGGGAGCAACGGCGATCTGCCGCTTGAGCCGTCGTTGCTGCGCGGGTCCCACAACAACATGTCGATCGCCTACGCCCAACCCGGCAGTGTCGCCGCTGAAAACCGCTTAATTCTCAAGCTGTTTCAAAAAGTCGAGGAAGGCCAGCATCCTGACATTGAAGTGCGTCGCTTTTTAGATCAGCACCAAAAATTTGCCAATGTGCCTTCGATCGCAGGCACACTGACCTACCATCGTGCCTCGGCAGAACCGATTACCATTGGCCTGCTGCAAGAGTTTATTCCCGATACCCGCATTGCCTGGGACTACACCCTCGACCATTTGCGCGACTACTTCGACCTCGTCGTGATGGACCAGTCGAACATTGCCGAAGCGCCCATGCCCAGTGGTTCACCCGTCGCGCTCAAGCCAGCCGAGGCCAGCCCCGACGGCGATACTCTGACCGAGGCATTTTTCCCAATTCCCTCCTGCCCACTGCCCTCGGTGCCGTCGCAAATTCCGGCCTGTAAGGCCATTAACAGCTATCTGGCCAACATGCAGCTCTTGGGGCAGCGCACCGCTGAATTTCACATTGCCCTGGCGGTTGATGTCGACACGCCATCCTTTGCCCCAGAACCATTTACCTCGCTTTACCAGCGATCGATCTACCAGCACAGCCGCAACCTAACTGGGCAGGTGTTTCTGCTGTTAAAAAATCGTCTGGGTGCGTTTCCCCCCGAGACGCGATCGCTGGCGACGGCGGTGTTAGACCAGCAAGAGGCCTGCTTGCAGCGATTTCAGCTCGTGCTCAACCAAAAAATTACGGCGCGACGCATTCGCTGCCACGGCGATTACCATCTGGGGCAGGTGCTCTACACCGGCAAAGACTTTTTTATCATCGACTTGGAGGGTGACCCCGCCCGCAGTCTCAACGAGCGCCGCATGAAGCGATCGCCCCTGCGCGATGTGGCGGGCATGCTGCAATCGTTTTACTACGCGCTTCACACAGCCCTAGATAGCGAAATGGAAGCCGGCATGAGCCAGCCTGAGCAGCGGCAGCAAATGCAGCAATGGGCCGAGTTTTGGTATCGCTGGGTCAGCACCACCTTTATTCAGGCCTATCTGTTCACCGCTACCCGCGACAGCTTTCTGCCCCAGAGTCAGCAGGAGCTAGAGGTACTGCTGAACAACTACATGATCGAGCGTGCCATTCACGACCTGGGCCGCAAGCTCAACAATCAGTCTTCAAAGGTCACGATTCCGCTGCGCCGCATTCTTCAGCTTTTGGAGGAAAACGCGCCTAGCGATTGACGCTGACCGTAGATGTCAACCGTTGGTATGGGCAAGGCAGCCCTGGCTAGGGTCGCCTTGCCTTGGGGTAGAGCCAAAATTCTAGCCCCTTGCTTAGCCAAGGCATGACGGGGTACGTCAGCAAAGCCGACACAAAAATCACCGAAATAAACAAGCTCACCAGGGGATGTAGCCCTCCCAACAGGGAGCCTAGCAGCCCATTGGCCAGCAAAATTAGAGGGTAGACTGCCAATACTCCCAAGATCACCTGTTTGTAGTAAGGCGGTGATGACAGAGGCGATCGCAAATCGGTATGGCTGTTGGGTAGCGTGAACCAAATCTCAAGGCCGCTGGGCAGGTGCTGTTGCGATCGCGCCGCAATCAGCCCGTGCGACTGAGCCATCCAGGCTCGGTAGGTGGGTGATCTAATCCAACGGCGCAAGTGCTCATAGGTGTCGAACTTGACGATCACCACATACTCTGGATAGTCGTGGTCGCGAGGCCGAATGATATCAACTCCCAAAAACCCGTCAAACTGTCGGGCCTCGCGGTTGATGCCTTTGGTCCAGGCTTCGTAGGTAGCCGCTTGGCTGGGATCAATCACCTCTGAAATTACCAGAGTAACGGGGCCAGCGGGCGACTGTGTCTCTTCCATTGGGGGTTATAGCGAGCAGAACTTTCTCACTCGGTCAAACTCGGGGTCTTGCCAGGAGTAGGCAAAGTGGCTAACTGAGGTGATTTCCGGGTTGGAGCGCCGCAGCGCTTCCATCTGGGTTTCTAGGGCAGGGCGATTGTAAGTCGCCTGGCCCCAAATGCCCGCCAACGCTGGGGTCACCGTGGGCGACGTGCCAGCCGGAACCATGCTCTGCACTCGGCGCACCCCGTCTAAAATACAGCCCGTATTGCCACACACGGCGTAGGCCATGGGGTGCCAGGTCATCCAGGTGGGGAAGCGCTCCCAGTATTGCAGGCGCGAGTCGTAGCCGCCAGTGCCCACGGTCTGGTTGCCCTCTGGGAAAAATACCGCCCCCGACTGAATACCAGCACGCTGTACCTGTTCGCCAGCTACCTTGACAAAATCAATCACTCCCTGCACGGCATGGGCCACACTCAGCTGCCACAGCTCGGCCTGCAGTCGGGGGCGCAGACTGGCAGGAGAGGGTGGAGCCTGTCCGTTTTGCAAGGCCGGCGCGGGGGTGCGGCTCTGCCACAGAGGCTCGGGTTCGTTGGGAAAGAGATCGCGCACCTCTTGAATGTCGCGGTCGACTAGGTGCCCACGGCTAATGTAGCGGCGGATCAGCTCCAGCCCCTGCTGGTTAAACGCTCGGCGAAATAGGGCATCGCGAGAGGCCTGGCCGTAGATCCACAGGTCATCAACGCTATCGGCCACCGAGTTTGGCCCCACCCCACGGGGGTAGCGGACATAGTCAAACAGCACCCCATCGGGCTGCCGCCGCGTCACAGCCCCGAGCAGGCGGCTATAGTCGGCCTGGGCCTGGGGGTGATAGGGGTCGACAAACACCTCGTCAGGGTTGCTAGAAGCGCCCGACTTGGCGAAGCTATAGGTGGTCTGGCCGCGCCCGTTGAGAGCCAGCACCTGCTCGCGATCGGTTCTTAACCCGTAGGAATAGCCAAAGTTGAGCGCAAACAGCCAGGCATCGACCCGCATGCCTCGCTGGCGGCCCTTGGCTAAGGCTTCAGCAAACAGGTCGCGGCGCTCATAACCGGCGGTTCGTACGACGGAGGGCCACACCGTCGGGTTGTCGGCCTGGGGCAGCAGCACTTGGCCACCGTAGAATACTTCGACATAGACTTCGTTGTAGCCCAGGTTGACGATGCGATCGAAGAGGGCATCTAAAATACCCGGTTGCAAATCACAGGGATACAGGCGCACCCACACCGCCTGCCGCTGAGGCCAGTTGCGGCTGCGGCACTGGCGCAGAGCTTCGGTGTGCTGACGCACCATCGCCTCATACTGCTGTTGAGCTGCCGCATCACCCGTGAGGGCGGCCTTGCGCAGGTTTTCTTTAGTTTGGGCCGCCTCTTGGGTGACCTGACAGTAGGCATTGAGGGCGATCGCCTGCCCCATGCTCCCCAGTGGCACTACCCCTAAAGTCATCAGCCCAGCAGCTAGGGCCAAGCCTGGCACCAGCCATGGCTGGACTAATCGCTGTACCGACGCACGAAACCTGGCGTTCAACAAATGACTGGCCATAGATTGAAATGGTGTAGCGTACCGACGTTTAAGCTAGCGTTTGGGGTCTAAAAATAGACTGGGGTAGTTGGCAGTATTTAGCGTTGGCTCCATCTGGTACCCTGAGGCCAGACATCATAGCGAAACTGGCTTAACTTATCACGGTTATTGATTTCAGCCAGGGCTCAGCCAGAGTTCAGCCAATAATCAGTCGCTGAAGAAATTACCGCCGGCTAGCGAAGACAGCTCAGGGGTTACTTACTTTCACCAAGAAAATCATCGTCTTCCAACGGTGCCACAGGGAGGGTGAACAGGTTATCTACATCTAAGTCGGGCAGGTTCGCCAGCAGCGCTTGCAGCTTCATGCGCTGAATGTAGGGCCAGCCGCCGTTGATTTCGATATCCCTGAGCATGGCGTATAGGTGCTGACGGTTGTCGGGCAGGGCATCGTAGAACAGCGTTTCACAAATATCGCGGTGGTGCTGTTCTAGCAGACGTAGCAGCGCTAATAAATCGGTACTGGCTGCCTTGCGCTTGATCGCCGCCTGGTCAATGAGCTGAGATATCTGATCTAAATCCTCCGGTAGGTTAGTGGTGCGATCGGTGGGAGGGTAGTCGGCCATGGGGTAGGTATGGAATTTGTTAAATAGCTTAATGCTAGCTGCCTATTAATAAAGGCATTTCCAAGAATTTGTAAAGCTCCGGTACGGTAACAGCCCCAGGCTAATTCTGCGATCGCCTCTGTCTAAGACGGCTTCCTCTGCTCTGCACCTTGGAGATTCTAGGAAAGAGGCCCAGAGCCATGTAGAATGCTTACTTGAGGCTCTACTGGCTGAGGGCAAGCCCAGCGTCGCTGCCGGGCTAACGAGCAGATTACTCCGATCGCTCACGATCGTGCCAGGGCTATTCTGGCCAGCGCCATAGCAGTCCAGAGCCACCGGCTGTCGCATTATTTGAGTAGTCTGACAGCATCTTTTACATATTAATTTTGAGGTAGACCATGAGGTATCGCGCCCTCTTAGTTGCGTTCTTGGCCATCTGCCTGAGTGTACTGACAGCCTGTAGCGAAGCGCCCAGTGCCACCAGTAGTGTGCCTTTGACCTACGACCAGATTCGAAACACTGGTCTGGCCAACAAATGTCCCCAGCTTTCTGAAATGACTCGGGGCAGCATTGCCCTAGAAGATGGCAAGACCTATCAGCTGGTAGGTATGTGCATCGAACCTACGGCTTACTTCGTCAAAGAAGAAGCCTCTAAGCGCCAAGAGGCCAGCTATGTGCCTGGTAAGGTGCTAACCCGTTACACCTCCAGCCTAGATCAGGTGCGCGGCGACTTGTCCCTCAACTCCGATGGTAGCCTGCTCTTCTCTGAGACCGGCGGCATGGATTTTCAGGCTATCACCGTACAGCTGCCCGGTGGCCAGCAGGAGCCTTTCCTGTTTACGGTCAAGGGCTTGCAGGCGACTTCTCAGCCAGGGCAAAACGCTCTGACCACCTCCACCGACTTTGAGGGAGACTACAAGGTACCGTCCTACCGGACCTCTAACTTCCTTGACCCCAAAGGTCGCGGTTTGGCCACCGGCTACGATACGGCTGTGGCTCTGCCCGGCAGTGGCGATAGCGAAGAGTACGCCAAGGAAAACATGAAAGCGTTTGACATTGGCCAAGGCCATATCTCGTTGCGCGTGTCTAAAATCGATGGCGTTACCGGTGAGATTGGCGGCACCTTTGAAGCTGAGCAGCCTTCTGACACCGACATGGGTACTGCTGAGCCAGTCGATATCAAGGTGCAGGGCGTGTTCTACGCTCGCCTTGAAGAAGCCTAAGATCGGCTTTGATCTGTCCCCTTAATTGGGTTGAACCCTAGGAAGGAGCATGGCTCCTTCCTTTTTTTATGTTCATTGGTTTATAGCTGTCGCGCCATAGCTACCCCTGGGCTGGTGGTGTTTATACTGAATCCTGAACGAATACCCCCGATTTGTAGGGGCGTAGCATGCTACGCCCCTACGGGGTTCCTGGATTATGAATCGGGGTTGTCTGACTTGGATTTGGTATTAGATCGGTTTAAGCCGCAAACTTTGGCCTTCACTCCCCCGCTTCCAACAGACCCACCTGAGCCAGATTGCCGCCTTCATCAAGGGTCACCACGACGGCTTGCCCAGAGCCCGGTACTACACCCGTCAAGGCAGTGATGTTGACCTGGTGAGTCACCATGACGATTACCCCTCGGTTGGGTTGACGGCGCAGGTAGTCTTGTACCTGGGCGGTCTGCTGGGCTTCGGTGCCGCGATCGCGAAAAAACGAGTCGATGGGCGCAAAGGGTTCTACTGGCCCTAGATCCATGAGTCTGGCCGTGTCTAGCGATCGACACCAGCTGCTAGACAGCACCTGCACAACTGAAATTTGTCGCTGGCGAAAGGCGGCCCCAATGCGGCGGGCCTGGTCTTGCCCCGCCGCCGATAGATTGCGCTGGGTGGCACAGTCACCGAGACGAAAACCCACCGGATCGCCCGTGCCAGGAGCGATCGCGTGGCGCAGTAGCACGACGTAGAGTTGCTCATCGGCCTGCTGTAGATGCTCCCAAACTGTAACGGGCTCGGGCCGAGGTATCTGCGGCGGCAAGGCCAGGTCTTGGGGGGTTACCTGGCTCAGCCCAGCCACTGTCAGGCCCGGCTCTAGGGGACTCAGGGCTCTAGTGGCTAAGTCAGGTTGACAGCCTCCTAGACTTAGCGCTAGCAGCCCTATTCCCCATACCCATTGCCGGGCCAGCGGCAGATGTTTTAAAGCCCTGAGCATTGCGTTAAGGCTGACTTGGGCATAAACCTGATCTAGATCACAGCTTCACCTTACCAACGTCACCCTGGCCTTAGGTAGCCATCACCACGCGCATCATTCCTTCGGGGGATATTAATGAGGTCGCGTGAAATCCCTGCCATGGCCAACTCTCTCCCTATTTCTGCCTCGATCGCAGCACCGGCCTCCTGGGGCAATCGCATTCAGACCGGTCTTCGCAGATTGGCGACGGCAACGGCGGCGGTGATCGCGTTGTCTGCCCTGGCTAGCCAGGGGGCGGTGGGTAGCACTCCAGCGTTGCCCGATGGCACCTACCTCTACGGTGAGTCGCCCGAGGCCAACACCATTGGCGCAGTTTACTTTGTGTTTGAAGCCAGGGAAGGTCGCTTGAGCGGAGCGGTATATCAGCCCGCTTCTTCCTTTGATTGCGTGCGCGGCACCATGGCCCATGGTGCCCTCGATTTGGTGATCACCGACGCCTACGACCAGAGCGAAACGCCCTACTCGGTGGCAGTGGTGAGAGACGCGACCGTAGCCAGCGCGACGGGGGGAGCCGGACCCGCCCAGCTGGAGGGCATGTATGCGATCGCGACCATCTCTGAGCTAGACCAACAATTGCTGGCCGCCTGCACCCAGCGCTAGGCTAAGGGCTAGCTTGTAGAATCAGGTCAGGAATAGGCAAGCGGTCAAAGCTGAGCACCAGTTTTTGCGATCGCAGGCATTCTTAACCGACGCCTAGGGGATAAACCAATGGTTCAGGCGCTATCTCAGCCGTACATGAGCTTTCAGGAGTTTTTGACCTGGCTGCCAGAAACCGGGCGCTACGAGCTGCACGATGGAGTTGTGGCAGAAATGCAGCCAACCGGGGCACATGTTCGCGAAGCGTCTCCGCAGGAGAAACAGGTGGTAGGACTCTTGAACCGCAAGTTTAATGTTCTCCTAGACCAAGAAAACCTTGACTATTTCATCCCCAACACGGTGCTGGTTCAGCCCTTAGGGTACCAAAGCGGCTATAAACCGGATGTGCTGCTGGTGGATACCGCCGCCCTGGCCCAAGAACCACTTTGGAAACGAGAATCGGTGATTACCTCAGCCAGTTCGATCAAGCTTTTAGTGGAAGTTGTCTCCACCAACTGGCCCGATGACTACGCCCGCAAGTATGAAGACTACGAGGCCATGGGCATCTGCGAATATTGGATTGTAGACCACCTGGGCCTGGGCGGGCGACGTTATATCGGCAATCCTAAGCAGCCGACGATTACCATTTGCCACTGGGTTAATGGCGTCTACGAAACCCAGCTTTTTCGGCAAGGAGACAATCTAGTTTTGCCAGGGTTTCCCAACTTGCGGCTGACGACCGATCAGGTTTTTGCGGCTGGGCAGTAATTACAGGACTTCCTCGCTAGAAAAGCCGCTGCGATCGCCATGGTATAGCCATAGTCACTTGGGTTAGGACATCCAGAAACCCTAGAAACGTTCGAACGTTCAAACGTTCTTAAGAGAAATGTCTTAACCGGACTGGCTACGGCTATATTAGCCGGGTTAAAGGCATAACCCCACTTTAAAGAATCCCAAACACAAAGGGCGGCGAGGAAATCCTCGCCGCCCTTTGGCTCGTTGTCTAACCCTTTAGAGGCAAGACTTAGTAGCGGTAGCCGCTGCTGGTAGCGCCGGGCTTGTGCACGATAAAGCTAGCGATCTGGCACTGCTTGACGTTGTCAAAGCCCACTACGCGAATGTAGCAGTTGGAGTACTCAGAGCGGCAGGCCTGCACCTCAGCCAGCACCTCTTGAGTTGAGGTGGCGTTGAATAGAGGCAGCTTCCACATGGTCCAGTAGTAGGTCTCGGGGTTCGACTCTTCGTCAAACTCAACGGCAGGGAAATAGCCCTGTTTGAGAATGTAGGCGATTTGCCGCTCGATCTGAGCATCGCTCAGGGGGGGCAGGTAGGACATCGTTTCAAAACGACGCTCTTTAGGCAGAGTTTTCATAGTTCCTCGCTGGGTTAACTAATCTAGATCGGCAAAAGCCGTGAACAAAACAAATGCGCTACGACAGGTTGGTGCTGGTGGGCCTACTCCGGGGAGTTGTCAGCGTCAGCAGTAGATTCTCGCGGAACGTCAGCTTCTACAGACAGTTCAGCCTCTACAGCGTGTTCAGCATCTCCCAACTGAGTAATGTGCTCCAGGTGTTGGCGGCGGTGTTCCATATTGGCCTGCTGGATACTGGTGACCACCATCTCAGGCAAAAATTCGCAGATACCCTCTGCAATATGCTGCCGGACAGTCATCACTCGAATGGCCAGGTCTGGGCTTTCGGCGAGTAGAGCACTCAGGTAGGCTTCGCCATCCTGAAGCGCTTCTTTCGTCGAAAACCCATTGAGCCAGTAGGCGCGGGCAGGGTTGGTTTCCTTTAGCTGATTCAGCACCGTTTTCACGGCCTGAAACGTCAGGTAGCTAGTGAGCACCTTGGCGGTGTCTTTAGCCGATTGCTTAAGGTCCATCGGTGTCTCTTGAACGGTTGATGTAGACCCCGCCAGCGGGCGGTTGGTAGCCCTGATCTAAGCCCGAATGGTTTTAAGATTCGGTAACTTGTGCAGCATTCCCAAGAATTTTCGAGAACCTGCGGATCGCCGGACTACTCAACTCGCCCTACGCCGCCCTAAAGCAGGTACCGCAGTACCTAGCCGTCGTTTTAGATGGTGTCGACGGTGTCGAACTCGAACTTGATTTCCTTCCACAGTTCGCAGGCAGCAGCCAGTTCGGGCGACCACTTGCAAGCTTCGCGGATGATGTCGCCACCTTCACGGGCCAGGTCACGGCCTTCGTTACGGGCCTGAACGCAAGCTTCGAGAGCCACGCGGTTAGCGGCGGCACCCGGCGCGTTACCCCAGGGGTGACCCAGAGTACCACCACCAAACTGAAGCACAGAGTCGTCGCCGAAGATTTCGACCAGTGCGGGCATGTGCCACACGTGGATACCACCGGAGGCTACGGCCATGACGCCGCCCATGGAGGCCCAATCTTGGGTGAAGTAGATACCGCGAGACTTGTCTTGCTCGATGTAGTTTTCGCGCAGCAGGTCAACAAAGCCCAGAGTACCGGCGCGATCGCCTTCCAGTTTGCCCACAACGGTACCGGTGTGGATGTGGTCACCACCAGACATGCGCAGGCACTTGGCCAGCACGCGGAAGTGGATACCGTGGTTTTTCTGACGGTCGATCACCGCGTGCATGGCGCGGTGAATGTGCAGCAGCACACCGTTGTCGCGGCACCAGTGAGCCAAGCTGGTGTTGGCGGTAAAGCCCCCAGTCAAGAAGTCGTGCATGATGATGGGCATGCCCAGCTCTTTGGCGTACTCAGCCCGCTTGATCATCTCTTCGCAGGTGGCGGCGGTGACGTTCAGGTAGTGACCCTTGATCTCGCCGGTTTCAGCCTGAGACTTGTGGATAGCGTCGGCGACAAACAGGAAGCGATCGCGCCAGCGCTGGAAGGGCTGAGAGTTGATGTTCTCGTCGTCTTTGGTGAAGTCGAGACCACCGCGCAGGCACTCGTACACGGCGCGGCCGTAGTTCTTCGCCGACAGACCGAGCTTGGGCTTAATGGTACAGCCCAGCAGGGGACGACCGTACTTGTTAAGGCGATCGCGCTCAACCTGGATACCGTGGGGAGGACCTTGGAAGGTCTTAAGGTAGGCCACGGGAATGCGCAGGTCTTCGAGACGCAGGGCACGCAGCGCCTTGAAACCAAACACGTTGCCCACCAAGGAGGTCAGCAGGTTGGTCACGGAGCCTTCCTCGAACAGGTCGAGGGGATAGGCCACATAGCAGATGTACTGGTTATCTTCGCCGGGTACGGGCTCGATGTCGTAGCAACGACCCTTGTACCGGTCCATGTCGGTCAAGAGGTCGGTCCACACCGTGGTCCAGGTACCGGTAGACGATTCAGCGGCCACAGCAGCGGCGCACTCTTCGGGCGGCACACCAGGCTGAGGGGTCATCCGGAACGCGGCCAGAATGTCCGTATCTTTAGGTGTGTAGTCCGGAGTGTAATAGGTCAGTTTGTAGTCCTTAACCCCGGCGCTATATCCAGCTTTTGATTGAGTCGTTGTCTGAGAGTAAGACATATCTCCCTTTCCTGTGAATCTAAGAAATCCCTCAAGCGAACCCCTGCTAGCCCAGCCACACACAAATAAGCTTCCTTAACTTAGGAAGCCCTTGTCCAGCCCAAGCCCCGGTCAGTCCACGCCAATTTGAGACGATAGAAAATACCCAAGCAACCCTCAAAACAGCCCTAAAATGGCCACTTTGACAGCGCTTTAGGTATCCTTCATTACCTTATGCTTTAGCATACTATCAGCGATTGGATAAGTTTAGTTTTGGAAGATCTGTATATATTCATAACTTAAGATTATGAATCAAGATGAATCAAGGTGTGGGTTTCTCAAGTTCCTTGAAGCCAGCCGTGTTATAGGCCCAAGGAATGCAGGGCAACAAATTCTATCTGAAGGCTCCGCCCGCTGGAATTGTCGATATACTGTAACGCTTGAGATGCCCTAAAGCCTTGAAGGGCAAACTATTTGGGCTATTGCCCACCATCGCCACCCGTGGGGAGAGATGTAATGTTTAGCCTGCTCGTTCTATCGTCGCTCATGTTTTCATCGGGTGGGCTTTACCCTCTACCCCTGTCCTCGACCCTTTCTGCGGCGGACGTTGCGGCTGCGCCTACCCTGGCCCAGGCACCCGTTACTAACGACTACCGCGTCACCGCCCTACAACCCGACTTTACCGGCGACCTTTGGGTCGGTTCCTGGGCTGGTCTGTCGCGCATCAATCCTGAAACAGGGCGAATCTTACAGCGGGTCAGCCTGCCGAGCCGTACCCTTGAAGCCCTGGCCCAAGACCGAGTCGGGCGCATTTGGGTGGGCACCTTTGACGGTCTGGTGCGGGTTGACCCACGCACCAACGTGATTACGGCTCAGAATTTTCAGCTGCCCTCCAACCGGGTGCTGTCTCTCCTCATCGATAGTCGTGGCTTTCTGTGGACCGGCACCGATCGCGGTTTAGTCATGATCAGCCCCGATCGCGGTCTGCTGATGACCACCGTGCAACGGCTGCCCGGCGTCAGTGCCAACGCCCTAGCCCTCGACGGCAACAATCATCTCTGGGTCGGTACCCTCAATGGCCTAGTGCAGATCAATACCGCCAGCGCCTTCCCCATCCGCGAAGTCAGCAACTTGCCGGGGGGCGCGGTGCAGTCTCTCACCCTAGGCCCGCGCGGCAATCTTTGGGTTGGCACCGCCAGCGGCCTGCTGGTGGTAGACCCCGTGCGGGCCGAGCTAGTGCGATCGGTCGGCACCATGCGGGGCAGAAGCATTCAGACCACCGAATTTGATCGGGCTGGCAACCTCTGGGTGGGAACCACCACCGGCCTGTTTAAGATCAAACCCGACAGCGGCGAACTGCTCGGTCAAGTGCCAACCCTGCCCTCCAGCCGAATTTTGTCGCTTTCCCCTAACACTGGCAATAAGATCTGGGCTGGCACCAGTGAAGGCCTGGGCTGGGTTAGCCTGACCACTGGCGAAGGCAACCCCCATTGGGGGCTAGTCAGCCCTGTGGTGCTAGAGGCACGGCAGTAAACAAACTGTAAATTTTGGATACAGCTATCCTAGGGTGGCGTGATTGATGAGGAATGTCACCGAATCAAGGCTGGTGAGCAGTGCCCACCCGACGGCAGACCAATGCTTTCGGCGATTTCAAGGGTTGGCTCTAGTTCATTTCAGCGACATTCGCCTTCAGATGATTTCGGTTTTGAGCCTAGGACTCGACAGTCCTAGACTCAAAGCCAAGAGGAGGAATTGCCCCCCTAAATCCTGGTTTCCAAGTACTGACCAATCATGATCTCTTCTCCAGCGCGAGAGATGACGGTCTGACGGGTGCGGTAGCGCTGGCCAATCAGCCGCAGTTCTTCTTCGAAGCTGGAGTCGTTGTACTGGGTTTTGAGCACCAGAGTTCGGTTGTCATTGAAGTGATATTGGGCTGTGACCGGCTTAGGAGTGGCAAATCCGCGATCGCGATAGAGCGTCGTTCCCCGCACCCCAAAAATAGTGCTGCCCACCACTGGCTTCTTGCCAGTGCCCACATAGTCACTTTCCCAGGCGACTGTAGTGCCACAGACTAACGGCTTTGAGGGATCTAGCTGGTGCAACTCAGCCAGCTCTAGCAGCGGGTCTGCACCCGCAGGCAAAAACTCGATAGTAATTCGGCTAACAACATTCTGAGTTTCGCCACTTTTAAGGGTGTAGTAGCGACGCTCCGATCGCCAGTCTCCAGCAGTTTCTTGAAAAAAAGCCTGCACGAGGGGCTCAGCCAAAATGCGGGCGGTGTCAGCGGAGAAGGGCATAGTCAACCATCCAAACGAACGGGCACGTAGCGAAATTAGTCAATCCACAGGGCAGGATTGTTGCATTTCTTAACTCAAGCATTTTTATCATAGTGGGCAGGTCTGCGACCGGCAATAACCCAAAGGAGGCATTTGGCTCACTTGCCGCTTATCCTACGCAGTCCTTCAGAAGATTCTGTAAGCATTAATACTCAATCGCTGCCATCCAAGAGCGCGCGGGTTGTTCAGGCCATTGGCAAACCCTGGTACCGTAAGAATTACCGCACGTACTCTAGGGCTAACGCTATGGATTTAGCCGATATCACCTACTTTTTTGACTGTTGCATCGGTCACTGGTCGATCGAACGCACCTACCATTACATTGCCCAACAAGAGGTAGAGCGATCGCATACCGATTTTCGCGTCGATGCCATCACCCCCGAGCTGCGCCGCAAGGTGCTGGCTGACAACGGCTATGGCGACGTCGACAACACTGACGCCCTGCCAGGTTTCCAGCTCGCCTTCCACACCGTGTCTGACAAAGGCGAAGAGGTATCTCAAGAACTGCGAGCGCTATTTGTGCCCCAGCGTCAGGAAGGCACCGTGCTCAGCGGCGACTATCTGCGCGATCGCGCCTACGAAGAGGATCGCCCCCTAATCTCTACCTTTACCTACGACCAGAGCACCCGCGAACTGCTGATGACCACCCCCTACACCCGCGTGGTCTCCGTCGACTCTATTTTGCTCGTCAACCCCACCACCCGCATTCGCCGCATCCTCAACTACAAACGCCCCACCGAAGGCGAAACCATGGATACCCTGACGCTGGTGGGGTTTGGGGTGGAGCAGAAGGTGAGTAGAGAGTAGGGAGTGAAGGGTGAAGGGTGAAGGGTGAAGGGCGGCGGAACGCCCTTCTCGATGGGGGTCTGGGGCCAGCGAAATGGCCCCGGCAGCAGATCTGGCTTTTGCCCCCAGTTGTGCGCCGCAGGCCCCACCTCTAGCCATCCTGCCGAGTCTATCGGTGGGCAATGCCCACCCAGCCCTGTGTTCCCGGTCTCAAGAAATCAAATTTGGCAGATCTGAGCAGCCTATGAAATAATGAAAGACTGTGTATTATTTTTGCCCGCCCTATTTTCAGGTAAACAGTCATGGCTAAAGGCGTCCGCCTCGTCATCACCCTAGAGTGCACCGAGTGCCGAACTAACCCGGACAAGCGCTCCAACGGTGTATCTCGTTACACCACCCAAAAGAACCGTCGTAACACGACCAACCGCATTGAACTGAAAAAGTTCTGCACCCACTGCAACAAGCACACCATTCACAAAGAAATCAAGTAAGTACCCATGGCCTATTTCCGTCGTCGAGTATCTCCAATCAAGCCCGAAGACCCCATCGACTACAAAGATGTCGATCTGCTTCGTAAGTTCATCACCGAGCGCGGCAAAATTTTGCCCCGCCGCATCACTGGCTTGACCGCTAAACAACAGCGGGCACTCACCACTGCCATCAAGCGGGCGCGGATTATCGCCCTGCTGCCCTATGTGAATGGGGAAGGCTAGGCTAGGCTAGGGATGGCGATCGCTAGGGTGTTGGCTTGATTGAAAAAGGAACGCTAGTCGAATTTAAGCACCAGGGACAGCCCCGCCTAGGGGTAGTCGATCGTCCCGAGGGCAAAAAAAACTGGGTGGTGATCGACGAGCGGGGTCAAGCCCACACCCTCCATCCCCGCGACCTCACCTATGAGGTCAGCGGCAGCACCTATAAGCCGGCTGATCTCGCCGCCTTTGTGGCCGAGGCCAGTGACTATATCGATCCTTCCAGCCTAGAGATTGCCTGGGAGTTTCTAACCGAAGCCGGGGAATCTGCCGACCCGGCTGCTTTGGCGCAGCTATTGTTTTCTGACCAAAGCCCGACCTTCTGCTACGCCGCCCACCGCCTGCTGGTGGAAGACAAAATTTTCTTCAAGCAAAAGGGCGATCGCTACGAACCCCGCGCCGCCTCTCAGGTTGACGAACTGCGGCTGCAAATTGAGCGAGAGGCCCAGCGTCAGCACGAGTGGGAGTCATTCATCACCAAAGCTCGCCAGGGCTTAGCCGGTGAAGTCGTAGACTGGGACAAAAGCGATCGCCCCCGCCTCGAAATCCTTGAGCGGCTAGCTCTATTGGGCGATGAGTCGAGCCAGCGCGCCCAGGCCGTAGAAATTTTAAATGCGATCGGTAGCGCCCCGACAACAGCGGGTGCATTTGATACCCTAGTGACACTGGGATTATGGACGGTGCACGAAAATCTGGCCCTGAGACGTAGCCAAATTCCCAGTCACTTTTCTGAGGAGATCCTTACTATGGCGCAGCAGCGTCTCCAGTCTCCGCCGCCCGACCCCGATAGCCACCGGGTAGACCTCACCCACCTCAAGGCCTACACCGTAGACGATGCCAGTACCCAGGAAATTGACGACGGCCTGAGCTTAGAACTTCTAGAAGACGGCACTCAACGACTGTGGGTGCACATCGCCGACCCCACCCGCTGGCTAATGCCTGGGGATGATTTGGACCTAGAAGCTCGTCGTCGCTGCACTACGGTTTACCTGCCCACGGGCATGATTCCCATGTTCCCCCTAGAGCTGGCTACCGGGGCGATGAGCCTGATTCAGGGCCAAACCTGCTGTGCCCTCAGCTTTGGCATCACCCTCACCGCCACCGGCGACATTCAAGACTACCAAATCCATCCCACCCTGATTCGCCCTACCTACCGCCTCACCTACGACGATGTCGATGAAATGCTGGAGCTAGGCATTACTGCCGAGCCCGAACTCCAGGGGCTAGCCCACTGGGCCAAGGTGCGGGGCCAATGGCGACTCACCCAGGGAGCCATCAGCATCAACATGCCAGAGTCGAGCATCAAGGTGTCTGAGGCCGAGGACGACATCGTGATCGAAGTCTTCAACGACTCTATGGCCCGACAGATGGTCGCCGAAATGATGATCTTGGCCGGAGAGGTGGCCGCCCGCTACGGCCAAACCCACGCCCTAGCCATTCCCTTTCGCAGCCAGCCCCAGCCCGAGTTGCCCTCCGACGAAGAGCTGATTCAGTTACCCATAGGCTGGGTGCGCGACTCGGCAATTCGGCGCTGCATGACCCGCAGTGAAGTCGGTGTGATTCCCAGTCGCCACGCTACCCTGGGCCTCGAGAGCTATAGCCAGGTGACCTCCCCCATTCGCCGCTACCTCGACCTGGTCACCCACTTTCAGCTCAAAGCCCACCTACGGGGCGAGCCGCTGCCGTTCTCGTCTACGGAGGTGACGGAATTGGCTATTGGCGCTAGCTCAGCGGCCTACGAAGCCACCCTGGTCGAGCGTCAAACCAAGCGTTACTGGGCTTTAGAATACCTGCGCCGCCATCAAGACCGAGTGTGGGAGGTGATGCTGTTGCGCTGGTTGCGCGAAGATGAGGGGCTAGGGCTGATCATGGTCGAAGACCTTGGCCTAGAACTGGCCATGCGGTTTAACCGCGCCGTGGCCCTAGGCGAACAGTTTCAGGTGCGGGTAAGCCACGCTATCCCCCGCCAAGATGTGATTCGCTTTGAAGAAGTGGCTCCCGAGAGTGAGGAAGCCCCTGCTTCAGCGATGACGGCGAGTTAGTCTTGGCTGGCCACACTTTGACAACCCTGGCTGAGGACATGAGAGACTAGGGGCACCGTTGGCTGGCCTAAGTGGTCGTGCGGTCTAATACTAAATCCTACTTGGCTACCCCCGATTCCCCTGGGCGAACCGCCGTAAGGCCTTCCGGCCAGGCTATGCCAACGTCCCTACAGGCTGACCGGTTGGGTATCGGGGGTATGGAATTCGGATGCGGTATGAGACCGCGATCGCGGCTGTAGCCTGTACATCAGACAAGCGGTCAAGGGGTCTGGTAGCTATGACATCACTGTTTTGCACCACCACAGAATGCCATGGCTCACCAACAGGTTTACCCGAGGGGATGTACCTTTGCTGAATCCGACTGGGATGCACTTTATCCCTTTTGGTACCCCGTTGCCTTTAGCCATCAGGTGACCGATCAGCCGATCACGGCGACTCTACTCGACCAGCGACTGGTAATCTGGCGCACTAACGCTGGTCTTTCGGTGGCCAATGATATCTGTTTACACCGGGGTATTCCCCTCAGCATGGGTTGGGTGAAGGGTGACCATCTGGTCTGTAAGTACCACGGCTTTCACTACGCGGCCGATGGCCAGTGCGTCAAGGTGCCCGCTAACCCCGAGGCTACTATCCCTAAAAAGCTCTGTCTCAAAACCTACCCGGTTCAAGAAGCCTACGGCCTAGTATGGACTACTCTGAGTGGCGGCACCCAATGCACGCTGCCCGAGTTCCCCCAGTGGAATGACCCCAACTATCAGCAAATTCTGCCCGATGCCGTCGATATAGAGGCAGCGGCGGGGCGACAAGTCGAAGGATTTTTAGATGTGGCCCACTTTGCCTGGGTGCACACCGCAACCTTTGGCGATATCAACAATCCGGTAGTGCCTCGTTATGAGGTGACCCCCACCGAGCAGGGCTTGCGGGCAGAGTATCTCAGCACCGTGAGCAACTTTCCCAAGGCATTGCAGGATCGGGCACCGGCAGATTTTAAGTGGCTGCGGGTGTTTGATGTATTTTTACCGTTTACGGCTCGGTTGACGGTGCATTTTCCGGGAACAGGGCGGCTGTGTATTCTCAATGCAGCTAGCCCAATCTCTGCCCGCAAGACCCGAATATTTGTACCCATCTGCCGCAACTTTGACCAAGACCAGCCCTTAGAGCCAGTGTATGAGTTTAACTATCAGGTGTTTGCCGAAGACCAGGAAGTGGTCGAAGCTCAGTATCCCGAAGATCTGCCCCTAGACCTGTCAGCAGAATCGCACATTGGGGCCGACAAAACGTCGATCGCCTACCGCCGAGGGCTGCGATCGCTCGGCCTAGGGGCGAATTATACGGCTTAGAGCGGTTTTATATGCCAGGGGTTAGGGCTTATGATGCAGCCTTTAACCTCTAACCCTTGGCATCTTACAGCCCTCATGTCTAGGAGGCCAGCGCAATCTCAACCATTTCTTGCAGCTTGCCGTTTTGGTATAGCTCAATCAAAATGTCAGAGCCGCCAACAAACTCGCCATTGATATAGACCTGGGGAATTGTGGGCCAATTGGAATACTCTTTGATGCCCTGGCGAATATCTGGGTCGGCTAGCACGTCAACGGTTTCAAAGGGTGCGCCCAAGACATTGAGAATTTGCACCACGTTGTTAGAGAAACCGCACTGGGGCATTAACTTGTTGCCCTTCATAAACACCATGATGGTGTTGTTTTGAACCAACTGGTCGAGTCTTTCTTTAGTTGCCGAATCCATAGCGTCGATACCTGTGCAGAACGAAACAAACGGTCAAAGCAGAGTAAGGCTTAAACTGAGGCACTTTGAGCAGCCCAGTCTTCTGGAGTGTATGTCTTCAAGGCTAGCGCATGGATGGCTTCGGAGGACATGGCCTCGCGCACCGCGCCGTAAACCAGCTGATGCTGCTGCACCAGACTGCGCCCACTAAACTCTGATGACACCACTACTACCTGGTAGTGGTCACCGCCACCGGTTAAGTCCTGTACTTGCACGCTGGCATCAGGCAGGCCAGCCTTAATCATGGTGCTAACCTGATCGGGAGTAATCATGGAGTCGTTGCTTTCCACTGGTGAATGGGTTAGAGGGTCGAGTACCCCATGACCATCTTGCCAGGGGTATCCCCCATTTGCCAGGGGCAAGCTATTAAATCTGGCTATGGGTGACCGCGAGGAATAAAGGCTTGACGGGGGTTATTCTCTAGGGGTAGCCGGTTCAACCGGGGTGGTGGCAGCCCGACCACTGTAGGGTTCATCAACAAACCCTAGCTCAAACAGCTGCTGATAGGCCCGCTGCCCCAGATCGCGGGTCGGTTGCTGGCTGCGCAAAATTTCCATTAAGAAGGGAACCGCTTGGTTGGGCTGATTTTGGGCTCGGTAGACGAGAGCCAGTTGGTAGGAGGCCTGATCGCGCAACTGGGCTGTCTCTAGAGCCTTTTCGCGATTGCTGCGATTGATCCGGGTATCAATACCCACAAACATTTGAGCCAGTTCTTGGTAGTAGGTCGAGAGTTGATTGAAGCTCTCTCTCGCCTGAATCAGCTTTTCTTCGGCTAGGGAGTAGTTTTGGTCAGCGATCGCAGCGTTAGCCTCACTCATTAGCTGAGTGCCGCTGGCAATGCTCAGAGCGCTGCTAGCCTGGTTCAACGGTCGCACAGGATCAGCACCATTAGTCTGAGCCAAAGCCGCCCCAGACGCCCCCCCAACTAGGGCCACAGATAGTGCAGCGACGGCCCAACGGCCTAGGGTGTGACGCAAAAAACGAGGGGAAACGGCCATGAATACGTTCTGGGGTGAGGGACAACCGAACTGAAAAACACTGAGGTATCTTATCATCTCGGTATGGCGTAATACGCTCTTTCTGGGCCGGTAGAGCAACTGTCCTAGGGGCATAGGTTTGCGCCATGGCCTTTTGGCAAAGGCTGTTCTGGGAGCAGGCTGTTCCCGCTGTTGGCTATACCACCTATGACTGCATCTTCCGCCGATTCTCGCTGGCCCAGCGGCAGCGGCCCCCGCCACGATTTTCGGGGAGAGATCTTGCAGCGCGGCGGTGAAGAGCTGCTGTTAGAGAAGGTGACCACCCGATTCACCACCCGTTTGGTCAGTCCGACGGCCTTAGAGGCTTTACAACAGCGCCTCAATCCGGTGGCTGTGCGACCCGTAGCTGGCGGGCAATTAATCGAGTGGCAGGTGGCTGAACCTGCCCTAGAATCGTCTTTGGCCCTGGCTCGACAGGATGCGGCAGTGCTGTTTGCAAGCCATGTTTATCGCCTGGCCGATAGTCCGCAAACCTGGGTTTACCTCACCGATCAGCTCACGGTGCAGTTTGCCCCCAATACAGCGGCTCAAACCATGGATGCGATCTTGGCTGAGTTGGGCCTGGTGCCTGAAAAGCCGGTGGCAGGTATTCCGCACACCTTTGTCGCTCGGGTGACGGCGGCGGCGGCCGAAAACCCCATCAAGCTTGCCAACCGGCTGATTGCGCTCGATGCCGTGCTGACGGCAGAGCCTAACCTCGCGATCGAAACCGGCAGTCTCTACCGCCCTACCGACGATCGCTACCCTCAACAATGGCACCTGTTTCACCGGGGTGGCGCCAACCTGGCAGCGGGGTCGCACATTTTTGCAGAGGCCGCCTGGGATGTGACGCGGGGAGCGCGATCGGTGGTGATCGCAGTGAGCGACGACGGCTTTGATTTGAACCATCCCGATCTGCAAGGGGTTGGCAAACTCGTAGGCCCCCTAGATTTGCAAGATAAAGATGCAGTGCCCCTGCCTACCAAGCAGACCGACAACCACGGCACGGCAGTGGCGGGTTTGGCGATCGGCGAGGAAAATACCACGGGTATTGTGGGGGTGGCTCCGGGCTGCGCGTTGATGCCCATTCGCACCACGGGCTTTATCGACGATGGGGCGATCGAGCAGCTGTTTGATGAGGCGGTGCGTCGGGGGGCCGATGTGATTGTCTGTAGCTGGTCGCCCGCAGCCAACTACTTTCCCCTGACGCTGCGGCAGACCAATGCCCTGACGCGGGCCGCCACCCTGGGCCGCAATGGCAAGGGCTGCGTGATTGTGTTCTCGGCTGGTAACGCCAATCGCCCGCTCAGCGGCACTATCAACGAAATGCAGTGGCCTCAAAATGCCCTCAGTGGCCCGACCCGATGGCTGAGTGGGTTTGCGATTCACCCCGACGTGATTGCTGTATCGGCCTCGACGAGTTTGGGGACGAAGGCGGCCTACAGCAACTGGGGCGAACATGTGGCCGTGGCGGCTCCCAGCAATAATGCAGCCCCCAGTATGGCGTTACCCCAGGTCGGCACAGTACAGACGGGGCCACCACTGCGGCAGTATCAGCCGGGGCTGGGCATGGTGACGAGCGATCGCACCCAGGGAGCCGGTTACTCCAACGACGACTACACCAATGCCTTTGGCGGCACCTCTAGTTCTTGTCCGGTGGTGGCAGGAGTGGCGGGGCTGATGCTGTCGGTCAACCCTAATCTGACAGCCCGGCAGGTGCGCGAGATTCTGCAAATCACCGCTGACAAAATTGTCGATCGCAACCCCGATCCTCAGCTGGGTTTGCAGTATGGCACCTACGATGCCAACGGCCACTCTCAATGGTTTGGCTACGGCAAGGTGAATGCAGCGGCGGCGGTGCGCGAAGCCCAGCGGCGGGCCTTTGCGGGGCGACAGCTAGGGCAGGTAGTGCGGCAGCAAACTCAGCCCTCCCTGGCCATTCCCGATCATCAGCCGGGGGGAGTCGAGAGTGGAATGGCGATCGCGGCTACCGGGCCGGTCGTCGACCTCCAGGTAGAGGTCAGCCTTGACCACGAGTTTCTGGGCGATATTAGCCTGACCCTGGTGGCCCCTAGCGGCGCTGCGGTGCTGCTGCAAGGCCGCACCCTGGGGCGTCAACGGGCACTGCGTACTACCTATACCCTACCGACTACCCCAGGGCTCACCCGGCTGATTGGCCAGCCAGCCCAGGGTACTTGGCGGCTGCGGGTAGTCGACAACGCCCCTGGCGCGACGGGGACGCTGCTGACCTGGGGCTTGGTGTTGGGGATCGGTGGCTAGAGACTGCCGCCTCTCAGCAAGCTCAGCCCAGCTTTGACGGCTTCGTAGCCAAACAACAAAATCAGCAGGGTGAGAATGCCGCCGCAGAGGCACAGCACTAGCCCGCCCAAGCTAATGGCACCGTCATCATCGAGCAGGCCAAAGCCGGTCACAAAAATGCCGATCGCAGGCAGAGTATTGGTTAAAGGAATCGGCAACATCATCGAAACCGCCATGGTGGCGATGGCAACGCCGATCACGGTGCGCCCCGGTAGGCTGGTGCAAACTGTGGTCATGCGGGGGCGCGCCACCGCCTCTAAACGTCGCAGCCAGGGGATGCCAGCCCCAATGATTTTTTGCACCGTCGCCAGGTCAAACTGGCGAGTCTTCCAGCCCTCGGGCACCCAGGGACGGGTGCGCCCAGCGATTAGCTGCACGGCCAGCAAAAAGATCACAACGCCAAAGGGTACCGAATAGCCCGGTGCTGGGATAGGTAAGGCGGAGGGCAAGGCCAGCAACACAAAGAGAAAGCCAAAGGTGCGCTCTCCCGCCAGGTCAAGCACCTCTTTAAGGCTGACCTTAGTGGTGGTAACTTCTTCAAAAAAGTAGCGATTTAGTTCTGTAGAAAGGCGGGCCATAGGAGTTTGTATAGGGCGGTGAGTACAGCGTAATAGAACAGCGGGCTTGGATACTAAAAGCGATCGCCCCTAGCTGTGGCGATCGCGCTATCGTGCTCACTTTAGCAAATTCAGACGGTGGCCTAACCCTCTTCAAACTCGGTTTTACGCCAGCTTTGCAGACGCTCACCAGTAGACCATTAGCGCTGAGCCAGCACGTGATCTTGCAAAAACTCCTGTAATCGCTGACTAAACTCATCCCCCGCCCAGGTGGTGAGATCGTTGTGGTCTGCATTGGCCACCAGCCACAGCGATTTTGGCTCTTCACTGGCCTGGTAAAGCATCTCGCCCATGGTGACCGGCACCGAGGCATCAGCGAGACCGTGCAGGTATAGAGTGGGCATTTTTAGCCCTTCGACCTTGGCGATGGAATTAAATCGCTGGGTCAACAACTGCCGCACCGGAAACCAGCGGTTGTACTGCGACAGGGTAGCCATATCGGCCATAGAGGTAAAGGTGCCTTCTACGATGAGCCCCGCTAAATTGGGGATGCGACTAGCGAGGTCAATGCCAATCGCCCCCCCCAGGGAATGGCCGTAGATCACTAAATGCTGAGGGGCAACCCCTTTCTCGCGGTGCAAAAACTGCCAAGCTGACCAAGCATCCTCGTAGAGCTGCTGCTCGCGAGGAAAGGGGCCAGAACTCAACCCGTAGCCCCGATAGTCGATCACCAGGACCGCCGCACCGAGCGATCGCAACGCCATCGCCTTGCCCAGGTTGCTAGAGACATTGCCAGCGTTGCCGTGCAGGTACAAAAACGTCAAATCTGTGTGCTGATCGGCGGGCAGCCACCACCCATGCAGGTGACCGCCCTGCTCTGCATCTATGGGAATACGCACATCCTGGTAGACCAACCCGAAGGCGCTAGGGGTGGTTTCTAAGATAGGGCTGGGCAAGTACATCAGGTTTCGCTGCGCCAGCCACAGCCAGCCGCACAGCGAGATATAAACTATTCCTGCAATGCCCAAAACGCCGAGAACAAGATTGAACATGGGCATGGAGGGAAAGGTGACGAAGGGAAGGTTAGAGTCGTTGGATGAATGGCCAACTGACCAACAGTCTTGAGGATACTGCTCTTTATTATGGGGGATCGGCTCTAGGTCCCCATGCTTCTTTGTGACGATTTTTTCGCTGTGAATATAGGGTGAAGAAATAGGCCCTCGTCGGTGCCCCCTCAACTCTCCTCCGTCAGGTTTAGGCCATCTTTGGCTGACGCTGATACCACTCCGTCGATTGCTCGTAGGCATAGCCCACTTCAAACAGCAAATCTTCTCGCAGAACATTGCCGATCAGCTGTAGGCCAATGGGCAAGCCCTGGTCATCAAAGCCGCAGGGCAGACTGAGCCCTGGCAACCCAGCTAGGTTAACCGGAATGGTCATCAGGTCAGAGAGGTACATGCTGAGCGGGTCATCCACTTTCTCGCCTGCCTTAAAGGCGGTGGTGGGGGCGGTGGGACACACCAGCACATCCACCTGGCCAAAGGCCGCCTCAAAGTCTTGCTTGATCAGGGTACGCACCTTTTGGGCTTTGAGATAGTAGGCATCGTAGTAGCCCGCCGACAGCGCGTAGGTGCCAATCATAATGCGGCGCTTGACCTCAGCGCCAAAGCCCTCGGCACGGGTTTTGGTATACATCGACATCAAGCTGTCGTTGTTGTGGCGGGCACCGTACTTGACTCCGTCGTAGCGGGCCAGGTTGGAGGAGGCCTCCGACGGGGCAATGATGTAGTAGGTGGGCAGCCCGTAGGCAAACCGAGGGCAGGAGATCTCTTGAATCTCGGCACCGAGCTGCTTGAGCTGTTGAATGGCCTGCTCGGTGGCGGCTCTAACGGCAGGGTCAATACCCTCGGCGGCAAAGGTTTCGGTGATGATGCCCACCTTGCGGCCCTTCAGGTCGGTTTTGAGGCTCTGGGTATAGTCGGGAACCGGCACATCTAGGCTGGTGGAGTCGCGTGGGTCGTGGCCCGCAATGCCCTGGAGCAGTAGGGCGGCATCTTCCACCGTCGGGGTCAGGGGGCCGATCTGATCGAGGGAGGAGGCGTAGGCGACGAGGCCAAACCGCGACACTAGGCCGTAGGTGGGCTTTAACCCTACAACACCGCAAAAGGAGGCGGGCTGACGAATAGACCCCCCGGTGTCTGAGCCCAAGGCCACGGCACATTCTCCAGCAGCCACGGCAGCGGCAGACCCGCCAGAGGAACCGCCCGGTACCCGAGTGACATCCCAAGGGTTACCGGTGACCTGGTAGGCAGAGTTTTCGGTAGAGCTGCCCATGGCAAACTCGTCGAGGTTGGTTTTGCCCAGGGCGATCGCCCCCGCCTGCCGCAGTTTGTCCGTCACCGTCGATTCATAGGGGGGCACAAAATTCTCCAGAATCTTGGAACCGCAGGTGGTGCGCACACCCTCAGTACAGAGGTTGTCTTTCAGCGCGATAGGAATGCCGCTGAGCATCCCAATGGTTTCACCAGCGGCGATGCGGGCATCGACCTGGGCGGCCTGGGCCAGAGCCTGATCGCCAGTGACGGTCAGATAGCTGTGAATTTGGGGCTCCAGGGCTGCAATTTGGTCGAGGTAGGCCTGGGTAATCTCCACCGCAGAGCGTTCTTTGCTGACCAACTGTTGATGCAGGGCGCGGATGACAGACATGGGACTCCTTGACAACTAAAACCTGGGTGATCGACGTGCAACAGGCACCAACGTATCAGTATAGGAAGGATGGGGTGCGAAACGTCGTTAAACCTGAGAAACGTTTGAGCGCTCAAACGTTTTCAGGTTTTTGGGGGCAATGTCTAACCAGACGGGCTAATGACAGACGGGGATCGTTGCAAGCAAACATCCTCATGATGTCAGCGATAGCTATAAAAGTCGGTAGCCCCAAACTAAAGGCCCGAAACCAAACGGCTTCGGGCCTTTGCCAACTAGGGAGCGGTTGCCTTGGGGCGATCGCTAATCGCGGTTGATGGCAATCAGCAGCCGCAGAATGAACACAAACAGGTTGATGTAGGTGAGGTACATCGACAGCGCTGCCGATAGGTACTGCTCATCTTTGTAGGTGCGGGGCAGAATGAAGAAATCAACCACCGAAGCGCCGCAAAACACCAGCACGCCCAGACCCGAGATGGCGATGTCGAGAAACTGGGGAACGGGGCCGCCAAACAGGGCAAAGATAAACTGACCAACCACCGCCAGCAGCACGGCTACAATGCCAATGCCGATGGTGCGGGTGAGGGCGAGGCCGTCTTCTTCAGACAGGTTAGAGCCAATTTGCCGAGCGGCGATAAAGACGACTCCGCAGGCTAGCGCTGCCGCCCCGATACCGTTGACGCCTACGCCAGCGGTACCAATTGCCACGGCCAGCAGGCCGCTGAGGGTGTAACCCGTGAGCAGGCTATAGGTAGCCAGCAGGGGCAAAGCCGTGCTGTTGTTGCCCTTAGAGGCGACATTCATGGCCACAAAAAACAGCGCAATCTGAGCGATGAATGCAACCCAGAAGGTGGGCATAAAAATGGCCGGGTTGCTGGCCATGACGCTCAGACCGCCAAAGGAACCCAGGGCAGTCAAAATTAGCCCGCCGCCGACAAAGGGCAGGGCCTTTTTGATCACGTTGGGGCCAACTAGGGTTTGCCCCTTAGCCTTACTGATGGCTTCACGAAAATTACTGGTATTACTCAAAGCCCTATCCTCTACAACAAAATAGATTTGGCAAAATAGATTTAGCTGCCCCGGTCAGGGCGATCGCCTCAGCCAATCAAACGTCAGAGCTAGCTTAGCGGCTAAACCTAGGTAAGCCGTTTTTCCTTACTTAAATTTTAGTCAACTTTAATCAATTGGGTAGCCGTGGCGGGGTGTGGATATCTACCCGCCAGTTGACCAAGGGTCACAGGTCGCTAGGGATGGCGGGCAGGGAAGATTACCATCGAAATAGCCTCGAAATGGCCATTGAAAGGGTGACGGCGAGTTCAATTGTCTAACTTAAGGAGCGTGGGGATGGTGGTTGACGCACCCAGAGAGAAGTCTTGTGGTCAGCAGCGGTCTAATTCCCGCTCTAAAGGGGCATCGCGACGCAGGCTGAGCTTGATCTGGGGAAGCATAGCTCTGGTCTCGCTGCTCTGGCCTGCGATCGCCCTGGCCCAAGACAGCTCCCCTGTGCAGTCAGACCGCGTAATTCGCTCCAACCGACGGATCATTATTCGGCAGTCGCCTCATATCTTGCGCCAGCCACCGATCATCATTTTGCCCTACCCCCGTCCTATCCCCGAAGCCCAGCCGGTGCGGGTCGAGTTCGATGCCCAAGGCACTGAATGGGGGTCTGTCTATCTCGACAACCGCCTAATTTATCGACCCCACAACTTCGATCGCCAAGAAACTCTCTACCTGCCGCCCGGTGGCTACCGCCTCGAAATTACCGGAGTGGTGCGCTCCGATGTCTGGGCCAGTGGATACCTCGACCTGGGCCGCGATAGCTCCCGGCTGGTGGTGATTCGCTTCTCCAAAACCGAAGGGGTAACGGTATCGGGCAGCCCCTACGTGTGGATCCCAGACTAGGGGTTGAAGGTTGACAAGTGGAACCCCTCCGACCTGCCAACCTTCCGACCTGCTAACCCTAAGCTAGAGCTGCAATCTTGATCGCGTCAGGATGACCGGGGTTGCCGTGGATCACTAGACTGCGCTGGTTGGCATGGAGGTGACGGGCGATCGCATAGATAGTCTCGATCTCGTCGGGGGCTCCTGCCTGGACGGCCAGTTCTGCCAGGCTCAGCGGTTCTGCACTGTGGGCTAGCGCCTTGACCACCGCCTGCTGAAGGTCGAGCACCCCAGCGGCAGCCTGCTTGCCCGCCTCAACCCCCGGCTGGTGGTAGGCATTGATATTCACCAGCGAGGCGTAGAAGCCCACCGCCCGCTCATACAGCGCAATCATCGCCCCTACCGTATGGGCATTGACTTCGGGAATGGTCAGGGTAATCGAGCCGCGACTGTTTTCGTACAGAGCTTTGCGGGTGCCTTGCAAAAAGCCAAACAGGTAGTCGCCGCTGGTGGTGCCCGGCTCTAGCTCTACCGACTCGCCTGCGCGGTCTTTGAGCACCTCAATGAAGGTGACAAAGAAGCTGGCCACACCTTCGCGCAACTGCTGCACGTAGGCGTGCTGGTCGGTAGAGCCCTTATTGCCGTAGACAGCAATGCCCTGGTAAACCAGGTTGCCATCGAGGTCTTTTTCTTTGCCCAGCGACTCCATCACCAGCTGTTGCAGGTAGCGGCTAAACAGCAGCAGGCTGTCTTTGTAGGGCAGCACCACCATGTCTTTTTCGCCCTTGCCGTTGCCCGCGTAGTACCAGGCGAGGGCTATCAGAGCAGCGGGGTTGCGGCGCAGGTCGGGCACGCGGGTGGCAGTATCCATTTCGCGTGCGCCGCCGAGAATGGAGCGAATACTGATGTTTTGCAGAGCGGCGGGTAGCAGCCCCACCGCCGACAGCTCAGAGGTGCGCCCGCCCACCCAGTCTCGCATCGGGAAGGTGGTCAGCCAGCCTTCGCTGAGAGCCTGGTTCTCCAGCTTGCTGCCCCGCCCGGTGATCGCAACGGCCTGCTTGGGAAAATTTAGCCCCCGCTGCTCAAACCGAGTGCGAACTTCGACCATACCGTTGCGGGTCTCGGCAGTGCCCCCCGACTTCGAGGTGACAATCACTAGGGTGGTGGGCAGTTTGTCTTCGAGGCGGGCCAGCAGGCGATCGATACCTTCGGGATCGGTGTTGTCAATAAAGTGAATGTCTAGGGGCGGAAAGTCAGGCCCTAGGGCCTGGGCGACAAACTGCGGCCCTAAGGCCGAGCCACCAATGCCAATGGAGAGCACATCGGTGAAGCGCGCTTGGCCAGGGGGGCAAATGCCGCCGGTACGCACCTGGCTAGCAAACTGCTCAATGCTGGTCAGGGTTTCGAGAATGTCTTGCTTGAGTTCTGGGGTGGGGGCGAGGTCGGCATCGCGCAGCCAGTAGTGACCCACCATGCGATCTTCGTCGGGGTTAGCGATCGCCCCGGCCTCCAACGCGGCCATATCAGCAAAGGCTTTCTCAAAGCGGGGCTGCATCTGGGCGACGAAGTCATGGTCAAAGCCCATACGGCTGACATCGAGATAAAAGCTCAGACCTTCGTGGTAGTAGAGCCAGTCTTTGTAGCGTTGCCAGAGGTCAGCTGCGTCCATCCTGTCACTCCTCGGTCTAACCGTGTTCACTAACGTCCTGAGGTGCAGTTTAAGATAGGACGGCGACGACAACAAAAAGGCTAGCTAAACATACCGCTAGTCTGGGGCAAGGAGCGGTAAAGCGATCGCTCCAGATTGCTCAAATCACGGGACCGCGCCTCCGGAATCTCACCTTTAGCGGCGGTTTGATCCGTTAAACTGGCGGCGATCGCAGGTTTTCTAGCTTAAGCTCCACACATAGATTCTTCGGAGACAGTGTACTACTCTATCTCTGTGGGTAAAACGGTTAAGGAGTAAGGGGTATGGCGAATGGTACGGGGAGGCGACGTGGTCGCGTGCGCAGCGTTTGGGATGACTTTAGAGCCTTTGCCCTCAAGGGCAACGTTGTGGAGCTGGCCGTAGCGGTGATCATTGGTGGGGCCTTTGGGGCCATTATCACCTCTTTAGTCGAAGATATCTTGATGCCTGCCATCATTAACCCTCTGCTGGCAGAAGCTGGTACTGACTGGCGTGAAGCCGTTGTCGGGCCAGGCATTCGTTTGGGCAGCTTTTTGGGCACCATCATCGACTTTTTGATTATTGCCTTGGTGCTCTATGTCATTATTCGAGCTTTTGAGCGCCTGAGGCGGAAAGAGGCCGCCGCCGATCCAGAACCCACCATCGAAGAAAAGCTTAACGACACCCTGACTCGGTTGACCGACTACCTAGAAAGCCGTTCTCGGTAGTCACCATTGGACAGATCAGCGGTCTGACCCCGGGCAGAGACAACTTTTAGCCAGAGTCGCTATAGTGAGGGCTAATTATTGGCTTCTGCCTGGTTTTTCTATGGCTTCTCAGCGTCTCACCAAACTCATCGACTTTCTTCAAACCGAGTTAGCGGTCTCATCGGAGGCGATCGCTATGGGTCTGCGCAAAGCGGGGCAGACGACAAACTTATTGCCCATGGCACTGTGGCAGTACGGCTTGGTAACCACTGAACAGCTCAGCCAAATTTTTGATTGGCTTGAGGAGTTTGGCCCCGCTGCCCCCTAAATACGAGGGCAAGTGGTCGAGGCCAAGACTGCGCTTCAAAGTGTTGCGGTAGTTACCAATTGCCTTCAACTAAAATTCGTCGTCGCTATAGCTCATAGTCGATTCGTTATCGCGGCGAGACCCCAACAAATCAAGCCGATCGACCCGCACTACTGGCTTTGAACGGGCTGCTCCCGTAGCGCGATCTTGCCAGTGGTCGAGCTTAAGAGCACCGCTTATACCAATCAAACTACCTTTGCGCACATAGTTAGCGGCGACTTCGGCATTTTTGCCCCAGAGCTCTAGATTAAACCAGTCGGGCTTGTCATCTCGACTGGATCGCCGCCGCACCGCTAGGGTCAAGTTGCACACCACGGTGCCCGACTCAAAATATTTGACCTCTGGGTCAGTGCCGACGCGGCCTACCAGAGTCACCACATTGATCGTCATTAGCTGTACGCCCAACTCTTGCCCCCGCATTGTAGGCGAAACTTCCCCCCCTACGCCTGGAACCAATGGGAGATTAGACTCGTCATGGGGCAAGCTGTTGGCAGCCTCAACAAACAAGCGGCGACATCCTTAAAAATGCTTAAATTTCAAGGCCTACCATCAGCCAGTGTTTTTTTAGTAACTGATAAATATTCTTTTACTGGACGCCTTGATACGAAACGTAATAGAATCCACTTCGACATCAATGTTGGCCCCTCGGGTTCAACGTTGAAGTTGGTTTCCTGTCTTTTCATAGTGTAGGGGCGTTATTGCCTGTGGCTCTCTTCGACAGATTTTCACGCGATATGGGTATTGACCTCGGTACGGCCAATACCCTGGTGTACGTTTCTGGCAAAGGCGTGGTGCTGCAAGAACCCTCTGTGGTTGCCATTGATCAAGTCGAAAAGAAGCCCCTGGCGGTCGGAGAAGAAGCTAAGCGCATGCTGGGTCGTACCCCTGGCAACGTCTTAGCGCTGCGACCCCTGCGGGATGGTGTAATTGCTGACTTTGACACCGCTGAGCTGATGCTCAAACACTTTATTCGTCAGGTACATGAGGGCCGCACCCTGGTGTCGCCCCGAATTGTCATTGGCATTCCCAGCGGTGTCACTGGCGTTGAGCGTCGAGCAGTGATGGATGCGGCTCAGCAAGCAGGCGCGCGCACAGTCTATTTAATTGATGAACCGGTGGCGGCAGCGATCGGAGCGGGTCTGCCGGTAGCTGAGCCCACCGGCAACATGATCGTCGACATTGGCGGCGGCACCACTGAGGTGGCGGTACTGAGCTTACAGGGCACTGTGCTGAGCGAGTCGGTGCGGGTGGCGGGCGATGAGCTGAGCGATGCCATCTCTAGCTACATGAAAAAGGTGCATAACTTGGTAGTCGGTGAGCGCACTGCCGAAGAAATCAAAATCAACATTGGCTCGGCCTACCCTAACCCCGACGATCACGAGATTGCCATGGATGTGAGGGGTCTGCATCTGCTGTCGGGTCTGCCCCGTACTGTTACCGTAAAGAGTGCTGAAATTCGTGAAAGCATGGCCGAGCCGCTGTCGGTCATTGTAGAAGCGGTGAAGCGTACCCTAGAGCGCACCCCACCCGAACTGGCTGCCGACATTATCGATCGCGGCATTATGCTGGCCGGGGGCGGCGCTTTGCTCAAGGGGCTCGACACCCTAATCAGTCACGAAACCGGCATCTTAGTGCATGTAGCGGCAGATCCATTGAGCTGCGTGGTGCTCGGTACCGGGCGAGTGCTAGAAAACTTTAGCCAAATGGGGCGAGTTTTCAGCGGGCGGAGCCTCTAGGTCCGCGTTAGAGTCGTCATCTACCCCGAAAGTATGTTTGCTCTACGCCGCTGGTGGACACGTCATGCCCTCAAAGCGGGAATGGTCACTCTGGCCGTTTCCTCTGCTTGGCTATTGCGGGCCAGTGATGGGGCCTTGATCTACGAAGCCTATCACTGGATGACTCGGCCCTTGCAGCCGGGATTAAGCCGTGAACAGCAGTTTGAAAATAGCTATATTCTTGAGCTTCAGCAACGCATTGTGGAGCTAGAGAATCAAAACCGCGCCCTCCAAACTCTCGATGCCTACGAAGGCACCATTACCACCGAGGGCATTCGCGCTACGGTAATTGGTCGGGGGGCCGACCACTGGTGGCAGCATGTCATTCTCAATCGGGGCACGCGCAGTGGTGTGGCTGTGGGCCATGTAGTGACCGGCCCGGGTGGTCTAGTGGGTCGGGTGGTCGCGGTGTCGCCCAGCACCTCACGGGTGTTGTTGGTGAGTGACCCTACTAGCCGGGTGGGTGCGAAGGTAAGCCGCAGCCGCGCCATGGGCGTGGTGCGAGGGCAGTCTAACAACCGGGTGGTAATGGAGTTTTTTGAAAAGCTGCCTGACATCAACACGGGCGATGTGATCGTTACGTCTTCCTATAGTCGTCTGTTCCCCCGCGATATTCCCATCGGGCGGATTGAATCGATTGATCTAACCAAAAGCCCTGCTCCAGAGGCGGTGATTCAGCTATCGTCGCCGCTGCCGGTGCTGGAATGGGCCATTATTCATCCGTTTGAACCTCAAGAGACCGTTGACGATCCGGTGCTACCTGGGGCCAACCCAGAGAACGGGGCAGTACCGGATGACAACGCTGGGTCAGGGTTATGACCCAGGGTCTGCGGGTAGCATCGCTGCCGCTATGGCGGCGGCCTTGGGTAATTAATAGCGCTGTCACGGCGGCTTCGGTGGGGGCTTGCCTGCTGCTGCTGCCTAGCCGGATTCCGGGGATGCAGCTGCTAGGAGTGACGCCCCACTGGCTGCTGATCTGGGTAGTTGCCTGGAGCATTAAACGAACTCAATGGGAAGCTGCGATCGCAGGGCTAGTGCTAGGGCTGCTGCAAGATGCCATGACGTCTCCCGACCCGACCCACACCCTCAGCCTGATTGTGGTCGGCGTGTTGACGGCCCGGCTGCAAAAGCAGCGCTACCTGCAAGAAGACATCGTATCGGTAGCGCTAATTGTCTTTGCGATGGCGGTGATTGCTGAAACGGTGCTGGCGCTGCAAATTAGCTTTCACCAGCTCATATCGACCACGTCTCTCTACCCACCCCTGGGCAAAATCTGGCTCTACCACCAGCGCATCGCCCTTAGCTCGGCTATTTTAAGCAGCTTGTGGGCACCGGCCCTCTACTATCCGCTTAACCGCTGGTGGGATCGCTACCCGTCTGACGGGTAGAAGTCTGGCAAGTAGCGATCGCAACGAGAGCACCCCTAGCGTCAGTGTCTAGAGACGGTGTCGGTTTAAGGTCGATCGCCGCTGTAGCATCTGGCAGGCCGTCCACAGGTTAGGGATTAGGTGGGTAGGGCGAAACCCCTGGAGATAGGTGTTGCTGCGAATGCCGCAGGTCACGGCAACGGTATCGAGTCCGAGGGTTTGACCCGCCATAATGTCGGCTTCGGTGTCGCCAATCATCCACGACTGGCTGAGGTCGTAGCCCTGGCGCTGCTGGGTGGCGATCGCCGCTTGCAAGCGCTCAATTTTGTGACTAGCCTGGTTTTGGTAGGCGGCTTCTACCTCAGGCATGCCGTATAAGTCACTGATTGCCCAGCCGAGATCGTGCTGGTCTAGAAACCGCATCACCTGGTTGGGGGGCCGCAACGTAACCAGTACCACCCGCACCCCACACTGGTGCAAAATATCTAGGCCTTCACGGGCCTGCACCTGTACCTGATCGTGATCGAGTAGGGTGGCGTGATTGACGATGCGGCTCACCTGGCTGAGAAAGCTGTCAATATGATGACCTTCGAGACCCGACCAATGGGCAATTTGGCGATCGGGCACGCGGTTTTGTTTAAAGGTCCAAAACTGGGACTTAGAGAGGTAACGCACGGTCAAATTGTCGCCTTGAGCTGTAGCCAGGGCTTGAACCCAAGCTAGCCCCTGGCGATAGGTGGCGTAGTAGCGCTCAGAGACATCGGCTATGGGGCCGTCAAAGTCGCAAAAGATTGTAGTTGCGGACATGGGCTACAGAAACTCCTCACCGTTAGGGCGACCTGGTGCATACCACCAACTGACACCTTGTATAAGCTTTGTTAATGGTTTCTTTACAAACCTCAAAGCTCATTTACTGTAGCAACCTCCATTCAAAATGGCTACTGGGTATCCCCTTAGTCTTCGCTTCACGGTGATACTCCGTTGAATGAAAAAGCTCGCCTTCAAGCGGGGGCATCGCGATCCAAAATCAGTGTTACAGGGCCATCGTTGTGAATCTCGACCTGCATCGTCGCTCCAAATTGGCCAGTTTCGACGCACAGACCGCTGTCTCGTAGCAATGCCACAAACGCGTTGTACAGAGCCTCGGCCTGGGCTGGAGGGGCTGCCCCCTCAAACGAGGGACGGCGACCCTTACGACAGTCGCCGTAGAGGGTAAACTGGCTGACCACCAAAATGTCGCCCCCAATTGTTTGTACAGAGTGATCCCAGCGATCGCCCTCCTGGGCCGATCTTTGACCGTCGCTATCCAACGACGGAAACAACCGCAGATCTAGGCACTTGCGGGCCATCCAGGCCAATTCTGTGGTCGTGTCGGTGGGAGCAATACCCACCAGTAGCGTTAGCCCCCGGCCAATGCAGCCGACCACGTTGCCCCCTACGGTAACGCTGGAGGCCGTCACCCGCTGCACTACGACTCGCATGCTAGCTGCTGCGCAAATTTTTGCTGCCACACCGTTCGAATCTGCTCTGCGGCCTGAGCCATATCGGTGTCGCTAGGAGCCTTGCCCAGGGTGCGAAACACCTGGAGTTCGAGGCCCTTTAGGCCCAGTTCTTGAGGATGTTGCCCATCCGGGTAGCGGGGTTGCAGCACAAAGTGAACATGGTAGGGTGGCTGGTCAACCCAGAGGCTGACGTAAACCCGCTCGGCCCCCATAGCCAGGGCGATCGCCTCCGACATCTGCTGCAAAAAAGGTCCCATAGAGGCCGATTCAGCCTCAGAGAGATCCCAGAGGTTTTCACGATGGGCACGGGTTTTGACAACTACCGACCCCAGCCCGTAAGGGCCAACGCAGTGGTCAGCCACCCACCACGAGTTTTCGGCAATGGTGCCGCCGGGTACGGTCTCTTTCCCGGCCAAAATTTGACAGGCTAAACAATCGGGATGGAGTTGGCTGCCGGGGTCGGTCATTGGGCCAAGGGGGTTACCGAATAGGAGAAGGGTTTAGAGGCGAGGCGTTAGGGCTTCAGACTGGAGGAATGCGCTCACGGTTGTGCTCTCAGCCTTTAGAGAGTGTTTGAAAAGTGATTTGCTGTCACTTTAGTCACCTGCCGCCCCCCTGCCCCCTTTCTAAGGGGGATTTAAGGGGATCGTCACTTTGGCGACAAGAAACAGGACTTTTCAAACGTCCTCTTAATCCTGTCTCAAAGTCTCACCAAAACCTGTTCGCCGTCAATGGTGGCCTCAAAGCGGGTCAGGGGCCGTTGCGGCGGGCCAGAAACGACGCTGCCGTCGGGGTTAAACCGCCCACCGTGGCAGGGACAGGCAAACAGCCCTTGGGCATTATCCCAGGGCACAGTGCAGCCAGAGTGGGTACAGACAGCGCTGACCGCAATGACTGACTCTGGTGCGCTAGGGTCGCGAATCACGGCCAGGTTGTTGCCCTGGATATTTTGGCTAGCCAAAACACCGGCGGCGTCTAGGTCAGCCACGGTGCCTACAGCCACTAGCTCCCCCTCGGTAGCTGCCGGGGGGGATGAATCAGACTGGCAAGCTGCGATCGCCACCGGCAACGAACTGGCCAGCAGCCCCAGCCCCAGCCGATTAATAAATACTCGACGCTTCATAGTGATGAATTTTCCTGTGCTGCAATGCCTTTACCTGTCCTATTTGCCAAACCCCAGACCTCGACTGGCCGAGGGGAGGCACAGGCAGTCGTTAAGCTGCTGCCGCAGGGTGTCGTGGTCCAGCCCCTGACCAATTAGCACCAGTTGGTTCTTGGGTTCACCTTTCCAATCGTCGTCATCGAGCGAGAAGCGCTTGCCGCTGAGGTGAAAAATGTGGCGCTTGGGGCTTTCGTCGAACCAGAGAATACCCTTGGCCCGAAACACTGACTCGGGCAGCAGGTTATCTAGAAAGTTCTGAAATTTACGAATGGCAAAGGGGCGATCGCTAGCAAAGGACAGCGACGTAAACCCATCAATGGCCAGGTGGTCAGAGTGGTGCCCGTGGGCATGGTGATCATGATCGTGGTCATGCTCACAGTGGCCGTGGTCGTGGTCGCAATTGGCGTGGTCGTGGGCCTCGTGGTCGTGGGCCTCGTGGCCATGGGCAGCATGATCGTGGTGATCGTGCCCGTGATGGTCGTGGTCGTGGTCGTCTTTGGCGCGATCGCTCCCAAAATATTTGTCTGACTCAAACAAGCCCACGCTGAGAATCAGCGGTAGCGGCACTTCAGACTTGGTGGTGCGCAAAATTCGCGCCCCTGCTTTGACATCGCGAATTTTGACTTCTAGCAGGTCAAGATCGGCATTGTCGACCAGGTCGGCTTTGTTGAGCAAAATGATATCGCCGTAGGCAATCTGGTTGTGGGCGGCCTGGCTATTAAACAGATCCAAACTGTAATTTTCGGCATCAACCACAGTGACAATCGAGTCAAGCCGGGTCATATCGCGCAACTCGGTGCCCAAAAACGTCAGGGCGATAGGCAGGGGGTCGGCCAGACCGGTGGTTTCGACCACCAGGTAGTCGATTTTGTCCTGGCGCTCCAGCACTTTGTACACCGCTTCCATCAGGTCGTTGTTGATGGTGCAGCAGATGCAGCCGTTGCTGAGTTCGACCATCGTGTCGTCGCTGTTGTCGGTGGCGATCAGCAGGTCGTTATCAATGCCGATTTCGCCAAACTCGTTCACCAGCACAGCGGTCTTGAGCCCTTCCTGGTTGGCCAAAATGTGGTTGAGCAGGGTGGTTTTGCCGCTGCCCAAAAAGCCGGTAATGATCGTGACGGGCAGACCGTGTTTGGTGTCATCCATAGCCTGGGGCTGGATGGGGGGCGCAGCGGTAGACATGGGTGATCTTTAAACGCAAGGACATTTTCCATACTAGCGAATCAAGAGTCGTGGCGCTCAGGGTTGGGATTGTTTAGGAAAAGGCGCGATCGCCCCCTAAGGCAGCAGCCTCCCGCCGCAACACAAAAAAGAACGGTTGTGCCATGCCTTTGAGATCCATCAGACCCAGCACCGTCTGTTCGTCTACCCGACGAAAAATATCGTTGATGGGCAGGCTGTCATAAACCATGGTGGCGCTCTCTTTGCCCCGGTAATGGGTCAGCCGCAGCCGCGCGCAGGACTGCTGAGTCGAAAACAAACCCAACGCCCGCTGAAAGATACGTCCCACCCCCTCCGACTTGGGAATGGGCACTCGCTCTATCCAGCCGAGGAGAGGTAAAGCCCAGAGGGGGTTAACGCTGGTCGTACCGCCCGTGGCGGTAGTAAACACCAGCGGGTGCACATGTTCCGGATGCTCAAAGCGTTTGCCACGCCAATGGTAGGTTTCTAGCGCCCCATCTAGGGGGTGGGCAGTGGGGAAGCCTGAGCCTTGCCAAGCGCCCAGCATAAAATCGACCTCAACCGTATCCAGCCCATCAAAAATCGCTAAAGCCTCAGCTGTTGTTACCTGACCAATACCAATAGCGTCAGAAAATGTTTTCACGCTTATAAGCCACGATAGGAGTGCTCAATCATTCTGTAACTCTGCTTTTAATTTTGCGGCTGATTGAGCAAAGCAGGGGGCAGTATGGCCTCCTCCAAAAGCGGCTGCAACCCTACCGCAACCCGATTGGCTAAAATTTCGTGCCCGGCTTGGTTAGGATGAATTCGATCATACAAATAACGAGGGTCATTTAAGCCTTCTAACACCTCAGGAATGAGATAGGCCTGGGTGTCATTGGCTACCCGCTGATATAGCCCTTCATAATTGCCGTTAAAGGGGCTGACATCCATACCCAAAAGCACCACTATGACCCCAGCTTGTTGCAGGCGGGTGACAATTTGCCGTAGGGTCTCTTCTGTTTGGGCGGGCGGCACCTGGGTGAGATAGTCGTTGCCGCCTAAACCCACAATCACCAACCAAGGGTCTGCATCGATTACATCTTGCTGCAAACGATTCAGAGCTGTTGCGGTGGTGTCGCCACCCCTGCCTCGGTTAACCACGGGCAAATTTAAGGCTTGGCTGAGTAAATTTGGGTAAGCGGCCTCGAGGCCAACTCCTGCCCCCGCCGTAATACTGTCGCCCAGAGCGATGATTTGCTCGCCGCTGCCTCGGCGCAGGTTATTGACATCTTCGCTCAGCGTTTCGCTAGCACGACTGGTACCAGGCTGGTCAATGGCTGGCTCTTGGGAAAGATTACACGCTGACAAAAGCAGTAAGCCGCCAAAGCTCAAACTCATCAACCAGGTTTTAGATAGCTTACTCATTAAAACAATTCAGGCTGTCTAATTACACCATAGTGCTTTTGAAATAAGTGGGGGGGATTAACAATGAGGATCAGCCTGGATTATGCTCATCTATCTGATGAGCTATGCCATTGAGTAGACCTGCCACTTATTCACTCTTTTCTTTGATGGCGACACCCATGATTTTTCATGACAAAAGCAGGATATACCCTCAATTCACACCGCCTTTATCGACTTCGTAACGTAACTCAGCCATGCCAGCCCCCATCTGATTAACAGACATTAAGCGCAGAACTGGGCTTAACACTCGGCGAGGGAATAGAGGCTTACCCTTACCGAGAGTGGCTGAGCCAACCTGGACGATCAGTTCGTCTAGTAAACCAGCATCGTAGAATTGACCAGCCAAATCTCCGCCTCCAACTATCCAGATGTTTTTGGTACCAGCAGCAACTCGCATTTCACTGTGGGCATGGTGTACATCTCCATTGACGAATCGGATGTTCGCACCTTCAATTTTTGTCAGCTTTCGACTAGAGAATATCCAGGCTGGCTGATTGTATGGCCAAGCCAAGCCAGTCTCAGTAATAACCTTTTGGGCATTGCGTAGCATCCACTCGTAGGTTGCCGATCCCATTGCCAATGCACCCACCTCTGAAATGAACTCTGAATAGCTGGAGTCATTCAAGTCACCCAGCGGAAATAGCCAATCTAGTGAGTCATTCTCAGTCGCAATGAAGCCATCAAGGCTTGTCGCTGTAAAGTACTGAGTTTTCATTTTTGTATGCAACTCCCAAATATGACTTCAAGCGCCTAACTATGCCAGGGCAGCGGCGATCGCATTCCCCGCCAGCCAGCCCGTGGTCCAGGCACTTTGAAAGTTGAACCCGCCCGTCACCCCGTCGATATTGAGCACTTCTCCCGCCAGGTATAGCCCTGGGCGGCAGCGACTCTCCAGGGTTTTGAAGTTGACCTCGGGCAGAGGTATGCCGCCACAGGTGACAAACTCGTCTTTAAACACCCCTTTGCCCGCCACGGTGTAGGCTCCCCGAGTCAGCTCTGTGATCAGCGCTTGCAGTTGTGCCTTAGACAGGTCGGCCCAGTTTAGGTCGGTGCGTAGGCCAACCCGGTGCTGCACCAGGTACTGCCACAGCCGCCGCGATAGGGTCGGAAACGGCGAAAATGCTGCCACCTGGCGCTTACCCTGGTCTTGCTTAAGGCTCAGCAGCTTTTGGCGCACCTGGTCTGGCTTGAGGGCGGGCAACCAATTCACCAGCAGGGTGGCTCGGTAGCGCTGTTTGTGCAGCCCCACCGCCCCATAGGCCGAAAGTTTGAGCACCGCCGGGCCGCTCAGGCCCCAGTGGGTGACCAGCAGCGGGCCGCTCTGGGTGAGGGCGGGGGAGTCTTCCAGCGCCAAACTTAGCTGTACGGTCTCGACCGAGACCCCGGCCAACTCCCGCAGGGCCGGGTCGGGGATGTTAAAGGTAAACAGCGAGGGTACCGGAGGTACCAGGTCGTGGCCCAGGCTGAGGGCCAGACGATAGCCGCCGGGGCTGCTGCCGGTAGCCAAGAGCAGCTTCTGGCAGTGCCACTCTTCCCCGGCGCGGGTGGTCAGGTCAAACCCATCGGCGGTGGGCTTGACCTGGGCGATCGCACAGCCGGTGTGAATCTTGATGCCCAGCCGCCGCGCTTCCCCCAGCAGGCAGTCGACGATGGTGCCCGAGTCGTCGGTGGTGGGAAACATGCGGCCATCGGCCTCAGTTTTGAGCGCCACCCCCCGCTGCTCAAACCACTGCACCGTATCGCGGGGCTGGAAACGACTAAAGGGGCCGCGCAGGGCGCGATCGCCCCTCGGATAGTGGCTCACCAGCAGGGCGGGGTCAAAGCAGGCGTGGGTAACATTGCAGCGCCCGCCCCCCGAGATTCTTACCTTGGCCAGGGCCTCGCGCCCCGCCTCGAAAATATGAATAGTAGCGGCAGGATAGGCCTCGGCGCAGGCGATCGCCCCAAATAGGCCAGCGGCTCCCGCCCCCGCTACAATCACCGTCGCGTTATAGATCACGGCTGATTCCCCGGCAAAAAGACCGTAGAGCTGAGCGAGCCCTGACGTTGGGCGCGGCGGTAAAGAATCTCCAGCTTGCCCCCCGCCGCTTGAATAAACGCCCGCTGGCGACGATAGAGCCCCTGAAACAGGTTGGCCAACAGTAGCGCCACCAGGGCCACCACCAGCCCCGCCGCCGTGGAAGTCAGCGCTTCACCTACCCCAGAGGTAACGCCGCTGGCGGCAGTGCCGCTGGTTTCGCCCAGGCGCAGGGTCGAGAATACCTGCATTAGACCCAGTACAGTACCCAGCAGCCCCAGCAGGGGGGCAATGCCAACTACCGTTTCAAACAGCGTCTGAAAGCGTTTCAGCAACGGCAACTCAGACTGAGCTGCACTTTCGAGGGCTAAACGAAATTCTTCAGGGGTGGCATCACCCAAGGTAAGGGCCGCCAGAAAAATCCGGGCAATGGGCAACTGCTGGTGCTGCTTAAGTTTTGCGATCGCCCGCTGGGGATTTTGGCTAAAGGTGCTGAGCACGTTGGGCACCAACCCCGACTGCTGACGCCCCAGCTGCAGCCAGAACCAGCCCCGCTCAACCGCTAACGCTAGAATGAGCAGCGAACACAGCAGCAGCGGCCCCATGACAACGCCCCCCGCCGTAAACCAGTTACCCATAGCCCAGATGCCTTAACCCAAGAACCCAACCATAATACTGGCCAAAGAAGGTATTGGGTTCGGGGTATCAGGTATCAGGTTTTAGGTATCAGGTTCTAGAGGCAACCCGACACCCGGCACCCATCCCAACTCACATCGTGCCGGGGAAATGGTCAATCTGGGCATAACCACTAAACACCAGCTGCTTGCCCTTGGTCTCTAGGCGATTGACCCGCAGCAGCACGCCGTCGAGGTTAAAACGCTCCAGATCAACCATCCGGTTCAGCACCTCCGCAAACCCGCGCGTCAGGGTGGCCGAGATCGAGGTCAAAGAGTCAGGAATGCCCTCGGGAGAAAATTCTGCATTGGCAAATATGATGCGCCGCCGCTTTTCTACTGTGACCTGAGCTAACAGTTGAATCGGCACGTCTTTGTGATTGGGTAAATCGGTCAGTGCCGTAATTTTCACCGCCTGCTCAGGCAGCAGGGTGATATTGATATCTCTGAAGGTAACTGGGTCGCCCCCAGAGAGAGAGGTCACGGCCTCATCGGTCACCCCTTCGAGATGCTGACGCACCAGGTCGGCTTCGAAGGCGCGGTTGATGGCGTCTTCTTGTAGCGTGACCTGGGCTACGGCCTGAGTGGGCTGGCGCAAGCGAATTTTGCCGCTGATCGCCGAGCCCACGTCAATCGACACCGCATCGGTTTCAAACATCATCTCGGCGGCCTCAAATTCTTTGCGAATCACGAGGCCGCGGCCTTCCATGCGGAAGCTATCGATAGTGCCCTGAAGAAGCTTGCTGGAGGGAGAGCAGCGCACCGCTACTTCCACAGCGTCGCTACGGCTAAACAAGTGCCGTAGCGACTGGGTAGCTACAGAGTTGATCATCCTTTCACCAAAGTCATTGGACCCTTTGGACTGAAACCCGGTAAAGCCACCGAACATAGAGGTTAGTACCAACCTTAATTCCCCCTATGTTGTAACAAAATATGAAGCCCAATGACAGCGGACATTGCTAATGCCATCCATTAGAGATACTGATACTCCTCTGAGGCGACCCGGTTAGGCGGCCAGGGCGATCGCCCCAAAAGGCTTCTCTGGCTCCGATCCTGGGGCCTTTTCTCCAGCGGCATCAGGGCCAAGGCGACGACCTAACGCTGCCGCAATGGGCTCCAGACTGCGGGCGAGGTTAACCATTTCTTCTAGAGTAAGGGCTTGGCGGGCATCTGACACAGACTCGTCGGGCACCGGATGGCACTCAACGATCAGACCGTCTGCTCCAGCGGCGATCGCAGCCCGAGCCAGGGCAGGCACCAGTTCACGCTTACCGGCGGCATGGCTAGGGTCTACCATCACCGGCAGGTGGGTGATCTGCTTGAGGGCCACCACGGCTGCGAGATCCAGCACATTGCGGGTATAGGGGTCAAAGCTGCGAATGCCCCGCTCACAGAGAATCACATTCGGGTTGCCGTGGCTAAGCACATATTCTGCCGCCATCACAAACTCCTCTAGGGTGGCCGCGAGCCCCCGCTTGAGCAGCACTGGCTTAGTGGCCTGCCCCAGAGCCTTCAGCAGGTCGAAGTTTTGCATGTTGCGGCTGCCCACCTGCAACACATCGACCTGGGCCGCCATCCTCTCAATCTGGTCAATGGCCATCACTTCTGAGATCACCGGCATCTGAAAACGACGACGCATATCGTCTAAAATTCGCAGCCCAGCATCCCCCATCCCCTGGAAGGCGTAGGGCGAGGTACGAGGCTTGAAAATTCCACCCCGCAAGGCCTGTACAGGCGAACTGGAGAGGTGGCAAGCGACCTGCTCCATTTGCTCAGCACTCTCGACGGCGCAGGGGCCACCGACAATCAGCAGGGTGTCGCCACCTACGGTAACGGTGTCGGTGAGCGCCACCACCGAACGGTGATCAGAATTGGATTTACGGGTCAAAGTAGCATCTTTCATTGCAATCAATCAGCCTCAAGTATGGGAGAACAGAACGGAACAGCAGTCATAAAAAAACCCGGAGCGGTTGGCTCCGGGTCAGGTAACGGGCATAGGAGAACCTAGCACCACACGCCTGACCCGGTGGTGTAAAAAAAGCCGTAGTACCAGTTAGGCAGGGGCCAGGAGGCAGTCGAGGAGGCCATGGTTAGCGATTCAAAAAACAACTCAAAAAACAAAACCGCAGAGGGTTAGCTCCGCGGTTCACTAGGTAGACAACACAAAAGGTGCTCACTGCCTGTGAACCGGGGGCTGCCACCAAAAATAAAAAGCTCTTGCGAGGGCGATCATCGCTGCGGATTAAATGAAACGTATTTGCAATCTAGCAGGGCTTAAGGGAAGCGTCAATTCGTAGACAGAGGATCAATTGCCCTTCTTGTAGGGATCAACTGCCCTCCTTCGAGGTCTACTGCTTATACAGGTCGGGGGTGCTAGGCGACAGCCCCTGAGGATCCCCCCTGCCCCCCCTTGAAAAGGGGGGAACCGACATCAAAGTCCCCCTTCTCAAGGGGGTTGGGGGGATCCTCGCGGGCAATCTAACTCTCCGCCGCCGTTACACGGTCATGATGTCTTTTTCCTTGGCGGCTAGGGCTTCGTCGAGCTTGGCGATGTATTTGTCGGTGAGCTTCTGAATTTCGTCCTGGGCATCGCGCGATTCGTCTTCAGAGATATCGCTGGCCTTTTCGAGTTTTTTAACGGCATCAATGCCGTTGCGCCGCTGGTTGCGAATAGAAACGCGCCCTTCTTCGGCTACTTTGCCCGCCGTTTTCACAAACTCTTTGCGGCGTTCACTGGTCAACGGCGGAATATTGAGACGAATCACCCGGCCATCGTTGTTGGGAGTGAGGCCCACATCTGACATGGAAATGGCTTTTTCGATGGTGGTCAGACTACTGGCGTCGTAGGGCTGAATCATCAGCGTGGTGGAGTCGGGGATGGAGATGTTGGCCATCTGCTTCAGGGGAGTTTGAGCGCCGTAGTAATCGATCTCGATGCGATCGAGCAGTGAAGAATTGGCCCGCCCCGTGCGAATGGTGTTGAAGTTGCGCTGGGTGGCTTCGATCGACTTCTGCATCTGGTCTTCGGTTTCGAGCAATATATCGTCAACTGACATCACAAGACTCTCCTACAATCGTGCCGATAGGTTCTCCGGTGAGCGCCCGCTTGATATTTCCGGGCACCGACAGGTCAAATACCATGATAGGGATGTTGTTGTCCTTACACAGGGCGATCGCCGTGCTATCCATCACTTTTAGGTCGTTCTGGAGCACGTGGCCATAGGTGAGGGTGCGGTAGCGCTTCGCCTCTGGATTCAGTTTAGGATCAGAATCGTAGACGCCGTCAACCTTAGTGGCTTTAAATACCACCTCGGCGTTAATTTCCGCTGCCCGCAGGGCCGCAGTGGTATCGGTGGTAAAGAACGGATTGCCGGAGCCTGCCCCAAAAATAACCACCCGGTTTTTTTCCAGGTGGCGAATGGCGCGGCGGCGAATGTAAGGCTCGGCGACCTCCTGCATGGCGATCGCCGTTTGCACCCGAGTCGGCACCCCCATGCGCTCTAGCGAGTCTTGCAGGGTCATGGCATTCATGACCGTGGCAATCATGCCGATGTAGTCGGCAGTGGCCCGATCCATGCCCGCTGCGGAACCCTTAATGCCGCGAAAGATGTTGCCTGCGCCAACCACAATGGCAATCTCAATACCGGCTTCGATCACCTCAGCGATCTCAGCCGCGATGGTTTCTACCACGTTCGGATCGATACCATAGTCCATATCGCCCATGAGGGCTTCACCGCTAAGTTTTAGCAGCACTCGCTTATAAGGTTTATCCATAGGAAGTTGGGGTGTAGTAAGGTCTAGAAGTCCCACCCCACTATACTTGCTTCCCCTGCCATGATGGCCACTGCGCTTGTGCAACTTGGATTGGTAGCCGCCTGGTTAGCGGTAGTGGGGGGTGTGGCCGAAGGACTGCGCCGCACGGCCCACCTCGACACCGAAATCACCCGCAAGATTGTTCACATTGGCGCTGGCCACGTCATCTTGCTGGCCTGGTGGCTGCGCACCCCCACCTGGATGGGGCTGGCGGCAGCGGTAGTCTTTAGCGGTGTGGCGCTGCTGTCGTACCGGTTGCCCATTTTGCCTGGGGTCAACGGCGTGGGGCGCAACAGCCTAGGGACGTTTTTTTATGCCGTCAGCATTGGGGTGTTAACCGCTGTCTTTTGGCCCCCAGAGCTACCCCAGTATGCCGCTCTCGGCATCTTGGTGATGACCTGGGGCGACGGTCTGGCGGCGCTGGTCGGCCAAAACTTTGGTCGCCACCCCTATACAATCTTTGGCAACCAAAAAAGCTGGGAGGGGAGCCTCACCATGGCCCTGGCCAGCTTTCTGGTGGTGTTGCTAGTGTTGGGGCTGACGGCGGGGTTCACCGGGGCAATTTGGGCAACGGCGGGAGCAGTGGCGATCGCCGCTACCCTACTCGAAACCCTCTCGTTTTACGGCCTCGACAACCTCACGGTGCCGCTGGGGAGTGCCGCCTTGGCCTACGGTCTGATCAACGGGTTTGGATGACCTGCGCCTAGACGGACCATTAGCGATCGGGGGGATGCGTCAGGTGCTGGGTTTTTCGTACTATCAGGTAGTACAAGTTTTCGGATCGCTCGGTTGCCCAGGCCAGACCAGGAGTTGCTCAACCCGTGAATGCCGCCCGCCTTTCTCCCCTCGAACTCACCGATCGCGTGCTGTCTATGGCTACCACTGGGGTTTACCGGCAGTCTGTGTTTGAAGCCCTTGGCCCAGTGGCCACCCAGCGGCAGATCCGCGATGCGATCGCCCAGGCCAAGCAGTTTGGCCTCTACACCGTCTCAGCCCTGCGCGATGAAGAGCTCGGCACCTACTACCAGGTAGATTCTGCCAGCTACGAGTCGTTTCAAGCCGCCTCTAAAACCCTAGCGACCCAAACAACGCCAGACAATTTGGCCGAACAGGTCGTCGCTACCCACCAGGCCCTGCGCGCCATGCTCACCACCGTCGCGAGCAGCACCCTGGGCCTCGGTTTGCTCGGCGGCTGGTGCCTGCTCGATGGCCACACCCAACTGGGCCGAGGGCTATGGCTCGGGGCGATCGTCGCTGGCGGGCTGTGGGGGGTGCAGCGATGGATCGTGCGCCGGGCGTTGGGGTAGAGGGGTGGGGGGTAGAGGGGTGGGGGGTGGATGGGTAGGGGGTGGGGGTAAGTTATCTCTGGTTCTGCTGGGCGCATGCAATGCGCTCCTACGGTTGGCCCTGTGGAATCGGGGTTAGGCAATTTGGCTTTGATACCCACCCATCCACTCATCCACTCACCGCCTGGCAAACGCATCCGTCGCATCGATCAGCGCGCTGGCAATCCCCGGTTCCATCGCTGAATGGCCGGCTTCTTGCACCAGCACAAACTGAGCTTCGGGCCAGGCGCGGTGCAGCTCCCAAGCGGTGACGGGGGGACAGACTACGTCGTAGCGGCCCTGCACAATCACCCCAGGAATGTGGCGAATGCGGTGTACCTGGCGCAAAATCTGGTCGTCGGTGTCAAAAAAGCCACGATTGATAAAGTAGTGGCACTCAATGCGGGCAAAGGCCATCGCAAACTCGTCTTCGCCAAAGTGGTGCAACAAACCAGGATCTTGCACCAGTTTGCTGGTGCTGGCTTCCCAGACCGCCCAGGCGCGGGCGGCGGTCTGGCGCTCCTCCAGATTGTCGCTGGTGAGGCGACGGTAGTAGGCCGTCACCAGGTCATGGCGCTCGACCTCAGGAATTGGGGCAAGGTATTGTTCCCAGGCATCGGGGTAGAGGTAGCTGGCCCCAGCCTGGTAAAACCAATGAATTTCTCGCTGGCGCAGGGTAAAAATACCGCGCAAAATTAGGCCCTGGCAGCGATCGGGGTGGGTTTGGGCGTAGGCCAACGCCAAGGTGCTGCCCCAGCTGCCGCCAAACACCGTCCAGCTTTCAATGCCCAGGTACGTTCGAATTTTTTCAATATCGCTGACTAAAGCCCAGGTGGTGTTGTCCTCTAGCTCGGCGTGGGGCAGGCTTTTGCCGCAGCCCCGCTGGTCAAACAGCACAATGCGCCAGCGCCGAGGATCGAAAAACTGGCGATAGACCGGATTGACGCCGCCCCCGGGCCCGCCGTGCAGAAAGACAACCGGCTTGCCCTTGGGGTTGCCTGCCTGCTCTACGTAGAGTTTGTGTCGGTCTGATACTGCTAGGTATTCGGTTTGATAAGGCTCAAGGGGAGGATACAGTTGGCGCATGGCGATAGTGTAATGCGTCCAGAGAGAGATAGAACGAGCCACACTATAGCCCAGCATCCCAGCGCTGAAATCCCTCCCTAGCCTGCATTATTCATAACGCGACGGCAATGTCCGTCATTTCCGTTTTCACGGGAATCTATGCGAAGCAACCGACTCTCGACAGGATTCCCACCCCACGCCTTCGAGGGGGCAGGCTCTAGGCGGAAATGACAGCCTTGCCTATGCTCGTGAACAATCGGGCTAGGGGTTGCCTCAGACGTCCTTATTCCCTAGCCAATTGAGGTCTACTCAAGTCTTGGTGGGCTTGGCTGTCAGCGGGTGAGGCACTCAACATGTCATCCCCAGGAATTACTGCCGACTCCTGGGGCAAGTCTTTACCACTTGCCATTCTCCCGTTTGCGGATCGCGCTGGGTCAGAAAGGGGTTGGTCTTTAGGGGTTTGCTGCAAGGACTAGCCATAACACGCACTGTTGCTGAGTTGCCTCTATCGTAAGAAATGACACATCGACTACGGGTGACCCGCAGGTGCCTTCTCGGTGACGTCGTGGCGAATAACGGGTGATTTAGATCACACACATTTGGAGCTATTGCAGCATTGCGGCATACAGGTAGGACTCAAAACCGCAACGTCTCTCGTGGGGGCAAACGGTCGTTTGCCCCTGCGTCAATTCAGCAGCACCCAAATAAACTTGCGGTTCAACGCCCTGAGCTAAAAGTTTGGAATAAAACGATGCGGTTTTTGAAATCTGCGCTAACATCCTCAACACATATAGAAGGACGGGCAAAAAATCGTTGATGCTTGACCGTCTGCCGGTTCACAAAAAAATGGGCAGGAGTCGTGATGGCCATGCAAAATCAGTCAATGGCAGTTAAACAACGGGTGAGCGATCGCCGCCACATTTGGCAATTAATGCCGTTAAGAGCAGTGGCGATCGCCACCGCATTCGGGCTCAGTGTCGCCCCTCAAGGGTTTGCCCAAGGTTTTGATGCTGTTCCTCCTCTACCAGCTGGTGCCATGCCAGTGCCCGGTGCTGCCCTACCCCAGGTTCCCAGCAGTGGCCAACAGTATTTGATCTACGTTAACGACACCAGTGACGCCACTCTGCGACAGGTACGCCAGGTAGAGCCAACGGCCTTTCGTACGACTTTTCAAGGGCGGTCGGTGATCCAGGCAGGACGGTTTAATCTGTCTGGCAACGCCCAGCAGCGCATGAGCGATCTAGCCGCCCTCGGGGTGGCATCTCAGATGGCCCAGGTGGCTGCCGCCATTCCCTACTACGCCCAAACCCCGGCGCTGCCCAACAATGTCTACGCCTCCAACGGCGACCTGCCGCCCTTACCCGACGCCGCCTTTCCCCAAGGACCAGGGGGTGCCGTGCCCGTGCCCTCTCTGCCCCCCGGCGTTGCTCAGGTACCGGCCACTCCCGGCAATGTAGAGTTTGGTCAAGAACTCAACTACGGCACTCCAGTCGCTCCCCCGGCCGGAACGATCATGCCTCCGCCGACCAGCACTCCGCCCACGGAGTCGTTTAGTCAGCCCAGGGCTCCCTACTATGTGGTGATTCCCACCGATAGTTCAAACTTGGGCAATGTCAGCAACCAGGTGATTCAGCTGGGTACACCGCCCGATCGCGTGCAGCAGCGCACGGCCCCCCGGGGTCCCCACGTCGCCGTTGGCCCCTTTGCCGATCGCGGCCTGGCCAACCGCTGGAACGATTTCTACCGCGAAGCTGGCCTAGGCAATAGTCGCGTACACTTTGAACGGTAAGCACTGCCGTTTGAGTTGAAAAGCCAGCACCCATGAAATCTCAGCATCTGCCCAGCCAAACCTCTAGAGATAGGGAGTTGGCTGGGCGTTTTGATGGGGCGCTTGACTGGGTGGTCACCGCTGAGCACATGCGAGCGATAGAAGGGCACCTCTTTGAGCACGGCATGCCCGTCGCCGCCCTGATGGAAAAGGTAGCCGGACGGATTGCAGCCTGGATAACGGCGACCTTTCCTCGGCAGCAGTATGCCCAAGTAGGGGTAATCGCGGGGCCAGGGCACAATGGCGGCGATGCCTTAGTTGTAGCGCGTGAGTTAGCCGCCCAGGGCTACCGAGTACAGGTCTGTAGCCCGATCAATCGGCAAAAGCCGCTGACCGCTGAGCATCGACGCTTTGTCGACTATCTGGGCCTGACGGTGGTCGAGGGCATGTCCGACCTGGCCCCCTCTGACCTGCTAATCGACGGGCTGTTTGGGTTTGGCCTAGAACGACCGCTAGAAGGTGCGATCGCCGCTGTGGTTGAGGCCGTCAATGCGGCTGACTGTCCGGTGGTGAGCATTGACCTGCCCTCAGGCTTGCACACCGACACCGGGGCGGTGCTGGGCACGGCAGTGCAGGCTACCCACACCCTTTGCCTGGGCCTGTGGAAACGAGCCTGCGTTCAAGATCAAGCGCTGGCCTACCTGGGGCAACCCCATCTGATCGATTTTGATATTCCTCCAGCGGCGATCGCCGCCGTTCTAGACCCCCTGCCCCCGGTGCGGCGAGTGACGACGGCGACGGTGCGAGCCAAGCTGCCCCTGCCCCGCCAGCCCAATACCCACAAGTATCGGGTGGGGCACCTGCTGCTAGTGGCCGGGTCGCGGCCCTACGCCGGAGCAGCCCTGCTGACGGCCCTGGGGGCCAGAGCTAGCGGGGTGGGCATGCTCACCGTGGCGGTACCCGAGTCGCTGCGACTGATGGTGGTGGCCCAGATGCCTGAGGCGCTGGTGGTGGGTTGCCCAGAGACTGATAACGGTGCGATCGCCCAGCTGCCCGATGACCTAGACCTGAGCCGCTACGATGCGATCGCCTGCGGGCCAGGCCTCAGCCGCAGCGCCATGAACCCGGTTCAAGCGGTGCTCAACAGCGCTGTTCCCCTCCTGCTCGATGCCGATGGCCTCAACCTGCTGGCAGAGCAGGGCGCTACAACTACCCTGGCATCGCGATCGGCCCCCACAGTGATCACGCCCCACCGGGGCGAGTTTGAGCGGTTATTTCCTGGCACCCTGGGCGATGCATTAGATGCAGGGTCGGCGGCACAGGCGGCGGCAGAGCACAGCGGAGCGATGGTACTGCTGAAAGGGGCCTGCACGGCGATCGCCCATCCCGACGGCACCCTTTGGTATGTGCCCGAAAGCACCCCAGCCCTGGCCCGAGGCGGCAGCGGCGATCTGCTCACCGGGCTGATCGGCGGCCTGCTGGCCCAAGGCGATACCTCCCTCGCGGCGGCAGTGGATGCGGCTGTGGTCGGGGCCTGGTGGCACAGTCAGGCCGCTCGGGCAGCAGCGGGCGATCGCACGGTGCTGGGGGTCGATGGCACCCAACTGGCCCATTATCTCAACCCTACCCTGGCCCAGGTGCTAGCCTGAGAGGCAGATTTTTTAGGCGCTATCCCCTTGTTTGATCTGGATTTTTTGACCCTGCCCGAGGGCTTTCGCGAGGGCATTTTGCTGCTGGCCTACCTGCTGGCGCTGATGTGGGTGCTGGCTGTGGCCGATCTACTCACCGGGCGGCAGCTATTGCCCAAGCTGGCTATTGAGCCGCGCCGTCTAGCGGGGGTGCCCGGCATTGTGGTGGCCCCGCTGCTCCACGGCGGCTTTGGCCACCTGGCGGCCAACTCTGGGCCTTTGGTCATTTTAGGCAGCATCATTTTGCTTCAGGGGCTAGAGGTGCTGGGGTTGGTAACAGTGTTTTGCTGGCTGTTCAGCGGCGTGGGCATTTGGCTGCTGGGCCGCCCCGGCACCCGCCATCTGGGGGCCAGCGGCGTGGTGTTTGGCTACCTGGGCTATCTTTTGCTGCGGGGCTATTTTGAAAGAAGTCCGGGGGCGATCGCCGCTGCGGTGGTCGTGGGTCTGCTCTATGGCAGCGCCCTGTGGGGTCTGCTGCCGCTCCAGCGGGGCAAGTCGTGGGTGGGCCACGGTATGGGGTTTGCGGGTGGGGTGATTGTGGCCCGCAAACTCGACATCATGCTGGAATGGGTGCGGTTTAACTCTGGGTTTTAATCTCTCCCAGGACGCAGGCTCTGCGCCCCTACGCTAAAATCGCCAATCCAAATTCCAAATTCCCATGAGCGAATCGCCCTCCCATTTCTCCCCCGACGAGCTAGAGCGCTGGCGCTTTGGCTTGGCCCAGGCCAATCTCAACAACATTCTCTGCCACTGCCGCGACTGCGACGAAACCTGGATGGCCTCGGATGAGGAGAATCTAGTCTGCGGCTGCGGCAGTCGCCGGGTCGAGCACATTCCCTGCTGGCAGTTTCCCGATGGTTGAGGGGCGGCGAGGGGGTGGTGAGAAACCGGGTTTCTGCCTAGACTTGCGGATAGCGGGCTAAACTTTGCCAGAAACCCGGTTTCTGGGTGATGGGGGTGCTACGCAGAAAGATCCCAGGGTTCTTGAAGAACCCTGGGATCTGGTCACTCGTCGCCCAGGAGGGCTTGCAGGGTGTTGGGGTCGGCAATGCCCCGGAGAATGGCGCTGACAATCATGGAGTCCTCCATGTCGAGAGAGTCCCAAAGTAGAGATTCATCCCGTTCGCCGTTGAGAATACGGCGGATGGCGGCAACGAGGTTTGTCCAGCCGCTAGACTCGCGCTGTTGCAGAATGGGGTCTAGCTGGGCTTGCTGATCAGGTTGCAGGCTAGCCATGACCACAGCAGCAATGAGCTGACCATGCTGCCGTAGCTCGTGTTGGGTACCTGCGAAGGCGGCTTTGGCCTGCCGCGCCTGCTGCCGAAAGGTCCGCGCCTGGTCGGCCTGCCCCTGCTGCTCGGCAATCTTGGCCAGGATGGTGTAAGTGTTCCAAATTTGAGCGGCGGCGGGGTCGAGGGTTCGCTTAATGGCCAGGGCGGCTTCGGCGTGGTGGCGGGCGGTGGCCAGGGTGGCGGCGCTGGGGTGGGGCTGGCTCTGGAGGAGGTCGGCGAGGTTGTTGAGACGCTTGGACACACCTAGTTGATCGCCTACTGCCTTGCCTCCTGCGATCGCCTTCTCGTACCAGGCGATCGCCCCATCCACCCGCCCCGCCCCTTTATTCACCAGCGCCAAATTATTCCAGGTTTGCGCCGCCCCCGCCACATCTCCCCGCTCTTCCTTAATCCGCGCCGCCTCCCGGTAGTGCCGCTCCGCCTCGTCCCACTGCTGCCCCCGCTGGTACACCACGCCCAGTTGGTGCCACGCCACCGCTTCGGTCGCCGGTTCCCCCAGCCCCTGGAACGTGGTCAGCGCCGCCCGGTACCGGGTTGCCGCCGCCGCCAAATCTCCCTGCACCAGCGCCAGGGTGCCCAGTTGCCCTTGAATTGCTGCCACAGATCTCTCGTCGCCAATTGCCTGTATAAACTTCAAACCCTCCTCATAGGCCTCCTTCGCCCCGGCGTAGTCGCCCATGGCCGTCAACACATCTCCCAGGTCGGTGTGCAGTGCTCCCCGCTGCCGCTTCACCCCGTCGCTCTGCTCTAGCTGCTCCGCCACGGCAATCCCTTCCCGGTAGCGCTGGGCCGCCTGGGCCGCCTGACCCTGGGCCTCCAAACAGCGCCCAATTCTGCCCAGGGTCAAGCACCGCTCGTAGCTGGGCGTTTCCCCCAGCCCCTGCAAAACTTCGGCAAACACCTGCCGCGCCTCGTCGTAGCGCCCCGCTGCCATCAGCCCCTCCCCCTGGTTGCTGCGGGCCAAATACCAGTTGCGCGACCCCACCTCCCCTTGCAGCGCCGCCAGCTTTTGGGTTAGCGCTTGCCGGTCTTGCCCCAGGCCAAAGACATTGAGGAATAGGTTGACGTTATCTCCAAACGCTACAGCATCAGGGTCGGCGGCGGCGATGGCCTGGTTCACCGCCTGCATCAGGTTGGGCAGTTCTCGACGGGCAATGGTCCGCGCCTCCAGGGGGTTCTGGCGGTCTTGCTGGTAAAGCCAGCCCGAGAGCTGGTAGTAGCGCTGGCGGTGGCGGGTTTGCAGGTCCGACTGGGCGGCGGGGGACACCTGCGCCCACAGCATCGGGGCCAGCGTGGGGTGAAACTTCAGGTAGGGCACTCCAATGCCGGGGATATACTCGGCCTGAATGAGCCCAGTAGATTCTAGCGCCTGGCGCAGAGCAGGCCAGGTTGTTTCATCTGCCCCGTCGGCCAGTTCACTTTGAGGGGTGTTAGCCAGTATTTCAGCTAGCTCATCGACATGCTGTTGAGCAAACTGCTGAATTTGTTGAATTAGTTCTTCGGGTAGCTCTGCATTTTCCGGTAAATCAAGCCCAATTGCCCTTGCCGTAGCCCAAGGATCGTTGGCTTGCAGCGCTGCTAACAACTGCCGCCCTTGAGCAATTTCTGGATCCTCATCAGCTTGGCCTAGCCCAGTCACACTAAGCAGTACATCCTCCATTGCTCCCCCCTGGAACACCCCCAGCTTGGGCAACCACTGCCGCGCCTGGTCATCCAGCCGATCCAGCGACAGCAGCAGCGAGGCCACCAGGGGGTTCGGGGCTTCCCCCGCCTGTACTGGGCTGGTCTGCAATAGCTCAGCCAACCGTGTCCCCACCTCGGCAATGCGCCGCTCCTTGAGCTGCCGCGCCAGCAGGCCAATGGAAAGCGGGTGAAAATCCACCAGGGCAAACAGCTTCACCAGGGCGGCGCGGTCTGGGGTGGGGGTGGTGGCGGTGGGGGGCAAAGCCCACAGCGCCCTAAAGTAGGCCAGGGCATCGTTGGGGTAGGCGGTGCTGCCCAACCCCCGCAGCGGCAGGGCCAGGTGCTGGCGGCTGCCCTCGGTGGGGTAGGCGGGGTGGGCAAAAGTGGGCTGGCGGGTGGTCAGCAGCACCCGGCTGTGGCCCGCTTCGGACCAGGCTTTGGCGGCCTCCAGCAGGCGGCGCTGGGGCTCGGGCTCCAGCGCTTCCAGGTTGTCTAAAATCACCAGGGTGGGCGTTTGCCCTAGGTGCGCCGTGGCGGCGGCGGCATCGAGCAGGCTGTGCTCCAGCACCGTGGCCAGGGTGCTCACGGCGTAGCTCACCGGGGCCTGACCCTGGTAGGCGGCATAGTCCACAAAGCACACCCGCTCAAACATCCCCGTCTGGTGCAGCCAGCGGCCCGCCTCCAGGGCCAGGTAGGTTTTGCCCTGGCCGCCAAACCCCGTAATGCTGAGGCGGCGCGTGCCCCCCACAAAGGCCCGCTCGATCTGCCACAGCTCCCGACTACGGCCCCAAAAGCCCGCCTCCTGGCGATCGGGCAGGGTGCCGTCATTCCCTGGGAGGGCGTACTGTTGTGCGCCCCTACTTGTGCGGTTGGTCAGCAGCGGCGTATCTGCCCCGGCCTGGTACAGGGCGGGCAAAAACCAGTCCTGCAACCGCAGGGTGATCTCCTGCTGCTGCCCCCGCAGGCGGGTGCCCCGCTCAGTGTGGCGGTACAGGTAGCGGCGGGCGTTGTCCAGGGCTTCGCCCATGCCCTGGCCCCGGCCCAAGTATTGATAAAACTGGCCAAACAATGCCTCGGTGGCGGTCACCAGCACCGAGTGGGTCATCGCCAGCACCGCAGGAATGCCCCCGTGGGTGAGCCGTGCCGCCAGGCTGCCCAGCACGCCCGGGGCATCGGCGGCGGTGGGGTCATCCTCGGCAGCGCCCTGGCCCACCGCCGCCGATTGGCAGGCCGACAGCACCACCAGGCCAATCCGCTGGCGGTGCAGCATATCGCCCAGGGTTTCAGCGCTGATCAGCGCCGCCTTGCCCTCGGCGTCTTCAAACAGCAAGTAGCCCATATCTTGGGCCTCCTGGCGGCTACCCTTGGTCAGCAGCAGGGCATCGCTGCGTTTGGCGGCCTCCCACAGGTGGCCGTCGGCATCGTAGACCCCGTGGCCGTCGAAGTGCAGAATGTCTACCTGGGGTAGGCGATCGTCTTCGAGCCGCTGCACCAGGGCATCAAGGGTGGCGGGGCGCAAAAACTCGGCCTCTACCCGGCCAGCGGCCTCGGCGGCAATGGCCCGCAACACCGCCTGGGCCTCGCTGCGCGGGTCCATAAACCCGGCATCGCTGGGGCGGCTGACGACAAACAAAATCCGCGCTTGTTCCTGGGGCTGAAACCGGTAGGCCCGCCGCCCGCCCCCGGCCCCCGCCAGCCGCCGCCGCACCGAAATGCGGGGCGTTTCGTGCAGCAGGTAGGTGCCCGCCGGGTCGCGCAGCAGTTCCCAGGGCAGACCCAAAATCGCCGGGTGGCGGGCGCTAATAGTGATCAACCGCCCCGCTTCGCCGCTGTCCTGAAAGGTATTGAACAGCCGTTGGGCGGCCCGGTTGCTAAAGACGGCAGTGAACAGCGCCTCACCCCAGGCCTTGAGGTTGGCTTCAATGGCCTCGGCCCGCCGGTCATCCACATCGGCGGTGTACTGCACCGAGTAGACCTCCAGGTACCAGCGAATCTCCGCCAGGGCCGCCACATCGAGCGGCGATTCAAACGCCAGCGCCTCCGATTCCTCCTCCTCCAGCTTGATCACCACCTGGCTGGGGTTGGGAAAGCGTAGATTTAGCTCTAGGGCCATAGGTCAGGCGGCTGAGAAAAAAGACGAGAGTTGCCCACCACTATAGCCTTGCAAACTTTGACTGTCTGGTGGTGTCGTGGGTTTTGCGAGTAGGGCGAATGCCATTCACCCCTACAGTGGAAAATATTTTCCCGCAGCGTAGGGTGGGCAATGCCCACCATTGGGGAGAATGTTTTCCAGAAGTCACCTGAGCCAGATTCAGAACCTATTGGGTAACAGAAGAAGGGTGGGGGGCTGGTCCATGGCGTTGTTGCAAAAACTCGGCAAAGTCCTGCACCTCCGCCAGCAGCGATTCGGGCATGGCATCCAGCAGGCGAAACAGGTCACTTTTCACCGGATTGGGGCGATGCAAAAGATTCATGTGAGCTGCTTTCACCACCTCCACCCCCAGGGTTTCACGAAAGGCGCTGGGATGCTCATGGGTAGACCGCTTCAGCCCAGCCTCATCCTCCAGCACTACCCAGTCGCCAAATAGTTCAACTAAAAACGCCTCACCGGGCTCCAGCACCTCCACAATCGTCCCCGTAGTGCCGACCGGAGCCACCGCCCACGGCTCCAGGGCGTTGCTCATCTCCCCGCTGAGGGGAATCGCTTCGGTGAGCTGCACCTGATCAAATAGCTCAAATTGCTCCATTAGTTCTCTCACCTCCGTTCTGGAATAGCGGTAACAAACCGAGCGACGGTCTCCCCTGGGCGCACAATCCACCCTGTTCTGACCCACCAAACCAAACCAGTCTCTCCCTGAATGCGGGTAACAGCCTGGTAGCGATCGCCATACTGATCCTGCCGTTGAAAACTCAAGTCTGCCACAGTTACAGACCCCAAAATGGCAGCGTGGATGGCGGTAGGTGACTCGAACCCCATCACGGTTTGCCAAAACTTCTGCTTATTGCCGCCCTGGCCCGGCACCGTATCTCGCGTGAAGAGATAAACGGCTTTCTCAATAGGCATAACTAGCATTGTGGGCTGCGCCATGGGCTAGCGATCAGTCGCCAAACTCCTCGCAAAATGCCTTCAGACCAATATGGATGACGATCACCCCCACCGCCACCACCAGAGTTTCCAGCAACACACCGGTAAACCCCATCGCCACCAGCACCGGGCCAAAGTTTTTCACCACATCGCCGCTGGCCAGGTCTTTCCACTGCTGCCATTGGGCATTGAGGGCACCACCCTCCTTGCAGAGGTCAGCTTTGGCCGCTTTGCGGAACTTCTTTAGAAAGGTGACAGGCTGTTCTTTGGTGATACGCTCGATTGCTGAGGTCTGCTTGGCCAGGGGGGCGTCAGGTTCCTCTAGGCTGCGCTGCACTGAAGAACGGCAGGTTTGATCGATGCCCGCCAGCTCTTGGTCGATCGCAGCAGCTAGGGCCTGCACCTCTGGTTCAGAAAAGATGATTGCCATGGCTGAAGGGGAAGATTTTTCCTTAAGCTAGCCAATTGCGCTAGTTTTAGGTAGAAAACACAGGTTTTCTTTTAGCTGGCGCTGGCCAGTCAATCGTCCTTGACCCAGATATAGCGGGTAGGCTCGAATTCGACGTGTTTTTTGAAGTCGTGCACCATATGGTACAGATCTTCTAGAGTCGTGGTTTGTCGCCCCTCCTTCCAGGTTTTGCGATCCATGGTGCCGACAACGAGGTAATCGTGACCTACCAGGGGCGGAAAGATCTGGAGGCAAATTTTTCTTAGCAGCTCATCCAATTCATCTTTGTGGGCAATCAGGATGTCGCAACTGGGGCAGTAGCGACAGGTTTTGTTCAGGCTGACGGGCTGGGCCGGCTGAATCAAAATTAGCAGAGGCTTCTTGCGCAGATTGGTGGGGCGATCGCACTTAGGGCACCGTGTAAACCGAGCATCGGTGTGCGGGTTGAGAAAAAACTTATGCTCCGGGGGTAGATAGCCAAACTGCCCTGGTTTTCTGCCCTGTTTCTTAGCCATCTGAGGCTCCACTACGCTATGGCATAACGGTACAGCTTGCTAGAGAAATTGCGCTAGATCCATTTCGCCAACGCCGCTAAAGGAGCCGTCAGTCAAAGCCCTATCCACGGAGCAGAGCTTTGAGCGGGAGAGCATAGACTTAAGCCAAAAACGCCACCAGGGCTTGCAGCTTCTCCCAAGCAGCGCCGCTGGCGAGAATGTCTTGGGCCAGGGCGATACCTTCAGCAATGGAGTCTTCTAGCGAATCGGCTTTGACCTTTTCGCCCACTTTGAGGGCCATGGCCGCATTTAGGGCCACCACATCTCGCTGGGCCTGGGTGCCTTTGCCCTGGAGAATTGCCGTCATGATCGCCACATTTTCCTCCACCTCGCCGCCGCGCAGGGCGCTGAGGGAGGCAGCGGTCAGACCGAAGGCTTGAGGATCGATCGCAGCGCTAGTCACCTGGCCGTTCTCAACCACCGACACATCGGTTTTGTCGCCTAGACCCGCTTCGTCGAGCCGCTCGCGCCCGTGGAGCACGATCGCCTGAGGAATGCCCAGCTGGTTGAGTGCCTCAGCCATGGCGGGCACCACCGCTGAGTCATAGACGCCGATCACTTGGCCTGTGGGCTGGAGCGGGTTAACCAATGGCCCCAATAGGTTAAACACCGTGCGAATTTTGAGAGTGCTACGCAGGGGGGCCACGGCCTTCATCGCCGGGTGCCAGCCTCGGGCAAACAAAAACGTCACGCCCACGTCATCTAGCGCCGCCTTGACCCGCTCGGGGTCGGCCCCCAGGTTGACGCCCAAGGCTTCGAGCACATCGGCAGAGCCGACCTTGCTAGAGGCCGAGCGGTTGCCGTGCTTGGCCACCCGCACCCCCGCCGCCGCCGCCACAAAGGCGACGCAGGTAGAAATATTAAAGGTATGCGCTCCATCCCCCCCAGTGCCGCAGGTATCAATGCAGGGCGTGGCATGGTGAATTTTGCCCTCGCCGCCGAGGGACTGCCCCTGGAGCACCCGTGCCATGCCCGCCAGTTCTGCCGCCGACACGCCTTTGGCCTGGAGTGCCGCCAGCAGCCCCCCCGACACCACCTCGGGGATCGATTCGCTGAGCCAGCCGCGCATCAGAGTTTCGGCCTGCTCCTGGGTCAGCGATTCACCCGCGATCAAACACTGTAAGAGGGCTGACCAATCTTGGGCGGGGGCAGCAGGCATGGCTTGGGTCACAGCTTTGGCTCCTGGGTTAACGCGACAGATGAAGTATCAAAATCCATCTAACCCCAGAATGGCTCCTTTAGGCTATGCAGGCTGGGCCGAGACCGCGCGATCGCCCTGAATGATTCCATTAATCAAGACCTGGGCAGCTATGTCGATGCAACTATTCTCCCGCTCGAGAGGTCACTGCACCATCGACAAGGAATTGAGGAGACCGTAGCTACTGAGCCATTGAAAAACTCCGACAATGCATATTAGCTTCTCAAATACGAGATTCCTAAACATTTCGTAATTTTTTGTTACGGTAGATTTGCAAAGGCGATGTACTGATTTTTCTTGGAGGTTTTATGACCTACACCTTAAGCGCCCCTGGAACGGCCTCTGTCGGTCTTGCCACTCCTGTGTCTAGCGCCATTGCGGCCTTTAATAACCTAGCAACCGACGAGCAGTTGGGCCTGCTCTGGGTGCTGTATGACAATATGGGGCGAGCTATCACCCCAGCGGCTCCCGGTGCTGCCCGCCTGCAATTTGCCGAGGGTCTGCTGGCCCAGGTACGGGAGATGGCTCCCGCTGATCAGCTTCAGTTTATGCGTGACCTAGTTGAGCGCAAAAATACGCCAGCCACCCGCGCCTACGGCGTGCTGACCAACAACACCAAACTGGCGTTTTGGTTTCAGTTAGCCGAAGCGATGCGGGCGGGCACAGTCATTGCGGTGCCCGATTACTACAAAATGGGTGACGCCGCTGTGGCGCTGTTTGGCCAAATCTCAACGCTTGATTTTAACCAGCAGATTACGGTGCTGCGCCAAGCCGTTGTGGCGATGGGCGTAGACCCGCTCGCCTAGGTTCATAACCTCAAGCTGGGTTCTCTAACGGTGGCTATACTGAACCCTGAAGATTACCCCCGATTTGTAGGGGCGTAGCATGCTACGCCCCTACGGGGTTCCTGATTCGGGGCGTAGCATGCTATCCCTACGGGGTTCCTGATGATGAACCGGGGTTTACCAAATTGGATTTGGTATGACAGCGTCTAAATACCGCCCTTGGGGAACCCAGGCTGGCCTTCGGCGGTCATTAGCTTCTGCCAAAGGATAGACGTATTAGCGGGTGTAGCTCCGTACCTTGAAATCATTCATCTCAGGAGGATGACGATGGCGACTCGTACCGCTGAAGCAACTCTGAATCTAGCCGCGATCGCCCCTGTGGTCGATCGCTACTTCACGGGATTCAATGCCGAAGATTACCATGCCGTAGCCGACCTATTTGGGGCAGACGGAGTGCTATTTGCGCCCTTTGAAGACCCAATTGTAGGGGCAGAGGCCGTTTATACCTATCTGCAAGCTGAGGCGATCGCCATGCGGGCCACCCCCCTAGAGGCAGAGGTCACCCCCATGTCTGGGGAGGATCAGTCGCTGCCCGAGGATGGGATCCAACAGGTGGTGGTTAATGGCCGAGTTAAAACGCTGCTTTTCAGCGTCAGTGTGCGGTGGACCTTCGTGCTGACGGCAGCCAATACGATCCGCTCAGCCGAGATCAAACTGCTGGCCTCCCTTCAAGAGCTGATGGCGTTTGACCGGGGTTAGCGCGCTCAATAGGCTAATCATCACAGCCGCCCTAAGCGGCCTTGGGCACGGCTGTCTGACCCCAGGCAGCCGTGATTAGCGATCGCCCCAGGTTCAAATGCTCGGGGGCAGATTGCCAGTCGGGGTGAGCGGTCAGCAGCAGCGACTCTAGAGATTCGGCGTCGAACAGGTGCCACACCTCATGGCCCGTAGAGTGATCGGCGATCGCATAGCAGTTGAGAGCCACACAGTGAATCACAAGGCGATCGCTCAGCCCGGCGGGCAGGGTCAGCTCTTGGCCAATGGTTAAATTTCTAAAATTTCGAATGGCCTGCTTAAATGCCTCTGCACTCTGGGCTGATAGACCCGACAACACCCGCAGCGATCGCTGATCACCATTGACGTAAATCCAGTAGCGGCGCAGGGGATCAATGCCCTTTAGCCAGGGAGAGTCGTCGTCGAGGCGATACCGGGGGGTCAAAGACAGTTCAGAGAACATGGCGTTGGGTCGTAGTCGACACCTTTAAGCATCCGACAACTAACCAATTTTTCTCAATTCGCCGCAATAAAAGTATAGGAAGGCTGCAAAAACCGTTACGTTAGCCTTTACAGTTAGTCGGTAAATTCGCGACTGTCCACAGCGGCAGTTGCAGTCGGCAGCAGGGCAGGCAAGATTAGGCCTTGAGCCAGGGGCATTTGCCCGTAGGTAAACCCGTGGGGAATGCCCTCTAAGCGGGAGCCCCAGTCGGCGAAAACATAGGGACTGCCGTAAATGACGACGCCCCGTAGCAGGCCAGCCGCCCGCAAAGCATCGATCCAGGTAGTGGCTAGCTGTAGCAGGTTGGCCGATCCCCGAAAGGGGTTACCCCGCACAAACACCTGCACCAGACTGGGCCGCAACTCGTTCTGAGGCCACTGCTGACAGCCCTGGGTATCGAGGAGCTTGAGCCGAAAATGATGGCTTTGGGGCCAGGCGATCGCAGCGGCGGTGCGGTCTAAAAAGCGGCAGCCTACTGCGTCATCGACCATCACCAGGTTGTCGCCGGGGGCGGCAGCCGTACAAGGCTCTACCTGCCCCTGCACCGTCATTGAGGCCGTTAGCAGGTCAGCCGCTAGCTGTCGAGTAGCGGGCTGGGCCAGGGCTTGAAGCTGGATCGGGGGCGGCGGCAGGTGTTCCCAGGCGTGGCCGGCACCGTCGGCAATCAGCGCTGGTGCCGCCTTTTGCTTGGCGCGCCAGAGGCGTTCTACGCTGGCCAAAATGCGCTCTGGGGCAATGCGGCCCCGGTTCACCGCCTCTACTACCGCCGCGATCGCCCCCTCAGGATCACCGGGCATCAGCAGTACATCGGCCCCGGCCTCTACCGCGAGCACCGCCGCTTCGTAGGGGCCGTAGGTGCGGGTAATCGCCCCCATAACCAGAGCGTCGGTAACAATTAGCCCGTCAAAGCCCAACTGCTGACGCAGTAGCCCGCTTAACGTGGGGGCCGACAGCGTAGCCGGATAGCGATCGTCTAGGGCCGGAATGCTCAGGTGGGCCGTCATTATCGCATCGACCCCGGCGGCGATCGCCCGCCGAAAGGGCTCTAGCTCCAGAGTTGCTAAGCGATCTAGCCCGTGGGCCAGCACCGGCAACTCGAGGTGCGAATCGATGGCGGTGTCGCCGTGGCCCGGAAAGTGTTTGGCCGCAGTCAGCACCGGCTGGGTTTGGGCTCCGCGTAGAAAAGCCTGGGTGAGAGCACTCACACTGGCCAGATCATCCCCAAAAGCCCGCACATTAATGACTGGATTTTTGGGGTTGTTGTTGATGTCAACTACCGGAGCCAGCACCCAGTTAATGCCTAGGGCCAGGGCCTCGGTGGCGGTGGCCGCCCCAAAGGCTTCGGCGTAGGCCAGGGCGGTGGCCAGATCGCGCTCGGCTACCGTCGACAGGGCCATCGGTGGCGGAAACCAGGTCGCACCGCTAAACCGCTGACCAACTCCTTCCTCAATATCTGCCGCAATGAGCAGCGGCACAGTGGCCTGGCCCTGAAGCGTCTGGGTTTTAAATCCCACTTCGGCAGCGCTGCCGCCGAGCAAAATCACCCCGCCCACGCCCAGTTCTTCTACATAGCGGGTTAGGGTGGCGCTGTCGGCCTCCCAGGCAGGGTAGCGAATTTCGTGATCAAACAAATGGCCTGAGGCCCGCACCACCACCATCTGAGCAACCTGCTCGGCCATCGATAGGCGATCGGGGGCGGGCAGGCGGGTAGTGGCGATCGCCCAATTCACTCCTCTTCGTCCTCAGCGGTGGGCATGGCATCTAGGGCAGTGAGTTCAGTAGCGTCACTGCTACCCATGGCGATCTCAGAATCAGCTTCAAACAACTCGTCGGTCAAGCCCTTTTCGGCTCGCTCCTGGCTGAGCTGATTAATCAAGGAGAGCACCTTGGTGCCCCGCTCCATCCCCAGGTCTTGCTTAAAAATGATCTCGGGGGTGCGCCGCAGCCGCAGCCGCTGGCCCAGCTCACTACGGACAAAGCCGGTAGCCGCATTTAGGCCCTCCATGGTCTCCGCCTTGGCTTCGTCGGTGCCATAGATGCTGACAAAGACCTTAGCGTGCTGCAAATCACCAGACACATCGACATCGGTGACGCTCACCATACCGGCTCCTACCCGGTCGTCTTTGATGTCTAGCATCACCATCTGGCTGATTTCTCGCTTGATCAGCGAAGCCACCCGCTCTACGCGACGATTGTTGGGCATTAGGTCTGTACTCCTGAATGTAATTTTCTCAACCCTCTAGCCCAGACCTAGCATGGCGCGCAGCGTAAAGGTCAGAAACAAGAACCCGGCTACCACAGCGCCAATTAGCGCGATCGCCGTAGCAGGCCGCTGAAGCAACGGCACCAAGGGCTGCGCGGCGTTTAAGAACACGCCCAGGGTAAAGGAAATAAAGTAGCGAGGGTAGCGGGAAACGTTATCAAAAAAATCTTTCATAGGGACAGATTGGCACGTTAGGCGATAGCAGCAGCGCAGGGGTGATCAGGTGCTTGCTTCACATCCTACCGTAAGAAATGTGGCCTTTTGGGTCGAAAGACTGAGCCAAAACCCGCCTCTGTGGTCAGAGCCCCGGCGGTAGAGCAACAGTCTGCCCCGCTCTCAACGTCAAGATAGCCAATCGGCGATCGCCCTTTTTGCAGCGATCGCTACCCCCAAAGGACCGGCTGGCCCACGCAAACAAAACCTCTACATCTTGCCTAAACCGCTACAGTCGAGTACGTCGACCGACCAAGAGCCGGTTCAGCAGCGCCAAGATCAGGGTAAACACCGTAGCCCCAATAATCGACCAAATAATTGGAAACGACTGGCCGCCAATTTGCAAGGCAAACAGCTCCGGCAGCCCCAGATTGCGGGCCATGAGTAGCCCCAGATAAGACCCGATAAAGCCCACCACAATTGAGGTCAGGCATCCCCCCGCCGTATAGCCTGCCAACGATTGACCAATACCGCCACAGATGGCGGCGACAACCAACAGCACCAGTAGCTCGATTAGCCCCATAGCCCTTGCCTCCTCCCTCGCGCTCAAACCACAACGGTCGCAGCATAACCGTTAGGTAGAGGTTCAGCATGTAGCGCCAGATATAGCTCTAACGAGAGAGCCGGTTCTCTAGGCTAGAAACTAGGTCACCGTAGCGATTATCTTCTTTGTCAAGCTCATCCTGCTATGCGATTAGCCTCGGCGGGATGGCAGCGGAAATCAAGCCAGGAGCCCTGCCTGCATCAGACAGAGTCTTGCTGTTCCTTATGTGGCGGCGGGCAGGGAGCAAGCCGGAGCCTGCCAGAGGGTGTCATGTTCTACCATGGCATTGAGAATAATCACCAGTTTGTGCATGCAGGCCACCAGGGCAACCTTTTTGAGTTTTCCCCGCTGCAGCAGGCGCTGGTAGTAATCGCGAATGACCGGATTATGGCGAGTGGCGACTAACGCGGCCATGTAGAGGCCTGTGCGCACGGTGGCTCGACCGCCGCTAATCATCCGCTTACCCCGCATCTGGCCGCTATCGCGGTTGAACGGGGCGAGGCCACACAAGCTGGCTAGGCGCTTCGCTGAGATCTGTCCTAACTCGGGGAGTGAGGCCAAGAGGAGCCCCGTCGTCACAGCCCCAATACCCGGCACACTGGTGAGGATCTCGCGGGTGCGCTGCCACTGATCGCTCTGGGCGATGAGCTGCTCAATCTGGGTATCGAGGTCTTGGATCTGTTGCTTGAGCCAGTCAATATGCTGCTCAATGCTCTGACCCGTCCTGGCTCGTGCTGAGCGTTGCCGGGCTTTTTCGGCACTCATCATCTCGACGAGTTGCTGCCGTCGCGTGACGAGGTCTTGAAGGTGTTGACTGGCCTCACTCGCCATCGCCCGTACCTCTGGACGGATGGCATCGGCAAAGTGAGCCAACACCTCGGCATCAATTTTGTCTGTTTTAGCCATGCGCCCCGTGGCCCGGGCAAAATCACGCACTTGACGTGGATTCACCACAACGGCGGGCCAGCCCTCCGCCATCAACGTTCGCGCCGCCAGGGCTTGATAGCCCCCGGTCGCTTCCAGCACAATCAGACTCGTCTCGCGACGAAACGCCGTTAACGCCTGTAGCAACTCTCTTAAACCAGAGTCACTGTTGGCCACCTGAACGCTTAATCCAAGTGGACGGACGTACACATCTAAGGTGCGCTTGGATACGTCAATGCCAACCCATTGATGCGCTTGTGATAGTTCAGTCATGGTTGTATCCACCCGTGTAGGAGGTTAATCTGACATCACTCGTCCTTGCTCGATACGGAGTCTAAGCTCCTGGCGATTTTGCGAGTTAACTTCAGAGGTGTGCAGCGACCCATGCTACGTTCGGTTTTGGACAACCTAGGGTGGGACGGTCTGCCACACACCTCTAAAGATACAAGGGTGGGCAGCCCACCATTGGGGAAAAAGTTTCCCAGAAGACGCCTAAAGGAGCCCATTGCCGCTCAGCGCCTGGCTGATTACTGCTTGAGCGTGCGCGGGTCGAGGGCATCGCGCAGGCCATCGCCCAGCAGGTTAAAGGCCAGGGTAGTCACCACAATCAGAATTGCCGGGGGCCACACCAGCCAGGGTTGCAGTACCAAAATCGAGGCATTGGTGGCCAGGGTGAGCATGTTGCCCCAGGAGGCATCGGGCTGCTGAATGCCCAGGCCAATAAAGCTCAGCACCGCCTCAGCCAAAATAAAGCCAGGAATGGCCAGGGTGGCGGCAATAATACCGTAGCTGGCCGTCTGGGGCAAAATGTGGCGGGTGATGATGTAGAGCGATCGCCCCCCCATCACCTGGCTAGCCTGGACAAATTCTCGCTCTTTGATCGACAGCACCTGGCCCCGAATTACCCGCGCCAGCCCGGCCCAGCCCACCAGCGACGTAATCAGCACGATTAGCAAAAACCGCTGGGTGCTAGAGATGCCCGCCGGCAGCACTGCCGCCAGAGCCACCAGTAGATAAATACTCGGAATCGTCATCAGCACTTCGACAAAGCGCATCAGCACGCCATCGACCGCGCCGCCAAAGTAGCCCGCCATGCCCCCCACCAGCATACCCAGCGGAAACGAAATGGCAATGCCAATCAGCCCGACGCTGAGGCTGACCCGACTGCCGTGGATCAGGCGGCTAAACTGGTCGCGGGCCTGCTCATCGGTGCCTAGCAAGTTAATCCGGGCGGGGCCAGCGGTGTCAAACAGGGTGAGTCGCCCCTGGTCATTGCGGTGCAAGATCCGCAGGGCCGAGGGTTGGGTGCGATCGACCACAATCTCCCGCTCCCCGGTCTCGATATCCACCGGCCCCTGGGTGGTGGGGTAGACATGGGGAAAGAACCGCCCGGTCTCGGCGTCGCGCCAGTAGACCTGAGTAGGGGGCAACAGCGACCCATTGAGCTGGGACTCGTAGGGGCTGTAGGGGGCAAAAAAGTCGGCCCCCAGCGCTACGCCGTAGAGCACGATCAGCAGAATTGCGCCCAGCTGAGCTAGGCGATTGGTTGTAAGCTTGCGCCACCAGGTCATAGGCCGATTGCAGAAGGGGGTTAGGTGTGGATTACGGTTTGCTCGTTCTCCACCATAAACACGTTTGAATAGAGGTTAGCAATAATTTGCTTCCCTTCTTGAGTGAGCGACAGATAACGCAGCCCGTCTTGGATGTAGGGATGCACAACTTTCCAGTAGAAGGTGGGGTAGTTGGCCCGCAGATCGCCGGGGTGCTGATAGCCCAGGTGCTGGTTTTGGCCGGTCTCTTCAAACTCGTAAAACAGGGCAGCAATCTTTTTTAGGTAGCGGGGATCGCTAAGTTGGCCAATTAAGTCTGCCGCTCGCACCAGCCCAGGGAAGTTTTGAGTATCCTGGTGGTCTTCTTCTTTGGGCACCGGAAAGCGGGTCAGTTCGATGTTGTGCTTAATCACCTTGGCATCGATCACCGGGTTGATGCCAAACCGCTCTTCGATGAAGCGCTTGCCCCGGTCGACGTGGTAAGGGGTGAGGGAAGCGTCGGAGGCCCCAGGCTGGAGCATGACCATTTCGTCGCCCTGGCCAGTGGAGTAGAGGTGGTTGCGGTCTTGGTCGTTGCGGCACACTCCTTTGACATAACCAATGTCGTGGCACACCAGGGAAATGATGAAGTGCATCCAGTCTTTGCAGGTGACGCCCCCCTCCCGAATGTGCTTGCCCCGCAGAATCTCTTGGCCCACCAGGGCCACCAGCACGGTGTGCTCGACGTTGTGGTAAAGGGCGTCGCTGTTGGCGATATTCTCTAGCGCCATGCTGCCCGCCCAGGCAATGATGTCTTCGTAGTCAGGGTTTTGACCGCCGTAGGTGCGGTGGTAGCCAATCCGGAGCTTCTCTACAAAGTCACTGATGAGGATTTCGGTAGCGTTAAACATTCCCAAGACCTGCCTTTTTGAGTTCGAGCCGCTTGAAGTCGTGCCGCTGGCGTGAGGGTAGCAGTGACGATGGGTGATTGAGGCTCACGCGGGTAGATATCTTGCTATTAGACCAAACCTTCCCCGATCGAGGGTGTGATTCAAGTCAGCAAAAATCATGAACTTTGTCGCTCAACCTGGGGAAAGGGCCAATTTTCTGGGTAAAACAAGCGATCCCAAGGACGAGGGGCTTTAAGTCATAATGAGAAAATAAATATTTCGTAACTTATCTGGCCGTTAGCTGAAAGGGTGTGCCTGTGCAAAATATCGAGTCCTCTGACCCCTTACCACCAGCGGCTGTTCCAACCGTTAATCAAGATACGATCCACTATAGCGAGGCTACCGCTGGGCGTGAGCCTCGCCGCCGCTGGTCGGGGGTGCTGCTGGGCCTAGGGGCTGGGGTGCTGCTCACCCTGGTAGGCACCCAGCTTTTGGGTGGGCGAGAGACTGCCCCATCCGACACAACCGAAGCGCCTCCCGCCGTAGCGACCCAGACGGTAACGGTGGCCGCTGTCACCCCAGCGACCGTGGCCGATACCCTGGCCATTAACGGCAGCGTGCAGGCAACGGATTTGCTGACGATCGCCCCTCAGGCCAGCGGCTTACAGATTCGCCAGATTTTGGTGCGCGAGGGCGATGCGGTGAGTGCCGGCCAGGCGATCGCCACCCTAGACGACGCCACCCTCCAGGCCGACCTGCGCCAGGCCCAGGCTCAGCTGTCGGTTTCCCAGGCCCAGGTGACTCAGCGGCGGGCGGCGCTGGCCCAGGCTCAGGCCAGTTTAACGGAAGCCCAGGCCACCCTGGCCCGCAACCAAACCCTGGCCGATCGCGGTGCAATTAGCCAGCAGGAACTGGGTAGCCTGCGCACCCAGACCGTCACCGCCCAGGAGTCGATCAGTCTGTCGCGGGCGGAGGTGGAGAGTGCCGAAGCGGGGGTGCGATCGCAGCAGGCCGTCATCGACCGCCTGCAAACCCAGCTCACCCAGACCACCGTGCGCGCGCCTGTCTCGGGCACCGTGGCCGAGCGACTGGCCACCGTCGGCGATGTTTCAGCCACGGGCAGCCCCATTGTCACGCTGATTCAAAACAACCAGCTGAAGCTAGCTGCCGAAGTCCCCCAAGCCCAGCTCGACCGGGTGGCGATCGGTGCCCCGGTCACCATTACCTCCAACGCCGATGGCCGCCTACAGCTCCAGGGCACGGTGCAGTCGATTGACCCAGTCGTGGATGCAGCAACACGGGTGGCGACGGTGAATGTGTCGCTGCCCCCCAGTGACCTGCTGCGACCCGGCATTTTTCTGCGTGGCGAGATCACCACCAGCTCCCGCCAGGGGCTGACGATTCCGGCGACGGCGCTGCAACCCCAGCCCGACGGCAATACCCAAGTGTTTGTGCTGGGTGAGGGCAACGTGGTGACTGCCCGCACGGTAGATCTAGGCAACCGGATTGCCGCCAGCGGCGACCAGGCCGCCCGGGTCGAAATCCTCCAGGGGCTGCAATCGGGGGAACAGGTGGTTACCTCCGGCGTCGGGTTCTTACAAGACGGCGATGTGGTAACGGTGGTGGAGTGAAGAGGTGAAGGGTAGATGAACCCCGTAGGGTACATTCGGCGGCCCCTAACCCCTCCTTCATCCCTGCCCGCCAATGCACCGCCAATGCCCCGCCTACCCATGCCGCAAAGTCTGCTAATTGCTTGATAACGATGATTCCGGTGCATTGCTTCGCGAATGCACCCTACAACTGACCCACCTCGCCCTTTTCTGCGAAACGCGCCGCGAACGGGCACCTCTCCCAAGAGGGGACAGGCCAAATTTCCCACCCATCCGCCCCCTTCACCCTTCACCCTTCACCCTTCACCCCTTCACCCCTTCACTCGTCACCCCTCCCCTCCCCCGCCCACCCAACTACCCCTCCCTCCATGAACCTCTCCGGCTGGTCAATTCGTCGCCCGATTCCTGTGATCGTCCTCTTCCTGGTGCTCACCCTGGGGGGCTTAGTCGCCTTTGGGCAGTTGGGCATTGATGAGAACCCCAACATCGAGTTTCCGGCGATTACCGTCACCGTCACCCAGACCGGGGCGGGACCAGAGGAATTAGAAAACCAGGTAACCCGAAAAATCGAGGATGCGGTGGCGGGTTTGGGCGACATCGACGAAATCCGCTCCACCGTAAGAGATGGCTCTTCAAATACGGTGATTTCTTTTATTCTGGGCACCGATGTCGATCGCGCCACCAACGACGTGCGCGATGCGGTCACCCGAATTCGTCAAGATCTGCCCGGCAGCATTCAGGAGCCGGTGATTCGGCGGCTGGAGTTTGGCGGCGGCGTGGTCATGACCTACGCAGTCAATTCTGCGTCGCGATCGGTGGAAGAACTCAGCGACCTGGTCGATCGCACCATCAGCCAGGAGGTGCTCACCGTGGAGGGGGTGGCGCGAGTGGATCGGGTCGGTGGCGTAGATCCCGAAATTCGCGTGGACCTGGACCCCGAACAGCTCGACGCCCTAGGCATCACCGCCACCCAGGTGAACGACCAAATTCGCGCTTTGAACATTAACCTGCCCAGCGGGCGGGCCACCCTGGGCGGCCAAGAGCAGAGCTTTCGCACCCTGGGCAGCGCCCCCACGGTCGAAGCCTTTCAGGCGGCCCGTATTGCGCTGCCCAACGGCACCACGGTGCCCCTAACTAGCCTGGGCACGGTCGAGAGCGGCTTTCGGGAAGCGCGGCAGTCGGCCCATCTGGGCAACCAGCCGGTGGTGGCCTTTCAGATCTACCGCAGCACCGGCAGCATTCTTGTGTCGGTGGAGGAGGGGGTGCAGGCGGCGGTAGCGCGGCTGAATGAGACCCTGCCGGAGGATGTGACTATCGAGCTGATCTTCACCCGCGCTACGGAAATTCGCGACTCGTACCAGGCTTCGATTGACGCGCTGATCTTGGGCTGCGTGCTGGCGGTGGTGGTGGTGGGCGTGTTTTTGCGCGACTGGCGGGCCACCCTGGTGACCGCGACGGCGCTGCCTCTGTCGATTATCCCTACGTTTCTGGTGCTGGGCTGGTTTGACTACACCCTCAACAGCATGACCCTGCTGGCTCTGACTCTGGCGGTGGGAAATTTGGTCGACGATGCGATCGTCGAAATTGAGAATGTGGAGCGCCACATGGCCATGGGCAAACGCCCTTTTCAGGCGGCCCTCGACTCCACCGCTGAGGTGGGCCTGGCGGTGGTGACCACCACGGCGACCATTGTGGCGGTGTTTTTGCCGGTGGCCTTTATGGGAGGCATTCCGGGGCAGTTCTTTCAGCCCTTTGGCTTGACGGTGGTGACGGCGACGGTATTTTCGACCATTGTGGCCCGGCTAGTGACGCCAATGATGGCGGCCTATCTGCTCAAGGGCAAGCCAGCGGGAGAGTACGGCGAGTTTAACAGTCACAGCGAGTTTAACGGCAATGGCAGAGCACCGCGCCGTGGCCCCTACCGCCGCCTGCTGGGCTGGGCGCTGCGACACCGGGGGGTGACCGTGGCCCTGGCCCTGGTGTTTTTTGTCGGCAGTCTGCGGCTGGTGCCCTACATTCCCACCAACCTGTTTGATGCCAGCGATGCCGGACTCTCGACCCTCTCGGTAGAACTGCCCCCCGGTGCCCCCCTGAGCGACACTCGCCGGGTGACTACCCAACTCACCGAGGGGCTGCTGGCCAATCCAGCGGTAGCGTCGGTGCTTACCACCGAAGGGGGCGACGACGGCGTCAACCAGGCCACGGTCTATGCGCGGCTGCTGCCCAGGGGCGATCGCGACCTCTCCCAGGGCCAGTTTGAGCAGGCGATTCGCCCCCTGTTTGCCGAAGTGCCCGGGGCTCGGATTAGCTTCCAGAGTCGGGGAGCCGGGGGTGAGAGCAAAGACCTGAGCGTGGTGCTCAAGAGCGACGACCCCCTCGCCCTACGGGAGGTGTCAGACTCGCTAACGCGGGAAATGCGCAACATTCCTGGCTTGGTGGATGTCAGCTCTAGCGCTAGCCTGGTACGGCCCGAGGTGCAGATTGTGCCCGATATGGATCGGGCGGCGGATCTGGGGGTGACGGTGCAGGCGATCGCAGGCACTGCCTCGCTAGCTACCCTGGGCGACACCGACGCTAACCTGGCCGACTTTAATCTGGGCGATCGCCAAATTCCCATTCGCGTGCAGATCGACCCCGCCTTTCGCGACGATCCTGAGCTGCTGCAAACCCTGCGGGTGCCCAGCCAGAACGGCGGTCTGGTGCCCCTAGCCGCCGTGGCCGACGTGCGCTTTGGCAGTGGTCCGGCCCAGATCAACCGCTTTGATCGCTCGCGCCAGGTGACCGTAGGCGGCAACCTGGCGGGCATTACCCTAGGCCAGGGGCTGGCGTTGGTAGACGAACTGCCCACCATGCAAAACCTGCCAGCCAGCGTTACCCAGCAGCCCGCCGGCGACGCCGAAATCATGCGCGATATCTTTAGCCGCTTTGCTTTGGCCCTGGCCACGGCGGTGCTGATGATTTTTGCGGTGCTGGTGCTGCTGTACAACAGCTTTATCTACCCGGTGGCGGTGATGGCGGCGCTGCCTCTGTCGGTGGGTGGGGCGCTGCTGGCCCTGCTGATTACCCAAAAGCCCCTGGGCCTGTTTGCCCTGATCGGCATTGTGCTGCTGATGGGTCTGGTGACCAAAAACGCGATTCTACTGGTGGATTATGCCCTGATCGCCTTGAAAGAGGGCAAGACCCGCAAGACAGCGGTGATGGAAGCGGGGGTAACTCGCCTGCGGCCCATTCTGATGACCTCGATCTCGACGATGGCGGGCATGGTGCCCATTGCCTTGGAGCTGGGAGCCGGGGGCGAGACGCGAAGCCCAATGGCGATCGCAGTGATCGGTGGCTTTACCACCTCGACGCTGTTGACCCTGGTGGTGGTGCCGGTGCTGTTTACCTACATTGAGCAGCTGAATGGTGCGATCGCTAAGCTGTTTGCCCGCTTCCGTGGCCACGACGGCGGCCCCACCCCACCCTCTGCATCAGAAACTTCGCCGAAGGAATATACCTTGAGCAAATAGCCGTATAATAGGAGTCCGTTGGCAACGTGCTTGCCCAGCGGCACCTCTGCGGGTGTAGTTCAGTGGTAGAACGTCAGCTTCCCAAGCTGAATGTCGTGAGTTCGAGTCTCATCACCCGCTTTAAAATGAAAATATTTCGGGTTTGATTGCAGAAGGTGAAACTCATGAGTACAGAAACAATTACTCTTGAAGTTTCACAGGATATGCTGGCGGCTCTCAAGATGGGGGCAACCGATTTAGGAAAGCGGATTCGGTTGCTGGCTGCGATCGCATTTTTTCAAGAGAAGCAGCTCTCTTTGGGCAAAGCTGCTGAGCTAGCAGGGTTAAATCGCCTGACGTTTATGGATCTTCTGACTCAACGGGGCATTGTGGTCTTTGACTACGATGAGTCTGCCCTTGCAACCGAGCTGACTAGCATTGCTGGGCTGGTAGACCGTGACTAGGCACTTGCTCTGCAAACGTCGATCGTACTTCCTTCGGTGAGCCAATCACCCAAGGTTGCAACCGCCCTCGACTCAGATGGGGATGGGGTTGACCAAGTGCAGGGAATTCAGATTCCTGGGTTCTTGAAGAACCCAGGAATCCAGTCGGGTTAGCTAGTAGCCTCCGAAACAGCGAAGCGGTTGTCGTCGGGCAGCTTGTCGATCAGCTTATGGAGCGGGTCGATGCCAGCGGAGGTGGGCCGCTCATCGACGGTGAGGGTAAGGGTGGTGTCACCCGCTCGGAAGCCCTGTTTTTGCAGGTAAAGGAGTTGCGCCCCAAACTGCCATTCCTTCAGGGGGCTAGTGAACAGCAACCCATCCATGCTGCTGGTGAAATCCTTCGTGGCCCGTTCGGTAAAAATGCCGACGGTTAGCAGAATGAATAGAAAATTTGCCACCTCAAACACCGTCATAATTTGCAACGGCGCATTGGCGTAGGGCACCAGTTCCCCCGGTCGCGGGTTTAGGCCCATTGCCTCTCGGATGGTCGGGAAGAACAGCAGATCGCTGCCCAAGCGGTGCATAGTCACCAGACCGACCACGAAGAAAAAGCCAAAACCCAGCAGCAAAGCACGGGTGCGCAGGCTCTCTTGTAGCTCAAAACGGATAATCTCCCAGACGGGTTGCCAGGGGGAGGGGGTGGGTGAATGGGTGGATGGGTGGGCGGGGGGATGGGTGGTCATGGGTGGGGTCAGATGCATGGAGGTGGGGATTAGATCCCAGGGTTCTTTGAGAACCCTGGGATCTGGGGGAGGCTAGCGATCCAAGGGGTGACGGTTAGCAACCGGCATCGCCGATCGCCTCAACCGAGGTCGTCTGCCCATCGGGGCCAATCACGGTGATGGTGCCGTTGACACCCAGCACTTCTGCGTTTTCCGGTCTGGACGTGACTTCTGAATTGACCTCGGCGGTCAGGTCGCCTCCAAGGCTGGTAAAGGTTTGCCGATCGAACTGGCCGTAATATTCTTCGCCTTCTCCGCCTGTGCGTTGAAACTGCACGAGGGTGCCATTCACCTTCATCCGCATGGGGATTTCAGCGGAACCGCTGGGGGGCTGCATACCGCTAAACAGGTAGACCCCGTCGGCCCGAGGGTCACTGCCTGGAGCCCAGAGCGATAGGCCACACCCGGCGATGTCAATGTCATCAAAGGTGAAGGTGCCGATCGCAGGAGCAGTCTCCGTCGCTGGGGCTGGGAAGTCGGTGGCGGGGGGATCTGGGCGATCGCCAGAGGCGGTATTGGCATTACAGGCCGCAAGGCCAAAGGCGCAACAACTGATGACGAGGAACGGCTTCACTGAAGGCATATTGCTGAAATTCCGATGGTTTAAACGTACGGATTCCCTGAGTAAATGCTGGTACGGGTTTTCAGCCATACACCTTTACAGCTCTAAATTCCTATGGCCGCCCCTGCTGGTAGCCGTCGACATAGCCCCGGGTATATTCTCGCGAGAGGTTGGAAGGCAGGCCATGGCTACCGGCTACCGGATCGTAGGTGCTACCAGCACGGCCATCTTCCAGGCAGTGCTGGTAGCCATCATCGTAGTAGCGCTGGAGACCAGAGGGATTGCCTGGACGACCGGCAGTGTAGCCATCGGCATAGCCTCGGGTAAAGGCGCGGGCATCAGCATCGGAGAGATTGCGGCTACCGCCTACCGGGTCATAGGTGCGGCCCGCCTGGGCATCGGCTAGGCCCGATTGGTAGCCCGTGTCGTAGTAGGAAGCCGAGGGCTGGGAATCGCGCACCTTTAAATTAAATAAACCCCAGAAACCCGGCCTTCCTGCTGGGGATAGCCACTGGTCATCGGGACAATCCGATACCAACTGTCGGCTCCATCACCATACTGACCGGTGATACGGACAACGGTATCGCGGTGAAGCACGTAGAGCACCGGACGATCGGTGCCCGCCCCATCTCTCACGTTGAGATCGTTGGGAATTAAGGTGCCGTAGAGCTGCGCTTGGGCCAGCAGTTGGGGTGGTTGCAGGGCTAGGGCAGGGGCGATCGCCACACTGGGCAGCAATCCCACCATCACCCACAGCCTACGCGACCAACATCTATCGAACTGGAGACCCTGAAGCCCCAGGCAGTGGGCTCACTATGCGAATCTATTCCCGCGCCGATCGCATCACCTTCTTCAATACCGAAGCTAACCGTGCCCCTAACCCTGAGGGTCACACCTACAGCAACATTCGTGGCGAGCGTCAGTGGGAGTTGTTTATTCCTAACCAGGGCAGCACCTGCACCTTGTCCCGCAATGGCACCATCATCGATCGCGGCACGGTAACCCGGCGCGAACCCTCTAGCGGCGACTAAGATTGGGCTCTAGTCTACGGGCAGCGGATAGCGGTGATATCTTCGATCTGCCCGTTAGCGCTAGTTTCAGTGACCCAGCCAACGCTGCCGTCGAAAATTCTGACCTGTAGCCAGGTGTGGCCATTGCCTGGGGTTTGCCGAGTCGGTGGGTTAGTTGAGGCGTAAACGGTGTCCCCCACGGTGTAGTTGGCGAGAATGCCCGCGTTGGTGGAGGGGGCAGTTCTCACCGAGAGGGGTAAGTTAGCTCTAAAGCAGGCCCTAGCGGTGGGCGGTGGGCTACCGCCACAGCCGGTCAAAAATCCAGCGCTGACCCACCCCACAGGCTGGGACGACGACAGCCCGTTAAAGTTGCTGGGCAGAAAAATTTGCGCCCGCCCCTGCACCACCACCCCAGTCAGGCTGACCCGAGTGCCCGCCGGTAGGGTGCCCAGGCGATTGGTCACGGGCCCCAAGCTAGTATTGTCAAATACTTGGGCAGTTTGGTTTATCTGTCGGCACTGACGAATTAGGCCCTGGTTTTCTTCTAACCCTTGAACGACGACCCTAGACCCCTGGGCCAAGGCGCTCGGGGCTAACCCAACTCCTGCAACTAGCACAGTTGCTATCCCTAGTCTTAGGCAGTGCGGTACGGTCAGCTTCATCGGTGCTCCCTTCACAAATAGCGACATGAATGGCTAAACGGCCTAGTTAAGGTTGATTGGCGAACTATCGCCCATTTTCAAGCATCTTTAGCGGTGATAAGCCGCTATCCTACCACTGTCAACCCGATGAACCCCAAGAGGGAGAGCTGCTCTCGCAGCGGCGAGTATCGATCGGGAGGCCGCATAACCGGCGGTTTTTAAGTATATGACCCACCAGCGCCCCCGTAGAGACGAAACTCACTTGGGAGCAGACTGTAGATAAACATGGCTACAGCGATCTAATGTCATCCATCTACCGATAGATTTTAGATGGGTATATCTTCTGTAGCTATTTAACACGAACAATGGCCGATTTTTCCTGCCTGCCGTTAGTTCAACGGGCTCTACAACGATCGCTAACTCAGCTAGAGCGGCTGGTTGTGCGAGGGGCTTGGCAAGGCCAACGCTACGGGCAGATGGCTCAAGCATCGGGCTATGGCGAAGAAGACCTCAAACAAGTGGGGGCTCAGTTGTGGGCAGAGCTCTCTGACAAGCTGGGCACAGCTGTCACTCAAAAAAATCTGCGGATGCTGTTAGGCCACACTGTCGCACCAGCATCGACCAAGGTTTTGCCGTTATTCACCGCCCGCCCGTCGGTAGCTTTGGTGCGGACTAACGCCAACACCGAGCCTGGTCGAGTCACGACTTGGCCACCCGGCAGGGTTGACTTTCCATCGGGGCCATTGCCGCTGACATCGCGGTTTTACATTAACCGCCCTCCTGTAGAAGAGGCGGCTCTGGCCGAAATTACCCACGCGGGCTGTCTGCTCTACATTAAAGCGCCCCGCCGGTATGGCAAAACGTCGCTACTGCAACGGGTGATCGCCTACGGGGAAGCCCTGGGCTACCGCCCCTGCCAGATCGATTTGCAGGAGGCCGACGCCACTGTTTTCAACAACCTCGATGCCCTAGTACGCTGGTTTTGCCGCCGCATGGTGCGTACCCTGGGATCTGAGGTCGAGGTCAATGACCACTGGGATCTAACAATGGGCAGCAAGGTGAATGCGGGCCTCTGTTTGCAGAGCATTTTGGCCCAGAGCGATCGCCCCCTGCTGCTGACCATCAATGCCCTAGAGCAGGGGTTTGCTGACCCAGCGATCGCCCGCGACTTTCTCTCAATGCTGCAGCTGTGGTACGAGCGCTCCAAAGGCGACACCCTGTGGCAACGGCTGCGGCTGGTGCTGGTCTACAGCACCGATTACTATAGGGCGCTAAACCTGGAGACAGCGCCCTTGACGGTAGGCCTTTCGCTACGACTGCCCTCGTTTACGCTGAATCAGTTTTTGGCCCTGGGGCGCTGCTACGAACTGCCAATCATCGATAGCGATCGCCACCGACCCGCCCTAGAAAACCTCTATCGGCTGATTGCCGGACACCCCTACCTAGCCAGTTTGAGCTTTTACGCCCTGGCCGAGGGGCAGCAGTTGCCCAACCTATCTGCCCTAGTCAACGGTATCTTTCGATCGCATCTGCAAGAGCTGTGGGTGCAGCTGCGGCAAAACCCAGCTGCCCTGGCGGCCTGGCGGCGAGTGATGGATGGCACAGGGGTACCCCTAAATGCGATCGACACCTTACAGCTAGACAACCTAGGACTCATTCGCACCGAAGCAGGCCTGACCTACCCTATCTGTGAGCTGTATCGGGGCTTTTTTGCCGCCCAGGTGAACCGGCCATCGGCGGAGGTCATCGCTGACTTTACCAGCGCGTTTTGTCCCCGGTGCAAGATTTAGAAACCGGTCTAGTATTAGTATTAACCAATGCCCTAGATTGCTCGTTGAGTATCACCGTAGTACACCCTACAGCACCGTTTACAGAAATCGGGGTTATGTCCGTTGGATTTGGTCTAGCTATACCTGCCCTCCAAACGCGCTATACAAAAGCTTGTAGAGCACAGTTCTTAACAAAGGCGACTATCCCCTCAGTCTGCATAGGCTTAGCAAATATAAAACCCTGTACAGTAGGGCATTTTTGAGATCTCAGATAGGCAAGTTCTTCTTCGGTTTCAGCCCCCTCGGCAATGACGCCTAAATTGAGCTTAAGGGCCATATCAATCAGTGAAGAAACAATTCTTTGATTGATAAGATGATGATGAATATCCTGAATAAATAGCCGATCAATTTTGATGGTGTTGCAGGGCAAAGTGCTTAAGTAGCCTAACCCAGAGTAGCCTGACCCAAAATCATCAATAGCTATTTTAACCCCCATTTTTTTGATATTTCGCAAAATATCAATGGCAATTTCTTTGTGCTCAATAATTGCGGTTTCAGTAATCTCTAAATGCAAAAGCTGAGGCTGAAGCCCAGTTTGATTTAAGATAAAAGCAACCGTATCAACCAACTTTCTATGGCCCAATTGTAGCGACGAGAGGTTAACAGATACACTGATAGGCTTGGCCATAACTTTCTGCCAATCTTTAGCCTGCTTACAGGCAGTCCAGATCATCCAGTTAGTGATTTCATCAATAACTCCTATTTCTTCGGCAACCGGAATAAATTTCGTCGGTGATAGATCACCTAATTGAGCACTGTGCCATCGCATCAGCGCCTCTACACCAATAACTTGACCCGTCTCCAGATCAACCTGGGGTTGATAATAGGCCTGCAACTCGCCATGCCTAATAGCATAGTGCAGGGCATTGGCAATATTGAGTTTTTCAGCAGCATTGAGCGTTAGCTCTCGCCGGTAAAAGCCGAGACTTTGACTGCCATTTTGCAGCTGATAGTTCAGAGTATTTATAGCGTCTTGAGCCAAATTATCAGGGGACGAGGCATCGAACTCATGTCCATCAATTACTTGGGTCGAAGCAATGCCAACACTGGCTGTAATATTGATCGTCTGACTGATCAGTTTGTAGGGTTTCTTCAGGACATCTGTTATGTAGCGTGCCACTTTGGTTAAAGCCGCAATCGAGTTATCGGTTGACTTGAATAACAGAGCAAACCGGTTGTGCTCTAGGCGAAAGAGTTCTACCGAAGCTGAGATTGAGGAGTGATTAAAGTTGATTGCGATCGACTGCAAGCGCTCAGCCACCAGTTTGAAGACATCGTCATTTTCAGCTAGGGTTAGGGCACTGCTTAAAAGGCTGAACTGGTCTACCGCAACCACCATCAGGGTCAGGGTCTCGTCCTGGATCTGGGTACGATCGGCTAACAGTGCCAGTCTAGAGTTAAGCGAGAGCCGATTGGGCAATTGCGTAGCGGGGTCGAGTTGGGCCAGCTTATTCTTTTCGGCATAGACTCGGGCAAAAACATCTTGCTTGTGCAACTGAGTGCGCACAGCCTGAACTAGCTCAGCGGGAGAAAAAGGTTTGGTTAGATAGTCACTGGCACCGAGGTTCATGCCCTGCCGAAAGTCAACTTGGGTAGATTTAGCCGTCAGAAAGATGAAGGGTACGCTGGCTAAACTCTGATTCCTACTCAAGTTTTTTAACACCTCGTAGCCATCCAAATTAGGCATCATCACGTCGCAGATAATGAGATCGGGCTGCTGCTGCTGAGCCAGTTCTAGTCCTTGCAGACCATGGGCAGCAGCAATCGTTTCAAATCCTTCTAACTCAAGGATTTCGTTAATGTTTTCCCGAGCAGAATCATTATCTTCAATGATTAAGATTTTTGACATGTTAATTGCCTAAGAAGAGCAGCTGGGGGCAGGCTGAAGTTGGCAAAAAGCTCGGCATTGGGCTAAGCAACTAGCCTTGCTTTTATATACTGAATTATCGCTTAAGACTCAGGAAACACAGATCAGTAAATACGGCTAAATTAGAACTCCGTATCTCTGCCAGACTCCCGAGTCATCTAACATCTAGCTTGTCTGTATTTCTACTAAGGTTTTTCGAAGGCCGGCGATCGGAGGTGGCATTGATACTAGCTCCGACGGTAGACCAAGCGTTGCTGTGTCAGGGTTTAAAGCCCTAACCCCGCAAAGACTCCCGTGTCCGTAAATTTACACAACTACGACGCAACCGCTGCCGAAGATTCTCTAAGCCAAATCGGCAGAGCACCCTTGGCTTCTTAGGGCCAAGCCACACAGCGGCCAGGGTCTTCAGGCTTTTCATAGAGTCTAAGGCAGCCCTATCCAGCTGCTAACCTGCCAAGTCGTGTCTTCAGTCCGCTTTAGCAGACTTTTGCTATGAGTGAGAGAAGTCACTACCTGCGGATTGTGGTTGCTGGCCAAATGCAACCGTAGAAAAGTCAAGAGTTATTAAACCAAGGGCACAGATATCAGGTGTTTACACCTAAGAAACTAGGCCAAAATAGCTATCTAGCCAATTAGTACTCTTCTTTTGTCCGTAAGACTACGTAAATTTAACGTCTCCTGGCTTTTTTTCCGGTTTTTAAGAGTTACACCTGGAAAACTTTCTTAGATGGAAATCAGCTTGAGACAGCTGAAAATATCAGGGAAAGACCATGGCAAAACGATCGCTTCAAGCTTCGCAAGATGGCATTACTAGAGCTAAGCGAGCCTTTGACAGACGAGGATGGACGCAGGAGTATCTAGCGGCTGAGGTGGGTCTGCAAACCCGGCAGTCGGTGTGGAAGTTTTTTTCGGGGCGTCCGGTTGAGCGGCATATTTTTATCGATCTCTGTTTTACCCTTGACCTAGATTGGGAAACGATTGTCGATCGCACAGCGTTTGCCCCCGATGGCGATGACTTGGTTGCCGATGCCCCCGCCGCCGTAGATGGTCAGGAGGGTGGCCACGACCTCTCAGCAGCGCGATCGCACCTGATCGCCCTGGCCAATGCCCAGTGTCAACTGCTCGAACTGCCCCTCGACTTGCACCAGCCCCTCACCCTGGCCCAACTCTATACCGACGCCTATGTGCGCCCCTACCAACGGCTAGGCCGCCCGGAAAACACCCCTAAAGCTTTGGCGACAGCGGCAGTGCAGCCTCATTCTCGGGTACTCATTCTGGGGCAACCGGGGGCCGGTAAAACCACCCTGCTACAACATTTAGCCCTAGAGATCGGGGCGAACCGGCTGCCGGGCCAGGGGCAGACCTACCTGCCGGTCTTTCTGCGACTGCGACAACTGGCCCTGGTGTCTACCGCCGAGCTAAACGTGCAGGCCTACCTCAACCAGCGCTGGCTGGCCGCCGGGCTTTGCCAACCTCACATTGATCAGCTCTGGCAGCAAGGGCAACTCTGGCTCCTTCTAGATGGATGGGATGAGTTGCCGGCTGAACACCACCGAATTGTGACCCAACAGCTTCAGGCGCTGCTCGACACCTATCCTGGCCTGCGCGTCTTGATGTCAGGGCGCAGCGGCGGCCCCATGCCTCAGCTCAACGGGCTGATCACCCTGGAGCTGGCAGAGTTTGCCCCCCAGCAGATCAAAACCTTTGTGCATAAATGGTTCGCTGCCAATGCCCCCAACCAGGGCAAAACCTTTGCCCAACAGTGCTTGCAAGCGCTGAATCACCCCGAAAATGACCGTCTGCGGGAGATGGCGCTAACCCCAATTCTGCTGCACTTAATGTGTCTGGTATTCCAGAACTCCGGGCAGTTTCCTGGCCAGCGCAGCAAGCTGTATCAGCAGGCGCTCGATCTACTGTTGGGTCAGTGGGACCAGCAGCGAGGCATTCACCGCCACCAACCCCTGCAACAGCTTTCCAGTACCGACCTCAGTGGCCTGTTGGGTGAGATCGCCGCCCACAGCTTTGAGCAGGGTCGGGTGATGCTCGAAACCGCCGAATTGCTAGGTCTGATTGCCAAAAGCCTGGTGCGACGCGGTGCCCAAGCCGATGGGCTAGAACGTCTCTGGGCCGATAGCCGGGCGGTTCTGCAAGTGTTGATCGAGCACTACGGCATGCTGAGCGAGCGAGAATTGGGCAGCTATGCCTTTGCCCATCTGAGCTTTCAGGAATATCTGGCCGCCCGCTACTGGGCGCTGGCGGCCCTAAACAAACCCCAGCCCGAGGACTGGGCCGAGTTGGCCAGCCACCTGCCAGACCCTCGCTGGCAGGAAGTGATTGTGCTGACGGTGGAAATGGTGCCCCAGGCAGAGGCCCTCTGGCAAGCCCTTTGGCAAGAGAGCCAGCGCTATATAGCGGTCCAGCCCCAGCTATTGCCCCTGCTAGACTGGGCTCAACGCCAGGCAGAAAGGACAGGGGTAGACTATAGCCCGGCGGCGCTGCGTGGGTTTTATCTGGGCCTGGGGCTAGAACAGGGGCTCGACCTGGCAACCGCTTTAGATGCCCGTTTGGCGGTTGACTTACCCCCCAGCCTAGCTCTAGATCAGGCCCTCATTCACCTGCTACACCACAGTCGGCAGTGGCTCCAGAGCCCAACGCTGCAAGGCGGTTTTGATCTCCTGTTTGGGCTAGATCTGACCCAGCGCTTTGCCCTGACCGATGAGTTTACCGCTGCCCTAGAACGGTTGCAGTCGCAATTGCTAGATGCCCTGGAAGACGACTGTAATGTGTCAACCTGGTGTGAGCACTACGGCCTGGGCTGGTTTGAGGCGCTTCAGCAGGCGATCGCAGGCGATCGCCTATGGCCTATCGAGGGGCTAAAGCTAGCCCCCAGCCCTTCACTGCAACATTATTACCGCATGCAGCGGCTGCTGGTCGATTGTCTACGTCACAACCGCACCTTCGCCGCTGCCACGGTACAGAGGTTTGAACAATGCCTGTTCGTCCGGGAGGTGCACTATGAACATGCCTAGCCTGTTTGGAAAATCCAATTTTTTGGACCTGGTATCCACTGCGGCCCTGCGGCTGTATCAAGCCGACAGCCTGGATGACATCTTGCAAAATACGGTTGACGACGTGCAACGGTTGCTAGAAATCGATCGGGTGGTGATTTACCGACTCAACTCGAAGCAGCAGGCCCAGCCCGTTGCGATCGCCGAAAATAGGGCCTTACCATCCCTGTCAAACCAATTGATTGATCTTTCCCAATGGCTCAGGGAGGCCCCGTTAAAGCAGCCCCGAGTGATCCATAATGTTGCCACCGCCGACCTTTCGGCCTGCGAGCGCAGCCTGCTCGGGACGATGGGCATTGAGGCCAGCATTTTAGTTCCCATTTACCAAAGTTTTGATTGGCAACAGGTTTCCTCCTGGCACGGCAATACCCAACATCTGGAGGTGTGGGGGTTTTTGGTCGCTCAGCAGAGTTGCCCGCGCCGCTGGAGCCCGCTAGAAGTGTCGTTTTTGCGTCAGCTTTCCCAGCATCTGTTTCACTCCATTCATCAGATGCAGCTGCGTCAATTTTCAGACCGGCTGATCGAAAGCGCTGTAGACGGCATCATTGTCTTAGATACCAACTACCGCTACCAGGTCTGGAATGGACCGATGGAGAAACTTTCGGGGTTGTCAAGACAAGCGGTGATTGGGCAGGTGGCCTGGGAGGTGTTTCCCTTCCTCAAAGACACCGGCGAAGACAAACTCATGACCATGGCCATGGCGGGCCATTCAATTGTCGCCCAAAATCGCGCCTTTACCGTGCCCAAAACCGGCCAGAAAGGGTATTTTGAAGCCCGCTACAGCCCCATCACCGACCCCTCGGGCAAAGTGCTGGGCTGTCTGGGGCTGGTGCGCGACATTACCGAGCAAAAGCAGGCAGACTTTCAGCTCCGGGCGGTAACATCACGGCTGACTACGCTGATTCAAAACCTGAAGGCTGGGGTTTTAGTCGAGGACGAGAACCGTCGCATTTTGCTGGCTAATGAGACCTTTTGCGAAATTTTTCAGCTGCCGATGTCAGCCGAATCGTTGAAGGGGCCAGATTGCGACAACCTGCTCAGACAGGCAGTGGCCCTTTTCCGCGATCCATCGGCGGTGATCGCCGACATCACCACGACGTTGCAAAATCGCCAGCCCACCATTGGGCAGGAAGTAGAACTGGTGGACGGGCGAGTTTTGGAGCGCGACTATATTCCTATTTTTATCGATAACGACTACCAGGGGCACCTTTGGCAGTACCGTGACATTACCCAACGCAAGCAGATTCAGCAGCAACTCGAAGCCGCCATTCAAAAGGCAGAAGCAGCTAATGAGGCGAAATCAAATTTTTTGGCCACGATGAGTCACGAAATTCGTACCCCTCTCAACGCCATCCTGGGCTTCACCGATCTGCTGCGGACCACTCAGCTCAACGATGAGCAGCAAGACTTTGTCGATACGATCCACAACAGCGGATCGATGCTGCTGTCGCTAATTAACGATATTCTCGACTTTTCTAAAATTGAGGCCAACAAGCTAGAGCTAGAGCGGCGGGTGTTTGATCTGCATGGCTGTGTGCAGGAGATCGCCAACCTGATGAAGCCCCTGGCGGCAGAGAAGGGGTTAGTGGTGCGATCGCATATTCATCCCGATGTGCCTCAACAGGTGGTTGGCGATGTAACTCGGCTGCGGCAGGTGCTCTTAAATCTGGTCAGCAACGGCGTCAAATTTACCCAAAAAGGCAGTGTCACCATTGAAGTGCACCGGCAACCACCGGTTACGCCGCTAGATAACCGGGTTCACCTTCATTTTGCCGTCATAGATACAGGAATTGGCATTCCCCCTGAGAACTGTGACAGCTTGTTTGACGCCTTTAGCCAGTTAGATGCCTCGGTAGCCAGGCGCTACGGTGGCACGGGGTTGGGACTGGCAATCTGCAAAAAACTGGTGACCGCCATGGGAGGCACCATTGGGTTTACAACCCAGTCGGGAGCGGGCACAACGTTCTATTTCACCCTTGAGTCTCACCTGCTGCCCGCCACGTTATCCCATCACGAGGCAAACCCCGATCACGGTAGCCAGCCGCCAGCCATCCTGGCCACTCATCTGCCGCTCAACATTTTGGTAGTCGATGATCTGCTGGTGAATCAAAAGGTGGCTACCAAAATGCTGCAATGTCTGGGTTATGCGCCCGACTGCGCGGTTGACGGCATTACCGCTATCGACCTGATTCAGCAAAACCCCTACGACCTGGTGCTAATGGATGTGGAAATGCCAGGTATGGATGGCTACGAAACCACCGAACTGATCCGCAAATTGCCCTCGGCAACCGCAGAACGCCCCTGGATTGTCGCCATGACGGCCCATGCCAACCAGGAACATCGCCGACTCTCGCTGCAAAGTGGCATGAATGATTTTCTGGGCAAACCTGTTTTACTAGCCGCCCTCAAAGATTGTTTGGTGCGCTACGGTCGCACCTACTATCCCGATCGCATCGGCCAGCGGTCGGCACCTCCAAAACTCGACGGTTCTACCCCACAGCTGGGAGCATCCCCGACTCCGCCCATCCTTGACCTGACGATGATCACTAGCATTGTCGAGATGGCTGGAGCCGACGCCAACATGCTGCTGGCTGAGTTGATCGACAACTTTCAAGAAGACGCCACCCACTGCTTGCAGCAGCTACGCCAGGCGATCGCCCAACAAAACCCTGACCAAATTCGGCACCAGGCCCATGCGCTGCGATCCATGAGTTTAAATTTGGGTGCGCTGGCCTTGGGTAGTCTCTGTCAAGACTTGGAACTCTATCATCATCACCTATCGCCGGCAGAGCATCAGACGGCTCTAGCTAACATAGAGCACACCTGTACTGCGGTAATGGTGGCGCTGCGATCGGCTGTTGCTCCCTACTCCCATGCTTGACGCCAACCCTACTCCACCGTCAATTCTGATCGTCGATGACGAACGCAATCTGCGCCGTCTGCTCACCCACGCCATGACCAGCGAAGGCTACCGGGTCGAAACCGCCAGCAACGGTGAAGCCTGCCTGGGGTTTTGTCAGCAGCACCTGCCCGACCTGATTTTGATGGATGCCATGATGCCGGAAATGGACGGCTTTACCTGCTGCGCCACCCTGGGGGCCAACTTTGGCGATCGCTGTCCACCCATTCTAATGATCACCGCTCTGGCAGATACCCCCTCGGTGGAACGGGCCTTTGCCGTCGGTGCAGTTGACTACGTGACCAAACCAATCCACTGGGCTGTGCTGCGCCAGCGGGTACAGCGCATTCTCCAGACCCATTTGCTCAACCAGGAACTGCATCAGGCGCGATCGACCATTGCCAGGCTGGAGGCGACGCTGCGGGATGGTCAACGCGGTTAGTAATACCAATCGTCCATATCGCCAAGACGACACCCCCAACGATGAAAATTGTAGGGTGCATCCGCGCAGCGATGCACCGTTTCAGGGTTATTTTTAGAGCAAATCCGAGTCACATAACCCCGATTCCCAAAAGGCCAAATCGTAGGGACAAACGGTTGTTTGCCCCGCTGAATCGGGGGCATTGCAGTGTGCAATGCCCCTACGGGGTATCGGGTTTTTGTGTACTCAACCTACGGATTTCAGCTTGACCTGTTACACATCAGCGTTGAGGTCACGGTGTGATTTAGCCTCAAGCAGCCGAATCGATAGAATCAGCTCCGCCACAATGCGCTGGAAGGCGTAGTGCCACCCCGCCCAGCCGTCTAAAATGCCGCCTTTGAGAATGAGGCAATAGACCAGGATGATGGGAGCCGAAAGCCCCGGAACGCGACGGATGCGATCGCTCCAGCCCAGCCGTTCTGACGGGTTCTCTAGCTGCTTCTGCACCTCTAGCAGAGCATAGCGATCCTGAGCCCAAAGCCAGCGGTTTAGGGGCTTGCGATCGTCGTGGAGGATCGGCTGCTGGAGGGCGGCCACGGTGCCCCAACAGTTCAGCAATTGGGTGTGGCCGTCGTCGATATAGGTGGCCTTGGCCAGGCGAAACAGGGCGGCTCGCGGCGGCAGAATTGTCCCCCGCAGGGGTTTGCCAAACACACAATACTTAAACGAAATCGTGTAGCAATCCGCTCCCCCGTGGGGGTCGAGGGTGGTTAGCTCCTCGACCAGGTCATCGCTGAGGCTGTAGTCGGCATCTAAAGACAGCGCCCAGTCGGTGGTGACCAGCGACAGGCCATAGTTCCACTGAGTGGCGTGGGTGTCGAACGGGCGCTGATAGACCTCGACTTGAGGGTAGCGGGCCAAAATATCGAGGGTTTCGTCGGTGCTAAAGCTGTCTACGACCACGATGCGATCGGCCCAGGTGAGCCGCTGAAGCGTGCGATCGATATTGGCGGCTTCGTTGTAGGTGAGGATGACTGGCGTGATCGAGGCCAGCATGGTGGGGGTGGGGGTGGGGGTGAGGGTTGGGGTGAGCATTGGGGTGAAGGGTGAAGGGGTGAGGGGTGGGGGTGAAGGGTGGGGGGGTTAGTTCAGGGGTTGGAAGGAGGGGGAGGGGAGGGGGGTGTTTTTGAGGGGGGCAGGCGATAGGGAAGCGTATTGCTCAATGAGGCGGGTGGCTTGGGTGGGCCAGCTAAATTCGGTTTCCATCAGGGTGCGACCGCGTTGGCCGGCCTGGCGGGCGGCGGTGGGCTGTTGCAAATAGTGCTGAATGGCCTGGGCTAGGGCGGGGGGCTGGGCCGGGGTGACTAGGCCGGTTTGGTGCTGTTGGATCAGGGGTGCGATCGCCACTTCGGGCGTGGTGATCACGGGCAGACCTGCCGCCATTGCCTCTAGTAAGGCAATGCCAAGGTTCTCAGAGTAGGAGGGCAGCACAAACAGGTCGGCCCCCTGGAGGAGGGCGGTTTTTGCCTCGCCGCTGACGAAACCCACCTGGCGCACCCGCTGCCCTAGACCTGCGGCCTGAATGCGCTGGGCGATCGCGGTTTCGTAGGCTGCGTCGCCACTGCCTGCCAGCACCAGGGTGAAGGGCGCATCGCCCAGGCTGGCCAGAGCGTCGATTAGTGGCTCAAGTCCTTTTTTGGGGTGCAGCCGCGAGAGAAACAGCAGCACCTGATGGTCGGCAGGAATCTGCAACTGCTGGCGCAGGCGTTGGCGAGCATCGGCGATCAGGGCTGGGATCTGCACCCCGTGGGGCAGCACGAAATTGGGTCCAGCAAACCCAGCCTCCTGGGCCTCTTGCCGCTCCTGGGAGGTGGTGAAGTGCAGGGCGGCGCAGCCTTGCAGCAGCTTGCGGCCACCGCTTTGCAGGTAGATCTGCTTTTTGGCGCTGCCCTGTTCTAGAGACCAACGACACAGTGAGCCCAGAGGCCGCACCACGTAGGGCACTCTTCTGGCTTGGGCCATGGCCATGGCCACGGTGGTGGGGTAGTTGAAAATGGCGTGGATGTGAACCAGATCGACCTCGGCCAGGTGGTGCCACAGCCAGGGGGCTAACGCCGGAGCCACGGCAAACTCCCGCAGGGCCGCCACCTGGGACAGCACCCGTGGAAAGATGTAAACCGGCACCGATGGTCCCACCAGTTCTGGAATCGAGCCGCTGATGATGAGCTGAGCGTAGGGGGCGGTAAAGGTGCCGTCTCCGTGGTCGTTGGTGGCCGCGATCGCGACGTCAAGCCCCTGCTGGCGCTGGGCCTGCACCATTTCTAAAACGGCCTGGCTAGGCCCCCCCCGCAGGGGAGACAGCGAGGGAATCAGGTGGAGAATTCTCATGGGAGTGAGGGGTGAAGGGTGGGGAGAGAGGGAACCAGCTCGGCGCTGAATTGGTTCACCAGATGCCGGGTCAACCCTCGCTGGAAGGCCTGGGGGCCAAAGGCAGCGATCGCGCTCTGCCGCAGCGCCTGGGGTTGGTAAATCAGCGGGTTGGGGTATTGGCCGGTCAGCATGACGATCAGGGTCTCGGCAATGGCATCGATCGCTTCGGGGTCGACCAGCGCTCCTAGGTCGCCGTGCTGAAGGGCATCTTGGCCACCGTCGAAACCAGCTAGAACGGGTTTGCCGCAGGCCATCGCCTCCAGGTAGACAATGCCAAAGCCCTCTAGCTGGCTGGGCATGGCAAACACATCGCAGAGGGCGTAGTGGTCGGGCAGGTCGGTATCGGGCACAAACCCGGCCAGGGTGACGCAGTCTTGCAGGTGACGCTCGGCGATCAGCTGCTCTAGACGGGGGCGATCGTCGCCTTTGCCCACGACCAGGTAGTGCACATCGGGCAACACTCGGCGAATGGCGGGCAGCGCAGCCAAAATTTGGTCGTAGCTATGGAACGGTTCCCCGGCGGCTAGCCGATTAACGGTGAGAATGACCGGCTGGTCGGGCCGCAGCCCGTAGCGCTGGAGCAGATGGGTTGGTTTGGCCAAGACTTGAAAGCGGTCGGCATCGAAGGTGTTTGGTAAAACGCCGAGGTTGGTAAGGCCCTGGGACTGACGGATGCGATCGCGGGTAAACCCACTCACCGCCAAAATTTGGTCGGCCTTGGCCATGCCCCGCCGCACCGGGGGCTTCTCTACCTCCCAGGCCTCAAAGCCGTGGGCGATCGCCCAGTAGGACAGACCCGCCAGCTGCTTGAGGGCCTGGGCTACGGGCGTAAAGTTGACGTGGGTGGTGATGATCAAGTCGGGGCGATCGGCTAGGGCGGCCTGAAAGGTCTGAGCCGCAAAGGCGGCAGTTCGCAGACGGGGATGGAAATTGCCGGTGGTGTGGTAGCTGATTTGGGGCGAGGCGGCGGGCGGCAGGGTCGCCGAGCGATCGTGCAGGGTAAAGACGCGAATGCGGGCGGTGGGGAGAACGGCCTGCAAACCTTCCAGTAGAAAACCAGAGTAGGTTTGGATACCGCCTTTGAAATCGAAGAGGCCGGGGGTCCAGAGGTGGAGGGTGGGTGGCATGGGGGTGAGGGGTGGAGGGGTGGAGGGGTGGAGGGGTGAAGGGTGAAGGGTGGAGGGGTGGAGGGGTGAAGGGTGAAGGGTGGAGGGTGAAGGGTGGAGGGGTGAAGGGGTTATTGGGTGAGGGTGGGTAGGCTCATGGCTGGGGTCGCTGTGGGGAGCCAGAGAGAGCGCATGGTGAGGCTGAAGAGGGCTAGGTCGGCACTGAGCAACCACCAGCCGAGGGGGCTGTGCAGGAGCAGCAGGGCACTCAGGCCCGACAGCAGGGTGAGGCTATAGATAGACCAGACCACCGTGGCTTTAGGAAAATTGGCGTGCATGAGCCGGTGGTGGATGTGGCGCTGGTCGGGGAAAAAGGGTGACTTGCGATCGCTCAGCCGCGCCCCAATCACCAGAGTCATATCCAGGACAGGAATCAGCAGCACCAGAAAAGGAAGCAGCGCTGTGGTGATGGAACCGTCGTGGGGCAGACCGACTAGGGCGATCGCCGCCAGAGCAAATCCCAAAAAGTAGGAGCCGCCATCCCCCATGAAGATGCGAGCTGGAGCGGCGTTGTAGCGGAGAAATCCTAGGGTGGCTCCAGCTAGACCCAGGGCCATACCGGCGATCGCGGGCTGGGTGGGCCAGGCCAAGGCGGCTAAGACGACGGCGGCGACTGTAGCGGTACCGGCGGCTAACCCATCCATACCGTCTAGCCAGTTGATGGCGTTGGCCATACCCGCCAACCACAGAAAGGTCACCAGCAGGCTCAGCCAGGCGGGCAGGGCAGCGGTCAGACCGGGCAGCGGCAGGGCATCGAGCCGAATCCCCAGGTGCCACACTCCGGCAGAAAGCAGGGCCTGTATACCCAGTCGGGCAAAGGGCGATAGATCAAATAAATCATCCATTAGGCCAGTGGCAAAAAAGCCAATGCCGCCCAATAAAAGGGCTAGAAAAATAGAGCTTTCGGCGGCGGTCGCCATGAGCTGATCGGTTAAAATCCAGCTCGTAAAAGTACCAATAAAAATGCCTACACCGCCAATGCGAACAATGGGCTGACGATGAATTTTGCGGGCGTTAGGTTGATCGATATAGCCAAATTTGAAACCGATCTTTTGCACCAGTGGAGTCAGCCCCACTACCGTTAGGGCCGCAGCCCCAGGAACTATCCATGGAAACATGAGTCTTATCTCGTGAGGAGTTTGGATAGTTCTCAGTTTCGAGGGACGGAGTCTGCGATCGCGTCGAGGATAGTTTTTTTAGATGTACGACTTTGCTGCGATCGGGGCTAATATCGTATACATTGGTTTGCGCTAGTATTCAACCAAAATAATTGCGACAAGCTCTAATGGTTGGGGTTCACGGTGTACGGCTCACGGCAGACCTAAAACCGTACACCCGCACGAACCTGTTACTTCTGGTTTAACAAATTACTAGCCAGGGCTTTAGTAAACAGAAATTAGCTGTTGCAATTCACGTTGCCAACCGTTATTTTGAGCCGCCAAAGCCCTCCACAACCCGCTGGCAGCCGCGCCATAGCTGTAGTGCTGAATATGGTGTTGGCCGGCCTTTCCCCAGCGTTGTAGTGGTTGGGAAGAGTCACTAAAGGCTTGCTTCAGGCAGTTCGTTAGCGCATCGACATCGCCCGCAGGAAAGACCAGTCCCGTTTCGCCGGGTTTAACCAAGTCAGCGGCACAGCCCACCTGATCGCTAACGATTACCGGCGTGCCAAGGCACATCGCTTCGTTAATCGCCAAGCCCCAGGTTTCACCCGAACCATAGCTCGGCAATACCAGCACATCGCCAGCGGCGTAGGTGCGAGGCATCTGACTCTGGTTCTGAAATGGGGCAAAATAGATGTGGGCATGGCCCGAGGCCTGGGCCTGCTGTCTAACGGCCTCTTCTAAACTGCCAGAGCCGACAAACAATAGCGAAACCTTGGGTAAATCGGCCCGTAAAAAGGCTTGCAGCAGGTCAAGCGGTCGCTTTTTAGGAATCAGTTTTCCGGCGAATAAAATCACCTGATGATCTGCCGGGATACCGAGATCTCGTTTCCACTCAGCGGCCTCGCGATCGGCAGCGGGGGCCTGAGCCATAAACCGATGGTTGTCGATCGCATGGGGTGAGAAAAACAATCGCTCATCGGCCACCCCGTGATAGCGAAAATACTCGCGGTTGGCCTGACCCACATACAAGCAGGCATCAAAGCGCTGATAGAGCTGCGTAATCCACTGGCGTTTGAGGGCCGCTTTCACCCCTACTTCTGGTACCAACCGATGGGAATCTCCCCGAAACAGCAATGGGGTATCGCGCCAGCTCCACAAAAATCGGTAGAGGCTGGCGTAGTTGTAGTTCATCAACAACACCGCATCGGGTTGAAATGATTGCACCTGGGCCATCAACGTCGGATTTTGCAAACCCCAAAAATGGCTGGTGCCCGGTCGTTGGCTGGTGTTGGACACAAACTCATGGTCGTACCCCTCCAGCAAAGGAATATCCCACTGAATCGCCTGATTAAACTGACGATCAGCCTGCTGGGTAATGCCAAAATCCCACAGATAAAACACCCGCAAGGTTAGATCAGTGGTAGCGCTTAAATGTTGAAACCAAGGAGCGTAGTACTGAATGGGATGGGACGTAATAATGGCGAGGCGCAGCATGGTTTTCCTCTAATTTAGGGAATTTAACTTTTGCAAATCGTTAGAAGCACGAGCCCCGTTCAACCGTAGGGTGCATTAGCGAAGCAATGCACCGCAAAAGGGCCTTTAAAAACTATTACCTAGGTGAACATAATTAAATGCTGTCATCCCGACCAAAGGGAGGAATCTCTGGACTCTACCAACGACCGAGATGCCTCGACTTCGCTTCGCTTCGTTACTCCGTTGAAGTCGCTGCGCAGCATAACAGAACTCCTTATTATTAATGCTGATCTACTCAAGTCAGTTCGTCGATCGCTCCGGAGATAACGTATGTTTGGGCTGTACGAGATAGGGATAAGACTGTCCATCAAAAGGTGATTTTTCGTACCTGCCGCTTACAGTCTTAGGCCGATAAATTTTCATAAATGCGTACTTAATGCCGACAATGGGCACCGACGATTGAAACAGCGTGGCAGCATAGACTCCGGCGGTCCATTCTGTAGAAGCCAGGGCCAGACTCATGATCAAGACACAAAACATCATACGGGCCGAGAAGGGGGGCGTACCGATCGCAGCCAGGGTGATCGTGCCGTAAAAGGCACCCATAATTCCTCCAATTAAAATGCAGCCGAAGTAGCCAAAATTGGCGTAGGCCTCGGGCAATAATCCCCAGGCGATGGTAGTTTTCCAGGTTTGCTCGTAGGTTTGTCGCCGCACGTGTACATTTAGCATGTGGGTGCCCTCATGACTGCGCAACTTGTTAGGGTTAAGAATCCTCGGTACGATTAGACCGGGGATGATGGCATAGGTTTTGCCCTCCAAGTAGGGATAAGGTTCTGGAATTTTGGCCTGGGCCATCATCAGCATGTGAATGACGCTCGATCGCTCCACAAAAGACTCTTTTTCTTCTACCTTTTCCCATCGTTCAGGCACGTGGTTTTTATTTTTCTCAGCGTAGCCCTGCCACTCTTTGAACCAGGCCGGATATTGCCAGGGCTGCACGTAATGGGGAGTTTCGCCTTCCCAATATTTGTGGCGCATTTCGTGTTTGCCGTGGTGCAGGGGCAGCAGCAGAAAAATTCCCATCAGTAGACCCACAATGGGTAACCGTCTACCCCCAATTACAAACGCCATAATCGACAGCAGAAACAGCGTTAGCGATGTTTTTAGAATCAGTCCGGCAGCGGCAGTCACGATATTGGCTACCAGCGCCCAAAAAAAGATGTACTGCTTCGGGCGCGGCATAGAGTTTTGCCCAGCCCGATAGGCCAACACAAAAATTCCCAAAAAACTCAGCCCCAGAATGATGCCCCGCACGATGGTAAATAGCTTGTCGGGAATGCCGCTCCAGCCCCCCACCACGTACATATTTAAAAATGCCCCCGCCGCCACCATAGAAATGAATACGTTGTCGGCGGTGGCGGTTTTGAGGGCACGAAAGGGCTTTTCAACCGTTTTCGGAGTTCTAACAATTTGTAGCCAGATAACGGTGCCGCTAGCTAAAAACAGCACGGTCGACAGCGCTCCCCGCAGATGGGCCTCTGGGCTGTAAGACAACACGTTGGGGTTGGCACTCAGCAGCGGCAGGCAAAAGGTCCATAGATAGGTCAGCGAAAAAAACGGAAACACAGGCAGCCCCTGCACCTGCCCCGCACACCACAAATACACCGGATACATGCTGGCCACCCCAATCAGCAGAGCACCGATCGCAGTCGGCTGGGGCGCACTACGCAGACTGTCTAGGTTAGAAAACAGCAGCGCCGCCATTCCGGCCCAAAACAGGAGGGTCATGGCTTCGGATTTTTGGCCAGGGGGAGACATGGGGGTGAGGGGGTGAGGGGGTGAGGGGGTGAGGGGGTGGATGGGTGGATGGGTGGATGGGTGAAGGGGTGAAGGGGTGAAGGGGGGAAGGGGGGCCTGAGTCGAGCCGTAGAGCCGTAGGGTGGGCACTGCCCACCAAACCTCAGGTGAGCGACATTCCAATTGGCCCAGCCGCTGTAGAGTGGCAGTGCCCACCACTGGAGAAACTGCTTTCTGGAATTTACCTAAAGTGGGCACTGCCCAACAAACCTCAGGTGAGCGACATTCCAATTGGCCCATTCCTCTTTAAAAGGCTTTGGCTACGGGCCAAAGCGGTTTATTGCTTGAGCGGTTGGACACAGCGATCGAACACCTGGCAGAGCGTTTGGGTCATGGCGCGGGCGGTGTAGGGGGAGAATGCCTCCCAATCGGTGGCGGGTGGGGTGTTTTGGGGCTGGGCCAGCAGGGTTTGCAGCGGGGCGGTGAGCTGGCGGGCGAGCTGCTCTGGGGTCGTATGGGCGTCGAAGGTGACGACGGTGCCCGCCTGGGTCTGGTGCAAAATATCGACGACGGAGCTGGCGGCGTGGAAGACCGCGAGGATCGGCTTTTTCGCCAGCACTGCCGGGTACAGTTTAGAGGCCGTGTATTTGGGGTCACTGGAGCCGATTAGTAGCACGGCGTCGCTGTCGGTCAGCAGTTTTTGCGCCTCGAAGTAGGGCACCCGCTGGGGGTGTTCGGTCACCAAGTCGGCAACCCCGCAGGCGGTGGCAATGGGGGCAATGGTTTCGATCGCTCGTCCGGCGGGGGCGTAGCTAGTGCCAATAAAGTGCAGGTGGACTCGGTCGGCCAGGTCGGGATGCTGCGATCGCACCTCCCGTAACCCCAGCAGCAACCCTCGCACCGCCACCGCCATATCTGGCCCGCCTCGGCCCACGTAGACCCAGTGGTGGCGGCCATCGCTGGGGTCAAAATGGGTTTGCTGAATGGGCCAGTGGGGCAGCTGGGCAAAGTCGGCCTCCGGTGCCCCAAAGGGCAGCACCGTGAGCTGCTCAGGCCCCAGCCAGGGGTAACGAGCCTGCAAGGTCTGCGTATAGGCCGCCGACACAGCCACCACCTGGCTTACCCGCTCCATTACCCTGGGTTCCCAGAAGGCAGCCAGGGCTTTGTCGAGAGCATACTTGAGCCTGCCGCCAGGGCGATGCTGTCCAGCCGGGGCAGCCTCCACCCGCCAGGGATCTTGAAAATCGACCGCGAAGGGAACGCCAAACCGCCGCTGCCAGTAGGGGCCAAGAATCATCACCGGAAAGAGGGTGGTGGAGAAAAAGACCAGGTCGAAGGACTGCTCGGCTAGGAGGCGATCGCCCAGTCGGGCCAGGTAAGGCAGACACCGCCAGCCCACATGGCCCAGGCCCACCAGCCGGGTCAGCGATCGGGGCAGCGCCTCAGCCTGGTGAATGGGCAGCGCCAGAGGGAGCGATCGCCGCAGCCAGTCATCCTGGGGGTGCGCCACTTCCTCGGGGTTGACGGTGAGAATCTCGGCCTCCCATCCCAATTCCTCCAGGTAGGGAAGGGCCGTGCGCAGGCGCTGATGGTCGGGCGCATTGACCGGCGGAAAGTGGGGGCTGACCATCAGCACACGCCGCCGAGTAGGAGGAGCAACGGCTGCTACAGCAACCGTTCGCTGGGGAGTGGGCCGGGGGGAGACAGCAGGCATGGGCATCACCGATGCAACGTTATTCCCAGCTTGGAGGCCGGGTGTTTGCGATCGCGTTTGCGGAGAGAGGTATCGCCGTCGCCCCCGCGCGACACTGCACCTGGTAAAGCTTCTCGTACTGGCTCACAACTGCCTCGGCGGAAAAATGGCTTTCGACCCGCTGGCGGCAGTGGCGGCGATTGATCGCAGGCAATTGCTGAATTGCCACCACCACCTCATCAACCGGATTGACCAGAAAGCCATCGACCCCAGGCCGCACAATCTCGGGCAATGATCCTCGGGGTGTGGAAATAACCGGCGTGCCACAGGCCAGGGCTTCGGCAAACACAATCCCAAACGGCTCATCCCACTCGATGGGCACCACCATAGCTGCCGCCTGACCCAGCAGCTCATTTTTTTGGCGGTCATCCACCGGGCCAACGTACTCGATGCCGTCTTTGCCCAGGTGGGGGGCAATTTGGCTTTCCCAGTAGGCCCTCCCTTCGGGCGACTCGACCTGGTTGCCCGCAATCAGCAGGCGGCGGTTGGTGTGCTGGGCCGCCGCGATCGCATTGTGAGCCCCCTTAATTGGATCCAGACGACTGAGAAACACCAGCGGCGCATCCTCGGCCACCCGGGGCTGAAAGGTGAACTTCTCTAGCTGCACACAGTTGTGGATGGGGTGCCACTGTCCCCCGGCGGCCCGTCCCTGACGACAGATATGCTCGCTACAGCCGGTAAAGGTAAGGCTGCGGCCTGCCAGCTTAGCCGCCCAGCGCACCGTGCGCTCCGTGGGCTGGCGCTGGTACGACATCACCTTTGGCAGCGCCGTGGGTAGCAGCGGCAGCAGGTACTGCAACCGCGAAAAGCTGTGCAGCACATCGGGCTGAAACTGCTGCGCCGCCTGCCACAGGGCCGCAGTGTTGCGCAGCGTGTCTGAGGCCGAAGCTGAACTCAGCCCTGGCCAGGGGTAGAAGGCATCTACCGCACAGGTAGAGTCACGATGGGCCACTAAGCCAACCCGATGGCCCCGCTGACGCAGGCCCTCGATTAGCAGGTCGATGATGCGTTCGATGCCGCCGTAGAGAGTCGGCGGTACGGGGAGTTCGGGGTCGGCGGTTAGGAGGATGTTCATGGTGGATGGGTGGATGGGTGGATGGGTGAAGGGTGAGGGGTGAAGGGTGAAGGGTGAAGGGTGAGGGGTGAGGGGTGAGGGGTGAAGGGTGAAGGGTGAAGGGTGTAGATAGCGGGGTATTTTTCTGCAAAGTCGAGGGAAGCGCAAAGGAAGGCTGTAGGGTGCCGTTAGGCCTGGGGCCAACTCAGTCGATTACAGAATCACCTCCCTATGGCCGTAGCGCACCGCCGAAGTAGCCTAAATCGACGTGAGTTCGGTGAAATCCCAAGAAGCGGAAGCATTGGCCGCATCCCCTCCGGGGAGGGGTGCCCGGAGGGCGGGGTGGGTCGCAATGGTGGGAGTGAATGGGTTTCTGAGTACGGAATCAAGGTGGAGGAACCCACCCCTGCCCCTCCCAGGAGGGGAGCACCCCTGCCCCTCCCAAGGAGGGGACGGTTAGACGGCGTCACCCAAGACTTTTCTGATGCAGAACTCAAGTTAAAGCGGGAAAATCTCACGATTCGACCAATTGCCTTGGGGCTGGGACGAGAACGGTTTCGGGTCTGTTGACGCCAGATCGAACCGCAGTCAAGGCTATTTCGGCGGCGGAGAGTAACGTTTTCTCTTCGACTTCCCAGCAAAAGCGGGTTTGAGCGGCGGTGCGGGCGGCGGCTTGGGCGGCTTGTAGCTGGGCCGGATTACGCACCAGATCTTCAATGGCATGGGCGATCGCGATCGCATCTCCCGCTGCCACCAAATGCCCGATCGCGGGGGCCTGCTCAAACACCTCCCGCTGACCGGCGGTATCGGTGGCAATCACCGCCAGCCCGGCCTGCAAGTACTGAAATAGCTTGTTAGTCACCGTCAGATCGCGGCTGGGCGGATCGCTCAGCTCCAGGGCCAGGCCAATGTCATTCTTGGCGATGCAGGCAGCGAGTTCATGGTTAGGCACGGTGGGGTGAAGGTAGACCCGATCAACCCAGCCCGGTGGCAGTTGCTGCACCAGCCAGCGCTGGGTTTGGGCCGAGCAGTGTCCCCGCAAATGCACCTCTACATCCACGGTGAGCTGGGCGAGGGCGGTAAACAACAGCTCTAGCCCCCGCCCAGGGCCAATCGTCTGAGAGAACCAGTGCAGCCGCACCGGGCGACTCCCTAGCCCAGCCGATCGTTCGGCGGTAGAGCTGGGCAAGTCTTCCTGGGGAAACACGTTGTAGACCACCGTGGGCGGCGGTACCTGGTAGTGATGGGCGATCGCATTGGCCATGGCCTGAGACGTCGTCAGGCGGTAGTCGCAGTGGTGCAGCAGGTCCGCTTCTAGCTCGGCAATCCACCGGGTGGGGCGCTGCTGGCGGGCCGAGGGCAGCAGATCTTGAGAAAACCAGTCTTCAAAATCTACCCCCACAGCGTAGCCCTGGTGCCAGAGCCGCTGCCCTACCCATAGCCCGGCTTCGGAGTGAACGAGGGTCAGATCCGCCCGGTAGGTCTGGGCAAACCGCAGCATGGGCCGAGCGCCGTAGCCCAACAGCGCTGGGGTAGCCATGCCAAACCGACCAAACAGCCGTCGGGCCAGGTTGGCCTGCAATCGCACCCCCGGGCGGCTGGGCCGACCGGGGCGAAAATCGAGCACCGGGCAAAACGTCCAGGCCCGATCCTTCAGTAGATCTTGGTCTCGGCGCACCAGCTCGGGGTCAAACCAGACCCCCGCCACCGTCACTTCGTGACCAGCGGCGGCCAGGGTGTCGGCCTCCTTTTGGGGCCGGGGGGCGGTGCAGCAGTGGCCCCCAATCAAAATCAGGATTCTTGCCATTGGGGCTCCTCCTGTAGGGGTACACCGTCATCGCTTTTGCCCTGTTCGCCGTTAGGTTTCGGCACCATGCGCCCCAGGGCAACCCGGCGATAGCCCCACTGATTAATGAATAGCTGAGCATAGCGGGCCTGCTGCCACCCCAGCCACCGGGCCGCTAGCTGAAAGCAGGGGCCACCCATGGGCTTTTCGGTGGCTCCTCCTAGCTGGCGCACCTGGCGCGCAGCCAGATTGCGCAACGATGGCACAGCGGGAAAGACTTCGTAGATAAAACGCTGCATTAAATTGGCGCAAACCTGCCGGGTGCGATCGCTGTCCTCTGCCGCCAGCAAATGCTGGCACTGCGAGGAAATCGCTCGATACTGCGAAGCCCAGGCCTCAGCACTCTTGCGCCCGCTGAGGCTGCTGCCGTTGCCCGATCGGTAGTAGCTGCGGGCCGCCGAGCAAAAGCGGATTCCCTGACTCGCCAAGATGACACGGGCAAAGTATTCGCCATCGTCATTTAGGGATAGCGACTCCTGCCAGGGGCCAGCGGCTCGAATCAGGCGGCGCGGTACCAGCCAGGCGGCGGGGTGCATCATCCAGTGGCCCGACCAGGCACATACTAGCCAGTCCACCGGGTCCATGTCCTGCCAGAGCGGTTCGGGGGTGAAGATAGCCGTCTGGGGCTGGTGGCGAAACCTGGCCCAGGCCCCAGCGATCAGACAGTCTGGGTGAGCCTGCACCAGCGCCATCTGCTGCTCAATTTTGTCGGGGGCCAGCAGGTCATCGGCGTCGAGGAACTGAATCACCTCGCCCTGGGCCAATTCCAACGCGCAGTTGCGGGCGGCGGCGGCCCCCCGGTTGCGCTGGGCAACAATGCGCAACCGGGGGCAATCGAACTGACTGGCCACGGTCAGGGTTTCATCGGTCGAGCCGTCGTCTACTAAAATGACTTCGAGATGGGGCCAGGTTTGGCTCAGAGCCGAGTCTAGGGCCTGGGCCAGCCAGGGCGCGGCATTGTGGCTGGGAATCAGAATTGAAACGAGGGGTTTCATAACAGGCAACCCAGGGAGGGGGTGGACTGTGTTTACTGTGGCTGCCCTGGGTTAGTGAACGGGTATGCGATCGCTAGCGGCAATGTATACGATCGGGCCAGTTTATTCCTTACGCCTGAGTACTAACGGGCGGAATGGGCTGGGAGACACAGTAGCGGTTGCGCCCTTCTGCCTTGGCCTGATATAGCATTTTGTCAGCGCTGGTAATGAGGGTGGCAATCGCCATATCGACCTGGGGCACCAGACAGGCGACCCCCAGGCTAACGGTGATGCGATCGCTGATGGCAGACTGGGCGTGGGGTATGTTGAGCCGATAAACAGCGTCTAGAATGCGCTGGGCCAGGCGGGCCGCCCCCGCCAGGGTAGTGTGGGGCAGCATGATCACAAACTCTTCTCCGCCGTAGCGGGCGATCAAATCAGTCGGTCGTTTGATGGTGGTTTCGAGACAGCGCGCCAGCTGCTTTAAACAGTCATCTCCCGCCAGGTGGCCGTAGTGGTCGTTGTACTGTTTGAAATAGTCCACATCCATCAAAATCAGCGCCAGAGGCTGCTGCTGCTGGGTCAGGATCGGCCACTGCTCTTGCCAGTACTCATCAAAGCGATGGCGATTCGCCACCAGGGTGAGGCCATCTAAGGTGGCCAGGCGTTGCAGCTGCTGGTTGGCCTCTGACAGGGCGGCGGTGCGATCGGCCACCATCACCTCCAGGGTATGCATATACTCTTGCAGTGACTGCTGGCTCTGTTTAAGTTGCTCTAGGGTTTCATTGAGTTCTATCCGCTGCTGCTCAATGGTAATAATGTCGCGATAGGCCCGCAGGGCAGCGATCGCCGTCGTCAGCAGCTTTTGGCGGGTCAGCTCAACTTTAAGCTTATAGTCGTTAATGTCGTAGTCTAAAATGACCGATTCTTCTGGGGCCTCGCCGGGATGGCCGGTGCGAAGAATGATCCGGATTTTTTGGTTTTTCAGTTCATTGCGAATGTATTGAACCATTCTTAGCCCCGCATCGTGGGTTTCCATCACCACATCGAGAAAAACTAATGCGGTATCGGGGTGAATGGAGGTAATTAAATGCTTGCCTTCCTCTCCCGAATAGGCAGAGAAAAAAAGTAGTGACTTGCCCTCAAACTGAAAGTTTTGTAGCGCTAGCTGGGTGGCACGGTGAACATCTGGTTCATCGTCGATAATGGCGATCTTCCAGCCCTCTGAAGGCGTTGACTGGGGGGAGATGGCAGCTTCAGACCCAACGGGGCGATCGCCGTCTTCCTCCTCGGCAAACTCGACGAGATCATCTCCGCTGATCAATTTATCCGTAGCACGACGATTGACTGAGTTCAATTTTCAGGAACTGGTAGAGGACGATCTTAATTGAAAATTAGAGGCCGCTCCTGCTGCCTATTTGGAAAGTTGTCTGGTACGGGTAAGGGTCTGAGTAGGGCCATTGTTCCGGTGATTGGACAACTTAATCAGGGTGGATATTTTGGGAAATAGAAAGCCATTATACCTGGGACTGGGAATGGACGGAAATGGGAAGCAACAGGGTAAATTCAGTCCCCTGCCCCTCTACGCTGCGGATCTCAATTTGCCCCTGCAATCGTTGCATCACTAAGTTGTAGGCAATATGGAGCCCTAAACCACTGCCACCCTTGTCGCGGGCAGTGGTAAAAAACGGATCAAAAATTTTGCCGATGATCGCCTCTGGAATACCACAGCCATCGTCGGAATAATTCACCACGACCTGGTCCTGGTGCTGACTGACATCAAACCGGAGGTGCCCCCTTGCCTCACAGGGATAGGCATGGGTGAGAGAATTGGTCACCAAATTGGTGGCAACCTGGGCCAGGGCACCGGGGTAACTGCTTAAAACAACGCTGTTATCACCGGTCACCGTTAGGCTGTGGCCGGTGTGTTTGATCTGGGGAGAAAGGCTAGTGACAACTTCCTCTAAGTAGGGTTTGACGGCAAATCGACGTTTTTCTGCGATCGTTTGATCTACGGCCACCTGCTTGAAGCTTTGCACCAGTTCTCCAGCCCGATTGAGGTTATTCAAAATTAGGCTGGTGCTCTCTTCGGCGATTAATAAATAATGGTCTAGGAGCGATCGCCTCAGAGGGCCAGCCGCTACAGCCTGCATGAGCTTTTGGGTCTCATCCATCAGCGTCGAAGCCATGGTAATGCTGACGCCCACTGGCGTGTTGATCTCATGGGCCACTCCAGCCACCAGACCGCCCAGAGCCGCCATTTTTTCGGCCTCGACCAGCTCCGTTTGCATGGCCGTCAGTTTGGTTACCGCCTGCTCAAGATCCGTACTTTTGCGCTCCAGAATGCTTTGGGATTCTTGCAATTCACAGATCACGCGTTTCAGCAGCGATTCTTTGGTGCGGTTGGTATTCTCCAGGCGAATGCGGTCTTTTTCGGAGCGCTCTAGCTGCTTTTTTAAGATGCGCAGTTCTTTAGCGAGCTGCTTGATCTCAAGGTCGTAATCGTCAGGGGTGCGGCTCATGACCGACTGCCCAGCAGCAGCGCGACAAACGTTGTGTTGTGAAAGAAGGTTTTGCCCTGATGCTGGAAGGGGGCAATTTCACCGTAGGTGTAAAACCCACAGCTTGAGATCGCCGGCTTAAGCGATTGGTGAATTGCTTGGTATTCCTCAGGGGCTCGCGTACCTAAAATTTGCCGCCGCCACGCGCAGGAAAAGAACAGAGCAGCGTCGGGCTGCCCCCCAGGGTAGTGGCTGAGGGCGTCAACAAAAGCCGTTTGCGATGCGGCTACTACGTCATCGAGGGAGGCATCGGTAATTTGTACCGTCGAGTTTTCGGGGACATCGCCCGAGACAGTGATGCTGCCTGAACCCGCGTCGTAGCCCACGGCTCCGCGCAAAAAATATCGGGTCTCACCGGGGGGAAAGACCGCAAGGGGGTAGATCGCATCGGGCTCCGAGTCGTTCAGATAGTAGTGGTAGAACGTTAGGGCCGGCTGGTGGTCAATTTCGTAAATAACGTTTCTATCGACTTTGGTCACCTGGCTCGGTTTGCCGATCGGGTGCCACCCCCCCGCCACCCCATGGGAGAAGACCAGATTGCCTGCCCACAGCAGGAAGGGCACCGCATCGCTGAGCACCTCCGTTTTGTAGAACTGGTAGGTCTGTCGATATTGCCACTGGTCAGCGGTGGCACCGCCAAAGATGGGCACCGCTCCGAGGGCTGACTCCAGCCCCTGGAGAATGGCTACGGTGCTCGTGGTAAGGCTTTCGGGCAGGGCAATGCACAGTTGCACGGGCTGGGTGAGGTGGTGCTGGGCATCGATGACGGCCTGGTGGGCGATCGCCACCGGATCGGCTGAGATCTGTCGCCCTACCCCCGCGCACATCTCAATGTCGTCGGAGCTAAACAACATCAGCGTGAGGGAATCTTGCTGAAATTGCAGCACCGACGAGAGTTCGCCATCGGTGGTGCCCCCAATCAGCTCTAGCCCAGGAAACCGCTGATCAATCTGTCGCAGGATTAGCTTGTGGTCAAACTCAAGGGCGGCAAACAGCAGCCCAGCCTGCGGTTGATACTCGCCTAAGTCAGCAGAACACTGGGCTAATACTTCATTGATAGCTTCTAGGGAATCGGGATCATGACTATGTCCAACAGCGACCTTCAGCATCGGGAGTCTAGTCTGGGTCTAGAATTCAGCAGGCTTAATGTACCCAGTGCTGAGGCGGGTTTAACAGCCAGACCCTTCTGAAATCATCCCCGGTCAAGGCTTGGGAGAGTCTCTGATGATGCAGTGCATCCCTCCAGGATGTGCTGCCAACCATAGCGGAAGTACCAGGGTTTTGAGTCGGCGACATAGTGGTGCAGAGCCGCCTGGGGGGCGATCGCCTCGGCCTCGCTGGGCATAACCACATAGTCTTCAGCGGGCATCACGCAGCAGTCCGATTGGGCCATCACCATGGCGATCAACCCCTGCTCCTGGTAGTAGTGGGAACCCACCTGCTCGATCTGGGTGCGGCACCAGTGCTCCAGCTCGTCCCAGTCGAGGGATTCACTCTGTAGCCCCGTAATGCCAACATTGATACGCTCTGGGATGGGCACTCCAGCCAGCTGCTGCATTAGCTCGGAGGGATACCCATAGGCGGTCTCCACATCCACCATGTGGCAAGGGGTTTGAGGATTTTGCAGCCAGTTCAGCAGGGCCGTGGGCGGACGAAAAAAGAGCATGTCGGAGTCGAGCACCAGCTTCCAGCCGGTGGTACCGGCGTGGATATCGGTGAGTTTGCGCAGGTTGGGGTATTCTTGGCGGCGCGATCGCAGGGTCGGATAGCGGTCCGCTGGCAGCACGGTATCCAGGCGAGCCTGAATTTCCGCCGCCAGCACAAATCGCACCCCAGGACAGCTGCGCCGAATCAGGTTCTGATAGCGGCGGGACAGGGTACCATCGTCTACCACCACGAGCTGCACGTTGAGATCGGTCTGAATAGCCAGCGAATAGAAGCAAAACACGGTCTGGTACCAGAACTTGCGTCCGCTGAGGTAGTAGACCTCTAGCGGTGGCCCCGACCGGGGGGCCAGGGGCGGCAGGGCGGCGGCGGCCCGCTCCATCTGCCGCTGGTCGTGGGCTAGGTCGGCCAGGGTACCAAGCCCCACCCTGCGCCAGCGCTGCACAAACTGGCGCGGTTGGTGGTAGAAGCGATAAAGCGCCACCCCAAGGCCCAACTGCTTGGCCCAGTGATTGGCATGGGAAGTCAACGATGTCATAGCGCTACCAAAGTTAAGACTGATACTGAATCCTGAATGAATACCCTCGATCTGTAGGGGCGTAGCATGCTACGCCCCTACGGGGTTCATGATTATCAACCGGGGTTTACTAAATCAAATTTGCTCTAAAAATGACCCTAAGAAGGTGCATTGCTTCGCGAATGCACCCTACGATTTTCATCCTTCGGGATGCCACGCCAGCGGCATGGACGATTGGTATGAGAGGACGACAAACGGGCCTGTCCGGCTAAAATGCCGCAGATGCCGCGCCAGCGCACGTAGGCCGCCGCACTTTGCCAGGGGCGCAACCGCAGCCAGGCCTTAGCCTGTCGCAGGCGCACTGTCCAGGGGGCAATGGCGGGCCACAGCCGAATGCCGTGCAGATCGAGCACCTGTACCCAGGATTGGCTGGCGGCAAAGTTGAGTCGGGCCAGGTAGTCGGGTTGCAACCGTCTAGCCGCAATCAGGTGGATGAGCTGAAGCTGCGGCAGATAGGCCCCATCCCAGCCCCGGTTGAGCAAGGTCAGCACAATATCGTTATCTTCCCCAGACACCAGGTTTTGCCCTGTGCGCCCCAGCGCCAGACGCGCGGCGTCATCCCCCAGGCTGGCCCAGTAGTCGGCAAAGGCGGCCCGCCGCAGCGCCATCCCCGCTCCCGCAGGGGCCTGGTCGGGATAGTGCTGGCAGGGGCTACAGCCGGGGATCAGGGTAGTGGTGTCGCCAAAGTCACGCAGGGCCAGCATTGAGTAAAACTCTGGCAGCCAAGCGGGGGGAGCCGCTTCAAACTCGGGCAGGGCCTTACCAGCGGCCACCCCCAACTGGGGATGCTGGCTAAAGGCCTGCTGTACCTGCTCTAAGTAATCGGCGGCGAGCAGGTTGTCGTCATCGACATAGACCAAAATTTCGGCCTGGGCCTCCCGAAACCCCCGTTGGCGGGCACGGGTGAGGCCTAGGTGGGGTTCGGGCACCACTCGCCCTTGAGGATGCCAACTTAAATCGAGGCGAGGGGCGAGGGGTGCGGTACTGGCGTTGTCGATGACGACCAGTTCCCACTGGCTGAGGGCCAGGGTTTGCCCTTGCAGTGCCGCCAATACCCGTTGCAGGTAGTCGGGGCGGGGGTTGTGGGTGCAAAGAATGACGGTGAGCTGAGGCGACATGGCGGTAGCCCTAGAGTCCTTGGGGTGAGGGTGACGGGGTGGGGTCTGCGATCGCATCCATCCAGGCCATCTCGGCAGTAGTGCGATCGCTTACCGATCGCGTACCGAGGGCCTGCCGACGGGCGATCGCTCGCCGGTAGCTGGCCTCCTGAAGTGCTCCGATCGGCTCCAGGGAGTAGTGGCTGAGAACGCGATCGCGGGCGGCTCGGCCCAGCTCCTGGCGCTGCTGAGGATGATCGAGCAGGTCGATTACAGCCCGAGCCAGGGGAGCGGGGCGACGGGGTGGCACCAGGCGGCCCACCCGGCCCTGATCCAGCAGTTCGGCCATGCCCCCTGCCGAGCTAGCCACAATGCCTCGCCCCGCCGCCATCGCCTCGGTACACACCAGGCCAAAACTCTCCCAGCGGCTGGGAAAGACGCAGATGTCGGTGGTGGCCAGGTAGTGGGGAATGCGATCGAGGGGAACCCCGCCGGTAAACTCCAGGGCCGAACGGTGGCGCGGCAGGGTGCGCTCCAGGTACTGCTGCATGTTCAGGCCGGGGCGGGGCGAGTTCCAGGCTGGCCCTACAAAGCGAAACTTCACCTGGGGATGGCGGCGGCGAATGGCGGGTATGGCTTTACCCAGTTCGACCACCCCCTTGCGCAGCTCCAACCGGCCCAGAAAGGTGACCACCTGGGTATCGGTATCGAGAGGAATGGCCAGCAGGTCGGGGCTGGGCAGGTAAGGATAGGGCACCGACGCCACCAGGGCCGGATCCAGCTTCCAGTCAGTCAAAATTCGCTGGCCGATCGCCTGGGAGGGAGCCGCAACTTCGTCGGCCTCGTGGGCGTGGCGACATTCTGGATCGGCGGCGGGGTCGTAGGGGGGGCGGCGCTTGGGCCACTGCCCCCGGCGCAGGGCTCCTAGAGTCATGCGGGTTTTGGCCTGCCAGGTTTGCAGCGGGTTGCCCAGCAGTTCCAGCACGTACTGGGGGGTGTGCAGCTTCAGCACAAAGGGCATGTCGGGCACGTAGCGGAGGGCCACGGCGGCCTCGGCCCCACAGTCTGGCCCTTCTAGCACATCAAACTGAAGGGCACGGTGGCGATCGCAAAACACCCGCCCCACCCGCGCCGGAAACCCGCTGCGGTCTACCCCCTGGAGCCGATGCACCATCACTCCCGCCTCCAGGGTGGTGTGGGTAGTCAGCGGGCCATCAGACTCGCGGCCACCGGCAAACACTTCTACCTGGTGGCCCCGCTGGCTGAGCATACTGGCGGCCTGGCGCACGTAGGTGGCAATGCCCCCAAAGGCCGTATCGGGGGGGTATTCGTAGCTGATAAAGGCAATTTTCATAGCAGTTAGTAGGTGACGAGGGTGCCAGATTGAGAAACGCGAACAATGCCGTGGTCGGGGCGATAGGCCGACATCGCCTCGTGCACAATGGCCGGATGCACCTCAAAGCTGAACACGTCCTCCGCTTCCAGGTAGGTCTCCGGGTCGTTGGCGCGAAACATAAAGACGCTGGCCCGATACTGACCGGGCAGCAGTTGCAATCGGTCCAGGTTAAAGGTGACCTCCACCATCGATTGAATCGGGAAGGGATCGATCCCCTCCTCGGGGCTGCAAATGCTGGAAATCAAGGTGCCCAGGGCGTCATAGATGCGGACGACCACGGCGGCGTCAGACATCGGTTGCTGAGCCCGAAACACCAGCCGCAGCCGATAGTCGCGATCGAACACTGGGGCCTGGGTGCGTCCACCCTCGGCATCCTGGAGGGCCATCTCCACCAGCGAAATGCCGTGGCGGCTCACCTGCCCCAGACGGCTGCTCTCCGTCGGAGCGGCGTTGAGGTAGCGGCTCACCACCTGCTCGGCACTGCCCGCCAGCAGCAGTTCGCCCTGCTGCATGTAGAGAGCTGAGGTGCACAACTGCCGCACCGCCGCCATGTTGTGGCTGACAAACAGTACTGTGCGACCGCTGTGGGCCACATCCTGCATCTTGCCCAGGCACTTGTTCTGGAACTGGGCATCGCCCACCGCCAGCACCTCATCCACAATCAAAATTTCGGGCTCCAGGTGGGCCGCCACCGCAAAGGCCAGCCGCACGTACATACCCGAGGAATAGCGCTTGACGGGGGTATCGAGAAACCGTTCCACCTCGGCAAAGGCCACAATCTCGTCAAACTTGCGGCGAATCTCGGCTTTGCCCATGCCCAGAATGGCCCCGTTGAGAAAGATGTTCTCCCGCCCGGTCAGCTCTGGGTGAAAGCCGGTGCCCACCTCTAGCAGACTGGCCACCCGGCCCCGCATGCGAATCTGCCCCGCCGTCGGTTCAGTAATGCGGCTAAGAATCTTCAGCAGGGTAGATTTGCCCGCCCCGTTGCGCCCGACAATGCCGACGCGATCGCCCTGGTTGATCTCAAAAGACACATCCTGCAAAGCCCAAAAGGCTTCCTCAGGCTCAGCGGTGCGGCGACGGCGCGGGGAAAATCGCTGCCTCAGCCGACGACCACCCTGACTAAGGGTGTCCCGCAGCGACTGGTACTTTTCCCTCTGGGAACGGCCCAGGACATAGCGCTTACTCAGATTTTCGACTTGGATGACAGGGTAGGACATGGGGGGGGATGGGGAGTGGATGGGTGGATGGGTGGATGGGTGAAGGGGTGAAGGGGTGGATGGGTGGATGGGTGGGCGGTTTTAGGTCTCGGGTTTCTGGATCCCCTCCTGGGAGGGGCAGGGGTGGGTTCTTTGGGTTTTGAGATCCCCTCCTGGGAGGGGCAGGGGTGGGTTCTTTGGGTTGTGGGATCCCCTCCTGGGAGGGGCAGGGGTGGGTTCTTTGGGCTAAAAAGTGGTGATTCTGTATTCAAAAACTCCCTTAGCAAATCCTTTCTGGCCCACCCCGCCCTCCGGGCACCCCTCCAAGGAGGGGATGGGGCCAACTCGTCTGCTTTAGGAAATTCCACCGAACTGTCCTCAAATCACATCCGCAAACGTCCGTTCGTAGGCGCGGAAGTAGCGAATGCCATACCAGAGCAGGAACAGCACAAAGCCGACGGACAGGCTAAAGCCGGGCAGGTATAGGGCAGAGTCGCCGAGGATGGCCCAGCGGAAGCCGTCGATCACGCCCACCATCGGGTTGAGGGAGTAGAGCCAGCGCCACTGTTCGGGCACCACAGAGCTGCTAAAGCCGACCGGGGAGATGTAGAGGCCAAACTGCAAAATGAAGGGAACCACATAACGAAAGTCGCGGTATTTGACGTTGAGGGTGGCCAGCAGCAGGCCGGCCCCCATGGCGGCGGCGAAGGCAATGGCGATGAAAAAGGGCAGGGTAATAATCCGCCAGCTGGGCACGAAGTCGTAGACCACCATTAGCCCCAGCAGAATAATGCCAGAGATAAAGAAATCGACCAGGCTGACAATTACGGCGCTGGTGGGTACTACCAGGCGGGGAAAATACACTTTAGAAATTAAGTTGGCATTAGAAATTAAACTATTGCTGCTCTCCGATAGGGCGTTGGCAAAAAATTGCCAGGGCAGCATGCCTGCAAACACCAAAATCGGATAGGGCACGCCGTCGGAGGGCAGTTGGGCAATTTTGCCAAATACCACGGTAAACACCACCATGGTCAAAAACGGGCGAATTAAGGCCCAGATAATGCCAATGGCCGTTTGTTTATAGCGCACTAAAATATCGCGCCAGGCCAAAAAATAAAACAGTTCTCGATAGCGCCAGAGGTCTTGCCAGTACTGGCGCTGGGTGCGGCCAGCGGCAATTACAAGTTCGGCAGCAGGGTCACGCATAGGAAGGGGCCAGGAGAGGAATCTAGTCCTACGGTGAGGGGGGGATGATTGCGATCGCGTTTGCGCTAGAGTCCACGTTCAGAACCCGTTTAATTACCACCTATCGTCTCCGCGAATCTACGGAAATTAGGGGATTTAAGCGGATCTACGGTCTCTCTTTTAGAAGAGAGAAGTAGGCCAAATCTGCGGAGCTTTTTAAGGTCTTAACCGCCGCTTCTAGGCCCGGCCATTATTCCGAGGGGGTTGTCAAAGCTTGATTATGTATTGCCCGTTTCTGCTTCGCCGACGCCCCGTAACTCCAGCCCGCTAGTTTTTGCCCTCGGCCCAAACTATGCCCTGGGTGCGATCGCCTTGCTATGTAGCTTCTAAATTGCTCTATGACGTGTCATCTTCTCCAAGCTTTCTCACCGCTCCGGCCCAGGCTAGCCCTAGCGCTGTGCTGTGCTCCCCTGATCGGCCTCAGTGGCGGTTTCACGACCCCTAGCCTTGCCACCACCATGGGGGCCGCCACGGCCCCAAGCCAACCCCTCAACCCCAGCCGCCCCAACCTAGACCAGAGGGCACTGCCCTTTCAGCCCGACCCGACCAGTGGGCCGGTGTACCCCCTCGATGCCTACCGCCTGACCGTGGGCGACATTGTTTATGTGATCGTTGCCAATGTGCCCGACTACAGCGGCACCTTCCAGGTCATGCCCGATGGGTCTCTAAACCTACCGGTGCTCGGACGCGTGGAAACCTGGGGCAAGACTCTGACCGAAGTTGAGCAGGCCATTACTGAAGGCTATGCCGCCAGCCAAATCTTGGTGGAACCGCGCATCACCGTCACCCTGTCTCAGCTCAGCCCGCTGCGCATCGTGGTGATTGGCGAAGTTAGTCGGCCCGGTGCCTATTCTCTACCGCCCGATAAGGGGCGACTCCCCACCGTGGCTATGGCCCTAGATGTTGCTGGCGGCATTACCCAGCGAACCGATCTGCGAGCCATTCAGGTGCGGCGGGTGAGCCCCGACAACCTCCAGGAAGCGACTATCACCGTCAGCCTGTGGGACCTGCTCACCCAGGGAGCCCGCAATCAAGATATTCCCCTGCGAGATGGGGACACTATTATGGTGCCCCAGGCGGAGCCGGTCCCGATTCCCACGGTCCGTGAACTAGCCCGGTCTAGTTTTTCGAGCGGGGCGATTCGGGTCAATATCGTCGGCGAAATTGCCTCCCCCGGTGTGATGGAAGTGGCCCCAGACACCTCGGTCTCTGAAGCGCTGCTGCTAGCGGGCAGCTTTACCCGCCGATCGCGCCAGACAGAGGTACAACTGCTGCGGCTTAACCCCGATGGCACCGTCACCCAGCGATCGCTGCCGGTAAATTTTGCCAACGCCATCAATGACGAAACCAACCCGCTGCTGCAAGATCGCGACGTGATTTTAGTGGGTAGAAACTGGTCTGCCTCAGTGGGCGACACCATGGGCACGGTGCTGCAGCCCTTAAATGGTGTTTTTTCTCTCTTTAATTTGTTTTTGCCTTTCCTCCTGTTTTAAGCCAGTCAATCCTCAGGTAACTCCCCCATCTACCATGACCCACGATCTAGACGTTACTTCAGACACCCCCACGGCCCCGCCCCGCTCTCTACCGGCGGGGGGCGATCCGGGCTCTAGCGTAGGCATCGTTCTAGGCGTTATACGCCGCAAGTTCTGGCTGATGCTGGCGCTGGGGATGGCCGCCGGGGCCTTCTCTGTGGTCAAAAACGCACAGGTGGTGCCGGTCTATCAGAGCAGCTTTCGCCTGCTGGTAGAACCCGTGCGCGAGCAACGCAATCTCGCCCGCCTCACTGACAGCCAACAGGGCACCAAGCCGCAAGAGCTAGACTACATCACCCAGGTTGAAGTGCTGCTCAGCCCCGAAGTTTTGACTCCCATTCTGGCGGAGGCCGGGAATCGCTATCCTGAGGTCAGCTATGACAGTGTGATCGGTCAGCTCAATGTGTACCGCCTGGGAGAAACCAAAATTCTGGAGGTCAAATACAGCAACAACAACCCCGAAAAGGTTAAGGCGCTGCTAGAGGTGATTGCCCAGGGCTACCTGAAATATAGTTTGGAGTCGCAGCGATCGCAGTTGCTCCAGGGCATCGCCTTCATCGATGAGCGGCTGCCCCTGATCGAGAACCGGGTCAACAGCCTGCACCAACAGATTCAAGATCTACAGGAAAATTACCAATTTTTAGAACCCGATGACTTTGCCACCGAGCTGTTTAAACAGACCGCTCAAATTGACCAAACCCGCCTGATGCTGCGGGACGAATTTATCACCCTAGAGTCTCAATACAATGCCCTGCTTGACCAGGCCAGCGTCTCAGCCGCCTTGCGCCAATCCGAGGCCTACGAGACTCTGCGCCAAGAGTACCAGGTGTTGCGCCAGCAGCTAGCCATTGAGTCGGCCCGGTTTGGCCCCAACAGCCCGACCATTCAGCTCATTCAGCGGCAGCAGAGCAACCTGGCCCCCCTACTGTTTGAAGAGGCCGATCGGGTGATTCAGGCCCAAGTGGCCCAGGTGATGGATGCCATGGCCGTGATCTCTGACCGAGATGCAGAGTTGGCCGCCCGCCAAGCTGCTCTCAATCAAAAGCTTCAGGCGGTGCCCAGTGTCACGCGCAGCTATCAAGAACTCCAGCGAGAACTGCTGCTCGCCACCACCAGCATGACCCGCTTTCGCGAAACCAAAGAGGTGCTGCAAATTCAAGCATCCCAAAATGAAATTCCCTGGGAGTTAATTACTCCTCCCACCAATGCCCGTCGCACGCCGAGCACCAGTCCGTCTAAATCCCTGGTGACTGGCTTTTTGATGGGTGCAATTCTGGGGTTGGCCCTGGGCTACCTGATCGAAAAATTGGCCAATACTTACTACACCCTTGAAGACATTAAAAGGCGAGTGCCCCTCCCGGTGCTGGGGGCGATTCCTCTGCATCCAGAACTGATCGACGCCGCCCCCGAAGCCCACGTGGTAGACCTTCGAGCTGGGCCTGTCGCCACCTCGCTATCCGCCGATGCGGAGGTCTTAAAAACCCAGCTGAAGACCATGATCAGCCCCAAGCTAAATAACTGGCAAGACTACGTCCTGCAGGCCAAAACCACCAGCCCCTCAGCCCTGGCCCCCGACAACTATGCGGCCAATGGTCACCAGCCCACCGCTCCCGAGGCTAACTCCCCCGCCGAACGCTGGCTGATGGAATACGACAGCTATGGGTTTTTAGAAGCCTTTCGAGCACTCCATGCCAACCTAGAGACCTTTTCGCCGCGATCGCTCGTGGTGACCTCGGCCTTGCCCGGTGAGGGGGCCACTACCGTCGCCGTCCACCTAGTCCAGGCCGCCGCTGCCATGGAGCGCAGAGTGCTGCTGGTGGATGGTCAGTTTCGCCGGGGCGGCACTCGTCTGAGTTCATTGCTAGGTATTGAGTCAGAGCCGGGCCTAAGCGACTACATCAACGGTAAAGCTACCCTCAACGACATCACCCAGCGCCTATCGTGGGAAGCCAACCTGTTTGCCATCAGCTCGGGCACCGAGGCCTTCGACCCCACCCGATTGCTGTCATCGGCCCGCATGAAAGACCTGATGGCGCGGATGGAGAAAAACTTTGACCTGGTGGTCTACACCATGCCACCGCTGATGGGGCTGGCCGATGTTGGGCTAGTAGCCGCCAAGACCGATGGCGTGCTGCTGGTCACCTCCCTCGGTCGCCGCCACATTGCCGATGCCCTCAACCGCACCCTAGAGCGCATGCAGGTCGCCCGCGTCCCCGTGATTGGGCTGGTGGTGAACCAAGTGAAGAACTACGCGGTCGATTTCTACGCTAAGTCAGCCTAAGGGGGGCGGTGCAAGGTTTTAGGGGTCGGGTGTCGGGTGTCAGGTTTGCGGCAGACCTTGCACCTTGCACCCCGTAACTAATCAGACCCATCATTGCTCTGCTGCGATCGCCCCAGACCTAAATAGCTCAGAATCGCCAGGGCCAGTAAAGTGAAAATCTGTCCCCCGCCTGAGCCGTGCCAAAACTGAAACACAGCATCATCGCCTACCGATACGGTCATAATGGCCACGCGAATAACGCTGAGCAAGGCGGCGATCGCCACGGAGAAGCCCATCAACCGGCCCACTCTCTGCCCAGGGGTAATAGCGGCTAACAACACCGAAATCTGCATCAACAGGCCCAAAAGTGCCGCCCCCGTGCAGGCAAACTCTACATCTACGGTGCCTGCGGGCAACTGAATAAAACTGCCCTGCTGCACCACCTCAAACCCTAACCAGTGGAGCCCAAACGCCGCGATCGCTGCCGTTGTTACCCGCAGGGGCATCCCCACAACCGTTTCTAGTAGCAGCGGCAAGGTCCTAGGCGGCACCGACAGCGCCACTACCAACGCCCAAACCTGCCACCCACACCACCCCCGCCACCCCCGCACCAGCAGCGACCAACCGGCAAAGGCAAACAGCGGAAACAAGCGCACAAAGGCCGTGGCTGTGCCGTAAAGTGGCCCTGCCACCAGGCCGAGCAGCGCGAGCAACCCTGCCCCCCAGATTTGGGCTGAAGGCGATCGCCGCTGGCCAAGCGATAACTGCGGCTGCACCTGAGTTGCGATCGCCCCCCAAAACAGCAGGCTGAGCACCACCTGATCTACGTTCCCCGTCACCGCCATAATTAGAGCCAGATGCAGGCCAACCAGCCCCAGGCCAACCAGCGGCAGAATACGCAGTCTAGAAACAGTCGCAGTCGGAAAGAATGGATTGCGCATGCCAGCAAACGAGGTAACCAACGCAGAAAGCATTTAATGCCAAATCCTATCTGTATACCCAATCGGTCAACCTGTAGGAGCGTTGGCATAGCCTGGCCGGAGGCCTTACGGCGGTTTGCCCAGGGGTATCGGGGGTTAGTCAAGTAGGATTTGGCATAAGGCATCTAGGGGGCAAACCCGTTGTTGCCGGGTCTTTAAAGCAACACCCACCCGTGCCCAAGGTAAAGACCATCGATCGCCCATTAACGAATTCGATGCTGCATGCGCTTGGGGCGGCGGCCCAGCATGCGGCTGACGCGGCGGCCAAAAGCGGTGGCCGGATTGTGCTGAGGTTGATCAGCGGTTGTCAAGGTGCCCTTACCCCGTCTCGCCCAACCGCTGATCAACCAGGCATAGAGGAACAAAAAGCTGCCCAAAAAGCTTTCTGAAACCAGCTTCAGACTGTTTTTAATCAGATTTTGCTTCACATTGGCACGGGCTTGTTCAGCCCTAGTGTCAGCCTGTTCCTTAGCTTGGTTGAGGTTATTCAAAATTTGGGCACGGGCATCTTCTGGACTAAGGGCCGCATTGGGAGAGGAAAGTAGGTTTAGCAACTGCTGAGGAGTAGCCTGTTGCAGCTCGACCTGATTGGATTCAATCTGCTGACGCTGCTGGTTTACCTGAGTACTAATCTGCTCATTATTAAATTGATGAATCCGCAGCGTGTTCGCCACCGTTAAGGGAATCAGGAAAAACAAAATTATGCTCAAAATAAGGGTCAGCCAAGAGAAAAACTTGAGCAGGGGCCATTCAATCTCCTGCCGCTCAACCCCATCCCCGGCAAAGACCAACGCCAACGCCAGCAAGGGAATCGGCACCAGCTTAATCAAGTTCCCGACAAACTGGTATTCCCACACCGGATCCATAAATTTCGCCGGTATCAATACATAGAGAAAATCAATGAACGATATCAGCAGTAGACCATAGCCCAGCACTCGGGCGAGGCGAAATAAGTAGCCCGTCGCCATCGGTTGGGCGCTAGCCTCAGCGGGTGGGGCGATCTCTTCCAACCTCTCTCTGGGTGGAATTTCTCTCGGCAGAGCATTTGACCTAGCAGATGAAGCCATAGCAGTCTTCTCATAAATAGCTAAGGCCACCCTAGCCAGAGAATGTTTGCGTTCTAGTCTGTTTTAGAGCGATTTGAGACATTACCTAGCAGCCCCCGACAATTGCCGTAAAGAACCGTAAAGAGAACCCCCTATCGTCATTCCTAGATAGGAATACTGAGGGAAGATTCTAAGATCAAGATAGTTTGCGAATCGCACGCGCTTTTAGAGGTCACCTATGAACGTCAGCTGGGAGTAACTCTGTCAATTTGGGTACAACAAAGGCACCCTGTAGAGCAAGAGGCTGATATATCAAAAATAAGAGAGACCCTAGGGCTGTTTTGGCGATGAAAATTCTTTTTTTAGAAAGTGCTGGCTGGGATGGGGCGGCATTGAGTCAGGCGATCGCGGCCTTAAACTGGCCCTCACCCCTCACCATTCAAATAGCCAGTCCAGCTGCGATCGCCGCCAACGCCCTAGCCACCTACGACGTTGTTTTTTTGCCCCTAGAGACAGCAACCAAAATAGTTACAGTGGCCCCTCTAGCCCTGGGAGAAAAGACCCCCTACTGGGTTGTCTTAGCCAACGGCAACGCCCTAGACAGCCTTGCCCCAGAGATGCCACCCTACGGATGGGACTACCTAACGCAAGACACGGTAGCCCAGCATCGCTTACCCCTGGCCTTAACGCGAATTTTAAATGCAGCCCAACGGGAACAGCAATTACAGGCGTTAGCCAGCGAAAATCATTTGCTCAAGACCGCTAGTAATCTGGTGCCCAATCAGATTTTTATGCAAGATCCGGAGGGGCGCTACTGCCTGGTCAACCGAGAGGCCAAAGCCCACAACGCCACCCCTGAAGCCCTGCCGCTTGGGTTTACTGGCGTCAGCGTTGATATCAGCGATCGCAGACGCCTTGAAGCAGAACCCACCCACCCACCCAGTTTCCTGGCCAGACAGCAAGAAATACTTGAACTGATCGCCCTGGGAACGCCACTACCAGAGGTGCTTGACCGCCTGATAAAAAATTTAGAATCCCAAACCGAGGGCATGGTGGGCTCGGTGCTACTGCTGCATGATCACCGGCTCTGGCATGGCGCTGCACCCAGCTTGCCAGACCAGTACCAGCAGGCCATCAACGGCATGGCGATCGGTCCCCAGGAAGGGTCTTGCGGCACCACCGCCCACCGCAAAAAACCTGCCATTGTGACCGACATTGCCACCGACCCCCTGTGGGAAAACTATCGACATCTGGCCTTACCCCACGGGTTAAGAGCCTGCTGGTCAGTGCCGATCGTCTCCCGCACCGGCCGAGTGCTGGGCACCTTTGCCCAGTATTACCAAACCCCGCGCGCACCCAGTGCCCAAGACTGGGATCTAATTAACGCCGCCGTTAAGCTGGCCAGTCTGGCCATTGAGCAGCAGCGCAGCGACGAAGCCCTGCGGGAAAGCGAAGCGCGCTTTAGGGCCATTTTTGAGCAGGCGACAGTTGGCATCTGTCAGGTTTCCTTGGAAGGTCGGTTTTTGCGAGTAAACCAGCAGTTTTGCCGGTTTTTAGGCTACACCAGGAAGGAATTGTTAACTCACACCTTTCAAGAGGTGACCTACCCAGACGATTTAGGCACCTCTCTGAAGGGTTATCGCCATCTGCTCATGCAAAAGTTCTCGACGTTTACCCTAGAGCAACGCTACATCCGCAAAGATAGAACCGTTGTTTGGGGCAGCGTGAGCGCCACACTCATGCAAGATGGCAGCCAATCAAACCCCTGCTTTATTGCCGTCGTCGAAGATATTACCGCTCGCAAACAGGCCGAAATGGCCTTGCAGAACTTGGTTGAAGGTGCTGCCGCTGTCACCGGGCAAGACTTTTTCCCGGCTCTGGCGGCCTATCTGGCCACGGCCTTGCAAATTCGCTATGTCATCATCTCCAAACAGCTGGGGGAAACCTACACGTCCCATGCCTTTTGGGCCGATGGCCACATTCGGCCCAAAATTTCTGGCCGTTTAGCCAACACCCCTTGCGGTGTAGCAATTCGTGAAGGCTTTTTTGCCTGCTCCCAAAACCTACAGCAGCAGTTCCCCGACTATGGGTTGCTAAAAGAGCTGGGGGCAGAAGCCTATATTGGCGTCAGGCTGACCAATTCAACCGGCGACAGTATCGGGAGCCTGTGCATTTTGGATGATAAGCCGATCGAGCATCTGCAACGGGCTTCGAACATCTTGCGAGTGTTTGCGGCTAGGGTAAGTGCCGAGCTCGATCGCCAGGCCGCCACCGATGCTCTCCAGCAGTTCAACCAAACCCTAGAAAGCCAGGTCGAAGCCCGCACCGCCGAACTCCAGCAGACCAACGGCCAGCTTCAGCAGTCTCTGGCCGAACGGCAACTGCTGGTGGCCTTGGTGGAAAACAGCACCAGTTTTATCATCACTGCCACCCCAGCCGGTCAGATCACCTACCTCAACCGGGCCGGGCGGCAGCTGGTGGGCTTGGCAGAAACCACGGATATCTCCCGCTACACCGTGGCTGACTTTCATTTCCCCGCCGACTGGCCCAAGCTAGCAAAGACGGTACTGCCGCCCCTACGACGAGGTGGAACCTGGCAGGGCGAAGTTAACCTGCGGCATTTTCAGACCGGGGCGGCGCTGCCTATGACACACAACGCCTTTGCCATCAACCATGCCCAAACCGGCGAACCCATAGCCTTCGCTGGCATTCTGCGCGACATCACCGACCTCAAACAAAAAGAAGCCCAGCTCGAACAACTCTCCCAGCGTCTTACCCTGGCTGTGCAGTCGGGCCGGTTTGGCATTTGGGAGTACGGCACGGCCCAAAACCGGCTGCTGTGGGACGATCGCATGTGCGAACTCTACGGCATTGCCTCCGCCGACTTTAGGGGTACTCTCGCAGACTGGGAGCAGCGGGTTCACCCCGAGGATCTAGCCCAGGCCCAGGCGGTATCCGATCGGGCGGTCAGGGGAGAATGCCTCTACGATACTGAATTTCGGGTTGTGCACCCCAATGGAGACATCCGCCATCTGAAGGCCTATGCCTTCTATGAGCGTAACGACACAGGAGAGGTGACTCGGGCCATTGGCGTCAATTTTGACATTACCGATCGCAAACGAGCCGAAGCGGCGCTGCGGGAGAGTGAATCCCGGTATCGCCGCCTGATGGATGGAGCCAGTGACGCCATTATCATGGCCAGCAGCGACGGCAGGGTGGTGGACGTAAACCAAAAAGCGCTGACCCTGCTGGGCTATAGCTACGACGAACTGTTGGGCATGCACGTCTTCCAGCTGCATCCGCCCGAATTGCTGGAGCAAGATAGGGCTAACTTTACTGATCTCATCACGCACGAGCATTCTCCCCCCATGCTCACCCAGGTGCTCCGCAAAGATGGCCAGCGGCGGCCCGTAGAAATTACCGCTGCGATCATCGAAATCAACAGCCAGCCCATGGCCCAGAGCATTTTTCGAGACATTAGCGATCGCCAGCAGGCAGAGCGCGAAATGCAGCAGCTGCGGGAGCGCCTTCAGTTTTTGCTGTCGGCCAGCCCAGCGATCATTTACACCTGTGAGCCTTCCGGCCAGTTCTCCTGCACCTACATCAGCGAAAATGTTGAGCGAATTTTGGGCTATACCCCAGCCGAATGGCTGGCTCAACCTGGGTTTTGGGTCCGCTGCCTGCACCCAGACGACGCTGAGCAGGTTTTGACGGCGCTAGAGATGCTGTTTAACTTCGGCACCTACGCCCATGAATATCGTCTGCGGCACAAGACCGGCCACTACTACTGGGTCCACGACGAACTCAGACTGATCCGCGATCCTCAGGGCAATCCGGTCGAAATAGTGGGATACGTCGCCGATGTCAGCGGTCGCAAACAGGCCGAACTCGCGCTGCAACAGCTCAACGAAGATCTGGAGTCGGTGGTACACCAGCGCACCACCGAACTGCGTGACCAGGCCAACCTGCTGGAGACCATCCTCAACAGCATGGGCGATGGGGTGCTGGTGGCGAACCAGGCCGGTGAGATCATTCTCTATAACCCAGCGGGCCAGCAGATCACCCAAATTGAACAGCTTCCCCATGCAGATCCGGCGGTTTGGCAAACCCACTGGGGCCTCTTTTTGCCCGACAACCAGCCCTGCCCCCTCGATCAAATTCCGCTATGGCGGGCGCTACAAGGAGAATCCTTTGACCGCACCGAAGTTATTGTGCGCCATCAGCACTGCCCTGAGGGACGCTACCTAGAGGTTTCGGGTCGCCCCCTAAAAGACGATGCCCAGCAATTGATCGGCGGACTGGCGGTTTTTCGCGATGTCAGCGATCGAAAACGGAGCGAAGACCAGCTGCGCTACAACAGCCTGCACGACAGCCTAACCGACTTACCCAACCGCTACTTTTTGACCCAGCACCTCGACCAGATGATCGTGCAGGGGCACCATGCTGAGCAGGCCGGGTTTGCCGTGCTATATCTCGACCTCGACCACTTCAAGGTGATCAACGACAGCCTCGGCCACGCCGTCGGCGATCAGGTGTTGGTGCAAATTGCCCGCCAGCTAGAAGCGCTGCTCCCCCCAGCAGGCCTAGCGGCCCGTCTGGGCGGGGATGAATTTGTCGTGGTGCTGCCGCCTGTAACCGAGGCCCAGTCGCCGACGGCGATCGCCCAGCAGATCTTGCAGATGTTTCAGCAGCCTTTGGCGATTGGCGAACGAGAAATATTTGTCAAAACCAGCATTGGCCTGGTAGTGGGGCTCACGCCCTACCAGACCGCCGCCGAAATTCTCCGCGATGCCGATATTGCCCTGTACCAGGCCAAAGGTCAGGGCAGAAATCAGTATGCCCTGTTTAATGAAGCCATGCATATCCATGCCCTGGAGCGTTTGCAGCTAGAGCACGACCTGCGCAACGCCCTGGTCAACGAAGAGCTGGTGGTCTACTACCAGCCCATCATCGACATCCAACGCCATTGCGTCAGTGGATTCGAAGCCCTGGTGCGCTGGCAACACCCAACTCGGGGGTTTGTCACGCCCGATAAATTTATTCCCCTGGCGGAAGAAACCGGTTTGATTGCCCCCCTAGACCGCTGGGTGCTACAGACGGCCTGCCGTCAGCTGGTAGCCTGGCAACAGCAATTTCCCGACTACGGCGACTTGACCATCAGCACCAATCTGGTGGTTACCGATTTGATTTACCCCGATCTACTGAGCAGCATCGATCGCATTCTGATCGACACTGGGCTCGACGGGCGACACCTAATTTTAGAGATTACAGAAAGTATGCTGATCGAGCAGCTGCAACCCATGGCCCAGGTGCTAGAAAAGCTCCAGAGCCGAGGCATTCGCATCAGCATTGACGACTTTGGCACGGGCTACTCGTCGCTCAGCTACCTTCACCAGCTGCCGGTCAACGCGTTTAAGATCGATCGCTCCTTCGTCACGCAGATGGAATCCAGCGACAAAAATGCCGAAATCGTTAAAACGATCATTACCCTCAGTAAGCGCTTGGGCTTAAAGATCATTGCCGAAGGCGTAGAGACAGACGCCCAGCTGCAATACCTCAAGGCGTTGAACTGCGATCGCGCCCAGGGGTACCTGTTTGCGCCGCCGCTGCCCGCCGCCGCTGCCGCCGACTTTTTGACCCATTTCAGGGACAGATTTGTGAATTAGCTCAGATAAGTCAGACATTAGCGCAACCGCGATCGCAACCCTACCTGCCCAACAGTAGAAACAGGTTTAGGAGATTTCTAGAAAAGAAGATCCCCGCTGTATCCGGCGACTGTAGCCACCGTAGGGTGGGCAGTGCCCACCATTGGGGAGAAAGTTTTCTAGAAGTCGCCTTAGTTGTCTCACCTCAGGATGCTTGAATGTCGGCTGTTAGTCCCTCTGTGTATCGGCAAAGCCCTAGTCTGTGGCAGCGCTGGAAACGCTTTTTCTGGCGGTGTCTACTCAGCAGCACCTGCCTGCTGTTGCTATACGGGCCAGTCAACCTGGCGATCGCCCACTGGCTATGGCCCCAGCCCGACGGCATCCTAATTTTGGGTGGTCAGCCCGATCGCGAAGGGGTTGCGGCTCGCCTAGCCAAAGTTCAGCCCGATCTACCGCTCTGGTCATCGTCCGGATTAGGCCCCGATCAGGCCTATCCCATCTTTGATGCGCTTGGGGTTAGCCGCGATCGCATCACCTTCGACTACAGAGCAGTCGATACTGTCTCCAACTTCACCACTTTGGTGAAAACCTTTCAGCAGCAAAACCGGCATCACCTCTACCTGATCACCTCCGACTACCACATGCCCCGCGCCCGTGCGATCGCCACCATCATCCTGGGCAGCCACCATATCGCGTTTACCCCCGTTGCAGCCCCTTCTACCCAGCCCGCCGAATCGCCCTTTCGCATTGGCCGCGACATGGTGCGCTCCTGGCTCTGGCTCACCACCGGCTGGAGCGGTGCAGCGATCCGCAACGGTTGATCTCCTGTCAAAGGGCTTGCCCACTCCCCTATCTAGGGAAGGGGTGCCACCGCTCCCCTTCCTGTCTACATCCTTTATTCTTTACCCGTCATGTCTCTATCTGTTGGCACCATTGAAACCTACTCTACTGAGTCTGATCAAATTCAATACGATGGCTTAAACACCCAAGAAAGTAACTCACTAACCCTGTCAGACAGCAACCTTTGGCTGGTAGATACGACCGGCCTCAGCGATCAAACCACGGACAGTTTCAGTCTGTACACCTCCACCAGTCTCTATAGCGATGGGGAAGGCTACCTGGCCCCCATGGCAAGCACCAACATGGAGTCCACCACGGGGGGGATCACCATGTATACTCGCGACCCCAACGCCGACAACATTCTGTACACCAGCGATCCTTCCCTAGAACTGAGCGAGAGCGCTCCACTCCTGGCGATCGAGGGCGATACCCAAGGTGGCTCCTCCCTAAGCGCCAGCAGTGGAACCTTTGGCTCTAGCACGACAGATAGCGACTTTACCCTGACCAACTTAGACGCTACGACCTCAGACTCCTTTGCCTCAGGCTCCCTCGCGCTGCCCGGTAGCAGCGGTGGAGAAGGCAGCACAGCAGAAGGCAGCGCAGTAGCAGGCAGCACAGCGACAGCGATCGAGGTCACCGAGGTTGCGAGCAACGACCTCGCATCCGCCGCCGATATTAAAGCCGCCCCCTTTGAAATCCACAGTGCCATTGGCCTGTTAGTCTTGGGCGCTATGATCGCAAGTCGTCGATGGGGCTGGCGGCGTCAGACATTCATGCCTCAACTCAGCTCTGCTGCGTCCTCTACACCGCTGCCATCTAGCTGATCTGTCTATTTTTAGTCCACAAACCCGATCGCAGACCTCCCCCTCGTAGCTTGAGTTTATGGGCTACATGCCCCGGTGGCTCTGGCTGCCCTTATCCATCCTTAGCGGTTCTCACCATGGTCAATTTCTTAGCCCGCCGCGCTCAATCCCTCTCTCCTGCAGACCAGAGCGCTCGCGCCATTCGCCTTTCCATCGTGACCCAGTTTTTTCCGCCCGACTTTGCGGCCACCGGGCAATATATGGACGAACTGGCCACTCACCTAGGGCAGCAAGGGTTTGAGGTCCAGGTTTTTACTGGCCAGCCCAGCTATGCCTTCGAGGTGGCCGAAGCCCCCGCCACAGAAGACAAAGGCCCGGTTCACATCACCCGATCCAACTTTCTGCGCAACCGCTCCCGCCGTATGACCGGGCGCACCCTCAGCAGCCTGGCCTTTTGCCTGCATACTGCCTGGCATCTGCGGCACCAGCGCCATCGGGGCGATATCACGCTATTTGTTAGCGAACCGCCCTACGTTCAAGTCGTTGGCTTTTTGATGAGCTGGCTCTTTGGCACCGCCTACGTCTCATTGGTCTACGACCTGTACCCTGATGTGGTCACAGGGCTGGGCATGCTGCCCCCGCACCACTGGATTGTGCGCCTGTGGGATGCCATTAACCGCCGCGTGTGGCAGCGAGCCGAGGCGATCATCGTGCCCTGCGAAACCATGAAGGCCCGCATCGTGGCCAAACACCCCACCCTGGCAGACCAGATCACCGTCATCCACAACTGGTCTGACCCAGAGGCGATCAAACCTCTGGCCAAGGCCGACAACAGCTTCGCCCAAGAGCATGGCATTCAAAACACCTTCACCATCCTCTACTCGGGCAACATGGGCCGCTGCCACGACATGGAGACCATCATCGGGGCAGCCCAGGCCCTGGCCGACGAGCCGGTTCAGTTTTTGTTCATTGGCGGCGGGCCGAAACGAGAGGCTACCCAACAACAGGTGGAAAGCCTGGGCCTAACCAATTGCCGCTTTCTGCCCTACCAAGACAAAGCCCTACTGCCCCAATCGCTCACCGCTTGCGACCTGCATTTGATCAGCATCGACACCGATATGGAAGGGTTGGTTGCCCCCAGTAAATTTTATTCGGCCCTGTCCTCGGGCAAACCCGTAGCGATTATCTGTGAACGCCATTCTTACCTGCGGGGGCTAGTGTCAAAGGCCAACTGCGGAGCGGCCTTCAGCAACGGCGACAGCCAGGGGTTAGCCAGCTTCATTCGCTACCTGATGAAGGATGGCGAAATCAACCAGCAGCTGGGCCTTTCGGGGCATCGGTTTATTCGAGAAAACTATACGGTGCAGGCGATTAGCCGCCAATATTATCGGTTGATTCAGCGGGCGGTGGTCAAAAATGTCGACCTCTACCGGGCGCTAGACAACAACGAATTTGAACTCTATTACCAACCCATCGTCCACTTGGGCAATGGGCGAATTGATACCCTTGAGGCGCTCGTGCGGTGGCACCACCCCCAGCGGGGCCTGCTAGAACCAGGCGATTTCATCAATGCCGCGAAGGACACCGACTTGATTATTCCCCTGGGCTGGTGGGTGCTGGATACCGCCTGTCGTCAACTCGCCAACTGGCATCAACAATTTCCTGAAAAGCGCTGCCGCATCAGTATTAACTTAGGCACTCAGCAATTTCTTCATCCCGAGTTGATCTCTCGCCTTGACCAGGCACTCATGACCCACAAACTGCGGGGAGAAGACCTGGTGCTGGAAATTAAAGACCACACCATCATGGTCGATACTGCTGCAACAACTGGGTTATTGATGCAGCTGCAAGCTCGGGGTATTCGAGTCTGTATTGACGACATGGGCAGTAACTATACGTCGCTCAGTTTTCTGCATCGGTTTCCGGTCAGCAGCCTCAAAATTGATGCCAAAACCATTAACCGGCTAGATATTGACACCAAGCTGGCGGAGTGGCTAAAGAGCTTGATTGTCATGACCTATGACCTCCAGATCACCCTGGTTGCCATGGGCGTAGAAACCGCTTTTCAGCACCGACGCACCCGCGAAATGGGCATTGCCTACGGCCAGGGCTACGGTTTTTCGAGGCCTGAACCAGCGGCAAACATCACCCGTTTTTTGGCTCACCACAACCCGTTTTCTTTTTTGCTCGAGCCTCTACCTACAGCATCTGCCATGCCCCACGCTGACAACACTCCCCTGGTGCTAGTCGTCGATGACGATCGCTCGCTTCGCAAATTGCTAACCATGGCCATCAAGCAATCTGGCTACCGCACGATTGAAGCCACCAATGGCCGAGAAGCCTTAGAACTGTATCAGCAAGAATCTCCCGATCTCGTGTTGCTCGATGCGATGATGCCAGAAATGAACGGGTTTGCCTGCTGTCGCCAGCTTCGACTGTTGCAGTCGGCTCAGGTGCTCGCCACGTCACCCCTAGATCAAAGCGCGTCGTCTATTCAATCTAATGATGAGTTTCCCATCTTGATGATCACGGCCCTAGACGACGACCATTCGGTAGAAAGTGCGTTTGCTGCCGGTGCCACAGACTACATTACGAAACCTGTGAACTGGTCAATTCTAAATCAGCGGCTCAAGCGGCTACTCAAGCAAGACTGAACCGAGAAACTCGCCCTTGACTCTGCCCTTAGGACGCAAAAGCCCCTCTGAACACCCTCTGAACAACTGGGCGATCGCGGCCAAAGGTCGGCGGCAGGTATAAGCAAACCTGCATTATCTCTTGTAGGGGCAAACGGTTGTTTGCCCCTAACCCAATCCATGCTTCAACTTAGCAACAATCAGAATAAGGGCTTTAGGCACCTGCAAAAGGGATGCACCCGCCAGGCACCAGTTCCGAGCCGTAGTGGCGCAGCAGATGGCTCAACCAAGCCCTACCCAGTTATTCGGGCACGATATTGTGGCCCGCAGCCACAATCAGTTGCTTAAAGGTTTCTTCAGAGGCTTCGGAGTCAATGGTGACGGTCTTAGCCTGAGAGTTGACGTCGACATTGGCCTCGGGTTCGGAGGTCAGAATCAGTTTCTTCAGCTCTTGCGCCGATTCTTGATCGCCCAGGGTGGGAACTTGAAATTTCAACGACATACTGGTTTCTCCAGGTTCATGCACTTAATGGCTACAGCCTAGTGAATGGATCGCGGTGTTGCCGTCTATAGAAAGGCTAATGTTGCCTTGTCGCTGAGTGTAGCTACGGCCTGGCTGGACAGGGTCGAGACCAATGGCTGACATCACCGCCAGAGGTCACCGCTAGCGGTCATCGCCAAAAGAAATCGCCAAAACTAGGATGACTCCCTCATTTTTGAGTTAGAAGAAAGAAGAGGTATCACCGGCCCTTAGCAAAGACAGACACCCATGGCAGACGCTCCCCAATCCATTTGTATTCTCGGCGGCGGCTTTGGCGGCCTCTATACTGCCCTGCGCCTGAGCCGACTGCCCTGGGAGGGCACCCCGCCCACCATTACCCTGGTAGACTGCAACGATCGCTTCCTATTTCTACCGCTGCTCTACGAACTCGTCACCGACGAGCTACAAACCTGGGAGATTGCGCCCCCCTACGCCGAGCTGCTAGCGGGTACACCGGTACAGTTTCGCCAGGCGGGCGTCACCGCCATTGACCTCGACCAGCACCGGGTCAATCTCAGTGATGGTCTCACCCTCACCTACGACTATTTGGTGCTGGCCCTGGGCGGCACCACCCCCATGCACCTGGCTCCTGGTGTAGCCGAGCATGCCCTAGCCTTTCGAACCCTGCAAGACGCCTACCAGCTCAAAGAACGCCTGCGCCTGCTAGAGGCCTCCGAGGCTGACAAAATTCGCGTGGCCGTGGTGGGCGGCGGCTACAGCGGAGTTGAGCTGGCCTGTAAGGTGGCAGAACACCTGGGCGATCGCGGTCGGGTGCGGCTGGTCGAACTGAGCGACACTATTCTGCGCACCTCCCCAGAACACAACCGCGAGGTGGCCCAAACAGCGCTCTCTGATCTGGGCGTGTGGGTTGACCTCGAAACCGCCGTCGATAACGTCACTGCCGACACCATCAGCCTCACCTTTCGCGAACAGACCGATATCTTGCCCGTCGATTTGGTGCTGTGGACCGTGGGCACCCAGGTCAACGAGGCGATCGCCCACCTGCCCCTCAAGCACAACGAGCGCCAGCAGGTGGTGGTGCAGCCCACCCTAGAGGCGATCGATCGCCCCGGTGTCTATGCTCTCGGCGATGTGGCCGACTGCCGCGACGCCGAGGGCCAGCAGGTGCCTGCCACCGCCCAGGTAGCCCTGCAACAGGCCGACTTTGTCGGGTGGAATATCTGGGCAGCGATGGGCGATCGCCCCCAACTCCCCTTCCGCTATACCCCCATGGGCGAAATGATGACCCTGGGCACCAGCCGCGCCACCCTCACCGGGCTGGGCCTTCAGCTCGACGGCGAACTGGCCTATGTGGCTCGTCGCCTAGCCTACCTCTACCGCATGCCCACCTTCTCGCACCAGGTGCGGGTCGGGCTCAACTGGATGACTAAGCCTCTGCGGGATATTTTGTCGGCCTAGGGGACGGGCGTGCAGCGCAACGGTTATCCCTCCGACTCAATTTCCGCCAGCGATGGGGATGGTCAAAACCAGTACAGTGCTCTGCTAACAGCGGCAGTGCCACTTTGAGCAAGCGTCTATTGCCCACCCATTCTGCCCCAAGCCCCAGGGCAAGATTAACGGTAGTGATCGCTACAGGGCTCGCCGTTGGTGACGGCAGCTCACGACCCAGCGGTTGCCCTCCACTCTTTGCCTACGCCGTGCTATGCAACGCAGATGTCTTCCCCTGACCGCGTTTGTTCTCATCGCTGCTTTTGGGTGCAGCACCCCATCGTCACTAGCTCCAGGGGGTGATGCCCCTAACTCTCTGCCGACCGTCGTTCGCATTACTGGTGGGCACAGTTTGGTGGTGCAAGACCAGGGCCAGGCTGTGGCCACCACACTGGCCTGTATTGCGGTGCCCGCCCAGGCAGATGCGGCGACCGATCGGCTGACGAGCCTGCTGCCAGCGGGGCAGGCAGTGCAGATGCGACGAGTGGCCGATCGGGACGGGCAAACCGTGGCCGAACTGTTCCTGGGCAATCAGTCGGTGGGCCTGGGGCTGGTACAGGCAGGAGTTGCAATTGTCGATTCAACCGCGACTACCGACTGTGCCAATACCACCGAGGGCTACTGGCAGGCCCAGATCGACGCCCAGCAAAACCGCCGGGGTCTCTGGGCTGACTACGACCTGGCGATCGCAGCCCCCATGGATCTAGAGCCCAACCTGGCCTTGCCCGTGCAAACCGACTCCGGCCAGTGCCCAGAATCTTTAGATCTATGGGCCTTTCGCAACGGGTTTGAGGGCGGGGCCAACCACATTGTGGTGGTCGATATGCCCCAGATCGCTACGGCCTTGGCCCAGCAGGTAGCGACCACAGCGGATCAGGTGGTGTTCACCGCTCCGCTCCGCCCAGAGTTTAGCCAGTGCTCGGGCAGCGCCAGCTCTGAGCAAATGGCCATGTACCAAGCCGAGTTTGCCGCTGGCCAGGTGCGCTTTACCCTCAATCTAACCGGCGATGGCACGCGGGAAGTGCTGGCCTCTGGGGTGTCTGTAGATCGCCCCTACGTATTTTGGCGCGCGGCTGAATAGACCTGTTGAATAGACCCCGCGATCGCGCCCTCCCCTCGTTACAACCCCTCATTCTCTGGCCACCATGATTCGCCCTATTCAGTCGGTTTTGTTGTTGAGTCTGCTGGCGATCGCCCCTTTGGAAAACGCCATCAACCCCATTTATGTAGCTCAGGCTCAGACGGCGGCTAATGCCGTTTGCGACCCCAATGCTCCCCTGCAAAACCGGCTGGCCATAGCGGAGGACCAGGCGCGGTCTGCCCTGGAAAGCGCCCAACTCGATACGGCCCTGTCATCGTTACAGGAGACGTTGACGATCGCTGGGCAACTGCAAGACGGGCGGCAGCAGGCAGATCTACTACAGCAGTGGTTGCTAGATACTAACCAGGGCTACCCAACAACGCGGTGGCAGCGATTGACCCAAGGCGATCAGGCAGCGCGTTGGCGTAGCCTCCCGGAACGGGAATCGCCCCAGCTTCGGGCCACCCTGGATCAGTTTTTGGTGTTGGCCAATCAGCTGCCCTCGGGCTACAGCCACGTCAAAGCGCGATCGCTGGCGGCGATCGCCCGCTACTACACCGTGCTAGAGCAGAGCGAAACCCCGACCGCCAGGCAGGCCCTAGAGCAGGCGCGGCAGGCAGTAACCCTAGTTCGTGGCAACGATTTTACCGCCAGCGCGCTAATCGACATTGCCGAAACCTATGCCCTGATGGGTGACACGACCTCGGCGCTGGTGGTGCTGACCCAGGTGGGAGGTGCAGTGGAGCAAATTCCGCCTGGTGTATCCCAGCGACTGAAGCTGACTGTTTTGCAGCGGATGGCGACTACCTACGCTCAGATTGGCCCCTTTGCCCAGGCCGAAGCCATCGCCGCCGAGTTGCCCGATGAGTATGAGCTGAAGTCGATCGCACTTCGGGGCATTGTTGAGGGGGCCATTGCCGTACAAAGCTTGAGCGCGGCAGAGGCGACAGCCCAAGCCATCCCCGCCGCAACCCAGCGCATTTTGGCCCTGGGCAAGGTGGCGATCGCCTACCACAACGCCAACCAGCCTGCCCAAGCTGCTGGGGCGATCGCCCAGGCCAGGGAGCAGGCCGAATCGGCCACAGGCCTTCTAGATTCAGAGTTTGTCTTTAGAACCTTAGTTGACACCTACCTTCAGCTGGGGCAACGGGAAGTCGCCCTGGAGCTGGCCCAAACTCAGCTCAAGGTCACTCAACGGGAGGCGATTAAATCGGTAATGGTGGCCTATAGCCAGGCCGGGCAGCAGGATGTGGTTGAGGCGTGGCTGTCAGACCAGTTGAGTGACCTTCAGGCGATCGCTGACCCCTGGGAACAAAGCTCTTCCTTGGGAAGCCTGCTGGAACTGGCGATCGACATTCAACAGTTGGACTGGATTCGCCAATCCTGGAGCCAGCTTGCGGCCATCGGCTACGGCCTTCAAGATGAGCAAATAGTCAATGTCGTCACCGCCTACGCGGCCACGGGGCAATACGACCAGGCGGCGGCGTGGGCCAAACAGTTGCCCCTGGCCAATCGGCCTGTCTTGCGGGTGCGGCTGCTAGCGGCGATCGCGCTGAGTGCCCATCAGGCCGGTCAAACCACCTGGGCCAACACTTTGCTCCAGCAAACGTTGGAGAGCCTAGACGGCCTGGTCGCCACCTATCAGCGCCAGTTCCCCGAAGAGGTGACGCAAAGCGCGGCGATCGAGCCCGGTGCCCTCGCCGCCATTGCCGTTGTCTATGCCCAAATGGGGCAAGCCGACCTCACCCGCGACCTGCTGCAGCGGGTCGGCATCATCGAACAACCCTTTGAGGTATTTATGACGGCGAGGCAGTATGTCGGGGCGCTACAGCTGGCCCAGGCTAACTCTTCCTCGGAGACGCGCCTTGGGCATTTGCAGAGGAGTGCAACGGCTCTGCTGCAGCAAAACCGCTTTGACCTGGTCCTGCCCGTAGTCGATGAACTCACAGAGCCCAGCGGGCGGGCGCAGCTCCTGCTGGCGATCGCCCAACGCTACGGCGACCTAGGGCAGATCGAAGCGGCGCTGCCCATTCTGGCCCAGGCCTTTCAGGTCGCACAGACCATCCCCGGCGAAGAATCTCAGGTCGATCGCCTGGGGGCCGAGGGCTACACCATCATCGATAGAGAAGACGATCGGGGCAGTGTGCTAGAGGCGATCGCCCTGCAATATGCCCAGCTCGGGCAGGGCGACCAGGCCCGCCAGGTGGCCAATCAGCTTCAGTCAATTCCCCTGCGCCAGCAGGTTATAGAATCCATGCGCTGTGTTCTATTCGTTCGCTGGGGTCTGTCATAATAAACATTGGAATTTTGGGGGCTAGAACGGGCCTGTGAAAATTAACGGCGAGCCGACAAGAACCATTCGTCTACACCCAGACAATCCTCGCGTGGTGCAGGTGATCGACCAGCGCCAGCTGCCCCACCAGCTCACCTGGATGGACCTGACCTCGGTAGATGAGGCGGCCTACGCCATCAAAGATATGGTGGTGCGTGGTGCCCCACTGATTGGGGCCACTGCCGCTCTGGGCATGTACCTGGCGGCCCTGGACGCGGTGGCTGAGGCAGACTTTCGCGAGGTGTTGCAGCGGGCCGCCCACACCCTGGGCCAAACTCGCCCCACGGCGGTCAATTTGCACTGGGCGCTGACCGCCCAGCTAGAGGTGCTGGGACAGGTAATAACGGCCTCGGACGCCATTGAGCGCCTGCGGCAAAACGCCGAGGCCATTCTCGATGCCGACGAAGAACAGTGCCGCCAGATCGGGCTGCACGGCGTCAAGCTAATCGAAGATATCTACGCCCGCACCGGGCAGCCGGTCAACATTTTGACCCACTGCAACGCAGGCTGGCTGGCCTGTGTCGATTGGGGCACCGCCACCTCGCCCATCTACCACGCCCACGATCGCGGCCTGCCCGTCCACGTTTGGGTCGATGAAACCCGCCCCCGCAACCAGGGGGCCAAGCTCACCGCCTGGGAACTGGGGCAGCACGGGGTGCCGCATACCGTCATTCCTGACAATGCCGGGGGCCACCTGATGCAGCATGGGTTGGTCGATCTGGCGATCGTGGGCACCGATCGCACCACTCGCCAGGGCGATGTCGCCAACAAAATTGGCACCTACCTCAAGGCTCTGGCTGCCCACGACAACGGCGTGCCCTTCTACGTGGCCTTGCCCTCGTCTACCATTGACTGGACCCTGCACGACGGGGTCAAAGAAATCCCGATTGAGCAGCGCAGCCAGGACGAAGTGAAGTACATCGACGGGCTGTCTCCCCACGGCGTCACCTCGGTGCTAATCTGCCCCGAATCTTCCCCCGCCGCCAACTATGGCTTTGATGTCACCCCCGCCCGCCTGGTGACGGGCTTGATTACCGAACGGGGCATCTGTCCTGCCTCTGAGACTGGGTTGCTGGGTCTATTTCCCGAAGCCGCCTAAGGGCTATGGCCATGGATGAGGGTGTCATCAAGTACGTCGGCCACTGGACGCCCGGTGCGCCGTTGGAAAAGGACGAGCTGGCTGAGTTGATGGCGTGGCGCGATCGCCTATGGCAGGCCCAGCAGATCGGCCTCTACCCCAACGGCATTGGCTACGGCAATATCAGCTTGCGGCGATCGCCTCGCAGCTTTGCCGTGTCGGGTACCCAAACCGGGCACCTAGCCCACACCACGCCTCACCACTACACCCTGGTCGACGACTGGGATATCGATCGCAACGCCCTGCACTGCACTGGGCCAATCCAGGCCTCATCAGAGTCGCTTACCCATGCGGCTCTCTACGACTACAGCAGCGCCATTCAGGCGATTATTCACGTTCACAATCGCCCCTTGTGGCAGCGGGGTCAGGGAGTGTTGCCCACCACCGCCGCCAGCGTTCCCTACGGCACCCCGGCCATGGCCTACGAAATGAGGCGGCTGCTGGATCATAACGACCTGATGCAGACGCGCATTTTGATCATGGCGGGGCACGAGGAGGGGGTGCTGGTGTTTGGCCCCACCCTGGCGGCGGCGGCCCAGGTGCTGTACCAGCATATAGATAGCTAATGGTCTGCTAAGCCAAGGGTGAGAGGGTGGTGGGGGTTCAAGGTGTACGGTTTAAGGCTGGTCGTGAACGTCACTTGAGTTTGAGCTACGCGGTTACTGCTGCCAGGGCCTGGCGACCCTGGGCTATGACCTCGTCGTAAAGGGCTTCCAGGGCTGGGTTGCAGCCCCGGCACCCGGCCACAACCCGGTCGGCCCAATCCAAATACTCGCGCTTGCGCTCTAGCGGCCAGCCGTCGGGGGGCGAGGTGGTAATGTTTTGCACATTGGCGGTTTTGTCGGCAATCTTGAGCTGCTTAGCCTGGGGTGAGAGGTGGGGGGCGTGCTCTACCTGTCGCTGTTTGCGCTCGGCCTTGGGTAAATTCTTGTCGTCGGTGACTTCGGCCACGATTTGCCGCACCTCGGGGCCAAAGTGGCGCTCGATTTCCTCTGGGGTGGTGTCGGTGTCTTCGACTGTGTCGTGGAGAATAGCGGCCTGCAAGGTCGCCAGGTCGGTGACGCCGCCTTCGGTGGCCAGCAGCTGCGCCACGCGAATGGGATGGTTAATGTAGGGCGAGACTTCTTTGTCTTTGCGGCGCTGATCACTGTGCTTGGTGGCCGCAAAGTGCAGCGCCTCCAGCAGGGCAGTAGTGACATGGGAAGACGTTGAGGAAGGGAAAGCCATGATTGTCTAAACCTCGCTTTTATTTAAAATGCCCGATCGCGTTCAACCCTTGCATCTGTTGAGAGGATGACCACCAGCCAGTAGTCTGCCAAGCCAAAGGCGACGAGTTATACCAAATCCGAATTGCATAACCCCGAGTTCCAAAAGGCCAAACCGTAGGGGGCGCATGGCATGCGCTCTGCTAAACCGGCGGTAACTGCGATCGCGCCTTGCTCGCTGACTGAATCTATAGCCTAAGTCCAAATTAAATTTAGTCAAATTGTCATTTTGCTTACTAAAGTGCCGTTAAGTTGAACACTAATCTCATGGCCCGTGGGTACGTGTTTTTAGCCGCCATACAGCTTCTATGCCTCAACAACTAGATGTTCAACTGAGCTTCACCATCAATGGAGAGCCGGTCTCTATCAAAGATGTCTCGCCAGCCATGACCCTGCTGGAGTACCTGCGCCTGAGCGGGCGATCGGGCACCAAAGAAGGCTGCGGCGACGGCGACTGCGGCGCTTGTACCGTGGCCCTGATCGGTGAAGGAGCTGACGGTCAGCCCCATTACCAGGCGGTGAATAGCTGCCTGATTCCCCTCGGGGCAGTGGCGGGGCGGCAGGTGCTGACGGCAGACGGCATTACCAACGGCCAAATTCCCAAAAGCCCCTTGGTGAAAGAACCCGTTACCGCCGCCGACCTCCACCCTGTACAGGCCGCAATGGTCGAAACCGGCGGCTCTCAGTGCGGCTACTGCACCCCCGGCTTCATCATGAGCCTGTTTGCTGCCTACTACGACGGCACCCCTGACGATCTCTCGGTGGAGGGCAACCTCTGCCGCTGTACGGGCTACATCCCCATTCGTCGGGCCGCCGAGCTGGTAGCCGATGCCGCTCCCCAGGATCGGTTTGTAGAACAGTTGACCTCGGCATCGCTGGAGCTGGCTGCTCTGGCCTACACCACCCAAAACAACGGCCACAGCGAACAGTTCTACCGACCCACGCAGTTGTCTGAAGTGCTTGACCTGTTACAGCGTTACCCCGACGCCACCCTGGTGGCCGGAGCGACAGACTTGGGCCTGGAGATGAGCTGGCACCGACAGCACTACCCGGTGCTGATCTCCCTGGAAGCTGTCACCGAACTGAAGCAGATTTGCCACACCGATGACTATGTCGAAATTGGCGCGGCGGTGCCCCTCAGCCATATTGAAACGAACCTCCACGGGGTTTTTCCCAGCCTGGATGAGATGATTCACTGGTTTGCCGCCCGCCAGGTACGCAACCGGGCCACCCTAGGCGGCAACATTGGCACGGCCTCCCCCATTGGCGACTTGCCCCCGGTGCTCCTATCGCTGGATGCCAGTGTGAAGCTGGCTGGTTCTAGTGGAGAGCGCACTCTGCCCCTGGCCGACTTCTTCACTGGCTATCGCCAGACCCAACGCCAGCCCGGTGAGGTGATTGCCTCCGTCCAAATTCCTAAAGCGCTTGTTCCAGGCACGGCGCGGCGGCTGGCGCAAGCCTACAAAATCGGCAAGCGCGGCACCGATGACATCAGCATTGTGGCGGCGGCCTTTGCGGTAGATGTCGATGGGGATAATCAGATTCTTAAGGCGCGGCTAGGCTATGGCGGCGTGGCGGCAACACCGGCCAGGGCGATCGCAGTCGAAGACTTCCTGTTGGGCAAACCCTGGACTGCTGACACCATTCAGGCGGTGAAACCCATCCTGCAAGAGGCGTTTAACCCCCTTACCGACCTGCGGGGCAGCGCTGAGTACCGCAAGCGCCTGGTGGTGAATTTGTTTGAAAAATTCTTTGTGGAGTTTCCTTAAACCTAAGCATCTGCTATGGTACATCGCTTCTCGGATGCCCCTACGGTTTATGGCTTTTTGCAGTTTTCGTAGGGTGGGCACTGCCCACCGTCCCCAATGCAAGTGGTAGTCCAGCCCCCACGGTGCGCCCCATAGGCTTTGTGATTCTTCCCGATGACTGTGGTGGGCAGTGCCCACCCTACCTTTCTAGCCTGCCCCTCCCAAAAACCAAAATCCAAAGTTCCCAGCGAGGTACCCCATGAGCCCAGTCGGTAAACCCAAGCACCACGAAAGCGCCGTTGCCCATGTCAGCGGCACGGCAGTCTACACCGACGACCAGCGGGAACCGGCGGGGATGCTGTCGCTGTACCCGGTGATTTCACCCCACGCCCGAGCCAAGATCACCAAGCTGGATGTGGCCCCAGCACTGGCAGTGGAGGGCTGCGTTACTGTGCTGACCGCCGAGGATGTGCCGGGAGAAAACAACACCGGCGTGATCGTTCACGACGAGGTGCTGCTGCCCACCGATGAGGTCAGCTACTACGGCCAGGTAGTGGCCTGGGCCGTGGGCGAAACCGAGACAGCGGCGAGAAATGCCGCCGCCAAAATTGAGGTGGAGTACGAGCCCCTGCCCGCAATTAAAACGGTGAAGGAGGCGATCGCCGCCAATAGCTACCACAGCGACCCCCAATTCATTCGTCGCGGCGACCCAGATGCGGCGATCGCTGAGGCCGAACACAGCTTCTCGGGTGAAATTGCGATCGGTGGCCAAGACCACTTCTACCTCGAAACTCAGATTAGCTGGGCGGTGCCCGACGGCGAGGGCAATCTCCAGGTGTTTGCCTCTACCCAGCACCCCACCGAAACCCAGGAGGTGGTCGCCCGCGTGCTGGGGATGGCCAAAAACCAGGTAGTCTGCACCTGCATTCGCATGGGCGGCGGCTTTGGCGGCAAAGAATCCCAGGCCAACCCCTTTGCCTCGGCGGCGGCCCTGGCCACCTACAAAACGGGTCGCCCTGCCCGCTGTCGCCTGCGCCGCCACCACGACATGCTAATCACCGGCAAGCGCCACGGCTTTTTGGGCGAGTACGAAGTGGGTTTTAACGGCGACGGCACAATTACCGCACTGAAGGCCGTGCTGACCGCCGACGGCGGCTGGAGCCTCGATCTGTCGCCACCGGTACTGGGCCGGGCCATGCTGCACGTAGACAACGCCTACTACCTGCCCAACCTGGTGGTGGAGGGGCGGATCGCCAAGACTAACCGCGTATCGAACACGGCCTACCGGGGCTTCGGCGGCCCCCAGGGGATGATTGTGATCGAGGAGGTGTGCGATCGCATTGCCCGCACCCTCAACCTGCCCCCCGATGTGGTGCGCGAGCGCAATTTCTACCACGGTGAGGGCGACACCAACCGCACCCACTACGACCAAGACATCGTTGACAACCGCATCGCTCGGGTCTGGCAGGAGGCGAAGGAGGGGGCCGACTACATGGCCCGCCGGGCGGCGATCGCCGCCTTTAACGAGACCAGCCCCTACAAAAAGCGAGGATTGGCCATTACCCCGGTCAAGTTCGGCATTTCCTTCAACAAGGTGCAGTACAACCAGGCCGGGGCGCTGGTGCTGATCTACACCGACGGCAGCATTCAACTCAACCACGGCGGCACCGAGATGGGCCAGGGCCTACACACCAAAATGATCCAGGTGGCGGCCAAGGCGCTGGGGGTAAAGAGCGATCGCATTCGCCTGATGCACACCAGCACCGACAAAGTCCCCAACACTTCGGCCACCGCTGCCTCCAGCGGCTCAGACCTCAATGGCCAGGCGGTGAAGAATGCCTGCGAAATTTTGCGCGATCGCCTCGCTGCCGTCGCCGTGCGCATGCTGAACCTTGACGCCCCCGAGGACATGGTCTTCGAAGACGACTGGATCTACTGCCGCACCTACCCCAGCGCCCGCATCGCCTTCAACGAAGTGGTGCAGCAGACCTACAGCGAACGGATTAGCCTGTCGGCCACCGGCTTCTACCGCACCCCCAACATCTTTTGGGACCCCAAACTGGGCAAGGGTCGCCCCTTCTACTACTTTGCCTACGGGGCAGCGGTGTCTGAGGTCGAAGTGGATGGCTTCACCGGCACCTTCAAACTCCGCCAGGTCGATATCGTCCACGACGTGGGCGAATCGCTCAACCCCCTGGTGGACAGAGGCCAGATCGAAGGAGCCTTTGTGCAGGGCATGGGCTGGCTCACCATGGAAGAACTGGTGTGGGACGACGAAGGCCGCCTGCGTACCTTTGCCCCCAGCACCTACAAAATTCCCACCATCAGCGAAATCCCGGAGCACTTCACCATTCACCTGCTAGAACGTGCGGCCCAGGATGGCGTGATCTACGGCAGCAAAGCCGTGGGCGAACCGCCGTTTATGCTGGCCATGTCGGTGCGGGAGGCAATCCGCGCCGCCGTCGCCGCCTTCGGCAATGCCGACTATGTGCCGTTGGCCCTACCGGCAACTCCAGAGTCTACCCTGTGGGCGATCGAGGCTGTGAAAGCGACAGTGAGCCAGGGGCGGCCTGTAGAGGTTGCGTCTTAACAGTTTTGGTGGCACCCAGTAACCGTCTGCCTGATTTGCTTCCCTCAATGCCTGATGTTTGTCGGGTTCTAACTTTGATCAGCCCAGGAGATGTGAGTGAAGTTGGACGGGATTGAAATAATTCTATGGTGAACTGCTTTCAACAATTGGCCCAGACCCTTGAAGGTGGCCCTGCTGTTCTCGCTACCGTCACTGCCGTTAAGGGTTCTGTACCCCGCGAAGTGGGCGCGAGGCTGGTGGTGGATGCTAATGGCCAAGCCTTCAACACCATTGGTGGCGGGGCCGGGGAAGCCAAGGTGCTGCACCAGGCCCAGGAGGTGCTTAAAACCGGAGAAAAGCAGTTCGTCGACATTGACCTATCTGGGGCACCCCAGCGGCAAACCCAAGGCGTTTGCGGCGGCCACATGCGGGTGTGGCTAGAGCGCTGGCAGGGGGAGACGGCAAAACTCCTGGTGCATTCGATTTTGCGATCGCTCCAGAACGGGCAGTCCGTCATCCTAGTAACGCCCTTTGAGCAGGATAAGGCTCCTTACTTAATCGAGGATGTTGCTCAGGTTGACCCTGCGATCGCACTTGTCGAAACCCTGCAACCACCGCCGACGCTGCTGATTGTGGGGGCAGGCCACGTGGGCATTCAACTGGCCAAAGTTGCCCACCTGGCTGGTTTCCAAATCGCCGTACAGGACGATCGCCCCGAGTGGGCCAACGCCGACCACTACCCCCAGGCCAGCCAGATTTTGGCAGAGCCAGTCGATCAAGCAATCGCATCGCTTACCCACCACCCAAACCTCTATGCCGCCCTAGTTACCCGAGGCTATACCTACGATTTTGAAGCCCTTCAGCATTTGCTTCAGCGCCCTGTACCCTGCCGCTATATCGGCATGATCGGCAGCGAAAAGCGGGTGCGCCAAGTCTATGGAGCGATCGCCCAAACCGGCATTTCTAAAGAAACACTAGCCACGATTTACGGCCCCATTGGGCTAGATATTGGTGCCCTCACGCCTGAAGAAATTGCCGTCAGCATCACCGCTGAGCTGATCATGGTGCGACGGGGCGGCACAGGGCGATCGCTCTCTAAACGGTTGCGCCAGAAATGAACCAGCACGAAAAAACTATAAAAGCAGCTTAAAAGCTTGCTTCGCAAAACGGGCACAGATCGCAAGGTTTTATCCTCACAATCTATGCCCATTCGGCCACTATTGACCTGCGATTAAACCACTATCTGTGACAAGTTTCGCGATCGAAAATTGCTATATAGCTGTAGCCAATTTGATTAAGACATTTCTCCTAAAAACGTTTGAACGTTCGAACGTGTCTAGGGTTTTGAGTGTCCCAATCTAGATGACTATGGCTAAAAAACCGCGAAATGTTCAATTCAAGACCATCAACCGCCAGGCATAGCGCCCGTCCGGCTGCGAGAGTCGAGATCTTCAGCTTTGAAATACCATTCCCCATTGTCTTTCTGGGCAAACGTATTTCTCACTGAATTCCAAGCAACTTCGTGGGCACCATCTTCGCTAAAGCCATCTTCTGATGCTGCGTTGAAAGCAGCCATAAAGATTTGCTTGGCCTCTTGGGGCAGCGATTGAGTGTCTTGAGGTAGCGTTTCCGTATTTTCGTAAGACATGGGATTGTCTCCTTAGTCATGCAATTGTTCTGCTTAGACCATAAAAGACTTGACTGGGGCGCAACCTCTCTCTTCAGCTATAACCCCTAGTGATAGGTTGCCGACAACAGCCCAATATTGGGTCATAATTGTCGCTTAAACGCACGGGTTCTCTATGCGATCGCACTCTCTGCCCAAAGCCGAACTTCACATCCACATCGAAGGTTCCCTAGAGCCCGAAATGATGGTAGCCCTAGCCCAGCGCAACGGCATTACTCTGCCCTACGCGTCGGTCGAAGCAGTGCGGGCGGCCTACCAATTCAAAGACCTTCAGTCATTTCTCGACCTCTACTACGCTGGGGCGCAGGTTTTGCAGACCGAGCAAGACTTCTACGACCTCACCTGGGCCTACCTGCAAAAGTGCGCCGACCAGCAGGTGCGCCACACCGAAATTTTCTTTGACCCGCAAACCCACTGCGATCGCGGCATTCCCTTTGAGGTGGTGCACAGCGGCATCACCCAGGCGCTCAAAGATGCCAGAGTTCAGCTAGGGGTTTCCTCAGGGCTGATTCTTTGCTTTTTGCGCCACCTCAGCGCCGAGGCCGCCATGGCCACCCTAGAGCAAGCCCTGCCCTACCGCGACAGCATCCTCGCCGTGGGGCTAGATTCCTCGGAGCTGGGGCATCCACCCTCGAAGTTTCAGGCGGTGTTTGACCGGGCGCGGGCCGAGGGATTACTCACTGTGGCCCACGCGGGCGAAGAGGGGCCGCCAGAATACATCTGGCAGGCGATTCGCTTGCTCAAGGCGTCGCGCATCGACCACGGCGTGCGTTGTGTAGAAGACCCGGCCCTGGTGGAGTACCTAGTCGAGCACCAGATACCCCTGACGGTGTGCCCGCTGTCGAATATCAAGCTCTGCGTGTTTGATGAGATGGCCCAGCACAACCTCAAAAAATTGATGGATCTGGGCCTGTGCGTGACGGTAAACTCTGATGACCCGGCTTACTTTGGCGGCTACCTGGCCGAAAACTTTGACGCCGTGGAGTCGGCCCTAGGGCTAACGCCAGCGCAACTGGTGCAGCTCGCCAAAAATTCTTTCAAAGCGTCATTTTTACCCCCAGCAGAGCAGCAGTCCTACCTACAGGAGCTAGCGATCTACAGTTAATTTATGGACTTTTTGTGTGGAGTTGGCAGGTGCAGTTGTCCATAAAACCTCATCTCGCTTACTCGATCGCCCCAATCACTCGACCAATCTCCTGGGGAGATGCCCCCGTCGCCAAAATCGCCCGTAGCAGCAATTCTATAGAGACCGACGCATCTCCATTTTCTGCTTTAGCAATCCGGGGTTGGCTAGAGTGCATCTTCTCGGCCAACTCAGCCTGGGTCATGCGCTGCTGCCGACGTTCCTTCAGGGCACGACTTAGCGCTAGCTTGATTTCAATTAAAATCGTCTCTTCTGGGCTGAGGTCTAAAAAATCAGAAACCGTGCCTACCTGCCACCCCTGCTTTGTCAATCGATCACGTGCTGATTGATCCATCACTTAGCTCCTGTTTACTCCTGTCGATCTCGCTCATATTGCTTGAGGCGCTGCTGACAAATCTCAATGACCAACTTTGGCGTAGTCTGAGATTTTTTGTTGAAGACCGCCAAAATGAGAATGGCATCGTCATCTATACGGTAGACAATTCGCCAGTTTTGCTCGGCATCACGAATTCTGAGTTCATGACAATGCGCCCCAATACTGGGCATAGGTCGCGACTGAGGCAATGACAAGGCTTCTCCTTGCTGAAGCCTTCTGAGCAAAAATCCTGCTTCAAGCCGCGCCAATGGGCTGAAGGGCGGAGTCTTAACCTGACCATGCAGCCAAACCAAAGGCTTATCATCAGCGTCCATGTATATCAGATTTGATATATAGCATTATGCTAGCAACCCATAAGGCGATTGAAAAGGGTATTGCCCCGCGATTTTTCCCACAAAAGTGTTTGTTAATGCATCTAAAGCCCTTAGCATGGTTAGCAAAATTCGCGACCCGAGCAATTGGTAAAAGCGTATTGTTATGGCCCCCAGCCTCAATCAACGCTGATTCAAAATTTACGAACAGTCCAAAACTGCAAGACGCTGAGAATGCTGTCTAGGCTCAACACCGACAGCACACTACCGGCGCTGCCAACACTCAAAATGCTGCCCGCACTGCCAATGCTGAGAATGCTACCGGCGCTGCCAATACTCAGAATGCTGCCGGTACTGCCAATGCTAAGAATGCTGCCCACGCTGCCCAGGCTGAGCAAGCTAAAATAGCTCCCCCGGCTGAGAATAGCGCGATGCTTTAGGGAACCGGCACGACCGTTAGCGCTAGTCAGTGAGGTTTGCGGCCTGTCAAGCATGTCTGATACTGAGTCTTGAATGCATACCCCCGATGTGTAGGGGCGTAGCATGCTACGCCCCTACGGGGTTCCTGATTATGAACCGGGGCTTACCCAATCGGGTTTGGTATGAATGGCCCAAACCAACGTCGGCAGATCAAGTCTAAATTAAATCTCTACATAGCGCTATAGCCATCCTCCACGGAGGAGGATGGCTATAGCCCGGTTTCTGGGTTGCGGTTCTCAGGGCGGTGCTTGCCTGCCAAGAAACCAGGTCGTTGTATTAACGGTTTAGCGGGCTTGGGCCATGGCCTCGGCTGGGGGGCGCACCACGCGTCGGGCCAAACCCAGTTTTTCTAGCACCAGAATGGCGTACCAGGTGACATCGATTTCCCACCAGCGCCAGCCCGCCGGGGCCACGTTAGGGAAAGCGTGGTGGTTGTTGTGCCAGCCTTCACCGTAGGTGAGTAGCGCTGTCCACCACAGATTGCCCGAGTTGTCGTCGATGTGAAAGCGGCGCTTGCCCCACATGTGGGTAGCCGAGTTGATCAACCAGGTAGAGTGCCACAGAGTAACGATGCGGGCAAACACACCGTAGATCACAAAGGGCCAGCCGCCAATGGCAAACAGGGCGATCGCAACCGGCACTTGCAGCAGCAAATAATACTTGTCAAGCCAGTTATAGTAGCGATCGCGGGCAATATCGGGCGCATAGCTGCGGTAAATCTCCCGATTAAACACCGACGGACGAGGGTATATCAGCCATAGCATGTGGCTCCACCAAAACCCTCGGCTGGCGGCGTAGGGGTCTTTTTCAGCATCTTCGGTAAACAGGTGGTGCTGACGGTGCCCCGCCACCCAAAACATCGGCCCGCCCTGCAACGCCATCGCGCCAATGGTTGCTAACACATACTCTAACCAGCGGGGCACCTGCAAACTGCGGTGGGTCAGCAGCCGGTGATAGCCCAGGCAAATGCCAATGCTACCAAATAGCCAGTGCAGCACTATCATCACCCCTAGGGCCGACCACGAAAAGAACCAGGGAGCCAGTAGGGCAATGCCGTGCACCGCCGTCAAAAAGCCCACCAATGTCCAGTCTAGGTCGGCGATCCCTGGCTTTTGTGGAGGCTGTTTAATCGTTGTTGTCATAGCGAATCCTTTTTTGCTCGGTAGGGTTGAAGCCGTTGGCCCAGGCAACGACCCAGACCACGCTGGCAGCCTTGGCCAGATCCTTGAGCTACCGCTAGAGGAAAGCTCGAATCGATTGCAAGTGCTGCTTACATGACTACCCTAACAAACTTCTCTGGTAAAATGCAAGTAATACTTTCTTTTTCCTATGGCAGCTCAGCGTAAATCGGCTCGGCAGCGGCTTGTAGATGCCGCCTTTCAGCTTTTTTCGAGCCAGGGTGTGGGGGCAACCACCACTCGGCAGGTGGCCGATCTGGCCGAGGTCAACGAAGTGACGCTATTTCGTCAGTTTGGCAGCAAGCATGGCTTGCTTGCTGCGGTCATGACCGAGGCGGAGGGGCTGGTGGGTTCAAGCGATCGCCTTGATCTAGCGACCCTGGGGCAATCGCCCACCGATGTGGCCCTGCAACGTTTTCTCGCCCAGTGCCTCGATACCCTCGACCAGCTGTCAGAACTAGTGCGATCGGTGATTGGTGAGGCGGGCCAGTTTTCGAGCGAGCAGAGCCAGGCTATGGGGCGGGGGCTGCACACCATTCGTGACTTCATGGCTGAAGGTCTAGAAACACTGTTGGCTCAAGGATCAGGCTTGGGGCTACCCCCGGAGGAGGTGGCTAGTCTGGTGATGGCCCTGCTGCTGGGCTATGTTGCGATCGAGAGCACGACTAGCGGCCTGCCCGATGGCCTGCCCCAACCCGGCGGGCTCTGGCCGAGTCGGGCTAAGTTTATCGAGAGTGTGGTGGATGGCTTGCTCAGTCTGCGGCTTCAGCCGACCGCAGACAGCCCCTTACCCGATCAGGCTAGCCTGTCTACCCCAGCGCTCAACCCAGACACCTGGATCGATCTGCCGCCCCCAATCGTGCATCAAATTATGCAGGCAGCCCGTAAACTTGGCAGCCAGACCTACGCCCTGGTCTATGTGCTGTTTGGGGCTGGCGTGGCGGCGGCGGAAGTGCCCCTGCTGACCCGAGCCAGCGCTCTGTACGACAGTAGCCAGCACATTTTGCTGGTCGGCCCCCACCATCGCCAGGTACCGCTCAACCAATGGATTATGGGCAAGCGCTACGGTACCTATACTAAAAATCCTCTCACCCGCTGGCTCAAAAGCCGTAGCGACAATGCTTCAGCCCTGTTCTTAGGACCAGACGATCAGCCGATTACGCCCCTGCGAGTGCGGCAGCTGTGGGCCGAGGTCACCGCCGACATTGTTTCGCCCCTGGGTGCGCCGCTCACCCTAGACCAGGCCCGAGCTACCTGGTGCGTTGAACTGTTGCTCAAGGGGCTAAACCGCCAAGAGCTAAGCCTGCTAAGCGGGTTACCCGTCGAAGCACTCAACCCGCTGGTGCAAAAAGCCCAGGCGCGATCGGCCTTAGCTCAAGCGCTGCGGCTCGATCAACAGTCGGGCTCTAACGCCGCGCCCCGCGACCAACCCGCCGATCTAGAGTTTGAGCTCCCAGATTAGGGGGTTGACAGGCTTAGACACCGGGATGGCTGTAAAGTACATCCCCTCAGGCGAGGCCTTGCCAAGGGTCAGGGGAGACCTCGGGCAAATCCTGAGTAGTCACGCGGGTGTCGTAGAGGGTAAAGCCGCGCGCCCCATAGTTTTTGTAGGCGTAGGGGCCATCGAGGCTACAGGTATGCACCCAGACGCGGCGGGCTCCCATCGCCCAGGCCTGCTGCACGGTCACCGTCAGCAGGTGACCACCCAGCCCCTGGCCGATGAACTGAGGCAGCAGCCCAAAGTAGACAATTTCTACGTTGCCCTCGGGCTGCGCTTCTAGCTCTCCATAGCCCGCCGGGGTGCCCGCCCTATAGGCTACCCAGGTTTGAATCTGGGGGCGATCGAGGTAGGTCAGCCAGCGATCGCGGCTCCAGGACAGGCGATCGCACCAGTACCACTGGCCCCCCACGCTAGCGTAGAGAAAGCGGCTAAAGTCTGGGCAGGGCACCACCGCCTGACGAATTTCCAGATCGCCATACCCGCTGAGCTTGGGCCGCAGCTGGGCCGAATTCAGCATTTCCAAATACCAAGTGGTGACCTCAACCTGCATGCTTTGACCTGCCTTAGTGAAGCAAATCTCCCTTCAAGACCGTGACGGCCTGGCCGCTGATGCGAACCCGATGCGCGCCGTCAGCCGTCCCAGCCTCGCCCTCGTCCTGCACCTTGAGCACACCGCCTCTCGCCGACGACTGGTGGGCCAAAAACGTAGTCTTGCCCAGCTTGGCTCGCCAGTAGGGGCTGAGACAGCAGTGGGCCGCCCCAGTCACAGGGTCTTCGTTGATGCCAATCTGAGGCGCAAAAAAGCGCGAGACAAAATCGTAGGGGGCCTCTCCTCGGCTGGTGACAATCACGCCGTGGACGGGGAACTGCCCCAGCGCCGCAAAGTCGGGTTGCAGATCGCGCACCACCGCCGCCGATTCCAGTTCTACCAGGTAGCCGAGGGAATTTTCCATGACAGCCTGGGGAGTTGCCCCTAGGGCCTCCGCCAGACCGGCAGGCTCGGCAATGGGGTGGGACGGGTTAGCCGGAAAGTTCAGCTCAATCCAGTCGCCGAGGCGACGGGCGGTGAGCACGCCGCTGCGGGTGTAGAACCGAGCCGGTTGTTCATCGCTCAGGTGCCCTTCGCTCCAGAGCACATGACAGGTGGCCAGAGTAGCATGGCCACAGAGGTCAACCTCCACCGTGGGGGTAAACCAGCGCAGCCGGTAGCCATCGGCTTCGGGGTAGAAAAAGGCGGTTTCAGAGAGGTTCATCTCCTGGGCCACCTGCTGCATCCAGGGGTCGGGGCGTGCCTCGGGCAGCGCGCACACCGCCGCTGGGTTGCCAGCGTAGGCGGCATCGGTAAAGGCATCTACCTGAGTTAACGAAATCGTCATAGGGCTAAACCTGAGCTAACACCATTAGCTGCGCGACAACGACTGCCGAATTTGATCGGCGGTCATGAAGCAGCGATCGCGAGGAAAGTCATTCGCCACCGTTTGGGCAAACTGGGGCAGCTCGCTGGCAGGACGACGTTCAAAGCGACCGAGAGCAGCGTAGCTGATTAACCCGAAATATTCACGTAGGGCTAGAAACGTTCGCTCATGAGAGGCCACCCCGTCTGGAATTGGCTCCATGTGAGGAATCACCGAGAACCCTAGGCTCTTAAAGGTGAGCCAGGCCCGCAGCATGTGAGGCGGGTCGGTGACTAAAATAATGTTGTCAACCCCCTGGGAGCCCAAAATGGCCCCCGCCGAGTGGGCTTCGTGGTTGGTGGTTCTGACGCACACGGCGTTGACCAAACCATCGGCGGGCAGGTTGCGCTCTTGCAGGCTGCGAAAGGTCCAATGGCCCTGCATTCTGCCCATGACTAACAGCTTTGAGGCCCGACCGCTGGCCATCATATCAATTGCCGTGTCGTAGCGCTTGCCTTGAATGGCCGATTCGCGGGCCAGCACCACAATGGCATCGACGGTCTCCCCAGTATCGGGGGGCACAAACCGCGTCAACAAGTAGGTGGCTGGCCACGAGAACAAGGGCGAAATCAACAGCCAATAGGCCACCAACACCCCCACCACTACCGTCATCATGCGCCGACGATAGCGGGCTCCCACCGCGAAAAACAGCACTGCGGCCACTACCACGAGGGTCAAGGTCATGAGCTTAGCGCTAGACAGCCAGTAAAAAAGCGCCCAGGAAAACTTTGGCCAATACACCCGCAGGGTAGTTCGAAGTAGGTCTAACATTGCCACATTCCGCCCGGTAAAGTTGTGAAGAACTGCATCTGCTGCATCAGGTCTAGCCTACTGATACAAATCTTGATCTAGAGGCAGGTCTCCCTCGATCGCACAAAATTTACAGGTGTGTATAGTCGAGGCAAACCCTTGGTGGCAAGGGCGTTAGCCATGTCTCCAGAACTCAGTCGGCATGGCTCATCCCAAATTCGCTCCACAAACCCCGACTCGAAGCAGGCAAAACCGTGGGGGCGTAGGCATAGCCGAGCGAGAGGCTCTATGGCATTCGCCCAGCGGAATCGGGGGGAGCCCAGCAGGATTTAGGATTCGGCCCCTTGACAGACGGAATTCTTGGGTGGGCAACGCAATACCCCTACGGGTAGTAGCGCTGGTCGGCCCAGGCCCGTAAGTCTTGCTCAGAACTGAAGGTATGGCGCTGCTGGCCCACCGGATCGTGAACCACAAACAGAGTCTTGCCTGCACGACTGCGTCGCACGGTCACGCGTAAATCTGTGGAGCCGCACAGATAGTCGAACAGTCGCCGTCCTACCCAACCAAGACGACCTTGGACCGCAGCCCAAACCCGCCCGAGCGAGTAGTCGGTGCGCGTGGGGAGCGGTTCTGGAATGAGCTCAAGCTGGGCGTATAAACTTTGGGGTTTCACAGGGCAGTCCTCCTACATCGGGCAATCGATTTGGCCTAGCTGAAGTTTCTTTGATTTACCCCTAGGCGAACAGAGGCAGTTCGACTAAATTGTCTTGGTAACAGTTTGAAAAATTCGAACTGTTCCGGTAGTTGACCCCCACAACTGTTCCTGGCCACCCCTCCTATGCCCCTCACTCCCCTCACCCTTTCTCCCCACCAGGTACTCTACGAGCAGGTGGCCGATCGCCTCCAGCAGCTGATCACCGACGGCCCCCTCAAGCCAGGCGATCGCCTGCCCTCAGTGCGTAAGCTGCGGGCGCAGCTCTCCGTCAGCACGTCCACGGTGATGGAAGCTTACCGACTGTTAGAGGATCGGGGCTTGATTGTGGCACGGCCCCAGTCGGGCTACTACGTCAAACAAACCGTTCTAGATCTGCCCCAAGAGCCTGCCCCCACGGCACCGCCGCGTCAGGCCACCGATATTGATATCTCGCTGGCCTTCGAGGTGATGAACCGCATGCGCGATGGGGGGTTAATTCAGCTGGGGGCGGCGCTGCCCGACCTAGAGCAGCTCCCTCTAGCCCAGCTCAACCGGCTGATGGGCAAAGTGATCCGGGAGGATCCAAATCTGACTCATTCCTACGGCACGCTGCAGGGCAGCTACCGCCTGCGGTCAGAATTGGCCAAACGCATGCTCGATGCAGGCTGCTCAGTCCACCCCGATCAGATGGTGATTACTAATGGGGCTAACGAGGCCATTTATTTTTGTCTCCAGGCTCTGACCCAGCCCGGCGATACGGTGGCGATCGAGTCGCCCACCTACTTTGCCACGCTAGAAGCGATGAAATGCTTGGGGCTCAAGGCCTTGCCCCTGCCCACCCATCCCCGCGACGGCCTCAGTCTGCCCCATCTAGAAGAAGCTTTGCAAACTGGCGAGGTCAAGGTGCTGCTGCTGGTCTCCAACTTTAGCAACCCCTTGGGCAGCTGTATGGGCGATCGCCAGAAAAAGCGCCTGATGAATCTGCTCAACCAGTACGACACCCCGCTGATCGAAGATGATGTCTACGGTGACCTCTGCTTCGAGGGCAATCGCCCCAAGGCGATCAAAGCCTTTGATACCGAAAACCGAGTGCTCTACTGCGCCTCGGTGAGCAAAACCCTATCGCCGGGGCTGCGGGTGGGTTGGTGCGCTGGCAGCCGCTACCACACCGCGATCGCCCGAATGAAGTCGATTCTCAACCAAAATACAGCGATGGCCCCTCAGCTGACGGTGGCGGCTTTTTTAGCCAATGGCGGCTACGATCGCCACCTACGCCACCTGCGCCGTAGCTACCACGAGCAAATGCTGCGCATGCAGCAGGCAGTGCGCGACTACTTTCCCGCCGAGACCTGCATGACCCGGCCCAGCGGCGGCCACGTGCTGTGGCTAGAGATGCCCGAGGGCTTCGACTCCATGCGGCTCTACCGCGAGGCCCTGGAGCGGGGCATTGCGATCGCCCCTGGGGTCATGTTTTCGGCCTCGGGTCAGGGCTACGGCAACTGCTTTCGGCTAAACACAGCAGTGCCCTGGACAGAGGCGATCGAGCAGGCGATGCAAACCCTGGGCCTGTTGATCAAAAAACAGCTTGCAGAAAGTTTTCTGCAAGCTGATCGAGCTTGAACATGACTGCAATCAGGCTCTGGCCTGGGGTTTAAGGAGTCTGAGGCTAGGCCAGATGCTTGTCGAGGGTGGTGCTGTATTCGTCATACTTTTTGGCACCAACGAGGGTTTCTGCTACGTCGCCCTGGGCAAAAAACACTACGGCTGGAATACTGCGAATGCCGTATCGTTTTGCCACCGATTGATTGGCATCGAGGTCTAGCTTGAAGACTTTGACGCGATCGCTATAGTCGTCTGCTAGCTTATCGATCAGGGGGGCAACGAGTTTGCAGGGGCCACACCAGGTCGCTGTGCAATCGACCACAAATAGCGTCTCAGAGCTCAAAAGCGCATCAAACTCAGCTTCGTCTTGAATATAGGCAGCGGGCATAGGTCAAATCTCATCAAAATCTTATTCTCTCACGGCGCTTCCCCTTCCTGCAGAACGCCATCCCATTGATCCGAGTTACCCTCCGTTAGACGTAGTCTGCTCCTAAAGCCATGCTGGGTGTCATTTTCGAACTTTGCAGAGCGGCTTTTCCTCAGACAAAGTGCAGCATAAAGATTATGTCTTCACCACAGAGCAAGCGCTGCTATAGGGCTGGTCAATCTCAACTAAACAATGCTGTAGCAATAACATTTATAGCCATAGTCACTTGGGTTAGGACATCCAGATACCTTAGAGAGGTTCGAACGTTCAAACGTTTTTAGGGACAATGTCTTAACCAGACTGGCTACAGCTATAACAAAGGCTTGGATGCGTTACTCAACCACCGACAGATCGCATGAACCCCACCCTATAACTTAATGTTGTTCTGCTGGCTTGCCTTTCATCGGATACGTTCAAAGTCAGCATCAGATTTACAATCCATCCATGCTTTTGAGGTCAGGCAATGCAATTACCCGCAGGAACCTACGCTACGACGGGTAGCCTCTACACCAACTCCTATAGAGTGATTTTTAGGCAGGGCGATCGCACCGGCATTTTGCTCGTCAATGGCCCAGCCAGCCCCTATGCAGGCTATGAAAATAACCTGGTCAGCAGCCTATCTTTTAAAGACGGTAGCGCCTCGATAGACGCGACCCAGCAAGTCCTGCTCATCAACCCTAGCCCAGACGAGGTATTTGAGCCTGGCAGGACACATTTTGCCCTAGCCGATCAGCCTGAGGTGGTGTGGGAGCAGATTAACGACACTGTCGAATTATCTGATGTAATGAGTGCTTGTCTGGCGTCTATCGATAGCTTTTCAAAAGTACTTCAGGGGCGATTTATTCAAGGCTTAGCCATGCTCAAAGCCGAAAATACCGCTTCACGCATCAATGTGCGCAGCGGCCCAGGTCTCAACTATACAGCCCAACACTACGGCCTAGTTGGGGATGAGGTCACCTGCCTAGCCGCCGCCCCAGGAGAAGACAGCTCTGACCAACTTTGGTACCAGGTGAAATTTGACCAGGGCCAGTACTCCTCTGAGGCAGAAGGCTGGATACGAGGCGACTTGATCGACTGGCTTTAACTGTGCAGCAGAGGGCAAAAGCCTCACAGTTATACCAAATCCGATTTGGTAAACCCCGGTTCATAATCCAGGAACCCCGTAGGGGCGTAGCATGCTACGCCCCTACAAATCGGGGGTATTCGTTCAGGATTCAGTATTAGAGGCTGTGGAGTGCAATAACGAGTTTGCAGAAGCCGCAGGTTAGCTGTGCTGGTGAATTGCCCCAGGCCATCTCTCCAACGCTCTTTCTAGCGCCAGAGGGCAGTTTTTTACGAGAGCGCTAAGCTGACAATAGCAATATGTAACGAAACATAAAGGAGATCCCATGGGATTGGGCCTACTTGTCAACGGTCAGTGGCAGCAAAAGCGCGACCAAGAAGATGACAAAGGCCGCTTTGTGCGGCCTGAAACCGACTTTCACCATTTCACCCGGGCAGATGGCTCTGGTGACTTTAGGCCAGAGGCAGGACGTTACCACCTCTATGTCTCTCTGGCCTGCCCCTGGGCGCACCGCACGCTGATTATGCGTGAGTTGAAGGGGCTTACCGAGGCGATTTCGGTGTCTGTGGTAGATCCTTACATGGGCGATGAGGGCTGGTTTTTTAGTGACTACCCCGGTGCTATCCCAGACTCAGTAAATGGGGTTAAGTACCTGCGCGAGATCTATACCCAGGCCAAGCCCGATATCTCGGGGCGGGTAACCGTGCCAATTTTGTGGGACAAGCAGACGGGCACCATCGTTAATAACGAGTCGCGAGAAATTATTCGCATGCTCGACACCGAGTGGAATGATCTGGCCACCAACGCCGTTGACCTCTACCCCGCCAACCTGCGAGACACCATAGACAGCGCCATCGACGCGATCTATCAGCCGATTAATAACGGTGTGTACCGAGCCGGATTTGCCACCAAACAGGAAGCCTACGCAGAAGCCGTCACCGAACTCTTCGATGCCCTCGACTACTGGGAAGGCGTGCTCGATCGCCAGCGGTATGTGTGTGGCGATCGCCTGACCGAGGCCGATATCTGTCTGTTCACCACACTCTATCGGTTCGATGCCGTCTACTACGTGCATTTCAAGTGCAACCTGCGCCGCATTGTCGACTATCCCAACCTGTGGGGTTACCTGCGCGACTTGTACCAGCAGCCCGCCTTTAAAAACACCTGCAATCTAGATCACATCAAGCGCCACTACTATATGAGTCATCCCGGGGTGAACCCCCACCAGATCGTGCCCCTGGGGCCGGTGATTGATTTTGACGAGAAGAGCGATCGCGCCGAGCGCTTTAGCCTCACCGCCGCTCGCTAACCGGTAGTGCGGTTGCAATGTACAGAGAGCGGGTGCAAATGCACCTTGGGTATATTGCTCCCCATGAGCAAAGGGCTTAGCCTGTTCGAGAAGCAAGGTACAAGGTGAAATTATGGACTTAATGGGCTTAGTCAACAGTGCGATCGCCGCCAAAGACACCGAGGCTAGCGGCGGCCTGATGGGTTCGATCTTGGGCAGCCTCAATAATGCCCCAGTTGAGAACAACAAAATTGGCGGCATTGCCAGCGACCTCCAGGGCATTTTGCAAACTAAGGGCAAAGGAAATCCTGGTTCTTTAATGAGCACGCTACAGACCGTAGCAGCCACTGGGGCAGTCGAACGCCTGTTGGCTTCCGAGCAGATCGCTGGGATCGCTCAGCACGTGGGGGCTGATCCAGCCATGGTCAGGAGCGTCACCCCGCTGATTGCTCAGTTTTTAGTCAAAGGGTCTAACAAGCAGGGCGGTGGGCTGCTGCAAAAAGTACTCTCGGGTGAGGTTGACCTGGGCCAAATGGCTGGCCTGATCGGCGCGGCTAGCAAGTTTATGTAGGGCTAACTAGCTGTCAACTGTCCGAGACGACTGATCCATAACGCTTTGAGCGGGGAGGGGATGACTGCGATCGCAGTTATTCCCTCCCCGTTTCTATGTAGGGTTATGCAGAACATACATCTCGCTCATGCGATAAAAGGATGGTTTACTGCAAAGAGTAACCAAAAATACAAAACAGGCGGCGAAGTTTGAATAACTTAACTTCAAATGCCGTGCTGCAAAAATGCAGAAATGCCAACTTTCATCCGGCGTTTTAGTTGATAAACCCACTTTAGGGCTGCGATTTTGTTAAGTGTGAACATTGTTCTGTCAATAGACCTTAGCCAGTCGGCAAATTTATCTCTTGGCCTTCTCCCAGGCTAAGGATCGTATCCCTCTAGGGGTAAAATCAACCCCCAAACTTGTCCATACAGCTATCTATCTCTGTCGGTTCTGCTAGCGTTGCCACAGTTTGATTGAATCAAGTCTGATTCTATAAAAGGTCAAATTGTGGTATTGGCGGGGCCGAAATTTAGATGAGCTTGAGGTCATCGGCAGTCATAGTATGGCAACGATAGACCATTATTTTGATCAGTTTTCCGCATCGCATACCGTTGGAGAAAGCGCACTATGACTCGACTAAATCGCCGCAGATTTTTGATGACCGCTGGCACTGCCGCTGCGGGTACTGTGCTGCTCCATGCATGCAGTCAGGGTGGGTCTAACCCCGCTGCCACCGACACCCCCACCGAGGTAACCCTCGGCCCCGAAGATACCCCCGAAACCCCTACCGCCAAGCTGGGCTTCATTGCGCTAACCGACTCCGCGCCGCTGATTATCGCCAAGGTTAAGGGCTTCTACGATAAGTACGGCATGACCGATGTCTCGGTCGAGAAGCAGGCCTCCTGGGGCACCACCCGCGACAACCTGGTGCTGGGTTCCGGTGGTGGCGGCATTGACGGGGCGCACATTCTCACCCCCATGCCCTACCTAATTTCTAAGGGCATTGTCACCGATGGCCGCGAAGTGCCGATGTACATTTTGGCCCGCCTCAACACCAACGGCCAGGGCATTTCGCTCTCTAACGACTATCTCGACACCAACGTGGGCGTAGACAGTTCGGTGCTGAAGGATGTGTTTGCCCAGCGCAAATCGGCGGGCAGCGAACTAAAGGCAGCGATGACCTTCCCCGGCGGCACCCACGACCTGTGGATTCGCTACTGGCTAGCGGCGGGCGGCATTGACCCCGACCAAGATATCTCCACCATTGTGGTACCGCCGCCTCAGATGGTAGCCAACGTCAAGGTGGGCAACATGGATGCCTTCTGCGTGGGCGAACCCTGGCCTCTGCAAACCGTGAACCAAAAGATTGGTTTTAACGCCCTGACCACCGGCGAAATGTGGAAAGACCACCCTGAGAAAGCTCTGGGTATGCGGGCCGACTGGGTAGACGCCAACCCCAAGGCTGCCAAAGCGCTGCTAATGGGCACTCTAGAAGCCGCCATGTGGTGCAGCAAAGACGAAAACAAAGAAGAGATGTGCCGCATTCTGTCGGAGCGGGCCTGGTTTAACGTGCCCTTCGATGACATCATCGATCGCTCCCAGGGCAAGTTTGACTTTGGCAATGGCCGGGTCGAAGAGCTGCCTGACCTGAAGCAGAAGTACTGGGATGACTACGCCTCCTACCCCTTCAAGAGCCACGACCTGTGGTTCCTGGTGGAGAACATTCGCTGGGGCAAGCTGCCCGCCGATACCGATGTCAATGCGTGGGTAGACGAGGTGAACCGCGAAGACCTCTGGCGCGAGGCGGCCACCGCCCTGGGCCAAGAAGCCATGATCCCCGAAAGCACTTCCCGTGGCGTCGAGACCTTCTTCGATGGTATCCAGTTCGACCCTGAGAACTACCAGGCCTACCTCGACAGCCTCGCCATCAAGCGCGTATAGGTTACCCTCACCCCCAACCCCTCTCCCCCAGGGAGAGGGGAGCCGAACCAGATTCTGCCTGGCCTTAACGTTTCAATTTTCCTTTGTCTAGCTCTACTGCCTCGTTCCTCTGTCATACGCCCTGGAGACTTGCTGACCATGACCGCACCCCTCGATATTCGTCCGGCGCGATCGCGCTTTAACCTGCAAAAGCTCAGCGGCCAGGCGTTGAACTGGCTCAAAGGGTTACTTCCGCCCCTAGTGGCCATTCTCATTTTTCTGGTGATCTGGCAAGTGATGACTATGGGGCCAGGGGCTAACCTACCCACCCCGGTGCGCACCGTGCAAGACACCTGGGAACTGATTATCAATCCCTTCTTTGACTACGGCGGCACTGACCGAGGCCTGTTCTGGCAAGTGTGGAGCAGTCTGCAACGGGTGGCCCTGGGCTTTACCCTAGCGGCGATTGTCGGCATTGGCTTGGGCATTTTGGTCGGCACCAGTTCACTGATGTACAGCGCCCTCGACCCGCTGTTTCAGATTTTGCGGACGGTGCCGCCCCTGGCCTGGCTACCGATTTCGCTGGCAGCGTTTCAACAGGCCAACCCCTCGGCCATCTTCGTGATTTTCATTACGGCAATCTGGCCGATCATCATCAACACCACCGAGGGTGTCCGCCAAATTCCGCAAGACTACAACAACGTGGCCCGGGTGTTGCAGCTATCTAAGCCTGAGTACTTCTTTAAGATTTTATTTCCGGCCACCGTGCCCTATATTTTCACTGGTCTGCGCATTGGTATCGGCCTCTCCTGGCTGGCGATCGTGGCGGCAGAAATGCTGATTGGCGGCGTGGGCATCGGCTTCTTTATCTGGGATGCCTGGAATAGCTCTCGCATTAGCGACATCATTATCGCCATTGTCTATGTGGGCATTGTCGGTCTGCTGCTCGATCGCCTGATTGTGTTTGTCGGCAGTCTGGTGCTGCCCGAAGAGCAAAAGCAGTAAACCTGTAGGGTGGGCACTGCCCACCATCCCATAATCGGTTCTGAAAACTCAACCTGTGATTCTGCCAAAGGTCTGCGGCGGGCAGCCAGAAACCCCCTAGGGCACGGCCCACCATTGAACCCCCGCTTCCCAAAATCAATTTGTGATTCTGCCAAAGATTGGTGGTGGGCCGTGCCCACCCTACCTGTTCTTTCTCTACCGGGGCATCGCTGCGCGGATGCACCCTACGGCCCTCTCTAGCCCGGCCCCTCCCAGGAGGGGATAACCATCCAAAATCCTCTGTTCGCCTGCACCTTCATTCCCTGAGCACCATGGCTGTATTTGTCGAAGTTGACCACGTCGATCGCGTCTTTAAACTGCCCACTGGGGGCGAATACATTGCCCTAAAGAATATCGACCTGCAAATTCACAAAGGGGAGTTTGTTTCCCTGGTGGGTCACTCAGGCTGCGGCAAGTCGACCCTGCTGAATATTCTCTCGGGGTTAGACCAGCCCAGCAAAGGCGGCATTGTGCTCGAAGGGCGGCAGGTCACCGAACCCGGCCCCGATCGCATGGTCGTCTTTCAAAACTATTCGCTGCTGCCCTGGCTAACTGTGCGCGAAAACATTGCCCTAGCGGTGAACCGGGTGATGAAAAAGCATCCCCAGCCGGTGCGCGATCGCATGATCGACCACCACATCGAGATGGTGGGTCTACAAAAGGCGGCGAACAAGCGCCCCGGCCAAATCTCGGGCGGCATGAAGCAGCGGGTGGCGATCGCCCGCGCCCTGGCGATTCGCCCCAAGCTGCTGCTGCTCGACGAGCCCTTTGGTGCCCTTGATGCCCTGACTCGGGGCGGTCTGCAAGAGCAGCTGATGAAAATTTGCCAAGAAAACGAAGTCACCTGCGTCATGGTCACCCACGATGTCGATGAGGCGCTGCTGCTGAGCGATCGCATCGTGCTGATGACCAACGGCCCCGAGGCCCACGTCGGCCAGGTGGTAGATGTGCCCTTCCCCCGCCCCCGCGAGCGCATGGAGGTGGTCAAGCACCCCAACTACTACAGCCTGCGCAACGAGATCGTCTACTTCCTCAACCAGCAAAAGCGGGCCAAGCTGCACAAGGCCAAGCCTGTGGTGGCCATGGCTGCCAACGGCCTAGAAAAGGTCAACCTAGAGCTAGGTTTCATTCCTCTAGTCGACTGTGCGCCCCTGGTGGTAGCCAAAGAGAAAGGTCTATTTGAGGCCCACGGCCTGACCAATGTCACCCTCAACCGAGAGCCAAGCTGGAATGCGATCGCCGATGGCGTCACCACCAAACGCCTCGACGCCGCCATGATGGTGGCGGGCATGCCCCTGGGCATTACCCTGGGCTACGGTAACCAGCAGCCCCTCCCCATGGTCAGCGCCCTCACCCTCAGCCGCAACGGCAACGCCATTACCTTTAGCAAGCATCTCTACGACCAGGGGGTGCGCTCCCTGGCCGACTTTAAGGCCAACCTCGAGCGCCGCCCCGACCAGGTGCACACCCTAGCCGCCGTGCACCCCACCTCTATGCACAACCTGCTGCTGCGCTACTGGCTGGCCTCCGGCGGCATCGACCCCGACCGCGATGTCAGCGTCACGGTGATTCCACCCGCGCAGATGGTGTCAAACCTGAAGGCGGGCACCATCGACGGCTACTGCGTCGGTGAACCCTGGAACGCCCGCGCCGTGGCCGAAGGGCTGGGCGTGGTCATGGCCACCGACAACGACATCTGGCCCGGCCACCTGGAAAAAGTGCTCGGCGTCACCGAGGCCTGGGCCAACCAGTACCCCAAAACCCACGTGGCCCTGGTCAAAGCCCTGCTCGAAGCCTGCGAATACTGCGACGACCGCCGCAACCGCGAAGAAATCGCCGAAATGCTGGCCAAGCCCGAGTACGTGGGGGCCGACGAGGCCCACATTCGCCAGGGCTTTATCGACCCCTACGATCGCGGTGACGGCAGCGAACCCCAGCCAGTCCACAACTATATTCAGTTCTTTACCGGCAAGGCCAACTACCCCGATGTCTCGGAGGCGGTGTGGATGATGACCCAGATGGCCCGCTGGGGCATTACCCCCTTCCCCCGCAACTGGCTGGAGGTGGCCGAGCGGGTGAAGCGGGCCGACATCTTTGGCCAGGCCGCCCGCGAGTTAGGGCTGCTGGATATTGGCCGCGATCGCCACACCATTCACCTGTTCGATGGCGTGGTGTTTGACCCCGACGAACCGCTGGCCTACCTCGATAAGTTCGCCCTCAAGCGCGACCTGCGGATCGAAGAAATCCCGATTGATGCCGCCAGCCTCCGATAGCCCTATCCCCTCTCGGGAGGGGTGCCCGCAGGGCGGGGTGGCTTGGTCTAGGCCAAGGTGTACCCACCCCTACCCCTCCCAAGAGGGGATTTAGACAGAGCCCACTCATTCACCCGCCCACTCATCCACCCCTTACGCCCCACACCTTACCCACACACACAGACTATGCAAGTGTTAAATTCACCTACCCAATCCCTTAGCTACCAGCAAACCCAGGAACCGTTCCTGATTATCGATAACCTCTCTAAGGTCTACCCCACCCCCTCAGGCGACTTTGTCGTGCTCGACGGCATTGACCTAGCCGTCAATGAAGGCGAATTTGTCTGCGTCATTGGCCACTCGGGCTGCGGCAAATCAACTCTGCTCGACATGGTGGCCGGGTTCCGCCAGCCCACCCAGGGCGAAGTGCGCCTGCAATCTCAAGCCATCCAAGAGCCCGGCCCCGATCGCATGGTGGTGTTTCAAAACTATTCGCTGCTACCCTGGCTCACCGCCTACGAAAATATTTATCTGGGGGTGAAGTCGGTCTTTCCCAACAAGCCCGAGGCAGCGAAAAAGCATATCGTCATGGAGCACCTGGAGATGGTGGGCCTGGCCGATGTGGCCAACAAAAAGCCCAGCGCCCTCTCCGGCGGTATGAAGCAGCGGGTCTGCATTGCCCGCGCCCTGGCCCTGCGCCCCAAGGTGCTAATTCTGGACGAACCCTTTGGTGCCCTCGACCCAATTACCCGCGAAGAGCTGCAAGAAGAACTGCTGACGATCTGGCGAGACCACCAGATCACCGTGCTGATGATCACCCACGACATCGATGAGGCTCTGTTCTTGAGCGATCGCGTGGTGATGATGACCAACGGCCCCGCCGCTAAGATCGGCGAGGTGATGCAGGTGCCCTTTGCCCGCCCGCGCGATCGCGCCCGCATGATGGAAGACCCCAAATTTTACGAGCTACGCAACGAAGCCCTCGACTTCCTCTACCACCGCTACGCCCACGACGACACGGAGTAAAGGCATACGGCTCAACTCACAGCGCTCAACACTGCAAAGTTGCACAATCAGACCCGGGCTGGCGAAGTATTTCGCCAGCTTTATTTTTAGCTACCTACTGATCAAGCTGGGTTGTTATTGAGTTGCCTCAGTGCAAGCGCTGCAGAGATGGTGGGGCTGTCCTAGCTGGGAAAAGCCCATCAATTAGGGTTTCAACGCAAAGCCATTCTCAAACTCTGATTTGCAGAGCCATTAGATTCGGATTCTACCACCAGTTCTAAATGCTATAGGTTAGAATGTCGCTGACTCAAGCCTGGTGGATAGAGCCCAGCCTATGGTCAAAAATTGCCATAGGTCGTAGTAGTTAAGCTGACAGTCAAATTGATAAATTGAATCAGCAGCGATGAAAGTATTAAAAATATTCCTAGAGGAATCCTGTTGCGAATCCTTAAAAAACACATTCCAATCAGAAGGATTCTCTATAACCTCTGATGCCAGCGAGGCCGATGCAATTATTTTTCAAGCTCACAAATATTCATACATCAAGAACAGTCATCTCTTTAAAGACTTTAAAGAAAAGTGCTTTAACCTGACCCAGTCAGATTTTCCCGGCTTTTTCCTTCCAGGGATATACGCAAGCAATTACAGGCATTTTTTTCGCGTCCTTACAGATGGCAGAACTAAAACTTTTAGCTATTTTTACATAGACAAGAATTCCAGAAATCAATATATAGATCCATACAAAGATAAGCATCTAGAAAAGAAATATTTGTTTTCGTTCATAGGAGGACCGACCTCACATCTCAGAAGAAAGATATTCAAAATATACGAAAACAACCCTTCAAACAACTTCCTAGTCAGATCATCGCTAAAGTATAATCACTGGGACGCAACGAAAAATTTTGAGCTAGAAAAAAAGAAAAATCAAGAAAATTATGTAAAAACAGTCAAAGAATCTCTATTTTGCATATGCCCAAGAGGAGCTGGCCACTCCAGCATCAGGCTTTTTGAGGCGATGGAACTAGGTATATGTCCAGTTATAATTGCCGACAGGTGGATTCCGCCTGTTGGTCCCAAATGGGAAGATTTCTCTGTCTTTATCCAGGAAAAAGACATAGCTAAGCTAGAAGATATACTATCACCTCAAAGCAATAGAGCACTTTTGATGGGTGAAAAGGCTAGGGAAGCCTTCGACAAGTATTTTTCAGACGAAGTTCGCCATGAACAGATTCACAGGTTGTTGCTATCTCTAATAGAAAACCGCGATGAATCACAAGAAAATCTAATCCACTATTTCTTTCCTTTACTCTACAACTCAAATAAGTTTTACAACAACATTACTCAGTCAATTAAAAAGCTGCTCTTGCTGCTGGGCATGAGGTAGTCAACATCCCTATTCAGCAGAGAAATGCTTCATGAATTACAAGTAAACTGGCCGGGCTATTTCTGCTAGTTGCTGAAATTTACTTATAGCTGCGCTGGGTGAGCTGCACGTTCTCAAAATTGAGATCTTCACGGTGCAGTTCTGGCGATCGCCCCTCTCTCGCATACTCCCACGCCGCCACAAAGGCGAAATGCTCGTCGTCACGTTTGGCTTCGCCATCGGAGGTTTGGTACTCTTCGCGAAAGTGGCCGCCGCACGATTCTTCGCGCTGCAAAGCATCCCGGGCCATCAGCTCAGCTAGCTCCATGAAGTCAGCGACGCGCCCGGCAAACTCCAGATTTTGGTTCCGAGTATTGGCATCCCCAGGGACTTTGAGGTTTTGCCAGAACTCAGCCCGCAGGTCTTGAATCTGGGCGATCGCACTCTCCAGCCCTTCCCGATTCCGCGCCATCCCCACGTAATCCCACACGATGCGGCCCAGTTCGCGGTGAAACTCCATCACGGTTTTTTCGCCCTGGATGCTCAGCAACTTGGTAATCCGGGCCTTGGCGCTGGCCTCCGCTTCCCCAAAGGCATCGTCATCGGTGGTCACAGGCGAGAACGCCTGCCCTGCAATGTAGTCGCCCAGGGTGTAAGGAATCACAAAGTACCCATCCGCCAAGCCTTGCATTAGGGCGCTAGCCCCCAGCCGATTCGCCCCGTGGTCTGAGAAATTCGCTTCACCCAGCACAAACAAGCCCGGAATCGTGCTCATCAGGTGGTAGTCAACCCACAGCCCACCCATGGTGTAGTGGACGGCGGGGTAGATACGCATGGGGGTTTCGTAGGGGTTTTCGCCCGAGATTCGCTGATACATGCCGAACAGGTTGCCGTAGCGGGCGGCGATGGTGTCGCGGCCCTGGGTGTTAATGGCATCGCGAAAATCCAGATACACTGCCAGCCCCGTTTCCCCTACGCCGCGCCCTTCATCGGTCATCGCCTTCGAGTTACGCGAGGCCACATCTCTCGGCACCAGGTTGCCAAAGGCCGGATAGCGAGTCTCTAGGTAGTAGTCACGCTCCGCATCAGGAATGTCGTCGGGATGGCGAGTATCCCCCGCCTTTAGCGGCACCCACACCCGCCCGTCGTTGCGTAGGCCCTCGCTCATCAGCGTCAGTTTTGACTGGTAATCGCCCGACACCGGAATGCAGGTGGGGTGAATTTGCGTGTAGCAGGGGTTGGCAAAGTAAGCCCCCCGCCGATGGCAGCGCCAGGCCGCCGTCACGTTCGAGTTCTTCGCGTTGGTCGAGAGGTAATAGACATTGCCGTAGCCCCCCGTGCACAGCAGCACCGCATCTCCGGCATAGCGCTCAAACTCTCCCGTCACCAGGTTACGCACCACAATGCCCCGCGCTTTGCCGTCAGCTACCACCAGTTCCAGCATCTCGCGGCGGGCGTAGACCTCGATTTTGCCCGCCTGCACCATGCGCATCATGGCGCTGTAAGCCCCCAGCAATAGCTGCTGCCCCGTCTGCCCCTGGGCGTAGAAGGTTCGCGACACCTGGGCCCCACCAAAGGATCGGTTGTCGAGCAGGCCGCCATACTCCCGCGCAAAGGGTACCCCCTGGGCCACGCACTGGTCGATAATGCCGCTGCTGATCTCCGCCAGCCGATGCACGTTGGCCTCGCGAGAGCGATAGTCGCCGCCTTTGATGGTGTCGTAGAACAGCCGCCACACGCTGTCGCCGTCGTTGGGGTAGTTCTTCGTAGCGTTGATGCCCCCCTGGGCAGCAATGCTGTGGGCGCGGCGGGGCGAGTCTTGAATGCAAAAGCTTTTGACGTTATAGCCCAGTTCTGCCAAGCTAGCCGCCGCCGAGGCCCCCGCCAGCCCCGTGCCAACGACGAGAATGGTGTGCTTGGCCTTGTTTTTGGGGCTGACCAGGCGACAGTGCTCTTTAAAGTGGCTCCACTTTTGGTTTAGCGGGCCAGCGGGAATGCGGGGGTCAAGCATGGGGGTAGGGCAGGTGAAGCGCAGCATGTGCCCCTATTTTAGACCTGTTGCCCTGTCAAGGCCGGAGACATACTAAAGCTTGCCGGGCCATTGCACCTGCGATCGCTGACCAATCGCCGCGATCGCCCCTACTCCGAGGCCAAAAAGGCCAGATAGTCGCTGGTCAGCTCTTTCACCGCCGCCTCGTAGAGCTGCTGCCCATGCTCAGGGGTGGCCAGGGCCGGGTTCGACCCCATCCGGCCATCGGGATAGCGCTTGCGAAAGTCGGTAGGGCTATAGATAGCATGACCTGAGGGAGCCACAGGAGGATCCAGCGGAGCCTGCTTAATGAAATCCGGGTAGGCATACTGGGTCAGGGCCACCTCACTGGGGGTAGCATGGGAGCCCTCTTGGTCGCCATAGAGCTCTTTCGCCAGGGTATAGACCGACCGAGCCATAAACCAGTTAGCCGTCTTGCAGCGCACCTGCTCAGCCTGGGGAATCTGGTCAGTGGCCAGGGCTGTATAGACCTCGGCAAAGGCGGCCTTGAGGGTAGCAATGTTGCCGCCGTGGCCATTGATAAAAAAGAAACGGGTAAAGCCGTAGCGTACCAAGGGCGTGAGGTAATCCTGAATGACGGCGATCAGGGTGCTGGGGCGCAGTGTCATCGAGCCAGGAAAAGCGGTGTGGTGCAGCGCCATTCCCACGTTGATGGTCGGCCCCACCAAGGCATCGGCGGCTTCACCGACCCCTTTGGCAATCACTTCGGCACAGATCGCATCGGTACCAATCAGGCCCGTGGGGCCGTGCTGCTCAGTCGAGCCAATGGGCAAAATAAGGCCTGAAGACTGGGTGAGGTAGGTTTCGACTTCGGGCCAAGTGCAGAGATGCAGCAGCATAGGGCAACGTGAGGAACGGGGCTGAGTTCTCACTATAGCGTTCGCCTTTAAGACCTAGTGGGCAAGCAGTTGTATGTCTTGCTACACTGCTAGGCTAGCTTCATTGATAAGAGAGGAGTAGGTGCTGGAGAATTGGCTATGGGGAGCAGTAGGTGCTGGGGAATATTTAGGCATTGCCCCAGACTACAGCTCCAGGATTAGCTAAGATCAATCCATAAGATAGAGATCAATCCACCGATGGGATCGACCCAGAGATGGAGATTATCTATCTAAATGGTGAATGCTTGAGTATCTGGATCGCTAGTCAAGGAGGAGCAGCCCCAGGGGCTATCATTCCACCCCCAGTGCTAGGCAACCCAGTGCTAGGCAAAGCCTGTCAATCTCAGCCCCCTCTCTGCTATCTACCGGGAGAACGCCCCCTGCAACCACTAAGCGAACAAGCGTTGATGTTACCTGTGAAGGAGCCGCGACTATGCTACACCGCAAGATCTATCAACTCTGTTGTGATGGTCAAGACGTGTGGATTTTTCTACGGGATCAACAGCGTTGGATTGAGCGGGCGAAAATTTTAGATATAGAAGGCGATTTAGTCACCTTTCGCTACGAAACCGAAGAAGATGACGAAATGTGCTCTTGGGAAGAGATGGTGCGTCTAGAGAGCATCGGTGCCGTCACTAAGCGCTTGGCCTCAGTTCCTCGGGGCGACGTAGAGCTAAATGTCTCTGACGACTGCCCAGAAACTGAGCAACTGAGCGACCCCTATCCAGAGTCAAACGCCGATTAATCTACTGGCCTATTGGGGTCTGAGAAGGTGTTGATGTAGCTGTTGCCGGTGTACCCCCCCTCGCTGCCCCGGCTCACCACTACCCACTCCCCCTGCACCACCGCCACCATCCTGCCTGGAAATGGATCGCTCTGGCTGCCGTTAGGGGCTGTGAGTAGGGCCACGAGCTTCTCGACCTGCTCAAAGCTCACCTGGGCACAGGTGGCCTGTTGGAGTACTCGGCGAACCACTCGCCGTTGGAGGGCCAAGGGGGCCGAGGCCAGGGGCGATCGCACCAGCCGCCACGGTGCATCATCGGTAGCAGGTAGCACTACTGTCTCGTACAACTCTGCCGCCAACCTCTCTAATAGCTCTACCTCAGCGGTGAGTAGCTCGGCGGTGTGGGCCAGGGTTGACTCTACCGCCGGGTTAAAGTGCTGTTGCAGGTAGGGCAATAGCTCCAGGCGAATGCGGTTGCGGGCGTAGCCAAGGTCTTGGTTGGTGGCATCTTCCCAGATGGGCAGGCCAAACTGGCGGCAAAAGTCTGCGGTTTGCTGGCGGGTTAGCCCCAGCAAGGGACGAACTACCGCGATCGCACTGGCTGGGGTCAACGGGCGCTGCCAAACCAGGGCTTGTAGGCCGTCGATGCCGCTGCCGCGCAGCAAATTGTAAAGCAGGGTTTCGGTGCGATCGCTGGCCGTATGGCCCGTCACTACACGGGTGCAGTGCGCTTGTCTCGCCAGATCGTCGAACACCCGGTAGCGCCACTGACGAGCGGCGGCTTCAGTGGAGTAAGGGGCATCGGCAACTACTACATTGCAGGGAATAGCCCAGCGATCGCACAGCTCTTTGACAAACTCGGCATTGGCCCCCGAGTCTGCCCGCCAGCCGTGGTCGCAGTGCACCACCCGCAGGTGCCAGCCCCACTTGGGCTGCAAATCGACCAGCAGCTTCAGCAGGCACACCGAATCTTGCCCTCCCGAGACGGCCACCAGCACCGTCGCCCCAGCAGGCAGCAAAGACTGCCGCACCCGCAGGAGCCGATGCACCCCGGCGTGGGTGTTACTCCAGGGAACCCCACCCATTAGTCGCAACTGTCCATAGTTTCAAGGCTTGCAGGATTGCTCCAAGTATCTCACTCCCTCAAGTCTCCCGGTAAAGAATCGCTGAACCGAGTAAAAGATCTGTGTCAAACTTGGACAACAGGTTGCCTCCGTCAGAGCCTGTTTTCTGCAACTGCCTTAGCCTGAAACCGCCTTAGACCACACCCTTTGACCTATGGCCCAGCCCTACCAAACGCTCATCGATGATATTGTTGCCGCCACCCTCAAAGGCAAAATTCAGTCGAAGCAGCAGGTGTACCGCATGCTGCAAGCGGGCATCGAGCCCGGCGGCGGCGAGCTATTTGAGCGGGCGCTGGCCTCTACTCTGGCGGCCCTAGAGCCCGACCTCTCCCCCGGCGGTGACGAATTTAAACACGCCAAAGCTGTGCGCAAACACCGTGCCCTGCTGACCATTCAAGGCGAATGGCAGCACTGGCAGGCCGACAACCAGGCGACTGCCACCCTCACCGGCATAGAAGCCGAAATTCTCAATGCGCCGCCCCCAGAACGGCTCTTTCAGCTCCTCGCCTCCCTCGACCCCAACCGCGACCAACCCCTCTCCCGAGAACAACTCTCTCAGCTATCTAAGGCGCTGAGACAAGCCCCTAGGCCTTCCGACACGGCCCCCGCTACCGAGGCCGAGCCAGCCCTTGCCACCCTCGCCGATGGCCTCGACCAGGGCTTAACCGCCTGGCAACAGCTCGAAGGCGACGTGGTGGGGTGGATCTACAGCCAGGGGCAGCAGCTTGGCTTTAGCGGCCCAGGCGATCGCACCGGTCCGTGGCAGCACTGGGGCAAAGTGGTCAGTCACCCTACCCTCAAGCGCCTGTTTGACGATCTGGCCCAGCACCAAACCGTCACCGCCGCTGGCGTGCCCTCTCCCCTTGCCGTCACCGACTGGATCGCCTGGGGCGTCGTCTTGCAACGCCTACAGATGGCCCTAGTGAGCTGGTTTGACCGCCAACCCTACGACCCTCAATCGGGTAAGCGCCTCTCGATCGCCACCTTTCTCACCTTTGCCGTCGTCTGGGGCCAAATCTCGAATCGCCTGGGCCAGCAGGGGCAGAATCCGCTATCGACAGGATCCTTTCAACTCGCCTTACAAGGGCTGCGGCAGTTTGCCAACCAGAGCTACTTTCCCCTCTACGGTGGCCTGTTCACCGCCCTCTCGGGAGAACCCCTGCGCGCCCTGCTTGACTACCTCGATCAGCCGCTTCAGAAGGTGCCCAACACAGCGGTCAAGGCCCGTATTCTCACCCTGCTGGGCTACTCCCAGCGGGCGTTGGGCAACTATCGTCAGGCCCAGCGCTTTCATCAGCAGGCCCTAGAGGCCGCCCGCGACGCCCAAGATGTGCCCTGCGAAATTGCCAGCCTCAACCACCTCAGCCGCACCTGTGTGGCCCAGCAAGACTTTGACACGGCCCAAGGCCACAGCCAGCGAGCGCTAATTTTGGCTCGCCAGAGCGGCGATCGCATCGGCCAAGCCAACGCCTTGGCCAACCTCGGCTACAGCCAAGTTGCCCAGGGCCAGTCGCAACTGCTCGAAGCCGAACAGTACGAAACCGTGCTTAGCTACCTAGAGCAAGGCCTAGCGCTGTCAGACCAAGTGGGCGATCGCCCCAGCCAGGCCCTCTGCGCCAACAGCCTCGGTATCGCCCAACTCAAACTCGGCCAATACACCGACGCCATAGCGTCCTTGCAACAGGGGCTACAGGTCGCCCAGGCAATCGGCGATCGCTTCCTAATGGCCTCCAACTTCGCTAACCTGGCCGCCGCCCACCAGGGCGACGGCAACCTCGAACAGGCCGTTCTCACCGGCTGTCTGGGCATGTACCTGCTGCATCAAATCGACTCCCCCGAGTGGCGACAGCCCGCCGCCCTGCTCAGCATTCTCTCCGGCCAGCTTGGCCCCGACACCTTCGAAAGCATTCTCGCCAACCACCGCCGCCAATTTTTAGCCGTGATCGGCGTCGACGGCTACGACTTCTTGCAGCCGCTCTTGGCGCGCTATCGAGAGTCGTTGGAGTAGGCGAGTGGATGGGTGGATGGGTAGGCGGGTGGATGGGTAGGCGGGTGGATGAGTAGGGAGTGAAGGGAGAAGACGTTCAGGGTTTAGAACCGCAGGGTTGAGTGTTGCCCACAAGCCCATTTGCAGAACATAGGTTTAAACCGATGATCTGCCAGTCCTTTCCGCTGGGTCCAGGGTGGCGGCACAGCCCTGGTCGAGGGGGTCTGGGGGCAATCGAAATGCCCCCAGCAGCAGGTTTGGCTTTAGGCCCAAGTCTTCGTCTACAGCGGTTGATGTGAGCTATAGACCTTGCATCGGGCGAACCGCCGTTCGCCCCTACGTTGGGCTTAGGCGAACGGCGGTTCGCCCCTACGATTGTTCTTCATCGGTATATTCGTCAGCGGCAACCCAGGTGCCCACGGGGCGCAAATCATCGGGAATCGCCACATCGTCGGTAAACTCCAGCACCGTCTCCCGATACCCCAAATAACCCGATTCCGTAAAACTCAGCAGCATCCGCCCCAGGGCAGGCCACACCACATCGGCAAACTCCCAGTCGTGGTTAAACCCAGCCCGGTCAGCGATCGAGCGCAGCGCCCAGAAATAGCTATTGCGCACCACCGAGCCCGACTTTTTGTAAGCCGGTACATCTTCCTGGTGAAGATAGAGAATGCCTTGGTCAATGTGAGCGCGCATGGACAAGTTAAAGTTTTGGGTTTGCGATGGGGGAGCCTGGCCTGCGACCTAAACCGGTTAGGAATGGGCGCTGGGGATGAGCGATCAGAAACCCCCTGGAGCCATCCTATCGATCGTGGGAATTGCTGTGGATGGGTGATACCGTAAGACTATTAACAATAAGTTACAGACGACCCAGGGCCAAGGCCAGACCGGTCGCACTGACTTAGCTCTGGAGCCTGTCGATCCCATGTCCGCTGCGGTTTGTCTGCAAAACGTCCACAAAGTCTACAATGGCGTCTCTGTCGTCAATGACCTCTCTTTAAACATCGAAGCTGGAGAAGTGTTTGGCTTGCTTGGCCCCAACGGCGCAGGCAAATCGACCACCATTCGCATGGTAACTACCCTAACGCGTCCTAGCGACGGCCATGTGGTGGTGGCAGGCTACGACGTCAACCGCCAACAGATCGACGTGCGCCGCCAGATTGGTGTCGTGCTGCAACAGACCAGCGTCGATGGTGACATGACCGTGTGGGAAAACATGGAATTCCACGGGCGCATGCACCATATCCCCAATCCCCAACGGCGCACCACCATTGATACCTGGCTCGACTATGTGGAGCTGGCCGATCGCCGCGACGACAAAGTCAAAACCCTCAGTGGCGGCATGAAGCGGCGGCTACAAATTGCCCGCGCCCTGCTGCACAACCCCAAGATTCTGTTTCTCGACGAGCCCACGGTCGGCCTCGACCCCCAAACCCGTCGCCGCCTCTGGGAGATCATTCGCGGCCTCAACCAGCAGGGCATGACCATGCTGCTCACCACCCACTACATGGAAGAGGTGGAATATCTGTGCGATCGCATCGGCATTCTCGACCAGGGCAAGCTGATTGAGCTGGGCACCCTGACAGAATTTCGCCAGCGCCACGGCGAAGGCATTGTCATGACCCAACAGGGCGATCGCTGGGACTATAGCTTTTTCCCCACTCTAGAGGCCGCCAACGCCCACCTCGACCAACAGCCCGACAAAACCGGCATGATGACCCGCCCCTCAAACCTCGAAGATATCTTTGTGGAGTTAACCGGGCGAAATTTGGATTGAGTCAAAATTCTCGCGTTGATCCTCCCTGCTGTCTCGGCCCAGTCTAGGGGTCAAAATCAACTGTTTATAGCAATCGGCGCTAGGCTGGGGAATGGTTTACGGTTAGCAACGGTCTATGTCTAGTCTGGCCACCACCATAGAAGCGATTTTGTACCTGAAAGGGCAGCCTCTCGATATTGCCAAGCTGGCTGAGCTGGCCCGCTGCGATCGCGACGATATTGAAGAAGGCCTGATCGAACTGATGGATGAGTATGCCCACCGTGATGGCGCGATGGAAATTATGGAAACTGTCGATGGCTATTGTCTTCAGCTCAAAGAACGCTATCGGTTTTTGGTAGATTTGCTGATCCCCATTGATCTGGGGGTGGGGGCGCTGCGAACCTTGGCGGCGATCGCCCTTAAAGGCCCCATCAGCCAGACCGATCTCGTCGATCTGCGCGGCTCTGGAGTCTATCAGCATGTGCCCGAGCTAGTCGCTCAGGGCTTTGTCCGCAAGCGCCGCCAATCCGACGGGCGCTCGTCCTTAGTGCAAGTCACAGACAAGTTTTACCAACACTTTGAGATTGATCAGCTGCCTCAGCTCCGACCCAAGAGCGCCACGCCTTTGCCCGCCGCCGATACAGCCGCTGACGCAGCCGACGACGACCTTGAGTCAGAGGTTGATCAGGCCTCATAGCCGAATTATTGTAAAGGTAAATAAATGAGTAGTGGTCGTAGGTCAGATCGGCTCCCAGCCTGGGTTGTAGCTTTTTGGCCCCAGCCTACACTGCCTAGCCCTCGCAATATTTCATGATTCGTTACGCTATCATCGGGAATATTAATAGGTATAGGTAGACCAAGGGGGTGATTTTGCTAAATTGGCTTCAAACGCCCCAATCGTCGGTACCCGCCGCCTATGTTGTGACCAGAGGTCTTTGAGATTCTATGGTATTTAACCCTGAAGACGCCGAATTCATCAGCATGTCGGCCAATAGCGACCACCCCAACGAGTTGCTGAAATATCTCCAGCACCAGTCTCCAGAAGTGTTGACGCGGGTGGCCCAAGCTGTCAGCGGCGAAATCAAGCAAATTATTGCTCACAACGTCCAGGGATTGGTGGGCATCTTGCCGAGCGAAGGCTTTAACGTTCAAGTCACCACCGATCGCGAAAATCTGGCTGGGCTGCTAGCCTCTGCCATGATGACTGGCTACTTCTTGCGCCAGATGGAACAGCGCATGGAGCTAGAGCACACTATTTCAGGCTCCTTCTTCGGGGCCGACTTTGGCTCCGACGAGATCAACTTCGACGATTGAGACCTATCTAATTTTCATCGCTTCTGGGATAGCGCACTTGCTGTAGGTGAGTGCGGTCAAATGGCGTGAGCCAAATTTTTGAAAGTCTGACGGTCTCAACTCTTGTCCTGCAAATAGTGGCACACCACCTAAAGCCGAGGCCTTGTCTTCCCCACTAGCATAGGAAAATCACCCTGCAATGATGCGTTGCCGCTGGGTAACCGCGCAATCTATTTTTTGGGCCAGCGACTGGAATCAAACACACGATGGGTGAATGGGTAGATCATCTCGGCAGAACCTGATTAGGTAAAGAAAGCAGCGAGTTGTCCTTCATTGTCTTGGCAGGAGTGGGTTAAGCACTATGCACCAATGCTTGCAAATGGCTGAACAGCAATTTTTCTTAGGTCTAGGCCAACGTCTGGGACGCACGACGACCACCCTGGCTCTCGTTGCCACCTCCCTGGCTGGCCTAGCGGTGGCGGTTCCCCATGCCAACGCTGTCGATGAAGTTCAGATTACCTACGGTGCTTTAGAAGCACCGCCAATCTCGGTTAGCGATTTAGAATCCTTTGCCCGTACTGGCATTCCGAGTCGTGATTTGCAACTGCTACTCAACGTGCTGCGCATTGACGAAGAGCAGGCCCGCCAGGCACTTACCCAAAACGTGCTGGTGGATGTAGACAACCTGCGTCAGGCCTCAAACACCTTTGCGGGGCAATTTCTTTGGCGGCTGCTGGCTACCACCGTCACCTTTACTGACACCACCAGCCCGGCTTGGGAACTGTTGCGCAATGCGGTCTTAGATACCGCCGCCAGTGGTCAGCTGACCATGCTAGACGTGCTGCGGGCGATCGAAGCCAGTACTTTGCAGGTGGATGGTCGTCGAGTGATAGAGATTGCTTCCCAAATCGACTTCGATCGCATTGGGGCGTTAGCTTCTATCTTGCTGGGCAAGTAAGGATTGAGGCATGGCGATCTCTGGAAGCGTTGAGTTTTAACAAGCGAGAATAGAGATAGCTTGAGCATGATGAGGTGAAGGACCTGTGTCAACCAAAGACAATCCAACAAACTTGCCGCAGGATGACATTGCGAAACCTGGAGCTAGCTTCACTACTGCTACTGCTGGGAGCAATGCTTCAAAGCATAATGGGTTGTTGACAGAAGTGATTTTAAGGTCTGCCAACGCTCCCCACGCTATAGCGGCCATCAGCGAGGCTGTGAGGAAAGAAATTGCTCGCACAGAGCAGTCTATAGTCCATGCACAACGTTGTCTTGAGCACTTTGAGGTGCTTAATAATGTGCCGTCTTCAGAATTTGCTGAGCGCTTTACTGCAGAAGATCTCCAAGGTGGAGATTTGGAGTATGTCGAGTGGATGGGGGAATACCAGCTATTTCAGCACCTCCTCCAAAACTTGGCTCTCCTTAAAAGCCTGACCTATGTCGCTGAATGACTACGCTGTTAGGCAGCTTACATCAGGCTTACAAACCTTTGACGACTATGGATTATCGACTTATACAGATGTTTCGGCAGACCTTCGCTCTGGTGAGCAGGTAGTTCTCAAAGCAAAAGTGTTATTCCTAGATGCTACTGAGCTATACATCCGGATATTTTATTTGGGTGGCACGGCTAACACATTGCTGAGCTATGCCTATTAGTACCAACAGTCCGATGGTACTTTAATCTTTCGTTATGACAATGCTAGGCATAAGCCTGACTTGGGCTTTGAATGTCACAAGCATCAAGCTGATGGAACGATAGTTCCTGCTAACCCTCCCAGAATTGAGGATTTGGTGCAGGAAGTAATTGATCACGTCACTAGCTAGGAACACAACCCAGCAAAGTAGATGTCAGCGTGGTAGCCCGCCTAGCTCTATGCCAACAACCGTTACATTCCGTTGCATAGGCAAGAAGTTTACGAATGTATAGAAAGATCGCTTGGGTGTTGGCCTAGGCTGCCGCTTGGGGGGAGCGATCGCATCACCTTTGGCCTTCTCTTGCACGAGATCGCCCCCTGCGAAGGCCGATCGCGCAGATTTTGCCGCTTCTGAGCGATCGCAGTTACCTACAGACAGGCGTTTCAGAAGGCTCACTGCCCTAGAAGATTTAAGGTTTTCGTATTTGCTATTGTTTCGAATTAAGGAAGATATAATCCTAAAATAGAATTTATGGCCTGGATAAGGACTAGTAGCTTTTCCTAGCCTGCCTTCAGTTATAGATTTCCTCTTGGCATACTTAACTGAGTATTGCGGGGGTATCCATTTTTCATCCCCCTTCCCAATCGCTGAGCAGGATCGTCATAATCCAAACAGCCGAAACACCTTGGGCCGAGCAGGCAACTGCGTAGACCCTATTTGTTGAATAGCTTGATTCAAGTCCAGCGGCTGCGACCTTTGCGATCGCCCCTGGACTTGGGTTTAGCTAATCCCACTCCTAGGATGTGTTGTGGCGCTAGCCCAACGTACCGCCGAGTACATAGCAACAGCCGGTGGGTCACGCGGAGCGATGACACACCCTACCCATTCTCAAGACCGCCGTTCTCAATCGAGCATTTCCCCTATGGATCACCAGACTTTAAAGCTTTCTGTGTACGGGAAAGGGGGCATTGGTAAGTCCACCACCAGCTGCAACATTTCGGTGGCCCTGGCCAAACGGGGCCGCAAAGTCTTGCAGATTGGCTGCGACCCCAAGCACGACAGCACCTTTACACTCACCGGGTTTCTGATTCCCACCATCATCGACACCCTGCAAGAAAAAGACTTCCATTACGAAAACGTATGGGCTGAGGACGTAATTTACAAGGGCTACGGCGGCGTACATTGCGTGGAAGCGGGTGGCCCCCCGGCGGGTGCAGGCTGCGGTGGCTACGTGGTCGGTGAAACCGTGAAGCTCTTGAAGGAACTCAACGCCTTTGACGAGTACGATGTGATTCTGTTTGATGTGCTGGGCGACGTGGTCTGCGGCGGCTTTGCAGCTCCACTGAACTATTCTGACTACTGCCTGATCGTCACCGACAATGGCTTTGACGCTCTGTTTGCCGCTAACCGCATCGCTGCCTCGGTGCGCGAGAAGGCCCGCACCCACCCCCTGCGTCTGGCCGGGCTGATTGGCAACCGCACCTCAAAGCGCGACTTGATCGATAAATATATCGAGTCGGTGCCCATGCCGGTGCTGGAAATTTTGCCGCTAATCGAAGACATTCGGATTTCTCGCGTCAAGGGCAAGACAGTGTTTGAAATGGCCGAAACCGACCCCGCCCTGGAGCCGGTGTGCCAGTACTACCTGAATATTGCCGACCAGATTCTCGCTCGGCCCGAGGGTGTGGTGCCCAGCGAAACCCCCGATCGCGAACTGTTCAGCCTGCTTTCGGACTTCTACCTGAACCCTCCTGCCGATGCGCCCAAGCAAGAAGTCGACGAGATGGATCTCATGATGGTGTAACCCACCACCCACCTTGTAGGGTGCATAACGCTGGGGCGAGGCTCCGCCAACGCGAAGCAATGCACAAGTGTTCACCATACAGAATGCTTGATGCATGGAGAATGCTTTCGGCAAAAGACGGTGCATTGCTGGCGCGAATGCACCCTACGGGTTAACGGTTGGTCAATTTAAGGAGGTGATGTTCGACCAAATTGCATGACGCCAGCGATGGTGTTGTGCAGGCGCAAAAACCAGACAATTCTATTGCTGCAAAAATCCCCCTCGATTGAGTTCTAATCTTGAAGCGCTGCATTATCATCGGTACGCAGCCATCTGGCAGCTACCTATAGGCGATTTAGCAAAGAGTCAGGATTATGGCCTTTTTCGAGAACTTTACCCAAGTCATTCGCCAAAAATGGTTGGACTACGTGCAGTCAAACCGGGCCTGGCTGACGCTGCAAATGCAGCAGACCTCGGTGCGTACCCCCGATGGCGGTCGCCGTCCCTCCTCCTTTTTGGTGCTGGGGGTGGTCAACGCCCTAGAGCCCAAGCTGTCGAATCTGATGGTGCCTTTCTACAAGCTCAACTCTGACGAAGACGCGTTAGTAGAAGTGCTGGGGCTCAATTTTGACCCCGAGATGGTGCTGGATAACCCCGACCATACGCAAACCATTGAGGCCAACGACGAACAGCCGCTTTTGCCAGATTCGCCGGATATGTAGGTTTCCAAGTCATTCGAGGGAAGGGTGTTGCCCATCGGCAGAACCTCACCTAGGGACTTATGTAAACCTGGACATCAAAAGCTGTATAACGTTTGAACGTTCAAACGTTTCGAGGCATCTGTGAACAGCAAACAACTGCGGCGATCGCTCAAAATTAAGTGGTTGACCTACTACCGAGACAACCGCGAGTGGATTGACAAATTGGGTATATGGGTGACCAGTAACGGGCACAGGCGGCCCTCGTCGGGCTTTATTTTGGGGGCACTTGCTACCCTCGAACCCGACCTGACCAACCTGCTCCCCCTGGTGGTGGATTTAAGCAGCAACCCCGATCGCATTATTTCTGCCCTGGGTTTAGATACCAGCCCGGTGAAGGAGCTAGCAGCGCTAGAGAAGGCACACAAGATGTTGCCCAGTAGCCCCCAATCAGAGGTTTCTCTGGCCTCAGCTGAGGCCGTTACCCCCCTCACGATTGATGCTCCGCCACCGCTTTCCCCCGCCTACGACGACGAAGCCTGCTCCGGTGCAGGCGGCAGGGAGGTTGATCGACCCAGAACCTAAGTCCTTCACTAGGGAGATACCCCGACGATGACCCTGGCCCAAGCTCAACCCAACGCTTCTGCCCTCGAATTTGACTGCGACACCGGCAACTACCACACCTTTTGCCCAATCAGCTGTGTGGCGTGGCTGTACCAAAAGATTGAAGACAGCTTTTTCTTAGTCATTGGCACCAAGACCTGCGGCTACTTTTTGCAAAATGCCATGGGGGTGATGATTTTCGCCGAACCCCGCTACGCCATGGCCGAGCTGGAAGAGGCTGATATCTCGGCTCAGCTCAACGATTATGAGGAGCTGAAAAGACTGTGTGAGAGCATTAAGCGCGATCGCAACCCCTCCGTGATCGTTTGGATTGGCACCTGCACCACCGAGATCATCAAAATGGATCTCGAAGGGTTGGCCCCCCGCCTAGAAGCCGAAATCGGCATCCCCATCGTTGTCGCCCGCGCCAACGGCCTTGACTACGCCTTTACCCAGGGTGAAGACACCGTACTGGCGGCCATGGCCCAACGCTGCCCCACCGAGGAAGAAGCCGCCGCTAAGCAGCCTGCTGCCGCCAAGGTAGAACCTAAAGAAGAAGCTAAGTCCGGCGGCATTCAAAAGCTGCTCGGCCTGGGCCGCAAAAAAGAAGAAGAGGCCGTAGTTGTCGCAGACACCCCTTACCACGATCACCCACCCCTGGTGCTGTTTGGCTCGGTGCCCGACCCCATCGTCACCCAAATGACCCTGGAACTGAAAAAGCAGGGCATCAAGGTCTCCGGCTGGCTGCCCGCCAAGCTCTACACCGACCTGCCCACCGTTGATGAAGGCTACTACGTCGCCGGTATCAACCCCTTCCTCTCTCGCACCGCTACCACGCTGATGCGCCGCCGCAAGTGCAAGCTGATCGGTGCCCCCTTCCCCATTGGCCCCGATGGCACCCGCGCCTGGATTGAGAAAATCTGCTCGGTGTTTAACATTGAACCCCAGGGCATGGAGGAGCGCGAAGCTAAAATCTGGGAGTCGGTAGAAGACTACCTGGAGATCATTCGCGGTAAGTCGGTCTACTTCATGGGCGACAACCTGCTGGAGATCTCCCTAGCCCGCTTTCTCACCCGCTGCGGCATGACGGTGCAAGAAATCGGCATCCCTTACATGGATAAGCGCTACCAGGCGGCGGAGCTGGCTCTGCTAGAGAAAACCTGCAACGAAATGGGCACGCCGCTGCCCAAAATCACCGAGAAGCCCGACAACTACAACCAGATCCAGCGCATTCAAGAGTTGCACCCTGACCTGGTGATCACTGGTATGGCCCACGCCAATCCGCTGGAGGCGCGCGGCATCAACACCAAGTGGTCGGTGGAGTTTACCTTTGCCCAAATCCACGGCTTTGGCAACACCCGCGACATTCTAGAGCTGGTGACGCGACCCCTCCGCCGCAACAACAACCTCAAAGACCTGGGTTGGGAGAAACTGGTGAAAGAAGAAGCGAAGGTGTAGGTAGTCCCCAGATCCCAGGGTTCTTAAAGAACCCTGGGATCTTCTCGCGGCAAGCATTTTGCCCGCAGCCAGATCCCAGGTTTTTTGGAAAACCCTGGGATCTTTTTGTGCCAAGCATTTTGCTGGCGCTAGGGAACTCTAGAAGCGGATCTTCTCAGCTTGATCAGCTATGCCGCGCCGCAAAGTAGCCTTTTTGCCAGGGCACTACTACCACCTATACAACCGGGGCAACAATCACCAGACCATCTTCTTTGAGCGTGAGAACTACCTATTCTTTCTGCGGCAGTTTCGGCAGCATGTGGCAGTAGAAACCGCTGATGTTCTGGCCTATTGCCTGATGCCAAACCACTACCATTTCTTGGTTTATCTACGAGGTGAAGATCTATCGGAGAAGATGGGGCGGCTTTCGCTGTCATATACGAAGGCGATCAACAAGCGATGTCAGCGCTCTGGGGTCTTGTTTCAGGGGCCATTTCAGTCGATCCATGTAGATGCGGAGGCGTATCTGCTCAATCTGTCTCGGTACATCCATCTGAATCCGGTGAAGGCTGGGCTGGTGCAGAGACCGGAGGATTGGGAGTTCTCTAGCTATCAGGAGTATGTTGAACTGCGTCGGGGAACGCTGCCCCAATATCGAGCGTTGCAACAGCAGGTGGGTGGTTTAACAGCGTATCAAGCCTTTGTGGAATCTGAAGCTGTTTTGATACCGATGGCGATCCGAAGCCTGATGCTGGATGAATAACGCCCCAGATCCCAGGGTTCTTTAAGAACCCTGGGATCTTTCCCCAGCAAGCATTTCACCCGCAGCCAGATCCCAGGGTTTTTGAAAAACCCTGGGATCTCTTTCTCCGCTTACCTTTGCTCAAATCCACGGCTTCGGCAACACCCGCGACATTCTAGAGCTGGTGACGCGACCCCTCCGCCGCAACAACAACCTCAAAGACCTCGGCTGGGAGAAACTGGTGAAAGAAGAAGCGAAAGTGTAGGTCAAAGGTAAGACTGGAGGCCTTCTTCGAGAAGGCCGGGTTTCTTCGAGAAGCCCGGCTTCTTTGTAGTAGAGAGCTTTGAGGGAGCCGCAGAATGCCAACGGTTTTGAGGGTGGGGCCGTATAGGTTTTACTTTTACAGCCATGAGCCTAATGAGCCGCCGCACATTCATATTGATCGCGATCGCGAGTCTGCTAAGTTTTGGCTAGAGCCTGTAGGATTAGCCAGAAATATTGGGTTCAGCGCCAAGGAGTTGCGGAAACTACAAACCTTAGTCGAAGATCATCAAGAAAGGCTTTTGGAGGTGTGGCATGAGCGCTTTGGCAATCCAGATAGATGAGCGGGTGAAGGATGTCCACTTTACGGAAGATACCATCAGCGTCGATCTGATGGATGGCCGCTCGATCGCAGTGCCGTTGGTCTGGTATCCGCGACTGCTGAATGCATCGCCAGAGCAGCTTGCTCAGTGGGAAATCTGCGGCGGCGGCTACGGCATCCACTGGGAAGACCTGGATGAAGACTTGAGCACCGAGGGAATGCTGCGCGGCGCACCTGCCCCAGAGGCGAGAGCGAGGTGATAGCTAGCATGATAAGGAAAATCTTCCAGAATTTCCTCGTAAGTCATGCCAGAAGCCAAATATTCCAGCACATCGTAAACCGTGATACGCATACCCCGAATACAGGGCTTGCCGCCACGCTTGCCAAGTTCAATGGTGATGATGTCTTGGTATTGCATGGGCTACTAGCTTTACGAGAGGGCTTCATACGTTCTCATCGCCTTGAATAATTTCACCCAGGTATGAGTCGACAAACGTCTGGGCAGCATCAGGATTTAGCTGATTCAGTGCTGCTGTAATCAACGTAATCGTGTCACCACCAGGGTCAGTGCGCTCATGCGTCCAGCGGTAAACCACCGTGCGCTCAATCCCCATTGTGACCGCCAGCTTATTCTGACTGATGCCGTAGGTCTCTAAAACCTGTTTTAACACTCGCCCTGCCTTTCCCATGCCCCAATCATGTCAGGGGACGATGAGAGCGTAAATGTGAACACACTTGTCCACATCATGTATAGTCTTGAATGTGAGCATACTTGTTCACATTGTCGTACGCATCACCCTGCACCCATGTCAGAAGAATTCATCCCCAATAGCGAAATCTACAGCGCCCCTCCCGGCAGCCCCACCCCCACCCAGCCCAGCCGCGAACCCATCCACATCAGCATCATCGGCTCTGCCACCGGCACCGACCTGGTGATCAAAATCCTCCATCGCCTCGGCTTTGCCGAAGCCCGAGCCTGGAGCAAACTCCAGAACGACCCCAACACCGGCAGACCCATGCGTGTGCTCACCAAATGGCTGCGGTACTAGCCTACAGACTCGGTTGCAGAGGGTTAAAACAACAAACCCCAGAGAATAGTTTTCTCTGGGGGAGTACGGCATCCTGAGACCGTTGCGCTTACGTCTTGTTGTGAACCTGAGACCTAGAGCGGATCTGGAAAAATAGAGGGAGAGAACATGCTCAGCATCGCATCGTAATGGGGTTCGTAGTAGCGAACATTGGCAGACCCTACACAGGCCGACAGCTCTTGGTCGAGCAAATTTACCATTAGCCGCACCAGGCCCCAGTTAACCTTGAGCGTGGGGTACAGCATGACGCAGAGCGGAAACAATTCTTGCGCGATCGCAGAAATATTGTTCTCTAGCATGCAGGTCCACAGATAAATCTGAAACATCTCCACATCGCGGATGCTAGAGGCACGGACCACAGAGGCGCTGAGTGGCCCTGTGTAGGTTGCATAGTCGGGGCACAGCTCGATGACCCGGTTCACAATGCTGTGGGCAATGTGGGTTGTGGCGGGCAGCGCCAGGCGCACAGTTTCTAAGCGTGGATCGTCGTAGTCGTAGTTGGCGGCGGCAGCATAGGCCCGATTTAGGGGCATGTATAGCAGATCATCCACCACCTTAAAATAGCTCTGAAGCGTCTCGCGCTCCGATTCGGGGGCCTCTGCCGACAGCATTTGACCGCAGTAGTGAAACTGCATGCTGATAAACCCAATCACCCTGGGGTCAACCGCTGTGTGCTGTTGCCGAATCGCGCCCAAGCGTTTTGAGGCCGTTACCGAAAACTGCTGAGGGGTCACCTTTTGAGCGTAGGCCGCCAGGGTGTCTTCATAGACTGAGTGCACGTCTTTAGAGACGGTCCAGGGGTCAATTAGGCTAGCATCAAGCTGGTGCCGCCTGACCTCGTGCGCGAGCAAGTTTTCTGTTTTATTCCAGGCGCGGGCGCTGACAGATCGCAAGATATCAATTAAGTTTTGGGCTACATCTTGCCTAGAGTGAGACCGATCTAAGCTCAACAGAGCCTGATCTTGGCGATACAACCCTTTGATATATTTCTTAGCCCAAACCTCTGGAAGCGAAAGCACGTCGGCCTTGATGGGAGTGCCAGCTTTTTGTGGCCAGTCCGTGCACGGAATGGCCGATACCGAGCAATTTGTCAACATAGAAACACAACAACGACGGCAGGAAAAAAGGGAACGACGAAATACAGCTTAAAAGCCATATTAAGCCCAGAACCATGAGTGAATTAGATAAAAGCCTGATAGACAGGGGGGTGATTTCATTAAACTTCATTTATCGCAATAGTTTGCAAAGATAAATGGGGGCTTTAGTTAACCTGACGCCATTTAAGCTAAACAGTAAGGACCCTAAGGTGCAAGAATAGTCTTCAGGCAGAAACGCCCTAGCGATCGCTACAGCTCAGGCATTTGCCAATTAGGATTGACTAAGCTAGTCATCACATGGTCTTGCCACTGGCCATTAATAAATAGGTAGTCGCGAGCCATGCCTTCGATCGCAAAGCCTAAGCGTTTGAGTACGTTGGCACTGCGGTGGTTGTGGGGCAAGTAGTTGGCCATAATGCGGTGCAGGTTTAGCTCATCAAAGGCATAGGCAATGAGCCGCTGGCCCGCTTCGGTCATATAGCCTTGGCCCTGGTGCTGAGCCGAAAGACCATAGCCCAGAGTGGCTCCGTGCAGCGCCCCGCGCACAATGGTGTTGAGGTTAATGGTACCGATCACCTGGTCGGGTTCATTCTGAAGCAAGATCAGCAGTTTGACCCCATAGCCGGTGTGAAAATCAGTGGCCCGAGAGGCCAGCACCGTCTGCCAAAAGTCACGGGTATAGAAGCGATCTGGGCGCTGGGGTTCAAAGGGTTCGAGGTAGGCCCGGTTCGTCTGGTAGTAGTGCAAAATCGCTGGAATATCGTCGGTGGTGCCCAGCCGCAGTGTCAGCCGTTGGGTCTTGAGTTCTAGTCGCCTAGTCACGATCGCGGCCCATAGGAGTGGCCCACCCAGGTTTGAATTGAGCAAAGCAGATCATCCTGTGGTGAGGAAGGCATTGCTATGGTGCCATAAGGGAATGGGTAGATGGGTGGATGGGGGAAGATAAGGAAGGGGGAGGGATGAGGGGGAGGAGCGGTTTCGGGATAGTATAAGGTCTGCAAAATCAAGGAATAGAGAGCGTATGGCACGCCTGGCACTGTTGAGCGTATCCGATAAAACCGGGTTAGTAGAGCTAGCGAAAGCCCTGGTTGAAGAGTTTGGCTTTGATCTGATCAGCAGTGGCGGTACGGCGAAGGCGATCGCAGCGGCCAACCTCCCCGTCACCAAGGTTTCCGACTATACAGGGTCGCCAGAAATTCTCGGTGGGCGGGTGAAGACGCTGCACCCCAAAATTCACGGCGGCATTTTGGCGCGACAAGACTTGCCAGAAGACCAGAAAGACTTGGCCGACAACGGCATTCGCCCGCTGGATCTGGTGGTGGTGAACCTCTACCCCTTTGAGCAAACAATCGCGAAAGACGGCGTGACCATGGCCGATGCGATCGAAAACATCGATATTGGCGGGCCAGCCATGCTGCGGGCGGCGGCGAAGAACCATGCCCACCTGACGGTGCTGTGCAGCGCCGAGCAGTATGGGCCGTACCTGGAGGCGCTGCGGACTAACCAAGGTCAGGTACCGCTAGAGTTTCGTCAGGCCTGCGCGCGGGCGGCATTTTGGCACACGGCCAGCTACGACCAGGCGATCGCCACCTACCTGACGGCATCCACCAGCGAGGAGGGTGCCCTGCCCCAGCAGTGGGCCATGACCGGTCGCCAGCAGGCCACCCTGCGCTACGGCGAGAACCCTCACCAAACGGCAGCCTGGTACCGCACAGGCTCTACTCCCACCGGCTGGGCTGGGGCCGAGCAGCTTCAGGGCAAAGAACTCAGCTACAACAATTTGGTCGATCTGGAGGCCGCGCGGCGGATCATTGCGGAGTTCCCCAGCGATCGCCCGGCAGCGGCGGTGCTCAAGCACACCAACCCCTGCGGTGTGGCGATGGGCGACACCCTAGCGACAGCCTACCGCCGCGCCTACGACGCCGACGATGTGTCGGCCTTTGGCGGCATTGTGGTGCTCAACCGCGCCATTGATGCGGATACAGCGCAGCAGCTGACTGGCACGTTTTTGGAATGTATCGTTGCGCCGGGATGCGATGCTGCGGCCCGTGAGCTGCTGGCCAAAAAGCAAAACCTGCGGGTATTGGTGCTGGAGGATCTGTTAACGGGGCCAGGGCAGGTGGTGAATGCGATCGCAGGCGGCTTCTTGCTGCAAGCCCCCGACAACCACCGCGACGACCCCGCTACCTGGCAGATTGTCACCGAGGCCCAGCCCAGCGAGGCCGAACTAGCTGAAATGCTGTTTGCCTGGCGAGTGGTGAAGCATGTGAAATCGAATGCGATCGTAGTGACGCACCAGCAGCAAACCCTCGGCATTGGCGCGGGACAGATGAACCGGGTCGGCTCGGTTAGCATTGCCCTGGCCCAAGCGGGTGAAAAAGCCCAGGGTGCTGTGCTGGCCAGCGACGGCTTCTTCCCCTTCGACGACTCGGTACGCACCGCCGCTGCTGCGGGCATTCGCGCCGTGGTGCAGCCCGGTGGCAGCCGCCGCGACGAAGATTCGATCAAAGCCGCCAACGAATTGGGCCTAATTATGGCGATGACCGGTGTACGGCATTTCTTGCATTAGGAGCTCTTTCAGTGGTGCATCGCTGCGCGGATGCACCCTACCGATCAACCCGCTTATTCTCGAGATGACTCGGCCTCAGCGGCTCCCTCCGGCACGGGGTCGTAGCCGCCGGGGTGAAAGGGGTGACAGCGGGTAATGCGTCGCGCCGCCAGCCAGCTGCCCCTCACCGGACCAAACCGCTCGATCGCCGTCAGCGCGTACTGCGAGCAGGTGGGGTTAAATCGACAGGTAGGCGGAAACAGCGGCGAAATTAACCGCCGGTAGCCGTGAATCAGCAGGAGCAAAAGACGCTTCATACGTCTATTTTAGCGGCTAGATCCAGGGTAAGTTCACCGCCCCATCCACCCATCTACCCATCCACCTAATAGTCCAACATCAACGTGTTGTAATCGTCCGGGGCTTGGCGGCTGTTGCGTTCGGGCAGGTACACGGTGGCGCTGGGAGCAAAGTGTGCGCTCTGGGGTTTGGCCGCTACAGGTGGCTGATTCGGGTGACGAAGGTGGGTGGCAGTGGCGTCGAGCTTCGCGGTTTCCTGGTTAATTTCGGCCAGGCGATCGCACAGCTGCTGCCGCCGACCGTCAAGGTACTCTAGCTCCTGCTCAAGGCGCGTCTTCTCGACGGTGAGCTTGTACATGTCGAGATACTGCGCCGCTTCGGTAGCCGGGCGCGGCATGGTGCTGATCTTAGGAAAACTTCTGCGGGGGGCGCGTTTGATGCTCATAAGCTATCTGGGGCTGACCTAGAGTTCCAACCTTAGTTTGCCCGCATCGTGCCGCACAATCCCAGCGCCTAAAAGATGATAGCAACAAGGTGGTAGCAACGGGTTACACCAAATCCGAATCCCATAACCCCAATTCCCAACAGGCGGATTGCGTAGGGGCAAGCGGTGTTTGCCCAGTTCAACCGGGGTTAGCCCAATCGGATTCAGGATTACACCTCGCTCAGCGCATGGGCGACAGCGTAGGCCACATCTAGCCCCACGTTGTCGCCCTCCCGGTTGGTGGCGGCAGCGATGGTGGTGGGGCGACCCGCCAGCGCCGAGAAGTGAAAGGCTGCGATCGAATAGCCCGGCCCGCCTCCGTTATGCCCCATTACCCTGCCGTAGGGCGAGTCGATATCCATAAACAGCCCTAAGCCGCAGCCCACATTCTCTAGGGGCGGATGTGCGCCCAAGCTATGCACCGACTGGGCCATTTGATCGACCAGCGATGCCTCAAGGATTTGCCCCATCAACAACGCGTCTATCATGGCCGCTAGCTCAGCAGCGGTAGACACGACTACCCCGTGGGAGACCCAGCCGGGATGGTAGCGCTGGGCCATATTTACCCACTCGCTGCCGCCAAAGGCTTGGGTGTAGCCAGGAGTCAGGTCTGCGACATCCTCTAGAGAGGTGGCGACAAACGTTTGAGTAAGCCCCAGGGGGGTAAAAAACAGCGCGTCGAGAATGTCCTGAAGCGATCGCGCTGTCGTTTGCTCTAGCAGCGTTTTCAGCGCCAGATAGCCCAGGTTAGAGTACGACCAGCCTGTTCCTGGCTCAAACAGCAGGCCTCGCTGGCGGATCACATTTAGATAATCTTGAAACGACCAGGGAAACCCAGGGGATACTTTGAGGGCTTCGTGGTAAGCCGGTAACCCGCCGTAGTCGGGCAGACCGCTGGTGTGGCTCAAGATCTGGCGTAGGGGGATGGGCCTATCAACCGGAAACCCAGGCCAGTAGTGCTGAATTGGTGTATCTAAAGCAAGCCGCCCAACCTGAACCTGATGCAGCACCGCCGCCGCAATCAGGGTTTTGGTGACGCTGTAGATAAAAAAGCGGGCGTCCACCGGGAGCGGGACGGTCTGCTGGACATCGCGATCGCCAATGCTGGTTTCAAGCACAAGCTGACCATCCGTGTAGGCGGCGATCGCAGCCCCCGGCAGCCCAGAATTGGCCAAAATTTGGCTGACTGAGGCGCGAATCTGTTCTAGGCAATCGCTGTCCATTGGTGTCTCTAAGTTGTGACTAATTGCTTTGATCAGGTGCCGTAGCCAAAGGCTGGCGGGTTCGCGGTTCTTTAGCTTACTCCAGGCCATGGCCACGCTCCCGGTGGGCAGCGCCAGGGGCGGATCAGACCACTGCACCGGCCACTGCACCGGCCACTGCACCGGGCAGTACGTCATAGAGTGCTTTCAACGCCACAATCCAAAAGACCACCGCCAGCGCGTCTAACGGTGTGCCACCGCAAAATCAGCAGCTCTGAAACGAAAATGAGAATCATTCTCCAAATTTTCCGCTTAATTGTCTCTAAATCACCGATTTACCCCCGATATGGTTACCAAAGTTGCAGAATGAAGGCTCTTAGTCGGGCACTGTGAACGAATCTTTGACTTTGTGAAGCTGGGTCATGGCTTAGGCACTCAGGGTCAAACTGCAAACCATTGGTCGTTGAGGATGGGTGTTAAAAATGACTAGAGGAAGAAGTGTGCGTCTGCCTAACAAATTAGCTCGGTGGCTTGGCCTGGGACTAATCTGCTTTGGCATTGTGTTTGCGACGGGAGCCTTTGCTATTGAGCAGGCCGGAGAACTGAGCAAGGCAGAGGTCAAGGCTACGCTGCGGAAGGTGCCTGCCACCTATCCCGGCACAGTGCACCTGCTACCTGCCACCCTCGAAACTACCCAGTGGGGCTGGTTTAACAATGCCGAAGCGCCGGTCATGCACATGGCCTCGGGCGACACCGTTGTGGTCGAAACCATGATGCACTCCCACAACCAGGTGGTGCCGGGCCTCACCATCGAAGAAATTAAGAAACTGAGAACCGACCACCCCGGTCGTGGCCCCCACACCCTCACCGGGCCAATCTACATTGACGGGGCCGAACCCGGCGACACCCTCAAGGTCAACATTCTCAAGATCGTGCCTCGGGCCTACGCCACCAACTTCAACGTGCCGGGCATGTTTGGCCAGTTTCCCGACCAGTTCCCCGATGGGCAGGTCAAGTACGTCTACCTCGATATGGATCGCAAGGTAGCCGAGTTTCTGCCTGGCATCGAGATTCCCCTCGCCCCCTTCCCCGGCACCATCGGCGTCGCCAGAGAAGAACCCGGCCAGTACAGCAGCGTTCCCCCCGGGCGCTACGCGGGTAACCTCGATATTCGCGACATGGTCGAGGGCACTACGCTCTACGTACCTGTCTTTGTCGATGGTGCTCTGCTGTGGACCGGTGACTCCCACGCGGCTCAAGGCAATGGCGAGATCAACCTGACGGCCCTAGAGTCAGCCTTCAAAGAGATTGTGCTAAATGTGGAAGTGATCAAGGGCGATACGATCGAATGGCCCCAGATCGAAACCCCCACCCACTGGATTCGGCTCGGGGTCGATCGCGACCTCAACACTGCCCTCGAAATTGCCAAGGCTGAAACCATTGAGTTTCTCTCTGAGCAGCGTCAAATTTCGGCTGAGGCTGCCGCCGCTCTAATGCCGACGGTGTCAGACTGCCGGGTGTCCCAGGTGGTCGATATCAACAAAGGCGTCCACTGCCTCAACCCCAAGGATTTGACAGCCACTAAGACCGTAGCCTATCCGACGGCAGAGACCGACGACGACTACGTGGCCTATACCCAGGGCGATGACCTCAACGCGATTATGGATGCCGCTTCCCTAGAGATGATGGCAGAGCTACAAGAAAAAGCCGGTCTCACACGGCTCGATGCCTACGGTCTGGCCAGTATCGCCATGGACTGTCGCCTCAACGAGATCGCCACCGACTCGAAGAGCCTCCACTGCGTGATTCCTAAGAGTCTGTGGGCTGACAAAGCCTAAGGCGACTTCTGGAAATCATCTTCCCCGATGGTGGGCAGTGCCCACCCTACGGCGATTACAGTCTCTTAGACAGATCTGGTTGTGCTGTGCGATAGTCCCTAAGGATCCCCCCTAGCCCCCCTTTTCAAGGGGGCAGGGAGATCCATCTCGATTAAGCCTTGTAGGGTGGGCACTGCCCACCGCTTGTATTTTGGTGCTCTACGGCTAGCCCGCAGCACCTGAGGTATCGATCATCTACCCATGCTACGACGTTTATTTTTTCTGGTTCTGGGCCTGGTCTTTTGGACTGGGCTATTGTTCTGTGGGGCCAATGCGGCCAGCGCCGCCCCCTTGATTGAAGTAGTTACCACCACCTCCGATCTCAAGAGTTTGGTCGAAATTGTCGGGGGCGATCGCGTCCATGTCACCAGCATTGCCCCGCCCGCCCAAGACCCCCACACCTTTGAGCCTCGGCTGGCCAACCTGCAGCAGCTCAAGCAGGCCCAGCTGGTGGTCAAAATCGGCCTCGACCACGACCTGTGGATCGACCAGCTACTGAAAGAGATCGACAATCCCAATCTCCAGCCCAACCGACTGGGCTACGTGGATGCCTCCAAGGGCATTCCCCTGCTCGAAGCGCGGGCCACCACTATTGCCCCGGTGCAGGGGCACACCCACGGGGCAGGCAACCCCCACTACTGGCTCGACCCGATGAATGGAGTGACCATCTCAGGGGCGATCATGGAGGGACTCGATCGCATTGACCCCGACCACGCCGCCACCTACGAAACCAACCGCGCCCAGTTCGTCGCCGACTTGCAGGCCAAACTAACCCAGTGGGATCAGCAGCTAACCCCCTACCAGGGGCAGCCGCTGATCGCCTACCACAACAGCTGGCCCTACCTCTCTCGACGGTTTCGGCTCAACGTAGTTGACTATATCGAGCCACGTCCCGGCATTCCGGCTAGCCCAGCCCACCTGGCTCAGCTGATGAAAACCATCAAAGCCGAGCACGTGGCCCTGATCATCAAAGAGCCCTACGAGTCGGAGCGGGTGCCCAACCTGCTGCACAGCAAAACTGGGGCCGCCGTCGTCGAGCTGATTTCATCGGTCGGGGCGGTGCCTGGGGCCGAAAATTATTTCTCGCTGTTTGATTACAACATCAACGCCCTGGTGCAGGCGTTTCAAAGCCAGGGATTGTAGGAGTAGCTGGAATGGAAGACGCACTGCAACTGCTAACGATTCCGTTTCTGGTCGCCCTGGTGTTGATTGGCATTCACACCTACCTGGGCATTCATGTGCTCAGCCGTAATGTGGTGTTTGTCGATCTGGCCCTGGCCCAGATCTCGGCCCTGGGGGCGACGGTGGCCTTTATGCTGGGCCACATGCCCCAGACCCCGGCGGCCTACGGCTATTCTCTGGTGTTTACGGTGGCCGGGGCGGCGATTCTTTCCCTCAGTCGTCAGTGGACCGGGCGGGTGTCGCAGGAGACCTTCATTGGAGTGGTGTATGTGGTCTCGGCGGCGGCGGCGTTTTTGCTGATCGATCGCTCCCCCCAGGGGGCCGAGCACATCAAGCAGATTTTGGTGGGCAGCTTGCTCACCACCACCGAGGGCGACCTACTCAAGGTGGTAGGGCTGTACGGAGCGGTGGGAATTTTCCACTGGCTGTTTCGCGATCGCTTCCTCACCATTTCCCTCGACCCCGAGCAAGCCGTAGCGAACGGGTGGCGGCTGTGGTTTTGGGATTTTTTGTTTTACGTTTCCTTTGGCGTGGTGGTGACTAGCTCGGTTGCGATCGCAGGCGTGCTCCTCGTCTTCTCGTTTTTGATCATTCCAGCGGCGGTGGGCACCCTCTACAGCACCCGAGTTTGGGCCAAGCTGGTGCTGGGCTGGACGGTGGGGCTATTCACCAGCGCCTTTGGCATTGGCGCTTCCTACGGGTGGGATTTGCCCACCGGGGCCACCATTGTCTGCGCCTTTGGGGCCATGCTAGCGATCGCCACCGTGCTGCAACCGCTCATTCTCAATCCGCCGGAGCAACGCCGCCGCATTTTTGCCCAAGCCTTGAGAAGCCTGGGGCTGGGAGGTCTGGGGCTAGCGCTGCTGTCGGGGCTATGGCTGACCGTCAACCCCCATGCCGATCAACCCCTCCTGGGCCTGATCGAACACTACTACCCTGAGTTGCAAAATCGCTTTTTGACCGATGCCGAACGCGAACTAGCGGCTGAGGCAACCTTTGGGGAACGGGAAATGCAGACCCACATTCAGCAGCTCACCCAGCTAGAGCGCGACAGCCGCTGGCAGGGCGACCCCCTCACCGAAGATCGCCTGCGCGAGTTGTCGTCCTACACTCTCTCCTACCAAGAGATGGAGAAGGGCGAGTCGTTTGTGCAAGAGTCGCTGAAGGATCGGGCGCGCGATCGCCAGCGGTGGGTGTTTGGTGTGCCGCTGATCGCCCTTGCCCTCGGCGGGTTGCTTATAGTAAATCAAAACCAAGAGCTGCCAGAAACCCAGTCCTGATCCGATGCCCCCAGCCCCTAAAACCGTTGTTGTTGTCGGTGCCAGTCGCGGCATTGGGGCGGCGGTGGCTCAGCATTTCGCTAGTCAGGGTGACAGGGTATGGTCAGTGTGCCGCAGCCCAGCTGTAGCAGGTGAGTGGATCCAGGCAGATATTTCGGGGCCGGAGGGGGTGGGTGCGATCGCAGCCGCCCTCGGCGACACCCCAGTCGATGCCCTGCTGTTTATGGGCGGCGTGTGGGAAGAAGGCGCATTTACCGACGCCTACAGCTTTCTCAACAGCTCCGATGCCGAGACCCGCTGGGTGATGAGCATCAATGCGATCGCCCCTATCGAGATCACCCGCGCCCTAGCGACAAACCTGGCCCAGACGGCCAATCCTCGCGCTATCTACATCGGTGCCCTCTCTGGGTTGGAAAACTGCGCCTCACCAGAGGTCGCTAACACCGCCGCCAAGTTTGGCCTGCGAGGTGCGGTGCAGGCACTGCGACTGGCCCTGGACGGTCAGAATATCGGCTTTACCGTCATCAACCCCGGCAACGTGGCCACCGAGGAAGTTCTGCTCGACATTGAGGAAGGCCGGTTCGGGTCACAGACCCCAATTCCCATGGAGGTGATAACAGGCACGATCGACTGGTTAATTAGCCTACCGCCCAGCGTGGATGTGCCGGAGTTGAACCTGTGGCAGCGATCGGGCGATCGCTAGCCCAGGTTTTCTACAGCTGGCCAAAGCCCTTCTTTTTCTTCTGGCTTTTCTGTTTTTTGTTGGTGGGGGCGCGAAAGCCGGGCTGAGCCCCGCCACCCATACCCGGTAGCCCAGGCATGCCGCCGCCCATACCGGGGAAACCGCCCTCCATGCCGGGCATACCGCCGCCCATGCCCGGAAAGCCGCCACCGCGACCCATCTGCTGCATCATGGTGCGCATTTTGGTGAAATCGCTGACCAGCTTGCCCACGTCTTTTTCTTGGTGACCCGAGCCTTTGGCAATCCGGCGGCGACGGCTGGGAGAGCTAGAGAGCAGATTGGGCTGCTTGCGCTCCTGGGTGGTCATGGAGTTGATCATGGCTTCGCAGCGTTTGAGCTGGGCTTCACCCTGCTCTAGCATGTCGCCCGTGATTTGCTTACCTATGCCCGGTATCAGCTTCATGATGCCGCCGAGGGAGCCCATGCTCTTCATGAAGCGCATCTGCTTAAGAAAGTCGTCGAAGTCAAACTCGGCTTCGAGAATTTTCTGCGTCAGCTTTTCGGCGTCGGCAATATCGACGGCTTCCTGAGCTTTTTCGACCAGGGTAAGCACGTCGCCCATGCCCAAAATGCGCGAGGCCATGCGCTCGGGGTAAAAGGGTTGTAGCGCCTCTACCTTCTCGCCCACGCCAATGAATTTGATCGGCTGGCCCGAAATTTGCCGCACCGACAGGGCCGCCCCACCCCGCGCGTCACCATCCATCTTGGTGAGAATGGCCCCGGTAATGCCAATCTCGTCGTGAAAGGTGCGAGTGAGGTTGGCGGCTTCCTGGCCGGTCATGGCATCGACTACCAGCAGCACTTCATCGGGGTCGATGGCGGTTTTGATGTCGGCCAGCTCGGCCATCATTTTGGGGTCGATCTGCAAACGCCCCGCCGTGTCCACGATCACCGTATCCACGCCGTCAGCCTTGGCTTTTTCAATACCCTGGCGGGCAATATCGACGGGGTTGGCGTCGGTACCCAGCTCAAACACCGGCACGTCGATCTGCTTACCCAGGGTAATCAGCTGATCGACCGCCGCCGGACGGTAGACGTCGGTGGCCACCAGCAAAGTGCTGCGGTTTTCTTTGCGCAGGTGCAGCGCCAATTTGGCGGTGGCGGTGGTTTTACCCGTACCTTGCAGGCCCGCCATCAGCACCACGGTGGGCTTGGTGGGTGAGTCGGCTAGGGGAGCGTTGGTGTCGCCCATCAGCCGCACCAGCTCGTCGTTCACCACTTTGATGAACTGCTGGTCGGGGCTGATGCCCTTGACCACCTCAATGCCTAGGGCGTTTTCTTTGACCTGGGCGATAAAGTCTTTGATCACCTGGAGGTTGACATCGGCCTCTAACAGGGCCCGGCGCACCTCGCGCAGGGCGCTGTCGATGTTAGACTCGCTGATTTTGTCCTGGCCACGCAGGCTTTTCCAGGCAGACTCAAGGCGATCGGACAGGGCTTCAAACATTGGTTTAACAGAGAGAATAATCCTGGGGCGGAAACTCTATTCTAAAGGGTGAAGGCTCTAACCAGAAGCAGAAGCAGCGTCGTTAGAAAAGACACGCCGAAATTGGTTAACATGGATGTAAAAAATCAACATCAGCCGTAGGTAAGCTGTGCGAGGAGTAGGGTGAAGTTTCGCTGCAGAGAGAATGTTTGCTCGATCTCTGCAAACCCTCAGCATTCCGCAAAGATATCAGTGCCACTGCGGAATCCTAATCGGTTGCTTTGTAAGACTTTAGTGAAGGGTACACCAAGGGCAACTATGGCTAACGAATCGTCTCGCTGCGTCGATACCGACCGAGTAGCTAACTCTACAGGAGGGCTACTGTTAGATCTCTCTTATACTCTGGGCGATCGCAGTGAAAGTTGCCAGGAGGGTGAGACCCCTGATCCGATCGCTCAGCCGATCGCTCAGCCGGTCCTGCCCTGGCTAGAGCTGATTCAGCAGTACAGCCACTTGGTTATGGCGGTAGTTGATGTAGCTACCACCATCAGTGCCCCCACCCAGGCCCATCCGGTGCTGTTTGCAAACCGATATTTCTGCCGCCTAACCGGCATTCGCCTCGAAGGCGGGCACCTCGACTTGAGTTTCTTTAACCGCCTCTCGACGACCGACCAAAAGGCGCTTCAGGAACGCTTTCGGCGACATTTTCTCAGTGCGGTGTTGCAGCATACCTACGGGCAGGCCGATTTAGTATCTAAGCGTCTGCTTCACGAGCCCCTGGTAGTAGCCCTAGACGATTCTGAAACCGGCCAGGTGCGCCAGATTGAGCTGCGCCTGCGCACCACCGACGGCGGCTTGCGGGTGACGGCGATTTCTCCCGAACTCCAGGCCAGTCTGTCAACATGTTGGGCCGAGCCGCCCCGACGCGAACAGGTCGCCAACCAGCTCTTGAGCAAAGATCCGGTCTTTAAGCAGCTGCTCTCGGCCCTAAAGCCCGGAAACTATACCGCCAGCGGCCAGATTTTAATTGAGGGTATTGACGTTACCGAACGCGAGATCTCAAAGACGCTGATTGAGCTGCTGGTCGGCCATGAGTCGGTGTTGGGAACCCGCCGCTTTGAGCAAGCCAACGAGCTGATGAAGCAGCTGTTTGATGCGACCGATAGCTTTTTGCTCAGCGCTGAAAACAATCAGGCTCAATTGTTTACCGGCCTCGATCGGCCCGAGTGGCAGACGGCAATTTATGGCGTAGACGATCTCGCGGGGTCGGCATTTTTGCGGGCTACTGAGCGCCACGAGGTGGTGAACGTGCCCGACCTCAGCCTCGACTGCAATACTCAGTGCGAGGTCGATTTGCTCAACCAGGGGGTGCGATCGCTGCTGCTGATTCCTCTGGTGATGCGCGCTAGCCGCCTAGGGGAAAGCAGCGCCCAAATGGTGGGCCTAGTGGGCCTGGCCAGCAATAAACCCTACGCCTTTGACCAGGCCGATTGTAGCTGTGCCACTACTCTGATTCCGGCGCTGACAGCGGCCATGCGCCACAGTGTGCAAGACCGCTTTACCAACATTCACCCCTCAGTGCGGTGGCGGTTTGAACAGGAGGCCGAGCGGTTGAGTCTGGGGTTGCCCCCGGCCCCGGTAGTGTTTGAGAGCGTCTATCCGCTGTACGGCATCTCAGATATTCGCGGCTCATCGGACGAGCGTAACCGGGCAATTCAACAGGATCTGCTAGCCCAGTTTCGGTTGGCCCTAACGGTGGTAGAGGCCGCCGGTCAGGCGGTAAACAATGCCCTGGTGGGTCAGCTGGCGCTCGATTTAGCCGACCATATTGCCGCCCTGGAAGAAGGCGTGACGGTGGATTCGGAGGTGACGCTGCTGCGCTATTTGCAGGGGGAAGTGGAGGTGCATTTTGGCTACTTTGCCCAGCACAGCGATGACGCCGCCGCTGCGATCGCCCAGTACCAAGCCACCATCGACAGTAATCACGGCTGTGTGTATACCGCCCGTGCCGTCTACGACGAAACCATTGGCCACATCAATGGGCTGCTGCGCGACACCTGGAACCAGTGGCAGCAGACCATGCAAGCGATTACCGCTCACTATTGCGATCTGGAGGCCACCGACGGCATCGACCACATGATCTATGCGGGTCGATCGATCGACACCAATTTCACCGAGTTTCAGCTCAAGGCCCTGCGCTACGAGCAGCTGCGGGCAGTATGCGACTGTGCCCGCAAGGGGTTTGCCCTCAAGGCCGCTTACGATACCGATATGACCATCACCCACTTGGTACTGGTACAGGGCTTTACGGTCGATATCGTGCACGACGAAACCACTGAGCGACTGTTCGACGTGCGGGGTACCCGCGACACCCGCTACGAAATTGTCAAAAAGCGAATTGACAAAGCCTGTGATGCCGAGACAGGCGATCGCATTACCCAACCGGGCATGCTCACAGTGGTGTACTCCACCAGCGAAGAGTGGCAGGAGTACCAGCGCTACCTGCGCTACCTACACCGCGAAGGCATTGTGGCGGCCGACATTGAGCAGGGCACCGTGGAACCCCTACAAGGCGTCAGCGGGCTCAAGTTTGCCCGAGTCAGGGTCAACCCAGCCTAGGGGGTGGGTACCCCACCCCAAAATGGTGCTGCCACAGATGCGCCCGGCTGGAGACGATGCTCCCGACCCTGCCCTGGTCCGGCCTCCACGGCAGTAGCCGCTAGAGCAGCCGTAGCGAGAATACTGAGGACAGCTAGGGCAAATTGCGATCGCTGGTTCATAGTGATTCTCCTGATTTAGCTGAGTATGGGCTAGGTTGCTAGGCAGTAGGGCAGCAAAAATGGGCATTTGGGCAGATGCTGCCTAGCCTCAGGGTACTCAGGGTAGGCGAGCCAATGCCTCTGTAGATACACGAAGATACGAGATATAGCCATAGTTATATCTCGTGAGCCCAGGGCGGGTTACTAAAGGCCATTGGCACTATTGGCACTAGCTGAGCCACAGCGTTGATCGTCGCAGAGAGGGTAGGCGGGGTCGTAACGCTCAGGGCGCTTGCCAAATAGCTCGTAGCGGCGATCGCGCACAAAGGCATAGATCTGATCGCCTACCTGCTTGGCCCCTGGCAGCGACCGATAGGCTTGCACAAAGGGATTGCCTAAGGGCAGTAGACGACCAATTTCTTCGGCGGCATCACTGCCCTGCCAGCGGCGATCGGGAGCAGCTTGATCGATCAAAATCATGCCGGCTTCGCAGTCATCAGGGGTAATGCCGTAGCCATGCAGGGTTTGACTGTCTTGCATGGGCACATACTGAAACTGAGCGCCTTGATCTAGCGACTCTAGGACCTGCACTAGACTGACGCAGAGGTTACAGTTACCGTCGTAAATTACACAGTACATAGTAGTATGGCTGCTGAAAGGTCGTCACATCCATCTTAACCGTCTGTTCCTGACGGTTTAGGCCTGCGGTAGCTTGGTCGGTTCTGTCGTTTTCTCAGTGCGGCGCTGCAGATAAAGGGGTTACAGCGCTATTTCCAAAGCTAATGGCCTGGCACAGAAATGTTTAGCCTGGCAATGTTAAGGGGGTTAGATTCGGCGTTATACCCAGCAGATTTTGCCCTTCTAGGCTGTGAGCAGTGGGTCTGGAGTAAGCCTACTAAGCTAATCACATCTGCACCTAAAGTTAAGCCGCTAAAGGTCATGGAGTTAACAGTTTTAAATAGGGCTAGGGGTTTAATCGATACCTTAGCCCGGTGCATTTACCTCGGCAAATTCAATGGTTGTGAAAAGACTGATCGATGGACGGTTTCAGTTCATTCGAGTTGTCAGCACTAAGGCCTACACTAAGACCTACCTGATGACCGATCATGGCGATGCGGCTAAGCCCAAATGCATCGTCAAGCATTTGCAACTGCCGGCTCACAATGCCATCACCCTGAAATTTCTCAACGACTTGCTGGCAAAGCGGGTCAATTTGCTCAAGCGCATGGGCGATCACGATGCGATCGCCCGCAACCTTGCCGCTGTGCAAGAAGGGCAAGACTTTTACTGGGTGCGTAACTACGTGCCAGGACAGCCTCTGCTAACCGAGCTAGCAGAGGGCAAACCTAGATCTCAGGTGGAGGTACAGGCTTTTTTGGTTGAGGGTCTCACGGTTTTAGACCTGATTCAACGCCACGGTATTGCCCACCAAAACCTGCATCCTAACAACCTCATTCGCCATCGCGATCAGGGCCATTTAGTGCTGGTTGATTTTGGGCTGATTCAAGATACGGCCACTCCAGAAGCAGGAATTGCAGCCAACGACAGTACGGATGGAACCGTCTCAGCCTACCTACCCCAGCCCCAGCACCGGCAGTATACCCGCTTTGCCGCCGACCACTTTGCTCTAGGCATGATCGCAGTGCAAATGGCCACCGGCCTTACGAGTGAAGCAATTCCGCGCTTGAGTCAGGATAACTTTTTTGCCCAGGTTAAACTTCAGCTTGACGAATGCTCGACCCTCGATGAACCCCTGAAGGCTATTTTGCTCAGGATGGTGACCCCTCAGTCTGAATCGCAATTTCATCAGGCTAAAGATATTTTGGTTGCCCTGGCCGATCTGAGCCCATCTCCGGGCGGGGCCTACAACTTTAGGACCGATCCTGCCCCTATGCCCCAGTCCCAGGAGAACAATGCTATGGCACCGGAGCGTCGCAACGCTAGCAGAGTAGAAGCGACCCAAACACCGTTCACTAGCTGGCAGCGACAACCCAGGCTTTGGTTAGTAGGAGGGGCGGCCGTGGCGCTGTTGGCTATAGGTGGAATTGCTCTGCTGCGGGTACCGCAGGCCATGAGGGTCAACAACCTGGTGCAGCGGGCTGAGACCGCCAAACAAATGGGCCAAAAAAACGACGCAATTAATTACCTCAATCAGGCAATTGAGCTAAAACCCGACCACAGCGATGCCCTGGCCAGGCGGTCTACCTTGCTGTGGGAAAACGGTCAGTCAGAGGCGGCTTTACAGGACATCAGCAACGCCATTCGGGCTCAACCCGACTCGGCCCCTCTGTACTATCAGCGGGGCAACCTACGCTTTCGTTTGGGGGATTTACAGGGGGCGATCGCCGACTATGGTGACGCCCTGGAACGGCAAGACACCTACGTCGATGCCCACGTCAATCGGGGCAGCGCCCGAGCCGAGCTGGGTGATGAAGAGGGGGCTGTGCAAGACTACACGGCTGCCATCAACCTAGCCACAGACCCTGAGAGCAAGGCTGTGGCCTACCTCAACCGCTGTCTATCTCTCTCTAACCTGGGCGATCAAGCTGCCGCCCTCAGCGACTGTACTGAGGCCGTCAACCTGCGCCCTAACAATAGTTTGGCCTACGAAAATCGCGGCCTAGTCAAGCGGCGACTTAACGATTTTCAGGGGGCAATTCAAGATTTCACTATTGCTATTCAAATTAATGCGGGCAGTCCAGAACCTTACTACAACCGGGGTTTAACACGTCGAGATTTAGGCGATTTAGCCGGTGCCATGATCGACTTCAACCAGACAATTCAGCTCAATCCTAGCCATCCCTTTGCCTACTACGACAGAGGATTGCTGCATAAAGAATTGGGAGATCTTGAAAGCGCGATCGCAGACTTAGAAACCGTAGCCAGCGCCTGCCTAGACGTCAGTCGTCTAGGCTGCTTCGACGACGCTCAGTACCAGTTAGAACAGCTCCGAACTGCCCTGGGAGAGGCCCCTTAGTCAAGCACCCCACGACGACCAGTACCGCGCCCCTTGGGTCGTTCATGGGTTCTGGCAACGGTATTGCTGGCCACTTCAGTCATACTTAATTCAGTAGAAGATGGGGTAGATGCCGACTGAACTGACGACGAAAAAAAGCCTGCATAAAGGACACTAACCATAGCAACTACAGCCAGGCCTACAGAGAAACGATGACACATGATGGTATTCCAAATTCGGACAGTTACCTCTTCTCTAAAACCAAGACAAACCCAGCTTTTTTTGGGGTTCCAAATTAACAACTTGGTAAATGATTTGACAGTTTTTTGAAGATTGAGCGTGAAAACTATTTTGCTGCCCCTTGGGGTTGACAATCCTGGGTTGAAGCAGTTAATCAATCCAGGTTATTTGTGCACTGTATACAGCTTTTCTTTATAGTAAAAGAGAGCCCAAAGCCGCTTGGGGTAGCCAATCCCCTCAAAGGATTGGGGCATTGACCCCAGCTAGCTCAGCCCAGTTGTCGCAACTCAGCTATCGCAACAGTTAGGAGAATCCCCATGTACAACCTGAAGGTGGTGATTATTGGAGCCGGTATTGGCGGCTTAACCACAGGTATCGCCATGCAGCAGGCCGGTTACCAGGTGGAGATCTACGATCGCGCCCAAGAGCTGCGCCCTGCCGGAGCCGGCATTTCGCTCTGGTCAAACGGGGTGAAAGTGCTCAATAAGCTGGGGCTGGGGGAAAAGCTGGCCGCGATCGGCGGCGAGATGAACGCGATGGAATACCGCAGCCACACCGACGAGCCGCTGAGCTATGTCGATTTGCACCCCCTGTTTGAGCGGGTGGGCCAGCGCCCTTACCCCGTCGCCCGCACTGACCTGCAAACTATGCTGCTCGATGCCTTTGGACCAGAGCAGGTGCATCTGGGGAGGCACTGTGTCGGGGTTGAGCAAGACGAAACCAGCGCCACCGCCATTTTTGAGAACGGCGAGCGGATCAGCGGCGATCTGGTGGTGGGAGCCGACGGCATTCATTCAGCGGTGCGGGCAGACGTAGTCGGCCACTGTGTCGATCGCCGCTACGCTCGCTACGTCAACTGGAACGGGCTGGTCAAAGCAGACCCGGAGTTGTGCAAAAAAGACCTGTGGGTGCTCTACGTGGGCGACAGCAAGCGGGCCTCAATGATGCCCGTGGGGGGCGATCGCTTCTATTTCTTCTTTGGCGCGCCCATGGCAGAGGGCACTGCAGTAGCCCCCCCCGACCGCCGAGACGAACTGGCCCAAATCTTTCAGGGTTGGCCCACCCCAGTGCAAAAGCTGATTCAGGCGATTGACCCCGAGCAGACCAACCGGCTCGAAATTGGCGATATTGACCCCCTAGAACGACTGGTGAAGGGGCGCGTCGCCCTGCTAGGTGACTCGGCCCACGCCACCACCCCCACCCTAGGGCAGGGCGGCTGCCAGGCGATCGAAGACGCCGAAGTGCTTACCCGCTATTTGACCACCACCAACCTGGGCGTGGCCGATGCCCTCCAGCGCTACGAAGCCGCCCGCAAAGAGCGCACAGCCGATCTGGTCATGAAGGCTCGCAAGCGCACCAGCACCATCTATGGTTATGTACCCGAGGCCACCCAGCAGTGGTATGCCGACCTCAAGCAAGAGCCGCCTGAGGCCGTGATTAACGCCCTCGCCAAGGTCATCTTGGCGGGGCCAATGGGGTAAGTTACCAGCTTTTGCCGCTCTCGCTAACCCGATCGCTGCTGAGGGCGGCGGGCCAGTTTTGGTTGGCCTTAGTAATATTGCCCGCAATATCGCCTTGCCACTGCTTTTGTACCCCAGCGCTGTAGTTGAGGTAAAGCCTGCCATCAACAATGCTCCAGGCCTCTGGATCAATGGAAGCCAAAGAGCCACCGCTGACGGCCTTAGCACAGTAGCCGCCGTACTGAGGGGCATAGGCCTCGGGGTCGGCGGTAAAGGCCGCCAGATTCTCGGCATTACTAAAGCGCCAGGTAGCCCCGCTCCAGGTGGTTTCGTAGTCAGCGGATCCTTTAACGGCTTTGCCTTCGGTGAAATAGGCCACCGGATCAGCCCCGCGAATGGCCAAACCATCGTAGCTGTAGACCTCGGGCTGAGTGGCGGTGCCGTCAGCCGCAGCGGCGCAGGGATTAGCCGCCGCACAAGGATCGGCTCCAGCGCAGGGGTTTGCGGCAGCGCAAGGATCGGCCCCAGCACAGGGGTTTGCGGCGGCGCAGGGATCAACGACAGCCTGACTGTTCGCCTCGGGGGTGACGGCGGTGGTGCTACAAGCTACAGCGCCTAGGGTCAGGAGGGAGGCGATCGCAACCGCGCCCAGATATTGAATTCGCATAGTCAACCTCTTGGGGAGAAAACATAACTTAGCCGTCGCCATACCAGGCGATCGTCTTCAGTCATCAGGTTGTCACGGCAACCTGAGAGCACCCTGAATAAAGTTTGATGATTGGCTGAGACTGTTGAATTGAGTCAACTCTGCGGCTAACTGGTGCAAACCTTCCCCACTTAGGGCATAAGTCAAATCAAGCGCCAAGGAGACTAGCGATCGGCATCGCCAGCAGCAGACAATACCCCATTCTCTCTGTACGCCCCCATTTTTTAGGGGCGTAGCATGCTACGCCCCTACGGGGTTCATGGATTATGAACCGGGGTTTACCCAATCGGATTTGGTCTAAACAGATTCAGAGGCGAGGGGATCAACATCTGAACGATACATGAGTCATACTCCACAGGAAAACCGACAGAAAAATAATTCTTGTGCATTAAGGAACAGTTTTATGCACCTCTAGGCAGGCTTGACTATCTAAAACCTGGCTAGAGATGCATTAACGCCATGACTATCAGCCGAAATAATTAAGAGCAGGAGAGCCTAAACCTCAAGCTTATGATTTGACTGACGCAGGTTACTGAGAATAAATACCATTAATGATAGACAGATCGCAAGTCAGTTAGGAATATTTCTCAACAAGAGCCTTGCTGTCATCAACGCAGACAGGCAAAGAGTTAGGACCTTTCCCTGGGAAAAGCATCCTGGTTTCGGGCATTGAGACTTCATGGTGCTTTAGCTAACCGGGCATTGCCAACATGGCCTTAGATGCCCAGAGAGCAATCTCCGTCGATCGGACTAGATGCTATTAGGAGAGATTCGCGGTTTGGTAGCCTAGGCCAAAATTAAGGTTTCCCAAACAGGTCGAGCTGTTCCGAGGGGTCAGAGCTGACTGCCACCTCCTTCACTCGACGGCGGGGCTTACTCGATTTCGGCACCTCCCCCCGCAACCCTACGGCGATCGTGCTGTTGCGCTCGATTTCGCACATGACGTCGCGGGCGCGCTGAATCACCGAGGGGGGAAGCCCCGCCAGTCGCCCCGCCTCAATACCGTAAGATTTGTCGGCCCCGCCGGGCTGTACTTGGTGGAGAAAGATAATCTGGTCGGGCATTTCTTTCACCGTCACCTGGTAATTAGCGACGTTGGGCACCAGTGCCGCCAGCTCATTTAGCTCGTGGTAGTGGGTGGCGAAGATGGTGCGGGCCTGGATTTCGATCGCCAAGTACTCAGCCACGGCCCAGGCGATCGAGAGACCGTCGAAGGTGGCAGTGCCCCGGCCAATTTCATCAAGCAGCACCAAAGATCTGGGCGTGGCGTGGTTGAGAATATTCGCCGTCTCGTTCATCTCGACCATGAAGGTGGATTGGCCGCTGGCCAGGTCGTCTACAGCGCCGACGCGGGTGAAGATGCGATCGCACACCCCCAGCCTGGCCACCTTCGCCGGCACAAAGCTGCCCATCTGGGCCATTAGCTGAATCAGCCCCACCTGGCGCAGGTAGCAGCTCTTGCCGCTGGCGTTGGGGCCGGTGAGAATGATCAGGTCTTGGGGATGGGCGGCATCGCGATCGCTCGGCATCGTGCCCATGAAGTTGGAGTTGGGCACAAAGAACCCAGCAGGGAGCAGCTGCTCGACTACGGGATGACGACCCTCGGTGACGGCGATCGCCCGCGATTCATCCATCTCGGGGCAGCAGTAGCCCTGGAAGATGGCGACTTCAGCTAACCCGCAGAGCACATCGGCGGCGGCTACGGCGGCAGCGACCTTGCGGATCAGTTCGACCTGGGCACCCACTTGTTCGCGCAGCTGGTTGAAAATCTCGTATTCCAGCGCGTTGATCTCAGACTCTATATTAAAGACCCGCGTTTCGCGCTCCTTGAGTTCGGGGGTGATGTAACGCTCTTCGTTGGTCAGAGTCTGCTTGCGGATGTAGTCGTCGGGGGCCTGGTCGGCGCGGGCGCGGGAAATGCTGATGTAGTAGCCAAAGGCTTTGTTAAAGCCCACTTTGAGAGTAGAAATGCCGGTGCGCTTGCGTTCGGCGGGCTCCAGTTCCGCGATCCACTTTTGGTCATCCACCGCCTGCTGGCGCAGGTCATCGAGCTGGGCGTTGACCCCGTCGCGGATCAGGTGGCCCTCGGTGAGGTAGAGGGGCGGGGTTTCGACCAGGTGCGATCGCAACGTCTGCCCCAGCTGCTCCAGTTCCGGCGGCACGTACTGGAGCGCTTGCAGGTAGGGCGATTTCGCCTGTTCGGCCAGCGCCGCCAGATCCGGCAGTCGCAAAAAGGAATCCGCCAGGGCCACCAGATCCCTGGCATTCGCGGTGCCAGAACCCGCTCTGCCCGCCAGCCGCTCTAGGTCGTAGATTTGCTTGAGCTTGTGTTGCAGCATCTGGCGCAAGTTGCCGTCCTGCAGCAGTTCGTGAATGGTCTCTTGGCGGGCCTGGATGGCTGTGACATCGAGCAGGGGTTGCAGCAGCCATCGGCGCAGGGTGCGCCCACCCATGGCAGTGACGGTGCGATCGAGCGCCCACAGCAGTGAGCCGTTATAGGTGCCATCGCGGGCCGTCTGGGTGATCTCTAGATTGCGGCGGGTCTGGTGGTCGATTACCAGGTAGGCGGCCAGGGTGTAGGTGCAGAGAGGCTGAAGCGGAGCCTGTACGGTCTTTTGGGTTTCTTCGACGTAGTGCAGTAGACCGCCCGCGGCCCGCACCGCCAGGGGCAAGTGGTCACAGCCCAACCCTTCTAACGACCGCAGCCGAAACCGCTGGAGTAAGCGCTGGCGGGCCTCGCTCTGGCTGTAGGGGCCTTGGGGCCGCAGGGTGTAGCAAAACTGGCGGGGCAGGCAGCTCGGCAACTGGTCAGACTGATCCCCCAGTCGCAGCATCGCTCCTAAGTTCGGTGCATCGACCGGAAACAGCACCTCCGCAGGCTGGAGCCGGAGCAGTTCTTGGGCGAGTTGGTCGAGGTCTTCGCCCTGGGTGGTCAAGAATTCCCCGGTGGAGACATCGGCGTAGGACAGCCCCCAGTGGTGCCCGGCCACTACCGCCGAGGCCAAAAAGTTGTTTTGGCTGGCGCTGAGCATGCCCTCTTCGATCACGGTGCCGGGGGTGATGACGCGGGTGACTTCGCGCTTGACGAGGCCCTGGGCCACGGCAGGGTCTTCAACCTGGTCGCAGATGGCGATCGCATAGCCTTTTTCGACCAGCAGGGTGCAGTAGCGATCGAGGGCGTGGTGGGGAATGCCCGCCAGGGGCACCCGGCCAATGGCTTTACCAGCGTCTTTGCTGGTGAGGACGAGTTCGAGTTCGCGGGCGATCGCGATCGCATCTTGAAAAAAGGTCTCAAAGAAATCGCCCACCCGGTACAGCACCAGGGCGTGGGGATACTGCTCTTTCATCTCCACGTAGTGGCGCATCATCGGCGTCAGGTCGTCCCAGTTGACCGAGTGATGGTCGGCGTAGCGCACGGTGTGCTTGGCCAATCGCTCGGGAATGGGGGGCTGACCGTCGGCGGCGGGGGAGGAAGCAGACATAGGTTGGCGTTAGGGGCTGTCGTTCAGCAGTGTGGCACAGACCGTGGGGGGGGCTGGGTCGCTGAGCGGCGATATGGTTGCCTATTCTATCGGGTTTAAGGGGTGGTCTGGTGTGGTGATGGCGATCGCGCTTTGCCCCGACGGCAATGGGGATGCCGTCGGGGGCGGGGGCTTTACTCGATGAGCACGGTTTTGGTGGCAATGGCCATCCAGACGGTGCCCGGTGGGGAGTTTGTGCCAGGGGTGTCGCTGGTGGGCGGCACGGGGATGGGGTCGCTCCAGTCGTTGGGGTCGGTGTAGCCGTGGGCGTGGAGGATTTTGATGGTGCGGTCTATACCTGCAAGGCTGCCGTAGAGCATGTGACGCACCCGCTCTGGGCGAATCTGGGAGGTGCTGGGTGAAGACGGCGGCAGGTTAGATGCGCCGCTGGCATCGGGGTCGAGATATTCAAACATGGGTTCTGTTTTCCTTTTGTGTTGGAAGAAAACAGAACACGAAAACCCTAGCCACCCGCTGTGGTTGTGCAAACGGGGGCTAGGGTACGATGGGCCTAGCCTCGCAATCTGCGTGTTAGATTTGCGGGGTTAGCTGTTCGTAGGTGGTCGCACACCTGCGGACAGCGCTAAGATTTTCGAGTTCTGCATGGCCACCGTTCTGCTGAACGGCTTAATGGAAGAGTGTAGTGGGGCGGTCGCTCCTCGTCAACCGTGCAACAACACTTTGTTTACCGATGCAAGCTCTTGTGGATTGCAAGCCCAAAAACTGCCAGATAAGTACTTATTCAGATGGCTCATCCAGCACAATTGACGGCTAACACCCCTTCGTCTTGAAATTAGCCAATAAAAGCGGCAGATAACATACCAAAGTCTGGGAAATTTCCGCCACACCTGGCACTTAATATATAGTTACTTTTCGAGGAAGTTATTTCACTAGATATATTTTTTTTAGCTTGTGTATATTACTATGGTAGTACAAAGGAAATTTTGATCTAACAAAAAGTGAAATGAAGCTTTGCCAAAATTCAACAATAATTTACCACTTTCATTTCGCGAACCGTATATCACTTTGCATCACTTGCCTAAGTTTCCAAAGGAATTAAAAATAGAAGTGAAGCAATAATTCGGTGCATCGAACGTCCTGTTAACTTAATCAAACTAAATGTCTTCACAGCAAGCAAGCAACTGTGCAGAATAAAGGTGAATGAAATGGAAACTTTTTGCTCCCGTACTGATCTTACCAATGAATCAGATGTGGAATTATTTTTTATTAGTCCGCTTCTGAAGTATCTTGGTTACACGAACAAACAGATAAAAAACAAGAAATCAATTAAAGAACTTGGGGTTAGGAAAAGCCCACGAGGGAAAGCAATAAATTACCGTCCTGATTTTTTGGTGACAGTGAGCGCATCAGCCAAATTCGTTGTTGAGGCTAAAAGTCCATCAGAAAAACTCGATGATTGGACATGGCAACCAAAAACATATTCAGTAATATTAAATTCTGAGCACGAGAATTCCAATCCTGTCCAGTATTACATGTTAACTAATGGATTGGAAACCCGTGTTTATCGTTGGGACTATGATCATCCGGTGTACCGGAGGTTCCATAATGAAATGGTAATCGCTAGCCCATCTCTTGATGAGTTACGAGACATCCTTGCACCAAGCGCACTAAAAAGTTCATCTGCCGTAATTGGAGTCAAAACGTCATCACTTGAATTCTCTAAGCCAGAAATTGAAGAAATTAATGAAGCATTTGCTCGCTGCCATCAACTTATTTACAAAAACGACAATATAAGTCAATCGGCAGCTTTTTTTGAGTTTGTAAAAATAATAGCACTGAAGCTTATTTCAGATAAACATGTTCGCGATTCACTTGGCACTGATACTAACGCTGACAAGTTTTTAGTTGATGCATCTAAGGTTAAATTTTCGATAGCTTGGATTGAGGCTCAAGAACAAAATTCTGTCAATCCATTAAGTGACATATGGTTTAGGTCATTCATTGATTCGATGGAAAAAGATATTGGTGCTGGTTTGCGTCGCCGGATATTTGAACCAAATGGGTCAATAAATCTTTCAGCTGAAACTATCAAGGAAGTTGTTAAAACTTTAGAGGGAAAATATTTATTTGGCATAGATGCTGACTTAAATGGTCGATTGTTTGAGACTTTTTTAAGCGCAACAATGCGCGGCAAGGATCTGGGACAATATTTTACTCCAAGAAGTGTTGTTAAACTTGGAGTAAAGCTCGCTCGAATAAGGGTAGATGTTGATTATCCAGAAAAAAGTGAACGTGTTTATGATGGTTGCTGCGGAACAGGTGGCTTTTTAATTGATGTGCTTGCTGATATGTGGGCAAAAGTTGACGCCGTTGATGGAAAAACAATTGAAGAAAAGACTTCCGCAAAAGATGTAATAAAAAATAATCATATATGGGGTTGTGAGGTCGGTAAAGACCCTAATCTTGCTCGAATTGCCCGACTTAATATGTATTTACATGGTGACGGTGGTGCTACAATCTTCAATCTTGACGGCTTAGATAAAAAACTTAAAAAAAGACCTCAAGATACTCCAGATCAGGAAAGGGAGAAAGACGATTTCCTTGTTATCTTGGAGGAAAGCAAGGGTTTTTTTGATGTTGTTGTTACAAATCCACCATTTGCGAAAACATATAAGCTAAGTGAAGAAGAAGATGGTCGATATTCTGATTCATTGTTGAAAGAATATGATCTTTTAGGTTTTGAGGTACAGAAAAAAGAACTTAGATCGAATCTAATGTTCATCGAGCGGTATTACGATTTACTTAAGCCTGGTGGTCGTCTGGTTACTGTTCTCGATGATGGGATTCTTAGTGCCAGTAAATATGCTTGGTTTCGTCGCTGGATTTTTCAAAAATTTATCGTTAAAGCAGTTGTTTCATTACCCGGAGATGCTTTCCAAAGGTCTAAGGCAAGAGTAAAAACATCACTGCTAATACTTCAAAAAAAGTCACAAAAAAGCGAAAGTCAATCAGCCGTATTTATGTACCCTTGTCAGTATATCGGCTTAGATGATCCATCTCGGGTCAGGAGTATGCCTATTGATTCTCAAAATCGAGAAAAAGCAAAAGAAGAAATACAAATAGTAACCAAGAAATACGAAAATTTTTGTTCTGGAAAAGCACCAAAAGAATTCACTGTCCCTGCCGAAAAAATAAAAGATAGGCTCGATGTCAAACATTGCTTAATCCAACGGGGGGCAAGCAAGAGAGGTTGGGAGAAAAATGGATTATCAGTTGTTAAACTCAAAGACATAGCATCTGAGAAACAATTCGAAGAAGAAGACATTATTGACTGTCAGAATCATAATGGTATTGAGACATATCTTCGAGTCACGTATTCAGGGGAGGCTCAAAGAGGTGATGAAGTTGACCCAACAACAACCCAACACACAAAACTGTATGTCGTTCGCGAGGGGGATATTGCTATTTCTAATATCGCTGCAACGTATGGCAGTGTTGGATATATCGGTGAAGACACTGATGGCTGTGTCGCCTCCACCGAATATACAATCCTGACTCCTAAAAATGGCATTCCACCCAGAGTATTGTGGGTTCTCCTTCGCTCAAGCGTTTTCCGCTCAGAAATGTTGCTAGCTGCAACCGGTGCTAACAGAACTAGAGTCCGGTGGTCTCTAATAAAAAATATTGAACTGCCATTGCCAAGCGAGAAAGAATGCAACGAGCTTAATGAGGCTTTACAGGAGGCAGAAAAGCAAGAAAAGGCAGCACGCTTGGCGAAGGAGAAGGCAATCTCAATTACAAAAAGTTCTCTAAGCCTTGAAAGCAGTCTTGCAAACACAGTTCTCGAAGCCTTCAAACCACCGAAATAAAAGCAAAAAATCGCATAACAAAAGCATGCAACAGTGCGATCGCAGATCTCCTGCAGATTGGGTTGACGAAGGAAACCCAACCATCTCAATACCATACTTCACCGGGTGCCGTGCCCAATATAATTGAGTAGTCACCTTCCAACGTGAACCCGCTATGGCTTTCACTCGCGACATAGGTTGGGATCTCTCCGTCAGCGATCGCAACGGCAAACTCGCCCTGGTGGTTGAAGTTCAATAGCTGTAGGTTGAGTTACGCTGGCGCTTCACCCAACTCCCCTGATAGTTTTCTTTCCAACAAGCTAAGCGCACAAATTCTTTCACTCATGCTGTGCGATCGCCGCTTCCAAACCCCTAGGGGCTATCTACTTCTTCACCGTCATCACCTGCGATCGGCAACCTCATTGTAGAGTGCTAGCTACCACAATCGCTGGATCCCATAAACGTCAAATTTGTCATCAATACTGATAACGGGCATCTCTTCGCCTATAGATTGAGCTATCAACAACCGATCAAATGGGTCGCGATGATGAGGTGGCAAATCGCTCAGAGCGTAAATATGGGTTAGCTCAATTGGTAGCAGGCTCAAACCATTACGGCTAACTTCATCCTCAACTAGCTCAGGCAATGATGTTTTAAGCGTTAGCTTGCCAAGAGACAACTTAATTTGCATCTCCCAAATACTAGCAAAACTGAGCACGGGTTTATTTTCAGGATTAACCAAAAAATCGTGTGCTAGTGCAGAAAGCCGCTTCGGTTCCCCAGTCCACCAAATAAAAACATGAGTATCTATCAAAGCCCTACTCATCGTCACCAAGCCAGAAGCTATCAGGTAAAGAATCGTTAAAATCTTCACTCATCCATACCTGCCCCTTATGCAAACCCGGAATACGAGGTGCGCGGGAAGAGTCAGCAGCTAAAGTAGCGCTACCTTTTACTAATCGAATAAAACTCAGCACCCGCAAAAGCAATGGTTCCGGTACCGATGCCAGCTCACGCACAATAGTTTCGAAGGTAGTCATCTACATACCCTGCCAATGCCATAAGGCTATTTTGGCACAACCAACAAAAGTTGCGAGATGTATAGTCAAGGTTCCATCTACTGGAAGCTGGATGAAGCGCCAGTGTAACCCAGTTCTCCTAATAGGGTTCTCTCCAAACAACCTAAGCGCACAAATTCTTTCACTAATCTTGTGCGATCGCCGCACCAAAACTCTAGTGCGATCGCAGCTCTCTTTTAGATTAGGTTGACGAAGGAAACCCGAAAATCCTAGAAAGAATTTAGTTATATTCCCCAGGAAGAACGTTTTTTATAACAGTAACTCCGCCAAAGTTCTTTCCTGACATTCTCAGTAACTCATCACCTGAAAACTCAAAGCCAAGTTTTAGTGCGATTCGCGCAACATCATCTGCAGTTGATGCTGATAGAACCTCACTTTTAAGTGCAGGCTCAGACTTCATCTTCTTTAAAAATGCCTCGAGTTGATCTAAAGCCATGTTGAAAATTCCTATTTTTATTAACTGCTTATAGTGTTAAAAAGGGAAACCATTACAGGCTTCAAGTAGATTCTACTGTCCTTTCAAGCTATAGGCAATGAGCGGAACTCCCAATTGTAATCTCTGCTGAGCTTATAGGTTGGGTGAAGCGCTAGCATAACCCAACGACCCCAATCGTTTTCTTGCTCAGCCATCTGCCCAAAGCGCAAAAATATTCTTCATACGTGCGCGATCGCCGCACCCAAACCCCACAGGCCACCTATTCCTTACCGTCGTCACCGGCGATCGGCAACCCCACTCCATCGCGATGAGTCGAAAACGGCAGCCAAGCGCGCCTGCGGCTGGTGCAAGACAATGGGGCCTATCCTGGCAGATTGCGCCGATCGTCTTGACTACAGCGATCGCCCATTCCGACCCGGCTGTAGCCAAGCGCGCCTGCGATGCGATGATGCAGATGCAAAAGATTGTGTCAGATGTTACGCACCGTTAAGCTTCTTTGCACAGCCCGCAAGCACCGCAGAGCCTGTGTTAACTTCGATATCGTTGCATGTCTCACCGATGTTGAACACTAACGAGGTTTTACCCGTGGCCCTGTCAGAAAAGATTGCTCCAGCCCTGACCGAAACCCGCGAAGACTTCTCTGAGTATGTCGCTCATCTGCAACTGCACATGGCACTCCAGGCCCGTAACTTGGTGCCCTCCCTAGGTAACACTGGCGACAGCCGCCACAACCTGCTGCACCAAACCCAGGCCGACATTGAGAAGTTTATCTCTCGCCAAGGGTTCTAAAAGTCTTTCCCTGTGCTTTTCCTCTTGGGGCTAAGGCGCAGGGCTCATTTGCTGCAACGGTGTCTCTAAAGACGTCTTTAAAAGACACCGTTGCGCTACTGGCCAAGGCCCCTCTAAGGGTCTTGGCCTTTTTGATTCTGGCCTGACAAGATGAGGACGATTTTGTAGTGGGAGCCACCTAGAACTATCGAAAGCCACTGGCTTTAGTCAAACGCTTGTGTGCCAAAGCCGTTGTTCTCTACAGCTCCAGGGACTTCTCTGCGCCAATCACAGAAACAGGGCTGCTTTACGCTAATCTGTGACAGATACCGCGAACTTACACTACATAGAGGGTCGCCGCAGTACAGGCCTATGGCTGAAACAGGACAGGGAGAATGGTTGCTCGGGGGGCGCTACCGGGTGCTGCGGCAGCTGAGCCGGGGCAGCTTTGGCGACACGTACCTGGCCGAAGACACCCATCGGTTTCAAGAGCTGTGCGTACTCAAAGAATTTAACCCCCAGGTGCCCGGCAAGCTAGCCCTCGACAAAGCCCAAACTCTGTTTGAGCGCGAGGCCGGCATTTTGTACCAAATTAACCATCCTCAGGTGCCCCGGTTTCGCCAACTGCTGCGCGATGAAACGCGCCTGTTTTTAGTGCAAGACTATGTCGAAGGCCCCACCTACCGGGAGCTACTAAGCCGCCGCCGCGCCCACGGGGAGAGCTTTAGTGAAGCCGAGGTGGTCCAGTTTTTGATGCAAATGTTGCCGCTGCTGCAATACCTGCACAGCATTGGCATTGTGCACCGCGATATTTCTCCCGCCAACCTAATTCAGCGCAACGCCGATGGCCGCCCCATGCTGATCGACTTTGGCGGAGTCAAACAGTTGGCGGTGAATGTGCGCCATCAGCTGGGGGTGGCTCAGCCCTATCAGGCCGCCGATGGCACGGTTACTCGTCTAGGGACCGTGGGCTATATCCCCGAAGAGCAACTTGAGTCAGGTCAGGTCACCCCCGCCACCGATCTCTACGCCCTGGGCATGACGGCCCTGGTCTTGCTGACCGGCAAAGACCCTGAGGATCTATACGACAATCGCCGCGATCGCTGGCTTTGGACTGAGCAGATCGATCTATCGGCTACGCTCACCCAGGTGCTGACGCGCATGGTATCCCACGATCCGGGCGATCGCTACCCGTCTGCTGGGCAGGCCTTGGCGGCGCTCAATCTGGCCCACCCCGACCCCCTCTCAAAAGCCTGGGCTCAACCGATGCCGGTGCGCATGCAGCCCGCCATCCCGCCACCGCGGCCAGTGCCGACGGTAGCAGTCGCTCCCCCGGCACCCTATCTACCATCAATGCCGCCACCCATGGCCTACGACCCAACGGCAACGGTGGCCCCGCCACCGCGAGCGGTGCCCGTGAAAAAGTCGTCAGCGGGGTGCTGGCCGGCCCTGGTAGGGTTGCTAGTGGTAGTGGGAGTGGCCGGAGGGCTGTGGTGGTGGCTCGACCCCATTGGCCAGGTTGCTGGTGATGGTAGCGAGGCGGTATCGCCGGATGCCAGCAATGCAACGAACCCTAACCTCAGTGAAGCTGAGCGCGAGCGCAAACAGGCTCTACGCGATCGCGCAACCGCACTCAGCGTTGACTGGAGCTATCTCACCCGCCTCAATGACCAGCTCTTCTACGAGCAGAACCCAGACCGCCAGGGCACCCAGCTCACCGACCAGCCCCAAGATGAAGCCCTGCGGGCTGAGTGGGATGCGATCGCCGCCAGCAATCTAGATTTGCTAGAGGCCAACCTCAGCACCGAGGCCCGCAGTCGGCTGGGGCGCTATAACCCCACCGATAGCGATCGCTGGCAGCGCCAGGTCAATGCCCTTTACGTCAGCACCAAAGCCCTCTCCGATCTAGCCGACGCCCGCTTTGGCCAGCTGTTTCCGGGGCGAGCAGCAAACAACGGCTTTGTCGAAACCCCGATCGATCAAATCTGGTTCGCCCTGGCCCAAGACCAGGTCAACGCCATGGAAAGTGGCGACAACTTGACCGAAATCACCTTTGAGCCAGGGTCCTTTAGCCAACAGCGCCAGGGCAACCTCAACCCCGGCCACGGTCAGATCTATATTCTCAACCTCAGCGCCGAGCAGCTGCTGCGGCTCAACCTCCAAGCGCCGCCCGGCAGCACCCGGCTGTCGATCTACGTGCCCGTGCCCACCGACGAACTACCCCACATTTTGGCCGATGCTGAGCAAAACACCTGGGCCGGCGAGCTACCCCAGTCGGGCTACTACGAAGTGGTGGTGGTCTCCCAGGGCAGCACGCCGATTCCCTACAGTCTTACGGTGGCCGTCGATAACGTTATTAACGACATTATCAACCGCCCCGACCCACCCGCCAAAGAGAACTAGACATAGCTAGCATAATCAGTTGCAATGGTGTGCCGCGTTCCGAGACCCCCACGGCTGTGTAGGATGGTTAACAGCCCTTGCAATTGTATACAGCAGGCCAGGTGCCAGGGCTGGCGGCGCAGGGGCTGGTGACGGTTTTTTCACGTTAGTTAGAGGGTTTGAGTATGACGGTGGCCAGCACGCAATCGATTCCAGCATTTTGTGAAGGCATTCAGCATTTTGGCGAACTGCTGCCCGAGTTTGCTGCCTATGGTCAGGCGGCGGCGATCGCCCCCGAGCAAACCGCCATTTCATCTCCCAGTGACCCGGTTGCCGTCTATCAAACCCTGCTGGCCGCCGACGCCCTGCGCTACCTCACCTTGCAGGTGACCGCCAGCAAAGAATCGGGCCACCCCGGCGGCTTTGCCAGCATCGCCGATGCGATCGCCTCCTTGGTCATGCTGGGCCACAAAAATATCGTCACCGAAGTCGGCCACCACGCCCCCGGCTTCTACAGCAACGTATTCATGGACGGTTCCCTGGAGGCGATGGGGATCGCCACGGTGCAGGAACTGTGCGATCGCTTCCGCGAAACCCACGGCCTGCTGGGCCACCTGTCGGGCCAGATGCCGGGGCTGCTGTCCCCCGCTGGGCCCCTAGGTCAGGGCCAGCACTTTGCCATGGCCGGGGCCAAGCTGCACCCCGGCGTGCTGTTCCCCGTCACCATCGGCGACGGCGGCCTGGGCGAACCCTACATCATGAGCAGCTTCGGCCACTTCACCACCGCCTACCCCACCGTCACCAACTTCCTGCCCATCCTGGTGTGGAACGGCTATAGCCAGGAGCACCACAGCATGGTCTCCACCAAGAGCAACCAGTCGATGATCGACTACTGGCGCGGCAACGGCTTCCAAGAAGTGGTGCTGGTGGATGCCAAGGACTTTGATGATGCCAACCAGCCCGGCGACTACGTCGATAGCACTGCGTTCTCGTTCCCCCAGCGCTTCGCCTTTACCCAGGCGGTGCTAGAGGCCACCGACAAGGCCGCCAAGCTGGCCCTGGGCGGCACCCTAACAGTGCTGATCGTCAAACAGCTCAAGGGGGCGGGGGTTCACAAGCGCGGTGCCCAGTCCCACAACCTCTATCCGGGCGACTCCCTGACCCGCGACTACATTGTCAGCGCCCTGACCACCCGCGCCCTGCACCCCGAGGCCTGGGCCTTGGTGCGCGCCAACTACGAGCGGGCCGGGGGTGGCCCCGCCGCCAAGGTGGCCGTCACCGAGAGCGAGCTGCCCCTGGCAGACCTGGGCACCCTGCCGCTGAATGAGTTTCCCGTGGGCGGCGACAAACAGGTGGCTACCACCGCCATGGGTGTCCTGGTGGGCTACGTGGGCCAAAAAGATCCCGCCTTTATAGTTACCAACGCCGACGGCAACGCCGCCTCCGGCATCAACAACATCAACCAGGCGCTGAAGATCATCCATCCCACCGCCGACGCCACCTACTTCCAGCAGCCCCAGGGCCAGGTGTACGAGCCCCTCAGCGAAGACGCCTGCGCCGGTCTCGCCGCCGCCCAGGCTCTGTTTGGTGCCCGCACCCTGTGGTGTTCCTACGAGTCCTTTGCGATCAATGGCCTGCCTATCTGGCAGACCGTCACCCAGGCCATGGCCGAACTGCGCCGCGCCACCCCCTCCACCGTTTGCCTATTTACGGCGGGGGCCCTGGAGCAAGGCCGCAACGGCTGGACCCACCAGCGCCCGGAGATCGAAAACTACTTCGCGGGCATGCTGCGCAACGGCAACGTCTACGCCCTCTTCCCCACCGATGCCAACAGCATTCAGGCTTGCTACGACTGGGCTCTGACCACCCGTAACAAAGGCGTCACCATCACCGCCAGCAAGTCGCCGCTGCCGGTACGCACCACCGTTGAGCAAACCCGCCGGGCGATCGCCGACGGTGCTGTAGAGCTGGCCACGATCCAAGGGAATCAAACCGTTGTCTTTGCTGTCATTGGCGACATGACCCTCATGCCGGTATTTGAGGCCGCAGAGCAGCTAGCCAACGCCGGCATTGGCAGTCGCATTGTGTCGGTGGTCAACCCTCGCCAGCTCTATCGCCCCACCGATGTCGCCTGGGATCTGTGCTCCGAGCCCGACGGCAGCTTCCTGGACGATGCCGGGTTTGAGCGCCTGTTTAGCGGCGACGCGCTGATCGGGGTAACGGGCGGCTCCAGCGCCATGCTCGAACCGATTATGCTGCGCAGCACGGCCCCCCGCGACACCTTCGCCTGGAAGCGGGGCGAAACCACCGCCAGCGCCGGACAAATCATGGCGTTAAACGGCCTGACGGCAGATAACTTTGTGGCCCGAGCTACGGCACTGTTGGGTTAAGGGCTAACGGTAGGGGCGGGCATTCTCCAGGGTGTGCTGCCCCTACAAACCTAGGCTCTGGGCTGATACCAGGGCTAGGAGCTACCTCTGCGATCGCCGTAAGGAATATCACAATACCCATTGCCCCCGCTCCCTAAAAAGAGAGCGAGGGCAACGGCAAGCAACCCAATAGAGGCCTGGTTATAGCGATGGCTATAACGGCTACCCTGGGTCAAAGACGCTAATTGCCAGGCTGCTGCGATCGGATATAGTTCAACACCTCAGTTGATGGAAACAGTCGTACCTGATTGAGCTGAGCATCGAGAGCCGGGTCAGTGCTATTAGCCATAGCCGTCAGCAACCACTCTAGAGAAAGCACCTGCACCACAATCTCATTGGCGGCTTCTGCATTGGTCTCTCGATAGCGATTTAGCAGGGTCTGCAAATCGTTACGCGAAAAGAACATGGGCAGCGAGGCTTCACCATTTTGGTTAATGGTCAGGTAAGGACCATCAGCACCCTGACGAGCGATGAACAACGGCACACCCTGAAAATCAGACTCAAGCTGTAGAGCAGCCTCTAGCTCGCCACCAATGGGGAGATAGAGCAGCGGCACCTGAGCCTCGTCATTGAGCACCGTTTCTTGGTAGAGGGTGCCCAGGTCTACTAGAGCCACCTCAGCACTCGGATCTTCTTGCCGTGCGCGGTTTAAGAATTCTTCAGCCGCTTCTCCATCAATAAAGACAACAGGCACTTTAAGTTCCTGGTTATTCACCTCGGCAGCGGCGGTAAGGGGCTGGCCGTCGGAGTTCAAAATGATAAAAACGGGTACTTGCTCGAGCTTATCGACGATCGCCTCTTCGCCCAAGGCCTCAGCGGGCAGGGGCATCACCAAACCACCCCCTAGCAAACTGCCGCTGATCAGGGCTGTCATCAAGGGCAGGGGCCGCAAAACAGAAGAAAAGAACTGTCGCATAGGGTTACTGTGTCGTTAAATGACGGCGGGCAGGATCGCGCAAACTACTGGTCAATGACTATAAATACTACAAATAAATAACCTTCTGCACAGACCGCTGTGCCAGTCTGATTACCAGCCCAGACAAAAGGCCTATACTCAAAATCGGGATGACAGGATTTGAACCTGCGACATCCTGCTCCCAAAGCAGGCGCGCTACCAAGCTGCGCTACATCCCGTAGACAATCAACCGTAATCAGTATAGCTTGCTTTATCGCCGAACCGGCACAGTCTTTCCCCGCTCCATGACAACCCCCACGACTTAAACCATTTATCTATGGCAACTCCAGCCCATCCTCTCGATCAATTGCCCGGTCTTAGCCAGACCCACGCCCAGGGCCTAGCCCAACTAGGCCTCACCAGTACCGACCAGCTGCGACGCTACGGCATTACCGTAGAGCATCGTCAGACCCTGGCCAAAAAACTCCAGGTGCCACTGCGTTACGTCACTAAGTGGGTGATCTTGGCAGACTTGGCCCGAGTCCCTGCGGTGGGTTGTCAATTTAACGGACTACTGCTGCACGCGGGCATCATATCGGTGCCACAGTTAGCAGCCTGTTCAGCCCAAAGGCTATTTACCCAACTGCGGCGGCTACATGTTGCCACTCTACAGCGCAATGATCTCTGCCCCACCGCCGACCAAGTCAACCTCTGGATTCACCAGGCCAAAGCCCTCAGCCGAGCTTAGGGTAACGCACATCTGCCAACGAATCTATTCACCCTAATCGGGGTACCAAAACATTCCCTTAATTCCCTCCGGATCGGGCATGAAGCCTAACCCTTTGTAAAACTCAACCACCTGGGGATCGGCGAATAGAGTGACATTGCTGATGTCTTCGCTGCGCAGCTTTTTGATGAGCTGACGCATCAGTTCTTTGCCCAACCCGCGCCCCTGAAAGTCGGGATGCACTACCACATCCCAAATGGTGGCATTAAAGGCGTGGTCAGAGGTGGCCCGAGAAAACCCTACCAGGCGGCGTCGGGTACCGCGCTGCTCCCACATGGTAATTACTAGGTAGCTGTGCTGAATGGCTTTTTTGACCTTGCGAATCGGTCGCCTGGCCCAGCCTACAGCGTTACACAGCTCTTCTAGCTCATAGAGGTCGAGGTCGCGATCGGTACTAAACACAATCGTCGACCCCTCCCCATGCTCCGGTAGAGCCTCTAGGACGGTGCTTCCCGACGTGACTTCTTCAGACGAAGCGCCATCAGATCCGACAAAAAGACTTTTCCAAAAACCCATGCAGGCCCTGTCTGATTAAGGAAGTGGGACAACGCTCATCAGCATAAGTCAACGCCCTTGTAGACCGCAGCACAATGGCTCAGGCTAGAGCTAAACTTTGGGCTGAATACCGTTTCCTCATAGTATATCCCCTTAAAATACTGATATCTCTAGCGTCATGAGATTTCTGGACGCTGGGAGAGCTATCTAGGCTGCCCTTAGCCCCATAGCGGAGCCGAGCAGCGGGATAGCGGAGATGGGCAACATTGAGGCAGAAGTCGACGAGCTGCTTAATCTAGTCTTGATCAAGCTGATGATGACAGGCTCTAAACGTGTCAGGTGTTAGGTGTTAGGTTCCAGGTCTGCCATGAACCTGACACCTTGAACCCACTAACCTGTCCCTTTTGCTTGGCAGACTCCTAGCCTAGGGCTAGGCATTTTTACTAACGCCTATGATGCAGCCCTGGCAGCTCAGACAGTGACTAGAGCATGAGCCTGCTACTGTTGAGAACTCTCCCTAATTGGGGGTGTTCCCCCATCGACAACCGCAGCTTAGACTCTTACCAAGGGTATACTTCTTGATTCTCAAGTGTTCCTAAGGCGGCAGATGCTACCGTTACCTCCATGGAGTTCCATCCTTCCCACCATGGCCGCTGGCTTAAACCCCTCGACGGTTGAGCTACTGAAGCGCTTCAACCGAGCTTTTCCTCAATTTTATGAGCAGTTTGTCAGTAGTGAGATTCAACTGCAAAATTTGCGCTTGGCTTATCAGCTCTACAAGCAACGCAAGGCAGTTCTCGACATCAAGCCCGACGGCAATAAAAGTGCGCTGCATTTTGTCTATCGCAATCAGTCATTTTTGCTCAGCGATATTTTTGGTGTCTTGGCAGCTTACGGCTTGACCATTCACAACCTCAGCCTCTACGGACAGATTTATCCGCCAATGCTGGTGTTTATCAAGCTGGTGGTATCTCGGGGGGGTAAAGCCCTTAGCCCCAAAACGACCGAGAATGTCTGTCGAGCCATTCAAGAAACCCTGGCAGGGCATTTTGAAGTAGAAGAGATGTTAACCGTTGAGTTTAACCTCAATGCCGGTTTAGAGAAGGTCGAGACTGAGTTTTATGTTGACCCGGTGTTTCATCTCCCAGCTTTGTTAATCGAGGCCGACAACCAACCGGGGCTGTTTTATAAGGTGATGTACGCCATCTGGCAGGAGGATTTGCTGGTGGTCAATGCCAATTTGCTGGTTTGGCGAGGGCGCACTCGGCTTATTCTGTACTTGCTCGGCCCTAACGAAAGCCTGATTCCTGATTATCTGGGCCAAAAAATTGCCGATGGTATGCGCTACCGGCTTATGAGCTAAGGTACGATGGTCAAGGATCGGCCTAAGAGCCCATTGCCCTATGGCCACGACTACAGTCTTTGGCGTACCCCACTTTTACAACCTGACTGGTGAAGATCAGGGCCTAACTGCGGCCTTGCCTCCCCTGGTTTTTATCCATGGCTGGCTGCTGAGCCACAAGTATTGGCAGCCGATCATTGATCGGCTGAGTGCTAACCAGCCGTGCTTAGCCTACGACTTACGAGGGTTTGGTGAGTCGCGCTATGGTCTCGAGCGCTACAGCCCAGGGATTCCTGCGGCGGCCCAAGCCTGGGGGGCATCGGCCTCTCCCTACGGCCTGGGGGCCTATGCCCGCGATCTGGCAGCGCTACTCGATCAGCTTAACCTGGGCCCAGTGTGGCTGGTGGGGCATTCCTTGGGGGGCAGTGTAGCCCTATGGATGGCCCACTGCTATCCAAATCTAGTGCAGGGGGTGGTGTGCCTCAATTCAGGCGGCGGTATTTACATCGAGCGAGAGTTTCAGCAGTTTCGTCAGGCAGGGAAGTATATCGTTGGCTGGCGGCGGCCCTGGTTGCGCCATACGCTGCTGCCGCTGCTGCTGACCCGGATGATGGTGTATCGGCCTCTGGACTATTGCTGGGGGCGCGATCGCTGCCTCGATCTGCTCGATGCTGATGGCGAAGCTGCCCTCGGCACCCTACTAGAATCCACGACAGAAGCCGAAGTGCACTTACTGCCGCGCCTGGTTGCCTCCCTTGACCAGCCGGTGTACTTTATCGCCGGTCGTCAAGATCAGGTGATGAACCTGCGCTACGTCAATCACCTGGCGGGCTACCTCAAAGCATCCCGTCAGGGGCAGCACACCGTCATTGAAGTAGAGCACTGTGGTCACCTAGCTATGGTTGAGCAGCCAGAGGTGGTGGCCAAGATCTTAAGAGAGTTAGCGACCCGACAACAGCCGGCCTCAACCATCAACTAGAGCAAATTATTTTGATACGTGTCGCTGGACCCTTACGAAGCGATCGGCTCAGAAAAACTAGGGGAGGATGACATAAACCTACAAAACAAAAGAGATGCCGACGACTGGCCGTGTTTCGTCTCGGCATCTCTTCTGGTTCGCTCCTCACACATTCATAACTATATGATCAGTCTGGGGAAATGTCACCCCCAAAATAGGGTTTGAATGAACAGTTTTTCTTATGGGAGTTTAGGCTTTTAAGCCAGAGGAAGAGGCAATCGCTCACAAAAGACTTTTGTAGCAAGAGATACAAAGCATTAGTCCAAGCCAAAATTTGGTTAAGGCCTGAGACCACCGCCAATTAGTTCATTACGGCTATGGATCCATAAATGTCTCCAGATCCCGAGGGTAGACTCCGGGAAAATACGGGATCTCTGTATTAGTATTGGATAGTTTACGTAACCTTTACAGTCTGCCTGCCGGTAGGACGTTATCAAAATCACTGAGTTGAGCCGCTGGTCTAAGTTATTGAATTAAGCCCCGTTTACCCTATGGTCACGGTCTCTATTATCTAATCCAGCAGTTGCTATGCAATCATCCTCTCACCCCGACAACGCCCGACCGTTCTTGACCTGGCAACGCATTACCGATTGGGCCCACGCCCACTATCGGACTAGAACGTTTAATAAAGATGAGCGTATTCCCACCCGGTCTGGACTGCTCTACTTGGTAGAGCGGGGAGCTGTGCGGCTAGTGGGCTCTGCCCAAGGTGCTGGAGCGGCCTCCGATCTAGACGATGGCAGCGATGAAGAAGCGCTATCGTCTCTAGCATTAGGCTTGAGCGAAGAGGCTTTTTTAGGGTTTGTAGGGGCTGGGCAGCCCTTTGAAATTGTGGCTCAGTCGCCCTTTATGCTGCAAAGCTTCGCCCACGTCGATCAAACCACCGTCATCTGGCTGTACTGGAGCGATCTCGATAACTGGCCTCATTTCCGGCGTGAGGTACTCGATGCCTTTCGCTACCAACACCAGCGCAAGCTACTGTGGCTGAGCACCCTGGGGCAGCGTCGCACCATCGATCGCCTACTTGGGTTTCTCACCCTGCTGATCGAAGAATTTGGCGAGCCCTGTGAGTCGGGCTACTACCTCCCGTGGAGCCTTACCCATGCGCAAATTGGCAGCGCCATTGGCTCTACACGGGTAACGGTGACGCGTCTGATGGGCAAACTGCGCCAGCGCAAGCTGATTCTCACCTACAAAGATGGCTTGATTGCTATTCCGGGTGATCCGTCCGCCATCCGTGGGGCCTAGAGCAATGGCCTTGCAAGCAGTTGACTAAGGGCTGAGATTAAGGGGTTCTGGTGGAGGGGCAGCAGGCTTGGCACCGTTCTTTTCAGACCCATTTTTCTCAGAACCCACTGGTTTGAAGTTGAGGGGCAGGTTAGTAAACTGAGGCAAAATCTCGGTAGTAAAGGCTGCGGCAGCCTTAGAGCGGTAGCGATTGGGATTGAAAATGACCGATAGGGTGCGGTTGACGACGACAGCGTCAATCTTAGCCCGGTGTAACACGCCCATTTGCAGCTCTTTTTCAATCGCCGAGTTCGATACGAAAGCTACCCCTAGGCCAGACTGTACAGCGGTTTTAATGGCTTCGATAGAATTTAGCTCCATCTCAATTTTAAGACGGCGGGTTTCGATGCCACAGCGGGTCAATACCTGATCAATCACCTTGCGAATGGTGGATTGTGAATCGAGCGCGATGAAGTGCAGTTTGTAGAGGTCTTCGCGCTGTATCACTCCCTGGCTAGCTAAGGGATGATACATTGGCATAATTAGTGCAAGTTCATCCTCAGCGTAGGGCACTCTTTCCAAAGAGTCCTGTAGTTCGGGAGGAAGTTCGCCCCCAATAATTGCTAAGTCAACTTGTCCATTGGCCACACTCCAAGCAGTGCGGCGGGTGGAGTGCACATGCAGTTGCACAGCCACATCGGCATACTTTTGCCGAAATAGACCAATCATCCGGGGGAGCAAGTAGGTGCCTGTGGTCTGGCTGGCCCCTATGATAAGAGTGCCCCCCTGTAAATTCTGGAGGTCTTCAATGGCGCGGCAGGTTTCTTGGCAAAGACTGAGGATGCGATCGCCATAACTCAACAGCAGGTGCCCTGCTTCGGTGAGCTGTGCCCGCCGCCCACCCCGGTCAAACAGTGGCACATCTAGCTGGCGCTCCAGGTTTTGCACCTGCAAGCTGACAGCCGGTTGAGAGACATACAGGCTGTCTGCCGCTCGCTTAAAACTGCCCTCTGCCGCAATGGCCTTGAGAATACGCAGTTGATCGAGGGTAAAAGGAAGGTCAGACATGGGCATTAACCCTAACGTACGATAATCCTGGGATGCCAACAAACCATGATAGTAATACAGGCCAACCTCTCGACATCGCTAAGGCCAGTGTCGTCCCAACGACCTCAGATAGACCTATAGCCTTTAACTAGTGTCGAATTAAGTCTGCCATCCTTACATTACTTGTTTCAGGGCACGCAACACCAAAATTTAACCCGGTACCTAAAGGATTTATGAAACGGCAGGTGATCCAGAATGTTCTGAATTTACCCGGCATCTCTGGGATAGCGCTGATTGATGGACGCAATCGCCCCTTTTTCTTCGGGCCTGATATTAGTCTGAACACGCAACAGCAAGATGCTCTAGCCCAGGGTATTCAGCAGGTGGTTGAGACTACACCAGCCCAGTTCGACACCTTTAGCTTCCGCTTTGCTAACCAATTGGCCCATATCTATAAACTTGACGAGGGGTTAATCTTGCTGGTGCTGGTTACCGACCAGATGCCGCTTACCGAGTACGGGGCAGTGATTGGTCAGCTCAAGACGACGCTGATGGAAGCACCCCACAATGCCGTACCTACCTTTCGGCTGCTGGCGGGCTGTGTCACCATGAGCAGCAGTTCTATCGCAACAGAGACGACGAATCTAGATACCCGTGAGACCTCTGAGCTTGAGCCACCGGCCACAAATTTGGGTACTCTAGGCCCAAGCTGCGATCAGGTGATTGCGGCCCTCAACCACCTCAACGATGGAGCTACCCAATATTTGGGCAAAATCATCGTTGTCAATACCTGGAAGCAGTCACGCCCAGCCCACCCCTGGCTCGAACAGTTTGAACTTCAAAAAGACGGTCGCTTTACCGTCTCAGGCCCAATGCCCCCACTAACGGCAGAACAGCACCAGTGGATTAGGGATTGGGTAACGGCCTTTCTGGCGCGAGGCGGTAGAACTATCCGCAATTTTCAAGCCCTGGTCAGTAGCCAAGCGCTCACTCCCCAGGAGCAAGAGCTGTTGTTGGATAGCCCACCAGACTGAGCCCAATCGCCCTGCCAGAACGGCTGAAAAACACTTTGGTGGCTGGTTGGATCAGCCCTCGGTGAACAGGTCATCCGTTTGTTTTTATTGTCCCCTTATCTTTGTCTGCCCTATGGCCAAAACTGTTCGCCTTGAGCCCATTGCCCAAGAAACCTCTGTTGAAACCAACGGCAATCTGCTGTCGGTATTGCTGAACAAAGATTTAGACGTGCTCAAGGAGTGCGGCGGACGGGGCATGTGCGCCACCTGTCATATCTATGTACAGTCGGGCATGGAGGCTCTGACCCCAGTCAACCGGCGTGAGCAACGCACCCTAGAGGTGATTACCTCTTGTAAACCCAACTCGCGGTTGGCCTGTCAGGCTCGGGTGGTGAGCAATGGGGTTGTAGTTGAACTACCGCCAGGGATGTACGTTAACTCGCTGCAAGACATTGAGGCGCTCATTGGTCGCCGCGCTGATCAGGATCTACTGCACCCGATTACCGGGGAGGTACTAGTAGAACAGGGTAAGCTGATTACGCGCTCGACAATGGCTCAACTAGAAAGTACGGCCAGCTTTAAAGTGGGCGAATTCTTCAGCCAGAGCAAAGATCTCTAAAAATCCTTCAGGGATCTTGGATAAGCGCTCCTAGAGTCGATACCGCAGGCTAGAACACATCTGTTATGGTAAGGCAAAGCCGTAGTTGAGTTTTGTACCAACCCCCTATGGACTCTGCCCTTCCCCTCAGTGTTCGCCATGAGCAGGTGCTACAGGCAACCATTCGTCACTACATTGCTACAGCAGAACCTGTGGGGTCACGGGCGCTCGCCCAAGAGTACGACCTGAAAGTGAGCCCGGCTACGGTGCGCAACACCATGGGACTGCTGGAGAAGTATGGGCTGCTCTATCAACCCCACACCTCGGCGGGGCGGGTTCCATCCGACTCGGGGTACCGACTCTACGTAGATCGACTCATGTCGCCCTCGACCCGAGTTGGACGCCGAGTTGACGCAGCTCTGTCTGAAGAACTGAATTGGATGGGGCGCAGCCTTGAGTCGTTGCTCAAGGAGGCTACTCAGATACTGGCCCAGATTAGCGGTTACCTGGCCCTAGTGACAGTTCCCCAAGCTAGCGCGGTGCTGATTCGCCATATTCAGCTAGTTGCTGTGGAGGGGGGGCAGGTGCTGTTGGTGGTGGTGCTCGACTCTTTGGCCACCCAGTCGGTGGTGGTACAGCTACCCGCAATCCTGGGTTCAGCTGCGACTCCTTCAGAACCAGGGCGGCGAGAGTTAGAAATTTTGTCCAACTTTTTGAGCCACCATCTGCGAGGCCGCCCCCTGGCCGATGTGACCACCCTAAATTGGGGTGACCTAGACGCTGAGTTTGAGCACTATGGGGCAATGCTGTGCCAAGCATTGGGCGATTTGGCGCTGCGATCGCAGGCTCCAGCCACCCCTCAACTGGTGGTCAGTGGCCTGTCGGAGGTGCTGCGCCAGCCCGAGTTCTCCGATGCCCAAAGGATTCAAGCAGTGGTGCGCCTTCTAGAGGAAGATCAGTCGCAGCTGTGGCCGTTGTTCTTTGCGGCGTCGCCCCTGGCTACCCAGGTGATTCAAGACGTCGATGTCAAAGTGTGGATTGGCGCTGAAAACCCTCTAGAGCCGATGCAAGGCTGTGCCTTAGTGGTGTCTAACTACACCCGTCACGATACCTCAGTGGGCAGTGTGGGTGTGCTCGGACCAACTCGCATGGTCTATGAAAATGCCGTGGCTGTGGTCAAGGCAGCGGCCGACTATCTATCCACCGCCCTCAGCCAATAGAATCCCCAAAACAGCCTCGGCAGGGAGGGAATGCCGTGATTATTACTGAGCTACTAGCAATTTTGTCGATCGCGGCGGCGACGGGGCTGAGGCTGGCCTTGCCCCTGCTGCTAATTGGGCTGATGTCTGGTCCTCAGCTATGGGCAAACGTGCCGCTGCTGGCTCAACTGCCGCCAGCGCTGGTGTTGGGCGTGCTAGCAACCTGGTCGATAGCAGAGTTGATGCTGTCGAAGGATCGCTATAGTCAACGGTTTTTTCAAATTTTAGAGCTGGTACTCAGCCCTGGGGTGGGAGCGTTAGCGGGCATCGGCATCGCCAGAACGCTCGGTCTCGACAGCTGGCTCAACCTCCTGGTTGGGTTAATTAGCGGGCTGTTGGCGTTAGTGATTCAACTGTTGCAGGTGGGCCTGTTTTTTCGGCCCTTGAGACCGCCCCTGTGGAGCTTTTTTGTCGTCGATGGACTATGTATTGTGCTGGCGGTACTGGCCTTTGATGCCCCCAACCAAGGGGGGATTATTGCGCTGCTACTGCTGTGGCTGGTTAGCCGCACATCGTACCTGTGGCAGCACTGGCCCAGGCGATCGCAGCCTAAGTAATTAAAGCCTAAGGGGAAAAGCTCTCCGCTGTATCCGGCGACTGTAGCCACCGTAGGGTGGGCAGTGCCCACCATCAGGGAGAAAGTTTTCCAAAAGTCGCCTCAATCATTCAGCAGCCGTCGCCCTAGAGAATGCCAACAAAGTGCAGGGGGCCACGACCGCTGACCAGCTCCAAGAGCAGGGCCAAAAAGCCCACCATAGCCAGTCGCCCATTCCATACTTCGGCGACAGGGGTAAGGCCCCAGGCCGAGCGCTCTTGGGGGTAGATTTTGACTTTTTTGTCGGGCTGCACCACGTCGGAGAAAAGCTGACGGGGAGCAGTTAGCGCCTCATCTACCATGTCAGCCATATCGGCAATAAAGCGGGGGTGGGTGTTGAGGGCGGGCACTCGATGAAACCCCGGAATACCGGCTTCGTGGGCAATCTCCCGGTATTCCATATCGATTTCTTGCAGGGTTTCGATGTGCTCAGAGACAAAGCTGATAGGTACAACCACCAAGTCTTTGACCCCCTGCTGGGCTAGCTGCTCGATCGCATCTTCGGTGTAGGGTTGCAGCCACTCGACCGGGCCAACTCGGCTCTGATAGGCCAGGGTATAGGGATTGGGGCGGTTGAGCGCCTGCATAATCAGCTCGGTACAGTGCTCGATCTCCCGCTGGTAGGGATCACCGGCCTCTTCGACATAGCTGACCGGCACCCCATGGGCACTAAAGAAAATATGGGCCTGGTCGGGGTTATCGAGTTTGTTGAGTTCTTGGGCGATGAGGTCAGCCATAGCCTCGGTATAGCCGGGGCGCTCGTACCAGGAAGGGATAGCTGTGTAGACAATACGCTGTAGTGCGGGGTCTTCGAGCCAGAGCCGCTCTAGTAAACGAAAGCTAGAGCCACTGGTGCTGATGGAAAACTGAGGGTAAAGGGGTAGCACCACAAGCTTTTCGATACCGTCACGCTTGATCTGGGCTACAGCCTCTTCGGTAAAGGGATACCAGTAGCGCATGCCGATGTAGATATGAGCCTCGGTGCCCTTGTCGGCCAACACCTGCTTGAGGGCTTCGGCCTGCTCCTCAGTGATGCGGCGCAGGGGGGAGCCACCCCCAATTTGCTGATAGTTTTCTTGGGATTGCTTGGCGCGTGAGCTAGAAATCAACCAGGCCAAGGGTCGCTGGAGCCAGGGAAAGGGCAGGCGAATGATTTCTGGATCGGCAAACAGATTAAACAGGAAGGGGCGAACATCATCGAGTTGCTCTGGCCCCCCTAGATTTAGCAATAAGACCCCAACACGACCCATAGCACTGTAGTGGCTCTAAACTACTTATTCCATATCTCATTTATTCTACAAGCTGGGTGAGCGGTTTCCGACGTCAATGGTGGTCCTGACTACTCTAGATGGGCGATCGCCGAGTTCAATGCCCGCCTGAAGGCCGCCCGACTGAGGCTTCCGATGGAGTAGTGGGGCGATCGCCTCAGCCTGGCGGGGCACCTTGCCGCCAAGACCTGACGGCAGCAAGACGCTCCACTCTGCAGCCGCCAGGTAGCCTCCAGCGCCTTCAAGGCGTTTGCTGACTTCTAGGACTGGGCGCGGGGCAAAGCTGCATTTATTGGAGAGATATGCTAGGAAACATAATAGATTAGGAAGCCCATGCAAACCGTTTACGCTAGACTCTTGTGACTTAACCATTTGAATTAACTATTTTTTGTGCGGCTTTCAAAGCCAGTTTTAGAAGTTTTAAGGGACAAAATAAGCGCAAACAATATCTCAACGTTAGGGACGTTCCATATCAATGAAGATTTTATTGGTTGAGGATGATTCATCAACTCGGGATCTTCTGGTCTTTCATTTGACCGCAGCACGCTACACCGTGGAGCAGGCGGCTGACGGCATTACGGCCCAGGAATTGGCTGACCTGTGGAACTATGACCTGATTTTGTTGGATGTTAATATTCCTCGCTTAGATGGCGTGACCCTGTGCCGCCAGCTGCGTAGCCAGGGCGTATCGACCCCAATTTTGATGCTCACGGCCCAGGCCGAAGACGAAGATGTGATTACGGGTCTTGATGCTGGAGCCGACGACTATGTGACTAAGCCCTTTGAAGTGTCTCAGGTGCTCGCCCGCATTCGGGCTCTGCTCCGGCGAGGAGCCCAGGCATCGACCATTCCCTCGCTGGTCTGGGGGCAGCTCTGCCTTGACCCAACCATGGCCCAGGTCACCTATGGCACCCAGGTGGTGCCCTTAACCCCAAAGGAATACAGCTTACTAGAGCTCTTCTTGCGCCATCCCAAACGGGTGTTTAGCCGCAGCACCATTCTTGACCATCTCTGGACTATCGATGACTCGCCCACTGAGGGGGCTGTGACTAATCTGGTTAAAGACCTGCGCAACCGCCTCAAGCGCAGCGGGGTAGTCGACAATGTGATTCAGACTGTGTACGGCTTGGGCTATCGTCTGCGAGATCTGCCGCCTAGTCTAAACCAGCCAAACGAACATCCTGGGGTAGAAACCTTGGAAGCTGGAGCCACAGACTTGAGCAATGGCGCTGCTGGTAGTACGGCTCTAGGAGCCGATACCACCCTTGACCTGTATTTCCCCGTCACGGCGGCAGCGACAACACTCCAGTCTCTAGAGGCGATCGCCGCTCGGTTTCAAGCGTCGATTCAGCAGCGGCTAACGGTGATCGAAGCGGCGGTGCGATCGCTTCAGGCGGGCAATCTGCCGCCTCAGCAACAGGCGATCGCCCAAGATGAGGCTCACCGTCTGGCAGGAGGGCTGGGCACCTTTGGGTACGAAGAGGGATCGACCCACGCCCGCCAGATTGAGCAGCTCCTGGGAGAACCTAGACCGCTGTCGAGGACAGCGACCGATCAGCTCTCGCGCCGTCTGCTGGCCCTCAAGCAGGCCCTCGCGCTACCGCCTAAGCCAGTCGAGACTGAGGGCAATGGGCTGACCACCACCGCTAGCCCCTGCCACCGCGCCCTGGCCCTGGCCCTAGCGCCTGAGTTAATTAACCAATTGCAGGAGGAGGGAGGCGACCGAGGCTGGTATCTAGAGTGCACGGCCTGCTTGAGCGAAGTTCTGCAAATATTGGCCCAGGGTGGGATTGAGGCGGTGGTGCTCACCCTCGATCAAACGGTCTCCCTGGCCGAGAAGCTGGCCCCCCTGCGAGAGGTCAAGCATCGCTACCCGCAGCTGCCGGTGCTGGTGCTCACAGGCCAAGACAGCCTAGAAGAACGGGTACAGGTAGCACGGCTTCAGGGCGATCGCTATTTGGTGACTCCGGTAACCCCTAGCCAGATTTTCGAAACCCTTGACCACCTCTTACCCCAGTCTCAGGCTCCAGAGTCGCGCGTGATGGTGGTCGACAATGACCCCATTACCCGAGGGGCGATTACAGAGCTGCTGACGCCTTGGGGTTTGCAAGTGACCGAGCTGGGTGACCCTGGCCAGTTTTGGGAGGTACTGCGGCAGGTGCAGCCTGACCTGCTGCTGCTAGCCCTAGAGATGCCCACCTTTAGCGGCATGGACCTGTGCCAGGTGGTGCGCCAAGACTCACAGTTTGGCAACTTGCCCATTTTGATGGTGGCTGCCCACCCTGACACCGTGACCGTGCGACAAGTCTTTGAAGTAGGGGGCGATGACCTCATCGGCAAGCCTATCGTAGGCCCAGAGCTAGTGACACGGGTGCTGAGCCGCATTGAGCGATCGCGCTTGCGCCAGCAGATTGAGCAAATGCGCCACCACCAAGCGCTGTACTGGGCTCAGCAAGATACCTCTGACCCCCTCACCCAGGTGGCCAATAGCCTTCATTTCGATGCGTTTTTGCAGCAGCAGTGGGAACGCCACTGCCAAGATCAGGCCCCGCTGTCGCTGATCTTGTGCAACCCCGACGAGTTGCGGGCCTACTACAAGGTCTACGGCCAGCAGGCAGGCGATGCCGCCCTACGCCGCATTGCCCGCACCCTGCACCGCACCATCAACCCTAATATTGACCTAGTGGCCCGCTATGGCGACGATGAGTTTGGCATTGTGCTGCCCAACACTAACCTAGATGGAGCCCTGCGAGTGGTGTCACGCATGCAGCAAGCCGTCACCGATCTTAAAATTCCGCACCCCACCTCCGAGGCTGGGGACTACATTACCTTAAGCCTGGGAATTGGGGGGACAACGCCTACTGCTACCCTGTCGAGTAGCCATCTGATCAAAACCGCCGATCAGGCCCTCAAAGATGCTAAGACCCGAGGCGGCAACACCTTCTGTTTATATTCTATGTGCTGATAGGTACTGAGCTAGACCGATCGATTGCTTAGGGCCAGTGCGCGCTGCCAACCATGACCCGCTATGAAGTTTTCCCTGCGAAATCTGCTGATTGTTCCTTTCTTGCTGCAAATTATTGGCATTACCGGATTGGTTGGCTATTTGTCGTACCGAAGCGGAAAGCAGGCTGTGCGCGATATCGCCAGTCAACTGATGTCTCAGAGCAGTCAACGCACGCGAGATAGCTTAAGCGCCTATCTGCAAATTCCTCGGTTTGTCACCCAAACCAATAGCTATCTCTTGCAATCTGGAGAGTTTGACGGCGGTGACCTGGGCAGCTTAGAAAGCCATTTTGTACAGCAGCTAAAGCTGTTTCCAGAGCTAACTGGGCTGGCGATCGCCAATCAGTCCGGGGCTTTTCTAAATGTGGCGCGATCGCAGTCAGGTTCTTTTTCGATGCGACGGCTCAATGTCAACACCACCGATGGCCGGCTCTACCACTCCGTCGTCGATAGCAATGGCCAGAATGACATGCCGTCAGGGCCAGCCCGCACCAATTACGATCCCCATCGCGACCCGCCAGATGCCCCCTGGTATACCGCTGCTCAGGCGCGACGTGAGGGACTGTGGCGGCTGGTGGTCACCCTGGAGCGTGGCGAAGATCAGCCCCAGCTAGCGATGGTGAGGTTTTTGTCGTTTAACACGCCGACCGGCGAATTTGGCGGTGTGGTCAGCACCGGCATTTTGCTGACCGAACTGGGAATTTTTTTGCAGGATCTGTCCCCCGGTCGTGATGGGCAGATTTTTTTAGTGGAGTCCAATGGAGACCTAGTTGCTACTTCTACCGGGGAAGTGCCTTTCCAGGTTGAGGCCGCTAGCGACCACGCTCAAAATGTCGCGGTGCAGTCGCGGCGCTTGACGGTGGGCCAAAGCAACGATGACTTGACTCGTGCTGTCGCCCAGGAGCTTTTAGGCGATCGCCCCGATTTCAGGCATATTCAAGCCCCGATATTCTCTGAGCTGAGTCTGAACAACCAGCGCTATTTTGTCAAAGCTACGCCAATTCATGCTGAACTGCGCTGGATCTTGGTTACGGTCATTCCGACTTCGGAGTTTATGGCCAATATCTATGCCAATGTGGCCCGCACGGGGTTATTGTGTGCCCTGGCTCTGATGGGATCCATTGGACTGGGTCTGTGGACAGCGCAGTATATTACGCAGCCCATTTTGTCGCTGCAGCGAGCGACCCAGGCTTTTACCGATGGCATGACCGATGTACCCCCCACCGAACCCACCCGCATTCAAGAAGTTGAGGCGCTGCGCCAGGGATTTGACCACATGGTGGGGCAGTTGATGGCGTCGTTTCAAAACCTCAAGGACCGCGAAAACACGCTGGCCACCTTTCTCAATGGGGTGCCGGTGGCCCTGAGTGTTCACGATCAAAAAGGCCAAATGCTCTTTCTCAATGCCAAGGGCAAAGAACTCCTGGTCAATGGCATTGCCATAGCCGATGCCGAGCAGTTGGCCGAAATCTACTCTCTCTACCGAGCCGGTAGCGATCAACTTTACCCCACCGATGAACTGCCTGTGGTGCGGGGCCTACGGGGCGAAACGGCCTATACCGACGACATAGAGATCGATACCGGCGATCGCCGCATTCCCCTTGAGGTACACACTATTCCAGTGTTTAACAACCAGGGGCAGGTGCTGTACTCGATCAACTCCTTCCAAGATATTTCAGAGCGGCGTCAGGCAGAGCGCCTGCGAACCAACTATCAACAAGAGCTTGAACAACAAGTGGCTCAACAAACAGCGTCGCTGGCAGCCAGTGAGGCGACTAAGCAGGCGTTGATCAACGCGATTCCTGACCTGTTGATGCGGCTGGGTGCCGATGGCCGCCCCCTAGAAATTTACAACATAGATGCCATTCACTGGATTGGCAACAAAGCCCGTGTCTACGAGGCGACGATGTACGAGAACCTGCCACCGCCCATGGCCCAGGAGCGCCGGCACTGTGTGGAACAAGCCCTGGCCACGGGCAGCATTCAGCGCCAAGAGTATGAATTTTTTCACCAGGGGCAGCTGTTTTGCGAAGAAGCCCGGATCATTCCGGTGACGCCCAACGAGGTGCTGGTGGTGGTACGCGACATTAGCGATCGCCACAAAATCGATCGCATGAAGGACGAGTTTATCTCCATCGTCAGCCACGAACTGCGCACACCACTAACCGCCATTCGCGGCGGGCTGGGCATTTTGGCCTCAGGGGTACTGCACGATCGGCCAGAGAAAGCTCGGCAAATGCTGCAGATGGCCCTCAATAATACCGAGCGGCTCATTCGCCTAGTCAACGATATTCTCGACTTAGAACGCCTGACCTCAGGCCGGGTTGATCTGGTCATGGAGCCCTGCCCCATCGAGGACCTGATTGGCCAAGCCGTGAGTAGTGTAGAGGCGATCGCTGAGGCGGCCCATGTCACCATTCATGCGACCTGCGCCAAGGCCACGGTAATGGCGGCTCCCGACACCATTGTGCAAACCCTGACCAATTTGCTAGGAAACGCAATTAAATTTTCTGAACCAGGCTGCCAAATCTGGCTGATGACAGAAGTCATTCCTGAACTTCAAGCTGACACTGGGTCTAAGGTGCCGCCGAGCCAGCCGCTGCTGCGGATAGCCGTTAAAGATCAGGGTCGAGGCATTCCGCCAGACCGCCTAGAGCTAATTTTTGAACGGTTTCAACAGGTAGATGTGTCAGATTCACGGCAAAAAGGAGGTACTGGGCTAGGTTTAGCCATCTGTAAACGCATTGTTGAACAACACGGTGGGAAAATTTGGGTAGAGAGCCAGGTCGGCCTAGGCAGTACCTTTTATTTCACGCTGCCCCTTAACGCACTATGACAAGAAACATTTTGGTGATTGATGACGAACTCGACATTCGCGAAGTCGTCTGTTTGTGCCTCGAAGAATTTGGGGGATGGCGTACTGACAATGCTGGCTCAGGCGCAGAAGGGCTGAAAAAAGCTCAGGCCAACCCCTGGGATTGTATTTTGCTCGATATCTCGATGCCCGACATCGATGGGGTTGCGGTATATGAACAGCTCCAGGCCAATCCTAAAACCCAGAAGATTCCGGTGGTCTTGCTGACGGCTAAGGTGCTATCTGCCGACCGCGATCGCTTTAACGCCCTTGGGGTGGCCGGGGTCATTGCCAAGCCCTTTGACCCCATCACGGTATGGCAACAGGTGGCCCAGACCTTAGGCTGGGCCACCTGAGCACAGGGCCAAAAACCGATGGTTGACGACCCCAAAAACGAGGTAGACAACCACCGGCTAACCCCTCCCTAGGCGGGAGTAATCATTAGCACTAGGGCCTTTTTGTCGAGAGCCTGTACCTTACCGGCATCGCCGATATCCTGCACAATGCGTTCTAGCAGCTCCGCAGCGCGATCACGGTGCTGGTGCTCACGCCCTCGCAGGCGCACCAAAAACTTAACCGAGTCTCCCTTCGAGAGCCACTCCACAGAGCGTCGAATGCGGAGCTGGTAGTCAGACTCACCCACGTTGGGGCGCAGCTTGACCTCTTTCAAAGACGGCTTAGAGCTTTGCTTCTGCCGCTTACTCTGCTGGTACTGGAGCTTACCGTAATCCAGAATTTTGGCCACAGGGGCATCTTTGCCGTTAGAGACCACCACCAGATCAAGGCCTTGATCTTCCGCCAGCTTAAGCGCATCGCGGGTTTCCATGAGACCTCGGTTTTGGTTCTCATGATCGATCAGGAACACCTGGGGTGAGCGAATTTGCCGGTTTACCAGTTGCGTCTTAGAAATAAGTCGTCCCTCTCATAATTCAACAATGGGGCCAGGCACTTAGGGGCGAAGCCTCTGAATGGAGCGCTGGCTAGTGTACCGTACCCTAAGCCTAGGGAGCACTATCCAATAGGATATCAATAGAATAGCCCAGCTTCTAGGGGGTAGATGTGTCAAAATATCCGGTCTTAACAAAACAGTAGATCACCCAGGAAATTAGGGCTTCATGCCACTACCCTGGGGGCATACAGACGTCTTAGAGGAGGCCTATGGCCGCATATTTTGCCACCGTTGCCCGTGGGCTAGAAGCCCTGGCCGCTCAAGAACTAGAATCTCTCGGTGCCCAGGCAGTGGCACCGGGTTTTTGTGGAGTTGCCTTTGAGGGCGATCGCGAGCTGCTGTACCGGGTTAACCTGTGGTCACGGCTGGTTTTTCGGGTGCTAGTTAAGCTAGCCGATTGCCCCTGCCACGATGCCGACGATCTCTACCAAGGCATTCAGAGTATTGACTGGCGGCCCTACCTGTCTCCTGAGCTCACCTTTGCGGTCGATGCCACCGGCAAAAATAGCCGCCTGAACCACACCCACTTCACAGCTCTTCAAGTCAAAAATGCCGTGGTTGACCAGCAGCGCCAGCACTGGGGCGATCGCTCGACTATCGACACCCAACACCCCGAGGTGCGGCTGAATGTACACATTCAAAACGATACTTGCACCGTCAGCCTCGACAGCTCGGGCAGCAGCCTGCACCGGCGGGGTTACCGCCCAGCGGTTGGGGCCGCGCCGCTCAAAGAATCGTTAGCCGCCGCCCTAGTCAAGCTCACCGACTGGCCTGGCAACGTCCCGCTGTTTGACCCGCTGTGTGGCTCTGGCACGCTGCCGCTAGAGGCCAGCCTGGCGGCGTTAAATATTGCTCCAGGCCTCTTTCGCGAGGAGTTTGGCTTCCAGACCTGGCCCGATTTCGATGGCGACCTGTGGGATCGCCTGTGGCAGGAAGCCGAGGCCAGTCGAGGACCAGACTTAGATACCTGGGTGGGGGGGTGCGATCGCGATCCCGACATCATTCAGCAGGCTCAGCGCAACGCCCAACGCTGCGATCTGGCTGAGCAGATTAAATTCTGGGCTGCCGACCTAGCCGACCTAGAGGCCCCCGCCGACAGCGGCTATCTGCTGTGCAACCCGCCCTACGGCGAACGGCTGGGGGCCGACGATGACCTCGGGGCCTTCTACAAGTTGCTAGGCGACGTGCTCAAGCAGCGCTTTAAGGGGTGGACAGCCTTTGTGCTCAGCGGCAACAAAGCCCTGGCTCGACATATTGGGCTGAAGTCGGCCCAGCGGGTGGCCGTGTATAACGGCACTCTGCCCTGCCAGTGGCTGAAGTATGAGCTGTATTGAAGCCTATGTTGGGTTAGCCCTCAAACGTGGCAACCTCAGAGGTTGGATGACCAGGCTCCGAGTTCAGTGCATCTAGACTCAGGGCATCTAGGCTATGGCCCAATTTATCGGCCAGGCCCTCTACCCAGGCTTCGTCTTGGCGGGTGTAGCTGCGGGGGGCGTTGGCCGCCAAAATCAACGCGCCATCTTTACCCATGGGCTGGCAGATCACACCCTGGGTGTTTTCGGGTAAATAGTCAAACTCGACTCGCCCAGGGTAAATGCTGAGATTAACCAGATAGATGGCTTTGCCAGTCTCAAGTACCCGCTTCAGAATGGGGCCAGGAGTAACCTCGGCCTGGGGGGGTAAGATACCGCGCCGCAGCAGCACTTTGCCCTGGTGATAGACCACGACCGAACGGGTGACGGTGTTGGTCAACAGCAGATGCGAGGCCCAAGCCAGCTCAGTCTTAGTGGCTTCTGACAAGGCTGCGTCGAATTCTAGACCGGCTTCGCCTACCAGGGTAACCGCCTCCGGAGCGATGGGCTGAACCCGCTGCCAGATCAAGCCGGTCAAAATTAGCACGGCGCTCAAAATAACGCCCATCACGTCGGAGCGAGCCTGGGACTCGGTGAGCATTGGCGTGAGTACGCGGTTGAGCAGCAACAAAACGCCGCCTAGCCCCCCGACCACTAGGGGAAGCCGCCGCAGCACCCGATTTGGGTCAGTTTGCGCCATGGTTTAGAACGATCTCCCCTGCACTACTTCGTTAAGACGATTTTAAGGGAGCTAAGCCGCTCAAGGGGGAAATCAGACTGCAGGGTGCTGGCCTCTCAGGCAGAGAGGTCAGCACCCTGCCGCCTGCCGCGTTAGTTGTGGCAACCGCAGCCCGTGTGACCACAGCCCGTAGACCCCTCGGGGTGTCCGTTGGCACAGGCATCGCTGCAAAAATAGTGGCCGTCTTTCTCTAGGGCTTGGCTAGTATCGACAACGCACAGGCAGGAGTCGCAGGCGCATTTCATCTGAGTAACGGTAGTCATGGCAGGTTTCCTCTTAGATAAGTGAACTAGACTATTGCTCAAACACTTGAACAATCGTTCATAGATAGACAATAACACATGAACAGGTATTCAGGCATTATTTGGCCGTGCAATTTGCAGTGGGACGGGGCGATCGCCTAGAGGAGATAAGCTGGTTCTGCCTTAGCGCCTGTCTCAGCTCTAGCGGGGCTGGCACGACTGGTTCTTGTTTTGGGCAAAGGTGCTGGTTGAGATGGAATACTTTTAGCAATGGCTGCTGGAGAACGATTATGGCTGACCCGGTTCCCGCCGCTGAGTCTACTGCCGGTGCCCAGAATACTGGTGCTCATAGTGCCTGTGCCCACGAGGCCGGGACACCAGCGGTGGCAGAAATTTTAAGCATCGACAAAGCCCAGCGCATGGCGGAGTTTTTTGGGGTGCTGGGCGATCCCAATCGCTGGCGCATTCTCTCGGCTCTGGCCCTAAGAGAAATGCGCGTGGGGGAGCTAGCCGCCGCCGTAGCCATGAGTGAGTCGGCAGTGTCGCACCAGCTGCGGATTTTACGGGCGACGCGCCTGGTTAGCTACCGCAAGCGCGGGCGCAACGTGCTCTACTGCCTCAAAGACGACCATGTGTTTAACCTCTACCGCGAAGCCTCGGAGCACCTAGATGAACCTATGGAAGAGTGAGGTCAAAGGGGATGGGTCGGCAATGGCTGAGGCGGGGCATACCCACAGGATTCGGGGTTAGCCCACCAACCTGCTTTCACTGAGACGGTAGACTGAAGTATTGTCGGGTTGTCTTATAGTGCTATGACCGTTTCTCCCGTCGCCCAAAGCGCAGTTCAACCGCTGCTCAGTATTGCCCAGGCTACGCGTCAGGCCGCCCAAACCCTGGCCAGCCTCTCTACCGCCGAGAAAAACCGAGCCATTGAGGCCGTAGCGGCAGCCCTAGAGGCCAACGCCAATGAGATTGTGGCGGCTAACCAGGCCGACTGCGAAGCCGCTGTAGCGGACCAACTGGCTAAACCTCTCTACGGTAGGCTCAAGCTAGATGAGGTGAAGTTGGCGGGGGCGATCGCAGGTGTGCATGACGTGGCGCGCCTACCGGATCCGGTAGGCCCGGTGCAAATTCACCGAGAGCTAGACGAGGGGCTAGTGCTCAAGCGGGTTGCCGTGCCCTTGGGAGTGCTAGGGGTAATTTTTGAGTCTCGCCCCGATGCGGTGATGCAAATTTCAGCTCTGGCGATTAAGTCGGGCAACGGCGTGATTTTGAAGGGGGGCAAAGAGGCCGTGTGCTCTTGCACGGCTCTGGTCAAGGCGATTAAACAAGGCTTGCAGGAGGCGGGGGTAGACCCCGAAGCCGTGCAGTTGCTTACCACCCGCGAAGAAACCCGCGCTCTGCTAGATCTAGAAGGCTATGTTGATCTGATTATTCCGCGCGGGTCTAATGCCTTTGTGCGGTTTGTGCAAGACAACACCCGGATTCCGGTGTTGGGTCATGCCGATGGGATTTGCCACCTGTACGTGGATCGAGAGGCAGATCTAGATCAGGCGGTGGCGATCGCGGTGGATGCCAAGACCGCCTACCCCTCCGCCTGTAACGCCATTGAAACCCTGCTAATTCACCAAGACATTGCGGCGGTGGCGCTACCGCCCCTAGCGACAGCCCTGCGAGAAGCCCAGGTCGAAATTCGCGGCGACGCCCAGGCTTGCCAGATCGTGCCCTACCTGGTGCCCACCACCGCAGACGACTGGGCCACAGAGTATAGCGATCTAATTTTGTCGGTGAAGGTGGTGGCGTCAACGACCGAGGCGATCGCCCACATCGCGACCTACGGCTCTCGCCATACCGAGGCGATTGTCACCCGCAACCCGGTCACCGCCGCCTACTTTATGAACCGAGTTGATGCAGCCGGGGTCTATCACAACTGCTCGACCCGCTTTGCCGACGGGTTTCGCTATGGCTTTGGGGCCGAGGTGGGCATTAGCACCCAAAAAATGCCCCCCAGGGGGCCGGTGGGGCTAGAGGGATTGGTCACTTACAAGTACCATCTGGTGGGCGATGGCCATGTCTCCGCCACCTACAGCGGCAGCGAGGCCAAGCCCTTCACCCATAAAGATTTGCCGCTCTAGGTTAGAGTCGAGCCCCAGGAGCAGCAGCTATGGAACGTGTCGTCATTATTGGCCTGGGTCTGATCGGCGGATCGCTGGGGCTAGATTTAGTGGGCCAGGGCCACAGCGTGGTTGGCATTGCCCGCCGCGAGGAGACGGCTCAGGCGGCTGTGGCGATGGGGGCAGTTACCGAAGCGGCCACTGACCTAGGGTTGGTAGCAGGGGCCGATATGGTGTTTATTTGCACCCCCATTGATGCGGTGGTGGCCACGGCGGCGGCGATCGTGCCCCACCTGAGCCCAGAGGCCGTAATTACCGATGTGGCTTCGGTGAAGGGAGAGTTGGTACCAGCGATCGAGGCGCTGTGGCCCCATTTTGTCGGCGGACACCCGATGGCGGGCAAGGCCGAGGCGGGGCTGGCGGTAGCCGAGGCAGGGCTGTTTCAGGGACGTCCCTACGTGCTGACGCCTACCGAGGCCACGAACCCAGCGGCACTGGAGCGGGTGAGGGCGATCGCCGCCAGCCTGGGCGCTAACCTCTGCCAGTGCAGCCCCCCCCAACACGATCGCGCCGTCGCCTGGATTTCGCACCTGCCGGTGATGGTCAGCAGCAGCCTGATTCTCGCCTGCCAGGAGGAAGCTGACCCAGCTATTCTGGCCCTGGCTCAAACCTTGGCCAGCTCAGGCTTTCAAGACACCAGCCGGGTAGGCGGCGGCGTGCCAGAGCTGGGTACCCTGATGGCCCGCCACAACCGAGCGGCCCTGCTAGAAGCCCTAACCCAATATCAGCAGCAGCTAGAGCAGATGAAAATGCTGATTTCTGCCGAAGACTGGGACGCAGTGCACAACACTCTTACCCAGGCACAAGCTGCCCGGCCTGCCTACTTGATCTAATACTGAATCCTGTTTGGTGACCCCGGTTCAGCAGGGCGCATGCCATGCGACCCTATGGTTTGGCCGTTTGGGAATCGGGGTTATGCAATTCGGATTCGGTATAACGAGAAATCCAGTTGCTTTAGGGAGACTGAGAGCCAGGTCAAACTATTACTTCGCCGGGTACACGGGTTCTTTGTCGATCACCACCGGTTTTTGATATAGCAGGGCGGTAAAGGTCACTGTCGAGCCCAGCCCTTCGCCCATGCTGATGAACTGCACCACGCCGCCCATGGCCTCGACCAAACGCTGGGAAATGGCCAAGCCTAAGCCGGTGCCGCCGTACTGGCGGGTGCGATCGCCGTCTACCTGACTAAAGCTTTGAAACAGCCGGTCTTGCTTTTCGAGCGACACACCAATACCGGTGTCGGCCACACTAATTTTGACCAGGCCAGGCCAGGGTTTACCTTTATATTCGACCTTTTGCGGTTTCACCTCGGCGCTGATGGTAACCCCGCCCTCATGGGTGAACTTAATGGCGTTGCCCACCAGATTAATCAGCACCTGGAGTAAGCGTTGGTAATTGCCGTTGACGGTGATATCGTCGCGGGTGGCGGGCAGCAAAAGCTCTAGATATAGATTCTTTTGGTTAGAGAGCGGGCGCATAAAGGTTTCCAGATCCGCCAACAGCTCCCTAAGGCTGATCGGCCCCATGTCGATCTGCATTTTGCCGGCTTCAATCTTGGCGATGTCGAGCACATCGTTAATTAGTTGCAGCAGGTGAATGGCTGACTTGTGAGCTTCTTCGATGAACTCTTCCTGCTCGGCGGGGTCGTCGGCCATGCCGTCAAGCACCAGCTTGAGAAAGCCAATCATGCCGTTGAGGGGAGTGCGCAGCTCGTGGGAGGTGTTGGCCAGGAACTCGCTTTTTAGCCGTGAGGCTTCTTCGGCCTGCTGGCGGGCTTCTTCGGCCTGGCGGCGGGCTTCTTGAAACTCGCGCTGTTTTTCCATCAGGCTGGCGTTGGCCTGCTGGAGCTTAATGGCCAGGGCGTGGCTTTCGCTGAATAGGGTGGCATGGGCGATCGCAGTTCCCACCTGATCGGCCAGATCGACCAACAAATTTAGCTCTACCTCTGTCCACACCCGAGTAGGCCGGTCGTGGAGCACAATGAACCCATTGATGGTGTTTTGGTAACGCGTAGCCACCGCCACGATCGACGGATCCGCTGGTTGCCGAGGTGGTATCACCCCCACCGGAGCCTGGACAGCGGCGCTCAGGCAGGGGGTTTCGGCCAGTAACCACACCTGCCCCTGACAGGTCGGCAGATCGTTAAATTTCACATATTCAGCAGCGACCGTGACGGCTTCGGGAGCCGTATTGGGGGCGACGGCACAGCTACAAACCAAGCAGCGGTCGACCTCAAACAAATCACCCAGTCCCTCCACCGTTTGCTGGCGAATGATTTCTAAGTCCAGGGTCCAGCGTACGTTGCGGGTGATTTGGTTGAGCCGAGGCGAGTAGGTCTGAAGCTGGGTACAGATTTCCGAGGCTGACTCTGGAGCTACCGCAGCTGGTGCCACGGCCCGGAGCCACAAACTATCAGCCAGACCGTTGAGGTCGGCCAGGTAGCCCGTAGCAGCAATGCGAAACAGCTTGCCATCAAGCCCTAGCAGAGGTTGTAGCACCCACTGCACATCAAGACTGTGGGACCCCAAGGGGCAGCGACCAGACAATTGCACAGGTTCGCTTTGGGTAGCCAAGCGGCTGAGGGCATGGCCCAGGGCATAGGGGGTGGTAAAGGCCACAACTTCGGCGAGCGATCGCCCGACCCAGGTAGCTGTCAGCGCTGGCGGTAATACGGATGCGCCCAGGGTTTGGATCGACTCCACTATGCCACTGGGGCTAAGCACCATCATCCAGGCCGACACAGGTTCGCCTGGGGCCATCTCACCGGCTGCGGCCAGAGTACGGAAGGAACGTCGCGATCGCATAGCAGTACGGAGCCGGAACGCTCCCATAGTAACCAACTCAACCGACCAATGGCTCTAGTTAAGGCAAATTAAGGAACGCAGGCACCAAGCTCTAGGGTGCCCGAACGAGGTCTCAACACCTCACCTGACACCCTAGCCGCTCTATCTTCGAGCTTAGTAAATCTTTGAGTTAGTCGTTCCACTCGCCCTTGGGGGGCACCGTGGGGTTGCGGGGCAGGTGGCGCACCAGGTCGTCTTCGTAGCGGCGATCGCCCCGCAACCACTGGCGCAGCGCCACATCGATCACCTTGCTGGGGTCAGAGGACAGGTGAGAAACCTGGTCAAGCAGGTCTTTGTCGATTTGCACAGAGAGGTCAACTTTTTCCGCCGACCGCTCGCCGGAAGGAGGTGCAGAGTTTTGCATAGTGGGTGCCCTAAGTGCCGAATAAGTCATGTATAGTCTCCAGTCTAAGCCCTGGGGCGGGTGGGTTTGCCCCTAGCCTGTGCCGCCTGCTTGACTATAGGTCTTGGGACCTTGACATAATAAATTTACCCCATCCTGCCTACCCCTCCAGCCTGCCCCTAGAGCATTAGCTCAAACGAGGGATTACAATATTAAAGTCTGTAAACTCCCATGGTTGGATAAGTCTTGTATGACAGAGGTTCCCGTCTCTCAGATTCGCAATTTTTCGATTATTGCCCACATTGACCACGGCAAATCGACCTTGGCTGACCGGCTGCTCCAGCGCACTGGTACAGTGAGCGATCGCGAGATGAAAGCTCAGTTCCTCGACAGTATGGATCTAGAGCGAGAGCGGGGCATCACCATCAAGCTCCAGGCCGCCCGCATGAACTACAAGGCCCAGGACGGCAAAGACTACGTGCTCAACTTGATCGACACCCCAGGGCACGTCGATTTTTCCTACGAAGTGTCGCGATCGCTAATCGCCTGCGAAGGGGCGCTGCTGGTGGTCGATGCCTCCCAAGGAGTCGAAGCCCAAACCCTGGCCAACGTCTACCTGGCCCTAGAGAACAACCTCGAAATCATCCCCGTTCTCAACAAAATTGACCTGCCTGGGGCAGAGCCCGAGCGCATTCGACAAGAAATCGAAGACATCATCGGTCTCGATTGCAGCGGTGCCATTCTCGCCTCCGCCAAGCAAGGGGTGGGCATTGACGAAATTTTAGAATCAATTGTCTACCTGGTGCCGCCCCCCGCCGACACCGTCGATCAGCCGCTACGGGCGCTGATCTTCGACAGCTACTACGACAGCTACCGGGGCGTAATCGTCTACTTCCGCGTCATGGATGGCACCATTCGCCGCAAAGACAAAGTGCGGCTGATGGCCTCGGGCAAAGAGTACGAAATCGACGAGTTAGGCGTGCTGGCCCCCACGCAGATCGAGGTCGATGAACTCCACGCTGGAGAAGTAGGCTACTTTGCCGCCTCGATCAAAGCCGTCGAAGATGCCCGCGTGGGCGACACCATTACCCTGGTGCAAAACCCGGCCAAAGAAGCGCTGCCCGGCTACGCCGAAGCCAAGCCGATGGTGTTCTGCGGCCTCTTCCCCACCGTATCCGACCAGTTTGAAGAACTGCGCGAAGCCCTGGAGAAACTGCGTCTCAGCGATGCCGCCCTCCAGTACGAGCCAGAAACCTCTAGCGCCATGGGGTTTGGCTTTCGCTGCGGCTTCTTGGGCCTCTTGCACATGGAAATTGTGCAGGAGCGCCTGGAGCGCGAGTACGACCTCGATCTGATCACCACTGCCCCCTCGGTAATCTACAAGGTCACCACCATTCAGGGCGAGGTGCTCGAAATCGACAACCCCAGCACCCTGCCCGACCCCCAGGCCCGCGAAAAAATTGAAGAGCCCTACGTGCAGCTCGACATGATCACCCCCGAAGAGTATGTGGGTGCCCTAATGGAGCTGTGCCAGACCCGCCGGGGCGAATTTAAAGACATGAAGTATCTGGCCCAAGGCCGCACCACGTTGATCTATGAGTTGCCCCTGGCCGAGGTGGTCACCGACTTTTTTGACCAGATGAAGTCGCGCAGCAAGGGCTATGCCAGCATGGAATACCACCTGATTGGCTACCGCGAAAACCACCTGTCGCGGCTCGATATTTTGATCAACGGCGACCCAGTCGATTCATTGGCCTCGATTGTGCACCGCGACAAGGCCTACTACGTGGGCAAAGCCCTGGTCGAAAAGCTCAAAGAACTGATTCCCCGCCACCAGTTTAAAATCCCCATTCAGGCAGCGATCGGCAGTCGGGTGGTGGCCAGCGAAAGCATTCCGGCTCTGCGCAAAGACGTGCTGGCCAAGTGCTACGGCGGCGACATCTCCCGGAAGAAAAAGCTGCTGCAAAAGCAGGCCAAGGGTAAGAAACGCCTGAAGGCGATCGGCACGGTAGATGTGCCCCAAGAAGCCTTTATGGCCGTCTTGAAACTATCTTAATGATTGGAAACCGTAGGGTGCCTTCGCGCAGCGCAGCGGAGCAATGCACCACACCAAGGTTTGTATTCTGATAGCCCTACCAGCGGTGCATTGCTTCGCGTTGGCGAAGCCTCGCCTTAGCGTTATACACCCTACAAGACCTTAAAAGCGATCGCATGGACTGCTTCAAAGCTGATTCCTGGGCACCCTAGCGCTATCAGCACCTCCCGGTTCATGCCAAATTATCGACGCCTCTACCAACCCGGCGGCAGCTACTTCTTCACCGATGTGACCTATTAACGGTACCCGTGGCTGTGTACTGATTTGGGCAGGCAGGCGCTACGTGATGCCATCACCACGGTACGGAGAAAGTACCCCTCACCATTGATGCATTTGTGCTTTTGCCAGATCATCTCCACTGCATTTGGACGTTGCCGGAGGGGGATGGCGATTATGCCAAACGATGGTGACTGATCAAGCTGATGGTGACAAAGGCGTGTGGTCAAGAATTAGCGCTGCCATCGGGAAAAACCGCGTCGGGGGAGCGGCGACGAGAGGGCAATTCGTGGCAGCGGCGCTATTGGGAGCATTGCCTTCGGAATGAGCGGAATTTTGTGAGCCATTGTGAGTATGTGCATGCCAATCCGGTGAAGCATGGGTTGGTGGAACACCCGACGGATTGGTCGTTTTCGAGCGTGCATGGTATTTGCGGGAGCGGGATGAACGATGGAGGAGAGACTTGCAGTAAAGATGCTTGCGGTGGTGCATTGCAGCCCAGGAAGGGGGAGGACACCGCCGAGATGAGTTTGGCCGCGAATGCACCCTACGGCAGCACGTAGTGGGTGAGGACGCGCATGATTTCGTGGGTGCGCCCGGTGGGCTGGGGTTTGCTCCATTCGCGGGGTTGCATTGGGGCGATCGCCCCTTCCCCTCACAGTCGCCAGAGTCCACCCTACCGGGGCTGCGATCGCTAAACACAGCGCATCCTCGATAGAAACACCTACGCTCTGATACCAAATCCGAATCACACAACCCCAATTCCCAACAGGCAAAACCGTAGGGCGCATGCCATGCGCCCTACGGAACCGGGGTAACTACTGGGCTGGGCCAACGGATAGCGCCAGACTGACAATCTGCCAGGGGGCAACGGTAGACCATTCCTGCGCTTCACCGGGTTGCTCTAGCAGATTGACAGCCCCCATCACCGTCATCGGCATAGCACCCTGAAGCGTTAAAGAGGTTTCTGTGCCGCTGCTTTCATAGCCGCGCAGAATATAGTGCTGGTCAGATGATTCTGCCTGTTTGAAGGCTGACAGCACCCAGGTGGTCTCGCCTAAATCGAGAAAGCTGGCGGCAGGCAAGCTGTTTTTAGCCCCTGGGGGCGGCTGTATCACCCAAGACAGCAGGGGCAGGTTGAAGTTGCGGGCGGCGGCTACGGTTTTGGCCTGCTGCCAGCCCTGGGTGTGGGGGTAAATGGCGTAGCTAAAGGTCTGAAGACCGCGATCGCAGCCCGGATCGGGCCAGATGGGAGCTTTGAGCAGGGTGAGCCGCAGTTGGGTGGGGGTGGCATCAAACCCGTGCTTGTAGTCGGTGAGAATGCTGACGCCAAAGTTGCCGTCGCTCAGGTCAGCCCAGCGCAGGGCGGGCACCTCCCACTTGGCGTTGTCTTGGGGAGTGGCCGGGGTGGTCGAGCGGGCGATCGCCCCAAAGGGAATTTCGTAGGTAGCTTCAGGGGCCGACACCGTCAGCGGAAACGCCACCTTTAACACCACCTGGGTTTCGTGCCAATCGACCTGGGTGTGAAGGGCCAACCGGGACGACCCCGCATCGAGGCAGTAGTCTTGAATGATCGTGGACTGGTTGAGGCGATGCACCACCCGCAGGGTTTGGCGCACCGGGCCGTACTCAATCCAGCCGATATTTTTGAGCTGGCAAGGCGCTAGCGGGTGGTCTTGGTAATCGGGGGCGATGTTCCAGGCATCCCAGTACTGGCCCCGGTCTTGAAAGGCCTGGAACTGATTTCCACAGCCCTGGAAAGTTTCGGTGCCGGTGGTCTGGTGAATTAGGCTGGCGATGGAGCCTGTAGCCGGATCAAGGGTGACCCGCAGGTGCTCATTCTCTAAAATCCACTCGGCGGGGGGTGGGGTGGGCGGGGCGGCCTCCGTCGGCAGCAGCCAAATCAGGCGATAGCCCACCGAGGGCACCGCCGGAACGTAGACCAACAGCGACGGCGTATCGGCCTGCTCGGCCTGGGTGAGCAGGGGTTGACCCTCGGCAGATTGGGCATGCCAGCGGGTGGGGTCGAGGGCGGGGTCAAGGGCGATCGCCACCACTTCGCTGCGCTCCCAGTTCAGCGGGTTAAATACCACTACGGGCACGGCTTGGGGGTGGGGCGGGGTGGGCACTGGGCACCAGTGGGCCAGCGCCCCTAGGGAGTCTTGCAAAATGCGATCGCCCGCCGCCAACGCCAACTGCCAGTCCTCATTGGCCTGCTCAAACACCTCAGGGATCGACGACCCCGGCAAAATGTCGTGGAACTGATTAAACAGCACCCGCTTCCAGGCGGTTTCTAGCTCGGCAGCAGGGTAGGGCCGCAGGTTGTAGATCGCCGCTATGGAGGCAAACAGCTCGGCCTGAAACAACTGGTCTTCGCAGCGGCGGTTGTACTGCTTTTGGTCGCCGTGGGTGGTGTAGCAGCCCCGGTGGAGTTCGAGGTAGAGTTCGTCGCGCCAGGTCGGGAGGGGAGGGGAGGGGGTGGATGAGTAGATGGGTGGGTGAGTGGGTGAGTGGGTGAGTGGAGGGGTGGAGGGGTGGAGGGGGAGTGGGGGAGTAGGGGGGACAGATGGAGGGGCAGACTGATTTGGTTCCCCTGCCGATAGGGCTATGGATGAATGGGATGGGGATAGCTTAGGGGCGTCAGCTCTGGGATCGCGGGTGAGCGCATCGAACAGCGGCACGGCATGGCCCCATCTCAGGGTGGGAAAGAAGGGAGACTCAGCCCAGCGCTGGGCTTTGAGCAGCATGTCGCGGGTGGGGCCACCGCCGTGGTCGCCGACACCGGGCAGCCAAAGGGCATCGGCCAACCCCGTGGTGGTTTCCCACTGGCAGGCGTACTGGGCCATCTCGACCGGGGTGATATCGGTGCCAATGGGGGGCAGGGTAACGCCCGTGATTTCGCTGCCGTCTAGGCCCTGCCAGATAAACAGGTCGTGGGGGAAGGCGTTGGTATCGTTCCAGCGCAATTTTTGGGTGGCAAAGTAGCGAATGCCGCCCTGGCTCAGGAACTGAGGCAGCTGCCAGGAGAAGCCAAAGCTGTCGGGCAGCCAGGCGATCGCACTCATGGTGCCAAATTTCTCAGTACAGTAGCGCTGGCCGTAGAGAATCTGCCGTGCGATCGCCTCACCCCCCGGCAGGTTTAAGTCAGGCTCCACCCACAGCCCGGCGTCGATCGCCCAGCGACCTGCCTTCACCTGCTGCTGAAGGGCGATAAATAGCTCGGGGCGGTGCTGCTCTAACCAGGCAAACAGGGCTGGAGAAGAATGGCTAAAGGTCAGCTCAGGAAAGTCTTGTTGCAGGGCCAGCACCGAACGAAAGGTGGCCTCGGCGGCGACCCAGGTGTCGGCCACAGGCCACAGCCAGGCCAGGTCTAGATGGGCGTGACCCAGGCAGTGAAGCGTGCGCTGCTTGAGCCAGGAAGAGTAGGGCATAAGCGCCGATCGCACCGCCATTAGCGACTGATCAAAGCGATCGCGATCGCCCACCGCATCCCAGGCAATTTGGTCGAGAGCCGAGGCCAACGTCGGCAACTGATCTCGATCAAATTGGGCCAGGTAGGTGGCCAGCACCGCCAGTTCATCGGCGACAAACCCCGGCTCAGGGCCGTCATCGCTAGCGGCTTCAAATACCAGCTCTGCCTGCACCAGGGCTCCGGCATCGTGGCCGGGGCTGAGCAGCCGGAGCGAAACCTCTACCGATTCTCCGGGCACCAGCCTATCGCTCAGCACAATGCGGGTCCAGCAGTCGAAAATATCTCCCGTGTGCACCAGTACCCCATTGACCAAAATATCGGCCTGGTCGGCCCACCAGCGCAGCGCCAGCCTCGCCGTCAGCCCGGCGAGGGGGTAGCCATTCAGGTCGGTGGGCCAGGTGAACCGCTGGTGTAGCACCAGGGGTACCTTACCCTGGGGCCAGGCAATGTGGTGGCGATCGTTGAGCGGAGCCAGGGGCCAGGTTTTCCAGCTGTCTCCAGTGGGGGCACCTGGCACCGCTAGCGACTCAGGGCAGCCATGCCAGGTGTCCCGCACATCTAGCAGGCTGAGATGACGAAGGCGATCGCAGGTCGCTAAGATTTGCGGCGGGGTTACAGGGAGAACGGTGGCGGGGGGCATGGCTCCGGTATGATCAAAAGCAGTCTCCCCAGTGTAGGCAGAGTTATGGCGACTTCGTTGCGCCCGTTTCAAAGCCAAACGATGGCTCGCCTGATGGCGGGGTATCGGCAGGTGACCCACGGGGCCGGTCGGTGGCTGAGGCAGGGGCGTACCGCCGTGACGTGGGGCTTACAGGTGGTGGCCTATCCACTCTATGCTGCGGTGCAGGGCGTCAGACTGGGCTACCGACAGCTGCGGGCGGCTCCCCCCTGGCAGCGAGTGAAGGCCGGGCTAAACGGGGCAAGCCCACCCGAGACAGGCGCAGATTTACCGATTCGGGCGCTGCTGTCGGTGCTTCAACCTCCACGGCTGGGCGATCAGGTGGTGAGAGCCAAGGAGCTGCGGTTGGTCAACCCGTATGGCGGCTGGCTCAAGCAGTCTCAGGCGGGCGCGGTGCTAACCCCCGGCCACTGGCATCGTCTGTCTTTGCCAGCTACTGTGCGCGGTATCGCCTCAGATCTGGCCACTCAGCGGCTGGTGCTGGTGACCGATCACAACAGCATTTTTGATCACTTAACCGACGATCAGCACCACAGGCTAGGGCAGGCGATCGCGCTGATGCTAGCCGAGCAGAGCCGGGTATATCGCCAGTTCGCCCTCAAACAACACTTACAGCAGCCTGGGCTGCCCTTGCCAAAGCAGACCAACCCACGGCTGTTGGCACCGCTGCGCTGGTTGCCCCCGCTGCTGCGGTGGATGCAGACCAGCCCTTTGGCGGCGGCGACCAACCTATTTGGCGAAGCCCAGCAGCAGACAGAAGCCCAGGCTAGGGTCCATTGGCATCGTACCCCTCAAAATCATGCCTCCCAAACCAGGGGCCTTGGGGGCGATCGCCTGCCTATTGGCCCCGCCGCGCTGTCTCCCCAAGCACCTTTCCCCAGGAACCTTTATCAGTACTATCCAGCCGAGTACCCAGCGGTGATTCCTGGGCAGGGAACGTTTTCTCCCCTGCCCGCCGATACCCCAATCGATCGGGTGGTAGAGGTAGTGCTGGCGACTCCGCGATCGATCGCGTCGGCTAGCCCCCCTGGAGAGATAGAGTTTGGGTCAACAGCGCTAGAAACCGCAGGATGGTCAGAATCGGCGATCGCGCCTGCCCATGCCAGTAGCCCTTTCACCGTCCCCGCTGAGTTGAGCGCTACCGATCGCCCGCAGCTGGCTGCCCTAGAGGCCCTGGAGGCCAAAGTCTCACAGCTCGGTTACATTGACCCGCCTTTGGTGGCTCTGCTGCGGGGCCTAGACCGGGCGCTCTGCTGGCTCGAAACGTGGCTGCGAAGACTCGGGGCTTGGTTACACCATCACTGGTAGATTTATGCAGCCTTTAGAGTGGCGAACGTTTGACGATATGATGGGGCAAGCTTAGTCCTGCACCGGGGCCGTTTCCGCTCAAGGAATGTTGTTGCTGTTTGGGGCAGGTCTTGCGCCTACTCTGCTAGCCGTTTGGAGACCTAACTCATGCTGACTCTCAAAATTGTGGTTTATCTTGTAGTCGCCTTCTTCGTATCGCTGTTTATCTTTGGCTTTTTGAGCGGCGACCCCTCCCGCAACCCCGGTCGTCAAGATATGGACTAGGCGACACTGGGCAGCAGCATGCCCGCCCTTAGCGGAACCTGTTGCCCATAATGTAGTCTTGGAAACATACGGCGATCGCCTAGTCAGCGTCTGATCGTGAGCTAATTTGATCGCCGATGTGCCCTAGGCCTACGCTTGCAACTGGTCGCCTGGCCCCAGGGGTCATGGCCGCTTGAGCCCGCTTGGCGGGCTTTGTTTTTGTTTTGGTGATGCCAGCCCATGCCCTTGCCGCTGATTTTGCCTGCTGTGCCCCCCGCCCCAGTGCTGGCCGAAGTTGCGCTGGTGTCGACGGCAGCCCAGGCGCGTCGGCTCGAGCTACCCAATGCCGCCCTCGCCTCTACGGATCCTATCACCGCCACCCCGATAGACCTAACCGGGGCTGAGCTACTGTTCCCCTTAGCCCAGAACACCGCACCCGAATCTGAGCCGTTCCGCCCAGCCCTAGAAATAGCTCCAGCACTAGGCCCAGAAACCAGCCCAGAAACCAGCCCAGAAACCAGCCCAGCACCGCCCGCCTCTGCCCCCCTAGCCCCTGAACCTGACCCCGTAGACCTTAGCCCTGAGGCTGATGCTCCTGGGGACGAGGAGGCCGCTCCGCTCCCCGAGCCCGCCGACTCACCCCTGGGGGACGCTAATACCATTCGTCTGCAAGCCGATCGCCAGACCTTCGAACCCATTCGGCAGATCGTCACCGCCGCAGGCGATGTGCTCATTCAGTTTGGTACGGGTCAGATAGCCGCCGATCGCCTCTGGGTAAATCTGGTCAACCGCCATGTGCAGGCCGACGGCAACGTTCTCTTCAACCGCAACAATCAAATTCTGGAAGGATCTGCGGCCACCTACAACCTGCTGCAAGGTTCAGGGGTGATGGAGAATGGGCGAGGCGAGCTACAGATTACAACCCTCGCCGACGATTTCTCCGATCCCTTTTCTGGCCCAGCCCAGGGCGATGGCCGCCCCCTCGACTACCGACAGCAAAATCAGGGCACCATTTCTCAAGTCACCAGCACTGGCCGAGTGGCGGTGGCGACTAGCGACCCAGTCAGCCTCCTTGAAGGCCAAACCAACGATGTGCGACGGCTGCGGTTTGAGAGCGATCGCCTCTATTTTGATGCCGAGGGCTGGTATGCCGATGAAATCAGGGTGACCAACGACCCGTTTTCGCCGCCAGAACTAGAGTTCAGGGCCAGTAATGTACGGCTCACCCCAATCAATGAGGTCAATGACGAACTGGTCTTCTCAGATCCTCGTCTAGTGTTCAACCAGGGATTGACTATTCCTATCCTCAGACGACGCTACGTGCTCACCCGAGGGCAGTTGCCGGCAGAGGCGCTCAACCCGCTACCCACGGGCATTGGCATTGATGGCCGCGATCGCGACGGACTGTTTGTCGAAGCCGAATTTCCACTGCCGGTGGCCGGGCCGTTTAATATCTCGGTGGCACCGCAGTTTTTGGTGTCACGCTGGCTGGGCAGCTCAAACTATAACCTGGCCGACCCAGCCAACCTTGGCATTGCGGTCAGGGTTGATGGTCCCCTGGGGCCACGCACCTCGGCCACCGGCAACGTGAGCTTGGCTGGCCTCGACCTCATTAACTTTAGAGATCGCCTGCGGGGCAGCTTTCGGGGGCAGCACCTACTGGGCAACCACCGTCTAAATTTGGAGTACAGCTACCGCGATCGCCTATTTAACGGCTCTCTGGGCTTTCAGGACGTACAAAACAGCCTGGGTATGTTGCTCGAATCGCCCAACATCACCCTGGGCAACAGCGGCATTAACCTCACTTACCAAGTCTCAGGGCAGTATGTCACCGCCAACACCGATCGCCCTAACTTGCTCGGTCCTGGGGTTGGTGTAGGGCTCACCGATCTATTTCGGGTACAGGGAGCTGCCGATTTAAGCCGAGGCTTTTTACTCTGGCAAGGCCAACCGCTGCCGGCGACTCAAACCGAAGGGCTACGCTACTCCGATCGGCCACTGGTGCCTAATCTCCAACTCGGAGTGGGCGTGCGCAGCGTCGTCACGTACTACAGCAGCGACGATCTGCAAGAGTCGCTCGAAGGCAGAATATCGCTATCGGGGCAGCTTGGTCGCCTGCAGCGCAACACCTTCGACTACACCCGATTCAATATTGGCTTTAGCCGCAACATTATTGGCGGCGACACGTCCCCCTTTCTATTCGACAGAACTGTTGACCAAATGGTTTTATCGGGAGGTATTGTTCAGCAGATCTATGGGCCATTTCTGGCGGGCTTTCAAACCGCCATTAACCTTGACAGCGGCCGTGTCATCGACACCAACTTAATCTTTGAATACCGCCGTCGTGCCTACGGGCTGCTGGTCAGTTACAGCCCGAACCAAGACACCGGCTTTGTCGGGTTTCGCATTAGCACCTTCGACTGGGTAGGGCGTACGGCTCCCTTCGATGCTGACCCCACTACCCCCAGCGAGGTGGTGGTGCAGTAGGCCATGCTAGATTGGTCACCCAACGGTAATCAACCTTACGGTGATGGCCTCTGGACTGGCTTAAGATTAAGCTAAAAACAGCGCGATCGCTCTAAAACCATGGCCGATGTGGGTTAACCCTAGGCAATTCAAAATGACGCACCCCATCAAGTCCAACGATATTGAGCCCGTGTATCAGCTCCTAGAGGGCTATAGCTTTGATGTCGAAGCCTATCCGCTTCAGGCGGTGATCGCAGGATGGCTAGAGGAGTACGGCTCAGTTTGGGTCAGCCATGCCATCACCGAAGCCCTCTACCAGGGGCGTTACAAAATTGTCTCTGTAGATCACATTCTCCAGCTATGGCAGCGGCGGGGACAACCCATTCGCCACTTCAATCGCGAATTTGAGTCTATTATCTTGGGTCAAACTCTATTCTGCACCCCTGGCTATGGCGACACGGTAACGCCGCCCTCTCCCACCAAAGCTTCACCGGCGGCCCAACGCGTTGTCGATTACCCCTCATCCGAAGCCGACCCAGCCCCCTCAGCAGATTCTGGGCCTTGGCCCTTTCAACCCGCTACTGAGCCGGAAGAAAAAGCAAAAACCGTCTTACCAGGATGGTCTGCCCCCTTTGATCTAACTCCCTCAGCCCCTAGCCCATCTTCGACCAACCCAGACCCCACCCCACCCTATCCAGAAATTTCTAACTCTCGTCCCCTCGCATCGACGCCTACGCCCGACTGGCCCCAGGCCGACGAAATTCAGCCCTTTGTGCCACAGCAAGATAGCTCAGACCTGCACCAGCGGCTGCAAGCCGTAGTCAAAGGGGGTATGCGAGAGTAGCCGTGGTGATTGGTCTCCCTCTAGCGTATACTGGCCATAGTACATACGGCCTATAGCCATGGTTCACTATACCCTGCCCCAAAGTCCCGATGTGGTGCTGACAGCACCGGGCAAAGACTCGCGCAAAGCCCGTGAGAAAGCGCTTGACCAGCTAATGACCATGCTGGACGAAGGGGAGTTGCCAACCTCTTTGGCCGATGGTTTTAGTGCTGAGCAACTGGTAGAAGTTTATCCCCCCACCTCCTCGGTAGCCGTGCAGCAGCAAGAAGATTCTGTCGTTGAAGCCATCCAAGTACTCAATCAGTTAGCGACTCTCAAGGTCAAGGTGCAGACGTCCCGCGAGGAAGCGCTCCAGGTGCGACAGCTAGTTGATCTGCTCTTTACCGATGATCCCATGACCGACGATCAGCTCACGGAGCTGAAGGATGGGTTCAAAGTCTTGAAATCTTTTGCTCAAAGCAATTTGCGCTTCAAAGACGCCCGCGCCCAGGCCGAAGCCGCACGCCAGGTCTTAGACGAGGCCTTAAGCAGCTAGGGGATCATGAGCCTGACGGCCACACTGTGTCCTGTGGCTGGCGGAGGTTGAAGTTCCATATCCTACAGGGAGCAGCCAGTTTCTAGCACCTCAATTTCCCTGCATAGATCCCCTTGGTGGAGATAAGATAGGGACTGGCCAATTTTGCCTCGGGGGCTAGGTCTATGGCGCTACTTCAAAATTTACCCCAGGTGCCTGATACCCTGCGGGGACGAACGGTAGGGCGCAGCTTTCAGGCTGTGTTTTTGCTGGCGTTGGTATCGGTGCTGCTGCCCGCCGCCTTTGGGTTGCGGCTGTTTCAGCTCCAGGTCGTAAATGGCGATCGCAACCGCCAGCTAGCCGATACGAACCGCATTCGCCTCGTGCCCAAGCGCCCCGCTCGGGGCACAATTTTTGATCGCAACGGAGAAATTCTCGCCGGTAGCCGCCTATCGCACACGGTGTCTATTTGGCCCATTGCGCTGCCCCGCTCAGAGTGGCCAACGGTAATCAATCGGCTGTCGGAGGTGCTCAACATGCCCCCCGACGAAATTCAATCGCGCCTAGAGCAGGCGGGCTACGAGTCGATCGAGTCAATTTCCATTGCGCGGGGCATTAGCCCAGCCCAGGCCACCGCCCTAGCCGAGTACACCAACGAGCTGCCGGGGGTGCGCCTAGAAGCCGAGGCGGTGCGCAACTATCCCAACGGCGATCTGGCGGCCCACATCATTGGCTATACTGGCGAACTCACCGACGAGCAGTTGGCGGCTCGCCGGGAGCAGGGCTATCGCATGGGCGATGTAGTGGGCCAAATGGGGGCTGAGTCAGCCTTTGAAAGCACCCTCCACGGCGTTTGGGGGGGGCAACAGGTGGAGGTAGACAGCTCCGGTCGCATCATTAGCATCTTGGGCGATAAACCCGCCGTCGCCGGGCAAGACGTTCAGCTCACCATCGACATCGAACTTCAGCGGGCAGCAGAGGCCGCCTTGGGCGATCGCAAGGGCGCGATCGTCGCTATGGATCCGCGCAATGGCGCTATTCTGGCGATGGCTAGCTGGCCCACCTACGACCCCAATATTTTTACCGCCCGCATCAGCGAGGCCCAGTGGCAACAGCTACAGGGAATCGACAAGCCGTTTCTAAACCGAGCGATGCAGGCCTTTCCGCCCGCCAGCACCTTTAAAGTTGTCACCACAGCGGCAGCCATTGAGTCGGGCCAGTACTCACCGAATACGGTGCTATCGACCTCAGCCTATATTCAGGTGGGCGGCATTCGGTTTGGCGAGTGGAACCGAGCCGGCTTTGGCCCCCTAGGGTTTACCGGAGCTCTGTCCCAGAGTGCCAATACCTTTTTCTACCAGGTGGGGATGCGCATCGGTGGTCCTACCCTGATCGAAATGACCCGTCGCTTTGGCTTTGGCCGCAAAACCGGCATTGAAATCGGTGCTGAAGAAAGCGCTGGTCTGGTACCCGACGACGCCTGGAAACGCGAAACCCTAGATACCCCCTGGGTACCCGGAGATACCATTAATATGTCCATCGGCCAGGGGTTTATGAGGGCGACACCGCTACAGGTAGCGAGTATGTTTGCGGTCGTGGCCAACGACGGCTACCGGGTCACGCCACACTTGCTGAAAGACAATGAAGAGCACCGCAACTGGAAAGAATCGATAGAACTGAGCGATGCCACCCTTGACGTGTTGCGTCGGGGGCTGCGTCAGGCGGTGGCCAGCGGCACTGCTCGGGCGCTAAACGTAGCTTACCTTCCTCCCGTGGCGGGCAAAACCGGTACCGCCGAGGCACCGCCAGGGCCATCTCACGCTTGGTTTGGAGGCTACGCCCCGCTAGACAACCCCGAAATCGTGGTCGTGAGCTTCGCTGAAAACAGCGGTGGCGGCGGCGGTGGGACAGCCGCTCCGATGGCGCTCAAGGTGCTAGAAACCTACTTTGGCCACGAGCAAGAGACGGCTGAATAGCCCAGCTAGGTGCGAGTAGACAGACTAAAGTCGCGAAAGTGCTTGGCCTGAGCCTCAATGCGGCAGGCGAGGCGATCGCACACCATACTGCACAGATCAAAGATGAGTTCGTCGGCCACGCTATAGTAAGCCGAGGTGCCTTCGGTACGGCGGCTGAGAATGCCCGCTTGCAGCATCACCTTTAAGTGTTTAGACACATTGGCCTGGCTGGTTTGGGTTGCGTCAACCAGCTCTTGCACACATTTTTCTTCCTCCCGCAGCAGGTTGAGCAGCCGCAGCCGCATCGGTTCGCTTAAAACACTGAAATATTCGGCCACTTGCTGCACGACTTCAACTGAAACCGGTTCAACAGGATCCATTATGGTTCGTAGGTAGGCTCGGTGTGCGGGAAGATTCCCCAGCAATTTTAACAACTATTTTATTTTTGCAGTGATTGATAACAATGCAGTCATCAAATCTGGTCAATTATTTTGGTCTGATCCCCATAGCGTTTTGTGCCAAACGAGAGAATGAGATTTGGGGTAGCCCTTGGGTCAGGGTCCATGCCGTGAGATTCTTAAAGATAGCGCTTACCACCTTTGAGGATTGCCGTGAAAGCCATCACCCTACTTGGATCAACCGGGTCTATCGGAACTCAAACCCTAGACATTGTGGAGCACCACCCCGACCAGTTTCGCCTAGTGGGCATTGCGGCAGGCAATAATGTGGCGCTGTTGGCCCAGCAGGTGCGCCAGTTTAAGCCCGAAATTGTCGCGATCTGTAACCCCGATAAGCTGGGCGAACTGCGCGAGGCTTTGGCTGGTATGGATCCTATGCCACAGCTTTTAGCGGGCGACGACGGCATTGTAGAAGTAGCCCGCTACGGCGACGCTGAAGCCGTGGTGACGGGCATTGTCGGCTGCGCCGGGCTGTTGCCGACTTTGGCGGCGATCGAGGCGGGCAAAGACATTGCCTTGGCCAATAAAGAAACTCTAATTGCCGGTGGCCCCGCCGTGCTGCCCTTAGTCGAAAAGCACGGCGTCAAGCTGTTGCCCGCCGACTCTGAGCACTCGGCCATTTTTCAGTGCCTTCAGGGGGTGCCCGCCGATGGTCTGCGGCGGATTCTGCTTACTGCCTCGGGTGGGGCCTTTCGCGACTGGCCGGTAGAAAAGCTGGCTCAGGTGACTGTGGCCGATGCCCTGAAGCATCCCAACTGGTCGATGGGCCGCAAGATTACGGTTGACTCGGCCACGCTGATGAACAAGGGCTTAGAGGTGATCGAGGCCCACTACCTGTTTGGCGTTGACTACGACCAGATCGATATCGTCATCCATCCCCAGAGCATTATTCACTCATTAATTGAGCTGCAAGACACCTCGGTGCTGGCCCAGCTGGGCTGGCCCGACATGCGCCTGCCCCTGCTCTATGCCCTCTCCTGGCCCGATCGCATCTATACCGACTGGGAGCCGCTGGACCTGGTGAAGGCGGGCGATCTCACCTTCCGCGAGCCTGACCACGCCAAGTACCCCTGTATGGATCTGGCCTACGCCGCTGGGCGGGCAGGCGGCACCATGACGGCGGTGCTCAATGCCGCCAACGAGCAGGCGGTGGCGCTATTCTTAGACGAGAAGATCCACTTTTTGGAGATTCCTAAGGTGATCGAGGGCGTGTGCGATCGCCACCGCTCCCACAACGTGGCTCAGCCGGTGCTGGCCGACATTCTTGCCGCCGACCAGTGGGCTAGGGCCGAGGCCACCAGCGTCAGCGAAGCGCTCACCTCAGCCACCGTTGTCTCTATGGGATAGGAGGATGCCGTGGAACTCGTGATTGTACTGGGGGCGATCGTCGTGGCGATCGTGGTGTTTGGCTGGGTGTTTAAGCTGATTAAAAACACCATCCAAACCGTGCTGCTGGTGGCCTTTTTGCTGCTGGTGCTTTACTTTCTCTTCGGCATTGGCCCCGGCGTCATTTGGGAGCAGATTCAAACCTGGCTGGGCGGTGGGCAGAATCGGTAGTCGTACCAACTTCGAGTTCCGTACCCCTGATTGCCAACCGGCTAACCCGTAGGGACGCACGGCGCGCACCCTCCAGAATCGGGGGTAGCCAGGCAGAATTTGGTATCAGAGCCAGCCTAAGCAAACACCACGGTGCGGTTGCCGTAGACCAGGGTGCGATTTTGCAGGTGCAGCCGCACGGCGCGAGCCAGCACAATGCGCTCCACATCTTTGCCCTTGCGAATTAGCTCCTTGACGTCGTCGCGGTGGCTGATACGCACCACATCTTGCTCAATGATCGGGCCTTCGTCGAGGTCGCTGGTGACGTAGTGAGCCGTGGCTCCAATAATTTTGACCCCCCGCTGAAAAGCCCGCTGGTAGGGGTTGGCCCCCATAAAGGCAGGCAAAAACGAGTGGTGAATATTGATCACGCGATCGTACTGATGCAAAAAGTCTGAGCTGAGCACCTGCATGTATTTGGCTAGCACCACCAGGTCAATGTTGTACTGCTTGAGCAAGGTAAGTTGGTGCTGCTCCTGCTCGGCCTTGGTGTCTTTGCTGATCGGGATGTGCTCAAAGGCGATGCCAAACTGGTCGGCAACGGGCTTCAGGTGAGGGTGGTTGCTGAGAATGAGAGGAATTTCAGCCTTAAACTCGCCCGCTTTGTGCCGCCAGAGCAAGTCGAGCAGGCAATGGTCTTGGTGGCTAACCCAGATCGACAGGCGCGGCACATCGTCAGAAAAATGCAGCTGCCAGGTGGCCCCCAGGGGTTGCGCGATCGCCCCAAAGGCTGGTCCAATGATCTCCCTGGGCAGGTTAAACCCCTCTAGCTCCCACTCCAGGCGCGACAAAAACAGCCCCGCCTCGGGGTCGCGGTGCTGGTCGGCATGGAGGATGTTGCCGCCATTGGCGTAGATAAAGTTGGCAATTTTGGCGACTAGACCCTTCTGGTCGGGGCAGGAGAACAGCAGAATGGCGGTAGGAGAGGCCATGGGAGGTTGAGGAGTGGATGAGTGGATGGGTAGATGGGTAGATGGGTGCGTAGGGTGGGCATTGCCCACCACCCAAGCAGGCGATGTCAGAGATTCCTAGGGCGATCGCCTAAACGGTTAGATCGTAGGGCATTGTCCATCACCCAAGCAGGCGACGTCAGAGATTCCCGGGGCCACACAAAAGACTAGGTGGGCTCAGACTAGCATCCCTAACGGGCATCAATTGGTGGTGTCGGCATCGGTTTCTGGGGTCACTGGCTCAGGGGGGCTGGCAGGAGCCGCGTCTAGATCAACCGGAGTTTCTGACGTTTCGCCATCGCCGGGGGTGGCTGCATCCCCTTGTCCGGCCCCAGCCTCGGGCGTTTCGACCGGCATCAGCCATTCTGCGCGGGGGCGGTTGATGCCGTTGGCCACATCGCGGCTGACGACCAGCACCGAGTAGTCTGTCTCTGCTGCGGGGGGCCAGGGCTCAGGGTCGATGATGGCATAGTTGGCGTTGCCGCTGAAGTCGGGGCCGCCCAAGATCAGCTCGTGCTCGGTGCCGTCGTTGAGGGTGACGGTGACGATGCCCACCGGGGCGTTAAAGCCAAAATCGGTGGCCTGGTCGGCGGTCATAGTGACGGTTTGCAGAGGCGAATCGGTATTGAGACGACTGAGCAAAAAGGCCACGGCCCCTGGCTCGGCCAGGGCAGTCTCGGGCGCTGTCATCTGCCAGTTGCCATCGCCATCGCGTTCAAAAACTAGGGTTTCGTTGCCGCGATCGACGGTGAGGCTGGCGACATCGGTTTCTTCAAAGGTGAAGATGGGTGCGGTGGAGGTGCTGTCGCCAGTGAGGGAGCCAAGCTGCGATCGCTGCGACTCGGCAATCAGCACCCCGGCCCCCAGCAAAAAGGCGACTCCGACGAGAATCAATGTACTGCGCTGAAACTTCATACCCGCTTACCAAAACTTCCAGGTCACAGGATAAATCCTGCTGTGCTGATCCATCCTACGACCTGAATGGGGCTACGAGTTAGCTACCCCCGACTCAGCAGGGCACATGCCATGCGCCCTCACAAGTTGACCTTTTGGGAAACGGGGTTTTGTGAGTCGGATTTGACGTGATGCCTGATGAAACCAATGGCAACCCCAAGAAAATCCCCTTGCTCTAGGGCACAACTCGCACTGGGGTACCAAGCTCGATCCGCGAAAACAAGGCTTCTACATCGGCATTGTGCATGCGAATGCAGCCGTGAGATGCAGCTGTGCCAATTGATGTTGCATCAGACGTGCCGTGCAAGCCAACCCAAACATGGCCATCCGTCCAAAAGCCAACCCATCGAGTCCCTAACGGGTTGCGCGAGTCGCCGTTGGCAATGCGTTCATCGGTGAAGGGATGAATCCAGGTAGGATTTGTTTTCATTTGGCGTACTTGGAACGTGCCGGTGGGCGTTTCCCAGCCCGCTCTGCCAATGCCAATAGGGTATGTTTCGAGGTGAGTGGTGCCTCGGTACAGCGTTACCCGGCGACCACTGAGACTAATTTCGATCCAAATCGTTTCGGCGGCGGCTCTATTGGCCTCGGCACTGGCAGCAGGAGAAGGTGTAAAAATCGACGACGCGGCAACATAGGGTGGGCTTTGAAGATAGGCTTCACCAATGGCAAAGGGCGCTAGTCCAACCCCAACGACTAGCCCCACTAAGCTAAATAACTGATTCCACGTTCTCATTCTCAATCTCCTACCGTTGTCAGGGCCTCTAGGCGATCGCCCAGCCCCCAGCAGGCCAGCCCAACTGGTCCCACGGCTGAGAACATCATCCCTGTCGATACGCTGGCTATTTTGCTAATTTCAGCCTAAAAAGAACGCAAATGATTGCCAACGTTCCCTAGGGCTGAAATTAGCCAGGGGGCATACATTCAGCCGCGCTCGCCCTACCCCAGCCCCAGTCAGCGTTAGTCGGGGATGACACTTAAAGGTGAAACGCTATAAATTGCCAAATTCATTTACTCCCAAATCAGCCCAAAATACCTGGCCTATTTGGGTTATCCTCTTTCCTTAAAGCACACTCTTAAATAGTGCGAAGCGATCGCTTGGGGACGCGGCGCTTTGCATACAGTCTCTATCGGGCTGTTCTAGATCACATCTTCAATCAGTCCTAGATGTCGGCTTTGAGTATCAACCTTTGGATAGAATCGAGCCATTAAAATATCCAGCAACGTCGTCAAACTAGCGCTGCACCAGTTGGCTGGATGAGAAATGACATGCCATTTACAGGTAAAGAGATGGTTCTGTAGCTTAGCCCTCAGACATCGGCCTATTCATCTCTCTCAGCAGTAATCCCAAAGGTTGATGTCTAATTAAGTTCAGCCGCTAATAATCAAGTCTTACAGGGTAAACGGGAGGGTAAATAGGGCGAGTTTGTCTAGCCTAACCTCAGCCCATGGCTATACGTCTAAAGTTATATACAGCTGACCAATGGTTAAATTTAAGCCCTACTTTGAACGCCGCTATCCTCGACTAGAGCGGATTGTGGCGATCATTGCCCTCATTAATTTAGCCCTAGTAGCATTTGATCTAACCTATATCTCTCTGCGGCCTGTTTACCGCCAATATTTAACCAGTGTTACCCGCGTCTATGACCCGGTCAAGGGCATCCTGGCGCATCCTCAAACTGAGCAGTACCAAGCCCAGGTTGAGCAGGTGAAAACTCATTTGGCCGAAGCCGATCGGCAATTTCAGGACGAATCGCTTGGCGAATCGCCTGAGGTTGAGGCTTCCCTTGCCGATTTGCAAACCCTGAGTCAGCAGTTGATGACCGAGCAGGCCTTTGCCCAGCCCCACGGCAGCGATGCCCTAGTCACCATTCAGCAAACCCTACAAACCCGCACTGGCCAGCCCACAGCCCAGGCGGCACTGAACCAATTTTGGTCGGCGGACTACCTAGAGCAGCGGGGTTGGCAGGCAGAGCTAGAATTTTGGGATCGCCAGATTCAGCCTTTTTTCCGGGCCAACTACTACCGCACCGTCAACCGCTGGGGCGCACCGACCGACTACTTTTGGCTGATCGATCTGCCCTTTATCCTACTTTTTGCGATCGACATTGGGGCGCGCATTGTCGATACCCGGCGGCGACACCCCGCTCTCACCTGGGTCGAGGCAACGCTGCGACGGTGGTATGACCTGTTTCTCATCCTGCCCTTTTGGCGCGCCTGGCGAGTTTTGCCCGTGGCGCTGCGCTTGTATCAGGTCGATGTGCTCAACCTAGGCCCAGTGCAGGCCGAGGCTCAGCGCGGCACGATTGTTACCGTCGGAGCCGACATCGCCGGGATCTCAGGCATTGAGATTATCGAGCAGCTCCAAGACTCGATCCGTCAGGGCGAGCTGCTCAACTGGATCGCCCTGATTGATCCCGTAGACAATGGCGCTGGCACTATTGTGGCGGAGGAAGAAATGTCTGCGATCGCCGATCGGCTTTATCAGGTTGGCATTGACAACATTTTGCCGCAGGTGCGGCCCGACATTGAAGATTTGGTGCAGCACAGCATTGCCAAAACCCTTGAGCAAATGCCGGGTTACCCCCAGCTTTACCAGTTGCCTGGGCTAGATCAGGTCTCCACCCAGATTCAAAAGCTGTCGCAATCGTTAGCTCAAGGCCTCTATCGCAGTATCAGCGGTAGCTTGCTCGACGACAGGGGGACAGCAATAACCGCTCGGTTGCAGCACCATCTGCGCGCTGCGATCGCCGACGAGTTGAGTCAGCACCAAACCCGCCAAGAAATTGAATCGAGGCTAGTGAGCGCCCTCGAAAAGTTTAAGCTTAAATATGTCAAATCCCTGGCTGAGTCTGGCGGAGAAAAGCTATCGGAGCACACGGAGCTGCTGCGACGACAAATTAGTTAAGTAAATCAGCGTTAGCATTGGCGGCTTCAGAGCGCACGTTAGAGCGATCGCCCTGCAAGTTTCTCGCTTACGCCTGGGTTTCCCTCCCAAGCCAGAGGAGGAATTAAGCATTAGCTTTTAAAATTTAACCAAATAGTATTGTCCATAGCGTTTCCCCAGCCGGTGAGAGTCATTCTTCTATCGGCCCCCTGCCACACCCTAGGCGAGGTGATAGTTATGGCACAGATTTAAGGTCAGGCTTAGAGGTGTCCGCTAGGTCTTAAACCTCATGCCCTGCACCTTAAACCCCAAATCTTGCAGACACTAACCACAACCTATGCAACGAGTACTCATCATTGGCGGCGCTGGACGGATTGGCAGCAACATTGCTAAAGATATTTTGACCCACACCGATGCCGAGGTCACCATTACTGGGCGCAATACTCAGCAGGGCAGCATCACCCAGCAACAACTTGGCTCTAGGGCAGAGTTTCATCCATTAGATTTGGCCAATCCACCCGAACTGCGGGCTGCTGTGGCGAAAGCCAACCTGGTAGTCCATTCGGCAGGCCCTTTTCACTATCGCACTACCGACGTCTTGCGCGCCTGTATTGAGCAGGGAGTCAATTACACCGATGTCAGTGACGAACGCAGTTTTACTCGCAAAGCCCTGGCCTTACACCCCGAGGCTGAGACGGCAGGGGTAACAGCGGTGATCAATACCGGCGTGTTTCCGGGCATTTCAAACAGCATGGTGCGCCAGGGTGTCGAAGCTTTAGACGAGACTACCTCGATTCAACTCAGCTATGTTGTCGCTGGATCCGGCGGGGCTGGCGTGACGGTGATGCGCACCACCTTTATTGGCCTGCAACGCCCCTTTGACGCTTGGCTCAATGGTAGGTGGCAGTCGATTCGACCCTACACCGAGCGCGAGACCCTGGAGTTTCCAGCCCCCTACGGTAAGGCCAATGTCTACTGGTACGACATGCCCGAAGCCATTACCCTCCAGCAAACCTTTCCGGTCAAAAGCGTCATCACTAAATTTGGGGTAGTGCCCGATTTCTACAACCACGCGACTCGAGCGATGGCCCACTGGTTACCGCCCATAGTGCTGCGCAGCCCAAAAACCGTAGAATTTTTGGCCCATGTTAGCCACTCAATGACCAGCGTGACCGATCGCTTTAGCGGCACCGGAGTCGCTATGCGCTGCGACATCAAAGGGCAGCAGGCAGGCACAGCCACCCACTACGTCAGCACCTTTGCCCACCACAGTGCTGCGATCGCCACGGGCTTAGGCACTGGCAGCATTGCAGAGCTCCTGCTAAGCGGCAAACTCAAACACCCTGGGGTGTATCCCGTCGAGCAAGTTCTGTCTACCGATTTGTTCAAAGCCACAATGAATTCTCGCCAATTAGAAATTCATCAAACTTTGAATAAGGCAGAGATTACGTCTTAGAGGTTAGGGGCTATTTTTAGCGATCGCGCCTGCCACAACGCTTTTCAAAACGAGTGTATCCCGAGTTTGCAAATTCATCATTCTGATAGCTAGCTAGTCTGTCATTCCCGTGCAGACGGGAATCCACAGCGGACATCTGGCTTCCAAAGAGATTCCCACTTGCGTGGGAATGACGTAAGCACCTGCAAAAGTAGGATGCACCCGCCGAAGGTTTCCAAAAATTCGGCAGCCTTTGGTGTGCATCTTTTTTACTTCCGCGACCTACCCATAAAGATGGATTAGCGAATGCATCTCACTACAAGGACGTATTTCCGGTAGCTTTTGTCAATCTATCTAGCTATAGAGCGGCGCATTATCTCACCCTTGGGGTCGAGGTGAGAGCTAATACATAAAATTTAAAGTTTGGCTAAGCGCATATATTCCTATCATTCCCGAGCAAGGGGATTGCTATGTACAAGCCAGAAAAACTCCAGGCCTACTTAACATCCATCAGTGAACGTCGGTCTCCGGTGGAAGATACCCTCAAGCGCAATATTTTTAGGTACAGCCTGTGGCTGCTGGGCATTCCAGCCATTATTTATGGCGCAATCGATCGGGGCGTAGCGGCCTTTTCAAGACCTGTTTTAAGTGTGACCGATATTTCCTATTGCTTGATCGGCTTAGTCCTTTTGCTAAGCTGGATTTGTATTGGTTTGGCAGAAGACTCCCCTGAGCCAATGGCTTTGGCGCAGGCTGACCCAATCGAGCTTGTAGACTCAGCACCTTCCTCAGACTATATTGCGCAACAGACCTATCGGCTGCCATTCCCCTATCTGTGCCAGGTTTATCACCTGCTGAATGTTCAACATTTAGAAGACATCCACCGCTTTAGTCTGGGTAATTTAAAGGTTATTAGAATCAATCAGTTTCAAAAAACTCAAACCGGCGGAAAGATCCGTTTTGAAACTATGCTTGACTCTCCCTTTAACGTCCTTAGGCTGTGGCGAAACCCAGTGGTAGAAGTCGAGCTCACCATTCATTCGCCCCACCAGATTGAGCTTAAGGTGCCTGCCTACGGTGAAAAATTTATTCGCGTGCTGTTCAGCGTAGTGCCTCTGAGCACGACAGAACATCAGCTATCCATTCACATGTTTAGCAATTTGGCCTGGCCAAAAGAATTGCTTAAAGCCATGCTGATTGTGGCCTCTAGTCTCACCCTTTTAGAAGACCTGCCCTACCTCAATCATCTGGCCCGGCGCAACTACGACCAACTATTTAGCCAAACCTTGGCTAAGCGACGATCAAATCAGGCTATGCAGCTCTTTCATCGCTACGTTGATCTCCACAACAGTGCCTGGAGCTACAGGCAACCGCAGCTGTCAGAGTGATTAGAGTACTAGGTATGCCCTGGACCGACGACAACTACCCAACCTCCTTAAAAAATCTGACTGCCGAAGTGCGGCGGAAGGCAATAGACATTGCCAATGCCCTGCTAGAGGATGGTTATGAAGACGGACGGGCGATCGCGATCGCGACTGCCCAGGCCGAGAAATGGGCTCAGCACCGCCACAAACAAATTGCCAAAAAAAATACCGGTGGCACCACCGGCCAAGCAATTGACTCAGAGCACCAACAAGATCATAGTGACCCCATTCACGTCTGCGCCGATCCCGATGGAGCAGGATGGATGGCCACCCAGAGGCAAAAGCGCATTGCCCAGAGCAGCAAGCAAGCTGACGTCATCGATCAAGCGCGAGCAAAGGCTAAGGCTCAAAACACGGCGCTATACATTCACAACCGAGCCGGTCATATCCGTGAAACCCGTGACTACTCCTGATGAGGCGATCTCAGCTGCTCAAACGGTGGCCATAGTGACGTTAGAAGGGGGCTGCTACCCGGTAGGATACTACAGGATAATTTAACGCTTCAGCGCATGCGCCCATAACGGCGAAATTTGCAGCGGTCTATGGAATTACCAACGGAGTAGTGGTTATGGTTGCAATTACATCAGTTCACGGCAGGCAGATTCTTGACTCTCGGGGTAACCCCACAGTTGAGGTTGATGTAGTGCTGGAGGGTGGTGCTAAGGGGCGGGCAGGTGTGCCTTCTGGGGCATCAACCGGTATTCGCGAAGCCCTAGAACTGCGCGATGGCGATCAGTCTGTCTACGGTGGCAAAGGCGTGCTCAAGGCCGTCGCCAACGTCAACGATGCCATTGCCCCCGCCATTTTGGGTATGGATGCGATGGATCTAGCCGCTGTCGATCGCAAAATGCTGGCCTTAGATGGCACCGACAATAAGGGCACCCTGGGAGCCAACGCCATTCTTGGCGTGTCGATGGCGGTGGCCCGTGCCGCCTCGGTCGCGGCTGACATTCCTCTCTACGTGCACCTGGGCGGCCCCGATTCGGTACTGCTGCCAGTGCCCTGCTTCAACATCATCAACGGTGGTGCCCACGCCGACAACAGCGTCGATTTTCAAGAATTTATGATTGCTCCAGTGGGTGCGCCCAGTTTCTCGGAGGCGTTGCGCTACGGGGCCGAGGTCTACCACGCCCTCAAATCGGTGCTCAAGGCAGCGGGCTACAGCACGGCCATTGGTGACGAGGGCGGCTTTGCCCCCAACCTCAAGAGCAATGTCGAAGCCATTGAAGTCATTCTCAAGGGCATTGAGAAAGCTGGGCTCAAGCCTGGGGATGACATTGCGATCGCCCTCGACCCCGCCGTCAGTGAGCTGTACCAAGCAGACGGCAGCTACCTGTTCTACAAGTCTGACCAGAGCCGCAAGAGTTCTGACGAGATGATTGCCCTCTGGGAAAGCTGGGTCAACCAGTTTCCGATTGTCTCGATCGAAGACGGCCTGGGTGAGCAAGACTGGGCGGGCTGGCAAGCTATGACCAAAACCCTGGGCGATCGCATTCAGCTAGTCGGCGACGATGCCTTTGTCACCAACCCCGCCATCATTGCCCAGGCGATCAAAGATGGCGTCGGCAACTCGACCTTAGTTAAGGTCAACCAGATTGGCTCGATTACCGAAACCTTAGAGGCGATCAAGATGTCTCACCAGGCGGGCTACACCTGCATGGTCAGCCACCGCTCGGGCGAAACCCCCGACGACTTCATCGCCGACCTAGTAGTGGGGGCCATGACCGGCCAGATCAAATCTGGTGCCCCCTGCCGGGGCGAGCGGCTGTCAAAGTACAACCAGCTGCTGCGCATTGAAGAAGAACTGGGGGCTAGGGCTAAGTACGCGGGCGTTGGCACCTTTAAGCGCCAAGCTATGACCGCCTAATTCTCAGTTCAAATTGTATCGGCTGTTGTCTTTCAAACTCTCGGCTTAGTTGAGTCGAGAGTTTGGGAACTGGCCGAAGGCTAGCTATAGCCAGTCTGGTTAAGCGATCTTCGAGCAAACAGACAAACCCTCATAACGGGTTTGAGTAGGACAGTAGGCGAAGGTACAGCTCTACTTAGGAATATGGCTTTATTAAAGTAGCCACTGTAGGGTGGGCACTGCCCACCACGAGGGAGAAAGTTTTCCAGAAGTCGCCTAAGGCCGCAAATACTGCCGAAAAAACTCGATTTGCAGCTGGGCGGCCAAGGGTTGATAGCCAGAACCATAGAGGCTGTGGCCTACGCCCTCAAACTCGTAGAGCGTTACTGGAACGTTGGCCAAGTCAATGACATCGTGGAAGTTGCGGGCTACGTCAATCTGCAAAAAATCTTCAGCCCCGTGAAACAGCAGCGTCGGGGTGCGAATGGCCTGGGCACTGTATAGCGGCGAAGCCTGGAGATACCTGGCAGGGGCTTCCATCGGCGTTTGCCCCACCAGGTACGATAGCAGTGATGAGTAGCCCAACTGCCATTCGGTCAAGGTGTCGAGCAGCGAGCATTGGGGGTTGGCAGCTCCTACCAGCTGGGGAAACTGGGCCATGATGTGGGCGGCGTAGTAGCCGCCGTAGGAACAGCCGGTCACCCCCACCTGGGCCGCCGTCGTCCACCCCTGCCGAATCATCTGCTCAATAATGTCGGCCCCTTCTTCGACATCGACTTGACCAAAGTTTTGGCCATCGGCCAGGGCTCGGTATAGCTCTGGGCCAAACCCCTCGCGCCCCGAGAGGGGCACCACCAGCACCGCCAGCCCAAAATTGGGCAGCAGATTCAGCGGCATTTCAACATCGGTGGCAAACTCGTTGGCCATCGAAAACCCTGGCCCCCCCTGCTGCCACAGCACAATGGGCACCCCCTGGGGCGGAAAGGCGCTGCCCGCAGGCTGAACCAGCCAGCCGGGACGATCGCCCTGGCTGGTGGTAAAGCTCACCACATCCATGCGTACCCGGTTGCTGTCGGAGACGGATGCATTTAGAGCGGTGAGCGATCGCACCTCGACCTCGCCGTTGAGATCGATCGCAAACAACTCCGGCGGTTGCATTACCGAAGAAAACCCGTAGACAATGGTGCGGCCTGTCTCACTGGCCACAATCGAATCAGCATCCACTGACCCCGATGGCAAGGGCAAGGGCGTAAGGGTGCGATCGCCCAAGTCATAGACATACAGATGTCGGTTGATGCCCTCAGCGGCCCAAAATAGCAGGCGATCGCGTCCCAAAAACTGCCCCTGCGACTCCATTGGCCCCCGCAGGGCATCGGCGGCGATCGTATCGAGCACTGTGCCTGCCAGGTCATACACCTGGTAGTAGGCCGACTCAGGAAACACGTAGGACGGCTGGTCTCGCCCCACCACCACACTGGGACGATAGCGCTTGACCAACAGCTGCCGCCCATCGGGGCTGAGGCTAGCCCCCCCAAAGGTATCGCCCCCCTGGTCGGGAGCGGTTAGCTCCAGCCGCAGCGGCTCGGCCTGCGAAAAGTCAAACACCCGCACGGCGCTGTGCTGGTGAAAGGGGTTGTCAGCCACGGCCAAACGCCCCAGGGCATCCTGAATCACCGCCGTGGCCAGGCTGGGGCTGTAGGGGGTGCGATCGTACAGTTGGCGCTCTTCGCCCGCCGAGGTCACCAGCGCCACCTGATCGCCACTGGTCGACCAGGCAGGCGGCTTAATCTCTAAATCTTTGGGCAACCGGGCCACCTCTAGCCGCCGCAGCGATGGCAAAAACACAATGTAGACAATGTCTTCGGCTTCGCCATAGACCCGCACGGCAAACTTTGAAAAATCTGGCGCTATGCCCAACACCTCGCCATCTTCGGGTTGGGTGGGGTAAACCCTGGTCCGCGAGGCGATCTGCGTTTCCCGGTTTACCGTAATAATTTCCCATGGCCCATAGACATCTCGTTGCACGTAGCGCAGGGTGTCGTTGTCAATCCAGCGCAGCGGCAGATCTGGGGCAAACAGGTCATACTCTAGGGCCAGGGCGTCGCTCAACTCGCCAGTGAGAATATTGAGAAAGTGCAGGCTGCGATCGTCTGGGTACAGGCGGCTGCTGACCGCTACCACCAGCGTCGTGCCATCGGGACTGAGGGTGCTGAGCACCTCGGGCTGCTGCACTTCCAGCAGAGCCTCTAGCCGAGCCTGGTCGGCCTCTGAAAGCGGAGCCACCTCTAGCCCGTCAAGCCCCACCGAGATAATCTCTCCCTGACCTGGGGCAGCGACCGCTAAAGTTGCGATCGCGCTCATCAGGCCTAGACCCAGGAATTTACCCAGCCGCAAAACAATCGAATTATTCCAGGAATTTGCCACTGAGGCTCTGTAGATAGAGACAAATCATAAAGACCAGCATCATAGCGCCATCTTTCAATTTCTAGGGCAATCTAACCACAGTTCTTTAAGGCTAATGTCTGGGTTTAGCCGGGCTTAGACCTAAAGACCTACAGCACCCCAGTTAAACCAACCATAAAGACCCACCGCCCCTATCCCCGAGATGTGTCCCACAAGCTACCGTGAGAGAAGCTTACCCCTAACGCCCGTGACTCAGGCTGTGACCCAGGAATTTCAACTTTCGATTACTCCCGTTGGGGCAGACACCTACTGGCTGCGCCTCGAAGACGTTGCGCCAGGGGTGCCCTTGGCCGAAACCCAGGTCACCTGGCCCCTCGATAGCTGGCTTGCCCAAGCCGAAGCGCTGTTTCAAGATCCTCTGCATGCCCTATTGAGCGCGGCCCCTCCCCACAATGGCCCTCAGCTCGATAGCCCCTGGACTCAGCTAGGCCAAGCGCTCTATCAGGGGCTATTTCAAGGGCGCATTCGCGACAGTTGGGTGGCCGCCCAAAGCGTCGCCCAAAACCGGCGGCAGCCCCTACGACTGCGACTGGGCTTTAAAGATAGCCGCGTGCAGCGTTTGCCCTGGGAGCTTCTCTACGGCGACGATCGCCCCCTGGCCACCGGGCTCGATGTCACGCTGTGCCGCTATTACCAGAACCAAGCCATCACCGACCTGGCCACTATGGCCCCCTTGGCCCCCGCCAGCGTGCCGTTGCGCGTGCTCGTCGTCATCTCGGCCCCTAACGATCAAGAGCGGTTGGCCCTGCGCCAAGAAGTGCAGAGCCTGATGGATACGCTCCAAACCGCCGAACCCGGTCACCTGGCCCTAGCCGTCACCATGGTGGAGCAGCCGGGGCGGCCTGAGCTGGTTCAGGCCCTAGAGCAGGGCAGCTTCCAAATTCTTCACTACGCAGGCCACAGCGACGCTGGCGAAACCGGCGGCGACCTGTTTTTAGTCAACCGCCAAACGGGCCTTACCGATCGGCTCAGCGGCGAAGACCTGGCCGGGCTGCTGGTCAACAACGGTATTCGCTTGGCAGTGTTTAACTCCTGCCGGGGGGCCTACACCCCGCAAGACGACGCCCAGGCGGGCTGGCGTGACCAAAACCTGGTGCAGGCTCTGGTCAACCGAGGGGTGCCAGGGGTCATTGCTATGGCCGATCGCATTCCCGACGATGTCGCCCTCACCTTTACCCAACTGCTCTATCGCAACCTGCACCAGGGTCATCCCATCGACCTCTGCCTCAGCCGCGTGCGCCAGGGGCTGATGTCGGCCTACGGTTCAGACCAACCCTTTTGGATGCTGCCGCTGCTCTACCTGCGGGCCGACTTTGACGGCTACCTCTACCAAGCAGAACCATCGGCAGCGCTCTCCGGCCTCAATGGTCTCGAGTCGGATGATCTAACGGAGGTGGCGCTGATGGTGCCCGACTACAGCACCGATCCCGACATCTCGGGCCTAGCCGCAGAAATTCTCACCCGTCAGGCGGCCGATCTAGCCAGCGATCGCCCTCCCCTGCCCCTCTACGACTGGCTCCAAGAGGATGACCCACCCGAGGCCGAGGTCGCCGTTGCCCATCTAGTCGAGCAGCTCTCTCAACCAGCATCGGTGGCCCCAGACCAGCCCCCAGCCGCCGACCCCACCGAAAACCTGCGGCCCCTGCCAGAGGCCCCCTACCCGGTATCGTCGCTACCCGACCGGCAAACCGAGGGTCTAAAGTTGGTTTTGGCCGCCGCCAAGACCCTTGTGCCTCACCATCGCTGGCCACCGTCCCGCAACCTAATGGTGTGGGGTAGCCTGAGTTTGGCCGGGCTAGGGGCTGTGCTCGGGCTATCGATCGCCACCCTGTCAGCTATCAACCGGCCCACTACAGCCCAGCCTACCAGTCCTATTGATCGCCCGGTGGCACTGAGCGATAGGACCACCCAGCCCAACGAAGTCATACTCTCCAGTGCGATTAGCGCCCTCGCCCTCGATCGCACTGCCACCGCCAGACCCCTACTCGAGCAACTGCTCGATCGCCACGACCTCAACGCCGCTGCCTCCGCCCTCATCAATGTTGCCGAACCTCAGCTGCAAGACCCCGATATAGCCTTTGTGCGAGGTCGCCTAGCCTGGCAGCAAATGATCACCGACCCGGCAGTCGGCACTAGCCCCAGCGATGCCCTGCGCGCCTGGCTAGATGCCACCCAAGGTCGCCCCGACTTTCTCGAAGCCTGGGTCGGGCTCGGGTTTGCCCACTATGCCCTCGGTGATTACAGCGAGGCAATCAATGCCTGGGAACGAGCGATCGCCCTAGACCAGAGTCAGCGGCGCGACATTGACCCAGCGGCTGGCCCCCAGGTGGCCAATCCCATTACAGTCCACGCCTATGCCGGGCTAGCCATGGCCTACCACCAAGAAAGCAGCATCACGCTTTTACCCGCAGAGCAGGCTCCCTTTCAGCAGCAGGCCCAGAGCTACTACAGCCAAACCCTGGCTCTCAATCCGGCCATGGTTAACTCCAACACTCTGGCCCTTCACTGGCTGTGGTCGCCAACACTCATTAGCGACTGGCAAACCACTGTAAGTCAGCTAGCCATCAGCGGCACCCCAACTTGGCCCTAGGGCAGAAACTCAGGCCCAAAGTGGGGTGGTAGCATGGGTAAACCTTAGAAATACGGCCATGCCCAGCACGCTCGCGATTCTTGCTCACCCCACGCAAGTAGACACCCTTCTGAGCTGGCTCTTAAAGAACCAGCCGGTATTGACTCACTTTCAAATCATGGCCCCGGCCGAAATGGTTGAGGGCATGGAACGCGGCTGGGATCTAGACACCATAGATTTGGTATCGCTAAAAGACTCTCGGCAGGGGGGCGATATTGAGCTGGCATCCCACATTCTGGCGGGCGATGTGGCGGGGGTGTTGTTCTTTACCGAGCCAGAGGCGATCGCCACAGCCTTTCCCAGTTTTGCGTTGGTGCTGCGGGCCTGCCAACTCCAGGGCATCCCCATCGCCCTCAACGAGGTATCGGCCACGCTGCTACTGCGGGGCATTGCCGAAAGCCAAATCGCCTACCTGATCTTCAACCCAGTGGCTGGGCAGGGCAACCCCAACACCGATCTGGCTTTGATTAAAGAAGTACTAGAGCCCCAGATCATGGTCAATGTGATCATGACTAAGCCCGAGCTAGATCCCGCTGCTCAGGCACGCGAAATTATCGAGCACATTCATTCCAAAAATGAACACGACATGGGCCGCAGCCTGATCATCGCCTCCGGGGGCGATGGCACCGTGTCAGCCGTCGCTGGGGCCGCCATGAACACCGGCATTCCCCTAGGTGTTATTCCTCGGGGCACCGCCAACGCCTTTTCGGTGGGATTGGGCATACCCACCAACCTGCGGGCCGCCTGTGAAACTATTTTGGCGGGCAATACCCACGTGATTGACGCCGCCCGCTGCAATGATATACCCATGGTTTTGCTGGCCGGGGTAGGCTTTGAGGCAGGCATGGTCGACGGAGCCACCCGGCAACTCAAAAACGAGCTGGGCAACCTAGCCTACGTGCTCTCTGGGGTGCGGCAGCTAGCATCTGCAGAGCCCTTTGACGCCACCCTCGAACTTGACGGCGAAGTCACCACCGTCACCACCAACGCCATCACAGTAGCCAACGTGGCTCCCCCCACATCGGTGCTGGCCCAGGGCATGGGCGAAGTGATTCCCGACGATGGCCTACTAGAGGTCACTATCTCGACTAGCACCACCCGACTCCAGGGCATCAATGCCCTGGCCTCTCTCATGGCCGCTGCCGCCTGGGGTAACCCGACCCAGCGCGACGATATTACCTGCCTACGGGTCAAACGCATCAAGGTGACCACTGAGCCACCGCAGAAGCTAGTGATTGATGGCGAAATCTTAGAGGCAAACCCGATGGAATTTGAGTGTTTGCCCCAGGCGCTAACGGTGTTTGCACCGCTGAAAACGGTCTAGCTCTCGCTGATTCCCAGCAGCACCAACCTAGCTGAGTAACCGCCTGGTCTACAAACTATTGCGTCGATCATTGGGCCAGCTTAGGGGCTGGGGTGTCGTTCAGGCCGATATTCTCTCAGCCAGCAGCGCTCTAGGTAACGCACCTGGTGCAAATACCAAAACCGCCAGGGGTTGAGAACGGTTTTATAACTCCGACAAAAAACCGGTTGATAAAGATATGACCAAAGGGGGAACTGCATTGTTCTAAAGTATGGTGATAAATAGGGGCGAAGCTGGTTAGCATTCGCTCAAGAGCTTGTTCTAAGGGCAACACAGCCGACGACCGGGGCCGCTTCCTCAGTATAGACAGATGAAAAAAGAGACCCAACATTGGGTCTCTTAGATGGAACGATATTTAATAATCGAACACAGAATTTAGAAATGGAGCTGACGGGAGTCGAACCCGTGTCCGCTCTGAGTATTAACACACCACTCATTCACAGGCTTAGCCCCTCTAACCCTCAGGGCCGGAACCGCCACTTATCCCGGACGGCGGGATTCTCTAGCTAAGTCTTAGTCAATGGATCCACTAGAGGAAATTCATTGAAGCATCCGTTGGGGTTTGTCTATAGCTCTTAACGGAGTCGAACTATAAACGCTCGCTAACTAAGTTAGATCTAAACTAGGTTTAGACTAGGCGGCAACAGGTGCAGCTTTACGAGCAAAAGGAACGATGTTGTTCGCATTTACGTTTGTTTTGAGCCTTGATTTACGAGAGTAGACTCACTCTCGGCCTGTATCACAGCGTGACTTTCGTCAAAACGTCGAAACCGTTACAGCCCCTTGACGACTCATCATCTTCATTAATTATAGATCACAAGCATAGAATGCGGCGGAGGCGATTTCCTTTACCGTCTGTAGCTCAACAGCCGATCCATCCCCAGGCTTGGTAGAAATCCCTTATGTCGGCAATAATCTTTCGTAAACTCGATGGTGTAGTCATCAAAGTATAATATTTACTTAATTGTCCTGTTGTGGCGGGGGTTGCCCACCGGCAGCATACGCTAAGGCAGGCTCTAGATTATTCATTCATTTCATTCTCAGATCAGCGTTTTGCCCATTGGGCGGCTGTTTGCAGCAATAAGGACCTTTTTACCCCTATGACCACCACCAACGACTCCAGCAACGGCAATGCCGATGCCCCCGAAAAAGAGCCCACCACCAGCCGTTCCAACCGAGGCCGCGCTAAGCGTGCTGCGGCAGGCGGCGGCATTGTTAAGGCCAGTTCTGAGAACAGCGATGTCATGGTGCTGCACGATAGCACGCGGGTTGTTGAAACCGATACCCTGCCCAATCATCGGCCTATTGCCCTTGGCACCTTTGAAATTGTTGGGACCCTCGATCGCGCTGGCGTTCGCCCCATCGGTGCCAATACTTTCGAAATCTCTACCACTGATACTCTGCCTGGGCACCGCCCGGTAGCGGTCAGCACCCTACACATTGCCGATATTCATACGTTGCCCGGCGATCGCCCGATTGCTGACAATGACGATGTCGATCCGCCGACCTCTATTTTGATGGGCTACCTCGACTAATGACCTCTCAGCAACCGGGTTGCTTAAACCTGCTGCTCAAAAAGCTCCTCACCATTGAGGAGCTTTTTTTGAAGGAAAGATAGGAGCAAAAAATAAGGGTATTAGCAGCATTTAAATGCCGCTAATACCCCCTAACGCTATTACCTGAAGCGCAGGTCTTAGACTGCGGCCACCGCTTCTACAGCAGCGGGATAGACACTGACTTTCTTGCGGTTCTTGCCGCGACGCTCGAAGGTGACCACGCCGTCTACTAGAGCAAACAGGGTGTCGTCACCACCGCGGCCAACGTTTTCACCGGGATGAATTTTGGTGCCCCGCTGACGAATCAAGATGTTGCCAGCCCGCACAGCTTCGCCGCCATAGCGCTTGACGCCCAGGCGTTTAGCGTTTGAGTCGCGACCGTTACGAGTACTACCTGTACCTTTCTTGTGAGCCATGGGTGTTTTCCTTACCTACCTACTGTTTAATCTAAACCAAATCTAAGTTTAGGGAAGCCTTGCTATCGAGCAGCGACCACCAGCCCACTTAGATTTGCAAAGCCTACACTAAATTGCTTTAGCTCTCGGCAGCTACAGCCTCGGCTTCGGCGGGAGTGGCGGCGGCGGTTTTGCCAGCGATCGCCTTGCCATTTACCTCAATGGCATTGATCATGACTCGGGTGAGTTCTTGGCGGTGGCCCTGCTTTTTGCGGGTTTTCTTTTTGGGCTGCATTTTGTAGACGATAATTTTGCGGCCCCGCAGGTGGCTAACCACGCTGCCGGTCACTGTTGCCCCTTCAACCACCGGCTGACCTACTAGGGCTTCGCCATCATTGTCAACGAACAACACCCGCTCTAGGGTGACTTGGTCGTCTACCTCAAGCGCCAGCCGATCAATGTCGTAAAAACGGCCCGGCTCTACCCGCAGCTGCTTTCCACCGGCTTCAACAATTGCGTACGTCATTTCTTTACCTCATAACCGCCGTACAGGTGCCAACTTGACTCCAGGGTCGGAGATCCATCGCTGGAGGCGTTAGCCTTAGAAACCTGATCCGAGCGCATAAACACAGTCTTTTATTATTGCGAGTCTATTCCAGCTCTGTCAAGGGGGCGCACTACTTGTTCTAGCCGAAGGAGCGCCAATCTTGGCGCTCCTTCGGCTGTTGCTGTCCGAGCCCTTTCCCCAGACAACCTGGGCCATTTTGTCCTGATAGAGCCCTCTGAGGCTGGGAAAAAGAACTGGGAGTTTTGGGCAAAGCGCGCGTATGGATATCTGGCTATTGGCAGCTCAATTGTTACTGGGCGGAGCGGCTACCCCATCGGCAGTCTCTGACCACGATTTAACAAAAGAGTCAGCGACGGTGGCGGTTCAGCCTCAGGAGGCCGAACTAGACGCCTGTGCCACAGCGATCGGCACACCAGAGGCGGATTGCCCCAGGGCGCAGCAGGTGGCGGCGATAGCCACCCCACCCCTATCCATGACATCTGTGGTCACTGGCTGGCCCAGTCCAGCGGCGGTGAGAACGCCCCTGCGTCCTGCCCCGTTAACCATGCCTGAGCATCCCCCTGCCCCAGCCAGTCAGGGGCGCAGGCCAGTCACCGGAGCACAGCTCTACCAGTTGCGGACAGCTACCCTGGCCGCAGGCACGCTTTACACCCAGGTAATTCCCCAACGCTACCAAGACCAGTGGCAACGATCCCTAGACCATCCGACCTACGATCAGTGGCAGGCCCTGCTCACCGCAGAAGCAGAAGCGGTGGCCCGCATTCAGGAGGAGCGGTCTCTCACCGTTGTGGTGGGCGATTCGATAGCGCTGTGGCTACCCGTCGATCAGTTGCCCCCTGGCCAACTGTGGCTCAACCAAAGCATCTCGGGCGAAACGACCCATCATATGCTGCGGCGACTGCATTATTTTGCGGCCACTCGGCCTAGGGCGATCCATATTATGGCGGGCATCAATGACCTTAAGAATGGGGCCACTGAAGCCGAAGTGGTCGATAATTTGGACCAAATGCTGACTCGTCTCAAGCGGCAGCATCCCCAGGCACGGCTGGTGGTCTACTCGATTTTGCCGACCCGCCTGACAGAATTGCCGAGCGATCGCATTCAGCGAGTCAATCATCGGCTTGCCGCGCTGGCAGCCACCCAGGGAGCCACGTTTATCGATTTGCACCCCACCTTTAGCGATAGCCAGGGCCAGTTGCGCCCCGAACTCACCACAGATGGGCTGCACCTCAGCCCCCAGGGATACAACCTGTGGCGGGCTGCCCTAGTCAGCCATTGAGAATGGTCATGGCGGGACGATAGTGGGGGACAGCCCGAGGTTGGCTAGCGCTCGGTCAGATGCATTTGTGTGCCAAGGCCGCGCCATAATAGGATCAACTATTGCCCTTTGCCAGAGCGAATACCCGTGCCTAAGCGATCTGCCAAACCCAAGCTGGGACGACTGGAAAAACTCGACCCCACTGACTACTGGCAGACTCAGGCCGATTTTCAGCAGTGGTTGATGGAGCCAGAAACCCTGGAGCTGGTGGGAGAAACCGTAGGGTTGGAACTGACTCTGCCGGAAGCAGACACAGCAGCATCGACAGACTTTGCCCTACTGGCGATTGAGGGAGATGAGTCAGTGCTGATAGCTGCCCATCTGGGATCGCCTACAGTGGCAGATCTGGGCACCCTGCTGGCCTGGGCGGCAGACGCCGAAGCAACGACAGTACTTTGGGTAGGGCCAGCCTTTGCGCCGGAGGTCTGCCATACCCTCGACTGGCTAGATCAGACTAGCGAGGTCACCTTTTTGGGCCTCGAAGTAGAGCTGTGGAGTATTGGCAAAGCTGCCATGGCCGCCAACTTTATTCCGACCTGCGGCGCAGTGGACAGTGGTGACGAAGCCGAGAGCGACGAGGCCAACGCAGCCGACGAGGCTGTGGCAGAGATGCCCAGCCCACCTGAGCCTGAACCCCTGAGCGAACTACAGCAAGAAAATTTGGACTTCTGGAGCGGCCTCTGCGATCGCCTTGATCGCCAGGGCAGTCTAGTCAAACCAGGGTCGCCCTCGATCGAAGCGACGATGGGATTTGCGATCGCCCGAGCAGGCTTTCGCCTCAACACCATTCTCGATCGCGACCACGGCAGTCTCTACACCGAACTGCTGCTTTCGGGAATCGATGCCCAACCCCACTTTCACCTGCTAGCCCAGGAGCGCGAGGCGATCGCCGATGCCATTGGTCTACCCTTAATCTGGGATGGGGCGGCGGACCAAGCCTGCATGGTTGCTAGTGCCCTAACCGATGCGGATCTGAGCAACCGTGAATACTGGCCCACTTACCAAGCCTGGTTTTGCGACTGCCTAGAGCGCTTCTACGAAGTTTTCTTTGACCGCATCAAACGGCTCGATGCCAACGGTTACCAGCCGCTGCCCCGGCGACGGTCAGATACCGTGACAGAGGCATTGATTTTGCCGAGTCAGACGCGGGGGTAGAGGGGCTGGTGAAGGTATGGAAATGACCCCTAGGGATTCCTGCCCCTGTGGCAGCGGAGCAGGGTATGGCCACTGCTGTCGGCCCTACGTGGTGGAAGACGGGGTAGCTCCGACGGCGGAGGCCTTGATGCGATCGCGCTATACCGCCTACCACCAAGGCAATATCGATTATTTAATTGCTACTCACCACCCCACCCAGCGCTACCCTGGCCAGCGGGCAGCAATTTTACACAGCATCGCTGCAACGAGCTGGTTAAGGCTGAGGGTACTGGCCACTGAGGCCGGGCAAGCGACCGACAGCAGTGGTGTGGTCGAATTTGTCGCCTACTACGCCGATCCCAAGCCAGGGCAGGTGCATGAGCGATCGCGCTTTACCCGGCAAAAAGGCCGCTGGTACTATGTCGATGGCGACGCTCTGCCACCGCTGGTACCGAAGCGCAACGATCCCTGCTGGTGCGGCAGCGCCAAAAAATACAAAGCCTGCCATGGCCGCTGAGGGCATAACCACCCCTAGCCGCTGACGCATGCCCCTAACGTCACAGTACACACCATCACAGGACGGAGGATTCAACGGCTGGCATGAGCGATCAGATTGAACCCACCACGGCCCTACAACGGCCCCAACCCTTAGACATTGCCCGGCCTCCCGAGACAGTGACCCTGACCCCTGAGACAGTGGCGCGGGTGCAAGAGGGGGTAGCGATCGCCCAAGCGCCAGTGGTGCGTCACCATATAGACCAAGCCTTGGCAGAGCTGAGCGCGATCGCCCAGGGCACCGCCGACCAGCGAGTTAGCGGCTGGCTGCGCCGCTGGGCCATGCGCCGCCTGATCAAGAGCTTTTTTCGGGTACGCATTGAGAATCCTGAGCATATTCCCACCGGCCCTAACGTCCTCACCGCCAACCACCTCAGCCATTTAGATCCATTTTTACTGCTAGCCTTTTGCCCACCCCATCCCTACTACTACATCCTCGGCGACGCCCGTACCCTCTACAACAAACGCTGGAAGCGATGGCTAATTAGCTGGGCCGGGGGCGTGATTCCCTTAGAGCGCTGGTGGAAGGAAGAACTGGCCGTCATGGCCGCCGCCGACCGCGATCGCGACGATCTCAAACCCCTGGCCACCGAGATTCGGGACCACGTGCCCAACGGCAGCTCCATTCAACAAATGCGGCAGATCGACCAGGCGGTGAAGGCTCTACTGGCCCGAGGCGATGGCATCATGCTCTTTCCCGAGGGGCGTCTAGGCGATCAGGAAGGGCACATGCATCTGCCGCTCAAGCGGGGCACGGTGCTCTACGCCATGCGATCGGGGGTGCCGATTTACCCAGTCGTCATCGTGGGCACCAAAACCCTATACTTTCGCAAACGGTTAACCCTGCGGTTTGGCCCCCCGGTAGAGGTTCCCCACCAGCTTCGGCCCAAGCGAGCAGCCATTGACGCCGCCCTAGCCGATTTAGAACAGGCCTTTAACGACCTCATGCCCTCTGACTACGAAGAGCCGCCGGGACCAAAGCTGTTTAGCCACTGGCTCAACCACCTATTTTGGTAAGTGCTGGCCGCTAACTACAGCCAACTAAAACGCAAATCATTTAAAGATCGACACGCCCCAGAAAACCGCTGCGATCGCCTTAACGCTTGTAAGCCCTTAACGAGATTTGAACTCGTGACCTCTCCCTTACCAAGGGAGTGCTCTACCACTGAGCTATAAGGGCAAATTGTCGTGGATGGGCCGGGCTGGATTCGAACCAGCGTAGGCGTAGCCAGTGGATTTACAGTCCACCCCCATTAACCACTCGGGCACCGACCCGCCCTGTCCACGATTTATAATCCTAGCATGGAAGGGGAATTACTTTTGGGCAGTCCAAAAAAAAGTCTGTCTTTTTTTAAATGCCGGCTAGCCAGGCCAATAACCAACCCAATACGATCCCCAATCCACCAAAACGCACCGCCTGCCAAAAAGACTCTTGCAGGTGCTGCCAGCTCACCACTTGGCTGGCCAGCTCTAGTTCAAAGGCATCCGCAGCCTCTTGCAGGCGAATCACTTCTTGGGCAACCGCTTGGCCATCGTCAACGGGGGTATTTGCCTCGACCTGCTGAAGCTGAAGCAGGTTGGCGATCCCAGTCTTAAGCCGGTTGAGTCGCCCTTCTAGCCCCTCTAGCTGGTGCATCAGATCAACTAAAGAAATAGCCGTGTCTTCAGGAACGCTACCGATCGCCCCGCGCTGACTGTGGTACCGTTTTCGTCGCTGGCCTAGGTTCATTGTGCAAAATAGATAGATGTAAGCATTCTGCCCACAGCCGAGCTACCGGGGCAGGGTATATCTTCTAGTTAACCCCAACTGGTTTCAGGAACTATGGCCTTTTCCTTTGATTCGTCCATGACACCCCAGGCTACAGCCCAGGCCGCCAAGCCCGCAGCTGAGCTCAGCGATCTAGAGCTGGCTCAACTGCTGGCCGAACGCCTAGCGATTAAACCCGCCGACTGGCACCGCCTCAACCGCGATCGCCGGGTGCGGGCCAAAGAGCAGCTAGCGGCAGCTCTGGTCTTTCTGCTCAAAAATAGTTCTGACGAAGCCCTAGCGCGGGTTGAGCAGGCAGCAGGGTGGCTTAACCACAGTCTGCAAGCACCCCCTTGCCCTAGCCACGGCGATCGCCAAGCCCACTGAACACAACCTTGCACTCAGTGGCTTACCGAATGAGCGGCAGTCTACGAGATTGCCGCACCACTTTGCCCAAATGCAGCTCTCGCCCGCCGTTGTACCAGGCCACCTCGTCAAAGACCTGATACAGAATATAAAGCCCGCGCCCACACTCACCGGGGTGCGCGACGCAATTGCTGTCTTTAGCCTCGTCGCAGCCACAGGGATACCGGAACCCACGGCCCTGGTCAGCAATCACCCAGAATAGGGCTGAGGTCGAAGCCGTATACTTAACTGAAATACATTTGGTGGGGTCAAGGCCGTTACCGTGCTTGGCTGCATTGACTAGGGCCTCTTGCAACCCCAGGCGAACCTCGGCCTGCCAAACAGCCGGGACATTTTTTAGCAGGAGATCTAACACAGGCTGCAAATACAGCGTTGACACGAAACTGAGAGTGTCCCACGCTTGCCGTTGTGTAGATGGAGAAGTTGCAATCACTCAGGCCATCTCCAATGTCTTGAGTTGAATGTTTAGGAATGTCTGACCCGAAAGTCAGGGATTATTGATAACGACCAGTCTGTAACAACCAATAAATTATGTTTATTTCTTATGCCTTGCCGAAGACAAGCTTTTATGGGTAACCACTAGCTAGAGATCGCCAGTCGCAAAAACAACGACTCAGTCGAACTAGAACTAAACTGGGCTAAACCCCTATAGATGCAGTAATACAGTCACTATTTCACTATAGCAAACTTTGCCCAGCCCTAGTCAACAGAGAGATACGTTTGGCCAAACCAGTAGGTTCGACATCGTTTTACCTGCATAAAGCCTTTGTTTACCCCCGCTCTAGCCACGACTCAGGTGAGGGAAACCTGGCCAAGGCCTAGCTAAGCAAGGGGTTACGAGGCCCTAGATTATAAAAAAGTTAAGCAATGTTAAGTAATTTAAGAATGGATTTTTTTGCCCGCAAAGACAATTTTGCTAGTTACTCAAGTGTTGACGGGCAGCACCGGCCACAATGTCAGAGTCGTCTTCGGTGAGCCTTTGCAGAGCGGCCTTAGCCTCGGGTTCAGAAAATTGGGCTAGGGCCTGCACCAACCGGTGGCGCACCTGCCAGTCATGGTGGGTAGTGTGGTCAAGCAGGAGCGGTAGGGCACGACTGTCGCCCAGCTCGCCCAGGGCACCAATGGCGGCGGTGGCAATTAGTTCGTTGTCTGACCCTAGGGCTTCTTGTAACAGGTCAAAGGCCTGCGGTTCGCCCAGTTCGCCTAAGGCGGCCACAATGCTAAATTTCACCAGCCATTCTTCGGTGTTGTAGTAAAGATTGGCCAGTTCAGGATAAATGCTGGTGAGTTTTAGACCCCCAATGGTGTCTGCGGCAGCAGCTTGAACATCGGGTTCGGGATCTTCGGTGAGCGATCGCCGCAACAGCGGTTCTACGGTCGCTACATCTTGTCGGCCTAAGCTGGCGATCTGGCTGATGGCCGCATAACGCACTCGGGCGTTGCCATCGTTGGCGGCTAGCTGCACCAGCTCAAAGGCCTCTGCTGGGGCCAGTTCGCGCAGCTGATTGACGGCCCGCAGCCGATCCCCGTAGTCGTCGGAGTGGAGCAGGTCTCGAACCGAATCAGGGGTAATAGGCATTTTGTAGAACTGAACACAAATCTGCTCTCTCTACTATCGGCCATTTTGGGGATCGGCGATAGGGGGGAGTTGGGGAGTGGATGGGTGGATGAGTAGTTGGGTGGATGGGTAGGTATTTGCTCGCTCACCCACTCACCCACTCACCTACGTATAGCTGTTGGCCATCTCGCGGACGATGTCGCTGCGGGTGAGGATGCCGACGACTTGCTGGTTGGCATCGACTACGGGTAGGCGGCGCACTTTCTTGTCGTGCATAAGATGGGCGGCTTCGCGGAGAGACTGATCGGGGGTGATGGTGATCACGTGGTCGGTCATCACGTCTTTGACGAGTTGGCCCAAGGCTTTGTGCAGTTCTTGGTCGTACTGGATGGGGTTTTTAAGGTAGATCACGCTGTCGAGCAGCATGATATAGGCGGGCATCTCAATGCCGGTGGTCTGCCACATCAGGTCAGATTCTGACAAAATGCCCACCAAGTCGTTGTCTGCGTTGAGCACCGGCAACCCCCCGACTTTGTTATGGGCCATCAGCTGAATGGCGTCTTTGAGGATGGTGTCTGGGGTCACCGAGATCGGGTTTGGGGTCATGACATCCGCAACGGTTTTGGCCATAGGTATTGTTTCAGTGCTGGTTGAGTGAGCTTAATTTCATTCTAGGAAAGGTTCTTGGTTAGCCTAGCGGCTGTCACAGGTCGTTACAGTAGTGCTCTAGAATGTCGGCGCAATGGGCGATCGCACCTAAATGGGCCATCTCATAGCCGTGGGTGTTGTGGGTGGGAAAGCTCAGGCAAGCCGCCCGAGACACATGACCAAACTTCATCGCGATCGATCCGTCGCTGCCAAAACCGCTAATTACTGCCATTTGAATGGGCAGGTCGTGCTGGGTTGCCGCCCGCCGCAGGTCAGCGTTGAGCCCTTCGTCGTAGAGGCCATAGGCATCCTGGCTGAGCAACACGGGCCAATCGCCGGGTTGAATGGGATACTCCGGTGCCAGGGGGCAAATTTCTAGGGCGATCAGGGCTTCTAACCGGTGGCGTTGAGAAAAATAGAGCGCCCCAACGGCTCCCACTTCTTCTTTGGCCGAGGCGACTAAATAGATGGTTACGGGTGGTTTCTTTAATCGCTCAGCCAGGCTGAGCAAAATCGCCAGGGAGGCCTTGTTGTCGAGGGTGTAGCTGGCGATGTAGTCGCCTAGGCGAAAAGGGAGCTTACGGTGCTTGCCCACCACGACCCGTGTACCGGGGCGAATGCCTGCGGCAGCTAGCTCCTGGGGCGATCGCTTGGTTTCAATCCAGGCGGTCTCCCAGGTGACGGGCTGGGTCTCTTGCTGGGCCTTCTGGGGCGACTCGTGGGAAACATGACGCGAACCAAAACTCAAAATACCGCTAATGGTCTGATGATCCCCGAGCAAATCCATCACCCCTTCGCCATAGACCCAGGGAAATGAGCCGCCCAGCTTGCGTACCGACAGGCGGCCATCGGTGTAGATGCTCTTGACTAGGGTGCCAATCTCGTCTTTGTGGGCGGTAATGGCGATCGCGCGGCTGTCGTCCTGCCCAGGGATCTTGGCGATAACGTTGTCGGCTTCGTCGCGCCAGTGGTCTACGTTCAAGCCGGCCAGGGCATCGATTAGGTATTGGTTAATTTCCTCCTCCGCACCACTGGGGGAATGGCACATGACCATGTCGGAAATTTGATTGAACAGGGCGTCGTGGGGCATGGGTAGGCGAGTAGGTGAGGTGAGTAGGCGAGATTTGCTGCTTCTATTTTCCCATCCACTCATCTACCCATCCACCCACCCACATCTTTCTCGGCTGTTAGCAGTCTCCTGCCCCTGGGCTTCCTAAACACAACGAATTTTCTTCACTCTTGTGCATCGACTTCCTAAATCCCCTTGGGTGCGCTGGGGGATCGGGTTTGGGATCGGACTCCTGCTGTTTGTGGGAGCCAGTAGCCAGTTTCGTAGCAAGGCTACGCTGCCCACCCTCGATCCGCTGCCGCAAGATCCCTACATTCAGGCCTACTTTAACCAAAACCAGGCGGCGACCTACACCGATCCTTACCGCCACATTACCCGCCACGGCGATGATCTAGAGCAGGTGGTGATCGATGCGATCGCCACTGCCCAAACCTCCATTGATGTCGCTGTTCACGAGTTTGCACTGCCGGGGATCGCCCACGCCCTGGCGGCCCAACAGGCGGCGGGGATACCAGTACGGGTGATGGTCGAAAACAGCTACAGTACGCCGATGGCAAAGCGGGGCAACCCGGCGGCGATCGCCCAACTCGACGATCACTACCAGGCCAAGGCCAGCGACCAGTTTGACTTTATCGATGTCAACCAGGATGGGGTACTGAGTGAGGCAGAATTGCGCGATCGCGATGCCCTGACCATTCTGGCAGCAGCCAATATTCCCTTGATTGATGACACCGCCGATGGCAGCAAAGGCAGCGGCCTGATGCACCACAAATTTATGGTGATCGATGGCCGCAGCGTAGTGACCGGCTCCGCTAACTGGACCCTGAGCTGCACCCATGGTGACTTTAACGACCCCGACAGCCGAGGCAACGCCAACAGCATTTTGGTGATTGACAGCCAACCCCTAGCCCAGCGGTTTCAGCAAGAATTTAGCCTGATGTGGGGCGACGGCCCCAGCGGCCAGCCCGACAGCCGATTTGGCCTGCAAAAACCCCATCGCCCTGCGGCCTTAGTGTCTACCCCCAGCTCAGCGATTGAAGTGCAGTTTTCACCCACCTCTAAAACCCGACCCTGGGCACAAAGCGTCAACGGGTTAATTGCCAAGACCCTAGGGCAGACGACCCACAATGTACACCTGGCACTGTTTGTATTTTCTGAGCAGGCGATTAGCCACCAACTGCTGCCCGTCGCCAACCGAGGAGTAGCGATTAAGGCTCTGATTGACCCTGGCTTTGCCTATCGCAGCTATAGCGAAGGGCTAGATATGCTGGGGCTGACCTTGCCCGACCACAACTGTAAGCGAGACGACAGCATCCCGTGGGCCAAGCCGCTGACTACGGTGGGGGTGCCTGCCTTGCCGCCGGGCGACAAGCTGCACCATAAGTTTGCCGTGCTCGATCAAAATGTTGTGCTTGTCGGCTCTCAAAACTGGAGCCAGGCCGCCAATACCACCAATGACGAAAATCTACTGGTGATTCGTAATGCCACGGTAGCTGCTCACTTTGAACGCGAGTTTCAGCGGTTGTACGACGGAGCTGAGTTGGGCATGACCCCACAACTTCAGCAGACCGTGGCCAAGCAAACAGCCCAGTGCGGCGGCTAGACCCATTGCAGCCAGAGACTAGTAATACCAAATCCGAGTCACACGACTCCGATTTGAAACCGATACCTCGTAGGGAGCATTGCACTGCAATGCCCCTACAAATCGGGGGTATACAGATAGGATTTGGTATAAGCGCCAGGTACCGAGAAAGATCAGGACATAACTTTGAATTGACTACCGGCGATCTGATTGCTGTGGGGATCCTCAGCCAGCAAGGCTTCCTGGTGGGCGGGCTTGATCTCTAGCCAATCGATCGTTTGCTGAAGGCTCCAACCTCGGTATTGAGCGATCGCCCGAATGTCAGCCAGAGTAATGGAGGGCATAGAGTTGCCTAACCAAGCTCGGATGCTCAGGGAAGAAACCTGAATTTCAGTGGCCAAGGATCTGTGGCTAGAGTGATTGGTTAGTTCAAACTGTAGCCATGCGGCCAAAGACTGCACATTCCAAGGATAGTGACTTGTTTCCATGACTTAGTTAAATATACTCACATCGACTCGCTACATTAAAGCCATAGCATTCTCTCAATGGCGGCATCTTCCCCAAAGCCCCACAAAAATTTCGTATCGAAAGAATATTTCCTAGATAAAACTTAACAGTAGCGCTTCAGGTACGCTTCCCTTACCGATTGAGCATTACGTCTCGATAGTGAGATTCGACCGGGTGATGCTGAGCCTGGGACTCTTTGGTAGCAACGGGTTGATGGCGTAGGTTGTGATGTAGCGCGGTGGTGTCGACCGTGAGCAAGCGGCCCTGATCGACGAGCTGCCGCCCCTGTACCCAGGCCGCTTCCACCACATCGGTGGGTCGCCCCAGTACCAGCAGCTGAAGTGAGTTGGTGCGGGGCAGCAGAGAGGGGTGGTCGAGGTTGTAGAGTACCAGGTCGGCATCCATGCCGGGGGCCAGGGTGCCGGTGCGATCGCCCAAATTCACTCCCTTAGCTCCGCCCGCCGTTGCCATGTGCAATGCCTGCTCCGGCGTCAGCCAGTTTTCGTAGTCACTATCGGTCACGGTGTGCAGAATGGTGCCCAGCTTGATCGCTTCCAGCATATTTTGAGCATCGTTGCTGGCGGCCCCGTCGCAGCCAATCGCCACATTCAGCCCACCCTGTAGGCACTTGAGAATGGGGGCCAGCCCGCTGCCCAGGCGCAGGTTGCTGACCGGGTTGTGGACTAGAGTGGAGCCAGCACTGGCGAGAATTTCGATATCCTTCTCGTCGATCCAGACGCCGTGGGCGACGGAGGTGCGGGGGGTGAGGCAGCCGAGGTTTTGCAGATGCTGCACAGCGCTGATGCCGTAGCGCTCTTGAGCTAACCGTTTCTGGGCGCGGGTTTCGAGCAGGTGGGTGTGGTAGCAGAGCTGGTAGCGATCGCTCAATTCCCTACAGCCCGCCAGCAATTCGTCTGAACACCGATGAAACCCGGTCGGCCCCACGCCGATATAGATGCCGTTGTCAGGATCGTGGAATTCGGCAACGATCGCCGCCATCATCGCCAGCAACTCCGCCGCCGATCGCGGCGAGGCTGACTGAGGTAGCAAGCACCCCTTCGGAAACCCCGACGCAAAGGGCAAATCTTGAATCAGCGGCGCAATCACAGCGCGAATGCCCACGGCTTTGTAGCCCCGCACCAAAGCCGCCATCGTCTCTATTTCTTGACCGGGGATCACGTAGGCGTGATCCATCACGCAGGTGCCCCCTGACATCAAGGTGTCTACCGCCGTGCTCACTGCGCCCCAGTAAAACTGGTCGAGCTGCCCAGGCGTCGAGTCGAACACGTTGGCCAGCCACAACTCCAGCGGCAATTGAGGAATTAGCCCTCGCTGCCACACCTGGGAGGAGTGGGTGTGGCCGTTGACGAAACCGGGCAGCAGCAGCCGGTCGGTGCCGTCGATTACCCGCTGGTGGGGGGCGACGGGCAGGGTGTTGGCAGGGGCCACGGTGTGGATGCGATCGCCTGTCAGCAGCACATCAACCGAGGCAAGAGCATCGTTTTGCAGGGTGAGGACAGACTGGATAAGAGTTTGCATAGGAATTTTAGATTTTGGATGGTGGAGAGAAGGCAAGAGCATTGGTACAGTAGAGCTAGCCGCCTATTGCCGATAAATCATGTCCACAGGCGTTAGTCAAAACGAGGTGCTTAGCCAAATTCGGGCTCATAGACTGACTCTCGAAGCGATGGGAGTAAAGTCGCTTGGGTTGTTTGGCTCTGTTGCTCGTAATGAAGCGGATGCCGAAAGTGATGTAGACATTTTGGTGGAATTTTCCAAGCCAGTAGGGTTTTTCCAGGTCTTTGACATCCAATATTTTTTAGAAGATCTGCTTCAGCGCTCCATTGATCTGGGTACGGTAGACTCTTTGAAGGAACACTTGCGAACCCCTGTTTTAGAGGATTTAGTTCGTGTCTTCTAGGGACTGGCGATCGCGAGTGCAAAATATTTTGGTCGCTATTTTGAACATCACCCAGGGCCGCTACGCCGAAGAAGCACCGCGTGTCAGTCACTCTGGATGCTTAACTTTTAGATGCAATTGATTGCCTTTCGGACAACCATTCAGCGGTAATTCAGGAAGCCTTGCGACTTTGGCGCATTCAAAAAAATGATGGGCAACTGCGGCAGTTCTACCAATCGCGCAGCCAGGCTGATCTAGATCAAGAGGAAGCATGGGCAAAGTTTGCAGAATGTCAATTGGATGAAATGCCAGACACCGAAGGACCCTACAACACTTTATCTTTGTCAAGAAGATTAAGCTCATTCAGTGACAAACAGGAATTAGCGTTGCAATTTATACAGTAGATGGGCTAGATATGATAGGTGCTAGTTATGGGCACTAGTGGATGACTGTAAATTTCTCTGAGTGAGGCATAAAGTATGTTTCAGGCATTGCTATCGGGTATCGGTGGTGCAGCAGCAGGTATTGGGTTCGTGAGCGCGTCGGGCATGACAGCGGCAGGTATGGTTGGTGGTGGTGCTGGCTTTGGTGCTGCCGCAGGTCCAGTCGGAGCGGGTATTGGAGCATTAGCAGGGCTAGCACTCTACGGGGTTGCCAGAGCTGCTGGCCTATAGAAATACCCAAAATCTTTCTGATTTAATTTTCCCCTCCATACCCTGGAGGGGTTTTTTATTTCACTCCCACTAAAGCACTCAGGATTTGAACCGACTCGTGGGCCTTGAGTAGCGCTGCCAGTTGCCGCCGCATGATGATGCCCGGCTGATCCGACGGCATGTGCTGCTCCACGGACAGGTCTACCGGGGTGTCGTAGTCGGTGGATTCGAGCACCAGCTTGTCTTCGTTTACCACCTGGCGATCAAAGGCGATGATTGACTCGGCGCTGGCGTCGGCCTCGCTGTCGTTGCGAAGGCAGAACTGCACGATCTGGGAGGTGCGATCGCTCACCGGAGTCGCCGCCGTAAAGATCAGGTGCATCAACCCATTGGGGTAGGTGATCTTGAGGGTACGGCTAAAGGGCACATACCAGGTCGATTCCACCTCGCGTACGGTGAGACTGTCTGGAATATTGAGAATTTTTTGCTGGCTGGGCGGATTCACCACTGGCACCGTGGCGTAGGCTTTAAGGCCCAGGTCCAGCGGCACCAGTTCTGACCTGACGGGCTGGGGCTGGTCGGTCACCCCAAAGGATGCGGCGTGGACAATGCTGAAGTGGGCATTGTCAAAAGAATTTTCCATCACCCGCAGACCGCTGCACTGCCAGGGCTCGTAGAACTGGGGGATCAGTCGATTGCCGGGCCCATCGGCTTCAGGAATCTCGGGCAGGGGCAGCAGGGGATCGCTCGACAGGCAGACCCAGGCGTAGCCGTAGCGCTCGACGCACTGGAAGGATTCCACCCGATAGGTTTTGGGGATCGCTGCGCCGGGGTCGAGCTGCGGCACCTTCGCACAGGCCCCCGTTTCGTTATATTCCCAGCCATGATACGGACAACGCACGCAGCCGTTTTGCACCAGGCCCATGGAGAGCTTGGCAGAGCGGTGACAGCAGCGATCGCGCAATGCAGCGGGTTTCCCCGCCGCCGTTAGCCACAGCACCAGCGGTTCGCCCAGCAAGGTAAATGATTGAGGGCCATCGGTGAGATCGGCGATCGGCATGACGGGGTACCAAAAGCGACGCAGCACGGGGTGTTGGGTAACGAGCATGGTGGATTAGTAGAGGGATGGATGGTGGCGAGATCCCAGGGTTCTTCTGGGATTGGCAAAATATTCTGGTAACTCCGCAGAAAGAACCCTGGGATCTGTTGAAAATGGGTGGTATGGCAGTGAGATCCCAGGGTTTTCTTGGGTTTGGTAAAAAGAGCTACTAATTGCGCAGAAAAACCCTGGGATCTGTGGCAGCAGTCGTTTAGCCGATACCAGCTTTTTCCAGCACCTTAGGAACCGGGGCAGGCAGATTTTCTGGCCGCCGCTGCTCGACTTCGCCGTGTTCCTTCAGCAGCTTGGCCAGCCGATGGCGCATGAGAATGCCGGGGCGATCGCTGGCCATGTGTTGCTCTTCAGCTAAACTCAGCGGCGCATCGTAGTCGGTGCCTTCGAGAATGATCCGGTCTTCGCTGGTCACCTGGCGATCGAAGGCGATGATATCGGCGGCCTTAGCCTCGGCCTCAGTGTCATTGCGCAAGCAAAACTGCACCACCTGGGAGTGCTGGTCGTCGATGGGGGTGTAGGCGGTAAAAATTAGGTGTTCTAGCCCGTTGGGGTACTGGATTTTCAGCGTGCGGGCGAAGGGCATGTACCAGGTACGGGTGTTGGTGCGAATGGTTTTTTCTTCTGCAATACCCAGGTTTTTCTTTTGCAGGTCCGGGTTGAGTACCTCCAGCCAATGCTTCATCACAAAGCCAAAATCGGTTTCGGTGACATCGTCAATGGGCGGCGGCTGAGGGTTCGACATGTCGCCCCAGGAACTGGCGTGAACGAAATGCCCGTGGGCGCTGTCAAAGGAGTTCTCGATCGCCCGCAATCCCCCCACTTTCCACGGTTCGTAGAACTCATGGATGAACCGAAAGTTGGCATCGGCAAATTCAGGAATTTCGGGAATCGGCTGTAGCGGGTTTTCATCCAGACAGACCCAAACGTAGCCGTAGCGCTCGACGCAGGGAAACGCATCGACCCGATAGGTTTTAGGAATCGCCGCACCCGCATCGAGCTGAGGCACGTTGACGCAGGCACCCTGGGCGTTGTACTCCCAGCCGTGGTAGGGACAGCGCACGCAACCATCTTTGACGATGCCCTGCGAGAGCTGGGCCGAGCGGTGACAGCAGCGATCGCGCAGGGCAGCGGGCTTGCCGTCGCCGTCAATCCACAGCACCAGGGGCTGCTCTAGCAGAGTGAATGCTTGGGGGCCATTGAGCAGGTCATCGAGGGGAATGACCGGATACCAAAAGCGGCGTAGGACAGGTTGTTGAGTCGTCAGCATGGGGTTCTCCATAGAAGGGTTCGGTTATGGGCGTAGGGTGCATTCGCGCAGCAAAGCGAGCAATGCACCGCCCAAGGTATCTGTAGGCCAAAGGAGCCATCATCATCGCGGTTATGAAATCTGGCTTGGAAAGGCTCTGGTGCATTGCTTCGCGAATGCACCCTACGGGGGATCGGCGACGGGCTAGTTTTCGTGGGTCATGGCGCTGGAGTGCCAGTTTTTAAGCAACAAGTTCGACAGCCCCGAGAGGGCAGCAAAGATGGCGATGCCCGAGATGGTGATCAGCAGCAGAGCAGCGAACATTCGAGGAATTTGCAGGTTGTAGCCCGCCATTAAGATCTGGTAGGCCAGGCCCGACTGGGCACCGCCGGTACCGGCGACAAACTCGGCCACCACCGCGCCGATCAGCGCCAGACCGCCGCTAATGCGCAGCCCCGCCAGAAAGTAGGGCAGACTGGTGGGCAGGCGCAGGTGCCACAGGGTTTGCCAGCGGCTGGCTTTGTTCAGCTTAAACAGGTTCACCAGCGCGGGGTCGGTGCTGTTGAGGCCCAGCACTGTGTTCGACACAATGGGAAAGAAAGCGACAATCCAGGCGCAAACCACTAGGGCAGCAAAGGTGTTGCTCTTCAGCCAGATGATGATCAGCGGCGCAACGGCCACAATCGGCGTGGTTTGCAGCAGCACCGCGTAGGGAAAGAAACTGCGCTCGATCCACTTGCTCTGGGCAAACAGAATGGCGACCAGCAGCCCGGAGGCAGTGGCGGCAGCCAGCGCGGTGAAGGCGATCTTCAGGGTAATGAACCAGGAGGGCAACAGCGTCGGCCAGTCTCTCGCTAGGGTTTGCAGAATCAGAATGGGGCCGGGCAGTAGGTAGGAGGGCGTGTTGGTGATGCGGACGGCCAGTTCCCAGGCGGTGAGCAAGACCAGGCCAACCATCACCGGGGCCAGCACGTCAGGGGAGAGCAGCGATCGCACCCACCGAGGCCGGGCTTTGGGTTGTTCGAGGGTGGAAGAAAGCATAGAAGTCGTGATTGTGGATGGTTGGCTCACGGAATGTGCGGTTTTCTGCTCCCTTCTCCCTAAGGGTGATGGGTTGGGGGTGAGGGGAGCAGGGGGAATGGTGGGCAGTGCCCATCCTACGAGGGATGTTTTTTTGGCTCCCCTTAGGGGTGAGGGCCGTTTACAGCGCCAGCGCCAGCGGTTCGCCCATGGCATCCGCCAGGCTGTGAGACACCTCGCGGCAGTAGCGGTTGAACTGGGCCGAGGTGCGGTAGTCGGGTTCGCGGGGGTGGGGGCTGTCGATCGCAATATCGGTCACCACGCGCCCTGGCTTTGAGGCCATCACCACTACCCGGTGGGCCAGGTACACCGCTTCGTAAATGCTGTGGGTGACAAACAAAATCGTTAGGTTGCGCTGATGCTGAAGCTGGAGCAGGTCTTGGTTGAGCTTGCCGCGAGTCATTTCATCGAGGGCACCAAAGGGTTCATCCATCAACAGCACGTTGGGGCGGGTGACTAGGGCACGGGCGATCGAGACCCGCATTTTCATGCCGCCAGAGAGTTCGCGGGGGTAGACTCGCTCAAACCCCTGAAGACCAACCTGGGCGATCGCATCTGATACCAGCTCCAGGGCCTGCCGCTTTGGCACCTTCGCCAGCTTCAGCGGCAGGCGAATATTATCGATTACCGTGGCCCAGGGCATCAGCGCCGCCTCTTGAAACACGTAGGCCAACCTGTGATCACCGCGCTGCCATGCCATGCGCCCGGTGGTCAACTCACCCAGTTCTGAAATAATCCGTAGCACCGTACTTTTGCCGCAGCCCGATGGCCCCACCAGACTGGTAATCGTCCCCGGCTCCACCGCCAGGTTGAAGTCTTGCAGGGCCACCGTGCCATTGGCGTAGGTTTTACCCACCTGCTCAAGGGTGAGAATGGGTTGGGTCTTCATGGCGATCGCATTTGTTGCAGGTAAACCAATCATCGGTTAAACCGTTTCCCTAGGGAGTCGTTGGTGAACAATTTGTCTGAGGCCGGTGGCGGTCACCCCTAGCGTTGATACGCCTCCGGCCCCTTGTTTACAAAGTCTAAAGAAAAGGCCTCTTCGTAGGGCACCGAAGCCTCAAACGCGCCCAACTCAACCATGGTGTTAAACAGTTCTTCCCAACGCTCTGCGGTCATCGCCCCAATGCCCAGGGTTTCGGCATCCCCGCTGACGATAATGCCGTATTCGCTCAGCTTTTCGAGCCCAAAGGCGATCTGCTCATCGGTCATCTCGGGGTTGTCCTGCTGAATCAGCGCATTGCCCGGTGCCGGGTCGTCTAAATAGCTGTACCAGCCCTTGATCGAGGCATCCACAAACCGCTGTACCAGGTCGGGGTTGCTCTCCATCAGCTCGCGACGAGTTTCAATCGTGGTGGTGTAGTTCGAGTAGCCGTGGTCGGCCATCAGCAGCAGCACTGGTTCAAAGCCACCTTCCCGCTCGATCGCAAAGGGTTCAGACGTGATGTAGCCCTGCTGCACTAAGTTTTTGTCAGCCACAAACGGCCCTACATTAAAGGTGTAAACCCCCATCTGCTCATCGATAAGGTCGTACTTAGCCTTGAGAAACGGCCAAAAAGTCGTGTGGGCCGCAGTCGACATCAAAATCGTCTTGCCCTCAAGATCTTCAAAAGACTCGATCCCAACACCGGGGTGCGCCATCAGCGCCTGGGGATCTTTTTGGAAGATCGCTGCTACCGTCACCTTGGGCAGCCCCTCACGAATACCGTTGATCGCATCAATGGCATAGCCCATGTTGAAATCGATCGCCCCTGCCATCAGCAACTGGTTGCCATTCACTTGGGGGCCACCCATGCGAATAGTCACATCTAGCCCGTGCTCTTCGTAGATGCCGGTGGCAACCGCCTGATAAAACCCGCCATGCTCAGCCTGGGCAAACCAGCTAGTGCCAAAGGTAACCGCATCTAGCTCCCCCGAGGCCGCAGCCGGAGCGGCATCCGACGAAGCCGTGTTCTGGGAACCGCCCGCACAGGCCGCCAGCATTCCCGCCCCGGCAGCCAGGGAGCTGTAGCGCAAGAATCGCCGCCGACCAAGAGCTAACTCAGAGAAACTAGGAGTGCGAAGAAATGTCATAGCTAAAAAGTCACGCAGATAAGAACAGCAAAGCACTCGAACTCAACCAAAACCAATCCCTATTTCCCAAAAATCCTCAATGCCTGGTTTTCAGAACTGGGAGGGTTGCATATACTAAACTCACAACGCTGAATACTTTCTTGAATGCAGCGTTGTATACAAGAGAAACTAAAGGTTGTATACAGCAACTTCCGTATCACTAGATACCGTTGCTTGCTCTTCTTGACATGGGAGTGTCCCGATGGTCAAAGCAGGTTCTCAGGTTCCCCAGGCTCAGGCGGCCAACCCGAGCCCTAAACAGTCCGGTAGCCACGTCGATCGCATCTACGACCAGCTCAAGCAGATGGCGATGACCTACAAGTTTCGCCCCGGCGAACCGCTCAACGAGGTAGAACTGGCCGCCTCCTTTGGCGTCAGCCGCACCCCCCTGCGCGAAGTGCTGAATCGTCTGGTGGCTGAGGGGCTGCTCGACTTTGTGCCCCGCAAGGGTTTCTCCTGCAAACCACTCGATACCAAACGCGTGTTTGACCTCTACGAAGTGCGCTGCGGCTTAGAGATGATGAGCGCCAAGCTGGCCACCCAACGCGCCAGCGACGACGAAATCGACGCCCTAATTGAGTTTTGGAAAGCCGCCACCGAAAAATTCTGTACGCTTACCCCTGTAGACTGTGCCCGCTGCGACGAAACCTTCCATGAACGGCTGGCGGAGCTATCGCAAAACAGCGAGCTGCTGCACATGCTGCAAAACGTCAACGCCCGCGCCCACTACCTGCGACTGATCTCCATGGAGCAAGAGCCCTACCGCCGCAATACCTGCGCCGAGCACCAGCTGATTCTCCAAGCCATCCAAGACCGCAATGTGGAGGGGGCGGTGAACTGCATGGCCGCCCACGTCAGCCTGCGCCAGGAGCAGCTGGTGGAAGTGATCAAAGAAGGTGTAGCACGGATTTATATGAGTTGATACTTCAGTCAATTGATAAATGACCCAGACGGTCAAAGTAGCGCCTGAAACCTAATACCTTCGATAGCTGGCGTTGCTATAGCGGTTCTCGATTGAGTAAGGTACCCAATTGATGAGTCCTAGATCCCCCCAGTTCCTGGCTATCTAAGTTTCACTCTGTACCCCCCTTAGTAAGGGGGCAGGGGGGATCTTCGCGATGTACTTCACCCGAGTGAAATTCGCTATAGATATAGGGATGAATCAAAAATACACCATCTCTTGTAGGAGTAAACGGCCATAAAGCCTTAGTTTGGCTGCGCTACGCTCCCGCCTCAATTCAGCAACGCAATTGAATTGCTTAAGCACCTCTAAAGCTGCCGTCTCAACAAGAATCTCTTCATCGGGGCTTCAGGTATTTTCTTCACCCCCAGGGCGATCGCAACTGCTCAGCCAGGTTGACTTTTCTGGGTTATCTATCTAAATGCAGATGGCGGCTCTCGTATCTTTTAGCATTCTGGTACTAGTTTAACGTTTATTCATATGCTGCGGAGCTCTAGACTCTAAAATGAGTTGCATTGAAATTTGTCAACATAATTAGTCATGTCAATACTATTTGAATCTGTTTTATTTTTGAAATGCCCATAGAAGTTCGAATTGATTCATGCCATAGGGCAGCATTTTGCCTGCGCAGATAAGTCGTCTAACCCAAACATTTTCATGATTCATGCAAAATTTATATATGCATGTGTTTTCAGGTGCCGAAAAACCATGCAATTGCCATTTAACCTACGTTCTGAAATAGAGAATCTTCACATCGTCAGCCTTATACCTTGAACGCTTAATGCGTTGCTTTTTCACAGTAATTTTCACTTGAAGTTTAATGACAATTTTAGAGAAAGAAGAGAAGATGGATTTCCCAAAGCTCATTATTTTATCGGTTCTAAACGCTAAGAAGGTTGGATCTTCTGAATCGTCAAAATTTATTCTTACGCAAAAGTTAATAGATGGAACGCTTGAATATCAAAAGCATTGGCCTGGCCAGGTAGTATTGCTGGCAGAGGAAGATGCTAGCCTGAGTAATAACCTTGACAATATACTGGTTGACGTCAATAAGCTGCCTTTCCAAGTAGACATCATTGATTTCAAGAGGGTACAGGAGAGCCAAGCATTTCAGACTGCATCTGTAGTGCTCGCTAGTAGCGATGATTTTAGGCAAAATCACATCAGCGCGATTTGTGAACAGTTAAATATTCCTTGTGTTTATGTTACCGAATATAGCCTAAAAACCAGAATTCAAATCATTAATGCAACCACCAAAAATCCTGCAATTAGGCTAAGAAGATACTTTTGGCAGATGTCTCAGGAAGCAAAGCAGAGAAAGGCGATCGAACAAGCAGATGCCATCCAGTGTAATGGTGTCCCGACCTATGAGGCCTATCGTGAAATAAACCCGAATTCAATGCTTTATTTCGATAGCCGAGTAGCGAAGAATATGTTAGTTAATGAGGCTGAAATGGCCAAAAGAATTTCTCACTGCCTTGATGGCTCTCCTCTACGACTGCTTTTTTCTGGACGCCTCACCAAAATTAAAGGTGCAGATCATCTCATCCCAATAGCGGAGGAACTGAGAAGACTAGGCGTTGAATTTGAGATGTTTATCTGTGGTGATGGCGATCTGCGAAAATCCATACAGATGGAGATCGCACGAACTGGGCTATCTGACTCAGTCAAAATGCTGGGAGTGTTAAAATTCAAAGATGAACTCATTCCTTTCATAAAGAAGAATATCGATCTATTTGTGTGCTGCCATCGTCAAGGGGATCCCTCTTGTACTTATATGGAGACAGTGAGTTGCGGTGTGCCAATTGTTGGCTATGCCAATGAAGCCTTTGAAGGGTTTATGCAACACTCTAAAGCAGGTTGGGCTGTTAAGATGAATCATATCAATTCGATGGCAAAAAAGATTTTAGAACTAAGCACCAATCGCAAAGCGATAGCAGATGAGTCATATAAATCTCTAAACTTTGTAAAATCTCACACTTTTGAAAAAACCTTTGAAAGAAGAATCAATCACATCAAGCAAGCTGCATCTATTCAAGATTTTTAAGGCAATTATAGCTGTAGCCAGTCTGGTTAATACATTTTCTCTAAAATGTTTGAACGTTTGAACGTTTTTAAGGTATCTGGATGTCCCAACCCAAGTGGCTATAGCTATAACTTGTCTCAGCCATACTATTTTGTCGATGCATGAGTGATCAATGCATGAGATATAGCCATAGCCAACATTATTAGGACGTTTGCCTCGCAACGATCCTTGGCTGTCATTCCCGTTTCCGTAGGAATCCATTCGAGAGGCGTCATTCCTGCCTACGCGGGAATGACGCCTCTGCTCTAATATGAGGTCCGATTAATTAACCAACAGAAAACGGTTTACCTGTCATTCCCGCCTTTGCGGGAATCCACCCTAGAGTAACCTATCCACAATGGATTCCCACTTTCGTGGGAATGACAGATGAGGAGCATTTAAACAGACCTGGTACAAGCTGAGTAGCTACAGCTATACAGCTTATATCAGGTGTATTCTTTAGCGAAAAAGTTTGAATTTATCGTTGGTTTTACCCACGAGGGAACCACTGCTGGCAAACGCTAATCACTGGCACGAGGTTATCAGCAATCGGTAAATAGTTCAGTGATTTACCAATAGCCGAGGTATTCTTGACCCTCTCATCCTTGGAGTGCGTTTATATTTGTTCGTTGGCAAGCTGAAACTGGAGGGCCGCGATCGCATCATATTCCCGCTCAAATATCACCGTTAGGTGCTCGAACACTGGCAAAATTTTCTGGTAAGCCCGCACATTTTCTGCGATCGGTTGGTGACGATAGGTTTCGCCAATCATCGTGGTCACCGCCTCCAAAGACGGCACTCGGCCCAGGGCATAGAGGCCCAGCACGGCTGCCCCCAGGCAGGAGCTTTCGTAGTGCTCAGGAATCGTCACCTCGCGGTTAAAGATATCGGCCATCATTTGCCGCCACAGGGGCGACTCGGCAAAGCCGCCCGTCGCTTGAACTAGCGTTGCAGGGCCAGCAAAATCTTCCAGCGCCTTCAGCACCAGGTAGAGGTTGTAGACAATACCCTCCAGCACCGATCGCACCAGGTGCGACTTGGTATGTTTGACGCTGAGGCCAAACACCGAGGCGCGGGCGTTGGCATTCCACAGGGGCGATCGCTCGCCCATCAGGTAGGGGTGAAACAGCAGCCCCTCTGAACCAGCAGGCACCGCCGCTGCCATCTTGGTCAGCAGGCCGTATACGTCTTGGCCCAGGCGTTTGGCGGTGGCCACCTCGGCGTCGGCCAGCTGGTCGCGCACCCAGCGCAGAGCAATGCCGCCATTGTTGACCGCGCCGCCGATTACCCAGTGGTGTTCGGTGAGAGGGTAGCAAAATAGCCGCTCCAAAGGGTCGGTGATGGGGCGATCGACCACGGCCCGCACTGCGCCGCTGGTGCCCACGGTCACGGCTACCAGCCCCGGCGAAATCGCCCCCACCCCCAGGTTCGACAGCACTCCATCACTAGCCCCGGCAATGATCGGCGTCTCGACCCGCAGGCCCATGGCCTCGGCCATGGCGGGCTTCAGTCCGGTGAGCACGGCAGTGGTGGGCACCAGTTCTGATAGAGCATCGGGGCTGACTCCGGCGATCGCCAACGCTCCCGAATCCCAATCTAGGGTTTCCAGATTTAGCAGGCCCATGGCCGTGGCGATGGAATGGTCAACCACATAGCGGCCCAGCAGCCGGTAAAACACATATTCTTTGATTGAAATAAACCGCACCGCCGCCTGAAACAGCTCGGGCTGCTCGTGGCGCAGCCAGGCCAGCTTGACCAGGGGCGACATCGGGTGAATCGGGGTGCCCGTGCGTCGGTAAACCGCGTGGCCATCCATGTCGGCTTTGATCCGCTTTTCCCACCCGGCGCTGCGGTTGTCGGCCCAGGTGATGCTGGGTGTTAAGGGCTTACCGGCGGCATCGACCAAAATTAGGCTGTGCATGGCCGAACTAAAGCAGAGGCCCAGCACCTGGGCGGGGTTGAGCACGTAGGCTTCCATTAGCCGCTGTACGGTTTTGACCACGGCGGTAAAGATTTCTTCCGGGTCTTGCTCGGCGGTGGACACGTCGGGTGTGTAGAGCGGGTAGGTGACCAGGGCCTTGCCCACCACCTTGCCCGCCTCGGTAAACAGCACCGACTTGGTGCTGGTGGTGCCGATATCGACCCCAATGATGTAATTTTGATCGGCCATGGTGGTATGTAGAAATAAATGATCAGTCGTGGAAGAGATGTCGGGTGCTAGGTGCAAGGGGTTGGGACTCTGCGGGGTAAGTCAACCTGAGTTCGGCACGAGAAAATCCTCTGTAAAAGCAGGCTCGCTGTCCCCTCATTCGGAGGGGTAGGGGTGATCCCCTCCGAATGAGGGGCAGGGGTGGGTTAGTCTGTGCCAGTATGGCAACTCACCCGAGCTAGCGACTTGTATCTTGCCGTAGGTTTAACCCACCTCGCCCTCCGGGCACCCCTCCAGGGAGGGGTTTTGGCCAGCTTTTCCGCTGCATGGGATTTCATCGAACTGAGGTCAAGTCAGCTAACTGTTCCTGAAGCATCAAACCGTAAACCGTAAACCCTTCCCCAGTAAGCGTTTACAGAAAGAACCCAACAATCAACATAACGATCAGCCCCACGCCGCCGATGATGGTTTCCATCACCGTCCACGACTGGAGGGTTTGCTTCTCGCTCATGCCCAAGAATTTGCCTACCAGCCAAAAGCCCGAGTCGTTGACGTGGGAGAGGACGGTGGCACCCGATGCGATCGCAATCACAATCGCCGCCACCAGCGGGGCTGAATAGTTGGCCATCTCCACCGCTGGGGCCACCAGGCCCGCCGCCGTCACCATCGACACCGTAGCCGACCCCTGGCTGACTCGCACCACCGTGGCAATCAAAAAGGCCAGCAAAATGATCGGCAAGTTAGAGGCCGCCATTGCCCCCGCCAGGGCTTCTCCCACTCCCGTCTCGATCAGAGTGCGGCCAAATACGCCGCCGGCCCCAGTGACCAAAATGATCATGCCGATGGGCTCAAACGACTTGGTGGCAATGCGCTGAATGTCGTTGCGGGTGTAGCCCCGCATGGTGCCTAAGAAATAGAACGACAGCAGGGTCACCAGGGTCAAGGCCGTGAACGGGTGGCCAATAAACGCCATCCAGTCGCGCACCGGGTTGCCCTCGGGCAGCGCCACCCCCAGCACCGTGTTGAGCAAAATCAGCACCAGGGGCACCGCCACCAGCGTCATCACCATCGTAAAGCTGGGCAGGTCTTTGAGCGGTGTGCCCTGGGGCGGCGGGGCGGCTTCTTCCATTTCGGCGGGCACGTCGAGGTGAATTTTGCCCGCAATTTTCTTACCAAAGTAGACGCCGCCAATGGCCATGGCCGGAATGCCCGCCAGCAGACCCATGAGAATAACCCAGCCCAGGTCGGCCCCAATCAGCGAGGCCACCGCCACCGGCCCCGGCGTCGGCGGAATGAACGAGTGGCCCACCGCAATGCCTGCCACCAGGGGAATGGCATAGTAGAGCAGCGATCGCCCCGTCCGCCGCCCCAGGCTGTACACCAGCGGAATCGACAGAATTAGCGCCACATCAAAAAAGACCGGAATGGCAATCACCAGACCAGCCAACCCCAAGGCCCATTGGGCCTTGTCTTCGCCAAACTTCTTGACCAGGGAGTTGGCGATCTGCTCGGCCCCGCCCGACACCTGCAACATCTCGCCAAACATCGCCCCCAGGGCAATCACAATGGCGATGTAGCCCAGGGTATTGCCCATGCCTGTCTGAATCACCCCGGCAATTTCGGCTGGGGGAATGCCGCCAATGACGGCAACAAACAGACTCACCAGCAGCAGCGCCAAAAACGCCTGCAACCGCACCACAATAACTAAAAAAAGCAGTAGGGCAATGCCCAGCACTGCAATAAATAACAGCGAAAACGTAGACATTTTTAAAGACCCTGTAAGTTATAACCAAACATCATCCATGCTTAAAATCTACGGATCCTTTGAGCCTTAGCAATCTTGATCAAATGTATAGAAACCCGAGAATCTGAACAAAAATCAATCAACCCAAAGATAGATACGAAAGCTAATAGCTTTGGCCCAAAGGACTTGCAGCGGCCCATCTAGCTCAGAGCCAAGCTTGACAAAGATCAAGCCATACCGAAAAGTTCGCAGCACCCCCAGCCGATTAAGCAGAAATTAATCTCATGGAGAAATCTAGAAATTCAAAAAGCCTAGATTTTCAACTGAAGGTAATACCAATTTTTTCCAACAACTCTTATCTTAAAAATAAAGAGCTAGAAACTAAGAATTTAATTCACAAAAATAAACTGTGTCATAAAAAATAGGGGCAGTATTTGCATTTTTTCAAATACTAAACCCCACTTTTCTCTCTTAAGCAGGATGACGGCTGAGGCTAACTCTTTGTGAATTATTCTCAATGCCGTTAAACGCCTGCCCACCCCAAGCCTGCACTCAATCGGATCAGAGCGCCTGATCTCGCCTGCAGACTGCGCTATCGATTGGGATAATTGCGCATCGCTTTGTGGATCGTTTTCCAGCGGCGCTTGCTGTTGATCGCAGCGCGGGCATCTTGGCGCTGGTCGATCCACTGCTGCTCACGCTGAAGCTTGTGGTAGCTGTGCAGGCGATCGCGCCCCAGCGTACCTGCTTCAACAGCGGCCTCTACCGCACAGCCCGGCTCGCCCTGGTGCCGACAATCGCGAAATCGACAGTCTTCCGCCAGTTCCTCAATATCGGCAAAGGTGGCTCCTAGCCCCTCGCTGGTCGTCCACAGCTGTAGTTCCCGCATACCTGGGGTGTCGATCAGCAGCGCCCCCGATGGCAGGGGCAGCAGGTGTCGCCCGGTGGTGGTGTGCCGCCCGCGACTGTCGTCGTCGCGTACCGTCTGGGTAGCCTGGTACGGAACGCCGAGAAAGGAGTTCGTCAGCGTAGACTTACCCACCCCCGATGAGCCGATCAGCGCCACGGTTTGTCCTGGCCCCAGGTAGGGTTCGAGCTGTTCTAGCCCGTCCCCCGTGGCTGCGCTGACGGCATGGATGGGAACATTGAGGGCGATCGCGGCCACCTGATCGAGGCGATCGCCTAAATCCGCGCAGGTGTCGGCCTTATTTAGCACGATCACCGGCCTGGCCCGACTTTCCCAAGCAGCCACCAGGTAACGCTCAATGCGGCGCAGGTTAAAGTCGCCGTCGAGACCGCACACCAAAAACACAGTGTCGATATTGGCGGCCACCACCTGGCCCTCGGTTTTGCCGCCTGCCATCTTGCGCACAAACTCGCTCTGGCGGGGCAGCACCGCCTGGATCATGGCGGGGGCACCCTTCTGCCGCTGCACGACCACCCAGTCGCCCACCGCTGGGTAGTCGTGCTCCCCCTCGGCCTGGTGGCGAAACTGCCCAGCTATTTCTGCCGCCAGCTCTCCGGCTAGGGTTAACAGTTGATAGGCACCGCGATGCTCTAGGGCTACTCGACCTGCCTCAAAACCCGCCTCTGCCCAAGGGGCAAACGCGCGATCGCAGGTGGTGTTCCACCCGCCTAATTCAGTTAAGTTCAAGGGTTTTTCCTCAAATGAAGCCTACGTAGGGCAAGGCTTCATACAGTCGGCCCCTGGGAGGTGACGCCTTAGCCTTGCCAGCAAAACAATGGATTGCTATCCAATACCGACTCCGCTATCGACTCCGCCATAGGTTACCTCCTGGGCCATCATTTAGGGGCTTTTAGCCGCTCACTAGGGCTACCCACCTTCAAGACTACAGCGGCGATCGCAGCGATCGCGGCAACTCGGTCAACTTTGCAGCAAATCTACAAACTTTATTCGGTTGGCTAAACTGTTTCCAGGTTAGGGAACACTAACCCCCAGAACACTTTCTGTCATAAACCAGTGATTGTTTAAGGGATACCGATGATCAACGTTACTGCGGCTGCGCTACTCGCTATTGGCATAACCCTAGACTCTCTAGGGGAAAACTATACGCTTTTGGCGGCGATCGGCATTTTGTTCGCCATGGCGTTCTTCTTGTTGATGTATCTCCAGTATCCAGTCTTGTTTATCGGCTCGGCGCGATATCCCTTGGCCAGAAAGTGCTTTCCGTTTGTCCGTTGGGCCATCTTTGGTATTTACTTCGTCGATCTGTCTACCACGCTCATGCGCTACTACGGCGGCCCCGAGCTGAGTGTCTCTATCCATGCCTACAGCATTTGGGCTGGCGTCTACCTGGTGATCTACAGTCTGGCGATCTTGACCGGCCCGCCCAAGCCGCGTCGCCGTAAAAAGATCCTCCAGCGCTATAGACAACGACGTTGGGCCGCCCAGCTTGCCCCCATTCCAGCGTAGGGTGGGCAATGCTCACCAGCTCTTGATCTGTGCCGATCGCCTAGGGCAGCCAAAAGCTCGGTAACCCTTGTAATCCCGCTTTGACCAACCGATTGACCGATCGCAGCACCTGAATATGCGGCTCATCGGGAATCACCGGCAAAATCGCGGCGGGTTGCCCCTGACCCAATGTTGCAATCACCCGGTTCGCCGCCTCTAGCCCGGTTACGTAGGCCTTCTCCTGTGACCAAGAGCCATGGCGGGTGACAATCCAGTCGCCTGCCATAAACAGGTTGTCGAAGCTGGTGGTGGCGGGCAGCAGGTAGCGGTAGCTGCCGGGGGCAAAGTGGGTCACCCCCTGGGGAATGCGCACCACGGCATGGTCAACAATCTTGGCCTCGCCAAAGGCCGGAATGCACCCCGCTAAGTCTTGCTGCACCTGGGCTACCACCTGGTCGTCATCCAGCGCGAGGAGCTGGTTGGCGTGGTAGTAGTCGGCCTCGACCACGGTGCCCGGTTCGTCGCGATACTCGTCATGGAGCGCGTTGAGATCAAAGAACGTCCACCCAGTGGTGGGGTGAAAGCCAAAGCAGGCGTTGGAGGGCAGGGGAATATCGACCTTGCGATCGAGCCATAGCCGCGTAGCCAAAACGTCCACCGCCCCCAGGTTGCAAATATTGCTGAACTCGGTGCGATGCCTGAGCTGGGCCGACTGCTCCACGATTTTCTTCAGCCCGCTAATGCCCACGGCAAACACCACCGCATCGGCCTCAAACACCTCGTCACCGCAGACCACCGCCGTCACCCGGTTGTTCTCCACCCGCACATCCGACACCCGGTGGTTGGCGAGAATTTTGCCCCCCGCCCGCTCGATCGCCTCCGTCCAGGGCCGAAAGATCTGTGCCCCCACGGTGCCCCGGCACCAGCGCACATCAAAATCGGGCTGGTGGGCGAGGATGAAGTAGTAGAGCATCCCCAACGCCGCTGCCGCCGAGCACTGCTCCCCAGGAGCAAACAAGCCCACCAGCAGCATCGGCTCAAACGATTCGTGGTAGAGCCGGGCCGACACGCCGTACTGGCGGAAGAGTTCGCGGGCAGTGATGCGATCGTACTTTTGCCACGCTTCGTCAGAGTTGTCGAAGTCGATTAGCGCTTGCAGCAGGGGCAGAGCCGAGAGCCGATCGCTCAGTGGCAGGCGCTTGAAATCGGTGTAGAGAAACGTGCCCAGCGGCGTCGGCAGATAGGGCTGTTCCTGAAACAGCGGCGACTCGACCTCTAGCCCGTGGGGCGAATACTGGGACGATCGCGTCCACTCGGTAAAGGGCTGAATGCCCAGATGGTCGGTGAGAGCAAAGATATTGCGGTAGGGGTACCAAAACCCGTGAATGCCCGCTTCCACGGCTCGGCCCTGGGGTGTTTGCCAGCCCGCCACCAGCCCGCCGGGGTAAGCTCCGGCTTCTAACAGCGTGACCGCGTAGCCCTGGCGGGCCAGGTGATAGGCGGATCCCAATCCGGCCCAGCCTGCGCCGACCACCACCACCCGCTTTTGTGCTGTGTCTTCCATTGTTCTCGCCCCCGTTGCCCATAGACCTTCTTTACTCTATCGGTACAAGGCCCGGTAGGGTTTAGGATCAAGGGTAGGCCTGTGTCCTCAGCGTCCCTCACCCCCAACCCCTTTCCCAGGGGTAGAGGGGAGCAGAGCCATCTTTGATAAACCACTCTTTTTAGGCAGATGAGCAGCAAAAAAATTGTGAAAAGCGGCGTCAACAGAGTGATGGGGGTCAACGAAACCATCCGCGACACCACCATCCAGACCGATTTGACCAATCCCCGCTGGGATCAGAAAGCGACGCTGACCTATCTGGGGGCGACGATCGCCCAGGTGGCGGCCATGACTGCGCTGCTATGGGGCATGGATGTGGCCTTTGGGTACTTCAACCTGGGTGCATTAGCCCCCTGGGCAACGACTGCGATCGCCTGCGCGTTTTTTGCCTTCGTGACCCTGCGATCGCGCCTCTTCTCCCTGCTCGACAATACGCGCAACAGTGGCCGCTACAAGTCGCTCCAGCGTCCGGGCTGGGCACCGCCGCCGCTGGCCTTCCCCATTGTGTGGATGAGCATTGCCGTGCTGCGGGTGGTCTCGGCTTACTTGGTGTGGTCGGCGATGGGGCAAACGTTTTTGAGCTGGCCGCTGATTCTCTACGTGGTGCACCTCAGCCTGGGCGACACCTGGAATACGATTTTCACGGTGGAAGGTCGCCTAGGGGCGGCAGTGCCGATGGTGATTGTGGGGCCGTTGCTGTCGGTGGTGGTGCTCACAGTCGGCTATTTTCAAGTGGTGCCGCTGGCGGGGTGGATTATTTTGCCGTCGCTGGTGTGGCTGGCGATCGCCACCGCCCTCTGCATCAGCCTCTGGCGCTTGAATGGCCAGGAACCCCTCTATCCAGTCATCTCCAAAGCCGAGTCGTAGGGTGCATTCGCGCAGCAATGCACCATCTGGAGTCTTGATTCTCGATACTACTAAAACCATAGGCGGTGCATTGCGGCATTGCCTTTTTGGGTCAGCCAGTTAAGGTTGATGGGCCGCGAATGCACCCTACACCTGGCCTAGGTTAGGCTAGCCGTAATGGACGCTAACGACACTAATCATCCTCTTGGTGAAAGCATTCATGGTCACCCTCGAGCTACGCCAAATTGAGGTGCCTCTGGGCAAGAGCCTGGTGCTGCGCGACGTGAGCTGGGCCGAGTTCGAAGCCATTTTGGCCGAGCTGGGAAACCACCGCAGCACCCGCATCGCCTACGACGATGGTTTTTTAGAAATTATGGCCCCCCTGCTAGAGCAGGGATATTTCAGGGAAGCGATTAGCACTGCTATTGGCGATATGGCCGAGGTGCTAGAGCAAGATTACGAGTGCTACGGCTCTACCACCTGGCGGTGCAAGGCTCAGCAGGCTGGCATCGAACCCGACAACTGTTTTTACTTCCAAAACGAGGCGCTGGTGCGAGGCAAGCTGGAATTTGATCTCGATCGCGACCCGCCCCCCGATCTCGCTCTCGAAATTGATCTCACCAGCAAATCCCTCGATCGCTTTCCGATCTATGCTCGGCTGGGCGTACCGGAAATCTGGTGCTACGACAGCGGTATGCTAATGATTTATTTGCTGGAAGGCGATCGCTACGCGACATCAGAGCAAAGCCGCGTGTTCCCCACACTGAATATTCGTGCCCTGCCGCAGCTGATTGAATCGCGGCGATCGGCGGGTCGGCTGGCTCTGCGGCGAGCCGTTAGAGAGTGGGTAAAAAGCCAATCGTAGGGTGCATTCGCGAAGCAATGCACCATTTATAAGCGTAACCACCGATGCCGCAATTGGTGCATTGCGTCCCCAACGCGGATTTTATGACGGTTCACCGAGATTGACGGGCCACGAATGCACCCTACGACGCCAAATTAGGGTTGAATTGCGTCTCTAGACAAACCTATCTTTTCCCCCAGTTCCAGCACGTTTGCGGTGAAATCGTTGACGTTGCCTACAAAGGTAGCGGTTCCCCCCGCTAGAGTGGCGGCTGCCGTCCCTGCCGCGATCAGCCGTTGGAGGCATTTGCCAATGCGCTTGGGCTCCTGCTTTTCGGGCTGGCTGAGATCGCCTTCCAGGTCATCTAGCTCCATGAGCACATCGTCTTTTTGCTCTGGAGGGAAGGACTGGGCAGAAGCCCGGAGTGCGGCGATGAGCTGGCCGATGGCCTCGTTGTTTTGGTTGATGTAGGCGGTCATTTGCCCCTGGTTGGTGCCTGCAATATTGCCCACCGGAGCATAGAAATTTTGATCGCCCATAGGTCTTAACGCTAAAGTTTGAACTACTCCCATCATCTCTCGATATATCTTGAGTTGCCCTTCTGCTTCTCTTAACGAGAATTGAACCGAATATAACTGTTTCTCAGTAGTTTCAATATGGCCTTTAAGCTGTTCCAGCTCTACTCCGGTCTCTTCCGCCTCTACTTTCAAGCGGACTATCAAGGATCCTTCCTTTTCCTCAATGCCTTGGATGCCGATATTCTGCTGGGGATACCGCTGCCGCAATTCTTGGAAGGATTGGAAAAAAGCTTGCCAGTCAATGCCCTCGGTGAAGGTAATGTCGATGGTTTCTAGGGCACTAGCAATAATTTGAAAGCGCTGGGTGAATTCACCTGGGGCAAAGGTGCTTTCAGGGTCTACGGGGAGACGACCTGAGAATTGCTCTGTTTCAATTTCATAGGTGCAAAAAATATAATCGCATTGGACATCTTCAAGGATGGTTGAGCTGCTGACTTGCCAGTCTGCAATGCAGGCTCCCGTGAGTGTTGCCTGCATGAAATTTGCACGGAGCACCTGAGACCCATTGAGGTTGGCGGAACTGAGGTCGGCGGATCTGAGGTCGGCGGATCTGAGGTCAGCGGATCTGAGGTCAGCGGAACTGAGGTCAGCGGAACTGAGGTCGGCGGCTCTGAGGTCGGCGGAACTGAGGTTGGCAAATCGGAGGTCGGCGGAACTGAGGTTGGCGGATCTAAGGTTGGCGGATCTGAGGTCGGCGTATCTGAGGTTGGCGGCTCTGAGGTCAGCGGACCTGAGGTTGGCAAATCGGAGGTTGGCGAAGCAGAGGTTGGCGGCGTTGAGGTTGGCCCTGCTGAGGTCGGCGGAGGTGGGGACGTAGCGGATGTCGTTGACGATGCCGAGCGTGGCGGCGTTGAGGTCGGCGGATCTGAGGTTGGCGGATCTGAGGTCGGCGGATCTGAGGTCGGCGGATCTGAGGTTGGCCCTGCTGAGGTTGGCGGCGTTGAGGTCAGCGGAACTGAGCTTGGCGAATGTGAGGTCGGCGGCTCTGAGGTTGGCGGTGTTGAGGTTGGCCCTACTGAGGTTGGCCCTGCTGAGGTTGGCGGAGCTCAGGTTGGCGGTGTTGAGGTTGGCCCTACTGAGGTCGGCGGAGCTGAGGTTGGCGGATCTGAGGTTGGCGGATCTGAGGTTAGCGGAGCTGAGGTCGGCGGATCTGAGGTTGGCGTTGCTGAGGTTGGCGGATCTGAGGTTGGCGGATCTGAGGTTGGCAAATTGGAGGTTGGCGGATCTGAGGTCGGCGTTGCTGAGGTCGGCGTTGCTGAGGTCTATCTCTATCTCATAACCGTTCATAGCCCTCCCTCCCTTTGAACGAAAAATCAGGGATCTTAGCCACTTAGCTAGGGGAGTGAGTGAATCCTTACCTATCTCAGTTACGGAATTTTTCTTTCTCCACGCATTCCAGACTTCACTTCCTTGCTTGAGCAAAGCGACCTGTTCTTCATTTGCCATCGCCGTTGGGTCTGCATCGTCACCTCACCCTAGACTACGCGCGATCGCTCATCCGTTCCGTAACTTTTTGGCGACCTGTGGCTAGAAACTGAGCAAAACTTTTTAGGGTTCTTGCTGGTCTGCCCCTTTGGCAGCGATCGCATCAATCGCAACCTTCGTCCCCTCGCGAAACATCAGCGTATGGATCTCCGTAGGCATGTCGATACCCGCTGCTTGCAGACTCTCTTTCATCGCCTGAGAGGCCTCCGAAGTCACCTGCAAAAACGACTGACGGCGAGAATTCACCCAAAACCGCACCTCCAGTCTGACGGTGCTGGGGGCCAAGTCTTGCACCAAGATCAGCGGTGGCGGCTCTTTCTCAACGCCTTCGACCCGCGTAACCGCCTCAATAATCACCTGGCGGGCGGCGTTGATATCGGCATCGTAGTCAATACCGACCACAACATCGCTACGGCGCACCGGAGAGTCGGTATTGTTGACCACACTCTTTTGAAACACCTGCTGATTGGGGATGTACACCAGCCGCCCATCGTAGGTACGCATGGTGGTGGCCCGCAGCTGAATCTGCACCACGGTGCCTTCGTAGTTGCCAATCACCACCTGGTCGCTAATGCGAAACGGGCGGGCTGCCAGCAAAATTACCCCAGAAATGTAGTTGCTGAGCACGTCGCGCAGGCTAAAGCCGATCGCCACACTGGTCAGCCCCAGGGTGCCCAGCAGGGCAGTAAAGTCGAGGCCCAGCACCCCCAGAGCGACAATGCTGCCCAGCACCCAGACGCCGCCGTAGCAGAGGCGGCCAATCAAAATTTCGGTACCGCGATCGCCCTCGGTTTGCTCGGCCCACAGCAGCCCCAGCCGCCGCACCCCCTTGGCCACGATCCAGGTCAGGCCCACCAGCACGATCGCCCCCAACAGCGACGGCAGCAGCACAATGGTGTCGTTGACCAGCTGCCGGGTTGTGCTGTCGAGCCGCTGTAAAACATCAATGGCTAAGTTGGGCTGGGCCAGCACCTGATTGAGGCGATCGGCCCACTGCTGCGCCAGTTCTTCAACGGTAAGGCCAAAATCGTCGGCATCCTGCTGGGTGACGGTCATCAGCACCCGGTTATTTACCGCCAGCAGGGCAATCTGGCGATTGTCATCGACCTGCACAGCAACGGTACCCAGCTGCTGAGCCTGGCTGAGCAGCCCAGCAATGCGACGGTTGATGATGGCGGCGCGATCGCTGGCGGTTAGCCCCGTCAAACTACCCACCTGAAACACCGGTTGGCCCCGCACCATCACATCGGCAAAGAACACTCCAGCTTCTGAAGGCGGAGGTAAGGCTTCTGCAGGTGCAGACAAAGCCGGTGCTGGGGAAGATTCTGGGCCAGCCTCTTCTTCTTGGGCCTGAAGCCCAGCCGCAGGAAGTAGCAAGACGAATACGAGCAATATTCCCCTGACTTGCGATCGCCAAATCCGCTGCAAAATTGGTTCCTCCTACCTGCTGGTACCCTGCGCCGAACCACCCTGAGGCTGCCCCGCGATAGTTCTAAAATCGGCTAAACCTGAGTACCCCAGCCAACTGCTTGCCAGGGTAAGGGTTGAACGGCCTAGGATCAAGGCCAGCTCGGCATAGATTTTCCCAAGCCAGCCCTGGGCTCAACTCATTTTGCTCGGTCCCAAAGGCCAGTAGCCCACACCCCACTAAACCCTAGCCATAACGGTCGAGCAGATCGCCGAGGATGTCTTCGAAGCGGCCAGAGCGGCCAAATTCCATCGTTTCAAAGTCGTCATTTTGCCGACCGCTGGGGTAGCTGGTGGCCCTATAGCCTGGCTGAGCCTGTTGCCAGCGGTCACCGTAGCGATCGTAGTGATAACGTTTAGTCGTGTCGGAGAGCACTTCGTAGGCCTGGGTTAAGGTTTTGAATTGCTCTGCCGCTGCATCATTGTTGGGATTGAGGTCAGGGTGAAACTGGGGGGCTAGCTTGCGGTAAGCCTGTTTGATCGTCGCCAAGGTGGCCTGCCGATCGACCTTTAGAATTGCGTAGTAGTCTGGAGCATCTTGGGGAGTAGGCATCGTTTTGCGATCGCATTACCAACTGCCAGAAACCCAGCCCTGGCTGTTTTACTATACCGAACGGCACCGAGGCGCGATCGCCCTACAAACAAGGCGGCACTAATAAGACACGCCAGGGGTTTGCTTCAGGTAAGCATCCTCAGTGACCTGTTTAAGCATAAAGTCGGCCACATCAGCGCGGGCAATTCTAGCCCCAAACTCAATCGTTTCGCCAGCCCGATACTCGCCCGTACGGTCGTCGTTGGTCAGCCCAGCGGGGCGCACAATCACCCAATCTAGACTGCTCTGCTGAATAATGCGCTCTTTGTCGGCGTGATCGGCGATCGCATTGCGTAGCACCAGCGGAATGATGATGTAGCGCACCAGAAAGCTGACCTGTTTGCGGCTGTCGCCAACCCCGAGAGACGACTGATAAATCAACCGGCGAACCTGGTGTTTTTCCATCGCCTTAACGATGTTTTGCACCCCTTCGACCAGCGCCGGGTTCCGTTTTAGACTCGCCGACCCCAGGGCCGACAGCACGGCATCTTGACCCTGCACCGCCTGCTCTACCGTGGCCAGGTCGGTGACATCCCCCTCAGCTACCTTGACCGTTGGGTATTGGCTGACCAGGTCACTGGCATGGCGAGAGAACGCAGTCACGGTGTGCCCCAAAGCCAGGGCTTGTTTGACCAGTTCGCGCCCGGTATCTCCCGTTGCGCCAAAAATTAGCAGGTTCATCCTGGGTTCTCCATCGCCATAGTGTTCTTTAGGGTGGCAGATAGGGCGATGGTTGGCTTCTATCCTTTGAAATGGATTGAGGAGTGGGGCAGGGCTGAATTTACAACCATGGCCAACGGGCTGAGGACAGGGGCTGAACCACCTGAGAAGATTGGCATAGCGAACTAGGAGACAACCCATGCGCGAACCGGTTCTTTGTCTAGGCGAGTGCCTGGTCGATCGCCTGTTTGAGGTCGGCGATTCCCCCCAAGACCCATCCCCAACCTGGACCGACTACCCCGGTGGCGCGCCCGCCAACGTGGCCACCGCGATCGCCAAACTGGGTACCCCCACCCGGCTGATCAGCGCCCTGGGCCAGGATGATCTAGGCGACTGGCTGATCCACACCGTGGAGCAGCAGGGGGTGCAGTGTCAGGTGCAGCGTGTGGCCAACCTGCCGACCCGCACCGTGCTAGTGCAGCGCGATCATACCGGCGATCGCCAGTTTATCGGCTTCAGCGCTCCCAACCCCACCGCCTTTGCCGATGCCCACCTTACCCCCGAGTGGATCGACACCGTTGATATGACCGGGGTGGCCTACCTGGTGATGGGCACCCTGGGGCTGGCCTACCCCACCACCGCCCGCGCCATGGAGCGGGCCAGAGACAAAGCCCAACAGGCTGGGGCAAAGCTGGTCATTGATCTAAACTGGCGGCCTGTGTTTTGGCCTGACGTAGACCTTGCCCCCACCAAAATTCGCGACTGGCTAGCAACTGCCGATCTAATCAAGCTCTCCCGCGAAGAAGCCCTATGGCTGCTAAACACCGACTCTGCTGCCGACATCGGCCAGCAGTTTCCCCATGCCCAGGCGGTGCTGCTCACCGATGGAGGCCAGGGCAGCACCTGCGCCACCCAGCACTACAGCCTTGCACTCCCCGCGTTTGGGGTAGATAGCCAAGATACGACTGGGGCCGGGGATGCCTTTTTGGCAGGGATCATCCACCAGCTGTGTCAGCGGGGTTGGGATAGCCTGGAGCAACGGGATGCCGTTCAGGAGATGCTGCGCTACGCCAGCGCAGTAGGGGCGTTGACCACGCTAAAGCCGGGGGCGATCGCTGCTCAGCCCAGTCCTCAAGCCGTTGAGCAGTTTTTAGCCACCCAGCCCCGTTAGAAGCGTCGGTTCGGGGCGGTTAGGTTAGGGTGTTGATGCGATTAGTACTGCACCATCCCCATCTAACGGGCCAAGCCACCCACGGCAGCACTATAGTCGGTCTTTGTGCTTGGTTTTAACCCGCTGATAAAGGCTCTCCATCGCCTCAACAAAGGAGGTATCGCGCCCCCAAAAGGCCGGGAAGTCGCCCTGCTTTTTTACCAAAATAGCGGGCACTGCCGCTGGGGTAGCGACCTCAATGGTCTGGGGCAGGCGCTTTTCTCCCTGCCAAAATTCTTTGAGAGAAGGGGCCGAGGCTGCAACGGTTTGGGGTTTAGTGTAATAGTGCTCTACCGGGTCGGGCGATCGCTGCTGGGCCGAAAGTTCTGCCGAGAGCGCTTGCCCTAGGGGCGATTTGGCTAGCTCGGCTTTGAGTTCTTCCCTGGGCAATCCCCGCAGCTCAAACAATAAAAAGGGATCGCGATCGAGTTCGGCGGCAATCAGGTAATAGACTCCGGCGATGTGTTTGCAGGGGTTGCTGTAGTCGGGGCACGAGCAGTTTGCTTTAAAGTCTTTGGCGCTGGCGGGCAGCAGGTTCAGCCCCAGGGTTTTAAAGCTGTCTTCGATGTTGTCAGGAATTTCGTTGAGCAGCAGCCGGGAGATTAGGCTGGCTTTGGAGGCGACCAGGGCGATCGCAGCGGCCCACTTGGCTTTGCTGATTGGCTGAAAGTCAATAGTGGTCGTATACAGCGGCTCTTTCGTCACCCCAAAGTAGGGGTTCACCGACCCGCGCACCTTAGCAGTCACTAGCCCGCCGTCAATCTCAAAGCTTTTGACCTTGCCGCCGCTGGCGTAAGAGCGCCCCCGCTGCAACCGGCCCGAGTCGGTCAAGCGCTCGATCGCAGTGATAAAGTTTTTTCCCCACCAGGTGCGGCTAAAGTTTGCCATCGCTAGCCTCTAGTGCTGGCTTTATTGTAAGTGGCCAGGGGAGTAGAATGGGATGATGTCGCCGCCCTATCTGCCACCATGTCGATGCAAGTTACCATCGAACTGCCTGAACCTGTGATTCGTCAACTGAGGCAAATTGCGGCAGCGACCCAACAATCGATCGAAGCGTTGGTTGCTCAAAGTGTGCTCAGCAACCTTCCGCCTTCCGCAGAAAATGCTCCGCTAGAACTACAGGCTGAATTGCTGGCAATGCAAACCCTCAGCACTGATGAGCTATTAGCTATTGCCCAAGCTCAAGCCGAACCTGCTCAATGGCATCGACATTCTGAATTTTTGGAACAAAATCAAGAGGGCCAGCTTTCGCTGGATGAACGACAGGAGCTGACCGACTTAAGACAGATTGCTGATCAGCTCATGTTGCGTAAAGCGTATGCCTGGGCACTGCTGCGCTGGCGAGGCCAAAAGCTGCCTAAGTTAGAAGATTTACCAACGCCAGCATGACTATTTCTGAGAGCCTGCGGCGGCAGGTCATTGAAGAAGCTAATCATCGCTGCGAATATTGCCAGACATCATCACGTTTAACGGGAATTCCCTTAGTGATGGAACACATTCTCCCACGTTCGTTGGGTGGCACGGATGACAGGATTAACCTGGCAGCGGCTTGCTACCGCTGCAATGAGTTCAAGGGCGCAAAAACGGAAGCGGTTGATCCTGCAACCCAGCAACTGGTGCCGCTGTTCAATCCTCGAATAGAAGATTGGGCAGTTCACTTCTTTTGGGGCAATGGAGGGACTCACGTTATTGGACTCACGCCCACTGGTCGTGCGACTGTTATTGCCTTGCGGCTCAACAATGACAATATCGTCGCCGCTCGACTCCTTTGGATTGAGTTTTCATGGCATCCACCTCAGGATTTATAAAACGGTATGGAGGGTGATGGTTTGGGGGAGGGGGGCGATCGAGCGTAGTGAATGGAACGGTGGGTAGTACTCATCCTACTACTAATATTCCCTTGAAAATATATCTAAAACCTCTTGTATGGGCTCCATTTCATTATCGAAGATATCTGCATACTCTATGCGGACGGCAACATTTGATAAGATTTTCCTTATTTGATCTCTAAAAGCCGAAAAAGCATAATTTTTCTCGTCTCCTTCCAACCAAATTAAATCAATTTGCTCTCCTGCAGGCAAATATAGAAAGCCATTAATTGTATAGTCTCGCCACAGCATACCTTCAGGAAGGGGTGGCAATAGTTGTACTAAGTCCTTTACACGCTTTCTAGCATGAAGAGGTTCATGCAAATTTTCTATGATTATTTTTCTTGTTTTTGCAGGCCCGACACCAAGGTTCTTGACCGTCACTTTAATCTTGTTTACATAGTCGCTCGAATATATTGTGCAGAGCGGCCTTAGTGTAATTGCTTGCAATCTTTCTTCTCTTTCGGTCTCAAGTTTATACATCTTCTCTTCTCTTTCAGTCTCAAGGCCATGAACCTTAAACCCAAGCCAAATAATGGCAATTAGATTGACGAGAGACATCAAAGAACTTATAAGTCCATTCAAATAATCTCCAAGCGATGCCCAGTCTTCAGGCCTATTAGAGATAGGAGCATCCTTGAAATGAGAGACATAAATTAAAACTGGAATTGCATAGATTAGTGAAATAAATAAACCTATAGACCAAGACAGTACTTTTGTTGTTGTTGTTTTTTTCATCTTTGGCCATCAGCAAAGTAGGTTGGTTAAAATGCTAGCAGAATCCAATATTTTAGTCTTATGATGGGTTTTACTCCGTTCCAGTCACTACACATAGAAAAATTCCTCTCGAAATCTGATCATGGATTTGTATCAATTAGTTGGCTTTAAATCGACACCCATGAGATTACTGATAATATCTTCATTGGCACAATTAACAGTTGTGACATATTCATTGTTAATTAAAACGTCTACACCTCCTGCAACTGGTCTTCCCTCTAACAGGCGATCTTCTGATATAAACACTGTGTACACAGTATTGGCATTAGGAATGTCAATAGAATAATAAATGGATCTTCCTACTCCTGCCCACTGATACGTAGAAGCCTCATCACGAGGTATATCTAAAACAATTTCTGGGTTGTTTTCAGGGCCAAATGAATATTGAATCGTGTCGCCAAAATCATAAAGCTTAATCAATTTATCATTCTCTGTCTGGCAAGAGAAAAGTAGATTATTGTTTGAATTTTGGCCCAATTCAGTAACAGAGTTGCTTTCTTGGAGAGACTGATTTTGTTCAGCAGGAATTTTGTTAGCAGAACTATCATCCTGAAGAGTCTGCTGTTTTTCAGTCGAGATTTCGTTGGCGCAAGCGGACAAAATAAGCGTACTGATGCAACTAGTCATCAGCAAATATAAAAATTTTCTCATTGCAATCCAATTCCTCGACCTGTATTCAAAAAAACGATCCGGTGATTAGTATTAATGTTATCCCCATTATCTTTTTCATGCCACTCCAACAGGGACTTAGAGAAAAGGTGTTGCTCCAATTATGGAAGATATTTAGGGCATCAATCCATGATCGCGCTTTTGTTGAGGGCGATGAGTTGTTTAAATGCGTCGTTGTCTAGCTCTGTCAGCCACGATTCATCGGCACCGACGATCGCACCGGCCAGCTTTTTCTTATCCTCAATCATCTGGTCGATGCGTTCTTCGAGCGTGCCCATGGCGACGAACTTGTGGACGAAGACATTTTTCTTTTGGCCAATGCGAAAGGCGCGATCGGTGGCCTGGTCTTCGACGGCGGGGTTCCACCAGCGATCGAAGTGGAAGACGTGGTTGGCCTGGGTGAGAGTGATGCCGACCCCGGCGGCTTTCAGCGACAGCACAAAGATGGCGGGCTCGGTATCGGGGTTTTGAAAGTCGGCGATCATCTGCTCGCGCTTTTTGCGGTTGGTGCCACCGTGGATGTAGTAGGTGTTGTAGTGGCAGGTGTGGCGCAGGTGGTGCTCTAGGGCGTCGCCGATTTCGCGAAACTGGCTGAAGACCAGGGCGCTTTCGCCTTCGGCCACCACTTCATCGAGCATGTCGAGCAGGCGGCTGAGTTTGTGCGATCGCTCCGGCGTAAAGTCACTCTCATCCTGCAAAAACTGGCGGGGGTGGTTGCAGATTTGCTTGAGCTTGGTCAGGGTGGCGAGAATCAGACCCTTGCGCTGGATGCCCTCGCTGGTTTCGAGCTGCTCAGTGACATCCTTGAGCACCGCTTCGTAGAGGGAAGCCTGCTCGGGGGTGAGGTTGCAGAACAGCTTTTGCTCAACCTTGTCGGGCAGGTCTTTGATGATCGACTGGTCGGTTTTGAGCCGCCGCAGAATGAAGGGTTCTACCAGCTTCTTCAGGGTGGCGGAGCGGGCGGGGCTGTTTTCTTTTTGAATGGGTAGCTCGAACTGCTTGCGAAACTGGGTCTGGGTGCCCAGGTAGCCGGGGTTGAGAAAGTTAAAAATCGACCACAGATCCATCAGGCGGTTTTCGACTGGGGTGCCGGTGAGGGCGAGGCGATGGTTGGCGTTGAGCTTGAGAATGGCCTTGGTCTGGGCGGTTTTGGGGTTTTTGATGTTTTGGGCCTCGTCGAGCACAATGCGGTGCCAGGTGACGCCCTCTAGCAGCTTGGCGTCTTTACGAGCCAGGGTAAAGGAGGTGATCACCACGTCGTGGTCGCGGCAGATTGCTTTGAAGGCTTTGGTGTCTTGGTTGCGATCGCCCCCATGGTGCACTACCGCCCGCAGATGCGGCGCAAACTTTTCGATCTCGTGAAACCAGTTGCCGACCACCGAGGTGGGCGCAATCAGCAGCGTGGGAGGAATCGGCTGGGCCGTTTCTTCTCGTTCTTGAATCAGGCGGGCGATCACCTGGATGGTTTTGCCCAGGCCCATGTCGTCGGCCAAACACCCGTTCAGACCCAGATTTTCTAAATAGTGCAGCCAGGAGAGGCCGCGCTTCTGGTAGTCGCGCAGATTGCCCTGGAGCTGGTCGGGGTCGGGGGTGAGTTCGAGGCGGGTTTTGTCGCTGAGCTGGGTGAGCATGGTGGCCAGGGTGTCGTCGCGATCGAACTCCACCTCTAGGCTGTCGTCAGCCTCGCCGCTGGTCAGGCGCATGAAGTCGAGCAGGCTCATTTCGGGGTTTTCGGCCTGCTGCTGCTGCCAAAACTCCAGCATTTGCTGCATTTTGTCCTGATCTAGCTCCATCCACTGGCCGCGAAACTTGATTAGAGGCGACTTGGCATTCACCAACTGCTGCCACTCGGCCTCGGTGACGGGCTGGTCGCCGATCGCCAGGTCGTACTGGTACTGCACCAGGGTGTCGTAGGAAAAGTAGCCCTTCGATTTGTCGCTGCCGCCGAGGGATTTGCCCTTAGCCCGCAGCCGCACCTTGGCCCGCTGGCGACCCTTGGGCGTCCACCAGGCGGGGACGATCACTTTGTAGCCCGCATCTTCTAGCACCCAGGCCGATTCTTTGAGAAAGGTGAAGGCGGTGTCGAGACTGAGGTAGATCCCCACAGGCTCGTCTGTTTCTAACCCGCGCCACAGGTCGGGGTAAATGCGGGCAGCGTAGCCCAGGTTCATTAATAAGTGCTGCTCAAAGTCATCCCCCATCTGGGCTTTTACCTGGGCCTGCTGCTTGGGACGCATGCGCCAGTAGTCATCCAACGAGACTCTGAGGGAAGGGTCGTGCTTGGGAGCGATTTGAAAGAGAAGCTGCCAAGGATCTTCTGGCTTGGATGGGTCTTGCAGGTGAAAGTAGAGAAAAAAGGTTTGATCGGTTTGGGTGCGGGCAATGCGATCGCGCCATCCCTGCCACTGCTGATAGCGCTCCAGATCTGCCGCCGATTTGCCAGGAGCATTGCCCTGTAAGCAATCCTGAATTAGCGTATTCTCAACGGTTTTGAGATAGCTCTGGGGCATCGCCGTACCCCGCACCAAATCATCGACAAAGCATTCTGAAAAGTGGCGGAGTAGGGTGGTGCGATCGTAAAAGGTGGATGTTTTGGGAACCTCCTCAAACCCGGCGACGCAGAGCAGGGGCATGTAGTCGATGTAGGTTTGGATGTGCTCGTGGTAGCGATCGCCAATAATCTCCCACCCCGGATAAATCTCAAACCCTGACTCCGGTTTGGATGATTGCTTCTGGGCCGTTGTCTTCGTCCCTGCGGCCTTGCGGCCCTTGGATGCCTTCGCCGCCGCAACCTGCCGATACTTCAGCGCCGGAATGTACTGATCGCGCAGAATCACCTGCTTAAACGCCTGGGTATAGTGGTACCAAAACAGCAGATCGGCCCCCAGTTGCACCTCCGCCAGGTTGTAGACAGCGAGAAAGTGCAGATTATTCAGCAGGCTGATTACGTCAGGTAGAACGGGGAGCTGGTAGCAATCGACCTGCCAGTACTGCCAGTCAAAGCGGTCTGGGGTGTCTACTTCTAAGTAGCGCAATAGATCCAAAGAAGGCAGCGGTTGACCTTCCATCGTGGGCAGCAGAAAAGTGCGGGGAGTGATGAAAGTGTCTAGGGGGCGGCGATCGGGCGACTTTAGCCCTAGCTCATCGGTGAGTAAGGGCACTAGGTCGGGTTCGGGCAGGTGAAAGGGATGGGCCTGAGACGCCAACTTGCGACGGCTCTTTTGCTCGGTTTCGACCCACAGGCAAAAAGCCCCCGTCTGCACAAAGGCGGCAGGCTGAGGTATCCAAGTGCCGTGAAGAATTTGCATTATTCCATCCCGACAGTAGTGCAAACCGCCCAGGCAGCGCTGTTTTAGCTCAAGCCCTCTACATCAGTCAGCATAGCAAGTGCTTACTTTGTACCATGAGAGCTTGAGACTTGTGGAGTGCCGCGATCGCCCGACTTCGCCTGACAATCGGCAGAACTCAACCACAGTGGGGAGAAGACCAGCGCTGACACTCAACTATGATCTAAGCACCGATGCTAGGGATAGGTTTATGTTTGCTCTCTTCAATCGCTTCAAGCTTTTTTGTTGGGCGCTTTGCCTAAGTGGCCTCGTGCTTCTAGCTAGCCCTGCCACCGCCACCGCCCTCACCACCCAGGCCGAGCTAATCGACAACAGCGGCAATGCCATTGGCACTGTGCAGGTCGAGCAAGGGCACAAAGGCGTATTGATCAACCTTCAGGCCAGAGACTTGCCCCCCGGCTACCACGGCATGCACTTCCACGCCGTAGGCGATTGTTCAGATTTGGCTGCTTTCAAATCGGCGGGCGGCCACGTAAACCCCTTTGACCAGCCCCACGGGTTTCGCAACCCCGATGGCCCCCACGAAGGCAATTTGCCCAACTTGGTCGTTGCCGCCGACGGCACCGTGGACGTTGAGCTGTACAGCGATCTGGTGGAGCTAGACTTTGGACCAGCCAAGCTGCTAGATGACGATGGCACGGCGCTGATTGTCCATACCGACAAAGACGATCACTATTCGCAACCAATTGGCGGTTCTGGCGGGCGAATTGCCTGTGCGGTGATCCGGTAGGCCTGAGCGCAGATGGCCTGACTAGCGGCAACAGCATTAACGCTCGGGCCTGTCCTCAGTGGTTGACACGGCAAAATCGGAGGGGACGATCGGTAGGCCGTAACGCCGCGCGTAAACCTTCGTAAAGACAGCCCCCGAAAATAGAATAATTGCTGCGTAGAAAATCCAGGTGATGATCACTAGAAACGAGCCAGCCACGCCATAGCCCGAGCCGATATCGACCCAATCTAAGAAGATGCCAAAGAGCCACTGGCCCACCATAAACAATCCGGCGGTGAGTATGGCCCCAATCAAGGTGTCTTGCCAGTGAATATCGGCATCGGGCAAAACAGTGTAGATAGCCGCAAAAACCGCCGTAATCGCTCCAAACGAGACCACCCAGCTCAAAATTTGCCACAGATAGCCCATAGCCGGTAGCCATTCGTTGAGATTGGTAACCGCAACAGCCAGCAGGGTGTTAGCCACCGACGATACCAGCAGCAAAAATGCGATCGCAAGAATCATCGCCGCCGATAGCAAGCGCTTCCGCAAAAAGTGAAACATGTGACGACCGGGTTCTGGTTTGACATCCCAAATACGGTCTAGAGAATTTTGAATGCCTGCAAACACACTGGATGCGCCAAATAGAAAGAAGCCCAGGTTAAGAATGAGCTGAAGCGGGCCTTCGCTAGCTTGATCGCGGAGATTAGTAATCGCGGCCGCCATCAGATTAGCAGCATCATCGCCTAATAAATCATCCAGTTGAGACACAATTTGCTCTCTGGCTGTTGTTTCTCCAAAAAATACGCCCATGATCATGATCACCAAGATCATCAGAGGCGCTAACGAAAAAACGGTTGAATAGGCGAGGGCCGAGGCCAGCAGTGAAACTTCCTGTTCTTGCCATTCAGCGATAGTTTCTTTGATCAGTCGACGCGCTTTTCTCAGACTGGTCATTGAGTTTCATCCTGAACGATATAGCAGCTAAGTAAGCTAAAGACTGGCGGCACCAGAACTTGACTTACAAAACAATGTCTTGATTCTGACCATAGATGGCGGTGCGAAATCATCTACCCCTGGGTCAATAAAAATTTCCTCGTAACAGCGAGGGAATGAGTAATTTCAGGCGACATTGCAGCAGTTGATTTAGTTAAGACACTTTGACAGGCGAAATTCTCTGGTAGGGGCATTGCATGCAATGCCCCTACCAGAGAATCTGTCTTAACCCAATCGACGTTTGCAGTAGCTAAAGCTGACTTTACCTCTTGAAAGCGAGCAGCCGCGTCAAACCTGAGTCAGTCGCCCTGATGTACCTAAGCAAATTTGTGGGGGCAAATGCCCTCGGCTTAAGCCCACCAGGCTCAAATAATTGCCTCAACAGGGGCAGCCTTGCGGGCTACCCCATTGCTTTAGCCCTCTGCTGACGAAATGCGGCGGGTCATAACGCTGATGTATTCGCCGTTGCGCCCGGTGGGCACGGGGTCGATCCAAGCGATGCGATCGCAGTAGTGCAGCACGCTAAAAGTCATCAATTAAACCGCTCAGCCGAGACAGCACCGGATCTTCAGGCACATCCTCTTCAAACGCCTCTACATAGGGCACCTCATCTGAGACGGGCTGGGGAGACGTCAGGACGGCAGCACCCGAGCCAGTCAGGTGCACTACCTGGAGAGACAATTGCGCCAACTGGGCTTCTAATCGCTCCAACCGATTTTTCTCTTGAGCAAAAAAACGCTGCTCTACACTGAGCAACTGAGCCTCAAGGCTTTCGATCCGTTTGTCTGTAGACAATAGCGGTTGATCAGGACAAGACTGATTACTCAGTAAAAGCTGGTGCAGCGCTTCTTTGCAAAGACTGCTAAAACTTAAGCCCGGCTGCCTAGCCAGCTCAGCTTTAACAGCGGCCAACAAATTTTGATCTAGCTCATTGCGGCGAAAAAGAACCGGCTTTCTTGTCTGGCGTAACCACTTCAATACCATTATTCTCGTCCCGAAACCATGATGCCGCCCACTTGTCAAAAACTCTTCCCAACCGATACCCCATTCGCCGCCCTAAAACAATCGTTTTAGTGACCAGCATCAACCTTCGGTCAGGAAGAGATTAGGCATGGCTACCGCCCAAACAGAAGCTCCTAAGCGGTCGTACGGGCCGCGCGGGCCGACGCCATCTGGGCTTCTCCATAAATATACTGCCCCAGGGCATTAGCCTGGCGGCAGGGCGTAGCGAGGTGGGCATTGATCTTGGCCTCTCTTAGCAGGCGCTGAATATCTTCCCAAAAGAATTCACCGCCACCCCCTGTAAGAATGACATCGGTAACGCGCTCTGGCAGCCAAGCCAGCAGGCGGTTACACATCTCCCGCGAGAAGGTCTCCTTGAGGTTGGGCAAAATGTCGTCTAAGTTAGTGGGTCGATTGGCTCCCCGAGGACGGTAGAACCGTTGACCCTGAGGCTGGTTTACAGCGGCGATTAACGCTAGAGACTGGCTGTCGGCTCCCTCAATCTGAGCCGCCACCTGCTCATAAAACTGGCTCATAGCAAAGGCTTCGCTTCTAGACACCCCACGGGCAAATCTGAAGTTGTCGACCATGATGCAATCGGTGGTCTGATGCCCAATATCCACGATCGCAACCGGCAGCTTGGTAAAGTCAACGTCAACCGCTTTATTGTCTTGCACCTCATTCCAGAGAATGCTGCCATACCCTTCGGGCATTACCCAAACCTTGCCGATCTGAATGGTGATCGGTTCACCGCGATAGCTCATCACGTGCGGCCCCAGCAGCAGGCTCATCAGCTGCTCTTTCTCGCGCTCAAACTGATCCTGGGAGTGATAGGGCAGGCCCAAAACCACTGAAATCTCGTCTTTTAGCTGAAAGTAACCGACGCAGGCTAAGACCTTGACTAAAGCATCGTTAACCTTAGATTGGCCGACCCCCAAATTAGCACCAAAATCTTCGGCCAGCTGCCCCATGGCATAGCCACTGCCCTGGTAAACCATCCAAATATCCGACAGAGGATCCGTGGCGCGGGCTTCGAACGCGCCGCCCTGCACCTGTTCCATCGACAAATGCTTAACGTTAGCCGGAATGAAAACGACGCTGTTGGGATCGCGGCTGATGGAGGTTTTTGTAGAGGTTCGCCCCAGATCAACACTGAGAATTGATTTGGACGACCCACTCCTTTCCGGAGAAGCTGCGGCATCGCTGGGGGGGGTCACCAGCGGTGTCTGGTTCATCGGTATGGAGGCAGCTTGTGACATGGTCATTGATTCTGGACCCTTTATCGAGTTTCACAACGGCCACCAATCCTACATCCCCGCAGCAAAGCCAGGTCAAAAATCTTTAAGAACTTTGACAGAAATTGGGTTTCAGACTGGATGGTTAACTGTCCATGACTCTGAAATCGACAAAGTGTTCCAGAAAAAAAATTCTTTTAGAGACTGCACTTTGGCATTACTATACCAAGCGCTTAAATAGCATCACAGATAGTCTGTCCATCAGTATTTTCAATTATTTACAAGTCAAAAAAATTACAGAGATTTTCTATAAAAGCCTATAAGTTGTACATTCTAAGCCGATTTATTCAATTCCTACCGCCTTCTAAGTCGGTAGTTGCAATTAAACGTAGGATGGGGCAAAGGGCCATGCCCATGCCCATCGCTCTGATGATGGGCACGCGATACTTCGCCCATCCTACGCAGGTTTTATAGTTCATTGAGCTTGCCTACTTACTGGGCAACAGAGTGAGCAAAGCTGATGATTCTGAGCTATAGCCTGTCTACCTCAATCGGTCATAGCTTCCATCCATCTGAGGCATGAGCCGGGTGGAGCAAGCGTAGTTTCTCACTACAAAAGGACTCGACGGGTGGAATCCGTCGAGTCCTTTTTACTGACCTCAGGGCAGGCCGAATCTAGTCTGCCGTAGCCGGTTTAGTAATCGAAGTCGCCGCCCATGCCAGCGCCAGCGCCAGCCGCCGGAGCCTTGGGCTCGGGCTTGTCGACCACGATGCACTCGGTGGTCAGCACCATTGAGGCAATGGAAGCGGCGTTTTGCAGGCCGGAGCGGGTCACTTTGGCAGGGTCCACAATACCGGCATCGAACATATCGACGAACTGGTTGTTGGCTGCGTCGTAGCCGATGTTGAAGTCCTTCTCCTTCACCTGCTCAACGATCACCGCGCCGTTGAAACCGGCGTTCTCAGCAATGCGGCTGAGGGGGGCAGTCAGGGCGCGGGTAACGATCTGGGCACCCAGCAGCTCTTCGCCACTGAGGTGGTCGCTGGCCCAGGCTTCGAGCTGGGGGGCCAGGTGGGCCAGGGTGGTGCCGCCGCCGGGGACGATGCCTTCTTCAACCGCCGCCTTGGTGGCGTTGATGGCGTCTTCGAGGCGCAGCTTGCGGTCTTTCATCTCGGTTTCGGTGGCGGCCCCAACTTTAATCACGGCCACACCGCCGGAGAGCTTAGCCAGGCGCTCTTGTAGCTTCTCTTTGTCGTAGGTCGACTCGGTTTCGTCGATCTGGCGACGGATCTGCTCACAGCGGGCCTTGACATCCTGCTCGTTGCCTTCGGCGACGATGGTGGTGGTGTCTTTGGTGATGGTGAGGCGGCGAGCCTGACCCAGCATGTCGAGCTTGGTGTTGTCGAGCTTGAGGCCGGTGTCTTCAGAGATCACCTGACCGCCAGTTAATACTGCGATGTCTTCGAGCATGGCCTTGCGGCGATCGCCAAATCCGGGCGCTTTCACGGCGGCCACGTTCAGCACACCGCGCATGCGGTTGACCACCAGGGTAGCCAGGGCCTCTTTCTCAATGTCTTCGGCGATGATCATCAGGGGCTTACCGGAGCGGGCCACCTGCTCTAGCACGGGCACCAGATCCTGCACCAGGGCAATTTTCTTATCGGTGATCAAGATGTAGGGCTCGTCGAGCACCGCTTCCATGCGCTCGGTGTCGGTGACGAAGTAGGGCGATAGGTAGCCCTTGTCGAAGCGCATCCCTTCGGTGACCTCCAGTTCGGTGGTCATCGACTTGCCTTCTTCCAGGGAAATTACGCCTTCGCGACCGACTTTATCCATGGCGTCGGCGATCATTTGGCCGACTTCGTCGTCGTTGCCAGCGGAGATGGCACCCACCTGGGCGATCGACTTGGAGTCACCCACGGGGCGGGCGTGCTCGGCAATTTTTTCGACTAGAAAGGCGGTGGCTTTGTCGATACCGCGCTTCAGCGAAATGGCGTTGGCTCCGGCAGCGACGTTACGCAACCCTTCTTTGACGATCGCATGGCCCAGCACGGTAGCGGTGGTGGTACCATCGCCCGCAGCGTCGTTGGTCTTACTGGCGGCCTGGCGCAGCAGGGAGACGGCGGTATTTTCAATATGGTCTTCTAGCTCAATTTCTTTGGCAATGGTGATGCCGTCGTTGATGATTTGGGGCGCACCATATTTCTTTTCGAGCACCACGTTGCGACCTTTGGGGCCGAGGGTGACGGCGACAGCTTCAGCCAGCAGGTCGAAACCACGCTCTAGGGCGCGACGGGCATCTTCGTTGTAGGTGATGGTTTTAGCCATAAATAAATAATCCTCCTCGCAAGAATTGTTGACTAACTGCGTTGTGTTTAGGACGTTCTAGTGGTTTGCCGAGCGGTGCATCGCTGGCGCGGATGCCCCTACGGGTTAATCTGCGATCGCCCTGGTCAATGGTGGGCAGTCCCCACCCTACGGGGTCTCGCCAAAATCCAAAATGAACCTAGCCGAGGGCAGCCAGAATGTCGGACTCGCGTAGCAGCACGTAGTCATCGGTGCCGAGTTTGAGGTCGGTACCGGCGTACTTGGAGTAGAGCACCTTGTCGCCGACGTTGACTTCTACGGCCTGGAACGAGCCGTTGTCGTCGCGCTTGCCGGGGCCAACCTGCACCACTTCACCCACCTGGGGCTTTTCTTTAGCGGTGTCGGGTAGCAAAATACCGCCAGCGGTTTTTTCTTCGGCTTCACTGACTTTGACCAAGATGCGATCGCCCAAAGGCTTCACAGTAGACACACTCAGGGTGACTGCGGCCATAACGTACCTCCAAAGGTTGCGCGTTGAAAGAATGGATGGACAAGACGCGTTAGCACTCTCTCGTCCTGAGTGCTAATTTAGCCGCCCAAAAGTCTCTCAGACAATTCTGTAGCAGGTGTGGTTTGCCGAACTTTGGGCAGGAGGGTTGCCCTACTGGGTAAGGGGTGGGCTTAAGCCTAGGTGAGCCTAGGCAGGGCAAGGTGGGGGCAGGCGATCGCAAAAAAGGCCCAGCGTTAGCTAGGCCTGGGGTTTGTCAGTTAGGGGTGAACCGAATTCAGCAGGAGTGCCTGGCATGGCTTAGAGGCCTGAATGGATAGCGTCTAACCGCCACGACAACACTCCAACGCACTAGGGGAAAAGCCTGGGTAGCTAGGCTTGAGGAGTCTCAGAGGGCAAGACTTCGTGGCTGGAACGCCCTAGCATATTGGCCCGACGCTGCTGCTGGTGCTGGCGATTGCGCGCTAGAAGCTGCCTGGCTTGTTCTTGAGTCGATAGCATGGTAAATCTCCAAAAATTCTGTATTCAAAGTTACTGAATATGATTTAAGAATATCTTTTCTTTTGGGGCTTTGGGTTAACGTTTCTCTGGGATGTGACTAAACTTTGGAAATTTCAGCCCAAGGATAGACCGGGGGCTAGGCCTGGGCGATCGCCAGCCCGCACGAGACACCTGGTAGGATCGTGCCAACCCGGACTCTCCCCATGTGGCCCCATGCTGAAACGAGCGCTAAAAATCTCCCGAGTCATGCTGTCGGTGTACTACGCCTACATGGTGGAGTACCGGGCAGAGCTGGTGTTTTGGGTGCTCTCAGGCACCTTTCCGCTGATTCTGATGGGGCTGTGGGTAGAGGCCGCCCAGGGCGATCAGTTTGACCTCAGCCCCACAGCCTTGGTGCAGTATTTCTTAGCGGTGTTTTTGGTGCGCCAGTTCACTGTCGTGTGGGTGATCTGGGAGTTTGAGCGCGAGGTGGTCGAGGGCCGCTTGTCACCGTACCTGTTACAGCCCATAGATCCGGCCTGGCGGCACTTTTTTAGCCATGTTTCTGAACGCTTTGCCCGGTTGCCCTTTGCCTTTTTGCTGGTGGGGCTATTTCTGCTGCTCTACCCCTACGCCGCCTGGTGGCCCCGGCTCGACAACCTGCTGCTGGGGCTGCTGGCGATTGTCATGGCCTTTTGCCTACGGTTTCTCATGCAGTACACCTTTGCCCTGGCCGCCTTTTGGACTGAGCGGGCCAGCGCCCTAGAGCAGTTTTGGTTTTTGCTCTATACCTTTCTTTCGGGCATGATTGCACCGCTGGCCCTGTTTCCGGATGCGGTACGGACGGTGGTGCTGTGGACGCCTTTCCCCTACATGATTTATTTTCCGGCCAGTTTGTTGATTAACCGGCCCGAGCATGTGGTGCAGGGGTTTGTGGCCATGATTCTCTGGTCGGGGCTGTTTTGGGGACTAAACCGCTGGCTCTGGCGACAGGGACTTAAGCAGTATTCGGGGATGGGGGCATAATGCAGCGCTATTGGCAGGTGCTACGGCTGTTTTGGAGCACGGCGATCGCCGCCGAGCTAGAATACCGGCTCAACTTTTTGGTCACCGCGTTAATTAGCATGGGGGGCCTAGCGGGCAGCCTGTTCGGGTTGTTTTTGTTCTACCGCACCGGCTACGAGTTCGAGGGCTGGAGCTGGGAGGCGGCCCTGCTGGTGCTGGGCCTGTTCACTGTTTTGCAAGGGTTCTCAGCCATGGTGCTGATCCCCAATCTAAACAAAATCGTTAACCAGGTGCAGCAGGGCACCCTCGACTTTGTGCTGTTGAAGCCGATTAGCTCGCAATTCTGGCTCTCAACCCGGATCATTTCGCCCTGGGGTTTGCCCGATGTGGTATTTGGCCTGGTGATGATTGGCTATGGGGGCCGCCGACTAGGGCTGGGCTGGGCCGACTATGGGCTGGCGCTGCTGCCGCTGCTGTTTGGGGCGCTTACCCTCTACAGTCTTTGGTTTATGCTGGGGGCCACCAGTATTTGGTTTGTCAAAATCTACAACGTCACCGAGGTGCTGCGGGGGTTGCTGGAGGCCGGACGGTTTCCGATCGCGGCCTACCCAGTGGCCTATCGGGTGTTTTTTACCTTTGTAGTACCAGTGGCCTTTTTAACGACAGTACCTGCCCAAACCATGCTGGGCCAGGGCGGGCGCGGGTGGTTGGTGGCCTCGGCGCTGCTGGCCCTGCTGCTGCTGCTGGTCGCCAACCGCTTTTGGCGCTTTGCCCTGCGGTTTTACACCAGCGCGTCGAGCTAAGGGGTTAGACCAGCCAGCGTTTGAGCCAGTCTACGCCCTGACTGACGGCATCGCTGCGATCGCGCCACTGACGAGTGCTTTCGAGAATGTACAAGGTTTGTAGCTTCAGGGGCTGATAGCGCGATCGCTGGTTAGCCCCGACTAGCCAATGCTGGTAAACGGCCAATTCCTTTCCCCGTAAGAGCAGCGATGAGTCGCGTAGCTGTCGCTCCCACCGCAGAGCTTTGACCAAAAGCTGAGTGTGGGTGTGGTGGTAGTCGGCCTCGTGGTGCAGGGTTTGCAGCAGTTGCCGACCGCCATCGGTGTCTCCCAGGGAGGGCGCACTGGTGCGCAGATCGATGGCCTCCAGGGTTTGCAGCGGCTCGGGGAGGCGGTCGGTCGGTACCGTTTCAGCCAGCACTGGCAGAATGCGCTTGTTCATGCTGAGAGCAAACAGCAGGCCCTGAAGGCACAGCGCATCGGCCAGGGAGCCCGGGGTGAGCACCAGCAAATAATTATCGCTCGCTTCGGTCACGCGAGACATCATCGACTCGGGGTCGATGGCAGCGGAGCAGGAATGGGGGCACTCCCAGTAGGCGATCTGGGCCTCGCTCAGCAGCTGGCGCAGCGCCTGGATGGTAGCAGCCACCGGGGAACCCACGACCTGAGCGCCGGGTTGCTCTGGGGTTCCAGCACAGAGCCAGTCTTCGGCAGCATAGGCCAAAAACACCTGAGCGGTCAGGTTATTGGAGGACTGGCGATCGCCAGCAGCATTCAAATTCTTCAAAACGTGCACCCATGCTTGCCGTGCAACCAAACTTTGACCCGGCCCATCGGCCTCTCTACCTGAGACTGCGCTGCTTAGCCCTGGGCCTGAGAATACCCATTTTTGACGGGGGTAGAGTCAAGCCAAAAGTGTTGGATTCAGGATTTTGCGCTCAGGGCAAACCTTGAACCGTACACCCTAAACCCTAAACCCCTAAGCCGCGAACGTCGTCAGCGCCGCCAAAACCTCTTGAAAGCCAGGGCGCTCCAGCACGTCGGGCTGAGTGCAGGCCTGCTGGAGCGGGCGAAGGAATCGGGCGGGCGGGCAGCGATCGACTAGATCTTCCAGCAGGCAGCCAAAAGCTCTCACCTCTAGCCGTTCTAGGGCTGGAGCCACAGCGCGATCGGTCGGGTCATAGAAGCTGGCTGCGCCAAAGTCGCTCAGGCGGGCGTCTCCCACCGGGTTGATCAGGGTGTTGTGGGGGTACAGATCGCCGTGGAGAATGCCCCGCTGGTGCAGGTGGGCGGCGGCGGCGGCCACCCCTCGGGCGATCGCCTGGGTAGCCGCCAGCGAAAAGGTCGTATCGGCTGGGTAGGTATCGCGGGTACAGCTCTCCAGGCTGGGTGGACCGCCCATCACCTGGTAGGTGTCAGGCACCAGAGGCAGCACCAGGCCGTGCTTTTGGTCAGGATGCTGGGCCACCTGCCCCAGAGGGCCAATCAGGTGCGGGTGAGCCCCCGCCGCCAGACAGGCCCGCAGTTCATCTTCCGGCAGGCCGTCGCTGGTCATGGCCCCCTTAAACAGCTTAATTGCCACCGGGAACTGGCCTTGGGGCTGCCGCCACAGCCCCCGGTAAATGACACCAGAGGCCCCCTGCCCCAGCACCTCCCCCAGGCTGAGATCGGCCCAGGGTATCTGCGGCAGGGTATCTGCACCCACCGGGACACCGCCCTGGCTAAAGGGGTTGCCAGCGTAGGCTAGCCAGCTAAGGCGGGGCAGGGTGAGCAGCCACGGCGGCAGGTGATCCAGCTGGTTGGCCGCAATCCGAATCAGCTCCAGGTTTTGGCAGGCGGCTAGGGCCTCGGGCAACGCACGTAGTTGGTTGCCCGCCAGCATTAGCTTTTGCAGGTGGGGCAGCTGGCCAATCGTCTCAGGCAGCGATTGCAAGCGGTTGTCGGTCAAAGTCAGCCAGCGGGTTTGGGGCGGTAGAGCCTCGGCGGGTAGGGTGGCAAGCTGGTTAGACTTAAAGCTAATCATCGAGAGGTTGGGGCACTGACCCAACACCTCTGGCACCCTTTCAAAGCGATTGTTGTTAAAGAATACAATCCGCAGGTTGCGGAGCTTGGCAAAGCTGTCGGGCAGGGTGGTGAGGGCGTTGTGGGAAAGATCGAGAATTTCGAGGCTATCGGCCAGATCGAGAATCTCTTCAGGAAAAGTAGTCAGGCCTGCGGCCAGGGTCAGTCGCCCAGCCTCGATCGACTGGGGCGATCGCAGCATTTCTAAACTGTGCATGGGGTTTCGGGGTAATCGGGTGTTATGGCCCAATGTGGCACTGATCTGGCGCTACCCCGGTAAAAATTTGGTGTAGTTTAGTCGCGATCGCCTACGCCATGCCCCCCTCTAGCTCACAATCTGGCCCCCAATCTGGGTCATCTCCCTAGGAATCGGCAAAGAGGTTGAGGTGCCCGCGCCAGATTAAATAGGCCGTCGCCACTGCACTGAGGGTGAGCAGGCTGCCCAATACCAGAAACAGCAGCCCCAACCAGCGAGCAGTGGACTGGTTGCGATCTAACGTAGCCAAATAGTCAACCTTGGTTTCAAACCCAACCTGGGCCTCCCCTACTACAGGCCGAGCGCCCGCAACAGTCAAGGTGCCCACCACCAAAACTGGATCCTCAATCTGAAAGCCTTCGTAGCGGCGATCGCGACCGTCCTCCACCTGGGACAGCGTAGACCGCAGGGTGTACCCCGCCGCAATCTCCGCAGTGCCTCCAGAAATCTCCACCCAGAGGGTAGGTGTATAGCTGCGCACCTGCTCCCATTCCCATTCACCGTCGCGACGCAGCCGCTGGTATTCGTTGTAAGCCACCAAGGGCGGGCGATCGCTGGGGGGGGTGCGATCGCTGACCCAGCCCTCCAGCAGCACCCGCGTCCCCCGCTCCTTGAGCGTAACAGCGGTAGCCACCGGTAGTTGGGCCACTTCCTGGGCATGGCGAGCGATCGTCTGGGGCAAGATAATTCGAATCACCCCCCCAGCGATTAAAAAAGGAACCCCGACAGCGGCCAATATCCCTGGCAACAGCCAGTGCTCCCATTTGCTCATGGTTCTCCCTACATTGGCCCCGATCAGGTTGGTGTCCAAGCGTTGTCAGCTTAGCCTAGGCATGACTAACCCATTCAGGAATTTGGCAAAGCCTGAGGTTCAGGGGTAGCACCCAGGGCCTCTTTTTCTTTGTCTAGCCGCCGCTTACGGGCGTAGAGCTGAATGGTTGCCGCCATAAACACAACCAGTCCTACCATCAGCCAGGTCGTCGCCCCAGTTGGAAAGTTGTTCTTAAAGATCACCAGCATGACGATGGCGACCAGCAGCAGGGTAGGCGCTTCGTTGAGCGCCCGCAGCTGCTGACCCGACCACCGACATTCACCCCGATGCAGCTGGCGCATCAACCGACCGCAGTAGTGATGGTAGGCCAGCAGCACGGCTACCAGGCCTAGCTTGATGTGCATCCAGCCGTCTTTGAGGTACTCGGGCATTTGCACCAGCAGCCCTACGGCCATCGCCACCGTCACCACCATGCCGGGAGTAGTAATGATGCTGTAAAGGCGCTTCTCCATAATGGTGTACTGCTTTTTGAGAATGCTCTGGGCCGGTTCTGGCTCAGCCTCAGCCTCAACGTGGTAAATAAACAGGCGCACCAGGTAAAACAATCCGGCAAACCACACCACCACACCAATAATGTGAAACGCTTTGAACCAGTAATACGCCATAGTCTTTCCTTCAGCCCGACCTTGCTCGGGCGGGATGTTGCAAACCGTTAAGTACGCTTTTCATTGTTATGCAAGGGTTTGCCCTTGAGAAGCCAACCGCGACGGTTCTTAACGTTACTCACAACAACTATGGGGTTTGGGGTTACTCTCCCCCCAGCGATCGCCTGGCTCCCCGCCCCCTTGGCAAAAGCGGTCTACAGACGAGATAAAACTGAGGCCAAGAGTTCTCCCGGCAGCTGAGACAGTACCGCTTGCTGCCCAGCGATACCAAAGATTTCAAAATTCAGGTGGGCGTTGTAGACCAGTGCGGTGATCAAGACCTCCAGTTGCGACGGGTGATCTTGCCAGCCCTGGTAGGCCAGTAAATAGTGGTGCAGCGCAGTTTTGAGATGGTGCTGGCGAGCATCGGCCTGGTCAGCAGGCAGAGCTTGGGCCAGTTGATCGTGGACGACGCCGACGCTGTGGCAGGTAGCCCACAGGTCAAAGCCGAGGGCCGGGGGCGGCGAGTCTTGCAGGGCGGTTTCGGCCGCCGTCAGTGCCATATTGTAGGCGGTGACAGCCTGCTGTAGAGCAGCTATGCGGCGATCGCTCCCGATGGCAGGCTTTTGCCCCGGCCCGGTGCCGGTGGCCTGCTGAGCTAGATCCCAGTAGGCGGTACCCAGGTTGTTGGCGGTGGCGGCACAGCCTGCCGGGGCAGCGGCCATGGTGCGGTATTGCAGCGCCGATTGGTACGCAGCGATCGCCCGTTCGAGCAAAAACACAGGCTGCTGGTGCTGGGCCAAACTCCAGTAGGCAATGCCCAAGTTGTTTTGAATCATCGCGTATTCTAGCGGTGCCTCCTGGGCAGATCGGTGGGCCAGGGCTTCGCCGTAGGCAGTGATCGCCGCCGCTAAGTGGTGCTGGGGCTGCTGGTGCTGAGCCAGCCGCCAGTGAATGGCACCCAGGCTGTTTTGCAAGTTGGCATAGTCAGTGGGCGATCGCGCCGCTGGGTTGTGCTCTAGAGCATGGCCATAGGCCTCTGCAGCCTGCTCCAAGCAGAGGGCCGGCTCTTCGAGGTTGGCCAACAGCCCGTAGACAGTGCCCAGATTGCCATAGATGCGCCCCAGGGTATCGGCGGGGATAGTGCCTTGGCCGCCCCTGAGCGCTTTTTCGTAGGTGCTGACGCTGCGCCGTAGCCAAGCCGCCGGATCGGCAGCGTTGTCTTGCTGGCCCTGAAGCCAGTAGAGGCTGGCCAAGTCGTTGAGAGCATCGCACCAGTCGGGGCTACCCTCGGGCAGACCGCCGATCGCCTGGTCGTATAAAGCGGTGGCAAAGTCTAAAACGGTGGCAGCGGGGGCATCGACCGCCAGGCGATCGCGTCCCAGTTGCCCCAGAGTCAGGTAGGCCCTCGACAGCGTCAGCGGCCCGGCCTGCTGATCGATCAGGCCTTGAATGTAGCGCCACAGGTTTGCCAGTTCTGCATCTTGAGCCAGATCAGGAGGAAGTTGTAACCCCCCGCCGCCAGGTCGCGCTCGCGGGCCATCGGGCATTGCCGAGCAGGCTGGTTCTGGCTGTGCTAGGGCTGGCTGTGCCTGTTGCAAAGCCGCCAAGGTCTCTGCCGCCGTCGCCGCTACAGGCGGCATCACGACGCTTGAGAACGCCCCGTGGTCGAGCACCGTGTAACTTAGCGAACCTGACTGAGTGGCCTGGTCGGGGGCAACTGTGGGACTGCGGCCCGATAGAGGAGGCAGCGTTAGGGGGGGCCGAGCCACCCCTGTTTGCTCAGGCAATGGCTCAGCGGTAGGGACCTCCGCCGGGGAAAGTGACTCAAGTGATGCAGGCAGCTCACGGGTCGAGAGGTCATCTTGCAAAACCTGCCACAAATTGGCGGCGGTAGACGGAGGACTGGGCGAGGTGGCCTCGGGCTGGGCAGCTTTGGGCTGAGTTGCGGCCAAGGTAGCCGTTTGGGGGATAGGATCGCCCACAAATTCAAACAGACCGCTGCGCGATCGCCAGAACCCCGGCACCGACTGGCGAATTTTGCCCAGCCAGGGGCGCGGCACCCACACCACCAGCCGACAGTCGAGTTGGGTCAACAGTTCATCGACCCGAATCAGCGAGGCCAGAAACCGATTTTGCACCGTGGGCGACTGGCGGGTGAGCTGATCAACTCCCACGATTTGGAACACTGGCGCGGTGGGTAAGCTGCCCTGAAGCCCTCGTTGCTGCTTGAGCCAGAGCAAGACCTCACGCACGAGGTCAGGGCGATCGCCGCCCAGCCGCAGCGTGACCAGGGTAAGCTGCCGCGATCGCACCTCTGGAGCTAAGGGCACTGTGTCGGGCAGGGGGCTGAAGTTGGCGGCCAAACGCTGGGCCAACTGCTCTTGCAGGGCCACGTCGTCGCACACCGCGATTAGCAGCTGCCGCCGCAGATTGAGTTGCAGGGCCAACCGCAGTTCTTGATAGGCTTCTTGGTTGTGCCCCAGGTAGGTTTGAGAATTCAAAGACACAGCAGCGATCACCGTGGGTAAGATGCAAGCGGCATGGTAAAACTAGTTGATACGAACTAGTATGCGATGACCAGAGACTAGCCCCCATCGCCCCGCCCCCTTCCATTACACTTCACCTCACGCCAATCGTTTCAGGACAGCCCAATCATTTCCTGCCCCGATGAGCGCTACTCAAACGACATCGTTAGCTCTTCCTTCCCTCGAACTGGCTATTCTAGGCCAGCTCCTGGCAGTGGGCGGCACCTGCGATGCCCTTGCCGCACTACCCATTAAGGGCAAATATTCCATGCGTCAGCGAGAGCGTGCCTGTCAGAGCTTGCGCGATCGCGGCTGGCTCACCTACGACCACGACATCGCCCAGTTTGGCCTTACCCTCACCGGCAAAACCCTGCTCAAGCTCGATCTTTCGGTGTGGCCTGTCACCCCCGACGAACTGCTGATGTTGCGATCGTGCCAGGGGGGGCGCATTGGCCCCAGTCAAATCCATCGGCGGGTACCCATGGGCGATCGCCAGCAATTACTTGAACAACTGGCTCAACAGGGATTGATCGTGGTGTATGGGCGGGCGATCGTCCACCTGCATCTCACTCCTGAGGGCAACCACTACCTTAAAAGCGAATAAGATACAGGCAAATTCATCCTTGTCAGTCAGGGTAGAGTCAAAATAATAAGTGACGAGCGTAATCCAATAGATAGAACAAATTAGCTTTGTAGGTCTTAGAATCGCGAGCCCATGAATCGCAAGCCCATGAATCGCAAGCCCATAAATCGCAAGCCCATAAATCGCAAGCATGTTGTAACACTAGCTCAGGCTCACCAGCGCGAGCTTGAATCGCTTGGGATAAAAACATTGGAACTGTTTGGCTCAGTGGCCCGCGATCAAGCCCATCCCAATAGCGATGTCGATTTTTTGGTTGAATTTACCATCGAGCCAACCCTGTTTGATGTCTTTCGGGTGCAGCACTATCTCGAAGACCTTTTAGACTGTGCCGTAGACATAGGCACCCATGCAGCACTCAAAGCCCATCTCCGCGAACCCGTCACTAAGGATGCTGTTCGTGTCTTCTAGAGACTGGCTTCTTCGCATTCACGACATCTTGACCGCAATCAGTGCTATTCAGACATGCGCAACGTAGCTGCCCACGAATACTTTCAGCTCGATATACCCACCATTTGGAGAACGATTCACCGCAGCCTACCGCCCTTAGTCGAGCCGTTACGGTCAATCCTTGAGTACGAGCAACCATCGTGACCAACCACGAGAGCCGCGCTCCAGCACTCACCAAATCCGCCCAGGGGAAAGAATACCTCCCTCATCTTCCCCATCCCCTTTATCTTCCCAGCTCCCTCATCTCCTATCCACTCCCACCCCACACCCCGCCTTTCGCGGTTCGGTATCCCCTCCTTCAGAGAAATGGCCCGAGCAAGCACTATAGATATAGCTGTCAAGCCGGAGCAAAGAAAATATGGGAAAAGTAGTTGGAATCGACCTAGGCACCACCAACTCTGTGGTTGCCGTAATGGAAGGGGGCAAGCCCACCGTTATCGCTAACGCTGAGGGATTTCGCACCACCCCCTCGGTTGTCGCCTACGCCAAAAACGGCGATCGCCTTGTGGGCCAAATCGCCAAGCGCCAGGCGGTAATGAACACCGAGAACACCTTTTACTCGGTCAAGCGATTCATTGGCCGTCGCTACGACGAAGTCGGCACTGAGTCTACCGAAGTGGCTTACAAAGTCATGAACGTAGGCAACAACGTCAAAATTGACTGTCCCCAGGCGGGTCAGCAGTTTTCACCTGAAGAAATTTCAGCCCAGATTTTGCGCAAGTTGGCCGACGATGCCGGTAAATACCTAGGTGAAAAAGTCACCCAGGCCGTCATCACCGTACCAGCCTACTTCAACGACTCCCAGCGTCAGGCCACCAAAGACGCCGGTAAAATCGCGGGCCTAGAAGTGCTGCGGATCATCAACGAGCCTACTGCTGCTTCGCTAGCCTATGGGCTAGACCGCAAGAGCAACGAAACCATTCTGGTGTTCGACCTCGGTGGTGGTACCTTTGACGTCTCCATTCTCGAAGTGGGCGACGGTGTGTTTGAAGTGCTAGCTACCTCCGGTGACACTCACCTGGGCGGCGACGACTTCGACAAGAAGATCGTTGACTACCTGGCCGGTGAGTTCCAAAAAATGGAAGGCATCGACCTGCGCAAAGACAAGCAGGCTCTTCAGCGCCTCACCGAAGCCGCTGAAAAAGCCAAAATCGAACTGTCTAGCGTGACCCAGGCCGAGATCAACCTGCCCTTCATCACCGCTACCCAGGACGGCCCCAAGCACCTGGAAATGACCCTCACCCGAGGTAAGTTTGAAGAGCTGTGCGCCGATCTAATCGATCGCTGCCGCATCCCCGTGGAGCAAGCGCTCAAAGATGCCAAAGTGGCCAAAACCGCCATTGACGAAGTGGTGCTGGTCGGCGGCTCGACCCGCATTCCCGCCATTAAGGATGTGGTGAAGCGCACCCTCGACAAAGAGCCCAACGAAACCGTTAACCCCGACGAGGTCGTCGCCATTGGTGCGGCGGTTCAGGGTGGCGTGCTGGCGGGTGAAGTCAAAGACATCCTGCTGCTCGATGTCACCCCCCTGTCTTTGGGTGTGGAAACTCTGGGTGGCGTGATGACCAAACTCATCCCCCGCAACACCACCATTCCGACCAAAAAGTCGGAGGTGTTCTCCACCGCCCAAGATGGCCAAACCAACGTGGAGATCAAGGTGCTCCAGGGTGAGCGCGAAATGGCCACCGACAACAAGAGCCTGGGTACCTTCCAGCTCTCGGGCATCCCTGCCGCCCCTCGGGGTGTACCCCAGATCGAGGTGATCTTTGACATCGATGCCAACGGCATTCTCAATGTCACCGCCAAAGATAAGGGTACCGGCAAAGAGCAGACCATCACCATCTCGGGTGCCTCTACGCTCGACGAAAACGAAGTCGAGCGCATGGTGAAAGATGCCGAGGCCAACGCCAACGCCGACAAAGAGCGCCGCGAGCGCATCGACCTCAAGAACCAGGCCGACTCGCTCACCTACCAGGCTGAGAAGCAACTGGCCGACATGGGTGACAAAGTGCCCGCCGCCGACAAAGAAAAAGCCGAAGAGCAGATCAAGTCTCTGCGGACCGCCATCGAAGCTGAGGACTTTGACACCATCAAAACCCTCACCGGCGAACTGCAACAGACCCTCTACGGTATTAGCACCAACCTGTACCAGCAGGCCGGTGGCGACGCCGCTGGAGCAGCCCCCGGCCCCGACGCTACTCCCGGCAATAACGCTGGTGGCGACGATGTGATCGACGCTGAGTTCTCTGAACCCGGCTCGAACTAATGGGCACCTGCCCTAGCCCATAGCCTTGCTTCGGCTAGCTAAAAGGCGGAGAGCGATCGCTCTCCGCCTTTTTTTGGTTTCTGCTGCCCAGTGCCGATCCCGTTTCTAGTTTTTAGGTCAGGCTACAACAGCAGCTCTAACGAAACCCCAACGCGGCTATCTTGACCAAATCGGGAGTTTTGCCGTTGAAAATCGGTGCCCAACCGCAGTTGCCGGGTAACGGCGTAGCCGATCGCTAGGCTGGTAATCCCCACTTCCCCCTCGCTGCCCGGTGCTACCCATCGCTGGCTCAGGGCTAGGTCTGCCCCGCCGCCCCGCGAGGGCACCAGCATCAGGCGCAGGCCGACATCGAGCCCGTTGGTTTGGTAAGCCGGGGTGCTGAGGGAGCGGTAGCCCACCGTAGGCGCAAGATTCACATAGCCACCCAGGGGCAGCAGGTAGTAGCGGGCCTCACCCCCGTACGATTCGCGATCGCCATTCCAGCTGCGGCTATAGTCGGCGCTGGCAGTGAGCCCTGTGCCCGGCACCACAAATACATCGTCTACCGCTGCCGAAACCCCGCCAATCTGCCCCGTCGAAGGAAATTGGGCATAGCCAACTCGCAGCCGCGATCGAAAACTGGGCCGGTGGCGAATGTCATCGGCGACATCGGGAATATCTTCGAGCCAGCGCTGGAGAGTGGGGCTGCCCTCAATGACGGCGGGGTCGAGATCGAGGCTGGGCGCTAGGGCGTCAGCATCGATCGCCAGGGTCTCTGGCGGGGCAGCGGGGGCAGAGAGCGGTGTTTCCTGGGCTGCAATCACGCAGGAGACAGCAAATTCTGAGGTCTGGGAGCAAAGAGTTGAACTGGCCGCTGGAGGACTGGAGGAAGTTTCGAGGGCGATCGCTTCGTCGCGGTGGGGCCAGTCGTCTAGAGCGATCGCATGCTGCCCTATCCCCAGTGCCGCCAGGCACCCACTCAGTCGCAACAGTCGAATTGTTAATGGCACCACTCGGCGGCTCCCGGCTCACACAGTCGTCCTATGCATCTTATCGCTTCAGCCCCGTCCCATCGCCCCAAGCTAGACAGGCCAAAAAAGCGGCCTTACTCAAAGAGTAAAGCCGCTGGGGGAAACGAGGATAGCGTTCCGGTAAATGGCTACTGACCTCTAGCGCACCTGGCCGCGAGTTGCCATGCTGTCTATGGGCTTGAGGAAGTAGAGCTGCACCAGCTGCCAGCCGATAGTGGCAATGTGAGGCAGCTGTTGTAGCTTCTTCAGCAGCTTAGGCTGATTCGACTCAGCGATCTGGCTTAGCTTGCCGTTAGCGGCGGCAGCCACATCCAATCGCTTGAAGAAGCTAGGGTGCTCGACATTCAGCGTGATGGGGAACACTCGCCCAGCCGTCGTGTTGGTTTTCTCAATCACCTCAATGTCGTACTCACGGACATTTAACCCGAGGGATTCGTAAAAGCCTCTGGCCCGGAGATCGTTGAGGTACATGGTGGCAAACACCGACAGCAAAAAGAAGCGGCACCACAGTCTGGCCTTCCAATCATTGAGAATCTCGGGCTGAGACTTCATCAGGGCCGAGAAGAAGTCACCGTGGCGATTTTCGTCTTGGCACCAGTTCTCAAAGAAGCGGAAGATCGGGTAGATCTCGTTCTCGGGGTGAGATTCGAGGTGACGGAAGATAGTGATATAGCGCCAGTAGCCGATCTTCTCAGAGAGGTAGGTGGCGTAGAGGATGAACTTAGGCTTAAAGAAGGTGTAGTCTTTGGTCTTAGTCAAAAAGCCCAGGTCTAGCTGCATGTTGAAGTCAGCCATGGCCTTGTTGAGGAAGCCCGCGTGGCGCGCTTCGTCGCGCGCTATGAGGTCAAAGCACTCGGATAGCAGGGGGTTTTTGCCCTTAAGGCGACGGCTCAATTCTTTATAGAGCAAAAAGCCAGAGAACTCGGAGGTACAGGAGCGCTCCAGAAATTCTACAAACACCTGCCGGGTTTCGCCAGTGACGCAGTCCCAAGACTGGTCAAAGACCTCGCTGCGGACGAAGTGATGGCGGTTGTAGTCGGCCCGCAACTCGTCGAGGATGGCGAGCATCTCGTCTTCGTTGATGGAGATGTCCATGGCGGCCATCTCGTCAAAGTCGGTGGTGTAAAACCGAGGGGTGAGAATGGTATCTTTTTTGGCGGGAGCCTTTACCCCTGGGCGAATCTCTTGCAATTCAGGCTTTTTAAGGGAATCTACCATGAGTCCTTAGATGGCGCGGTGAACGTGGGCCGGGCTATCCCCCGGCAGGCGATAGGCAGAGAAGAGACCTGTTTACCCAGAACTGGTTTGCATTCTGAGAGCAAAGCAAGCCTGATCGCTCGTGTAGATCGCTAAATGTCAGTGTATCAGGGCTTTTGGGGTAGGCGGCGGCGCTTTAACTTTTGCAACAAAACCTTTCGGTAAATAAACCTCACCCAAGTCTAGAGGTGGAGTTCTCCCGGTGGGAAGACTACAAAACCCGAGCTGGACTCGGTCTGAGGCTAGGGCTGGGGAGAGTTTAGCAATTCGTTAAGCAGCCACGTTTCCGGAATCTGGGCTGGGCACGCTGGTAATTAAAGCTAGCCACCCTTGACAGGAAGAACCCTATGGCGATCGCAGGAATCATCTTTATCGTGGCTGGGGCCGTACTCTGGTGGGTGCAACATCGTCAGCAGTGCCGCTGCAATCAGCTCAAACTAGCTCGCGCCTGCCAGGCCGCCGACTTAGAAGCTACGGCTACGGAAATCTCAAAAGAAATTGGCGGCGGCGACTGGCGTGACTATGTGTGGCTGTGGGGCAAACCCCAAGCTCCCACTCCTCTCACCTCAGAATTTAAACAGCTACCCTGTGTCTGCTACACCAGCACCGTCATTCGTGAGTACGAAGAAACTGTGAGTGAAAAAGACAGTGACGGCAAAGTGACCACGCGCACCCAGCGGGGATCAGAAACCATCAGCGAACACAGACAGCGGATTCCCTTTGACCTGGTCGATCGCTCTGGGCAAGTACGGGTAGATCCTGAAGAAGCTAAGGTTGAGCCGGTAGAGGTGCTCAATGAGTTTCGCCCTGGTGCCCCCGTGGGCGGCATGCTTTCTTTTGGCGGGTTTTCTCTGGCGCTGGGCGGCGACGGCATGGGCGGCTCGCGTCGCACCCTGGGCTATCGCTACAAAGAAACTATTTTGCCCCTAGATCGCCCTCTACTGGTGGTGGGAATGGCGAGCGATCGCACCGGCACTGTGGCGATCGAAAAACCCGCCCAGGATGACCAGCCCTACATCATCACGCTGAAATCCCACGAGGCAATTACCAAAAGCGTAGGCCAGAGTGCCCAGATTGCCTTTTGGTCAATGGTGGGGTGCGTTGGATTGGGAGTGGTGCTGGTCTTAGCGGCGCTCGTCGGGGGGTGAAGGCTACCGGCTGGTTCAGCGCCGTCGGCGCACCGGGGCCTCTGCTTCATTGTCCTGTTCTAGCTTGTATTCGGTGAGCAGGCGATTCATTTTGTGGCGCATTTTCAGGTGGGTTTCGACCCCTTCGTAGGCATAGCGGTTAAAACCGGCCTGGTCTACCAGCTGCCGCAGGTAGTTGGCGCGATCGCCTGGGTTGGGGTGCGAGGCAAACCAGCTCACCCCTCGGTTGCCGTACTCTGCTTCCAGGGTGACCATCAGGTTGTGCAGACCATCGGCGGCGTAGCGGTTGGTAGCTAACAGCTTGGTGCCCAAGATGTCTGACTGGCGCTCCATATCGCGGGAGTAGCTTGACACAATTAGGCCAGCGGCGATGTTGGCCACCTCGGGAATGGGAATAAACGACGCCAGACTGGTGGTGAGGTTGCCCTGGGTCACCATTTGAAACCCGTGGGAAAGCACCGCATGGGCGATCTCGTGGCCCACCAGCCCCGCCAACTCGGCTTCAGAATGGCTGCGGGTAATCGCGCCAGCGTTGATGAAAATCTTACCGCCGGGTAGAGCAAAGGCGTTGAGGCTGTCATCCATGATCACCTCAAAGCTGTAGTCAAACTCGTCGCGCCCCGCTAACCCCGCCAGCCGCTGGCCCATGTCATTGACGTAGGCGCGAATTTCCGGGTCATCGACGATGGGCAACTGACGCTTGACCTGCTCGGCCACCTGGTGGCCCAGACCGCTTTCGCCCTGCATCATCAAAATGCCCGAGTTGATCGCGGTAAACGGCCCCAGCAGCCCCCCGGTGAGAATGTACCCAGCCGCTCCGGTGACAATGTTTGACACCAGGTTACGGGTCAGGGTTTGGTTCATCGCGCCGCGAAAGCGATCGAGATTCTGGCGAGCCAGGGTGCTCATGGCCTCGGCGTCGGGGTGCTCAGGGTTGAGAATAGCGAACTGATTGGCGGTAATGGCGGCTTCAATCCACTGCTGGCGGGCCATTTGCACCTCGGCCTGGGCCTTGAGCAGATCGGGGTTGTAGGGGTAGCGGGCGATCGCCCCCTCTAGCACCTGCAACGCCTCATCGGCGCGATCGTTCTGCACCAGGTAGCGAGCGTAGAGGGCCTGCCCCGGCAAAAACTCGGGGTAGTTCTTCACCAGTAGCTCCAGCGGCACTAGCACCCGGTTGGGAAACGCTGACTCGGCCCCGGCCAGCGCCTCGCGCCAGTAGACCCGCCCAGCGGGGGGCAGGTCGTCGGGGTCGGTGAGGGGGGCGATCGCCAATTCTGGCCCGGTTTCGGCCAGCCAGGCCGGGTCTTTGGCTGCCCGGTAGAGCAGCTCGGCATCGGCGCGATCGCCCGCCCGGTAGAGGCGATCGGCTTCGATCAAGAGTTCGCTGCGCTTGGCCACCTCAGGCGACAGGCCAGAAAGCAACAGCGATCGCCCGAGAACCGTGTCAGCATCCAGATCTACGGCATCCGCCTCGGCCTGGGGCTCAAGCGCAGGAATAGCGGGTTCTTTATCCGGTAGCTTCAGGGTGCCATCGGGCTGTTCAGGGTAGGGGGTGGGCAGAGTGTTTTCTGGCAGGGCCGCCGGATCAACCTGAAGGGCATCTTCGACACGGGGTTCAACGGCAAAGCCGGAGGAAATGCCCCACCCCAACCCCTGACTGATCAGCACTGCCCCCAACAAACCGGCCAATAAAGTCACTAAAAACCGCTGTAGTCGCCGCATGACAATCTCCCTGCAACTGTTGCTCTAACATCAACGGGGCCATGCTCCTGTGATTCGTGTTCCTGTGATTAGACAGTTTGGGGCCGTACACAGGTGGGGGCAATACACAGGCTATGCAGGCATGACGCGATCGCCGCCGTCGGGTTCCCGCCCAGCCTCTCTCCATTCTGACCAAAGCTTTGCCAAGCCAGAATCTGTGCTCCTATAATTTTGTTAAATAAATGTAACGCCGAAAACGTAGCGACGGAGCCCTATGACTTTAGACACCGTTCAACCCTGGCTCAATTTTGTTCACCCTGTGGTGATGTGGCTGCTGCTGGCAACCACCCTCTACGCCCTCTACCTGGGCATTCAGGCCCGCCGCACTCGCCTGGCCGATGCCGAGACCCGCAAAGAATTGATCAAAGGCAAGTTTGCCCTCAAGCACCACAAGGTGGGCTCGGTACTGCTGTCCGTCATGGTGATCAGCACCGTAAGCGCTATGGGAGTCACCTACCTGGAGGCTGGCAAGCTGTTTGTGGGGCCTCACCTGCTGGTAGGTCTGGGCATGGCCAGCCTGATTGCTGTTTCTGCGTCCCTGGTGCCCTTTATGCAAAAAGGCAATGAGACGGCTCGGCTCACCCACATTACCCTCAATATGGTGCTGGTCGGGCTGTTTAGCTGGCAGGCCTTTACCGGCATGAAAATTGTGCAGCGGCTGCTGGCTGATCTCCAGACCACGGCTGGCTCCTAGTGCATAGGGCGAAAGCCTTGTAGAGTGGGCACTGCCCACCACTGGGGAGAAAGCTTTCCAGAAATCGCCTTAGACACCCAATCTATAGCGATCGCGGCCTAGAGTTTCCCTCTGAGCCGCGATCGCTTTTGTTGTAGGGTCACACAACTTTCCCCGAGCTAGTCTAAGCCTGGCGATCGTGGGCATCGCCGCCCGATCGCCGTCCCCAGTTCGACCAAAAGTGGTGGCCCCGGCAGCTCTCGGGCAGGGGCAGGCTGTGGCTCTGGTGAAAGTCTTCTTGCACCTTGCGGGTAAGGCGCTTAGACACCTGACGCACCACCTGGTTGAGCAGGCGATCGCCCGAGGTCTTAAGTAGCGATCGCGGCACTGAGTTCAGCATGCGCGGCATATGAATTTTCACCGCTAGGCTGAGATCCCAATCAATCTGGGTCAGCGCTGTCGCCGGAGGCGGGGCCGCCAAGCCGTCTTTCAGCCGCAGCACCGCATGAAAATCAACATCGTAGCCCGGCGGCACATAGCCTGGCACTGGCATCGTATCAATGCGATAGACCTGGTGATCGAGGGGAGACAGGTAAAGCCCAACCTTGGGTTCGACCTCATAGCCCATCATCGAGAAGTGCCCCACGACCAAGGCATAGCCGTGGTCAGAAATGGGTTCTACCTGCATAGGGTGGGCACAGCGGGTAAACCAGCCTCGATGGCTATTTAAATAGTGGCCTACCGTATCGATGTCGGCCGCCAGATCCATTTTGCCAGCGTAGTGCCCCTCCAACACCAGCGCCCCCTCCAGATCGGGTGGGGGAGTTGGCTCAGCGGCAGGTTTAGCCTTAGATTCAGCCCCTTCAGTAGCTGCAACCAGAGGCAGGGCACCGGCATTCTGAGCAGACTGCATGGATTCCAGAGTCACGGTACAACCACTTGCTTAAACGACACAGAGAGCGATATCACGCCAAAGTCTTCACCCATCGTAAGGCTTTAGTATCTCAAGTGTGCCCTGTAGAACTGTGATGCCCATCACGATTTCATTTAACTAGCCCTAAGACTGGTTTCCTTTTCACAAGGCATTCCTTAGAATCAGGCCAGTTCTAGATCTCGTTTTGCCCAGGGGGAATTAGCGGTGAAAGCATTTGTTGCAGGGGCCACAGGGGCAACTGGCTCTAAAATTGTGACCCAGTTGGTCAATCGCGGCGTGCCGGTAGTGGCCTTTGTGCGTGATGCCGCCGCCGCTAGAGCCAAGCTACCCATTGAGGTGACGCTAGTAGAAGGCAGTGTCACCGATAGAGACAGCATTCGTAGGGCGATCGCAGGCTGCACCGTTTTGCTCTCGGCCACCGGAGCCCGTCCTGGCTTTGACCCCACTGGCCCCTACCAAGTCGATTACGAAGGCAACAAAAACCTGATCGATGAAGCCAAAGCCGCTGGCATCGATCACTTCGTCATGGTGTCGTCGCTCTGCGTGTCCCGCTTTCTTCACCCGCTCAATTTGTTCTTTTTAATTCTCTACTGGAAGCAGCAGGCCGAGGCCTACCTGCAAGCTAGCGGCCTCACCTACACCATCGTCCGCCCCGGCGGCCTCAAAGACGATGACACCGACACCCGCACCCTCCTCATGGCCCCGGCTGACACTCTGTTTGAGGGCAGCATTGCTCGCTCAAAGGTGGCGGAGGTGTGTGTAGAGGCGCTGTACCTGCCCCAGGCCCGCAACAAAATCGTCGAGATCGTGGCCCAAGAGAACGCGAACCCTCAGCCCTACGAGGCCCTATTTGCCGGCGTGGCTTAAAGAAAAGAGCGATCGCCCAGGGCCCCGATCCCTCAACCCCAAGAGAATGCGCAAACTCCCAGGGTAAGGGGGATGCTGGCTACCCCCTCTGATGGCACAGCGCAACCCCAGGTCACTCAGCCCAAACCGAATCCAAGTCCCATCCCCCTGATTCCCAAACGGCCAATCAGTAGGGGCGCATGCTGTGCGCCCCTACTGATTGCGGGGGCAGCCAAGTCGGCTTTTGTATCAGACCCCAAAGGCGATCAAAACCTCTGGAGTCTGTAGCCCTGCTCAGCCCATCTGCTGCTCCATATCGGCAATCTCTAGGCGGGTTTTGATCACCGTATCGGGGTTGAGGCTGATCGAGTCGATGCCCTGTTCCACCAAGAAGCGGGCAAACTCGGGGTAGTCGCTCGGCCCCTGGCCGCAGATGCCGATCTTGCGGTGGTATTCTTTGGCCGTTTGAATCGCCATTTTCACCATCCGCTTCACCCCGGTGCTGCGTTCGTCAAACAGGTGAGCCACCAGGGCCGAATCGCGATCGAGACCCAGGGTGAGCTGAGTGAGGTCATTCGAGCCAATAGAGAACCCGTCAAACACCTGGCTAAACTCGTCGGCCAGCACCACGTTGTTGGGCAGTTCGCACATGACGTAGACTTGCAGGCCGTTCTCACCGCGCACCAGGCCATGTTTCGCCATTTCTTCGAGTACCCGGCGGCCCTCATCGGGGGTGCGGCAGAAGGGCACCATCAAAATCACGTTGGTCAGGCCCATGTCGTCGCGCACCCGCTTGAGCGCCTGGCACTCTAGGGCAAAGCCGTCGCGGTAGCGATCGTCGTAGTAGCGCGAAGCCCCCCGCCAGCCAATCATCGGGTTCTCTTCATCGGGCTCAAAGGTGCTGCCCCCCAGCAGGTGGGCATACTCGTTGCTCTTAAAGTCTGACAGACGCACCACCACGGGCTTGGGGTAAAAGGCGGCAGCCAGGGTGCCCACCCCGTGGGCCAGCTTGTCGATGAAATAATCGGGCTTGTGATCGTAGAGGGCGGTGAGCTGCTGAATCTGGCGCTTTTCAGATCCGTCGGGCAGCTGGTCAAAGTTGAGCAACGCCAAGGGGTGCACCTGAATGTGGTTGGCGATGATGAACTCCAGCCGGGCCAAGCCCACACCGTCGTTGGGCAGAGCCGCTAGAGTAAAGGCCAGCTCGGGATTGCCCACATTCATCATGATCTTGGTGCGGGTTTCGGGCAGGCTGTCGATCTGGGTAGTCTCAATGCGGAAGGGGATTTCGCCCCGGTAGATCAGTCCTTCTTCGCCGCCGGCGCAGGTGACGGTGACAGGTTCGCCCGTGGTAATCAGCTGGGTGGCATTGTCACAGCCAACGATCGCCGGAATGCCCAATTCCCGCGCAATAATGGCCGCATGGCAGGTACGCCCCCCCTGGTCGGTGACGATCGCACTGGCTCGCTTCATGATCGGCTCCCAGTCGGGGTCGGTGCGGGCGGTGATCAGCACCTCACCGGGGCGAAACTGAGCAATCTGGTTGACGTCGAGAATGACGCAGGCGCTGCCCTGGCCGATCAGATCGCCGACGGCCCGGCCCTTGGCGACGGGTTCTGTACCGTCTGGCACCTCTAAAATGTACGATCGCAGCTCGTTCTGAGCCCGTTGCGACTGTACCGTTTCAGGCCGGGCTTGGACGATAAATAGCTCGCCCGTAATGCCATCCTTGGCCCACTCGATATCCATGGGGCTTTTGGTGCCCCGCAATTGGGTATAGTGCTCCTCGATGGTGCAGGCCCAGTGGGCAAGCTGGAGAATGTCGTCCTCGTCGATCGCAAAGCGGGCCTGATCGGCCAGGGGCACAGTCTCGTTTTTGGTCAGCTCGGTGCCACTGGTGTCGTAGACCATACGCAGCGCCTTGGTGCCCAAACGCTTGCTGAGAATTGGCTTGTGGCCGCTCTTGAGGGTAGGCTTAAACACCACATACTCATCGGGGTTGACGCTGCCCTGCACCACATTTTCGCCCAGGCCGTAGGCGGCGGTAATCAGCACGGCATTCTCAAAGCCAGTCTCAGTATCAATCGAGAACATGACGCCGGAGGTGGCCAGGTCTGAGCGCACCATGCGCTGAATGCACACCGACAGCGCCACATCGAAGTGGTCAAATTGCTTAGTGGTGCGGTAAGAAATGGCGCGATCGGTAAACAGCGAGGCGTAGCACTTCTTGCAGGCAATCAGCACCGCCTGGTCACCGTAGACATTGAGGTAGGTCTCTTGCTGACCGGCAAAGCTGGCGTCGGGTAGGTCTTCGGCAGTGGCACTAGAGCGCACCGCCACATCGACCTCGGTGTAGGCGTGGTCGGCCAGACAAGACTCGTCGTCTAAGCAGAGGTTTTGGCCAGCTTCTTCACACATCTGGTGGTAAGCGCGCAGAATAGTCGCCTTGAGATCGTCAGGAAAGGTGGCGTTAAGAATTAGCGATCGCGCTTTTCTACCCCGCCGCCTGAGTTCAGTGACATCGTTGATATCAAAGCCACCCAACACCTGCCGCAGCTGAGCATCAAGGCCGGTTTTCTCAATGAAGTAGCGGTAGGCGTAAGACGTGGTGGCAAACCCCGTTGGCACCCGAATGCCCTGAGGGGTCAACTGCTGAATCATTTCGCCGAGGGAGGCATTTTTGCCACCGACGATGGGGACATCGTCGAGGCGTAGTTCATCGAGCCAGAGAACAAGCTGTTGATCCCGCTGAGGGGCAGATTGCTGAACCACAGACGTAGCTACCATGTCGCCACCTTAAACATCTATTGAGTTAAGTCGGGCACCGGTTCAAACGCTTTACCCAGCAAAACCCCCAGCCGATCGAGACCGGGAACTTGCGATTTTGCTGGGATAAAGCTTTGTCGCTGGGCCACCTACCTCCATGCTAAAAATCTGGGGATCAGCCCACAAGCTTGTCTAACTTTTCGTGTCTCGAATGCAATAGATGTATACAACCCTAGCCACCCACTCACCCCGAGCAGACCATCTAAACCGCTGTTACAGTGATCCATAGATCCTCCTTAGCAGGCTAACCATGGATAGTCGTGAACTTGCCCAATTTATTGAGGCCAGAGATGGCATCTCTAAACCCTGGCTGCTGGTGCTGTTGCGCTTGACGAAGTTAAAAGAGCGAAAAGACACCACCCCCCACGAGATCTACATGGCAGAACTCAGTGCACTGCACCAAGAGCTGATGGGCCTGGGAGAGTGGTGGGTCGGTAATGAAAATGAACTGCTTAACCCCTAGAACTGGATTGGTGGGCAAAACCGAGTCCTTGGCGCAGATTTCCCAGGGGTAAGCACCCAGGGGTCGCGGTTTATGGCATGCGGTTCGCGGCTAGCCTTGGACCTAAAACCTTGAACCGTATACTCCCTGTACTAGGGAACTCTCTGCCCAGTGAACCCTGCCCTTTAGCCCCCTAGCCTTTAAACTATTAAGCAGTTAAGAAGTGTTGCAACTGATCCCGTGACTAATATCCTTTCTCGTCCGCGCCAGCGTCAGGGCCAGGTGCTGCCCCTCAGCACCCTTTGGAGTGATATGCTCACGGTGTTTTGGGGCGACTGGCTCGACCTGCGGGTGCGCATTCCCCAGGTGGCGGCCTCGGGGCTGGTGTCGCCCTTAATTTATATTTTGGCCTTTGGTCTAGGATTGGGCAGTGCGATCGACCAGGTGACCACCCCGCCAGCGGGCGACAATTACCTAGAGTTTATTCTGCCGGGGATGGTAGCGCTGTCGTCGATGGTGATTAGCTTTGGCGGCACCACGTTTTCGATTTGCGGCGATCGCCTCTTCACCAAAACCTTCGAGGAAATGCTGCTCTACCCGGTGCATCCCCTGGCGCTGCACCTGGGCAAAATGCTGGCGGGCATTGTGCGCGGGCTGATGACCGCAGGCTCGGTCATTTTGGTGGCGATTCTGTTTACGGGGCGGTTTTGGAGCTTCATTAACCCGCTGTTTTTGCTGTTGGTGGTGCTCAACTGCGCCGTGTTTGCAGGCCTAGGGGTAATCGTCGGGCTCAACGTCAAATCGCTTGAGAGCGTGGGCCTATTCAACAACTTTTTGATTGTGCCGATGTCGTTTTTAGGCGGCACGTTCTTCGACCCGGCGACGCTGCCGGTGGCGCTAAAGGCGATCGTCTACCTGCTGCCGCTGACCTATACCACCGTCGGCCTGCGGGCAGCGGCCTACAAACCCCTGGCTGAGTTCCCTTGGTACTCAATCCCCATTCTGCTAGCGGTGGCGGGGGTGCTGGCGGCGATCGGGGCAAGACAATTTTCAACCCAGCAAGATTAGCTGTCGGACATTGCAGGCAATGTCCCTACTTTTCTGGTTACTCTTTGGCTTTGAGCAGCGCCACCGATCGCGAGAGTCGAGCCTGAGTCTGTATCATCAGCGGCCCGCGCAACCGCAGCCGCCCCAGAGTGACAAAAACTAAGCCCAACAGTAGGTCAACCCCGGCCACAGCGGCGATCGCCTGAAGCCAGCTCAGCCCCAGGGACTGGGCAAACACCACACTGGCGACGATGCCGAGCACAACTCCTGTGGTGAGTAGACCAATACCGACGCCCACCATGATAAAGCCGCTGATTAGGCGGCGGCTTTCGTAGTTGGCCTCTTGTACGGCAACATCGAGATGAGTATCGACTAGCACTGTTGCCAAACGCAGCAGTCGCCGCAAGTAGCTTTCTACTTGGTCAAAGGCAGAGTCAGAGCTATCCACGCTTGCCCCCCAAGATCAGACCTAGCACAAAGCCAATGCCCAGGGCAATTAGCAGGCTTTGCCCCAGGTTGCCGCGAGCACGTTTCTCAAGTTCGGGCAGCATCTCAACCTTCAGCTCTTGAATCAGGTTCTCAGTGCGCGCTTCGAGGTCGTCAAGCAGATTGTCAATGCTAGATTTGTCTACCCCTAGCGACCCAGCAGACTCTAGGCCAGTAACCTCTAGGGCAGAGGCCAAGACCCCATTGTTTGAAACCTTACGAGCCGCCTTGCGGGCAGCCTTACGAGCCGCCTTCCCCAAGTTTGGTGGCTCGACTTCAATTAGGCTGGCTAGCTCTTTGATTTGGCGACGCACTAGGGTTTGGGTGCGATCGGTTTCACCACTGATGTAGGCCACCGCCAGATCGAAATCGCCTTTGGTAGCGATCAGATTTTCTTCGATGAGCTGGGGCCACTCAGCCAACATCATCGGCACAATAGCGTCAAAGTGTTGCTCAAAGGTAGCTTGGGCATTGGTGGCAGTGTGGCTGGCCATGGCTGGCTCCCGGTGGTGGACGGTGGACGAAGCGGTGCAGGCTACCGTGCTCTAAGAACTGCGCCATTTACGCCTGCGCCGCCGGAAGAGTAGGTACATCAGCACCCCTACTACGAGTACTACCAAAATTGGCACCGCGATCGCGAGTACCGAAAGGATGGTTGAGCTGACCAATTCTGTTGTAGAGACAGCAATATTGCCCACTGGCCCTGCCGCTGCGGTAGAGGCCAACCGAGCCAACCCGGTAAATGCCTGGGTGCCGCTGGCCACGCTGCCTCCGGCGATCAGCGCCAGGCTCCACTGCAAAAAGGGATTGATGTCGCCCCCGGTAACGGCGGCGGTGAGAACAGTGCCTGCGATCGCCGCCGCGGGCAGTTCTACCGCATCCATAACGTTATCGACGATGGGCACAAAGTAAATCAACACCTCTAGAACAGTGGCGACCACAAAGGCAATAATGGCCGGGGTGCTGGCCATCCACGCCATACCGGGCGACAGGGCCAAGTAGCCCTGCTGAGCCGCTATGCCTGCAATTAAGAAAGGCACCAAGATCCTAAACCCAGCGGCGGCGCTCAGGCCAATGCCAATGGCAACGTGCAGCAGTAGGTCCATCACTCTCCACGGTGTAAGCCTAGGCCTAGTGTATGGGGCAAAGGCAGAACATGGGCCAGGGCCAAGGTAACGTTTTGGCACAGGCGAGAGCTACTCACGCACCTAATCTTCGCCCAGGGGGGCAACCGACTCTAGGTCATCTTGGCCGAGGGAAAAGACCTGGCCATCAATAAACAGGCGAGTAATGCCCTTGGCTTGCAGGTAGGGGCTGGTGGTTTGCAGTAGGGTGCCGTCGGGTACCTTGACCACTCGCTGGTTACGACGCGAAAACCGCCGGGCCACATTGTGGTTTTCAAACACCGGTAGGGTGCGCGAGTCGCCCTCGGTCTCTGGGATTTGGCCGAGTTCGGCAAAGGTGCGCAGGGGCAGCACTACCAGTTCTGAGGAGGTGCGCTCGACCACCACGTAGCAGAGAGGCGGCAGCACGTCAGCCGTGAGCGGCGCAATCTCTAGGGTCTCTAAATGGGGGGTAGAACCGCGATCGCCACCTTCCCAAGCATAGGTATTGGCATCATCGTCGTCACCATCATCGTCGTCGTCGCTATCGTCTTCGTCGTAGTCATCCCCAAGCACGGGATTGTCATCCCAGTCATCGTCAAGGTCATCAGCCGTTTCGTCGTTCGATGACTTGGCGGCAGCAGGAACACTCTGAGCCGACTTCAGCACTGGCCGAGCCGGCTTTTCGGGAGGGGCGGCGGGGTCGGGGACAGGTTCGGTGAGGGAGAGCTGAGTCACCTCAGGGGGGGCTTCGACCTCGGGTTCTGCGCTGTCGTCTGGGGGACTGTCTGCTGCGGTTTCAGAGAGGCGCGATCGCCGTTTTCTTGTAGGTTTCGGTGAGGGAGCTGGGGCTTCAGCCGCAACCGCAGCTGCCTCTGGGTCTGCGGCCAGGGTAACAGCGATCGCAGGTTCGGCGACGGGCTCAACCACGGGTTCGGCGACAGGCTCGGCGACAGGTTCGACTGTTTTCTGACGACGCTTAACCTGAGGTTTTGAGCTAGCCTCGGGTTCGACTAAAACCGGGGGCAAGATCTCGGTCCTATCGTCGGGCATGACGACTTCCAAAGCAGCCTTACCGGGCACAGATCGCTCACTCGCTCCGCGTTTCTGCTGAATCAAAAGGCTGTATTCAGCTTCGGGCAAGCTGGCTTTCAACAACCGGCTGATGGTGCTGTTGCTGACCCCATAGCGATCCGCCAGAGTTGAGGTCGTTTCCTGGGGCTGGCGGTACAGGCTCAAGATAGAAGTCTTGTCAGCCTCAGTCAGCTTTTTGGGTGCCATGCCGTGGGTTCCGTAACAATGCCATCTAATATCTTAAGGCTAATCTCTCAAAGGGCCTTAACCTCGTCGTCGTCGGGTGCTGCGGCGAGAATTCACCGAAACGGCATGTTCGACCACCGCCCCAAGGCCAAAAAAGACTGCCGAAAACGTCCAAAAGACTTCCCAGAGGCTGCCTTCGATGTAGGTGTCGGTATTGACAGCATAGGCAAAAAACATATCGGCAATGTAGAGACAAAAGGCGGCGATCGCAATCAGCTTCCACGACTGTGAGTAACGCCCGCCCCAAAAAGCCACCAGCAGCGTACCCGCAATTACCAGCAGCACAATGTCACCAATCAAGTAGAGTAGACCGACGACGTCCACCATTGGTTCCAGCATGCCGTCTAGCTGCAAGACCCAGCCTGGCGCTGAACTCGTGGCCTCGATCGGTGCTGCGGCTTCAATCTCGGGCACCGCAACCTCCTCCTCGGTAGCAGCCTGAGCAACCTGATAGATCGGTGGACCTGACTCCAAAGGCCCAACGGTAGCTTCAGCGGCGGCTAAGTTGACGAAAATAGCCAGCAGTACTCCCCCCAAACCAATGCCAACCACCATCAGCCACTGAGGCACCTCCAGGTTTAATCGCCTGGGCAGCACGGCCTTAAACATGCCAGCGGCCAAAAAGACATAGCTAAAAATGTAGAAAAAATCGCCCAGCGACACCGCCGGGTCAAGCCCCCAAACTGTACCCCAAATAAAGAACAGCACCGTGCCCATGGCATAGAACAGCAAGCCCAGGCCAATCCAGAACCAGACGTTGCGGCCGCTGACGATTTGGGTACTGCGCCAGTTTCGAAAGCACAACACCGAGGCCAAGAAAAATGCCCCAATTTCTAGCAGGTTAATGCCAACTAAAAACCAGCCGGGTTGGGCACCATCTTCTCCAGGTGCCGTAAACAGCAGGAAAAACAGCAGCGTAACCACACCCCAGGCGATGCAGGCTCCCACCAACAGCGGGGTAGATGGGTCACGGGTAGAGGCCGATGTCGATGACTTGCTCAATAGTTCACTCCTAAAGGAACTCAACGGCGCAACTGTCAATGTGGTGACGCGGTGGCCCTCGGGAGCTGGTCTAACTCCGGGGAAAGAACCATCGCAGCGATCGCCCGCCCTAGCGGTGCACCCAGCGCAACGCCTGAATTGTACCGATTCCCCAGTCGCTTGGGCCGACCACCCTAAAGAATCATGGGAATTAGGCATGGGGAGCAATATTTCTTAAACTCCTTAACCGCACCGTCTGTTTCCCAAGCAGTCAGGCCTGCCTTCAATGGCTCCACACCTGAATTAAACCCAAATCTTACCCGAGGGCGACTGCTGCAACCAGCGCTTAAACTGGCTTTGCTCGGCCACCGTGAGGTCTTCTACCGCTTCCAGAGCGCGATCGGCAAAATTAGCATTGCCGAAGTAATCTTTGGCAATGCGGTGCAATTCTTCGAGCAGGCGATGCAAATGGTGGTCTTGCCAGGGCGGCAGTTGGGGCATCGCCAGCGGATCGACGGTCAGCAGGGCTCTCACCGCATCAGGAGTCGCAGACTGGGGAAACTTCCAGGCCGCAAACACCTTACTCACATCGTCTTCAAACTGCCGGGCCTGCTTATTGCCTAGCAAATCTTCTACATCCATATACAGCACCTGCAACATCAGCAGGCAGGCCTTAATGAACGTCGCCCCCGCTGGCGGCGTGCCCGTGTCAGGCCCAGCGTCGTGATCAAACTGATCCAGGCGAATCTTGCCCCAAATACTAAAGCGCTCAGGTTCTTCAAGTAATACGCAGGCCTTACCTCGGTTGTCCGTCAGATCGCGCCACAGGGCTCTGGCATCGTCTTCTTGCGCGGCACTAAATACGCTCAGCAGCCGAAAGGTTTGCCCTTGGTAAGACAAGATCGGAATCTGTTGATCTTTTTGTGGATGGTGCATCGTTTTGATGTCAACATCCTGCCGCTTAAGGATAAACATGTTATGGCCTGCTGACTCCTAGCTGAGGTGAATACCTGCAGTAGGCGGCGGCTGCAACGGTAAACCGCACCCTTAGTACTGCGTAGTAGCGATGTGATAAAGCCTGGCAAACCCTCACAGACTGTGCAATCTTATGTCAAGAGACTTATTTTAGCGACCTCGACTGCGCTAGCATCACTCTGCCGCTGTTTTTTCAACATTCTATTCGTCCTAGTCTGCCCTGAGAACAACCGGCACCCTCTAAAATAAAGTGGTGATGGTTAGGGCCATTAGCTCAGCGGATAGAGCAACCGCCTTCTAAGCGGTCGGTCGCTGGTTCGATCCCAGCATGGCCCGTTAGTGATCGATGAGAGTCAATGGCTACTCAGACTAGCCCCCAAAGACTCTGCTTTCCCCCTAGTCAGTCGAGCGTTGCCGCTAGGCCGTTGAGTTGTGCTGGGCAGAAGCGGGGCGAAAAAGCTAACCTAGCTATAGTCTCAACTCCACACAGGCAAACGCTTTGGACGACTCCGAACTGCAAGCCCGGCTGAATCGGCTAGAAGCAGAACTGAACGAACCTGCGGCTCCTTCTCAGGCTTCTCGCCCTCAGGCTTCTCACTATCAGGCATCTAAGGCAGCGCCCACCCAGGGGTGGCTAGAACGGCTAAAGGCCAATGCGCTGCTGCCGATCTACCTAGTGGCGATTCCCTGGGGGCAAGAAATTGTCGATCAGGTGTTTTTTGGTGGTCGCTGGAACCTGCCGTTACATCCCCGCAGCCTAGAGGGCATCCCCGGTATTTTTCTATCGGCGATTTCCCACTCTGGGTTTGCCCACCTGATTGGCAACACCATCGGTTTTTTGATCTTTAGCTGGCTGATTTTGGCCAAAAGCCGCCGCGACTATTGGATTACCCTGCTGATTGGTTGGCTGGGCGGAGGGGTAGTGGCCTGGCTGCTTGGCCCCACTAGCGTCCACGGGCTGAGTGGGGTGGTGTATACCCTGTTTGGCTATTTGCTGTGCATTGGTTGGCTAGAGCGGCGGGTAGTGCCGCTGCTGATTTCGATGTTTGTGCTGATCAACTACAGCTACTTTATTTTCGGCATGTTTCCCACCCAGCCCATGGTGGCCTGGTGGGGACATTTGTTTGGGTTTGGGTTAGGCATTATGGCCGCCTACGGGGTCTACCAGGAGCCGGGGCGGCCAGAGTAGAGGACCGAAGCCTAGGGTGAGGGGTCAACTCCAGTGCTGCAGGGGAGTAGCACTAGGGGCGTAGAGAGGATGCCGGGGTTGGCCCGTGAGGTTGCGCCCTAGGCAGTAGCATTTGGCCTGGTGGGGAGTGAGGAGAGACAGGACGGTGCGATCGCGCCCTAGCCATCTGCCGCCATTGCCCCAGGCCAACAAAATGGAGTCAGCTCGGTCGGCTACCTCAGCGAGAACTCTGTCGTTCTCAGGGCCAATGGGGTCGTCAACCTGGCTCAGCACGGCAGGATGACAACTGCGGTAGGCAAACAGATTGACCACGGCGATCGCCCCAGACCCCCAGCCCTGGGCAAACCCCAGGCAGCGGCGCAGGGTAGGGTCGTCTAGAGCACTGTCGGCCCAGCTAGGATTGAGCATGATGATAGCCAGGGTGGAGGCATGACTCCAGCGTCGCTCCAGGCAGTAGCGGTAGCGACCCGTGGGGTCAACGGTAGCGGTACGCTCCATGGCCGACACCTGCAACATTTGTTTACATTAAGGAGTGGGATAGCGTTACTTACGACGGCGCTAGTGCCCTGATGCAGCCAGCACTCTACGGGGAGAACGACCGTTTTGACTATTTTCTCAACCTTTAGCCCGGCGGTGCGCAACAATCTGACGGTGTTGTTTGCGGCGGGGCTCTGCTTTTGGGCCGGGCTGGCGGGGCTGTTGCCCACCCTACCGCTATTTATCGAAACCCTGGGGGGTAGTGGCCAACAGATCGGTATTGTGATGGCGTCGTTTGCCATTGGTCTGCTGGTGGCGCGGCCCTACCTGTCGCGGTTGGCCGATGAGCGAGGCCGCAAAGTGGTGCTGATGGTGGGCTTGACTGCGATCGCGATCGCCCCCTTTGGCTACCTGCTGGTGCAGTTCTTGCCCCGCGCGATTGTGCCCCTCTCGATAGCCGGGTACACCTTCAGTTTAGACACCTCCATTTTGGCGATGATGGGCATTCGTGCCTTTCACGGGCTGAGCATTGCGGCCTTTGTGGTGGCCTATAGTGCCTTGGTGCTCGACTTGGCCCCACCCGCCAATCGGGGCGAACTGATTGGCTATATGACTCTGGTCAACCCCATTAGTTTGGCCCTCGGCCCGGCTCTGGGCGGCTTTCTCTACGAGGCGACCGGGTTCACGACAGCGTTTTTGGCGATGGGCCTGCTGGGCCTGGTGGGCTTGGGCCTGGTGGCGCGACTGCACGAACCCTATCAGCCCCGCAACGCTACCGACGGGGCTGGGGTACCGGCATTTTGGGGACAGCTGTGGAGCGGGCGAGTCCGCACTCCGGCAATTATTTTGCTGCTGGTGGGGTTGGCCTTTGGCACCCTCAGCACTTTTGTACCGCTGTATGTGCGTGAGGCGGGATTAGCCTTAAATGTAGGCCTGATCTACACCGCCTCAGCGCTGGCCAGCTTTATGTCGCGGTTAGTGGCGGGGCGGGCCAGCGATCGCTATGGGCGGGGGCGATTCATCACTGCTAGCCTGCTGGTCTATAGCCTGGCGATGGGCATGTTTTGGCTGGCCCGCAGCGCGCCGATGTTTTTGCTGGCGGGGTTCATTCAAGGGTTTGCCGGCGGCACGTTAATTCCGATGATTGCGGCCCTGATGGGCGATCGCTCTACGGCGAGCGATCGGGGCCGTACCTTTGGCCTAGCGATGGTGGGCTTTGATGTGGGCATTGCCCTGGCTGGCCCAGTCTTTGGCACCATTGCCGATCAGCTGGGCTACCGAGGCATCTTTGGTCTCTCGGGAGTCATGACCCTAGTAGGGCTTGTAGTTTTTGCCACAGCCAACAGCAAAGACTTAGCCCACTCCCTGCGGTTTGCCCTAGGCCACGGCCAAGATGTATACGCCACAGACCTAGCGGCTCAACGCTCCGGCAGCATAACCCCCTAGGTCACCTCGCCCCAACCAGTCGAGCTATAGCCATAGTCACCTGGGTTAGGACGTCCAGAAACCTCAAGAACGTTTGAACGTTCTTAGGGGAAATGTCTCAACCAAACTGGCTACAGCTACAACAGCCTACCTAGGGTAAAGCCAAAAAATTAGGAACAAGATTGAGTCTTAAGCCCAAAGCCTTGTTCCTAATGCCCCGTAGTTCGGGGATGTATTCACTTAAAACGGGCGAGGAGGGATTCGAACCCCCGACACCGTGGTCCGTAGCCACGTGCTCTAGTCCACTGAGCTACACGCCCCTGTGCAGGCTTTTGATATTAGCATACTCTTCTGCACACTTTAAACCCCCAATCACCAAAAAATAATGACTGAAAAATCTTCGCCAGCGACAGCCCTCACCCACCTTGATGCCCAGGGCCAAGCTCACATGGTCGATGTTGCCGCCAAACCCCAGACTGTGCGCGAGGCTGTTGCCGTGGCCACCGTGGTCATGCAGGCCCAAACCCTAGCCACCATTGAAGCCGGAGACGCCCCTAAAGGTGACGTGCTAGGCACCGCCCGCATTGCAGGGATTATGGCAGCCAAACAGACGGCTCACCTCATTCCCCTTTGTCACCCCCTGCCCATTCAGAAAGTGGAGGTGCAAATTACTCCCGATGCAGCGTTGCCCGGCTACACCATTCAGGCCACCGTTAAGATCAAGGCCGAAACCGGGGTGGAAATGGAGGCCCTAACCGCTGCTAGCGTAGCTGCACTCACCCTCTACGACATGGCCAAGGGGCTCGAAAAATCGATCGAAATTCGCGGTATTCGCCTACTGAAGAAAACCGGCGGCAAATCGGGCGACTACCGCGCTGACCTCTAGGCGTTGACTAGGCCGGCCCTATCTCTCTGTTCTCCAGCCCATTGCCTTTCGCCCATGCCCATTGCCCTGATCACTGACTTCGGCACCCAAGACGCCTACGTCGGCATTATGAAGGGTGTCATTGTGACCCTATGCCCCACCGCCCCGCTGATCGACCTTACCCACGCTATTCCTCCCCAAGATCTGGTCGCTGCGCGGTTCACGCTGCTCAGCGCCTACCCGTACCTACCCACGGGCACGGTGTATCTAGTGGTGGTCGATCCGGGGGTAGGTACCCGCCGTCGCGCGATCGCCGTGCAGACCTCCCGAGGCTTTTTGGTGGGGCCAGACAATGGCGTGCTCAGCGGCGTTTGGCCCAATGATGACCGGGTGGAGGCCGTAGAGCTAACCCATGCTGACTACTGGCGCGGTGCCCACCCCAGTGCCACCTTCCACGGTCGAGACATTTTTGCCCCGGTGGCGGCGCACCTAGCCAACGGCGTTGCCCTCACTCAGCTAGGGCCAACAATCGATGCTCAGTCTCTGGTGCAGTTGCCTAGGCCAGCGCCTGTGGCCCTAGCTGGGGGCTGGGAGGGTGCGGTGCAGTATATCGATCGCTTTGGCAATGCGGCGACGACCATTCCGGCCAGCGCCGTAGACTCTGGCCCCTGGTCACTCACGGTGGGAACCACAACACTGTCGGGAACCACAACCTATGGCGCGGTGGCCCCAGGGACAGCCCTAGCACTGGTGGGCAGCCACGGTTTTGTTGAGATAGCCATCAACCAGGGCAGCGCCCAGGCGACCTTTGGCCTCATGGTGGGCGATCGCATTCAGGTCACCCGGTTGCCTCAGCCCCCGTCTACCGCCTGCTGACAAACCTCCCCCGCCACCTAGCCCCATCTACCCCTGCACCGTACGACCATGCAGGGCGCTGGGAGCGCTGACCTGGAGTTGAGCTTGGTTGGCGGCTACCCAGGCGCGATAGTCTTCGATGAGCTGGCGCTCAATGCGATATTTGATGGTGGTCAAGATGCCGCTGAGAAAGGTTTTGCCCGTGCGATCGAGCACCGAAGTCGGCATAAAGCTAATTGGGGGCGGCAGTTCTAGCTGAATACGCAGATCGGCCCAACCCCGCAATTCTGTGTAGGTGGTTTCGCGGTGGGGCGTGAGGGTGCCCTTCAGCGCCATCCCAAAAGAGTCGTTGACAAAACTCAGATAGTCAGGCCCCTTGACCTGGCAGCCTACCGACTCCAGAGTCAAAGTGCCGTCAGAGTGCGATCGCACCTGCAAGTCGGCGGTGGGCTCAATGCTAATGCCAAAAAATTGCAGCGGTCGCAGGCTCAGCCGATAGACCCCTTCGCCCAACACCTCAATGCGGCGAGGATCGGTAATCGCTTGCACGAGACGCTGAGGCTGCCGCAGGTAGTGCTCAATCGGAATGGCCTCGTTAGGCACCCGCAGGCATAGGGTTTGGCTGGCGTGGAACTCTTTCATAAAAGAAAGCTACCTGAAAACGGGGTACGACCCAGGACAGATAACGTTTTGTAACCTATGTTTAACAATTTAGTACGTTCTTCAGGTTTGGTGGTGTTCGCAGGGCACCGTTGGGCACCTTGAGAGGCTAAGTTTTCAGGGGTCTCTTGGGAGGGAGGGGGAGATCCTCCCCGGCCATATTCGGCCCTCCGACTCGCGACTTTTTCTGAGAGGGCGTTACATAGAGTTACTACTCACTCAGGGGCAGTTGCACCCAAGGAGACTGCAATGACATCTGCAATGACATTTACGCCAACCCATGTTTTGATTTCGCGCACCAAAGAGACTCCCGTGCAGCTAGTGGCCGGGCCTCGGGGCTACTGGCTCTACACCGAAGCCGAAGCACAGCAGGGCAAGTCCCCCGCCTTTGAAGTACGACCTAAACTCGGTTTCTACTGCCGTGGGCAACAGGTAGTTGGGTTTCACCTGCAACCGCTGGCAACTCAGACTAAATCGCAGCCCCAGTCGGCGGCGATGTCGCAATAACTGACTGACCACCAGGCCGTAACCAACCGAGACGGCGTGGCAACCAATTGACCATCAAGGCCACCTTCCAGACTCGTTTTACCGATTTAGCACCACTTGCTGAATCAAATTGGCCAGTTTCGTTGCGCTATCGGCGGCGGCAAGACTACCGGCAGCGGTGGCCATAGCCGTCAACCGCTGAGGCTGGGCCAGAAGGTCTAACACCAAAGCCTGGAGCTGAGCGGCCGATGTTTTGCCTTGGGGCAGCGTTAAGGCCGCAGCGGCATCGGTAAACACCGCAGCATTCACGGTCTGATGGTCTTCTGCCGCGTAGGGATAGGGAATCAGCACCGCCGGGGTGCGAGAGATTGCCAACTCGGTGAGGGTACCGGCCCCAGCGCGGCCAATGGCCAGAGTGGCCCGGTTCATCAGGGCAGCCATAGAGCTAAAGAACGGGCGGTGAATATAGTGAGGGTGCTGGTAACTGTCGGCATCAGGATCGCTGCTGCCGGTTTGGTGCACTATCCAAGCACCGGCATTAATCCAGGCAGGGGCCGCAGCCCGCACCAGTTGATTTACCGCCACAGCCCCTTGGCTGCCACCCACCACCACAATTAGGGGCACCCCATCGGGTACCGCAGGATCATCTAAGGCTAGCGGCTCAGGGGTGAGAAAGTCATCTCGAACCGGGGTACCCACCACCACAGTTTCAGCTTTGGGCAGGTATGAGCGGGCGGCCTCAAACCCCAGGGCTACGACGGTACACCAAGGGCTCAGCCAGCGGGTAACTTTACCCGGCAGAGCGTTGGATTCGTGCAGCACTGCGGGCAACCCGAGCGATCGCGCCGCAATAATAGCCGGGGCGGCAATGTAGCCTCCCGTGGTAAACACGCCGTCAAACTTACCCTGCTTGAGCAGACGGCGCACCTGCACTGTAGCCTGGCCAAACTGGCCCAGCGTCTTGAGCGTAGCCAGCCCAGGTCGACCTTGAAACCCAGCCATGCGTACGGTATGCAGGGGCCAGTGATCGGGTACTAGAGTAGTTTCGAGGCGATCGGGCACTCCTAGCCATTCGATGGTGAAGCCCTCGTGACGCAGGGCTTCGGCGGTGGCGATCGCCGGGAACAGGTGACCACCCGTGCCGCTGGCGGCCACCAGCAGCCGGGGCGATGAAGCAGATGCTGCTGGGGTAGATGCTTGGGGCAACGGAACACCCTCGACGCTGAAAACGCCTCTAACTATACCAACTCCCTGGCAATTGATATAAGGTAGACGGAGTATTTCTGGCGGGGGTAGTGCGGCGTGGTAAGAGCTTCAGCAAAGCATTGGGGACGAGGCATGGCCGCTCTAGCAACCCTAGGATTGATGGCCACAGCCTACCCGGAGCCGGCTCAATCCTATTCCCTAAATGTGGCTTTAGACCTAGCCCAAGCGGCCCCGGCTGAGGTGCAGAGCCTGCTCAGTGAATTAGAGGCCGCCGCTAGCGATCGCAACCTCGACGGGGTGATGGCCTTTTATAGCGAGTCCTTCACCAGCGATACCGGCTTTGACTATGGGCAGCTGCGCCAAACCCTCGAAACCCTTTGGCAGCAGTATCCCGACATAGCCTACGACATTGAACTTTTGAGCTGGGAGGCCACTGGCCCCGGCACCTACACCGTTGAAACCCGCACCACCGTCACCGGCCAGCAAACCCAAGCCGAACGGGTGCTCACCCTTAGCGCCGACATCACCTCCCGCCAGCGCCTGGAGGCAGGTCAGATCGTCCACCAAGCCACCTTGAGCGAAACTAGCCGCATGGTGGCAGGCAACAATCCGCCAACGTTGCAAGTGCGTCTGCCCCAAACCGTATCGCCAGGGCAATCCTACAGCTTCGACACCATTGTCTTAGAGCCGCTGGCAGGGCGATCGCTCATGGGGGTAGCCGTAGAAGAAGGGGTCACCGCCGTAGATTTTTTTGAGCCCCGCCCGGTAGTGTTCGACATTCTGAGCTCTGGCGGTCTTTATAAGCGAGGCACTGCCCCAGCAGAAGCCGACAATCGCTGGGTCTCTACAGTGGTCATTCGCGAAGACGGCATGGTGGTAGAAACTCGCCGCCTCCGCGTTGAGTAACGATGGCAAACCACAACTGGCTCATCACCGACGATGGCACCCGTCGCTCCTTCGGCGATTCGGACACCCCAGAGCCAGGGCGTTACTACCGTCTATACCGGTTTTTGACTGAGCTGGAAGATATTCTCGATATTTTTCATGACGACATCAGCCGTTTAGAAGCGATCACCCCTCTGGTGCGCAAACTGCTGGTGAGCTCCTATTGGCTGCAAATGGAGTACCACAACCCCGACCCGGCCATGGGCTGGAGCGTTAACTTTCTCTACCGCGAACACGAGTTTCCCATCACCATCCAGATGGTGAGTTGGTTGCCCGAGCGCAAATCTAGCATTCACAACCATGGCACCTGGGCCATAGTGGCTCTGGTAGGTGGCCAAGAGCGCAACCGCCTCTGGCGGCGGGCACCCGCACCAAATCAGCCCGATCGCCTTGAGCTCGTCGAAGAGGTAATTCTCAACCCCGGCGATGTCGTGGCCCTGACCGCCAATGCTATTCACAGTGTCGAACCCCTGGGCGACGAACCTACGGTGTCGTTTAATCTCTATGGGGTAACCAATTTTAGCGATCGCTACGAATTCGACCCCGAGAGCCACACCGCTCGCCGGTTTTAGCCTCAGCAGCGTTGGCCGCCGCTGAAATGTCAGGGCTAAGCGTGATTAATAGCGCAGCTTCAGACAAGAACTCAGCACAGCTGGCTGGCCGTTGACTACAATGGAAAGATTGAGAAGATATCTCATGGGACAATCTAAGCGGCTAGCGCTGTGTAGTCGCTTGATTTCGTAGACCATTCATCTGCCTAAAGGCCCAAGTCATGCCCCTGCCTATTGTTGCGGTTATCGGACGCCCAAATGTGGGCAAATCTACCCTAGTGAACCGCCTGGCCGGGGCTCAAGACGCAATTGTCTACGACCAGCCAGGGGTGACCCGCGATCGCACCTACCAGCCCGCCTTTTGGCGCGATCGCGACTATCTGGTGGTCGATACCGGCGGCCTAGTATTTGACGACGACACCGAGTTTTTGCCCTACATTCGCGAACAGGCCCAGCTGGCGCTGAGCGAAGCTAGCGCCGCCGTATTCGTGGTCGATGGCAAAACTGGCCCCACCGAATCCGATCGCGAAATTGCCTCCTGGCTACGGCAGCAGTCGGTGCCGGTGCTGCTGGCCGTCAACAAGTGCGAATCGTTAGACCACGGCCTGGTGCAGGCAGCCCAGTTCTGGGAGCTAGGCCTGGGCGAACCCTACGCTGTCTCCGGCATTCACGGCAACGGCACTGGGGAAATGCTCGATGCCCTGGTCGAATTTCTGCCCGAAACCGTCGAAGAAGTGGCCGAAGAAGAAATCAAAGTCGCCATTGTGGGGCGACCTAACGTGGGCAAATCGAGCCTGCTCAACGCCTTTGTGGGTGAAACTCGCGCCATAGTCAGCCCGATCTCGGGCACCACCCGCGATGCGATCGACATGCAGGTGCAGCACGGCGACAAAACCTACCGCCTGATTGACACCGCCGGCATTCGCAAGAAGAAAAGCGTCGAGTATGGGCCAGAGTTCTTTGGCATCAACCGCGCCTTTAAGGCGATCCGCCGGGCCGACGTGGTGCTGCTGGTGATCGACGCCCTCGACGGCGTCACTGAGCAAGACCAAAAGCTGGCGGGTCGCATCGAAGAAGACGGTCGCGCCTGCGTGATTGTCGTCAACAAGTGGGATGCCGTAGAAAAAGATAGCCACACCATCTACGACTTTGATCATCAGATCTCAGCCCGACTCAATTTTCTCGACTGGGCCAAACGTATCTTCGTTAGCGCCAAGACGGGGCAGCGAGTACCCAAAATTTTAGAATTAGTCGATCATGCTGTGGAGCAGCACCGTCGCCGGGTGAGCACCTCAGTGGTCAACGAAGTGCTCGAAGATGCGGTCAAGTGGCACACGCCACCCACTACCCGCCAGGGTCGTCAAGGCCGCATTTACTACGGCACTCAGGTAACGGTACGGCCCCCATCGTTTACGCTATTTGTGAATGATCCCCACCTGCTAAAGGACAACTACCGCCGCTACGTAGAGCGGCAGTTCCGCGAAAACCTGGGCTTTGAGGGCACTCCCATTCGTATTTTCTGGCGGGGCAAGGCCATGCGTGACCTAGAGCGCAACAACCCCAACCGGGCCACGAAAGTCTGAGCCCACTCCACATTTAGTCGTCCTTAGCCGATATAAATGGATCTTCTGCGATCGCTCCCGATTGGCCTCTACTTAGAACAGCCCATCACCTGGCTGCACCGGATTGATCCCAGGGTCAAGATGGCCTGGCTGATGAGCATTTTGGTCACGCCCATTCTGGCCAATGCCTATTGGCGATTTGGCCTGGTGGCGCTGCTGGTGCTGCTGACGCTGGTGGGAGGCATTCCCTTTCGGGTGTGGCGGCAGCAGATGGGCTGGCTGGTGGTGCTGAGCGGCATCGTTATGCTGCTTACCTTCGTCATGCCCGACGGGCTTCAGATCGCCCATACGCCTCGGCTGCCCACTCCCGCCGACATGGCGACCTTAGAGGATCCGCCAGAGGTGCTACCAGAACTGCCTCAACCCACGTCATACCGCTACGTGGTGCTCGACTGGGGGCCAATCACCGTGACCCGGCGATCGATGGAGCTGGGCATTCGCATTGGCACGCTGCTGTTTACCCTGATCTACGGCACTAACCTCTACCTGCTCACCACCGCCCCTGAAGAAATTACGGTGTCCCTAGAAGCGCTGATGGCCCCACTGCGGTGGTTTCGCCTGCCCGTGACCGAGATTGCCCTGACGGTCACCCTATCGCTGCGGTTTATTCCGCTGGTGCTGGAGGAGGTACAGAACCTGGTGCGATCGGTGCAGACCCGCGCCATCAACTGGAAGAAGTTGGGGCTGCGGGGCTCGGCCCAGGTGTGGCTGGCCGTGGTTGAGCGGCTGCTGCAAAATTTGCTATTGCGGGCAGAGCAGATCGCCGCCGCCATGGAGGTGCGGGGCTTTACCAGCCCCAACGAGCACCGGGTGCGCTGGTACCAAATGGTGCTGCGATCGTGGGATTGGTTTGCCTTGGGGCTATTAGCCGTGTTTTGGTGGGCGCGGTGGGTCTGGGGAGGCGAGATTTGAACTGGTGGGTGCGATCGCAACCGCTCAAGCACCGCACCGGTAGCGATATCTTTCAAGCCCTCTACGGCGATCGCTTGCAGCAGCCCCCTAGCCTAGCTAATCTAGTGGCCCTGCTAGAGAGCCCTTGCCCTAGTTCTGCCATGGCTCCCTCTCGCCCTGCCCCCCCCTGGAGCCCTCACGGACGCTACTCGATCTGCGCCGGGCCGCCCCAGTCGGTAGGGGGGCTTCCCCAGGTGTGGACACCGGGGGTGGGCCATATTTTGCCCATGCTGGCCGAACGGTTAGCCGGGGGCCAACAGATCGCGCTCTTAGGCGAAGAAGCCGCTGCCGCCGAGCAAACACTGCCCTTTACCGGCGGCTGGCTGGGCTGGCTGGGCTACGACCTCGCCTGGGAAATTGAGCGCCTACCCACCCTCAAGGACGATCCCCTACCCTTTCCGGTGGCGCTGTGGTATCAGCCCGCGACCTTTGCCGTGCTCGACCACCAAGCCCAGCGGCTGTGGCTGGCGGCACCGTCTCCAGAAGAGCTAGATGCCATGGCGCACCAGCTCAGTCTGCCTCCGGATAAAAAACCGCCAATGGTAGAACTGGCGGGCGATCCCCGCTCTGTGACCCTGGGGATGGCAGCGGCAGAGTACCAGCAGGCGGTGCTACGGGCCAAGCAGCACATTGAAGCGGGGGATGTCTTTCAGGTCAATCTTTCCCTCCGGTTCTCGACGGAAACTACGGCCCATAGTTGGACCCTGTACCGCAACTTGCAGGGCATTAACCCCTCTCCCTTTGCTTGCTATTGGCGCACCCCCTGGGGCGACGTGATTAGCTGCTCGCCAGAACGGCTCGTTCAGCTCCAGAACGGGCCAGGCGAACCCGATGAGAAGCGCATCGCCCAGACCCGCCCCATCGCCGGTACACGCCCTCGGGGAGCAACTCCCCAGCAAGACGCCGAGTTGGCCCAAACCCTGCTGAGCAACCCTAAGGAGCGGGCAGAGCACATCATGCTGGTAGACCTAGAGCGCAACGACCTGGGCCGGGTGTGTCAGTGGGGTACGGTGCAAGTCGATGAACTGCTGACTGTGGAGTACTACAGCCACGTCATGCACCTAGTGAGCAATGTGGTGGGAGAGCTGAGGGGCGATCGCTCCGCCATCGACCTGATCCGTGCCACGTTTCCCGGCGGCACGATTACCGGCTGCCCCAAGGTGCGCTGCATGGAAATCATCGAAGCCCTAGAGCCAGTGCGCCGCAGCCTGTTCTACGGCTCCTGTGGCTACCTTGACCGGCGCGGCCAGCTAGATTTGAACATTTTGATCCGCACCCTGTTGGTTGGGCATACTGAACCAGCATCGGCCAGATCTACGGTGTGGGGGCAGGTGGGAGCAGGCATCGTCGCCGACAGCGACCCTCAGCGAGAATGGCAAGAGTCCTTACAAAAAGCCCAGGCGCAGCTGCTAGCCCTGGGCTTGGGCTAGCCAGGCAATTAGGCGCAATTCAATGCATCTAACCGGCTGAATGCATGAAGATTACCCAGCAGGATCTAGAATGCATGTGGCGAATTGAACGGACGTAACTATTATCCTGTCGTACGACGCACCCTTTTCCCTACCTGAATGAGCACAGAAACCTATCTCAATCATCCCAATTTTGGCCTGCTCTTCAGAGTATGCATGGTGGACGACGGGCAAGAGCTGTTTGCAACGCTATATGCCCAGCGGCTGTTTTTTCTGGTAACCAACTCCCCCACGGAGGGGTTGGAGTTTCAGCCCCTCGGTCGCAGCAACGCCCGCCTGCTGCTCGAAAGCCGCCTGCGGATTTTGCGGCGGGCTGGCCAGCAGGCCGACTATGATCGCCTCCAGCACACCTATAAGCAAACCTTTCAATGACCGCTGCCCCCAGCGCCCTGCCAGAGCAATTTGACGCTATTCGTCAGGGCATTCCCCCCACGGTAACGTTGATTGCAGTAACCAAGTTTCTGCCAGTAGAGACCATTCGAGCGGCCTACGAACGGGGGGTGAGACACTTTGGCGAAAGTCGGGTGCAGGAGGCGATCGCCAAACAGACCGAACTCAGCGACCTACCCGACATTACCTGGCACCTGATTGGCCACTTGCAAACCAACAAAGCCCGCAAGGCCGTTGAGCATTTTGACTGGATTCACTCCGTTGACAGCCTGAAGCTAGCCGAACGTCTCGATCAAGCCGCTATGGAGGTGGAGAAAGTCCCCCAGTGCTGTCTCCAAGTAAAACTGGTGCCCGACCCGCCAAAATACGGCCTCGATGCCACCGCCCTCACGCCTCTCTTACCCCAATTTGACCAGTTGGCCCACCTCAACATTCGCGGCCTGATGACCATTCCTCCCCAGGGAGCCGAGCCAGCCGTAGTGCGCGAGGCGTTTACAGGGGCCAAGGCTTTGGCTACCACCATCAACCAGAGCGGCTTTCATCGCTTGCACATTGATCAGCTTTCCCTGGGGATGTCTGGAGACTATGGAGAGGCGATCGCCTGCGGATCGACGATGGTGCGGCTGGGTACCGCTCTGTTTGGCCCGCGCCCCCTATCGCCTTAACCCCAGCCAGGGCAGAATCGAGCCATTTCTCGCCGGGGTTACTAATTCAAACCTAGAATCTCAGTGGCCTTGGTCAAGGGGGTAAGACAATAATCCCACCGTTAACCCCGATCGATCCCTTAACTAGAATTTATATTTAGCCATAGAATCAAACCGTTCTCAGGGTTCTTTAACTAATTGTGAATCAACCCTTCCATTTTTAGATTTCGTGTATACTGTTGACTCAATATTCTGTCTACAGGATATTTAAGTCCTGCCCAAGCAAGGCTCTGGAGTTTTTTGGTGGTAATCTTCAGACTTCAACCCTAACTTGACAGGGCACAGCCACCTAGGCCTGCTTTAGCTCAGCGAGCAACGCTTCATTTCGATGACGTTTGACCACTGGGTTTGCAATTCAGGTTTAGGCCAGCAGCAGCCTTCCGCAGGGTCTTTGTTACCCCATTCCCCAAGCTAGCCCGATTAATTTTCACAACAGCCGTTGCAAATGGAAATTTGGCGCTATCATGGCCCTCGGATAACCGGAATCATATAGCCCCCCAACTAGTTAACAGCTAGGGGTTGGCCCACCTGAGTGATAGTCATCGTGGAGTGTAAGTTGTGAGCAACATGTTTTCTAAACTGCGGGACTTCGTCGGCCTAAACGACCCAGCAGACTATGACTACGAATACGAAGAAATGGATGGAGAGGAGTACCAAAACCTCTACCAGGAAGAGAATACCCAGCCCATTGTGCAGCCCCAGCCCGAAGAAGTGCGGCGAGCTCGTCCCCGTCGCGAACGTATGATGCCCACTGATGCAGGAATGACCCCGATGGCCAGCAACGTAATTGGTATGCCTGGTGCCATGAACGGCACCTCCGAAGTGGTGGTGATGGAGCCTCGCTCCTTCGAAGAGATGCCCCAAGCCATTCAGGCCCTGCGCGAGCGCAAGTCGGTCGTTCTCAATCTCACCATCATGGACCCCGACCAGGCTCAACGCGCCGTCGACTTCGTGGCGGGCGGCACCTATGCTATCGACGGGCACCAAGAGCGCATTGGCGAGAGCATCTTCCTGTTTACCCCCAACTGCGTACAGGTGAGCACCCCCACCGAGTACGAAGAAGAAGTCTTTATGGGTCAGTCCCAGGGTATGCCCATGGCTGGCCAAATGCCCCCTGCACCCACCTGGGGCGCAGAGCCTATGGTTCGCATGGCCTAGGCGCTGTTCACGCTTGCTAATCCGCGACTATCACTGCCCCTGGTCTAGTACCGGGGGCTACCTTAGGTTATTGTCTTCACTAGCGATCGCAAACGGTTGAGACGTCGGTGAGGATGGTTATGTCTAACGAAAAATTTGGGGTTATCGGTGGCGGGATGATGGGAGAAGCTCTCATCGCCCGCCTTCTTGATCAGGGCGTTTTTGCCCCTGACAATGTTCTGGTGAGCGATCCCCAAGCGGCCCGGCGCGAGGTTTTGCACCACACCTACGGCGTGCAGACCACCGCTGAGAACCAGGCCGTGATCGACGGTGCTGAGACCGTTTTATTGGCGATCAAGCCCCAAATGCTGGCCACCGTAGCCGGGCCGTTGCAGCACCCTAGCGGTCAGCCACCGTCCCTGCTGCTGTCGATTTTGGCGGGGGTCGATCTAGCTCGACTTGCGCAAGAATTTCCTGGCTGGGCTGTGGTGCGGGCGATGCCCAACACGCCTGCCACGGTGGGGGCCGGGGTGACGGCGCTGGCGGCGGCAGATGGGGTAAGTGAAGATCAGCGATCGCAGGCCCGCACCATCTTTGGCAGCGTGGGCACCGTAGTGGAGGTGCCCGAGTATCAAATGGACGCGGTGACAGCGCTCTCTGGCTCGGGACCAGGCTATCTGGCCCTGGTGGTAGAGGCCCTGGCCGATGGCGGGGTAGCGGTGGGGCTACCCAGGGCGATCGCCCTGGAACTGGCGATCGCCACCGTGCGCGGCACCGGCGAACTGCTGCACCAGGGCGACCTGCACCCGGCTGTGCTCAAAGACCGCGTTACCAGCCCCGGCGGCACCACGATTGCAGGCATTGGGGCGCTAGAGGCAGGGGGACTGCGATCGGCCCTGATGCAGGCGGTGCGGGCGGCCTACCTGCGGTCTAAGGAACTGGGTCAGTCCTGATCCAGCTTCAGGCGATGCCAGCCTACAATTGAAGGGTCTGAGAGCGGATTTCGACCATAATGCCCACGTTACTTCGCGTTGGCCCTTACCGTTTTTTCTGCTACGCAGGCGATCGCGATGAGCCAGCCCATGTTCATATTGAGCGTGACAGCAGTGAAGCCAAGTTTTGGCTGACTCCAGTCAGACTCCAGTTCAACAAGGGGTTTTCGTCTAACGAGATCAACCGTCTTCAGAGGTTGACCGAGGACAATCAGCAGCAGTTATTGGAGGCTTGGCATGACTTCTTCAATGGTTGAAATCCTCAATATCCCCGAAATTCAGCAGGTTTCTATTTCTGCCGACCTGCTTACAGTCGAGCTGTCTGATGGGCGCGTTATCGCCGTACCGCTGGCTTGGTATCCTCGACTACTCCATGGCACCTCGGCAGAACGAGACAACTGGCGATTAACCGGTGGTCAAGCAGGCATTCACTGGCCAGAATTGGATGAAGACATCAGCTTGAAGAATATTTTACTGGGGCAACCTTCGGGAGAAAGTCAAACCTCGCTGCAGCGGTGGCTCGACAACCGAAACCCCCAAGCGAAAAGCTCGTAGCGGCCACAGCCGCCAAGCAGTCAACTCCCTGGCTCATAGCAAAAGTCTGCTTTAGCGTACTGATAATGAAAACGCACCACTCCAAAGATTTTCTAAGACCCGATCGCCACTTCATTGACGGTCTGTGGTGCCCTGGGATAACTGCCCCTAGCTCGGGTAGCCACCTGCTCAGCTAAATACTCGGCGTCGCGGGCAATGCCTGAGAACCGGGCCGACCCCCAGGTGTAGAGCCAGGGCAGACCGAGGAAATACAGCCCCGGTACGGTAGTGACGCCCCGGCGGTGGCCAGGGTAGCCCTGACCATCGAATACAGGCAGATGAATCCAGCTAAAGTCGAGGCCATAGCCGATACACCAAATCACCGCAGTAATGTTGGCTGCTCGGTAATCAATACCGGTCTCAGCGATCTCCGGCTCCCACACGGGACGGTAGGGCGGGTCGATAGGCGCATCGATGTTGTTTTTCTCGATGTAGGTGTCGATGGTGCGCTTAATGCTTTCGGCCACAGCGTCGGCTTTGTCGAGATTTTCTTTTAGGTCATTGCTAAACGCTAGCTGAGTGCCCTGGATATCCATCAGCCGCCCGTGTAGCCCCATGCCCTGAAGGGCAAAGTGGCGCAGGTCAATTTCGCGCCCGCCGCCACGCCCGGTGACGTAGTGGTTGGTTTTGTGGCGAACGGTGTCTTTTTGCGGGTGGTCGTCGATCGCCAGGTCGTAGTAGCCCATCTGGTCAAGCCATTCGACCACATCTTTGCCCCGGTAGCGGCGGGGCGATCGCGGCGCACCCCCCACGCACAAATGCACCTTTCGCCCCGCCAGGTGAAGATCTTCGGCAATTTGGCAGCCCGACTGCCCCGTGCCCACCACGAGCACAGCACCAGGCGGTAACAATTCTGGATTGCGGTATTCAGCAGAATGAATCTGCACCACGTCGGGGGCCAGCCGCTCGGCCAATCGGGGAATTTTTGGCGTATGGTAGCCGCCCGTAGCCACTACCACCTGGTCGGCAGTAAAAGTGCCCTCGATGGTCAGCACCTCAAACCCGCTCCCTGCTTGCCCTCTCACCCGCTGCACCTGAACCCCGGTTTTGATTGGCGGATTAAAGTGACTGGCGTAGCGCTCAATGTATTCCACAATGGCATCGCGGCCCATGAACCCCTCAGGGTCATCGTCAGGGTAGGGAAAACCGGGGAGCTGGCACTGCCAGTTGGGGGTGACCAAACAGAACGAATCCCACCGTTTGGTGCGCCAGGAGTGGGCGATCTGATGTTGCTCAAACACGATGTGGTCGATGCCTAGGCGACTCAGACAGTAGCTGATCGACAGCCCCGCCTGGCCACCGCCGATCACAATTACGCCATAGTGCATAGCCATAGCTGATACCCAGTTTTACGTTTTGGAATGCGGATTCTTGATGGCAAGTCTGGAAGAAACGCTTTCCATTGCCTTGTTTTTGTACCCTAGGCCCTTGCCCAGAGGATGCTTGTAACCTCGGCTACCGAAAGTCTTGATCTAGCGTTAGTGGCAGGGAAGGGGAATGCAATTCTCCTTCGGAGAGGCTGCACCAACGCACCTTTACTGCATTTCTATAGCCTCGATCCAGGTAAATCTAAGCTCTACCCCTATCGAAAGTGATAGGGGTGGTCACAATCAAGCGAGGTTAATCGCATTCCTCTTGCCCCTGCCCCTGTTGATTAGAGCAGTACTCCAAGGTTTGTAGTCACTGATACGAGAACCAGCTGAAATCGCCCCTAAGGTGCTGAAACATGCAGCCGGATATGCAGCGCTGCCAGCAATTTTGCGAGGAGCTAAATTTTATGCCTGAAGTAACTACACCAGCCCATCAGGCTGGGGATTTTCTGGTTGATTACGAAGAAAAAGTGTTTCCTGATGTGCAGGCCGAGCCAGGCGAGAAAGCCCTCGTCACCTTCCACACTGTGGCCTTTGAAGGGTCTATCGGTTTGGTGAACCTGCTGCAAGCTACCCGCCTGATCCGCAAGGGCTTTGAAACCTCGGTGCTGCTCTATGGCCCCGGCGTCACCCTAGGCGTGCAGCGCGGTTTTCCCAAGCTCAACGACGAAGCCTTTCCTGGGCACCTGGCGATGAATAACCAGGTTGTCAAGCTGCTGGAAATGGGCTGCAAGATTTACGCCTGCCGCTTTGCCCTTCAGGCGCTCTATGGCCACGGTGAGCCTTCTCTCATCCCCGGCATTCGGCCCATCAACCCCCTCGACGTGCTCGATATTGTGCTCATGCACCGCAAAGAAGGGGCCTTCATCCTCGACACCTGGACGATGTAGACCCCTCACCCTCAGCCCCTCTCCCCCTGGGAGAGGGGAGACCCGTAGGGTGGGCAGTGCCCACCATTCACCCCAGCCACCAGTCACCAACCTGTGGGATAGCACCGTCCGTGCCCATCGCACAACTCTTCTCCCACCACCAACGCCCATGGACTACACCAAAACCATTCGCGCCGCCGCTGCCCAGATCAGCCCTGTGCTGTTTAGCGGCGACGGCACCACCGAGAAGGTGCTAGAAACCATCGCCGAAGCCGCTCAATCTGGTGTGCAGCTGATTGTCTTTCCCGAGACATTCATTCCCTACTACCCTTATTTCTCCTTTGTGCAGCCGCCCGTACTTATGGGCAAAGAGCACATGCGGCTCTACGAGGAAGCGGTGGCGGTGCCAGGGCCGGTGACTGATGCGGTAAGTCGGGCAGCGCGTTCCTACGGCATGGTAGTAGTGCTGGGGGTGAACGAGCGCGATGGTGGTTCGCTCTACAACACCCAGCTGGTGTTTGACGCCGACGGCAGCCTAGTGCTGAAGCGGCGCAAAATCACCCCCACCTACCACGAGCGCATGGTGTGGGGCCAGGGAGATGGAGCAGGGCTGAAGGTGGTGGAAACGGCAGCGGGGCGCGTGGGTGCTCTGGCCTGTTGGGAACATTACAACCCTCTGGCCCGCTATGCTCTGATGACTCAGCACGAGCAGATCCACTGCGGCCAGTTCCCAGGTTCGATGGTGGGGCAGATTTTTGGCGACCAGATGGAGGTTACCATGCGTCACCACGCCCTAGAGTCGGGCTGCTTTGTGGTCAACGCCACGGGCTGGCTAACCCCAGAGCAAAAGCAGCAAATTACGCCTGACGAAAACCTCCATCGGGTGCTGTCGGGGGGGTGCTACACCGCCATCATCAGCCCGGAAGGGGTGCCGCTGAGCGAGCCAATTACCGAGGGGGAGGGGTTGGCGATCGCAGACCTGGACTTCTCACTCATTACCAAGCGCAAGCGGATGATGGACTCGGTGGGCCACTACGCCCGCCCCGACCTGCTGCGCCTAAAGGTAAATGCCGAACCCTGGTCGGTGGTAGAAACGTCCGCCGCCAAAGCGGTTTCTCCTTTGGCTAATGGGGCGGCCCAGGCTGCTTTTGCTGATGCAGAGTCCATTACCCCATCCCCCAACGAAGCAGAGCTTCCCGCCGGGTAAGGCAGCGGGCCAGACCCCTGGGTTCTGAGGTCAAACGGCAGGTCTGGCCTTTGATCAACGCATAAGAACCCAGGGGTCTTTAGACACATTGGTCACTCGCAGGGGTGGCACAGATCGATGCAGGTTTTTATTGGGTATCGCACAGTAGGCCATGAACAAGCAACGGCTGATTACAGAGCTACAATCCCACGGGCTACAAGTGGTAGATTCGCCCCCCGGTGCGGCGGGCAGGCGGGGCGGCGCAGGCCCCTCTGACCACCGCGCCATCACCATCGACGGCACCACCGTCATGGTGCCGGTCTACACTGACAGCGCCGCCCGCTCTCCTTATACCATCAGGGCTACGGCGGCTAGCCCGCTGCATCTAGAAGCCTCAGGGGAGGCGATCGCCCCTATCGACCTGCCCAATGCGCCCCAGTTTTATAGCCTGACCACCACCGACGGCATTCCCTACTCAAAGATTGCTCTGCTGCACGGGCGCGACGTGCTGGCCACCACGGTGCAGCAGACCTGCATGCGCTACCGCGACCCGGCCACCGCCTGCCAGTTTTGCGCCATTGAGAAATCCCTCGACGCCGGGCGCACCATTGCCCGCAAGACGCCTCAGCAACTGGCGGAAGTCGCGGAAGCCGCCGTGCGGCTCGACGGGGTGACGAACATGATTATGACCACGGGCACGCCAAATACGAGCGATCGCGGTGCGGCCTACCTGACCGAATGCGCTGCCGCCATTCGCCAGCGGGTACCCAACCTGCCTATTCAAGCCCAGTGTGAACCGCCGGACGACTTTGCCTGGTTTGGGCGGATGAAGGCAGCGGGCATCGACAGCCTGGGCATGCACCTGGAGGCGGTAGACCCTGAGGTACGAGCCAAAATTATGCCCGGCAAGGCAGAGGTGCCGCTGACGGTCTATTACCAAGCTTTTGAGGCGGCGGTGCAGGTGTTTGGCTGGGGCCAGGTGAGCACCTACCTGCTGGCAGGCCTGGGCGACAGTCTAGAAACCCTGGTGGAAGCGAGCGATCGCCTGATCCAGATCGGTGTCTACCCCTTCGTGGTGCCCTTTGTGCCCATCGGCGAAACGCCGTTGGCTCACCATCCTGCTCCCAGCAGCGAGTTTATGTTTGCCCTCTACCAGCGAGTGGGGGCACTGCTCAAGCAGTCGGGTATGGCCTCGGCGGATATGAAGGCAGGCTGCGCCAAGTGCGGTGCCTGCTCGGCCCTGTCTACGTTTGAGGGTTGACCCACCCCTACCCCTCCCAGGAGAGGATTTCGCTGACCGGCATTCATTCGACATCACAACCATGGCACTCCATCGCTATAGCTTTGAACTGGCTAAAACTCCCCAAGATCTGGAAGGCTACTTTGCGCTGCGTCAGGCGATTTTTTGCGAAGAGCAGGGGCTATTTGACCACGACGATGCCGACAACCTAGATGGCGTCGCCTATCCCATTGTTGCTCTGGATCATGAGGCATCCCCAGGAAACCGCGTGGTGGGCGTGGTGCGCATCTACGAAAAATCGTCCCGACTCTGGTACGGTGGGCGGCTCGGGGTACACCCCGACTACCGCCGGGTGGGCCGCATCGGCAAAGGGCTGATTCATAAAGCCGTGACTACGGCCAATACCTGGGGCTGCGATCGCTTTCTCGCCACCGTGCAAGAGCAAAATGTCCGCTTCTTTCAGCGCCTCCACTGGGATTCTCTGGAGGAAATGGTGCTGTGCGATCGCACCCACCACCTCATGGAAGCCGACCTGGCCCACTATCCCCCCAGCGACGAGGTGCGGCCTTTACTGCCTTGGTCGTTGCAAGAAGTGTCGTGATAAGTGGATGGGTAGATGGGCGTACGGGTAGATGCGCACAGACTAAGAACAGTTGAAACCCTAGGGTCGAAAGCTGCCCACCGGCCAATTTGCAGGACATAGATTTAAACCGATGATCAGCCAATCCTTTCCGTCGGGTCCAGGGCGGTGGAACGTCCCTGGTCGACGGGGGTCTGGGGCCAGCGAAATGGCCCCAGCGGCATTTCTGGCTTCTCACCACGCACCTCCGTCAGCAATACAGTCCATGTCCCATCAGATAGCCCCTATTTCAGACATCCCCAAAGCATTCATGTCAGACGAGTTAAAGCTATGGGAGCTGGCTGCTGAACTGCGGCGATCGCTTGGCATTCTCCACAAGCAAGACATCCAAACAGCAGCGAATCGTCTGGGGGCCCACGTCCGATCAACCCACCAAAAGCCAATTCTGCTAGGCGACGACTGCGCCGCCATCCCCGACGGCGACGGCTACCTGCTGCTGGCCGCCGAGGGCATGTGGCCCACCCTGGTCGAAACCGACCCCTGGTTCGCCGGTTGGTGCGCCGTCATGGTCAACGTCAGCGACATCTACGCCATGGGGGGCCGCCCGATCGCCGTCGTCGACACCATCTGGAGCCAGTCGCCAGAATCAGTTGATCTCCTCTGGCAGGGCATGGTCGCCGCCTCCCAAGCCTTCAACGTGCCAATTGTAGGAGGCCACACCAGTTGCCACAGCCCCTACGCCGCCCTATCAGTGGCCATCCTGGGCCGCGCCAGCCGCTTGATCACCAGCTTCAGTGCCCAGCCGGGGGATGTGCTGCTCCATGTGGTGGATATGCAGGGCCAGATGCACCCCAAATATCCCTTTTGGAACGCGGCGACGGAGTGTGAGCGCGATCGCCTGCGCGTCAACCTGGAACTGCTGCCCCAACTCGCCGAAGCGGGCCTCTGCGATACCGGCAAAGACATCAGCATGGGCGGCATTGTGGGCACAACGCTGATGCTGCTAGAAACATCGGGGTGCGGAGCGGTGTTAGATGTGGGTGCGATCGCCCCCCCGGCCCAGGTCGAACTCCTGCCCTGGCTGCTCAGCTTCCCCAGCTACGGCTACCTGCTTAGCGTGCGGCCCGACGCCGTGGGCCAAATTCAGCCCCAGTTCCACAACCGAGGGCTGGTGTGCAACCCTGTGGGCAAAATTACTCAAGGGCAAACCCTCACCTTGAAACTGGGTGATGCCTCCCTCTACTTTTGGGATTTTGCCATCGAATCCCTCACCGGGTTTGGAGCTGGAGTTTAATTTTGATTAGCGGGTTTCTCGCTGCCGCCAGAGACCGGGTTTCTGGAGGTTTAGACATAACCTATGGCTACCCACAGAAGAAACCCGGTCTCTTTAAAGCCCTACATTACGTTGCTCGATGTCCCAACCTCTCAGGATTGCTCTGCTGACCTACGCCACCAAGCTGCGGGGCAGTGTGGTGCACACGCTAGAGTTGGCAACGGCGCTGACAGAATTGGGGCATCAGGTCTGCGTCTATGCCCTCGATAAAGACGGTCAGGGCTTTGATCGTTCTATTCCAGCCACCGTGCAGCTAGTGCCCACCCAGCCGCCGCCTACTGGGCTTACCCCCGACCAGGCCACCGACGCGCTGATTCGCCAGCGCATTCAAGAATTGGTCGATTATTTTTTGGCCCATCCTGAAGAAAATTACGATATCTACCACGCCCAAGACTGCATCGGGGCCAACGCCCTGGTGCAGCTCAGGCAGCAGGGACGCGTGCCCAATGTGGTTAGAACCGTCCACCACATCGAAGACTACGCCAGCATCTACCTCAGGCAGTGCCAGGATAAGTCGATTCGCCACCCCGATCTCTGTCTGTGCGTCAGCGATCGCTGGCAGACCGCCCTCCGCCACGAGTACGGCATCGTGGCACCCCGCGTCCTAAACGGCGTCGATGTAAGACGCTTTTCCCCAGTTCCTTCAGGCCAGGAGGAGGCCATCAAAGCTCGCTACGGCCTGACCGGATCGCCCATTTTCCTCACCGTGGGCGGCATCGAGCCCCGCAAGAATTCGCTTCGCTTACTCGAAGCCTTTGCCCAGGTGCTCACCACCCATCCCCAGGCGCAGCTGGTGATTGCGGGCGGGGCCACCCTGTTTGACTACGAACCCTACCGTCAGGCATTCTTTGCCCTGGCAGAAACCCTAGCGCAGCACCACGGGTCAATGATTGGCAAATCTGTCCTATTGCCGGGGGTGATCCCCGATGACAACTTGCCCGCCCTGTATCGCGCCGCCGACGTGTTTTGCTTTCCTTCCACCAAAGAGGGCTGGGGGCTGGTAGTACTGGAAGCGATCGCATCAGCCCTACCTGTCATCACCGCCAACCAGCCACCCTTTACCGAATTTTTGAACACGGACCAGGCACTCTTAGTCGATCCAGACTCTGCGGCTGCTATTGCCGCCGCCATGGTAACAGCACTGGATCCTACAGTCTCCCAAAAGCTCAGTTGCCGCAGTCAGTCAGTGCTGGCCAACTACACTTGGCAAAAGTCGGCCAGCCTTCACACCGACCAATACCAAACCCTGACAGAACGGCCAACTTAGCCCTCTAAAACCCACCCAAGCCAGGGAATTCTGACTACTATAGGAATAGTGCGATCGCCGCCTATTTTAGACCGGTCGCCCGTCAGCTATCTTCCATTCCAAGTTAATGCCAGCACGCCCCGTTTTAGGTGCTTGCGAGTTCTTGTTGGGTCAGCAGGCCAGGGCAATTGCCTCGGCTTACCGCAATCACCAGCCGCTTCCCGGCTAACGTTAGCGCCTGCGATCCCCTTCAGCCTGCAAAAATTTGTTCAGGCTAACCAACGCTCCCCTCAGTGGCCGCCGCCATGGTCAACGCCGTTTCTCCCCCCGTCGATACCCTGCCTCCGGTGGATGCCCTGCCCCCCGACGAGGTACAGCTCAGCCTGCCCGTAGAAGAACCGACTCCAGACCCGCCCGCTATATCTGCCGCGACCCTGGCCCTGGCGGCTCAGGACGTGCGTATGGTGCTGCGCGAGCAAAACGAGCAGAGCCAGATTTTGACCACCAAACTCAACATTTTGTTTGTGGCCAACGGGGCGCTGCTGACCAGCCTCAGCATTTCGCGGCTGTTGGTCAGCAGTAGCGTCTTTAGCCTGGCTGAAATTGTGGGCTTTTTAGTCAGCTTTTCACTATTGATGGGGGCGTTTTTGCCCCGCCAGGTAGCTGTCACCCCCAACCTCGAAGATCGTAAATTTTTAGAAACTTATCTAGCGCTACCCGAGCAAGACTACCAGTTGCAAATGCTGGTCAACCTGTCTGAAACCTACAATGCCAACAAGCAGCGCCTCGAAGACACCTCTCAGAGCCTCAAGTATGCGGCCTACACCATCTGGAGCACAACTGCTATCATGCTGGTACATATCCTGGTAATTTACGTGGCTAGTGGGTCATCTTCTGGGTTACTCTAGCCCCAGTCTAGAGCTGACTCAAAGCTCTGGCTCTAACGTTTTTGACCGCCTGCGGCGGGCACCAGTATGAGTGATGGACAGCAAGAAACAACCCTAGATCGGCGCGTGGTTTTGCCCGAGCCCGACGCCAGCAACATCACGGTGCTGACCGAAAGTTTACCCAACGAGCCGGTCTTGCCCTGGCACCACTTCGACTCGCCCTGGCTAGAGCGTGACCCCGATGAGCCTGCTGACTCGGGCGAACCCCCTTCAGACCCAGCGGTTGAGGCGGAGCCAGTTGAGCAGCTCACCCTAGAACTAGAGGTGCTAGAGGTGATGGTTGGCGCTGCGGACAACTTACCGGAAGAGTCTGCCGCCTAGGGCGTGTCATCAATTGTGACTACAATCTTGATCCCATCAGCACTACCACGCCCGACCCCTAGGACAGGGGCGTTTGCGAAGATATTGCCTAACTACAGCCGAATCTCTGGCCCAATTAAATCCGATAGTTTCTCTACGTCGTAGAGCAACATGGCGATGCGCTCTAGGCCCAGCCCCCAGGCCACGGTAGACTTGTCGCCGCAGCCCAGGGGTTCGAGCATTTCCTGACGAAACAGGCCCGAGTTGCCCACCTCAATGTAGCGATCGCTGGGGGGATGGTAGGCAAACACCTCGAGCGACGGCTCGGTGTAGGGGTTGTAGGTGGGCTTAAATTTCAAATCCTTGAAGCCCAATCGCTCGTAGAAATAGGTGAGGTAGCCCATTAGCGTACGCACACTGAGCAGTTCACCCACAACCACTCCTTCAATTTGGTGAAACTCGGCCAGGTGGGTGCGATCGACTGTCTCGTTGCGAAACACGCGATCGATGGAGAAGTATTTACCAGCTTGACCCTGGATCTGGTGCAGGCGGCGGGCGGTAGAAGTAGTGGTGTGGGCGCGCAGAATGGCGCGACTAGCTTCGGCTTCAGTCCAATCGCCGCCGTAGTTGGCTTCATGCACCCGCTTGACCTGCTGTACTAAGGCGGCATCGTCTGGCAGGGGTAAGGTCTGGGGGTTGGCTAAGTAGAAGGTATCTTGCACCTCGCGGGCCGGATGGTCTTGGGGGGTAAACAGGGCATCAAAGTTCCAAAAGGCCGATTCCACCAGATAGCCCGACATTTCGTCGAAGCCCATATTCAGAAAAATATCGCGAATGCGCTGAATGCACTGGGTGAGGATGGTGGGCCGCCCGTAGGCTACATCGGGCACCTCAGCCTGGATGTCGTAGGGTTTGAGGTCAACCTGCCGCCACTGCCCCGACAAAATTAGCTCACTGGTCAGGGTAGTCACCACATCCCCTAGGTCTAGGGCTTGCAGGGCAGGCAGCACAGTGAGGCTGTAGTCGGTCTCGACTCGGCTGGTGACATAGCCCTGCTGTTGCAGCCACTCTAGGGAGGAGGCAGCCCCTCCATCTAAGGCCTGACCGGCGGCGATCGCCCCAAACACCGCCTGCCGCTGCTGGTAGGCCGCCAACACTGACGACTTGAGCACAGTCACGACGCCCTCTCTGTCGCCATCAGCCAAGTCAACCGCCTGCTCACGGCGCAGGGCTCCATAGTTGAGGCTAAAGGCGCTGCCTAACTCGGTTTGGAGAGTGGCGCGATCGCCCACGCCCTGCAATAACCGATCGGCCAAGGGAAACCCCGGCAAAACCTTACCCAAGGCTTCGCCCTTGGCCGTTAGCACCCAGGCTTGCTGGGTGTGCTCCTGCCGCTGCACATAGCCATCTAAGGCCCCACTCAGCAAAAAGCCATGGATAAAGTTGACATCAAAACCGGCCTCGGCACAGAGCGATCGCAGACTGTCCACCCGCTGCTGACGTTGCAACAGTTCTACAAACTGTCGCTGTTTGCCGGTGAGCCGGAGCAAATCAAGCATGGCCAAGCCCTGAAAATCTCTCTTAGCCTACCAATCTTCAACCATTCCCAACGACCAGGATTGATGAAAAGATAGACACCACGACAGTCACCACTGCCCAGCTTTCCCGAGAACCACCCCATGACCGACGAACCAACGCTGCCCGCTGGCCCTAGCTTTGGCCTCACCTTTCTCTATTACTTTTGTGGCACGGCCCTACTCACCACCCTGCTAGCGGTTAAAACCCTGGGCATCGGTCTAGACACCGGCCTGCCCAACCAGTACGGCCTCGTCTTTGGGGTCTTAGGCGGGCTCATGGGGGCCTTAGTCAATCGCAGCACCACCCTAACGCTGCCCATTAGCAGTCGCAAAACCTTTCGGCGCGAACTCGATGCCGCCCTGGCCGAAATGGGCTATACCGAAGATCCAGACGCCAGCGCCGAGGGCATTTTAGTCTACCGTCGGCCCTTCATCCGCCAGCTCCTGTCAGGCCGCATCTACGTGCTGATCACCGACAAACAAGCCCAAATCAGCAGCCGCAAAATTCATATGGGCGGCGTCAAGAAACGGCTTGAAGCCAACGGCATTAGACTCTAAGAAAAACAAGAAACGAAATTTCAAAGCCAACAACCCCACTCATCTACCCATCCACTCATCCACTCATCTACCCATCCACTCCCCACTCCCCCTCATGCCCCGCAAACAAAAGTACCCCCACCTGCTCGGCTCCAAGTGGACAGCTCACCAAAAAACCGAGGGCTGGCGGCACTTTCAGGTAGCCAACCGCAAACAAGAAGGCCCTTGGGTGTTTGCAGAGCTAGTGGCGTCCTGCGACCCAACGGTACGGCTGTGGGTCAATGCTCAACAGCTCAAAAACCGATCGCTCTGGCAGCCGGGTTGGCAACCGCTCAGCGACCTTACCCTCGATACGGAGCCCGCAGAATTCTAGTTAAACTAAAAGATGGGCAAGTTAAGTCTTTAGTTTTTCGCGTTGTCAAAGCACGTAGGCCTTAAACGCGTTAAAGTCAATACAGGCAAAGGTTCGCCAGAGGACAGCAGCTATGTGGCACGTCGTTTACATCATTGCATTTGCGGTTCTGGCTATCATAGCCATCGCGAACCTGGTCAGAAACTTGATCTTGCTCGGCGGCAACGCCCGCAATCCTCAGTCGTCTAGAGCCTACGGTGGCCAGCCCTCTAGCCAGGGCAACAGCCGATTTTCATCGGACAGCAACCACTCAGTTCCCCATCCTGAGCTGCTAGACCAAGATGGCCAGGTGATTCGAGAACCGCTGCTGGTCATGCGATCGATTTCCGTCAAAGATGCGCGAGAACAGCTCGATGCTCTCTACAACGGCACCGGCAACTCCCTTGACGATACCGAAGACAACGGCTCTGACGCGGAGCGGTAACTTAGGCGACTTCTGAAAAATAGTTTCCCCAATGTTGGGCAGTGCCCACCCTACAGCGGCTACAGTTGATCGGTTAAAGCTGGTATCTTTTTTCCTAGAAATCTCCTTAACCGCTAACCCTAAATACCACAAATACAACTTCAAAGAGCTGAGGCTCCTTTCAGAGGCCTCAGCTCTTTGGTTTAGGCGGATAGATACCTTAGGTATCAGACCTGGCAGCGATCGCCGCAGTCGGCCTGCTGTCGGGCATCTCGCTCGGCCAGAATAGTTTTCAGGCTGGGTCGCCCGGTGACAGCCAATCGCCAGTCGGCCCAAATTCCGTAGACCCAGTCCACTAAACCACCAATGACAGGCCAGCCGGTGGGCGCATACATCCACCCGATGCCCAGGGCGGCGTAAACCTGACGAAAGACTTCCACATTTTTAATCACAGTGCCATCGGGCAGCACTGCATGAATTCGCCCCATGGCTGTGGCAAAATCTACCCCGCCATTAGCCTCAGGAGAATAGCTGTCGTCAGCGATATCAGTAAAGGCGACTAAGCCCCGACCATTGTCTTTCTGCCGCAGAAAATTGACTTCTCGCAAGCATAGAGGGCAGTCACCATCGTACAGCAGCTTGATTTTCCAAGCGCCCGATCGCCCAGCAGCCCTCGGGTTTAATTGGTCAGAGGCAGAATCAGCAGTAGTAGCCATAGCAACCCAAGTCAGTTATGTCAGGAAAGACTCCTACACATATCTTAATGAATCTGGCCAACCCTGGCTAAGTAGGAAGGCTCAATTAAATATAAACCCCACGTAGGATGGGCAAAGCATCGCGTGCCCATCATCAAGACGATGAGCACGGGCATGGCCCTTTGCCCATCCTACGTTTAACGCTACCGGCTTACCCCCCGCTACAGCACACGCGCCTTCAGCAGCGTGCCGGGCAGCGTCATCAATTTGCGCAATGAGGGCACGTAGGCACGCTGGCTAAACACGTCGTAGCCATTCTTTTCGATCACATCCAAAATTTGGCGATAAAGGGCCAACGCCGACCACACAGGCCAACGAGCGTCTTCACTCAGCAGCCCAATGCCGCTCTCTGCCTCGGTGTAGAACCGACGGGCGCGATCGATCTGAAAGGCCATCAGGGCGCGCCAGCGATCGTCTACAACTCCGGCCATCAGGTCGGCTTCGGTATAGTCAAAGGCGGCTAGATCGCCCAGGGGCAGATAAATGCGGCCTCGGCGGGCATCTTCGCCCACGTCGCGCAGAATGTTGGTGAGCTGGTTGGCGATGCCTAAAGCGATCGCCTGGGGGGTCGGATCGAGGTGCTGCTGCTGGCTCCAGGGAGCGGTTTGCAGCTGGGTGTCGATACCCATCACCGTAGTGGACATCAGGCCCACGGTGCCCGCCACCCGATAGCAGTAGAGCTCTAAATCTTCAAAGGTGTCGTAGCGAGAACGATGCAAGTCCATCCGCTGGCCCGCAATCATGTCGCGGAAGGGCTGAATGTCGAGGGGGAACTGCTCGAGGGTATCGACCAAGGCCACATCTTCGTCATCCACCGGGCAACCCGCAAAGATGGACTCTAGCTGCGCCTCCCAGCGGTCCAGCGTTTTTTCGCTGGTGAACTGCGCCTGCGGCCCATCTACGAGTTCGTCGGTGCGGCGGCACCAGACATAAATAGCCCAAATGGCGCGCCGTTTGGCGGGGGCCATCAGCATGGTGCCGGTGTAAAACGTCTTGGAATACTTCGCCGTGACGCGCCGACACACTTCGTAGGCATCCTCAACGGAGGATAGGGATTGGATGGGGGGAGAATCCGTCAGTTGCAGCATTAATGACCCAAACCTGGAGAATATAAATCTCAAACCGACTACAGGCAATTCTGCTTAACCTAGCCTCTCACAACTGCACCCAACTTTGGCAAAACAGTTGAAATCGGCCCATTCTCCTGAAGCAACCCTGCCTCTGCCGTTCTTAAAGATTATATGTTGCAATCCGTAACATTTGCCCGCTAATTCAGAATATCTGCGGCGCTGGCCCAAGCCACAGCCATTGCCAACCTACCCATTTCAGAACTAAGCCAGATAAGATAATAGACTGCGTATTCAAACTGCTCAACGTCACTGGCCGCCGTGGCGCTTTGCAAACAGACTTCGTTTGTGGCCGATTATGCCCGTAAGCAGCCGCAAATCACCTCCCGGGGAAAGGTGCCCTATCGGCTATTCCGTTGGCCCCCCTGGTCTACGTAGTGCAGTTCTATTGATTGTTGGGAGCCTTGCCCGTGCCTCAAACTAACTTTGATTTTTTGCAAGAATCTGATCCGCTGCTGGCGAGCATTGTGCAGCGCGAGCTTCAGCGTCAGCGCGACCACCTGGAGCTGATTGCCAGCGAGAATTTCACATCGGCAGCGGTACTGGCCGCCCAGGGGTCGGTGCTGACCAACAAATACGCCGAGGGGCTGCCCGGCAAGCGCTACTACGGCGGCTGCGCCTTTGTGGATGAGGCTGAGCAACTGGCGATCGATCGCGCTAAAGAACTGTTCGGCGCAGCCCATGCCAACGTTCAACCCCACTCCGGTGCCCAGGCCAACTTTGCTGTCTTTTTGGCCCTGCTAGAGCCCGGCGACACCATTCTGGGTATGGATCTCTCCCACGGGGGTCACCTCACCCACGGGTCGCCGGTCAACGTGTCGGGCAAGTGGTTTAAAGTGTGCCAGTACGGCGTTAGCCGCGAGACTGAGCAGCTCGACTTTGATCAAATTCGCCAGCTCGCCCTAGAGCACCGGCCCAAGCTGATCATCTGCGGCTACTCGGCCTACCCCCGCACCATCGACTTTGAGAAATTCCGCGCGATCGCCGACGAAGTCGGGGCCTACCTCATGGCCGACATCGCCCACATCGCTGGCCTAGTGGCCGCTGGTCAGCACCCCAACCCCCTGCCCTACTGCGATGTGGTCACCACCACCACCCACAAAACCCTGCGCGGCCCGCGCGGCGGCCTGATTCTCACCCGCGATGCCGAGTTGGGCAAAAAGTTTGACAAGGCCGTCTTCCCCGGCAGCCAGGGTGGCCCGCTAGAGCACGTGATTGCTGCGAAGGCTGTGGCCTTTGGTGAAGCCCTCAAGCCCGAGTTTCGCGCCTACGCCGGCCAGGTGATCGCCAACGCCAAGCAGCTGGCCGCTCAGCTCCAGCAGCGGGGCATCAAAGTAGTGTCCGACGGCACCGACAACCACCTGGTACTGTGCGATCTGCGCTCCATTGGCATGACCGGCAAGCGCGCCGACCAGTTGGTCAGCGACGTCAATATCACCGCTAACAAAAACACGGTGCCCTACGACCCCGAGTCGCCCTTTGTCACCAGCGGGCTGCGCCTCGGCTCTCCGGCCATGACCACTCGCGGCATGGGCGAAGCGGAGTTTACCGAAATCGCTGACATCATCGCCGATCGCCTACTTAACCCCGAGGATGCGACGATGGCTGAGCACTGTAAGCGACGGGTGGCCGCCCTGTGCGATCGCTTCCCCCTCTATGCTCACCTAGGCGGGTTGGTACCAGCCTTAGTTTAAGCACGGGTTAGGTTTTGGGTTTTAACTGCCTCTGAAGCTAAAACCCAAAACCGCCAAAATCTACAAGCAGGCTACCGAGTTTGGCCAAAACTCCAGGCAATATCGCAGAAAGTTAGGGTTGCACCTTAATGATCTGTCATAATTGCATGGAGTTTTTGCCTATATGGCAGGACTCGACCTATCCTATGGACTGTTTCGGGCAGAATACGCTCTGACTAGGTCACGTTGGCACCAGGCTACTGGATGGGGCTGACCTAAATAGAGCAGATGCCGTCAAAGCACTGTAGGCTGCTGGGGTAGAGCCTGACTTGACGGATGGAGGGTTCTCCAACTAGGAGGGGTGAAGATGCCGTTTGTTTTGTATCACGTGTTGGCCTTTGGTATCTCCGCCGCGGTGGTACTCGGTACGACGCCCATCGTGCGTCGCATTGGCTTGAAAAGCGGGCGAGTAGATCAGCCCGGAGGGCGCAAAGTACATGACAAGCCCATGGTGCGCCTGGGCGGAGTTTCAATCTTTTTAGGCACCCTGCTGGCCCTGCTGGTGGTCTGGGCGTTGGGCGGGTTCATTGATGCCACTGGCGCTCACCTGGCCCCTCCCCAAGAGTTTCAAATCTGGGGCGTTACTCTGGGTGGGCTTGCCTTCTTTCTAATTGGTCTGACAGACGATCTGTTTGGCCTGTCGCCCTTGAGCCGTCTGTTCATGCAGGCGGTGGTCGCCACCATGGCTTGGTATGTGGGAGTTAGCATCGACTTTCTGACCATTCCCTTCTACGGCCTGATTCAACTCCCCGACTTTATCAGCCTGCCGGTCACCATTCTTTGGTTGGTAGGCATGGCCAACGCCATCAACTGGATTGATGGGCTCGATGGTTTAGCCGCCGGAGTATCCGGCATTGCCGCCCTAGTCATGCTGGTGGTGAGCCTTTACATGAACCAGCCTGCCGCAGCGCTGATTGCAGCGGCGGTGGCGGGGGGTGCCCTGGGCTTTTTGCGCTACAACTTCAACCCCGCCAAAATTTTTATGGGTGACGGCGGTGCCTACTTTATGGGCTTTACCCTGGCCGGGGTAGGGGTGATTGGCTTGGTGAAGACCGTCACCACAGCGGCGGTGCTATTACCCTACCTAATTCTGGCGGTGCCTATTTTAGACATGTCAGCGGTGATTGTCGATCGCCTGCGCGAAGGCAAATCTCCCTTTGTGGCCGATAAGCGCCACCTGCACCACCGGCTGCTGAAGGCGGGGCTATCGCACCGGGTGACGGTGCTGTTTATCTACGTGCTGACCCTGTGGGCGGGCACGCTGGCGTTGGCCTTTGCGGGGGTGCCCAGTGGGTTGGTCTATGCCCTAGCCACCACGGCGCTACTCAGTTACACCGGCTGGCGGCTGCGGCAGCGCACTCGCTGAGGGACCGTAGGGGTAGACATAGGCTTGGCGCAGATTGGTGGCCCGATAAACATGAATCGTTTCGGTTACCTCGCCGCCACGCCTCAGGGGCACAGTGCCCAGAGGTTCGATGGTGTCAAATAGCGGCTGGTAGCGAGCCAAAATTTCGTCATCTTGAGCAAAGCGATCGAGGGTGAGGTAAAGCGCATCTTGGCCCACCCAGTCTTGGGGGTTGAACCAGAAGGCAAACCCTCGCGGGTCTTGGCTAAAGGCGGTGACGGGTAGGTCTAGGATGGGGTGAATAGCCATGGCGAAGTAGCCACCCAAGTAGTATTCGTTGGTGAATACAAACCCGACCTCGTCTAAGGCGGCCCGGAGGGCGGGGGTACTGGCAAACTGCCGCTGTAGCTGGCTAGTATCGATTAACTCCGTCGAGCCATCTTGCTCGACCGGCAATAGGCCACCAAAGGGGGCGTAGGTGCTGGGCTGCTGCAAGACACCGAGCCGCAGGTGCAGTAGCGCGATCGCAGACAGGGTCGCCAAAAATAGCCCTGACCCCCACAACCCGCGCCGAATTAACCGGGGTCGCTGGCGCTGCCAGACCAGCACCTGGGCCGCCAGCAAAATCACCATGCCCCAGTAGCCTGGTGCGGGCCAGGCGGGCAAAATTTGCTGTTTACCGCCTAGCAGGGTAAACAGCAGCATGATCGGCAACGACAGCCAGAGAATCAGGGCCTGCCTATGGTGGGTCTCAGTTTCGTCACTACTCGGGCTGGGGGAAAACAAAAACCGCGCCTGCCGCCCGCTCTGTTTGGCCGCTACCCACCACAACGGAAACCCAAACAGCGGAAACAGATAGACAATGGACAGCAGCCAGTAGCCCACCATTTGTCCTAGGCTAAATCCGCTGCTGCCAGTGTTGCCGTCAAACCGCATGCCCAACTGAAAGCGAAAGGAAATCCAGTCGTGCTGGCTATTCCAGTACCAGAGGGGGAACAGGGTGAGGGCAAACACTCCGAGGGAAAGCAAGGTCCAGGGCGATCGCAGCGCGGCGCGGTAGGGCCGATAGATGGCACAAAACCCCACCAAACTGAGACCCAACACAAACCCGTGATACTTACTCAAGCCCGCCAGGGCGACCGTCAGCCCCAGGCCGACAATGCGCCAGGTCGGTCTGTAGATCCATGCCTCCCCAGGGGTGCTGAGGCGAGTGTTAGGGAAAAACTCCCAGGCGGCCACCAACAGCGTTGCGCTCCAAAACAAGATCAGCGCATTGTCGGGGGATGTGAGAATGCCAAAGCCAATGGTGATCAGCGGTATCAGGGTGATTAGGGCCAGAGTCATCTGGCCTACCGCCGCCGAAAACAACCAAGTTGCCGCCAGATACAACAGCCCCAGGCTGATGCAGTAGAGCACCAAAGCCCCAATTCGCAGGGTAAACGGAGAAATGACACCAGTGAGCCACCAGCCCACCCCCGTGGTTAAGGCGACCATGGGCGGATGGTCGAAGTAGCTCCAGTTAAGGTAGCGACTGTAGAGGTAGTAGTAGGCCTCGTCAAAGCCCGGCAGCATCCACAGCGCGACAATAGTGCGGTAGATCAGGCCGCCTAGCAGCAGAGCAACCAGCCCTTTGGCCCAGCCGGGTTTGCGATCGCCCCCAGAGGCGGGTTTTTGACCATCGCTCCAACCTGTCATCGGGCAATCTCCCTTGCAAAACCAATCTGCAAAACCAGCTTTTCCTGGCTCCCTGCAATGGTCATAATGACACTATTGCGCCCCAGCTATCCTGTCTTGAGCCTGCCCTATGCCCCCCAGCCCAGTCTCACCACTATCCGAAACCGCCCCCACCCCACCCGCCCCCCAGAGTGCCGAGATCATCTGCGTGGGTACCGAGCTGCTGCTAGGGGATATTCTCAACGGCAATGCCCAGTTTTTAGCGAAAGAGCTGGCGGCCCTCGGCATTGCCCACTACTACCAAACTGTGGTAGGTGACAACCCAGCCCGGATCCAGCAGGCGGTGACCATTGCCGCCGCGCGATCGCAGCTCCTGATCTTTACGGGCGGTCTTGGCCCCACCCCCGACGATCTCACCATTGAGACCCTGGCCCACCTGTTTGAAACGCCTCTGGTAGAGCATGCCGACCTGCTGGCCGACATTGAAACCAAATTCACCGCCCGGGGTCGCACCATGCCCCCTAGTAACCGCAAACAGGCGCTGCTGCCTGAAGGGGCAGCGGTCTTGCCCAATCCCCAGGGCACTGCCCCCGGCATTATCTGGTCACCCCGCCCCCAGCTAACGCTGATCACCTTTCCCGGCGTGCCCCGCGAAATGCAGGCCATGTGGCGAGAAACCGCCAGGCCCTACCTGCATGAACAGGGCTGGGTAACCACCACCATCGTCAGCCGCATGCTGCGGTTTTGGGGCATTAGCGAATCGGCGCTAGCAGAGCAGGTCGCCCCCTATTTGAGCCAGGGCAATCCAACGGTAGCCCCCTACGCCAGCCAGGGCGAAGCCAAGTTGCGCATTAGCGTGCGGGCCGACTCTCGGGAATCGGCCCTGGCCCAAATTGAGCCGGTGGAAGCGGGCATTCGCGCCCTAGTGGGTGCCGACTGCTACGGGGCCGATGACGATACGCTGGCCACCGTGGTGGGGCAATTGCTGCTTCAGCGGCAGCAGACCGTAGCGGTGGCCGAATCTTGCACGGGCGGCGGGTTGGGGCAGCTGTTCACCACAGTGGCGGGCAGCTCGTCCTACTTTCGGGGTGGCGTGATTGCCTACGACAACCAGGTGAAAGTCAATCTGCTCAAGGTCGATGCCGCTGTGCTAGACGACCAGGGCGCAGTCAGTGCAATCGTGGCTGAACAAATGGCCTTGGGAGCCAAGGCACTCTTGGGCACCGACTGGGCCTTGAGTATTACCGGCATCGCTGGGCCTGACGGCGGTACGGCCACTAAACCCGTGGGGCTGGTTTACATTGGCCTAGCCACCCCCGACGGGGAGGCAGTCAGCTACAAGCACGAGTTTTCAGGCTATCGCGGTCGCGACTGGGTGCGTCAACTCAGCGCCCTCTCCGCCCTGGATGCTCTGCGGCGCAACCTGCTGTAACGGTTAGGTTGATCATTTGCTTCAATTGGCTATTATGTAATTATGGATTAAGTGCACCCCACTGGGCCTTAAGGCCCGTCTCAGGCAAGAGCAAGCCGGGGTAGCGTGTGCCAGTAAGGAGTTTTGCCCTAATGGATTACATCGATAAGGCTCTCGAAAAACTGCGCGAGTGGGTCGATAGAGTCATTGAGGCTCTATTTGGCCCTGAAACTCAGGGAGAGCCTGACCTAATCCCAATTCCGGTAGACGAACCCCGCCGCTAGAGCGCTCTCCAACGCAGTCTCGATGCTGCTTTGTGCTGCTGTTTCAAGCGCAGTTCACTCTACGTACAGAGCTGGTTTGGCAGTGCTTAGGCAGTTGCGAGGTTGCCACGGCAGGTTAGTTTGTAGGTTTGGCAAATTCTAGCCGAAGCTAGTCCCGTGCGGCCCATTCTTCCTAAACCTAAAACTTACCGCTAAACCCTCAGTCAGGGTTGCTCTATTTGCTGACCGATACTAGTTCTTTAAGATCGCACAGTTAGTTTACGCTGCGTTTTATCCGGCCAACTGTTTACCCAACGGCCTAAGCGACGTCACCCTTTTGCTGAATCAAGCCCTGTTCTTAGCTATTCCTTTAGGCAACAATAAGACGATAACCACTCATGGAACAGGTCATTGCTTAAGGTTCAAGTTATCCACGGCCCCAATCTCAACCTGCTGGGTTTGCGAGAGCCAACGATCTACGGCAGGCAGACCCTAGACAGTATCAATCAAACCCTAGAGGCTGAAGCGGCCACCTTGGGGGTGACCTTGGCTAGCTTTCAGTCCAACAGTGAAGGGGCTTTAGTCGATTGCATTCAGGCCACCTTTGGCGAGAAAGATGGCATTTTGATCAACCCAGGCGCTTACACCCACACCAGCGTGGCAATTAGGGATGCGATCGCTGCTGTCGGCCTGCCCACCGTAGAGGTACACCTCAGCAATATCCACAAGCGCGAAGCCTTTCGCCACCATTCCTATATTGCAGCGGTAGCCGTGGGGCAAATCTGCGGCTTTGGAGCCGACAGCTATCGCCTGGGGTTGCACGCCCTGGTGCAGCACCTCAAGACTGTTCAAGCGGTGCCGCCAGAGTCTTAGGCCTCAGGCCCTCACCGCTGAGTCTTGCCTCCAAACCTCAGCTACTCTAGATTTTTTAGGCACCTGTCGCTCTACCATGGTTACCGCCACCGCTACGATCAAGTTTCTTCAGTCGCCCACCTCCCCAGCGTGGGTTGAGCAAGCGCTGGCCCATCTAGACGTAATTTTGCTAGACCACGCCCAATGTGAGCGCAAGGCCGCCGGGGTGGCCCTGAGCCTGATTAACCGCTATCCGTCAGATGCTGAATTGGTCAGGGTGCTAACCGCGATCGCCCAGGAAGAACTGGCTCACTTTGCCCAGGTCAACCAGTGGCTAGAACGGCGCGGCGTTGCTTTTGGGCCTCTGCCACCACCGCCCTACGGGGCCGGATTGCGCCAGCAGGTGCGATCGGTCGAGCCCCACCGCCAGCTAGACATCCTGTTGGTATCGGCCCTGATCGAGGCCCGTAGCCATGAGCGGCTGGGGCTCTTGGCAGAGCACTGTCCTGAGGCTGAGCTAGCCCAGTTTTATCGCAGCTTGATGGCCTCTGAGGCCCGCCACTACGGGGCCTACTGGGTACTGGCCACGGGCCGGTTTCCCCGGCCTGAGGTAGAGGCTCGTCTGCAAACCCTGGCCACCGCCGAGAGTGACCTTCTCGCCCATCTGCACCCTCAGCCGCGAATTCACAGTTGATCAGGTTTAATTGAGCCATTCTAGGTAGACAAGCCCATGACTCCTGACCATTGCAGCACCTTCGGCCCCTACTTAATTCGCAGCTGGCAACCGAGCGATCGCGAGGCCGCTGCGGCCATTGTTGCTCAGGTGCTGCAAGAATATTGTCTGACCTGCGAACCAACCGATAGCGATCGCGATGTGTTAGAGGTCGAAGCCTGCTACTGGGAAACCGGCGGCCAGTTTTGGGTAGTAGAAAAGGATGGGGTGCTGGTGGGAACGGCAGGCTATCGCCCCACCCAACGGGGCGAGCACGCCGTAGAGCTGCGCAAAATGTACCTGCTGCCCCAGGTGCGGGGGCAGGGGCTGGGCCGCTACCTGCTGAGCAGTCTAGAAATCGCGATTCAGCAGCATGGGTTTGACGAGATCTGGCTTGAAACCGCCTCGGTGCTCAAAGAAGCCGTGGGGCTGTACGAAGCTATGGGCTATGAACCGGCCAGCGGAGTTGAGACCGCTAGGTGCGATCGCGTCTACCACAAACGCCTATTGCCGACCCACTCGGCAGCAGCTCCGACCCAGGCCATGGGTTAAGCGCTATACCGCCAAAATTTAGCTATAATCGCCACATTCACACTGGGAGAGGCCGTTTTGATTGCCATTTATCCCGGCAGTTTTGACCCCATTACCCTGGGCCACTTAGACATTATTACCCGTGGCAGTCGCCTGTTTGATCGGGTGATCGTTTTGGTGTCGAGTAACCCCAACAAAGTGCCGATGTTTTCTACCGCCGAGCGCATCCATCAAATTGAGCGATCGGTCAACCATCTCGGCAACATCGAGATCGATCACTATGATGGCCTCACCATCAACTATGCCAGACAGCGTCATGCTCAGGTGTTGCTACGGGGGCTGCGAGTGCTCTCCGATTTCGAAAAAGAGCTGCAAATGGCGCATACTAATAAAACCCTGGCCGACGATATTGAAACCCTTTTCCTCTCAACCTCCACAGAGTACGGCTTTCTCAGCAGCAGCCTGGTCAAAGAAATCGCCCGCTTTGGCGGCCCCATCGATCATCTTGTCCCCCACCATGTAGCGCGAGATATTTACCAATGCTACGCCCAGACCCAGCCCAACTCAATGCCCAACCCCGCAAGGCCCGCAGCACCGGTGCCCAAGCCAATGGATTGCCTGTAGATGCAGAGGGTGGGACTACAACTGGCCTGCCTAGCCCTGGTGATCTTGACATTCAGCAAGAGCTGAACAATCTCGAAGAGCTGATTCTCGCCAGCCCTAGGGTGCCTTTCAGCGGTCGCACCCTAGTAGACGAAGACCAGCTGCTTGACCAACTCGATGCCATTCGCCTCAACTTACCGCCAGCCTTTCGCCAAGCGGTACAAATTTTGCAGCAGCGCAACAGCGTGATTGCCGAAGCCGAGCGCTACGCCCAAGACTTAATTGCCGCCGCCGAACAGCAGGCCGCCCAAATACTAGACGAGCTAGGCATTGTGCGCCAGGCAGAGCAGATGGCCCAGCAGATCAAAACCCAGGCTCAGAAAGACTGCGATGGCCTGCGTACCCAAGTGATCAGCGACATTGAGCAAATGCAAACTCAGGCTCAGCGAGAATGGGAAGCGCAGCGCCAAAAGGCCCTAGCCGAGCAAACGATGATTCAACAAGAGGCCGATGGCTACGCCGACCAGGTGCTCTCCAGCGTAGAGCAGCAGCTGTCGCAAATGCTGCGCATCATCCAAAACGGTCGCAGCCATCTGCAGCCCGTCAAAGAGGCTCCGGCTACTGTCCCCCAGCGTCCTCGAGGTGGCAAGGCCGGGCCGTCGCCTAGTAGCACCGACCCTCGCACCGACGCAGATCGCGCTACCCATCGCCCCCGCCCCACCCAAAAGCCCGACGCCTCAGTATGATCAGCTACCTCAAGGGGGTGCTGGCCGATATCCAAAAGCCCGGCAACCACAAAATCATTGTCACCCTGGATGTCAACCAGGTGGGTTACGACATGCAGGTACCGGCCCGCCAGCTGTCGCTTTTGCCCCCGCTAGGGGAGGTCGTGCAGCTGTTTAGCCATCTCTACTTTCGCGAGGACCAAGCGGTGCTGTTTGGCTTTGGTCAGCGCCAGGAACGAGACCTGTTTCGGTTGCTGATTAGCGTCAGTGGCATTGGCCCCCAAATGGCGCTGGCCCTACTCGACACCCTAGGCGAAGCCGAACTCACCCAGGCCGTAGTCAGTGGCAACACCCGCCTGCTCTCGCGCACCCCAGGGGTGGGCACCAAAACCGCCGAGCGGCTGGTGCTAGAGCTCAAAACCAAGCTGCAAGATTGGCAAACTCAGTCGGGAGTGGGGCTGGTACCTACAGCAGGCCCAGTGCCCACTCTCTACGAAGACGTAGAAACCACCTTAAGTGCCTTGGGCTACAGCCAAAGCGAAATTCTGAAGGCGTTGCAGGCGGTCGGGCGCAGCTCCACGCTGCAAAAGACAGCCGATCCAGAAAGCTGGGTGCGCGAGGCGATCGCCTGGTTGAGCCAGTGAGTCTTAGTCGCCAGCCCCCCGCCACCCCCTAGGGCAACTGGTTTTGCCTGCCGACAATATCCAATCTGGGCAAAGCGAGGAGAGCAGTGACCTCTATGCTATAGTGGAAAATCCTGACTCAAACCTATCCTTCTAGAGAAGCTGTCTGTCCCATGACTCTGTTGCAAGCGCGCAAGCAGGAACTCATCTCCGATTATCAGGTGCACGAAACTGACACCGGCTCTGCCGATGTACAGATTGCCATGCTCACCGATCGCATCAATCAGCTGAGCTCTCACCTGCAAAAAAACAAAAAAGATTACTCGTCACGGCGCGGCCTGCTGAAAATGATCGGCCAACGCAAGCGCTTGATGGGCTACCTGCAAAAGCAAGACTCTGAGCGCTACCGGGCGCTAATTCAGAAGCTCGGCATTCGCGGCTAGGCGAACTGGCTTTAGCCCAATTACGGCGTTGCTTGTACTTCTCATGTAGCTCCTATGGCCTCCGAGTCTTCCCGCAAGCGTCTGCCCTTTGAACCCGTTGGTAAGGGTGCTGGCAAAGCGATCGCAGCTCAAAAAGCAGATCCCCAAAAAGCGAGTAAGCCAGCCCCTAGTTCGGCTAAAAGCACGGCAAAAAAATCTGTTACCAAACAGGGTGAACCCCAAAAAACGGTGGCAAGGCAGTCTGGCGCAAAGCAAAACGCTAGAGCGGCAAAGCAGTCTGCCAGAGCATCAACGGCTATCCCCGAAGTGGTGAGCAACCGGATGCTGCGCCGCATGTTGGCTTTTTCAGGCGTCCCTACGCTTACCGGCATCCTGACGTTTTTTGTCAGCTACTACTTAGTCGTCAACCGCGTAGTCGAGCTACCATCCTACTTCGTCCTGTTGATTACGCTGGGCTGCTTTGGGTTGGGAGTCGTAGGTCTCACCTACGGAGTTCTGTCGTCGTCTTGGGATGAAGACCGCCCTGGAAGCCGGTTGGGTTTAGACGAGTTTAAGGTCAACTTTGGCCGCATGACCAGCGCTTGGGGCACAAAATCTGAGCGCTAAAGGCCGTTAACGCCTAACAAACAAATCATCCAGTGGCCCGGCAGAGATCATGTCTTTGCCGGGCCACTGGATTGCGACGGTTTGTCTCACCGCCGCACTCTGCTCATATTGCTCTAGGCGACATCATCAGGGCGTTTTGCTGGCAACGATCTCTGCCGGTCATTCCCGTTTCTACAAAAATCCATTTGAGAGCTAACCCCCGGTTTAGCACGGGCGCAGGCTATGCGCCCCTAGGAGTTGGCCTTTTGGGCATCAGGGTTATGGAGTTCGGATTTGGCATGGGAGGCATGCCTAATTTGATCGAGTTGCTCCTCCATCGTTTTGAGGAGCTGACTAAGGGCATCTAGGGTGTGGGCTGAAGGGGGCTCAATGTTGAGAGATAGGCGGGCACGGTGACGAATTTCGCTAATCCGCTTTTGCAGCGTTTGAGCAACCCCCAGGGCATCTTCTCCCAGCTGCTTGAGCTGCTGCTGTTGGTAAAACTTTAAAGCCGCTCCCCGCAGCACCTGAAGGGTGGCTTCTTCACCGTGGGAGCCCGGAATTAGGCGCAGGCGCAGCAAGACGCGATCGCCCCTATACAGCCGCTCAATGTCGGCCTGCTTAGATTGGGTTGTGGGCAGCAGGGGCAGATGGGTCAGGCGCTTGAGTTCATTGATCACGCTCTGGAGTTGGTCAAAGCTGAGGGGGTTGAGGGCAGCCTGTAGGACGCCATCTTTGCTCCACAGCACACGACCTTGAGTAGCCCCCCGTTCCAGGTAGAGTCGCCCAATCCCCTCGCTCAGCACCTGGGTCAGCAACGCCTGGGTCAGCTGGGGGGGCGATAGATGGTGCAGTTGGGTAAGGGGCACCCGACCTACAGCTTGATCGAGGGCAAGCACCAAAGGGGCTGCCTCTGGAGCGATCGCCGGAGCGTCAGCAGGGGGGGTTGGCGACGGAGTTAAGACCTTGGGGGAGGTGGGTAAGACCTCAGCGCCCCGATCAGTCGCGCCTAGATCTTCAGTTCTCAGATCCTCAGGGCTATCGACAATAAACGTCAGCAGTTCATCGCTGGAGGGCAGCGTCTGAGCTTGGGCAGCGGGCACGCTCTGGGAGCGCTGTTTAGCGCGAGCAGCGTGGCTCAAATACTGAGAGAGCATTTTGCGCTGCCAGTCTGAGGACACTGGCCAAGGCACTAATGTACAGCGAATAAACGAAATTTGTCGGCGAGCGTAGTCTAAAGCAACGGAGTCTTGAGGGTTAACCACGCCTAGGTGCAAACAGCTAGCCTCGACCGAGAGGGGGATAATCTCGTGGTAGAGGCAAGCCTCAAAAGGCAAAATGCTGTCGATCAGCGATAGCATTTGGGCCGTATCAAGACGTCTATCGATCGCTTCACTGCCGCTGTACGTGTCCAGGGCAGTGAGGTCGTTAGGTAAGGCATTCGACTCTGTCATGAACCTGGCAGACTAACGGTTGAAGTTCTTTAATCCTAGGCGTGACCCAAACACTAGAGCTAGATTCTTAAAGATCGCTCTATCAATCTTTATGGAAGATTTAGTTAAATAGGGCATGAAACCCCACTGTTCTACTGTCATTGATGAACGGCATCCCCCGGCCTGCGCTTAGGCCATCCAACCGAGGGCTCATTGGCCTAAGTGCTAGGCAAAGCAGACCTCTTAGCTTTGAGTATGCCCAAACCGAGGCCAAAATCGGGTAGGGTTTCAGTGCCTGCAATAAAAGTGGCCCCAGGCTCCGATCCGCCTAGGGCTGGCGATCTATCCTGACAGTAGGGGAAGCTGAGGTAGATATTAGGTATCGGGTACTACCTCAAACCGACCCCGTATCGCGTTTCTACAGGCAGTTTCAGGTAAATATGGCACAGGCGTCCTTCCACCGGTTGACAGCAGGTTCATGGCGGTTTAATTCGTTATTCTTGGGAGCACTGCTGGCCCTAATGCCGGGGGGCTTTCCGGCCCACCTCACCAGCTCGTTTGCTCCCCCCCAGGCTCTGGCCCAATCAACCGTCGATGAAGCCACCACCATTCGGGTCTATGAGCAGGTGAGCCCAGCAGTGGTAGCCATTAATACTCGTGGCGGCGGCGGCAGCGGCAGCATTATTGATGCCAACGGCCTGATTTTGACTAACGCCCACGTGGTGGGTTCAAACCGGGTAGTCACGGTGCGCTTGGCCGATGGTCGCAGCTTTGAAGGCGATGTGGTTGGCTATGGCCAAGACCGACTTGACCTGGCGGCGGTGCGGCTGCGGGGCAACCCCACGGGGCTGCCGACGGTGGCCATTGCCCCCTCTAACTCGGTGCGGGTGGGCCAAAGTGCCTTTGCCATTGGCAGCCCCTTTGGGCTGCAGGGCACTCTCACCGTGGGCATTGTCAGCCGCATTGACCGCGATCGCAACGTGATTCAGACTGATGCCGCCATCAACCCTGGCAATTCAGGCGGGCCGTTGCTCAACAGCGGCGGGCAGTTGATTGGGGTCAACACCTCAATCTTTACCACCGGCAGCAGTGGCGGCAACGTGGGCATTGGCTTTGCCATTCCGACCGATGCTGTGCAAACATTTCTTGCCTCGGTGCGATCGGGCACAGCCACCGCTACAGCCACGGCCCCCGCCAACCGCAACCGCCGCGAACCGACTCCCATTGCCCTAGGTGCAGCGGTACAGGGACAGCTCAACACCAGCAGCAACGTCCTGCCCGACGGCAGTTTCTACAACCCCTACAGCTTTGAAGGGCAGGCCGGACAGACCGTCACCATCGACATGACCAGCCCCGATATCGACCCGTACTTAATTTTGCTGGCCGAGGGGCAGGAAGACTTTTCGATTCAAGATGATGACAGCGGCGGCGGCCTCAACGCCCGCATTTCGGTGCAGCTACCCTACACGGGCTCCTATATTGTGCTGGCCAATGCGCTGGCGGAAGGAGAGTCGGGTCGCTATCAACTGCGGATCAGCCAGGGCAGCGGCGGCAATGGGGCGGGGCCAACTCCCAGCGGTACCATTCTGCGGCAGCAGGGCAATTTGGGGCCGAGCGATCGCACCTTGCAAGACGGATCGTTCTTCCAAGAGTTTCCGTTTCGAGGTCAGGCTGGGCAAACGGTTCGGATTCGGCTCGAAAGTGCTGACTTTGACACCTACTTGATCGTGCTTGACGCCAACCGCAACCGCATCGCCGACAACGATGACGCCACTCCAGACACGACCAACTCCGAAATCACCCTGAGGTTGCCCCGCGATGGTGTTTACACCGTATTGGTCAACAGCTATGGCCCCGGCGAGCGCGGGCGCTTTGTGCTGACAGTAGAGTAGCCGTGGGGCAAGCCCCCTAGGGTTCAGGCGCAGAGGTTTTTTCGTACCTGAACCCCAGGGCTCTCTCAAGCAGTGGCAGATGACTCGCACTGGGCCAGGTACGCTCGCCAGCCACCATAGGCCGAGATCTCGCGCTGCCCCTCGCAAAGGATGGGTTCGCCCAATACCCCCAGCACGGTTTCGCCGGTAGCTAGGGTCACTTTGCCAATGCTCAGCCCCGGCGGCTCTTGCAAAAGCACCTGTACCAGGCCAGCGGGGGGCACCAGCCATACCTCTAGCGCCACGGCGGTGCCACCGCTGCTGACCCGCACCATCGCTGGGTGTACGTCACCAATGGACCACAGACGGTAAACGGGGGTTGTGTCAGCCTCGTAGAGAAACTCGGCCCCAGCCTTGAGCAGGTTAGCATTGAGTTCTAGCCCTCGCATTAGAGTGCCGTTGACTGCTAGTTTGATTCCTTCCGCCATGGTGGCGCACTCCCCTCGCTATAGACGTTGTGATCGACTGCTTCACTGTAGCCCGCGCTGATTCTTCAGATTCGGCTGGAAAGGGTCAGGCTGTCGCGATAGCATAGAGGTGAAGACGTGAATTTTTGTAACACCCTTGACCTCTGCCCTTCAGCCCACCATCGACCCAGCGCGGCCTAGCGACTGGTACGCCCTGAGTCCTCGCTGGCAGGCTGGGCAGCCCACGGTGCAAAAGGGGCTGCCCCACGACCAGTTGGCCCCTGCCTGGCAAATTTTGCTGTTGGGGGATGGCTCACCCACGCGCCACTTACAGCTGCTAACGCGCGATCGCACCGAGGTCGATGTCATTGACATGTCGCTGGTGGGCATGGATCTCGACGGTGCCCCGGACATTATTCGCGTTGTGCCTGGCCCCCGCCTCCGCCGCCAGGTGTGGCTGCGCACCGCCTCAGGTCAGCGCCTCGCCTACGCCGCCTCCTGGTGGGAAGCCAGCCATGTCGATGACTATCTCCAAAACAAGTCGCTGCCGATCTGGGCTAGCCTAGCCCGCCTTCGCACCGAGCTATACCGCGATATTCAAGGCCTCTACTATGGCGACTCCCAAGCGCTAGAAGATGCGTTCGGGCAAACGGGACCGTTTTGGGGTCGGCACTACCTGTTTTGGCACCGGGGTAAACCCCTAACCCTGATCTACGAAGTGTTCTCACCCTATTTGACTCGCTACCTGGGGCCGATGCAGAGTGGGCCGAGGCCCTAAGCCATGCTCCCTAGCGGCCCAGCCGAACGCTAAGGCCAATCGCCATCGTTAGCCGGCGGGGGCAAATAATTGGGTGACCCCGGCTCTAGAAATGCCCCCTGGTAGGGGCGGGCGGGGTCGAGCCAGACCTGAGTGCGGAGAGGCCCATAGCGCTGACGCAGCAGGGCATCGATCTGTTCGCCAATGGTTTCGGCAGATTCGACAAATTCGGGATGCAGCACCAGGTGAATCTCGACCCACACCTGGCGACCCACCATACCTCGGGAGCGAATGCGGGTGCAGCGGGTAACCCCTTCTACCTGGGTGGCCAGGTGGGAAATGGCTTCGGGGGCGATCGCAGTGGGCCGCAGCAACATGGGCAGTTGTTCGTTCAAGACGCGCCACAGGCTGCGACCCACCAGAGGCAACAGCACCAGGGCAAAGACCGGGTCTAGCCAGCGCTGATTTTGCCAGATCGCCAGCAGCACCCCCACCATCACAATGCTCAGCCAGGCATCGGCCAAAAAGTGGCGGGTGTTGAGCTTGAGGGCCTGACTACTGAGGCTGCGAGCCTGGTAGCTGGCGTAGATACCCAGGGCCACATTGAGAATCACCATCGCCGCTGTAAACCGCAGCACCTGGGGGTCAAGCACAACCTGAAACGGATTGTCTGCGCCAGTGAAGGCGCTGACGATTTGGCGCAGGGCAATGAACAGCAGGCTCACCCCAGTGAATCCTAAAAAAGCGCACAGCATTAGGGTGCCCGCCACCTCTGCGCGCCCATGACCCCAAACTTCGCGCCCCATCTGCCGCTGGGGAGAGGTAACGGCTACCAGGCTGAGCACCGTGCTAAAGCCATCGACGAGGGTGTGCAGCGACTCGGCCAGCAGGGTCAGCGACTGGTTAGCCCACCCACCAATGGCCTCTACAGCCAGCAGCAGCAGCGTAGCCCATAGGGTCGTCAACAACAGGCGATAGCTAATCCGGCGTTGGTACTCGCCCTCGTTCATGGACAGAAGTTTCACTGGGCTCAAGGTCTGGGCTCAATGGTACTCCAAGGGATGGTACTGAAAGCGATTAGAGCAAGCGCAGTTGTTGAGCGGTCTCTTCTAGGGCCAAACTGTCGAGGTCATCTAGGTCGAAATCGGCGGTTTCCAAAGACAGATCGACGTCGATTTCATCGGCCAGCAGAGCAGTGGCAGCAGCCATCATGCCCTCAGCGAGGTCGCCTAAATCGTCGCGGTTGGCCAGGTAGGCCCCCAACGCCGCCAGCGGGTCGAGGGCGCTGTCGGTGCCCAGTTCGGGTAGGCGACTGCGGCTGGTTTGGGCTTTTAACTCGGGCTGGAGGGTGTAGGTGTGGGCCGCCGCTAAGGCTGTTTCGAGGGCAGACTGGTCGATCTGGTCGACCTGGTCGGTGCGCAGGCTGTAGAGGCAACGCACCACAGCATCGACAATATCGGCCTGGGCAATGGCTTGCTCAAGCCGACGCTGAGGATGCTCTGCGGTAGTGAGATCGACGTGAATCGTTTTGAAGGGGCGCACCGGCAGAGGACAAAACTCGGCCTCGGCGGTGCCTTTGTCTACTTGCACCAGCAGGTAGCCTTTGGCTTCGGTTTCTTCGCTGAAATCGACCCGTTCAATGCTGCCGGGGTAGATCATCAGCGGCTGTTCGCAGAGCACCTGATGGCGGTGGACATGGCCCAGGGCGACATAGTCAAAGCAGGGGCGGGCTAGCAGGGCCATGGGCACGGTAAACCCTCGCCCGGCGGCGAGAAACCGCTCGGCTCCGTAGGTGGCGGTGTCGACCATGGCATGGGCCAAGAGAATGGCGGGGCTGTCTGGGTCGAGGCGGCGAATTTCGCCCTCTAGAGCCACCCGCAGGCGATCGAGCAGCAGTTCGTTGACTTGGGCCATCGATAGCCCCTCGGTTTCGGGCCGGGTGAGCAGGGTTGATTTAGTCAGCCAGGGCAGGGTGACTACCTGCACCGGGCCGTTGGTGGTGGCAATATAGTGGGTTTCGAGGCGATCGCCCACCACCACATCCTGAACGCCCAAGGTTCGGTAAATCGACAGGCTGGCCCCGCCCAACCCCTGGGCATGTTGATCGTGGTTGCCCACCAACAGCACGGTAGGGATGCCCGCCGCCGACAGCCGGCAAAACTGGCTGGCCAGCGCCTGCTGCACCAGGGGCGGCGGCGTGGCATCGGGGAAGGCATCACCGCCAAACAGCACTAGATCGACCGGCTCGGCCAAGGCGCGATCGATGCAGCGGGTGAGGGCGGCCATGAAGTCTTCGAACCGGGTGTTGAGGCCGGTTTCGGGGTTGAGGCGACCATGGGCAAACCCGCTGCCCAGATGGATGTCGGAGAGGTGAAGGAGGGTGATCATGGGGTCATGATAGCGCTCTCGTTAGTTCAAGAGATCTATCCGCCTAGGATAAACAGGCCCAGCATGGTGGCACTGTTCCAGGCACTGTGGAGAATCATGGGGGAGAGCAGGTTGCGCGATCGCGTGTACACAAACCCCAGCACCGCCCCCAGCACCGTTAAAGGCAGCACCTCAGACAGGCTGAGGTGGGCAGCGGCAAAGATGAAAGCACTCAAGGCGATCGCCCACCCAGCCGACATATAGCGGGTCAGCGAGGGCAGCAAAAAGCCGCGAAACAAGACTTCTTCAAACAGGGGAGCCGCGATCGCCGCCGTCAGAAAGAACACCAGCAGCGCCACACCATCTTGCTCTTCAAGCACCGTTTGCAGCAGCGGGTTGCTGCCCCCCTGCCCCTGCCAGATCTGCTGGTTAATCAGCGCTACCCCAAACATCAGCGGCACGGCCACAAAGTAGCCCCCTAGCCCCCACAGCAGCGCCGACCGCGAGGGCTTGAGTTTAAACAGGTCTTTGGGCACCGGCCAGGGGCGAATTGACCACCACAGCACCCCTACCGCCCCCGCCGCCATCAGCAGGTAGTAAACCAAAGAAAAAATCGCACGACCACGGCTGCTCAGCGCTGCACTGCTAAAGCCCAGCCCCCCCAACACCAGGGGTAGCAGAATCTGTCCCACAAAGAAAAAGCCGACAATCAGCACCTGCCAGATAATTTCCCCCGTCCAAGGAATTTCCCAGCCCTGACCGGCATTTTGCCGCAGCACCGACTGACTGCCCCGCAGCACGCGCTGGGCCACCAGCCAAAGGATCAGGCCGATACCAGTGACGGCCCCTAGGGCTGGCAAGGCACCTACCAGAGCCAGCTTGACCAATTTACCCTGGGCGGTTTCTTGCTCTAGGGCTTGTAGGGCAGCTCGATCAGCCTCGCGCCCTTCTACCGTGTAGAGGCGATCGAGGGCACGATACTCAAACCAACCGTCGAGCGACGCTTGTAGCCAGGCTTCGTCGTCGTCGTTGGCTTGATTGGCCTGCCACAGACGAATGAGGGTATCTGCTGTGCGCAGCGTTGGGGCTGAGGCGGTGTCGCTGTCGCGCACCTGCCCCCAGCGATCGAGGGCCGCTTCGGGCCGCTCCTGGTAGGCATCCATCAGACCCAGGCGCAGATCGAGGCGGTGCAGCAGGGTCTCTTGCTGGCTCAGGGCGGTTTGCACCCGGCGGGCTAAGGGCTTGCCCGCATTGGCCTCATCGGCCAGCGATTCGCCAGTCTGCGTGGCAGGGGCGTAGCGGGCCATGTTTTCGATCGCCCCCTCGCGCACCTGTTCGTACTGCTTTTGGGCCGTGGCCACCGGGTCTTGCCCCAACAGGCCTGCGCGCAGAGTCGGCCATTGGTCGTCAGGTAGACCTGCCCCTTGCCAGGCGCTGCCCTCAAGCAGCAGGTCGGTTTGGTAAAGCTGGAGCTGACTGGCTACCTGAGGTTCATTCCAACTGCTCAGCAGCGACTGCACCAGCACAAGGCCCACCAGGGCGGTGACAAGAATCAGAAAGAGGCGCTTGATCGAAAGCCAGGGCTGGGTCAAGTCGGGTTCGGAGGTCATGGGGAGGGAGTTAAAAGGTCAGCAGCGAAAAATGCTGCGCTCCTTATTATCTCACTGCGATCGCCTGTCGGCCCTCGGTGCTGGCTATAGCTACGGACTGAAATAACCGGGTTTTAGGTTAGTCGCTGTTCAGCAAAAGTGTAGCGATTGCATAAACGCTAGCGCTGCGATCGCTTGGGCCGACCTTGTTTGACCAACGCTAGCCACAGCAGCAGCAGCCCAGCCGCAATTAGGGCCACCCACCGAATGGCGGGGATATCGCTTTGGCGCACGGCGATCGCCACAAAGGCCCATACGTACACCAGGGTAAACGCAATATCTCCGCGCTGATAAATCACGATTGCGCCGATCAGCGCGGCTACAACCGTCATGGCCACCGTCCAAGCCACAGCCGAAATTCCCCAGCCACCCCAGGGCCAAACGTAGAGGGCAGAGGCGATGTTGACAATGGTAGCCACCGACACCCAACTCAAATACAAGCTAAAGGGAATATGGGCCATCCAGCGGCGCTGGCGAGACACCCGATAGCCCAGAGACGGGTTGTGGCTAGCCAGGCCGATATGCAGCGTCACATAACTAGCAATCAGCGCCAGCAGCAGGCTCACCATCGCCAACACTGACCAGCCGAACTGCTGGAGCGAAAACAGCACAATCCAAATGGTCTGGACGATGCAGGCAAAAATTAGTAGCAGGTTGACCCGCTGAATTTGGGGATCTTGCCGCCGCTCTGGATGAAACTGGTAAATGCCGTAGGCAAATAAACCCAGATAGATGATGCCCCAAATGGCAAAGGCGTAGCTAGCCGGAGTGATCAGCACCCCAGCCAACAAGGTGTTAGACAGTTCGCCAACATTCTGGCCCCCTGGCGGAAAGCGGTTAAACAGGGTGTTAAATACCACCGCACCGACGATCGCGATCGCGGTAGCAATGGCAAGACCGAGGCCATTGCTAGACCGATTTTGGGAATTATCCATGGGCCTACTTGAAAGCGTAAGCCCTATCCTCCCCCGATCGACAGCAAAACACCACTACCCTCAGTCAGAGTTGGCGCTGGCATGCTCTGGCTACAGCGGTCTACTCGACTTCGAGCAGGTCGTCGGTGTCGTCGTCGGGAGGTTCGACAGTGACGGGTGCCCCGTTGATCGCCAGCTTATCGCGCACCTGGGCTTCGACCTGAGCAGCAAAGGCGGCATCTTCAATCAGGCGCTGCACGGTGTTGTCACGGCCTTGGCCAATGTTGTCGCCGTCGTAGCTGTACCAGGCCCCTTTGCGAGTGATGACGCCGGTTTGCTCGGCCAGGTCAACCAAGCAGCCCATGGTCGAAATGCCCTGACCAAACAAAATATCAAACTCGGCAATGCGAAACGGGGGGGCTACCTTATTCTTCGCCACTTTTACCTTGGCGCGAATACCATACTCTTCGGTGCCTTTCTTGAGGGTTTGAATGCGGCGAATATCAAGCCGCACCGAGGCATAGAACTTGAGGGCATTGCCACCAGTAGTGACCTCGGGGTTGCCGTAGGAGATGCCGATTTTTTGGCGCAGCTGATTCAAAAAGATCACGGTGCACTGCGATTTGCCGATGCTGCCAGTAATTTTGCGCAGGGCCTGGCTCATTAGTCGCGCCTGTAAGCCCACGTGGGCATCGCCCATCTCACCTTCGATTTCAGCGCGGGGCACTAAGGCCGCTACCGAGTCAACGACGACGACATCTACCGCCGCCGAGCGCACCAGCTGATCGACGATTTCTAACCCCATTTCGCCCGTGTCGGGCTGAGACACCAGCAGCTCGTCGATATTCACCCCCAGAGCCTTGGCGTAGATCGGGTCGAGGGCGTGCTCGGCATCGACAAAGGCAGCCACCCCGCCCGACTTCTGCACCTCCGCCAGGGCGTGCAGGGCCACGGTGGTTTTACCCGAGCTTTCGGGGCCGTAGATTTCGATCACGCGGCCTTTGGGCAGGCCACCACCCAGAGCCAAATCGAGGGTGAGCGCACCGGTAGGAATGGTTTCGATCGTCATGCGGCTGGCTTCGCCTAAACGCATGATTGCCCCCTTGCCAAAGTTGCGCTCAATCTGGCTGAGCACCATGGAAAGGGCCTTTTGTTTCTCGGTACCGGCGTTTTGTTTAGATGCCATAGCTGCCTGAAGATAGATCGAATGGGGAACGAAGGGGTGGATACTGCGGGCCTGGGCGATCGCCTGGGAGATGCCCTTAGTAAACCCCACTCCAGCCCAGAAATGTAGTTAATGCGGGGAAATCCTTGACACCACCTGGGGCTAATCTCAGCGTCCATCGCCCATTGCCCTAGCCCCAATTGCATAGTACGCTTGAACCAAATTCAAGGCCTCCAGCGATGGGGTGCGAACCTCACCCTGGAGGGGTGCTTGGGGAATAGGGGGGAGGTGAACCGCGTAGGACAACGGTCGAGTCGCAGCACTAAGGGAGTCGATGCCAATGGATACAGGTCGTCTAATTCAGGTGTCGGTGTTTCCAGGTTGGGTGGCGGGGGTGACCTATCACCAGGGGTTGGGGTACCGCTGCTGGGTGATCAACCCAGATCTGGCGGTACTCAACGATGGCGAAATGTATGCCAGCAGCGAGGATGCGATCGCTGCCGGTCGTCTGTTTATCCATCATTCTACTGGGGCTGAACCCGACCGGGGCAGTAGGGGATAATGGGCGGGTTGGCGGTCTTCATTTGGTGAGCTGTCACGCCGCCCCACTAGTCGGCCTATCCCTGAGCAACCCCCCATGGAATACGTTTTGGCGCAAGTTGGAGTGGCGGTGTTTGCTGTCTCGGGGGTCTTGTCTGCCACCCGCCAGCGCCTCGACATCTTTAGCATTGTGGTGGTGGGGTTGCTGACGGCAATTAGCGGCGGCACCCTACGGGATGTGATTCTCAATGTGCCGGTGTTTTGGCTGCTCGATCTAACCGCCTTTTGGGTGGCCCTGGGGGCCTCCTTTGCCACCTTTGTGGGCATTCGCTTTATTCTCAAGCTGCCCCTGCGGCTGCTGTCTTACCTCGATGCCATGGGGGTAGCCCTGTTTGCGGTGCAAGCGATCGATAAAACGCTGCTGTTTGGCTACCCCGCCGCCGTGGCGGTGGTAATGGGCCTGATCACCAGCATCGCTGGGGGCATTATTCGCGATGTGGTCACCCATCGGCCCACGCTGCTGCTGTCGCGAGAACTGTACGCGACGCCGATTGTGCTGGGGGGCATCGTCTATGTGGTGCTGCTGCACCTGATGCCCTCGCCCTTCTGTCGTTTGATTGCGATGGGGCTAATATTTGGCCTGCGGGCGATCGCGATTCGCTGGCGGCTGTTTTTGCCCCTGCGGCTGACCCTAAAAATTGACCTGGATCGAGAGCAGAGTTGAGTTTTGTTGGGCGATCGCGTCGTTTCTCAAACTACTTTTATGCCCTGTTCGCCCCGCTGGGCGTTGCCGGTAGCCAAAAACTCTAGAATATACCGCCATAATCCCAGAGCACCAATTCTGCTGTTCTATATCCTGGCTACACTGAGAAGCAACTTCCCTACTGCCCTAGGCCATGCAAAACACCGCTCTGGCACCCCTGGTCGAACACATTACCCAGCAGCTTGGCACCCTCTCAGAAGCAGAGCTGCGAACCATTCAAGACTTTGTCGATTATTTGATCTGGAAGCACCAGGACGACCCTGGGCAACCCCTGGCCCGGCGATCCGCCGAAGCACGCGCGATCGATCGCATCGCCGACCTCGATAACCCCACCCAGTGGGTGACAGTAATTGAGGAGGGCGAAGAGGTGGATGTTGAGCGTTTACACCAACGGTTAAGAGATCGTGGCTTTCAAATCGAGATACCTGATTAAGACCCATCGATTGGTTGAAGCAGAAGACTTGCCCGAGTTGCCGAGTGAACTGAGGGAAATTTTCAGCGATTTACGGGAGTCGGTCTTAATTCTTGATCCCTATCGATGTCTTGGCCTGCCCAACCATACTCTCAAAGGTCAGTTGAGCAATTATCGAGCAATCGAAATCGATTGGAATGGCATAACCTATCGCTTGGTCTATAGAATCTATGACGCTCCGGCCCCAAGGCGGGTACTAGTGCTGAGCTTTGCTGAGCATGACCCGGCCTACGAACGAGCGATCGCGCGTAAACCCTAGCGTTAGCGGTGCGCCCTAGCCTGAATCCCCTTAGGCGTAAAGTTAGACCGAGCGATCCGTGAGCCATAATGGGGCCAGATTTAGCAAATTGTCTGAATGGCTGACCTTCCCCACCGCACTAATTCTTTGCTTTGGCAGATTCGCCAAAGCATGCAAAACCTGGGGGAATGGTTTGAGTACCAGTTTTCTCGGGTCAATGTGAATGGCCCGGAGGTGCCCCGGTGGCCGTGGCTAGGGCCGGTGGCTGAGGGCTTGTTTTGGCTTACCATCGCCGCTCTTACCCTGTGGACGGGCTGGCTACTGTACCGGGGCATCGTCACCTATCTCAACCGGCAGCGGCAGAGCACCAATGCGACCCAGCGTTCCGCTCCTACCACAGCAGCCCTTCAGCAGGCAACCCACTGGTGGCGTGAGGCCCAGCGTTTTGCCCAGCAGGGCGACTACGCTGCGGCCTGTCAAGCGCTCTACATGGCGGGGCTAGCCCGACTCAACGACACCGAAACCGTGCTCTACCGCGCCAGCCGCACTGATGGCGAATATTTGGACTGCATGGCTGCCAACCCCAGCCGTCCCTACGAACTACTAATTCGCACCCATGAGCGCCTTACCTACGGTGAAGCTCTGGCCACCGAGGAGACGTACCAGCGGTGCCGCCGCGCCTACCAGGAGATCGCCCAGTCGTGATGCGATCGCTGCCCTGGAATCGCCGTACCCTGGGGCTGGCACTGCTGGCCCTGACCCTATTGCTGGGGTTGCTAATCTTGGGCACACCCGCAGCCAGTCGGCTTACCAGTGGCTCGACCTGGCACCGGGGGCCAGCGGGCTATAGCGCCTGGTACGAGGCCCTAGAGCAGCAGGGGGTAGCGGTGCAGCGCTGGCAGCGCCCAGTCTCAGAGTTGCTGACACGCCTTGAAGACAACTTTCAAAACGACGATGAGGCCCCAGCCGTCACTCTAATCCAGGACGAAGGCCCAGCCCCAGCAGACACGCTGTTGGTGGTGCTGCCGGGGTTTATCGAAGAGCCCGATTTACCCGCCCTGCTGCCCTGGGTGCCCGAGTGGGTAGAAGCGGGCCATCGGCTGGTGGTGTTGGGGGTTAAAACGCCCGCCACGGCGGCACCCTTTTCGCAAACCTTGGCCAGCGAGGCGGGGCCGGTGCAGATCGATACCCGCCGCCGATCGAGTATTGGGTTTGCCCCGGCCATTGTGCTCAGAGATGACTATGGCGCGGTGGTGTGGCAAGAATCGCTGGCGGGTGGGCAGTTTACGGTGGCGGCAACGCCTCACCTGGGGGCCAATGCCTACCGCAACCAGCCCGGCAACTTTGCTCTGCTGACAGCACTGGTCACTGAGGCCGGTGGGCGAGTGTGGGTCGATGAGTATGTACACGGCTACCGGGATGAGGAGGCGATCGCGGCTGAGATCGGCGGCAGTTGGGTCGATTACCTGGCCCGTACACCTTTGGTGATTCTCGTCGCTCAGGTGCTGGCCGTCTCGCTGCTGGCCCTGCTGGCCTACAACCGCAGGCTGGGCCAGCGCCGTGCCCTGCCTCAGGCCACGCTAGACAACAGCCAGGCCTACATTCAGGCCCTAGCTGGGGTGCTGCACAAAGCGGGCAGCCACGACTTTGTGGTGCAAACCCTGGGCCAAGCCGAGCGCCTGCGACTGCAAAAGTCCTTAGGGTTAGGCCCCACGCCTCTCCCGATCGAGCAGTTGCAAGCCGCCTGGAATGCTCAGCTAGGACGCCCTGCCACCGATCTAGCCGCAATTTTGTACCCCACCCCACCCCAAGGAGAACGCCAACTGCGCGACTGGCTCAAACGGTTACAATCCCTTCAGCCCCTTACCCAGGAGACCCTGGCCGACCATGAGTGACCTACAGGCGGCAATGACGCGCATTGGCACCACCCTCAGCAGTGTGGTAGTGGGCCAAGAACCCCTGGTGCAAGAGCTGTTGGTGGCGCTGCTGGCCGGTGGCCACGTGATTTTAGAAGGGGTCCCGGGCACCGGCAAGACCCTGCTAGTCCGCGCCCTGTCTCAGCTAATTCGCGCCGACTTTGGCCGCATTCAGCTGACCCCCGACATTTTGCCGTCGGATATTTCGGGCACCAACGTGTTTGACCTCACTAGCCGCACCTTTACCCTCAAAAAAGGGCCGGTGTTTACGCAGGTGCTGTTGGCCGACGAAATCAACCGCACGCCACCCAAGACCCAGTCGGCCCTGCTAGAAGCGATGGAAGAACAGCAGGTGACCCTAGATGGCACCAGCCACCCGCTGCCCGATCTGTTTTGGGTCGTGGCCACCCAAAACCCGCTGGAGTTTGAGGGCACCTACCCTCTGCCCGAGGCCCAGCTCGATCGCTTTCTATTTAAGCTGGTGGTGGGCTACCCTGCCCCCGCCGCCGAAAAGCAAATGCTGATCAACGCCCAGGCCGGGTTTGAGGCCAAGCGGCTAGATATTGGCCAACTCAAACCGATCGCTGCCGCCCACCACATTTTGGCGGCCCGTCAAGCCGTCAAAGCCCTGCCCGTACAAGAGCCCATTCTTGACTATCTGCTGGCCTTGGCCCACAAAACCCGCCAGCACCCCGACTTAGATCTGGGCACCTCTCCCCGCTCTACGGTGCAGTGGCTGGCAGCCTGCAAAGCCCACGCCTGGCTCAACGGGCAAGCGTTTGTTACCCCCGACAATGTGAAGGCCGTGGCCCTGCCCCTGCTGCGCCACCGGCTGATGCTAAGCGCTGAGGCCCAGCTAGATGGACTGACCTGCGATCGCATCATCCAAACTGTGCTCGACAGCGTGGCGGTGCCCCGCTAATGGCGATCATTCCCACGGGGCGCACCTACGGGCTACTGCTAGGGGGCGGGGTCGTGGCCACCCTGCTCACCAATTTTTTCGATGCCCCCAACCGTCTCACCGTGGCTCTGGTAGCCCTGGCGCTATTCAATGGCGTTGTGATCGCCCTGATGGTGGCAGACGGTTGGCAGGTCAACGCACGGCGCGCCACCATCAGGCGGGAGCCCTTACACCGGCTGTCTATCGGTCGCGACAACCCGATTTTGCTAGAGGCCGAGGCCGCTAGCCGCACCCGGCTGCGCCTGTTTGACAACTACCCCGCCGCGTTTGACGGCACGCCGATGCCCCTAGAGGTTGATCTCAACGGCAAGGAACCCGAAACGCTCACCTTTACCGTCAACCCCAAGCAGCGAGGCGAGTATAGCTGGGGCGACCTCCAGCTTCAGCAGCGGGGGCCGTGGGGGCTAGCCTGGGCCGACTGGACCGTGCCGGCGGCAGCGACCGTCGCCGTCTACCCCGACCTGATCGGCCTCAACCAGCTCTCAGTTAAGCTGGCCCTGCAGGCCACCGGCACTCTGAAGCAAAAGCGGCGTATGGGGGTGGGCACCGAGTTTGCCGAACTGCGCGAGTATGGCACGGGCGACGATCTGCGCTTTGTGGACTGGAAGGCCACGGCCCGCCTCAGTCAGCCCCTGGTGCGAGTGCTAGAACCCGAGCGTGAGCAAACCCTATTGATTCTTTTAGACCGTGGTCGGCTGATGACGGCCCAGGTGCAGGGATTAACCCGCTTTGACTGGGGCATGAATGCAGCTCTCTCGCTGGCCTTGGCCGGGGTATCGCGGGGCGATCGCGTCGGCCTAGGCGTGTTCGATCGCACCCTGCACACCTGGCTCCCCCCTCAGGGCGGGCGGGCCAACTTCCAGCAGATGATCGAACGGCTAACCCCCCTGGAGCCAGTGCTGGAAGAATCCGACTACCTAGCCGCCGCCCTCCACGCAGCCCAGCAGCAGCACCGCCGCTCACTGGTGGTAATTCTTACCGATATTGTGGATGAAACCGCCAGCGCCGAACTGCTCTCGGCCCTGGCCCGCCTGCGCCCTCGCCATCTGCCCTTCTGCATTACGCTGCGCGATCCAGCGATCGATCGCCAGGCCCACCAGCCCACTGCCGCCGTTGATGCAGCCTACCAGCGGGCGGTGGCGCTAGATTTGCTCAGTCAGCGGGCAGCGGCCTTTGCTCGGCTCAAACAGCGGGGCGTGCTGGTGCTCGATGCCCCCGCCGACCAGATTGCAGAGCCCTTAGTCGAACGTTATTTGCACATTAAGAGTCAGAGCAAACTTTAGCTCACATTATTTACAACTGGCCACAGCTACATACCACATCCTACTTGGCTACCCCCGATTCCACCGGGCGAACAGCGGTAAGACCTCCGGCCAGGCTATGCCATTTGCCCTGCCGAATCGGGGGGAATACCAAATCCGACCCACAAAACCCCGATTCGTAACCGATACCTCGTAGGGGCATTGTAGTGCAATGCCCCTACAAATCGGGGGGTAGACAGATAGGATTCGGTATTAGGCGTTGGTAGATCCGGTCACTTGCAGAATGGCGCGAATTAATTTTTCAGAGTCGATCGGCTTGGGCACGTGCCCCTGAAACCCGTTTGCCAAAGCCTGCTCCTGATCAGACACGCGCGCATGGGCGGTAATGGCAATTGCGGGCACCTGCGACTGGGGCTTGGGGAGTTGGGCTCTAACCGTCTGCATCAAAGTATAGCCATCCATATCGGGCATGCTGATGTCGCACAGCAAGACATCGGGCTGCATAGAGCCCAACAGGCGCAACCCCGCTTCACCGGAGGCCGCCGTGGCGATCGCCGCGCCCTGGGCTTCTAGCAAGTAGGTGAGAAAATGGCGGGTATCGGCATCGTCATCCACAATCAAAATCGAGAGCCCCGCTAAGGTCTGGGTGCCTGGCTGCATCGAGCTGTCTTCGGGGTCAGCCAGCAGCAGGGCCTGGGGAGGAGAAGACGACAGCGGCAGCGCCACAGTAAAGGTAGCGCCCTGGTTTGCCCCGGCGCTTTCTGCCCAGACAGCCCCCTGGTGCTGCTCGACCAAGTGATGGACGATTGCCAATCCCAGACCGAGGCCCCCCTGGGAGCGGGTGATGCTGCTGTCGGCCTGGCGAAAGCGGTCAAAGATGTGGGGCAAGAAGCTGGGATCAATGCCTAGCCCGGTGTCGGTGATGCGCAGTTGGGCGTAGGCAAAAGCCGCTGGGTACTCGGGGCCAGAGCGATTACTCGGCAGGTCGGCCACCAGCGAGAGCCGAATGTCGACTTGCCCTTGGTTGGGCGTAAATTTAACCGCATTGGTCAGCAAATTCCAAATGACCTGTTGCAACCGCAGGGCATCGCCGGTGACCTCTAGGTGAGGGTAGTCATGGCAGTTGTGGGTGAGGGCGATCGCCTTGGTATCTGCCGCCGGTCTCACCGTTTCTAACGCCGTTTGAATAATGTTGACAAGGTTTAATGGCTGGCGGTGTAGCTGGAGCTTGCCGCGCACAATTTGTGAAACGTCGAGAATATCTTCGATTAGCTGTTTCTGAGCGATCGCATTGCGCTCGATGGTGCTGATGGCGTAGTCAACTTTTTGGGGATCTAATTTGCGGGATTGCAGCAAATTGGCCCAGCCCAAAATTGCGTTTAGGGGCGTGCGTAGCTCGTGGGAGAGCACCGCAATAAAATCATCTTTCATGCGGTTGGCGGTTTCGGCTTCTTGGCGGGCCGCCTGTTCGCGAATAATTTGGGCGTTGGTTGCCTCGGCCTGTTTACGCTCAGTGATATCTTCTACAGTGCCCACATAGCCAACAAATTGTTTTTGCTCCGATATCATGGGTGCCGATCGAATGGCGACCCAGCGCAGGTTATCCTCCTCCGGTTGACACCGAAACTCTTGGGCGTAGTCTTGCCCATCTTGAACAAATGCGGCCCAGGTAGCGCGAGCCTCGGCAACATCGTCGGGGTGAATGGCATCTAGCCAGCTGCGATCGTTAACGGATGCGGTTGAACAACGACAAATGGCCTGAAAGCGCGGATTGGTATAGAGATAACGCCCCTCGGTATCGGTGACAAATACCCCGACGGGTGAGCAGGTGCTGAGCAGTCGAAAGCGTTCTTCACTCAGCTGAAGCTCAGTATTAATGACCTCTAATTGATTGGCCTGCTGCTGCAAAATTTCGGTCTTTTGTCGCAGGGCTTCGGTCTTTTTAAATAACTCAATAAAAATGGCTACTTTGGAGAGTAAAACATTTGGCGCAATCGGTTTAATTAAATAGTCAACTGCCCCAAGAGCATAGCCTTTAAACATAAATTGCTCACTGCTACTAAAGGCGGTGAGAAAAATAATGGGCGTATCCTGCGATCGCGGTCGATGGCGCACCAGGGTGGCTACCTCAAAGCCATCCATCTGGGGCATTTGCACATCGAGCAAAATTACCGCAAAATCATCTTGCAGCAGACAGCGCAGGGCTTCTTCACCAGAGGTTGATTTAACTAGATTGGCTCCCAGTTCGCCCAAAATGGCCTCCAGCGCCACCAAATTTTCGGGCTGGTCGTCAACCATCAAAATATTTACTGGAGATTCGGTCTGCATGCCTATGATTCCGTCGCTTGGCAAAGGTAAATCAGGTGGGGTGCAATCTGGGAGATGGGTAAGACAATATCTACCTCTACTGCTGCGATCGCAGCACCGGGCAAGACCGCACTCTCAGCAGTGTGTGGGTCTTGCACAATCGTCATACCACCCCGAGCCTTAAGCGTCGATAGTCCCTGCACCCCATCCTGATTAGCTCCTGTCAAAACCACCCCAATAACTCGCTCACCATAGGCATCGGCAGCCGATTCTAACAGTACATCAATAGAGGGCCGAGCGTAGGAAACTGGCTCATCAACAGAGAGTGAAAAATATCCGCATTCTACCAACAAATGATAGTCGGGCGGCGCAAAATAGACATGACCTGGCTGAATACGCTGCTTGTCTTCAACTTCATGCACAGGCAAAACCGTAAACTGTTGCAGGAAAGCACTGAGTGCCTGGTCAGACTCCCGGTGCCGGTGTTGAACAATAGCCAGCGCAGCAGAAAAGTCTCTAGGGAGAGATCTTAACAGAGTTTTTAGGGCCGACAATCCTCCCAAAGAGGTACCTATAGCGACTAATTCATAGGCCACTAACTATGCCTCCTATAAAGCTTTTCAGATTTAACTAAATCATCGTAGGCCGTTTCATATTTTGTAAACCGGATGGTTTCTTGCCTGCCCAAGCCTAAAATGCCAAATTTGCACAGGCTGTTATAAAACAAGTCATGAACTTGATTTTGCAACGTTTGATTAAAATAAATCAACACATTGCGACAGATGATCACGTTGAATTCATTAAAAGAGCCATCGGTCACTAGATTGTGTTCGCCAAAAACAATCCGCTCTCGCAGGGCGGGACGAAAAATAGCGTGATCATAGCTAGCCGTGTAATATTCTGAAAAGGCGCGCCGCCCACCAGCCTTGAGGTAGAGCTGGGTGTAGTCTTGCATTTGTTTGTAGGGATAAATGCCCTGGCGGGCCGTTTGCAAGACCTTGTCGTTGGCATCGGTGGCATAGATGCGGCAGCGGGGATACAGCCCTTCTTCGTGCAGCAAAATAGCCATTGAGTACACTTCTTGCCCGGTAGAACACCCGGCATGCCAGATGCGAAAGAAGGGGTAGGTACGCAGCAGGGGCACCACCTGCTGACGAAAGGCAACGTAAAAGCTGGGGTCGCGAAACATGGCGGTGGTGTTGACCGTCAAGCCCATCAGCAGGCGCTCGGCACAGGCGCGATCGCGCAACACCGCCGCCTGCAACTCGGCGATACTGGCCACCCGCTCGGTCTTGAGAAAGTTGTGAATGCGACGCTTGAGCGAGGCCTGGGCATAGTTGCGAAAATCGTAGCCATACCGACGATAGAGCCCTTCAATGAGCAAGTGAACGTCAATATCCTCTGGTTTCACAATATCCACTGGCGTTGTGCAATTGACTTAGCTGGCGCGTTAGCCCTACTCCTAGACCTTAACTGGGTAGCTCAGCCCGTCTGGGTACTATTGTCGCCCAATTTTCTAGTTGGGCTGTCTCCCCAAAAGAAGATCTTTAGATAGAGCGATAGGTTAGGTGTAAAGCCACAGACGCAGCAGCGTCAGCAGTTGGTCTGTATCGATGGGTTTAGTGATGTAGTCAGATGCCCCGGCTTCGATACACTTCTCGCGATCGCCCTGCATAGCCTTGGCGGTCAGGGCAATAATTGGCAGCGATCGAAACTGGTCTTGCTGGCGGATCAGGCGGGTAGTTTCGTAGCCGTCTAGCTCGGGCATCATTACATCCATCAGCACCAGGTTGACATCGGGGTGGGCCTGGAGGGTGGCAATGCCGTCGCGGCCATTTTCGGCAAACACCACCTCAATCTCGTACTGCTCTAGCAGGCTGGTGAGGGCAAACACGTTGCGCACGTCGTCATCGATGATCAGCACTTTTTTGCCCGCCAACACCGAATCACTGTGCTGTAATCGCTCCAAGGCCTGCTGCTGGCTGGGCGGCAGCTTGGTTTGCACCCGATGCAAAAATAAGGCGGTTTCATCGAGCAGGCGCTCGGGCGATCGCACATCTTTGATGATGATCGTTTCGGCCAACCGGCGCAGCTGGGTCGCTTCGGCCTCGGTCAGGTCTTTGCCGGTATAGACAATGATCGGCAGCTTGACTAGGGCGGGGTCTTGCTTGATCTGCTCAATCAGATCGAAGCCGCTCATGTCGGGCAGGCCGAGGTCGAGCACAATGCAGTCGCAGGGCTGCGATCGCAGCGCTTCAAGGGCGGCTGCGCCGGTATAGACGGCGGTGCTGGTCACTTCGGGGCCACCGATCAGCTCAATGATGCTCTGAGCCTGTACCAAGTCATCTTCGACCACCAGCAGGTAGCGCACCTGCCGCTCGACAAACTGCTTGATATCGATCAGGGTTTGGGTCAAGATTTCGGGCGAGACAGGTTTTTGAATGTGGGCGATCGCCCCTAGCTGAAACTCCTGCTGCTGCTGATCGTCTACCGTCAAAATGTGGACCGGAATGTGGCGGGTGGTTGGGTTGTGTTTGAGCTGCTCTAGCACCGCCAGACCGGCCATATCGGGCAGGTGCAGATCGAGGGTAATGGCGTTGGGTTTAAACCGCTGGGCCAGGGCCAGACCCGCCTGGCCCTGAAGGGCAATTAGCACCTTAAACCCTTGCCCCCGCGCCATCTCCAGCAAAATACGGGCAAAGTTGGGGTCGTCTTCGATCACCAGTAGCACACGGTCGGCGGCTTGTTCTTCGCCCTCGGGCTGCACGCGATCGCGATCGTCCTCTAGATTGTCGGGCAGGGGGGGAAGGGGAGCTGAGGCCACCGGGGCGATTGGGGTTTCCGCAGGCGGCGCCGGCAAAACCGGGCGCTGCTCGAGCGTCACGGTTTCGAGCAGGCGCTCGGGGGCGCTGTCCCGTGCCTCTGGGCCATCGGTCACAGCGTCGGCATAGTGCAGGGGCAAATATAGGGTGAAGGTACTACCGCGATCGGGCTGACTCTCTAGCTCCATGGAGCCCCCCAGCAGCTCAGCCAGCTGCAAGCTGATCGACAGCCCCAGGCCGGTGCCCCCGTACTTGCGGCTGGTGGTGCCATCGGCCTGCTGAAAGGCCCCAAAGATGGTCTGTTGTTTTTCGGGGGCAATGCCAATACCGGTATCGCTCACGGCCAAACCAATCTGGCGATCGCCTACTGGAAACATCCGCACCGTTACGCTGCCCCGATCGGTGAACTTAATGGCGTTGGCCAGCAGGTTCTTGAGAATTTGCTGCAAGCGGCGGGGGTCAGTCGAGAGCGCCGTGGGCAACGCCTGATCGAGCACGACCTCAAACCCAAGCCCCTTGCTGGTGGCCATGGGCTGAAACGTGCGGGTTAGCTCTAGCTGAATGGCCGTAAATGCAAGGGATTCGATCGAGACGTGCATGGTGCCCGACTCGATCTTGGCCATATCGAGAATGTCGTTGATCAGATCGAGCAGATCGGCCCCGGCAGAATGGATCGTGCGGCTGTACTCCACCTGCTTTTCGGTCAGGTTGCCGTCGCTGTTGGTACTGAGCATCTGGGCCAAAATCAGCAGGCTATTGAGTGGCGTCCGCAACTCGTGAGACATATTGGCCAAAAATTCTGACTTGTAGCGCGACGACTGCTCTAGCTGACTGGCCTGATCTTCTAGGGCCTGACGAGCCAGTTCAATTTCCTGATTTTTGCGCTCGACCTGCTGTTTCTGGGTTTCAAGCAGCTCGGCTTTCTCTTCTAGCTCTTCGTTAAGCTGTTGTAGCTCTTCGTTAGACTGCTGCAGTTCTTCCTGCTGCTGCTGCAAAAACAGCTCTGACTCTTGCAGCGATTCGGTGCGCTCTTCTAAGAGCTGATTGCTGTGCAGCAACTCTTCCTGCTGCTGGCGCAGTTCTTCGGCGAGCACCTGAGATTGCTCCAGCAGGCGCTGGGTTTCGAGGTAAGCGGCGATCGCATTGATCATCACCCCCGCCACCGAGGCAGCTTCGGTCAAAAAGGTGAGCTGGAGTTCGTCAAACCGCTGAAACGAGGCCAGTTCTATGACCCCTTGCACCTCGTTCTCAAACAAAACCGGCAACACCACAATATTGAGGGGCGGTGCCGCCCCCAGTCCAGAGCGAATGCGAATGTAGTCGCCCGGCACCTCAGTCAGCAAAATCCGCTGCTTTTCTAGGGCACACTGGCCCACCAGCCCTTCGCCCAGAGCAAATTCGTTGGCGAGGTGCTTGCGCTCTTGGTAGGCATAGCTGCTCAAGAGCGCAAGCCGGGGCGCTGGGCCGCTGCTGTCAAGCCGATAAAACAGGCCCTGCTGGGCTTCGACCAGGGGAGCCACGTAGGTCAACACCAGACTAGATAGGGCTTCTAGGCTGCGCTGTCCCTGCAATTGCTGCGACAGGTCGGCCAGGTTAGACTTCAGCCAGCGCTGCTCTTCGTTGGCGTTAATGGTCTCCCGCAGGTTAGTGACCATTTGGTTAAAGGTGCGGGTTAAGATGCCGGTTTCGTCTTGGGCGGTGCTGTGGGGCAGGTCGATCGCTAAATTGCCGCGCGCCAGCTCTTCGGCTGTATTAGACAGGTTGCGCAGGGGCTGAGAAATGTTGCGTGCCAAGGCCCAGCCCACCAGCGACAGCAACACAAACGAAGCCGGAATGCCCAGGGCGATCGTATACAGGGTCTGCTCAGCAGACAGCTGGGCCTGCGCGGCCCGCTCCTGAAGCAGGGCTTCTTCTGCCAGTCGCATGTCGGCAATGAGGTCACGCAGCTGCTCCATTAGCTGCCGCCCTCGATCGGTCAAGATAAAGGCCTGGGCCGCCGCAAACCCGCCCGTGTTGCGCTGCTCAATGCCCTCTCTCAGCCGAGCTAAGCGCGCTTCAATCAGCGGGTTAAGCTCATCCAAACGGTCGTAGACTGCCGAATCATCGGGGTTGAGCTGGCGTAGCGTCTGCTCTAGCTCGTCGATCTGGGTGAGAGCCTGGTTATAGGGTTCTAGGTACTGGTTTTGCCCGGTGATCAGATAGCCACGCTGCCCGGTTTCGGCATTGGCCAGCTCTGCCTCCAGGTCGGCTAAATAGGCCAAGACTTGGTAAGACGCTCGCTCTCGCTGGGCACTGCGAATCAGACTAGTGGTGGTTTGGTAGGCAACCGCACCCAGCAGCGTTAAAATTGTCAGCCCTAGCGCAAATCCCGCCCCGATCCGCGTCCCAATCTTGAAGCGATTGACCATGAAATTTTCTTAACGACCCAATAGCACCATTCAATAGTAAACGGATCATTGGGCTCTACAACGCGATCGCCGCCGCAGTCTCTGGCTGGGGGTGCTGCGCCGAAGCCCAGCCCAGTTCACACCGTCTTATGCCAACTCCGAGCCCCACAACCCTAGCTCCCAAACGGCCAACCGTAGGAACGGATGGCATGCGTCTGGCTAAACCGGGGTGTGGCCAGGCTGAGTCTCAGCAGCAATCAGCTACCCCGTCCCTTCATCGCCCCTTAAATAATTGCTAAACCGTCATTAAGTCTTTCATTACCTAAGCCTCCTATCATCGTGTCGACCCATCAATCGAGCCCTATACGCTGGCCTTGCTATGGCAAAACATCAAGATTTTCGCGCTGTCCTCAAAACTTTGTTTCATTCTGAGGATGAGAGTCACAACCCCTCCAGCAACGACTCTTTTGAACAAGTTGTAGCCCGCGCTCGCCTAGGTCGGCGAGGCTTTTTGAAAGGCAGTTCGTCTCTGGCCGCCGCCACGATGCTGGGCACCGGGCTGGCGTTTGGGGTTAATGCCGCCAAACAGTCGGGGCAAACCGCTGCCGCTGCCACCAACCTGCGCCTCAGCTTTCGCCCTGTGGCCAAGAGCATTGCCGATACCCTGACGGTGCCGGAGGGCTACACCGCCCGGGTACTGCTGGCCACAGGCGACCCAATTAAGGCCAATGTTTCTCCCTACAAAAACGACGGTACCGACCACGACTTTGACGGGCGGGCCGGTGACCACCACGACGCCATGCACTACTTTGGCCTGAACCGGGCGGGCAACGGCTGGGACCCCAATGGCAGCGATCGCGCCCTGCTGTGCATCAACCACGAAGTCTGCGAAGACCTGGGCTTTGTACACCCCAATGGCCCCACCAACTACGGCGCTGACAGCACCGCAGCCCGCCCGGCGATCGAGATTGACAAAGAAGTGGCAGCCCACGGCGTCACCGTGGTGGAAGTGGTCAAGCAGGGGGGCACCTACCAGGTCAACCGCGACTCGCGCTTTAACCACCGCGTCACCGCCGCCACCCGCTGCCAGATCAGCGGCCCGGCCCGGCGCAGCCCCCTACTGGCTACGGCGTTTTCTCCCAGCGGCGAGCAAACGCGGGGCACCCTCAACAACTGCGCCAATGGCTATACCCCCTGGGGTACCTATCTGACCTGTGAAGAAAACTGGGCCGGCTACTTCAACCGACGCGAAGCCGATAGCGCCCGCACCGCCAAGGAAGTCTCGTCCTTTAAGCGCTACGGCATTGGCAACACCACCTCGGGTCGCTACAACTGGTCGCGGGCTGAGGCCGCCCGTAACCCCGACCTCTACCAGCGTTGGGATGCCAGCAAAACCGCCAGCCGCGCCAACCAGGACTATCGCAACGTGGCCAACACCTTTGGCTGGGTGGTCGAAATCGACCCCTTCAACCCCAATGCCATGCCCCAAAAGCGCACCGCGATCGGCCGCTTTGCCCACGAGGGGTGCTGGCCCGCTGCCGCCGTGGCCGGTCAACCGCTGGTGTTTTACTCTGGCGATGACGCCCGCAACGAGTACACCTACAAGTTTGTCTCTGCCGCCAAGTGGGACCCCCGCGATGCCAACCGGGGCATGGCCGCTGGCAACAAGTACCTGGATGCGGGCACCCTCTATGCCGCTAAGTTTAACGACGACGGTACGGGCGAATGGCTGCCGCTGACCCTGGCCAACCCCGCGATCGCCAACTACGCCGACTATAACTTTGCCGACGAAGCCGACGTGTTGATTAACGCCCGCATTGCCGCCGATGCCGCCGGGGCCACTAAGATGGATCGGCCTGAGTGGGGCGGCGTCAACCCGGTGAATGGCGATGTCTACCTCACCCTGACCAACAATGTGTCGAGCAGCAGCGGGCGCGGCGTTAAAACCCCGCTCAACGCCGCCAACCCCCGCTACTATGCCGAGGCCAAAGGCGAAACCATCAACCGGGGCAATGTCAACGGCCACGTGATTCGCTGGCGCGAGGCCGGGGGCAACCATGCCGCCACCAGCTTCACCTGGGATGTCTACCTGTTTGGTGCCCAGGCCGACGCCGCCCCCGACGTGAACCTATCGGGCCTGAGCCACGAAAACGACTTCTCTAGCCCCGATGGCCTGTGGTTTAGCGAGGCCGTGCCCGGCCTGCTGTGGCTACAAACCGACGATGGCTACTACACCGATGTGACCAACTGCATGATGCTAGCTGCTCTGCCTGGAGCCGTGGGCGATGGCGGCACCAAAATGGTGAGCAATAAGGCGGTGCCCATCAACAGCGATGGCGACCAGCAGGTGAAGACCTACGTGGGCCAGGTCGCTAGCCCCACGGTGCTCAGCCGATTCTTGGTCGGTCCCCGCGACTGCGAGATTACCGGCATTACCGAATCGCCCGACGGCACGGTGATTTTCGTCAACATTCAACACCCTGGGGAAAACAGTGAGTCGGCTACCGACCCGGCCCAGTTCACCAGCCACTGGCCCGACGGCGGCAATGCTCGCCCCCGCTCAGCCACGGTGGTGATCACCCGCAACGACGGCGGCAAAATCGCCGTTTAGATTGCGTAGACACCGTTGATTAGCCGGAAGAGAGCCTGAGCTGAGCTTGGGCTCTTTTTTTGCCCGTGCTGCGTAAGGCTTTATAGCTGTGGCCAGCCTGGTTCGGGGGTATTCATTTAGCCAAACTTCTCAGAAAAATTCTTCAAAGGCCGCCAGCGCTTCGTCTTCGAGCACAGGGCCAATGACGTCGACCGGGTGTTTGCCGTGCTTGAGCACGTCGCGACAGCTTAGGGGCAGCTGAAAAGATGATTCGCCCTCAAGGCTGTAGAAGCGATCGCTGCCCAGAGCATAGACCACACGCCCGATGCCGCTCCAAAAGATCGCCCCGGCGCACATGGGGCAGGGTTCGGTGCTGGCGTAGAGGGTGCAATCTTTGAGGGTGTTGAGGCTCAGACCTTTTTCCATTTGGCGCAGCAGCACGGTTTCGGCATGACCCGTGCAATCGCGCTCGGTGATCTGGTTATTTTCGGCTTCGGCTAAGACCTGCCCGGAGCCATCGGCCAGCACCGCGCCAAAGGGGCAGTTGCCCGCCTCACGGGCGCTCTGGGAGAGGGCGATCGCCCGCCGCAGGTGGCCCAAATCTTGCTCACTGACCTTGCTCATCGATCGCCCTCCGGTTGATTGGTTACTATTCTCTCACTCAGGCCCTGGGGCCAGGGTGGGGCGCTGGCGGGTCAGCGTAATCACCGCCTGCACCAATCGCTTGGGTTCTAGCGGCTTGGTGACATGGTGCTGAAAACCACTGGCGATCGCCCGCCGCCGATCATCCTCGCGGGCGTAGGCGGTTAGCGCCACCGCAGGGGTCTGCCCGCCCTGGGCAGGCGGCAAGGCTCGAATCTGGCGCAGCAGGCTGTAGCCATCGACGTTGGGCATGCCGATGTCGCTGACCAATACATCCGGCTGAAAAGAGGACAGGTTTTCTAGCACAGCCGCCGCCGAGGTCACCGTCAGCACCTCAGCCCCATACTGGGTCAAAATCGTGGTCAACAGCTCCCGGCTGTCGGGGTCATCGTCTACGGCCAGCACGCGAGTTCCGGTGAGATCTAGAGCCGGGGCGGGCAACTCATCGACTGATAGCGCTGTGGGTACCCCCTGAATTAACGGCAACCGCACCGTAAAGGTGGCCCCCAATTGTTCTCCAGGGCTTTCTGCGGTGACAAGGCCCCGGTGGGCTTCGACCAACTCACGCACAATGGCCAGACCCAAGCCCAGGCCCCCATAGGTGCGCGTGGTCGATCCATCCTCCTGGCGGAAGGATTCAAACATGTAGGGCAGAAAGTCGGGGTTAATGCCCTTGCCCCAATCGCGCACCGTGATTTCGGCAGAGCCATCTACCTCGGTCAGCCGAATCTCGACCTGCCCGTTGGTGGGCGAAAACTTAATCGCGTTGGACAACAGATTCCACACCACTTGCTGGAGGCGGGCGGCATCTCCAGAAACCTGACCTATATTGGGAAGTACCGCATTCAGCCCGATCGCTTTAGCGGCAACCATCGGTCTAACGGTGTCGATCGCCGCTTCCACCACAGCCGCTAGATCAACCGCCGCCATCGTCAGGCTGAGTTTGCCGCGCAAAATCTTGGCGACATCGAGCAGATCGTCAATCAACTGCGCCTGGAGTTTGGCGTTGCGTTCGATGGTGGCCAGACCGGCTGCCGTTTTGGCCTCATCCAGCTTGTGCATCTGCAATAGCTTGGCCCACCCCAAAATTGGGTTGAGGGGCGATCGCAGTTCGTGGGAAAGGATAGCTAGAAATTCGTCTTTGATGCGGTTGGCGCGCTCAGCAGCGTGCCGTGCCCCTTGCTCTTGCTGAAGCAAGCGATCGCGATCGTGCTCTAGCTGCTTCTGAACTTCGATATCGGTGGCGGTGCCAAACCATTTAGTAATTTGCCCTTGCTCATTCTGCTGGGGAATAGCCTGGTGCAGGTGCCAATGATAGGTGCCATCGGCCCGTCGTATTCGCCCTTCGGCTTGATAGGGAGTACCAAGACTGACCGCAGCACTCCATCGTTGCCCCATTTCAGTCAAATCATCGGGGTGCACAATCTGCTCCCAACCAGCGGCGCGAGCCTGTTCGAGCGTCAACCCCGTAAAGGCCACCCAGCGTTCATTCACATCCAGCAACGTGCCGTCGCTACTGGCCGTCCACACCAGCTGCGGAATAGTTTCTACCAGGTATCGATAGCGTTCTTCACTCTGGCGCAGGGCGTTCTCGGCCAGCTGGCGATCGGTAATGTCGGTGTTGGTGCCCAACCAGCGAAACACGTTGCCCTGCTCATCGCGCACCGGAATGGCGCGGGAGAGGAACCAGCGATAGTCCCCATCCCGTCCCCGGAGCGGAAAACTATCCTCCCAAATTTCGCCGGTTTGAAAGCACCGATTGATTTTCTCAACCACGCGATCGACATGGTCGGGGTGATGCACCGCCCGCCAGCCATCGCCCTGCATCGCCTCTAGGGTGGTGCCCGTGTAGTCAAACCAGCGCTGGTTGTACCAAAAAATCCAGCCCAGTTCATTGGCCATCCAGGCCAGGGGGGCAATGTTGTCGGCCAGGGTGCGAAATCGGGCTTCACTCTCTTGCAGACTGAGCTCAGCCTGCTTACGTTCGCTGACTTCTTTGAACAAAATGGCGACGGTTCGCCCTTCTGGGGGGCCAATCCGAAAAGCAGAAACCTCAAACCACCGTCGCATCACGACAGACCCGTTCTCAAACCGGGCCGGTTCGCCAGTCAGGGCAACTCTGCCATAAATCTCAAACCAGTGGGGCTCTAGGTCGGGCAGCAGCTGGCGAGCGGTTTGACCGACCGCGTTAACTAGCCCGGTCTGCTGCTCAAAGACAGCATTGACTTCTAAAAAGCGGTAGTCAATGGGAACATCGTGCTGGTCAAACAGCATTTCGACTACGCAAAAGCCTTCATGCATCGACTCAAACAGCGTGCGATAGCGCTCCTCAGACAGGCGAAGGGCAGCTTCTACAGCTTTGCGCGCTGAAATATCGCGATCGATCCCTGCCATCATCAGCGGGGTGTCGCTGGCGTCATAAAACACTCTCCCCATGCTGAGCACCCAACACACGGTGCCGTCGGGCTTGATAAAGCGAAACTCAATGTTGTAGTCATCTCGCCCGTAAACAGCGCGATCGATCGCCTGCTCAACCTTAGGCAAATCTTCAGGATGAATCATAGCCTTGACGGTTTCAAGCCGACCATCGAAGCTACCGGCTGCCATGCCAAACAGGTGCTCCAGGTTGGTGGACCAGTGAACCTGTCCCGCCTGAATATTCCAGTCCCAGCTCCCCATTTTGGCGGCTTTCATCGCCAGGTTCAATCGGTTTTGCTGCTGTTGCAGCGCAATTTCAGTCTGCTTTTGGCCGTCAATATCGGTAATGGTGCCAATCCAACCCGTGATCTGGCCTTGGCTATTTTGGGTGGGTACGGCGCGGTTGATAAACCAGCGATACTCGCCCTCCCGCCCCCGAATTTGGTGCTCAATTTCAAACGTTTCACCGCTGGCGATCGCCTGACTCCAGGCATCGAGGGTGCGCTGCCGCTGATCGGCCTGCACGGCCTGCACCCCCGCCAAACCAAAGGACTCGGCTTCCCCCAGCCCGGTGTAGTCGTACCAGCGCTGGTTCCAGTAGTTGACCGCCCCCGCTGCATCCGCTGTCCAGACAATCTGCGGCATCGCCTCTGCCAGATCACGACTCTGCTGCTGACTGGCTTGCAGGGCAGAGAGGGCACGCTGCAAGTCGTGCTCAATCTGGCAGCGCTCGGTGACATCGCGCCAAGAGGCCACAAAGCCATCGTTTAGCCGAGTGGCCCGCAGATCGAAAGCCCGAATTAAGCGGCGATCGCCATAGGCATCGTCATAAATCAGCGAGTCTTTGACCAGCGGCTCGCCCGTCTCCACAACCCGACAATATTCTTCAAACAGCCCAGACTCTCGGTGGCCGGGCAGCACTTCACACAGCCCCCGCCCAATCTGCATAGACCTGGGCATTTGGTTGCTGTCGCAAGCCGCCCCGTTTAAATAATCGATCCGAAAGTCAACAATCTGGCCCGCTCCATCGCGCAGCGCTGAAAAAATGCCGAAACAGTCCAGCATGTTCTCGACGGAGGTTTGAAACTGCGCTTGGCTGCGGTGCAAGGCCTGCCGTAATTCAGCATTTTCGATGGCGCTTCGCATCGCCAAGCGCAAGTCGTCGGGGGTAGTCTGGTCTCTCACCAGATAGTCGGCAGCACCATGTTTAATGGCCTGCACAGCAGTCTTGGTATTGCCGCTGTCAACAATGACGATGGGCGGGCAGCGATCGCCCATTTGCGCTTTTAACTGCCGCAGCAACGCCAGGCTGTCAGACTGAGACCAACTCAGCCCCAGCAAAATGCCATCGACCGAGAGGGTTTGGGGCAAAAATGACGCTGCACTGTTGTACGGCTCCAGCAAAATGTTGTAGGCCACAGTCCCATCTTGCTGTAACTGATGGCTGTAGGGGTTGGCCTGCTCCTGCGTGTCAGCAATGACTAGAACCGTCCAAGGAGTTGACATAGGCGCACCCTAATCTAGAAGGGACAAAAAGCTGTAAAACTCAAGGGTGCAAGAATCATCACATAGTATAACGGACTGTGTAGTTTCATCAGCCACAGGTGGGCAGAGCAGTAACGGAACCCAGCACCGCTAAGATCAGAGTTAGCTGATCCCTAGTTTTGACCCATTTAACCGCAAAACCTGGCAGATTCACCAAAATATCAGCGTAATTCTACGCGGCAAACACAGCAATCAGCCCAAACCATAACTGCACTTCAGCAGGCTTCTAGAAAATTGCAGTTGCGAACACGATGCAGGGTGGGGAAGTCATGCTGAGGAGTTAGCCTCTCAGCGACAGTAATCGTCAACGGGCTGCACCGCCTCAACGGCGATCGGCGACCACTGGCGCACCACAAACTCACTCAGGCCCACATGGGCTGGGCGATCGCGATCGAGGGTAGCCCAGTCAGCGCGATCGCCCCAGTCGTAGGTATAGCCCAGCTGGGTCCAGGGGTAGGGCCGAGCATTGGGGGTTTGGCGGGCGATCGGCTGGCCCTGGTACTGGTAGCGCTGGTCGTACTGGGCATAGAACCAGTGCTGATAGCTGGTCGGCACCGCCACAAATTCACTGGCAGCGCGAAAGCTCAACTCCGCCTCATGGTCGGTAATTTCGGGGTCGGGGCTAGGGCGAAAGAGAAACTGCGGGTCAACCCAGATCTCAACCACCTGGCGCTGGGCTGTCTGGGCCACCGGTTCGGGCGGCAGCCCGAGCAACTGGAGCAATCGGGCCGCTAGGGGAACCTCGGCGTTGGGGGTATAGGCCCGGCAAAAACTCTGCAAATCGGGGACCGCTGTCACCCAAATATCGCGGGTTGCAATCAGCCGACTTCCCACGTTTTGGCTGTAGCCCACCCAGTCGGCCCAGGTGGCGACTAACACCTGGCCCTGCTGATCCCAGCGGAGGGCACGGTTGTGGCGGGTAATAGCAGTGAGATTTCTAAATACTTCGTCGGGCTCTGGGGTTCTGGCATCTTCGACGGCATCCCAATAGGCGGGAGGTGGTGCGATCGCTCCATCTTGAGCCTGTACTGGGCTTGCGATCGCCCCGCAGACCTCAACCAGGCCCAACACAATTGCCCCAATGCCAAAACGCATTGCCCCAATGCCAAAACGCAGCGTTTGCCCAGAGTTGATGACCATGCATGCGACAGAGTTCTATAGCATCTAGAATGCCCAGATGCAGCGAGTCTTGTAGGATAGCCGTTCCGTGTGACTGAGTTTTGGGCAGCGATATACCCATCCACAGTCTTGACCCTCGCTTTGACAGCGACTATAAACGCCTTGTATATCGACGTTGCAGAAGTACCACTATCAATACGACTACAAAGGTAATAGGAAGAGCAACCTTAAAGCCTTCTATGACTGAGGTATACAGGCGAGGCGATGGGAGACAAGAAGACACAGCTGTAGCTAGCCCTCCGCAGACTAGAAACCGCAGAACCCAGTTTCCGAGGAAAAAGCTGAAGAATGAGCAGATAGCAACACTGACCCAACCTGCCTTTTGTGACAATAAAACAGTGCCCAGATATCGATCTAGCGTCTGAAAAAGGTTGCCTCTAGACAAATTTGGTCTAGTTGTTGGTTGCCGCTGAGCGGTTACGCTCTTTTGTTCATACCACTGGGCAAGGTTTTGCCCCGCTAGTCCTCCGGCCCAGCCAGCAACAATAGACGCCATCACAGAGCTAAAGCCGATGAAAACGGCTGTACTCGGGGTCATTGATCGCGACGCAAAATACCAAGGTCCAAAAACTGCGGCTCCGCCCCCGGCTAGCAAAGCACCCATAACCTTGGCGATGAGACGATAGAGCCAAACTGACCTGAGTGGGTAAAAAAACAGGCAGGTTATAGCGCTCAAAAGTAACCCGTTAATAAGCCCCAGCCCTAAGCCTAAGCCAGCACCGACTATTCCTGTCCCGATAGAGAGAAGCAGGGGCAAGCCCAAAAGAACGCCCAGTATGGACCCTGACATCAACCCTATTACAGTGCTTCGCAGAATAACCTGCCATGCCAACTGTAGTTTTGAGGTTGGTCGTTGACTTTTCAAGTCTGACCTATTGTTGAGAGCCATGGCTTTGTCCTCAAGAGCTGCCTTTGGAGGTATTTCATCAAGTGAGGTCAGACACTTAAAGAGAAGAGACCTCCGAGTTTTAAAAAAACTCGGAGGTCTCTTCTCTTTTCTTTGGATCTTCTACAGGGGGCGATAAACGCGGTAGTTGATCTTGGGGAAGATGTTGTCTACCACCTCAATCTTCTCTAGCCAGCCCGAGTCGATCTTTTCGCGCAGAATGTCATCCCACAGCTTTTGAAAGCGCATCAGGTGGGTGCGGGTGCGGCGCACCGCGTAGGGCACCATCGTCCCCGTCCGCATAATGAACGCCCAGTCAGACGACTGCGCCAGCAGCAGTTCTCGCGCCGCCTGGTTGAGGGCGCGCCACTCTAGCTCATCAGCAGGTTCGCGCTTGGCCAGGTCGATCATGCGCTCGGCAGCTTTGTGCAAGTGGGGGTAGATCCACGAGTTAGTTTCGTTCAGCCAGTATTCGTGGAAGCCCTTGTAGCCCCAGCTCGACTGGGAGGGGCGGCAAACCTGCTGGGTGGGATGGCCCTGGAGGTAGTCGCTCAGGTGGGTCATCTCGTAGGTGTTTTGGTCAAACCAGCTCTTGCGGAAGAGATAATCGAGGAACCAGGGGCCTTCGTACCACCAGTGGCCAAACAGCTCGGCATCGTAGGGAGACACAATAATCGGCGGGCGCTGCATCAGGCCGTGCAGATGGCCGATCTGCTGCTCGCGGTTGTACATAAAGTTGGCGGCGTGCTCGGCAGCTTTTTCTTTGGCCCAGTAGGGGTCGTAGAGCTGCTTGTCAGAGAGGCCCAGGCCCTTGCCGGTAATTTTGTGATACTTGATGCCCACATTTTTGCGCTGGCCGTTGGGCATGATGTAGGGCTTAATGTATTCGTACTCGGCATCCCAGCCCAGGTCGCGGTAAAACTCGCGGTACTCGGGGGCACCGGGGTAGCCCACCTGCGACGACCACACCTGCTGCGACGACTCGTGGTCGCGGCCAAAGGCGGCCACACCGCTCTCGGTAAAGATCGGGGCGTAGCTACCAAACCGGGGCCGGGGGCGGGCGTAGAGAATGCCGTGGCCATCGGTGAGGAAGTAGCGCAGGCCAGCGTCGGCCACCATGCGCTCTAGCCCTTCGTAGTAGGCGCACTCGGGTAGCCAAATACCCTTGGGAGGGCGGCCAAAGGTGTCTTCGTAGTGCTCGGCGGCGACTTGGATTTGCGCCCACACAGCCTCAGGATACATTTTCATCAGCGGCAGGTAGCCGTGGGTGGCCCCGCAAGTGATGATGTCGAGGTTGTTGCTGTCTTGGTATTGCTTAAAAGCGGTGACCAGGTTGCCGCTGTAGCTCTCCCACACCTGGCGCACGTGGTTAAACTCTTGGGCGTAGGTTTCTGCGAGGTATTGCAAATGGCCGTTGTGGACATGGCGCTCGACCTCTAGCTCAGTGAGCTCTTCGAGCATGGCCAGGTGGGCGTCGAAGCGCTCTTGCAGCAGCGGGTCTTGTAGCATCGAGACCAGGGGGGGGGTCATGCTCATGGTGAGCTTAAAGTCGACCCCGTCGCGCTTGAGCCCCTCAAACATCGACAGCAGCGGCACGTAAGTTTCGATGATCGCCTCGTAGAGCCACTCTTCCTCTAGAACGTAGTCACTCTCGGGGTGACGCACGTAGGGCAAATGGGCATGGAGTACAAGCGCGAGATATCCAGTAGCCATAGGGTGCCGTTGAGGAATGTGAACTTAGGGCCGGTTCGTCTGACAAGATTCTAGAGCAAAAGGTAAACGGTAACGGATGGCGGCGCTGCATCTACCTGCTGGGGTGACTGAGAGAGCTTTTTTTGTGAAAATTTATAGGATCGGCATTGATATGCCATGAAGCAGTAATTCCAAAAAGTTCACAGAGAACTCTCTGAAAAATAGTTACCCCAAACCGTTGCGACCAGAGCAGATACAGTATTAGGCTAGGCCGCTCTCTCCCAAACTCAGGAAACATGCTCAATGGGGCAAGCCTCTAGTTGGATCGTTTGTGCAGCGTTGGCGCTGGTCAGTTGCCAGCGGGAGATGGCAGTGCCATGGCAGCGGGCTCCCCTTTCAACAGCGGCGCTGGAGCAGCTCGCCTATCCACCGTTTTTAGTAGATGCTCAGGCGGCATCGCGCTACCGGCAGCAGGGGTTGGCCTTTCGGCAGCAGGGAGATCTGGAGCGGGCGATCGCCACCCTGAAGATCGCCACGGCCCTAGACCCGCGCCACACCGAGGGCCAGGTCTTGCTGGGCTGGACTCAGCATTTGGCTGGGTACGCGGCCCCGGCGACGGCGGCGTTGCAAACAGCGCTCACCCACAACCCCGACCACGTGCCTGCCCTCAATGCACTGGGAATTGTCTATTTAGTCGATGGCCAGCTAGAGGCAGCGGTAGACACCCACCGTCGTGCCGCTACCCTTCAGCCCGGCAACGAAATTGCCCACTACAACCTCAGTCTGGCCTACCAACGGCTGGGGCAGATCGAGCAAGCTATTGCCGAGGCCCAAACCGCTACCGAGCTAGAGCCGGGCAACCCCCACCCCTGGGTGGCGCTGGCGCTGGCCTACTGGTCGGGCCGCGATCGCTCCCCAGAGGTAGGCCCAGAAACAAGCCTAGAGACAAGCATTGACTTTCGGGCTGAGGCGATCGCCAACTACCGCCAGGCCTTGAGCCTCGATCGCCGCTACACCCGCCGCGACTATTTAGATCATCTAGAGCAAGCTGGGTTTAGCCAGGAGCAGATTGACCAGACCGAGGCCCTTCGTCAGGCAGCGGGGCTTTAGCAACGCAGGTTAACCATTGGTCTTTCCCCTAGGCCCCATGCTCAGGGCCGTCACGGTGCGGCTGGCACCCCCTCTGGCCTCTATCTTTAGATAGGGATGTCTCGCGCCCGGCTATGGGACCCTGCTGTTAACCGCTATCGGTGAAATTTGCCATGCCTACTGCGACTTTAGCCGAGCTATCGGCCCAAAACGTGCTTCACGCCCGCGCCCGGTTGGGGGAAGGCCCCCTGTGGGACGACACCAAGCAGGCGCTCTACTGGGTAGATATTCTCAACCACCGCGTCCATATTTTTGAGCCCAGTAGCGGCGACGATTGCCACTGGGATGTAGGCGATGTGGGCAGCGCCCTGGCGTTGATGGCAGGCGATCGCCTGCTGGTGGCTTTGGGCAACCGCCTGGGTCAGCTAGATCTCAGCTCGGGGACGGTCGAGACCCTGCACACCTTCGACTTTGAGCCCCCCGGCACCCGCTTTAACGACGGCAAGTGCGATCCCCAGGGTCGGTTTTGGATTGGGTCCATGAGCCCAGAGCATCCTGGCCAAGCAGCCCTCTACCGCTATGATCCCGACGGTTCAGTGCACACCATGGAAACGGGGTTGACCATTTCTAACGGGCTGGGCTGGAGCCCCGACGGCAGCACATTCTATTTAACCGATTCGCCCCAGCGCCAAATCTACGCCTACCGGTTTGATGGGGCCACGGGGGAGATCAGCGATCGCACCGTCGCCATTGACCTGAGCGACGCCGACGAGGCGATCGAACCCGACGGTCTAGCGATCGACACCGATGGCAATATTTGGACTGCCCTATGGGATGGTGGGTGTGTAGCCTGCTTTAGCCCCACCGGAGAATCGTTAGGTCGGGTAACATTGCCGGTACCACGCCCTACCTGCCCCAGCTTTGGCGGCCCCAACCACCAGACCCTCTACGTCACCACGGCCTCTGTAGGGCTGAGCCAGCAGGAGATTCAGCAGGGATTTTACTCGGGCGACCTGTTTGCGATCGCGGCCCCAGTCCCTGGCCTGCCCACCCATCGCTTTGGGGCTTAACCCTAGCTGCCAGTGAGTGATGTCTACCCGATCTCTTGCCTACCTCGACCTCGACCTGGCGACTTTTGGCAAACTTTCTCCTCAATGGTGGGCAGTGCCCACCCTTGTATCTTTAGAGGTGTGTGGCAGACCGTCCCACCCTAGGTTGTCCAAAACCGAACGTAGCATGGGTCGCTGCACACCTCTGAAGTTAACTCGCAAAATCGCCAGGAGCTTAGACTCCGTATCGAGCAAGGACGAGTGATGTCAGATTAACCTCCTACACGGGTGGATACAACCATGACTGAACTATCACAAGCGCATCAATGGGTTGGCATTGACGTATCCAAGCGCACCTTAGATGTGTACGTCCGTCCACTTGGATTAAGCGTTCAGGTGGCCAACAGTGACTCTGGTTTAAGAGAGTTGCTACAGGCGTTAACGGCGTTTCGTCGCGAGACGAGTCTGATTGTGCTGGAAGCGACCGGGGGCTATCAAGCCCTGGCGGCGCGAACGTTGATGGCGGAGGGCTGGCCCGCCGTTGTGGTGAATCCACGTCAAGTGCGTGATTTTGCCCGGGCCACGGGGCGCATGGCTAAAACAGACAAAATTGATGCCGAGGTGTTGGCTCACTTTGCCGATGCCATCCGTCCAGAGGTACGGGCGATGGCGAGTGAGGCCAGTCAACACCTTCAAGACCTCGTCACGCGACGGCAGCAACTCGTCGAGATGATGAGTGCCGAAAAAGCCCGGCAACGCTCAGCACGAGCCAGGACGGGTCAGAGCATTGAGCAGCATATTGACTGGCTCAAGCAACAGATCCAAGACCTCGATACCCAGATTGAGCAGCTCATCGCCCAGAGCGATCAGTGGCAGCGCACCCGCGAGATCCTCACCAGTGTGCCGGGTATTGGGGCTGTGACGACGGGGCTCCTCTTGGCCTCACTCCCCGAGTTAGGACAGATCTCAGCGAAGCGCCTAGCCAGCTTGTGTGGCCTCGCCCCGTTCAACCGCGATAGCGGCCAGATGCGGGGTAAGCGGATGATTAGCGGCGGTCGAGCCACCGTGCGCACAGGCCTCTACATGGCCGCGTTAGTCGCCACTCGCCATAATCCGGTCATTCGCGATTACTACCAGCGCCTGCTGCAGCGGGGAAAACTCAAAAAGGTTGCCCTGGTGGCCTGCATGCACAAACTGGTGATTATTCTCAATGCCATGGTAGAACATGACACCCTCTGGCAGGCTCCGGCTTGCTCCCTGCCCGCCGCCACATAAGGAACAGCAAGACTCTGTCTGATGCAGGCAGGGCTCCTGGCTTGATTTCCGCTGCCATCCCGCCGAGGCTAATCGCATAGCAGGATGAGCTTGACAAAGAAGATAATCGCTACGGTGGCTACAGTCGCCGTAAAGCGGGGATCTTCTTTTATAGAAATCTCCTTACACTTAAGACCATCTTTGGAGCTTGACTATGCGCCGTCTATTTATGCAAAGCCCCATTGCCCTGGCTGCTCTGTGGATTGTGGCCTACCTGGCCATCATTCTGCTGCCCATGGCAGGGGTGCTACTGCACCCGGCCCCCGCCGCCCGTGGCTTTTGGACAGAGTTTTCGGTAGCGCTGGGCTTTATTGGCCTAGCGCTGATGGCCTTACAGTTTGTGCTGTCGGCGCGGGTCAACCGCATTGAAGCCTCCTACGGCATCGACATTCTGATTCAGTTTCACCGCTACACCTCTATCGTGGCTTTTGGTCTGGTGGTGATTCACCCGATCATTCTGTTCATTGCCCGACCCGACACCCTGCAATTACTCAACTTCCCTGAAGCCCCGTGGCGGGCGCGCTTAGCGGTGATGAGCGTGCTGGCCTTTCTCGTCATGGTGGTGACAACTATTTGGCGCAAACCGCTCAAGATTCCCTACGAGCCCTGGCGGGCGGCTCATTCCATTTTGGCAGTGCTGGCAGTAGGCCTAGGGTTTGGCCACGCCATTGGCGTTGGCTTTTACCTCGGCCTGTTTTGGCAGATTGTGCTGTGGTCAGGGTTTATGGCCGTGGCCCTGTGGCTCATTCTCTACGTGCGCGTAGTCAAGCCCTGGATTATGACCAAGCGCCCCTACCTGGTTGAAGAGGTGATTCAGCAGCGAGGCGACGTGTGGACTCTGGCGCTACGCCCCCACGGCCATGAGGGCTTTACCTTTGAACCGGGGCAGTTTGCCTGGCTCACCCTTGGGGTGACGCCGCTGAACATGCGCGAACATCCTTTTTCCATGTCGTCCAATGCCGACCGGAGCGATCGCATCGAGTTTGGCATCAAAGCCCTAGGCGACTTTACCAAGCGCATCAAAGACGTCAAGCCCGGCACCAAAGCCTACCTCGATGGCCCCTACGGGGTGTTTACCACCGAGCGCTACTGGGATACCGCTGGGTTTGTGCTAATTGCAGGCGGGGTAGGCATTACCCCGATGTACAGCATGCTGCTCACCGCCAGCGAACGTCAGGACGATCGCCCCTTCCTGCTGATCTACTCCGCCCCCAGTTGGGACGACTTCACCTATCGAGAAGATCTAGAAGCCCTCAAAGACAACCTCGATCTCACCATTGTCTACGTGCCGCGCAAGGCCGACGACGACTGGGAGGGTGAAACTGGCTATGTCGACAAAGACTTGCTAGAGCGTCACATTCCCATCCATAGGGGCAGTCGCCAATACTTCATCTGCGCCGCCGATGTGATGATGGAAGCCACAGAACGTGGCCTGTTTGAGCTTGAGGTACCCGTCACCCATGTTCATATGGAGCACTTCAATCTGGCCTAGGAATGAAGAAATGGGTTTGCTCAAAACCTCTCCCTTTTTGAAGGGGGCAGAGTTCTCTGCCGCCCCTTAACGTTAGGGGTAGACTGTCTACTCAAATTGCCCCTCAACACCGCTAAAGGGCCCTATGCAAACCAACCAAAACGGATCCTCTGTCTCCTCCGTACCTCCGCTGCTGATTGTCAACCCAGTCTCTGGCCCCGACGAAGACGATCAGCTGGTGGCCAATCTCGAACAGGCTTTGCATGATCAAGGCTTGTTTGCCGAGATCCGTACCACAACCCCTGACGAAAATGGCCAAGGCCTAGCCGCCGCCGCCGCCCAGGCCAGGACTCCCCTAGTGATGGTGGCTGGGGGCGATGGCACCATTGAAGCCGTCGCCCGAGGTCTAGCGCACACTCAGACCGTTCTAGGCATCATTCCCCAAGGCACCCGCAATAACATCGCCGCTAGCCTCAACATTCCGGTAGACACAACCCAGGCTATTCGGGTGCTGACGGAGGGATGTCATCGCCAGTTTGACCTGGGCAGAGCCAACAACCACTACTTTATGGAAGTCGTTGGCGTTGGCCTAGAAGCCTCTCTGTTTCCTCGCGGCGACAAAGTAAAAGACGGGATCAAAAACAATTATTGGACAGCCTTGAAAAACTTTTTTCTAGGCATGGTCATGTTTTTGCAGTTTAAGCAGCATCGATTAGTTTTGCGCTTCGACGGTCATAAGGTGCGGTTGCGCACGCTGCAAGTCAATATCTGCAATAGCCCTCGCTACGGGGTTGAATTTGCCTTGGCCCCCGAGGCCAAAATGAACGATGGCAAACTCGATTTGATCTATATCGACAAGCCCTCCAAGTGGGATCATCTCCGCCAGTTTTTTGCTGCTATGCGGAGCAAGCAACTGCCCCACGAGCGCCTCAAACTCTATCAAACCTCTGCCGTTGCCGTGCACAGCTACCCGGCCCTAGACGTGCATGCCGATGGCGACTATATCGGCACAACCCCGGTCATCATTGAGGCCTTGCCCCAAGCCCTCTGGATTTGCGTGCCCACACCAGAATTGCTCACCCAGTTTGCTGATGCCGATGTCGCCGCAGAGCAGGCTGCTAAAGAAAAGAGTCTGTTTAGCTGGGTTCAAACGCCTAATACCAAATCCGAATTGCACAACCCTGATTCTCAAACGGCCAAACCGTAGGGGCGCACGAGCGCCCTGCTGAACCGGGGGTCATCAAACAGGATTCAGTCACCGGAGGGTGGGCAATGCCCACCATTAGGGAGAAATTCTTCCAGAAATCGCCTAAACGCCTTAAATACCGCCAATTTGAATGAGGCCTTCAAGGCAGGCCCCTAGCCAGATCGCCCCAGCTACCCAGCCACTCAACACGTCGGTGGGCCAGTGCATGCCCAGATAGACTCGGCTAAAGCCTACCCCCAGAGTTAAAACCGCCGCCAGAGTAGCCGTAACGCTTAGCGGGATACTAAAAAAGGCGGTTAGGCTAGCAGCCAACAAACCATAAAATGAAATGGCGCTCATGGAATGACCGCTCGGATAGCTGTAGTCCATCGGGCGCTTAGACGATGCCCACAGGTCGGGGCGTTTGCGCCGAAAAAACGATTTAAAAATGCCATTCAGCAGCCACGAGCCACTCAACCCAATGGCCAAGATCAAGGCGGCAACTGTCTGATCGCGGTAGATTAAAATGCCGCCTATGACTAGCAGCATAGGAATGGTGATTTCGCCTTGGGCCAGCCAGGTTACTGCCGTCATGATTCGATCGCGGGTAGGAGTAGCCTGGGCCTTGAGCGACAGCAGACAAGACTCTTCCAGGGGTCGCAGCCAGTCTAGCAACCAAACGCGGCCCACCCATACGCCCAGGGTCAAAACCAGCGCACCCGCCAGTAGCCCTAGCAGTAGGTAGGGCATAAACGCAGCCAGCGATCGCAACAACCAGTAAAGGCGGGTGCCAAGCTCTGCCATGGGCTATCTCCTAAACGGGTGAACGGGGAACGCAGCCAGCTTGCCTAGGCTGGACACAGTTAGATCGGGTAGATCAGGCCAAGACGCCAACGCCTCAAGAACAATCGCCCGACCAATACTATTGGCCGGGCGAAAAACGATAGTAATCGTATGGCTTAACCTGACCGATAGATGGATCTATTGGTTAAAAAAGTTTTTGACAGAATCTACAAAGCCATCAGCAGAATCTTGAACGGCATCTGTGGCGTTTTCTACTGCTCCTTGGGCACGGCCAATGTCTTTTTGGGTGCGGCCTTGCACCTGGTTACCAATGCCATCGGCACCGCCGGTCGCCTTATTGACTTGGCGCTGCACTTGCCCCAAACCTTCCTGGGCACGGCCCTCCAGTTGGTTGGCGCTACCGGCTCCAGCCTTGCGGTCAAATTCGCGCTCAGCCCGTTCCTGCACGATGTCGCCAGCTTCATTGCCCAGAGCAGTCGCTGGTGCACTAAAGCCAAACAGCAGACCCGAGCCAATCACCAAGCTCGCCAAACCAACGCAGAGCAAGCGTTGAAACTGAGCTGCGATCGCATGAATAGTCATAGAAAATCTCCTGGGAAAAGTCGCACTTACAAGTAAGGAATCAGTGCTGGTCTTTGTGTAGTTATAGGCCAGACGCACCCCGGTTCCAATCGCCCCACAGACAGACATGACCCGCCTATTTAGACACATCTTTGTCCCTCCCAGTCGCTGGCCGTTGGCCCTGGCTTAGCGTCTAAACCGAATAAATATTCGTGTCAGTTCTAGGACTACCCCTAGCGCACGACCCGCTGCCCTAGCCTAAAATCGTTGCAATCTAAAGGTTGACCGCCACTATGTCTACTGCACCTAACGTCATCACTCAGCGCAATGGAGTTTTGGCCGAGGGGGCCTTTACTCGGCTGGCGCGGGGGGCTGAGCTCAGCTGTTCTATTCTGGTCGTGGGTGGGTCAACGGCGGCATACACAGCCACCCTCACCGCCCTGCGGCTCAATCTAGACGTGTGTTTGGTACAGCCCCAAAAGGTAGTGGGCGGCCAATTTACCGCCCAGGCCCTGCCCGCTTCCGACGACGGCGACCTATTGCAAGCCAAGGCCACCTTCTACACCGTCGATGGCGAAGAGTTTGCGATTTCTAGAACTCAGCGGGCCTTTCGCGATCGCCAGCGCGAGCTGCAACCCGTGGGCGGCAAAAAAGTACCCAACCCCGGTGGGGGCTGGGTAAGCCCCCTGGCCACCACAACCGTGGTCGCAGCTACAGCCATGAACGAGGCACTGCTGCCCTACCTGCGCGACGGTCGCCTCACCCTGATTCCCTTTGCCGAACCGGCTGAGGTGCTCAAAGAAACCGTGAACGGGCGCACCAAGGTGCAAGGTGTGGTCTGTCGTGACACCCAAACCGGCCACCCCTTCACCATCAAAGCCAAGATCACCGTCGAGGCCACCGATCTAGGCGATCTGCTAGAAGTTGGCGACATTCCCTCCTACGTTGGCCAGGAAGCTCGTCACGAAACCGGCGAAGCAATTTTGCCCGAAGATGCCCGGCCTCAGTGCCAGCAGTCGATTACCTTCGACGTGGTGGTAGAGCACACCGTTCGGGGCAAGGGGGTGCCCATCGGTAAACCCGACGGCTTTGAAACTGAACCTTGGATTGGCCTCAAAGAATTTACCAGCACCTTCTGGACCAAGGCCAAACCCAACCAATGGCAGCGGTGGGATTTTTTTAGCGACTTTGGCATCTTTCGCTATCGACGGCTGCTGCGCGCCCAACCCCACGAGAAGAAAGTCTCCCCTGGCGATGTTGCAGTGCTCAACTGGGGCACCTCTAGCGAGCCCGATCGCGCCTTTTGCTGTGGTAACGACTACCGCCCCGGTCGTCTCGTCGGCGTCAGTCGAGAAGAACGGGCCTTCCACATTCAGCGGGCGCGGCAGCGAGCCCAGGCCTACCTCCACTACCTTCAGACCCACGGAGCCACCGACCTCAAGCCCCGGGGCGATCTAACCTGGACCAAAGACGGCATTGCCCTCGAACCCTACATCCGCGAGGCCCGTCGCGGCATGGCTCTGACCACCATTCGCCATGAAGATGTCGCCGAAACCTTCTTTCCTGACCAGGCCCGCGCCCGCTGCTTCGACGACTCTGTCGGCATTGGCCAATACCACTACCTCGATCTGCACGGCAACGACGCCAAAGGCCACGTCAGCCCCAGAGGTAAAGATGTGGTCGCCCTACCCTTTAGCTTGCCCCTAGGTTCTTTAGTGCCCAAAGACACTGACGGTCTGGTGCTATCGGCAAAAAGCCTGGGCACCACCCACATCACCAACGCCGCCTACCGCATGCACCCGATGGAGTGGGCGATCGGCGAAGCCAGCGGCTTTCTGGCGGTCTTCGCCGTGTGGACAGGCCTAGCCCCCCGGCAGTTGGCCACCGAAGAAAAACACACTCGCAAGATTCAGGGCTTCATGGCCCGCAACGGCATCCCCATCTTTTGGTTTAACGACATCAGCCACAACGATCCCGACTTTGAGGCCATCCAAGTGCTGGCAGCAGCGGGCATTGTCCGCAGCGAAAATCCCAAAAATCTCACCTTCAGGCCCTATGCTCCGGTCAACCGGGCTGTGGTGGCCACGGCCCTGGTCAACGCTCTCAAGCTGCCTACGACCCTACCCGACAAACCCACCTTTATCGATGTCGTCCCTGGCCAGCACTGGGCCTATATGCCGATCGAAACCCTCTATGCCCACGGCATGATCGCCGGAGTGGGCAAAGACCGCTTCGCCCCCGATGCTCCCATCACCCGTGAGCAGCTCTCTTTTCTGGTCAAACGAGCCATGCCCGAGGTCTACGACAAGGCCTTTGCCCGTACCCCGATTGATCGCCAAAACCTCCAGCGTCGCGAACTCTCCCGCGTGCTCTACGAGGTGCTCAAAGGCAGGCTGGAGATTTAGCTACGCCAAGACCCCCGAGGTTTTGCAAACCTCGGGGGTCTCAGGGTCAGGGGTCTCAGGATCTACTTGATCAGCGTCAGCAAGTAGATCAGGCTAAACAGCACAATCCACACCACGTCAACGAAGTGCCAGTAGATCTCGGCCATCTCGGGGCCAGTATGAGCCAGGCTGCTGTAGTGGTCGGCGCGGCGCGATCGCCACAGCACCCCCATAATCAGCAGCAGCCCAATAAATACGTGCAGCCCGTGGAAGCCTGTAGTCAGGTAAAAGCAGTTGCTAAATAGGTTGGTCTTCAGGCCATAGCCCAGGTTCATATACTCATACACCTGGCCCGCCAAAAACACCGCGCCCATGGCAACAGTAATGCCAAACCACTTCCGCATGCCGGCCAAGTCGTTGTTTTTAATCGCCTTGGTGCCCAGATTAATCACCCAGCTGCTCGACACCAGAATCAGGGTATTCACCGCTGGTAACAGCAGCTCTACCTCGGTTTCTTTAGGGGGCCACTCGGCAGCACTGCCGCGAAACACCAAGAACACCGCAAAAAAGCCCGCAAACATCAAAAATTCGGAGCACAAAAAGGTGATCAGGCCCAGCACCCGCAAATCTTGGTGCTCTTCGTGGGCCGCCACCTCATGGCCAGTAACGACAGGTGTGGAATCTACAGTGCCTTGCATAGGATATGTGGGGGTAAGGGGTGGATGAGGAAAAAGTAGGGTGGGCACTGCCCACCAGAGACTCTGCGGTTTTTATTTCAATTTCTTTGCACAACCCAGAGAAGCGAGATGAAGGCAAAGTCAGCTGGAAGGTAGAGATATTCACTTACGAGTGTGGGGTGGTGGGCAATGCCCACCCTACCGTTACGACTACACCTTGGTGGCCTCGATCGGTTCACCGGCAGGGCCAACCTCACTGGCTCTATCCATACCGTAATCGTAGGGGCCGTGGGTGAGCACCGGCAGCACTTCCCAGTTTTCGATAATCGGTGGCGACGCCGTAGTCCATTCCATCGTCAGCGCATTCCAGGGGTTGGGGCCAGCCTTAGCACCCGCCATCCAGCTCCAGATCACGTTGATGTAGAAGGGGATCACCGAGACCGCCAAAACGTAGGCTCCCACGGTCACCAGCTGATTCAGACTGGTAAACTGCGGGTCATACATGGCCACCCGCCGGGGCATCCCCGACATCCCCAGCTGGTGCATGGGGGTAAAGGTGAGAATGGTGCCAATAAAGGTGAGCACAAAGTGCACCTTACCCAGGGGCTCATTTAGCATACGCCCAGTCATTTTGGGAAACCAGTGGTACACCCCAGCGTAGATGCCAAACACCGAACCGCCAAACAGCACGTAGTGGAAGTGGCCCACCACGTAGTAGGTATCGTGCACGTGGATATCGAAGGGGGCAGCACCTAGGGTGACGCCGCTGAGGCCACCAAACACAAACATCGATAGCAGCCCCACCGCAAACAGCATGGCGGTGGTATAGCGAATTTTGCCGCCCCACAGCGTCGCCACCCAGCTAAAGATCTTTACCCCCGTCGGCACCGCCACAATCAGCGTCGAGATGGTGAAGAAAATTCGCATCCAGGGGGCGGTGCCACTGGTGAACATGTGGTGCACCCACACAAACAGACCCACCAGGCAGATGGTCAGAGAGGAGTAGGCGATCGCCTTATAGCCAAAAATCGGCTTGCGGGCGTGCACCGGAATCACCTCCGACATAATGCCAAAAATCGGCAAAATCATCAGGTAAACTGCCGGGTGCGAGTAAAACCAGAACAGGTGCTGGTAGACCACCACATTGCCGCCCGCATCGGGCTTAAAGAAGGAGGTGCCCAGGTTGATGTCAAACATGAGCAAGATCAGCGCCGCCGCCAGCACCGGGGTGGCAAACAACGCCAAAATTGACGTTGCCACCATGGCCCAGCAAAATAGCGGCATCTCGTCCCACTTCATGCTGGGCACCCGCATCTTCCAGATCGTGACCAAAAAGTTCACCGATCCCAGAATCGAGGAGGTACCCACCATCACCAGGGCTAGACACCAGAGGGTCTGGGGCAGGTTGGCGGTAATCTCGCTCAGAGGCGGGTAGGAGGTCCACCCCGACTGGGCACCGCCGCCCCAGAAAAAGCTAGCCGCCAGCAGCAAACCCGCCGGAGGGTTGAGCCAAAAGGCCAAGGCGTTGAGTTTGGGAAACGCCATATCTCGCGCCCCAATCATCAGCGGAATCAGGTAGTTACCAAACCCCCCGATCGCCGCTGGCACGATCCACAGAAAGATCATGATCGTGCCGTGGTTGGTCAAAAAGGCGTTGTACAGCTCGGGGCTGAGAAAGTCGGAGTCGGGGGTAGCCAGCTCGGTGCGCATCAGCACCGCCATAAACCCGCCCACCAGGTAGAACAAAAACGACGTCACCAGGTACTGAATGCCAATTACCTTGTGATCGACATTGAAGGTGAAATAGTCGTACCACTTCCACTTGTCTGGATGCTTGTGGCCACCCTGAACCTCCGTGGGGGGCATAGACAGATCTGCTTGGGCCATAAATCAGGTATTAATAAACGGCGATAAATCAAAGTGCGGCGAGTTGGGGGCATCTGGCGGTTAGCGAGAATCAGAGACCAACCGCCAGGCCACCAGGACAGCGTTAGGGGGTGCCGTGGGTCATCTGCGCGATCTGCACCGGCGATCGCGCTAGATCCGGGGCGATCGCAGCCAGGTACGCCGCATCGGTGTCGGCCACGGTTTCAGCCACGGTGGCGGTCGGCGTCGCTGCCGCCACTCGGCTAGCCACCCAGTCGGCATAGTCTTCTACAGAGTGCACAATCACCTGGGTGCGCATGCCGCCGTGGTACGCGCCACACAGCTCAGCACAGACCACCGGGTAGGTGCCCTCACGGGTAGCAACAAAGCGCAGCTCAGCCGGCTCACCGGGCAGGGCGTCCTGCTTGAGGCGAAACTGCGGTACCCAGAAGGAGTGAATTACATCCTGGGCCTCAATCTTGAGCTGCACATCTTTGCCAACCGGAATGTGCAGTTCTCCATCGGTAATGTTCGTGCCGGGATACCGAAAAATCCAGGCGTACTGCATGCCGGTGACATTCACCGTCACGTCGGGCTGGTTGGGCTGCAAGAGAGGGCTGGCTCCAAAGCCGTAGACCTGGGTTTTAGTGTAGACATCTTCTCCATCGCCCGCCTGGGCCAGCAGCGGAGCCACATCGATCACCGATTGCTGGGGGGCCATCGCTACCATAGCCCCGTGGCCGTGGTGCCCACCCGGCGAAAAGCCGCCCATCTCTTGAAACACCACCACGCTATAAAGCCCCAGGCCCACCACAATGATGCTGGGAATAGCGGTCCAAAACGCCTCTAGGGGCAAGTTGCCCTCAATCGGGGGACCATCGGTGTCGTCACCCTTGCGCTGGCGAAAGCGAATCAGCGAATAGACGATCGCCCCCTGCACCACGATGAACAGAGCGGTGCCAATGGTGACCATGACACTAAACAGATCGTCGACCAGGGGAGCCTGCTCCGACGCCTGCACAGGCAGCAGGTTATGATTTTGCCCCACCCACAGGCTTATCAGGGTGACGGCGATACCGAGAACCAGCGTCCAAAAGGGGGCGGGAATTTGTTTCATGGCTACTCTCCTAAGGAGATGGTGCGAAGGATGCAGAACTCAACCGAATGAGACCATGCACCTGGAACTTGCGAATTAACTGCCAGGGCTAAAAAATCATCAGCCATGCCTCTTCGCATGCTAAAGGGCAGAACTCGTCTGGCTTGAGAAACTTTTGTTTTGCTTCAACTCTGTTAACCACCCAGGCTCCTTTTACAAAGTTTTGTAACCGATGACTCTGCTGGGCAGCCATTTTCGGAAGGACAAAACCACTCTGGGGTGCTTGTGGTCAGCGGTGAATCTTACCAAAATTACAGAAGCTTGCCGGTTAGTCTGCCATTCTAACGTTGACGTTTCTGAGGTGTGGGTGGGCAGTACGGTTTGCCCTCACCGCTCAGTGGCAGACCGGCAGGTTATGTTTTCTTACACATCAGGATGAGGGGGGAGGGGTGGGCATTCTAAGCACAATGCTCAGGCGGTAGAGCGATCGCTGCCGAGGAGTTGTACTTAGGGAGATGCACCATGGAATTTCCAATGGCTTCCAGCCAGCCCGACGTTCGGAAAGAAGCCCTCGTGGCGCTGACGGCTCAGTTCGTCAAACAGGGCCATCCACCCACCTACGCTCAGCACATGGCTACCGCCTCCATTTTCCAGGCGGATCTAGAGCTGCGCAATGCCCAGTTCAGTCGTTTAGTGGCCTGGCTCAAAGAGGCTCACGCCGATATCTACCCCGATGCCCTCGAAATCGCCGAGTCGGTGCGACAGGAGTTTGAGAAGCGCGTCACCGGTCAGTTTTAAGCCTGTGCAATGATCCCTACGAGGTATCGGTTTCAAATCGGGGTTGCGTGACCCAGATTTGGGATTACAGGTATTGCCATCAATTAGGGCCAACCGCAGAGTGGGCCGAAGCCATTACCGACATCACAATTTCCCAAACTGCCCTCCAAGCATTGGCCATGCGCGACCCTCTTACCACCCTCTACAACCGCCGCCATTTTATTGAGTTAGCCAACCAGGAAATTACCCGCTCAGCCTGCTTCAGCTATCCAGTTACGCTGCTGCTGATCGATATTGACCACTTCAAAGCCGTCAACACCACCTACGGCCACCTAGCGGGTGACACTGTGCTGCGTGACATTGCCCTCCAAATCAAGCAAAATCTCCGCCAGAGCGACATTTTAGCTCGCTATGGCGGGACAACATTTATTGTGCTGATGCCCCAAACCAACCAGTCTCAAGCCTGGATCGGGGCCGAGCGCCTACGTCAGGTGATTGCCAATCCTTTCTGTAATGGCAGCACTCAGCTCTTAGTCACCGCCAGCATCGGGCTCTCCTGTTGGCCAGCTAGCCCAGCTTCTACTACCCTGCGATCGCGGCCTCACCTTCAAGAGCTCATCAGCAGAGCTGACCAAGCACTCTACCGATCTAAGCAATCAGGACGCAACCAAACCCAAGCCGAAGCATGGTTTCCCCTAGTCCACGGAACAATCAGCGAATAGATATTTGAAAAAAGAGGGGCTTAAGGTATCCAGGCATAAGGGATTTAGCCCAGTGCTAACCCTCAAACCATTGTCCTTAAACCCCAGCACAGGCCTGTCTTTGCGAGGACAGGTGGTCTGTTAGAGCAGGCCACCCGCTAGCTGGCAATATAACCGTGCATGGTAGATTTGCGGCGACGCAGATGCTTGAGCGCTTGCTGCTCTAGCTGGCGCACCCGTTCTCGGCTGATATTCATGCGGTTGCCCACTTTGGCCAATGACAGCTCATTGCCATCGTCTAGGCCGTAGCGCAGGGTGATCACCTCTTTCTGCTGAGGAGTCAGTTCCGACAACAGATTGCGAATATCCTGCTTCAGCGACTCTTGTGCCGTAAAGGTCTCCGGGGAGATGCCATCGTCTTCGAGTAGCTCTTGCAGTTCTGTATCTTGATTGTCGCCAATGCGCACATCGAGCGAAATCGGCTGCCGGGCTAGCACTAAGAACTCACGAATTTGCTTTGGCTCTAGCTCCAGGGCTTCCCCAATTTCGGTAGCATTGGGGCTGCGACCGAGCTGCTGCGATAGTTCCCGCTGCACTCGCTTAATTTTGTTGAGCTTTTCAGTAATGTGAATGGGCAAACGGATCGTGCGGGCCTGCTGAGCAATGGCCCGAGTAATGGCCTGACGAATCCACCAGTAGGCGTAGGTCGAGAATTTGTAGCCCTTGGTCGGGTCAAACTTCTCTACACCGCGCTCTAACCCCAGGGTACCTTCCTGAATTAGGTCGAGAAACTCGAGGTTGCGCTTCTGGTATTTTTTGGCGATCGCCACCACCAGCCGCAGATTCGCCTCGATCATTTTGCGCTTGGCCCGCTCCCCTTGGCGCACCGTATGGTTGAGCTTATCTTCGGGCAAACTCGCCGCTTCGGCCCATTCGGCATTGCTGGGATCATGCCCCAACGTCGCAGTGAGGGCATCTTTTGTCTCTAGCAGAGCCATGTAGGCCTGCACCTGCTTGCCAAAAATAATTTCTTCTTCGTGGGTTAGCAGAGGCACCCGCCCGATCTCATGGAGGTAGGTTCTCACAGCGTCGGCACTGTAGAGGGGCTTACTTTTTAATGTGCGAGTTTTTGTTTTAGTCATGAATCAACCTTTCCTCCACTGACAATGCTGCAAACGCTGAAAGATAAAACTTAAGAAATCAAAGAGCTCAAACCGAAGACTTGCTATACGAAAACCCAGAAAGCAGGGACGACCTTAGACCGTAAATACTCACATTGGTCGGCTATAGCCGACTGCCCAACTCAACTTGAGGTAGATGACAATGCCTGACAGTGGGGCGCACTGCATCAGATCTCGATCTCGACAATGTCTCTACAACTCAGAGAGATTGCATCCTACAATCTTCTCAGCAGAACCCTAAAAATCAGGATTAAGTTCACTACTCGCAATGCTGAGCTACCGATGGAGAAGCGAGTCTAGAGCCCATAGAATCGAGATCTGGCTAGAGAAGCCGCCACTTCGCCAAGAGTCTCAAGCTTCAACCCCGACTCAGAATTCCCACATCTAGAGTTCTGGGGATAAAACTCGTAGCCATTATGAGTTGACTCCTCCAGAATATAACAACTTTCTAGTTGCGTAAAGTACTACAGGCGTAGTTGCTAATTTGACAGATAGGGGCACAGTTTTGTTTCCACTAGATTAGAGTAGCTAACCCATGGGGGGCGGTCTGCATCAGATGTGTCAGTTCTAGATTGACTAACTAGGTGTTAGCACCTGAAATAACACTTTCATTTTGCGGTATTGCTCCGTCTTCCCCAATGGGGTTTGCCCCCTGGGAAAACCGAACCTGCGGGGCCATCGATCGCCGCTGAAAGAGCAGCAGGCTAAACCTTCGCATTCATTACGTTAGCTAGGGTATGTCGCATCCATGTGTCGGCTGTATGGCAACTCTATGGCAACCCGCAGAGACATGCTCAGGACAACTTAACGGGAGTGATTTGCATGGGCTTTTGCCCCTCTGACTCTAAGCGACCACCCTGAAAATTGCCTGAGAACGCTGGGTCAGGTATGCCTAGAGGCCAAGGTCAGCCCTACCTGGTGTACTACATCTTAGGTTCTCGGCAGGCAACGGCCCATAGCACTTTTTAGTCACCTGCTGGCGATCGCCCCAAAACCCGGTAGACTCAGTGAGATTATTTTTTTACCTATAGGCACAAGCACCCATGAACAACGGGCTCAACCACCGGCTGCTGGCGACACGACCGGCCCCTATCGGTATTTTCGACAGCGGGGTCGGTGGGCTGACGGTTTTGCGAGAAATCTATCGCCAGCTACCCAATGAGTCGGTGCTCTACTTTGGCGATACAGCACGACTGCCCTACGGGTCGCGATCGCCTGAAGAAATTCTCTACTTTGTGCGCCAAATCTTGACCTGGATGGCTGAACAGGGCGTCAAGATGGTGATGATGGCCTGCAACACCAGCTCAGCCTTGGCCCTCGACCAGGTGCAGGGAGAGTTTCCGTTCCCGGTGCTGGGGCTGATTCGTCCGGGAGCTCAGGCAGCGGCTCTGCGAGGCAAACGCATTGGCGTCATCGCCACCCAGGCTACCGTAACGAGCCGAGCCTATAGCCGAGCCATTCAAGAAATTGATCCAAGCCGCCAGGTGTGGGAAGTGGCCTGTCCTAAGTTTGTGCCCATCGTTGAGCAAAACCAAATCAACACGCCCCAGGCCCGGCATACCGCCGCCACATACCTACAGTCGCTATTGGCGGCTAACATCGATACCTTGGTCTACGGCTGCACCCACTATCCCCACCTAGCCCCAGTGCTAAATTCATTTTTGCCCAGCGCTGTGCAGTATGTAGACCCCGCCATTTCCATGGTGGCGGCTGCGACCCAAGAGCTAGATGCCATGGCCCTGCGCAGCAGTGCACCCGCCTGGTCGACGGAGTTCTATGTCAGTGGATCAGCCACAGAGTTTAAGCGGTTGGCGGTGCAATGGCTGGGGCATCAACCTAAGGTCAGTCAGATTCGACTCCCCGAGTTGGTGGCCAACCCTAGGGCCTAGGCAACCACGGTCGGGCAGTGGCAGCTTAGCCCAGGGAGTCGAGCCCAGGGGGTTAGCCCTCGGAACGACGCGATCCGCTGGCGCGCTTGGACAACAATAGCAGCAGACCATAGACCAGCATCAGATAGGCGATCGCCAGCAGGGGAATAACAACCAAGGTAGGAAAATAGGTCATGACCAGGGATGGGTAGTAAAAACGCAAAAATGCCTGAAGCAAACCAGCGCATTATCTGGTTTTGCAAAAACCCAAAGGCCGCAAAAACCTACCATCTTCTCCGCAGAGAAAATACATGCGCTAAGCAATGAGGATGAAGGCGCACCCTCAGAATGTAGTAGAAATGACTCGGCACCTTCGAAACCAGTGGAAAAACCACCTAGCGCCGCAGCCCACTCAAAGTACTAAATCAACTCAGTCTCGCCAAAAATGACGTGAGGACTTCACTGATTTCTTGAGAAATTCTTAATTTCAGTCTATCACGAGATTCTTAAGCTGAGCGAGGAAAATGACGCTAGCTTCAACGTTTTTTTCACCCCCCTGAGCCCCGCTTCCCAGCTCAATGGCGATCGCGATAAAAGTCGCCAACCCTATAGCTCTCAAGGATTACAGCGCTAGCTGTGCGATCCCCTGGGACAACGACGTTCGGTCGGCATGGTCTAAAAGGCAGCCCATTTTGGCAATACTCGTTTTGAGGTTGTCTTAGAATGACGATAGAATATGTAAAAATTCGTAACTTTATCGCTCTTGCCGGGGTCCATGACTTCAGTAACTTCCCTTTTCGCGCCGGTTGAGTCCGACCTTGACCTGATGTCCCAAAACCTGAAAGGGTTAATCGGGTCACGGCATCCCATTCTGTCAGCAGCAGCAGAACATTTATTTGGAGCCGGAGGCAAGCGATTACGTCCAGCGATCGTGCTGCTGGTATCTAAAGCCACCCTGCCGGGACAAGAGATCACACCCAAGCACCGTCGCCTGGCCGAAATCACCGAAATGATTCACACCGCCAGTCTGGTTCACGACGATGTGGTCGATGAGGCCGCTGTGCGTCGGGGGGTGCCTACGGTGCACAGCAGCTTCGGCAACCGAATCGCGGTTTTGGCTGGCGATTTCCTATTCGCCCAGGCGTCGTGGTACCTGGCCAACCTCGACAACCTGCTGGTGGTCAAACTGCTATCTCAGGTGATTATGAATCTGGCTGAGGGTGAGATTCAGCAGGGGCTAAACCGCTTCGATACCAGTCTTTCCATCGATGCCTACCTCGACAAGAGCTACTTCAAAACGGCTTCGCTGATGGCTAACAGCGCCAAGGCCGCAGGAGTCCTTAGCGAAGTGTCTGAGAACGTAGTAGAACAGCTCTACAACTATGGTCGCCATCTGGGGCTGGCTTTTCAGATCGTTGACGATATTCTCGACTTCACCAGCTCTGATGAGGTGCTGGGTAAACCCGCCTGTTCTGACCTAAAAAGCGGCAACCTGACAGCGCCAGTGCTCTACGCGATGGCCGAGCATCCGTTCTTGACGACTCTAATTGAGCGCGAATTTTCTGAAACCGACGACTTCGATCAGGCCATTGAACTGGTGCACCGCAGCAGCGGCATTGCCAAGTCGCGCGATCTAGCAGCTGAGCATGCTCGCCAGGCGGCAGATTGCCTAGAGCACCTACCGCCCTCCGCTGCCCGCCAGGCACTTCAAGACCTGACCAGCTACGTGCTGCGACGCATCACCTAGGGTTAGAGATACTGTTGAAGTTGAGTAAATCCCGAGCAGACACAGCCAAAGCAACCCATGGGCCAAGAAATCGAGCGCAAATTTTTGGTAGTGGGCGACGCCTGGCGAAACCATGCCCAGGGTGAGCTCATGCGCCAGGGCTATATCCCTACTCAGGATGCCCGTACGGTTAGAGTGCGACAAGTGGGCGATCGCGCCTACCTCACCCTCAAAGGTCCAGCTGTGGGCCTGGTACGCCCTGAGTTTGAGTACTCCATCCCGGTTGACGACGCCGAAACGATTCTCGCCACCCTCTGTGAACCACCGCTGATCGAAAAAACCCGCTACCGTTTGCCCCTAGGCAATGTGGTGTGGGAAATAGATGACTTTCACGGCGACAATCAGGGGCTGATTGTGGCTGAAGTGGAGCTGACCAGCGCCGATCAGCCCGTAGACTTACCTGATTGGATTGGGCTAGAGGTGACTGACGACCACCGCTACCAAAATGCTAACTTGGCCCGCCATCCCTATAGCCAGTGGGAAGTGTAGGCAGAGTACGTAGAAGCTTCAGGCTTCTCCTGTCTACCCTTCCACGCTCCCGTCTGCCGGATATTCTCGTCCTCGCCACTGGGTCGGTCGCCGCAGCGACGACAGCCCAATGCGGGCCACAGCCGCCAAATCGGCTAGCGGTGAGAGCCAAAAGGCCCAGGCTCCGGGTGCCCCTTGCAGATCGTAGGCCGAAGCCACCGCCGCCTGCATACCCAGCCGCATCAGCAACAAACTGGCGTTCACGGCCAGCAGCACTTGCAATGCCAGCGACCAAGCAGCAGGCATAGCCTGCTGAATTGCGATCAAACCCGGCACCAACAGCCAGGGCAACCCCTGCATTAGGGCCAGAAAGGCCCAATCCCACCACACCTGAGCCGTTGAAGCGGCATCTTTTAGATCTAGGGAGCGGCCCCACTCTCGCCAGGTTTCGGCGATGCCTTCGTACATGCGCACTTTGAGCAGGCGGCTGCCATCCCAAAAGCCCACCTTTGCCCCCTGGGCGGCGGCATAGCGAGCCAGGGTGACATCGTCACAGAAGGATGTAGCCGCTGACCGGTAGCCGTCTAGCTGTTCTAACAGCGATCGCCGCACCATAAAGCACTGCCCGTTGGCCATGACGCGCTGGGCCGAGTTGCTAGAGCTACCTGCTGGGCCAAACCGGTAGACCAAGGTCATCAGCAGGGCGGGTTGTAGCCAGAACTCGCCGGGCTGCTTGAGAATAAACCGGGGAGCCAGAGATACCAGGTCATAGTCCTCCCGCTCCATGGCGCGAACCAGAGCCGCCACCAGACCAGGCTGCGGCTGGGTATCGGCATCAATACCCAGAACCCAGGTGCTAGCCACCGATGTGTGGCGAAAGCCGTAGTCTAAAGCCCAAGGGCGACCTACCCAGCCCTGGGGCAGCGGGTCATCCTCTAGCAGACGCAGACGCGGATCGTAGGCTTGATAGGCTTTGACCACGGCCTGGGTGCCATCGGTGGAGCGGCTATCGACCACCAGCACCTCGCGCACTTCATAGCCCTGACAGCTCAGCCCCTCCAGGCAAGGGCTTAACCGAGCCGCCTCGTTGAGGGTGGGCACTACCACCGATACGCTGCCAAGCTGCTCTAGAGTAGAGGGTTGGGGTAGCAGTGGCGGGCGGCGAAACGGCCCCTGCATTAACCGCGATAGCAGCACAGCCAACATGGGTAGCTGCAAAGCCAAGAGAATGACGGCTAAAGCACTTAACCAGGGAAATAGGGGGGCCACATCAGCGGGCAAGGGAATACCTCAAAACAGACACATTCTTGACTTTAGACTACCGGGAAACGCCGCAGTGCTCCGCCTACACCGCAAAGCGGTTAGGGGGTGGTGAAGCGGTGCACGACTCAGTTGCAGTCGGTTACGGTGCAGTTTTGCAGGTTTTGCGTAGACAACCGGCAGGGAGTCAATTGGCTTAGGTCACCCCTCGACCGGACAAACGCTAAGGCTAGGACCCTTTCGTCGCCGCCACGGGTTCAATCACCTGGGTAGGCTCGTCTAAGGAACTAGAGAGTCCCTCCTGGGCAGTGGCTCGCCAGCACAGCACAGCGGGCAGGGCACCGGTCAAAATACCGAGGGCAATGGGTACATAAAAACCAGCAGCCAGGCTCATCACTAGCGCAAAGCCAAAGTTAGCCAGGTAGACCACCAGGGGTAGGGTGAGTTGTCCCTGGTCTAGCTCAGGGGAGAATTTAAAGGTTTTCCAAAGGCCCAGGGCAACCCCCATAAAGACGATGCCCGTGCCTAGCCAACCGGCGAAGTTTTGGTAGGGCATGCCGAAGAAGGCTCCGGGTTCGTGCCAATACCAGAAGGGCAGAGCAGTTTGGCTCATGGCCGGGTCAAGCACAAAATCCCAGGAGGTCAGCAGGACAGACCCTAACAAGACGGCAGCCAGCGATCGCGCCCAACCATAGCGTCCCGCGCCGCCCCCAGCGGCCAAACCACTGCGGGCCAGCAGAAAGGAGGCTAAGCCCAGATAGAACCACGACAACGGAATGGTAAATGGTACTAACCCAGCTACCTTGTAGCCCAGACCGTTGAGGTAGGTGTAGTGACCAAAGGGAAAGCCGGTACTGGTGCCCAGCAGCTCACTGGATACCGATATGCCCACAGCCGCGATCGCAAAGGTGATCAAGCTCCCCAGCCCCAGGGTGCGGTAGGCGTACAGCGCCACGGCTACAGTGCCCAACAAAATGTAGCCCACGCCGCCCCCGGCCATGCTCCACTGAAACAGGGTTTGCCCGGCTGGCAAGTACTCTAGAATGCCGGGGTGGGGCACCACCCACAACAGCCCCGCCAGGCCAAAGGCCATGGCAACGATGTGACCGTACAAGCAAAATCGCTCGATGGCTAAAAGATTTCTCATGGTAAGTCCTAGATACCGCTGACCAGATTAGGGAACCAATTGGCCCTAACCATTCCTCTGGAAAGTTTGATTAACAGCTACAGTTCCAATCATCGTCGCTTAAATCATAAGTTTTGTAAACGGTGAGTTTGGGACCTATGCTAACGGACTCACCGATGGAGGGCAGCGACTCTAACCCTACCAATTAAAGGCATTTTAAGGGCATGAGCCCCAGGTGTGGTGATGTGAAAACCTGGAAAATCGGCTAGGATGACGACATAATCGGTCAGATCTTTGAGATCCTATGGCACCTATGACGACCCCTGGCCCAACTCTAACAGTTAGGCCACTGCAATATCGCGATCTAGATGACCTCAAGCAGTGGCAGCCTGAAGATTTGGAGGCTGGCAGCGATCGCGATGTCGCCGAGGATGTTGTCTCCTGGTTAGACTACCAGCGGCGCTGGTACGGTCCGCTCAAAGTGCTGAGCTGGATGCCCCGCCCCATGCCGCAAAACCAGACGACCTTTGTTGCCGAACGCCAAAAGACCCTGGTGGGGTTTATTCAGGTTTCGCCCTTTAACCAAACCCGCAGCACATGGCGGGTTGAGCGGGTGGTAGTTAACCGCAGCGCCCTGGCCAACACAGCCTCTGCTGGCTACATGGACGTGGGTTCGCGGCTGCTGCGCCACTGCTTTGAGGCGGTGTGGGAAGCTAGAACCTGGATGCTCGAGATCGATGTCAACCACAAGTCAGCCCTGGGCCTTTACCGCTTTAATGGCTTTCAGCCCCTGGCACAGATGACCTACTGGGCCTTACAGCCCGACCAAATTGAGGTTCTGGCCCAGCGGGAGCCCGATTTGCCCAACCTTTTGCCCATCAGCAACGCTGACTCTCAGCTGCTTTACCAGCTTGATACAGCCTCCATGCCACCCCTGGTGCGCCAGGTGTTTGACCACCAGCTTCAAGACTTTAAAACCAATCTGCTGAGTACTGCGATCGCCACGACCGATCGGCTGGTTAACAAAGTCGAAACCGTCGGGGCCTATGTGTTTGAGCAGCAGCGCAAGGCTGCTATCGGTCAGTTTAAGCTGGCCATTTCTCGTGATGGCAAGCAGCCTCACAGCGCAGGGCTGACGGTGCATCCGGCCTACACTTGGCTCTACCCAGAGCTAATGGCTCAGATGGCTAAGATTTTGCAGCCGTTTCCGGCCCAGTCGCTGCGGTTGACCTCCCTCGACTACCAGCCTGAACGCGAAGCTTGCTTTACCCAAAGTCAAGCCATCCCAGAGTCTCATGCGCTTCTGATGTCGCGATCGGTATGGCACAAGGTGCGGGAGGCGCGGCATCTGTCTCTAGAGGGGCTACAACTCTCGGATGTATTGACCGGACTACAGCCCGCTGGCAAGCCTGTGCCTGGACGCATGACCTGGTCGGCAGAGCGCTGGCAAGCCCTGACGGGGTCACCCACTCCAGAGAGCAGTTCCAATGATTCGGGGTCGGAGAGCGATCGCTAGGTTGGCCGCTGCTTCAAAGATTTTGCCATGGCACCTGTTTCAGCTCTGGGGTTAGATATCGGTCGCAAGCGCATAGGGGTAGCAGGGTGTGATGGCACTGGCCTGATTGCGACTGGGCTGACAACCCTGCGCCGAGGATCCTTTGATGACCTAATTGCCGACTTGAAACAGATTGTTCAGACGCGGCAGGCCCAGGTGCTGGTGGTGGGCCTGCCCTTCACCATGGCAGGCGAAGAAGGCTTTCAGGCCCGTCAGGTGCGTAAGGTGGCCGAGGGGCTCAGCCGTGCCTTAGATCTCCCCGTGGTTTACATGGATGAACGCCTTAGCTCGGTGGAAGCGGAGCAATTCATGCGCGCCGAGGGCTATTCTGTCAGCCAAGACAAAGCCCTGATTGACCGCAAAGCCGCCGCTATAATCTTGCAGCGCTGGCTAGACGAACGTCGCCACCTATAACAACCGTAAATAGACGTAAATAGGTAGACGTAACAGGATGGGATATTCTGTTAAAACCGTTCAGTGTTCAGGCTGGGCTGTGGCTCTACGTCCGCGCCCGGTTATCTAAAGAAGAGTGGCCTCCATGGCGGACAATTCCCAACCCCTCGATGAGTCAGCTGTTGTTCTTACCGACGATAGCGGTCGGTTTTTGCCCTGCCAGGTTGAGCAGAGCTTTGAGCTAAACAATCGCGAGTATCTGCTGCTGCTGCCCCTTGATGCTCCCATTGAAATCTTTGTTTGGCAGCAAGATGACAATGACGAAGACATCCTCATGGATGTAGAAGATGAGGACATCGATCAGATCTTTCTCACCGCCAAGGCGGTGCTGGCGGAGCAAAACTTAACCTTACAGCGCACGGCCATCACCCTCACGGCCTCGGGTGAGCTGCCCGAGCCAGAAGAGGACAACTGCCTCACCCTGGAGCTAGACGACCTCGACGACGCTGGCAACCCGATGACGGAAGAGTTTCAGATTTTGGCCACCTGCTTCTACGAAGACGAAGAATATACCCTCTGCACCCCCCTCGACCCACTGCTCATCTTTGCCTACCGCAACAGTAGCGGGGCCTTAGAGGTCGTTACCCCAGAAGAATTTCAGACGATTCGCGGCGGTTTGGAAGAAAAGCTGTTTGATCTACTAGAGTAGGGACGTTCACAACGTCATTATCAACGTTGCAATCATGGCTAAGGGTTCACGCTGGATTCGGTGGAGTTTTCTCGGGCTGCTGGTACCTCTTGCCACGGGGGTAGCGGCCTGGCAGGGCTGGGCTTGGTGGAGCTGGGCCAACCAGCCGGTCAGTGAAGGCACTGCCGACACAGCGGCTCAAACGGTGCAAATTCAAATTCCGCCAGGTACTCCAGGGCAGCAGATTGGCCAAGATCTAGAGGCAGCGGGGCTGATTCGCTCGTCTCTAGCCTGGAAGCTGTGGTCGCGTTGGCAAGCCCAGCAAAACCCCGATGGCGGGTTTCAGGCGGGTACCTATGCGATTAATCCCACCGATTCTATGACTGCGATCGCAGCGATGATCCGCAGTGGCCAGGTAGTGCAGACCTCGTTTACCATCCCGGAGGGCTGGAACCGGCGGCAAATGGCGGCCTACTTTGAGCAGGCAGGCTTTTTCTCGGCTGAGGCCTTTTTGGCCGCTACAGAGCAGATTCCCCGCGATCGCTACCCCTGGCTGCCCGATACCATTCCTCACCTAGAGGGGTTCTTGTTTCCTGATACATACCAATTGCCCGCTGAGGGCGTTACCGCCGAAGCCGCCGTAGATGCCATGCTGCGCCGGTTTGAAACTGTCGCGCTACCGGTTTATCAACAGGCTACTACTGATTTTTCACTGCTGGAGTGGGCAACCCTGGCCAGCATTGTCGAAAAAGAATCGGTTGTGCCCAGCGAGCGGGGCCTAATTGCGGGAGTATTTACCAACCGCCTCGAGCAAAATATTCCTCTCGGGGCCGATCCAACGGTGGAGTATGGACTGGGCATTACCCAGACTAAAGAGCAACCCCTCACCTGGACACAGGTAGGCACCCCATCGCCCTACAACACCTATATCAACCCCGGCTTAACGCCGACCCCCATTGCCAGTGCGGGCTTAGCCAGCCTAGAGGCCACCCTAGACCCAGCGCCCACCGACTACCTCTTTTTTGTGGCCCGCTACGACGGCACCCACGTGTTTAGTCGCACTCTGGCGGAGCATGAAGCCGCCCGCGATGCCATTCGCGCGGCTATCAATAGCACTACGGTCGACAATTAAGCCTAGTTTTAAACCTAGTTGTTCAAATTCATTTTCCCGCTGTTGTTGAAATAGTGCTCAACAACCGTAAGAGCTGAGGCTCCACTAACCGCAGACCCCCAATCTAGATTATGCTAGCTTTGGGGATCAATGGTTTGGTTATGACTTTTTCTCACCTGCTACAGCCCAATTTAGTGTTGGATGGCAACGTCCTAGCAATTTCCCCTGACTTGCTGGCCAAGCACAATATTAAGGGGCTCATTTTAGACGTAGACGATACGCTAGTGCCGCTGCGCCAGGCTGAAACCAACCCTGATCTAGCCCGGTGGATGCAGCAAATGAAGGCGGTATCTAGCGTATGGCTAGTGAGCAACAACATCAACGCCCACCGGATTAACCGCATTGCCTCCCTGCTAGAAGTGCCCTACTTAACTAGCGCGGGCAAGCCCTCGGGCCGAAAGCTCAGGTTAGCCATGGCCGCAATGAACCTGCCGGTAGACCAGGTTGCCATGGTGGGCGATCGCCTCTTTACCGACGTTTTAGCAGGCAACCGTATGGGTCTCTTCACCATTCTGGTAGAGCCAATGCCTGGCCTCAACCAGATTGCTCGCACATCCCCCGTACGAGCCTTTGAAGTGATGATCTCTCAATATTTAGGGGTCACATTCTAGTAGTCTGCCAAGCCAAAGGTGATGGCTTAGTGAGTTTAAGGGGTCAGGGGTCAGGTTCATAGCAGATCGGGAACCTAACACTCTCAACGTTTAGACCTTGTTACAATTAGCTTGGTCAAGTACTAGACTTCAAGGATGAAAAATTGCTGAGGCCTAGGGTTCCAGATTAGTTACAAACTGTAACTTGATCAAGGTAAAACGTTGCAGCAGTAAATATAAAGAAAATATTAGAGATACTTTGAAAGCCATGAATTGCTGACATAGTGGTTACAGATAAACAGGGGCCAAGCCTATAAAGGCCCTTACTTTAATAAGTCATTTTGGGTGTCGACCTTAGGGTTGGCACCCAAAGTCTTTTTAGGCCCTAGCAACTGCTAGAAATGGCTGAGGTAAATGTCTGAACAGAGGTGGCGGTTGCTATACTGCCAGGGCTATATTCTCTGTTTTTGGCATTTGCCCGTGAGCCTCGTTCAAACCCTAGTGGTTAAAATTGGTACCTCTAGCCTGACCGGCACCACCAACGGCCAGTTTGCGCTCTCTACCCTGGCGGCTTTGGTCGAAACCCTGTGTATTCTCAGGCAGCAGGGGCATCAGGTGGTGTTGGTGTCTTCGGGAGCGGTAGGCATTGGCTGCCGACGGCTACATTTGACCGAGCGGCCCAAAACCCTGGCCATGAAGCAGGCGGTGGCAGCGGTGGGCCAGGGCCGCCTGATGCGCATTTACGACGACCTATTCTCAGCGCTGAACCAACCCATTGCCCAGGTTCTGCTGACTCGCAGCGATCTGGCCCAGCGATCGCGCTACGTCAACAGCTACCGCACCTTTCGCCAGCTGTTGCAGTTGGGTGTCATCCCCATCGTCAACGAAAATGACACTGTGGCTGTAGAAGAGCTTAAGTTTGGCGACAACGATACCCTCTCGGCCCTGGTTGCCAGCTTAATTGGCGCACAGTGGCTGTTTTTACTCACCGATGTCGATCGCCTCTACTCCGCCGATCCACGTTCTAACCCCGGTGCTCAGCCCATTATTGCCATCGATCGCCTAGCCGATATTCAGGCCTTAAAAGCGGTAGCGGGCGGACAGGGCTCAGCCTGGGGTACAGGTGGTATGCTCACCAAGCTTGAAGCCGCTCAAATTGCCACCACTGCCGGAGTGCGTACCGTGATCACCGATGGTCGCCAACCCAATAATGTAGTGCGGGCCTTGGCGGGTGAGGCGGTGGGCACCCAGTTTGCCCCTGCCCCTAAACCGAGTAGCGCCCGCAAACGGTGGATCGCAGCGGGCCTAGCCCCCGCTGGCCGTATTTACCTAGATCCAGGGGCAACCCAAGCCATTGTCAACGGAGGAAAGTCGCTGCTGGCGGCTGGTATTACCAGCGTTGACGGTGACTTCGCGGCCCAAGATGCCGTTGCCATCTGTGCCGCCAGTGGGGACGATATTGCACGCGGGATTGTCAACTATAGTGCCGCAGAACTACAGCGAATCCTGGGCCGTCGTTCCGAAGATATCCCAGGAATTTTAGGATATGAGGGCGCAGATACAGTGGTGCACCGCGACAATTTGGTGGTCGCCACCGATACTGACTTTAAAGATGCCGACGATCTCTAGCAGCCAAATTAGTAGGCCCCTCGGCGATCGAACAGCACAGTAATGGTTTTGATGATCACCTGAATATCGTACCAAGGTGACCAGATGGCCTGATAGTGCAAGTCGAGGTGCACAATTTCTTCAAAGTCTTTAATCGCCGATCGCCCGCTGATCTGCCACTGCCCGGTCATTCCAGGTTTGACGTTGAGCCGCTGCCAGTGGTGAGGGCTATAGCGGGAGACTTCGTCGCCTGTGGGTGGGCGGGTGCCCACTAAGCTCATGTCACCTGTGAGCACGTTCCAAAACTGGGGAAACTCATCGAGACTCGTTTTCCGCAGCAGGCCTCCTACTCGGGTCACGCGGGGATCCTGCTCATTCTTAAAAATCAGCCCCTGGGCTTGATTCGACACGGTCTGCTTCAGCGCATCAGCGTTTTTCACCATGGAGCGAAACTTCCAAATGGTGAACGGCTTCCCCTTAAGACCGTAGCGGGTTTGGGCGTAAAGAATTGGGCCGGGGCTGTCTAACCAAATCGCCACGGCCACTGGAATAGCTAAGACCACAAGTATGAGTAGCCCGACTAAGGCCCCCACAACATCTATAGAGCGTTTAATTAGGCACTTGGCCGAAGGATGAATAACTGATGCAGAAGTCTCTAGAGACACTTGTCTAGAGATTTCTGGAGGAAGAGATAGCATGATAGACCCTGGATGAGCAATGACTGTACTGAGTATATCTTTGAACTTTTATACCAAATTGACTGTAATCACACTGATTTAGCCAATCTCTTATGCCTTTCATCGCCCTAAGGCGGCAATTGGCATCAGCTCTAGATCTTCTAAATCGTACTGAAGATAGGCAGGGTTGTGTGTGACCTTTGTGACAGAGTAGCCACCGTAAAAGTACAGATGTGCTGATTTAGCCCCTGCCAGACCCTCTAGACGCATCTAGGACGTAGAAGGAAAGGCTTTGCCAAATCTTGCCGTAGAGTGAGCCAGTATAAATTTTGTGTGAAGTTTTTGGCCATCTGCTGGTCTTTTTAGAAAAACCTGCCAAAAAGTCGCATCAGCTCGCGAGTCTAAAGAGAACAGATATTAAGATAAGCCTACAGCCAACTCGAGCACGCGTATAAAGGACTGATTGCATGGTCGCGGTAGACACTATGACCGAGGATTGGTTATCCCGCCTGCGGGCTGAGCTGCCAGATCAACCCCAGTCTGTCTGCCAGAGCATTGTCTATTGGTTGTTGGGAGAATCGCCCGAGCGGTTTGAAACCCTGACCGATACAGATCTGGCGATCGCCCGTCAGGCCATAGAATATCGCTATCGTATTTTTCAGCAGCGCTACTGGAATGTCAGCCCGGAGCAGGGCTATCAGCGACTGATCAAACGCTTGAGCAGCCTGTTTTTGATTCGCAGCAAAGTTAAAACCTGGATTGCCCTGAGCCGCGATCGCCGCCGCACCGTCGTCGATGTGATTCAAGAAGTGATTCAGGAGATGATGCGCAGCGATCGTCACTTGGCCCAGCAGCTCAAGTGGATCTCGGCCTGTACGCAGAACTCACGGCTACGCAACTTGCTCATGCTGGCCAGTATTGAAGAATACTGCCTGCGACCGATCCGCCATCAGCCGCTGATTATCTACCGCTTCGTCAACTACCTGCGACGGAGCCAAAAAGGCGGCATGACCCAGGTACCTACCGGGGAACTGATTCGCCTGGTCTCTGATGAAATTGCCCCCAGCGACAGCGAAGACTCGCTCAGTCTGCTCGATGTAGAGGCCTGGAGCCAATACCAGGAACAACAAACCGAACTGGAGCAGCAGAGTATGCGTCACCAGGTCAAGACCTCGTTTACCAACTATCTCAGCCGCAACTTAGACGACACTGCGGCCCGCTGGCTAGAGCTACACCTCACAGGTCTCAGCCAAGAGCAGATTGCCCAGACCCTGGAGATGCCTGTGCAGCAGGTGTACCGACTGCGCGAAAAAATTAGCTACCACGCTGTGAGAATCTTTGCCCTGCGAGAGCAGCCCGATATGGTGTTGGGCTGGCTCAAGACTTCGCTGCAAGAACACAACTTTGGCCTTACCCCCACCCAATGGGATCAATTTTGGCAAAGCCTTTCTGCCGAAGAGCAGGCCATTTTGACTGCTTACAAAGACGAGCAACCCCTAGAGGAGTTGACCCAGCGTCTGGGCCTGAAAAATAGGCAAATTCAGGCCCAGTGGGTACAGCTTTATCTGCGCGCTCAAGAGCTGCGGACTCAGTCAGAGAGTAGCTAGGGCAGTTCGGTGGTGCCCATTAGGTAGCGATCGCACTCCCGCCGCCCAATGGCTGGTCTTTGACCAACGCTGGCACCGCCCCAAGTTTTTGCTAACCCTGACGAAACATAGGTGTTTGGGTGCGATCGCTACCTGGTAAAGGCGCGATCGTCCGTAGCACTGATGAATCGAGGACAGGCTTGGAATTTGGACTCACTGGCTTTTTGTTGCCCAGTTACAACTTATAGAGCTAATAGACGGTGGAATCTGATCCTTAGGAAACTGAGGTAGCTTTAGTCGTACCTATCAGGTAACGCAGTTGCCATCGTGCAGTCTAGTCCTCATGGAGCACAAGGGTGACAACTAAGGCATGTGATAGTGACTTTCGAAAAATGACTGAATTCTTTCTAGTTTAATGACAAGAGCATCGAGATTCCTAATGTTTTGCTTTGTCTCAAACTTATCTCCTTCTGCATGAAATAAATACTCAATAAGATCTTTTGGCTCACAACTTTCACTGCCATGCCATCTGTGAAAACCGCGATGTATCTCACAATGCATAACAAGTAAGTTGTCTAAGACATCTGCCAGATCAGGTCTTGAGCTCCGATCAAATAGATGATGGACATGAAGATCAAAGGGGCGAGAAGCAGTACGCTTCTGCAAAGAAACTTGACAAGTATTATCAGCAATCCTCTTTGCCTTTTCCATTGCTTTTTTTATTCGACTTTCAGATGACTCCAAGTACTTTCTTTGCTCTTGGATCGCATCTTCGATTTCTTCAAATACTGTATCTGTCCATGCCTTTCGAGATGCCCGCGATCGCTTCCCATGATTTTGAGACATATCTTGCGCTAAACCAACGATCCCAACCTGGCTCCAGTATTGATTGTTTTCTATAACATCAAAATGTTTCCCAGGCTTTAGCTGCTCCTGCCCTTCCAAGCTGTCATTATTCTGTATTCGTTTAATTGACGCATTTAACCCTTTTCCATTTGTGCGTAAAATACGAATAATCTTTGGTCTTTCTAGAAAGACCAAGTCAGGCGTCAAGCTTGCATCATTTAGACTTGAAAATTCAATAGAAACTTGTCTTCTTACTAAGTGACGACGTATTCTTTTGCGCCGATGGGTGAAAGCCTCGAGGACGTCGTCCACTAAGCTAGCCAAAAAACCTTGTGTTTCGACTTCCTGTAGATATTTTGCAAGTGCTACAGCCCCTGCCTCATAAAATTGTCGCTTTTTTACATCTTTTCTCACCCATTCAAAATGTTCTCCCTCAATCAGATCCCATTCATCATCAACGTTATCGTCAAAGAACTTGCAGATTCTATAGAGTTTTTCAATTCTAATCCTTAATATACTTGCTGTTTCTCGATCAGACAAAAGAATATGTTGTCGTTGTGATGCTGGCATTTTTAATAATCACCTAAAATACTTAACGTAATAGAAGTAAGGAGTCTCGCATCTTTTGAAGTTCTTCAAAGATCTTGCGATCTCCACCAGCATCTGGATGATGTTTTTTGGCTAGTTGACGAAAGGCTGCATTGATATCATCAGTAGTAGCGGTTTTTGAGTCCAGTTGAAATACCTGCCAGGGGCGAAAATTTTTGAGTACGTCAATTCCATTAATGGTGTTTGGGCCAATTTCATTTCGCTCGTTTTCTGGTACTCGTACCCATTCTCGATAAAGCGTCAACCAGGAATCTTTATAACTAAAGTTAAAGTTGCGCCCAGCAGTAGCTAGCTTAAATGCCTTATTTTTCTTGAGAGATTTATAATCAGGACAATTAAATGCTTGGCAAACTGCCTCCTTTAATTCGCTCATGCTTGGTTCAATTTCCTTAAACTTCCCGCCATGCACAAATTCAGCAAAGTCCAACAAAATCTGCTCATCATAGTTGTGATGCTTTGCTAATTTGCGGATTTGTGCTCGAATTTGATTGATATTTGCCGGCTTACGACGGTTTGACGAATTTTTTTGGCTCATACAATTTCAAGGTAGAGATTGGGTGCGAGACCGGGTACGTGTGGGGACACACTATTCCCAAATACAATGTTCCCAACAATCAACCGGAGCATCATACTTGTATAGCTGAATTTTGATAATCTTCATGTTGACAAGTAGCTTGTGAGGGTTTTGGCCTTTCGCCTTAGCAAACCGTCTATCTGAAGTTGCGATTGTCCCTATATCAGCCCCCCGTTACAACCATCGTCACTTCTGTTAGCCTCGTCAGGCAAAATGTTTTATTCACCCGTGCGGTTTGTTCACTTGTTGCTGTCGCTCTATGGTCAGAGATCTGTACTGTGGGCAGACTAAAAAACAAACAAAAGGCCCGTAAGCATGCTTACGGGCCTTTTGTTTTGGGCTAGAGATAGGTTAGGGCAACTCAGTGGTGCCCATCAGGTAGCGATCGCACTCTCGCGCCGCGCCGCGCCCTTCGTTAATTGCCCACACCACCAGGCTCTGCCCTCGCCGACAATCCCCCGCCGCAAACACCCCCGGAATCGAGGTGGTGTACTGCTCGTGCTCAGCCTTCACATTGCTGCGCCCGTCTTTCTCTAGACCCAGGGCATCAATCAACGGCTGCTCTGGGCCAAGAAAGCCCATCGCCAGCAGCACCAGCTGCGCCGGAATCACCTGCTCGGTACCGGGCACGTTCTGCGGCACAAACCGCCCGTTTTCGTCCTTACCCCACTGAATCTGCACCGTGTGGACAGCCTTCACCTGGCCATTCTCATCGCCCTCAAACTTGGTGGCGGTGGTCAGGTAGGCGCGGGGGTCGTCGCCAAACATAGCGGCGGCTTCCTCCTGGCCGTAGTCCATTTTGTAGACCTTGGGCCACTCGGGCCAAGGGTTGGCGGCAGAGCGAGTCTCCGGCGGCTGGGGCATGATCTCCACCTGAGTGACGCTGGTGCAGCCGTGGCGAATGGAGGTGCCCACGCAGTCGGTACCCGTGTCGCCGCCGCCGATGATCACCACATCTTTGCCCGCCGCCGAGATGTAGTTGTCGCCGAGCTGGCCATCTAGCACCGCCTGGGTGTTAGCGGTGAGAAACTCCATAGCAAAGTGAATGCCTTTTAGCTCTCGCCCCTCGATCGGTAGGTCACGGGGCTTGGTGGAGCCGGTGCAGAGCACCACCGAGTCAAACTCCTTCAGCAGGTTTTCTGCTGAGATGTCTTTGCCCACCTCGGTATTGCACACAAAGGTGACGCCCTCGGCCTCTAGCACGTCGAGTCGGCGCTGCACTACCTGCTGCTTATCGAGCTTCATGTTGGGGATGCCGTACATCAGCAGACCACCGGGGCGATCGGCCCGTTCGTACACGGTCACCCAATGGCCCGCCGAGTTGAGCTGGGCGGCGGCGGCGAGGCCAGCGGGGCCGGAACCGATCACCGCGACTTTTTTGCCGGTGCGTTGCTGGGGCGGGTTTGGGGTAATCCAGCCCGACTCCCAGCCCTTTTCAGCGATGGAATACTCGATGTTTTTAATTGTCACCGGGGGGCTGGTGATGCCCAGCACGCAGGAGCCTTCGCAGGGGGCGGGGCAGACGCGCCCGGTAAACTCAGGGAAGTTGTTGGTCTTGTGCAGGCGATCGAGGGCTTCTTCCCACAGGCCCCGGTAGACCAGGTCGTTCCATTCGGGAATCAGGTTGTTGACGGGGCAACCGCTGGCCATGCCGCTGATGGTCATGCCGGTGTGGCAGAAGGGGGTGCCGCAGTCCATGCAGCGCGCGCCCTGGGTGCGGAGGTTGTCCTCCGGCATGGGCAGGTGAAATTCGTCCCAGTTGCGAATGCGATCGGCAGGGGTGACTTCTTGCGCCACTTCCCGCAGGTATTCCATAAAGCCAGTCGGTTTTCCCATAGTGGTTATCCTGAAGAATGCGTGGATTAGGGCGATTTACTTTGCTTAAGGCAGGGGCGTAGGGTGCATTCGCGAAGCAATGCACCATAATGCAAGGTTTTTCGTGCGGTGCATTGCGGCTCAAAGGCGAAATCAGGGGTGATTGGCCAGGGTTGATGAGCCGCGAATGCACCCTACGGTTAACTGCCGCCGATGCGGGCGGTGTCGCGGGCGTTTTCTTCAAAGGCGGCGGTGAGGGCATCGTCGCCGGTGAGGCCATCGGCCAGGGCTTTTTGAATGTGTTGCAGCACCCGCTTGTAGTCGCGGGGCATCACCTTCACAAACTTGGGCACGGTGTTCTCCCAATCCGCCAGCAGCGTGATCCCCCGCTTGCTCTGGGTGTAGTCGACGTGGCGCTGAATCAGCTCTTGCAGATCGCGAATTTCTTCGGGGTCTTCCAGCTTCTCCAGATCCACCATTTCGGTGTTGCAGCGGGTGGCAAAGTCGCCAGCCTCGTCGAGCACGTAGGCAACGCCGCCGCTCATGCCCGCCGCAAAGTTGCGCCCAGTTAGCCCCAGCACGATCGCTTTGCCGCCGGTCATGTATTCGCAGGCATGGTCGCCCACCCCTTCCACGATCGCAGTAACGCCAGAGTTACGCACGCAGAACCGCTCACCCGCTAGCCCACGAATGTAGGCTTCGCCACTGGTGGCCCCATAGAAGGCCACATTGCCGGTGATGATGTTCTCCGCAGGCACAAAGGTGGACTGCTTGGGCGGGTAGACGATCAGCTTGCCGCCGCTGAGGCCTTTGCCCAGGTAGTCGTTGGCCTCGCCTTCCAGCTCCAGGGTGACGCCCTTGGGCACAAAGGCTCCAAAGCTCTGCCCGGCACTGCCCTGGAAGTGGAGGTGCACGGTGTCTTCCGGCAAGCCCTCCCAGTGGCGCTTGGTGATTTCGTTGCCGAGGATGGTACCGACAACGCGGTTGACGTTTTGGATCGGCAGGGTGGCGCTGACCTTTTCGCCCCGGGCGATCGCAGGTTCGCACAGATCCAGCAGCGTGGTCATATCCAGCGAGGTCTCCAGGCCGTGGTCCTGAGCCATCTGGCAGTAGCGCCCGACATCGGGGCCAACCTCCGGCTGGTGGAGAATAGGGGAGAGATCGAGGCCCTTGGCTTTCCAGTGCTCAATGGCCGTTTTCGGCTCTAGCACATCGGTGCGGCCCACCATCTCATCCAGGGTGCGGAAGCCCAGCTGAGCCATCAGCTCGCGCATGTCCTGAGCGATGAAAGTCATGAAGTTGACCACGTGGTCGGGATCGCCCATGAAGTGCTTACGCAGCTCGGGATCTTGGGTGGCGACACCCACGGGGCAGGTGTTGAGGTGGCAAACCCGCATCATGATGCAGCCCATGGAGACCAGGGGTGCCGTGGAGAAGCCAAACTCTTCGGCCCCCAGCAGGGCGGCGATCACCACATCGCGGCCCGTTTTCATTTGGCCATCGGTTTCGACCACCACCCGACTGCGCAGGTTGTTCAGCACTAGGGTTTGGTGGGTTTCAGCCAGGCCCAGTTCCCAGGGCAGACCCGCGTGCTTGATCGAGGTTTGGGGTGAGGCCCCAGTGCCGCCGTCGAACCCGGCAATCAGAATCACATCGGCGTGGGCCTTGGCCACCCCAGCGGCGATGGTGCCGACGCCCACCTCCGACACCAGCTTGACGTTAACCCGAGCCTCGCGGTTGGCGTTCTTGAGGTCGTGGATCAGCTCGGCCAGGTCTTCGATCGAGTAGATGTCGTGGTGGGGCGGCGGCGAGATCAGGCCCACGCCGGGGGTGGAGTGGCGCACCTTGGCGATCCAGGGATAGACTTTGCGGCCCGGTAGCTGGCCGCCTTCGCCGGGTTTCGCTCCCTGGGCCATTTTGATTTGCAGCTCCTGGGCCTGGGAGAGGTAGAGGCTGGTGACGCCGAAGCGACCGGAGGCCACCTGCTTGATGGCGCTGTTTTTGGAGTCGCCTTTCTCATTTGTCCAGGTGTAGCGATCGGGGTCTTCGCCGCCCTCGCCCGTGTTCGATTTGCCGCCCAGGCGATTCATGGCGATCGCCAGTGCTTCGTGGGCCTCTTTAGATATCGACCCGTAGCTCATCGCCCCGGTCTTAAACCGCCGGGTGATCGCCTCTACCGGCTCTACCTCGTCGATAGAAATCGGCTCTCGTGGCTTGAACTGAAGCAGATCGCGCAGGCGAAATAGCTGCTTTTCTTGCTCGTTCACCAGGGCGGCGTAGCGCTTGTAGGCCTCGTAATCACCCGTTCTCACCGCCTTTTGCAGGGAATGAATGATTTCGGGGCTAAACAGGTGGGCCTCACCTTCTTTACGCCACTGGTAGTCGCCGCCCGCGTCGAGGGTAATGTGGTCGGTGGGGCGATCGGGGAAGGCGTGGCGGTGACGCTTGAGGGCTTCTTCAGCGAGCACGTCAAGCCCCACGCCCTGAATGCGGGAGGCCGTCCAGGTGAAGTACTGGTCAACGACGGTGTGGTTGAGGCCCAGGGCTTCGAAGATTTGCGCGCCGCGATAGCTCTGGATGGTGGAAATGCCGATCTTGGAGGCGATTTTGATCACACCCTTGGTGACGGCCTTGATGAAGTTCTGGCAGGCTTTGTCGAAGTCCATCGGGGGCAGCAGCTGATCGCTGATCATGCCCTCGATGGTGTCAAACACGAGGTAAGGGTTGATTGCGCCGCAGCCGTAGCCGATCAGGGTGGCGAAGTGGTGCACTTCGCGGGGTTCGCCCGACTCAAGCACCAGGCCAACGCGGGTGCGGGTGCCGTTGCGAATCAGGTGGTGGTGCAGACCGGCGACGGCGAGGAGCGCAGGAATCGGGGCGTGGTCGGCGTCGATGGTGCGATCGCTCAAAATGATCAGGCTGGTGCCGCTGGCGATCGCCTCATCCGCCACCTTAAAAATACTCTCCAGCGCCGACTCCAGCCCGGCCTCACCCTCAGCCGCTGGAAACACCATCGGTAGTGTCACCGAGGAGAAGCCCTGTTCGCCCGCCTGCTTCAGCTTCGCCAGCTCGACATTGGTGATGATTGGCGTTTTGAGGTTGATTAGCCGACAGCTCTCGGGCTCGGGCTTGAGCAGATTGCGCTCACTGCCGATGGTGGTATCGGCAGAGGTGATGATCGCCTCGCGGATGGAGTCGATGGGCGGGTTGGTCACCTGGGCAAACAGCTGGTGGAAGTAGTCGTACAGCAGCCGGGGCTTGTTGGAGAGCACGGGCAGCGGCGTGTCGGTACCCATCGCCCCGATGGCCTCGACACCGTTCTCAGCCATGGGCTTGAGCAGCAGCCGCAATTCTTCGAAGGTATAGCCAAAGGCGGTTTGGAGGATGGGGAGTGGGTGGGTAGATGGGTGGATGGGTAGATGGGTGGATGAGTCGGGCAGATCTGCTAGTTTCACCAGGTGCTGATCGAGCCATTCGCGGTAAGGTTGCTCGGCGGCGATCTGGTGTTTGATCTCTTCGTCGGAGACAATCCGGCCCTCGTCCATGTTCACCAAAAACATGCGGCCCGGCTCCAGGCGACCTTTGTAGGCCACATTCTCAGGGGCGATCGGCAGCACCCCCGCCTCCGAGGCCATGATCACCAGGTCATCTTTGGTCACCGTATAGCGGGAGGGGCGCAGACCGTTGCGATCGAGCACTGCCCCCATCATGGTGCCGTCGGTGAATGCGATCGCCGCCGGCCCGTCCCAGGGCTCCATCAGGCAGGCATGATATTCGTAGAAGGCCTTCTTCTCAGGGCTCATCGACTCGTGGGCCGTCCAGGGTTCGGGCACCATCATCATCATGGCGTGGGGCAGCGATCGGCCCGCCAGGGTCATGAGTTCCAGCGTGTTGTCGAAGATGCCCGAGTCGCTGCCATCTTTGTTGATCAGCGGCTTGGCCCGCTCCAGATCGCCGCCAAATAGCTCAGCTTCAAACATCGACTGGCGGGCATACATCCAGTTGATGTTGCCGCGCAGGGTGTTAATTTCGCCGTTGTGGGCCACATAGCGGTAGGGGTGCGCCCGCTCCCAGCTGGGGAAGGTGTTGGTGCTAAAGCGCGAGTGCACTAGGGCCAGGGCGCTTTCCATATCGCTGTCGGCCAGGTCGGGGAAATACAGCCCTACCTGCTCCGGCGTCAGCATACCCTTGTAAACCACCGTGCGGCACGACAGGCTGGTGGCGTACAGGTAGGGGTCAATGCCAGTGGAGTTAATGGCGGAGTGCGCCCGCTTGCGAATGATGTAGAGTTTGCGCTCAAAGGCCTGGTCATCGGCCAGATCAACCGAGCGCTGAATAAACACCTGCTGCATGAAGGGTTCGCTGGCCTTGGCGGTTTCCCCTAGAGAGGCATTATCGGTAGGCACATCACGCCAGCCCAGTACCTTCTGCCCTTCCTCGGCGACAATCTGCTCGAAGACTTGGCGACCTTCTGCCCGCTCCGCTGCCTTTGGTGACGAGAAAAAGAACCCCACCCCGTAGTGCCCCGGTGCCGGTAGGGTAATGCTCTCTGCTGCCGCCACCTTAGCCATAAATTTGTGGGGCATTTGCAGCAAAATACCCGCCCCGTCGCCGGTATTGGCCTCGGCCCCCACCGCACCCCGGTGGGCCAGGTTCACCAAAATCGTCAGCCCCTGCTGCACGATGGTGTGTGACTGCGCGCCTTTCATATGAACAATAAAGCCAACACCGCAGGCATCGTGCTCGTACTGCGGATGGTAAAGACCTTGGGCTTGAGGCGGTTGGGATAGGGTCATTGATTTATCGGGCAAAACGATGGAACTCAAACAGGGACAGCTATAGACCAGCCTAGCTATTTTCTGATCAGGCGCAGGCTGCTGACCCGTCTCTTAAGAAAATAATCAGATCAGCGACCCTTAAAGATTGCGAAATATCACAAAATTCAGGAGTTTTTAATGGACGAGAATTTCTGCTAAATCAAGCACATCTATAGGAAAAGATACACCAAGGCCAAGGTTTTTCAGTCATGGCATCACTCTGAGGCCAGCTTGGCCAGAAGTGGAATAGGGCAAAATCTGAGATTTAAGGTGATTTCTTGCGTTCTTCTGCCTAAATAGTCGGTACTGCCACTATTTGAGCTGGCACTGTCACACTGGAGACAAAGCTAGACGTCACTTTTGTCAAGCAAAACAGCCCCCGCGAAGGCTGACCCCTTAGGTTGATGATTCAGAACAGGCTGAGATCAAATCGAGTTTTCGCCTATTGATTACCCAGTAAAAAAATGTATTGACCTGAACCAACGGGTTTGACCATGGAAGTCAATCTCTGGCAGCAGTAAATCGGTTTTTGCAGCCGTTAAAGCCCAAGGGATACATCCCACTTTTGCAATGTCTTACCCCTCGCTGATCAGCTGGAGCAGTTGTTCGGTGGAGATCTTGCCGCTCATATCGGTGCCTTCGAGCAGGCTGTCGGCTAGATCGCGTTTTTGCTTGTGCAAGTCCACAATTTTTTCTTCGATCGTGTTCTTGGCCACCAGGCGATAGATGGTGACCGGGCGTAGCTGGCCGATGCGGTGGGCGCGATCGCTCGCCTGATCCTCCACCGCCGGGTTCCACCAGGGGTCCATGTGGATCACATAATCTGCCGCTGTCAGGTTGAGGCCCGTGCCCCCAGCTTTCAGGCTGATTAAAAACACGTCGCCCTCCCCCGCCTGAAAGGCATCGACCCGCTTTTTGCGATCTTTAGCGGGGGTGCTGCCATCGAGGTACTGGTAGGCGATGTTTTGCCCGTCGAGAAATTCTCGCAGAATGCTCAGGTGGTCGACGAACTGACTAAAGACCAGAGCTTTGTGGTTGTTCTCCAGCAGTTCTTCGAGCACTTCGCCAAAGGCTTCGAGTTTGGCGCTGGGCAGCGGCGTTTCGGCTTTGACTAGGCGGGTGTTGCAGCAGGCGCGGCGCAGCTTCATAATTTCGGCCAGCACTTGCAGGTGTTTGGTGCCCGACTCGATGGTGGGGTCGGCCAGTTTTTCTACCGCCTCTCGCCGGAGCGCCTCGTAAAACGCCATTTCTTGAGTGCTCAGTTCCACTTGGAGCGTCACCTCGGTGCGGGCGGGCAATTCGTCGAGCACCTGGGTCTTGGTCCGCCGCAGAATGAAGGGCTGAATTAATTTCTTGAGCCGGTTGCGGGCCTGCTTGTCCTGGTTGCGCTCGATCGCATTGGCATACCGCTGGCTAAACTGGTCTTGGGAACCCAGCAGACCGGGGTTGATAAACCGAAACAGGTTCCACAGTTCCCCCAGGTGATTTTCAATCGGGGTGCCGGTGGTGAGAATCTTAAACCCACCCTGGAGCTTCATCGCGGCCTTAGAGCGCTTGGTGGCAGAATTTTTAATCGCCTGGGCCTCATCGAGCACAATGGTTTGCCACTCGACCTTGGCCAGCATATCTGACACATCATCCTGCTGGAGCAGGCCGTAGCTGCACACCAGCAGATCAAAGGGTTTGAGGTCATCCAGCACTTTTTGTCGATGGCCCGTGCCAAACTGCATCGGCCTCAGCGTTGGGGCAAACTTCTCGGCCTCGCTGAGCCAGTTCATACACACTGAGGTGGGCGCAATGATTAGCGTTGGCCCCTCGGGGGCGCGGGCCAGAATCACCGCTAGGGCTTGCAGGGTTTTGCCCAGACCCATATCGTCGGCCAGGCAGGCCCCTACGCCCCAGTGGGCCAACCGCGCCAGCCAGTTGAAGCCATCCACTTGGTAGTCCCGCAATTCAGCCTGCAAGGTTGACGGCAGTTCGGGCTTCAGACTCTGCGCCTCCTTCAGACGCTTGAGGTGGTCTTTCCAATGTTTGTCGGTTTTGAGCTGGCCCACCTCGTCCATCCAGTCTTCCATGGCCAACGAGGCCAGGGGGTGGAAGCGCACGCCGTCGCCGCTTTTCTCGGAGTAGGTGCGCAGGTCGTCAAGGCGTTTGCGAAACTCTTGAGTGAGGGCAAGAAACTGGCCGTCCGCTAGCTTGATAAACCGCCCCGGAGACTTCTCTAGCAGCTCCATCAGTCGCTGCATATCCATAATCTGGTCATCGCTGATTTGCAGCTCACCGCTGGCGGCAAACCAGTCGCGCTGGCGCTGAATTTGAATTTTGAAGTTGCTGAGGCCAACCCGGTTGGTAATCCGCATTTTTTCGCCCTCGGGCCACTCCACCACAGCCTGGTCGCCCAAATCTTGAATTTCGATCAGCAGCTCTAGGCAGGTTTCGGGATCTTCAATCAGCCATTCGCCGTCTTCGTCGTCGAGGCGTTGCAGAGTGGGGCAGGTGGTTTCAACGGTGCGAGCCAGCTTTTTCTCTTCTTTTAAATTGCGGTGGGTTTGCAGGCGGCGACCGTCGATCTCGGCGATCACCATTTCGCCGCCGGTGCCGGGGCGGTAGTAGGGGCCATCGTCGCCAAAGGGACGAGTTAGCAGCGAGACTTTGAGGCCTTCGCCAGCGGGCAGCAAGTGCAGGTGGGGCTGGGGCACCGCTGCCACTTCTTCGGCATCGGCCACGCCGCCGCCAATGTCAGAGTGCACCGTAACCAGGCCAGCCACAGCGTTGATGGCGGCAAGCACCTGCTCTTTGGCGGTTTCGGGCACCTCTAGGGCATTCTTTGGCCCGAGCACCTCGGCGATGCGGTGGTGGCTGGCGGCAAACTCTACCACCTTGAGCCGGGTGGGGGTTTCTTTGAACAACGTGATGGCTTTTTTCTGCTCCACGGGAGGGGTCAGTGAAATTTCGAGCTTGCCCGCGCCCGCCTGACGCACTAGCAGCGCCGGTTCACCCTTGACCACATCGACGCGGGTGGTAGGTGAGTCTTCCCAAAACACCAGGGGGTGTCCGACTAAGGCCACCAGCGCCTGGTCAGAAAAGGTGTAGTTGTCGTAGCCGTAGGCGTAGGGGTCGGCAGTCAGGTGGGCACAGATATTCAGGTCTTGGGGGGTGAGGTAGTTAAAGGATTTGACCTCGTGCTTAAGGCGGCGCAGGGCGATCGCTCGGCCCCGGCTCCAGCCGCCTTTGACGCTAATTTTTTGCTCTTTAGGCTGGAGCAACCAAGTATTTTCAGAATAAAAGGTGAGAAACCAGGCCAGCCGGTATTCGGCGGTGACGGGCTGGCTGGCTGGGGCTGCAACGGTGGGGTTGAGGCCAATCAGCGCCGTTAGCGATAGCTCCCAGGCCTGTTTTGGAGTAATCAGCGTCACCAGAGGGGTAATGCCGGTTTTGGCACGCAGGGAGGGAGCCTTTTGGCCGTAGGCACTGTCGGGGTTGAGCCGGGTCAGCAACTCGGCGGCCTCAAGGGCAAACCAGTCGTAGCCTGCCGCAGTGGCGTCTTTATAGAGATCTTTCACCATGTCGGGCAGACGCTCTTGGGCATTTTCGACATTCACCCAGTAGAGGCAGAGCATGTCGATCAGCGCCTCAAAGCTGCTGGCGTTGTCGAGGGTGCTGACGGGGGTGCTGGTCAGGTAGCGCTTGGCGACCACATTACCCTGCATCGCCTGGGCAACTTTTTCTAGGCAGCTATAGGTCACACTCATCCAGTGGCGGTAGTTCTGCTCGGCGATGATATGGGCATAGCCTTCAGCCTCTTTGAGGCTAGTCAGCGAGCCTTCTTTGATCAGCGCCAGGATCAGAAAAATGCCGGGCACAGTGTCAAAGTAGATTTTGCGCTTACCGGTGGTTTTTTTGAGCAGTTTGAGCGCCACTGCACCCTCTTGCAGGGTTTGGGCGTAGTCGCCCCGCAGACAGCTGACCCAGCTCTGGTGCAGCAGTAGCTCAATGGGGTCTTCTTCAGCGAAGTCTTGTAGAGCGCGATCGGCCTCTGCTAGTCGGCCTCGGGCGATCAGCTGTTCGACCCAAATGCCTTTGAGGCGGTCAGACACGGTTGCGCTTGCCTCAGTACATTCTGCGTGGAGCAGGGCAAACGCATCGGGGGCCGGGGCCATAGTCAGCAGTGAATTGACGCAGAGGCTACCCAGGGCGGCTTCGTAGAGGGCGGGGGCTTGTTTAAGGCTAAGAAACCAGTCGCGATCGAAGGGGTTGTTGCATACCAGCTCAAACACCTGGGCCATGGAAATGCGGCTGGTGGCGTAGGGATTGCTGTAGTACGACTCAAACTGCTGCTCGATGTAGTTCCAGTCGTGGCGGTAGAGGCCGATGCGCACCTCGCGAATGAACTCGTCTTCGTTTTGAAACAGGCGTAGGGATTTGTTCCACCCGTGGGTGCGCACGGGGAACTGGGTCTGCACGGCTTTGGCCATAGGCTCAAAGCTGCCTCGGCTGACGGCGTCGCGGGTGACGATTTCGACCAGTAGGGGGTGGCACTGGGGGCCGTAGTTGCTGTGGGCCACCAAAAGCCGCTTGCCGGTCAGATGGACAACTAGAGGATTGAGCTGTTTTAGATCGAGGACTGACGGTTTGCCGACCTTCTCTTGGTACAGGTTGAAGCAGTCGATCAGCTTGATCTTGCCGGTGGGAATGTAAATGATGGCGTAGAGCTGCACTACCTCTCGGTCTAGCTCGGGGAGGCTTTGGTAAGACTGCACCAGGTCGGCGCGCAGGGCTGAAGCTTTTTTGGAGGCAGACATAGGAGGCGATCGCAGAAAACTGCTGGTGTTGGAATTGTATCGGTCTGAGCTAGCGACAATGTTCATCTCACACTGGGATTGGCCCAGCCTACTGAGAATAAATCACTTCTTATTGACAATATGTTGCAACAATCCCAGGACTTGGGTATCTTAGTAAAAGTGATAGTCAATAGCGATGGCAATCAATAGTTCCGCCAAACTAGCTCCAAAAAATTTCTAAAAATGCCGTAGTGCTTGTAGGCAAGGGCTTAAAGCGATTTCAGCCCTTGGTTTATCGGCCCATGGCAGCACCCACTTCAGAGTTAATTTCATTAAGCCCAAGCCCCTTGGGGCTGCCACTATGGAGAGTCAGTCGATTTAATATGCACGTTGTAAAGTCAGGCCGCTCAAAATCAGGGCAGACCGCTCAGGCCCGTCCCCTCTCTATGACCGTGGTTGAGCTAGACCGGGTCAACCGCTGGAATGTCTACCGCCGCCTCCAAGAGTTGACTATGGTGTGTGAGTGTGGCTGCGATCGCCCCCTCACCGTTGCCATCACCACCCCCGCCGATGCCCTACTGGTTTGGAGCGTAGTGCAGGCCGTGACTCTCCCTAAGCCTTCTCTCACCGACCACCTTGAGCGCTGCTGGCAGCAAAGGAGCCTGCGATGAACACCTTTTACGAACCCGCCGTAGCAGATGCTAAAACGACATCAGCACCGACTGGGCAGGTGCTCAAGGGCTTATATGCCGGAGCCTACCGCTCAGACAAAGGCAAGATCAAAGGGCTGATGCTGCAAGTCGGCGAAGCTGAGTTCACCGTTAAGCTGCCCAAGTATCTGCGGCCCATGCTGGTGCGCGAACTGGCTCCCGATGACTTTGTCCAGGTGTGGGCCTACCCCGAGGGCGATCGCTGGCGGGCGATCAATGTGCTGCCTCTACCGGAGTGCGAAGCAGAAACCCTGCGCCAGCAGTGGGGCCATTTGGTTTCCGCGCCTGAGGTGCCGCAGCCCCAGAAAAAGCGACTGTGCATTGAAGTGTGCAGCAAGGGTAAATGCTTTAAGCAGGGCGGCAGACAGCTGTATCACGATCTGCAAGCCGCCGTAGACAGCGACCCTGAGTTGAGCCACGTTTCGGTCAAGGCGACGGGCTGCATGAAAGCCTGCAAGCATGGCCCCAACCTGCGCTTGCCCAGCGGCCAAATGCTGCACCGGGCCTGCCCTGCCGATGCCCTGGCAAACCTAGGGGCCAAGTGATGAATGGCCAGGCGTTTGACCCCCAACGGGTAGACCACTGGCTGGTAATCATCGCCTTTGTGGCGCTCTCTAGCTGGATTATTTGGAAGGTGTATCTCGATGGGTAGGGAGTGGGCGTGAGCCAGCATGAGATCAGTGAAGCGATTCCCCCTGCCCCCCTTGCTAAGGGGGGCGAGTGTTTGCCTACTCTCCAGAGGAAGGGGGATAAAGGACAGCTACCAGCCGAGCTTGAGGCTGTCGGGGGTGAGGAAGTGCTCCAGATGGTAGGCCCGCTCCTCGGTTTTCAGCAAAATTTGCTCGTACAGGTAGCGGGTGGCGCGATCGCCCAAACTCTCGGCCTGAGATGCCAGCCGACGAATCAACTCGATCAGCGCCTGCTCGGCTTTGAGGTCGTGGTCGATCATGATGCGGCAACGGTAGGTGTCGTCGTTTTCCATGTCAAAGCAGCACAACTCACCCAGTTTGCTAAAGCTCAGGGGTGGGATGCCACCCAAACCATGCAACCGCTCTCCCACATCGTGGGCGTGGCCCTGGGCCGCCTCGTAGCTCTCTTCAAAATAGTTGTGGAGCATGTAGTACTCAGAACCCTCCACCACAAAGTGATGCTTTTGGTACTGCAACGACAGGGCAGTAAAGCTGGCATAGAGCGTTGCCAGGCCATCCACCACGGGCTCTGTAATCGACTTCTCCAGCAAAATTGGGTTGTCTGCCACCTCGCCGTAGGTTTGCAGCAGTGTTTCAGTGATAGGCATAATCATCCCCCTTTATCAGCAGTTAAAGTGACCCCAATGTTGAGGGCCTACTTTCTGAGCCTACCTTATTTTTTTGAATCCAGCTAATAACCTTTTCTGTTTAAAAAGTATAGAAAAATGCAGAACTTGATCGTCAATATAAATAGCGAAAATGATTTTCAATAAACATTGAATCGTGTATCGAAAACGGTTTTCGATAGTTTCAAATACCTTAGCGAAAGTTACTTTCAACAATTGTAGCTAGGACACCAGGCTCAGGCTAAACCCTTCAAAAACTGTTCTCTACCTATGCCCTTAGCCAGATGTCAACTTCTGATTTATATTGGCAACGCCCCCGCTTCTTTGAGCCCAACCAACGCATGATGGAAAACGATCCACCTCTGTCTAGCTTAAGTCAGGAACCTGAATTACTCAAAACCGTTCTCAATAAAGAAGGATTTCGGTTTACGAGTCAGCGGCAAAAAATTTTGGATTTGTTTCAGTCGGCGGCTCTAGGACACCATCTCAATGCCGAAGAAATTCATCAGCAGTTGTTAAATCGGGGTGAAAAAATCAGCTTTTCTACCATTTACCGGGCGCTACACGTGATGGTGCAGCTAGGTCTGCTGCAAGAACTAGAGCTAGCAGAGGGCCGCAAATATTACGAACTCAACACTCCCTTTATGGAGCAGCACCACCACCTGGTATGTGTTCAGTGCGGGGCGGTGCAGGAGTTTGAAGATGCCACTATGACCCAGGTGGGCAGCACCGAAAGCGCTTCCCGTGGGTTTTCGCTGCTCAACTGCCAGTTTACGGTCTATGGCATTTGCCCCAATTGTCAGTCACTGTTGGGCTAAACGATGAGTCGCCGCTGCACCGATTGATTCATAGCGGCCAAAGACTAGCTCCGTTCGCGCCAGCTGCACCCCCAGCGTCAGCAGCACCACCGGAATTGCGCCCCCCCCAGTCGCGCCATAAAACCGTTCTAAAACTGCCGACTCCATTCTTTGGGCCAGCGCTCGACTACCACCTTGGTCTGGGTAAAAAACTCTACCGCGTGCGCCCCCTGCCCGTGGAGGTCGCCAAAGAAACTGTCTTTCCAGCCGCTAAAGGGGAAGAAGGCCATCGGGGCCGCCACGCCGATATTGATACCGATGTTGCCAGCGATGGCCTCGTAGCGAAACTGGCGGGCGGCGGCACCGCTGTTGGTGAACAGGCAAGCCATGTTGCCCCAGGGGCTGCGGTTCACCAGGGCGATCGCATCCTCAATGGTGTCCACCGGCATCAGCCCCAGCACGGGGCCAAAGATTTCTGTGTGGGCGATTTCTCCGGTGGGGGGCACGTTTTGCAGCACCGTGGGTTTGACGAAGTGACCCGCCTCCAGGTCGCGAACTTGGGCATGGCGACCGTCCACTAAAACCGTTGCCCCCTCGTTTACCCCGGTTTGAATCAGGCTCTCAATCCGCTGCTGGCTCTGGGCGGTAATTACCGGCCCCATCTGCACTTCGGGGTCGAGGCCGTTGCCGACCGTGCGGGTGGCGGCGGTGTGGGCGATCGCATCGGTAAACCAATCGGTCGCATCCCCCACCGTCACTGCCAGGGAGGCGGCCAGGCAGCGCTGACCGGCACAGCCAAAGGCGCTATCGGCCACAATGCGCGTGGTCATATCGCGATCGGCATCGGGCAGCACAATCACCGGGTTCTTGGCCCCGCCCTGGCACTGCACCCGTTTGCCGTGGGCTGCCGCCTGGGCATAGATATATTTGGCGACCGGGGAGGAGCCGACAAAGCTGATCGCCCGAATGGTAGGGTGCTCCAAAATCGCATCCACCGTTGCTTTGGCCCCATGCACCAGGTTCACCACGCCGGGGGGAAAGCCCGCCGCATCCAGCAGCTCGAAGATACGCTGCATGGTCAGGGGTACTTTTTCGGAGGGTTTGACGATGTAGGTGTTGCCGCAGGCCAGGGCGTAGGGCATAAACCAGAAGGGAATCATGGCGGGGAAGTTAAAGGGGGCGATCGCCGCCGCCACCCCCAGCGGCTGCCGAATCATAAACTCGTCGATGCCGCTGGCAATATCCTCCAGCACCGTGCCCTGCATCATCATCGGGATGCCGCAGGCTACCTCCACGTTCTCGATCGCCCGCCGCAGTTCACCTTTCGACTCCGCCAGGGTTTTGCCGCACTCCTGGGTGATGATCTGGGCCAGCTCGTCCAGATGGGTTTCCAGCAGGTCTTTGAGCTTAAACAGGGGCTGCACTCGCTGGGGTGGGGGCACACGACGCCAGTCTTCAAAGGCGATCGCCGCAGCACGGGCGGCCTGATCGACCTCATCTTTAGGGGAAACGGGCACCTGACCCAGCACTTCACCCGTCGCCGGGTTGTTTACTGAGAGCACATCCTCCGCCGCAGACGGCACCCACAGGCCGTTGATGTAGTTCTTTAGAATCCCCGATTGCGTCATAGCGATGCCGTGATGACTACTCACTAAGCATCATAAGCGCTGTTTTGGCCCATGATTTTCCCGCATCAAGCGCAGGCCCTGCGCTTTTCCTTAAAGGTATCTCTTGTTCCTGGGGTAGGGGCGTAGCATGCTACGCCCCTACGGGGTGCCTGATTATCAATCTGGCTTTTCCAAAGTGCAGATCTAAACGGCGGCCTTCTCTTTAGCCAAGAACTTCTCTAGCTCGGTCAGGGCGTCGGCATCGACCTTAGTCTGCATGGGGCAGAACTTGGGGCCGCACATGGAGCAAAACTCGGCGGTTTTGTAGATGTCGGCGGGCAGGGTTTCGTCGTGGTATTCCTTGGCCCGCTCGGGGTCCAGCGACAGCTCGAACTGCTTGTTCCAGTCGAAGTTGTAGCGGGCGTGGGACATGGCATCGTCGCGATCGCGTGCCCCAGGCCGATGCCGAGCAATATCCGCCGCGTGGGCAGCAATTTTGTAAGCGATGAGCCCTGCGCGCACATCCTCAGCGTTCGGCAGGCCCAGGTGTTCCTTCGGCGTCACGTAGCAGAGCATGGCCGCTCCGCTCCAGCCTGCCAGCGCCGCACCAATGGCCGAGCTGATGTGGTCGTAGCCAGCGGCAATGTCGGTGACCAGGGGACCGAGCACGTAGAAGGGTGCTTCAGCGCATTCCTCCATTTGCTTTTTGACGTTGTAGTCGATCTGATCCATAGGCACGTGGCCGGGGCCTTCGACCATGACCTGTACGTCGTGCTCCCAGGCCTGGCGGGTGAGCTGGCCCAGGGTTTTGAGTTCGGCCAGCTGGGCGGCGTCGGTGGCGTCGTGGAGGCAGCCGGGGCGCAGAGAGTCGCCCAGGCTAAAGCTGACGTCGTAGCGCTTAAAGATTTCGATGATGTCGTTGAAGTGGGTGTAGAGGGGGTTTTGCTTGTGGTGGTGCAGCATCCAGCGGGCCAGAATGCCGCCGCCGCGCGAGACAATGCCGGTAATGCGATCGCGCACCAGCGGCAAGTGCTCAATCAAAATCCCCGCGTGGATAGTCTGGTAGTCGACCCCCTGCTGGGCGTGCTTCTCAATGATGTGCAGAAAGTCATCGGCGGTGAGATTTTCGATGTTGCCGTGGACGCTCTCTAGCGCCTGATACACGGGCACCGTGCCGATGGGGATAGTCGAGGCGTTGATAATGGCGGTGCGAATGGCATCGAGATCGCCGCCTCCGGTGGATAAATCCATCAGGGTGTCGGCCCCGTACTTCACGGCCAGGTGCAGTTTGGCCACTTCCTCATTGATGTCTGACGAGTTGGGCGACGCGCCGATGTTGGCATTCACCTTGCACTTTGAGGCGATGCCGATCGCCATCGGCTCTAGGTTGGGGTGGTTGATGTTGGCGGGGATAATCATGCGGCCCCGCGCCACCTCATCGCGGATCAGGTCGGCGGGCAGGTTTTCCCGCTGGGCGACGTAGGCCATCTCTTCGGTGATCAGGCCCTGGCGAGCGTAGTGCATTTGCGACACGTTGGCGTGGCCCTGGCGTTTAGCGATCCATTCAGTTCTCATGGTTTACCTCTGGTGTGGCGCTAGAGGTTTGACCTGCATCGGGACGTAATGGCATTGAGGATGGATAACGCCGAGATGGATAGAGCGATCGCCGATGAACATCAGCAACTGGCTGAGCCTTCATCCAATACCCTGGCCTAGCGCCAGACTCGTCAATCTATCCGTTGATTCGGCTGGTGGCCTCAAGCAACGCTTTCCTCCGCTGGTATCAACCAGGTCAGGTTCTGAGGGTATGATCTCAGTCCGATGCGATCGGACACCCCTAGCTTGCTGGCATAGTACCACTGATATTCAGGGCTAGCGCGAATTAGTTACGGTTCCTCACAGAGTGCGCTGACACTCTGCTGTTGGAGGTTGCCTAGCCTAAATTATTCACTAGAACAAACCTTGGGTGAGTGAGCGGCTGACTGTAGCGATCAGATCTGTTCTTCAGCCTTAAATACTCCTACAGACAGGTAAGGCATTAGCCAACTTAGTTCTTCAGCAAGAGGAAGGGGCATCGCGGAGTTTCTAGGATGCACTTAGTGTTGTCGCAGTTTTTCTAAACGAGGGCGGCGCTACTAGATGAGGGGATGAAGCCTCTCTAAGCATGGATCAAACACTGGAAAGCCAGCTACACAAGCAGCAACCAATTGGCTTCCACCTAGACCGTTAAGAGCAGTCATGGTCTAGGAATATAGCTACCGATTTGATTTGGCAGTTAGAAAAAGCACTGTTCTTGCAGAAAGTTTTGTCGCAAGGAGTATCTTAAAATGAACGAACTTAGAATGAACGGTGAACAAAAATGTGCATTAGCACTGGGAATTATCTTTACCTTTTTAGGTGTTGCTGGTTTCATTCCCGCACTGATCAACCTGCCTACTGAAGGAATGGGAGCGAGTGTCCCGCTAGACACCAGTTCAATTCCAGTTAGCGGTGGGCCTACTTATATCACTGCTTATCTAAGAGGTTTTGGCTATTTGTTTGGGCTCTTTCCGACTAACCTCCTGCATAATATGGTTCACTTGGCTATTGGCGGCTTTGGTTTATTTTCGGCTACAGGTAAAGAAGGGGCCTTTAGGTACAATCGATTCTTTGCTATTAGCTATTTGCTGCTTGCCATCATGGGGTTGATACCGCTCTCGAATACCCTCTTTGGTATCATGCCGATCTTTGGTAACAACGTTTGGTTCAATGCTGTAACCGGGGCGATCGCAGCGTACTTCGCCTTCGTCTGGCACCCCAGCCACCCCGAATCGACGGCTCCTTCTACCCAGTAGTCATCTAATAAAAACCCGTAGGGGCGGTGTAGGGGCATAGCATGCTATGCCCCTACACCGCCCCATTTGAGATATTCATTCGGGATTTGGTCTGAGAACCTATAGCAATGGATCATTCGCCCGGTGCTGGGTATCGGTCAAACTATCAGCCAGCAGCCCATCGCTCTCCCCGTAGGCGCGGATGTCGCGGCGGAGAATACCGAAGTCAAACACCTTGGTCTTGCCGCCCTGGGCCTTGAGTTGAATCCAAATCAGACAAATCAGCGTTGACACCACAATCGGGGCGGCAAAGCTGACCAGCAGATCGCCCGCGAAGGGCAGGCCATTCCAGGGGCTAAAGTCGGGCCGGGGGAAGAACAGGGCACCGGTTGCGATCGCCGCCACTGCACTCCAAAACGCCATCGTCCCCGTCAGCCGCCGCGAGTAGAGGCCAAACAGCACCGGAAACAGCGCCCCGGCACAGACCAAATCTGCCAGCAAAAACAGGTACAGCACGTTGTAGCCTCGGGAGGCGATCGCGATCGCGGGTAACCCCACCACCACCATCAACAGCCGGGTGATTTGCAGAATGCCGCTGGCGGGCCGGTTGGGGAACATCCGCAGCAGGTCGGTGGTAAACACGCTGGCGATGCCGTTCAGCAAAGAATCTAAACTACTCATCACCAGAGCCAACACCAGCACCAGGACGGCAATGCTCACCCAGCCGGGGAGGTTCAGCGCCTGAATTAGCGAGAAAAAGGCGCGATCGTCGTTGAAGCCAAAGTGCATGGCCACAATGCCCAGTAGCCCAGAGATGAACAGCATCGGCAAGATCACCAGAAACGAGCCGAGGAACGATCGCCGCACCACCTGATCGGTCTTGCAGGCGTAGATCCGCTGCCAGTTGGTCTGGTTAAACATTTCGGCAGCAATCACCGCAATCACCAGCGTGGCCCCAAACTTAATCCCTGGCCCATTCGATAGCGTCAGCAGCTCTGGGGCGGTCTGGGTGACGGGGGCGATCGCACTGCCCCAGCCTCCCAACGCAAACACCGCAATGCCAAAGCTCAGCAGCAGCAGCGGCACAATCACCACAAACTGAATCGCGTCAGTAAAGATCGTCGCCGCCAGGCCGCCCACCAGCGTGTAGGCAAACACCGCCACCATCACCAGCAGAGCGGTGAGCCAGAGCGGGACGCCCGCCATGAGTTCGACCGCTTTTGCGATCGCCGTCAGCTCTGCCGCCAAATACACAAACATATAAAACACCACAATCGCCAGGGTCAGCCGGTACATGGCCTGGCCAAAACGGTGCAGCACATATTCGTTTAGCGAGTGGCCCTTGGGCATGAGAAACCGCATGCGTGTGCCCATAAACGCAAACAGCGCCGCTGGGGTAGCCTGGCCAATGCAGTAGCCGACAATGCCCGCAATGCCGCTGGTGGCCCCCACCTCCGGCGGGCTAAAGAGAATCCAAGCGCCCATGGCTGAGGCCACAATGGTCGCCAGGGCCATCGGGGTGCCCACGCTGTTGCGGCTGACCATGTAATCTTCCAGGCTAATGGTGCGGCGGCTGGCCTGGAGCAGCCCAATCAGCGTAAAGCTGGCCACGGTAATTAAGGTGACGGCGATCGCCGTTGCACTCAGGGTCATAGAACAACTCACCTCGATAGGGTTGGGTGGTTGCTAGAGGCGGCTGCTTTAGAGAACAGGAGCCTCAGAGAACAACAGACTCGCAGAACACGTACAGGTGAGGAGACGGTGCAGCCCAAAGCCGCGCGTAGCCTCAATTCACGCTTTCCTCCGCTGGCATTAACCAGGTCAGGTTCCGAGGGTATGATCTCAGCCCGATTGCTCGGACACCCCTAGCTTGATAGCATCCTACCACTGGTGTTCGCTGCGATCGCAGTTCGTTATGGCTCTTCGTAGATATCGCGCCGATGCCCTACCTTAATGATTCTGACCACCAAAGCCATTTCCTCAATGCTGTAGATCACCCGGTAGTCGCCTAAACGCACTCGATATTGGCTTTGCCGTCCCTTGAGTTTCTTGCAGCCCGGTGGTCTGGGGTCTTGCGATAACCGCTCAATGAGTGCAATTAATTCTCGTTGCACAGCCCCTGGCAGTTTCTTCAGTTGCCTTTTAGCAGCGGGCTTGAGCAGAATTTCGTAGCTCACTGTAAACCAAGCTCTTGCTTGAGACTGGCTAAGGAAATTTCGCCCGATTCCTCTAGAGCTACATCGGCATCAAAGCCGTCGATTTCGTCTTCAATCGCCTCTAGGGTAGGCTCTAAGTCGGCACCGTACTTAAATTGCAGATACTGCAAAAAGTGATACAGCTCATCCAGTGCCGGGCGCGGCAGCGGTGGAATGTCTAAGCTGACAGATTCAGTGAGCGGCAAAGTAGTCATGGCTTGCCTAGAAAGTCGTTCGTTAAGACCCTCCTATCGTAGCGAATCAGCCGTCGATACCGATTAGCGCATAATGGAAAAGAGCTACCATCGCGTTACTCAACCCATGGCAGACCCCGTCACCATTGCAGACATTTACGCCCTGTTTGAAGCTTCCCGAGCCGAAGCTGATCGGCGTGCTGCCGAAGCTGAACAACGCATGCAGCGGTTAGAACGCGTTGCGGTTAACACCAGCTATGAGGTGGCAGGGCTAACTACTCGCTGGGATCAGTTTGTTGAAAAAGCAGGGGCTGTTTGTAATTAAGCAGATGGGCGACACAGTGGCGATCGCCAACGACACCACTTTTCAACCCACCGCCTGGTAGCGCAATCAATCCTTGGTGCTGACGATCATGGCTGGAGAAACTGACCTGACCCAACTACTCAAAACCATGCAGCCCAGGCTGCGAGAGGGAGAGTACGTGTTTTGCACTCTGCCCAACACCATCCTCTACCCGCCTCACCTCGACCCCGTAGGCTATTTCAAAGAAGACGAAGGGCTGACGCTGATGGTGCTCAAGCCCCAGGCTGATGCAGCAGGGCTATCCTACACAGCCGTTTTCGCTCTGATCACCCTAGCGGTGCACTCTAGCCTGGAGGCAGTGGGGTTTATGGCGGCGATCGCAACCCACTTGGCCAGCCACGGCATCAGCGTCAACCCGGTGTCGGCGTTTTACCACGACCACCTGTTTGTGCCCGTCAAAGATGCTGATCGGGCGATCGCGCTGTTGCAATCCCTTACCGACTCAGCTTGCTCTCAATCACCCGCTTGATGCCCGTCTCTACATTCAGCCAGGCGGCATCGCGGTTTTCCCACTGCACCACTGGTTCCCCGTTTTGCGGTAGCCAGCTGAGCTTGTTAAAGGGCGTCCCCCGCCAGTCTACCGGGCGCAGAATGATCGGGATGACTCTGGCCTCGCCTGCCTCGTGACGCTCCATGGCCCGCGTCATTTCGATGTCGTAGCAGTAGTCGGAGGCGATGAAGTCAGCGCTTACCAACAGCAAAATGATGTCGGCTCGGTTGAGGTTGTCGTCGATTTCGCCCGCCCAGTCGTCGCCGGGTAAAATGCGGCGATCGTGCCAGGGCTGAATGAGCCCCTGCCGCTGAAGCAACTTCAGGTGGGTTTCGAGCTGTTCGCGTAGCAGATCGTCTTTGTGAGAATAGCTGAAGAAGAGGCGCAGGGCCTGGCTGTGGCGTTCCATTGCGGTGGTGAGTGGGCGGGTGCCCTCCAAATCTACCCCATTGAGCAAGTCGCGCACGGTGAGGGTGAGCAAGCCATCCCCGGTGAATACATCAAAGCTGGTCTGCCGATGCTCCTCGCGCACCAGCAGCTCTTTGTAATCGACTGCCACCGCCGGGTGACCCGGCACCGGCACCAGCTCTTTGGGGGTGAACTTAAAGCTGCGGTGGATGCGCTCAAAGTCGGAGCGAATTACCGCCAGCAGCCTGCGTCGACTGGCCCCTGGCCCCGCCACGCTGATGGAAACGCAGCGATCTTGGGGGTCGGCTTTAACCAGGGCGCGGTTGCCCTCAAAGGTGAGAATGACGCCAGTACGCCAGCGCAACTGGTGCTCGCTCAGCACGTGGGTACGCACAATGAAGCGGGGCAGCAACCCCTCGGGCAAAATCGGGTATTCGTAGCGAAAGTTAAGGCACTCGGCGGGGTCAAACTCGGCAGCGGCGGCGGGCTGCTGCTTGTCGAGCAGGTCAGGAATCAGGTAGCGGTGTTCGTCTTCTTCAAACCGAAAGCACAGCTCAAATTTGCGCATTAGCTCTAGCAAAAAGCCGTGGCGCTCGGCGGGGTAGTTTTGGGGGTCTAAATTGCGACTGAGGCTGGCGGCTTCGAGTTCGCCTTTGGTGTGGGCCAGCTCGTCGGCGTTGAGCAGGGTGTAAATGCCGTTGGTGACCCAATGGGGGTTGAGTACGTGGGTATCGCGTAGGCGAGGGTCGTCTTTGTAGTTGAGGGCAATGCCGAGGCTGTGGAGATGCACGGCGAGGGAGTCTTGCGCTCCATAGTCGGTTTCGCCATCGGCTTGGCAGATATCGCGGTACTGCTCAAAGGAGATATAGTTTGCTTTCATGTCGGCCAAGCGATCTTTGATGGTGACCCAACTAGCGGGGAATGGATCTCGCAGGTGTTCTAGGGCGTCGGTTTCTCGCTCAATGGCGACGCGAAGGTGATCGATACCCTGTCCGGTTTCGCAATCGGTGGCAATGAACTCGCGGATGTTGGGAAATTTTTGTTGCAAGGCCCCCCGGTTGACATCGAAGGGGTGCTCTTGAATTTTGTTGAGTACGACGATAATAGGAGAGCTGCCGCCAAAGCTTTGGATCAGTTCTAGCCAGTACTCAGCATCGGCATCTTCATGGCCTTGTCGACCATTGAGAACAAGCAGATAGAGGCTGCGCTCGGTGAGAAAGAACTGGTGGGTGGAGTGCATAATCTCTTGACCACCAAAATCCCAAACGTGGAGCTTGATGTCCTCAGAGCCATTAAGGCACATGGGCCACTTGGTAATTTGAATACCCTCTGTTTTAGCCGATTTTGGATCAAAGCTTTTATGAATTAAGCGATTGACTAGAGAAGTTTTGCCGACTGTACCAAACCCGACCAGAATCAATTTAGCTTCATTTAGCGGGGTAAGCTCCGCCAAAACTCGAAAATAGTAGTTCAGAATATCTTGGGCATTTGCAGCCTTTTCTCCACGAACAACTTCGCTCCAAGTCGGGCCAAGCACTTCAATCGATAACCTTAGGTACTTATTACTATGAAGATAAAGCTCTGTTAGATTAGTAAGGTAGATTAATTCCTTCGGCATTCTCGTCAATTTATTGTGTGCAAGATAAAGCTTCCTTAAATTAGCGAGCTGACCCAACTCTTTAGGTATCGTAGTGAGCCGATTTCGGTCGAGAGAAAGTACTGTCAAATTGACAAGATTTCCCAACTCTTTAGGTATAGTATTTAGCCGATTTTGGTCGACAGAAAGTACTGTCAAACTGACAAGGTTTCCTAACTCCTTTGGTATCGTATTTAGTCGATTTTGATCTAGAAAAAGGATCGTTAAATTAGTGAGTTGCCCTAGGCTCTCTGGAATCTTCACCAGTTGATTCCGAGAGAGGTAAAGCGCCGTTAGATTGACAAGTTGGCCTATGCTTTCTGGTACAAATGTTAATTTTGAACCAGACAAGTCAAGCTCAGTTATGCCTCCTTCTAATGCTTCTTGAATCAGGCGTTCTACATTGGGCCATTCCCCCTCTGGCACGATCGCATCCACATCCACCCCCAACACCCCAGCGATCGCCCTCACACTCTCCCCACTTACCTGCTTCCCCCGCTCCGGGTGAAACAACCGGCTCACCGTGTCGGCACTCACCCCCGCCTGCTCGGCGATCGCCGCAAACGTCCATCCCCGCTCCGCCTTCGCCGCCTGTAGCAACTCCAACCCCTCCGGGCTAGCGAGAAAACCGCGCGATTGAGACGACATAGGCGTTGGCGACAAAGAGAGCTTTGTTCAAGGGTATCCGGCCATTCCAGAAACCGCGACATCTAGATTTTGGGTAGGGTGTGTTCGCGGCCCCGATCAATCAAGCCATCCAGCCAAAGCCCTCCGCTAGGCCGCAACGCACCGCTGACCCATGGCATTCTCCCTATCGTGAGCGGTGCATCGAGGCGATCGGCACCGGGCAAGCCACTGGTCACTAGCGCAGATGCACCCTACAGCTCTGGAGGCAACCGATCGAGCACGTTAGTCGATGCAGCCAAGGCCTTTGGCTATGAAGCCGCTGTGGCTGGGCAAAATTCGCCCCACAGCGCAGATCGTTGGAAGACTATTGCGGGGCTGTGGGAAAGCGCGATCGCCCGATTGAACAATATCCCGATCGACGACCCAGGCTACGGCGAAGCCCAAACCCTGCTGGCCCAGTATCAAAGCAACCTTGGCACGGTGCGCGAAAATGCCGCCAAAGAAGAGGCCTCTGCCCGAGCCCTGACAAGCGCTAACAATAAGAGCACTCGCATGCTGGCCCAAAACCTAGAGCGCTTAGAGCGCAATCAAATCGCTAGTTTGCTGCAAGACATTATCAACGATCTCGAAGCTGTGCAGCCCAACACCACCAGCTATGCTCGGGCGACCGAAATGCTCAAGTCTGCCAACCAAAAACTGGCTCAGCTCCAATAAGAGAGCTGAGTGCTGCTGTAAGCTTTGGTTGCTGACGAGGGGACAGCCGGGACGGCTATCCTGACCAAACTGGCTACAGCTATATTCTGTGACGTTTTGCGATCGCCCTAGCCAAAATAGTCTGGCTCGTTGCCAGGAGTCCACTTAATGTTGCAGCCAATACTGGGCTTTTGATGGCCGGGCATAGCCTTGGCGGCCAGCACCGCATCTAGCGCCGCCCGCAGGTCGTGGCCCGTCACCGGTACATCGTTGCCGGGGCGGCTGTCGTCGAGCTGCCCTCGGTAGGCCAGGGTTTTAGCCTGGTCAAACACAAAAAAGTCGGGTGTGCAGGCGGCGGTGTAAGCCTTGGCGATCGCCTGGGTTTCATCAAAGCAGTAGGGAAACGTAAACCCCAGGTCTTGGGCCTGGGCTTTGAGGTGTTCTGGCCCATCTTGGGGATGGGTTTGTAGACTGTTGGCGCTAATGGCGACAATACCGACGCCCTGGGGGCCGTAGTCTTGGCCAATGCGGGCTAGCTCTTGCTCGACATGCTTAACAAAGGGGCAATGGCGGCAGATAAACATCACCAGCAGCGCCGGGGCATCGGCAAAGGTGCCCAAGGTGATGGTTTCGCCGCTAACCACATCTTTGAGTTCAAAATGGGGGGCAGCGGTGCCGAGGGGCAGCATGGTAGATTCCACCATAGCCATGGGTTGAGTCTCCAGGGTGAGTTTTCTTTATCGTACCGAGGGATTTGGCTATGACCGACACCACCCTAACCGGCATTCGCAACTACCTAGAAATTTCGCCCACTCTAGGCACCGCCGGACAGCCCACCGCAGAGCAGTTTAAGGCGGTAGCTGACGCGGGCTACACCGTCGTGATCAACCTGGCGCTGTCTACTTCAGATCACGCTCTCCCCAGCGAGGCAGAATTGGTCAAAAGCCTCGGCATGACCCACTTTCACATTCCGGTGGTGTGGGAGGCCCCCACCCCTGGGGACCTAGAGATTTTTTTTAAGGTCATGGAGCGCAACCGCGACTTCAAAACCCTCGTCCACTGCGCCCTCAACATGCGCGTCTCGGCCTTTGTTTACCTCTACCGCGTACTTCGTCAGGGCGTTGACGAATCGGCTGCCCGCGCTGATCTGCACCGCATCTGGCAGCCCGACTCTACCTGGCAGGCTTTTATTGACCAATCTATGGCCTGATCGCCCGCATCTTTCACCCTGCCTTACCCTACCCCTCAGCCCCCAGCCTCCCCTAAACTATCTCTATGGCAAAAGAGACGGCACAAGAAACCCACTACCAAACCCTCGATATTGACGAGGCGGCGACTCAGGCAGAGATTAAACAGGCCTATCGCCGTCTTGCTAAGCAATATCACCCCGACAGCAAGAGCGATCAGGCGTCGCACGATCGCATCGCCCGGATCAACACCGCCTACGAGGTGATTGGGGACCCGTCGCGGCGCACGGTTTACGACCAGCAGCGCCAGGGGTTTGCCGCCGCCGACCCGGTCGAGAGCGCCGCCAACCGAGCCAAGCGCACCGCCGATATGCAGGAGGTATATCGCTATGCGCGGGAGGCCACCCAGTCGTCTGAGGCGCGGGAAGATGCCTGGCTGAAGCTGGTCTATGGCCCGGTAGATCGGCTGTTGGGCAAAATTATGTCGCCGCTGCGCACCGAAATTCGCAAGCTGTCGGCGGATCCCTTCGACGATGAGCTGATGGAGGGGTTTATGGCTTACTTAGAGCAGGGGCGCACCTGGCTGGGGCAGGCCCAGGGCAAGTTTAATTCGATGGCGAACCCAGCGAGTACGGCGGGGGTGGCGGCGGATGTGTACCACTGCCTGGGGCTGCTAGAAGACGGGCTGGATGAGTTCGATCGCTTCACCATGAGCTATGAGGAGAGCTATATCCATACTGGGACGGAGCTGTTTCGGCGGGTGAAGTTGCTGCGGGCCGAGGCGAAGGAACGGGTGAAGCGGTTGGTGTAGGGTAATCCCCCGTAGGGGCAAACGGTCGTTTGCCCTCGCTAGGTTTTTGCTATTCATTACCCTATGGATGATTGTGGATAGGGGTGGTTGGTAAAAAGCCAAGCTTACCGCTGGGGACATTTCGATTGTCCCCAGACCCCCTCGACCAGGGCCGTGCCGCCGCCCTGGACCCAACGGAAAGGAGGGATCGATGGGCCAGTTTAAACCTCTGTTCTGCGAATCGGCTTGTGGGCAACTGCAATCGGTCTTAGCCATCTCGTAGAGTGCATAACGCTAAGGCGAGGCTGCGCCAACGCGAAGCAATGCACCATTCCATGCAGCGATGCACCATTCTAAGGGATTTCCCACAACGGAACAGACATGAACCAAGGATGGGTTTACCACGATCGCATCACCCCCACCGAAGCCGGTCTTTCCGTCCTCGACTTCTACAGCAATCGTTACAGGCACTCTAGCCGGGCAAAATGGCGCGATCGCATTCTATCGGACCAAATTCGCCGCAACGGTATTCCTCTAACCCCCGACGATCGCCTTCAGGCTGGGCAAACGCTAGCCTATCACCGGCCACCGTGGAAGGAACCGGAAGCGCCCCTGGAGTTTGAGATCCTGTATGAGGATGAGGATTTGATGGCGATCGCTAAGCCGTCGGGTCTGCCGGTGCTCCCCGGCGGGGGCTTTCTCACCCATACGCTGCTGCACCAGCTTAGGCTGCGCTATCCAGAGAATCCGCCTATTCCGGTGCATCGGCTGGGGCGGGGCACGTCGGGGGTAATGGTGCTGGGGCGATCGCCCCTGGCGCGATCGGTGCTGAGCCGCCAACTGCGCGACTCGACGGCAACGGCCCACACCCCCCAGGCCACACACCCTATTCGCAAAACCTACCGAGCGCTGATCGGAGCCAGCGATCTACCCGATACGTTCACCCTCACCACCCCCATCGGCAAGATCGATCACCCTGCCCTCGGCTATGTGTACGGGGCCTCACCCACTGGCTTACCGGCCTACAGCGACGGCAACGTCATCCAGCGCAACCCAGACTCCACCCTGGTGGAAGTTACCATTCGCACGGGGCGGCCGCACCAAATTCGCATTCACCTAGCGGCGGCAGGGTTTCCGCTCGTCGGGGATCCACTCTACGGGGTCGGCGGCCTACCGCTGCCGATTGAACCTGCTGAAAATGGCAGAGTCCCTGTTCCCGGCGACATTGGCTATCATCTGCACGCCTACCGGCTAGAGCTGCCCCACCCCCGCACCCAGAAGCTTTTGCAAATTCTCTGTCCTGCGCCCCCTGCATTACAGACTCCTGAGCCAACGTTTTAGGTTATGGATAACTTTGCTCAAGCTTTGGACACTGTAGTTGCCTGCTACAGAAGTTTTGGCTACCCACAATTTGGTTGGGCAAACGCCGTTTGCCCCTACATGAGCTGACTGTGCTCGGCTAGTATGGGCTACCCACATACCCGCCCACCCGCCTACTTACCCACTCACCCACAGGGCCGCACCATCAACAACTGCTCTGCCTGGGTAAAGCCATATTTCTTGTAAAAGGGCTGCATCTCGGGGGTGCAGAATAGCTGAATGCACTCTACCTGAGCGAGCTGTGGGTGAGTAGTTACCTGCTCGATCAGCTTTGCCCCCAGACCCTGCCCCCGGTAGTCTGCCGCCACAATTACATCGAACACGATCGCTCGATACACCCAGTCGGTCAGCACCCGGCAGAAGCCCGCCAGCCGCTGCGCCTCGTCATCCCACAGGCCAAACAGTAGGTCGCTATTGCTGAGCAGAGTAGGCACATCGACTAAGGCGCGGTCTTTGCTCCACCACTCTTGTAAATACATCTGGTGCAGTTGCTCAACCTGGGCCGAAGTGAGTTGGTGAATGAGGTTGAGCATAGGGAGATTGCGATTGTTTACGGTTCGGTTACCCTGACCCAGCGACGTAGGGAAAAGGCTACGATCAAGGGGTAGCAACGATGCAAGACCTATCTTACTGCCGATGGCGAGAGCCGACGCTACCGATACAGTAATAGGTATAAATGCGTTGGCATTCCTCTTCTTAGCAGAGCACACGCGAGATGGGATGCGATCGCAGACTACTACTAGCCAAGGCTCCTAGCGCGAGCCATTTGGCACCGACTTATCCACAACGGAGGACACCTCCATGAAACTCTCTCTCCTGACCGGGGCCGCAGTGGCTATTCCTTTAGCCATTACCATGCCCGCTCTCGCCGAAAACCCGGCCCACGTGCAGCGGCTGTTAGAAACCAACCTTTGCCAAGGTTGTGATCTATCGGGCGCTGATCTAACCCAGGCCCACCTGATTGGGGCCGACCTGCGCGATGCCAATTTGCAAGGGGCCACCCTGGTCGAAGCCAACCTGGAAGGGGCTGACCTCAGCCGCGCCGATCTGACCGGGGCGAACATGACCAGTTCCTTTTTGACCAACGCCCTCCTCGAAGACGCCACCCTAGACGAAGCAAACTTGACTGAAGCGCACATCTACTTTGTCGATGTCACGGGCGCTTCGCTGCTCGATGCCAATTTGACCGGGGCAGATGTGGTGGGCACCCCCATCAGCGTCGGTGGTGACTAGGAATTTATTAGATAAAGCATTGGTGGGTCGGGTGGCGCGATCGCTGCACCCAACCCACCAGTTCAAGCTCAATAGACCATTAGTGGTCAGCCCAGACTCGTAGTTTTCGGGCATAGAGCGCTGGGCGAAGAATGTAACATTCTTCGCCCCATTTTTTGCTCTCTGTTATGAAGGGGGCTATAGCTGTGGTCATCTAGGTTAGGACAGAGCCGTCATTCCCGTGGCAACGGGAATCCACTAGCCTGTAATTGCTCTCGAATGGATTCCCGCCTACGCGGGAATCATACTGAATCCTGAACGAATACCCCCGATTTGTAGGGGCGTAGCATGCTACGCCCCTATGGGGTTCCTGGATTATGAATCGGGGTTGTCTGACTCGGATTTGGGATTAGACAGGGATCGTCACAAGCAAAATGTCCTAATGATATTGGCTATGGCGATACTTGCAGAAGGCTACTTAAGCGACTCCTAAAAACTTTCTCCCTAATGGTGGGCAGTGCCCACCCTTGTATCTTTAGAGGTGTGTGGCAGACCGTCCCACCCTAGGTTGTCCAAAACCGAACGTAGCATGGGTCGCTGCACACCTCTGAAGTTAACTCGCAAAATCGCCAGGAGCTTAGACTCCGTATCGAGCAAGGACGAGTGATGTCAGATTAACCTCCTACACGGGTGGATACAACCATGACTGAACTATCACAAGCGCATCAATGGGTTGGCATTGACGTATCCAAGCGCACCTTAGATGTGTACGTCCGTCCACTTGGATTAAGCGTTCAGGTGGCCAACAGTGACTCTGGTTTAAGAGAGTTGCTACAGGCGTTAACGGCGTTTCGTCGCGAGACGAGTCTGATTGTGCTGGAAGCGACCGGGGGCTATCAAGCCCTGGCGGCGCGAACGTTGATGGCGGAGGGCTGGCCCGCCGTTGTGGTGAATCCACGTCAAGTGCGTGATTTTGCCCGGGCCACGGGGCGCATGGCTAAAACAGACAAAATTGATGCCGAGGTGTTGGCTCACTTTGCCGATGCCATCCGTCCAGAGGTACGGGCGATGGCGAGTGAGGCCAGTCAACACCTTCAAGACCTCGTCACGCGACGGCAGCAACTCGTCGAGATGATGAGTGCCGAAAAAGCCCGGCAACGCTCAGCACGAGCCAGGACGGGTCAGAGCATTGAGCAGCATATTGACTGGCTCAAGCAACAGATCCAAGACCTCGATACCCAGATTGAGCAGCTCATCGCCCAGAGCGATCAGTGGCAGCGCACCCGCGAGATCCTCACCAGTGTGCCGGGTATTGGGGCTGTGACGACGGGGCTCCTCTTGGCCTCACTCCCCGAGTTAGGACAGATCTCAGCGAAGCGCCTAGCCAGCTTGTGTGGCCTCGCCCCGTTCAACCGCGATAGCGGCCAGATGCGGGGTAAGCGGATGATTAGCGGCGGTCGAGCCACCGTGCGCACAGGCCTCTACATGGCCGCGTTAGTCGCCACTCGCCATAATCCGGTCATTCGCGATTACTACCAGCGCCTGCTGCAGCGGGGAAAACTCAAAAAGGTTGCCCTGGTGGCCTGCATGCACAAACTGGTGATTATTCTCAATGCCATGGTAGAACATGACACCCTCTGGCAGGCTCCGGCTTGCTCCCTGCCCGCCGCCACATAAGGAACAGCAAGACTCTGTCTGATGCAGGCAGGGCTCCTGGCTTGATTTCCGCTGCCATCCCGCCGAGGCTAATCGCATAGCAGGATGAGCTTGACAAAGAAGATAATCGCTACGGTGGCTATAGTCGCCGGATACAGTGGGAGATTCTTTTCTAGAAATCTCCTTATACAAAGGCTAGCGCTGGGTTCTCTCACCGTGGGTGAGCAACTGCTCGATCGCAGTTAACCGGTGCTGCCACGATCGCAGTCGGTAGCCGCTATTTGTCGTGTCAACTAGCACGCCATTGCTGAGGGGGCCGCGCACGCGGGTCAGGCCAGCTTTAACAGTCTCTAGATTGCGTCGCGAGGGCTCTTGAGATAGGGTTTCAAACCCGTTGCCCAGGTCGTTCACTGCGCTAACCCAGGTTTCCAGGCTGCCGCGATCCATCCACAGGCGATTTTGAGTCAATAGCCAGTTCCATTCGCGCTGAAGGGCGGCATAGCGGCTCGCCGCCATGGCGTAGGGGGTGGTGGGGCCAGGCGAACGGCGGCCCTGGGTCTGGGCCAGTACGCGGTTGAGTTCAGTATTGAAATCGGCGACGGCAAATAGCGCATAGCCGGGGGTGGGTAGGTCGCGGCTGGCCTGCATCTGGTCCATGGTGGCTGCATTCGACAAGTTGAGTAGGCGAATGCCCGGTATCACCAGGGTAGAGCCGAAGGATTCATTCACCAGCCAGGGCTGCACGAGGCGTTCGAAACGGCTAGTGTCGCCCGCGTAGCTCATTAATACAATCCAGTCGAGGTAGTTGGCTCGCGCCCAGGTGCCCCAATCTTGCTGAATGCGCTGATGGCGATCGTGCTCGGGGTTGGCAAATACCGCCGCCGACATTACTAGACCGGGGCGCTGTCGCCGCAGGGTGCTAGAGATAGTCTCCACAAACGAGGTCACCTGCTGCATACGAAACTCAGTCCAGCGCTCCGACAGCACCTGCTGCTGAATCTGCTGGTTGCGATCGAGGCCAGGGGCGCGAGGGTTGAGGGTGATCGGGTCTACGCCAGTAAGGGTTTGGAACCGCCAGCGGGCGACTTCGCCATAGCCGTAGGTACGGTTGGCCCCAGGGTCTTGAAAGGGATAGCGAATGTAGTCGAGGTGCAGGCCATCGACCTCGTACTGGGTGGCAATTTCGGTCATCAGCCGGGTGAGGTAGCTGCGCACCTCGGGGTTGGCAGGGTCTAAGAAGGGCTTGTCTTGACCACGGGGGATGGGGTTGCCGCTATTGTCGGCGGCGGCCCAGCTGGGGTGGCGTGAGATGAGCGGCCCAAGGTAGTTGGCAGGCTGGTTGAGCAGGCGGTTGTGGCGCTGGTTGCCAGCGGCAAAGACCCACACCCAGGCGTGCAGGGTCATGCCCCGCTGGTGGGCCAGTTCAACAGCGGCGGCCAGCGGATCCCAACCCTGAGTTAAAGGGTTTTGCTCAGGGGCTACCTGGCTGGGGTAGATGGTATAGCCTGCATTCACGGTTTCAAAGAAGACCGTGTTGATACCAGCGGCGGCCAATTTGTCGAAGACTTCGCTCAATCCCTGGGGTGACTTGGCCTGCACAATGGTGCCGCGATCGAGCCACACGGCGCGAATTTCGCCTTGGTCAACCGATCGCTCCACGGGGAAGTTGTCCCACAGGGCTGAGCGGGTAGCCAGCCAGCGATCGCGCAATTGACTGTGCTGCCCGGCGGTCAGCAGCCGATCCCATTCGTTCAGCAGTTGCTGGGCATCGCCTAAAACCGGATGTAAATAGGTGCCGCGCCTCCCCGATACGTTGACTGAGTCAGCGGCAGCGGTGAGCACGGGTTGGCGATTGGGCAGCGTTAGCACCGTAGACGTTGCCAAGGCTCGATCCATAATCAGCGCGCTCTCAAACCGGCCAATCAGGTTCTTGAGTTCTTGCTGCATCGCCAAAAACACTACCGGGCTGGGGGGTCTGCCCGTAGGCGATAGCTCAATCACCGCTGGGGCAACCGCTTCGGCGGGGTCGCTAGTGGCGGCAGTGGACGAGGTACCTGAATCGGTATTTGACGAACTGGGCACTACCCTGGGCCGCTGGGATGGCGGCAGAGGCAGGGCCGGGGTAGGTTGAGTGGGTCGCCGACCGGGGCGGCGGGCTGGTGCCTCTTCAACCACAGGGACGGTGGGAATGGTGTTTTCTGCTGGGGTATTGCCCAGATCGCGGTAAAGCTCTAAATCGTCGGCGAGGGCGGCACTGGTTTGAGGCTCAGGGGCGGCGGTGGTTGTGGTGGCCTGGGCATAGACCGGTAGATGGAGGCAGCCCCACCCCCCGGCTAGGCCCGCAATTGCCAACAGGAAAAGGCCTTTGCCTGGCTGCTGCGTCACAATGTCATCCCCTCATCACACGGCGCTAATTGTGGCACAGGCTAGCCTATCTAGCGCTGTCCTCAGGACGTTGCTAGAGCAGAATCGGTTGCGATTCAGCTGCGATTCAGGTGCGGTTCAGGGTTGACCGCTGGGCACAGGGCTCAGCGGTGCATCCCGACGCGATCGCTCAGCTCAGGCCGGTGTACCACCCCTTCAGTAAACCCATTACGCGGGCAGGCTAACGGTAAACGTGGTGCCCGACCCCACTCGGCTGGTGACCTTGATGGTGCCTTGCTGGAGTTCTACAAACTGCTTGACAATGCTCAGCCCTAGCCCTGTTCCGGGAATATTGCTGACGTTTTGGCCTCGGTGAAAGGGCTCAAACAGCTGCTTGCGATCGCCGGTCACAATGCCAATACCCTCGTCCTGCACCTTGAGAATGACGCGGCCCCGCTGCTTAGTCAGCCTCAGCCAAATCGGGTTGATATCGGGAGTGTAGCGAATCGCATTGGACAATAGATTGCTCAAAATCGATCGCAGCAGTCGCTCATCGAGACAGGCCGGCACCTGGCGGCTGCGGCAGACAAACTGAATGGGCGTCTGGGGACGCCGGTAGTCGCCCTCGGCCAGCAAGGCTTGGCAAAAGCTCACCAGGTCGAGGGGGCGCGGGCTGACCTTCAGCACCTTGGCCTCAATTTTGCCAATTACCAGAATGTCGTCGATCATCTGGGTCATGCGCTCGACGTTGGCGTTGATGGTGAGCAGGTAGTCGGTTTTTTCCTCGGGGCGTAGCTGGGTGTCGTAGCGGTTGAGCGATGACACCGTCAGGGCAATATTATTGAGCGGGTTGCGAAACTCGTGGCAGACCATGGAGACAAAGCGCGATCGCATGTCGCTGAGCTGCCGCAGTTGCTGGTTAGCATTTTGCAGCTCGGCGGTGCGCTCCTGCACCTTTTGCTCTAGCTCCTCATTGGCCCGCTGCAAAATCTCCTCGGCCCAGCGCCGCTGGGTGATATCGCGAAAGGTGACCACCGTGCCAATCAGCCGCCCCGCCTCGTCGCACATGGGGGTGCTAATGTACTCCACCGGAAAGCTGGTGCCGTCCTTGCGCCAAAATACTTCATTGGTCACATGCCGCACGCTGCCGTCCTGAAACGCTGCGTAGATCGGGCAGTCTTCGCGCTGGTAGGGGCTACCATCGGCCAACGAGTGGTGCATTACCCTGTGCATCGACTGACCAATCAGCTCTTCTGTAGACCAGCCAATCATAGCGGCAGCCGCAGGGTTGACAAAGGTGACATTGCCATCGAGATCGAGACCATAGATTCCCTCCCCCACGGCGTTGAGAATGAGCTGATGCTGACGGCGCAGGTGCTTTAGCTCATGCCCTAGGGGGGCAGCAGGGGCGACAGGCGAGGCATTGCGGGGCGGCAACCAGTAGGTTTGAGACATCTCGATAGCTAACGCGAATTCGGTGGGTTTTTGAGTTTAGGGCGCTTGGGGTTAATGCTCTCGGGGCGAGCCAGAACCAGCGTTAACGCCCTCAACGGCGACAGAGTGTAGCGCTGTATACAACGACGCGTCTGGTTAAGGTTTACTAAAGGATTGTAGACATGCGATCGCCTTCAAATAGTAACCGCACAGCGCTACGTTTTGAAGTTGGCGTGAGCTAAATCATAGTCACTTGGGCTGTTTTCTAGACATTGAGTCCAGTATTTTTCTGGGCAATCTTTCAGCTCTACGTCGTGTATCTCCTGATTTAGCACTTGGGTTTTGGCGAGGCTAGTTCTAGCCTCCCTGGTATATTGGCTACTGTGTTGTGAAAACCGTTTTAATCATTGAAGACGAAGCTCAAACTCGCAACATTTTTCTCAAATGTTTAGAGTTTGAAGGGTTTCGCGCCGTAGGAGCCAGCGACGGCACTACCGGCGTTGCGATGGCCCAACAGCACACCCCCGATCTGGTGGTGTGCGACATCATGATGCCCGATATGGACGGCTACTCGGTGCTATCAGCCCTGCGCAAGGCACGCTCTACAGCGCTCATTCCCCTAATCTTTTTAACGGCCAAAGTAACCATGACCGACCTGCGGCGGGGAATGGAACTGGGGGCCGACGACTACTTAACCAAGCCCTGCACCGTAGAGCAGTTTTTAGCAGCTATTAATAGCCGTTTGCAGCGCCAAGAACAGCTATCTGAGCTTTATGGCAGAGCGCCTCAGGCACCAACCTCACCGTCTAGACCGCGGGCCTCAGCAGAGAGCATCTTTCCTGCCGACCCTAAGCTAGACAGTATTTTCCGCTTCATTGAGGCCAACTACCGCCAGCCCATTAGCCTCAACGATGTCGCCCAGGAGGCGGGGTATTCTCCTGCGTACCTGACTAATCTGGTGCAGTCGCACACGGGGCGCACGATCAAACAGTGGATTATTGAGCGCCGCATGGCTGAGGCCAAACAGCTGCTGGCCACCACCAACCAATCGGTACGCCACATTGCCGAGGCCGCTGGCTATAGTGACGCAGGCTACTTTACGCGACAATTTCGTCAGTTCCACGGTGTTTCTCCTCAGATTTGGAGGCAGCAATCTGTAACAGAGCTAACAAATTAGCCCTTAATTTTGGACTCAGAATTTAAGTTCAAAAGAAAGTCCTACCATGTCCCAAATTTGATCCCATGCTATTTCAATTCAAGCCTGGTAATTTACGTAGTAACTTGCATTAATCCAGGTTGGCGATCGCCATAATGAGATTTCCAGGGAAAAAGATACCAGCTTCAATCTAGCGACTGTAGCTGCTGTAGGGTGGGCACTGCCCACCATTAGGGAAACTCTTTTTCAGAAGTCTCCTGGGGATGGATTTCAAATCCATTAATCCGTCACCGATCTGGATTTTAAGGTTGGTTAGGGAAAGGTTTATGTCGCGTTCAACTATCCATCTATGGTTATTTCAGCAGTAGCAAAATCACTTAACGACTGGGGCAGTTTGAGTTGCACATCACCTTCTCTGATGTTGCCAGGTCAGCCCTGTCGGACGTGCGGCATCGTGCACTTCACCAGCGACCACTCGCGGTTTATGGAGAGCATGCCCCAAGACCCGGTAGACATGATCGACGACCTGGTCAAAATGGGCCTCTATAAAGAGAACCAGCTGCGCGCCGCCGACACGGTTAACACCTATGAGTTGCGCAAGGCACTATTTCTCAAGCGGGTGGGCCGCAACGACCCCCAGCGCGAAAAACTAATTCTTGCCCTGTGCAAGCAGGCGGGCGGCCTAGAAAATGCCTTTGCGGCGGCCTTTGGCCCCCAAGCAGGGCTGTTCTTTGCCGACTCAGTGCGCAACAGCGGTGCTACCCGCCGCGAGTTTTTAAAGAATATGGCGGTAGGCGCTGCCCTGGTTACCCTGGCCAGCTGTGCCAGTGGTGGTGAGCCAGCGGCAGAGGAGAGCGCTGCGGCCCCGGTTGACACCAGCAACCTTGAGAAGACCGACATCCGGGTGGGCTTTATTCCGATCACCTGTGCGACCCCGATCATCATGTCGGAGCCGCTGGGCTTCTACGAAAAGTACGGCTTTAACGCCACGGTGGTGAAGATGCCCAGCTGGGGCGCAGTCAGAGACTCTGCGATCGCAGGCGAGCTCGACGCCTACCACATGCTCGCCCCCATGCCCATCTCCATGACCCTGGGCATGGGTGCTGCCCCCTTCGGTGTGCGGCTGGCCAGCATTGAAAACATCAACGGCCAGGCGATCACCGTGGCCGAGCGCCACCTGGGCAATGTCAACGGCCCCGAAGACTTTAAGGGCTTTGTGATTGGGGTGCCCTTCCCCTTCTCGATGCACAACCTACTGCTGCGCTACTACCTGGCTTCGGGCGGCCTCGACCCCGATGTCGATGTGCAGATTCGCCCTGTCCCCCCGCCAGACAGCATTGCCCAGCTGATCTCAGGCGACATTGACGCCATGCTGATGCCCGACCCGTTCAACCAGCGGGCGGTTTACGAAGGGGCTGGGTTCATTCACATGCTCACCAAAGACCTGTGGGATGGCCACCCCTGCTGCGCCTTTGCCGCCAGCGACGACTGGATCACGGCCAACCCCAACTCCTTCCGCGCCCTCAACAAGGCGATCATCGAAGCAGCGGCCTACGCCCAAGACCCAGCCAATCGCCCCGAGATTGCCGCCGCCATTTCTGATCGAGCCTTTTTGAACCAGCCCGTCGAAGTGGTCGAAGCGGTGCTCACCGGCAACTTTGAAGACGGCCAGGGCAACACCCTCTCGATACCCGATCGCATTGGCTTTGACCCCTACCCCTGGCAGAGCTTCGCCAAGTGGATCTCGTCTCAGCTGGTGCGGTGGGAGCTGCTTGGCCCCGAGCGCACCGCTGACACCATCACCGATGCCCAGATCGACGAGCTGGGTACTGACGTGTTCTTGACCGACCTGGCGCGGGAGCTAGCGCTGGAGCTGGGTCAGCAGCCACCCTTCGAGACCGATCGCACCGAAACCCTGGCCTTTGACAACTTTGACCCCGCCGCGCCCACCGACTATCTCAAGGGCCAAATCGACCAGTTTGGTAAGTAAACCTGTGGGGGCGCAGGGCCTGCGCCCTCGTGGGGAAACAACATTCTTCGGTATTTCTGTTGTCAGGATTAGCCTTGGGCGCAGACCTACCCCAGGCTAAAACGGTTCACTATCGGCCCAGTTTTAAGGAGGTATCTAAATCATGGCGGCAAGTCATAGCACGCCCAGATTGGTTCCAGTAGAGCGATCAGAGCCCATCTGGCAAAACGAAAATGTGCGCGCCTTTGCGCTCTTTATGCTCACTCTCGGTCTGTTTCTACTGTTCTGGGAGGTCGGGGCTAAGTCAGGTTGGTTTACGCGGGGGGTGCCCACCGCCAGCGAGACCATGACAGAATTTTGGTGGTGGGTAACCAACCCCTTCTACCGCAACGGCCCCAACGACCTGGGCATTGGCTGGAATTTGCTGGTCAGCCTGCGGCGGGTGGCCATTGGCTACATTTTGGCGTCGGTGGTGGCGGTGCCTCTGGGCATTTTGATCGGCATTTCGCCCGTGGCTTTCAAGGCGTTTAACCCCTTTGTGCAGCTGCTCAAGCCGATTTCGCCCCTGGCCTGGCTGCCGTTGGGTCTCTATTTGCTGCGCGATTCTGAAAAAACGGGCATTTTTATTATTTTCATCTCCAGCATTTGGCCGACGCTAATCAACACCACCTTTGGGGTGGCCAACGTCGATCAAGACTATCTGGATGTGACCAAAACCCTGGGAGCTTCGCGTCTGCGCACCATCGTCAAGGTGATCATTCCGGCGGCGCTGCCGAACATTGTCTCAGGGCTACGGATCAGCATGGGCATTGCCTGGCTGGTGATTGTGGCGGCAGAAATGCTGCTGGGTACAGGCCTGGGCTACTTCATTTGGAATGAGTGGAACAACCTGTCGATTCCGAATATTTTAGTGGCCATTTTCATTATTGGTTTGGTGGGGCTGCTGCTGGATAGCCTGTTTGCCGCCCTGGAGAAATTTGTCGCATTTGGTCGAAATTCATGAGTATTTCCCCTGTGAACGCGATCGCCTCCCCTGGCACCCAGTCCTCAACGGCCCAGGTCTCGATCCGCAACGTAGCGAAGGTTTTCCCCGGCAAAAAAGATCTGTTTAGCAAGGTCACCGGCAAAGCCCGCCGCGATTTCATCGCTATTCAAGACATCAATCTTGAGATCGAGCCCAACACCTTTGTGTCGATTATTGGCCCCTCGGGCTGCGGCAAATCGACCCTGTTGAATATGATTGCGGGCCTCAGCTCGATCTCCGACGGTGAGATCTTGCTGAATGGCCACCCGATCACCGGGCCAGGGCCAGACCGGGGCATGGTGTTTCAAAACTATGCCCTAATGCCCTGGATGACGGTGGAGGAAAACCTGCGGTTTGCGGTGGAAACCGTAGATCCAAAAATCTCGGTGAAGAAGCGCGATCGCATCATCAAAGAGCACATTCAGCTGGTGGGATTAACTGGGGCCGAGCGCAAGCACCCCCACGAGCTCTCCGGCGGCATGCGCCAGCGGGTCGGCATCGCCCGCGCCCTGGCCATCGACCCCCAGATCTTGCTGATGGATGAGCCCTTCGGTGCCCTCGACGCCCTCACCCGAGGCTTCTTGCAAGAAGAAGTCGAGCGCATCTGGGAACAGCAGCGCAAGACCGTGGTGATGATTACCCACAGCATCGAAGAAGCGCTGCTGCTGAGCGATCGCATCGTGATGATGACCCGTGGCCCCGCCGCCCGCATCGACGAAATTCTGGAGGTGCCTTTTCCTCGACCGCGCAATCGCGAGACCATCGAGCAACACCCCGCTTACCACGACCTCAAGGCCGAAATGGAAAGCCATCTGTTTCGTGAGACACGGGCCGTGGAGGCGGCACGGGTGGGGGGATGAGTGGTTGGGTAGGGAGTGGATGGGTAAACCCCAGACAACCCGTAGGGTGGGCAATGCCCCCCACTCCACCCTGCTTAACAACAGGGTAACCCCGCCTCCGATGGTCTTGGGCACCAGCCCGATTCATCGCAGCGCGAAGGGAGACTCGTCAACCGCTGAGGAGGTAGGTGGGCAGTGCCCCACCCTACCCAAATCACAACTTTGTCTTAGACGTACTCAAGAGGATCTAACCATGACTGTTTCACCTATCACCGAAAAACTCTTGGCCGCTAAAAAAGCCGCTGGCCTCAGCTTTGCCGATCTCGAAGCCAAAACCGGTTACGACGAAGTGTGGATCGCCTCGGTGTTCTACCGCCAAGCGAGCGCCTCGCCAGAGGAAGCCGCCAAGCTGATTGAAATTCTCGGGGCCGACACTGCGCTAATTGAGGCCATGACCGACTTCCCCGTCAAAGGTGGCCTCGACCCCGTCGTGCCCACCGACCCCTTGATCTACCGCTTCTACGAAATCATGCAGGTCTATGGCATGCCGATGAAGGCTGTGATCCACGAAAAGTTTGGCGACGGCATTATGAGCGCCATCGACTTTACCCTGGATGTGGAGAAAGAAGAGGATCCCAAAGGCGATCGCGTCAAAGTGATTATGAACGGCAAATTCTTGCCCTACAAGAAGTGGTAGACCCAGTTTTCACGTCCTGACTCACAATCTCTAGGCTGTTGGCCAACGCTGACAGCCTTTTCTATGCCATCCCCTATATACAGGGCTTGGGCAGACACATAGGTCAGCCCCTACCCATCCACCCACCTACCCATCCACCCACCTACCCATCCACCCCTATGCCCACCCCCATCGTTCCGCCCTTCACCCTAGAGACTGCGATCGCCAAAGCCCGCATGGCCGAAGACGCCTGGAACAGCCGCGACCCCGATCGCGTGGCCCTGGCCTACACCGAAGACAGCCACTGGCGCAACCGGGCCGAAATACTTCAGGGCCGCGACGCCATCCGCGCCTTTCTCCGCCGCAAGTGGGATAAAGAACTCGATTACCGCTTGATCAAAGAAGTCTGGGCCTTTGGCGACAACCGCATCGCTGTGCGCTTTCAGTACGAGTGGCACGACGACGCCGGCCAGTGGTACCGCGCCTACGGCAACGAAAACTGGGAGTTTGACGAGCATGGCTTGATGCGCCGCCGCGAAGCCAGCATTAATGACCGACCGATTGCCGAGGGCGATCGCCGCTTCTTCTGGCCCGCCCCCGGCCCCCGCCCCCAAGATCACCCTGGTTTGATCGACTCACCAGAGTAGTGATACCCATCGTCCATGGCAGCAAGGCGACACCTCGAAGGATGAAAATCGTAGGGTGCATCCGCGCAGCGATGCACCATCTCATACCAAGCTCGGCGTCTAATCGTGGATTGAGCCATCGGGCATGATCGCCCCGGTGAGAATGGTGCCGGTCAGTTTGACCATGGTGCGGCCCCCCACCGCCACCTTTGCGCCGCTGAGGTCGGCCCCGCTGAGGTCGGCCCCGCTAAAGTCGGCCCCAATCAGATCGGCCTCGCGCAGGTTGGCGTGGCTAAGGTCAGCCTGGAGTAGGTTGGCGCGAAATAGCTTGGCCTTGCTGAGATTAGCCCGGTTGAGGTTGACCTTGTGCAGAAAGGCATCGCTGAGGTCAGCCCCGCTGAGGTTGGCTTCGCTGAGGTTGCGACCGGCAAAATCTTTTTCGCGCAGGTTGGCTCCGCTCATGTCAGTGCCGCTGAGGTCAGGGCTTTGGCGCGATCGGTGGGTGCTGGCCGCCCCATTGCGAGTGTGGGCGTTGTAGCTGTTGTAGGCGTCATTGGCGGGCTTGGGGTTGGCCTGGCTGCTGGCGCTGCTAGGGGGCTTGCCGCTGGCCTGGCTACTGGCGCTGCTGCTAGGGGGTTTGCCGCTGGTAGAACTAGCCTGCCCCTGGGTACCCGAGCTGCCGCTGGCCGCCTTGTCGCCACCCACGCCCGCCGCTGCATCGCGCCGCTGGCGGTAGGATTGTGCCTGGCCAGGGCTGGCACCGGAAGATGTGCTGCTGCTAGAGGTCGCATCGCTAGTGGGGCCGTCGCTCTGGCTGGCACTGTAGTAGCTGCCGCCGTAGGTGCTGCGCTGGTAGCGATAGTAGCGATTGTGGGAGGCCGATCGCGGCTCGTCGTCGCTGTCGGGGTCTTGAGAACGGGCGCTGCCGTAGCCCTGGCTGTTGTAGCCGTAGCCGTTGGCCGAGCGGTAGTCACTGCTGCCGTAGCCGTTGGCCGTAGAAGCCCGGTAGCTGCTAGCCGTGCCGTAGCGACTGCTGGCAGAGCTGGGGGCACTGCTGCGACCATTGCGACTGTGCGATCGCAGTACATCGCGGGCGTGGTTCAGCGCCTTGATTTTGTCCTGGGCTTTTTGATACAGCCGCTCATTGTCTTGGGGAATGCGATCGGGATGCCAGACAAACACCAGATCCTTATAGGCCTGGTTCACATCCTCAAGGGAGGCACCAGGCTCTAGCTCTAGAATTCGGTAGGCGTTGTCCAGCTCACGCATGTAGAGACTATCTCGCGTAGGGTGCTGAGGCCGGTGCTCAACTCATAACATTTTAGGCGGCTTCCCCCCAGAGCGTAAGACCTGGGCCGTTATCTACCGGTTTGCTTAACGCGTTTGCACCCAAATCCCTTGATTCTTCAAGAGAATTTGAGGGATCGGCGCAGCTTAATATACATACATTAAGCCCAGTAGGTCTTGCCGCACGGCTTGAGGCCGCTGATTAGCAGAAAGGAGAGGTTATGCGCGTATTAGTCATGGGTGGCACCCGGTTTATTGGGGTGTATTTAACGAAACTGCTGATTGAGCAGGGCCACGAGGTGGTGCTGTTTAACCGAGGCAACCATCCTGCCCCGGTAGCGGGGGTGCCAACCATTGTGGGCGATCGCACCGATCCCAGCAGCCTCAAAACCCAGCTATCGGGCGAACGCTTCGACGCCATCTTTGACAACAACGGTCGCGAACTGAGCGATACCCAGCCCTTGCTTGAGATCTTTGGCGACACCCTCCAGCACTTTGTCTATGTCAGCTCCGCCGGGGTGTATCTCAAATCTGACCAGATGCCCCACATTGAAGGCGATGCGGTGGATCCTAAAAGCCGCCACAAGGGCAAGTTTGAAACCGAAGCTTACCTGCAAGCCCAGGGAGTGCCGTTTACCTCCGTGCGGCCGGTCTATATCTACGGCCCGCAGAACTACAACCCCCTAGAACAGTGGTTCTTTGATCGCATTGTGCGCGATCGCCCCGTGCCCATTCCCGGCAACGGCATGCACCTCACCCAGCTAGGCCATGTGCAAGACCTGGCGACAGCGATGGCGGCGGTACTGGGCAACGAAACGGCGATCGGCCAAATCTACAACATCTCCGGCGAAAAGGCCGTCACCTTTGACGGCCTGGCCCGCGCCTGCGCCACCGCCGCCGGCAAAGATCCTAACCACCTCCAGATCGTCCACTACGACCCCAAAGCCTTTGACTTTGGCAAAGCTAAAGCGTTTCCCATGCGGGTGCAGCATTTCTTTACTGCGATCGACAAAGCCCAGGCCGAACTGGGCTGGGCACCTACCTACGATCTGGTGGCCGGGCTCAAAGACTCGTTCCACAACGATTATTTGGCCGCTGGGGCCGACCAAGCCGAGGTCAACTTTGCCCTCGACGACCAAATCTTGACGGCCTCACAGCCTTAGCCTGGGTTGTTCACGCCCCGGCTGTCATAGCCGTTTTCACGAAAATCCTCATCGGACAACGTCCACCCAAATAGATTCGTGGGGCATTGCAGTGCAATGCCCCACCAGAGAATTCAGCCTGTCAATCTGTCCTCACCAAATCAACGGCTGCAATACAGCCAACCCAATCCGAACCGCATAACCCCGAGTCCCAACAGGCGGACTGTGTAGGGGCAAACGGTGTTTGCCCAGCCCAACCGGGGGTAGCCCAGACGGATTCAGGATTAAAACACCCTTTTAGGTTTGCGAGGCAGCGCGACACAAACCGCCCTGGAAGATTATTTGCCGCCGTAAAAGTAGGCAATTTCTTTGTCTTTGAGGGGGGCGAAATCGGCTGCGGCCAACATTTGATTGAGGTCCTCTAGGGGGAAGTGCTTGGCCCCAATCCGCACAATGCGCGATCGCATCGAGTTCGACACACCGCTGCGCTGGCGTCCGGCTTCCTTAGCCATCACCTGGTGGTAGAGATCGAGCTTGGCGGGGGGAATGGGGGTGCCGTCGAGGTCAATGCCCGCTGCGATCGCGGCATCTACGGCATCGGCCCCGGTGGTAGGAGTTTGAGACATTGTGAATCCGTCCTGGTTACAGTTCTGGCCTCAAAAATCCTACCAGACGGCGATCCCCGCCGGGGCTGAGGGGGCGATCGCCAGGCCCTCAGCAGCGCGGGCTAGGCGTTGCCGACTGTTGCCGGGTGAGCCTGGGTACCCTCAATTTCTTGAATCACGCGAATTTTGCTAGCGCTCAGGTGGCGAGTAATGGCCGCCACCGCCAGGTCAGCGTCGCGGCTGAGAATGGCTTCGTAAATTTGCCGGTGTTCTAGGCGAATATCGAGCACATTAGGGTTTTGCTGGAGGGTTTGAATGCGCAGCAGGGCCATGGCATCAAACAGGGTGTCGAGCAGCGACACCAGCCGCCGATTGCCCGAACTTTCGGCAATCAGGTGATGGAACTGGTAATCCACATCCAGCAAATGCTCGTGGGAGAGGCTGCCGTGGCTGTTGGCCGTCGCCCCCTCGGCCTTGGTCACGCAATCTTCAATCCCTTGCAGTTGTTCGGGGGTGGCAAAGTCACAGGCCCCCGCTACCGCCAGCGCCTCTAGAGCCAAGCGACAGTCGTAAAGCTCCTCGGCATCGGCAGCGGTAATGGTGGTCACCCGCAGGCCACCACTGACATCGGCGGTCACCAGGCCGTCTTGCTGAAGCTGGCGCAGGGCCTCGCGCAGGGGGGTGCGGCTGACCTGCAACCATTCGGCTAGCTGGGTTTCAACCAGGCGATCGCCGGGGGGAAGCGCACCGGTCAAAATGGCCGATCGCAGCGCCTGGTAAACCTGCTCATACAGAGACTTACCGCGATTAATAGAAGGAGGAGACGACAAAATCACAGGGGATTGCACCTCTGGCGCAGAGTGAACACAGACCCACCGAAAGCCCGTCGCAAAACTGACCAAGCCGACGGCAATCTTACCTAATCATACAAAGCGGGTTGAGAAAGGTGGTTCAAAAAGTGCTCAAAGTGCAGAAATGCTTGAAGTTGCGGGTTTAGATTTTTTAGAGCTATAGCAGGCTAACCCTAGGATGGGGTGCCGTAAGCTAGAGATAGTTTAAGTAACGTAACGGATCGCTATGCTAACTCTGCGTCGGTTGTTTTTTGGCTTGCTGCTGGTTGCGGCCCTGGGGTTGATGTGGGATGCCCTACCTTTTTACGCCACCGCCGACTCTATGCCTGAGCCTGCGGCGACTACGACCGATGCCAACCTGGCGACCGCCACCTTCGCTGGAGGCTGTTTTTGGTGCATGGAAGGCCCCTTTGACCATCTAGACGGCGTGGTTTCGACCACCTCGGGCTATACCGGCGGCACCAAGGTCAACCCCACCTACAACGAAGTCTCTAGTGGGGGCACCGGCCACGTGGAAGCAGTAGAGGTGGTCTACGACCCCAATCAGGTGAGCTATGAGACCCTGCTAGAGGTCTTTTGGCAGAATGTGGATCCGGTGGATAGCCGAGGCCAGTTCTGCGACAAGGGCAGCCAGTACCAGGCTAAAATCTTCGCCCACGACGACCAGCAGCAGACGCTGGCAGAACAGTCTAAGGCCGCGCTGAGCCGTCAGGCGCAGTTTCAAAAAACCCCGATCGTCACCGCGATCGAGCCCGCCCAGACCTTCTACCCCGCCGAAGACTACCACCAAGACTATTACCTCAAGCACCCGCTGCGGTACAAGTATTACCGGACGGCCTGTGGGCGCGATCGCCGTCTAGCCGAAGTGTGGGGCGTTGACGAGTAGATGGGTAGGTGGGTAGACGACAAGACCCTGAAACCTAAAACCTAAAACCTGAAACCCAAAATCACAACTCTAAAACTCAAACCACACACCAACTACTGTGCAGGGATTTCTCAACTTCTACAAACCCCAGGGCATGAGTTCCCACGACTGCGTGGGGGCGGTGCGGCGGCTGTTGGGCATTCGCAAGGTGGGCCACGGCGGCACGTTAGATCCTTTAGCCGCAGGTGTCCTGCCGATCGCCGTGGGGCGGGCAACAAGGCTGCTGCCCTACCTGCCCGAGGGAAAGGCCTATCGGGCCATTGTTCGCTTTGGCCTCACCACCACCACCGACGATTTGGAAGGTGAAATTTTGACCCAGCAGGCCGCCAATCACCTGACCGTGACAGACATTGCGGCCTGCCTCCCCGAGTTTAAAGGAACAATCGCCCAGGTGCCCCCGGCCTTTAGCGCTATTCAGGTTCAGGGGCAGCGACTCTACGATCTGGCCCGCAAGGGCCGAGCTGTTACCCCACCCACCCGAACTGTAGTTATTCGCACCCTCACGGTGCAGAACTGGCAGCCGGGAGAGCAGCCGGAGCTAACGCTGGATATAGACTGTGGCCCCGGCACCTATATTCGCTCGATCGCGCGGGATTTGGGCGATCGCCTCGGCACCGGAGCCACCCTGGCCCACCTCACCCGCACCCGCAGCGGTGGCTTTAGCCTAGAGCACAGCCTAACGCCAGAAGCAGTGACGGAGTTAGTCGAAAAACAGGCACTAGAACTGGTGGATCCGGCGATCGCGCTGGAGTATTTGCCGGCGATCGCCCTCTCTGCCGACTTGGCCCGTCGCTGGCAGCAGGGGCAGAAGTTTCCGCCCCCCATGGTGATATGGCCCGACAATCCCTACCGCGTTCTAAACGAGGCGAGTGGAGATTTTTTGGGCATCGCCCAGCTCGAAGAACGGGAAGAAGGCCCAATTCTCAAAGCCAAGATGGTGCTTTAGGATGCAACTTGCACCCTAAAGCACCATCTACACCTTCGGTACCCACACCGACACCGAACCCGCCTGGCAGCTAAACTCGGCCCAGCCTTCGTCATTGGTGGTGACTGGCTCCTGAATGTGCTCGGTGATGTCGTAGTAGGTGCAGTTGGGCTGGCCTACCTCCATCCACTTGTGGCCGTCGTCACCGTTGGTGAGCACCACGGCCATGCCGCCAGGGTTGGCTTCGGTACCGAGACGAGTCCAGCCGATGGTGCTGGGGTGGTCAAAGTAGTCGTACTGGTCACCAAAGGCGTAGGTGCTGCGGGCGTACAAAAACTTGTCAATCAGCCACTTATGGCTATCGAGCCAGATTTCGTATTCGCCGCCGTCGTTGCCGGTGTCTTTGTAGTGGGCACCGTAGTAGTCAGCATAGAAAATGCAGGGGTAGCCATCCTGCCGCAGCAAAATCAGTGCGTAGGCCAGGGGCTTAAACCACGGCTCGACCACAGATTCGAGCGATTGTAGCGGTTGCGAGTCGTGGTTATCGACCAGGGTAACGGCCAGGGCAGGCTGCTGCTGCACCAGGGTGTTGTCGAAGATGGTGGTGAGGTCGTAGTCACCCCCGGCCTTGCTGGCTTCACTAAAGTTGTAGTGAAGAGGCGCATCGAACAGGTGCACATCGCCGTCGGTCACGTCAATAAAGTGGTGCAGCGCCTCAATTTCGTAAGACCAATACTCGCCCACGGCAAACAGCCTGCGCCCGGCATGACGCCGACAATGCTGCAACCACTGCGGAAAAAAGCCCGCCCGCACGTGCTTTACAGCGTCAAAGCGAAAGCCATCGACGTTGACGGTATCGACATACCAGGCCCCCCACTTTTTGAGAGCGTCACGCACCTCATCCGATTCTATGTCGAGGTCGCAGCCCATCAAGTAGTCAAAAGCCCCTTTTTCGAGGTCTACATTTTCGTCAAACTGTTTGCCTTCAAATAGGTAAACCGCATCGTAGTCGGGGTCGTTTGCATCGTAATCGACGGCATCAAAATGCCACCAGTGCCACTCCATATCAGAATATTTGCCCTGGCGACCCGGAAACTTAAAGTGAGTCCAAACCTTGACCGTCCGGTTTTCGCCAATTTGCTCATGGCGGTTGTCGTGGCTCATCGGGGTAGCTTGGACTTCTTCAAGGGCATCGCCGCCCATCATGTGGTTAAACACCACGTCGGCATAGACACGAACACCGGCTGCTTTAGCCGCTTCTACCGCCTGAATGTACTCTTCTTTGGTGCCGTACTTGGTGCGAACACTGTCTTTTTGATCAAACTCGCCCAGATCGTACAGGTCATAAACGCTGTAGCCTACATCGAGGCCACCGGCAGTGCCCTTGTAGGCAGGCGGTAACCAAACGGCGGTAATGCCAACCTCTGCCAGGTCTTTTACGTTTTTAGAAAACTCGTTCCACAGGTTGCCGTCGGACTCAATATACCAATGAAAATACTGCATCATCACGCCGTTAGGCTCTGACATAACCCGTAGAATCCTTTTTGAAAAATAAGGTTAGCTTCGGAATTATGGCAGAAATCTTCGCTTTTCTCGGTCTACCTTTCGGCATATCTCAACAGGCTTTATTCTGTCTAAAAATCTTCCATTTAGCGCCATAACTGAAAAAATTAGGTTCTTACACCTGTTTTCTTCGGCAGAACCAGATATCGGTTTTGAGCCAGTTTACTTAACATCTGACGTCGGGTCTTTTCTGCACCGCTGAAAAATCAAGCTTTCTCGGTATTAGCGGGTTCTCCCTGTTGTCGGAGAGGTGCGATCGCCTTGAGCTGGTCAATGGAAATGGCAGGGTACAGGTATACTACACTCAGCCAACCCACCTACCAACACCATGCCCACCCACCCCGCCCTCGAAATCCACCCCGCCACCCCCGCCGATGTACCCGCCCTAGTGGCGCTGATCAAGGCCCTGGCTGACTACGAAAAGCTGGCCCACGAGGTCACCGGAAAACCAGAGGATCTGGAACGGGCGCTGTTTGGCGATCGCCCCTACGCCGAAGCCGTGCTCGCCTGGGTCGATGGCACCCCCGTCGGCCTAGCCCTGTTTTTCCACAATTTCTCGACCTTTTTGATGAAGCCGGGGATCTACCTGGAAGACATTTTTGTGCAGCCCGACTACCGGGGGCAGGGCATCGGCAAGGCCCTGCTGGTGCATGTGGGTCAGCTAGCGTTAGAGCGCGGCTGCGGTCGCTTTGAGTGGAGCGTGCTGGATTGGAATGCCCCTGCGATCGCGTTTTACCAGCGCATGGGAGCCGAGATTAAGCCCGAGTGGCAGACCTGCCGAGTGACGGGGGAGGCGCTAGCGGCGTTTGGGAAGATGTAACGGTAGGATGATGACGATTGATAGCTTCTAAGAGCCTCTACCCCACTCGTAGCCAGCCAAACACCTGCCCCACTGTGAGCGCTAGCGCAGGAACCAGGCCCGTCATTGTCAACTCATTGCCTACCTCTTCCAGAGAGGTGGGTAGCTGGTCAGGCAGATAAACCTGCACTAAATTTTCATTGGGATCGATCAACCAGCCCCCCAGCCCGCCGTGGTTGAGACAGTGCAAAATATTGCTCACTACTCGCGTTGACGACTGCTCCGGGCTCAGAATTTCAATTGTCCAGTCAGGGGCAGCGCTAAACGTATTGGCAATAGTGCCATCTTCATTTGTCGGCAACCGCTGCCAGCGGAACACAGACACATCGGGAATGATGGATCTACCGCCAAACGTACAGCGCAGTTCGGGAAGGGCTAGAGCGACGCGATCGCCTTCAGTGACGGCGTTAATAGTATTGATCAGCTTTTGTTGAATGCGGCTGTGCTGCCCCTGGGGCATCGGTTTTTGAATGATTTGGCCATCAATGTATTCACGCGCTGGCTTGGTCTCTGGTTGTTGCAGAAACTCGGCTAAGGTCAACGTTTTGGCAGGGGTTTGTACCATTGGCCGGAGATATCGTGTTGTGGCTATTGTAGACCGCTGGCAATGACCGGGGACCCGATAACAATGAGTGGGAGTGCATAACGGTCGGTTAATCAGGTTTGCGGCACGCCTGGGATTTACTTTAACCGGCAGGCGATCGCCGTTATCCTGAACCAGCCTGCCGCCCTAACTCAGCCACACAGTCTTTCTTAGCCTCCCTACCCTCCACCGCCCCCATTCCCCGCTATCATTCTGGCGAGGAATCTAACGATAGAGCTGGGTTAGCATGGCGCAAATTTTCATCTCGGCAGGCCACGGCGGCTTTGAAAATGGGGTGGTAGACCCTGGTGCGACGTTGCCCAGCACCACCGAGGCGGCGGAAATGATTCAGATTCGCGACTTAGTGGTAGCAGAGCTCAGGTCGCGCAATCTCTCGGTGCTGTCTGTGCCCGACGACCTCAGTGCCGCCCAAACCCTGGCCTGGATCAACGCCCGCTGCCGTCCCGAAGACGTGGCGTTAGAGATTCATGCTGGGGCCTTTAGCGATCCATCAGTGCGCGGGTCGACAGTGTTTTATATCGCTAAAAACGACGTGCGCCGTACCCACGCCGAGCTGGTGGTGCTGGCTCTGCTGCGCCGAGTGACTCAGCTGCCCAGCCGGGGTGTCAAGCCCGACACCGAGTCGCCCACGGGCATGTTGGCCTTTTGCCGCAACCTGGGCTGCCCCTCCCTGCTGATGGAGGTGGGCTTTTTGAGCAACCCCCAAGACCTAGCCATCATCCAGCGGCAGCGGCGCGACGTGGCCCTAGGCATTGCCGACGGCCTAGCCTCCTGGAGCCGGGCGGTGGGCAGCGGCACGCCCACGGTGCCGGGGGGTACCCTGCCCGAGATTCGCATTAACCTTAACGGTGGCATTTATCCTGAAACCGGCATCATCGTCAATAGCAATGCCTTTGTGCCCATCGACCTGGCAGATTTGCTGGGGGTTGATGCTGCCACCGCCCCCAACATCAACCGAGTGCGCTACGCCAACGTGGTCTATATCAAGGCTGTTGACCTGCAAAACTACAACGTGTCAGTGGGGTGGGATGCGGCCAGCCGCACGCTAAGGCTGCGATCGCGCACGGGCATGCAGTTTTGCCCCGGTGCTATGGATCGGATCATGGGCATTGGCAGCACCTCAGAGGTGCAGATCACCTTATTTCTAAAGAACGTCAATGAAGCAGCGGTCAACACCTACCGCGACCTGCCCAAGCTCTATCGCGAAGAAGCGGCGATCGAGGGGGTCAACCACGACATTGCCTTTTGCCAAATGCTGGTTGAGACCAACTCCCTCAACTTTGGCGGCAGCCTCAACCCCGCCCAAAACAACTTTGGCGGCATTGGTTCGCCCACCGGCGGCATGGAAGGAGCCTCGTTCCCCAGTGCGCGGGTGGGGGTGCGGGCGCAGATTCAGCACCTCAAGGCCTACGGCAGCGTTGACCCCCTAGTGCAGCGCCAGGTTGACCCCCGGTTTGGCTTTGTAGTGCGCGGCGTCGCCCCCCTGGTTGAGCAACTCAGCGGTCGCTGGAGCGCCGACCAAGAGTATGGCCGCAAAATTGCAGCGTTTATGCGACGGCTCTACGAGTCAGCGGGGCTGCTCTAGGGCCACTTTTAGCGCTGGCCCTGGGGCGGCAACTTTGAATTTTTGCGGCAGTCATAGGTAGTAGTCATAGGTAGGTATCGGATCCGGTTGTGCCGGGCTAGGCCATTGGTGATACCGTAAAAAGCGCTTGCCGGTGACCGATTTAGTTCTCTATATATTTTCGTGAACCGATGACTTTACTTCGCCAACCTTCCGGCTTTGAGATGCTGGTCAGCCGCCTTCTGGTGTTGTTCAAACACGGTCTTAGTCTGTCAGTCATTTGGTGGCTGGTGGCGGTGCCAGCCCTGGCGGTCGAAATGCGGGTCGCCATTGGCGATCGCCTGAGCCAGGTCACCGTCGGCAGCTCGACCCCAGCGGTGGTTAAGACTATGTCGGGCCAGGGGGTCGGCCAAATTCCCCAGGGGCGAGCGGTGACGGTCACCCCCGACGGTGGTGGTGTGCGCCTAGCCGACTGGCGCGGTCAAGCCTTTTGGGTAGAACCGACCAACGGTGGCTATATCTTTATCAAAGACAATTGGTACCGGGGTCGGGTGCTGGTGGTGCCCACCGAGGGCGGCCTCACCGCCGTCAACTGGGTGGACATCGAAGCTTACCTCTACGGCGTCGTCGGCAGCGAAATGCCCGCTAGCTGGCCCCAGGAGGCGCTCAAGGCCCAGGCGGTGGCGGCGCGGTCCTACGCGCTCTACCGGCGCGATCGCACTCAAAACCAGCTGTTCGATGTCGGCGGCACCACCGCCCACCAAGTCTATAAGGGGCTAGCCGCCGAAGCTCCCTCGGTGCACGCCGCCGTCAACGCCACCCAGGGCCAGGTGCTCACCCACGGGGGCCGCGTGATCGAGGCGGTGTTTCACTCGTCTTCTGGGGGCCACACCGAGAATTCTGAGGATGTTTGGCAACGCCCCACCCCCTACTTGCGCGGCGTGGCCGACTTTGACCAAGAGGCCCCTGTGTTTCAGTGGTCTGAGACGTTCTCGGCCCAGCAGCTCGCCCAGCGCATCACCGGCATTGGCCACCTGCAAAGTGTCTCTACCGAGCGGGCTACCCCCCGAGGCCGAGTTGTCTCCGCGCGTCTCCAGGGCACCCAGGGCAGCCGCACCCTCACTGGGGTTGAGCTACGCCAGGCCCTAGGGCTGCGCAGCACGCTCATTTCCTTCAACATCGCAGGCGATACGATTCGCGTGAACGGGCGGGGCTTTGGCCACGGGCTGGGCATGAGCCAGTGGGGCGCACGCGGGTTGGCGACCCGAGGCCACAACTACCAACAGATTTTGACCCACTACTACCAGGGCACAACCTTCTCTAACCTGCGGCTGGCTGAGGCGCAAAGGCAGGCTACGCCCCAGGTTGCTCGGGGGTTGCATCAACCGGGTTTGGCGCGTTAGCCGCAAAAGGGTTGCGATCGCACCTCCCAATGTGCTAATTTCTATGTCTGCCCGGACGTATAGCTCAGTTGGTTAGAGCACCACGTTGACATCGTGGGGGTCACTGGTTCGAGTCCAGTTACGTCCATCCCCTGAAAAGCCTACGTTTCAAGGCATTTAGCGATTGCTCATTGGGTGTGATTGCACCTAAGCCTGGGTATGCGCTTAACGGATTTAAACGGAACAATCAGGGTTTTAGCGCTTCAATGGGTACAGAATGGGTACCCAAAATGGCTAGAACACCTAAAGGTGAAGTTTCAATTGAGAACATAGACGGCTGGATTCGCCTGAGATGGCGGTACCAGGGGCAGCGCAAGACGATGAGCCTGGGCCTACGCCACGACCCGGTGAACCTAGCGGTAGCGCAGCAGCGGGCTAATCAGATCCATCTGGACATCATTTCGGGCAACTATGACCCAACGTTGTCCAAGTACAAGAGCGATCGCAGCCAGCAGCTCCAGGCGATCGGGGCGGTTGACCTCTTCAAGCGGTATAGCGAGTGGAAGGTTAAACAGGTACAAATTCGTACCCTTGAAAAGTACTGGGGTCTGGTGAACTGGTTAAAAGAGTATTTTGGCGATCGCGCTGTTGAAGAAGATGATGCCCCGGAATTTATTGCCTACCTCATGGAGAACTTGGCACCCAGAACAGCTAAAGAGCGACTGGATCTTTTGGATTCAGCATGGCTCTGGGGTATTGAGAAGGGGCTGCTAACAGATAACCCCTGGGCAGATATGCGACTCAGAAATCCGCCCCAGCAAAAGCGTAAGGCTTTTACCAAGGATGAAGTGCAGGGCATTCTCAAGGGCTTTGCAGAGAATTATTACTACTGCCACTACACCGATTATGTGCGCTTCAAGTTGTCGACCGGATGCCGCACAGGTGAAGCCAACGGTCTACGGTGGCGACACCTAAATGAGAATTGCACCGTGGTGTGGTTCGGGGAAACCCACACCCACGGCCAGTTTAAGGACACCAAAACCGGCAAGGCTAGAGAGGTCAAACTATCGGCTTCTCTGTCTAAATTGCTGCGATCACGTATGCCCGCCGAGGTTGACCCAGACTCGCTGGTGTTCCCTGGTCCAGAGGGTGGACCAATGACCGAGGGCAACTTCAGCAAGCGGGCATGGAGAAAGGTGCTGGAGGCCCAGGCGGTGACTTACCGGATTCCTTACAATACCCGCCACACCTTTATCAGTCATGCCCTTGAAGCAGGGATGAGCCCCGTTGAGGTGGCAGCCATCACTGGCCACAACCTGAAAACGCTGTATGAAAACTACGCTGGGCTGATCAAAACCCACCCCACCACGCCGGAGCTGTTTTGATTTTCTTTTTTTTCAGTGCTGGGCAGTATGGGTAAATCCCCTACACGCCCTACATAATTCATGTACTGCAAGGGTTTGAGGATTTATCTAGGCCTACGCAACCCCTACATAGGGCCACCCCAAACCCTACACAGGGGCAAAAAAGAGGCTACGAGGCCTCGGTGGTGATCATCGCTTGCGGCTAAGGGGCCGTTTTTGGCCACTGGGAAGACTGCGCCTGAAGTTCTCGATCGCAGCCTGGTGGGTCTCGGGGGCCTCTTGGTTCACCAACCAGTCAAGGATCATCTCTCTGATGTAGAGCACGGGGGCCGTGGGGCCGCGACCGCGCTTAACATAGTGAACACCGTGAATCCAGCTATCGCGCAGCGTCTTGAGGGAGTCTGGCTTACAGCGCAGCAGATCGCAAGCTTCATCAGTGGTGAGTAGGCTAATTTGCATGGTCAGCCTCCACAGGTATGAGCCAGGTGAGTTGGGCATCAATGCACCGCTGCATGCCTGGCATGATCACGTCGGCCAGGGGCATGCCTTCAAGGCTGTAGATCCGGGTGATGGTGCCCTGTTGCCGATGGGCTGTATGCCAGGGCATGTTGAGAATTACTGTCTGGCCTCCGGTGGGTACCCAGCCCAGGGAGCGGCATTGCGTGAGTGGGTATAGCACCCCGGCACAGAGCAGACAGCGATCGCCCGTCTGAGGATGCTTCACCCGGCGCTCTACAACCCGCACCTTAGGGCCAAACTCAGTGTCGATGCAGACGTAGTCGCCGGTTTGGGGAAGAGTTTCGGTACCCATCTACCAGTCCTCCAGCGTGTCGGCATTAGCAGTCAAGGTACTGAGCACTGCAGGAGCGGGGTGCATGATCGGTGGCAGAGGTGGCGGCGGTGGTTGACTACTGCCAATATCCGCAGCGGTAACCGTGCCTGCCCTACCCTTCAGCGCTGTCTCGACGGTATAGGGAATGGGTTCGTCAATGACTTCAGTGGGCAATGCGGTTGAGTCGTCGGGGTCAGGCTGGACAAGGGTTGTTTGAACCAAGCGGATGTTGGTGAGGCCACTCCCAGAGCGTGAGTCTGCCCGTCTTCGTTTCACGTCTAGCCCGAGGGTTTTCTGGAGCAGGTTCTCCAGGGCAATCGAGAAATTCTGCATGCTGATGGGTTTCACCCCAACGGCGTCGCAGTATTTGATGTAGTTGGGGTAGAGGCAGATTCGGGAAGAGTTGTTTTTGTCCCCGGTTTTAGTCCAGGCACCCGGCTCATAGACAATCCATTCGTTCACCCACTGGGCCAGGCTGTCGGTATTGAGCAGGCTATCGGCCTGAAACTGGGCCATGGCCTCAACCTTAGCCTGTGGATTTTTGATGTAGGCCTCCATCAGTTCGTCGGGCATGGCCATCACCCAGTTGAATACCCCCGGTAGAAATGGGGCCAGCTCCCCTCGCAGGCCGCCATCGGGGGCAAAGTCGAGTAGTGAGCGCCGCTCATCCTCTGGCACCACCTGCGTGAAATAAACCGGGATCCGCCGCCTAAATAGAGCATTGGTGCGATCGCTGGCGATGGTCTCCTTGTTGGTGGCCACCATGACCCAGCCTTCGAGGGTAAAGCCGTCGGTGTAGTCGGCATTTTCACCCTTCCGTTCCCAGGGGATGTAGTCTTCGCCGGTCATCTGCTTGAGCACATCGACGGCGGTGGGGTTGTAGTCGGCATCAGGGATGAAAATCAACCGTTTGCCCATAAACCGAGCTGTTTCAAACCGGCTGCTGGCGATGCGCGATAGGGAGGTGCTGACGGTGTTGGAGCGCCCCAGCAGCGCCTGGATCAGGCGAATCAGGGTGCCCTTGCCCGTTCCCCCAGGGCCAATCAACTCCAGGTAGCGCTGAAAATCCGTTCGCCCCAGCACCATGGCTTTGATACAAGCCCGGAGCAGCTGCACCACTAGCTCATCCCCGTTACATGTGGCTTTGAGCCAGTCGAGAACTGGATCGCAGGTCGCGCCGGGGACGTAGTCGTAGGGCAGCTGCCAAGTGAAGCCGTAGGTAGGGCTGTGGTCTAGCAGGGTATTGTCGGCAATGCGCAAAACGCCATTTTGGAAAGGAATTAGGCCGTAAGACGTTGGCCATGAGCGCACCGATACCCGCTGACTGAAGAGGTTGACGGTGCTGTCTACCGCAGCCTGGCCATACTCACCGGCAGCACCAGCGGCATCCAGTTCCCGCTGTACCAGCTCCTTGACTTCGCGATCACTGACCCGCTCCCACCGCCCTTGTTTGTAGGTATAGAAGCTGGAAAAATCCAGCCGATACTTGAGCTGGTCGTTCCAGTGAGACTCCATCAGAGCGGCTAGTTTGCCCGCTGGGGGCAACGAAATTCCTTTGCGGCCAAAGGTCAAAGCCTCATCAAAGCAGTTGGTGATTGACCATGAACCGGCTAAGGCGTCTCTGGCCTCGGCTTTGCGGGCTGCAAGCCACTGCTGTCTTTCCGCGTCTCGAAAGGGCTGGAGGGCCAGCCTTCGAAGGAATTGAACATCAGGTTTCTTGAGTTTGGCGTCGTTCTCTTTTGAGTGGGCCAGGCAAAACGCTTCTACCCGGCTTCTCAACTCGGGACAGTTACGGTCTAGGTGCCAGGTGAGTCGCCACAGCTTTTTGTAGAGCTGGGTCAAGGTTTCGCAGTGCTTTGGCAGCGGTGCCCGGCTGAGGTAGTCAAGCCAATCGATCAAGAACTGTCGTGGGGCCTGAGCATTAGCCAGCAGGTTGTTAAATCCGCTCTGGTCGTAGCCCGAGTTAAAGAACTCAGTAAACCCAGCTTTATCGCCCGCATCTTCTGGGATGAGCGAAATTTTGCCTTTGAGGTGCAGGCCACCTTTGATGAGCGCTTGAGCCACATTGGCATTGCGCAGGCCGTCAGAGTCGAACACCAAGGTGAGTCCGAGCCCCTGAGGGAGAATGCTGGGAACGTGGGTGACCCCTGCGATCGCCCCTACCGGCTTACCACCTCGAATAGTGGCCAAGAAAGCATCCTTCCACCCCTCGGTAACGGCGGCTAAGTCTGATAATTGGCAGCCCTTTGGAATCCAGATGCAGGGCTTGGCTATGCCTTTGCGGGGGCTAAGGTATTTGGGCATGCCAGGGCCAGGGCTGTCTAACCGCAGTTGCCCAAAGCCGTTGCCAAAAGGGAACCAAATGCCGCTGGTGACATTGTTGGAGTAGCCCAGCAGGGCGATCGCCTCGCGCTGGGAAACCGACCGCACACCGTAGTCTTTAACAGCCTGATCAATTTCTGCTGGTGTCCAGCCGTCGTCCCCAAAGTGCTGTTGGTGGAGAGTGTTTAGCATAGCTGCACCTCGCAGAGGGGGCGAGCTGTACAAAGCCTACTGTCGGGTCTCTTCTGAAGAGAAGGGAGTAAGGATAATTGGCGTCTATGCTGGATCCGTTTTTCTGCTCCTGATAGAGTTATAGTCTCTCTCAGCGGTGCTAAACTTGGCGTAGGCATTCTGGTTGGCCTAAGGCCTCTAGAATTGCCATTACCAGCCCCCTGCCGGTAATATTTTTGGTTCATGGGGAATACCTCTAGTTTAGGGCGAACCCCTTGGAGGAGACCCGGTTCACGTTCCCATTGCTTCCCGGCGCTGGACGTGAGTCGGGTTTTCTCTTTGGGGAAGGAGCGCTGCCATTGCTTCCCGGTGCTGGACACTCCTGGTTACAGACCTCATCTCTTCGCCAAAGGCCGCAAAGCCTTGCAGGATATGCGGAGAGATTGGGTTGAGCAGTTGTAGAACGACTGGGAACCTCCTTTTTTCAGGACGTAAACAAACACTTCAGCGGATGGCCAACGACGGCCTTAAAGTTGGTCATAGCCTGGTTTGAGCGAGATGCTTGCCCCATCGCTACCCTTCCTTGTTCGTCTGCATATCCAGCCCTGCTGAGGGCTGCTGATCTAACAGCAGCTTCAGAGCTGCTCGTACTGCTTTGGAGCGATCTCCGTAATGGGGCACAACCCGATCTAGGTCGGCAAGTTCGCTGTTGCTCAAACGAAGGTTGACGACATTGGAGAGAATTTGCATTTGCTTTTCACCAAGCGATGTAAGACATCATACACATTCAGATAAAGATTGAGTTGTCCTTGAAAGCTATAGAATCCCAGTTTCAAAAACTATGTCCAAAAATGTCTAACCATGTCCAAAGTCACCCAACACGAATTCTAAAGCCCTTGCCTTTCGTCCTCTTCGGGCGTTTCCCGCGATCCCAAAATCGCCATCAAATCATAAACATGATGCCAGCAACTAATGAATCTTGACTGGCAAATTACTTGAGTCGCTGCAAATTATCTCGACAAAAATCAACTTCTTGATTGCAAGAAATGGTCTACTTTCGATCAACTCTAACAAGTTGAGCTACTGAAGGCCGGAAGTTTAAACTCTGTGACTGAATACCGCACCTCATGCCATAAGGTGCGACGCAATTCAACCGGTGGGTATCAACAGCTTGAGCCAGTATCGTTTTGGGCAATCAGCGAGTCCAGAGCAAAGGCCAACAGGCCTTTAACAGGGCTAAACCGTCACGACTTGACGAGACTTCCATGCCTCATAAGCTGCCACATCACCCCCAAAGGAATCGGGAGAGACGATAGCCGGAGCCGTCTCTACCCAAGGATTTTCATTCTCTGGCAGTGGCTCATAAGCACAGTAAGCAATGACCACGTCATCCATCGCTTCTTGGCCGGTGTTGCCTACATACTCATCAACTCTGCTTACGCGCCAGGCCGAGAGCCGTTGATGGGTTACCCCGCCACGATGATCGAAGGTGGCCGCTACATCATCGTGCTTAAACTCGGGCAAGCGATAACCCACCTCTGGAGCTGAGCCGTTGGAGTAGTCGAAGTGCTGCCCTAACAAGTCAGTGAGTGACCCGCTGGGTTCCAGGGTGCGAGCTTCCCACCCCGGAGCACTGGAATCGTCGGCTTTGAAAATAACTAGGCGGCTCATTGGTCACTACCTCCTGAGAAGTCCAGCGCGCTCTTCGGGAATTGGGCATCACCATCAAAGATACACTCCACCACCAGCGGGTCACGAGCTGCGATTCGTCGCCGTGCCTCTAGCAGTGTCCAGCCATACTTGGCTGCCATCTTGCGACAACAATCTTCATTCACGGCAAAGTGGCTGGTCGTGCTGCGATCACTGCTCTGAGTCATGATTTACCCCCCTTACCCGACTGAGGTTGGTCGGGTTCTAGGGTCTTAAATTCGTTGCTTGCTTTTGCCTGCCTGATTCCAGTCTCTATAAGGAATGCAGCCAGATTAGCTGTAGGACGGCCCTGGTACTGTGCCCACGCCTCAAGATCAGCAACGACTGTATCAGGCAAAGTGACCAGAACTCGTTTAGACACAATGTTTACGTTCATAGCATTACGCACCTCCATGTTACGCAGGGTTAGCTCGTCCTGAACAAATGATATCTTTTAGATCCCTGTAGATATCTATTCGATATTAATTTATATCGTTCATATGCTATCACTGTAGCAGGCGAGTGGAACGAACTGGAACAAATCAGTTCCACTAAACCGCTCAAAGCATTGATGTACCGAAGTTCCAACCTGTAACAAGAGGTGTAACGACGTGGAACGTGAACCGCTATCGATTCGTAAGTTTGCCGAGGTCTGTGGGGTGTCTCACACCGAAATAGGCCGCAAGATGACCGCCCTGGGTATCTCAGGCACACCCCAGGGCAAAGGATTACCCACGCTACTCAGCCCAGCTGAGCAAGACAAAATCGCCGCTGTGCTGTTTATCCCTGCCGAACCACCCACGCCCCCTGCGCAGCATGTCGAAGTGTTGGGCAGTGGTTTATCGGTTTACACGCCCCCGCAGCTGGCGACTCGGGGCGTCAACAGCGAGCTCAGTCGCCACCTGCAACAGCGGCAGCTCACCCAGGCGCTGGGAGCCTTTAAGGGCAATCAGGCCAGCTTTAGGAATGCCCTGCTGGGGATGGCGGCTGAGTCGGGTCGCCAACTGGGCCATGAAATGGCCGTTACCGAGATGAACACCGCTCTAGCCACTCACGCGCAACTGCAACAAACGGTGGGAAAAGAGTTAGGCGTCGTCGCAGATACGCCCGATACCGCTGCTGCTGGTTAGTGGGTTTAGCCCTGATAACCGCCGTTTTCATCCTGTTGACGCCCTAATTCTGGTTATAACGCCATGGAAGCCAAATTCACTCCCCCTGCCGTCCCCCTCGAATACCGTCGCGAGGTCGTTGGCGGTGCATCACCCATCCAAAACATCTACCTAACCCCCGTTCCCTGGTGGCAAAACCGCCGTTACTGGGCTGCTGGTGGCATTGCGGTGGCCGCCCTCTCCGGCATTGCCTTTGCCTTCGCCCAGTCAGGCCGAACAGGCGACGAGGGCACATACCAGAGCGAACAACCCGCCCCCAACTACCAGAACGTGCTGGCCGCCGCCCAAGACCGACTCTCGGGCAACTACGAAGACAGCCGCCTGGTGCTGGCCGATGTGAACCGTGCGGTTTTGAATAACGAGGCCTATCGCTACCGCCAGCAGGCGGAACAGGCGGTTTTGAAGCCCACTGACCCCTGCTACCAGCAGCAGCTCATTTGCCCCCTCAACCGTTACCAGCGCGATGCCCAGGTGATGTTGGATACGGCTAAGGGCGATCGCGATTGGCGACAGGCGAATGCAGCGCTCTTTAGAGTCGAGGCCGTAGAGGTGGCGCGGTCAATGGCGGCGCTGCCCCAAGACCCGCCGACCAATCTGGCGGTGGTGGCGATTGAGAACCTGGTGCAGTACCACGACCGCCAACACTCTTTGTCTGAAGAGGTGCAGGCCCATGAAGTTAGAGACTAACCATCTGCTCTATGGCTCTATTGGGGCGGCGGCTCTGGGGCTGTTCTGTGGGCTGCAACGGCCTGCCAGCAACCTTACTCCGGCTGACCTGGAGGCCTTTGCCAATGGGGCTCAGATTCGCTACGAGAAAACCTATCCCTATCTGCCTGCGGCGATTGCCTTTGGAGCTGTGGCCGTCGGTTGTGGGGTGGCTTGGGCGTTGAGTGGGGAGCAGCCCAAAGTCGCCATCGCAGGCCCCCCCATTCAACCCGAGCCGCAGGGCTGGAATGGGCAGGTGCCTTTCGCTGGAGCGACTGAGTCCTTTCGGGTAGGCAACCCTGCCGCTATTCTCGCGGCTCGTATGCGGCCTACCCTGATTTCAGCCAATCCTCGGGTGGGCAAGGGGCTGACGGTGGCCCATGCCTACCGCCAGGCCCAGGTGAAACAGGGCGCTGTGGTGTGGGTGATTCAGCCCAAGTACCACCCCAAGGAGCACGGCTACTGGGAGCAGGCCGACAACGTGCTCGGCTTCATGGCTGATTCTCTAGAGAGTAAGGAGGACATCGACGACATCTGCGAGCAGATGCAGCGGTTCATCTTCGCCTGGCGGCAGCTGCCCCAGCGGCCCAAGGTGCTGATCATCGATGAGCTGGCGATGATGAAGACGGCTTTCAAGGCCTGGTACGACGGGTTCCTCAAGTCGCAGCTCACGATGGAGCTGTCGTCGGGAGAGACGGACGACCGCGCTCTGTGGGCCATTACTCAGTCGTCGCTGGTAAGCGATATCGGGGTCAGCGGTGGCATGAGAGCCACGTTTGACCTGCTCACGATTCAGACGCCCAGCAGCCAGAGCCATCTGGAGAGTCTGCGCAAGTCTGACACCAGCATTCCGCCGATTGAGGATGAGGTGATTTTTGAGCGATCGTTCTCGCCCAAGCAGGCGGTCTTCTACCACTCAGAAATCAAGGAATGGCTGCCGATGGTGGCCTATGAAGTGCCCGAACTAAGTTCGGCCTCGATAACCGGCGGCATAACTCGCGGTAACCACTGCACAGCAATGGATACAGCCGAATCGGTTACAAACCGAACCGAGTTTCAAAAGGCCTCCCAGGGGCTAGATCTGCCCCTGATCATCGCCGTAACCAACGCCCTGGCCCAGGGGATGTCGCGCTCGAAGGTGATCAAGGAGGTGCTGGGCTACCAAGGGCACAAGTACCAGGAGGGCTGCGACTTGTTCGACCGCATCAAATCCATCATTGAGGAAAATTCCTAATGGCTAGCTCTAAGAACAATCAACTCGCCAACGGCAACAACGGCCCTGAGATCATCGACGGGCAAATCATCGACATCACACCTCAGCTCAGCTCGCCAGGGCGGGGCAGCGGCGTTCAGCTCGCGCCGCGCAATGCCATGCGCTCTAACGTGCAGGATGGCGGCTGGTTCGATGCCACCAGCGGCAAGCGCAAGCCGATCTTTGTCATCACGCCCACGACCGATCCCTGGAGCATTTTCCCGGTGATTCGCAGCGGCCTCAGCTGTTTGCGGAACCACCCGTTACAGACGATGGGTGGGGCCTTCATCAGCGTGTGGGGCGGGTTGTTTGTGCTCTCAGCAGGGCTGAATGTGCTGCAAGGTTCGGCGGTCAAAGCCGGGGGCGACATCTGGAATCCGGTGGTAGCTGGGACTAACTTTGGGGCCATGTTGGTGGTGCCCACCCAGAGCATTGCGGGCAGCGCTCATAAGGTGTTGACCGGGGAAGAGCGGGTGGGACAGCCCATTGAAACCCGTCCCTACACTCGCGCTGTGAAGGTCGGGGAGTAGCAATGCTGTTCTGGCGGTTTAGAACTCGGTATCTGCTGGCCCTGGCGGCGTTGTTCGTCGGGGCCGCGTTTTTAGACCTGAAGCAGCCGGGCCGGGGGCAGTTCTACAACCCAGTCTATGGGGTGAGGTCGTGGGTCAACACCCATCAGCCTGCGGCGTGGCAGATGGTGAATCGCCTTTCTGGCGAGGATACCCGCCTGCAAGCCTGCGTAGCGGTGGCTCCTGACCCGGTTACCCTCGATGCGACGAAAGCCGAGCTGCGCAAGGCGCTGGTGGGGGAATCGGAGGCGATCGCTTTGGAGTGGCTGGGGCAGCCTGCCTGTGCCCTGGGTAACGGGGTCTACCGCTGGGCTTTGGACAACGGCCTGGCCCTTGATGTGACGGTGACAGAGGGGGAGGTGACCCACAGTGAACTCAACCGTTAAACATATCAAGCCCCACTGGTCGGAGCTGCCGCCGACCTGGCGCTACGTGATTGGCACGGCAATGCAGGCGGGCGAGCTGGTGCTCAAGCTGGGCTGCGTGGGGGCGATCGCTACCTCGACCTGGGTAATGGTCGATCAGGAGACCAATGAATCCTGGGGGGCACGGTTCAGGAAAGTCAGCGCTGTGGCGGAGGCAGCAGTTGGGTTTTACGACGATGACTTCAAATCCCTCATCAGCAAAGGCGACGTGATCGCGGGCTACACCGTCAACTCGGGCTTTGGCCTGCGGATGCACCCGATCCACCAGGAAATGCGGATGCACTCGGGTATCGATTTGCCGACGCCGGAGGGTGTGTCGATTCATGCCATCGGCTACGCGGGGGATCGGGTGTCGGTGCGCTGCTGGAGCGATCCGAAGGGCTATGGGACGGTGGCGGATATGACCAGTTCGGCGTTCCCTGAGATCACGTTTAGGGCAGCGCATCTGTCCCACTGCAAGGGGGGTGAGCACCGGGCCGGGGTGGTGGTGGCCAAGACGGGTAACACGGGTGGCAGCACGGGCGCTCATCTGCATTGGGAGCAGCTACAAGGCGGTGTGGCCCAGGCTCCGCAGAAGGGCTATCTGGTCTGGGCGCTGAATGGCCGCAAGCCGAATGAGCGGCTGGGGGATACGATTGCGCTCTACCAGGCGATTGTCGCCAAGGAGTCGGGTGGTGACCCTACTGCCGTCAACCCTGACACGGGGGCGCTGGGCCTGGGGCAGGTGATGCCGCAGAACCTTAATTGCTCCTGGGACGGTAAGCCGAAGAGCAACTGCGGCTGGGATTACGATGTGCTGGGCCGCGATGTGTCGCCCCAGGAGTTTTTGCAGAATCCCGAGATTCAGCAGCAGATCGTGGGAGTCAAGTTGGAGAGTGCTCTACAACGACAAATTCAGGCGGGCCACGATATGAATACGGCAGTGAAGCGGGTGGCGGCGGAGTGGTATTCGGGCAACCCTGAGCTGGCCCACGATACTCGCCCCCAGGCGGGCTATGAGTCTATCAAGAGCTATGCCGACAGCGCGGCGGAGAAGTTCCACCGGCTCCGGCAGCAGAACTTGGAGAAGTAGCCTCGGCGATGATCGCACCATCATGACAACCGCTGGTGCCCTGGGCCTGGGATCTGAGAACTCTCCATTAAGTCGTTTTTATTCACGACTCATTCACGACTTGATAACGACTCCATTTGAATTTCGATAAAAGCCATCACTGTTTTGATGGTTTTGGATCATTAGGTCACGTTTATTCACGACTTGATAACGACTTAATAACGACTTAATAACGACTTAATAACGACTCTAAGGAGCTTGACAGAAGCGACTGCTGAGGATGGTGGGCTCATTCACGACTTAACAACGACTTGATCACGACTTGCGATATCCGGCCCATCCATCGGTGTCTTGCTTCGAGCAGCAGGGGGAGCCGCCCTGGGGGCTACGCCACTTCACTCCGTTTCGTGGCTTCGCGTTTCACACACCACGCCCAGCCTTGGGGTAAGGGGATGCCAGAATGAAGCTATATCAAAGCTTTTGGGCGTTGCAGGTAATGGTTGGTCGTTTACGAATTATTGCTTAATTCCCGAAACCCCTTACGGATAGAGGGTTTAGCGCCTCGCTGCCTGTACATAAAGCCCAATCACGACTCGGCGAATTGACTGAGACGGAAGCCTCATTAGCTACCACAGGTGGCCACGCTAACCAAAATTAACCCACAGCCCTCAATTGCTTATCCAGCAAGGGTTTTCAAAATTTTGCCAAGATCTTGGCGTACTGTGTGGCCTTTCCGCGAAGCCCCCAATAGGGGGCGTAGCATTGGGTACCGAGAGCAAAAGAGTATCCCAAACTATCCAGAGCTGAAACCAACCAGGCTGTGGATAGTTTGCATAGCCTGATGGTGTGGTGTTCCTGGTTCGGTTAGCTAGCTGACTCAACGCATTGGCCGGTTGGAAGTAGCCTGCTCAATCTGCCAAGTGTGACTAGCTCAAGCCCACTACACCAACATTGTGGGAGCAGCAATCGAATTTAACGAACAAAATGTGTTTTACGCGTTTTCAAGCTGAGCTTACGCGTTTTTTTACGCGATTGTGTAATATGCACCTCTACCTTGACCATGTAGCTGCAGTTTGCCCTCTTTCTGCAAATGGCGTAGAAGATTGCTAGCTTGGGAGTCGCTGAGATGGCAGAGGTTAGACACTTCTCGGCGGGTCACCTGGCCATTGGTCTGAGTAAACCGCAAGACCATTTCTGCTTGTTGAATGGGTTCAAACCCAACTTGGCGGACGTACTCAGCACTTTCTCCTAAGCTGCGATAGATATTTGGACTGAGCATGTAGGTTCGTCCTCTTGTCGCGCCTCGAGGTTCCACTAAGCCTGCTTCTACTAACCGTTCAAGCACAGACCGAGCGACAGAATCGTTCTTTTGAATAGCATGAGCGGCCATAGCTGTGTCAATCCGTCTTTCTTGTCGCAACCGCGACAAAATGATCAGGGCATCTAAGGGAATCGGTCTTGCAGTTCGTGACTCCTCTTCCACAATCATCTTGTAGAAAGGAATATCGGCTTCGGTGCAGCTCAGCACAACCTTAACGGTTGAGGTGTCGCTGCCGGTGTAATCGGGGGCGGGGCGTCCATAGCGAAGCAGCCCCTGAAAGATCAGATCTACCCCTCGTCCCGTTCGCTCGGCAAGGCCAATGCGTTTGATAGCATCTGCGAGGGCCGGGTTGCGAGGCTTTGGCTCCACGACTAACAGATTGTCGATGGTGACGCCTTCTACAAAGCCGCCAGGGTTGCTGATCGAGAGACCATCTACCTCCATGCGAATAAAAACCGTGCCCAGTTTGGTGTAGTCGCGGTGAATTAAAGCATTGACGGCAGCTTCCCGGAAAGTACGGGGATCGTAGTTAGGAATGGGGACTCGAAAAAGCCCCCATTGAATTTCGTCTTCTTCTAAACGAGCCTCAAACAGGGTGGAGAGGCGTTCAAAGGTTTTCAGCAGGGGAAAACGATAAAAGTCGTTGACGCGAATTTGTTGGTTCGCTTCCCGTACCTGAAAAGCAACTTCGTGGGTAGGTAGATGCTCTCGCAGGGCACTTTCTCGGCCCAGCACCAGTAAGCCAGTAACGGTTGGTACCTTTCTACCCTCATAAGTACGAGTCATGCCCAGAGCGCCTTCCAGCTCCTCATCGGTTAGGGCTAACAGTGATGTATCACCTCGATAGCGCTCGACCATTTGCCGCAAACGTTCTTGCTCCAGGGGATCGAAGGCATCCAGGCTAGCTTCCGGGATGGGCAAAGCTGAGTAGTCTAGTAGACCCAGGTCAGCTTGGCGGCTAGCAAACTCATAGGGGTAAAACGGTACGCATTCAGGTATTCCGTGGGCGTTGATGCGGCGACGCTGAATGAGGCCCTCAGAGGTTGCCACCAGGCGATTAGACTTAGGTACTTCAATCGCGGCTACCAGATGTCCTTCTTCTTCAAGGACGCTAATGCGGATACTGACTGGTGGATTGGTACGGTTGGCAATGAATGCGGCTAAGGTTTCGGTCTGCTGATGGCTGGTATGTAAGCCGGTGATGGATCCATCATCTTCGACTCCTAGATACAGTACACCCCCCTCGGTATTGGCTAAACAGACCACCGTGGCAATTAGGTCGCGATCAGGTAAACGCTTCTGATCGCTCTTAAACTCTACGGTTAGGGTTTCTTGGCTGGGAACAGTACGCACGGTTGGGTTCCTGAAGTCGTGCGAGTAGTTTACTTCACAGGAAAGATGTGTTGCAGGTGCGCATGTCCCCGTGCTGAAGGCAAGGGCTAACAAAGATCACGAATTTGACTGTATTCCAGCTAATGACGGTTAAATTATGGCTAGGGCAGCCATACCTGAGAACCCTTGAGACAGCCCAGTTGCCTAGAATCTTCGACAACATTGCCCTGGCGCTGATTGACCGCCAGGGCACCAGCGTGACCCAATCGCAGCTGGCGATTTTGCGGAAGGCCCAGTGTGAGCCAGATACCCCGGCTATTGCTAGAGACCCGCAGCACCACGCTCTGGTGGCCCAGGGGGCGAAACACATTCTGGAAGAGGAAAAGAGTTCGGGGGGGCAGTTGGGGCGACCATCGGGGGCCAGGTTCCGCACCTATGAGCGGCTGAAACGCCACGCCCAGGCGGTGAAGGGCACCCTGTTTGAATCTCAGGATTTGGTCAATGCCATTGACCAGCTCTATCGCTACCCGCTGAGGCAGGCGGCGACGGATCAGCTAAATCGGCAGTTGAAAAGTGGGGTCGATGATCAGCTGCTGGCGGATTTGTGGTGGCCCTCTACCAGGATGAGCGGCTGTGCCTGGTACATGACAGTGAGGCCACCGGGAACCGCAGATTATTTGCTCAATGGGTCTGTTTCGGCTCTCTAATCGGCCTGTTTATCTGAGAACCTCAGTCGGAGGCTTCGCTTTCTTTACCATCGCTGCTATAGAAGAACTTTATTGCCAACCTTGTCCTATAACCTCGTTGTTTCGGCACCTACTTCCAGGCATGGTGTTCACAAGTGCGGTGTGCTTGGCGAGTGGTGTCATCGGTTTGACCAACCACTAGCAAATAACCTCGTAAACGATTACAGGTATATGCAATCCAACCATTTGACAGAGAAGTGGGCCAAATCCGAACCGTTTTATCAGAACTGCCGCTGACCAGGGTTTGCCCATCGGAGCTTATCGCCACCGAGTAGATTGTGTTGAAAAACCTATGGCCCTGAAAGGGTTCTCCGATGGGATTTCCCTGGCGATCCCATAGCCGCACTGTCCCATCCCTACTGCCGCTGACTAGAGTTTGCCCGTCGGTACTGATCGCCACTGAATGGACTTCAGCCACATGGCCCTGAAAGGGTTTTCCGATAGGGTTTCCCTGGCGATCCCATAGCCGCACCGTCCCATCCTCACTGCCGCTGACAAGGGTTTGCCCGTCGGCACTCATCGCCACCGAAAAGACCCTACCTGTATGACCCTGGAAGGGTCTTCCGATGGGGTTTCCCTGGCGGTCCCACAGCCGCACCGTCCCATCCCAACTGCCACTGACCAGGGTTTGCCCATCGGCACTCATCGCTACCGAAAAGACCAAATCCGTATGGCCCTGAAAGGGTTTTCCAATAGGGTTTCCCTGACGGTCCCATAGCCGCAGCGTTTCATCTGAACTGCCACTCGCAATGGTTTGCCCATCGACACTTATTGCTACCGAGTTAACTCCATTTGTATGGCCTTGAAAGGGTTCTCCAATAGGGTTTCCTTGGCGGTCCCACAGCCGGACTGTCCCATCTCTACTTCCGCTGATCAGAGTTTGCCCATCAGCACTTACCGCCACCGAGTAGACCGCATCTGTATGGCCCAGAAAGGGTTCTCCGATGGAGTTTCCCTGGCGGTCCCACAACCGTACCGTTCTGTCCCAACTGCTGCTGATCAGAGTTTGCCCATCAGCACTGATCGCCACCGAAGCAACACTGGCCGTATGGCCCTGAAGGGGTTTTACGAGGGGGTTTCCTTGTCGGTTCCACAACTGCACAATCCCATTCCAACTGCCACTGACCAGGGTTTGCCCATTGGCACTCATCGCCACCGACTCGAAACCGAACATGTTTTCCAAGGGTTCTCCGATGGGGTTTCCTTGGTGATTCCACAGCCGCAGCGTCTCATCCTCACTGCTACTGATCATCGTTTGTCCATCAGCACTGATCGCTACCGAAGTGACGGTACCTGTATGGCCTTGTAAGGGTTTTCCCATGAGGTTTCCCTGGCGATCCCATAGCCGCACTGTCCCATTCCAACCGCCGCTGATCATCGTTTGTCCATCGACACTCAGCGCCACCGCAGTGACCCCTTCCGTGTGGCCTCGTAAGGATCTTCCGATGGGGTTTCCCCCGCGATCCCACCAGAGAATCGTCCCATCCCAACTGCCGCTGACCAGGGTTTGCCCATCGGCACTCATCGCCACCGAAGTGACCGCATCCGTATGGCCCCGAATGGGTTCGCCAATGGGGTTTCCCTCGTGATCCCATAGCCGCACTGTTCCATCCTCACTGCCGCTGACCAGGGTTTGCCCATCGGCACTAATCGCCACCGAAGTGACCACATCCACATGCCCCCACATGGGTCTGCCAATAGGGTTTCCCTCGTGATCCCATAGCCGCACCGTCCTATCCTCACTGCTGCTGGCAATGGTTTGCCCATCGACACTGGCGGCTACTGAAGTGACCGCAGCCGTATGGCCCTGAATGGGTTCGCCAATGGGGTTTCCCTCGTGATCCCATAGCCGCACTGTTCCATCCTCACTGCCGCTGACCAGGGTTTGCCCATCGGCACTAATCGCTACTGAAGTAACCTCTCTATGACCTGCAACATAATGAGCCTGCATTGCTCGGTTAGGTTTATCTAGCACTGCGGTGCTAACAAGCCCAGGGCGTTGTAGATTAGGGAGTTTGATAAAGGGCGAACGCCCCAACCCAATAGCGGCTAATCCGTAAACCAGACTATAAATATCATCGATATCCGCCAGGTTTTCTGAAGTCGCTGCATAAAGCTGCATTCGCCTGCGTTCGGATTCGTACACCTTATAGCCCGCAAACCCGCTTAAGGTGGTGGTAAATACTAAACCCGCTACCAGGCTCCTTATTGCCCATTGCTTCAACCGTTTCTCTCGTTGATTGGCTTGGTCAGCAGCTTCAAAGAAGGCAACGGATGAAGCGGACATATCCGATCGCGCTTTTTGGGCAAACGTTTTCAGTAAGTCCAGGGCAGGTGGTCTCCACAGCAGACCATTTGGCCGTCCATGCTGATTCCAGTAGGTAGCGGCTTCATCCAGCCGTCGCTGAAAGCGAATATCATCCCGGCTGCTATCCAGCCATTCGTTCAACGCCTGCCAGTAGCCAAATAGGGCCTCGTGGGTCACCTCCGCCACTTCCCCATCGCCATGACTGGCCAGGGTCAACAACCGCACGCCCGGCGAAGAAAAGCGGGCCAGCACTTGCTTCACGGCCTCTGGGCTATCCTGACTGGCGATTAGGCTCGCCACCGGGGCGCGACGGCGGGTGTCGCGGGTGCCTTCTCCCAGTTGCACCAGGCCCAGAAAAATACGACGGGCGGTTTCCTGCTCTGCAGGACTGAGGTGGTCGTAGATCTCCTGAGCTTTCCCGGCCAGGGCACCGCCCACGCCCCCCATCTGGCGGTAGATCTCCGCCGGGACCACCTCCTGGCCCAGCCCCTCCCAAATGCGGGTGAGGGCAAACTGCAACAGCGGCAGCGCCCCCTCCCGGCCCTCGGTGTCCTGCACCAGCAGGTCAATGATGGCCGCATCCAGGGGATGGCCAGACCGTTCAGCGGGGCGGGCGATCGCCTCTCGTAGTTCCGCCGCTGTCATCGGCGGCACAATCACGCTCTGGTCAGAGCCAATAACCTGGCTAAGGGCGGGATGGCGCTGGGTTTCGCCCAAAAAGTCGCTGCGTAGGGTGATCACCACCGACACCTGGCCGCTGGAGTCTTGGGCGGCGGTGAGCAGATTGTCGATGAAAGCTTGGCGTTCCTGATCTTCCTTGCAGAGAGAATAAACTTCCTCGAATTGGTCTACCAGCACCACCAGTGGCATATCGTGAATTTTGGGAATCAGATTGGCGATGCGGCGCAGCCCGTCATACTCCCCGGTTGTGTTGACTAGACCAAGTTCGGCGGTAAACTCGCGGGTTTTGGTAACGGGTAGAGGGTCTTGGGTCGCAGTCTTGGCTAGCACCCCTGCCAGGGCTTCCAGGGGGTGGCTACCGGGCACCAACACCACCACGCGCAGGGAGGTTTTACCGGGCAGGGGACGGCGAGCCAGTTCTGGAATCAGCCCCGCGCGGGCCAGAGAGGACTTGCCACAGCCGGATGGCCCCAGAATGGGCAACAGCCGGGGGATAGCGTTAACCTGGGTGGATTGGGCCGCTAGGTCTTGGAACCGTTGCCACAGCCGTTGGATCTGAGCTTCTCGCCCAAAGTAGCGATCGCCGTCCTGTTCCGTAAACGTCGCTAACCCCTGGTAGGGATTGGGGTCAAGGGACTGGGGAGCGGTTTTCGGAGTGACTGGGGATGGCGGTGCCGTTTGGTAAATGACATGGATGATATTGCCATCACCGGAGACGATCGCACTGCCCACGGCACTCGATTGAATCTGAATGCCGTGACTGACTTGGATTTCGTCCATATCCACCTGCTCAACTGAGCGGTCTTAACCTTTATAGCATCAGCCCATCAGGGGTAAGAGCTTGTGGCCGTGCTGGCCAATGTGCCCTACCGTCGCCCCCATGGTGCCCCAATTGGAGCCGAGAGACCGGATGCGTCGGCCCCAATTGGGTGTTGTGCTCTACTCTGTGGGGTTGGCGAGGGTGTGGGCGACGGCGGCGGGGTTTTGGTCGAGGGTATCGGTGCTGGGGTTGAGGTCAATCTCAAGATCGCGGTCGAGGGCTTGTTGGAATAGACGGGTGGCCCTGGCCACCTTTCCATTGCGGGCCAGGGTAGTGGCTTCTCGCACCAAATGCACGGCGGAATACTTGCGGGCCACAGCTCTAGGATTTTGCGCAATTTCCTCGGTGGCGGGGTCGAGGTCAATATCATGGCCCGCAGCACGGGAAATTCTCAACAGATGGCGCAGCAGGGCAGTAGCTTGGCGGCCATTGCCGTCTCGGGCAATGGTATGGGCGGCGACAATCACGGTGGCATGGACAGGGAAATTGGCACAGGTCAAGTTGTACTGACTCAAGTCTCGCTGCACGTAGTTGCGCCATTCGGTAGCCGTAAAGTTGCGGTCATGGCGCTGACAAATCTGGGCGACTAAATCCTGAGACCACACCCAGCGAATCCGGGCGGTGCCGTCACTACTGGCGGTGGCGGCCCGCTGCCCATCCGGGCTGAAGCTCACCGCCCTGACCGCAGCATCATGGGAGAGGGTGGCGATAGCCTCCCCTGTGCTGACCTCCCACACCCGCGCCGTGCCGTCACCGCTGGCGGTGGCGACTCGCTGCCCATCCGGACTGAAGCTCACAGCCAAGACCGCAGCATTATGAGAGAGGGTAGCGATGGCCGCCCCCCTGCTGGCCTCCCATACCCGGGCGCTGCTGTCAACACTGGCGGTGACGACCCGCTGCCCATCCGGGCTGAAGCTTACTGCCCAGACCTCATCATCATGGGAGAGGGTGGCGATAGCCTCCCCCGTGCTGGTCTCCCACACCCGCGCCGTGCCGTCCAAACTGGCAGTGACGACCCGCTGCCCATCCGGGCTGAAGCTTACCGCCAAGACCCCATCATCATGGGAGAGGGTGGCGATGACCTTCCCCGTACTGGCCTCCCACACCCGCGCGGTGCCGTCCCAACTGGCAGTGGCAACCCGCTGCCCATCCGGGCTGAAGCTCACCGCCAAGACCCCATCATCATGGGAGAGGGTGGCGATGGCCTCCCCCGTGCTGGCCTCCCACACCCGCGCCGTGCCGCCTAAACTGGCGGTGGCGACCCGCTGCCCATCCGGGCTGAAGCTCACCGACCAGACCCAATCATCATCATCATGGGAGAGGGTGGCGATGGCCTCCCCCGTGCTGGCCTCCCACACCCGCGCCGTGCCGTCACTACTGGCGGTGGCGACCCGCTGCCCATTCGGGCTGAAGCTCACCGCATTGACCCCAGCATCATGAGAGAGGGTGGCGATGGCCTCCCCCGTGCTGGTCTCCCACACCCGGGCGGTGCCGTCATCACTGGCGGTGGCGACCCGCTGCCCATTTGGGCTGAAGCTCACCGCATTGACCCTCTCATCATGGGAGAGGGTAGCGATGGCCTCCCCCGTGATGGTTTCCCACACCCGGGCGTTGCCGTCCCTACTGGCGGTGGCGACCCGCTGCCCATCCGGGCTAAAATTCACCGCCCAGACCTCATCATTATGAGAGAGAGTGGCGATGGCCTCCCCCGTGCTGGCCTCCCACACCCGAGCGCTGCGGTCACTACTGGCGGTGGCGACCCGCTGCCCATCCGGGCTGAAGCTCACTGCCCAGAGCTCATCATTATGGGGGAGGGTGGCGATGATTTTCCCCGTGCTGGCCTCCCACACCCGGGCGCTGCGGTCAACACTGGCGGTGGCGACCCACTGCCCATCCGGGCTGAAGCTCACCGCCCTGACCCTATCATCATGGGGGAGGGTGGCGATGGCCTCCCCCGTGCTGGCCTCCCACACCCGCGCCGTGCCGTCATCACTGGCGGTGGCGACCCGCTGCCCATTCGGGCTAAAGCTCACCGCATAGACAGCAGCATCATGGGAGAGGGTGGCGATGGCCTCCCCCGTGCTGGCCTCCCACACCCGGGCCGTGCCGTCACTACTGGCGGTAGCAACCCTCTGCCCATCCGGGCTGAAGCTCACTGCCCAGACCACATCATCATGGGAGAGGGTGGCGATGATTTTCCCCGTGCTGGCCTCCCACACCCGCGCCGTGCCGTCACTACTGGCGGTGGCGACTCGCTGCCCATCCGGGCTGAAGCTCACCGCCCAGACCTTTTTATCATGGGACAGATTAGCGATGACCTTCCCCGTGCTGGCCTCCCACACCCGCGCCGTGCCGTCACTATTGGCGGTGGCGACCCGCTGCCCATCCGGGCTGAAGCTTACCGCAATGACCTCATCATCATGGGAGAGGGTAGCAATGACCTTCCCCGTGCTGGCCTCCCACACCCGCGCCGTGCCGTCACTACTGGCGGTAGCAACCCGCTGCCCATCCAGGGTGAAGCTCACCGCCCTGACCATATCCTCGTGGGAGAGCGTGGCGATGGGCCAAGGACGATCTAGCCCCTGACGGACTGCTTGGTTCACGGTATCCAGTTTTCGACCGCTAAGGTTGGCTATCTGGAAAGTATGCACCGCCAGCAGCGCTCCTGCTTCCTGGGAGGTAGCACGACGGGGTTGACTGGACATCTGCTCTGCTTGGGCAGCCAATTGACGAACCAAAGCCAACTGCTCTGCCCGACGGGACTGGAGACCAAACCAGGTCATTCCCGCCGCCAATAGCGCCAAAGCGCCTACCCCCGCCCCTCGCAAGAGAGCCTGTTGCCGTTCTGCCTGCTCAGAAGCACGGAAAAAGTTAAGGCAACATGGGTTGAGATCAGGGTTAGCGGTTCGGACAAAAGTACGGAGGAGATCCAGATCCGGCGATCGCCACAACAACCCCGCTGGCCTTCCCTGCTCATCCCAGTAGGTTGCAGCTGACTCTAACCGCTGCTGCAAGCGAATATCATCCCAGCGATCGCTAATCCAGTCTTTGAACCGCTGCCAGGTTTCAAACAGTGCCTCATGGGTCACCTCCGCCGTGATCTCACCCTCCACTGTAGATAGGGAAATTAAGCGCGCATTTTCCTTCGAGAACTCGTGAATGACCTCCTTCACTTGCTCCAGAGTGATCTTGCGGGTGGCTAAATCCTTGACCCTGACCCGGCGACGAGTCACCCAGTTATTCTTCCCTCCCGGCTGCACCAGGCTTAGAAAAATTCGCTGCGCGATCGCTTGCCTGTCTACCTTCGAGTTACCAGCATCCTTCAAACCATCAAAAATCTTATCTGCCCTATCCGCTACCGCTCCCCCAATGCCCCCAATGTCTAAATAGACCTGCAACGGCGATCGCCCCCGTAGCGATTCCTGCGATAACTCCTCCCACAGTTTGGTCAGCGCAAATTGGAGCAACGGCAACGCCCCCTCTTGCCCTGCCATATCCTGCACCATGCGATCCAATAAAGCATCCTCTAAGGGGTGTCCCGCCCGTTTGGCAGGCTCCGCGATCGCCCGAGCCAACTCCGCTACTGTCATCGCCGGTACAATCACCCCACAATGGGAAATAGCCTGATTCAAGTCAGGGTGGCGCTGCGTTTCCCCCAGAAAATCACTGCGTAGAGTAAGAATGACAGACAGATTGCCGCTGGAGTCCTTGGCAGCACACAGCAGGTTTTCAATGAAAGCCATGCGCTCTTGAATAAATCGCTCTCGCCGACTCTGCTCCTCAGGTGTCGTGCCTCGGGGCTCATTGGTATAAACCTCCTCAAACTGATCCACCAGCACCACCAGCGGAGAGTCTCGAATTTCTGGCATCAGGGCAGTGATACGACGTAGGCCGTCATATTCCCCACTAGCGGAGGGAATATCCATTTCCTCAGTAAACTCCCGGTTTTTGGCAACAGGCATCGAGTCTTCGGTTACTGCCTTGGCCAACACCCCGGCTAGGGCTTCCAGGGGATGCTCACCGGGCACCATTACCGCCACCCGCATCCGTTTTTTCCCTAACAGGGGCCGCTGGGCTAGTGCCGGAATCAACCCCGCTCGCACCAGGGAAGATTTCCCACATCCCGATGGCCCCAGAACCGTTAAGAGGCGAGGGCCACCTGAACGCCCCACAAGGGTCTGAAATTCTTTCCATAGTCGGTCGATCTGAGCTTCACGCCCAAAATAGCGATCGCTGTCCTTTTCCGTAAAGGCTGCTAACCCTCGATAAGGATTCGGGCCGAGTCGAGTGGCGGTGCCAACCGTCTCCAGTATTGATTGCTGAATGACTTGGTAGATGACGTTAACAACGTTGCCATCGCCCGAGACGATCGCACTCCCTACCGCACTCTCTTGAATCTGAATGCCGCGATCACCCATTACACCCAAGCCCTACCTCTACAGCGCCAACCCAACGAGGGGCAGAAGCTTGTGGCCATGCTGCCCCAGCCACCCCGCCGTCGCCTCCACATGGGGCCGCAGCCGGTCGATCGCCTCCCCAAAATCCGTCAATTTTTTAATGCGCTTCAGCCCGGTTTCCAGGGCATCGGCAATAATCTCCTTATCAGGTTCTGGCTTCGCCATCTCCAGCGCCAACTCTTCAGCTGCGCCCGTGATAGTTGGGTTATTCAGACTTGCGAAGATTTCTTTTAGCGCCTCAATCTCCGCCTGAATATCCACCGTCTCCGGTACTGGCAGCGACGCCTGCTGGAACTGCACCGAGACCGTATTGCTGTTGCCCGTCACCACGGCGCTACCGGTTACACTGCCACCAATCTGTACCGAGCGGTTATCGCCTGGGATGTCTGGAGTCGTCATAGCCAAAATTGATAGAGAGTTGGCTCAACTGTAGGTCAAAGGGCCAAAGGTACCCCAGACTGTTGTAGAAGTCTTTATAAACGGTTTAGCCCTTAGCATTCCGAGCCTGCTGCTTCTGATAACGGGCTATTCGTTTTTCCCAATCGCCAGCCCAACCTTGCTCCTGGGCCTCGCGACATAGGCAGATGGCCTCTGTTAGCCGCCCTTGCTTTTCACGAATAATAGCGAGCTGGGTATAACCTGTGTGGGCAGGCAGCGCGGCGGCAGATTCAGGCAGTGGCTGCTCCACGGCGAACTGGCTCAATTCCTCAAACTCCTGGTGAAACAGCTGGGCCACTTCAGGGGCGATCGCAATCTGCTGATTACAGGCAGCGATCGACTTCTCTAGAGCACCAAGCTCCTTGTTTCGCAGTTTGTAATTGCTTTGAATTGCTTCAAGCAGCTCAAAGTGCTTTTTTATCAAGGGTTTCATAAAACTCTAGCCTCATTTTGGTTGACCATCATCGTAAGGATGTCACCTCTGTAGTGCCAGATGGCAACTAGCCAACTGGACTCACCTTACAAATTCATAGTGAAAATAGGGCCGTTCGCACCAGCAGTAGGAGCCGTTCCTATAAAGGGCTGCTAGCGTCAGGAAAGACCGTGCCCACTCTCTACGGGGCGGGAACTCTGAAAGGGTGAGTCCCAAAATGCCCAGCCCCATGAATGAGTCAACTTTTGAAGCGATCCTCTACCCCACTCGTCTCTGGTCCCGCCCAGAGGTGTTGGCTAGGAATTGTCCGGTGCCAGGGAAGGCTGGAGTCTATGCCTGGTACTTTCGCAAGGTTCCTCCTGAGGTTCCGACTGAGGGCTGTCATCGGGTGGAAGGGGCTACCCTGCTTTACGTAGGCATTTCACCCAGCAAGCCCTCATCCAGCGGCCAGCAGTTGAAAGAGCGGGTACGACAGCACTACAACAACAATGCCTTTGGCTCTACCCTGCGTCTTACCCTGGGGTGCCTACTGGCCGATGAGTTGAGCATTGAGCTAAGGCGGGAAGGCCGCAGTGGTAAACGCCTCACCTTTGTGGATGGAGAGCAGGTACTTTCTAAGTGGATGGAGGCTAATGCCCTGGTTACCTGGATAGAGACACCGGAGCCGTGGATGTTAGAGCCACAGATCATCTCTCAAATCTCTGTACCCCTTAATTTGAAGCAAAATGAGAGCCATCCCTTCTATCCAGTTCTATCGGAGCTTCGTAAGAGTTATAGGCAGAGGGCGCGGGAGCTGCCGATATGTAACGGGATGTGGAGTGGTAGTTGACTCGGCTCAGGACTGGTTAAGGTGTTGATGCTAGCTTGGGTAGGTCATCTAATTTTTGTCTCACCGGGCAAAATCTTTATGGAATTCTCCTTATAGAGTGGGCATCCTTAGGAATAGCTTAGTGACGCCTAATTTCTACACATGAGCGGTGCGTCCCTTTCCCCTAATTTTGTCTTTCTCAGACAGCACGAACCGCAGCTTGTTCGACTCGGGACTTTGGCGGAGCGTTATTTCAAGGAAGATCCTTGCACCTGCCTGATAAAGCTTCGTCAGTTTGGTGAGCTGTTGGCTCAGATGGCAGCAGCGAATGCCGGTCTGTATCTAAATCCTCAGGAGTCTCAGGTTGATTTACTTCGGCGTTTGCGAGACCGGGGCGTTGTGGTTGGAGAAGCCTACCAGCTCTTTCACGAGCTACGGGCAAAAGGCAACACTGCCACCCATGACATGGTGGGTGACCATCGCACGGCTTTAAGTAACCTGAAATATGCTCGCTTGCTGGGCATTTGGTTTCATCGCAGCTTTGGGCGCGATCGCAATTTCAAAGCTGGGCCGTTCGTGCCACCTGCCGATCCAGAGCAGGAAACCGAGGCGCTACAGCAGGAGCTTGCCCATCTCCGAGCAGAAGCTGAAAAGCATCGCAACCAGGCCCAGATGGCTCAGGTTACTGCTGCGGAAGAGGCAGAACTGCGCCAGATCGCCGAAACGCTATTAGAAGTTGCCGAGGCCGAAGTAGAGGCGGTACGGCAACGGCTCACAGCCGTTCAGATTGAAGCCCAGCAGCAGCCAGCTCAAGTCATTGAAGCCACCTTGGCTCAGGCACGCCAGGTCGAGCAATCCATTGATCTAGATGAACCTGAAACCCGACGGTTGATTGACGCCCAGTTACAGGCCGCCGGATGGGAAGTAAACACCAACCAACTGACCTTTCAAAAGGGTGCTCGACCACAAAAAGGGAAAAACCTGGCCATCTCAGAATGGCCTACAGCCGGTGGTAGGGCTGACTACGCCTTATTTGTAGGTTTGCAGGTTGTCGCTGTAGTCGAAGCCAAACGCCACAGCAAAGACGTGGCAGAGGGCGCTCTAAACCAGGCCAAGCGCTACAGCCAGGGCTACACAATCCAGGGGGAAGAGTCTTGCCCTGGTGGACCATGGGGCGACTTCAAGGTTCCGTTCGTGTTTGCGACCAACGGGCGGCCTTTTCTACAGCAGTTGCGCACCAAAAGCGGCATCTGGTTTTGTGACCTGCGCCGACCTGAAAACCTGCGGCAGCCATTATCAACCTGGTACAGCCCCCAGGGGCTGATGGAATCGCTTAAGCAGGATATTGATCAGGCCCACAGTCGGTTAAAACAGGAGCCTTTTAACTACGGCATCGAACTGCGGGACTATCAAATTAAGGCTATTCAGGCGATTGAAATGGCCCTGGAGACGGGGCAACGAGACTTGCTGGTAGCCATGGCCACCGGAACCGGTAAAACCAAAACCTGTATTGCTCTGGTCTACCGACTCTTGAAAACCAAGCGGTTTCGCCGAGTACTGTTTTTGGTAGACCGCACAGCCCTGGGTGAACAGACCGCCAATGCTTTCAAAGAATCCCGCATGGAAAGCTTACAAACCTTTGCAGATATCTTTGAGGTCAAAGAGCTAAACGATATACGGTCCGAGTCTGATACGAAAGTTCATATCGCTACAGTGCAAGGGATGGTGAAACGAACGCTTTACGCCGCTGAAGATGCCCCCCTGCTGACGGCAGATCAGTATGACTGCATTGTGGTGGATGAATGCCATCGGGGCTATTTGCTCAACCGTGAGCTGAGTGATGCAGAAATAGAGTTTCGGGACTTTAACGACTATGTTTCGAAGTATCGAAGAGTTTTAGACCAATTTGATGCAGTCAAAATTGGTCTGACAGCAACTCCCGCTTTGCATACCACACAAATTTTTGGCAACCCCGTCTACACCTACGCCTACCGAGAAGCTGTTATTGATGGCTGGCTCATTGATCATGAGCCCCCTTACCAGATCACCACCCGATTGGCCTTAGAAGGCATTGTTTGGGATCCAGGGGAGCAAATGGAATTCTTTGATCCAGCGACTGGCCAGCTTGACCTGGTCCACGCTCCCGATGAAGTGCGGTTTGAGGTAGAGCACTTTAACAAGCGAGTGGTCACCGAAGAATTTAACCGAGCCGTCTGTGAAGCCCTGGCTCAGCACATCGACCCATCGCTGCCCGAAAAAACCCTCATTTTCTGTGCTACTGACAGCCATGCCGATATTGTGGTGGATCAGTTCAAGCAAGTGCTGCAAGAGTTATACGGCAGTGTAGAAGACGACGCGATCGCAAAAATTACCGGCGCTGCCGATAAGCCTTTGGAGCTGATTCGCAAGTTCCGCAATGAGGTCAACCCAACCATCGTGGTAACCGTAGACTTACTAACCACCGGAATCGATGTGCCCTCCATATGTAACCTGGTCTTTATTCGGCGGGTCAATTCGAGAATTCTCTATGAGCAAATGCTAGGGCGGGCCACGCGCCGAGCCGATGCCATTGGTAAAGATGTCTTTCGCATTTTTGATGCCGTGCGGCTCTATGAGGCTATTGCACCAGTATCAAGCATGCAGCCGGTGGTGGTGAATCCCAAAATCTCCTTTACCCAACTGGTTGAAGAGCTGGCAACAGAGACGGAACCCGAGGCACTAGAGGGCATCGTAGAGCAGCTGTTGGCCAAGCTGCAGCGCAAGCGCCGCCATTTGAGCGAGAACGACCGTGAGCAGCTAGAGCAACTGGCTGGTATGTCAGTGCAGGATGTGGTGCAGCATCTGAAGGAAAGTAATGGAATCCAGGTCAAACAGTGGTTCGAAGAACACAGGACCATTGCTCAAGTGCTTGATCGCAAGAAGGAAGGCACTCAATCCGTACTCATCTCCTACCATCCCGATGAATTGTTGAGGGTTGAGCAGGGCTATGGGGTATCTGAAAGTGGGGCAGCCTATGGCAGGCCAGAGGATTACTTGGATAGCTTCAAAGCCTTTTTGCGTAATAACCAGAACCAGATTGCGGCCTTAATAGTAGTGATGCAGCGCCCCCGAGACCTAACCCGTCAGCAGCTGAAGGAGTTAAGGCTATTACTCGATAATGCTGGCTACTCTGAAGCCCAACTGCGTTCGGCCTGGCGAGATGCCACTAATGAGGATATTGCTGCCTCCATTATTGGGTTCATCCGTCAGGCAGCCCTGGGCGATGCGCTCATTCCTTACCCCGAACGGGTTGACCGGGCTATAAAGAAAATTTTGGCTAAACAAGCCTGGACGGCACCCCAACGCAAGTGGTTAGAGCGCATTGGTAAGCAGCTCAAGGTAGAGGTCATTGTCGATCATGAAGCGTTAGACCAGGGCGAGTTCAAAACCCAGGGAGGCGGGTTTAGTCGTTTAGATCGCCTCTTTGGAGGGCAGTTGGATACAATTCTGGCGGAAATTAGGGACAACGTCTGGCAGGCAGCCAGTTGACCCGGTGGTTTCGTGGTTAAATGGCGATATAGATAGCCATCCTGATAGCATGTCAGATCTGCTGCCTCAATACTCAATTGCTGATGCACGAGATCACTTAACCCAACTAGTTCACTCTGTTGAGCAGGGTAAGCCCATTGAGATTACCCGCCGGGGGAAACGGGTCGCCATTTTGCTATCTGTTGAAGACTTTGATCGGCTGTCAGCTCACCAGGGAAGCTTTGGCAGTTCCCTGGCAGAGTTTAGGCAGCGCTGGGGCATCGCAATGCTCGATCTCAACCCTGATGAAGTCTTTCAGGATGTGCGTGATGCTGCTCCAGGGCGAGAGGTGCTTGTGTAACTATGGTGCGCTTTCTGCTAGACACCAATATCCTTTCTGAGCCTCTACGGCCTCAGCCATGCTCGAGGGTTATGCAGCAGCTGGCTAGCCAGAGTAAGGAGCTATCAACCGCTGCTGTGGTATATCACGAAATGCTGTTTGGCTGCCATCGCCTACCCAAATCAAAGCGGCAACAGGCCATTGCAGCCTACTTACAGGAGGAGGTTGAAACCAAGCTGATGATTTTGCCCTACGACGCAGAGGCTGCTAACTGGCACGCTGTCGAACGGGCCAGGTTGATGGGCGGTGGTAAAACTCCGTCGTTTGTAGATGGGCAAATTGCTGCGATCGCAGTGGTTAATAACCTCATTTTGGTTACCAATAACACGGTAAATTTTGTCGATTTTCAGAGCCTGCAACTGCAAAACTGGTTTGATTCCTAATTCTCTTAAATTTTTATGGCAGCTACCGGTGATATCGTCCAAAAACTATGGAGTTTATGCCACGTCCTACGGGACGATGGTGTGACTTACCTGCAATATGTCACGGAGTTGACCTACCTGCTGTTTCTGAAAATGATGCAGGAGACGGAGAGCGAAGAACAGCTGCCCAAGGGATATCGCTGGAGAAATTTGGTCGATCGGGAGGGGCAGGATTTAATGAACTTCTATCGAGAGCTGCTGGTGCATCTTGGTTCTAAGGCATCTTCTAAGCAAGTTCAGGCTATTTTTGCTAATGCCCAGACGTCTTTAACGCAACCGCGCATTCTCAAAAAGTTAGTACAAAGCATTGACGAGTTGGACTGGTTTTCTGAGCATCGGGATGAGTTTGGTGACCTGTACGAAGGGTTACTTCAGAAAAACGCGGAGGAGAAGAAGTCAGGTGCGGGACAGTATTTTACCCCCAGGGCATTGATTGACTCGATGGTAGCATTGATGAAACCCAAACCAGGGGAAGTAATTCAAGACCCCGCTGCTGGCACAGGGGGATTCTTGATTGCGGCCAATCGCTATATCCGCGAAAAACACGACCCCTTTGAATGGAGTATCAAACAGCAGGAGTTTCAGCAAAAGCAGGCGTTTTGCGGTATGGAACTGGTGCAGGACACCCACCGCTTGCTGCTAATGAACCTGATGTTACATGGCATTGAGGGAGATGTACTCCTGGGGAACACCCTTTCTTCCGATGGGCAGCAACTGGGTAAGGCTGATTTGATTTTGACCAATCCGCCCTTTGGCACCAAGAAAGGCGGCGGGCTGCCTTCGCGAGATGACTTTACTTATCCAACCTCAAACAAGCAATTGGCCTTTTTACAGCACATTTATCGGAGCCTAAAACCGGGTGGAAGAGCGGCTGTCGTATTGCCTGACAATGTGCTTTTTGAGAGCAACGCGGGCAAGCAGATCCGCGCTGACCTGATGGATAAATGCAATCTTCACACAATTATTCGGCTACCTCCAGGTATTTTTTACGCCCAAGGGGTAAAAACCAATGTGCTGTTTTTCACCCGTGGCAAGTCAGAGAAAGGAAATACTAAGGAAGTGTGGGTATATGACTTGCGGGCAAATATGCCAACATTTGGTCGGCGGACACAGTTGACCCGCACTCATATATCTGAGTTTGAAGCGGCATTTGGAGATGACCCGTTTGGGCTACCTGAAAGCCTTGCAAAACGTGAGGATACTGGTGAAAGCGGACGATTTCGTTGTTTTAGTCGTGAATGGATTACTGAGCGTAACGAGAACCTCGATATTGCTTGGCTCCGTGATGAGAGCAATTTTGATTTAGACGAATTACCTGAAGCCTCTGCTCTGGCACAGGAAGCAATTACTGAACTGGAGGCAGCTCTCGCAGAACTGCAAGGAATTTTAGATGAGTTAGGCGAAGAGGTTGAATTATGAACCAGAAATTTGAAATACCTAACTCTTGGCTTCAAGTGACACTTGGTGAGGTTGTTGAATATGGCAAAACAATCAAAGCTGATCCTCAAGAAATCCCAGATAGGGCTTGGGTTCTTGAACTTGAAGATATTGAAAAGGATACTTCTAAGCTACTAAAAAGGCTAACTTTCTCTGAGCGCCAATCGAGAAGCACTAAAAACCAATTCGAGAAAGGAGATATTCTTTACGGAAAACTACGTCCTTACCTAAATAAGGTTCTTAGGGCTGATATGGATGGATATTGTTCTACAGAAATCATTCCTTTAAAGCCAAATCAAGCTCTTGATGGAAACTTCTTATTTCATTGGCTTAAACATCCTGGCTTTTTGAAGTATGTTGATGCTGTAAGTCATGGCTTGAATATGCCACGATTAGGTACACAGGCTGGTAGGAAAGCTCCTCTGCTTGTTGCCCCTATTCTAGAACAAAGGCGAATAGCTGAGAAGCTCGACCACTTGTTTGAGCAAGTTGATGCATGTCGGAAAAAATGTGAACGTATTCCTTTTATTTTGAAACAATTTCGCCAGTCCATTCTTGCTGCTGCCACTTCAGGAAAGTTGACTGAGAATTGGCGTCATATTACCTCAAACACCAGTAGAAGAGTGGACGAAGAATTAAATCAATTTAACTTTTCGGGAATTGATTGTTTCAGAGAGTACGAGTTTCCGGCTAGTTGGGAGACGGCCCGATTAGAGGAAATCGCAGAGATATCAGGTGGTATAACAAAGGATTCTAAAAGGCAAGATCCAGAAGATGAGGAACTTCCTTATCTTCGTGTTGCTAATGTTCAGCGTGGCTATCTTGATCTTAGTGAAATGAAGACAATACGAGTCCCCAAAAAGCGTATAGAAAGTTTACTGTTAGAGAGAGGAGATATTTTATTTAATGAGGGTGGAGATATTGACAAGCTCGGAAGAGGCTGGGTCTGGAATGGCGAAATAGAGAAATGTACTTTTCAAAACCATGTGTTTAGGGCACGATTAAGAAATTGTTCATTTGAGCCTAAATTCTTTTCTTGGTATGGCAATTCACGTGGATTTGACTATTTTCTTTCGTATGGTAAGCAGAGCACAAATCTCGCTTCAATCAATAAAACGGTTCTTTCTTCATTACCAGTAGTTGTTCCTCCGTCAGAGGAGCAAAAAGAAATAGTTCGCCGTGTAGAAAGCCTATTTTCGTTTGCCAATCGTCTTGAAGCTCGCTATAAAGCTGCGATCATCCAGGTTGAGCGATTGATTTCTGCTTTATTGGAAAAGGCTTTTCGAGGTGAACTCGTCCCACAAGATCCAAATGATGAGTCAGCCGCAGCGCTACTAGAAAGAGTTCGCAATCAGCTTTTTACAACTAAAGCAAATGAAACAGGCCGACAAGTAAAGAACACTACATCCACTAAATCTCCTACTGAGCAAGTAGTTATGTTGACACGTAAAGATATTGAACCTTCACACCTTACTACAATCCTCAAAAAGCAGGGTGCCTTATCAGCAGAAGAATTATGGGTAGCTTCTCAACTTGAAATTGATGACTTTTATGATCAGCTAAAGGCAGAAGAAGAAAAAGAACTTCTAAGAGAGCGAAGAGGGACAGAAGAAGATTCACCCCGGTTCTTGGAGGCAGCATGAGGTTAGATTGGTTACGTATTCCTGCCTATCGAGGCAAGAGGTTAAGGAATTTTGAAATTGACTTTGATGAAAACCAATCAACTACGATTTTGATTGGGCGTAACGGTTCCGGAAAGTCAAATCTAATTGAAGCCATTGTTGAGATTTTTCGCGACTTGGAGCTGAGCAAGCCTCCTGCTTTTGCATATGAATTACAGTATGTCTGCCGTGATAAAGTCATTAATATAAACGCTGATCCGGAACGGAGTAATAGAAGATTAGATATTCAAGTAGATGGCAAGTCAATTACGCAAACTACTTTTAATCGTAAATTAGTAGAATATTTGCCAAATTTCGTGTTTGCTTATTATTCCGGCTTGAGCAGTCGATTAGAAAAACATTTTGACGAACCAACTCGTCGCTACTATCAAGAGATTTTAAATAGTAAGCAAAGCGAAATGCCCTTACGCCGAATGTTCTTTTGTCGTAAGGAGTACAGTCAGCTGGTTCTGCTAGCATTTTTCCTGTCTAATACAGAAACTGCGCATGAGCTGTTAGAAAAATACCTAAACATCAAATGCTTTGATTCTGCACTTTTTGTTTTGAAAACGCCCTGGTGGCGAGGAACTGGCAGACCCAATAAAACACAATTAGCTGAGGGCGATCCTCGATTTTGGTATGCACGGGGGGCATTTAAGACATTCCTTGATCGTCTCTGGAGCCAAGCCCTTGCACCTATTCGTAATACCGAAGCAGTTGAACGTGATGTGAGAGGAAAAACAGAAAATACTGAGCGGCTATATCTCTTTATCAAAAATCAAGAAGAACTTACCGATCTAAAAACAGAAGAGGAAGATGAAAAAACTCTCTTTGGATATCTGGAAAGCTTATTTCTCTGTGACTTAATAGATGAAGTACGTGTCACGGTTGAACGTACTGACGGTACGCGGGTTAAGTTTACGCAATTAAGCGAAGGTGAACAGCAACTTCTCACAGTCCTTGGACTGATGCTGTTTACCCAAAATGACGAATCAATTTATTTGCTTGATGAACCAGATACTCATCTCAATCCAGTATGGACTTATGAGTATTTGAAGCTCTTGCAAGATAATATCCGTGCCGAAAAGGGACAATTGCTAGTAGCAACTCACAATCCACTGATGATTGGTAGTTTGTACAAAAATCAGGTCCGTATAATATCCCAACAAGAGGAATCAACCATTGCAGAAGAACCTGAATATGACCCAATTGGGATCGGTGTGGAGGGTCTTTTGAAGTCAGAATTGTATGGCTTACGTTCAACCTTGGCTCCAGAAATCCTAGATAAACTAGATCGCCATTACCAACTCTTAGGCAAGCAGGATAAGACTCCCGAAGAAAATTTAGTACTTATCAATCTTGCAAATGAACTTAATTCATTACATGTATCGCGTACTCATCCTAATCCGTATTTTGAGCATTTCGCTACCGCTATGGCTAACACTATAACTGAAAAGGAAAACGTACTTTCTAAAGAAGAAATTGAAGCTCAAGCCAGATTGGCTGATGAAATACTATCAGAACTTTCTAGTGAGAGTACTTCCAACGAGAATATCCAGCGATGAGACATATTCGACTAGAAAAACCTGTTCAAGGATCTGAATATTATGAAGACTTTCAAAAATGGGATACTAAAGCAAAACAACTTATTGAAGAGCTTAAAGCTGCTCCAGACATGAAAGCAAGAAAACAAATTATTGATGATAATAAAACTTTTTGGGGTGAGCTTAAGGCATGGTTATTATCTCTATCAAATCAGAGATGCTGGTTTTCTGAGGCACAAGATTGTTTTTCCCACTGGGAAGTTGAACATTTTCGCCCTAAGAAAACTACCAAAGACGAAACTGGCAAAGAGTATGATGGTTATTGGTGGTTAGCATTTGACTGGAATAATTTTCGTATATGCGGTAATGTTGGCAACCGTAAGAAGGGAACTTACTTTCCTTTACAAGATGAATCGAAAAGGGTACTAAAGCCAGAGGACGATTACAGATATGAGCCCTGCCTTTTATTAGATCCCATCAATGCACATGACTCAAGTCTTATATTTTTTAATATGGAAGGAGAGGCAATTCCTGATCCACACATAGCTAGTGAGTGGGAGAGGAAAAGAGTAGTTGAATCAGTTAAACGATTTAGGCTTGATTTTCCTGCTTTAGAAAGAAAGCGTGGAATTGTTTGGAACAACTGTTGGAACTGCATTCAGAAATATTTAGAGGAACTTGACAAACTGTACAAAGGCGATCAGGATAATCCTATCGCTCGCCAAGAACTTGCTAATAAAGCTGACGCCATAAAAGAGCTTGTGAGTGGTGCGACAGAGCTCTCCTCTGTCGCACGAGCATGTGTTCTGAGCACGAATGATCCACGTGTAATAAGGCTCTTAAGATAGGTAAAATCTTGTGGAGGGAAAACTATACTTGAGCAATTAATTATTGAATTATATAATAGTTTGCATTGTCGACTGGAAAAATATGATTATAAGTAATGACGACAAGGGCTATCCGTCAAAATGGAGTGACTACTCCAATCAAATGAAAATTAGCAACGGCAGTTTCAGTGGGCTGTTAGGATTAGGCTCAAACCCTGGCGATATCAATCGATTTGCCGCACGGTTTAGAGCCGCCAACTGTTTTGCAGGTTTAGAATTTGAGGGGTACTCAGAAGAAACGCAGAAAGGTTATAGCGCTCTCTGTCAAGTAGTCTTTACCTGGTCTGCCTTCGAGACTTTATTGAAGCTTAAGTCCACACAAGCTAACTCTATCGGTGAAGCTTTGCGACAATATGGTTCAGAACAAATATTAGCCAATATCAAAAATTTAGATGTAGAAAATAAGTTTTATAGGTTCATTCACGAAAGAGTAAATTCCTCCCATCAGCGAGAACTAGATAATTACTTTAATGATGATCCCAGCAATATAGCTTACTTGGCATCAGCCATCCGTCACATATTTGCCCATGGCATTCTCACACCAAATGTGCAGAAAATTAGCCCTAATATTGTTGTTGAAATATGTCGCCTACTCTGTGAATTTCTAATGACAGTCATGGATGAAGAGTTTACCCTGCACTATGAGCAGGCGCTTAGAGAAATACGAGGACAGTAAAAAGGAAGGATTTATCCCCACAATTCTCACCATGCTTCATCCTGCCTAATATCCCAATATTTCACCAAATTCCCAGTACCCATATGGCGAGTAATCTGCTTTAGTGTCCTCAGCGAGTGCCCCTTTGGTGCCCTTTGTCAGTAGCGATTCACCTCCTGTGAGGCTTCACCATTGCCTTGAACCGTGGGTACTTGTTCCCTCAAACCTAAGTAGTCACAAGCTAACCGCAACGCCTTCTTCACCGCCTGAGTGCTTATACCCCCTTTTCAAGAGACCAAGAAACATGTGGCGGCTACCTATAGCAGCTCAGCCAGCGGAGGAGCCGCAGTCACGCTACTGGTCTGCTTTGTCTTGGTGTTTCCTGGCCCGTTAGGTAATACAGCCAGCGACAATGTCCTGAACCTGTAGCCGCGCTACTTCTCCCACCCGCGCAGCCGTGCAGTCGATTTGGCAGATTAGCCAGTGAGGGCAGTTCAACCAAGGCATGGTAAGCAGAGTAGTACATTAGCCCCTACGGCAGCCATTGAGGCCAGTCACCACATCAACAAGGTGATCTCGTCAAAGTCTCAACCGTGCAGGGTATTGGCTTTGTGTAGGGCTTAAAAAATGACATGTATGGCATTATGTAGAGCTTAATGCCTAGTGGTGTAGGACTTCTAGCTTGGTGTAGGATTCTGCCTATAAGCGGCCAACCCAAAAACTTTAAGAATCATGAAAATTCAATCGGGTACGATTTGGGTATTCAATTCAATACAAGTTTTCTGAAAAGCCTCTACAGTAAGGATTTTGGCTGCTTAGACCCCCACGTTGACATCGTGGGGGTCACTGGTTCGAGTCCAGTTACGTCCATTCTCTCAAAAGCCTATGTTAGTAAGGCTTTTCATTTCTTGCGACACAGCTGCCCTGTCTGTGGTGCTCTCACTTGTGCTGCATTAGCGTCGAAATTGTTTGCGACAAAATTTCTGGCTCAATCGGTTTGGTAATATGCTGCTGAAACCCGGCGGCTAATGCCTGCTGCTGATCACTTTCCCCAGCGTAGGCGGTAATGGCGATCGCCAAAATGTCTCCGCCCTGATCAGGCGATCGCGCTCTGATCTGGCGAAGTAAGGCGTAGCCATCCATATCAGGCATGCCAATATCACTAATCAGCAAATCGAACTCTGCTTGTTGTAACTCCCTTAACGCTTCTTGAGCGGAGCTTACCTGAGTAACCGTTGCCCCCTGCTGTTCTAACAAAAAAGTAACTAGATCACGTGAATCTTGTTCATCATCCACAAACAGCACTCGCAGTCCATCAAAATGCAACTCTGAACGGTCGAGCGCCGAGGGATGATCTGGATGCAATGGTGAGACAGCCCTGGTGGGTAGCCTCACCATAAAGGTTGAGCCTTGCCCTTCTCCTAAACTCGCCGCCTCAACGGTTCCGCCATGGAGTTCAACCAAGTGACTGACGATCGCCAATCCCAACCCTAACCCCCCAAAACTTCGAGTCGTGGTGCTGTCGGCTTGCCGAAAGTAGTCAAAGACATAGGGCAAAAAGCTAGCGGTGATGCCTTTGCCAGTATCACTGACTGTAATTTGAGCATAGGCAGCAGGGCCAGGGGACGATACAGCCTGTTCTTCACCGGCCTCGACTTGCTCTAGCCGCACCTCCACGTTTCCACCCGGGGGTGTGAATTTGACGGCATTGGAGATCAAATTCCAAATCACCTGCTGTAGACGACCCGAATCGCCCAACACTTGTCCAACATCGGGTTCAAAGATGGTCTCAATTTGAATAGCTTTTGCTTCAGCGGCGAGCTGCACAGTCTCAAGGGCAGATCTAATCGTGAAGGGTAGACTAACTGGCTCTGTCTTTAAACTCAGCTTGCCCTGAAGGATGCGAGAAACATCGAGCAAGTCTTCGATCAGCTGTGCTTGTAATCTAGCGTTTCGCTCAATCGTTTCGAGTGCATACTGCGTTTTTGCGGCGTCTTGTTGTTTCGTTTGCAGTATTCTTGCCCAGCCTAGAATGGGGTTTAAAGGCGACCTGAGCTCGTGGGATAACACGGCCAAAAACTCGTCTTTAATGCGATTTGCCTGCCGCAGCTGATCTGCTTGCTCACGAGTTGTTTCATAGAGCGAATCTAGACGTTGATTACGCTCCTGCAGAATTAGTTCTGCTTGCTTGCGCTCATCCTCGATCTGCTTGCGATTGGTAATATCTGCTAGAGTCAGAACGGCACCTGTAAAGGCACCAAACTCATTGAGAACCGGGTCCATGGTTTTGGCAAACCAGCGTTCTTGACTTTGCAGTTCTAACAGTTGGCGCTGGAACGTTTCTTTAGCGTGGTAGAAACAAGTGCCGTCTCCTACCCCCAAGGTGGCCTTCATCAATTCATAGTGGACGCATCCCAAAATGTCTTCAGCAGGCTTACCAAAAAGCCCCATCATGGCTCGATTACAACGCAAAATTTTACCCTGCTGATCGAGCAGACAGACGCTATCGTTGATGGCATCAAAGGTGGTTTGCCACTCCCGGGCTGAAATGAGCGCTAGTTCCTCTGCCTGGCGAATTCTAAATAGCGATCGCACCGTCGCCAAGAGTTCAATCGGTTCAACTGGCTGGGCCAGATAACCGTCAGCACCGCTGTCTAGTCCTTCGGCCTTATCTTGACTTTTAACAAAGCTGGCTGAGAGATGTAGTACCGGAATAAAGCGAGTTTTTGGGTCAGACTTGATCTGACGACAGACTTCAAAGCCGTTCAGATCAGGCAGTTTTACGTCTAGAATCACCAGCGCTGGTTCATGCAGGACGATCGCCTCTAACCCTGCGGTTGCCGTTGCCGCTTCTACGACGGCAAACCCTGCATTTTGCAAAATTCGCCTGACGATGTAACGATTGGCCTCGTTGTCATCAATATGCAGAATGGTTTCGCTGGGCACAAACATGACACGTCCTCAAGCACCTAAAACAAGTCCGGCTTTGGCGAGTGCTGCTCGAAGGTGAGAGACTGCTTCTGCTTGTGATGTTTTTTCCTTAGACAGGATAGCGACACCTTGTTGAGCTAGACGGCTCTGGGTTTCTAAATCCAACTGGGTTGATGAGTAGATGATAACAGGAATAGATTGAGTAATGGGATTATGCCGAAGCTGTTCAAGCGCAGCAAATCCACTTAACTCTGGCATTTCAAGATCAAGCAGAATTGCAGTAGGTTGTTCATTTTCTGCCATTACCAATCCTTCCTGTCCTCTTTCAGCTTCTAAAACCTGTAGCGAAATACCCGTCAATAACTGCTTTACTACATATCGCCAAGCTGGGTCATCATCAATAAGTAAGAGTTTTTGAGTATTGCCCTGACCAATTAGAGTATTGAGTTTGGTGAGCAAAGGTAATTGCTCTACAGGCTTAATTAGGAATCCATCGGCACCTAATGCGATCGCCTGTTTCTCGTTATCCACGACTGTAATCACTAAGACAGGAATATTACGAGTTGTTTCATCACTTTTAAGCTCTCGCAGGAACGTCCAGCCGTTTTGCCCTTCGAGCAAAATGTCCAGCACGATCGCCGCTGGTTGAAGTTGTTGTAAGGCCTGTCTGGCCTGAGCCAGGGTGCGGGTAGCGATCAACTGATATCTAGACGCTTGCAGGTGTTTCTCGTAGATAAAGAGCGTTTCAGTGTGATCTTCAATCGCCAAAATGGGCAGGCGGGCCAGGTTCAGAGCGGTAATCGGTTGCAGTGAGTCGGGCAGGTCTGCGGCTTTGGGGTAAACAATCGGAATGCAGACCGAAAAGGTAGACCCTTGACCCGGTTCACTCTGCACGGCAACACTGCCCCCCATCAGCTCGGCTAGCTTACGCGATAGCGGCAAGCCCAGCCCTGTCCCTTTCACCTGCTTTTGCAGGTGAGACTCAATTTGCATAAAATCCTCAAAGACGCGCTCCTGGTCATCGGCGGCAATGCCGATGCCGGTGTCAGACACCGAGAGCCGAATCATCTGACCAACGTGCTCTGCGGTGACGCGCACCTCTCCCCGCTCCGTAAATTTGAGCGCGTTTGAGATAAAGTTTCTGAGGATTTGAGCAATTTTGCTCTCATCGCTGTAAAGCGAGGGCAGTTCGTCGGGTTCGTCAAACACGAGCGACACCGAGGAACCCTGCACCAGCAGCGGCCGCAGCATGCCGCGCAGGGTGGCAAACAGGTCACTCACGGCAAAGGAACTGGGATGCACCTCGGTTTTGCCCGCTTCTACCTTGGCCAAATCCAGCAGATCATTGACCAGCTCTGACAACCCATCCGCCGCTTTTTGAATGAACGTTACCTGCTTTTCTTGCTCTAAGGACAGCTCCCCATCTATGCGAGCCAGCAGCATTCGAGAGAGACTCAAAATCGAGTTCAGCGGCGTGCGAAACTCGTGGCTCATGTTAGACAGAAAGCGCGTTTTTAGCTCGTTGGCCTGTTGCAGGGAGCTGGCTTTTTCGTCCAGCTCCGCATAGAGGGCAATCACACCGCGATTGGTGTCTTCTAGCTCCCGGTTGAGGTAAGTTAACTCTTCTTCTCGCTTGCGAAGTTCGGCCATCGCCCGCAGCAATTCCTGGTTTTGCCGCTGAATTTCGTCGTAAGGGTTTTGGGGCGATCGCCCCAAAACGGCCTCCCCAATCTGCTGTAGCTGGGAGTCGGTGAAAAGGGGCGATTCTCTTTCAGAGAGGCTGCGCCAACGCTTCGGTAGAGCTTTGCCGATTCTCACCGTGGTTCCCTGCTCGCTCGATTCGATTTCAAAGGAATCCATCAGGCGGCGCGTGCCCACAATGCCCAGCCCCATGCCTGTAGACGACTGATAGCCTCCTGCTAAGACATCGCTCAGATGCGGAATGCCACCGCCTTGATCCTGCACCTGAATGAGAAGGCTTTGGGAGCTTTCCTCCAGGTCAAACTGCACTCTTCCACCCTGGGCGTACTGAAACGCATTGCGGGCAATTTCTGAAACCGCCGTGGCCAGCCGCACCTGATCTTGCCCGTCAAACCCTAGCTGCTCGGCCAGCTCGCGGGTGCGCTGCCGCGCCTGCACGACATCCTGTTCGTAGTGAATTTGCAGGGTGAAGAGGGTGGTCATGCGCCCGTTCCTTTCGCCACCAACATGGTTACGTCATCGCGCTCACGATGAAAATCGCGGTGGAGCACACCGGCAATCAAGCTGGGGTGTTTTTGGTTGAGGCCGGGGTAGCGATCGAGCTTCCACTGGGTACTGATGCCATCGGAGTGCATCGTCAGCAGCCCGTTGGCGTACCAGGGGTAGGTGAATTCTTTGATTTTACGCACTTCATGCCCCACAGTGCCGTTGTAAGACACCAGGTTGTGATGCTCGGTCGCCGAAGAAATGCTGGCCGAAATATTGCCAATGCCCGCAAAGCAAACGGTTTGCTGCTCAACGTTGATTTCGGCGATCGCCAGGGCTGCCCCTCGGGTACTGCGCAGTGCCGCATGGGCCGCTTCGACAATGCCTTGGGGTGACTGATGATGATGATCGTGAAACACTCGGATAGCCGCTGACGCCGCACTGGCCGCCGCCGGACCATGCCCCAACCCATCGACCACTAGAAACAGGCTGCGGTGAGCATCGCCTTGCCAAGCCCAGGCATCTCCAGACACCTCCTCTCCCAGCTTAGGTAAAGCGACTACACCAATTTCAATAATTTTGGGGGGCGAATGAACAGACGTTTTTGCCCAGATATGGGCCAGCAGTGCCGTGCCTTGGTTGGGCTGGGAGTAAATGTCAAAGAAGTCAGAGAGGCGGCGAATGGCACCTAGCCCGTTGCCCGCTGTGCCGGCGGTAGAAAAGCCATCTTGCAGGCATTCCTCCACATCCACCATGCCAGACCCCTGATCTAACCCCAACACTTCGATACCGATGAGGTCATCCTGGGCGATCGCCCGCAGCACAATCACGCCGCAGCCTGCGTGCCGAATCAGATTGTTCGCCACCTCTGTGACCAAAAGGCCCACCTTGCCCCGTTCAGTTTCGTCAAAGCCAAGCCGGGTGGCCAGGGCTAAAGAGGTTCGCCGTGCTTCTCCAGCTTGACTCTGCTCTGTAATCGCGATGGCCGTAGATTCATTCAATTGATGCCCTCAGATTATTTCCAGCGTACGACGATTACCCGCGTTCCCTCTCCCACCACAGACTCAATTTCAAAGTCGTTGGACAAACGTTTTGCGCCCCCCAGCCCCATTCCCAAGCCGCCACCGGTGGTGAAGCCATCCCTGAGCGCCATTTCAATATCGGGAATGCCCGGCCCCTGATCGTCAAAGGTGAGCCTGAGACCGCGCCGAATGCCTTCTTGCAGCGTTTCTAACCTGACGGTTCCGCCGCCGCCATAATCTAGGGTATTGCGAGCCAGCTCGCTGGCAGCGGTGACAATTTTGGTTTGATCGACTAACCCAAAGCCAAGCTCAATGGCAAACTGGCGCACGGCTTGGCGCACCAAAACCACGTCCGCAGAAGATTGAATGACCATCTCCTCAATCTTCTGCATCGTCCTCTACATCCCACTCCGTCGCCATGACCTGAACATTGGCGGATTTGCCGACCGACGCTCGCAATAGGGCCATCCCCTTTTCCACATTCAAGGCGGTGCGAATGCCGGTGAGGGAAAGCCCTAGCTCCACCAGGGTAATGGCGACGGCAGGCTGCATGCCGACGACTACCGTTTCAGCATCCATAACCCGCGACATTTTGGCAATGTTACCCAAAATTCTGCCAATAAAAGAATCAACAATCTCTAGGGCAGAAATGTCGATTAAGACCCCGTTTGCATTGGTTTGGCTAATCCGGTTGGTCAGGTCGTCTTGTAATGTCATTGCCAGGCGATCGTGCATGTCAACCTGAATGGTGACGAGCAAAAATTCGCCCATTTGAAGGATGGGAATCCGTTCCATCAGTACTTCCTTTACCCTGCTTGCGGGCCTACTTACGGGCGATCGTGGTTCCCATGCGCTTTAATGCCATCAGAAAGGCATCGGCTAAGGTTGCTTTGGTAGTTACATCGGTTAAATCGATGCCGAGATACACAATCGTTTGGGCAATTTGCGGTCGAATGCCGCTGATGATACAGTCGGCCCCCATCAGGCGAGCGGCGGTCACCGTTTTGAGCAAATGTTGAGCGGTCAGCGTATCGACGGTTGGCACTCCGGTAATGTCAATAATCGCGACTTCTGAGCCGGTTTCAACAATCTTTTGCAACAGTGACTCCATCACCACCTGAGTCCGGGCACTGTCGAGGGTGCCAATAATCGGCAGTGCCAAAATGCCTTCCCAGAGTTTGACCACTGGGGTAGACAGTTCCATCATTTCTTCCTGCTGCCGCAAAATCACTTCTTCTCGCGATTTTTGGTAGGCTTCTATTACCAGCAGCCCGAGGCGATCGAGCAGGTCGGTGGCTTGCCACACCTCTTCGCCTAGCTCAACAGGGTCGTGCAGCTGCTGCCGCAGGCGGTCAAACAGCGGTCGCTTGAATGAAAAGACAAAGGTAGCCGTTTCAGTGGGGGTAAAGCCTTTTTGGGAGCGCGATCGCGAAATGCTAGTCAGCATGTCCCGCACCTCTCGCCATTCCGTTGCTTGAACATTGCTCAAGTTACCCGATTGAGCCGCGACGCGGAGCAGCTTGAGAAATTCTCGGCACTCGACCTGTAGCTCTACCTCTTTAATTAACCCTTTGCGAGTGTTGGTCGCAATCAGTTCTTGATTCCACTCCGACAGCAGTTCTGCCTCATGAATTTTCAGGATCTCCGGTATTTTGCTGCTGCGAGTTATATCCATGGGGCATTGTCCTTCATCCATTAAGACCGGTGTGGTTTTGCTGTAAACCTGTAATTGGGGGGCACCTGCAATTGAGGGGCGATCAGCATGCCTAGCAATGGCAGATTTTAAACACACCTCAGTGTATGACTATTCCACCCATAGCCGCAATTACCAACCGCAAAACTGGGCAGTGGCCTGGTGTATAGCCTCATCAACAGGTTGCCATCAAAAACGTCCTAACCATTGGGAAGACAGCTATAATTAACCGCTTCTTTTAGGTGAAGCAAAATCAATGCCACAGCCCGCTCAATTCATCCGATTGGCACCTCCAATGTATAGCGGATGAGAGATGAAACGACCGCTGTTACTCGTTAGCCTAGTAAAAACATGCTTTTTAAGCGCTGACGTAACGCAAAAGAATTGGTTTTATGACTGAGAATCAAGGTAAAAATCTCGACAATCCTCAATCCGTTGATAAGACTATTGATGAGGAAACGTTCGATCCTCGTGACTTAGTTAACAAGGGCGGCTACGACAAAGATCCCCGAGAAATTGTTGAGAATCCCGCTGTCGCCCCTCAAATGCTCGACGATCGCCGCAACGACGGCGTAGGCATGGGTCAAGTCGATCACCAAGACTCTGAATAAATTCCTCTTGCGATCTTGATGTCGGGTTCGCTTAAATGCTCCCAATCTGTCATTCCCACTTCCGTGGGAATCCATTGTGAATAAGTTACTCCAGGATGGATTCCCGCCTCTGTGGGTCAGAACCGACTTAAGACTGCGGCATCGGATAGACATCCCAAACTTGAATGCTGTGGCTCGCTAAAACTGACTCAGCCTGGCTCACTTCTGCCTGGCTGCCATCGACGATTACCATAAAATCTTCGCCAATTAAGCGATCGCTAAAAGCCCCCGCCCGCTCTTGGGGAACGCCCAGGGAACGCAACCCATCTTTGAGATGTGACGTCGCTAAGGCCCCTGCCCCTTGCCCTGCAGCCACCGTAGCAAAAGCCGCACCCACGGAGCCCGCCGCTATCACTGCGCCTACCCCAGGAATTGCCAACCCGCCCAGGCCGCCTAGCAAACCGCCCCAGAATGCCAATGTCAAAGCATTCTCCGGCAGTCGTTTAGAGTCATTAATATCTTGCCCTTTGACCTCAGAACCTGTCTTAGCGCCCCCCGCCACCACATCCTCTGCCAACTGCTTGGCCAAAATTGAAATCTGACCCATGGGAAAGCCAGATGATTCTAATGCTCGAACGGCTTGTTCCGCCTGTTCTTCCTCAGGGAAAAAACCGATGCCTCTATGGGTATATTGCTCTGTCATGATGTCTCCTAGTCAGCTCTATTAAAGGCTGTTTCAGTAACGCTTTTCTCCATGCTTTACCTTTTCAGGGCCATCCTCATCGGTCAAAGGGCTTAACCTATTTTTCTCTACCAAAAAAGCGCAGTTAGTCTCTTCTAACTGCGCTTTCCTTACAATTAAGTTTTATGATGCCAACTAAACACTGATGCTGGCTTTTTTCTCGGGTACAAGAAACCCAAAATAACCTGCGATCAAAGCCGTTAAAGCGTTAAACCAAACATTATTGCCAAAAATCGGCATTCGGCCAAACACGGTGTGAGCCACAGGCACCAGACCCATAACGGCAATCAACAGATAAGAAATTGCAAAGAATCGGTTAAACAGACGGGCACCGCCTACGGTGGTAGAGGCCGAAAGACCAAAGATGCCAACTGCCAGGTGAACCAGATTATGCATTAGATTGATCGGGAAAAGGCCAAAGAGATAGCCAAAGCCCTGGGTGTAAGTGTCGCTTAGATCAATCGGCAAGGGTGCCGCACCAGCGACCTCCGGCGAGGGAAGAGACACCAGCGCTGGAATAAATCCGGCTAGGCCCAAGACTGTAAATAAAAGACCTAAGGCTAGTGCACAATTGCGTTCGCTCATCATCGTTAATCTCCTTTGAAGGGTTGATTTTGTTTTTCTTGGTTGAGAGTATTCCGCTAAATCTCGATCTGGAGTTTTACTCCAACAGGCAAAACGAGGAAGTTTGCCTGATTGACCCAATTTCTTTAGGAGGAAAGTCTCAAACGGGCGTATGCAACGGTTGGCTGATGCTCAGTCTCTAGATGCACCCGTCTCAAGCGCTTGCTTTAAAGGAGAAAGACCCTTGCGGGTTAATCCTCTAGCTTCAAAGTAGATAAACCTACCGGCTCGGTAATCAACCAGAATATAGAGATAACGATATAGTGACAAAAGCCTGTCATGTAGAGGGCTTCAACGCTGTACCCCCTGTTCAATTTGGTTATGGTATAGATAGCCTCCCCTGAGCGCCATGCTGCAAATTACCAAACGCACCGCTATTCCCCTCAGCGAGATTGAGCTGAGCGCCGTTCGCTCCCAGGGGGCGGGAGGCCAAAACGTCAACAAAGTCGCCACCGCCATTCATCTGCGCTTTGATATCAACGCCTCATCCCTGTCGCCTCTATACAAAGAGCGCCTGCTTAACCTAAGCGACAGCCGCATTACCAAAGACGGCATTGTGATCATCAAAGCTCAGCAGCACCGCACTCAAGAACAAAACAAAGCTGATGCCCTCGATCGCCTTAAAGCCCTGATCCAAAGCGTCACTCTCACCCCCAAAAAACGCAAGCCCACCAAACCTTCAAACAGCGCTAAGCAAAAACGCCTCGACAGCAAAACCAAGCGAGGGCAAATCAAATCTCAGCGCGGCAACGTGCGGGAATAGTCGAAAGAAACCCCGGCCACCCATTTAGCTAGCGTTGGGGTTTAGCTCTAACAGTTGCCCGGAGGCGTACGTGCCAATGGGGGTTCAAAACTGTTTCAGGTTTACCGCCTGTCGGCGGCGGGCGTGGGGATGAGTGGCGATCGCAGATTACCGCTCCGTCGGCTGAGGTAGAGCTGGGGATAGGACTTGATCGATTTCCTGAAGCACCTCAGGACTTAGATGCACTCCAGAAGCCGCCGCATTGTCGGTCAACTGCTCAGGGCGACTAGCCCCAACAATGGCGGCGGTGACCCGCTCGTCCTGCAAAATCCAGGCGAGAGCCAGTTGGGCCATAGAGAGGTTGAGTCGCTGGGCTATGGGCTGGAGGTTTTGAACGGCACTGAGGACGCGATCGCGCCTTACCTCATCCATAAACCCATTCATCTGGTCATTGGCGGCGCGGGAGTCGGCAGGGGGTGAGGCACCGGGCTTGTATTTGCCGGTGAGCACCCCCTGGGCCAGGGGTGACCAGACGATTTGGCCAATGCCGTTGGCGGCACAGAGGGGAAACACCTCGGCCTGGGGCTGTCGCCACAGCATCGAATACTGCGGCTGGCTGGAGACAAATTTTTCGGTATTGGCCAGGTCTAGAGCCGCTTGAATCTGAGTCGGCTGCCATTCGCTAAAGCCGATGTAGCGCGCTTTGCCCTGGTGCACGATATCACTCAGCGCGGCCATGGTTTCTTCTAGGGGAGTTTTTGGATCGAAGCGGTGGCATTGGTAGAGATCGACATAATCGGTACCCAGACGCTGTAATGAGGCATCGATCTGCTTGTAGATTTGCGCGGCTGACAGCCCTTGATCGCTAGGCGACATGGGGAAAAACACCTTGGTGGCCAACACGTAAGAACTGCGATCGCGCCCCCGCAGCACCTCCCCCAAAAATGACTCGGCGGCTCCCCGCCCATAGACATTGGCCGTGTCGATGAAGTTGATGCCGACCTCAAAGGCTTTGTGCACACAGGCTTCGGCCTGCTGTCGCTCCACCCCGCCGCCATAGGTTAACCATGACCCCAGCGCAATTTCTGAAACGGTCAGATCGCTGTCTCCCAACTGCCGATATTTCATTCCATGCTCCCGTTAAAACGTGCAGATACTCACCAATGCCCCATCAGTGCCCCATTAGTGCCCCAACACCAGCTTCACCAGCCAATCTGACAAACTCGGCACCGTGAGATGGGTAAAATCTCCCTTCACTTGCTCATAGCCAGCCATCGGTTCAAACAAGCCGTCTGGGGCCTGGGAGGTTTTGGGCTGATCGGTACGCTGACCCCGAAAGCCAATGTGGGCCAGGGCAAAGTCGACCACCTCTGGCGACAACCGCTGGGTGACATCGAGCAGGCGGCCCACATCACCCACAATGTAGTCGCGAATCGGGTGCTCGGCGGCGTAGAGAATCGCAGTCGTGACTAAGCGTGGGTCGTAGTAGGGGGGAATGCCCGTGGGCTTAACGCCGACCTTGGTACGCATGTGGTTGTAGAAAGGGGTATTGATCACCGCTGGCTTGATGCTGGTGATGTTGATAGCTTGCCCCTCGTGCTCTAGCTCTACCCGCAGCGATTCCAGAAAGCCCTCTAGCCCATGCTTGGCCGTGGAGTAGGCACTCTGCAAAGGTAGCGCCCGTCGTCCCTCCATCGACGAAATGGCAATGAGCGAGCCCTGTCCCGCTTGCTTGAGGTGAGGCAGGGCCACCTTAGCCCCATACACCTGGCCCATCAGGGTGACATCGATGATCCGCCGAAATTCTTCGATGGTCATGGCCTCAAAGGGAGCCAGCATGCCAATCGCCGCGCAGTGCACCCAGGTGTCAATGCGGCCAAAGGTGGCGATCGCAGCCTCAGCGATCGCATTGACCTGCTCAAACTCAGCGACATCGGCCACAACGGCGATCGCCTCACCCCCCGCCCGTCGAATCTGCTCCACTAACGACTCCAACCCAGCCTGATTGCGCGCGGCGACAACCACCTGAGCACCCCGCTGGGTCAACGCCAAGGCCGCATCGCGACCAATGCCGCTAGAGGCTCCTACGACGACGACCACCTGTTGGTTAATTGGCTTAAGTTGCATGAAAAAAATCTCTAGAAAAAACCCGACTGTACCCACATGGATCGTGGATAAACAACTTGTAACGGCTGGATGCTCTGTAAAGACGAACCGTAACGCCTATGGCTTGGCTACGCCTGCGCACCTGGACAGGCGAAAAGCAGCCGTTAAACCACCAGCACCTTAGCTTCGTACTCTGGTAAATCGGTCGTCAAAACCCCATCGTTAACCTCGACATCGTAATCATTTGTCCATTCATGCCAGGTGCCATTTTGGGGAAAATTTCGAACGTTATAGTCAGCCAGGTATTGCCCAGAAAAATTGATCACCACGACAATCCGAGAGCCTTCATCATTCCAACGAATGTAGGCCAGCACCTTAGACTCTACGTCCTCATAGAAGAAATCCACATTTTCTGTGCGCAGGGCATGATTGTCTTTGCGCAGATGAATGAGCCCTCGATAGTGTTCTAACAGGTCATGGTTAGGATCATTACTTAACAGTGACCAATCAATCTTGGCCGATTCCAACGTTTTGGGATGGTAGTCTCCAAATTCTTCCCCCATCCAAATTAACGGCACACCCATCGCCGTCATCACCAAGACGGCACCTAGCTTGACCCGTTTAAAGGCCGCTTCGTCAAAGATCTCATGGTTGGCCAACTGAACCATGAGGCGATCGTGGTCGTGGTTACTCAGGTAGTTGATAGCATTAACCGCCCCTAAATAGCCTGCCCGCTTCGCATCAATCAGTTCTTTAACCGTTTCTATATCGGTCTCATCTCCCCACAGCAGGGGCCGAATCTGATGCAAAAAGCCATCGCGCCAACAGCCATCAAGGGGGCCATCAAAGTTGGTAGCATCAGGCGATTCAGGAATTAGCTCACCAATGTTGTAGAACGGCTTGGGCTGAGCTTGTTGGCGATTTTCGTCGGCTAGCTGGCCCAAAAAGTCAAAGTGACCCATCTGGCTAACGGCATCAAATCTAAAGCCATCAATGTGGTATTCCGCAATCCAAAATTGAAGGACATCTTTGACAAATTCCCGAGCAGGACATAGCTCTAGCTTTTCGTCATAGTGGTCGTAGTTAAATTCTGGCCCCCAGTTTTGCTCAGTGTCTTTAGGCTCGCGGTGGTACCAGTAGGTGTAATCAATTTTGGTCAGTGGAGCCTCAGAGCCAGAGTGGTTGAGAATAATGTCTAAAATGACGCGAATACCTCGAGCATGGCACTCGTCTATCAATCGTTTCAGATCTTTGCTGCTGCCGTAGGCCGCTTCCGGAGCAAAGTAGTGGTGGGTGTTATATCCCCAACTCTGCTCACCCGGAAACTCATGAATGGGCATAAGCTCAATGGCGTTGACCCCTAATTCACAAAGGTAATCAAGTTTTTCGGTAATGTGCTTAAATTGCCCTCGCGCGTAGGGATCGTCTTCGCCACCGGAAAAGTCACTGACTAGAATTTCGTAAATGATCAGCTCGTCATTCTGCGGCAGCCATTTGTCGTCGTGGCACCAAACATAATCATCGACAATGGGCATACCATCTTTAATCTGCATAACAGCAGTTTGATGGCTCTCGTCGACATGCATGGCCTTAGGATCGATCACGTCGATCCATTCATCGGGTTCTAGAAAAAAACTTCTCGACTGAACTCGAAATTTGTAATCGTACTGACCATCATCTAGTTCGACATGGGTACGAAAATAGCCATCGTCTCCTTTCTCCATGGGGATGTCTTTCCCCTCGCTAAAGGAGCCAGTCAAAACTACACCCTTGTTGTAAGGGGCAAACAGCTCGAACTCGATCGAGTTAGCCATAGAACACACCTTTTTCTTTTTAATGTGCTGCTAAGGCTCCTGCTTTTTAAACTGCCTTTAGACATAAATTGTTACAATGAGGCTTAGTCTCTTTAGCCAGAGATAGCGCATTCTCGTCTAGGCAAAGACGCTGCGACAACGCTCCAGGCGTACGACTTAGGCTGTGCGAAGTGTCTGTACCCTCTAGCCTCTAAAGGGGTTTGCCCGATCACCCATAGCCTTACAAAACGCGGAAAATTCTTTACTTTGACCCGTGCCCAGGCTGGCAAACCCTGCTAATGTGATTGTCTAAATTCTGCTGCCAACAGGTGAAGACAGCGCTCGTGCTAGCACCCTTTGAACTACTGTGGGCCTTAATCGGGTTGGTTCTCACTATTGTAGCCACCTGGATGGAGACATTTACCCTCACTGCCCCCTGGAGCTGGGGACAGTCTGGCATGGCAATCTTATCGCTAGGGGTAAGCTTCCAGGTGGGGGCTGTGTTGCTCACCGGTTGCGTGGGGGGCAAAAACGCAGCAGCACTGTCCCAGATTGCCTACTTGGTCCTGGGGCTGGCGCTGTTTCGGGTATTTGAATTTCCGGTGTTTACCCAGGGGGGCGGGCTGAGCTACGTACGTGAGCCCGGCTTTGGCTACTTAATTGGCTTTGTGCCCGCCGGTTGGGTATGCGGCTATCTAGCCTTTCGCAACCCACCTAAGCTAGAGACCCTGGCGCTCAGCAGTCTTAGTGGTCTGGGCATCATTCATGGGCTGGGTATTATTTACCTCACTCTGGCTTCCCTGCTAGGCTGGTTGCAGACCGTATCAGCCTCCTACTGGGAGCTGCTGCTGGGATATTCTATTTTGCCGATGCCGGGACACCTGGTAGTTGTGTGCGCGGTAGCGGTGCTGTCGCTGGTGCTACGGCAGCTGTTGTTTTACTAGGCCCATGAGAGTACGCAATCGTTGGTTTTGGATAGCTGCTGGGGTAGGGCTGACGCTCGATCAGCTGACTAAGTTTTGGGTCGCTCAAGCTTTTGAACTCACTACGCCCCCCGATTCAATGCCGATCTGGCCAGGGGTGTTTTACTTTACCTACGTGACCAACAGCGGCGCGGCCTTTAGCCTGTTTAGCAACAATGGCGAATGGCTCAAGTGGCTGTCGATGGCGGTGAGTTTGGGTCTGATTGCCCTGGGGCTCAAAGCCAGATTGCCCAACCGCTGGGAGCAGCTGGGCTATGGGCTAATTTTGAGTGGGGCGCTAGGCAACGGCATCGATCGCCTGCTGTTTGGCGAGGTGATTGATTTTCTCGACTTTCGCCTGATTCGCTTCCCCATTTTTAATGTGGCCGACGTGTGCATCAACATCGGCATTGTCTGCCTGCTGGTGGCGGCCCTGAGGGAGCCGCCCAAGTGAGTAAATGGGTGAGGGGTAGGGGGTGGATGGGTAGGAGAGTAGATGCATAAGTGCTCATCCACCCATCTACCCATCCACGCTCCTACTCCCCAACCGGCACTGCTTTCACCTTCCAGATCTCGCGGGCATAGTCGGCGATCGTGCGATCGGCGGAGAATTTGCCAATGCGAGCGGTGTTGAGAATGGCCATGCGTACCCAGCGATCGCGGTCTTCGTAGGTGCGGCTGACATGTTCTTGGCACTGTACATAGGCAGCGTAGTCGGCCATCACCATATAGGGGTCGTCGACTAGCAGCGAATCGAGAATGGGCAAGAATAGGTCAGGGTTCTCAGGGGAGAACAGGCCCGAAGCGATCACATCGAGCACCCGCTTCAGCTCAGGGTTGGTGTCGTAGTAGAACCAGGGGTTGTGGCCTACGGCCTTGCAGGCTGCCACCTGTTCGGCGGTGAGACCAAATAGGAAGAAGTTATCGGCCCCTACCTCTTCGCGAATCTCGACGTTAGCGCCATCGAGGGTGCCAATGGTGAGGGCACCGTTGAGGGCAAACTTCATGTTGCCAGTACCCGACGCTTCCATGCCAGCGGTCGAGATTTGCTCCGACAGGTCAGAAGCGGGGAAGATGCGCTGGGCCGACGACACGTTGTAGTTGGGCAAAAACACCACCTTCAGCCGCCCTGCCACAATGGGGTCGTTGTTGACCACATCGGCCACGGCGTTAATCAGCTTCACGACCAACTTGGCCATGGCATAGCCGGGGGCAGCCTTGCCGCCAAAGATGACCGTGCGCGGCACCACATGATCTCCAGGATTTTGAAGCATGCGGTTGTATAGGGTGACCACGTGCAGCACGCTCATCAGCTGCCGCTTATACTCGTGGATGCGCTTAATCTGCACATCAAACATGGATTCAGGGTTGATTTCCACACCCAGAATGTCTTGAATGTAGCGGGCTAGGTTCCACTTGTTTTCTTGCTTGATGGCCTGCCAGGCATGGCGAAAACCATCGTTGTCGATATGAGCCTCTAGCTGCCTGAGGTGGTCGAGGTTGGTGATCCAGCTGTCGCCGATGGTTTCAGAAATCAGCTGGGCCAGTCGGGGGTTGCACTGCAACAGCCAGCGGCGGGGGGTAATGCCGTTGGTCTTGTTGCTAAATTTGTCGGGCCACAGGGCGTAAAAGTCTTGCAGCACCTCTTGCTTAAGCAGCTCGGTGTGCAGGGCAGCAACCCCATTGATGGCGTGGCTGCCGACACAGGCCAGGTTGGCCATCCGCACCCGACGCTCAGAACCTTCTTCGATCAGGGAGAGGCGCTCTAGGCGATCGGGGTCGTTGGGGTAGCGCAGCTTTACCTGATCCAAGAAGCGATGGTTGATTTCGTAGATGATTTCGAGATGGCGGGGCAGCAGCTTGCCAAACAAGTCCACCGACCACTTCTCCAGCGCCTCGGGCATCAGGGTGTGGTTGGTGTAGCCAAAGGTGCGCTGGGTAATCACCCAGGCGGCTTCCCACTCAAAGTGATACTCGTCGATCAGCAGGCGCATGAGTTCGGCAACGCCGATGGCTGGGTGGGTGTCGTTGAGCTGAATCGCCGCAAACTCGGCCAGGTCGTTGAGGCTGGCGTGGTCGCGTAGGTGCAGGCGAATGATGTCTTGCAACGAACAAGCCACAAAGAAATACTGCTGCTGCAAGCGCAACTCCTTGCCCTGACGGGTCTCGTCGTTGGGGTAGAGCACCTTGGTGATGTTTTCTGAGATCATCTTGTTGGCTACAGCCCCAAAATAATCGCCAGCGTTGAAGGCGTCTAGGTCAAAGGCTTCTCCAGCCTCTGCTTTCCACAGCCGCAGCAGGTTGACGTTTTCGGTGCCATAGCCAGGGACAGGCACATCGTGGGGGATGCCAATCACGGTCTGGCTGGGCACCCAGCGCACCTGATAGTCATCGTCGCCGTCTTTGTAGACCTCTGTGTGGCCACCAAACTTGATTTCGACCCGGTAGTCGGGGCGGGCAATTTCCCAGGGGTTGCCGTAGCTCAGCCACTTGTCGGGGGCTTCTACCTGGTGCCCTTGGCGAATGAGTTGGGTGAAAATGCCGAACTCGTAGCGAATGCCGTAACCGATCGCTGGCAGATTGAGGGTGGTAAGCGAGTCCATAAAACAGGCCGCCAGGCGACCCAGGCCGCCATTGCCCAGGCCGGGCTCGGCCTCGCGCTCTAGCAGCTCATCGAGGTCGAGGCCGCAGTCAGACAGAGCATGGCGCATCGTGTCGTAGAGGCCCAGGTTAATCAGACCGTTACCGAGCTGACGCCCCATCAAAAACTCGGCGGACATGTAATAGACCGTCTTAGCCTTAACTTGGGAGTAGGTTTTGGCGGTGCGAATACGCTTTTGCAAAAGCTGGTTGCGGACGCTGTGGGCCAGCGCCATATAGTAGTCATGGGCGTTGGCAAACTGTTCATCTTTACCCTGTACCCAGTACAGGTTGTTTACCAACGCATGCTGAATTTGGCTCACCTGCGCCTCAGTGTCGAGCGCAGCAACTGCGCGATCAAGCGACAGTGGAACTTCTGTCGTTGCACTTGATTCGGGCAGACGAATAGATTGCTTAGCCATAAGAACCCTTAATAAGTAACCACACAAGAATTCGCTGGCAGCCCATAGGCCGAAACAGATGCCGCGATGATCATAAACCTGCCCCTAGGGGGCGATCGCCCCACCTCAGAGCAAACTGAAGCCATTCACGTTGACAACCTAATCCCCAATACCTTGGAGACCCGTATACCAACAAATCCAAACCTGGATTAGTTTACCCACTAAAGCTGAGCCAAAACCTTGACCCATCCCTGAATGAGATTGACACCTATTTTAACTGGCCGCGAATAAAACTCTGTCATCAAACTAACAGGTCGCCGTACTGCGCCCGAAAAAGCGCAACTCAATCAACCCCAGCAAGCCTATAAATCGGGCTATCCAACCCAAACAGAAACACACTAGAATGCCCAGAAACGCCACCAGGCAAGCAAATATTCTGGTCTAAAGAAAATGTTAAGGACGACATTATGAGATGGTCGTTTAGAACTATTAACTTACGTTAATTAGTGCATCGAGAGATAGATTTTGTCGAGACTTTAGGCCAAAGCCCTTTTATCAAGGGCATTTCAAATATGTCTAAAGCTTAATGAAGAATCGTAAATGTCACAAGAAATGGCTTTACATAGGTGAGCAACTGCTCATGGGGGAAGATAGGTCTTGCTAAATAGTCTGCTTAGATTATCTTAAGTATTTTTTGACAAAGCGACTTAAACTTGAAGAAGAGAGTAACTAGCTATGTCATCAGTTCTCAATAATAAATGTTAAATGATGACAGGTAAAGGCTGGTTGAAAATCGAGCCTTTACCCTTAACGTTACAGGGGCAAAGAAACCAGTGAATGTACCCAAACTGTCTGTAGCAACGTCCTATAGACGACCTCAATTCTGAGATCAATCTTGCTGGGGTCAAAGGCGGTCGTTGCAGTGGTGGTTACTTGGTGCCAAATAGGCGATCGCCCGCATCTCCCAGCCCCGGCAAAATGTAGCCGCGATCGTCTAGCTTTTCATCGACGGCGGCGGCGTAGAGGGGCACGTCGGGGTGCTCTTGGTGAAAGTGGGCCACACCTTCGGGAGCGGCTAGCAAGCAGAGAAACCGGAGCGATCGCGGCTGGGCTTGCTTGAGCGGGTACAGCGCCGCCACTGCCGTATTGCCCGTAGCGATCATGGGGTCAACGACCAAAACATCGCGATCGCCTAGATCCTCTGGCACCTTAAAGAAATACTCAATCACCCGCAGGGTTTGTGGGTCGCGGTAGAGACCAATGTGCCCGACCCGAGCGGAGGGCATCAGTTCTAAAATACCGTCGAGAATGCCCTGCCCTGCCCGCATGATTGAAACCACCACCAGCTTCTTCTCGGGAGCTAGGACCGGCGCCGCCATCGTCGCCATGGGAGTTTGAATAGTTTCGAGCCTGAGGGGCAGATCCCGCGTCACCTCATAGGCCATTAGCAGGCTGATCTCCTTCAGCAGGGTGCGAAATTTCGCGGTGCTGGTCTCGGCTCGGCGCATCAGAGTGAGCTTGTGCTGAATCAACGGGTGGTCGATCAGGTGAAGTTCGGGCATTTGGGCTAGGTGGAGAGAACTCAGATTCAAAGGCAACTGTAGCAGCATCCCCTCCTGGGAGGGGTAGGGGTGGGTAGCCCAGGATCTATGACCCACCCTGCCCTGCGGGCACCCCTCCCAGGAGGGGACAACGATCAAAACACCGTGCCGTCGCTGGCTAGCTGTATCGGCGGCCCCCCGCCGTCCCGTTTTTCCGCCGCAATTTGTCGCCCCGCCGTCCAGGTGCCGCCCTGAAGAATTTTGGCCAGGGGCAGGGCGGCCGCATCCACCCCCAGGGTTTGGCGAATGTGGGTAGCAAGGTCATCGAGCAGACAGAGGGTAAGGGCGCGCCATTCAACAATTAGGGGAGAGTCAGGAGGGTGGGCCTGATCGATGGCAGCAGGATCCTTAAGGCTGAGCACGCCGCAGTCGATGAAGAGGCCGCCGTTGCGGTATTCGGCTAGGCCGGTGAGCTGGTCGAGATCAATAATGATCAAACCCAGGTCTTGCAGGGGTTCGAGTAGCGAATAGGTAAGCCACTGGGAGAGTTTGTGGAAGGGCACCAGGTTGCTGCCAGGCCCGGTGTCGGGCAGTTGAGGGTGGGGCCACACGTCGCCCAGGTTGACGCCTGCCAACTCGACTCGCCCCGGCCAAATCGGGCCGAGGCCAAGCAGGATGGTGTGCAGAATGGTGGTGGCTGACAGCTGGTTATCCATTGACCGTTGGAGCCAGTAATCCACCAAATTGCCGGGTCGGGGGGCATCGGGGCCAAAGAGCTGGGGCTGCTGGTGCAGGGCGTGGCCGAGCGTTTGCAGCAGAGTGACACGACCTTCAAGGCCCAGTAGTGGATTGTCGTCATTGACTTGGAAGGCTTGGGCCAGGGAATTGGCGGTGAGTGCCGCTAGTCCGATCGCATCGGCCTGCCAGGGCTGGTCAAGCTGGCTAGAGAACAGACCAGCCGTGAAACTGTAGAAGCTGGCGATCGCCAACCCCTCCGACCTCGAAAACTCAATTCCCGTTCCTGGCTCCACGTATCGCCACCGACTGCCTGCCCCCGCATCCAGCAGCACGCTGGTAATCGCCAGATCGACTTTGAGCCGGGCCTGCTCTAGCGAATCCAGCCGCGACAAATCTGGTTCTAGAAGCTCTAGGCGCGATCGCCCCGCCACCTCAAAGTGCCGCCACCGCGAATGAAAGGGAATCTCGCTAGTGGAATACTGCTGCCCCATCACATCCAAAACGTAGGCGGCGGTGGCGGGCAAAGCCTCGGGTTGGTAGCGAAAATGGTGGAGCTGATCTTGCTGAGCCAACGTGAAGAGGGCACGGGTGCGATCGCGAATGGCTTGCGGACTTTGCAGGTAATCGATCGCGGCCTCCGCCGTAGGGTGGGCACCGCCCACCACCCCATCCCCGCCTAAAAACACCATCGCTACTCCAACCCCCGCCCCTTGATCTGGGCCAAATCCTCCTCCGTCGGAGCCACCGTCTCGGTGTAATACCCCGCCGCCTTCTTCGCCTCGATCTCCACCCGCGCATCGGGCGGCACCAGATCATCGGGAATCGGCACCCGCTCGACAATCTCAATGCCCGATCGCACAATGGCGTTATACTTCATGTCGCTCATCGACACAAAGCGATCGATGCGGGTCACCCCTAGCCAGTGCAGCACATCGGGCATCAGTTCTTGAAAGCGCACATCCTGCACCCCAGCGACGCACTCGGTGCGGGCAAAGTAGGCATCAGCGCGATCGCCCCCCTCCTGCCGCTTGCGGGCGTTGTAAACCAAAAACTTGGTCACTTCTCCCAGGGCGCGCCCCTCCTTGCGGAAATAGACAATCAGGCCAGCCCCGCCCTGCTGGGCCGTGGCGATGCATTCTTCCAGGCCGTGTACCAGGTAGGGGCGACAGGTGCAAATATCTGAGCCAAACACATCAGAGCCATTGCACTCGTCATGCACCCGCACTGTCAGCGGTCGGCTTGGGTCTGTAACTGCGTCTAGATCACCAACGACGTACACCGTAATGCCACCAATGGGGGGCAAAAACACCTTGACATCAAACCGGGTCACCAGTTCAGGGAACATGCCGCCAGTTTGCTCAAACAGGGCGTAGCGCAGGTCGTCTTCGCTAACACCCAGGCGCTGGGCTACCCCCGGCAAGTACCACACCGGCTCCACCGCCGCCTTAGTGACCACCAAATCACCGCCGGGTTTTACAATTTTGCCGTCTTCTTTAATACGCCCCTGGCGCACCGCATCGAGCAGCTCAGGCATTTGAATGTGGGCGCGGGTGACGGCGATCGTGGGGCGAATGTCAATGCCCTCCTGCAAGAGAGGCCCGTACACCTCGCCTACCAGCGCCCCAAAGGGATCTAGAGAAACAATTTTTTCAGGGTCGGCCCAGCTGGGGTGGGGGCCAATGGCAATGGTGGGAGCTGTATTGGTGAAGTCGGGCTTGTGGTCGGGGTCGAGCACCCCGCTAGCTACTGCCAGAGCGCGATACACCGCGTAGGACCCCGAATGGGTGCCGATCGCATTGCGATGGTTGGGGTCGGTGACGGTGGCCACGATCGCACCCCGAACCTGCGGGTCACCGTGGCCCCACTGCACCGGGCTACCCTTGAGCCCGCTGCGACTAGGGTGAGAAGTCAGGAGGATGTGGCGGCGCTTAGGCGTTTCGGGCTTAGCCACAGGATCGATCTCGGCCAATAACTCAGCCTGACCCAGGGGATCGGGCGGCACCAGGTTGCCCGTCGCCGAACCGTTACCGTCGCTCATAGGTGCCTCGTGTCACAGAAACAACTAATTTGCCACAGACGCCAACCCCGAAAAGCTCACGGGTGACAGACAGCCCTACCCCCAGCACTGCGATCGCCGATTGGCTAAGACCAGGGTAACCTCCCGGATGCTCGGTTGATCTAAATCTATTTAATCAACGGCGTCTGAGGAAGGGAAGCGTCTGTCTGGGCGGGAGAATTGGCCAACTGGAGCTGGGGCAGCTGGTCTTGATAGTCTAGCCCGAGCATTTCGCTGTAGAGCTTGACGTAATCAACCGCCGATTTGTCCCAGCTAAAGTCTTGGCCCATAGCCCGCTGTTGCAGCGCCCGCCAAGCGTCTTTGTGGCGGTACCCCTCCCAGGCGCGAATCAGACAGGTAAACAGGTCTAACGGCTCGTAGCGATCAAAGCAGTAGCCGGTACCCGCATGGTTTTCAGGGTCGTTGTGCTGCACCGTATCTACCAGCCCGCCCGTGCGCCGCACCACCGGAATGCAGCCGTAGCGCATCGCAATCATCTGGCTGATGCCGCAGGGCTCAAACCGCGAGGGCATTAGGAAGGCATCGGCCCCGGCGTAGATGCGGCGGCCCAGACCCTCGCTGTAGAGCAGGTAGGTGGCCATTCGGCCCCGGTAGCGGCTGGCCATCTGCCACAGCTGGGTCTCATAGTAGCGATCGCCCGTACCCAGCAAAATAAATTGGGCATCGGTATACGACAAAAACCGATCCAAAATTTGCAGAATCAAATCTAGCCCTTTCTGCTCCACCAGACGACCGACTAAGCCCACCAAAAAGGCCTTCGAGTTGACCTCTAGCCCCAGTTCCTCTTGAATGGTCACCTTGTTGACGCGGCGGTTTTCGAGGCTGTCGGCGGTAAAGTTCTTGGCAATATATTTGTCGGTAGCCGGGTTATAAGAGTCGCCATCAATGCCATTGAGAATGCCGCCCAGCTTACCGCTAATAAACGACAGCAGCCCCTCTAACTCTTCACCATAGGCGGGGGTTTGAATCTGCTGGGCATAGGTGGGAGACACCGTATTGACGCGATCGGCAGCCTGCACCGCCGCCGCCATGGTGTTGTGCCCCTGCATGTACCATGGGCACCAGGTAATGCGCTCTAGCTCCCACCGCCACGGCCCCTGATAGGCCAGGTTATGAATAGTAAACACCGTACCAATGTCGGGCGACTGCTGCATCCACACCGGAATCATGCCTGTGTGCCAGTCATGGCAATGGATGATCTGGGGCTTCCAGTAGTTCCAGGCAAACTCGGCAGCACCGTTAGCAAAAAAGGTGAAGCGCCAGGCTTCGTCGTCGCCGCCGTAGACCTTGCGAGGGTCAAAGGCGGGGTGGCCAAATAAATATACCGGCACGTCAGACTCGGGCAGCGTGGTTTCGTACACCGCAAAGTCGTTAAACATGGCAGTGCCCTGCCACACTGGCTCCTCGGGAATATCTACCTTATCGGGCAAAAAGCCGTAGTAGGGCATAAAAATGCGCACATCGTGCCCCAGACTGCGCAGCACCTTAGGGAGTGACCCCACCACATCGCCCATGCCGCCAACTTTAGCGAGGGGTGCTGCTTCTGCTGCCACAAAAAGAATTTTCATATCGCCCTGCCGTTGGTTCAATTGGCTGTCCTCAGTCTACGGGGGTATGGGCGTTATGCCTAGATCTTCGTGCCCAGGCGGTGGGCCACTGTGGGGGGCCTAGGCTCAGCCCTAGCGTTGCCACCGTCGGCAGCCTTGATGGGGTAATAGGGGCTAGCGATCGCCCCTCTGTTTCGACCACTCTAGCCAGGCTGTTTGAGAACAAGGCTGACTGCTGCGGGCAAGATTCCACAGGTCTTGTCAACTTTTGCGGTCATCAAGTCAGGTTTTTGCGTCATTATTAGAGAGTCATATGGTTTATCGCTGAGATTGCGTCGCGATCGCGCCTACCCATGAAACCCGGCAGCAAATACTATCCACTGTTCAACCACCTTCAGACCTCTGGCCAGGCCGAGGTCGTGCTAGCCTTCGCCGACATCGAGACCTTACTCGGTAGCCCCCTACCGACCTCAGCCGTTGAGCGCAAAAATTGGTGGAGCAACCGCGACACTCCCGCCGCCCTTCAGGCCGGGGCCTGGGTCGGGGCCGGTTACCACGTCCACGCGATCGATATAGATGCTAAAACCGTGACTTTCCGTAAATTTGAGGCTCAGTACAACATCGAGATCAGAGACGGCCGCATCATTTGGCAGCAAGACGCTATTCGAGCCCTGCGCAAACACATGAGCCTCACCCAAATGGAATTTGCTGAACAAATGGGCGTGCGCCGCCAAACCGTCAGCGAATGGGAAAACGGCGTCTATGAACCCGATCGCAGCACCGCCAAGTTCTTAGAACTGATTGCCAAAAATGCCCGCTTCGAAGTTCCGCCACCAGAAACCCCTTAGCCGCCCCAAGCTCACCTTCACACTGCAACGTTCCTCGTAGGGGCAAACGGTCGTTTGCCCCTACCCAAATTCATGCTTCAATTCGGCAACACCCACTAACCAGCCCGGCCTACAGAGCGATCGCCCCCAGGGCCAGGGCATTCTTTACCGCCGTCTGTGGGCGAGGGCTATACATCAACTCCGTCCTCCAACCCTGCTACAGCGAGCTAGAGTCAAGACTGGCCGCCTCCTCAGGCGATTGAGGCAAGTGCAGCCCGCACTCTTGCTTGAGCCCTCTAAAGCGAGTATCGCGCTCATTGGCATCAGCATCGGTGATCGGGCGACTAGAGTGCCAGTCCCCCACCGTCACATAGCCCTTGTCAAATAGGGGGTGGTAGGGCAGGTCATGGGCCACCAGGTACTGGTAGATGTCTTTAGACGTCCATTTGAGAATCGGCAGCAGCTTGTAACGCCCTCCCTGCTGCCCCACCCGACCCAACGACTTACGGTGGTCGGTCTGGTCAGAGCGCAAACCCGTTAGCCAAGCGGTAGCCTTTAGATCGGCTAACGCCCGCTGCATAGGCTCTACCTTACGAATCTTGTCGTAACGATTGAGCGCGTCTACGTCATGCTGTTCCCACAGGCGACCGTGGAGCGCCTCCATGCGGGCAGGGCTCAGAGGCGACTGGTAGACCTGAAGATTGAGGTTGAGGCGCTGCGATAACTCATCGGCAAAGCGGTAGGTTTCTACCGGCAAGTAGCCCGTATCGACCCAAATGACCGGAATTGCGGGCACTACCTGGGTGACTAAATGCAGCATCACCGCCGACTGAATACCAAAACTGGTACTCATCACTAAGCCATCCTTAAAGGTGTCGTGGCCCCACTGCACCAAACTGGTGGCGTCAGCATCTTCCCACTCCCGGTTAATGGCGTTTAAGTCCAGAACGGGGGCGGCCTGCATCTTGCTCGGCAAGAGCGCGGCATCTGACATGGGTTTACTCCTTCCGTTCAACAAAGTTGTAGCTCCAATGCCACAAGTCTGTGGTGGTTATAGTGTTAGCCAAGCTAAGTCGTCAGTGAAGTCTTCAGGATACAAGGTTTGCTGCCGCACCCTTAAATAACTCAGCCAAATTGACGCTGGTTAACCCCAGATTACCTTTCGACATTAGCCTATCTAACTGATCATAAACGACAGTTAATCAACTATTTTGTGGTCAAAGGACGGTTTTTTGCGGAAAACCGACTTTAGTGGATCCGTCTTACCGCTTGAGTCTTTTGCAGTAGGTAGACCAAGCCGCTGTTTCCTCTTAGAATTCATCGATATCCGCTGATAAATTCCCATAATCTGCACAATTCCTATGGCAGCACCCTCCTCATACCCCCGTGACCTGGTTGGCTATGGCCGCACGCCGCCCCACGCCCAGTGGCCTGACAACGCCAGAATTGCAGTGCAGTTTGTAATTAACTATGAAGAAGGCGGTGAGAATTGCATTCTCCACGGCGACGCGGCCTCAGAAGCCTTTCTGTCAGAAAGCGTAGGGGCTGCGCCTCTGGCTGGGGTGCGCAATATGAATATGGAGTCGATGTACGAATACGGCAGCCGAGCCGGGTTTTGGCGGCTGCACCGACTGTTTACCAGCCGGGGTCTGCCCCTGACGGTCTATGCCGTGGCCATGGCCATGGCGCGTCACCCCGAGGCCGTTGCCGCTATGACCGAGGCCAATTGGGAGATTGCCAGCCACGGCTACCGCTGGATTGACTATCAGTACTTTGGCCTAGACGCCGAGCGCGAGCATATTCGCCAGGCCGTAGAGATTCACACGCAGGTGGCAGGCAGCCGCCCCCTGGGTTTCTACCAGGGCCGTAACAGCCCCAATACCCGTGCCCTGGTGGTTGAGGAAGGCGGCTTTCTCTACGATGCTGACAGCTATGCCGACGACCTACCCTACTGGAGCTTCGAGTACGGTAAACCTCATTTGATCATCCCCTACACCCTTGACAACAACGACATGCGTTTCGCTACCTACGCTGGGTTTAATTCAGGGGATCAGTTTTTTGCCTACCTGCGCGATGCCTTTGACACCCTCTACGCCGAGGGCGATGAGGCCCCTAAAATGATGAGCATTGGTCTGCACTGCCGCCTGGCGGGCAAGCCCGGTCGTACGGCAGCACTGGCGCGGTTTCTAGATTACATCCAGGGACACGATCGCGTCTGGGTGTGCCGCCGGGTCGATATCGCTCGCCACTGGCATGAGCACCACCAGCCTGCCTAAGCTCACCATAGCCAGCCTTGACGTGGCAAAGCGTCTCCTCCAGGCATGACTTACATGAAGTCCGGTTCATTGACCAACAGACAACGGCTTGACTGTCATTTCCGCCTCTGCAAGAACCCACCCTGGAGTAACTTATCCATAATGGATTCCTACTGCCGTGGGAACGACAGATTAGGAGCATTGAAGCGGAGTTGATATTAGGCGACTTCTGGAAAACTTTCTCCCTAATGGTGGGCAGTGCCCACCCTGATGAACCGTCTACCTGTCCGGGTGTGGCTTGATGCCATGTCCGGCGAATCTCCGTGCCTTTAGGTCGGGGAGGATGTCAATAATCTGGTTTGTGACAGGCTCAATGGCCTGGGGCTAGAGGTTCAAGGGTTAAGGCTGGTCGTGAACCTTGAACCTTGAACCCTCACGAACTTGTTGTCTTTGGCTTAGCAGACTACTAGGGCTGGAGCACCCAAAGCGGCCTATCAATCGGTGTTGATAATGCCCTCCTCAGGATCCACTAGCCGCCAAAGCTTTTGCTTAATCTGGATATCAAACACGTCCCACTTAAGGCGATTGTACTCAGAGTTTTCGTAGAAGCCCGACAAAAACCCGACCGGAATTTCGAAGCCCCCCGCCATCGATCGCCCCCCGCCAAAGAAGCGGCCCTCGCTGTCCTGGCCAAAGGCTTCTTTGATAAATTCGTCGGGGTCAAGGGTAATTTTGCTGGTGCGCAGCGAGCCAATCACCACTTCCCGCTCTTCGTCTTCGTCATGCACAATGCCGTAGACCACGGCGGTGTGCACATTGTCTTCGGTGACGAGAAAATCGGCAGCCTGGGGAATGGCGTCGCGATCGTCGTAGCGCAGGTAGCCTACGCCCGCGATCGACACGTTGTTTTGCACCTTGCGGTTGCGCAGCGATCGCTCAATCACATCCATCACCCGCTTAGAGCGCGAGGCTTGCAGCACCGCACTCAGTAGCTGGCCATCATAAAACTGGCTCAGGTAAGCTGCCGCCATAAAGTCGCTGGCTCCGGCGTGCATCAGCTGATTGGTATCAGCCCGCAGGCCGTGCATTAAGGCTGTAGCGCATTTGGTGTGCTTGCTGTTGTTGCGATCGAGATCGAGCAACCCCTGCTGTAGATACTGCGTGAGAATGGTGGCCGTAGCCCGAATGTGAGGCCGCAGGTCAACATACTCGGCATCGAGCTTAGACTGGGGGGCATGGTGGTCAATCACTAACGTCAGGGGCAACCCAGCTCCCCTCAATTGCTCATAGAGCTGGCTCGTGGTGCCCTGGTTGTCGATTAGCACCAACCCCTGATAATCGGCCACATGAGACGCATCGGCTGCATTGAGCCAGCGGCGAGCCGGCAACCCCGTCAGCCGCACTAGGGCAATATTTTCTTGGTGGCTAAGGGTGCCAGCATAGACAATATCGCACTCGATTTTGTAGTTTGCCGCAATTAACTTGTAGGCCCAAGCCGCCGACAGCGCGTCGGGATCAGGAAAATCTTGCAGCAGCACCAGCTGTTTATCGTTGCGGTGGGCCTCTAGCAGTTGACGTACGGATTGAACAGGGTCGTCAGCGTCGCTATGGTCAGTAGAGTTGGGCACCAGAGAGATAACCCCTTTGCCGTTGGCGGAGGAGGCTTCGAGGGCTTCAGAGCCTGAGTTAAACGTCATCATTAATGTTCTTCTTTCTGCGACTGTGTGTTTAACCGGCTTAACCAAACGTTGAGCGCTGAGGGTGGCCCCTAGGCAGAGGAGAACCACTGTACAGGGGCTACTTAGCTCAGCTATTCGGACCCTTAGATTGCTACACGAGGGGGCACTGTTGAGCGCTATCTAAGGGGGCACACAGGCCACCAGCTACACGCCATATACCCTGCTTACCTATTATTGCAAATTGCCACAGGCCCGTTAGAAAAATCCATCGGATGGGATAAAAACGTCAGGAAATACCAATCACATACTTCTTCCACTCTTGGTGCAAGCCGCTATGAATTTGCCGAGTAACTTCAAAGTAAAGACTGCTGTGGGGCTTACGAGGCTGACTAGACAGCGGCATATTGGCCTCGCGCGGGGTGCGGTTACCTTTTTTAACGTTGCAGCGTACACAGGCCGCAACCATATTTTCCCATGTATCGCCGCCGCCGCGCGATCGCGGCAACACATGGTCAAGGGTTAACCCATCACCGCTGTAGCGGCAATACTGACAGGTGTGATTGTCTCGCTGTAGCAGGTTGCGCCGAGTGAGGGGAATATCTTTGTAGGGCACCCGCACATAGTGACGCAGACGAATTACCGACGGCAACGGAAAGTCGGCATAGACAAACTTGCCGTTGTGCTCAACCCGCTCTGCCTTACCCTTGATGATGAGGACGACAGCCCGACGCCAGCTCGTGATGTTGAGCGGTTCATAGGAGGCATTAAGCACCAGAACCTTACTCATTCCTCTGTGTGGCTAAAGAATATTAGCCCGATGGTAGCACAGAAGCTAAATTGAGGGTTTTGGCCCCTGGTACACTGCCCTGAAACCAGTGCCCTGTAGGCCTCGGCTAGCTCTGGCGCTATGATGAGTCGCTAGCCCCCAGGGGCTACAACCCGGTGTAAGGAGGACGAAAACCATGCTCAGTTGGGAACAAACTCCGAGTCTAGAGCCAATGCGCTGTTGCCGCGCCTGGGTCGAAATTAATCTGGCGGCCCTGCGCCACAACGTGCAGCAGTTCAAGGGCATTTTGCCCGCCTCCACCCAGCTCATGGCCGTGGTCAAAGCCGATGCCTACGGTCACGGAGCCGTGATCGTGGCCCAGGCTGCCCTTCATGCCGGAGCGACCTGGCTAGGGGTGGCCACTGTGCCTGAAGGCATTGAGCTGCGGGCGGCGGGCGTTCAAGCCCCCATTTTGGTGATGGGAGCGGTTAACAGCCCCGAAGAAATGCAGGCGATCGCCCACTGGCGACTCCAACCCACCCTGGTGAACCCTAAGCAGGCCCTGGTCTTTTCTGAAACCCTGGCCCAGTTAGATGCCCGCCCCGTCGGCGTACACCTCAAGCTGGACACCGGTATGGCTCGACTGGGGTTTCCCTGGGCTGAGGCGGTAGACTTTGTTCGCTTTGTACACCAGCTTCCCCACCTCAAAATCGACAGCCTTTACTCGCACCTGGCCACCGCTGACGAGCCAGACACGACGATCATGGCGCAGCAGCACCAGCGCTTCACCACCGCGATCGCCAATCTACGCCAGCAACACCTGCTCCCCCCCCGGCTGCACCTGGCTAATACTGCCGCCACCTTAGCCAACCCGGCCCTGCACTACGACCTAGTGCGAGTGGGCCTGGGTATCTACGGGCTCTACCCTGCCCCCCACCTGCGGCATCGGGTCAACCTCCAGCCCGCCATGCAAATCAAAGCTCGCATTACCCACCTCAAGCAGGTGCCAGCGGGCACCGGGGTCAGCTACGGCCACCAGTATCGCTGCGATCGCCCCCTGCGTTTAGCCGTAGTGGGCATTGGCTATGCCGACGGCGTACCGCGCGTGCTCTCCAACCAACTTCAGGTCATCGTGAAGGGCCAACTCGCTCCCCAAATCGGCACCATCACCATGGATCAGCTCATGCTCGATGTCACCCATATCCCCAACCTCCAGGAGGGAGATGTGGTGACTCTACTGGGCCACGATGGCCAACACACCATTAGCCCCGATGACTGGGCCGCCATGGCTCACACCATCAGCTGGGAAATTCTCTGTGGCTTTAAACATCGTCTACCCCGGATCGCCGTCGAGCAGCCCCTGCCTGCCCCGGCCACAGCCCATAGTTAGACTAAACCCTAGAGCGTCTCTAAGACCGTCAGCAATCGTTCTGGCGAGGCATTGGGATGCAGCAGCGAGCAGAGATGGCTGTAACGCAGACGGCCCTGGGCATCGATCACAAACTGAGCGGGTAGCGGTGCCCCAAGAGCCTGGCCCGTGTGGTAAGCGCGAAAGGTTGCCCCAGTCTCGTTGCTCAGCAGGGGTAGGGTCAGCTTTAGATCATCAACGACGGCCTGGCCTTGGCGTCGGACCGTGGCGGTAATCACCAAGACCTCGGCTCCAGCGTTGCGGAACTGAGGGTAGGCCTGGTTGATGGCCACCAGATCTAAGTAGCGCTGAGGGCTATAGGCTAGCTCAGCTAGGATGCGACCAAAAATCAGAACTACAGGCTGCTTGCCGCGCCAGTTAGCCAGACGCACCGTTCGCTGGTGGGTGACATCCCACAGGGCAAAGTCAGGGGGAATCTGCCCTAGGGGCAGGGCAAAGCGCGGTGGTCGAGGCACCCAATAGCGCCAGTAGGGAGCAGGGGGCAGCGGTGGGGAAGTCAAGGTCATCGGGGAGCAAAGCGAAGGCTGAGCAACGTCTATTTACAGAGGCCCCCAGGCAGCCTAAACCTGGGCAAAGAATTCCCGCGCTTTGACTGGGTCGGGGGTCATGGTTTTACTGCCGGGCTGCCAGTCTACCGGGCAAACCTCATCAGGGTTTTCTTGCACATGCTGAATAGCCTGCAGCACCCTCAAGGTCTCATCAACCTTGCGACCAAAGGCTAGGTTGTTGATCGTGGCGTGTTGCAACACCCCATCACGGTCAATGATAAACAACCCACGCAGGGCTACGCCGCTTTCAGGATCAAGCACATTGTAGGCAGCGCTGATGTCTTTTTTAATATCCGATACCAGGGGATAGTTCAGATCCCCCACCCCGCCCAGCTTACGCTCGGTTTGAATCCAGGCTAGGTGGGCAAACTCACTGTCTACCGAAATGCCAAGGATCTCAGCATTGAGAGCTTCGAACTCACTGTAGCGATCGCTAAAAGCGGCAATCTCAGTCGGGCAAACAAACGTGAAATCGAGGGGATAAAAAAATAGGACTACATACTTTCCCCGGTAGTCCGATAGCTTAACGATTTTGAAGTTTTGATCGACAACGGCGGTAGCGCTAAAGTCAGGGGCATTTTGGCCTACCCGTAAACAGCCTTCCCTCGTATCAGTCATGCCCTTACTCCCTCAAGGATTTGCCCCATGGCGCGCAATACCATCATAGTACCTAGGTTCGACCGGGGATGAGGATGCGATCGCTTCAACAGAATCAACATCACAGCCTAAGCCTGCGATGAGTCACCCACAATCCAAAGCGATTAAAAATGGCTCAGGCGTGATTTGAACACGCGACCAAGGGCTTATGAGTCCCCTGCTCTACCACTGAGCTACTGAGCCACAGGTAAATATTGGCAGACAAATCAGTGCTTGATCAATCAACCAACGGTTAATAAATTTATCACAGAACCGAGCACATACCAAGTCAGAAACAATAAATTAAAGCTTTCTCCAGCAGCGTTAACCCCAACCAGGCTAGACACCGCAAACGCGAGACGGCAAAACAAAGAAGGCGACCAAGTGGTCGCCTTCCTAAGCTAACTCATCACCTTGCTAACTCATGAACAGCGCCTAGCGCCCAGGCAGGAAGGCCATGGGGTTGACGGTGCCACTGCTGGGCAGGTGTACCTCAAAGTGTAGGTGGGGGCCGGTGCTGTAGCCCGTGCTGCCCATCTCAGCAATTTGCTGACCTTGGCGCACCTGTTCGCCCTGGCGCACCAGTAGACGGCTGTTGTGAGCGTAGCGGGTCATGCTGCCATCGGGGTGGCGAATATCCACTAGGTTACCGTAGCCGCCGGAGTTCCAGCCAGAACGCACCACGGTACCAGCGGCCGATGCCACGATGGGCGTACCCACCGGACCAGCAATATCAATACCTCGGTGCATGCGGCCCCAGCGCCATCCATAACCCGATGTAAACGTACCTTGAGTAGGCCAAATAAAGCCATTCGACAGAGTCGGCGCTTCGGGTAGGAACTCGTTCGCTCCCGGTAGCATCGGCATGTTGGGAGAGACGGTCTGCCCCACAGGCAAATTGGGTAACACCTGGTAGGCATCAGCTCCTAACGGAGCCGCAGCTAACAGCTGACTTGAAGGCGTTACTGTTTCTAGCTGTGCCGACGCCTCAGCCGCCCGTTCAGCTTCAGAATTCAGCGTCGCCACCTGCTGAGGCTCACTCTGGGCCAATTCAGCGACGGGTGCCGCATCAGTAACTGTCCACTGGGTGGTGGCAGTCTGAGCTCCTTCCCGTACCATAAGTGCAGTTTCGCTAGTAGGTTCAGAACCACCTAGACCAGTAGTTGCCAATTCAGGCGGCTCAGGGGTGTAGTACTCCAAAGACACTGGAGCAGCATCCACCGACTCACCAGCCTCACCATTCCGGCTGCGCTCGAGTTCAAGCCGCGCTTCTCGAATCCGGGCATTGAGTTGCTCGCGATCGACTAAGGCGCTGTTAGATTCACGAATGCGGGCCAGATGGTTTTGAATCACCTCTTCTCGAGTTGGGGAAGCCGTAGCCAAGCTGCTTGTGGGCAACGCGGTTGGCTCACTCACTTCAGAGACATCGACTGCTGCTGAAGCTACCGGCAAAGCTAGGCGATCGCCCACCGCTAGAGACTCAGGCCGGGTCACACCGCCATTGTGGCTGAGTAGGTCTTCTAGAGTTACGCCATTGCGAGAAGCGATGGACCAGAGGGTGTCACCAGGCTTGACCTGATAAGACGTGACCATCTCTGCTTCAAGGCTGGTGCTGGGAGTAACTGGCCGCAGGGGTAAGGCCGCTGCTACCAAATCTTTTTTACTGCTAGAGGTTTCAGTGGCTTCTACCGGAGAAATCTCTGCTGCGGGCGAGTCTACCGCAGGCACCGGGGTTGGAACCACTGCCGCCACAGGACGCTCTCTTTCGGTGTGTAGAGGCAAACTATTGGCGAGAACAACAGATGCTTCCGATGCCGGAGCGGTGGCAGCTACCTCATCCTGAGTCCGAGCAACCGCTTGAGTGTCAACTTTGGCGTTCTCGACCTCAGAAACTGACCAATCTACCGGGTCAGAGACCTTAGTCGTTGGCACAGCAGCCAGTTGAGTTACGGCAGGCTGAACCTCAGCCCCAGTCACCGCATTCGCCTCAATGTCCAAGCTCTCGGACGCCGCTTCGGCCAATTCAGCCTCAGCCAGTTCGGCCTCAGCCAGTTCAGCCTCAGCTAGCGCTTCCAGCTCCTCAGCAGTAAGCGGAGCCTCCAATTCACCAATTGCTTTGAGATCATCAACAGATCGAAATCCTCGGTTGGGCAGCAAGCCAGCGGCTGCCACCATATCACCGCCAACTCCGCCAGTCGCAGTACCCTTGAGCGCCAATCGAGGACTATCAGACTCAATAACCAGGTTAGCCAGGCCCACTGCAGGCACCCGAATTACCTGACCTGCCCGTAAAACTTCATCGCTAGCAATACCGTTGGCAGCTTTAATCGCTTGAACATCGGCTTCGTGCTGAGCGGCAATTTGCCAAAGACTCTCACCCGGCTCAACGGTGTGGTAAGCAGACGAGCCAACAGCTGGAGAGGGTGCTGTTTTTAGGGTGTCAGCCTCTTTACGGCTTGCGGCGGGCAAAACAGTCAGGGTAGAGCCATCGGCAGCGAGGGCAAGCTCGGGCTCAGTGAGCAATGGAGCGGAAGCACCAAATGTTAGGGCTAGACCCAACATGGCTGCCGAGGTTTGAACTCGACGATAACCTCCTGAAGTCTCAGGCTGAGAGCCATTCAAATCAGAAACTTGGCAATCAACTTCAGACTCTTTGGGAACTACGCGTTTCAAGGAACGACCTCCTGTAAACCAGCGCTTAACAACATGAAAATCTCTTTGGACTCAAGCCCTGGCGATACCACTAGGAGCGGATATCAAAACCAGTTCACTAAAGCCGTAGAGCAAGCTGTCAGCAACAGAACAACAACGGATCGACAGAATCACGCCTTGGCTAGGTAACAATACCCCGCTTTGGCAACCTAAGCAAGTTTACATGAGTTAACACGGAAAGCAATACTTAGCGGTTCTCTGTCACTTCCCTGAACACTAGGCTCGTGGTCGGGAACTAAGTGAGCACAACATAAACGTTTAACCTTAAAAAAAAGTATTTGGCAAGCGTATAACTTTCATCTCGTCTAGCCCCCTAGGATGTGCATCAACCTGCGGCCGAAGGTAGAAATCTGAGCTTCGAATAGCCGCAAAACCTTTCTCTATCAACTCGATCGCGGCTTTAGCAGCGGGTCTCAATTAAGCCCCTTGATGGCAGCTAAGACCCTAGGATGGAGACTTTAGGTAATGCCATATGAATTTCTTATCGGGTCTGACTAAATTTTGTATCCTCGACAACTACTTATTTTGAATGCGGACTTTTCTAGCTAAATATTCTCTGGATCAGACTAAATTTCACGATTTCAATACAGACATCTAGGAGACTACACCCCGGGCAGCAGGACAATCTGAGGAGGCTCAGGTAGGTGAACCCATTACTCCATCGCCATAAAATGTGCCTAGCCCGTTTGGCTTAAGCCTTGGAGGTTATGGCTAGTTGAGTGTACCCAGTTGACGTAGGGCCTCAAACAGCCCAATGGCAGCACTCACAGAAAGATTGAGACTGCGAACAACAGTGCGATTCATGGGGATATAAGCCGTTTCATCACAGGCCGCAAGCACGGCTTTGGGTAACCCCTCGGTTTCGCTGCCAAACAGTAGCCAATCATTGGGGTGATAGGTCAAATCTGTATAGCTACATCGCCCAGAGGTACTAAAGCCGATGGTGCGCCCACCGCTTAGACGCTGCTGGTGGTGAAAAGTTTCCCAATCGGGGTGCAGGGTGAGATCAACATGGGGCCAGTAGTCTAAACCAGCCCGCTTCAGGGCGCGATCGCTGAGGTCAAACCCTATCGGGGCAACCAGGTGCAGAGGGGTTGCCGTGGCGGCACAGGTACGAGCTATATTCCCCGTATTGGGAGGGATTTGGGGATTGACAAGAACAATAGCAGGCATAGGAATCAGGGTCAGAACAGTGGACTCAGCGGGGGTGCTACAACACCGATCCGGAACAATGGCAGAAATGTCTAGGGGATATAGATTTTATTAATACTTCCTTCCGTAGTTCTACCCTCGACAAAAAATAATCGTAGAGCGGAAATCACGGCTTATACAAGAAGCTTTTCTTATTGCCCCTATAAGAAAAAACGTACCATCTTGGCCCTGAGCAGCCGGCTAAATTGGCCTAAGCAGCACAGGGTTCGCACAGCTCACGGGTGAGTATGGCCTCGCTAGCAGCGACCTCTGCGATCGCCTTCTCGACCACCTGCTGCACCGATTGCCCGGCTTCGTACTGACGCAGCCAGCGCTGGGCCTCGTTGCCTTCCCGTAAAATCTTTTTGACGGGGCTAAGAAAGCAGCTCAGGCCGTTAGCTTTGGCGTAGGGCCATACCTCATCATAGAGCTGTTGGATCCATTCTCGCGCCAAGATAGAGCGATTGTCTTGCCAGTGGTGCAGTTCGGCATCGAGGCTGTGTTTGGCCACCGCACTTTCGTTAGCATCGCTCAGGGCCGCCAGATCGTGGTTTCGGCTGTTGGTCGGAAAATCGCTCAGAATCAGGGGATCGAGATCTGGGTTTTGGATGAGTTGAATCAGCCGGGCTTCGAGCAGAGCGGTGACGGCAAGCAGCGCCACCGGGTCGCTGATCAGATCACAGATGCGCAACTCTAGACGATTGAGATTGTAGGGACGACGATCGCCGTTGGGCCGTACCGACGACCACAGGTGGCGCACATTTTGCATGGTGCCGGTCGCTAGCTGCTCTTCCATCCACTGAATGTGGTGGGCATGGCTGGCAAATAGGGGAACGTAGGCGGGGGTTTTGGGAAACACCTGCCAACGACTGGAATGGGAACCGGTGATGTGACCACCCAAAAACGGCGAGGCGGCGGTCAGCGCTAGGTACAGAGGGGCTTCGACCCGCACTAGACGGCAGGCTCGCATCAGCAACTCTGGGTCTGAAATGCCAATGTTGATATGTACGCTGGCGGTGACCACGGTGGTGCCGTAGGTCTGTTCGATGTAGGTGTGGTAGGGGTTACTGGGATCCGAGCGAAAGAAGCGATCGGTTTCGCCTAGGGCTAAGGTGCTGCCGGGGATTAGGGTATAGTCGCCCAGCCCCTTCAGATATTGACGCAGGGCATGGCGCGGGCGCACCAGTTCGCACAGGAGTTTCTCGTACTGGCACAGGGGCGGGGTGGTGTATTCGACGTTACGGCTGTCGGGCTCACGCACAAAGCCATTTAAGTCGGCCACAATGCGATCGGAGAGACCAATAATCTCTCCTGCCGGAGTGCCGGTATAGATCTCAATTTCAAACCCTTTGGACAGCAGCACGGCATTCCTCGCTGAAGACAGCACTCTATATATATTGAGTCAATCAATTCTGTACTCATACTATCGACCTGTGCCCCCAGCGGCTAAAAGGCATGGGGGAGACTGGTCGTTAGGGTAACGCCGTCGCCAGAGCGATCGCCCGTTTCGCTGCAAAGGCTCGGGCAATAGTGTCACAGCGCTCGTTGCCCACATCGCCAGAATGGCCGCGCACGTACACCCACTTTAAGGGCCGATCGAGACTCTGGTTGACCTCGGTGGTAACGGCGTCTAGCGCTTCCCACAGATCGCGGTTGAGTACCGGCTTTTTAGCTGAATTGACCCAGCCTCGACGCTTCCAACCGGCAATCCATTGGGTAATGCCCTTCAGAACGTATTCACTATCGGTATGAATGGTGACTGCTTCGGTTTGGCCGCGATCGCGCAGTAGGGTAAGCCCGGCGATCGCCGCCTGCATTTCCATACGGTTGTTGGTGGTCTGGGCCTCGCCGCCGCCCAGTTCGTGCACGGTGCCATCGGTCAGGTAAAGCACCGTTCCCCAACCTCCAGGGCCAGGGTTACCGGAGCAAGCGCCATCGGTGTAAATTTTTTCGATGATTGCCATTTACTGTGAGAAATCCTTTAAAGCGCGGATTTAGCCATGGAGGGTTTATTGCTCCAAGGGGGCATTCTAACCATAAGACCAGACTGTCCTCTACGGACGTTATAGATATGGTCATGGGCAGGGTGCACCTACTCGTCGTCACGGCTACCCTAACGGTGAGTTAACCCCATGATGCTACGAGAACTGAAAGCCTTTGAGGCCTGTTGGCTAGATCTTAAAGATATTTACCCCACGAGCAGTCAAGACAACCGGCTGATTGCCCACGCTATGGGGCAACTCGTCGACTTACTTGAGAAACCAACCCAGGTCGAACAAGAGTTGCCCCAGCACTTGAAGGGGCTCTTTCGACAGCTGGCAATGGCTTATTTTCAGGGATATTCCCCCCATCCAGACCTGGACGAGCCAGAGTTGTTAAACTGCGTGCCGCCTCAGCTCCCTTATCCCCGCAGCGATCGCCAGCGCCGCCAGGATATTGCAACGGCTATCGACCAGGTCAAGGTACTAGCCCAGAAAAGCCAGGCCACCCTGTGTCCGAATCGCGGCAAAACGGCCCAATGCCCTATCTCTGAGAGGGAAACCCTCATCATTGATTTTCCAGAGCACTGGCACCCCGCCAGTTGACCTGACCTGGGGATGACCTAGAGGTGAGTCATCTCCTAGGCGACCTGAGAAGAAGACCCGAGCAGAGGACCAGAGAGGGGTTTGGGCGCGGTATCTTAGTACTATGGCCTACGAACCCTTGCACCACAAGTATCGCCCCCAGACCTTTAGCGCTCTGGTGGGGCAAGCGGCGATCGCCACTACCCTGGCCAATGCCCTCACCCAGCGGCGCATTGCCCCCGCCTACCTGTTCTGTGGCCCTCGGGGTACGGGCAAAACGTCTAGCGCCCGCATTTTGGCCAAGTCGCTCAACTGCATTGCCCAAGATCATCCCACCCCAGAACCTTGCGGCATCTGCGAGACCTGTCGCTCGATTACTAACGGTTCGGCCCTCGACTTTATTGAAATCGACGCCGCCAGCAACACGGGCGTCGATAACATTCGCGAGTTGATCGAACGCGCTCAGTTTGCCCCAGTGCAGTGCCGGTACAAAGTCTACGTGATCGACGAGTGCCACATGTTGAGCACTGCGGCCTTTAATGCGCTGCTAAAAACTTTGGAGGAGCCGCCCAGCAATGTGGTGTTCATCCTCGCCACCACCGACCCCCAGCGGGTGCTGCCGACGATTATTTCTCGCTGCCAAAAATTTGACTATCGGCGCATTCCCCTAGAGCCGATGATTGCCCATCTGCGAACCATTGCTGACAAAGAAGCGATCGCCATCAATGACGAAGCTCTGCGGTTAGTAGCCCAGGTTTCCCAGGGGGGGCTGCGCGATGCCCAGAGTTTGCTCGATCAGCTCAGTTTGCTGGAACCACCCATTGCCGCTGACGCCGTATGGGATCTGGTGGGGGCGGTGCCCGAGCGCGATCTGCTGGCCTTGGTACAAGCCATTCTCAGCGACAACAGCACGGCGGTGCTGGATGTAGCCCGCAAGCTGATGGATCGGGGCCGAGAGCCGCTGATTGTGCTGCAAAATTTGGCGGGGTTTTATCGGGATCTGCTGATTGCCCAAATGGCAGGCGATCGCCACGATTTAGTCGCCATTACGCCCCCCACCTGGGCCGAGATGCAAACCCTAGTGGCGAGCCTAGAGACCAAAATTTTGCTGTTGGGGCAGCAGCACCTGCGTAGTGCCGAGGTACAGGTCAAAAACACCACTCAGCCCCGGCTGTGGCTAGAGGTAACGCTGCTAGGGTTGTTGCCTTCAACCTTAGCAGGGCAAGCCGGGGCGATCGCTCCGGCCCCCCTCTCCCAAATTCTGCCTCAACCAGCCCCCCCAACAGCCCCGCCGCCCCAGGGAATTCCCCAACCACCACCATCGGCGGCCCCGCCGGTCGATCAACCCTCATCTCCAGCTAGCCATGGGGTTCCCCCCACCCCAGCAGAACCTCCAGCACCGCCGCCACCCAGCGAACTCGCTCCTCCAGATGCTGGTGATTTGGCCGGTCTTTGGTTGCGGGTGATTGCCACCCTAGAGCCCCTTGGCACGCGCGCCCTGATGCAGCAACAGGGCAGTTTGCTGTTTTTTGACGGGGTGGTAGCCCGCGTGGGCATTAGTTCTAAACCCTTATTTAAGATGGCCCAGGGCCGCGTCGAAAACATTGAAGCGGCCTTTCAGCAAGTGCTAGGGCAGAAAGTGCAGGTCTCGCTAGAGGTACTGCCCGACCCAAAGCCTGAGGCACCAGCCCCAAATATTTCCCAGGCAACGAGCCAGGTTACCGAGTATCGCCCTGCCCCGCCACCGATCGCACCGCCGATCGCGCCATCAGTTGTCAGCCCTACCCCTAAACCGTTGGAAACGGATTCAGTCGTGCCGATCAGCCCGCCGCCGCCTGCTCCAGCCGAGCCGTCTGGTCTACCCGCGATCGCCAGCGATTTTGACCGAGCTGTGAAAAACTTTGCCCATTTTTTCAATGGCCAGGTCGTTGATGTAGACGATGATCCCAGCTTAGGTATAGACAAGATTCCGCTAAAACCTTCCGATGCAGCCGCTAAACAGCCATCTCATCCTGATCGGGATGTTCCCTTTTAAGGGGCGGCCCTAAGGACTGACAGCAGCCGATCTGAAAGACCATTAGCCAAAGGTACCGCCGTTCCAGCCCCACATCGCCCCGGCGGCATCGGCAAACTCAATATAAATACGGTTTTTGGGCACTCCGAGAGCAGTTTCGAGCTGAGCACAAAACGCTTGGCTCATGGCGCGGGTCTTAGCCTCACCCATGGTGCCAACACTTTTGATTTCGACATAACACACGGGGTCGGTGGTGCCGCCAAAAGTCATGGGCACATTGGCCTCAAACGCCGTCATCACGTAAGATTCGGGCTTACCCAGATGGCTGGCGAGGCTGGCGGACAGTTCTTTCAACAGCCCTTCTACCTGGGCAGGATCGGGGGAAGGTATAGAGGTTTGAATTTTAAGCAGGGGCATAGCGATCGCAGCGTCAAAAGGCACCAACCCTATTTTAGGGGTTTGCTGCCTGCTCCAAGGCTAAATCGACCACCACCGGACGATGATCTGAGCCCACCGCAGGGCCAGTGCGGATATTGACCGTCTGCACCCCTGGGCTCACCAAACACTGATCGATCGGAATTGCCAGCAGCAGGGCCGCTGCCTTGGGCCGTTGAGGGTAAGGCCCCGGAGTCGGCCAAGAGGGCAAAATCCCAAATCCTCGGCGGGCGTTGATCAGCCCCGTGTGTTGCACAAACCGTCTGTAGTAGGGCGACCACATAGAAAGATTAAAGTCACCAATGGTCAAGACCGGTGAGGAGACCGTTTGAAGGTAGGTAGCCATAGCCTCTAGCTGCTGGTTGCGCCACTGAAACGACTGACGACGCACAGGAACCTTAAGGTGGGTGGCCAACAGCGTCAGCGATCGCCCCGCCACATCAAGAGTCGTGATTAGACTAGGGGCCGCATAGCGAGAAAACTGCACAACCTCCAGATCGTTCAGCTCCAAGCGGCTAAGCAACAAAAGCTCAGAATTTTCGACCCTTGCCCCCCTGGAGCTATAGGGCAACCGATCCTGTAGAACAGTTAGCCGATCGGCCCAGGTATCGGTCACCTCCATAAAGAAGGCCACATCGGGCTGTTCTTGACGAACTAGGGCCACAACCTCGTCAACCTGCTCGTTCATAACGTGCAGGTTCAGCATCAACACTCGCAGCGCTGGCTGAGGCTGAGAACTCAACGTGGCCACCGGCCAATACCAGGGCAAGATTTGCACTACGGCCAGAATGGCGCAACAGCCCAGCCCTATCCAGGCTAGCCATTGGCGACCGGTTAGCAACAACAGCCCCAGCAATCCTAGGCTAGCGACAAAATATTGCAGCTGAAAGTGGGAAAACAGCTCCAGATAGATGGGCCAACCGTAGTAAGAGGTCAGCAGAGCCCAGGCCGTAGTGCCGAGCAGCACCAATAGTAGAGGCACGGCCATACCCTCCCTCAACCGAGATAAGCGGGTTCTTTTAGCCAGCATCATACCGGGTGGTGCAGTTCGTCGTTCAGTTCAGTTCAGCCTTAGCCACCGTAGTTCCACCCAGTGCTTTCGAGCAACAGCGGTTCGCCATCGCGGTGGATAGCGGCACCGACCACTTCGCCCACAAAGACCGTGTGGTCACCATGTTCTACAGCACCCACCACCCGGCATTCCACATAGCCTAGGGTGTCTTTAATCACGGGGCAACCCGTTTCAGGACCAGGGTAAAACTCAATGTCTTCAAACTTGTTGCCGACCCGACGCAGGGGCTTAAAAAAGTTTTGGGCCAGCTCTTTCTGCCCAGCCTCTAAAAAGCTGAGGGCAAACACCCCGCTAGCTTTGACCATCGCGTGGGAAGCGGAGTCATTTTTGACGCAGTTTACGACCAGGGGCGGCTGAAACGATGCCTGCATGACCCAGCTAGCCGTGAAGCCATTGAGGTCATCGCCATCCTTGACGCCACAGATATAGAGACCGTGGGGAATTTTGCGCAACAGCGTCTTTTTAGCTTGTTCGTCTAGCACAATATACCTACTTAGAATGCGTCTCTAGAGGCAGTGTAATACAGCGATCGCGCCTTTTTTCTACTCAATTGGGCAGAAAAAAGGCGCACCGTAGTGCGCCTAGTGTGGTGGGTAACCGCTCAGACCTACTTGTTGGGCTGAGGAGTCATGCGCAGGTAGGGTTTAATTTCGGTCACACCCTTAGGAAAGCGCTGCTTAGCTTCTTCGGTCGGAATGGTGGGGGCTACGACCACATCGTCACCATCTTTCCAATCTACGGGGGTAGCTACGCTGTAGTTATCGGTCAGCTGCAGCGAATCAATCACCCGCAGAATCTCGGCAAAGTTGCGTCCGGTGCTCGGCGGATAGGTGATGGTCAACCGCAGCTTTTTGCTGGGATCAATCACAAACACACTGCGCACGGTGACTTTAGCGTTGGCATTGGGGTGAATCATGCCATAGAGGTCAGAGACCTTTTTGTCGTCGTCAGCAATGATTGGGTAGTTGACGGTCACACCCTGGGTCTCATTGATGTCACCAATCCAGCCCTGGTGAGAATCAGCACTATCTACGCTGAGGGCAATCACTTTAGCGTTGCGCTTTTCGAACTCGGGCTTAAGCCGAGCCACACTACCCAGCTCAGTGGTGCAAACCGGGGTATAGTCGGCGGGGTGAGAAAACAGCACCACCCAGCTATCGCCAGCCCAGCTGTAAAAATCGATCTCACCCTCGCTGGTTTGCTGGGTGAAGTTAGGTACTTGATCACCAAGTTGAAGCGCCATATCTAATCTCCGTTTGATCTCGTCTTGACAGGTTGCAAACAGCGTTGCTCAGGATTCACTCACGCTATTTTCCCATAAACCCCGGTATTCCGGTCGGAGTTTAGAGGATTATCTTAATGATTGTATCGCAGCCCCCCAGAGCTGTGGGCGATCGCCCCCTCAGGAGCCGAGCCTTAGCCCCTGAGCCCGGGGTGCCAAAAACCAAAACACCCAGGGAAATGCCCCAGGTGCTTTAGTTCACGTTTGTCGTCTGGTCATCGCCTGACCTTAGAGCCACCGAGCAAACATCCTAAACCTGTCGGTCAAATACTTTGGGAGCATAGGCGCTACATCCATCGCAAGGACCCATGGGATTCATCGCACAGCGCAAATAGGGCGATCGCGCATTTAGATCGCAGGTAATGTCGCCAATCATGTAGCCCATGCCATCAACATAGTGCATGTCACCATTGCCATCTAGCAGCTTGAACATGCTCTGCCCCAGCCCCGTTGGCAGCATGGAGGGCTCATTGCATTTTTCGTTTTGGTCAGCCCGAACACTCATCCACGCCGAAATGATGGCTGGAGTAAGCCCGACAACGAAAATCAAAAAGATAATGAGCATGAACCTGCTGGATTATGAAACTAGCAAAAGTATCCTAACTCGCTGAATTAGCCAACCCGCCCACCGCCACTGCGGATTGGTACGTACCGTAGTGTTACTTAGTCTTTCGCAACACTGGCTACAAAAAAGCGCCCCAGGGAGTTTGCGCTCTAGGGGTTGTGGCCGGAGTCTGCTTAGCCTCTAGACATATAGCTGTAGCCAGTTTGGTTAAGACATTTCCCCTAAGCACGCTCGAACGTGCTTAGGTTTCTGGATGTGCTAACCCAGGTGACTCTGGCTATAGCACCTGAAAATCCGCAACGAAGTGACTCAGCCGTGCCGCGATGACTAGCATCCATGAGGGGTCAAGAGACCTAAGTGGGTAGAGTAAATACAATACTGGTGAAACCAGGCTTCAAACGAAGTCTCAAAGCCGACGAAACAAACGGAAAGAAAGTTCCCGAATGCGAATCAGATTCTAACAATTGATCGAGCGACGCCCAAAAAGAACGTCTTTTGCCTTAGTTTTCGACCAAAATGACCCAGTTTCCCCATCACCTGAACAAGGTCCTGAACTTTTCAGAACTTTCATGTATTGGCGTTTTCTGGCCTATGACCGATTATTTAGACATCCTGTAGACTCGCGTGTGCTCCAAAGCTAAGACCGGGTAGGGCCACAGGACATTGTGGAGGTTCGCTCCTCAGTGATAGCGCCTTACCTGGCTTTTTATTCTTTAAAACCACCAGCAAGCGGTTAGGCGACCTCACTTTACCAAAACAGACTTAGATGTCTCCTGGGCGCTGATGTTCGGCCATAGTATAAACCTGTAGCCATTCCTCGACCACGTAAGGGGCCGCCACTAGCCGAGCCGTGCTGCCGCCTTGTAGGGGAACCCGCAGCGTCAGCGGAATTGGCCCCCGAAGATCGGCTAACACAGAAGTGATGTTGTACTGAGCAACGTTGTCTGGCAGCGCTTGGGTTTGCTCATCTAGTTGGGGATGAACTTGCCACTGGGCCGTGGTACCGGTTGCGATCGCCAGATCGGCCTTAGGGTCGATGGTCGCCTGCCCCGGAAACCCCACCAACCGCAGATAGAGGCCCTGAAAACCGCCATCGGTGTAGCGCTTAAATACGGTAGCCTGCCAAGCCAAATCAGTCTGATCGCGCAGGCTCTGGCGAGAGCGATAGGTCGTTTGCCCTGGCCGTTCGTGATAGGTGTGTACAGACGCCAGGGCTGGCTGAGCCAAGGCCAACATCAACAGGCAGGCCAAAACGATCGCTAAAAGTAGAAGCCGAAGACCGCGCCAGAGGTGGTGCATGAAGGTGATGAAGACAAAACAATAGGGAGGTGGCGATCGCCACCTCCCCATTATCTCTCGCGACTTCTTAGAGCTGACTCATCTGATTCAGCGTCTGCCGATAGCCTGCCGCTTCGCCCTGCTGCAAATAAAGCTGAGCAGCTTGCTCAAAATCACGACGGGCACCAGCATCGTCGCCTAGGCGGGCACGCACAACGCCTCGATTGTAGAACAACTGAGGGTTACGGGTGTTAGGGGCACTTTGAATCGCCCGCGTCAGGTCTTGATAGGCATTTTGCGCCTGGTTAGCTTGCAGGTAAGCGGCCCCCCTGGCCGAGAAAGCTTCTAGGTAGCTCGGGCGTATGGTCAAAGCCTGGCTATAGTCATCGATCGCTCCAAAGATATCACCCATCGCCATCCGGGCATCGCCTCTTGCCTGGAAGGCTTCAGCGTAGTTAGGATCGATAAATACGGCTTCGCTGTAGTCATTGATAGCCGCTAGGGGGTCACCAGCTTGCAGTCGAGCATCGCCTTTGAGCTTATAAGCCACCGCCGAGTCAGGGTTAATCTGTAGCACTCGGGCAAAGTCTTGCTCGGCCCCGCGCAAATCACCCTGGTTGGCACGAATGGTGCCCCGACTCATGTACGCTTCAACCAGATTAGGGCTGAGTTCAATGGCGCGGGTAAGGTCTTGCAGCGCACGATTGGGTCTGCCCTGCCGAAAGTAAACGTGGCTACGATTGAGATAAGCTCTAGACAACGTAGGGTCACGGCGAACAGCCTCATTGAGGTCGCTGAGGGCAGCATCAAACAGACCCAGGTGATAGTAAGCCACGCCTCTGCCCATATAGGCCCTGGGCAGATCGCCATTTAGCTCAATGGCACGGCTAAAGTCAGCGATGGCATCGCTGTAGTTATTCACCCGCTCCAGGGAGAAACCACGCAGCACATAGGCCGAAGGGTTGTTGGGGTTCAGCTCAATAGCCGTCGAAAAGTCTTCGATCGCAAGCTCATGGCGACCCTGCTGGGTGTCGATTAACCCACGATAGAGATAGGCCCCAACCGAGTCAGGGTTGACCTCTAACGCCGCATTGAAATCTGCTTGGGCTTGCTCTGTATCGCCCTGGCGATAGTAGACACTGCCTCGGGCAAACAGGGCGTTGGCGCTACTGGGGTCAAGGCTAATGGCTCGATTTAGATCGGCTAAGGCCCGGCTGTAGTCGGCCTGGTCGGCGTAGATTAAACCTCGATAGAGATAGGCATTGGCAAAGCCGGGGTCTGCTTCGATCGCCAAGTCAAAGGCTTCAAGGGCGGCGGTGTAATTACCACTGTTGTAGCGCTCTACGCCCAGATTGTAGGCCGCAGTGGGCGACAGACCCGGTGTAGCCGCTTCACTAGCGGGAACTTCGGGGTCAGCCACAGCATCGGGCAGCTCGATGATCTCAGACTCAATGCCTTCAGTCTCTAAGACAGCGGGCTCAACTGGAGATGTTTGAGCATAAACCCTCATAGGGACCGTACCGATCACCAGCCCTAGCCCCAATAGCAGACTTACATAGCGCAATTTCATAGCTTCCCCTCCACCGACAGTGTTTGCAGATTGAGCAGATTGGTGCTGTTTCGCTCCCTAGTTCTGACAGCATACCCAACTGCGCCCTTGGGGCTAATGATAGGTCAGCTTTTGTGGGTTGCAAATGACGATCTCTAAAGTGGGTATCTATGGGTTCAGCACATCTCCGAAGACGAAGGATTCGATTCTGTGAGATAGCTGGTCTGTGGGATAGCTGGAGTGATTGTGGCAAGATAGCATCGATGTCTGACGGTACCCTCTGTGATTTGGATTGACTGGGCCATTGTGGCGGTCTACCTGGTCTTTACCCTGGCCCTGGGCCTCTATCTATCGCGCCGGGCCTCGGGCGGGCTGGTAGAGTTTTTTGTGTCGGGGCGATCGCTGCCCTGGTGGTTAGCGGGCACCAGTATGGCCGCCACCACTTTTTCCATTGACACCCCGCTATACATTGCTGGGGTAGTGGGCACCCGAGGCATTGCTGGCAACTGGGAATGGTGGAGCTTTGGCATTGCCCACGTGGTGATGATCTATGTATTTGCTCGGCTGTGGCGGCGATCGGAAATTATTACCGATGCTGAGCTGACCGAACTCCGCTACGGCGGGGCCACTGCCGCCTGGCTACGGGGCATCAAAGCCTTTCTATTTGCGGTGCCGATCAACTGCATTGGCATTGGCTACGCCATGCTGGCCATGGTGAAGGTGATCGATGCCCTGGGGCTGTGGCAATCGTTTGGCATTGAACCTGGGGAAAGCCTAAAGTTGCTCAGCGTGATTGGGGTCAGCGGGCTAGTGCTGCTCTACGCGGGTTTTTCGGGCCTGTGGGGGGTGGTAGCCACCGATTTCTTTCAGTTCTTTTTAGCGCTGCTGGGGGCGATCATCGTCGCGGCGGCGGCGGTAATCAACCTGGGCGGCATGGGCAGCTTAGTCGAGCAGGTCAAGGCCACGGGCGGCACCGATTTGCTGGCCTTTGTGCCCCTGGAGCGATCGCCGGGCGGCTGGTACCAGTGGAGTGAGACCGCAGGCATTACCGTCAGCACCTTTTTGGCCTATGTGACCTTACAGTGGTGGGCCTTTCGGCGCAGCGACGGCGGCGGCGAGTTTATTCAGCGGCTGGCGGCCTCTAAAGACGAGGCTGAGGCCGAGAAAGCGGCCTGGTTTTTCAATATCTTGCACTACGTGATTCGCACCTGGCCCTGGGTTGTGGTGGCCCTAGCCGCAGTCGTCATCTATCCCAACTTAGACGATCGAGAGCTGGGCTACCCCATGCTCATGCTCGACTTTTTGCCACCAGTGCTGCTAGGGCTGGTGGTCGCGTCGCTGATTGCTGCCTTTATGAGCACAGTGTCAACCCTGATCAACTGGGGGGCATCGTACCTGACGAATGACCTATACGCTCGCTTTATGCGGCCCGGTGCTACCGAGGCCGAGCTAGTACTGGCGGGGCGACTGGCCTCGGTGGTAGTGACGGGGTTAGGGGCGATCGCGGCCTTCTACTCCCAGGATGTAACGACGGTCTTTCGCCTGGTGATTGCGATCGGCACCGGGCCGGGGCTGGTGCTGATCCTGCGCTGGTTCTGGTGGCGCATCAACGCCGCTGCCGAGCTGGCCTCAATGCTAGCCGGGTTCGTGGTGGGGCTAGTTACCAGTGTCGTGCCGATTCTGACGATCGCTGACTTTGGTCTGCGACTGCTGGTCACCACCGCGATTACTACCGTGATCTGGGTACTGGCGATGCTGCTCACGCCTCCCGAGAGCGATGACACTCTCGACATCTTCTACCGCAAGGTGCGCCCCGGTGGCCCCGGGTGGGTTCGCCAGCGCCAGCGTACTGGTCTGGGGCCTGTGCAAGACCTGGGCCATGATTTGCTCAGAGCCGGATCGGCTCTGCTGCTCTTGCTCGGGGCCATGCTCGGCGTCGGCGGTTTTTTGCTTTATCAACCCCTCACCGGGTGGTTTTGGCTGGTGGTAGCCGTGGTGGGCTGGGTCTGTCTACGACGCCTGGGTAAGACCGGGTTACCACTGTCGAGACCCGAGTTAGATGATTGAGGCGCATCAGGGGCAAGACTGCCTCAAGGCCTAACCCCTGGCACCCTCGCTTCCATGTAAGATGAGAGTATCGGTTACATCCCTTCACACGCCTTGGCCCTATGTCCTTCTTTCGGTCTTACATCGCGCCCCTGATCATCGTGCTCATCTTTGCGGTGGCAATGCTAGCGGTAAGTGCCCGCATCTTTTTACCCGACGACATGATGGCTCCGGCCCCCATCGAAGAACCGGTTTCAGCGCTCGGGCAAAACCCCACGGCCAGTGCAGAGACAGTCATGCCCGAGCTTTCAGAACTCATCCATGGCCCAGGGAGCGATCGCGTCGAGGGATAAGGCCGGAGGAAAGATAGACTCGCTCAAGAACTCAGGCCCAAACGGCCTAATGGGAAACCCCCGGCAGTCCATCTGTCGGGGGTTTCTAAACTTAACTTTTTTGCCTGTAAGAGACAGATTGCCTTAGAGCGAGTCTTGCTAGACAATATGCCGTGAAAACGATGCGGAGACAGCAGCACTTTGACTGATTAACTTGAGAGTTTTCCTCAAGCAAGTTCCGATTAAATAGAGATGTTTAAATGCCGTCGTAAAGAAACCATCGCATGGGGTTTATAGCGTCTCTGGGCATTTCTCACAGAGCTCTCTACCAGTTACAGAGAGGAAATATCAACAACCGAGTAAAGTGCTGCTGGTATTTGACGAGATAGATTCAGACGTTAAATCGATAACGTACCTCCTATTTAACAGGACTGAACTATTCGATCTGCTGGGGAAGAAATCGTTTTTTGTGTTAGGTGATTCACTTCCTTATCTATTAAGATACTCCCCTCGTTTGCCATTGGCTAGGGATGATACCAAAGTTTATGATTAGGTTAACAACCACTCTCACGGCGGTGGAAAAAGGGGATTTGGGTAAGCCGTGCTGCGGCTGACGGCCGGGCAGGATTTACCGCTGAAGCGTACTTTGAGCAGGAGCTAGGGACGTTAGGTGAGGAGCCGGTCAAGCGGTACTATAAATGAGCACAAGTAATCAGCATCAGCGGCTTCCCCAGGGATAGCCTACTCGTCAAGGATAAGGAGCGATCGCAGTGACGCAGATAGAACAGATTACCGGTACCGGCATTCCGATCGTTGGAAACGACATTGATACCGATCGCATCATTCCGGCGCGGTTTCTGAAGTGCGTCACCTTCGACGGCCTAGGCGAACAGGTATTTGCCGACGACCGGGCTGCCCTAGAAGGAGCCCACCCCTTTGATCAACCCCAATACCAAGGGGCGACGATTTTAGTCGTCAACCGCAACTTTGGCTGTGGATCATCGCGCGAGCACGCCCCCCAGGCGATCGGTCGTTGGGGGGTTCGAGCGGTGCTAGGGGAGAGCTTTGCAGAAATTTTCTTTGGCAATTGTGTCGCCATCGGCATCCCCTGTCTGACAGCGACTACTGAGGTGGTCAATCGTGCCCAAGCGGTGCTAGCGGCTAACCCCAAGGCTGAGATCACTCTCGATCTGACCGCTCAGCAGGTTACCGTTGACGGTGAATCGTTTGCGGTGACGATGCCCGAGGGCGTTCGTCAGGCTTTCCTAGCGGGCACCTGGGATGCCTGCGGTCAGCTGGTGGCCAATGCCGACGCCATTCGCGCGACAGCGGCGCAGTTGCCCTACATCACCTGGTAGACGCAACGCCAGCTTTGCGCCAGCTCAACCCAACTCAGCCCAACGCTGATTGATTGCCAAACATTAATCGCCACAGCTAGATCCCCACAAATTTGCAACGCCCTGTGGCTTTTGCCGCAAAAATAGGCATTCTCTAAGGAGGTTCCTTGCGCGGGCTTTTGCTATGGTTTCATCCGCTGTGCGTTCTCTCACCCCCTGGTTGCAACCAGGCTCCGCCGGGCTGCCGGGCGCAACGGCTTCAACCCTAGGCAGCACCCTGTGCCGCATGGCTCCTTTGGCCATTGAGCGTTCTGCCCTCGGGCAAGTGCCAGCCGTAGCCGCCGCCGTGAGGCAGTTGGTGGGGCAGAGTATGACCCTGCGATCGCCCACGGGTGGCTGGCCCGCCGACCTACTCCAAACTCCAGAGAACCTAGCGCCTTACCTCAGCGAAGAAACCTGGGATTTACTCAACGCCTTAGATACAGCCGCCGCCTCTGCCACTGCCACTGCCCCCTGCATTTTGGTGGCCATCCCCGACTTGGTGCCACACCTGCTGTGGATGTTGGCCAGCGGTGGCTACGAAATTATGCGGCTGATTGAAGGGGTACAGGCCCGCATCTACAGCCCCGAGGCAAAGGGATCAGTTCACATTGTGCGCCTCGTGCCGGTGCTCACCCTCACGGTGGAGGCAGCCAGCTATGCCCTCGACCTGGTCACACAAACCGACCCTGGGCCGCCTCTGTACCTGCCCCAGGCCACTGAAATTCGCCTGTTAGAGAATGATCTCGATAGCCAGCCGATGCTTTGTAGCGACCTGCTGGGGCAAGTGGCTGAACTGCTAACCTACACCCAGCCAGGCTTGGCCACTCTCTTGGAGGAAGGCTGTGCGATCGAAGCTCTGCGCCCATTTCAGCCCTGGCAGCGGGGCACATTGCGCCTGCACCTGCACCTGGCAGAAATGGAACCCCAGGGGCATCCCCAGCCCTACCACGACCCTGGTGACGCTATCCCCAATGCCTTGTACCTACCGCCCGGGGGGCAGCAGAGCGCGGGGGGCACCGCCACTGGGTTTACCCTGGATGACTTTGCCAGCACCCTCATCGAAGGCCCCGACGACGCCACCACTGGGGTTTTGGGCGACTGGCTCACCTTTACCGACGAGGCTTGGATTCAAACATTCCTCAGCACCTGTGCCCAGCAGGTGTTAACTCAGCACTTGGCCCAGCTACTGCCAACTCCAGATAAAGAAATCGAGCCCACCTCAGATCGCCTGCGCCTAGGCGAAGTGGCCTGCAATCGTATCACCTACGTCGCTACCGACCTAGTGCAGGGAAGCAACGGGCTATTCAAACATACGTTTGTGCACGAGCCAGTGCTAGTCGCCGACCTGTGGCCCCGACTGCGCTGGTACCTGGCCCAAAGTTCAGAACGGGTGATGCAGCTAATGGGCGGTGTGCCGGCCCAGGTCTTGCCCCCTGGCCTCAGTTGGCAACAGGGCAGCCTTTACCTGCGACCACTGATGCGGCTCTCCACCTCCCACCACAGCTGGCTAGTTGACCTTAGCCGGGGGCGTCTGCTGCCCACCAGCCCCCAGGCCCTATCCCCAGAAGCCGCCGTAGATATTGCTGATGCCCCTTGGGTTGCACCCCTCACCATAGCCGAGCTCACCACGCTCGTTGATCAAGCCTTAACCGCCTACACCCCAGCCCTAGCCGCCCTGCGCCAGGGCACCCCCATTCACCTACACCGGCTCGACGCCGAAGCAGGCTGCCAGCCAGGGCAGCTCACCCTAGACTGGTGTTTTACCCTACAAACCAACTTCTAAAGACTGACCCTCCGGCCTAGAGAATCCCCCTCTACCCTGGGAGCAATACTGTCCTGGGGCCAATACTGTCGGGCTAATACCAAATTCGACTTGGCTACCCCCGCAGCAGGGCGCATGCCATGGGCACTACAGTTTGGCCGTTTGGGAGTCGGGGTTATGTAATTTGGATTTGGTATAAGGTCTAAGTTTTATGGCGATCTGGGGCATTTATAACCCCTCACTTCGCAGCGGGGAGCAGATCGCCTAGAGTGAAATTGAACCTTGGCGCATCCAAAGGGCGTTTGATATTGTGTCTCCAGAGCTGACTTCAGGGCCGATTTACCTCTATAGCATTTGCCCCGAACCTTCCCAACCCCTCGCTCTCCCGTTGGGTTGGGCCGAGCCCACCCAACTGATTGCCGTTGACGGCGTGGCCGCCGTGGTCGAAACCGGAGTTGATCTAGCGGCCCTTCAAACCGATGAACCCCGACTACTCAACGCTGTTCTCAGCCACGATCGCGTCATCTGTGAGCTGTTTCAGCACACACCGCTGCTGCCGCTGCGGTTTGGCACCCAGGTTGCCTCCCTCGAACATCTCAAGGCACATTTGGTTAGCCAGGGAGCAGACTATAGAGCCAAGCTCAACATTTTGGCTCCCAAAGTCGAATATCAGATCAAGCTGATCGCCCAGGAGGTTGAGATGCCGCCTTTGACCGTCGGCCTTACCGGACGCGACTATTTTTTGGCTAAGAAACAGCGCATCGAAGACCAAGCCGCCGCCCAAGAGCAGCAGCAGACAGAACTCGCCCAGGTGCTTGACCACCTCTACAGCCTTTACCCAGACTACCTAGAGGCCGAAAGCCCAGCCGGAGAAGCCCGCCTATACCTGTTGGTCAATCGAGATGACCAGACCTTACCAGCCCAGGTTGAAACGCTGCGATCGCAGACTGTCCACTGGAGCATCATGCTCAGCGAACCCCTGCCCCCCTACCACTTTGTCTAGACTATTTCCCTACTCCCCACGCCCTAACTTCTTTTACGGCCCCACCTGAAATTCGGGGTAGGCCTCCATGGCATGTTCTCCCAGGTCAAGCCCTTGAAGCTCTTCCGCTTCGGCCACGCGAATACCCACTGTAGCCCGTAGCACCAGCCAACACACCAGGCTAAAGGTGACCGTAAACGTCCCCACGGCCAAAATTCCTACCAGCTGCACCAGCAGCTGCTGAATACCGCCCCCCATCAACAATCCCGCCAAGGGGCCAGAGGTTTCGTCATACCAGGGGTAGCTGCCGGGGACAACACTAAACAGCCCCAGGGCCAGGGTGCCCCATAGACCACACACCAGGTGTACCGAGATCGCCCCCACCGGATCATCAATTTTGAGAGCGTCGAGCAGAGTGACCGAAAAGACCACAATTACCCCAGCTACCACGCCGATCAGTGCAGCGCTGCCCAGGGTGATGTAGGCACAGGAAGCGGTCACCGACACTAGCCCCGCCAGCACACCGTTGATAATCATTGATAGGTCAGGCTTACTGAGGTAAATCCAAGACGTGACCGTAGCAGCCAGACCGCCTAAGGCGGCCGCAATGTTGGTGGTCACGACAATGTGACTAATGGCAAAGGGGTCGGCAGCCATAGTCGAGCCAGGGTTAAAGCCAAACCAGCCCAGCCACAAAATCAAGCAGCCCAGGGCCGAAATACTCAGGTTGTGCCCCGGCATTGCCACCGGACGGGCCTGAAATCGCCCCCGGCGTGGCCCTAGCAAAATTGCGCCAATCAGCGCCGCCCAACCACCGACCGAATGCACCACCGTAGACCCGGCAAAGTCATAGAAACCCAACCCAGCCAGCATGCCACCACCCCAGATCCAGTGGCCAGTGATCGGGTATGACAGCCCTACCAACAGCAGGCTAAAGATGAAAAAGGCCAAGAACTTAATGCGCTCAGCGACGGCCCCCGACACGATGGTGGCAGCAGTACCCGCAAAGGCTAGCTGAAAGAAAAATTTGGCGTTTAGAGGCACCCCGGCCCAACTCAGGGCACTGAAGGTGCCTCGATAGTTTTCATTGGTGGCAGGGCTGTTGTCGGCCCCTTGCAGCAAAAACCCAGAGAAGCCAAACAGAGGGTTGCCATCGCCAAACATGAGGCCAAAGCCCACCACCCAAAAGGCCAACGTCGAGAGGCCAAAGACAATCAGATTTTTGGCCAGTAGGTTGACAGCGTTTTTGCTGCGGCAAAACCCAGTTTCGAGCATGCAGAACCCGGCATTCATAAAGAACACCAAGAACCCGGCCACCAGCACCCATAGCGTATCGAGGGCCACTTGTAGATCGGCCCCATTGGCACTCTGGGCTAGGGCAGCGGGGCAAAAGATCGCCAGACTACCTAGGCTGACCCAGGGCACGTAACGCCATCGACCGCCTGGTTTGCCCAAGGGGTGTAGCAGAGGGGAGAGGGACTTGCCCTCAGTTTGCAGTATGGTCACAGCGTGTCTCCCAAGCGGTTAGTCTATGTAACCCCATAGGTTGGCATGAATTATCACCAATGGTGCAAGTTTTCCTTCCCACAGAAGATGAAAATTGCTGCGTTACCGACTCTAGTCCTCATCCTCGGGTTCATAGGTTGAGGCCACATGCAGCTCGGTGAGCTGGGCTGGGTCAACCGAAGAGGGAGCCTGGGTGAGCAAACAGCGAGCCTGCTGGGTTTTGGGGAAGGCGATCGCATCTCGAATCGACTCTTCGCCCGCCATCAGCATCACAATGCGGTCGATGCCGTAGGCGATGCCGCCGTGGGGCGGGGTGCCGTACTCAAAGGCTTCGAGCAAGAAGCCAAACTTATCGCGGGCCTCTTGTTCAGACAGGCCGATGGTAGAAAACACCTGGCTCTGCACCTCGGGCTGATAGATGCGCAGGCTGCCGCCGCCAATTTCGTAGCCGTTGAGCACAATATCGTAGGCCACGGCGCGGGCGGTTTTGAGGTCGGCCACATCCTCGGGGTGGGGGGCGGTAAAGGGGTGGTGCAAGGCCTCAAGCCGCTGCTCGTCGGCGTTCCACTCAAACATGGGGAAGTCGGTCACCCACAGCAGATTTAGGCTGTCGGGGGGGATCAAATTCATTTCGCGGGCGATCGCCTGGCGCACCCGATCCAGCGTGGCATTCACAATTGGGGTTGGCCCCGCCCCAAACAGCAGCAGGGTGCCCTCGGTGGCGTTGGTACGGCGCAGCAGTTCCGCCATTTGCTCGGGGCCGAGGTTATCTTTAATCGCCCCGATGGTGTCTACCGCGCCGTCGGCCCGCACCCGCACGTAGGCCAGGCCCTTGGCTCCGGCTTCGGCAGCAATCTTAAACACATCGCCGCCGGGCTTGATCCGCACATTGGAGATCTGGTCGTTGCCGTTGGGGATGGGCAGCACCTTGACGATGCCGCCGTCGGCCACCGCGCCCGAGAATACTTTGAAGCCGCAGTCTTTTACTAAGTCAGACACATCCACCAGCTCTAGGCCGTAGCGGGTGTCAGGCTTATCGCAGCCATAGCGATCCATCGCCTCGGCGTAGGTCAGCCGGGGGAAGGGGCGGGGAATGTCAATGCCCTTGACCGCTTTAAAGATATGGGCCACTAGAGCTTCGTTGAGCGCCAGAATCTCGTCCTGGGTCATGAAACTCATTTCCATGTCTAGCTGGGTAAATTCTGGCTGGCGATCGGCCCGCAGGTCTTCGTCGCGAAAGCAGCGGGCGATCTGGTAGTAGCGGTCTAGCCCTGACACCATCAGCAGTTGCTTGAAGAGCTGGGGCGACTGGGGCAGGGCATAAAACTCACCGGGGTTGACCCGCGACGGCACCAGGTAATCACGTGCGCCCTCGGGGGTAGAGCGGGTGAGAATGGGGGTTTCGACCTCGTAGAACCCCTCTTGATCTTCCAGGAATCGGCGGATTGCTTTAATCACCTCATGGCGAATACGCATGTTGTTGGCCATCCGCTCTCGCCGCAGATCTAAATACCGATAGCGCAGGCGCAGATCTTCGCGCACGGTTTCTGAGTCGGCGGTAGAGACCTGAAAGGGCAGGGGCTTACGTACCGCGTTTAGCAGCTCAATGGTGTCGGCGTAGATCTCGATCTCGCCCGTCGGCAGCTTGGGGTTGAGGGAACCCTCCAGGCGCTGGCTCACCCGGCCCTCGATTTTGACGACGTACTCGTTGCGCAGCGGGTCGGCCTGGGGATAGGATGCCGGGGTGCGCTCGGGGTCGCTGACGATTTGCACCACGCCGGTGCGATCGCGCAGGTCAATAAAAATCACGCCCCCATGGTCGCGGCGGCGATCGACCCAGCCGAACAGGGTAACGGTGCTGCCAATGTCGCTGGCCCGCAGGGTGCCGCAGTAGTGGGTGCGCATAGTGAACTTAGCTTATTTTTCAAAACCTTCCCATTATCTAGGATAGTGGCTGAGCTTGAAACGAAAATTTTGAGAGCCGCGATCCCGATGCCGTTTGTCAGGGAATAGTGCCCTGCGAGTAGTAGTGTGGTGTGTGTCGACAGGCGAGGGATCCCCCCTGCCCCCACCTGCAAAGGGGGGTACCTGATGAGTCTGAGACAGCATGAGCCTGGGGAAATCGAAGTTGGTACGGCAGAATTCCTATCGTTGTTGAGTATTTATTTTTTATGGTGCAGATCCGCTGCGGGCAGCATCTCGTTGCCGATGTAGAGGCGATCGTCTTTGACAAAGACGGCACCCTGGCCGACTCTCGGGGGCTGTTGCAGCGCACAGCCCTGGCGCGGGCAGAGGCCTGTGCTGCCGCCGTAGGGGCAGGCGACGGGCTCATTCAAGCCCTGCTAGATTGCTTTGGGGTGTCTGCCCAAGGCATTGACCCCGATGGCCTGATGGCTGCGGGCACCCGCGAGGCCAATAGACAGGGCGCGGTAGCGGTGTTAACCCAGGCGGGGTATCCGGCTGATCGGGCTAAGCCGCTAGTGGCCGAGTGTTTTGCGGCAGTGAATGCCCAGCGCAACAGCAAGGCTGCCGACACGCCCCCCTTTGCGGGCACAGTGGCCATGCTGGAGCGGCTCTATAACAGCCCCGTCAAAATTGGGGTGCTATCGTCAGACAGCCCCGCCTACGTCAAAGAATTTCTCAGCTACTACGACCTGATGCCCTGGGTACACGAGTGGCGGGGTACGGGGCCAGGGGAGCCGCCTAAGCCAGATCCAACGTTGTTGGTTGAGGTCTGCGATCGCCTCCAGGTTGCCGTGCGCCACACCCTGGTCGTGGGCGACAGTTGGGCCGACTGTGCCCTGGCAGAACAGGCCGGGGCAGCAGGGTTTGTGTCAGTCTCAGAACCCTGGGGGCGATCGCCGGTGCCGGGGGCCAGCCTGATACTGGGCAGTTGGGATGATTTAGTAGTAGTGAGGTCAAGTTCTCCAGAGTTTAAACCGCTTACAATGCCTTGACATAGCGCAACGGAGGGCAAGAGCTATGGTGGCTTGGGCTTTAAAAGAATGGCAGGCGGCGATCGCGGCTTTGCTGCAAGGGGAAACTATCTTGCTGCTGCGCAAGGGCGGCATTCGCGAAGCTAAGGGCCAGTTTTCGCTGGCGGCGCGCGAGGTGCTGTTGCTACCCACTCAAGAGCATCAAAAACTCACCCTGCTAAAGGATGAGTTTCAGTCATTGGCGGCGGCGGAAACAGCTCCTGACCCTGACCAGGTGCGCGTTGAGGGCTGGGCCACCATTACCCACGCCCTGCCCCTCAACGCCCAGACCGAAGTAGAGCCCCTGCGGCCTTACCTGGTGTGGAACGATCAATTTGTGGCCGAACGGCTGAACTGGCAACCCGATCGCCCCCTCTACGGTCTGCTGCTGCGGGCCTATCGCTTGCAGCCGCCACTGCTACTGCCGCGCCACAAGGGCTACAGTGGCTGCCGCTCTTGGGTTGAGGTTGGCCAGGAGGTAGGAGTAGAAAACAGTACCCCCGCGCTAACAGAGGCAGAGTACCAGCAGCAAGTCGAGGCTATTTTGGCGCATCTGCCTGGGGTGACTCCGGTAATGGTGGCGTAGGGATAATCATCGCTTCGAGGGCCGTTTGCAGATCGGCGGTCAGCTGGGCCACGGCCTGCTTGCGGTTGGCTTTGTAGTCAGGCCAGCGATCGCTCACCCAGATCGGCTCTCCTACGGTGACCTGTGCCTGCTGTCGCCCGAGCTTAGGTCGCGGAAACGGGTTCTGCCCCTGAATCAAACACACCGTATCGCGCAAAATCATTACCGTTTCGGCAAAGCGTTCGGCAGAGGGGCGCTGGCGCACGTACTGCCCGGTAACAGCGACAAAACTCTCCACTAGGCGCATGTGCCACATCCGCAGGGAGGCTTCTTCGGCCTCGCGGTCGGCTAGGCCCCGCCCGACGGCAGAGAGGGGTTGAGCGGCGGCCAGGTCTTGGCGAAAGATGCGCTCCCACCCCGCCTGCTCAATGCGGCGGCAGCGGTCAATAGTGCTGCCCTTGGGCGGCAGCTTAAAGTAGGTTTCGGCCACCTGAAGCGCAGCATCCATCAAGGCGGCCAGGCGATCGCCTAGGGCATTGGTCGAAAGCCCCCGATCATCGCTCAGGGTAGACTCAGCCAGCGCCGCTCCGTAGACCCGGTTGTAGTAGCCCTCCATCAGGGTCAACAGGTGCTCACCCAGGCTGTAGAGTCGGCGATAGCGTTGCTCCATCGTCACCTCCGAGGTATCGCCGGGGGCGTAACCAGGGGCGGGGGCCGCCAGATTGTGATCGGCTTCTAGGCGATCTAGCCAGCGATCGAGGGCTTTCCAGGGCGGCGTGATATAGCGGTAGGTAATGCCCAAGGGCGCGATCGCCATTCGCTCCTGACGCCCTTGGTTGAGTATGTCTTCCACGCACCAAAACCCCATCTGGGCCACCCCTGGCTCTAGGGGGCTAACAATCTCGGTGTGGCCGTTATTCCCCCCCTCGGGGGCCGCGGCCAAGGGCAAAGCAGCATTGGCCAATAGGTTACGAGCCGATCGCAACCCCTGGCGATCGACTTTACCCCGCTGAATTGGAGTGCCCCCTAGGCGACTGTAGATCCACCCGACCCAGTCGCCCGCCCAGAGCGGAATACCGCGATCGTAGATAAAGTGAGCATGCACCGGGCGGTTGAGATAAATCCCCAGTTCCCTCGCTCGTTGGGGCACCGCGTACCACATCAAATGGGCCAAACAGTAAGAATCGAGCGGGCTGGGATGGCGAAAGGCCAGTAACAGCCGCGTTTCCTTCGCGCCAAAGGCTCGGAGTAAATGCACTAGCCCCTCGGCATTGACCACATCCACCCGTTGAATCTGCTCACGCCAGCGCATCCAGTAGGGTAGGCCTAGCCGCGTCAGGGCCAATACCCAAGGATTTAACCCTGGGGGAATAAAGCTCAAGGGCGGCTGAGCGCGGGTTAATGGGTTGACCACAGGTTCACCCCAGAGACAAAAGCATGGACACCATCCCGATGATATAGCAGTTATCCAGGCTGACCATCGCTTGGCACACCGTAGATTTGGGGACGGTTTTTAAGTAAACAGCAGCTCCTTGAAGCTCATCCGTAAATCTGCGGAGGAATCATAAAGCTTTTATAAGTACCCCCAGCCCCGGCATTGTGTAACCCACAGAAACCCAGTTTAATGGCAAGGAGTTTAACCCAGCCGGGTTAAATGCTTGAGGAAAATCGTCACGTGTGATTTGCCCATTCTCTGAGGAGTTTCTCCAACGCCCAGGTAACTAAGCCTTTGGTGCGGGTGCATTAACCAGGTACACCACAATCTCAACCACACCACAGACGGGCTATGGCCTAGGCTGCTGCGGTTTGCGGGTGACCTGCTCTAGAGATGTAGTTAGCGGTAATTTGACGGTTCGTTATGATTTCCTCACGATCTTCTTCTGCCAATGCGGATCAGTGGCCCTTGGGCACTGTACCCCCGAGCCCCAGTGACAGCAGTCAGGCGGCTTCTCCCCCCTGGATTTTAGACACCCTCTTTCGTAACCTAAGCTATGACCTAGAGCAGGTCGCCGACATTATTGACCCAATTTTGACCGCCCAAAACCACTGCTACCGCACCGATGCCTATGTGCAGGGTATTGTGGCCGACGAGCGGGCTTTTCTGAGCACTAATATCAGCCCCGATCGCGCCATTCAAGTCACCCTCTGTAGCACCCGTTGGCTACTCGGCCAAAGCCGCAGCTGCACCCTCACCATGCCCCAAGCCGGCATTGCCGACTGCCATGCGGCCCTCAACTTTGATCCATTGCGGGGTTTTTTTATCATTGACTTAGGCAGTGTTGGTGGCACCTGGGTGAATGGTCGTCGCTTAGCCCCTGCCCAGCGCCATGATCTTCAGGATGGCGATTTGATTAAGCTGGGCAGCTTGCGGTTTGAGTTTTTGCAGCAGCACTGCGTCCAGTCCGCCTGGGACGACGACTAGCAACGCTGATAGCGCATGCCCGGCAACTGGTTGACCAGCCCCAGCAGTTCTAGCTGCACCAGGGTCGCTAACAGGTCTCCGGTGGGCTGGGCCAGCTCTTGCACCAACCAATCGAGGCTAGCAGGTTCATCGGGAATGGCAGCCAACACCTGGGCCATGGCCGGAGGCAGGGGCGGGGGCGGGAGGTGGCTGGGGGGAGTGCGATCGGCCCTGGGTTCTGTCGCGATCGGTGGGGCTGCACTCAGCTGGGGGAGTTGCCCTAGAGCCGTCACCAAGGTCATATCATTCAACACCATCTGGGCACCCTGGTTAATTAACGCCAAGCAACCTGCACTGTTGGGGTTATCGAGAGAGCCCGGCACCGCAAACACATCGCGCCCATAGTCATTGGCCAAATGCGCCGTAATCAGCGCCCCCGATCGCGCCGGGGCCTCGGTCACGACCACCGCTCGGCTTAGCCCAGCAATGATGCGGTTACGACGCGGAAAATGGGCTCGATCGGGCGGGGTGCCGTTGGGATATTCGCTCAGCAACAACCCCTGGCGGGCAATATTGTCCTGTAAAGCTTGGTGCGCCTGGGGATAGGTCTGATCGACGCCGGTACCCAATACGGCGATCGTCAGCCCGCCACTGTCTAAGGTCTGCTGGTGGGCAAAGCGGTCAACCCCCTTGGCCAGACCAGAGACCACAATGATATTGTGGGCAGCTAACTGCTGGGCCAAACGCCGAGTCCAGCGCTGGCCATAGTCAGAGGGGCCACGGGTGCCCACCACCCCCACCGAAGGCATCATTTGCAGGGCACTAGTCAGCTCTGAATGCCCCCGATAGTAGAGCAGGGGCGGTGGGTCAGTAATTTCGTAGAGTAGGGCTGGGTATTCGGCGTCGGCGGGGGTCCAAAAGTTGGGGTGCTGCTGTTCGTAACGCGACAGCAAGTCTAACGGCGCAACGGTCTGTCGATACTCGATCAGGCTAGACCCTAGTCCTAGACCAATACCCTCCACATCTAGCAGGTCGGCCCCCTCGGCATGCCAAGCGGCGGCCAGGGTGCCAAAGTGACTATGCAAACGCTTGAGTAAAATCGGCCCGAGGCCCTTGGCCTGGGACCAGGCCAACCAGTATGCTCGTTCTGCCATGGCGGGCAAGGGGGGGTAAGTCTCCCGCTCAGTATGCCCGGCTGGGGCCGCTCATCTCCTATCGACGCGCCCTAGGCAAACGCTGGGTGCTCCTCCGACCGAGGAGATTTCCCAGGGGTAGCCGACGGGGATTGAGCTGCCGGAGAGAAGCAGGCAGTTCTAGGGTTGTGGTCGGTTCGCCGCCAGGGGTAGTCCACCAAGCGCGAATGGTGCCCCCAGCAAAACCAGCCAAGGCCCCCAGCAAAATGCTGGGCACGATGCCATAGTCAAGCAGCAAAAACAAAAACAGAAAGGCCAGCCAAATTTTGAGCGCTGGTGGAATAATCTTATCGGCCACCGGTACATCCTCTAGGGTGCGCTGTGGGCGAGGCGATCGCCTACGCCCCTACTATAACGGCTATCTGCGGTGGCAGGTCTTGGGTGGTATCGATCGCCGTTACTAGGCCCTGCTCGACGTCGGTAAAGGGCTCCATGTGCTGCTGCCGCAGAACCGCAACGGTGGCGTCGGCCAGGTCACCCGTGCGATCGCGCACCCGCTGTTCTAGTACCGCTAGAGGAGCAGTGCAATGCAGAATAGTCAGGGACAAGCCTGCCTGATCGATTGCCTCACAGGCGGTTTGGCGCAGCGCCTGGCGATCGTACTTGGCATCGAGAATTACCGAGTAGCCTGCCTTAGCCAGGGCCAAACCCAGGGTGAGGAGGCGATCGTAGGTTTTTTCAGTCATGGCTGGCGTATACAAGCTGTCGTCCCCACGCTGATCGAGCGGCACCCCAGCCAGGTGTTTACGCACCGCATCGCTGCGCAGGTGAATCGCATTTGTCGTCTGGGCAAGCAAGCGAGCGGTGGTAGATTTTCCCGCCCCCGATAGCCCGGCCATCATATAGACTCGGCCAGACTGCGGCTGACACACCGACCAGGCTAGGCGGTAGTAGCCAGCGGCGGTCTCGGCAGCTTTGCGCTTAGCCGTCTCATCCACCGAGGGATCGCCCAACAAAAAGGAGGTCACCTTGGCCCGCACGTAGGCCTGGCGGCTAATGTACAGCGGCAACAGTTGGAGGCCTTCCCAGTCGCCAGTCCGCTCGACGTAGTGGTTCAAAAACACGGTAGCCAGCTCGGCGCAGTCCTTCGACAGCAGATCCATCACCACAAAGCCCACGTCGTACATAACATCGACGTAGCGAAAGGGCTCGTTAAACTCAATGCAGTCAAAGAGGTAGAGGTGGTCATGCCAGCGGCATAGGTTGTTGAGGTGCAGATCGCCGTGGCAGGCCCGGATCCAGTTTTGGGCAACCCGCTGCTCAAATAGGCTGCCCTGGGAGTCAAAAAAGGCGTCGGTATAGGCCTTGGTTTGATCAAATTGCGCCTGGGTCTGGGGGCCGCCGATAAACCCTGTGGTCTGCTCGTAGTTTTCGTCAAAGGCTTGGCGGATTTGCTCGACAGCCCCAAAGGTGCGAATGTGGTCGTCGGTCGCCGCCCCCTGGTGAAAATCAGCCACTGCTGCCGCCAGATCTGCCATTAGAGCCGTAGTCAGTTCACCGCGATCGTAGAGAGCGCTCAGCAGGGTGTCTTGGGGAAACTGCACCATTTTGACGGCGTATTCGACTGGGTCGCCTTCGCCATTGAGATGGTAGGCATCCCCAGTCTGCGCAATGCTGACTACCTCTAAGTAAAGTGGGCCTGCGCCTCGCTGGTTCAGCCGCAGTTCTTCCTGACAAAAGTGGTGCCGCTGCTCTAGGGTCGAATAGTCTAGAAACCCGAAATTTACCGGCTTTTTGAGTTTGTAGGCATAATCACCAGTGAGTAGCACGTAAGACACGTGGGTTTGCACTAGCTGGATGGGTTCCACCACCGGGTGAGGATAAAACCCGGGCTGACACATCTGCTGAATTAACTCAGGAAGCGCGGAAGCAACCATAACCTACCTGCCAAAGACTGCTAATAACATTGCAAAGGGGCCAGGAAACAGTTCCCAGCCCCTAGACTTGAAGTCGGCATCGCCTACTACAGGTACACCCATGCAGTAGGCGAAAGTGATTTAATCACTTGGATTGAGACTATTCGGCCGCTACAGGCTCGGCAGCAGCAGACTCAGAACCGTCCTCACCCTCAGCCTTGCGGCCTTGGAGCACAGTGGCTACCGTTTGAGTTTGATCACCCGCTACCACAGCACCTTCAGGCAGTACCAGATCGGCAACGGTAAGCGAATCGCCCACTGCCAACCCAGACACATCGACATCAATGGTTTCAGGAATGTCGATCGCTTTACACTTGACAGTGACTTCGTTGACTTCGGTGTTGAGCACGCCGCCTTCGTTTTGAACGCCGGTGGGCTCACCCACAAAGTTGAGGGCAACGCCCACTTCTACGGCATCTTGTGCCTTCACCGCAAAGAAGCTGAGGTGGTACAGCGCGTTTTTCCAGGGGTGCGACTGCACCTCGCGCAGCAGCGCCTTGCCATTCCACGACAGGTCAGGAATTTGCAGATCAATCATGGTGTTGTTGACCGCTGCTTTGCGCAGCAGCATTTCAGCCGCATGCCGATCGACGGTTAACGATACAGACTCGGTACCCTCGTGGCCATACAGCACCGCAGGTAGCAGCCCCTGACGGCGCAGAGCATTGGGCTTGGCTTTAGAATCGCGCGCTTTACATTCAATCGTCAGTTCCATGGAAAATCCCCCCGTTAAGAATACGTTCAAACAACAAACCCTGCCCAGGCCTAAGCCACCTGAGACTCGCCATTCTCGTAGAGCAGCGCCCGCTTTGGCCCGTGGATGGGGTCTTCTACGATGATGGTCTGGTCACGGCTAGCCCCCAGCGACACGATCGCAATCGGCACCTCCATCAGCTCAGCCAAAAACTTGAGATAGTCTAGGGCCGCCTTGGGCAGATCGCTGAGCGATCGGCAGTGATCGGTAGGCTGCTTCCAGCCGGGCATGGTTTTGTAGATGGGCTTGCAGCGGCTAAAGGCATCGGCACTAGCCGGCAGCTCTTCGCAACGCTCACCATCTAGCTCGTAGGCCACGCACACCTCGATCTCGTCGACACCGTCGAGCACATCGAGCTTGGTGATGGCCAAGCAGTCGAGGCCGTTGATACGCACCGCGTAGCGACCAATCACCGCGTCAAACCAGCCGCAGCGGCGGCGGCGACCGGTGGTGGTACCAAACTCTGCGCCGCGATCGCACAGTAGCTCACCCACCCCACAGGTCAGCTCTGTAGGGAAGGGGCCTTCGCCCACCCGCGTGGTGTAGGCCTTGGCCACCCCGATGACGCGATCGATCACCGTAGGGCCAATGCCAGTGCCAATGCAGGCTCCGCCCGCCACCGGGTTGGAGGAGGTGACGTAGGGGTAGGTGCCGTGATCAAGGTCGAGCAGAGTGCCCTGGGCACCCTCAAACAGCACATTCTTGCGTTGGCGAATGGCCTGGTAGACATGAAGCGAGCTGTCGATAATGTGGGGGCGCAGCCGCTCGGCGTAGTCAATATATTCGTCGATTACCGCCGCTGGGTCGAGAGGGGGCAGGTCGTAGAGCTTTTCGAGGATGCCGTTTTTGTACTGGACCGTCCACTCTAGCTGCTTGCGCAGGCGATCGTAGTCCATCAGATCGGTGATGCGGATGCCGATGCGCTCCGACTTATCGGCATAGGTGGGGCCAATACCCCGCTTGGTAGTGCCGATTTTGTGGTTACCCCGCCGATCTTCCGACGCCTGATCGATCAGGCGGTGGTAGGGCATGGTGACATGGGCAGCGTTGGAAATAAACAGGTTTTTAGAAGAAATCCCGAGTTCGTCGAGCTTGTCGAGTTCGCCGATCAGGGCTTTGGGGTCGATCACGGTGCCGCTGCCGATCACGCACTCGGTATCGGGGTAGAGAATCCCAGAGGGAATCAGGTGCAGCTTGAAGGTTTGATCTTTAACAACGACGGTGTGACCCGCGTTGACACCGCCCTGATAGCGCACAACTACGTCTGCTGAACGACTCAGCAAATCGGTAATTTTGCCCTTACCTTCGTCGCCCCACTGGGCCCCAATCACTACAACGTTTGCCAAGGGAATTTCAGGCTCTAAAGTTCACACAAATTCCCATTATCACTAGGTAAATGTCATTGTGTCAACTTAAATGTTTCAGCGCTGCCGGGGGACTCTGGTGGAGAGTGAGCCCCCTTTCAGCCCAAACCCCGCACAAATTAAATGTATTTAACCTTATACCCAATTAGTGAAATATGCGATAGAACGGTAGGAACAGCTAGTTCACATTTCTTTAGATTTGCTTTAGATCTGCGATCGCATCGAGATCACGTTCCGACGAGCGCACCAAGCCCAAGTTTTAGGATCCAGCACCAGGCTGGGTCTGATTGCTTATACCTAATCAAGTTAGTAAAAGGCGGAGGTTGCCATGAGTTTATATGCTGAGCTACACCGTCACCTAGGCGGCTCGGTGGTACCGCGAGTGCTGTGGCGCTACTTTGAACGCAACCGCCCCGATCTCTCGGGCCAGTTTGCCGACTACCCGGCCTTTGAGCGGTTCTACACCCGGCCGCGCAACACCCTGGCCGAATACCTGGAGCTGCACACCCTAGTCGAGAGCGTGCAGACCCACGAGGCGCTGCCCTACTTTATCTACCGTCTGATTCGCGGGGCCTACATCTTTGAGAACCTGGCCTACCTGGAGCTGCGCTACACCCCCTACCTACGCACCCCGGAGCACCTACCCCAAAATCAGCGCATTGAGGCGATGGCCGAGATTGTAGAAATCGTGGGCCGGGCCAGCCAGCAGCCCGAGTATCCGATTGTGACCAAGCAGATTCTCTGCATGCACTCGAAGCTGCCTGCTGAGGTCAACCGGGCGATTGTAGAACTGGCGGGCCAGTATCCGCAGTACGTGTGCGCAGTGGATGTGGCCGGGGGCGATGCAAAATACGGCGATCGCATTGATGAGTTTACCCAGCTCTACCAGCGCGCCCAAGACCTGGGCCTCAAGACCACCGGCCACCTCTACGAAACCACCGAGGGCGACCACCCCAAGCTGCTGCCTTACCTGATGCGCATCGGCCACGGCATTCAAATCCCCCTGCGGCACCCAGAGTTGCTGCCCGAGGTGGCGGCGCGAGGCCAGTGCCTGGAGGTGTGCCCCACCACCTACCTCAAGACCGGCACTCTAGAGGAGATTCACCAGCTCAAGGTGGTGTTTGACCGCTGCTTTGAGGCTGGGGTTGACATCGCTATCTGCACCGACAATGCCGGGTTGCACAACGTGCGGCTGCCCTTTGAGTACGAGAACCTGCTAACCCACGATGTGATTGGCTTTGAGGAGCTGCAAGCCTGCCAGGAAGCCGCCTTTCGCCATGCCTTTGCCTGGCCCCACAGCCAACCCCCCGCCACCCTACTGACTGACATATTGCAAGTGCCGTCTAGCTCACACCAGGACAATAGCGATGTGGGTGAGGAAATGCTAGCGATCTCGTGAGGCTAGTACTCTGCCATAGTTAAAATTTAGGCTTGAGCTGCTTGGATCTAGGCTTGCGAGGGCGCGATCGCATCGACAATCTTACCTGGTTCGACGCTCCAGCCCGCAGGCACACTACGGGGCAACCACCTACGTCAACCGGCACGGTGACCAACATTGTGCAGCCCTAGGGGCAGTTTACGATCGCTACAGACACAGTTAGGCATGTTTTGGTGCGATCGCTGGCCCGCTTCAATGAATTCGGCCTCAACAGGCTCACTATTTTCACCCTAGTTGGTGCGATTCCCGTTTTAGTGAGACACCCGTTGATTCAGTTCTAAAACCCATAGTTTTAAGCTATTTAAGCTCCCCTCTGCCTCCCCTTCATGAAAGGGAGGTAGAGGGGATTTTCATGATGCACCTGCCAAAATTTTTTCTGCAGATTAATTCATCTATAGCCAAAATCTGCTTTTTCTTAGAGTGAAGTCCAGCCCAATATACAGCTACCAGAGAATTACCCAAAGATACTCACATCGAGGCTAAAGCCTCTCGATTCTACAGAATTAAACTGAAACCCCTTTACCGTCGTGATTTTCTGGTTAGGTCAAGCAAGTCGATTAAATCTTACCCGTGCGGGTACTGTGGTCTGCGCACAGGCTCAATTAAGTTAGGGAAATAGCGAAAAAACCACTTTTTCGACAGCCAACAGCCCAGCCAAAACCTGATCTGGCGGCTGCGTCAGCGGTGCTTTACGACTGTCAGAACTTCGGCTCAAAAGTTCTGGTTCACCCCCCTTTTGCCCTATGGATTACAGGACGATATTCAAATTTTTGCAACGGCAACTCACCCCTGAGGGGCCAGCAGTCCTGGCGCTTCCGGCGGCCCCTCCAAAAGTGCAGGTCATCCAACCTGTCTTTGGCGATTCAATAGCCCATTCTCTAGCTCATTCATTGAGGAACATTGCTATGTCTGACTGTTACCCTAACGCCCAACAGCGAGACTATGAGGGCCGTCGGGCCGAGGCCGCTCGGCTGCGTGACCAACAGCGCGACAATGCGTCAAACGGGTTTGACGTGACACCACCCCCTGTCAATGGGGATGAAGATCGGTTTAAGCACATTGGCTTTCCAGGCTTTGCTTCCTTTACCAAAGGCTTGGCCCACAACGCCAACGGCCTGGTCGACCCCAGCTCGTTGCAATCGCTGCTGGATGCCTTGCAAGCCGGTACCCAAGCGGCCCTAGAGCAGGTTCAGCTGGGGGGTGGCGTGCGCAAGCTAGTGAATCCGCTGAATGCCTTTGCTTACCAAACCACAGGCAACGACTCGAACGGAGCTCGCATTGCCGCTGCCCCCGCCTTCGCCAGCCGCAGCACGGCCATCGACATGGTAGAACGCTACTGGATGGCTCTCTGTCGCGATGTGCCCTTTGATCGATACGCTACTAGCGGCTTGGTCAGAGCCGCCTGCGACGATCTCAATGCCCTAGGGTTTGCCGATCAATTTGGTTTTGTCTGCACCCCTGAAACCCTCTTTAGAGGCCCCTATGCGGGCTGTGACGTTGGCCCCCATGTGTCTCAGTTCTTGCTCCAAGACTTTCAGTTTGGCAACCAGCCCATTCAGCAGCAGCAGCGCTATCCTCGGCCTGGGCTCGACTACATGACTGATTTAGATACCTGGAATCAGGTTAACAATGGGGATGTTGACCCCAGTGGTCTCGACATCATTGATGGCAGCCGCTATATCACTACCCTGCGGGATGGTGGACAGTGGGTTCACATCGACTTTCCCCACCAGGCAGGGCTGTGGGCAACCATTATGCTGTTGAACGCTAAAGCGAAGCGCGCTAAGGCAATTCCCTACGGCATGAATCGAGCCATTACCACCGCTGAGCCCTTTGGCAGCCTGGGTGGACCAGATATCACTATTCAAAGTGGGCTGGCTGGGGTCTACGCCCTTAAGCACGCCTGGTTCCAGAAGTGGTGTGTGCACCGTCGCCTGCGGCCCGAGGTCTATGCCCAGCGGCTAGAACTCTTCCGTCGAGGCATTTTGGGCGGGGCAGCTGGCAACCCCTGCAATGATGAAAAGTTCAACGATTTGTTTGGTGAGGGAGCCGAGGTTTGGCGGCAGACCAAGGTGCTCAACCGGATCTATGAGCACAACCGCCAGCAAAATATGGCTCAAGATCGGGGCGATCGCGAGGGTAGCTGGCTGCTGCCCATGGGCTTCCCCGAGGGGTCACCCACCCACCCGGCCTATCCCGGTGGCCACTCAGCCTTTGTCGCAGCAGCGGCCACTGTGGCCAAGGCCTACTTCGCCGACGGTCCCTTCCCGAACCCCAAGGTGCCTGTGGACGGTGGTTCTAAACTGGGCGACTACTGCGGTGAGCCACTGACCATCCACGGTGAGCTGAACAAGCTGATCGCGAATGTAACGCTATTCCGCGATGGAGCTGGGATGCACTGGCGCACCGATGGCACCACTTCCGGGCCCAATGCGGGTGCTCGTCGCCCCGGCTGCGGCATCGAAACCGGCGGTAATCTGTTGGGTGAGCGGCTGGCCATCAGCATGCTGCGCGATGCCCGCAGTACCTACCGAGAAGAGATAGGTGAGTTTGCCTTTGAGGGCATCAACGGTAACTCGATTCGGTTTTAATCAAAAACCAGCGACGATTCCTCAAGACTCGTCAAGGACTAAGACTGAATCCTGAATCAATCCCCCGATGTGTAGGGGCGTAGCATGCTACGCCCCTTCGGGGTTCCTGATTCTAAATTGGGGTTTCCCAACTCGGATTTGGGAAACCCCGATTTAGAAGGGCAAATCCCATTCGCCCCCTATAGGTTGACCGTTTGGGAATCGGAGTGATGTAATGCGGATCTGGGCTAAGTTCACCGGCCTTGCGATCGCCTGATGGCGAGACCAGTTGTGAGCCGTTGGGCTTACCCATTGCCACATGGTTCATATATACGCAAAAAGCGCCCCCGAAAGGAGACGCTTTTTCAAATCAATGGACTAGAGACTAGCCGATGATTTCAGGAGCCTCAGCGGTAGCGAGGTCGAGGGGGAAGTTGTGAGCATTGCGCTCGTGCATCACTTCCATACCCAGGTTCGCCCGGTTGATCACGTCAGCCCAGGTGCCAATCACACGACCCTGTGAGTCAAGGATCGACTGGTTGAAGTTGAACCCGTTCAGGTTGAACGCCATCGTGCTGATGCCCAGTGCGGTGAACCAGATGCCAATCACAGGCCACGCACCCAAGAAGAAGTGCAGGCTGCGGCTGTTGTTGAAGCTGGCATATTGGAAGATCAGACGACCGAAGTAGCCGTGGGCTGCAACGATGTTGTAGGTCTCTTCTTCTTGGCCAAACTTGTAGCCGTAGTTCTGAGACTCGGTCTCGGTGGTCTCACGCACCAGTGAACTGGTCACCAGTGAACCGTGCATAGCCGAGAACAAAGAACCACCAAACACACCGGCTACACCCAGCATGTGGAAGGGGTGCATCAGAATATTGTGCTCAGCCTGGAACACTAGCATGAAGTTGAAGGTACCCGAGATACCCAAAGGCATGCCGTCAGAGAAGGAGCCTTGACCCAGGGGGTAGATCAAGAACACAGCGGAAGCAGCGGCCACAGGTGCGCTGTAAGCCACGCAGATCCAGGGGCGCATGCCCAGGCGGTAGCTCAGTTCCCACTCACGACCCATGTAGCAGAAGACGCCAATGAGGAAGTGGAAAATCACCAACTGGTAAGGGCCACCGTTGTACAGCCACTCATCGAGGGAAGCGGCTTCCCAGATGGGGTAGAAGTGCAGGCCGATGGCGTTAGAGGACGGCACAACCGCACCGGAGATGATGTTGTTGCCGTACATCAAAGAGCCAGCGACGGGCTCACGGATGCCGTCGATGTCGACGGGAGGGGCTGCGATAAACGCAACCACGAAGCAGGCGGTAGCAGCCAGCAGGGTGGGAATCATCAGTACGCCGAACCAGCCCACATACAGGCGGTTCTCGGTGCTGGTGACCCACTGGCAAAACTGCTCCCACAGGGAGGCAGATTGTTGTCTTTGGAGAGTCGTGGTCATGATGGAAATAATTGCAGTTAGGTTGACTTAAGGCCCGTCAGTGAAGGACAGGCGGGGTATGTATGTCATTACCCTAACCGGAATGTTGCGGATTGTAAAGAAGATGAATCGCTATCAAGCAGCGAATAGCTGCATCACCACCTACCTCACCAAGCCCAGGTAGATTGCCCAGGGCAACACAATAAAGCCAACCGCAATCCCGGCCCCAACTAACGCACTCGCTCCGTAAACCACAGGTCGCACCCTGGCATTGAGCAACCCGATGGATTGCAAGGCGCTCCACAACCCATGACGCAGGTGAGAGGCCAGCAGCACCATCACGGTGGTGTAGCCTACGACGTAGGGCAGTCTGTGAAAGTCTTCGATCACTAGGCGCGCTAGATCGCGTACGGTTTGACCACCGAGTTGGGTGGGGTAGTAAATGCCAAACTTAAAGTTGTGCAGGTGAAACAGCAAAAACACCGCCAGCACAGCACCCGTCACAATCATGGTGCGGGAGCTGAGGGTTTGGTAGCTGGGATTGCCCACCGATTGGTAAGTACTATAGCCCTGGGGCCGGGCCTGCCGCCGCCGCACAAAAATCTCAATGCCCACTGAGGCATGCAGCAGCACCACCGCCAGCAGCAGTAGCTCTAGGGCATAGAAAGCAAACCCCAGGGTTTCGATCAAGTGGGCATAGGCGTTGTAGGCATCGCGGCTGATGAAGAGCACCAGATTGCCAGCCATATGAGCCAGCACAAAAATTGCTAGGCCTAGTCCAGTGGCTCCAGTGATCAGCTTTTTACCTAGGGGCGATCGATAGAACCGCAGCAGAGGAGAGGCAGTGGGCGGCGGGTTATCGGTAGAGTCTGGGGATTTGAGGGTGTTGGTCATGGTTCATCCTGCACGCTCTCGATTTGCTCAATCACTCGGCGAATTTCAAAAGCATCGGCGGCATCGGGATATTGGTAGAGATAACGCTCTAGGTCAATCTGGGCCTTATGGAGTAGCCCCTGTTGGTAGTTGATCAAGCCGCGATCGCGCCATTCGCTCACGGCTTCAGGGTAAATCAGCAAAATGCGATTGATGGCATTTAGGGCCTTAGGTACATCTCGATTTTGCAAGTAAATTAGCTTCAGATTGGTCAGCATTCTCACCAAAAACGTGGCCGGAGTAATGGGGGCCAGGTGCTGCGGTTCAAGCTGTGCCGCCTCGCCAAACATCTGTTTTAAGCGATGTCTACAGTCTTGCTCAAAGAGAATTTCCCCTTGGTGAAAGGGGTCAATAAACAAATCCATCTCATCTACTGTGGGGCGAATGAGAAAATGCCCCGGCACGCTCACGCCCACCATGGGAAATCCCACCCGCTGGGCTAGCTCTAAATACACCAGCGACAGGGTAATGGGAATACCCACCCGTCGCTCTAGGACCTCGTTGAGAAAGCTGTTGCGCGGGTCGTAGTAGTCGATGCTGTTGCCGCGAAAGTTAAGCTCGGTAAACAGATAGCCGTTGATGGCGTGAATCATTCTCAGCGGGTACCGATCGGCAGGCAGTTGCTGGCTAAGGGTGGCTGCCATGCGATCGAGCATCGCCAGATAGTCTTCTACCACTAGATGGGGATAGTCTTCTTGGGCGATGTACAGAGCTGCCCTCGCTAGACTGACCTGGTCTGGCGAACGTTGCAACTCATCGTAAAGATGCTTACTGGGCAATGCAGAATTCTTCATTTAAGCGTCGTAGTCCTTGCCGCTGCCGTAGAACAGCCTGTCTTGCCAACGATGGCTATAGTATCGCTGAACCGGAGGCAGTGACTCAAATACGGGCCCAAGGGCACGAACTAGGGGTGCTAAAGCGCTGTACCCGGCCAGACTACCATAGTGCCCCAACCAATTGGCCAAAGCCCCTATCCCTACCTGAGGAATGATTTTAGTCACCAAACCTGGATATTTTAACGACGTCGCCGCCAGGGTCTTGCTCAGAGCCTGAAATTGCACCACATCCTGCAAAAAGGGTTTGAGGGTTGGCTCTCCCAGCCCTGCCATAGCGGTAAAAATTGCCGTCAGCATCGTGTTGATGTGCTGGTCAGAGAGAGATTGATCTACCCGTACGCTCATCGATTTCTGAAAAAGCCAGGTGACAGATAGATTGGGCTGGTAGGGCTGAAGGGCACCGAGAGCAGAGGCGGTGAGGCGATCGCATCCTAGAGCCTCATCAATTCCTGTTACCAACCGCTCTAGATGGCGAATCATGGCTCCAAACCCGCCGAAGCTGAGTGGTGACTGGCTACCACTGCTGTCGCCCACCGCCAGGGTGCGCCCCCAGGGATATCGCAGCGGGCTGTTTTTGTAGCAGGGAAAAAAGCCAAACAGCGCCCGTTTGACCTGCAAATCGGCCAGGGTCACGCCCTGATACTCCGGTAGCAGCGTCCAATATTCTTCAAAAAACTCGCTCAGACTCAGCCGCCGGGGGTCGGCATCCATATAGCTAAACATATAGGTGGTGCGCCCATCCCGCGCCGGAAATGCCTCCCAAAAGTACTGGCACTGGTGCCGCAGGGGAGTGAACGAGGCGATCAAATCCCCTGTGTCATTTTGAGGAAAGCCCTGGGCACAGGTACCCACCACCAGGCACACCGCATCGGGCTTGGCGGCCCCCCGCGCCTGGTTGACCAGGGGCGAAAAGTGCCCCATAGCGTCGATCAGCAACCGCGTGGTTAGGGATTCACCCGCTTTGACCAGCACCCCGTTAGGATGCACCCAGGCCGAGTCAAAGGCGGTGTGCTCAAACAGCTTGCCCCCCGCCTGTAAAAACTTAGCCTTGAGCTGCTCTAGCAGCTCTCTAGGGTCTATCCCGACATTCAGCACATCCTCCACCCAGAGAGGGTCTCCATCGCCAAACTGAATGCGGGCGGGGTTGTACTCTGAGGCGATCGCAGAATCTAGCTCGGTTTCTGTCAACAGCCCCAGGTCTACCAGCGCCGCCAGTTCCCGCCGCGAGATGTTCCACTCTTGCTCGCGCCCCTGGAGCACACCGCGCTCTAGCAAGGCCACGCGCCAGCCCCGTTGGGCCAGCCCGGCCCCCACCAGCACCCCCAGGGTGCCACCGCAGATCACCACATCCCACTCGATCGATGCTAGCGGCGTTGTAGCCTGGTGAATAACTTGTGTGGCAGGTAGGCTGCCGGTGCGGTAGCGCAGCCACAGCTCGTCGGCCCGCTGAAGGCCCATCAGGGGATTGCCGGGCAGACCCGAGAGCATGCGTTCAGTCAGCGTCATGGCAAAAGACTCAGCAGATACTCTTAGCGTAGGTCATATCTGCGGAGCGATCGGCAAGAGAGTGTTGCCGCGCCTGGGTGAACAACAACAGGCCCTGAGACCTAGGACTGGATAGGGTCTTCTTTTTGCTGGCGCAGCAGCTCGACTCCGCGAGAGGTGCCAATGCGGGTAGCGCCTTCTTGCACCAGGGCTACCGCCTGGGCGGCGGTGCCAATACCGCCCGAGGCTTTAATGCCCACCCGCCCCTGGGTGAGTTGCCAGAGCTGGCGCACGACTTCGACCGTGGCTCCGCCCTGCCAACCGGTGCTGGTTTTGAGAAAGCTCACTCCGGCATCCATACAGACTTCGGCCGCAAGGGCGATCTCAGCAGAGCTGAGAACGGCAGTTTCGAGAATGGCTTTGACCAGGAGACCCGTTTCTTCGCAGATGGTGGCGATTTCGCGATGAATGGCTTCTGTTTTACCCTCTTTGAGCCAGCCCAGGTTGATCACCACGTCGAGTTCGTCAGCACCACGCTCAGCGGCCTCTTGGGCTTCATAGAGCTTAGTGGCTGAGGTGGCGGCCCCGGTGGGAAAGCCAATTACAGTACAGACTTTGACCTTGCTGTTGTGCAACAGATCGACGGCCTGGGCCACATGGCTAGGGGCAATGCACACCGCCGCAAACCCGTAGCGATCGCACTCTGCACACCACTGGGCCACCTGCTCTGAGGTTGCGATGGGGTTGAGCAGCGAGTGATCTATATAAGGTGCTAGATCGATCCCCTCTTCTGCCGTGGGTCGTCGGGTCATGGGTCTAACTGCCTCTAAATGCCAAAAGTGGTCTAGGTCACACGCTTACGCTGGCGTTGGCAGCGGGCTAGCGATGGCCCGTTGGCTGCACTATATAGCGATCGCCTCTCACTATATAGCGTTCTGGCCGCTGCATCGGCTGCTAACGGCCCTCCATAGCGCCGTTATTTGAAGAAATGTATCGCCGCTCTCCGTGAATTTACTCAGATGATGCGCCGGTCAACCCAGTTTCTACTTTATGTAACTTCAATACTTGAGTCAGTATTTCTGCTAAAGCCAGTCAGAACTCAGCGGGGCAGCCGGTTGGAGCAGAGTAAAAACTGAAAAAACGTTACATTTGCTTACAGGCAAGGCCAGTTAAATTCTCATTTTCGACATAAACAACCGATAGGTTTCTGAAGTGCGATCGCTCAAAGGCGGGTCATAGCTTCCTAGGGGCGACATTAACAGCCGCAGTGTTGTTCAACTTAGTTACAACGCTTCACCTTGATGGGAGTGTTTTTAGCACCGATTTAAGCAATAAATACGTTCCCGCTTTAAAGCTATATCCGCCAAAATTGTCACCAAACTACAAAGAGCAGAGATATTTTTAGAACGATCGCTTAAATCCCCATTTCTCACAATATTAGGTATTCACGCCATGTTGACCACCCAAGCTAAAGCGATAAAACAAGGATGTTGACACGAAACATCTTTTAAGGGATTGCCCCCATGAGTCTTGAGCCGACCGAGTTTATGTCTAAGATGGTGACACGCATCGACTTTAGCCCCACAGACCGAAAAGTGCTTCAGTCTAACGCCGATTGGGGTTTAGAAATTGCGCCCGAAATGGCCAACTATTTCTATGAATACCTGGGCCGCGATGCTGAAATGAGCGCCATTCTCAACGAGTCTGAAGGTAGAATCCACCGCCTGCGTGAAACTTTTGTGGCCTGGTTCCATGAAATGTTTACCGGTATGGATGACTGGGCCAATGCCTATGCCGAACGTCGCTGGCGCATTGGTTTGATTCATGTGCGCATTGGCATTGGGCCTCAGCACGTGGTGCCGGCGATGGCCGTAGTGGTGCATGAAGCGGGCAAACGAGCCAAAGCCGATGGCAAAGACCAACAGCTGTGCGATGCCCTCAGCAAAATCTGCATGGTTGACCTGGCCTTTATTGAGCAAGCCTATATCGAAGTCTCTTCGGCAGCGGTCCTGAGAGAGACCGGTTGGTCTGAGGGCCTCTTCAGACGGCTGATTGCTACCGGTGCTGGGGCAATGTAGCGCTCATCAGCGAGTTTGTTCAATAATTTCAATGTTTAGCTCACTTATTCCCCCTCCAAAAAGAGAGAATTACCATGGCGATTAGCACCGAAAAACTCACCAACATTTTACAAAGCTTTGTCACCTCCACTACGGATATCCAAGGGGCAGCCGTAGTTACCCCCGATGGTCTGCCTTTAGCCGCCAGTCTGCCCGGCGGCATGGATGAAGAACGGGTTTCGGCGATGTCGGCAGCCATGCTTTCCCTAGGCGATCGCATTGGTAGCGAACTGGCCCGAGGTGGTATTGACCGTATTTTCGTAGAAGGCGACAAAGGCTACGGCATTCTGACTAGCTGCGGCGAAGATGCGGTATTTCTGGTGCTGGCCGATAAGGCGGCTAAGCAGGGTCTGCTGATGCTCGAAATCAAGCGCACATTGGCTGACCTGAAAGCTGTTTTGATGTAGCGTCTGGCCCCATTGCTCCCCCAGAAACCCTGCCTACCCTACTCACTATGGCTGTAGATTCCGAAAGCCAAGATAGGCTACAAGCCGGTCGATCACCAGGTAGGCAGGGGTACATCAGCGGATCTAGAGCCTACTAGGGCATCGATCGCTCAATCTATCGCCATTCGCCGTTATTCATTGCCCCGCCCAACCATGGAAATCATGCGTTTAGTGGTCACCGGCCCCGTGGGGGCCGGCAAGTCGACCTTCATTCGATCGGTCAGCGAAATTGAGGTAGTTGATACCGACCGCCGTGCCACCGACGAGGCCCTGCTCATTAAAAAGCGCACTACCGTCGCCTTCGACTTTGGCCGCCTTCAGTTTGGCCCCGATATGGCTCTACACCTCTACGGCACCCCCGGCCAATCACGCTTTGACTTCATGTGGGACATTTTGATTCAAAAGGCCCATGCCTACATTTTGCTGGTGGCTGCCCACCGGCCCCATGAGTTTCGCGAGGCCCGCCGCATCATGATGTTCATGAAACAGCGATCGCAGGTACCCATGATCATCGGCCTCACCCATACCGACTGCCCTGGAGCCTGGGACAGCGCCAACATTGCCCTAGCCCTCGGCTACCCCAACCCCAGCCGCCGCCCTCCAGTCGTTGCCGTCAACGCCAACGAATCGGCCTCAGTAGCCCAGGCCGTCATCGCCCTGGTGCAATACGCCTGGGAAAGCACCTTAGCCCCTACCGTCTAGCACCCACTCACCCACTCGCCTACAGAATAGGGATAACCCCCATGACTGTCACCGGATATTTAGCCGACTTCTCTCTGCCAGAGCTATTTCAAATGCTGGAGCAGGGCAGCAAGACGGGTCTGCTCACCATTTGTACCCTCAGCGATCAAACCAACAGCGATCGCCGCAACCACCACATTTGGTTTCGCCAGGGGCAAATTGTCGCGGCGGGCAACAGCCTCGACCAGCAGGGCCTCATGCGGTTGATTGCCCAGCGCGGGTGGATGGGCGATCGCGCCGTCTCTCGCCTGGCCCAGACCTGTCAGATTCATACCCCTCTGGGGCTGTGCCTCAAAAATCAGGGTGTGCTCAACGTCGAACAGATCAAGCTGCTGTTTTACACTCAGGTCATGCGTCAGGTCTGTGCTCTATTTGCCTTACCCGATGGGTGGTTTCAGTTTGACCCCAAAGCACCGCTGCCCGTCTCAGAAATGACCGGCCTAATTGCCACCGCCACCGATGTCACCCTGGCGGGGCTGCGAGCCCTCAAAGACTGGAGTGCCCTCGACGCAAAACTACCCGACCCCTCATCAGCCTTAGTTAGCGTCGTCGAGCGCAAGCCCAACCTGCGCCTCAACCCCAACGAATGGCAGGTGTGGGAGTTTACCAACGGCACAATGGCGCTCAAGGACATTGCCCAGCAGCTCAACCTGCCCATTACCAAAGCCCAGCAGATTGCCTTTCGTCTGATTGTGACGGGCTTGGCCGAAGAAATGCCGCTCATGGCTGCTCCCCCCCCCTCCTCCCTAGTTGTAGACGAGGCCGAAGACCTAGAGCACAGCATCACCGCCGATGCCGCCCCGGTCAGTCATTCGTTTTTGCAAAATTTAGTCGGTTTTCTCAAAAGCAAGGTGTAGCCATGCCCCACGGCACATTGCAACTTCTGCAAGGATTTTTAGGCCTGCTCAAACTCGCCGATTTCGTCACCAGTCCCCCGGGTTTGGCGATCACCCTCTGGATTTGGTTGTACCTCACCCTACCCTACGACAGTGCTCTCGGGCTATGGCTGGCTACCCTCACAGCCTTGCTGATGGCGAGCCATGAAGTGGCGAAAGAGTAGGTTTGAATTTTGACTCCACTCAATACCTCCCCTGACAACGTCCCCCACCTCCCTTACTCCCCCTTTCCTTACCCCCATGAACCCTACTACCCTGCAAGCCTTCACCTGGGACGACTCCCTCAGCACCGGCGTTCCGATGATTGACGCCCACCACAAAGAGCTGATTGCCGCTGTAAATGATCTAGGGCTGGCGATCGAGCACAACAAAGGAGCCAGCACCATCAAAAAGCTGTTTGTGTTCCTCAAGTTTTATGCCGAGTGGCACTTTGAGCATGAAGAAGCCTGCGCCGCTAAGCACAAATGCCCGATCGCCGAGGTCAACCAGCAGGCCCACACCACTTTTATTACGACCTTTGGCCATCTGCACGAAAAGTACCAGGCTAGCGAGGCCAGTGAAGCTGTCGCCCGAGAAATCTATCAGCAACTGGCAGACTGGCTGGTGAGCCACATCCTGAAAATTGACACCCACATTGGTCGCTGCATCCGCAGTTCAGCATCGGTCTCGTAGGGGCAAACGGCGTTGGCCCGGCTGTATCCGCAGTTGAACGTTTGTCTAAGCACACGGCGTTTGCCCTGCCCACTCGGGGGTTAATCAGCAGAATTCAGCCCCATACCCACATTCCCTTTATCTAGCCCCATCTCTAACATCAGCACTGTTGGTCAGACGCTCACTTTCGTTGAACTGGGTCTGATCAAACATATGCACTGTACGAATCGGGTAGGGAATCGAGATGCCCGCCTCGTCGCAGGCGGCCTTTAAAGCCATCGACACCTGAGACTTAATCCGCCGCACATCGCCAATGTGTGGCGTTGTCCAGTAGCGCACTTTAAAGTCAATTGAGCTGTCGCCAAAACCCACCACATCTACCTCGGGAGCTGGGTCGCTAAGTACGCCCTCGGCACGGCTAACCACGGCCAAAAAGGTCTGCTTAGCCAGCGGTAAGGGCGTGGTGTAATCGACCCCGATGTCTAAGTCGGTACGGCGGCTGCGATAGGCCGTCAGCACCCGCACCGGGTTGGTAAATACGATCGCATTGGGAATTTCTACCATCTCTCCGGTGTAGGTACGCAGCTGGGTCGAGCGAATTTTAATCGCTTCTACCGTGCCTTCGTAGTCGCACATCATCACCTGATCGCCTAAGCGAAAGGGTTCTTCGACCAGCAACAAAATGCCCGCCAAAAAGTTCTTGAAGATGTCTTGAAAGGCAAACCCGATCGCCACCGAGCCCAGCCCCAGCAGCCCAATGACATCCCCCAACCGCAGGTCAGGGAACGCCACCACCGCCGCAATAATGAAGCCTAAGACCCAGGTACCGATGCGAGTCACCTGCACGGCTAGTAACTGGAGCGAGCGACTGGGCACTAGGCGCTGGGTCATCTTGCGTACCACTCGCTGGGCCACCTGAGCGGCATACCTGGTTAGCAGCAGCACCACCAGCCCAATCACAATCCCCGGCAGGAGCTGAATAAACTGCCCGACTAAATCGAGCAGGCTGGTCTGAATGCGATCGAGTAGCGGGTTCATAGGGGATAAACGTGAATGGTAATAAGCCTTTCGAAGGCTACCACTCAGATGGGCGATCGTCATCTGCCCCCCAGGGGCTGGCCTGCTATAGCCGCTCCAAAGCTAGTAGACCAGGGTAGTCAGGCTAGTGAGCACCCCAAGAAGCTTTCATAGCCCCGTTTGAACTGCTGTTTGCCGTCGCGCTCTACGATCCTGCCGTGGGCCACAATCACCCGCTCAAAATTCCAGCGCAAAACCTGCTCTACCGAGGCCTTGACCGGCTGTTTATCGGTTGTCGCCACGCGCTCTAGCAGCGATGGGCTCAGACGTTTGTAGCCACCGCCAATTTGCGTGACCAGCTGCGTTAGCCACGGAAAGCTTTCATCAAAACAAAAAGCCGTATCGGTCAGAATCAACGTGCGGCTGTCGGTATGGTAAAACACCCATTCCTCCAGGGCATCCGGACCGCCTGGGCCAAGGGTTTTGAACCCGTCAAAGAATAAGTACTCCAGGCCAGGCCACGGACTATCGGCGGCGGCGTTGGCGAAGCCTTGCCTGTGGCAAATCGCGCGATCGATCGCTAATTCTGTTTTTTTAGCCTTGAGCCCCGCCGTCGCCCAAAACGTCGCGTTTGGGTAAGCCGCTTTAAACTCAGCGGCAAACAGGTAGTGATAGAGATTGGGCGCAATGATATGGGCAACTGTTCCCAACTCATTCAGCTGGTTCACCAGCGCCTCACTCACCTGAATGGGCGAAATAATCACCAGTTGATTGCCCGCCAACCGTATCACCGTCATGCGGGTACCGATGCCCAAGCCAAAGTAACGCAGCGGCTGCTCGATCACCCAAAGATCTCGATCAATAGCTCTGAGCATCATTCACCCTTTGAGTCGTCGTAGCGCCATCACAACGGTTTCTCGGTATTGAGCCGGGTGAGAACGATGTTGCTGATAGCATTCACCCCGCAGTTTGAGGGCGATCGCCTGCACCTTGCCAGTACCCAATCTACGCCAATTACAGCATCTGCCCCAAATAGATCAATTCCGCCCACAGCTAGACGCTGCCCCTAGCCTAGCTACTTAAGCTAAACATTAGCCATTGCAATACCACTATTGCCAACTTTGATCATTCAGGAGAAGCAGCATGGCCCAAAAACTCACTAACCGCAAAGTGGCGATCTTAGCCACCGATGGCTTTGAGCAAGTTGAGCTCACCGACCCCAAACAAGCACTAGAGCAAGCCGGTGCCCAAGTGCATGTCGTTGCCCCCGAGGGCGATTCCATTCAAGGCTGGAATCACCAGGACAAAGGTGACAAGATCCCGGTCGACTGCACCCTCGACCAGGTCAGCGCCAGCGACTACGACGCCCTGGTGCTACCGGGGGGGCACTTTAACCCAGATCAGCTCCGCACCGACAATCGCGCCGTTCAATTTGTCAGAGAATTTTTTGCCGCTAGCAAACCCGTCGCCGCCATTTGCCACGGCCCTTGGACTCTGATTGAAGCCGATGTGGTCAAGGGTCGCACGTTAACTTCCTGGCCGTCTCTCAAGACCGATCTCCGCAATGCCGGTGCTAAATGGGTTGATCAAGAGGTCGTCGTCGACCAAGGGTTAGTCACCAGCCGCAACCCGAAAGATCTACCCGCCTTCAACAGCAAAATTGTCGAGGAGTTCTGCGAGGGCAAGCACCCCGCTCAGGCGCAATCGGTTTAAATGTAGCCTAGGTCATTGGGGCAAGGTATTGGCTGTGTAGCAAGCCCAAGGGCCTGAGCCTTACCCCTTAGCACCTGGTTTTGTAGAGTAGGCACTGCTCATCCATGGGTAAGTAGTGCCCTAAAAATCACCAATTACCTAGTACTTGACCAAGCTATTTTGACAGGCCCTAAACGTTGAGGGGGGGCAGGGATCAAGTTGATGGCAGACCTGAAACCTGACGCTTTAAACCTTGAACCCACTAACCTGTCACCTTTGGCTTGGCAGACGACTAGTAATGGTAACGACAGGAAATAATAGTCAAATAGCGATCATCTATAGCGTAGACGAGCCGATGGGTATCGTCGATGCGGCGCGACCAAAAACCGGATAGGTTTTCTTTTAGAGGTTCTGGTTTGCCAATGCCTTCAAAGGGAAGCGTTTTGGTCGCCTGAATCAGCGAATTAATTCTCTTTAGGGTCTTTTTATCCTGAGTTTGCCAATAGAGGTAATCTTTCCAAGCAGCATCAGTCCAGGCTAGCTGGCGGTCACTCATCGAGCAAGTCTCGCTCCGTGGTTTGGCCCTGGCGGTACTGGGCGATCGACTCTTCTAAATGGGCCACATTCGCGGGAGACTTGAGCAAATAGACGGTCTCTAGCAGGCTATTGAAGTAGTCTAGCGACATCACCACGGCATCCTCCGCATCTCGCCGGGTGATGACGGTGTAGTCGGCATCGTTGACCACCTGGTCAAGAATGGCTTTTAGCTTATTTCTGGCTTCGCTGAAGGTAACGACTCGCATGGAAACCTGTCCGCTCATTTGTACAAGTGTAGCTCGATTCTCGTTCCGAGACCCTGTATGAATGGAATGGTGAAGAGGTGAAGGGTGGGTGGTTGTCCACTTCTCCACCTCTTCACTCTCCCACTCATTCACCCTTCACTCTTCACTCTTCACTCTTCACCCATCCACCCTCCCACCCCTTTACTCCCCTACGGCAGCCAGGGATATTGGCGAAAATCAGGCTCCCGCTTCTCCAAAAACGCCTGCCTGCCCTCGGAGCCTTCTTCGGTCATGTAGTAGAGCAGGGTGGCGTTGCCAGCCAGCTCTTGCAGCCCCGCCTGGCCGTCGCAGTCGGCGTTGAAGGCGGCTTTGAGGCAGCGAATGGCGATCGGGCTTTTTTGCAGAATTTCCTGCGCCCACTGTACGCCTTCGGCTTCGAGCTGGTCTACGGGCACCACACAGTTCACCATGCCCATATCGAGGGCCTCCTGGGCGCTGTACTGGCGGCACAGGTACCAGATTTCGCGGGCTTTCTTTTGCCCCACCATGCGAGATAGGTAGCTGGCCCCAAAACCGCCGTCAAAGCTCCCCACCTTGGGGCCAGTTTGGCCAAAAATGGCGTTATCGGCGGCGATCGTGAGGTCGCACACCACGTGCAGCACGTGGCCACCCCCGATCGCATAGCCCGCCACCAGGGCAATCACCACCTTGGGCATCGAGCGAATCAGCCGCTGCAAATCCAGCACATTTAGCCGGGGCACACCGCCCTCATCCACATAGCCGCCGTGGCCACGCACGCTCTGGTCGCCGCCTGAGCAAAAGGCGTATTTGCCATCGGTGTGGGGGCCAGCCCCGGTCAGCAGCACCACGCCAATGCGGCTGTCTTCGCGGGCGTTAGAAAAGGCTTCGTACAGCTCGACGATGGTTTTGGGACGAAAGGCATTGCGCTTGTGGGGCCGATTGATGGTGATTTTGGCGATGCCATCGGCCTTCTGGTAAATGATGTCTTCGTAGGGTTTTACGTCTTGCCAGTCAACCTGCATAGGGGGCGAGTCCAGATAACACTGGTGTCTAGCCTCTCATAATTGGGGGATAGGTACTCGGTGTCACATCTGCTTCAGGTGGTGGAGGCTAAAGAGCTGATGCCGATCGATCCACACCTGCACGGGCTGGAATCCAGCCTCCATCGCCAGCAGCTGAAACTCATCGACGGTGTATTTGTAAGAGCACTCGGTGCGCAGGGTTTCACCCGCTTTAAACCCAATTTCTGTATCGCCTAGGTGCACGGTTTGGTCGCAGAGGCTGGCGATCGCCATCTCGATCCGCCCTTTGGCCTCGTTGTAGTGCGCCCGATACTCAAACTGGCTCAGGTCAAAGTTGGCCCCCAGCTCTCGATTGATTCTCACCAATACATTCAAGGCAAAGGCGGCAGAAATGCCCTGGGTATCGTCGTAGGCCGGTTCGAGAATAATCGGCGATTTTTTTAGGTCTACCCCTACGATCAAATCTCCTAGCACCGCCACGGTTTTGAGAAAAGCAATTGCCTCAGCGGGTTCTAAGTTGCCAATCGAGGAGCCCGGAAAGAAGCCAATGGTGGGGCGGTTTCGCAGCTCAGGAATACTCTCAATGGGTAGGGGTTGAGTGTAGTCGGCACAGACGGCGATCGCATCTAACCCATCAAAATCGGCCATCAGCGCCGCGCAGGCCTCTTGCAGGTGCTGGCGCGATATATCGACCCCCACGTAGGTCGCCACCTGGGGCGCAGCGTCTAGCAAAATGCGAATCTTTTGGCTACTGCCACTGCCCAGCTCAACTAAGCTGCGATCGCCCAAAGCCGCCGCAATGTCCTTCGCATTAGCCCGCAAAATGTCCATCTCGGTGCGGGTGAGGTAATACTCCGGCAGTTGGCAGATGGCATCAAATAGCTCAGACCCTCGCTTGTCGTAGAGAAACTGGGGCGAGAGCATTTTCTGCGGCAAACTTAGCCCCCGCAGCACCGCGCTGCGAAAGTCTTCTACCGGCGGGTGAAAGTCGTAGAGCTTGACGGGGGAGGGTTTGATGGGGGAGGGGGAGGGCATGGAGAGGGGAAGAGTGAATGAATGGGAGAGTGAAGAGTGAAGGGTGAAGAGTGAAGGGTGAAGAGTGAATGAATGGGAGGGTGAAGAGTGAAGGGTGAAGAGGTGGGGAAATAGGCAATTATCCATTCACCCATCTACCCATCCACCCCTTCACCCCTTCGCTAGTCGCAGGCCGCTAAATTGCCAGCGGGCGCTGGGCGGAAAGAAATTGCGATAACTAGGACGAATATGGCCCGGTGGCGTGACGCAGGAACCGCCTCGCAGCACCATTTGGTTGCACATAAACTTGCCGTTGTATTCTCCCACGGCACCGGGGGCGGGGCGAAAGCGAGGATAGGGAAGGTAGGCGCTCTGGGTCCATTCCCAGGTGTCGCCGTAGAGCTGTTGAAGCTGACGGTTGCCGCTAGCAGGCTGAGGATGCAGATGATCGGTGGTGAGCAGGTTGCCTTCCACCGGCAGGCGAGCAGTGGCCACTTCCCACTCGGCTTCGGTGGGTAGACGGCAGCCCCGCCACTGGGCATAGGCATCGGCCTCAAAGTAGCTGAGGTGAGCTACAGGCTCTAGCAGATTGACCGGCTGCAAACCGCCCAGGGTAAACATCCACCACTGGCCGTCGCGCTGCTCCCAGTAGAGCGGGGCCTGCCAGCCTTCACTCTGCACCATGGCCCAGCCCTCAGCCAGCCAGTGAGCAGCGGTTTGATAGCCCTTGTCAGCCATAAACTCTAGATAGTCGCCATTAGTGACTAGGCGGTTGGCCAAAGCAAAGTCTTGCAAATACACCGGGTGAGCCGGGCCTTCGTTATCAAAGGCAAAGTCAGTGGTTTGGTGACCGATTGTATAGAGACCACCGGCAAAGCCCACAAACTCCAGCGGTGTAGGGCAAGCGCATTTGACCACGGCGACGTCTTGGCGATAGGCGGGGCGCAGGGGGTTAATGGCCAGGTTGTACTTTAGATCGGTGAGCAACAGTTCTTGGTGCTGCTGCTCATGGTGCAGACCGAGGGCCGTCAACTCTGCCACGGCGGGATGGTCGGCCTGGCGGCTCAGCAGCTTGGCCATCGCTTCATCGACGTGGGCGCGGTATTGGTAGATGTCGGCTACTGTGGGCCGCGACAGTAGACCGCGTTGGGGCCGGGGATGGCGATCGCCCACCGATTCGTAGTAGGAGTTGAACAGATAGCCATAGCTGGGGTGAAACTCCAAGTAAGTCTCTAGGTATGGGCGCAGCAGAAAGGTCTCAAAGAACCAGGTAGTATGGGCCAAATGCCATTTGGGCGGGCTAACATCGGCCATGCTCTGCACGCCATAGTCTTCAATTTCTAAAGGCTGACAGAGAGCCGCACTGAGTTGGCGCACAGACCAATAACGGTTGATTAGAGCCGCATTCGCCAGATCGGCATCTGAAGCCGGGGCCGCTGCAGAAGAAAGAGTCATTTTGGGGATTTTGGGGACATTAATGGCAATTGTGGCAGAAATTACTGTGGCAAGGTGATGGTTGCCTTAAGGTGACTAAGCCCTAGCTCAGCGATCTCTTACATAGCTTGATAGTTAACTTCACCCCCAACATCTATCCACAGATGAGCTTCTCGGGCGATGGGGCAGGCTAAACAGCGGGGCAGAACCCCTCCATTTGCAGTACGGTTCTACCTACCCAGCGACCCAGCCTAGACTGTTAACTTAATCACATGGGTTTCAGGAATGACCGATCACTGCGATGAAGACAATAAATATAGTGATCTAGATATAAGTAGTGAGGTTACGCCTTAGTCAGGGCACACTAACAGCATCCAGCTCAATCTGATAAACCCAGGCGATCGCACCAACACTGCCAGCCAAGCGAGGTATCCATTGTGAGCAACTCTTCCGGTAAAGCCCAAGACCTATTTAATGGCTTCAAAAGCTCTGAGCAAGTTAACTCTCTCATGCAGTACGTTCACAGCATGAGCCCCGAGACCATTACTCAGTTGTCTAACCCCACCTCTACAGAAGTCCAGCAGATGATGGAACACAACATCATCGGCCTGCTCGGCGGCCTGCCCTCCCAGCACTTCGACGTAGAAATCACCACCAACCGAGAAAACCTAGGTCGTCTGCTGGCCTCTGCTATGATGAGCGGGTATTTTCTACGGGGTGCCGAACAGCGCATGGCCTTCGAGCACTCGCTGATGTCGGTCGACTCAGTCGCTGACCCTGAGTAGTCAAGCCTTCCTCATCGAGCCTGAGTGAGCGATCTTTCCCCCCTTTCCTCCGCTAACCTCGACCGCTGTGATACCGCACGCGATGTCGCAGGTGCTTATACAACGAGGGTTCTAAACCAGCACCCGTTTTCCCCCAATCCGGCCCAGGCGCATCAGCCCTGGCCGGATTTTCCTGTTGAGGCCCTGCGGGTAGCCCTGCTCACCTGGTATACCGCCTGGGGCCGCACCTTGCCCTGGCGCAACATTGACGACCCCTACGCCATCTGGATCTCTGAGATCATGCTCCAGCAGACCCAGGTGAAGACGGTGCTGCCCTACTACCGGCAGTGGCTCAAGCAGTTTCCCACGGTAGAAGACCTAGCCGCCGCCGACCAACAAACTGTGCTCAAAGCTTGGGAAGGGCTGGGTTATTACGCCCGTGCTCGCAATTTGCACCAGGCTGCCCAGCAGATTGTGGCCGACTACCAGGGCCAAATTCCCCAAGACTTTGAGGCCATCACGATGCTGCGGGGCATTGGCAAAACCACGGCGGGGGGCATTCTTAGCTCGGCCTTTAACCTGCCCCACGCCATTCTTGATGGCAATGTCAAGCGGGTGCTGGCTCGGCTGGTAGCGCTACCGGTGCCTCCTGCCAAGGCGCTGAACGACCTCTGGCAACTCTCAGAACAGTTGCTCGACCCTCGGCACCCCCGCGACTTTAACCAGGCGCTGATGGATTTAGGCGCGACCCTATGTACAAGGCGCAATCCTCAGTGCGATCGCTGCCCTTGGCAGACCCACTGCCAAGCCTATAATCGCAATATTCAATCGGAGTTGCCCATGTCAGACACCAAAGGCCCCTTGCCCCACAAGCAGATCGGCGTCGCCGTGATCTGGAACGAGCAAGACCAGATTTTGATCGATCGCCGCAAGCAAGAAGGACTGTTGGGCGGCCTGTGGGAGTTCCCTGGCGGCAAACTTGAGCCGGGCGAAACGATCGAAGCCTGTATCGCACGGGAAATTCAAGAAGAACTGGGGATGGAAATTGCGGTAGGCGATCGCCTCTGCACCGTCACCCACGCCTATTCGCACTTTAAGGTCACTCTCAACGTGCACCACTGCACCCACCTAAGCGGCGATCCCCAAGCGATCGAATGCGACGAGGTGCGCTGGGTCACCCTCGACACCATCGAAGAATTTCCTTTCCCCAAAGCAAATATTCACATCATCAATGCCCTACGTGCCTATGCGGCGGGGAAAACACCGGTAGATGTGGTTGAAAGTATTGCTGAATAAACTGCCGGTTGCTCAGGTGATCGCCATGGCACAAATCAGTTATTCAGCAAGCATCAATACGCAGTCATGAAACCTGCAAGAATCAAGGGCTTTGAAGAGCATCTCATCCCTAAACTTGTACCGATCCCCCATAAGATGAGACAGAATAAGAAGTAGTAATTTAAAGCTTAAATGATGGCTCGTCCGCGAGTTTTTTCGGGTATATGGGGTGGCGGAGCCGCTCTCAAGCTCGCATCTATGTTAGGGATCTCCTCACTTAAGCGGGGCGTGTTTTCAGCACCTTATCAATGCGGCATCGGACACCCTGGTAGTGAGATAGCGATGATGTAGATAGATCAGGCACAAGCTCATCGAGCCAAGAGGCTGATTTGGCAGGAGAATCTGATCCCTATCTTTCAACCACCTTACATTCCCAAATCCAATCCAGTTGAGTGATTCTGGCAGCATCTAAAGACACCGCTTAAGGGAAAGTGTTTCAAGACCTTGGACCAGTTGCGGAAGCAACTCTGGGACAGGATTGAGTTTTTGAGTGCCGAGGCCATCGATTCCTTGACGGGCTATGACTTTATCTTTAAGCTTTATTCTACACAGCTTGGATATAAAATTGGCAGTAAAGCTCACTATACTTATCGCCAGAGTGACGTGCTCCCAGCACCAACCCCAGTTTTTCCATTCAACAAACTAGCATTTTAAGGCCAATTTTTTCTAGCAAAATTGAAATTTTTAGAGAGACAAAAAACAAAAAGATCCAGCCTAAAATTTTGACAATCAGTATTTCCGCAAAGCTAAATTCAGCATTATAAAACCACTGACTGCCTAATGAAAGAAAAACCTGACTGAGAATTCCATTAATACAGAATATCCCTAAACTGTACTTCGAAAATAGTAGTGTAATTTCCCCTAGATTAGTCCCTAGCTGCTGATATGTTACTGAGGCAAAACACAAGAAAAATATAGGGATGCTAAGCAGACAGGATGTCATCAAGTATTCTAATGGAGGGATAGAGCCATTAGTAAGAATGCTGAGCTGAGTATACTCTGCGACCAAGAGAATAGTCAATCCTCCCAACATAAAAGCTTTTACTTTCCAAGATAAGCATCTAGACTGGGATACTAGCCAAGATAAATTTTTATGACAGAAAATTCCTAAGGGAATATAAGCAAACCAATAGAACAGCAGTGGACGTCTTAATAATTTAAGCAGAGTTATTATATCCATCCAACAAGAGCTAGATAGAGCCAACTTAATTCCCAGAAAGATAACGATCTGAGCAGCAATAAGAATAGCCAATACAATCGGCTTCTTGAACTGACCTCTGAAACAGAAATATAGCAGAGTCAACTGGAGCACAATCAACAAATAGTATCCACCAGTAAAAATTTCCCCGGTTAGTATTTGGTATATTAACGTTGACATTGGATTTCCTACTAACAGCTTCAGAATAATAGCAATTGAGAACCAGGTAATACATGGGATTGTCAGGCGAGACAATCGTTTCTTTAGGCTATTCCAGGTTTCAACATTAGGTTTACTGTCAAAACTAAGCTCAGACAGGAGAAAATTAATGGCCAAAAACATAGGAACACAAAATCTGAGTGGAGCGAAAAGAATTTCAAGTATAAGGAAAGAGTCGGAATAGGTAGAGGCAGGGACAAAAACAGAATGATACGATACAGCTGAAACAATACTAATTGCTTTTATAAAATCTAGGAAGAAAATTTGTTTTGACTCATTTGTTTTGAGTTTAATAGCATCATTCATGAGAAAATTAATATTTTTGATTTTCGTTTAGTTCAAAGATAATAACATTAAAAGCTGACCTAAAAGATACATTCATTTGAAGTGGATTATGATCAAGATAATTTGCTAGTTTTAGCTATCACTTAATTCTCCTTCTATTATAATAACTATGTCTACAACCAGAAAATTATCTAGCGATCACTCTATTTTCATCAATGGGCCACTTGGCTTAATCATCCCCCTTCTGAAGCTATTGACTACTTCCAAGATTCAAGTTGGCGGCTATTGAATAATAACTACTTACATGGCCAATCACTCACTAGAAGCTGGCAGTTATCCTCACTGAAATAGGGAGGATAATAGGCAGGAGGCACGTAAGCTTAAAAGCCATCGAGAATCCTCAAAATGCCTGACACGGGAGATAAAATAGTTCCGACGATATCCGAGACTAGCGACAAACCAGAGCGACTCACTATAACCGTGTCGTAGTTCCGTAAAGCTGGGTTCAAACTATCTTCAATGTTGCGGCTAAAGTCAATGTCAATATTCCGCTGGGATACGGTGCCGTTAGCATTAAGCCGAATCAAATCAACGGCATTTTGATTGGCGCGATTACTAAAACCACCGGCGGCGAGGATTGCCTGATTTAGCGGTGTGTTTGGCGGAATCTCCACTATGCCTGGATTGGCAACCTCACCAACCACATATACAGTCATCACACTTGGGGCAAAGCTAGCGGAGGCCAAGGCCCTCGCGTCCTCTGCCTCTAGGGTCAACGCCTCTGGAATGATAACCTTATCCCCGTCTTGCAGAACGATATCTTGGCTCAAATTGCCATCCTGCAGCAGTTCCCATAGATTTATCACAATTGTTTGGTCTGAACCAGTTGCTCCGTATCCAGAACGAACCACCTGAATATCACGAATATTCGCAGATTGGGTAATACCTCCTGCAAGTTGAATAGCTTTTGTAACCGTTATTCTCTCTGCCTGGCTGCCCTCTGGAGTAACTGTATAGGAGCCAGGACGTTTGACTTCACCGGCAATCGCAATTTGCACCGAACGGGCTTGCAACAAAATGAGCGTAATGGTAGGCCTTCGAAAAAAACGACTATAGCGCTGAGTAATGTTTGCAGATGCTTCTTCTAGGCTCATCCCAGCCACTTCAACTGTGCCAAGGAGGGGCAAGCTCAAAGTGCCATCAGATAAAACTTGATACTCCTGGCTATACTCTGGCACATTAAAAACCTCTAACCGTAAGCGATCGCCTGATCCTAAGGTATATCGATTGGGGACTATTAAAGCAGGCAACAGCGATGGCAATGTATTGACGGTGGACAGAGGGAGCGTATCAGGAGGCGATTGTGCTAGTCCCGGCACAATACAGCCTCCGGCGCAGATCGTGGCTAGTACAGTCAGCGCAGCAATTGAGGATTGAGGGCAGTGGCGGGAAAGCAGCATTGGCATCCGAAGTAAACAGTAGATTAAGAGCAGCCAATAATGAGGATTGAAATCTAACGAGGATTTAAAGGCTTAGCCTCTGGCGGCTCGGTCTTGAATAGCTGTCGGACTAAACTAATAAGCATCTGAGGAATGCGCCCTGCTGACCCTACAGATAGAACGAATCCGTAAATTAGCAACAGTACAGCGGGCTGAAGTGCTAGCTTGTAAGGCGAATTGTCAGGTAGAAGAGTGGCTCCCCAGAGAGCGACCGCAGCAGATCCTGTGGGTAAAATCACCGGCTTGGCTAGGAGTAGAAAAGGGCATGCCATAACTCGGCTGGTGGCTAGCCAAAACCAAATCGAAGCACCGATTCCCATAACGCCTGCGGCAGCGATCGCAACCCCCATAATTCCCAGCCACCTAGCACCGATTAGAAAAGCCGGAACAGCGGCAGGTACTAATACCCAATTAATAGCGGCGTTAATCTGGGGCTTATTTAGAGCATTGAGAGTCGTTCCCAGAATAGACATAAAGCCTCTGGAATAGGCAAATATCAGAATGACCTGAAATAAGGGAACTACAGCAGTCCACTCAGACCCATATAGCCGTGGAATCAACCAGGGAGCTATCACAAACCCCACTCCATATATTGGGGCAGACAATAGAGCGCATAGTTCCAGCATTTTGCACACATAACGCTGCTGGCCAATAGTATCTCGCTGGGAAATAACGGCAAGGTTCACTCGGTTAATTTGAGACAGCGCAAAAGCAGGCAGCATAGCCAGTTGGTAGGCCATGCTATAAAAACCTAAGGCTTGCGCACCCAGCAATCGACCTACGATCAGGTTATCGCCATTAGTATTGGCATAGACAGCCAGGTTAATGCCTACCAGACTGCTAATATAGCTGCGCACATTGCGCACGGCTTCCGGGTCGGGCCGCAGGTAGTAGCGAAACGGATATCGACTAAACCAACGCTTCAGCCCCGCATCTACGATCGCCCTGGCCACTTCTGCAATGGCAAAAGACCAAACCCCAAACCCCATTGAGGCGCAAACGACAGCGCCTCCCATACGGGCGAGCCCCGCGCCGCTATCTGCGATCGCCAGTTCACGAAACTGCATCCGGCGAGAAAGAACAGCACCATGAGATCCGGCTCCTGCCCCGACCAGAAAAATAAGAGCGGTGATGGCTGTTAGAGGCCAAACAATGGGCTCATTAAAGAACTGAGCTAAAGGATAACCCAACAAACTCTGGGCTACAAACATGATCACTGAAATCGTGATTCCCAAACTGTAGACAGCATCCGCTAATGGCTTATTATCTAGACCTCGCTGCACTAAAACTTGGGCAATTGCACTATCTTTAAACAGCTCTGCAAGGGTTGTTATCACCATCACCATGCCCCAGACACCAAACATCTCTGGGGTAAGAATACGAGCCAGAAAAATTTGTGAGATCAGCTGTAGAGCCTTTGAAAAACCATAGCTAATAGTTAGCCAAAGGCTACTTTTTGCAACTGACTGGACAGTATTAGATGATGTCATAAACCCTTTGCAGCCCCTTATGCAGAAATAACAGATGGGTATAGTGCCTGGTAAGACGGTTGGCGCTTTGCAAACGCCTGCCCTGTTTTTCCAAGACGCTCTCGCAAATCTGCGTCAGCACAAAGCTGGCTTAAAGCATCTAACAGATCAGTAGGTGAAGTAGGCTCGACAAGAAGACCATTTTGCAAATGGTGCACTGCATCGACAACGCCACCAACCCGTGATGCAATCACAGGTTTACCAAAGAAGCCAGCTTCAACATAAACAATTCCAAAGCCTTCAATACTGGCAGCCGTCGCATCAAAAAACGTGAGCATGGCAAATACATCACAGGCCGCGTAATAGTTACCCAGTTCCACATCGGGAACATAGCCGGCAAAATGAACCCTCGATCCCATCCCCAACTGCTGCGCAAGTTCTTGCAGCTCTCCTTCCATCGCACCACGACCACAAACTAAATAGTGAACATCCAAGCCTTTATCTACCAACGCAGGAAGTTGTGCAATCATACGATCAAAGCCCTTGCGCTTGACTAGACGCCCAACTGACAAAATTAAAATCGCATGATCTGGTATGTTGCATTGATAACGAACTGCCTTCACTGATACTGGATCAGGATATTCACCAAAAGAAAGGCCAAACTTTTCAGGTCTAACGCCAGGATTAATCACCTGAACAGGAGTCAGGAATAAAAAATTACTAGTTAAATATTCTTTAGTAAAAGAGCTATTGCAAACAATACAACTAGCTCGCTTCAGAGTCAAACTAAAAACAGATTTTAAGAGAGAATTTTTTAGTGGACAAAGCAAATCATTGCCGTGCAGATAGACGATGTATTTAATAGGTAATAAATAGCCAAGAATCAACAAGGACAGAAAGTCATACCCATGCCCCCACTCAAGATATTGATACCGATGTTTTTGGTAAAGTTTGATGCTAATCACAAACGACCAAAATAAGCAAATAAACTGTTTAATTAAACCCCCAAACAGAATCTTTTTCAAGATTTTAGGATTGGGCCAACGGTAGACAAGAAATGGCTGTAATCGATCAAATTCATCAGCCCCTGGGCAATTTGCTGCTAGTACAACAATACGATCAGGATCTTGCAGGCAGCGATTGTATACATATTCCTCAATCCCTCCCTCCATAGGAAGAAAAGTACGAGAAACCATGAGAACATCTATTTTCATGTTGTCAAAAGTACTGATTAATGACATGCTAAAGCCCTAGCAACTTTCATTCAAGCAAGATTTAACTAGTTTCGTGAATTTAGAACATGTTTCTTCCCAGCGATAACTGGTTTTGACAAATTCAAAGCCTCGGCTTCCCATATTTTTTCCTATATTGGGATTTTCAGTAAGGATTTTGAGAGCCCTAGCAAGCTCTTGAATGTTGCCAGGAGAAACAAGCAATCCATTTTCATTATGTTTAACTAGTTCAGGCATAGCAGATACATTAGTAGTGATAATGGGCAATTTGTAATACATTGCTTCAATCAGAACAATTCCGAATGTTTCCTTAAAGGAAGGAAGAACAAATATACTTGAGGCCAGGTATAATTCTTTGACCAGCTGCTTGTTCCTGCCATCATGAAGAAAAACCTGCTTTTCTAATTTCAGACTTTTGATAAGTCTCTGAATTTTTATATAATAATTTCGATGTTTGCCTGGAGATCCGACGAGATGCAAGGTATACCCGCTAGGCTTAATACTCGCGTAGGCTTTGATCAGATAATCTTGCCCCTTACGAGGAATAAAATTAGCGACACAGAGTATTTTTCTGGGCTCTGAATTCCTTTCAGATTCAGAAAGTAAGTTTGAGTCTTCCTGATCCAGACCAGGGGGTAACGAATAAACAATATCTGGGCTAATTCCTAATGATATAACTTCCCTTCTTGAATATTCACTAGTTGCGACAATAACATCAGAAAAAACCAGTCTCGTTTTTTCTAAAAAACTAAAAATGTATCTTCGAAAACCGAAAGAGTCGGCACTATTATATCCATCAAAAAGATGTACAAGAGTGATTATCTTTCCACTTCCAAAAGCCTTTTTGAAGGCTTGAAGAAGCACAGTATATTTACTGTAGTAGTGATCTACAATCAAAACGGAATCACTTTTCTTAATCACAATTAGCAAAAACAAAGAAATCAGAAAATTACCTACAAAAGGCAAAAGGTTAAGTTTAAAGAAAAGCTTATATTTGTGAAGACTGACGTACTCTTGTTCAAGCCCTTGGGACGCTATATACTTAGAGACCTTGAAGTTATATAGCTCCCCACCAGTTTGAGGCGGAACAGCACCAGATAAGAAGATGATTGATTTCATGAAGACTAAGATTGGGGAATAATCAGTTGTTAATTCTCAAATATTACTCCTTCTCAAAAGTAACATTTATTCGATAAGGCATCTCTAGAAAAATCTCAAAATAATCTAGATGGGTATAGAGACTATACGTAAAATTTCGGAAGCATATTTCTCAATTCCACAGTTCTCTACAACCCATTCTCTGGCTTTTAACAAAGTATTGTGTGTTTCAAGAGAGTTTGTTACTTCGATGATTTTGTAGGCAACAAGATTAGGGCAATCAGGATTAACAGCCCAGTCTGGAGCAAAGTTCAATAATATTTCATAAATTCCTCCTGTGTTACTTCCAATAATAGGAACACCACAAGAAATAGCCTCAACTACTATTCTACCAAAAGGTTCTCTAGGAGCAAGCGTTACAACTGCACTTGCATAAGGATAAAAATTTTCTATGTCTATTTGAGAAGGCAAAATTGTTAATCTATCTGCGACTCCCCATTGTTCCGCCTGGTTTAGTAACTCTCGACTATATCTACCATCAGTTGATTGATCTGAACCAACAATCACACCATGGTAGTTATGTCCTAATCTTTTTAATTCTGCAATAACTGGAATTAATGCCCTTAAGTTTTTGTCATTAACAATACCGGGCTTGTTGAGTCGTGAGGGCGTCAACAAAATTTTTCTTTCTTTTTCTATAATTGAGACTAAAGCAGATGGAATATTCTGAGCCCCAGGCGAAAATTTATGTGTATCTACAGGCTGATAAAGAACTCCTTTGATATTAGTAATTAGCACTCGAATATGATTGGCTGTAAATTGAGAATTACAGATAGCCTTAGGGGAAAGACATGTAAAGGCTAGCTTTCGCAAAAGAAACCCTAGGTAGTTATTAGAGGCACACAAATCATGACAGAAATGATATACAGAGCGTCTGGTTAGCCTTAATCTTACAGACTCAAGAATTAACAGCGGCATTAGTTCACGATTTGTCCAATTATCTAGCAATAAAGGATCGTGCCTAGGTTGCTGGTTGATCCATTCAAACGCCTGACGCATGCATTTTATAGGCGAACTTTCATCAATCAGAACTAAGCAATCAGTTTGCCCTGTTTTTTTTAGATATTGGTGTGTTATTGAATTAGCTTGAACAATCACACAAATTCTATTCACCTGATTTAGACTTTTAAATCCCTGTATCAGTAGAGAAAGTGAAACTACAGTTCCACCTAAATACTGAAATCCTCCCGGCAATATTATTAGCTTTTTCATTTCCTTTTTTTGTTCTTATTTCAAAAATGCTGACCATAGAGACACTAATTATTTTCGTCAGAAAATATTACGTTGATGTCAAAGGTTTCTACATTAAGAACTCTCAGATAAGACAGAAGAGCGAATATAAAAACCGTTAGACCAAACATTTCTAACACCTCCTCAAGAGTTACAAGCATCTCATAAAAGAAATTCTCTTCTCCATATAAATCAGCATACATTCCATTCAACAACTCAATGCCTAATGCCCCTCCAATGTAAATAGCTCCAGAAATGAAGAACAACGTGCGGATCCGAGCTGGCAACGATAGCCAGAGCTTTAGGAAAAATAGTCCTAATAACGGAAGAATAATAAGCGCTAAGATTACCCATCCATGATAAAAGAAACCACTCGCACCTAAGCGTTCAAAGAAAGGTATGACTCGTTCGTGCAAACTTAACAATTCATCAAGAGACAAATAGAAGAATATGTAAGATAAAAACATCCAAGATTTAGAGTGTCGATCTCGAGTTTGGCGCTTTGCCCTATGTATTAGGCTCAGAAAAAATGAGCACGATAGTAACATAAAAGACGAGAAAAGAGATGGAAAATTTCCTTCTGCATCAACATTGAACTCTTCTGCAAAAGCATCTCTAAGTGGAAAGTCAGGCAAAAAGTAAACTGCAAATTGACCGATGATAGAGATGACCATAAGAAAAATTATGATGGTCACTAATGATCGTACTGTTTTCAATGGTGATAGAGAGATTTTTAAACTATTCATAGTTTCTAATTTACTTGCAGGTTTTATGGGTTAAAATTTGTTTAGCTGATAGTCGCGTTCCTGAGTAACTACGGCTATCAACATAATTGGCATGACTACTGATTCAAACGCCATCACACAAAAAGTTAGGCTGAAGATCAAAAACATCATCACACATCCAAAAGGTCTTGACTTCCGCGTTTGAATAAGCCAAGAAATTAATGATGTCCAGTATGTTAGAAATAGAACACTCCCCAAAATGCCTCGGATATACAATAAGCTGCCTAAATAAAAGCTATGAGTACCAACCATAGCAGGAGCATAACCTGGCAATACCGTTTCTCCAGGTACGACATGGCCAAAAAAAAGCTGAAAATTTGAGCTATTAAGAATAGCCTCGTATGTTCGCCTATAGATCTCTGAACGGACAGCTGTAGAATCACCTCGGAATTCGCTAGTTGACTCCGCAGTTCCAGCTAATATATTTGTGGTGACATCAGTAACAACAGGAAACATTAGAACTAAAGCGCTAGTAGTGGCAATGCAAGCGAAAAAAAGCCATGAACTTTTTGAGTTAGCTGCGCTAAGAAGAAACCATATGAATAAAGCAAAAGGTAAAACTATCCAGACTGATCTCGTCCCACTAGTAAGCAATAAAAAAAAAGTAGTTAAAAATAGTAAATATTTCCACAGCTTAGATCTTTCCTCAAGAGATAATAGGCAGATGAAAGCACTTACGAGAGCTAGAGATTCAGGACCATGAAAGAAGTAAAAATATCTTGATAAACCTGAGATAGAGCTATCTTCTGGTCGAAAAGGAATGAGATAGTTTGTATTGCCTAAGCCTGGTACGTATTGCAAAGGCTTATTAGTCAACGCTCCAAATAAACTTCGTGGAGGCAAAAAAGTAGCCTGCCGATGAATGAAGAAAATATAGGCCCAGACGGCCACCATTAATAATACCAAGAAGGAAAATGACCAAATAACAGTCCGTGGTCGAACACGAATATCTCTAGTTTTTATATACCATAAAATAAAGGCAGGGCTAAAAATAGTGTTAGCGGGTTCAATCAAGTCACGCATCCCAAGTTCAGTGCTATTATTTAATCCATGAAAAATAGTTAAAATGATATCATATAAACCATATAAAACTAAGGCTATGACAAATAGACTAGGTCTTTGAATGCGGATAGAGCCGTATCTATAAATATCATGACTAAGGATACCTAGTCCCAAAAATAGAAGTAAATAGCTCCATCCCCAAAACCACCAAAGAGGAATTAGGACGATCCCTAAGACTACTACTTTCTCTGATTGAACCAGAGCATTCCAACGCAGAAAGAAACCGTTAAAGAGGCTAATCTGCTGAGCATTATTTTGATTTTTCTGGGTAGGCAGGGCTGAGCGAGAATAGCTCATATTATCTCTACCTCACGATGGCGATAAAGATAGTTTTCCCTCCTATTTCCTATTCCATTAATGACTAGCCCTAGGACATTAGCTTGGTGTCTATTAAGCTGCTCAAGGCTATCATGAAAAGGATTGTAGTTGCTCATACTTGGCCAGGCAACAAGTAATATGTTATGGATAAACTGAGACATTAACATTGTCTCATCACCTAGGCTAGTAGGAGGCGTATCAATCAATACATAGTCATACTTTCCATGCATTTGTGCAAAGTTTAATACCTGCTCAAATCCTCCACGTGCCAAGAACTCAAAAACTCCTTGTTTATTAGGCTTGGGAACTAAAAGATCTAATCCAGAGTTAATAGAAATGGGTTGATTTTTTGAATGTTCATCTTTTTGGTTTTCATAGGATAAGATAAGCTTCAAATGAGAATTTTGGAAATCAGCATCCACGACAAGAACACGAAATCCTAAGCTCAGTAAGGCATTAGCTAAACCTATGGTAACCGTTGTTTTACCTTCCCCTTTGCTTGCACTAGTAATGATAAGTGTACGACTTTCTAGGGATGTCATACTAATCACAGAGGCAAGACGTTGAAATCCAGGATATATATTTTTACAATCATAGTTTTCCCTGGGGAGTTGGCGTAAATAAGAAATTTTACCGACAATTGGCAAACCAGTCTTTAAAACATCATTGGCTGTTAACAAAGGATTACGACTTTCTAAAAATAAGATAATTGCGGTATTTCCAAAAATAATAGTTAGTAGTGCACCGAGAGCAATGGGCTTACGGCCAGGGCCAACTGGCGTAGGACTTCCTGCCGGTTGATCAAGAACTTGAACATTAGGATAAATACTGAAAGCGTTAACTTGTGTAACTTGAACCTGAGCTGTGAGGCCGTTATAAACGCTTTCAGCAATATCGTATCGGCGTTGTAGTACAGCCAGTTGAGCTTGGGCAGAAGGCATGGCCTGTAGTTGGCGGTTTAGTTGACCAACTTGGCTTTGGAGCTGTATAACTTGTTGCTGTAAAGCATTTTTTTCACTCTCCGCTAAAATCATTCTTTCTACCAAGTTTGAGTAGCCTTGGCCAATAGAAGGATTAATTCCAGCGGTGGTTTCAGCAGCTTTGTTAATGGCTTCTTGCTGTTGTTTAAGTAATGTATCTCTCTGATCCAGTAAATACTGCACTTGCGGATGCTCATCAGTAAATTGGGCTCTTGCATCTACAATTTCAACTCCTAGCTCAGATAATCTTTCCTGAATTGCTTGGTAATCTTGATCCTCAGATAACTGCAAAGCACGGATAGCCTGATCTGGAGTTTGTCCTAAACGAGATGATAAGGAAGACACCTGAGATTTACTCGCTTCAAATTGGGCGCTCACTTCACCTTGAATTACCCTAAGAGAACTAATTGCTCCTACTAACTCTTTGGTTTGGCTATCACTATCTACTAAATTATACTTTTCTTTAAAGGAGACCAGTTCTCTTTCTGCTTCGGCTAGCGTTGACTCCGCATAAATTAGTTCTTTTTGAATAAACTCTGATCTCTGATCCGCATCACTTCTTCTCAATTGATTCAAACGTTGTTGAAATATTTCTATTAAGGTTTCAAGGCGTTGATGAGCAATTTCAGGAGTTGATGCTTCAACACTCAGCGTGATGATAGTTGAGCTATCATCAGGCTGAACATTAAATAATGATTTATACTCATCAATGCGGCCATAAAGCTCTTTTTCTGGATCTAACTCCCTAACTTTTATCAAAGAATCATTACTCAATAAAATCGAAGCTATAATTTTTCGAGAATCAACTTGCTGTGAAAAAATCAAACCATCATTTCCGCCTAAATCTCCTAATACACCCAAATTAAGATTTAAATCTGTTGGTGTACTGGGCAAAATAAGTTTTGCTTTTGCCGACCAAATATCTTCTACTGATTGAGCATTCAATCCTGCAATAACCGCAACAGCCAGATTAAAGACGGCAAGAGGCATCCAATGTCTTTTTGCAACTGCAAGAAATCGGTTCATTATATTTCCAAAAATCCACAGGAAGCATGATCTTCAGCTTAGATAACTTTAGGCAAATTGTAAGCTAAATCCATCTTTATAAATATGAAAATTTAGTAAGCGATTTGTCAAGTTTTAGTTTTGAGAAATTGCTTGTGTCTAAATTGCAAGATTCAACAATAAGTATTTGATTCGATCGGCTATAGAGAATAATTATAGCGGTTACCATTTAGATAAAGTAGAATAACAATCATTTCAAAGCAGACCATCCTACTAATGACAAACTTATTGAAATCAAGCTTTCGGTAGCTATGCACTCACAAAGTGTGTCTAAGGCCGTATTACTATTGTATTAGCCAGGGCTTTCACAAGCCTCAACTCTTCCAAATTGAGTTTAGGTCGAAGACATCCCTATGTGGATTAGATAGAATATTATCTGTTTTTTGAACACGCTACAGCAAAGTTTTAAGAATAATCTTTGATACACTAAACCACTTATCAAGCTCGCGAACCAATAACTGCTCTACAAATCAGGCATCAAGAAGATTTTTCTGTAAATCACCAAGAATAGGCTTTCGTCATATTCTCTTGAGGGGAGACTATTACTGTAATATGTGCGGTGTTTTCCCTGCATTGGGCATTTCTTACTTATTCAAGAACTGTTGTAGTATTCCTCATTGATCTAATTAGAGAATGAGCAAAATAGCGTAAACATGTAATTTTTCATACTCGCTGCCAACCAGATCGAGAGGATTCAGCACTTTGAACCTGAGAGCCATTGAAGAGTAATAGTACATAGGCATCGGTGTCTTCAGCAAAATGACGGCGCTGATTTTTTGCGTTAAATCATCGCTTCGCCGATCCCTTCTTGTCAAGGCACTCAAAGTACAGGGCCAATCTCGCAAATCAACATTAATTTGTTTTTATGGGTATTATCTTGATAGTTTTTTATCTTTTTTAGCCATCGCAGGAAGTATTACTATGATTAAGGATATACATTTTAGCAAGCCAATAACTTTGCAGTAAAATTGAAGTTATCACGCAAACTACTCCCTATCATCTAAAATATTAGGGTTAGAAACTACTTCTTGACATTTATTTAGAAATAATTTTATTTTTTTGGCTAGCAAGTAACCATCAAATTTAGTGACGCTACGATTAATACTATTTTCTCTGGCACTTAATAAGAAATCTTGAGGGTATTTTTTGTTGAGGTATTCTCCTAATTTTGGGCCGTCAAAAAGGTCTCTCTTGACTCCTACTGGTGAATTAATAATTGCATCTTGAAGATGCTCTTTAGAGTAGCACGCTATCACACCTAAATCTTCAACGGCTTCAGAAAAAAGAAGCTGATGATCATCAATATGTTCTCTATATTTAGCTAGTCTTGGCACTATTATAAAGCTCATTCCTCTAGATGAAAGATAGCGAGTTGAGCCCTGGCCAGCGTGAGAAATTACAAGTCTAGACTCATCTAGTTTTTCTTGTAGAATCTCTTTAGAAACTTTTGATACAGCCGTCACAAGTGGATGTTTTTCTATTCTTTCAATATTGCTACAGCCATACTGAAGGAATACAGGTTCTTGGATTATCCCGTCTTCTAAAGAATCAGAAACCCATTCAATTAATCGATCAAACGGAAAAGATATTGTTCCGACAGTAACGCTAATCATTCGTTCTAAATATTTTTTTGTAATTAATGTTAAATCTATAGATTTTAATAATTCCTGAACGCATAAGATACACTTCAACCGAGAGCAACCATCCTTAATGCTTGACGAGGATAATAATTTTAAAATCTCAAACTTAAGAGCTATTAAAAAAAGACACAAAAACTCTATTAAGTTTCGGTTGCCATTAAGAATAATATTACGACTGGAAGAAACCTTGAAGATTAATAGATTTAAACATCTGTCCTATACTCTGCAAGAACTACTATAAACAGGCTATTTGTGTTATTTAGCCTGTATAACCATTGAATTGGGCATGCTCATATTGTTTAGTTAGACCTTCCCATTGAACATAAAATTCATTTGATACTGGATAAACGAGCCTACCTGTGATGCTTAGCTGATGAGCCCGTGAAACACTTTCTACATAAATAAATTTTTTCCCTAAGATCTTTGCTGTATAACCAAAGTTTATAGCAATACTAGCTCCTGTTGATATCACAATATCAGGAGAATGCTGTAACACGAGTTGTACGGTCTTTGGAATATTTAAGACCAGCCTAGTTAAATCTCGGGGAGCTTGGTATGGTATCCAATGTACAACTTCTCCCATATTTAATAAAGAAGTTGTATCTCCATGCTCATGAGTAACCCAAACTCTCTCATGATTCTCCCAAAAGGATCTGAGACCCATCATGGTTGAGAAATGACCTCCAGACGTACAAGCCAGTAGCAATTTCATAATGTGGTGGATCCTAATTGAGTAACATACATCATGACTAAGTTCTAACTTCCGCCAATCTCTGGCTATCTAAGTCACACTCCGCACTTCTTTACCAAGAAACGGGATTTTTTTGGCGCTCCACTTCCACTGGAGTCATATCTGAATAGATGAGCATAATCTTGTGTGAAGCAAAATAAAAGAATTAATAGTGGCCTGAATTCCACCAACCATTAAACTCCATGGATCGCATGGATAAAACTGGCTTTTCAATATAGTTTCGCCTTCAGTCCACAGGTAACCTTTTATTCAAGTGGGACATGAACACACAGAAATTTTCCCCTTGGACACTGATTTACAACTCGAGGATCAGTACAACTTTCACTTAGAGACGGCGTATTCTGAGACTGCCTTAGTCTGTATATTCACTAAATTAACCTTAGATTAATATACGCTTAACCTCAGACTGTGTCAATACCTATCTGTCGGTAGATGTACTGTTAAAGAACACTAGTTCTCCCACCAGGATTTTGCAGAATTACGGTTCCCTCTTGCTGTCAAACTTCCTGGGTTAGCTGATGAAATCCTTGTTGCCATAGGGCTTTGGCAACAGGGCGACTTACTGTTTAGCAGCAATCCAAAGCTTTGTAATTATTGAAGCGATGGACTCTGCTAGATAATATTGCCCTTTTTGTGCCCCCTTAGGAGGCACAAAAGTCTATGTAAAGCCTGTGTGTGGTCGAAGTCGTTTATCGGTCTACAGAAGATCGATGTCTACGACGCAAGAAGGTAGAAAGGGTATATGTACAAGGTAAGGTGAGGAGTGGAGTGGACAAAATGCGCTAAACCTCGACGCATGATACAAATCATGGCAATTTGAAGCGGGGCCTTTGCGTTTCTGGGAAAGCCGCTCACAATCCTAAATCGGTGAGTGTGCTAGGGGTATTAGCTAAAGGGCCAAACCTCAGTTACCACTGGAAAAGGGGTATTGCTATGGTGGAGTTAGATCTACAATCCAGGTACATTCTCAAAACTCGGGTGGATGCCACCAGCTACGAGGATGCCTGCGATCGCATTCAAACATGGGCGACTACCGGGCGATCGGGCTACGTGGTTGCCGCCAATGTGCACGTAGTGATGACCGCCTACTGGGACTCGCAGTACCAGCGTATTCTCGAAGATGCTGCTCTGGTAACGGCCGATGGCATGCCCCTGGTGATCGGGCTACGGCTGCTGGGTATCCCTGGCCAGAGCCGGGTTTACGGACCAGATTTGATGCTGGCCTGGTGCGATCGCGCCGTCCAATGCGGTTTGCCCATCTATCTCTATGGCGGCACCACTCCCATGCTGGAGAAGATGTCAGCTTATCTCCAGCAGCGATTTCCCGGTCTGCCCATTGCGGGTGCCCATGCCCCGCCATTTCACCCGCTTTCCGCCGAAGAAGCCGCCGCCGATGTGGCGCGCATTAACCAGTCGAGGGCGCGGGTGGTGTTTGTGGGCCTAGGCTGCCCCAAGCAAGAGCAGTGGATGCACCGCCACCAGGGCCAGGTCAACGCTGTGATGATCGGGGTCGGAGCCGCCTTTAGTTTCTTTAGCGGTGAGGTCTCCCAAGCGCCTCGGTGGATGATGCGCCTGGGGCTGGAGTGGCTCTACCGTTTTGGCCAAGAGCCACGCCGCCTGTGGCAGCGCTACTTGGTGAATAATCCTATGTTTGTGCTGTTGTTTGGAGCGCAGGTCGTTAAGTATCGGATTTTAGGGGGAGGCTAGGATAGCCCGTTTGGATGGGTAAGAGAAGAGGTTGGGGTTTGACAATTATGCAGGTTGAAAGGTTTGAAGGTTTGATTGGCTAGCCTGCCAAATGGCCAACCTTCAAACCTACTGAGTTCTAAAAGACTGAGTTCCAAAAGACTAATAACCAGGTCCTCGGCGTTCCATGATGGATTCTCAGCACAATTGCGGAATACTGAGGGCAACTCCCCTTTGTGTGTCTGCCCACTGCTATGGCCCCCGTTATCCACTGTCACCGTGCTGTACCCGCTGTGATGCAACAGCGGCCTCACCACCGCCGAGATATTCGCGCCCCCCGAGGACTTAGATTTCAGCTGCGCGATGCTTTTACCGGAACAGGGCGACGGGGGCTGGTGCTGCTGGCTACAGATAGTCTTGCCCTGGGACTGTCGTGGTACATTGCGCGATCGCTCAACCAGTTTTTCTCGCCCATTCCGCCCCAGCTTGTATGGTGGACTTGGCTGGGCCTACCCAGCCCCTTTTGGGTACTGGTGGTCTGCACCGTGGGTTTGTTTGCATATGGTGGTCTCTACGACACCAAGTTTCAGGGGCAAAAGCACCTGCGGGCAGGCAAATTGCTCAGCCTAGTTTACTTAGGGTCACTGGTGCTGATGTATTTTTACGACCCCAAGCTCGATTTGCCACGATCGCTGTTTTTCTCGGCTTGGCTCAGCGGAGTAGGGTTGGTGGTAGGCCTACGGCTCATGGCCACCCTGCTGCTGAGTCCATTCCCTCAAACCAAGCAACCGACCTCAGTCTTTTTGATTGCCCCAGCTCCTCAGATTAAGCGTCTGGCCGACGTGCTCTCGCAGCGGGCTCAATTGCCGGTGATTGGGGCTGCCCTAGCCACCACGGCCAACTCACCGACTACCTACGATGCGATCGTGGCCTCGGGGGCTACCCTAGTGCTGGCCGAGAGCATTCCCTCCGCCGATTTAGCGTCAGAACTGTACTGGAAACTGCGGCGGGCGGGCATTGCCATGCAACTCATCCCCACTAGCCGCGACATGCTCTATCGCCGGGGCACCCCCGAAACCGTGGCTGGTCTGCCCACACTGCGTCTCGATGCCCCTCTGATGGGCGGCTGGGACTACCGCTTTAAGCGCTGGATGGATTACCTGGGGGCGGGGCTGGGGGCGATCGCCCTAGCCCCAGTGCTGGCCGGTATCGCCCTGGCCATTCGCTTCGACTCAGCCGGGCCAATTTTCTTTCGTCAAGAGCGGGTAGGACTGCACGGCAAAACCTTCCAGGTGTGGAAATTTCGCACCATGGTCGTCGATGCGCCTCGGCTCCAGGCCGAGCTAGAGCAGCACAATGAGTCGGCGGATGGGGTGCTCTTCAAGGTCAAGTATGACCCCCGCATTACTCGGGTGGGTCGTCTGTTGCGCCGCACCAGCCTTGACGAGTTGCCTCAGTTGTTTAACGTGCTCTGCGGCCAGATGAGCCTGGTAGGGCCGCGCCCTCTGCCCGTGCGTGACGTGGCTAAGTTCGACGGCTGGCATAACATTCGCCACCAGGTACTGCCGGGGGTGACGGGGCTGTGGCAAATTTCGGGTCGCTCTGATATTGACACCTTTGACGACGTCGCTCGCCTCGATCTGCACTACATCGACAACTGGTCTTTGAACTTAGATCTAGAAATTCTCACGGCCACCCTGGGCATTGTGCTCTGGGGCAAGGGGGCCTATTGACCGCCGATTCTCTCGAACCGTCGTCGGCAAAGGATACAGACCTTACTTGCGATCGCCCAGGGGCATTCCTTTGGCGCAGGCCTACCCCAGCGTGGCTCCAGGTGGGGCTGGTAGGGGGACTGGTGCTGCTGGTGTTTAGCTGGCTACCCCTAAGCTATTACCGCATGGTGGGCTGGGCCTGGATTGTACTGTGGCAGGCCGGGGGGTTGCTGCTGCTGCTGGGGCTATGGAGGCAGCAGCAGCGGGCAGTCTACGGTCTGGGCTACGGGTTAGATCGAGTTGGGCTGGGGCTAGGGCTAATTCTTGGGGTCTCGTCCCTTATCTCACCCTTTCCCCGAGTGGCTCTGTGGAATGTGAGTTTGGTGGTGGTCTACGGGGCAGCACTGTACTTTTACCGCAACAGTGTTGACCGCAGCTGGCTGACTCGCCAGCGACTGGGTTGGGGGCTGGTGGCGATCGCCACCGGCAGTGCCATCATTAGTCTGGCCCTGTGGCGACCCGACGAAACCATGTGGGCAGCAGACAACTTCTTAACGGCCCTACGCAATCACCAGCCCCTAGGGCACCACAACTTTGTAGGCGGTTATTTTGTCTTGACTTTGCCTCTAGCAGTGGCAATGGCCGTGGCTAGCCGAGGGTGGCAGCGCTGGGCAGCGGCTGGAGCCAGTGGTTTGATTGGGATCGCGCTCTATATTAGTGGTTCTCGCGGGGCGGCCCTAGGGCTAGTGGTGTGGCTATTGGCCATGTGGCTGAGCCGTCTGGGCCGGGTCACCTCTGCCCAGCGGTGGCGCTGGGGGTGGGCTGGGTTGGGTGGCCTAGTAGCTGTGGGCCTAGTTTTAGCCAGTAATCCCCGCATTCGCGGCTGGTTTAGTGGTGGCGGTACTGCCGACGGCCCCACCCTCGATCGCTGGTTTATGCTGCGGTTAGGGGGCAATATTCTGCGCGATCGCCCCCTGGTTGGCGTTGGCCCTGGAGTGATGAGCCGAGTCTCCAACCTCTATCGCCCGATCGAAGCTGGGGCTGGCCTCGACCACATTCAGCAGTTGCACAACACGCCGGTTCAGGTAGCCGGAGAACTGGGCTGGCTGGGGCTGGCGGTGTTTTTCGCTGGCATCGTTCTGATAGTGCGGCTGTGGGGCAGGCTTTGGCAACAACCCCTCACCCCGACCGATCGAGTGCTGCTGGGGGGCATTGGTGGCAGTCTGCTGGCCTACGGCACAGCCAGCCTAACCGACTATCAACTCGAGAATATTCCTATTGCAGGCACGCTGCTGGGATTGGTGGTGCTGCTGCTGGCGTTGGGCGATCGCTACCTGCCAGATCAGACCGCCCTTGCCAGCCCTAGGCAACGGCGGCACTGGTGGGGCATAGCCTCGCCAACCCGGCTGGCCGTCACCCTGGGGCTGGGGCTAGTTCTGCCCCTGTGGCTACCGTTTACCTTCACCGTAGCCTTTGGGGCGTTGGCCGATGGGGCCTTTTATAGCCAGCAGCTCAATTTGGCGGATACCCGCTGGTACAAGGCCTACCGCCTTAGTCATTGGGATCCAACTGCTTCAGCGGTGGCTAGCGAGGCTCTGTGGGGGCTAGAGCAGGTGCTGGGTGAGTCAGAAACCCAGGAGAATGTGCGATCGCTCATGCTCGACTATGCCCAGCAAGCCCAGCAGGCGGCCCCCAACGATGCCTGGTTTAACCACAACCTGGCGGTGCTGCACCAGACCACCGACCCGGCCACTGCTCTACCCTACGCCGCCCGCGCTGTGCAGCTGTTGCCCCGCCACCGCCACTATGGCTACTGGCTGCTGGGCGACGTGCTGTTAAGACAGGGCAACGATGCAGCAGCCATTGCCGCCTTTACCCTAGAAGCCCTGGTTAACCCCGCTGCCCTCACCCATCCCCAGTGGCAAGAGCAGCCCTATCAAGCCATCTACCCCGCTGTGGTACAGGCTACCCTGGCCGAGTATGATGTTTTACTCAGAGACGTCGCTCCCGGCGAGCCTGGCTTTGCCACTCTTTATGAAACCCACACCTTATTGGCCTGGTGGACCGAGCAACCCATCATAGAGGTCGATCCCAACCTGCTGCGGCCCGTGGTTTCGGGGTTGCTCTTAGCAGATTCTGATCCCGCCGCCGCCCTAGAGTTAGTAACGCACAATCTGCGCCTAGGCCAGCAGCCCCCCGAGCTACGGCTGCTCGCTGCCTGGCTCAACCCTGATCGCTATGCTGCTACCCCACCCCAGCCTCAAGATGCACTACCAGATCTCGACACCCTACTGATAGAAGAAAGTCTGCGCACCCAGCCCCTGCGCCTGTGGCTGACATCCCTGATCACCCACCCAGACGAAGGATATCGGAGTGCGTTGACCTTTGCCTACCGCAACTACCAGGCTAAGCAAATCACGCTCATGCTGACGCCGCAAAACCTTCAGCGTTATACCCTAGTAGCCAAGCTCAACCTCTTCCCCGCCTGGCCCCGCGAGTTTCCTTCCCTTGATCGCCGCATTGAAACCCTGCGAACTCAGGCTTTAGGGCTGCCCCACCCCACCCACAATCGCTTTCGCCTCTCGGATCTAGATTAGTCTGCCAGAATTAATCTGCCGAACAGCCCCACAGGCTTGCTGCTTAGCCCCCTTTTTCTGCCGGAGATGCTTGCGGGAATACTTTACTAACCACAAGCACCCCAATCGCTAACTATCCAACCCCTTACCCCTCTACTCTTTTCTTTGCCATGCCCGAGGACGCTCTTTCCCAGCCCAAACCCATCGCCCAAGACCCCAGCGACGGCACACTGCTGGCCTTACTAACGGCGACATTCTATGCGCTGTTCACCCTCATACCGGGCAGCAGCACCTTAATGGTGTCGTGGCCCTGGGTGTTTTTGTGGCAGGTGGGCCTCACCCTGCCGATGCTGTGGCTGCTGTGGCAACTGTGGCATCGACCCTTAGCCAAGCTGGGCAATGGCTTTGACTGGGTAGCGTTATTGGCAGTGGTCGGCCTAGTGGTATCTACCCTGGGGGCCGAGTTTCCAGCTCAGGCGCGATGGTATAGCTGGGCGGCGATAGGGGCGATCGCCGCGATCTATGCTCTCGGCGGCTGGCTGCGTTACCCTCAGCGACTGCACACCCTACTGCGTTGGCAGGGCTACATTGCCCTGGGATTCATTCTGCTCAGCCTAGTACTGTGGACAACTCAGATCTATCGACCCGAGCTGGCCCGGTTGTCCACGCTCCAGGGCTATGGAATCGATCAAGCTTTTAACTTTGGGCTCACGAGTCTGCGCAACTGGCAGCCGATTGGCCACCAAAACTACGTAGCAGGCTATTTAGTGCTGGTGTTGCCCCTGCTGGCAGCGCTGGCTTGGGTCGAGCGGGGCTGGCAGCGCTGGCTGTGGCTGACAGGGGTAGTGCTGGGCCTGCTAAATCTCTACACCACCAGCTCGCGCGGCGGCTGGCTGGCACTCATGGTCACCGGCCTCATTGCGGTAGGCATTTCTCTGATCTACAACCGGTTGCCCAAGCCGTTGGCCCTGGGCTTAGGCGGTTCTGCGCTGGGGTTACTGGTGCTGGGCTTGGTTGCCAACCCTCGGCTGCGGCAGATGCTGGGCAACCTGGCCCAGGGCAATTTTGCCGGGGGCGAACTGTCCTACCGAGTGGTTACCAATGTCACAGGTTGGCGCATGGGGCTGAACCATCCTCTCACTGGAGTAGGACCGGGTAGCGTGCCTCTAGTGTATCAGCAGTACCGCCCCCACTGGGCCGGGCGCGATGCGGAGCTTCAATTTCAGCTCCACAGCACCCCAGCACAGTTGTGGGGCGAACTAGGGCTTTGGGGCATAGTTGTGCCGTTGGCTCTGGGGGCAGCGCTAATCCTGCTGGTGTTGCGATGGATGCGCCAGGGGGCTCAGACCACGCCAGCGGGGCTGCCGCCAGTGTTCGCCTGGAGCCTCGTAGGGGGGCTATTCGCCTTCGGGATGATCAGTCTGACCGATTACCAACTCGACATTCCCGCGATCGCTGGTAGCCTCGCTCTCTACCTCGCTGTGCTGGCCCGTATGTTTCATCCCGGTGCTAGCACCACCGACCTCCCATCTGGCCCCTTTCGCCACCGTTGGCTAGCAGGGGTGGGCCTGGGTCTCGCCCTGGCGATGAGCCTGGGGATAATGCCCACTCATCGGGCCTGGAGCACTGCCAGCAATGGCTTCTCAGCCCTCACCGACGAGCCCCCGGACATCGATCGATTCGCCACTCAGCTCGAACAGGCCCACACCCTGGCCCCCTGGGAGCCCTACTACCCCTATCAACTGGGCTACAACTTGGGGGAGTTGTCTTTGCGATCGGGCGACGACCCAGATCTGCGTCAGGTATTGCTAGACGACGCGATCGCCTGGTTTCAGGCCGGTAACCAGGCAGTGCCCTACCAAGAATTTGGCCACGCCAACCTGGGCTGGTTACAGATCGAGAATGGTCAGCCCGCCGATGCCAGAGCCTCGTTTACCAAGGCGATCGCCCTAGTGCCCGCCAAAATGGGTTTGTTCTTTGGCCTAGGCGTCGCCTGTCTGCAAACCGGCGATGTTAACTGCGCCACCGAGGCGCTAGCCCTAGAGATCGTGCGCCATCCAACCCTGCTGACCAGCCCCTTGATGCGCGTGAACCCCTTCGCTAACCTGTACCCAGCGGTGCTCAATCGCCTTGAGCAGATCTACGGCGAACTGCTGCAACAGACCGAAGACCCAACCCTAGAGCGCTTTCTACACCAAGCTAGGGGTAGCCTCCGCTGGTGGCTGGGCGATCTGGCGGCCGCTGCTCAAGACTGGCAGCCCCACGGTGGCGACCTTCAGCAAGGTATGTTGGCCCTCTCTACCAGACAACCGGTTGACGTCAGCCCTTGGCCTGAAACCCCAGCTAAATACGCGATCCTGGCCTGGCAGACCCCCGCTCAGCGCCAAGCCCTGCTAGAGCAAGCCTGGGTCACTCAACCCGCAGATATGGACGACCTTACCCAGGCCTTGCCGCCCCCCGAGGTAATCACCAACCTGGTGCTCAGTATGGAAAATGCCACTGACTTTACCGACTGGCTTCAGCGCACCGCCCCCAACTGGCAGCCCCGCAGCGAACGCCTTGGGTTTGGCGTGCTCAGCCGTCAGGTCGATGGCCCCATCCCATCCGACTTTTTACCCCGTGTAGAAAATATTCCGGTGGTGCAGTTCTTTGCGCCGTTATTTACATCCCCGGTGTTCTTCCCTGCCCTAGACAATGCCCTCGCTCCTTACCAGACCCAGATCCAAGACCCTGCTTAAGACGATCTGGGTCGCCAGAGGCGCTGAAGTCGTCGCCAGGGGCGATCGCGCCCTGGCCCCACCAGCACCCCGTAGCGGGGGCCAAACAAAAACGCCACCGCAAACAGTGTAGACACCACCAGCACAATGGCTGGTCCTGAGGGCAAGTTGATGTAGTAGCTCAAGTACATGCCGCTCACGCTGGAGAAGACCCCGATCGCCGCTCCTAAAATCATCACTTGGTGCAGGCGGGGCACCAGCAGGTAGGCCGTCGCCCCCGGTGCAATCAGTAGCGACAGCACCAAAATCACCCCAACCACCTTCATGCTGGCCACCACGGTGAGGGCAATCAGCACCATTAGCCCGGCGTTGAGCAGCCCGGTGGGCAGGCCGCCGGCTTGGGCACCCAGGGGGTCAAAGCTATAGAACAGCAGCTCTTTGTAAAGTAACGCCACCGCCAACAGCACCAAAACCGCAATAATGGCTGTATCTCGTACATCCCCAGCGGTGACGCCGAGAATATTACCAAACAAAAAGTGGTTGAGGTCGATTTTGTTATCCCGCTGGATGGTGGTGATTAGGGTAATGCCCAAGGCAAAGAAGGCCGAAAACACAATGCCCATGGCGGCATCTTCTTTAATGGGCGATCGCGTATGGATCCACCCAATCATCACGGTGCTGATCACCCCGGCGATAAAGGCCCCGACAAAAATGTTAATTCCCAGCAAAAAGGCGATCGCCAGCCCCGGCAGCACCGAGTGGCTGATGGCATCTCCTAGCAGGGCCAGGCGCTGCACCATCAGGTAGCTGCCCACCACCGCACAAATCACGCCCACCATGATCGCCACCGCCAGCGATCGCTGCATAAAGGCAAATTGCAGCGGCTCAAAAAACCAGTCCAGCACCGCCAAGTTCAACACCGCCATCTCAAGCGACATGGCCAAAAAAGCCCACATGGCCGCCGTAGGCGCGAGTCATGTTGTCGCGGGTGAGTACCCAGTCGCGGGGACCAGCGGCGATCAGCTCTTTGTTGAGCAGCACCAGCTGATCAAAGTTGGTAATTGACTCGCCTAGGTCATGGTTGACCACCATGACGATGTTGCCTGCCGCGGCCAGCTCGCGAAAAATCTCAAAAATGACCGTTTCAGTCTTTTGATCAACCCCCACAAAGGGTTCGTCAAAGCAGAAAATCTCAGCCTGCTGAGCCAGAGCACGGGCCAGAAACACCCGCTGCTGCTGACCGCCCGAGAGCGCTCCGATGGGGCGATCGCAAAACTCCGCCATGCCCACTCGCTCTAGCGACTCTCGGGCAATCTGACGGCTACTAGCCGAAAAGCGTCTCAACCAACCGGTTTTCTGCACTCGGCCCATCATCACCACATCCCACACCGTGGCCGGGAAGGTCCAGTCGATCTGCGATCGCTGGGGCACATAGGCCACCCGGTCAAGCTGGTGGGCAAGAATGTCATCGCCGTAGGTCACGCGCCCAGTCACCACTGGCACCAGCCCCAGCATCGCCTTGATCAAGGTGCTCTTGCCCGCACCATTAGGACCAAAAATGCCCACCACCTTACCGGCTCGTACCGTTAAGTTGACGTTGCGCAAGGCCTGCACGTCACGGTAGTTGACACTAAGGTGGTCAACCATCATTTTAGGAACAGCCACCATAAACCTACCTCCAGCAGATAATCTGTAGCCCAATCGGGGTTTAATTCCCACCGGGAAACGTTATGGCCGAGAAAGCCAGCGGCGGCGACTCCTTCGGCCTGACCAGCATCCCCATAGAGGGAAGACACTCTTCAAAAATGAAAGGAATATGAAAAATATTGTATCGTAAAAATGAAAGGAATATGAAATGCAGTCAATGCAACGAAATAATCTACTTTCACAGTATGGAAGCCTGGCCGCCGTGGTAATGGCCCTAGGGTTAGGATTAAACGGCTGCGACTCCGCCGAAAGAGGGGCATCGGCTCCTCCAGCGGTGGTCGCCGACGGTCGCCCAGCTGTAGTGGCCACCAGCACCTTAATTGCCGACTGGGCGGCCCAGGTCGGCGGCGAACAGATCGATCTCACCGGTATTTTGCAGCCCGGAGCTGATCCCCACGTCTACGAACCCGTGCCCGCCGATACCATTGCTTTTGAGCAAGCCGACCTGATTCTCTACAATGGCTACAACTTAGAACCCAACTTAATTCGTCTGCTCAACGCCGCCGGGGTCAGTGCTCGTCAGGTCGCTGTGGGCGAAGTGGTCCCCCCCTTAGATTTAGCTGACGGCAACGGCACAGTGCCCGATCCCCACGTTTGGGGCGATGTCAGTAACGCAGTGCCCATGGTCGAAGCGATTCGCGACGAGCTAATTGAGCTGGCCCCCGATCACGAGGCCTTGTTCACGGCTAATGCCGAGGCTTACATCACCGAACTGACTCAACTTCACGAGTGGATTGAGACTCAAACCGCCACCATTCCCGCCCAGCAGCGGCAGCTAGTCACCACCCATGATGCCTTTCAGTACTACGCTACGGCTTACGGGCTCAACGTAGTCGGCACCCTAATTGGCCTCAGCACCGAAGAACAACCCAGCGCCCGCACCGTGCAACAGCTAGTAGCCTCTATTCAGGGGTTGGGGGTGCCCGCCATCTTCGCCGAAACCACCATCAACCCCCAGCTGATTCGCACCGTGGCCGAGGAGGCTGGCGTTAGGCTGGCTTCCCAAGAGCTATATTCTGACTCGATTGGGGCTCCCGGCAGCGAGGGCGATAGCTACTTGAACATGATGGTGGCCAACACCCGAGCCATTGTAGAAAACTTGGGCGGTATGGTCTCAGAGCCTAATTTTTAGGGCCTGATTTTCAAGGCCTAGACATTAGTTGTCGGTGGGAGGCAAGCCTTCTAAAACCACCAGCGCCTCAGTTACTTTTTTCACGAGAGGAGCGGCGACAGTGGAGCCGTAGGCATCGTCACCCTGGGGTTCATCAATGATCGCCAGCACGACGTAACGGGGCGCATCGATCGGCAAAATGCCCACAAAGCTGGTCACTCGACCCCGGCCATACCCCCCCGACGCTGCCGCTTTTTGCGCTGTGCCCGTCTTGCCCCCAATGCGGTAGCCAGGCACCTTCGCCGAATCACCGGTGCCGGTGGCCACGACAGCTTCCATCATGGTCAGCACCTGCTCAGTGGTCTGGGGCGAGAAGATAGTTTTGGGCTGAGGGCGATCGGGCACCCACAGTTCTCGGCCATCGGGGGCGATCATGCCGCGCACCACGTGGGGCGTTACCAGCTTGCCACCGTTCGCCAATGTAGCCTGTAATTGCAACATCTTAATGGGCGAGAGCGAAAACCCCTGCCCAAAGGACGTAGTAGCCGGTTCTACCCGGCTGTTGATGAACTGCTCACGATTTTTCATTTGCCCAGCTGCCTCGGCGGGCAAATCAATGCCGGTAAGACCATCTAAGCTGAGCTGTTGCAGCCAGGCAAAGTAGTCGGAGGCAGGCATTTTTTGCATAATCCGAATCATGCCGATGTTGCTGGAATACTTCAGCACATCGGTGACTGAAATGAGACCGCGTCCGCCTGCGGTGACAAAGTCGTGGTTTCTAATTTTCCACTCGCCAAACTGAATCTGACCACTGTCGTTGACGATTTCATCGGCGGTAATCAACCCGGCTTCTAGGGCGATCGCAATGTTGATCGGCTTAAAGGTAGACCCTGGCTCGTAGAGGTCGCTAATCGCCCAGCTGCGCAGATCGCTGAGGTCAGCGCGGAAGTATTGGTTGGGGTCATAGGTAGGCACACTGGCCAGGGCTAGCATTTCGCCGGTGTGGGCATCCATCACCATGACCGTGCCCCGCTTCGCTCGATGGCGATCGACGACCGCCTGTAGCTCTTGCTGGGCTGCCCGCTGCAGTCGGCTATCGAGGGTCAGGTGCAGGCTGGCACTACCACTAGGCCAATGCTGAGGTGGGGTATCGGTAGCTGAGTCGGGGGTAGCGGCATTTTCGGCAAAAAGACTGTCTGGAGGCCCATAAACTGCTGGATCAGAGAGGGCCTCGGCTGCCGTCACTGCCGTGTCGTCGCTAGGGGGCAGCAGGGAGAGCTGCTCTTGGTAAGCCAGCTCTAAGCCCGCCTGGGGCTGCCCATCAAAATTGACAAAGCCCACGATGGGGGCAAACAGTTGCTGCTGGGGGTAAAATCGCTGCTGCTGCGGGTGCAGCTCTAACCCATTCATGCGTAGGGCACGAATGCGATCGACGGTGGCCTCAGACAGACCATCAACTAAGCGAATGCCTGTGGGCTGGCGACTAAACTGACCCATCAGGTTAGAGACTGGCGTCTCTAACAGGGGACTGAGGGCCGTTGCCACTTCCTGCATCGACAGCGTAAACAGTCGCGGGTGCACGTAGAGCGTATACACCACATGGTCAGCAGCCAGCACATTGCCCTGGCGATCGACAATCGAGTGGCGCAACTGCCGCTGCACTGGCGTTGAGAGGCGCTGCTGTTGGGCCAAACTGGCCAGATTGTCTCCCTGCACTAGCTGTAGCCACGCCAAGCGACCGGCGATCGCCATGAGCGATAGTACCAACAACCCCCACACCAACAGCACTCGCACTCGCGTCGCAGCTGTCGTGGGAGCCACGCCCACCGGAGGGCTAGACGTAAGACGACGGCGACGACGACGACGGGCAGAATAGGCAGAACTAGCCATAGGGGCAACAGCAAGTAAACAATTGGGCTAGTGCTTAATACCCTAGGGGTACATCTACCTTGGGTAGGGCAAAGCGCCCCAGCGCTGAGGTAGACCCCTGACTAGGCAGTGCTACCGCCGCTGTTGGCTGCGCCGGTTTCAAAAAAATCACGTTGCCGGGTTGAGGTGGCTGAAACCCCATGGCGCTCACCTCCACCTGCTGGGCCAGATGGTTTTTGAGCATCTCGTTGGCGTTGGTGAGTTGCTGTTCGCTGCGCTGCAGACGGTTGAGCTGTCGGTTGGCCTGGCTCAGCTGATGGTTAACGTAAACCGATGTGCCATAGCTCACCAAGGTCAGACCTAGCAAGGCCACCGACAGGGCCGAAGACACCAGATGAACCTGAGACAGTAGGCGTACTGCCGGACTGGCTTTATCCAGACTAGGTGGCGTTGGCAAGACCACCGGCGGGGAAACCCGCTGCGGGGGTCTAGGCTGTACCTGCGCCGACAAAACGGCAGAACCGTGACGCAATGAAGCTCGGGTACGGGCTGTGGCTGTTCTGCGCCGAGATGGCACGGGGCGAGGCACATAGGATTTCAGCGCAGCGGACATAAACGACCCACACCAGTAATGAAACTGAGGTTAGGATACTGCATTCTGAAAAAATTGAGCCATTCACCCGACAAAAAGACCGAGTTTAAGGGCAGGCTGAAGCTTGGTGGAATCTCCTAAAACCTTCAGCCTTGCCCCTAACGCCCAAACGTTTTTGCGCCCATAGGGGGCTAGTCGTAGACCGTTTGTCGCTCCCTAGAGCTTGGTGCCACACTCCGAACAGAAGTTGCTGGTGGAGGGGTTTTGGTGGCCACAGTTAACGCAGGGATCGGGGCCATAGCCATCACCAGTGCCGTGCACCTCGGGTAACCCCAACATCTGGTGGTTGCCCTTGCCAGGAGCCACCATCGGATAGCAGTTTTCGTCACGGCGCACATGTACATCCAGCAGCACTGGACCATCGTGGGCCAGCATGGTGGCAACGGCCATGCTGAGCTGATCGCGATCGCGCACCACCATACCTTTGATCCCGTAGGCCTGGGCTAGCACCTCAAAGTCAGGCATGCCCACTTCCATATTTGAAGACGAGTAACGTTCGCCGTGGAACGCCTGCTGCCACTGGCGCACCATGCCCTGCCAACCGTTGTTGACAATCACGGTCTTCACCGGAATGCCGTACTGGGCCAGGGTGCCGAGTTCTTGCAGGTTCATCTGGAAGCTAGCGTCACCGCTAATGCAGATCACTGTCTCGTTGGGCAGCGCCACCTGCACTCCCATCGCCGCAGGCATGCCAAAACCCATCGTGCCTAGACCAGCGCTAGAAACCCACTGGCGAGGTCCATTCTTTAAGAACTGGGCCGACCACATCTGGTGCTGACCGACATCAGTGGTGTAGTAAGCGTGGGGAGCTTGGGTAGCCAGCTCGAAGATCACCTCTTGGGGCGACAGCACGTCGGGGTAGGTCGGCACCACCAGGGGGTAGTCACGTCGCCAGCGGTCAATGCGATCGCGCCAGGCCTTAGTTTGATTGGGGGGTGGCACCTGGTTCTCTTCTTCCAAGCGGTGAAGCAGGGTGGTTAACACCTGCTTGACATCGCCCACAATCGGCACCTGGGGGCTACGGTTTTTACCCACTTCCGCTGGGTCAATGTCAATGTGAATGACCTGGGCACGAGCGGCAAATTCGTCGAGCTTGCCGGTAACGCGATCGTCAAAGCGAGCGCCCACCGCAATCAGCAGGTCACACTCGCTGACGGCAAAGTTGGCGTAGGCGGTGCCGTGCATGCCCAGCATGCCCAGGCCCAAGGGGTGGTGTTCATCAAACGACCCCTTGCCCATCAGCGTCGTCGTTACCGGAATTTGAAAGTATTCGGCCAGCCGCAGAACCTCAGCATGGGCATTGGCGGTAATGGCACCGCCGCCTACGTATAGCAGAGGCCGTTCACTCTGGCGCAGCAGCCGCAGGGCATGGTTGATCTGGCGGGGGTTGCCCTTGATGGTGGGCTTATAACCCGGCAGATTGACCTGGCCCGGCTCTACGGGCACGTAGTCGAACTCGGCTAAGCCAATGTCTTTAGGAATATCGATCAGCACCGGCCCAGGGCGACCGGTCTGGGCAATATAAAACGCCTCCGCCACCATCTGAGGAATTTGGTCGGGCCGCCGGGCCACGTAGGAATGCTTCACCAGGGGCAGGGTAATGCCAAAAATGTCGGTCTCCTGAAAGGCGTCACTACCGATCGCATGGCTGGGCACCTGACCGGTAATCACCACCATGGGCACCGAGTCCATCTGGGCGGTGGCGATGCCTGTGACCAGGTTAGTAGCCCCAGGCCCAGAGGTGCCGAAGCAGACCCCTACCTTGCCCGTAGCGCGAGCGTAACCGTCAGCGGCGTGGGCACCCCCCTGCTCGTGGCGCACCAAAATATGGCTAATGCCCCCAGCCGCCTCAGCCCGGTACAGCTCATCATAGATAGGCAGAATCGCCCCACCGGGGTAGCCGAAGATATGCTCTACCCCATGCCGTCTCAGGCTATCAATCAGAGCAAAGGCCCCGGAGGCGCGGCGCACAAGAACACTGTTAGGAGTAGCAACGGGAGTTGTCGTCATAGCGGCGGGTGCTTGGGTTGGGCTAGAGTGCATTGCTTCAGAAGAAAAGTAAGGTAGACCGTTTCCCCTTGAGGCCACACGAGCGGTGAATTAGCTCACCGCCGCTGCTTTACAGGAATGACGTTGCAGAAATAGGCAGGAAAAGCTGTTAAATGAGCAACAATTCCCTTCATATTAGCAGCAGAGGCTAGGGTGTTTATGGCCCTAAAGCCCAGTTTAGACCTCGGGTTATGGCCCGTTGATATTTAGGCCATAGCGGCAGAGGTGATCCCGCGATCGCCGGCAGAGAAAGTCTGCCGCAGTCAGGCTTTCGCGATCGCGCCCAGCGGTGGCCCAGCCATTAGTGGTCTGCGGTTGCTGCCACAGGTGTAGGTGAGGTACCGCCGGGTCGGCGTAGAAATCCTCATCGCCTGCCCCCAACCAGCGAGAACTGTCGTGGGTGAAGCGATCGTGACTGAGACGATGCACAGGTACCCCGGGCGGGCGGGGCACCCCCCAACCATCCACCATAAACAGAGCCAGCACCGGCCCTCGGCCTTGCTGCCAGTGGGCCGCCAGGGCCGCTGCCCCCACACACCCGGCGCTAAACGCCCAGATGAGCAGCCCTAGCTCCGGCTCGGGAAGGGATGCTTTCTCAGCCTTGTCGAGGGCTTGGCGTAGGGCATAGGCCGAGAGCACATCCCCAGACCGCTGGGGCGCACACACGACTCGCCTGAGCTGACCCAGCACCTCATCTCTGGCAATGGTAGAGAGGATCTGGCCGGTGTAGCTGGGCGGGTGCATACCCCCCACGACTAATAAAACAACCTGTTGCAACACTGCCCTCAGATCAACTGCTTAGCTAGCCCAAAACCTAAACATTTGGCCCCCAGATTACACAATGTAATAAACCATGAGACAAACACTTACGCCAAAAACAACAAGGATTGAGAAAGACTTCACTTTACGTAGTTTTCATAATCATTTGCAAGAGAAAAATTATTTCTTTCTAAAACTTAGATAGGGCGATCGCCATTGTCACGCTTATATGGGGAATACCTGAGATCGCTGGGACACGTTCAATTCAATGATTTAGAACCTTCGTGCTGACTGAGCTGCAATTGTTTTCTTGAGGCAATCTCTGAGCCGAATTGAGGACTAGCAAAAGGCCTAATTCACCAACACTTCATCCAATGAGTCGCCATTTCTCTGCTTTTTTAGTTTGATCCCTGCCTGTCAGGACAAGTAACCCTGCCTGTCAGGACAAGTAATATCCCTCGGTTTCACTACTAGACATCCCTGGAGCTGAATTCAATGACCCAAACCATTGTCAACTTAACTTTGCCAATCGTAACAGACAAAATTGACGACATTTTAGCCGCCTATCCGCTCTACGAGTACCGTCAGGTTTTTGCCGTTCCTGAACTGCGGCAAAAGCTCACGACTTATGTGCTCGCGCGGTTGCCCGTGGTCTATGTCACCATGGACAGCGGCACCGCCTGCGGTTTGGAGTCCACCGGCCACTGCTATTCCTCTGAGCAGCATGCTCAGATCAACCAGCTCATTCACCAGGGCATTGAAGCCCTGCTGGGTCGGCCTGAAATTTGGCAGCGCCGTCATAGTCCTGAGCGGGTCGAGGTTGAGGCGATTCCTTCTAGCTGGTTTGGTTAGGTCATGGCCGGGTTTTCGTTCGGTTCTACCCATAGCCCCATCTGGCGCTAAGGGCTTAGTCTCGTAATAGACATTGGGTTGTCTGCTGTAGACAACCCACCCGCTGTGGTTTAGGTGCCACGGCTAGCCTATTGCAGAGGCAGGTAACCCTTGGTGCAACAGTTTCTACCCCTCAGTCAATTGCTCAACGAGCACCAAACCTCCTTTGGCCCCAGGTCAGAGGAGGCTCCCCGTGGGCGGGGGGCAGCGCTGGGTTTTCCCGGTGGCAGCTCCAGCGTTTTTCATAGACAGGCTGAGCAAGAATGGCTGAGTGGGCTGGCGGCCCTGATTCGGCTACTGATAGAACTTCCCCCTGATGTTCCCCCCCCGGGCGCTTCAACGGCTGCTCAAGCCAGTGAGCTACTGCCCCTGATGGGAGGAGTCTTGTCAGGGCCATTTCCAGTATTGCCCGATCGCCTCCTAGGGCAGCGGCTCTCCCACTGGCTGCTGGTGCCTGAGCAGTTAGAGCAGATTCTCTCCGTCACTCGGCCCCTCTTGCCTGGCCAAGGCAGAGGGTCGACAGCAGCCCCAGCCTGTGATTTACAGATGGTGCCCTTAGCGAGCCACGACCCCGTTGGAGAAGAGCGGTTTTGTCTACTGCTAACCCGCAACTTTAGCCTTTTGCTGGTGTTGGGGCAGGGGGCCAATGGGTTGCCCCAGTTTCAGTTTTCCTTTGATCCAGCGGTGGTAGAGCAAGGTTGGCAGCAGTTGCGCGATCGCGTTGTCGCCATTCGTCCCCCGCTGGTGCCAGCCCTAGATCGCCTGATCGACCAGTTTCCACCTGTCACGCCCGACTACCGCCTCGTAACTCGCTACAGCCACCTGCTCATGACCCAACTGCGTCAGCAGGTGCAAGTCGATGTCGCTGCAGAATCTCACAGTTCTGCTGGGGCGCTGGCGTCTTTAGCACTCCCGGCCCGGCCTACTCTCGCAGCATTTCAGACCGACCCCAGTCCTCACGTTGGTGGTGCTCACTACACGGCTCCGCCCAAGCCAGACCCGAGGCCACCCTGCCAAGACAGCCCCGACACCGAGCTGTTAAAGGCTATGGCCCACGAAATTCGCACGCCCCTAACCACCATTCGCACCCTGACGCGATCGCTGCTCAAGCGCAAAGACGTTGGCGACGAGGTCGCTAAGCGATTGCGGTTGATCGATCGCGAATGCACCCAACAGATCGATCGCTTTAGCCTCATCTTTCGCGCCGTAGAGCTAGAGACCGATCGCGCCCCCAGACCGCGATCGCCCCTGTCGGCCATTTCTCTCAACCAACTCTTCGACGACGCCATTCCCCACTGGCAGCAGCAAGCAAGCCGCCGCAACCTTAGCCTGACGGTCAATGTGCCCCCCTGCCTACCCATGGTCAACAGCGACCCGGCCATGCTCACCCAGGTGCTCACCGGGTTAATCGACCGCTTCACCCACAGCCTGCCCCCCTACAGCCACATTGAACTGGCTGTCACCCTGGCAGGGCACCAGCTCAAGCTCCAGTTTCAGTCGCAGCCCCCGGAGGGCAGTGCCGAGTCTAAGCCCGAACACGATCCCTTCTCGTCGCCCTTTAAGGCCCTGGGGCAACTGTTGATGTTTCAACCCGAAACCGGCGGCCTGAGCCTCAACCTCAACGCTACCAAAAACCTATTTCAGGCGTTGGGCGGCAAGCTGATCGTGCGGCAGCGGCCCCAGGCAGGCGAAGTGCTGACGGTATTTTTGCCGATGGAAACCAAGACGTTGTAATCTCGTCCCCCTTGTACCCAATTTTGCTTGGGTACTCCGATGTAAGCAACTTTTGGAAAACTTTCTCCCTAATGGTGGGCAGTGCCCGCCCTACGGTGGCTACAGTCGCCGAAGACAGTGGAGAGATTCTTTTCCAAAAATCTCCTTATATCAGGTCCGCTTAAATGCTCCTAATCTGTCATTCCCACTTCCGAGGGAATCCATTGTGGATAAGTGACTCCAGGATAAATTCCCGCCTCTGCAGGAATGATAGGCAAGCCGTTTTCTGTTGGTTAATTAATTGGACTTCATATTAGCAGGGCGAAGGCAATAGATCCTTTGGCGCGGCTACGCCTATGCCCTTACAGGCAAGCTTTTTGGGAATTGGGATTATATGATTCAGACTTGGCATTAGACTTTAGAACTCTGAGCACTATACCTAAAGACATAAATTTTTAGTGCTTAACATTATCTATACAAAAATGTCATATCTTTGTCAGAGGAGTTTCCTCAAGTCACTGTCAAAGTGCTGCTTAGCACTCCAGGCTTAGGCTGCACGCTTAGAAAGCGAGGCTTAGCCTCGCTGGCACCGGCAAACGATGATCCAAACCCAATCAAGGAGATATCTCCATGACGTTTAAACAGTTGCTTGCGCTACCTTTAATTGTAGGTTTATCTATAGTTGGGGTTGCCTGCGGTGGCCCAGAACCTACCGCCCCTGATCCTGGCGAACCCGCACCCGGTGGGGTTCCTGTTGAGCCCACCGATCCTGCTGATCCGGCAGCACCTGGGACCCCTGGAGGTACGCCTTAGGGCGACGGTTTAGCTATTTTTGCGGTTGGGTGTGTTGCTGTATTGCATTACAACGACACACCCAATTTTTGTTAGTTGGATTGACTGCCATAGTTCCAACCTAGATGGGGTAAAACTTGGCATTGGCTAGCCGATCGGGCTCCAATTGAGTTTTGCGATCGCTGCACGCAGAAAATATCAAATTGATCGACAGCTATACTGCCATTGCGGTGAAAAACCGCTTTAGCTCCGTTCCACAAAGACTTGGCCATCAGGTCTAGAGAGGTAGGTTAATTCAACTGTAGGATGGGTTAGCGCAACCCAAGAGGCGTTGTTTTACTGCCTTCGGCAAAGTTTTGCCAACAGGCCTTAACCCAATCTATATCTACCCCAGCGTCTACCGAGCCGCTGTGCCGTGACTGTCTTTCCTGTGACTGAACTCTATGACAAAATTCGTGCTCTATAGCAAGCCCGGCTGCCACCTGTGCGAAGGGCTCGAAGAAAAACTGACCGCCGCCAACCACCTGCCCTTCAAGCTAGAAGTGCGCGACATCACCACCCGCGACGACTGGTTTCAGCGCTACCAGTACGAGATTCCAGTACTGTGTCAGGTGATCCAGGCAGAGTCGGGCAGCCAAGAAATTCCTCTGCCGCGCCTATCGCCTCGGGCACCCCAGGCCAAGGTGGAGCAATTGATACAGACTTATCTGGGCCAGAGTAAGGCAGAATAGGGCAACTTCAATGATGTGAGGAGTTGCTGACATGAAGCTGCGCCAACTGCTTGAGGACCTGCCCGCCGGGCTGATCGACGCTGGATTTTCGCTATCGGAGGGGATGGGCGACCCTGACATCAAAGGCATTTGCACCAATTCTCACGCCTGCCAGCCTGGGGATGTATTCATTGGTATGCCAGGTACCCGCGTCGATGGCGGTGAGTTTTGGCCTAGCGCGATCGACTCTGGGGCGGCAGCGGCTCTGGTATCGGCTCAGGCGCTCCAGGTACGACCGGTCGAGGGCGATGCCTGTGTGGTACCCATGACCGATATGTCGGTGGCCTGTGCCGAAGTGGCAGCCAAGTTCTACAACTATCCAGCCCGGCAGATGGGCTTAATCGGGGTGACAGGTACCAATGGCAAGACCACCACAACGCATTTGGTAGAGCACTTGCTGAATGCATCAGAGCAGCCCACAGCCCTGTTAGGCACGCTCTACACTCGCTGGCCAGGGTACCAAAAGACAGCGCTTTACACTACGCCTTTTGCGGTCGAACTCCAGGCCGAACTGGCCACCGCGCGGGATGCAGGCTGTCGCTACGCGGTGCTGGAAGTCAGCTCCCACGCCCTGGCCCAAAAGCGGGTGTGGGGCTGCCCCTTTGAGGTGGCGGTGTTCACCAACCTGACCCAGGACCACCTCGACTACCACCGCGACATGGAGGACTACTTCCAGGCCAAGGCGCTGCTGTTTAACGAGACCTATCTGGCTGGTCGCGCGGTGGTGAATATCGATACGCCCTACGGCGATCGCCTCGTTGCCCAACTGGCGAGCGATCGCGTCTGGACCTACAGCACCCAAAACTCTGGAGCCGACCTGTATACGGGCGATCTGACCTACCAGGCCAATGGCGTGACGGGAACGCTGACAACCCCTCTAGGCACGGTGCCCTTTAGCTCGCCGCTGGTGGGGCAGTTTAACCTAGAGAATTTGCTGGCGGCGGTGGGGGCAGCCCTGCACCTGGGCGTTTCCCTAGACACGATCGCAGCTGCCCTACCGGGCTTTGGCGGCGTGCCGGGACGCATGGAGCAGGTGAAGGTGGCCGAGGCCCAAGACATCAGCGTGATCGTGGACTACGCCCACACACCCGATAGTTTGAAAAATTCATTGCAGGCGGCGCGGCCCTTTGTGCCGGGGCGGCTGATCTGCGTATTTGGCTGCGGCGGCGATCGCGATCGCACCAAACGCCCCCAGATGGGTCGCATTGCCTACGAATTAGCTGATGCCGTGGTGGTCACCTCCGACAACCCCCGCACCGAAGACCCCGAGCAGATCCTGCGCGATGTCGTGGCGGGCATTCCAGCCGAGCTAGGGGCAGACCAGGTGGTGGGCGATCGCGCTACCGCTATCCAGGCTGCGATCGAGATGGCCCAGCCGGGCGACGGCATTTTGATTGCAGGCAAGGGCCACGAAGATTACCAGATTCTCGGTACCGAAAAGATCCACTTTGACGATCGCGAGCAGGCTCGCTGTTTCCTTAAAAAACGGTATATTAGCTAACATTTTTGCCCAAAAATGACGGTGGTATGTGAATACACGCAACATTCTTTCCGTCATTTTGGGTGGTTAAAGATACCCTAATAGGTGCTAGCACCGATTTCCATAGCCGATCGTTATGGCCGCCTGGTTCTAGCCTGGCCCCGGCCCGTTGGAGCACTATGCAGTCTTATCAAGAGCTATCTTTACACCGGCTACTTCAGCATAGTGCAGCGGTGCCTGACTACGTACAGGTCAAACCCAAAGGGTTTAAGGCCATTCTGCAATCGACGGTAGACTTTCTCGAAGCCCAAGATATTCAGGCGCACCTGCTGGTCAAGCTGCCGGGGGGCACCGCCTGGAATGATGATATTCAGCGCTACGGACAGGGGCTGGTGCCCCCCTACCGAGTGTGGCGATTTCTGCGGCTGGCTCCCCATCAGCCCCTGCCCGCAGCGACCGATCATGAGGTTTTGCTAGCTCTACGAGAGGGACATACTTGGCGCGGCGACTATTTCATTGTGGTTCAGTCTGAGGTGTTTGCGGCCATGGTGGTGGCCCACCGCATGCAGCCGCTGTCCGCGACCCCGCCGAGTGAGGGGCAAAGACTGCCCACTGAGACCGATGAGGACGACGATGGATCTTCCCCAGGGGAAGATGCTAGCGCTCGGTCGTCATACCTGTCGGTGTGCTGTTCGGTCAATCCTGAATTAATTGCCACGGTGGTCGAGGCCATTCGCTACCCCATCGACCAGGAGATAGCCGCAGGTGATTTAGATGCAGAGGTGGCGGCGCTTGCCCAAGCTTGGCCTCAGCCCGGCCCCAGTACCGCTCCAACCTCAGTGTCCTTAGCCCTGATCGATCGCTGGCTCAACTGGCAGCTCAAGCGCCAAGAGCATTTGCGCCAGTCGGCTTCTACCTACCGCCGCCAGGCCCTGAGCATGTCGACGCTGTCGTCCCAAAACGAAGTGCTGCTCAACACTTTGCGGCTCAAAGACAACTTTTTCAACACCGTAGGTCAAGAGCTACGCACCCCCCTAACGACCATTAAGACCGCCCTCACCCTGCTCGACTCGCCCCATATCAAGCCCCCCCAGCGACAGCGCTATATGGAGATGATCAGCCATGAGTGCGATCGCCAAAGTGCTCTGATCAGCGGTGTGCTCAACCTACTCCAGGTCGAAACTAGCCTCAGCCAAACCGAGCTAGACCCGCTCAATCTGGCAGAAGCCGTACCCCCGGTGGTGAGCACTTACCAACCCTTAGCCGCCGAAAAGGGCATTATGCTGGCCTACACAATTCCCAAAAAGATGCCTGCGGTAAGTTGCCCCGACAGCTGGCTGCGGCAAATCATGATGCACCTGCTCAACAACAGCCTGAAATATACCCCCAGCGGCGGCCAAGTGTGGGTGACAGCTCGTAGCACCCCCAACTTCGCTGAGATCGAAGTACGCGATACCGGTATTGGCCTATCTTCAGGCGATCTTCCTCGCATCTTCGATCACTTTTATCGCGGTCGCAACCTGCCCCCCGACGAAACCGAGGGAGCTGGGCTAGGGCTGTCGATTGTGCAGCAGCTACTGCTGTACTGTGGCGGCACCGTAGTGGCCCACAGCCAGCCCGACCTAGGGACGACGATGGTGGTGCGGTTACCCCTCTACCACAGCAGCCCCGACCGTTAGCCCCATTCGGCCTCTGTCACGGGACTCTGTTGCAAGCCTTTGTCACGGGCCTTTTGTCAATAGACCCCATCGATAGAATTCGGCCACCTAGGTCGATAGCGACTCGCCACCCAGGCCGCTAGAATTTTTCCTATCCATCGATTATGGGTCTGCATTGCAGCAACTAACTTGACCTTACCTACCTCTGCTACCCGGAGCCAGCACAGCGAGGCCAGCCTAGGCCCGCTCTATGCCCTACTGGCCTACAGCAGTTGGGGGCTGTTGCCCGTCTACTGGAAGTTTTTTGGCGGCACCCCCGCGGTAGAGGTGCTGAGCCACCGGATGATTTGGTCGGCTGTATTTTTGGTGGGCATTTTGCTGGTGAAGCGGCGGCTGGGCGATCTCAGGGCGCTGCTCCAGTCGCCCCGCAAGGTTTTAGTGCTGCTGCTAACCGCCAGCCTGCTCACCTTTAATTGGGGGCTGTACATCTACGGGGTCAATAGCGATCGCGTAGTAGAGGCCAGCCTGGGCTACTATATCAACCCCCTGGTGACCGTGCTGCTAGGGTTTGTCTTTCTCAAAGAACGCCTGTATCGGGGGCAGCAGGTGGCTGTGGCCCTGGCGGTAGTGGGGGTGGGCTACTTTATCTGGCAGTTGGGCACCGTGCCGTGGATTGCGCTGAGCTTAGCCGTTTCGTTTGCCTTCTACGGGCTACTGCGCAAGGTGGTGACGGTGACTCCCCTGGTGGGCCTCACCGTCGAAACGTTGCTGATTACACCGATCACGCTGTTGTTTGTGGGCTGGCTAGGGGCCACCGGGCAAGGTCGGTTTGGCGAAAGCTGGCCGATGACGCTGCTGTTTGTTGGCGCTGGGGTAGCCACGTCCATGCCGCTGCTGTGGTTTAACAATGCCGCCAAACGCCTGAAGCTGGCGACGCTTGGTTTTTTTCAATACCTGGCCCCTTCGCTATCGCTGCTGCTGGGGGTGTTTGTGTACGGCGAACCGTTTACCCCCGTGCATGGGGTTACCTTTGGCTGCATTTGGGCGGCGCTGTTGTTGTACTCGGTGACAGCGCTGCGGGCGAGGGGGGAGGTGAAGGGTGAAGGGTGAGGGGTGAAGGGTGAAGGGTGAGGGGTGAAGGGTGAAGGGTGGATGGGTGGATGGGTAGGGGCAAACGGCGTTTGCCCATGCGCGCGGGATGGGGCTGAATCTAGCGCCAGTTTTCGCGGCGCTGGAGGGGGTTCATCAATTCGTTTAGGCCTTCGCCTACCAGCGACAGCCCCGTCACCATTAGGGTGAGGGCTAGGCCAGGAAACAGGGCCGTCCACCAGATGCCAGTGGGCAGGGCATCAAGGGCTTGGCGAATGTCGGCCCCCCACTCGGGCACCTGCTCGGGCAGACCCAAGCCCAAGAACCCTAGGCCCCCCAGCACCAAAATGGCGTCGGCGGCGTTGAGGGTAAACAGCACCGGCACGCTTTGAATCACGTTGAGAAACAGGTAGCGGGTGAGCACCGTCCAGGTAGAAGCCCCCATGGCCTGGGCCGCTTCAATAAACAGCTCGGTCTTGATGCTGACCGTGTGATTGCGCACCACCCGGTAGTACTGGGGAATGTAGGCAATGCTGAGGGCGATCGCGGCATTGAGCACCCCCCGACCCACCACAAAGGCCAGGGTGACCGAGAGCAGCAGCCCCGGCAGAGTGTAGATCGTATCCATGAAGAACAGCAGGGCGCGATCGAGCCAGCCACCCAGGTAGCCGCTGACCATGCCCAAAGGCACCCCGATCGCCACACTGAGTAGGGTCGCCAGCAGCACCACCTGCCAGGCAGCACGGGTGCCAAACAGCGTGCGAGAAAAGACGTCGTAGCCCTGGCGAGTCGTGCCAAACCAGTGGTCACCGCCGGGGGGCTGGTGAATCGGGTTTTGGAGAGCGGTGGTGGGATTGGCCACCCAGCCCCAGGTCTGCATGACCGGAGCCAGCAGAGCGATGAGAATGAACCCCAGCGTAATGACAATGCCGACCCACATCAGCACCACCGAGACGTTGGCCGCTGACTTGGTGGCAGGGTTGCGCAGCAGGGGCGATCGCGGAGTAGTGGCCATAGCAGCGCAGTTTAGAACGGAATTCCATTATGCCAGAGCCAGGCGATAGCCCCCGCGCTGACCTTGGCATAATGAATCTAGCTAAAGCTAGGCCAGGTTAACCCCTGTGCCTCCAAGCCCCTGCCGCAGAGCTACCCCTCCCACCCTCTAGGAACCCCCATGACCGCCACCGATAGCCTTTCTGCCCTATCTACTACCCAAGTGCTGGAGGCTGCGGCCTCAGGATCGCGACCGGGGGCAGAGTCTGTAACGGCGGCTCTGCTGACAGCCGAGCGGCAGGTTAAGCAGCAGCGGCAGCAGTTTTCGCCCGATGGACTGCTGGGCACCTGGCGTCTGCGGTTTACAGCCCCAAAAAAGCCCACTACCCAAGCCGGAAAACCCACCAGCAGCGGCTTTTATATACCGGGGTTGGCGGTGGCCACTTTGAGCTTTAGCCGCGATCGCGCCCCTGACCTAGCCCCCACCACCGATCTATTCACCATACAAAACCAGCTTCAGGTGGGGGCACTCAAGCTGCGGTTTACCGGACCAGCCAAATTTTTGCCCAAAAAGAATCTGCTCGCCTTCGATTTTGTGCGGCTTCAGGTGCTAGTGGGCGATCTCTGCCTAGTCAATCTGCCCCTCAAGGGCAAAGCCGCTAAACCTGAGCCGTTTTTAGCGGCTTCGGTAGGCAAGCTGCCCTTCTTTTCGTTTTTTGCCGTTGAGCCAGGCTACGTGGCTGCTCGGGGCCGGGGCGGGGGGCTCGCGCTCTGGGTCAAGGCTGACCCCAGCTGATCCATCCCTGACCGTCTAACCAAGCTGGAGGGTCTGACCAAGCTGGCGAATCAAACCTTATACCAAATCCTATCTGTATACCCCCGATTTGTAGGGGCATTTTTGTAGGGGCATTGCCCCTACAGGTACTGGTTTTGAACCGGGGTTTTGTAGGTCAGATTCGGTCTTACAGCTTTTTCTATAAAAAGCTACGAAAAAGGGCAGGTTGCCCCGCCCCTTCAGGAGATATGTCTTACAGACAATCTGGTGTTACTCGTTGCCCTAGGCCAACGTTTCAGGGCAATAGCCCAAGCCCATGACAAACTGACGACGAAAGGCTTCGATCTCTTCGCGATCGGGTTTGCCGTGAGAAACAATGGCTACCTGGTAGCGGCGCATGACATCGATGGGCGACTGGCCGGTTTCTAGACCCCACAGGGCCATCCGCACCCGAATACCGGGGTCGTAGGCAATGCCCAGCTCGTTCATGTAGGCGCGAAAATCTTCGGCATCCGAGACGGCGATGTTGTCGTTCATTTTGACGCGAATGACCCAACCATCAATTTGATGAATCACCGTCATAAACTCCAGGGGCAGCCGACAGTAGCCGAGCAGGTGTTCGACCACACGAAGGGTCAAACTGGCGTTGGCGAGATAGTAGGTGTATTCCATCATTGACCTTTAGGCAGGTGCTACAGTTCTTATTGACTTCATTGTCGGAGATAAGGCTCGGGGCGGTTAGGGTTAAGTCCCCCCACATCACCTGGGTGTATCCCCCCAACCTGGACAGGTTATGCACGATCGTCAACAACTGACACCCCCAACAGACTCAACCTTAGGCCTGGCATCAAGCCCCCAGGACCAACCCTCATCCCCTGACTATGCCTTGGAGGCGTATCAGTATCTCTTGCCGCCAGAAAAAATTGCTCAAACCCCGGTTACGCCGAGAGATGCCTCACGGCTGCTGGTGGTCGATAGCCCCACCACCCATCGCCACCACCACTTTCGCGACCTGCCGACCCTGCTGCGCCCCGGCGATCTGCTGGTTCTCAACGATACGCGGGTAATACCGGCTCGATTGCTCGGCCACAAGCCGGGCGGTGCCCAAGTCGAAGTGTTTTTGCTAGAAGACCAGGGCAACCACCAGTGGCTGGCGCTGGTGCGTCCGGGTCGCCGCCTGAAGCCAGGGGCAACGGTGCACTTTGGCCCCAACCCCGACCAGCCCGACCTGGTGGCCCAGGTGCTGGCTACCGACCCCGAGACTAGCGGTCGCCTGCTCCAGTTTGAGCCCCAGGGCGGTGAGTCTCTGTTTGCCCTCTTTGAGCGCCTGGGGGAAGTTCCCCTCCCTCCCTACATTACCGATACCGCCGCCTCGCCTGAGCAGTACCAAACGGTTTACGCCACAGCCCCCGGTGCGGTGGCGGCCCCAACGGCGGGGCTGCATTTTACCCCTGAGCTATTTGAGCGCCTCGATGAGATTGGGGTGGGGCGATCGCACATTACGCTCCACGTGGGGGTAGGCACCTTTCGCCCCGTCGAAGCCGACAACATTCTTGAGCACAAAATGCACGGCGAATGGATCGATGTCTCGGCAGAAACGGTAGCGCAAATCAACGCCACCAAAGCCCAGGGCGGACGGGTGATTGCCGTGGGCACGACCGCCGTGCGCGCCTTAGAAGGGGCCGCCCAAACCGGTCAGCTAGGCCCCTGGCAGGGCAAAACCAATCTATTTATTTATCCTGGTTACCAGTATCGGGTGGTGGATGGGCTGATCACCAACTTTCACCTGCCTGGATCGAGCCTGCTGATGCTGGTCAGTGCCCTGGTGGGGCGAGAGCGGCTACTGGCCCTCTATGCCGAGGCCATTGAGCAAGACTATCGGTTTTACTCCTTTGGCGATGCCATGCTGATTTTGCCAGAAGCCAAATTGTTGCCACCCAGCCCTCAACCCTAGTTTCTTTCTCTAGGTAGACCTCAGCCGTGGGTTCCTTTGAGATGCTGAGGAAACACGAACTTGCACTGCGCCCCGAGGGGTTACCTATGGCTGGAATGAATCTGTTCAGAACCTTTGCGTTGTTGGCCTTGCTCAGCGGGCTAATTGTGCTGGCAGGGTATCTGCTGGTGGGCAATGAAACCGGCCTGATCTATGGGCTGGGGTTTGCCGCTCTGGGCAGTTTTGGCTCTTGGTACTACTCTGACAAAGCGGCGCTGGCAGCCTTTAAGGCCAAGCCCACCCCCCGAGACGACGCCCCAGAACTCTACGCAAGGCTAGATCAGTTGTGCGATCGCGCCGGTATTCCTACCCCTGCTCTCTACCTGGTGCCGTCGGAGTCGCCCAACGCCTTTGCCACGGGGCGAGATCCAAACCACGCGGCGATCGCCCTCACCGAAGGCATCATTGATCTGCTGCCCGATGACGAACTCGACGCCGTCATTGCCCACGAACTCACCCACGTACGCAACCGCGACACCCTGACCCAGGCCGTAGCAGGCACCCTGGCCGGGTCGCTCACTTTTCTGGGGCGCATTCTCACCCTGGGGGCGCTCTATTTCCCCATGGCACGGGCGGGCGGACGTCGGGGCAGCAACCCCATTGCCATCTTGTTTTTGTTGGTAATTGCGCCCTTTGCCGCCGGGCTGATTCGCATGGCCATTTCGCGCACCCGTGAGTACGCCGCCGATGCCGGAGCCGCCGAAATCACCGAAAACCCCATGGCCCTGGTGCGAGCGTTAGAAACCCTAGAAGCCATGGGGCAGAAAGTTCCCATTCATGGCAACCCAGCCTTTTCGGCCATGTTTATTGTCAACCCCCTCTCTAAAGAAGGGATGATGACCTTGTTTATGACCCACCCCTCTACAGCGGATCGAATTCAACGACTAAAAGACTTGGCCGACAAAGCGATCGCTAGGCAAACCGAAGCAGCCGCACTCAGCCCAACGGCCTAAGTACACTCTTGCAGCAAGATCATTGATTCATCAGCGGTAGCCTGACGGTAAACGTGGCCCCCAGCCCTTCTCCTGGGCTATCGGCTTGCACTGTGCCACCGTGCAGTTCTACCAGGTGGCGCACGATCGCCAGCCCTAGGCCCAAGCCGCCAAACTTGCGGGTAGTGGTGCCATCTTCTTGGCGAAAATACTCAAACACATGAGGCAAAAAGCTAGGATGAATTCCTTTGCCGGTATCGCTAACTTTAATTTGGGCCTGATTACCAATCTGCACTAGGTTAACCTTGATAGTGCCTTTTTCTTCAGTAAATTTAACGGCATTACTGAGCAAGTTCCAAACGACCTGCTGAAGCCGCGTAGGGTCGCCAAATACCTCTCCAACGGTTCGATCTAGATCGGCTTGAATATGAATGAATTTTGCCTCTGCCGTCAACCGCACCGTTTCTAGCGCCGCATCTACAATAGAGGCTAATTTGACCGACGTTTTGTTGAGTCTTACCTTGCCCCGCATGATGCGGGTAATATCTAACAAATCTTCGATCAGATGGGTTTGCAGTTTGGCATTGCGCTCGATAGTGTCTATAGCAAAGGCTGTTTTTTCAGCGCTTAATTGGCCATGGCGCAGTAGATTAGACCAGCCCAAAATTGGGTTAAGTGGTGTTCGCAACTCGTGGGATAACACGGCCAAGAACTCATCCTTAATCCGGTTAGCTGTTTCCGCCTCCTCTCGAGCCGCCTCGGCCCGTTGCAAATGTTCAGTTCGTTCTTGCTCTCGCTGTGACAACAGGTCAGCCGCAAATTCTAGCGATCGCCCTAGCAAGACAACTTCCCTAATCGAAAGCGGGCTAATCTGCGGGTACTCACCATTGGCTAGAGCAGCCGCAGCCAAAGCAGCCGAGTTAATACTACGAGAAATCTGCCGTGAGAGCAGAAAGGCCCCAATACCACTGACCAAAAGCACAACTATACCAGCGCCCAATACCATCCCCATCGCTTCTTGGGCTGGCTTATGCACCACCTCAATAGGCACAGTAACCGCCACCGTCCAAGGAGAATTACGGATTCGGCTAAAGGCGACGTACACCCTGATGCCTTCTAAATTTTCAGTTTGAAAAACCCCCTCACTAGCCGCTCCAATTTTTTGTAAAAACACGGGAGTGCCCCGCTGTCCGACAAACCGTTCAAGACTGAGCGTGCGGGCTACAACACTCCCTTGTCCATCGACAACAGTACGCGTCCACTCTCCTTCAGCCGGGATCTGTTCATTAATCACATTGACGAGGGAACGGGGAGTAATGACAGCTGTTAAAACGTATTGCAAGCTGCCGTCATAAATAACAGGGACATGTAGAGGAAAAGCAAAGTCTTCCCCCAACGCTCCCTCCACCAGATCACCTAGGACAGGCTGACGGGTGTTAAGTAATCGGGTCAAGTTTTCTGAGTTGTTTTCTGAGGGCAATGGCGTTGTCAAGGGCAAGGTACTGTTGATTAGCTGTTGCCCCTCAGCATCAAGCAAAATTACAGCGGACCAAATTGACTGCGTCTCCGTCAATCGAGTTACTTCGCTGTAAAATGCCTCAAAGTCTCCTTCATAGAGCGGTTCAGATGCCGCTAAGGCTTGTAAAGTACGGGTTGTAGTCGTAAATTCACGCTCGACGGTTGAGGCCAGATTACGGGCTTCGCGCAGCATCCGTCGCTCTGAGGCTTCTTGATCTTGAACCGACAGCTTAAATACAACGGCAATGGCGAATAGTACAACAGGAAGCAAGGTGCCCGCGACGAGCAAGACTAGATACCACCGTAAGGAGAGTACCCGAGCACTAGAATGCTGCGGTTGGGAAGATTTATGGTTGTAAGCAAATCGCTTCATAAACGGGCTAAAGCCCTTTGCCCACCTAGGCTATTGGTCTACTATCTACAGCTTAAGGAATGAGCAACGGGGTGCATCACAGGGAAAAAGCACACTTGAAACCTTCCCTAAGGCGATCAAGCTATTGTCCGCTGATAGGTGCGAGTACAGTCACTATAGCAATTGATGTTTGTCGACTCTTTATTTTCCTCAATTGGGATGTATTTACAGGTCAACCCTAGGATAGATTTTTACTGGCTGACCAGCCTTAGTGCTCCTCCCCAGCGTGTCAAAGACCGAGCTGCGATCGCTTTTTCCCCTAAGTCAAGCCCTACTTTAGCTCAGCAATGCGATCGCGGCCCTAAGGCAACCGCCAAACTCCGCCTGCCAAACCCCACCCAACTGTCGGTGACTAGGAGCCTTGTGCTGAGCTTGACAGGGTCTATTAGCTCAGAAGCAAGCAATACCGCCAACTAAAAACATTTTTAGTTGGCGGTAGTTTTATAGAAAGCACACCTTGCTTATTTTGGAAGCAACGCAATGTATTGCTCCATACTTCTAGTGCAGCCAATGTCATAAACGGCTAAATTGTCGCCAATGCTTTCTATCATATGGATGATGATTTCCCTCTGATTAGGCTGCTATAAATGTCTCAATATTGTTTGATTACAAGCCTTTCCAATGCTAGTCTCCCACTCCTCAGACAACCAAGCTAAGCTAAGCCAAACCTCTGAGGAACTGAGAAGAAATTCTAAAAAAATTATGGAATTATGGGAGAAGCGTGCCCGTGATGAGGTAAGTGCGTCTATTCACCAGGACTCTCTGGCCTTACAAAACTCTTTACCTTTATATTTAGATCAGCTAGCTGACGAACTCTCTAACCAGTCTAAAAAAACATCTCTTCAAACTGAAGATGTCAAGTTAAAAAATACTCAAATCGGCAGAAATCATGGCCACGAGCGAGCCGGTTATGTTGACTACACTATGAGTCAGCTTATCTTGGAATATCACATCTTGCGGCAGGTAATATTTCAGATTTTAGAAAAAGAAACCCCTTTAAGTCCGCGCGCCCGCGACATTATTATTGACTCCATTGAGCAAGCCGTTAATGATGCAGCCACTCAATTTTCAGATACGTTGAGAGACATCCAAGAGATGTTTATGGTAACTCTAACTCACGACCTTAGAGGCCCGGTTAATGTTGTAAAGATGGGCACTCAACTGATTCTCCGTCGGTTTGAGCTAGGCGACACCCACTTAGATATTACGGTGAGAATGATTAGCGCCATTGAGCGGATGGATGCCATGATTCAGAACCTGCTCGATGCCAGTCGGCTAAGAGCCGGACAGGGGTTAAAGCTAGAGTTTGAAGACTGCAAGCTGGATCAGCTGCTTCACGAGGTAATTGAAGATTTAAGCTTTACCCATGGCGATCGCTTTGTGATCGTCTCAGAGTCAAATGTGGTCAGCCGTTGCAGTCGCAAACAAATCCGCAGGGTGATTGAAAATCTAGCGGTTAATGCCATCAAGTATGGCGACTCTGATGCCCCCATTACCCTAACCCTACAAAAAACTAGCGACCATATCCAGCTCGCCATCCACAACCGAGGTAATCCCATTCCTCCAGAGACCCAGGCCATTTTATTTCAGCAGTTTCGTCGTCCCCCCTCGGCAGAGGAAAAAACCGGCTGGGGTCTAGGTTTATTTTTAGCTAAAAATATTATTGAAGCCCACAGAGGCACCATCGAAATTGACAGCTGTGAGGCTCAAGGGACAAAGTTTGTTATTAGACTGCCTAAGTAGGCAGTTGAGAAACAGCTACCCCGCCATCGGGTGGCTTATACCAAATCCGAATTCCATACCCTCGATTTCCAGTTGACCAACCCGTAGGAGCGCATGACATGCACCCTCCAGAATCGGCGGTAGCCCAGCAGGATTTGGTCTGGGGGCGTCAATAGAGAAGCGTAAATAATTTAGGCTGGCGCGAAGCTATTGCATCGACCGGTGAAAGGCGCGATCGCGCCTTTCACCCTAAGTTCAGCTAGCCGCCTACTTCAGATCGCTGTCAGTAGCAGCAGCACCGTACTCGAGCCGGTGCCAAGCATCTTGACTGGCGTATCGAGCCCGATCCCAACCTAGGCGACCCGCACCATACTGCTCTTCATATCGCTGTTTTAGGTGGGGCTCAGCCTGTTGATAGGAGAGGCCTTGGCGCGAGTAGGTTGAGTAGCCTTCGTAGCCTGTACGGTAGGCGGGGCTGTAATCGTCGTAGGTATAGTTAGGCTCGATGTAGGGACGACTGCTGTAGTTCTGACGCCAGTAGTGGTCCTCAATGGTGGGGTCGAGGGTCTCTGCCACTCCTTTACCGAGTAAGCCTCCAGCCACAGAACCAACGACGGCCCCTACCGCACCGCCAACCGGGCCACCGACAATTACGCCAACGGCAGTACCAATTGTGCCTGCCCCAACGGCTCCTACCCCAGTGCCTACCGGGCGAGCTCCTTGCTCACCGGTAATGGGATCAGGATTGCTGTCGGAGTGAGGATGAACATGGGCTTCTTCGTTAATAGTCATGCTAGTTAAACTTCCATAGTAAAAACTGCTATTCAACAGTCGCCAATCCACAGCATGGCCTGAAGAAATAGCTCCGTTGAACTCATGATTCAACCCTACTGATTGACTGAGTCGATGCAATCGACTGTAGGTCGGGACTTGTCTTATCCAAAGGCAGAGATATTGGCCTATAGATTGTGAGTGAAGCGTTGAATGGGTTTAGGAAGTACCTCGCACATGCCCGAGGGGAAACCAACCAGGTTTGCTGCGGTTGGGTTTTGTCCGCCGCCCCCACCTAGGGGGCCGCGAGGTTTAGCTTGACGTCGCACTAGGCTGCGATCGCATCAGTAGTTGCCGTTAACTCGATCAAGATCTCGCGAGGTCATGGCCCAGCGCCGAGGACAGATAAGCGCAGAGCCATGGCTCACACCTGAGCGGGATCAAAGGCTGTAGTTCCTGTAGTTATGGACACGATTCTTTCAAACAAGTTAAAGTGGTACTGAGTATGAATTAACGCTTCCACTATGGATGATCAAGCTGCGCTCACCTCTCCCATTACATCGCTGGAAGCGGCTATTGAGCGCTGCCAGTCTCTAGGCATGCGGCTGAGTCGGCAACGACGCTACATTCTAGAACTGCTTTGGCAGCATCAGGAGCACCTCTCCGCCCGAGAAATCTACAATCGCCTCAACCAGCAAGGTCGGGAGATTGGCCATACTTCGGTCTACCAAAACCTTGATGCTCTCTCTGAGCAGGGCATCATTGAATGCGTTGAACGCGCCGATGGTCGTCTCTATGGCCACCTCAGCGACTCCCACAGCCACGTCAACTGCCTCGATACCAACGAGATCATCGACATTCAGGTGACTCTGCCAACCGACCTGATCGAGCAGATCGAGGCCCGCACTGGGGTCACCATTACCGATTATCGTATCGACTTTTTTGGCACTACCGCAGCGGTGCAGTAGGGGCACACCATTTGTGAACCCCTAGATAACGCTCTAGCTCGATCGCACTGGTCGCCGCTGGGGTTCGGGCTTAGGGGGTGCCAAGAGCTGCACCATAGGATCGATCAGCCAAGGAGCCAACCGTTGGGTCCAGATAGCGGCGTGGCTCTGCCAACCCACCAAAATCTCAGCCTGGCCTCGATTGAGGCCCCGCACGAGGGCGGCCGCTACCTGGTCTGGGGTTGAGGGCTGCACTCCGCGAAACCACTCGAAGCCCTTCACCATATCGGTGTCGGTCAGGGAGGGCAACAGCGCCACGACCCTGACCCGGTGCGGGGCCAGTTCGCTACGCAGGGCCTGGGTAAAGCCCACGATCGCAAATTTGGTCGCTGAGTAGGTGGCCATGGTGGGGGCCGCCACCTTACCCATCAGGCTCGAAACGTTGACGATGCAGCCTTCTTGGCGCACGGCCATACGGCGGGCCACCAAGCGGGTGACCGTGTAGAGGCCGATTAAATTGGTCGAAATTTCAGACTGCACCTGGGGTAGCTTGGCCTGCAAAAATGGGACTTGATGGGCGACCCCAGCACAGTTGACCAGCAGATGCACCGGGCCGTGGTGCTGCCAGGCGCGGGCAATCACCACATTGGCCTGAATGGGGTCACTCAGGTCGACCGGCAGCACAACAGCCTCGGCCCCTAACTGCCGCACCTCGGTGGCGACGGCCTCTAAGCGCTGGGCGTTGCGGGCCACCAGCAAAATACGCTGCATACCCTGACGGGCTAGGGCGTGGGCAATGGCGCGGCCAATGCCGCGAGACGCTCCGGTGACCAGAGCGGTTTTACCGTAAAAATCCATGGGAAACCTCCTGCTGAGTCTGCAATAGACATCAGCGTGATCGAGTATTGGTTAAGTAACGGGCTCGAACAGTAATCGAAAATTTGGGCGTAGGTTATTGGCCAACGGGAAGCACAGGCCAAAGGATTGAAGACCTTGCGGGGCTAGCTAGCGGCTTGGTTGTGTCTAGGCGAGTGAGGGTGCGATCGCCTAGGTAACGCTGGCTTTAGAGGTACCCCTCGGGGGGCGCGGCACTGTCCTAAAGCCTGAATGGCTGAATTTGGGTCATGGTTTTTAGCTCTCCTTAGCGAAAGACCTTTTGAACCATTGACTCAGACCTTAGCACCGGGATCAGGCACCGACAACGATCCTGAATGAAGTCGGCAGATTGTAACAGTGCTTATCAGCTTTCTCAGAAATGAGTGCGGGGAAAACGCTAGTTTTCCAGATGCAACTTTTTATAGCCTTCAGAGAATTCTGATTCTACAAACGCCCTGGGAATCTGCATGCGTCTATGAGAGCGATCGCAGCTAGGAACCTAAATCTGAGAAACCTAACTTGTATCCTAAGTTACGTATCGTTGTATTACACAAAGCAACGTTGCCCGGCTATTTGCCCGAAGGGCGAGCGCTGGCTGTGGACTATCCCGGCCTTGCTGGTGAGAAACTACCGCCGGAGAATCCCTATGATGGGGATTTGAGTGTGGGAGTCTGCTGCTTGGCCCCAGGCTCTGACTAGCCCACTTCGGCCTAGCGCTATCCCTAGCAGCTTTTCGCCTAGCCGCATCTCCAGGAGGCATCCCCCGTTAATGAGCGTTGACCCCATTTCTACCAGGGCTGCGGCCCCCAGCGATATTGTGATTCTCTCTAACGGACCGGGGGAGATTTCGACCTGGGTACGCCCGGTGGTGCGGGCGCTACGGGCGATGCTGCCCGATCCAGCCCAGGCGCGCATCTCCGTCGTACTGGCCCCCTGCGCCAACGCCTCGGGGCGCGAGGCCGCGATGGCCCGCAGTTTGCCAGAGGTCGATCGCGTACAGGGGCCAGCGCATTTTTTCCCCTTTCTACTGACCGGCAAAACCGCCGATAGTTGGAACTGGCACCCCCAAGGCGTCGTGCTGTTTCTCGGCGGCGATCAGATTTATCCTGTGATCATTGGCAAACGCCTGGGCTATCGCACTGTGATCTATGCCGAGTGGGATGCCCGTTGGCACCGCTGGATCGATCGGTTTGGCTGTATGACTGCCTCGGTGGTAGAGGCGGCACCGGCCCAGTTTCGGGCCAAGTGTGAGGTGATTGGCGATCTGATGGCGGATGTGCAGGGCACAGGCGATCGCCAGGAAGTGTGCGATCGCCTGCATCTTCAGCCCGACTACGATCTAATCGGCCTAATGCCCGGATCTAAAAAGGACAAACTCACTGTCGGCCTCCCCTTTTGCCTGGGCATTGCTGAGGCCGTTCACCGCTTGCGCCCCCAGACTCAGTTTGTCATTCCCGTCGCGCCGATGCTCTCCTTGACGGCCCTGGCGCAGTTTGCCGATGCCCAGCGAAATCCCGATATGCATCTGTTTGAGGGGGCAGTGACGGCAGAACTCGTCGAGGCCAATTCTCCCCTGCCTCGGCTGCGCACCCCCAGTGGCCTGGAGGTGCTGCTGTGGCAAGAGCACCCCGCCTACGAGGTGATGGGGCTGATGCAGTTCTGTATTACCACCGTCGGGGCCAATACCGCCGAGTTGGGTGCCCTCGCCGTGCCCATGATGGTGCTGCTACCTACCCAAAAACTAGAGGTGATGAAAGCCTGGGACGGCATTCCTGGTTTGCTGGCCAACCTGCCCTTGGTCGGCAATGGCTTTGCCAAGCTGATCAACACTCTGGTGCTGCGACAAATATATAAGGAGGGAAAACTCTTTGCCTGGCCCAATATCTGGGCCAAGCGAGAAGTCGTGCCCGAACGCTTAGGAGCGCTCAACCCCGAGACCATAGCGGCCCAGGTGGTGGACTACTTAGACCATCCCGAGCAGTTGACCACCATGCGCCACGCGCTGCGATCGGTGCGGGGCGAAGCTGGAGCCTCGGCCAAGCTAGCGGCAATGGTCGTCGAAGCGCTAAGGTCGTGATACTGCACTGGCGCAAGCGATCGATGACCCACCCACCCGTAGCCAAACCGATTCTCTGGGGACCCGTGTGGGGGCTGGCGCTCATGCAGGGAGCAATCACGCTGCTGTGGGTGATTTACAACCTCTATCTGGTGCAGCTCCTCACCCAGCTGGGGTTTCCACCAGGGCTGGCGGTGAGCTTACTGGTGCTAGAGAACCTGCTGGCCATGGTGATCGAACCGCTGATGGGCACCTTTTCTGACCAAATGCAGCACCAGATCGGCACTCGCTTACCCCTGATTAGTTTGGGGGTAATGCTGACGGTGGCCCTGTTTATTGTGATTCCCACGGCGCTGATCTGGGGTCAGGGGCCTCTTCGCTGGGGGTTGCCGCTGCTGCTGGTGGCCTGGGCCATGGCGATGGCGGTGTTTCGCAGTCCAGCCCTGTCACTGCTGGGGCGCTACGCTATGGGCACTCAGCTGCCTCAAGCGGCGAGCATTCTCACGCTGGTGGGAGGGCTGTCGGGGGCCATGGGGCCGATAGCTGGGCCATTTATTTTGGGGTTGGGGCCATTCGTGGCGTTTACCCTAGGCTCTGGAGTACTGCTGTTGGCATCCCTGACCCTACGCTGGGCTGGGCCAACCCGCAAAGTAGAGCCTCCCAGAGACGCCATGCCGGTTAGCATACCAGCCGACATGGCCGCTCACCCAGGGGTGAGTTCGCTGCCCTGGGCGGCGTTGGGGCTGGTCTTTGGAGCTGGTGTTGGGGTCGGTTTGGGCTTTCGGCTCGTGATGACAGCCTTACCAGCCGCCTTGACCCAGAGAGTGCCAGGAGCCAATGTTCCCCTGGTGCTGGGGGCGCTGTTTATTGCCCTGGCCCTGACGGCGATTCCGGCGGGGCAGATGGCTCGTCGCCTGGGCAATCGCCGGGCGATGGTGCTAGGGCTAAGCGCTATGGCAGGTCTCGCGATTTTAGTCGGGGTAGTTTCGAGCACGGCGGTAGGGGTAGTGCTGGCAGCCCTGTTTGGGGCGGCCCTAAGTTTGGTGTCTAACGGTACCCTGCCCTTTGCCCTGGCAATGGTGCCGCCCACTCGGGCAGGGGTGGGTACCGGCACGTACTTCAGCGGTGGTGCCCTCGCCGCCAGCCTGGGAGGCGGGCTGTTTAGCAATAGCGGCCTGGCCCCCGCGCTGCTGACCCTGATCGCCGCCGTAGCCTTTTTGCTGGCTGGCCTGTGCGTAGGGTATAGCCGCCGGTTTAGTCAGGGGTAGCCATGGGGTGTTGGGGGTCGGCAGTCTGGAGTTAGGCAGAATTCTGACCAAACACCCGATACCCGACACCTAAGCCCTAACCAAGGCTTCAGGCTGACGCGTCACTTCGAGGTAAACATGCTCTAGCCTGACGGGATGACGCGCGATCGAGTCGAGGGGAATACCCGCAAATTGGTCGATTAAATCCTTGAGTTCGAGCTGATCGGGCACCCAAAACGCCAAATCGCCACCGTAGAGGCGGTGAGGATAGCCCAGCTGCTGAGCCCGGGCGATCGCACTCTTGGGATCCGCTGTTTCCACAGTGACGATCTCCTGGGCGGGAATGCGCGATCGCAGCTCTGCGAGGGTGCCCTCGGCTAGCAGTTGCCCCTGGCCTAAAATACCGATGCGCTGGCACAGCCGCTCCACTTCATCCAGCAGGTGGGAGGTCAGCAGCACCGTTACCCCCATTGCCTTAAACTGGCGAATCAACTGCCACAGCTCTTGGCGGGCTTCGATATCGAGCCCGGTGGTGGGTTCGTCAAGAATCACCAGCTTGGGGCGGTGAATCATGGCAGCCGCCATGCTCAGCCGCCGCTGCATGCCGCCGCTGAGGCGCTCGACTGGGGTGTGCTTTTGCGCTAACAGATTGACCGACTCCAGGCACACATCGACCCGTCGCAGGCAATCTTGGCGAGAGAGACCGTAGAGTCGGCCAAAAAAGAACAGGTTGTCGCTACAGGTGAGGCTGCCGTAGAGCAGGTTGCTCTGGGGCATGACACCGACCCAGGCTTTGGTAGCCTCTCCGGCGGGGCGATCGCCGATGGTGACCCTGCCGCCATCGGCCTTGAGCAACCCGCAGATGATGTTAATGGTGGTGGTTTTGCCCGCCCCATTGGGGCCTAGCAAGCCATAAATTTCCCCCGGCTGTAGGGTAATGGTGAGGTCGTGCAGTACTGACTTGGTCCCGTAGCGCTTCGACAAATTTTCAAGTTTTAGCATGCAGGCCTACAACTTTAGAGCCGGAGGTGGTTGCCTCCCCCCGCCGTTGGTTATGCTCAAGACAGGAGGCAGGGAAACGCCCCTGTATCTTATCAGTGAGGACCCTATGGCTGGCGATCGCGAACTGGTCTTGGCCGCAAACAAAGCTTTCTACCGATCCTTTGAGAAGAAGGACCTAGAGGCCATGGAAGCGGTCTGGTCAAAGGGCATGGGCTGTCTGTGCATTCATCCGGGGCGCGATGCCCTCAAGGGCTGGGCCGACATCCGTGACGCCTGGGAGCGCATTTTTCAAAACACCAGCTATTTAGAGGTAGACATCGACATTCTCACTGTCGAGGTCAGCGGCGATCTGGCCTACGTAGTGCTGATCGAAAACGTGCTGCAAATTAGCAGCGGTCGCCGCCTAGAGGGCCAATCTATGGCCACCAACGGGTTTGAGCGCATGGCTGGGCAGTGGTACATGATCCACCACCACGGTAGCCCCGTCGTCGATTGAGCCCAGCGCCTGCGATCGCCCTAATGTAAGCCTTGCCAGCACAAGTTATAACGGAGCGCATCCTCCCTGAGGTTAATTTTTGCCGCAACTTTAGCTTGGCTCAACCTGAAGTCGATATTCTACACATACTATTTGTGGCTTTGGAGACCGACGATGAGTAGCTTTAGCTCTGATTTATCTAGTCGAGATTACACCGTCAACATTGGCGATTACTTTGGCCGGGGGTGGTCAATTTTTAAGCAGCAAGCACTGCTCTTTGTCTTGTTTACCGTGATGCTGGTGGCAATCCAAGTTGTGATCGCCATACTGCCATTTCCCCTAGGGGCAAGAAGTGAAGAGGGCGGCGTTGGAGGCATTTTGAACGTTGCCTTCAACGTGATTTCCCCAGTGCTGTCAGCCGGTTACTACTTCGTTGCCTTTCAGGTAGCGAGGGGGCGTAGTGTTAGCTTCAATGATTTCTTTCTGGGTTTTAACAAGTTTTTACCCATCTTTCTCACAGCCCTAGTGTCTACCCTCTTGACAGCTATTGGGTTTGTGTTTCTGCTGTTGCCTGGCATTTATCTGGCGATCGCTTATTTGTTTGCTCAACCTCTAGTAATCGACAAAAGCGCAGACTTTTGGCAAGCGATGGAAACCAGCCGCAAGCTGATTACCAAGAAATGGTTTTCGTTTTTTGCACTGCTGCTGGCAATTTTCGTGCTCAACCTGGGCGGTGCCCTGCTGCTGGGCATCGGTTTACTGGTGACTCTGCCGCTGTCGGTCTGCATTGTGGCGGCGGCCTACGAAGACATTGTGGGCCTCAACTCTGTCGCTGACGCGGAGATCTAAGGCGCTGGCCGCGCTGGGACGGGCGCGGCTAGGCCGCTAAGGCCACCACCTACTACTGGGGTAGGCGAACCACTAATCCTAAATCCGGCCTGGCTACCGCCGATTCCGGAGGGCGCACGCCCTGCGCCCCCACAGGTTGACCGGTCGGGGATCAGGGGTGATGGAACTCGGATTCGGTATAAGCCAGTTTGGCATCTATTTTTTCCGCAGGGACGTAGTCTGCTAAGTCCCTGCGGAAAAATGCGTTGAGCAGATTTTCGCGCTACTCGTCTGATCGGGCTATCCCTATCGCCGATCACCGCTCTAGACTTCAGCGCAAACTCCTATTCAATTTAACCCCAGAAAAAATTCTAAGCGACGCTAAAATGCCCCAGAAAGTTCCGCAACGTTCCAAAAATAATTTGGCGTGGGGGGCTGAGCCTGCTCTAAATCCTTGTACATCAGTCTTTCTAGAGCACAGAATTATCTGCTGTTTTTCTTTTGTTAAGTATAAAGTCCTCTTTGGCAAGCTCTGAACGAGGTGTTTTATCCCTAGGCGATCTCTTCCCTTAGACATATATTAAAAAGTATTCGGATTGATTCATTTGGTAACGTTTATCTTTAGATAGGTATTGGGCCACTGGCCAGGTCTGCTGACCTTGATTGTGAAGAGTAGGTGTTGGGTTCGACCACCATGGGAAATCTCTGGAAAGCTCGGCTGCCAAAGCTAGGGTCGGTGCAGCTCAAGTCTGTTCGGCTCAAGCCGCTCCATCTGCGCTGGCCGCAGACCGGCTCTCTGGGGCGATCGCCCTGGGTAACCGGGGAGAAGGGCGCTCGCCTAAAAGTATTTGGAGGGTTGGCCTTTGCCAGTCTCTTACTGGTGCAGGTTTCATCGCCCTTGGGCAGCCACAACACCGCTAAGCCCCGCACCCTGAGCCCGGCCCTTTGGCAGACCACGGGCATGGTGCGGCAGTCAATTGTTGATCTGTATCGGGCTAGACGCCTGTTGGTACAAGCCACTATTCCGGCTGAGCCGGAGACAGCCAGCCCCAATGCCGCTGCTGCTGCCCCCCCACCCAGTGGGCAGCCCGTTGTCGCCAGTGCGGCCGCAACGGCCCAGCCCCAGGCTACGACTACCGGAGCAGCGCGATCGCTGCCTCAGCCCGCAGCTCCCCCAGCCCCAGCGGCAGCTAACAGTGCCTTCGACCCCAGCAAAACCATTGATACCAACTTAGAGATGCGGGTGGCACTCGCCAAAAACGCCTCAACCCTAGAGGTCGCCACCTCCGTCAACGGTTATTTGATGGATTTGAGCGGTCAAAACTACTGCAATCTGCCCGCCCAGAGCAGCGTGGTGCTGCGCCCCCAGGGGTCGGGGATAGCTGCGGGTAGCTGCTCCCTCAGCAATAGTGTCTGGCTAGAGCCTGGCGAGGGCGGCTACGTCTACGTGGGCAATAGCTGGTACAAGGGCCGAGTGTTGTTGCTCACCGATGGCTCTGGCCTGATGGCCGTCAATTTTGTGCTGATGCACGATTACCTCAGTAGCGTCGTCGGCAGCGAAATGTACGTCAGTTGGCCCCTGGAAGCCCTCAAAGCTCAGGCAGTCGCCGCCCGATCCTACGCCCTCGTGCACCACGTGCGCCACGCCAAACGGGCCTACGATCTCGACAATACCCAGCGCTACCAGGCTTACTTGGGCATTGCCAAAGAAACCAACACGACCCAGGCAGCGGTGGTCGCCACAACGGGTGAGTTTATTAGCCACAACGGCGGTATCGTTGAATCGCTCTACGCTGCGTCGGATGCGATCGTGCAGGCAGCCCACGGCGGCAACGGCATGAGCCAAACCGGCGCGATGGAACTGGCCACTAAGGGCTACAACTACACCCAAATTTTGAGCAACTACTACCCCGGTACCAGCCTCTCCCGCTTAGTAGTGGAATAGCCTCAGGGAATCTGACGCTAGCGGTTGCAGCAATCACCCAAGGCCAACACAGTTGCGTCTAGCCCAACTGAGGCGACTTATGAAAAACTTTCTCCCTAATGGTGGGCAGTGCCCATCCTACGGTGGCTACAGTCGCCGGATACAGCGGGGGGCTTCTTCTAGAAATCTCCTAAGGGAGGCGCGAGACTTTAGTCTGTTCTTCATAGGGAACAGGCTTCTTGTTACAGAACGTACTACAACCTGTCACATAATTTGCCTCTCCTCCACTAACTAACAAGCACTAGGAGGTGGTAAATCATGTCCGTCTTAAATCAGCCGATGAGTACTGTTTTAGACAGCAAACTCTACCCCGGCAAGGGAGTGATTCATTCCGTCGTCAAACCCGGCATGGAATGGGTCGTGCGCGTTAACGGGGTCTACTGGACAGCCCGTGCGGCCCTAGCAGACCACAGCTTTAACCCAGGCGATACGATTCGCCCGATCGATCGCCAGGGCAACACCCTGCTGATTGAGCCAGCCTAAGGTTTGCAACCCCGTCAGTGAAACCCTCTGGCCGTGGAAACGAAATTGCGCTGTCCCAGTTATCGCGAAGGCCAGGGGCTGATGCCCTAAGCGCAATGGCCATCGCTATACTTAGCCATCGGTCGAGGAACTGCGGCCCGCATCTCAGCCCAGGCGATAGACTGGGGCAGACATAGCGACAGTCAGTGGGTAGCCACCACCCACGCCAGATCAAGACGGCCTTTGGCCGCGCTATGTTCAGCACACGCGGGGCTAAATACCCTTATTCAGCTACCGTTTTACCTCTATGGATTTTGAAACTGCTCGTGAATTTGTGGTGCGCCAAACCCTAGGCACCACCGCCGATCTGCCCGATACCTTCATCGCCTGTCTGCGCCACGGCAAACCCCCGGTGCCTGGTCAGGTGACCTCATTGCTGCTCGGCCTCAAAGTGCTCTTTGAAGGGCTCAAGGCCGAGCCTACCCTCGATCGCACCCTGGTCAAAGCCCTATTCATTCTCTCCTACGAAAGCCGCCAACTCTATGCCCAAGGCCAAAAAGCAGGGGTCACCTGGCCACCTCTGCTCGACGAAGACCTTGGGCGCATTGGCAAGGCGGCTCAATCGATTGTGTTTGGCGAATGGCAGAGCTAAGTTACCCCCGGTTCAGCAGGGCGCACGCTATGCGCCCTCTACGGTTTGGCCATTGGGGAATCGGGGGGTATAGGCTGGGCCACTAATCTCGCAGCACGTAACCTACCCCGCGCATGGTCTGGATCAGGCGGCTTTCGCCCTCGGCCTCTAGCTTGAGGCGCAGGTAGCGCACGTAGACCTCAATAATGTTGGAATCGCCCATAAAGTCGTAGCCCCACACCTGCTCCAGAATGCGATCGCGGGTGAGCACCTGACGAGGGTTGGTCATTAGGTAGTCGAGCAGATCAAACTCTTTGGCGGTGAGTTCGATCGGGCGAGAGCCTCGGCGCACCTCGCGGCTGCGGCGATCGAGGGTGAGATCGCCAAACACCAACATTTCGGCATCTTGGGGTTCGGTGCGGCGCAGGTGGGCACGCACCCTAGCCAGCAGTTCTTCAATACTGAAGGGTTTGACCACGTAGTCATCGGCTCCGGCATCTAGGCCTTCAACGCGATCGCTGACCTCATCCTTAGCCGTCAGCAAAATCACTGGGGTGGCGTTGCCGGTCTGGCGCAGACGACGACAAACCTCCACTCCGCTTAGCCCCGGCATCATCCAGTCGAGAATGATCAGATCGGGAGATTGATCGCGGGCGACCATCAGCCCCGAGAGACCGTCGTGGGCCACGCTGACCTCGTAGCCTTCGTAGGACAGTTCTAGCTGCACAAACTTGGCCAGTTTTTCCTCATCTTCGACGACTAGAATACGAGCGCCCATGGGGTGTCTCCTGAAGGGTAAGGGGGGATAGGGTAGGGGGTAACTAGAGGGGCAGGTAGAGGGTAAATCGGCTGCCTTGGTTGGGGTGAGACTCAACGGTGACTTTGCCGCCCATGGCTTCGACCTGCGATCGCACTAGGGTTAGCCCCAGCCCCGTGCCGCCACTCGATCGCGATCGGGCTTCGTCGACCCGAAAAAAGGGGTCAAAAATATCGCCTTGGCAATGGCGAGGAATGCCCACCCCGTGATCTTGCACCTGCACCCTGGCCCAGCCTGGCTGACGGCCTAGGGTCACCTGCACCGGCTGCTGGGGATCGCCGTAGCGCAGGGCATTGTCAATCAGTTCGACCAGGGCGGTGCGCAGCTTTTGGCGATCGACCCAAGCCACCACGGGGTCGCCAATCACCACCTTGACCCGATCGCTAGGGCTGGTCAGGGCGTGGGTTGCTAGGGCAATGGCTTCGTACACAATGTCGCTGAGGTCGGCCACCGCTAACGTTGGCCCCTCCTGGCCATGGCTCAGCCGGGCCAGGTCAAGAATTTCGCCCAGCAGCCGGGTGGTGCGATCGGCCTCGGCAGCAGCAATTTCTAGCCCTTCGCGCTGGGCGGCGGTGAGATTGTGCCCCCGGCGCAGAGTGCTCTCTAGGTAGCCCTGCACCAGCGACAAGGGCGTGCGCAGTTCGTGGGAAACGTCGTTAACCAGTCGCTTTTGCTGCGTCCAGGCCTTGGCTAGACGGGTCAACATCAAATTGTAGGTGCGCACCAGTTCTTGCAGTTCGGTAGGAGCCGCCTCTAGGCTGAGCGGCTGGTCGAGGGTGTCGGCGGTAACCTGGCCCGCTAGGTGGTTGAGCTGGCGAATCGGGCTGAGGGTGCGACGAATATAAACGGCAAAGGCCAGAGACAACAGGCTCACCAGCCCAAGGCTGGCCAACAGCAGCATGCGCACCAGCCGCTGCAACCCTTGATAGTCGGCGGTGATGTCGTCAGCAATGTAGAGCATGGCGGGGGGTAGCCCAGCTAGCTCTAGGGGGCTGGCGCACACCACCAATCGCCAACCCTGCACCGACACAATTTTAGTTCCCGGAGCGATGGGGGTGCTCAGCAGAGCCTGGCTGACCCCAGCGGTTTGCCATGACCCCATCGTCAAAATGGCAGACTGGGCCAGGCGATCGCCCCCCGAAGTTTCTACCCAGATCGCCAGATCACCGGTAGCTCGGTGGTCAATCACCCGCTCTAGGGCCGCCGAGGGAGGCATCATCTCGCTGTAGTAGCGCACGTCTTCCTGTAGGCGATCGGCCACCAGGGCAGTGCCCTGACGGTAACTGCTGAGCATAATTTGCTGCATCCGCCAGCCCATCCAGGTGGCCAGAGCGCCAATGCCAACCAGCGAGGCCAGCACTACCCCGGCAGTGAGGCGGGTTTGCAGTGACCCCGGATCAATTCGCCCCCCCCGTAGCAGGTGGCGAAAGGGAGTGATGGGTTGGAGCCAAAAATACGCCATACCGATGAGCCTACAGGGAAAGCAGAGACGCACCAGTCCTGCCTTGATCTTGACTCTATCAGCTCAGTCTGAGAAAGGGCTGATACGCACCGGTCTTCAGGCTTAGGTGATTCTCAGGGCAATCTCAGATGACGGCGCTTGAATGAAACCAGGTGAATTGCCTGACTGCTTTCACCCCAATCTGGCCATCCCGCTCCGATGTTATCCCCTGCCCTGATCCCGCTTAAAATTATGGCTATTCGACCCCAACAACGCCCGGTATCCGCCGCCATGCTTCGCTTTATCGTCTGGTTAGGGATTGCCCTAGTGATGGCTCCGATGGCTCCCGCCCTGGCTCAAACCTTGGCTCAAGGGCCAGCGGCAGAGGCGTCTTTCTGGGCATCGCTCCAGCAACAGCTGGTCAACGCCCTGGCGTGGATTGACGGGTTGGGGGCGATCGCCCCCCTGGCCTTTATCCTGCTCTACATTGTGATTACCGTCGCTTTTGTACCGGCTTCGGTGGTCACCCTGGGGGCCGGTGTGGTGTTTGGCGTCGTCAAAGGCTCGGCCCTGGTGTTTGTCGGGGCCATGCTAGGAGCGACAGCAGCGTTTTTGGTCGGGCGCTACGGGGCGCGAGGCTGGGTGGCCAGCAAGATCGCTAACAACCCAAAATTTCAGCTGATTGACAATGCGATCGCCCGAGATGGTCGCAAACTGATCTTTTTGCTGCGCCTATCCCCCGTGTTTCCCTTTAACCTGCTCAACTACTCTCTGGGGCTGAGCCAAATTTCGCTCAAAGACTACGTGATTGGCTCTGTGGGCATGCTGCCCGGCACCATTATGTATGTCTATCTGGGATCGCTGGTGGGCAACCTGGCCACCCTTGGAGCCGACAGCAGCCAGCCCCCCGAAGCCGTCACCGTGCAGTGGATCATTCGCATTGTGGGCCTGATCGCAACGGTAGCCGTCACCCTCTACATTACCCGCCTCGCCCGCACCGCCCTAAACGAAGCCCTGCCCCAAGATGAAGGCGTAGCTTCTGACCAGCCTTAGACTGCCCTGGCTGAAGCCGCGCCCTGGTCAAGCCCCTAGACAATTCTCGGGGCTACGGCCAGCATCCCTGGGCGCTATGCTGGTGTCGGTGTTTCGACCCAGTTAGCAGCAGAGGCCTATGCCAGTACGAGGAAACCCAATCGATTGGCTAACCCGCCTACTCTTAGGGCTGCTGCTGTCGCTGCTGCTGCATGGGGTGGTGGCGTTGCCAAGTTTGGCCCAGGTACCGGATGCTGAGCCGGTCTTTATCAACGGCCTATTTTTGTTTGACGTACCCGCCGCTGGCGACCTCACGGCCCTGGAGCGAGCCCTGGCCATTGAAACCAACTTGATGCCGCTGGTCGAAAGCGATGAACCCGTGTCGGTAGAGACCGAAATTCGGGGGGCCGGAGACAATGGTGACCCCTCCCAGGGAGGTAACCCGGTCATTTTTGCGGGCGATCGCTACATCATGACGGTGACCAACGCCGATGTACAGGTGAGCGGGGCCGATAGCCCGCCGCTGCTGGCCGACCGCTGGGCCAACACGATCTCTACAGCCCTCACCCAGGCCAGGGCCGAGCGACAGGACGGCTTTTTGACCCGAGCCATGATTAAAGCCCTGAGCGCGCTAGCGATCGCGATCGTGCTGCACGTTCTGGCCGGGTGGCTGTGGCAGTACTGGTTCAAGTCGCTAGTCGATCGGTTTACCCTTTGGTCGACTGAGGCAGACGACGATGACGACAACAACGCCCAACCCTTCAGACTGTTCTTGCGGCTGACGCTGTTTTTGGTGCGAACTATGGTCTGGCTAGCAGCCCTGACCTACGCCGCCAATCTGTTTCCCATCACGCGCCGAGTCAGCTACCAGGTAATGCGCAGCCTACGGGATGGTCTGTTTGCCCGCAGTCTACTGCTGGGGAGTCGATCGTACTCGTTGCTCGATCTGCTGCTGGTGGTGGCCGCCCTGCTGGGGCTGGTGATTATGGCTAGCGCTGCCACCAACTTGCTGCGATCGCGGGTACTGCGGGTAACGGGCATTAGCCTGGCCGCCCAGGAAGCGATCTCGGTACTCTCGAAATACACGCTAATTTTGCTGGGCACCGTGGTTATCTTGCAGCTGTGGGGCCTCGACCTCAGCTCGATCGCCCTGATTGCCAGCGGTCTAGGTATTGGTGTCGGTCTGGGCCTGCAAGGCTTGGTGAAAGACTTTGTCAGCGGTTTGGTGCTGGTGTTTGAGCGGCCTGTGCAGGTGGGCGACTTTGTCGATTTTGGCCAGGTCAAGGGCACCGTAGCCCGCATTGGCTCGCGCAGCACCGAAATTCGCACCCTCGATCAGGTGTCAATTATTGTGCCAAACTCCCACTTTTTAGACTCAGAAGTCACCAACTGGAGCCATGGCAACCCAGTGTCGCGCATTCGGCTGCCGGTGGGCATAGCCTACAGCGCCAACCCCCAAGCGGTTAAAGCCGCCCTGCTCGAAGCCTGCAAAAAAAATCAAGAAATTCTCTCCGCCCCCGCCCCCCAGGTGTTTTTTCTGGGCTTTGGCGACAACGCCCTCAACTTTCAACTGCTCGTGTGGATTGCCCAGCCCAGCCGCCAATTGGTGATCAAAAGCGACCTCTATTTTGCCATTGAGGCTAGCCTGCGCGATCACGGTATAGAAATTCCCTTTCCCCAGCGCGATCTGCACATTCGCTCTGGGCATTTGCCCATCGACCTATCGCCCGAAGCGCAGCAGTTTTTGGAGGGCCTGACTGGCAATCTGAACAATCACCGCAAGGGCAGCCTTTGATCTTCAAATTGATGGTGTTGCTGGATACAGGTATGAATGCGAGACAGCTGCTGTAGGGTGGGCACCGCCCACCATATCAGGAAGCCGCGTAGGGTGGGCAATGCCCACCATTAAGGAGAAAGTTTTCGAGAAGCCACCCAAAAACAGGGCTAACTCTAAAAAGAAAGAGCGCTTCAGGGAAAGTTAGCTAAAATTACAGCCATATTTGCAGAGAAACCGGGGTTCTACGCCCGCATGTTCCCGACTTGGTGGCCTGACGGGTTTCTCTAGTGAGGAGTATAGGGAGCAATTTCCATGAAACCAGCCTGGCCCAACGTCCCCCTTAGCCGCTGGTCAAAGCGGCTATTCAAGACGCTTTCGCTGTTTATCACCTCAGTTTTTCTGGTCACCAGCCTATCGGTGCCAGGCTACGGTGCCGCCCAGCCGACCGCCCTGACGCCCACCACCGCTGCCGAGGCGGGTCTAGAGGGGCTGCTGGCCCAAGACCCCAACACCTCAAATAATGCCACCCTCTACTTCGAAACCCCAACCTTCACGGTCAGCGTTCACCCTAGAAACACTCAGTTTCTAAGCATGAACGTCTACAACCGCGATACCCGACAGTCTGAACAGCTGGGGGCTCCCGTGGTGTTTCGCGGATCCATCAATAGCGACGGTTGGGTAGCCTACGACAGCTACGGGTCGCGCAATGGCCGCAACGTCATTTACCGGGCTAGTGGCAATCGCAATTCGTTTCAGGCCCGGCTCGAAATTATTGACGCCGCCAGCGATTCAGTGCTGATCAGCCAAAACAGCACTCGCATCGTCGCCCTGAACCTGCCCGCGATCACCCCTGGCCAAGACAATATTTTGGCCCGCACCCTGGTGGGCTTCGACACCCAAAACTACTCGGTGCGGGTGTTTACCGATGCCGGTGTGACCAAAATGAATGTGTACAACAAGAACTCCGGGCAGCAGGTGGTCAATGGTCAGCCCGCGACGGCTGAAGTGCCCGGCATGGCTCCCTACGAGTGCTGGGTGACCTATTTTGGCGGTCAAGGGTTTGCCGGTACGGCGGCCCGCTACTTTATTCGAGTCAGCGGCGACGGTCAGGCGCTGCTAGAGGCGATCGGGGCCAATGGTGCGGTGCTATTGTCAGAGCCTCGGGTCAGCACTGCGCCCCTGGTGACCAATATTCCCCAGGCCGATCGCCCGGCCTGCTTTGGCGATAGCGGCACGGTCAGCGGGTCGCTGGCTCCCTTCATTGCCGCCGTGTTTGGCGGCGAAGCGGAGCTGCAACAGGTGCGCCAGGTGCTCACCCCTGCAGGGGGCCGAGGCGTGGGCGGTCTGACCTGCGTGATTAACCCCCAGTTTGAGAGCGCCCCCCAAGGTCGGTTTATCAATGCGGCTGAGTGTAACGATCGCAACGACGCCGGAGCTGTAGTGAGCTTCCTGCGCGGGCGCGGGCTCAACTCGCGGTTGGTCTACCGCAATTTCCGGTATCGCTAGGGCCAAGGTGCGAGTTCAACCAAGTCTGATTTAGACCAGGGGCCGCGATCGCGGCCCCTGATTTTTTGCGGTTTGGTTTATAGCCATCGCTATAAGCGCCCGCCACCTCCCATCAGGGCGGTTCTGTTGTAAGGTGGGCCTAGGTGTTTTCTACGCAATGGTGATGTTTCTGTATAGCTGTGGCCAGATCTCTCCAGGGGCTGGCGACGTAGATAGGCTATAGCTAGAGACAACAATCACCGCATACTGTTGCCCTAAGGGCCTGTTTCTAGGGGTTTAGGCGCACTGTGGCGATCGCGTCCCCCACTTTTGCTGAGTTGCAGGGCAAAGTTGGGTAAATCTGCGATCGCGCTCCAGGCGCACCCCGTTAAACCACGGCTCTGGGCTTGGCGTCGAGATCATAGTCCTTGATTGAGAGGAGACACCGATGGGGACTCACCCACTGTGGGCTGCGGACTGGGGCGGGTTAGAGACAGCGCTTTTGCCTGAGTTCGCCAGGCTGATGGGGGCAGACCGTGGCGACACCGCCGCCTGGATGGCCCTTGCAGAGGGCTGGACGGGGGCGATCGCTAGCCCGGCAGTCACCGAGGCGATCGCCCCAGCTGTCAAGACGGCCCTTCAGCAGTTAGAGCGGGCAGACTGGCCCCCTGAGCTGAGCGCCAGACCCCGTTGGCAAAATCTGGGCCAAATTCTCAAAACATTCGATGTCTCGGCAGGGTTGTTCTCACTAGCGCCAGCGGAAGAAGACCTCGGCGGCGAGGGCGATCGGCTGACCGGCTGGGGAGATGCTACCCACCTGCGGGCCTGCGCTTGCCGCCAATGCCAGTCTGCGGCGAGTGACGGGCTGGCACCGGTCGATAGCACGGGGCAGTTTTTTAGCGAGAGCGGCGTTGACGCACTGCTGAGCGGCTATCGACTCGACACTAGCTTTGATACCAATATCACCTTTAGCTTTGTCAACAGCTTCACCGCCCCAAGCTACAACAGCCCCAACAACGAGCGGGTGGCTGAGGTAAGCGATCCGATCAAACACAGCGTTCGCACGATTTTAAAGAGCTATATTGAGCCGCTAATCAATCTAACCTTTACAGAAGTGGCGGAGTCGCCGGACAATTTTGGCCAAATACGGCTGATGTTTTCTGACTTGGGCGGCTTTGGGGGGTATGCCTACGCCTACTACCCCGATGCGACTGGCTTCTATAGCGTCGGTAGCGATGTGCATTTGAGCGATCGCTACAGCGACCCCGCCGTCGCCCCCTACAACAACTTTGCCTCTGGCCCTGGCAGCCACGGCTATACCACCCTAATTCACGAGATTGGCCACGCCCTGGGGCTAAAGCACCCCGGCAACTACAATGCGGGCGGTGGCGGAACGGCGGGGCCTTATCTAGCCGCAAATCTCGACAACTTGGGCAACACGGTGATGACCTACAACTTTGGCGGGTTTGCCCCAACCACGCTAATGCCCTTAGACATTGCGGCACTACAGTCGATGTATGGCGCTAAAGCATTTAACGCCAACGATACGATCTATAGCTTTACCCACACCCACGCCTACAGCACCGAGGGCAGTTCTCCGTTTACGGCGGGTGGTGCAGCCTCCCAACGCCTTACCCTGGTCGATAGCGGTGGGGTAGATACGCTAGTTCTCTCAACTCTGCCGTTCAACGAATCGGGCTATCGCATTGATCTGCGGCCCGGCGGCAGCCTCTCTACCCAGGCCGACTTTGACAACGTGACCGGGTTGGCCAGCCGGGGCACCTGGCTCAGCCTCGACACCACCATCGAAAACGTGATTAATTCGTCGAGTGACGACTTAATCATTGCCAATGGGGCGGCCAATGTATTTGGCGGCTACGATCTGTTTACCCCTACCGGCCATGATGTGATTGTGGGGGCCAATCGTCAAGATTTGCTCGATCTAAGCGCCTTTTCGCGCGCCAATGTCACCCGCAGCCGACGCGGCAACGATCGCTTGATTGATCTGGGAGCCGGGCGATCGATCACCCTCAGCGATTACTACGCTACCCCAGCACGGCAGCGCGTGCGGGTGCAGTTTGCCCAGCCGGCGGCCCTGCCGGTGGCGGCTGTCGAAGATCTGGCAGGCTTGAGCTTAGGCAGCACCGGCGCTGCCACTGACTTAGATCTCAACCCTTTGCCCCCAGAGCCGCTGGTGGCCCTTGGGGCCGCAGAACTAGTGCCTCAAGGCTTGGGCTAAGGGGCCAGGCGAGCTTTTTTGAGGCGGTTGTCTTCGTACCAGGCGGCGATCGCGGGTACCCAGGCTTGAAAGTGGGGCCAGATTGCTTCGCACATTTTTTGCGCCTCTAGCTGGGCATCGGCCTTCCAGCGCAGGTCGAGCAGGTGCATGACCGATCGCACATTGGCCGACATCACCCAGTGCTGGCGAATGTCGAAGGGAATCAGCCCCCGAGCATGCTCTTCGGCAAAGCCCTGATCAATGCGAATCTTGTAGCGGCGGCTGGCCTCTAGGCACCAGTCGAGATCCTGCTGACGAGCCTCGGCGGTGTACTCGTACTTCTTGCCCTGGCGATCGCTGTAGAAACCCAAAGGCCTCAGGTAAAAAACCTCTTCGACCTCGCGCTTGCCGTCTACAACGTCTAGAATGCGCTGGCCGGTATACCGAAAACTCTGAACATCGAAGCTCACGCCAACCCGATGAGTCCGGATCTGCTGCATGGTGCTGTGGGGAAACCAGCCCACGTTAAACACAATCTGCGGGTGCTCCAGCGGGCCGTAGTGGCCGCGTCCGCCCTTGAGCAGGCTGGTGACCAGAATTTCACCGCAGCGCTCTTCGCTGGGCCAAGCATCGCGATCGTGCGCCACAAAGCCCTCGGCGTAGTCTTGGTGCATGGCGGCATACATAGTCTGTTGAGGGTTTGGGGTCTGAGAAATGACCTCAACGGTGAAGCGATCCATAGCTTATTTTTTAGGGTTGGATGGTCTAGGGGTTAGATGTCTGCGTATTCGACGTATTCGACGGTGCGCCGCCCTTTAGGAGCAGGTTCAGCCGCAGGGGTCGGCGCTGTGGGGGTAGAGACCTCTGGCGTTTCTGCTAACGCGATCGCGGCATGCTGCTCCGGACTAGCTTGCCCTGGCGATGCGTCTAGATGCCCCCCTTGTGAAGGCTGGAGAGAGTCTGAAAGATCTGGGGCTGCCACCCACTGAGTTGCTAAGGTTGAATGGCTTAGCTCAGCCGGGCCAGAGGCAGCGTTGGCCACAAAGGCAGCGGCAGCGCCAGGGGGTAGGGGCTTGGCCGATCGCAGTAAAGCCTGCCCTTCTTCGAGCGCCGATCGCACGATCGCATCACTCTCCTGACTGAGCCGAATCGCAAAGCAGTCGAGCAGGTGCGATCGCACCGATACTCCCACCAGATAGGCTTCATCGGTCTGCCCCAGCCGCACCAGTCGCCGCACCGCCACCAGCCGCTTGAGCGGATCGGGATGGCTCAGCACCGATAGGTTGTGCTCTACCTGCGCGACCGGGGCCGCATTCCACCGATCGCGGCCAGTCTCAGCCGACCGAGACGATCGCACCAGCGCCCCTAGGGCAAACAACGCTAGCGCCCCCTGCCCAGTAAGCAGCAGCGCCATCAGCAGTGAGTGAGTACTGTGCCACAGGGCACTAAAGGTGTAGGTACTCACCCCTGCCACCAAACTGAGCACCAACGCCTGTTGCTGAGGCGTGGCGGGCAGCGGCAGCCCCTTTTGTAGCCGATCAACTAAGCTCTGGCGCTGGCGGGGCGAGAGCTGCAACAACTGCTGGTAGGCCACCAAGCCAATTCCGGCGGAGATCACCAGGGCACCGTTGACTAAGCCCAGGGCCAAACTGCCCACCCCCAACCCCCACATTTGCGGGTGTTTGGGGCGCGGCAGCGACAATAGTGATGACCGCCACCCCCGCCGCTGCACCACTAGGGGCGATCGCGGCGGCGGCGGCGGCGAAATATCTAAAGCAGGGCGAGAAATGACAGGAGAAACCACAGGAAGTTGTTGAAAGTAGGCGTGATCGATCAAGGCTTAGCATAGCTTGCCCCCCTGCTCATAGACCCGTTTTTGCAGGAAAACTAAAAGCTGGAGCAATCCACCATAGGTCTGTTAACGCCGCCCACCCGCCCACCCGCCCACCTATCCACCCATCCACCCATCCACCCATCCACGCTCCCACCCCCCCACGCCCCTACGCCACGCAGATGCCGTACTGGGGCAGTAGATCATGGATGACGTAAAAGTGATGGGCCTGGAGAGCATCGTGAAACAGCTTCCAGTCGCTGGTGAGAAAGCTGGGAGAGTAGGCCAGGCGCGTTTCCTTGCGATCGCCCTCACCCACAATGCCCAGCGCCTGATGCTTCCAAGACCCGTAACCCTTGGCAACATAGCTCACCCTAGCTGGGCCAAAGCTAAAGGCCCCCTGGGCAATGTGGGCCAGCCACTGCTGGTGGCGGCTGTCGCCTTCACCGCGAGTAGATTCAAACAGGGCGGCAATGGTAGCTTTGTCGGCATCTAGCAGGCCCTCAACGGGGGCATTGGGGTCGCCCAACTGATACCGCTGCATGGCTTTGCACATTTCATTGGCAGCAGTCAGATAATCTTTGGGGTTGTCGCGGCTAATTTTTTCGCCCCGGCCATTGGTGTAGCCCCAGCGCAGGTAAGGGCGATCGGGGTTGCTGAGCACCGTGCCGTGGCCCAAAGGCAGCGCCCCGCTAATAAAAAAGTTAGACAAGCGATTTTTCAGGTTTTGGTCGGGGTTGTTGTTGCCGTCTACCAAGTCTCGGGCGTTGTTGATCACGTGGCTAACGCCCGCAAAGCCCTGGTGAGCCCAGGTATCAGCAAAAACATGGAGAGTAATGCCCAAGCGGTGCAGACCGTAGCTGCGATCGCGTTGGTCAATGCATTCGCGCACCATGGCTTGAGCGACAGGGCTGTTGGGGCGGCAGATCAGCTTTTCGATGAAGGAGCCTGGTGGGTCTTGCCCGGCGGGCAACCCACCGTTGCCGGGTAAGAAATGAAAGGGGATCCACACTTTATAGTTGGCGAGTTCTTTGAAGTTGCGGTAGTCGAGCAGTTTGTGGGCCGAGCTGATGCGATCGAACATGGCCCCGTTGTCAAACCGAATTAAGCCTGCCTGGGTCGAGTCGTCAACGTACTGAGCACAGTAGGCCACAACACTGGCCTCTCTATGCTCAAACCCTGCCAAGCGGGCGCACACATAGGTGACCCCGTGGTGAAAATCAATTTGCATAGCACTGGTTGACTAGGGGCATAAAACAGCATGCCCCAAAATCAGTGCCCAAATCTTAGAAGACCAAGGCCTTCTGCCAGGTTAAGGATTGCGATCGCTGCCCCAACGAGATAGCTTTGCGGGATCGGCCACAAACCTAGTTCGGAGTACCGCAGGATAGGATCCCCGAAGTCTCTACGGCTTCCCTACTGCGATGATCGCGCAAAAGACTGGTGAATGCCCATCAGCACCGGATCCATATTACCTGTGGTGTCGCCGTAGTAGCTAGTAATGGTAGCGGTGGCCGTGGGGTAGCCCACGTAGGTGATAAACGCATTAGGCAAATCATCCGGAATCTCACTCACCCATAGGCGCACGGCGGTGACCCCGTCAATGGTGGCGGCATCGTAACGGGTGACGGTGTAGCCCTTTTCCCGCAGGGCTTCGAGCGATTCACCCACCACCTGTCGCGGGGGCGCATTTTGCCAGCTCACCTCGGTGCGTATTGCGGGGAGGTGGCCGTTGGCCCCAGTGCTTTCGGCAACCACCTGAGGAGCCTCGGCCCGTTCGTCAATCTGCCACCCAACCGGAAACGCGATCGAAAACAAGTCTGCGTAGGTGTAGCTGCGGGTTTCTAGGGCGGGTACAGTGGGTGCAGCCTCAGCGGCGGCCACCCGGTCGTCTGAAGCCTGCACCCAAGCCGGAGCGATCGCCCCGATCAAGGCAGCGGCCCCTAGCGCCAATCCCAACGATTTCAGGTATTGCATCATCACTCTCCTTTGCACAGACTTGATCACGCTCAGTCACTGTCGTTTAGTATGGCCCATGGTATGTGCTGCGCAGTGGGCCTCGGGCCAGACTCTGGCGATCGCCCCCAGGCAGTACGCTAGCCTGTAAGAACGTCTATCGCTACACCCATGCCCCCGGCCCCCGACTCTGACCCCAAACCCGGCCATCTCTACGTGGTGGGCACCCCCCTGGGCAACCTGGAAGATATGACTTTCCGCGCCGTGCGAATGTTGCAGTCGGTGGATCTAATCGCCGCCGAAGACACCCGCCACACGGGCAAACTGCTCCAGCATTTTCAAATCACCACGCCGCAGATCAGCTACCACGAGCACAACCGCCACAGCCGCATTAGCGAGGTGCTGCACCACCTGCAAGCCCGCCAGCAGGCCGTTGCCCTAGTCAGCGATGCCGGTATGCCAGGCATTTCTGACCCTGGCTATGAGCTAATTGCCGCCTGCATTGAAGCACAGATTCCGGTGATCCCCATTCCGGGGCCAACGGCGGCGATTACGGCGCTGTGCGTGGCGGGGTTGCCCAGCGATCGCTTTGTCTTCGAGGGCTTTCTGCCACTGAAGGGTAAGGAGAGAACCACGCGGTTAGAGGCGATCGCCCAAGAAAGTCGCACCGTCATTCTCTACGAAGCGCCCCACAAGCTAATCAAAACCCTGGAGGATTTGGTTGCTGCCCTAGGGGGCGATCGCCCCGTTACCCTGGGCCGCGAACTGACCAAGCGCTTCGAAGAATTTTGGCGCGGCACCCTGGCCGAGGCCCTGGCCCATTACCAGAGCGAAGCCCCCAAGGGCGAGTTCACCGTCGTTATTCAAGGTGCGACCCGCGAAACGCCCGTGCTTTCACCCGAAGCCATCCGAGCAGAGCTAGAGCAGTTGCTGCGGCAGGGCATGTCTCGCGCCGATGCCAGCCGCCAACTCGCCAAAGCAACTGGACAGCCCAAAAAGACGATCTATCAGCTTTCCCTCGGAATTGATAGCGATGGCTTTCTGAGCTAACGACTGGATGTTCCTCGGCTTATCTCCCTCCACTGGCTGTGAAAGATTACTCCCACAGGCGATTCAGTCTGAACAGCCAATGACTATGGTTGGTGGTACGAAGTTCATCAGGGTTAGCTGTCACAGATAACGTTGTTGAGCCCAGGTGTTTAGCATGGAAAGCTATCAACATGAACGAAACCCTCGACCTTAGTGTGGAAGATGAATACTGGCGTCATAACTACGCCACTCGCCCCTACGTAGAGCCTGATCATAGCTACGAAGACTACAGCCCCGCCTACCGCACCGGTTATGAAGGCTATTCCACCTATGCAAAGGATGGATCGACCTACAAGGATGCTGAGCCCCATCTCAGAACGCGGTACGAGCAAGAGTATGGCTCCAGCCGCCTAAGCTGGGATACCGCTCGGCACGCCAGCCAGGACGCTTGGGATCGTCTAGAACAAGGCGCTGCTGTCAACGACGCTAATAACGGGTAGAGAGCTAGCGTACTTAGAAGCTCAGGCGCGATCGCCTCTCATGACGTTCCCTTCTGGTTCTCTAGTCCGCCTTCTCTTTAATCAAGATAGGTCTGCAACAGCCGAATCACTGCCGCCACCGAGGCTAGCGAGGCGGTTTCGGTCGCCGTGTGGTATTCGGTGGTGGGAATTTGCAGCGTAGTACCCGTTACCGCCCCATCGGTAGCCGCCGTCAGGCGGCCCATTTCGGTGCGGCCCAACGAGTAGGGCTTGGGCCGCGTGAGGTTTTGGGCGGCGATGTAGTCGTCTTTGTAGCTGTAGGCAATGGCGAGCTGGTCGCAGCGATCGGCCAGCTCTTGGGTAATGCCAGGGGCAAAGTCGGCGCTGGCGTCTTTGCGGCGCAGGGTGACGAGCTGCTGGTCGGCGGCCTCGCGGCTGTGGTAGGGGCTGGTGTCAAGGGCGATCAAGCGATCGGTGCCCAGGCGCTGGCGCTGAAACCACGACAGGGCATAGCGCCAGCTGCGGCCCGACTCTTCTTGGGCGGTGAACAGGGCAGTGCCCTCAAACCCGCAGCGAAACAAAAAGATAATGATCGCAGCACTGACCACATTGTCGAGCTGGGCCGAAATGTAGCCATTGTTGAACTGGAGGCGATCGAGAAAGGCAACGGGGGTGCCCGGTTGCAGGTAATCGAGCCCATCGACCTCAAAGATCAGGTTCTTGCGCTCGGGGCATATGTAGGAGTTGGTGATGATTCCCTGGCCGATGTAGGTGCCGGTATAGGGCAGGTGGGCCTGCACCCGCTGGCCCTGGAAGCGGTTCTCGATAGTGTGGAGCATTTGCTCTGAGACCGAGTCACCGGTCAGCTCACTCTGGTTACCCGCAATAAAAGCCGCATACTGAAACTCATTGGGGCCGGTGCACAGCAGCCCGTGGCGATCGATGTGGGCCGACAGCATCAGCTCGTGGGGACGGCGGCCCTGGGCGACCAGCACACCGTGGTAGTGGCTCACCTCAGCACCGACTTCTTCTAGTTCGCGGCGCAGCACCCGAAAGAAGGCGTCTTCGCTGCCGACTACTGAGGGTTCACGAATCAAAAATTGTAGAATTTCGAGAAAGTCGGCCAGCCCCTCTAAGGGCATTGGGTCAGCGGCTAAAGCCGCCTGGGCAGACACTGTGGGGCCAACGAGTTGATCAACAACCAGGTTCAGTGGGCTCATAGGACAAGGGCCTGCCAGAAATGTGCCGGTGGTACTGACGTGACTGGGAGGAGTGGCGCTGGGGCGATCGACTGAGACTGGCCAAAGGCCAACGCCCCAGAAGTCAGCGCGATCGCCGCTATATCTAGGTATCCCAGAACACTGCCCGCATCCGAGCACAGTACCTTGAAGCCCTGTGACGTTTAGTGAATCGCAATACAAAACGAGACAGTCTTGCCTGCGATCGCCCAATCCTGCAAACCCCAGTGGAGAACCGGAGTATACTAAAAGTATCGCTCTTTACCCCGCCTGCCCTGTGGATTTGTCGTCTAAAAGTGAATACGCCCTGCTGGCTCTGCTGGAGCTTAGCCCCCACTACAACGGCGGCGAACCGCTGCAAATTCGGCAAATTGCTAGCCAGCAAAATATTCCCGATCGCTATCTTGAGCAGCTGCTGGCCACCCTGCGCCGGGCGGGTCTAGTCAAGAGTCAGCGGGGGGCGCGGGGCGGCTATCTGTTGGCCCGTGATCCGTGGAAGATTACCCTCTATGATGTGGTGAGCTGCATTGAGGGGTTTGAACCCCAAACAGACCCGACCCACGGGGCTGACACCCCAGAGGGGCGAGTGATTCAGGGCGTGTGGGGAGAGGTGCGCCAGGCCGCCGAAGGGGTGCTACAAAAATACACCCTGCAAGACCTGGTCGAGAAGCGCAACGCCCAGCAGCAAGTCGACATTATGTATTACATCTAGGCCCATTACTACATTCAGGCCCCATGCGAATTGCCGAAAACGTGACCCAACTGATTGGCCGCACCCCGCTGGTGCAGCTCAACCGCATTCCCCAAGAGGCGGGCTGCCTGGCCCGTCTGGTGATTAAGCTGGAGGGCATGAACCCCTCCGCCTCGGTCAAAGACCGGATTGGCATCAATATGATTGAAGCCGCCGAGGCCGAAGGGCTAATCACCCCTGGCAAGACGACCTTGGTAGAACCCACCTCAGGCAACACGGGCATTGCCCTGGCCATGGCAGCGGCGGCCAAGGGCTACCGTCTCATTCTTACCATGCCCGAGACGATGAGCTCAGAACGGCGGGCCATGCTGCGGGCCTACGGGGCCGAGCTAGAGCTAACCCCTGGCGTAGCGGGCATGTCGGGCTGCATTCAGCGCGCCCAAGATATTCTCGACAATCTGCCCGACGCCTACATGCTGCAACAGTTTCGCAACCCCGCCAACCCCGATATTCATCGCCGCACCACCGCCGAAGAGATCTGGGCCGACACCGATGGCCAGGTCGATATGCTGGTGGCCGGCGTGGGCACAGGCGGCACCATTACCGGGGTAACCGACGTGCTGAAGCAGCGTAAGCCGGGCTTTAAGGCGATCGCCGTCGAACCCGTCAATAGCCCGGTGCTCTCGGGCGGGCGGCCCGGTTCCCACAAAATTCAGGGCATTGGGGCCGGGTTTGTGCCGGAGGTGCTCAACACAGCGCTGATCGACGAAGTGGTGCAGGTGACCGACGACGACGCGATCGCCTACGGTCGCCGTTTGGCCCGCGAAGAGGGGCTGCTGTCGGGCATTTCCACCGGGGCCGCTGTCAAAGCCGCCGTGGATGTGGGCTGCCGTCCTGAAAACGAGGGCAAGCTGATTGTGATCATTCAGCCCAGCTTTGGCGAGCGCTACCTGAGCACACCGCTCTTTCAAGACCCCGAGCTGATGGCCCCGTTGGTAATGAGTTAAGTTCTGCAACCCGATCGCGTCGTGGCTACCAAGGACTTTGATATCGACCGGGCGATCGCACTGCTGCGCCAGGCGGTGGCCCCGTTTCCCAAAGCCGCTATGTTTCAACTGGCGGAGGAGGGCTTTGACACGCTCTACGAGCAGCTGGTCGCCTGCATCATCTCGATTCGCACCTACGACGAGGTGAGCGTGCCGGTGTCGCAGCGGCTGTTTGCTCGGGCGCGATCGCCAGCGCAGATGGTAGAGCTAGAGATCGAAGAGATTCTGGCCCTGATTCAAGGGTCTACCTTTGCCGAGAATAAAGCCCCGCAGATCCGCCAGATTTCTCAGCACATTCTGGATGAATTCGGCGGCGACCTGCCCGCCGACCCCGAGGTGCTAATGCAGTTCAAAGGGGTGGGGCCGAAGTGTGCCCATCTGGCGCTGGGGGTGGCACTGGGCTATCCCGGCATTAGCGTCGATGTGCATGTGCACCGGGTCACCAACCGCTGGGGCTACGTACAAACCAAGTCGCCCGAAAAGACCATGACCGCCCTAGAAGCCAAACTGCCGCAGCCCTACTGGGTTGAAATCAACCGGCTGCTGGTGCCCTTTGGCAAGCACATCTGCACCGGTAACCGGCCTAAATGTGGGCGCTGCCCGTTAGCCGACATGTGCGCTCAAGTGGGAGTCGCTGAGGCGACTTAGTATTCTGCGCTCAGTACCCTGGTATGGGACATAGACCATCGTATTAGGGCCGCCAGAGTGGCCATCGGCGTCCTTAGTTATCGACTGCACCTAGAGCTTTGAGGGTAGATTTTTGGGCTTCGGTTAGGCCGATCGCACCTTCAAACCTCATGCCTTCGTAGGGGCGATCGCACTGCTGCGTCTTCAAACATGCCCCTGTTTCGGTAGACCAATACCGAATCGTTTCATCTTGTCCCGCACTGAGGAGAATCGAGGACTCTAGGTCGTACTGCAACGACCACACCCAACTTTGATGTCCGGTCAGCGTTGCCGTACAATTGTCCGTCTCCAGATCCCAGACGTTGATGGTTTTGTCTGCGCCACCGCTATACAGAATGCTGCCATCGGGGCTAAACGTTAGGGAGAGCACCGGGTCAGAATGGCTCGCTAGGGTTTTCTGCCGCTCTCCCGTGGCAATATTCCAAACCTGAATGGTGCCGTCGTCGCCGCCAGTCACCAGATAACGCGAGTCAGGACTAAAAGTGACGGCCCACACGCGGTTGATGTGGGCCTGCAAGGTGTGGCGACATTGGCCTGTCGCTACCTCCCAGAGTTTGATGGTCTGGTTGTAGCCTCCGCTGACCAACCAGTGACCGTCTGGGCTAAAGGCAACGGCTAATACGGAACTGTCATGGCCCTGGAGAGTTTGCCGACATTCCCCCGTGGTCACATCCCACAGTTTAACCGTCTGATCGTAGCTGGCGCTGGCCAGCAGATGACCTTGGGGATGGAAGGCGATCGCCCAGACCCAGCTCTGGTGCCCCTGAAGGGTTTGCAGCAGGTGCCCGGTGTCGGAGTTCCAAAGTTTGATGGTGCGATCGGTACCCGCACTGGCCAGCAGATGCCCGGCAGGGCTGAAGTCTACGGAGAGCACCCGGCCTGTGTGACCCCGCAGCACTCGAAAGGGGTCTGCCTGAGCCGGAGATAGTTCTTTGGCATGAGCAACAGCAGCGCCATTGAAGTCAAAGAGTTTGATGGTCTGGTCTTCATGGGCGCTGGCCAGTAAACCTTGGGAGGAGTGCAGGGCGATCGCATAAATAGTATTGCTATAGCCTTGCAGCGTTTTGGTGCAGTAGCCGGTTTCTAGCTCCCAAAGGCGGGCGGTGTAGTCTTCGCCGCCGCTGGCGAGAATGCGCTCCTGGGGGTGAAAGGCCACGGCCCACACCAGGTTGGTGTGCTTCTGGAGAGTTTGCCAGCAGTCGCCAGTGGTCATATCCCAGAGTTTGATAGTTTGGTCGTAGCTGGCGCTGGCCAAACACTCACCGTCTGAGCTAAAGGCGACTGAGGTGACGGTTTTGTGGTGCCCGGTCAGGGTATCTAGGCAAGCGCCAGTGCCCACATCCCAGAGCTTGATGGTGTGGTCAAAGCTGCCGCTAGCCAGGGTTTCGCCGTCAGGGCTGAGGGCGATCGCGCGAATCCAGCTCTGGTGCTCTTGCCACACCGAGCGGCAGATACCGGTGGTCAGATCCCAGGCTCTCACGGCGCTGTCTTCGCCCGCGCTAAAGAGGGTTTGCCCATCATGCTGAAACACCACGCTCCATACGCAGTCCTCGTGGCCGTGCAGCACCTGGCGGCATTCTCCTGTGGCCACCTCCCACACCCGCACGGTTTGGTCGCCACTGGCGCTGGCCAGCAGGGTGCCGTCGGGGCTAAAGGCAACGGCGGTGACAATGCCCCTATGCGCCGCCAAAATTCTTAGACATTCGCCTGAGTCTAGATCCCACAGTCGCACCTGGTGGTCTTGGCCACCGCTGGCCAGAATGGGATGCACGGGGCTAAAGGCCACCTGCCACACCCAGCTATTGTGCCCCTTAAAGAGCTTTAGCTGTTGGCCATCGACAATGCGCCACAGCTGAATGCCGCCCGTAGTGTCGCTGGTTGCCAGGGTTTGCCCACTCTCCCCCGGAGATGTTCCGCACAGGGGGCTAAAGGCCACCGAGGTAATGCCCCCAAAGGTGGCGGCAAAGGCGCACTGGTCAAACATCGCTGCCGCGAAGTTGACCCGGTGCAGGTTCACGTCTTGTAGGTAGGCTTGGCGAATGCTCAGCTCCGAGAAATCGTAGCCAGTGAGATTGGTTTCGAGCTGGCGATAGAGATTGAGCAGAGTGCCGCCGCCATAGCCAGCGGCATCTGTCGGCTGGGCTTTGAGCTTGGCCAGGAGGCGATCGAACTTGTGCTCAACCTGCTTGCTCGACCCCAGGCGCAAAATGAGGCGATCGACCACGGGCTGCAAAATCAGCCGAATTTGGCTATCGCGGATGTAGTCTTTGACCTGGGCTTTGATCAGGGCATGGCTACTCAGCAGCACAGGAGCCTCGACCACAATTTCTTGACTCACTTGGTCGATCAACTGTTCGGTCAGGCATTCCATCACTACCGGCTGGAGAGTAAAGCCCGCTGCCGTGTACTCCAGCAGACCGCGCCAGCGCAGCGACTCCAGCACCTCCAGTACTGTGCGCTGGGGAACGGTGGGAAGGATGTCGGTGAGCAGTTGGGCACAGGTGACCGGTTCGCGGTTGATGGCGAGCCAGTACATGATCTGCTGCTCGGTGGGGGACAGGCGATCGCAATGCTGTTGCAGCAGAGTGCCTATGCCGCTAAAGACGCTGCTGCCTTGAGCTAGAAACTGGGTAACACTGCCCCCAAACACATCGCGAATGGAGGTGGCCGCAATTTTGAGCGCTAGGGGGTTGCCCCGGTAGTGGGCCACCAGGCAATCGAGGTCTGGAGTATTGGCCGCTAACCCCTTGGCCACAATAATTTGGTGGCCTGTGTCGATATCGACCCCCAGCAGTGGCAGGGTGCGCACGGGCAACAGATCCCCCTCCTGGGCGGCGATCTCCTGGGGTTTTTCGCGGGTGGTGATCAGTACACAGCTCTGGTGGGCGATTTCGCCCAGGCGCTTGAGCAGTTCACCGTAGTCAGTGTAGTCGCTGCGGTAGGTGCCCGCCCGCTGGGCTCCTTGCAGCACAGCCTCAAAGTTGTCGAGCACCACCAGGGTACGAGCGGCCCGCAGGTGCTCAATCAAGATAGAGATCTTGCCGCCAACGGTTTCCGGCAGGGGGAGAACGCCCTGGTCTGCCGGAGCCAAAAAGCGAATCAGCGTGGTCAATAGGTCGACTAGGGGAGGCGCATCGCGCAGCGATCGCCAGATTACCGCCTCAAAGTTATCCTGCACCTGCTCGGCAATCTTGACTGATATCGAGGTTTTGCCCATGCCGCCCATAGCCAGCAGCGTCACCAGGCGGCAACGCTGGCTGGCCTCATTTTCGGATGGCTCGCCCACAATCCACCGCTGCAGGGTAGCTAGCTCCTCAGCGCGTCCGTAGAAAATAGAGACATCAATGGCGTCACCCCAATCAATCCGGCGAGATGTGGCGGTTGGGGCAAGCAGGCTTGACCCTTGGGCCTTGCACACTGCACGTTTGAGCACGCCCCGAAGATTGAGCTTGGTGACTTTGACGCCGTACACCTCCGACAAGATTTGCCACAGCTTAGCGCCAGTATCTTTGATATAGCCGGGGTCGTAGCCCGAGGCGCGGGCAATCTCGCTGTACGATCGCCCTTCCCACGCCTGGCGAAAGACCAAGGCCTGAATTTTGGTGAGCTGGCCTTGGGCAATAACCTGCTCGACGAGGGCGATCGCTTCTTCAACGGTCATAGAGGTACGTTTTCAGGCTAAAGATTACAACCTGGCGCTCTGCGGCGCTTAACGCACTGCCACCACCTCTGGTGGTGCTGACATGATAGATACCCTGCCATTCACCGTCAAAGCCGCAAAACCCTGATTGTTTCCCCATTAGAGTATGTTTTTTGGCCCGACTCATTGCCGCCATACCAAACTTCCTAATTCTTCACCTGACCTTCATCTGACTTTCCCATGACCTTTTGCCGACTGACAAGGGCACTTCCTTTGATTAGGATTCACTCATGAGTTTAGAAAATCCTAAAAAATATTGGCTTGAGCAATAAATAACTAGATTACTTAGCATAGCGAACTAGATTTTATTTGCGCATGATACAAGTGGAAAACCCATTATTTCTCAATGCATAGTTCAACGAAAAAAGAAAGCTTCCGGAAGGCTTCAAGGTGAGCTTATTTAAATCTTGAATTCGGCTATCCATCACTTAACAGCATGTCATTGCTCCAGAGGATAAAGCAGATAAAGGAAAGTTAGGAGTAAATACAAACTAGAAAACAGACTGCCAAGCATCTAAACATCTAGTCACGACAAAAGGTTAAGGGTAAGAATGGACGCCAAAAATTAGTGTTCTGAAATGTTGATTCAAGATTATTTATAGAGGAGATTCATCATGTACATCTGCTTAAAATTCTTGGGAAGCTTAAAGGCACCCTACTCTAAAATATCGTACCTTAAGAGGGTGGGTACTTTCAAGGCTCCGCTTCTTTCGGGTTTTGCCTGCTTGGCTGTGCTAGGGATTTGCCAGCAAGGTAAGGCTTATAATTTGCAAGCTTGTATTGAAAATCCAATGATATCTACCCCTGAAGTAATCAACTTACTTCAACCTCTTGATCAAAGAATGATTAATTGCATCCCAAGTCTGGATTCAATTGCAAGTCAATGGCGTGCAAGGGCAAATCAGATCCAGTCATCAATCGGTCAAGTACGAATAGGTAATCAAGGAAACACAAGTATTGAAAAGCTAGAATACAACATAGTAGGAAATACTATTAATCTTGTTGCTAGGGTACAGGCTAGGCACACTTGGAGTGTGAACGTCCCTGCTGTAAGAGAAAGAGTACCCGTTGATAAATACCGTTGGGTGGAAGTTCCATATCCTGATGTGCGTATGGAAAGACGTTGTAGACTTGGTGTCTGCGTGAATGTACCAGTACCTTTCACTAATCATCGGAGGGAAAGAGTACCTTACGTAGAAATGGAGTGGCGAACCATTACGCCAGCAAGAACAGTTTCTGAAACGGCATCAACCACATGTACGTATAATTATTCGCTTAATTTATCTACGACCGAAGGACGACCAGTTTTTAGTTGCGGGCGAGGAAGTCTGGGTACTTACAAATTAGATGCAAGTGCAATTACAAGCATCCTAAATGGCCAAATGCCCAGCTTGAGTAGTTTAATAACAAGTATAAGTATTACGCCGCCTCTGTTTAGAGATGCCAATCATGATACATATGATGAAACACGAAACCGGATTATTGCTAGTCATCCTGGTTCCATAGTCTACTTTTCTTCCGCATCTTTCGTTCGTTGGGCATCTGTTGAAAACCATTCAGCTAGCGCCCTCCTTACCCTCGTGTC